>OZ246946.1:0-2845000 GCA_965232015.1 Vicinamibacteria bacterium | reverse complement strand
CTGTCACCGAAGCTGCGGAGTGCGACTACGGTCGCATTGGTAGAGGAGCGTTCCATGGGGGTTGAAGTCGGACCGTGAGGACCGATGGACCGCATGGAAGTGACCCTGCCGGCATAAGTAACGCCATCCAGGTGAGAACCCTGGACGCCGGATATCCAAGGTTTCCTAGGGAAGGTCAGTCCGCCCTGGGTTAGTCGGACTCTAAGGCGAGGCCGAAAGGCGTAGTCGATGAGAAGCAGGTCAACATTCCTGCACCACCTTGGGAGCGTTCGAGTGATGGGGTAACGCAGACAGATAGGCCTACGCCCTGCTGGAATAGGGCGGCCGTTGCTCAAGATGGGACTCAGGAAAATCCGTGTCCCGAAAGTCGAGAGTTGCGGGGAAGCGCGTCTCCGGACAAGCCAACTGGTTGATTCTGGCTGCCAAGAAAAACCTCTAGCGAGCTCTCGGGTGTCCGTACCGTAAACCGACACAGGTGGATAAGGAGAGAATCCAAAGGCGCAAGTGAGAACCCTCGTTTAGGAACTCGGCAAAATGACTCCGTAACTTCGGGAGAAGGAGTGCCTCGGTAGGGTGTAAAAGCCCGAGGAGGCCGCAGTGAAGTGGCCTGGGCGACTGTTTACCAAAAACACAGGACTCTGCTAAGTCGTAAGACGATGTATAGGGTCTGACGCCTGCCCGGTGCCGGGAGGTTAAGAGGAGGGGTTAGCCTTCGGGCGAAGCTCTGAATCGAAGCCCCGGTAAACGGCGGCCGTAACTATGACGGTCCTAAGGTAGCGAAATTCCTTGTCGGGTAAGTTCCGACCTGCACGAATGGCGCAACGATCTGGGCGCTGTCTCAACGGGGGACACTGTGAAATTGTAATGCCGGTGAAGATGCCGGCTACCCGCGACAAGACGGAAAGACCCCGTGAACCTTTACTACAACCTGGCAGTGAATTCCGGTGCGTTGTGCGCAGGATAGGTGGGAGGCTTTGAAACTGGAATCTAGGTTCCAGTGGAGCCATTGGTGAGATACCACTCTCATCGTTCTGGAGTTCTAACCTGGGCCCGTGAACCCGGGTCAGGGACCCTGTCAGGCGGGTAGTTTGACTGGGGCGGTCGCCTCCCAAAAAGTAACGGAGGCTCCCCAAGGTGCGCTCAGGCTGATTGGAAACCAGCCGCAGAGTGTAAAGGCACAAGCGTGCTTGACTGCGAGACCTACAAGTCGAGCAGATGGGAAACCAGGGCTTAGTGATCCGGCGGTTCCGCATGGAAGGGCCGTCGCTCAAAGGATAAAAGGTACTCCGGGGATAACAGGCTTATCTAGCCCAAGAGTTCATATCGACGGCTAGGTTTGGCACCTCGATGTCGGCTCATCGCATCCTGGAGCTGTAACCGGTTCCAAGGGTTGGGCTGTTCGCCCATTAAAGCGGTACGCGAGCTGGGTTCAGAACGTCGTGAGACAGTTCGGTCCTCATCTGTCGTGGGCGCAGGAGATTTGAGGGGAGCTGGCCCTAGTACGAGAGGACCGGGCTGGACGAACCTCTGATGTACGAGTTGTCCCGCCTCGGGGCATTGCTCGGTAGTCACGTTCGGCAGGGATAAGCGCTGAAAGCATCTAAGTGCGAAGCCCCACCCAAGATGAGATCTCCCGGGTCGAGAGACCCCTGAAGGCCCCTGGAAGACCACCAGGTAGATAGGCCCGAGGTGCAAGGCGGGTAACCGTCTCAGCTTACGGGTACTAATCGGCCGTGAGGCTTGACCGCACCCCGCTGGTCCATGGGCCACGCGGCGCGGAATCGCACCCAAGAAATGAGTTCCACGCGGCTTCGGCTGCGAGGCGCTCTGCCAGATCTTCCCAAGTTGACCAAAAACGGATCAATTTCGTCCCGGTGACCCGAGCGGAGGGGCCACACCCGTTCCCATCCCGAACACGGCAGTTAAGCCCTCCAGCGCCGATGGTACTGCAGTGGAAGCGCTGTGGGAGAGTAGGTCGTCGCCGGGACTCCTCCGGAGCGCCGGACTCCGCCGGTTCTCCCGGTAGGGGCCCGGCACCGAGCGGCGCACCGGACCGGGCGCGGCCCGTACAATCGCGGGCATGCTGTGTGGGCGCGCCGCTCGATCAAGGACGGTGGGGCGCGGCGCAGGGGCCGGTCGTCCGCCGACCCGCACAGGCCTCGGCCTCGTGCTCGGCGCATCGCTCGCCTGGTGGCTGAGCGCCGCGCCGGCGGCGGCGCAGACCGGAGCGCTCGAGCTCGAGGCGCCGGAGATCGTTCTCACGGGCGTCCCCTTCGAGCTGACCGCGCGGCCAGCGGACGGCGGCGCAGCCCTTGCGGCCGCCTGGGCCACTCTCGAAGGAGCGACACACGAGTCGGTTCGCGCCTCCGATGGCGGCGTGGTCTTCGCTGGAGTGACCGTGGCGGAAGCGGGCGCCATCCCGGTCGCGGTCGCCGTGAGCGGCGCGTCCGGGAGCACGTCCGGGAGCACGACGCTTCGCGCCATCCCGGGCTGGCTCGCGCTCACCCCGCCCCTCCTCGCCATCCTGCTGGCGATCTGGCTGCGACAGGTCATCGTCGCACTGGTGGCGGGGATCTGGGTGGGCGCCACCATCCTGACCGGCTTCAACCCGCTGGTCGGCTTCTTCGAGGTGGGCAGCCGGTTCGTGATCGGTGCGGTCGCCGACTCGGATCGCGCCCACATCATCGTCTTCAGCATGATGTTCGGCGGGCTCGCCGGCATCCTCGCCCGCAGCGGCGGCGCCCGCGGCTTTGCCGAACTCATCACCCGGTACGCGAAGACGCCGCGCCAGGGGCAGGTGAGCACCATGCTGACCGCCTTCGTGATCTTCTTCGACGACTACGCCAACGTCATCATCCGCGGCAACCTGATGCGGCCGATCACCGACGGCCTCCGGATCTCGCGGGAGAAGCTGGCGTTTCTCACCGATACCGGCGCCGCCTCGGTGGCGAGCACGGTGATCGTCTCGACGTGGATCGGGTACGAGGTCGGCCTCATAGACCAGGGGCTCGACCTCATCTCCTACCCGGAGGACGGCTACTCGGTCTTCCTCCGCACGATCCCCTACCGCTTCTATCCGATCTTCTCCTTCGCGCTCGCGCTCACGGTCGGGCTGCTCGGCCGCGACTTCGGTCCCATGCGCGCCGCCGAGCGTCGGGCGCGGACGCTGAACCAGCCACTCCGTCCGGGCGCGGAACCCGCCACCGAGACGCTCGACGAGCATCCGGAAATCGCGGACGGGAGCGCGACCCGGCTGTGGATCCACGGCATCGTCCCGATCCTCTTCGTGCTCGGGACCGCCGGCGCGATGATCTGGATCACCGGGCGGAACGCGCTCGCAGCCGCCGGGACGACCGAGTACGGGATTCGGGAGGTCGTCACGAACTCGGACTCCTACGTGGCCCTGCTGTGCGCCGCCATCGCTGGATGCGCTTCCGGGATCATCCTCGCCGTCGGCCGCCGGGTCCTGAAGCTGGCCGACGCCATGGACGCCTGGCTCGCGGGCCTGCGCTCCATGGTCCTCGCCATCGTCATCCTCATTCTGGCGTGGTCCATCGGCGACGTCACGGGTGACCTCCACGCCGCCGACTATCTCGTCCTGGTCCTCCAGAACGTCCTCAGTCCCGGCCTCCTGCCGACCCTGACTTTCATCGTCGCCGGCGTCATGGCGTTCGCGACCGGGACAAGCTGGGCGACCATGGCCGTCCTGATGCCGCTCGTGATTCCGCTCGCGAGTGCGCTGTCCGCGAACGCCGGCCTCGCTCCGGCGGCCGCCGATCCGATCCTCATGGGCGTCGTCGGCGCCGTGCTCGCGGGCGCCGTGTTCGGCGATCATTGCTCTCCGATCTCGGACACGACCGTCCTGAGTTCCATGGCCACCGCCTGCGACCACATAGACCACGTCCGAACCCAGCTCCCCTACGCGCTGAGCGCCGCCGGGATCGCGATCGGACTCGGCATCCTGCCGACCAGCTTCGGCGTGTCCCCATGGCTCGCCCTTCTCGCCGGGGTCGTCGCCACCGTGGTCCTCGTGCGCGTCCTCGGCTCCCGCGTCGAAGCGTCCGACCCGTCCGAGCCGTGAAGACCGCCCGGCTCGGAGACACCGGGCTCGAAGTGAGCCGGCTCGCGCTCGGCTGCATGACTTACGGAGACCCCGACTGGCGTCCCTGGCTGCTCGACGAGGCGGATGCCCGCGAGCACTTCGTCCGCGCCCTCGAGCTCGGCATCAACTTCTTCGACACCGCCGACATGTACTCGCTGGGCAAGAGCGAGGAGATCACCGGAAAACTCCTCCGGGAGCTCGCACACCGCGAGGACTACGTGGTCGCGAGCAAGGTCTTCTTTCCGATGGCGGATCGTCCCAACCGCGGCGGTCTCTCCCGAAAGCACATCCTCGCTTCCTGCGAGGCCTCGCTCCGTCGCCTCGGCCTCGATTACCTCGACCTCTACCAGATCCACCGCTTCGATCCGCACACCCCGATCGAGGAGACCATCGAGGCCCTCGATTCCCTCGTGTGCGCCGGCAAGGTCCGTTATCTCGGGGCGAGCAGCATGGCGGCGTGGCAGTTCGCGCAGATGCTCCACGCCGCCGACCAGCTCGGCTGCCAGCGCTTCGTATCCATGCAGAACCTGCTGAACCTCGTCTATCGCGAGGAGGAGCGGGAGATGATTCCGCTGTGCCTCGACGAAGGCGTCGGGATCATCCCGTGGAGTCCGCTCGCGGCCGGGTTCCTCACCGGAAGCCGCAGCCGAGAGGATCGTTCGGGCACCGCTCGCGCCGGGAGCGATTCCCTGAACGCGGATCGCTACTACAAGGACAGCGACTTCGCCGTGCTCGATACCCTGCTCGAAGTCGCACGCGACCTCGGAGAGCCCCCGGCCAAAGTCGCCCTGGCGTGGGTCCTCTCCGTTCCCGGCGTCACGGCGCCCATCGTCGGCGCGACCCGCGTGTGGCAGCTCGAACAGCTCGCCGCCGCCCTGGACCTCGAACTCGACGACGACACGATCGCCAGGCTGGAGGCGCCCTACCTCGCGCATCCGGTGATCGGGCACGACCAGCCCTCACCGCGGGACTGAAGCTGCGCTACGCCGCGGTCGCATTCGCCACCGCGTTCCTGTCTGCTCCGTCCGGGGCCCGGGAGCAGGCGCCGCCGTGGGTGGACGTTGCGCCGGCGCTCGGCCTGACCATCGTCACCGGGACCGGAGGTCCGTCGAAGGACCACATCGCCGAGTCCACCGGCACCGGAGTCGCGGTGCTCGACTACGACCAGGACGGCTTGCCCGACCTCTACTTCCCCAACGCTCCGGCATGGGACGCCCCCGGAGATCCGTGGCGACGGCGATCCGGCGGCCTCTACCGGAATCTCGGCGGCCGCGGATTCACCGACGTGACCGAAGCCGCCGGAGTCCGGACCGACGTCTGGGGGCAGGGCGCGGTCAGCGGCGACTTCGATGGGGATGGAGCGCCCGACCTGTACATCACCGCGCTCGGGCCCAATCTGCTGTTCCGCAACAACGGCGACGGCACGTTTGCGGAGGTCGCGGCCTCAGCCGGGGTCGCCGGGGACGACTGGAGCATCGGGGCCACGTTCCTCGATGCGGATGGCGACGGCTTCGCCGATCTGTTCGTTGCCAACTACATCGAGGCGAGCGAGACGCAGATCGGCGCCGGGAGGCGGACGCGCCGCTGGCGGGGGCGGGTGCCCGTGCTCGACGGCCCGCGCGGGCTCCCGCCGGCGGCGAACCGGTTCTACCGGGCGGACGGCCGCGCCGGGTTTCTCGACGAGACCGCCGCGGCCGGCTTCTCGGCCGGGCCCCCGCGCTTTTCGATGGGAGTGGCCGCGTTCGATGCCGACGGTGACGGGGATCCCGATCTCTTCGTGGCGAACGACTCCACGGCGAATGGGCTGTGGCGGAACGAGGACGGCGGGTTCCGCGACGTCGGCCTCCTCGCCGGCGCGGCGCTCAGCGCCGACGGGGCCACGCAGGGGAGCATGGGCGTGGCGGTGGCCGATGCGGACGGGGACGGCTTGCCCGACCTCGCGGTGACGAACTTTGCTCACGACCACTACGCCTTCTATCGAGGGCTGGCCGCGGACCTGTTCCTCGACGACGCCGTGGGCGCCGGGATCGCCACCGCGACGTTCGCGCCGCTCGGGTGGGGGACGATTTTCTTCGACGCCGAGAACGACGGCGATCCCGATCTTGCGTTCGCGAACGGCCACCTCTACCCGCAGGTCGAGGAGGACCCCGCGCTCGGCGAGTCCTACTCGCAGCCCGACCAGCTCTTTCTGCGGGAGGCGGACGGCTATCGCGCCGGGACATTCGGGCGAACGGAACGCTCCTCCCGCGGCATGGCGATGCTCGATCTCGATGGGGACGGCGGCTGGGAGGTCGCGGTCTCGAATCAGGATGCGGCGCCGGTGCTGTGGAGCCGACGAATCGCCCCCGAAGGGAGCTGGATCCGGTTCCGACTCGCAGATCCCGTCGGAGAGCGCGATGGGCTCGGCGCGCGGATCACGCTCACTGCCGCCGGTGTGCGCCGCTTCGCCGAGCAGAGTTCCGGTGGAAGTTACGCCTCGGACAGCGAGCGGGTCCTCCACTTCGGGCTCGGAGCCTTCGATCGTCCGGTATCGGTCGAGGTGCGCTGGCGCGACGGTACGGCCGAGACCCGGAAGGAGCTGGCCGCCCGCCGCACCTGGCTCCTCAAGCGCGGCGCCCCGCCCATCGCCCTGCCCGTCGGGACCCCCACCGGGAGGACTGGGCCGGATTCCCGCAGCGCCGGACTCCAGTCGGGCGCCGAGCAACCGACCCCACCGGCGCTCCATGGGCGCCCATGACCCCGCCAACCCGGGCCAGCACCCTCTTCGCGCTGCTCGTGGCGTCCATGGGAGCAGCGCAGATACCGGAGATCCGCCACCGCATGGAGACGGCTCTCATCCACCTCGCCGAAGGGAACGACGACGCAGCCGCGCCCCTGCTCCTCGAGATCGTGGACGAAGCGCCGTTCCACGGGCCGGCGCGTCTGCAGCTCGGCGCGCTCGCCGTCTCCCGCGGCGAGTGGGGGGTCGCCGCGGATCACCTGCGCGCCGCGATCGAGGCCACCGGGGACGCTGCGCCCCCCCGAGCCACGCCCGCGCAGCGGCCCGGCCTCGCGTGGGCGCTCCTCGCTGAAGCGCTCGACGGCAGGGGCGACCTCGCCGGGGCGCTCGACGCCACCACTGAGGCGCTCCGGTTCGCGCCTACCTTCGTCCCGACGCTGCTCCGGCGCTCCGATCTGGCTCGCCGTCTGGGAGAAGGAGATCGAGCCGAGGAATGGAGTCGCGACCGGATCGAGCATCTCGAAACGGCGCTCGAAGCGGCTCGGGAGACGGCGCGGCTCGCGCCGGACCGGCCTGGTCCATGGCGGGCCCTGTCTCTCGCCGCCCTCGGGGCGCGGGCTGACGATCTCGCCCGGTGCGCTGCGCGCCGCGCCACCGACGTCGCCCCCGAGGATCCCGGTGCGTGGCTCCTGCTTGCCCGCACATCCACCGAGGCCGACCCCGCCGCCGCTCTCCACGCGGCGGAGTCGTCGCTCGCCGCCGGAGGCGCACGGAATTCCGCCCTGTGGATGCTGCTCGGCGAGCTGCGCGCCTTCCGGATGAATGTGGAGGGGTCGCTCGCGGCCTACGCGGAGGCCCTCCGTCTCGATCCGGCGGCGGCCGGTGAGATGGCGAGCCCGGCTCTCGACGCCATCGCCGCGGGCGACGACGAGGAACTCCTCGCCCTCCTCTCCGAGCGCGCCCGGCGCGTCCCCGGCGCGCTGAGCACGCGCTTCACGATCGCGAAGCGCGCCCTCCGGCTAGGGCGCGCCGCTGACGCGGTCCGGGAGCTCCGGGCGCTTGCGGCGATGCGGCCCGATCACGCCGCCATCCTCACCGCGCTCCATTCCGCGCTGCGCCAGACCGGGGAGCCGACCGAGGCGGACCACGTGCTCGCGCGTCTCGGGGTGGTGACGGCCGCCGAGCAGTCGGCGTGGGAGCGGTCGAACGCCCGGGAGCAGGCGCGCAGGGCGGCGCAGGCCGCCTTCGACCGCGGTGACTTCGCCGCAGCCGTGCTCGCGTGGGAATCTCTCGTCGCGAGCCCCGCGCCAGCGGACGGGCCGGGCCGCCGGGCCCGCGATCTCGCCGCACTCGGACGTTCGCTCGCTGCTCTCGGCCGGGCCGAAGCCGCCCTGGAGGCCTTCGAGCGCTCGCTGGCGCTTGGGCCGTTCGACGCCGAAGTGCTCGCCGCGGCCGCGGAGGTCGCGATGTCCTCGGGCCAGTCGGACGCGGCCCGTCGCTACGAGGCGCGCGCCGGTCTCGTGGCGTCCGAGTGCCACCCGGCGTCGCCGTGAAGCCGTGCGGTCCCATCCTTGCCTCCTCGTGTCCTGGAAAGGCCAACGCCGCGCGTCGGACTCCCGCCCCGGAGGGCGTAAACTCCCGTATCGTCTCGACAATTCCCGCCCTGTGATGAACCGACTGGTATCGCACTCTCCATCCAATCTGCCGGATTCCATTCGGCCGAACGGACGGGTGGATCGGTATCGGGTCTGGTTCTCCGTCTGATTCCCGGAGGGATCCATGACCCGCCTCCTCTCTTCGCGGCCCGTGCTCGTCACCCTGCTCGCCGCGCTCCTGTTCGTCCCGACCGCCGCCGCCGCCCAGGACAACGGCCTCGTCCGGGGCACGGTCACGGATGACTCCGGCGCCGTGATCCCGGGCGCCACCGCGATGCTCCTCAGTGACGCCATCATCGGTGGTTCGCGCTCCACGGTGACGAACGAGTCTGGCGTCTTCCGCTTCCCGGCGCTTCCGGTTGGGGACTATGCCGTCGAGGTGTCGCTCAGCGGCTTCGATACGGTGCGCTTCGAGGGCATCCGTGTCGGCCAGAACACCACGGCGACGCTCGACGCCACCCTGAACCTCGCGACCGTCACCGAGGTCGTCCAGGTGGTGGCGGAAGCGCCGCTTCTCGACGTCAGCTCGAACGCTTCGATCACGACTTTCAGCTCGGAGCTCGTGGAGGAACTCCCCACCGAGAGGAACTTCTACGATTACATCCATATTGCGCCCGGAATGAGCCAGATGAATAGCGGTGGCGGCGGGGATCGCACGATTGCATTCGGCTCGAACCAGCAGTCCAACTCGTGGAACATCGATGGAGTGGAGACGAGTGCGCCCGAGACGGGTTCCTCGTGGGGTGAGCCGAACGTGGACATGATCGAAGAGGTCGAGATCATCGGGATCGGGGCTCCTGCGGAATTCGGCAACGCCACGGGGGGAACTTTCAACATCGTCACGAAGAAGGGCGGCGACACGTTCAGCGGCACCGGCAACTACTTCTACCAGAGCGATGCCCTCACCTTTCCGGAGATCTACGCGGACGCCGGGACCGGCGAGCCGGTTTCGGCCGGCTCTCCGAACGCGTTCGCCTTTCAGCGAGACAACTTCCAGGACATCACCTTCACGCTGGGAGGTCCGGTCATTCGTGAGCGCCTCTGGTTCATGAGTGGCGGCCAGTACAACCGCGACAGTTCCTGGGAGGCAGGGAATGACCCGACGCTGGCGACAGCCGACCGAAGCGAAAACGACAAGGTCACTCTCAAACTGACCGGACGACTGAACGATCGGAACGAAGCCTTCGTCAATTTCCACTTCGAGGACTGGGCGGGAATCGGTGGCAGTTCGCCGAACGTCGCAGCCTCGGCGGCGTCAGTCGAGCGAGGTTCAACGATCACTTTCGCAGCGGGACTGACAAGCACACTCTCGGACACCACGATCTTCGAGGCGCGGTATGCACAATGGATTGCCGACGACATTCGTGATTCACCGACCGGTAGCTATGAGATGCCCTTCATCAACTATGACGCAGAGCCAACCACGACGTACTCGGGTGGGGTCGTGTATCCGTGGGACTACCGGACCTGGAGCAACCAGTTCAATGCCAAGGTGACCCACTACGCAGACGATTTCCTCGGCGCGCAGCACGAATTTCGTTTCGGTGTTCAGATCGCCCGCGGCGTCGCCGAGACTGCGGTGGCGGCGGGGCCGAACAGCGGTTATCAGTATCAGTCGGGTGGTTATCTCTATCAGGTCATCCAGGAGCCATACCGCTACGGCGGAATCTCCCGTGACTTCGGCGTCTTTGTTGACGACACAGTCACCGTGGGAGATCGGCTCACGCTGAATCTCGGGGTTCGGATGGATCTGAATCGAGGAGAGGTTCCCGCCTATGACCTCCTGGCGGTTCCCGAGGGTGGTCAGGATTCCGAGTTCATCGGAATCAATGCTGTTTCTGCGTCCGGCACGGCGCCTGGGGTTCCGAGCATCGTGGACTGGAACCTGGTGAGTCCCCGCGTCGGCTTCACCTTTCGTACCGACGAGGCGGGACGGTCGGCGATCAAGGGCTTCTTCGGCATCCATTATGACCAGAACGTCATCGGAAACTGGGATGCTCCAGCGCCGGGGCTCACGCCGTGGCAGCTCTATGCGCTGAATGAAGACGGAACGCTTGGTGACCTTCTGTTCGCGACCACTGTGGAGGAAACGGCGCAGCCCGACAACCTGCTTGCCCCGCGCTCCTACCACTACACGGCTGCCTACGAGAGAGAGATCGGCAACAACATGTCGGTTGGAGTGCAATACGTCCACAAGTACACCGATCGCATGGTGGGATGGTCCGTCCTGGGGGGACAGTACGAGTCGGTGCAGTGGGCCGACCCCTACACCGGGGCTCCTGTCACCCTCCTGAGCCAGACGGTGCAGCCCACACTGGTCAAGGGGAACCATCCCGGTGATTTTCCAGGTGCGCCGGGGAAATACGAGCAGACCTATGACGGTCTTCTGTTCACGTTTGCGGCCCGGGATGCCGGCCTCTGGAACATTCAGGGCTCGTACACGTATTCGGAGTCGCGCGGGCTGATCCCACGTCCCTGGCCCGAGGCCCAGAACAACCCGTTCTACGGGAGCACCCACGGGCAGGATCCCAATGCTTTCTTCGGCCTGAGCGACGGGCAGCTTCTGCAAGGGGATCGTCCGCATATGCTCCGGCTTCAGAGTGTGCTCTTCCTGCCCTACGATTTCCTGATCGGGGTCAACGCCAACGTCGAGAGCGGTAAGCCGTACTCGCGTCAGATTCGGGCGCCGCGCGGCGTGACCGAGCAGCCGCCGCAGAACTTCATCGTGGAGAAAACGGGCTCGCGGAACGGCCTGCGTCACCCCACTCTCTGGCTGCTTGACGTCCGTCTGGGCAAGCGTTTCGACCTTGGGAATCTCCAGTTGAAGCTGGACGCCTACGTGTACAACGCCCTGAACAGCACAGCGAGCATCTGGAACTCCAGCCTGCGTCTCGAGACCCCCGGCGAGGACTTCATTCCGTCGAGCTGGGTGGAACCTCGCAGGCTGATGTTCTTGGCCGGTTTCCTGTTTTAGGACGTACCGTTCTCCATCGATATGCTTTTCGACTAGAGAAAAGAGAGGATTCGAATCATGATCCGTAGTGTCCTGTCGCGAACCATCCGGCTCTGCCTTCTGGCGTTCGGAGTGGCACTGATCCCTGCCGTTGCCGCTGCGGAAAAAGAGTCCGCAGGGCGGTGTCTGGCTGAGTTTGCCGCTACCGATTCATGGGCTCTGCCGGCTGGCGCGAGTTTGGGAGTCGGCACCGCCACTCCTGCTTCGGCGTCTTGGCGGTGCGAATGGGATGACGACTGCCAGAGTAACCAAGTCTGCGTTGATGGGCGATGCAGGCGGGACACTGAGCAGTGTAACGTCGTGTGTGACTGGGTGTGCGATGAGTGGGTGTGGGAATGGACCGAGAGGTGCGAGAAGGTCTTTGATGCACTTGTCTGCTACCAGGAGCAGGAGAGAATTTGTGTGAGTTGGCGCACGGAGAACTGTCGTTGTGCCTAGTCTCTGTGCACTTCTGGGAAGACGATTCCTTTCGTCCGGGGTATCACAGGTTTTCGAGCCGATGGTTGTTTTCCGGCGGCTGGTGATGAGGTCCGCTCTGCTCATCACTCTTGTCGTGTGCCCAGCGACTGTCGTGGCCGAAGAGGAGATCAGAGATGGCCGCTGGGAGAGCACCCACTCGATCGAGGTCGGGGGCGAGACCGTCGAGTACGACGCCGTTGTCGCGAGCACAACGCTCACGAACGACGAGGGGGAGGATGCGGCGGAGCTGTTCTACACCGCCTATTTCCGCACCAACGGCGCCCCCTCGGGCGAGCGGCCGCTCATCTTCTCCTACAACGGTGGGCCGGGCTCCGCCTCCTTCTGGCTTCACATGGGCATCATGGGACCCCGGCGCGTGGTCACGCCGGAAGTCGGTCCCCAGGGCGCCCCGCCCTACCCGCTGGAGGACAACGAGTTCACGCTGCTGGACATGGCGGACATCGTCATGGTGGACCCCATCGGCACCGGGTTCAGTCACACGCTCGAAGGGACAGACGGGTCGGACTACTGGGGCATCGACGAGGACGCCCGCTCCCTGGCTCAGTTCATCCGGCGCTTCCTGAGCGAATACGACCGCTGGAACTCGCCCCGGTTCCTCCTTGGAGAAAGCTATGGAACGACGCGCTCCGCCGTGCTCGCCAGTCACCTCCAGCGCGCCAACATCGATCTGAACGGAATCGTGCTGGTATCGGTCGTCCTCCAGTTCAACACGATCCAGTTCGCTCCTGGCGACGACATCCCCTACATCGTGAACCTGCCGTCCTACGCGATCACGGCGCGCTATCTCGATGCGCTGCCGGGTGGGTCTCCGGATGATCTCGGAGCGTTCATGGCGGAGGTCGAGGCGTGGTCGCTGAACGAGTACGCCACCGCGCTCCTCGCGGGCGGCACGCTCGATCCCGAACGGCGCGCCCGGGTCGTGGATCAGATGCACCGCTACACCGGGCTCAGCCGCGACTTCATCGAGAAGTCGGACCTGCGGGTCACCGCGCCGGAGTTCGAGGCGGAGCTGCTTCGCGACGACGGGCTCATCGTGGGCCGCCTCGACGCCCGCTTCACCGGACCCGCCGGGGACGTCCTCGCAACTCGCCCGTCGCACGATCCGCAGTCCACCGCGATCAGCTCCGCCTACACGTCGGCGTTCAACAGCTACCTCCGCAGCGAGCTGGGCTACGACGGCGACCGCGAGTACGTCCCGAGCGGCGGCACCCGGAACTGGAACTGGGGCCGGCTCGGTGGTGGCGGCTTCTTCGCCCGTGGGGGCGGGACGCCGAACGTGACTCCGGACCTCGCCCGCGCCATGAAGCGGAATCCGAAGCTCAAGGTGCTGCTCGTGAACGGGATCTACGACCTCGCGACGCCCTACTTCGCGGCCGTCTGGTCCATCGAGCAGGCGGGGCTTCCGCCCGAGCTCCGGGCGAACATCGAACGGGCCGACTTCGCCGCCGGACACATGATGTACGTGGAGCAGCCCCTCCTGCCGCAGTGGAGGGAAGACGTCGGCGGGTTCATCCTCCGCGCCTCGACCCGCCCCTGAGCGCCTCGCGCGCGGCGCCGCAGCGCTCGTCGAGCCTTCCGGATCCCTCCATGAGCAAGATCACGGACGACCTGATGGAGCGGATGGTTCGCCTCATCCTGGAGGAAGTGGATCCGGAGAAGGTGATCCTGTTTGGCTCCCGAGCTCGCGGGGACCATCACGAGCACTCCGATGTGGACCTGATCGTGATCGAGGCCGAGCCCTTTGGCCGAGGGCGAAGCCGCCACGGGGAGATGTGCCGTCTCTACGATGCGCTGAGCCCACTCCAAGTGACGGCCGATCTGCTGGTGTACTCCCTCGACGACGTGGAGTACTGGCGGGACTCGCTGAATCATGTGCTCGCCCGAGCACTGCGGGAGGGACGGGTCCTCTATGAGCGACCGTAAGTGCGCCCGGATGCTGCTCGAGGCGGCAAGACGTGACATCGAGGTGCTGCGGCTGATGGCCCGCACGGCCGAAGGGTCCGACGAAGTGTTCGGGTTCCATACGCAACAGGCAGTCGAGAAATCGCTGAAGGCGTGGATCGCCTTGCTGGGTGACACCTACCCGCTCACGCACGACATCCGAAGTCTTCTCGATCGTCTGAAGGCTCACGGTCTGGACATGGATCCCTGGCGCGGCATGGCCCGTTTCACGCCCTTCGCGGTCGCGTTCCGTTACGACAGCGTGGACCCGGACAGCGACCCCATCCGCCGCGCGCGTGTGCTCGCGCGGGCTGTTCCCCTGTGGGAGAGAGTCCGCGCCGCCCTGAGGGAGGGCCCCGACTGAAAGGGGGGCCGGGAAACGCGAGACCGAGCCGTTCAGGCGAAGATCGCGCCGATCCGGTTCGCCACGACCTCGTCCTCGCCGGGGCGCAGCATCCAGGTCGAAACGCGCAACTGCCCCTCGCCTCGCCGCTGGACCTCGATCGGCGGGTCGCCGCCGCGGAGGGTTTCCACCGCGTTCTGCGACGTGACCCCGCGATCGGATTCGGCCCAGCGGATGTCCACGTGGGGCACGTGATTCGCGATCTCCGGCACGAACACCTCGAGCGAGAGCCCCGGGACGCTCTCCAGGATCCCCATCATCCGTTCGGCGCGGGCGTCGAGTTCGCGCCGCTCGGCATCGTGGTCGAGCGCGAGGTAGCGCTCCACCGCCGCCACCAGCCCTGCGATCTCCTCCTTGCCGACCTTGGAGCCGCGGCCGATCCCACCGAACGGGCTGATCGCCTTCCGGGCGGCGCGGATCAGGTCCTCCCGGCCGAGAAGCAGTCCCGTGGTCTGCGGTCCGCGAAGCCCCTTGCCGCCCGAGAAGGCCACCATGTCGAAGCCCTCCTCGACATAGGTTCGAAGCCGCTCGGGCGGAGGAACGTCAGCGGCGGCGTCGTTCATCGTAGGCACGCCGTGCGCCCGCGCGACCTCGATCCACTCGGCGCGGCCGATCTGGCCGCTCGGGTCGGCGAAGTTCAGGAAGAACATCATGGCCGTCCGCTCGGTGATGGCCGCCTCCAGCTCCTCGCGCGTATCCACCCAGACGACTCTCGCTCCCGTGAGCTCCATCTGCGCCTGGTAGCCGGTCCGGTGGGCGCGCTGCTGGATCACCTCGTTCTTCATCCCGGTCGTGTCGGGGAGCTGCCGCAGCCGGGCGTCGTCCCCGTCGGTGAGCGCGGCAGCGGTGCCGCTCGTGATCGCGGACGCCGCCCCGCAGGAGATCATCGCCGCGGGCACGGCCAGCAACCGGGCGATGTGGTCCCCGGCCTTTTCCTGGAGCTCGGGCAGGGGCACGAAGTGTCGTGACGCCGCCGCCATCGCATCCACGACCTCCGGCGGCATGATCGAGCCGCCGAGGACCGTGACGGTGCCGACGCCGTTGATGACCGGTCGGATGCCGATCCGCCGGTACACGTCCTCCGAAGCGACCGCGGGTTCGACGCCGGGTTCGGAGTTGCAGCCGGTGGCCCCCAGGACCGCGGCGGTGGCGCCGCCCCGAAGCAGTCGTCGCCGGGTGATCGCGCCGGGCATGTTCGTTCTCCCTTTCCGCTCAGGAAGGGCGCCGGTGGAGGATGCCGTCCCAGCGGGGCTCTCCCTGGCGTCCGTAGTCCAGTGGCAGCTCGCGCCAGTCCGGACGGGTCCGGCCGTTGCGGTCCCACGCGAGCCGCCCGTCGGTGAACGTCATTTCGCAGACCAGCCGTTCGGGGCCGTCGTGGCGGGCGCCGAAGCTGTCCACGAAACCGAAGCTCCCGGTTTCCCTCGCCAGCACGGCGATGTCGGCCACCGCCCCGACCGATAGATGCCCCAGCTCCTCGCGCCCGATCTGCTGCGCCGGATTCCAGGTGGACTGAAGGATCACGTCCTCGAGCGACTCGCCGAGCGCGAGGAACTTGCTCATCGTCGTGACCTGATCCTGCATCCCGGCATTCATCGAGCCGATGTGCAGGTCGGTGGAGATCGAATCCGGCGGGAATCCCGCTTCCAGACACGCCGTCGCCACGCTCCACCGGAAGCTCCCGCCGCCGTGGCCCACGTCGAACCTGACGCCGCGCTCGCGGCCCGCGAACAGTCCGGGATTCGGCGAGCCGTCCTCGAGGAGTTCCCGGCGCAGGCCCGAGTAGCAGTGGGTGTAGATGTCTCCGGCGCGGAGCTTCTCGCCGAGCAGCGTCTCCAGCGGGCGTTCGGGCTGGTCGGGACCGAAGTCCACCATCACCGGGATCCCGGCGGCTTCGCCGGCGCGAACCGCCTCTTCCACGGGAAACCAGTCCGGGCCTTCGTAGTGGGCGGTCTTCACTCCGACGATCACGTCGTCGTGTTCGCGCGCGAGCGCTGCGGTCGGCGCCGCCTCCATGTCGGCGACGTCCTGCTCGATGGCGCCGCCGCGCATTCCGTGGCCCACGATGTTGGCCAGCGCGAGGATGCGGGTCCGGGCGCGGCTGATGACGGTCTCGCGGAAGACCTCGAAGTTCCGCCAGCCGGCGCATCCGGCGTCCACCACGGTCGTGACCCCGGAGCGGAGCGTGAAGCCGTCCGGGTAGAGGCTGTTGTCGCCGGCATACGACCCCCGCTCGTTCGTGCCGGCGAAGACGTGGACGTGGAGATCGATCAGGCCGGGGGTGACGACGAGGCCAGCGCAGTCCGCCACCTTGAAGGCGAGGTCCGGGGCGATGGCGGGTTCGACCGCTGCGATACGCCCATCCCGCACCGCGACATCGCGGATCGCGCTCAGCCCGTTCCGGGGGTCCACCAGGTGACCGCCCTTCAGCAGCAGGTCGTACTCCGGCTCCTGAGCGGAGCGGGCGGTGCACGCCAGAGGGAGCGCGGCAGCGACGCCGATCAGCACTTCGCGCCGGGTGAAGCCCGCCGCCGGATCCCAACGCTTCGTCCGTTTCCGGAATGGCGGGACGAGCCGGACATCGGCCCCTGGTTGGAACGCCACGGAATCAGAGAGTAGGCCCTCCTCCGTCGGTGGCGCAACCAGCGCTGGGAGGAGCTCGGTCGGCTACCGTTCTGGGAACATGACCCCGCACGAGATCGCCCGGTGGGCCGCCGCTGGCGAATCGGAGACCCAGGAGTTCAAGGAGACGACGGGCCAGCGCCGGGCGGCCGCGAAGGCAGCCTGTGCGATGCTCAATCACCGGGGCGGACGGATCCTGTTCGGCGTTCGTCCCGACGGCGCCGTCCGCGGCCAGAGCGTAGGTCGTGACACGCAGGAGGACATCGCGCAGGAGCTCCAGCAGATCGATCCCCCCGCGTTTCCGACGATCCATTGCGTGGAGGTCGGGGAGGATCGTTTCGTGGTCGTCGTGACCGTGCCCACCGGGGCCAACCGCCCCTACAGCTACCGCGGTCAGGCTTATCGGAGGGTCGGTTCCGTGAACCTGAAGTTGTCGCGGGAGGAGTACAACCGGATGCTCCTCGAGCGGATCCATGGCGAGCGTCGCTGGGAAAACGAAGTGGCGGAAGGCTGGACCATCGCGGATCTGGACCACGAACAGATCATCGTGACGGTCGAAGAGGCGGTGCGCCGGGGCCGCCTGGGAGATCCCGGGACGCGCGATCCCGAAGCGTTGCTGCGAGGATTCGAACTCCTGCGCGGACGCCGACTGGTGCGGGCGGCGGTGGTCCTCTTTGGCCGGAACGAGCGGATGGGCGCCGACTACCCGCAGTGTCTGGTTCGGGCAGCCAGGTTTCGCGGGATCAGCCGCACCGAGTTCCTGGACAATCGGCAGCATGTCGGAAACGCTTTCGACCTCTTCCAGTGGGGGCAGCGTTTCCTGCTGGAGAATCTGCCGATCGCCGGCAGGATCGAACCGAACCTGTTCGCCCGGGTAGATACGCCTCTCTATCCTCCGGAAGCCTTGCGGGAGGCGCTCGTCAACGCGATCTGCCATCGGGATTACGCGACCGGGGGCGGCTCGATCGGCATCGGGATGTACGACGACCGCCTCGAGGTCACGTCCACCGGCGTGCTGCACTTCGGCCTCACGCCGGAGATGCTCTTCGAGCCACACGAGTCGCGCCCGTGGAATCCGCTGATTGCGAGGGTCTTCTACCGTCGCGGCATCATCGAGAGCTGGGGCCGAGGCACGATCAAGATGGCCGAACTCGCTGAGCAGGCCGGCCTGCCTCGACCGGAGATCGAGGAAATCGCCGGCGCAGTCACCGTGCGCTTCCGTCCGAGTCGGTACGTCCCTCCCCGGCGCGTCGGGCGCGATCTCGCCGAGAGACAGCGGTCCATCCTCCTGCTGCTGGAGGAGGCTCCGGACGGGATGGCGCTCCGGGACATCCTGCGGCGGCTGACCAATGGGGCGACGGCCCGACAGATTCGGGATGATCTACAGGTGTTGAGAACGCTCGAGCTTGCGGCGCCGAGTGGCCGCGGCCGCGGCGCGCGCTGGCGGCGGCGGCAGGGGTGATCTCGCGGAATGGAATTCCCATTCCGGCCCTTTCCCGGCCCATTCCGGCTCATTCCCGGCCCATTCCGGCTCATTCCCGGCCCATTCCGGCTCATTCCCGGCCCATTCCGGCTTATTCCCGGCCCATTCCGGCTCATTCCCGGCCCATTCCGGCTTATTCCCGGCCCATTCCGGCCCATTCGGGGCTGCCGGGCCCCCGCCGGGAGAACGGGCGCCGGACTCCAGCCCGGCATTCCCCCGGGCGAGGCGGCCGGCGCAGACCTCCGACCGGTCTATGTCCGCCAGGGATAGGGCGGCCGACGTCGGTGCCAGTCGGTCTCCCGCTGGAAGGCCATCCCGAAATCCAGAGCCGCCTGGTCGTCCATCGGTGAACCCACGATCTGGAGTGACAGCGGCAGCCCGTCCTCATCGAATCCGCACGGGATGGCGAGCCCGGGGTGCCCTACCAGGTTGGCGATGTAGTTGAGCCGCGGCGTGGCGGAGCTCACTTCATCCGGTGGCTCCCACTCGTTCCGCGCCGGCACCGGCCAGCCGTCGCGCACCACCCGGAGCGCCGCCCCGTTGGGCCAGGTCGGGGCGATGACCGCGTCGTAGCCGGAGAGGATGGCGTCGGCTTCGCGCACGAGCTGGTTGCGGATGCGCTGCGCGGTCAGGTAGTCCGCGGCCGGGAGCATCCGGCCCGCCATCCAGCCGGCGCGCCGGTCCTCGTTGAACGAGAACATGCGGGCCGCGCGGCCGTCGTCGAAGAGCGACTTGAAGTTCGTCCCGCTCTCCACCGTCACGATCGTGGTGAACAGCGCCCCGGTGGGGAAGCTCGGCAGCTCGATGTCCTCGACTTCCACGCCCAGGTCGGCGAACACTTCCAGCGCTTCCTCGAACACCCGCCGGGTCGTCTCCGACTGCGACAGCAGGAACTCGGCCCGGTGGATGCCGAGCCGCCGGCCGCGCATCGCCCCCGGGTCCGTCCGGAAGGAGAACGGCGGATCCGCCGTCGAGGGATCCCGGGAGTCCGGCCCGGCGATCTGCTCGAGGACGTGGCCGCAGTCTTCGGCGGAACGACCCACCGGCCCGATCTTGTCGAGGCTCCACGAGAGCGCCATGCAGCCGAAGCGACTGACGCGGCCGAAGGTGGGGCGGAGGCCGGAAGCGCCCACGGCCGAGGCGGGAAAGACGATGGATCCGCCGGTTTCGGTGCCGATGCCGAATCCGATCAGTCCCGCCACCGCCGCCGATACCGTCCCGCTGGAGGAGCCGAAACTGGTCCGGTCCAGTTTCCATGGGTTCAGGGCGGAACTCGTGTTGCCGCCGGCGAACTCTCCGAGCGAGTTCTTGGCGAGGAGCACCGCGCCGGCGGCTTCGAGCCGATCCACGACCGCGGCGTTCCGGTCCGGCACGCGGTCGCGGAAGATTCCCGACCCCCAGGTCGTCCGGATCCCGCGGGTGTCCAGAAGGTCCTTCACTCCGTAGGGGATCCCGTGCAGGATGCTGCGCGCGTTGCCCGCCGCGAGTTCCCGGTCGGCGCGCTCCGCCGCCGCCAGCGCGTGATCCCGCGCGATCGTGACCATCGTGGCCAGCTTGCCGCCGTGATCCTCCCGGGGTTCGCTCGGCAGCTCGAAGGGCGGGACATCGAGCTCCTCCGCCCGCGCGAGGTAGGCCTCGGTCAGCTCAACGGAAGTGAATTCGCCATCGCGGAGCCCGGCCGCGAGCTCCGAAACGGTCCGGAAGAGGGTGGCTTCGTCCATCGGCTCAGCCGCGCCGGAAGATCGTCAGCGGTGGCTCGTCGGGATCGAGCGGGAAGTCGCGCAGCGTGCGCTGCACGCCGACCATGTTCCCGAGCGCCCGCCGTAGCCGTTCGAGTTCGGCGGGATCCTCGTAGATCCCCCGGGGGCCCTGATGGTCGAGCAGGTTCTGCGCGGTCGCGACGGAAACCTCACCGGTGTCCTCGACCTCCGAGCAGGCCTGAAGCCACACCGCGGCGGCTCCGGCCGCCGCGGCCGTGGCGAAGTCGCGCCGACGCATCAGGCCGTCAGAGGGTGCTGACCGCCTCCGCGATGTTGTCGAGCGCCAACTGGATCAGCCGACGCGAGGCGCCGAGGTTCATCCGCACCCAGCCTTCGCCGCCGGGGCCGTAGTTGGACCCGGGGTTGGTGTACACCCCGGCATTCTCCACCAGCCAGCGAACCACGATGTCTTCGGCCGTCACCGGCTCGTCCTCGGTTTCGCTCGCGGCGGCGGCCTTGGCGGAGGCATCAATCGCCCCGGCGATCTGACTGACGTCGAGCCAGGCCAGATACGTGCCCTGCGCCTTGGTATAGCGGATCAGCGGGATGTTCTCCCGGATGTACTGCTCCGTGAAGTCGTGGTTGCCGTCGATGTAGGCGAGCAACTGGTCGAGCCAGTCCGCGCCGCCGCGGAGCGCCGCATGGTGCGCCACCACGCCCAGCGTGTTGGTCTGCGCCATGTGCTGGTCCTGCGTTTTCCGGAAGAACTCCGGGTTCGTCGTGTGGAACCAGGCGACCTTCATGGCGGCCAGGCTGAAGGTCTTGCTTCCGGACTGGAACGTCATGCTGTTGTTCACCACATCCTGGTCGGGCAGCGTGGCGAACGGGGTGTACTTCTGGCCCTTCGTGACGAAGTCACAGTGGATCTCGTCGGCGAGGACGACGACGCGGCGTTCCAGACAGAGCTGACCGAGCCGCATGAGGTCCTCCGGCGACCAGCAGTTCCCGGTCGGGTTCTGCGGGTTGCAGAGGATCAGCGCATCGGTCTCGTGCGAGATCCGCGACTCGAGATCGTCGAAGTCCATCCGATGGACGCCGTTGTCAACGATCATCGGGCTCTCCTCCGCCAACGTGTGGGACTCCCTCAGGTCGGTGTAGAAGCCGCTGTAGGTCGAAGTCGTCAACAGGACCTTGCTGCCCGGCCGGGTGACCGCCTTGAGGGCCGCGATCAGCGCCGGATGGACGCCGTCGGAAAGCGCCATCAGGTCGGGGTTGATGTCCAGCCCGTGGCGCGTCCGATTCCAGTCCATGATCGCCGGGAAGAAGTCCTCCGGCATCTTGAGGTAGCCCCAGTTCTCGTGCCGAACCCGTTCCATGAGCGCCTCGGTGACCGCCGGCGCGCACTTGAAGTCCATGTCGGCGACGCCCATCGCGACCTGGATGTTCTCGGCGCCGTAGCGCTCGATGATCGAGTCCCACTTGGCGCAGTCGGTCCCGATCCGCTCGTAGGGCGTATCGAAATCGAAGGCGTCCGCACCGTTTTGCAGCGGCGCGGCCGCAGCCCTTCCGGGAGCGAGGAGCGAGGTCCCCGAGGCGGCGGCTCCGGCGAGCGCGGCCGCTCCGCCTCGCAGAAAGCTCCTGCGGTTCAGCCAGAATCTCTGGGACATCGGTCGGCTCCTCTCGGTTGTCGTCACGGTCTGGCTCGGCCACCCGGGCGGCCGACCCGGTGCGTCCCGTGAGCGACGGCTGGGTGCGCCCGGCTCACGCGGGGAAACGCAAACGGTTGACTATAAGGGATTCCCGGCGCAGGGGCCCGATCGGGAGCCATCGCCGGGGCGGTCCTTAGACTCGGCGCCATGCCCGCCCGCCTCTTCCGTTCCCTGGCGGCGCTCGCCGGGCTGCTCGTCGCCGCCCCGGTCGGGCTGGCTCAGACGCCCTCCCCGGAAGAGGTGCTCGGTTATCCGATGGGCGCGGCGCTCACCGACTACGGCGGGCTCTACCGCTATCTGGATGCGATCCGGGGCTCGGAGCGGCTCCGGGTCTCCACCTTCGGCGAGTCCTTCGAGCACCGGGAGCTGGTGCTCCTGACGATCTCCACGCCGGAGAATCTGGCGCGACTGGAACGCATCCAGGCGGACACCCGCCGGCTTGCCGACCCGCGCGGTCTCGACCCGCTGGAGGCCGAGGAGATCGTCGTGCGCACTCCGGCGGGAGTATTCCTGAACTACGGCAACGATGGGAACGAGTCCGCCGCGTTCGAGGCGGCGCTGTGGATGGCGTGGGAGCTCCTCGACGGCCGGCGCGACGATCTGCTGGAGGATCTGGTGGTGTACATCGTCCCGGCGTCGAATCCGGACAGCCACGCCCGCTTCGTCGCCTGGTTCCGGACCGCGGTGGCGTGGCCCGACGGCGACCCCGACCCGAACGCCGCCGAGCACCGGGCGCCGTGGGGACTCTCCACGAACAACAACCACTACCAGATCAACCTGAACCGGGACTCGATCTGGAGCACCCAGCCCGAGAACCGCGCTCTCCTCCGGCTCTACCTCGAGACCCGTCCCGTGGTGTTCGTGGACCACCACGGCGAGACCGACTCCTTTATCGGCCCGTGGATGGCGGAGCCGCTCCATGCCGTGCTGACGGCCAACCAGCGCGACTGGCTCGTGGAGTACGGAAGCCGCATGGCGCGCGATTTCGCGACCGCCGGGTTTCCCTATAGCGCCTGGGAGTTCGGACAGTTCGACCCCGGTTACTGGGACACGCTGCCGAACTTCACCGGCGCCATTGGCTTCACCCTCGAGACGACCGGCGGCGGCTGGCGGGGACTCCGCATCCACAAGCCGGGCGGAGGCGAGTACACGCTGCGGGACGGGATCGAGCAGCACCTGATCGCCGACCGGAGCCTCCTCGCCTTCACCGCCGCGAACCGCGAACGAAGACTCCGCGACTACCTCGCCTACCGGCGCGACCCGGTGGGCGACGAGCCCGGCCCCGCCGGTTGGGTCGTCTCCGCTGACAGCGATCCGGCGCGGCTGGACGAGGTGCGCGGGATGCTGCTGCGCGCCGGAATCAAGGTCCACCGGACCGCCGCGGAAACCCTCATCCCGGCCGCTCAGCCGATGTTTCCCTCGACCGGCCCGACCAGCGCGGTCCGCCTGCCCGCCGGCAGCCTGGTCGTCGCCCGCGACCAGCCCGAGGGTCGGCTCGCGCAGGTGTTCCTCGAAGAGGACGCCCGTTTCGCCGAGGCGTTCCTCGACCAGGTGGACGAGCACCGGGAGCGGCGGCGGGATCCGGGATTCGCCCACCCGGACATCTGGACGACCGCGGATGCCTTCTACGACATCACGGCGTGGTCGGTCCCGCTCACCTACCGCCTCCCGGCGTGGACCGTGCCCGAGTCGGACGACCTCCCCGCCGGCCCGTCGGTCGGGCTTCTCCCGTTCCCCGAGGACGGACTCGGCGATCCGCTCGTGACTCCCGGCCGCTTCGAGCGCCCGGGCGCCGCCTACGCCTTCGTGGTCGAAGGCGCGAGCGACCACGCGATGCGGGTCGCGGCGTGGCTGCGCGGCCGCGACATTCCGTTTCGGGTGGCGACCGCCGCGTTCGAGAAGGACGGCGTCTCGTACGGGCGCGGATCGCTCCTCGTGTTCGCGTCCGAGGCGCCCGATCCGGACGGCCTCCGCGCCGGGCTTCGGGACCTCGCGGCATCCGGCGCCCGGATCGCCGGCGCTGCCGACCCCCTGACCGACTCCGGTCCGCATCTCGGCTCCGATCGTTTTGTGCCGGTTCGTCCCGGACGGGTCGCCATGGTCCTCGGAGGCCCGGTGCGCCCCTCCGCCTACGGGAGTCCGTGGTACCTGTTCGAGCGCCGCTACCGGCTTCCCTTCACGGCGCTGTGGTGGGACCGCCTCGCGCAGACCGATCTCCGCGGCTATTCCGTCCTGATCCTCCCCGACGGCGGCTACCCCTCGCCGGCGGAGGACCCGGAAGCGGCGCGCATCCTCGACCACCTCGGCGATTGGGCCGCGGCGGGAGGCGTGATCGTCGCGATGCGGGGCGCCTCGGCGTGGCTGGGAGATCCCGCGGTCGAGTGGACCCGCTCCCGCTTCCGGCCGGGCGTCGCCTCCAAATCGGCGTTCATGACCGACGGCGGCCGCCCCGACGATCCCCCGGCGAACGTCGGGGCGGTCGTTCATCCCGCCGAGGTCGTCCCCGGCGCCATCCTGCGCGCGCTCCCCAACCCGGAGAGTTTCCTGAGCTTCGGCTACGAGGAGCCGTTCCCGGTCATGGTCTGGTCGAGTCTCGCCATCGAGCCGGACGCCTCGGTCGCGACCGGGGCCCGCTTTCCCGAGGAGCCGGACGATCTCCTCGGCAGCGGTTTCGCCTTTCCCGACTCGCTGGAGCGCCTCGCCGGGACCCCTTACGTGGTCACCGAGCGCGTCGGCGGGGGCCGGATCGTGCTGTTCCTCGACGACCCGAACTTCCGGCTGTTCTGGTCCGGGCTGACCCGGATGTTCCTGAACGCGGTCCTGTTCGCGCCGAGTTTCTGATCAGAGCGCCTCGACCGGAACGCTCACCCGCGGCGCCCGCGCGAGCCTTCGGTCGGCGGTCACCAGGGTGGTCCCGAGGGCCTCGGCCAGCGCCACGTATGCGGCATCGTAGGCGGTGACGTTGGCTCGTAGCCTCCAGATCCGCTCGAGAAACGGGCCGTGGGCATGGCGTTCGATCTTGAACTGTCGCCAGAGGATCAGGGCCGATGCAGCGCGCCCGGGACCGAGTTCTCCGCGGAGAACGAAGCGTCGAAGGGCGTGGGCGACCTCCACATCGATCAGGTGAGGCGCATGGACGACAGCGCCGTCCTCAATCCGCCGGATCAGTCCTTCAGCCCGTGGTTTCCTCAGGAGCATCTCGATCGCGGCGGACGAATCGATCACCAAGAGCCGCGAGCCTCGCGAGCCTCCTGGAGGATCTCGGCCGCTGAAAGGTCCGTCTCCACCGGTGGCAAGGCGCGCAACGCGGCGATGACCTCTTTCGGGCTCGGGTACTCGAGGTTGCGCTCGATGAGCCGACGAACGTAGGCCGACATGGACATGCCTTCCATCGCCGCCCGCGCCTTCAACCGACGGCGCAGGGGCTCGGGGACGCTGCGGATCTGGACCGTGACACTCATGCGTTCAGTATGAATGCGTGCACTCTGCGCGTCAACTCCAACGATGCAGCCTGCCTGCCCGGGAGCAGCGCTCGCGGAGGGGCAAGCGGCGCGCTCGCGGCTCAGACCAGCGCCATGCGGTCGAAGAGCGCCTTGTGGGTGTTCACGATGTGCTCCCGGGCCGCGGCATTCGGCTCGAGCGACCACTCCCCGGCCTCGCGGGTGCCGCCGAGGATGATCCCGTCGCTGCGGGGCTGCATGCTCACGCCGGTGACTCCTTCCGGCGCGTTCGGCGAGAATGTCGAGATCCCGTAGTTCACCTCGGGCTGCGGAACCAGCACGGTGAGCTGTCCCCGCAGCGGCATCAGCTCCGCGTCGTCGAAGAGCTCTCCCGAGCCGAGTCCGGTGCAGTTGAAGACCAGGGTCTCGGAAAGCGCCGCGATTTCCCGGGCGTCGTTGAACTTCCGGATCACCAGCTTGCCGCCGTGGTCGCGGAAGTCGCGCACCAGCGCATCGAGGTAGATCGCGGGCTCGATCCGGATCCGCGTCCGCCGGATCGCGTACTGCGTCGGGAAGTTGTGCTCCCCCGGCCCGAGCACGAACCGACCGGCGGCCTCGAGGTTGTGGGGCAGCAGCGGCCCGCGCCCCCGCGCCGGGCGGGAGCGCCGCGGTTCGCGGGGAGCGTTGTCGTTCAGCGAGTAGTGGTCGAGCCACTCGATCCCGTAGCCGCGGCCGGCGAGCCACTGGAACTCGAGGTAGGAGATTTCGACCGCCTCCCGGAACTGGGCGTCCCACGCCGGGGTCCGCCGGTTGTCTTCGACCAGCCACGACCCGGGGGTGAACCCGGCCCACGCCATGTTGGATGTCGTGTTGGGAGGCACCGCGGCCGCGTAGATCGTGACGGCGAACCCGCGGCGCTGGAGCTGACGGGCGGTGGCGAGCCCGACCGCCCCGGATCCGAGCACCGCTGCCTCGCGGCTCGGGTGGTCGAGCGCCATCTCCGCGGCCATCCGTCCGTTCCCCCACGAGAGCGAGATCCCGGCGCCGCCGTGGCCGTAGTTGTGGATGACCGTCTTCGCGTCGAGCCGGTCGGCGCGCAGCATGAATCCCGACGGCCGGTGCGGGCGGAGGCCCACCGTGGTCCGGATCACCCGGTTCCAGTCCACTCGCACGGGCGCGAACCGGAGCGCCGGACCGGGCGCGATGTCGGCGCGGGTCGAGCAGGCGCCCAGCCCGGCCCCGACCAGTCCACCACCGGCCAGCCGCAGCAGGGTTCTTCGTTTCATCGCGCCCTCCACCTCGTTCCGGGTCGTCCCCGACCCAACCGGCCAAAGGTATCAGCCCGCCGAACCCTCCCGCCTTATGCTCGCCCGCGTGACGAACCCCCTCCGTTCTCCGTGGTTCCGACGGGTCCTGCTCCCCGGCTTCTGCTTCCAGTCCATGATCATCGCCGGAGGCTACGGGACCGGCCGCGAGCTGGTGGATTTCTTCCTCACCAAGGGGGTTCTCGGCGGCCTGCTCGGGATGGCGATCGTGACTGTGCCGCTGTGGTCGGTCGTGTGCGCGCTCACCTTCGAGATCTCCCGCCGCGCCGGAGCGTTCGACTACCGCAACTTCGCCCGCACCCTCCTGGGCCGGTGGCACCCCCTCTACGAGGTGCTCTACCTCGCCTCGCTGTTCGTCATCGTCTCGGTGGTCGCCGCCGCCGGCGGGGAGATCGCCTCCCGTTCGCTCGGCCTCCCCTACGTCGTCGGCGTCCTCGCCATCATGGCCGCCGTCGGGTGGCTGGTCCTCCGGGGCACCTCCGCCGTCGAGAGCTTTCTCTCGTTCTGGTCCATCGCGCTCTACGTGGTGTATGCGGTCGTGCTGATCGCGGCGTTTCAGACCTTCGGCGACGACATCGCCGCCGGACTCGCGGCGGGAGAGATCACTCGGGACTGGGCGCTCGGCGGCGCCGAGTACATGGCCTACAACGTGGGAACCCTCCCCGCCGTCCTGTTCTGCGCCCGCCATCTGAAGACCCGCCGCGATGCCGTCGTCGCCGGCCTGCTCGCCGGCCCCATCGCGATCATCCCCGCCGTCCTCTTCTTCGTGGCGATCTCCGGACTCGGCCCGGCGATGGTGGACGAGACGGTGCCCTCGCTCACGCTGCTCGCCGCCATCGGGTCTCCCCTCCTTCTCATCCTGTTTCAGGTGGTCCTCTTCGGGACGCTGGTCGAGACGGCGACCAGCCTGATCCACGCCTTCAACGAACGGATCGCGCGGGCCCTCGAGGAGCGCGGCGAGACGCTCCGGCCCTCGCTGCGCCCGATCACTTCGACGGTGGTCCTCCTCGGCGCCGTTCTTCTCGCCCAGGCCGGACTGGAAAATCTCATCGGCGTCGGCTACCGCATCCTGACCTACGGATTCTGGGTCGTGTTCATCCTGCCGCTGCTGTGGTGGGGCGTGCGCCGATTCCGCGAAACGGGCGTCACGTCGGCGCGATGAGGTCGCCCGCTCCTACAATGCGCGTTCCGGCCTCCGCGCCGGAAAGGAGCCTGCCATGAGAAAGCACGTCGTCCTCCTGTCCGCTGTGTTCGCGCTGGTCGCGTCCGGCGCCGCCGCCCAGGAGCCCATGACCTTCTTCCTGACCAGCCACGGTCCCGGAGACGGGGCGAACCTGGGGGGTCTCGACGGCGCCGATGCGCATTGCGCGGCGCTCGCCGGAGAGGACTCGGGGCTCACCTGGCGGGCTTACCTGAGCACGACCGGCGACGGCGGCGTCAACGCCCGCGACCGGATCGGGTCCGGGCCGTGGCACAACGCGAACGGCGTCATGGTGGCCGAGAGCGTGGCCGACCTCCACTCCGACAACAACAAACTGAGCAAGGACAACTCGATCTCCGAGTCCGGCGAGATGATCTCCGGTCGCGGTGACGACGTGAACCGCCACGACATCATCACCGGCAGCATGATGGACGGGATGGCCTCGATGGCGGACGGGGACACCACCTGCTCCAACTGGACGACCAACTCGAGCGACGGAAGCGCGCTGGTCGGTCACCACGACCGGACCGGCGGAGGCGACAACCCGACCTCGTGGAACTCGGCGCACGGTTCGCGCGGCTGCAGCCAGTCGGACCTCCAGGGCACCGGCGGGGACGGCCTGTTCTACTGCTTCGCCCAGCGGTAGGCCGCACGACTCGCGATCGCCACCGCGATTCGCGATGAGCGCGGCATGAGCTCGGGGGGCCCCCCGATCGAGCCCCCGCACCCGGGCTCGGTTCAGCAGCCGACGCCTCGCGTCGAACCGCTCCTCGAGGTGTTCCAGGAGATCGGGCGCAGCCTCGAGCTCGGCCGCACCGCGGACACGATCCTCGCCGGCGCCCGCCGGGTGGTCTCCCGGGCCGACCGCGCCACGATCACGGTCGTCGGGCTGGACGGCAACGCTGTGGTCTGCCGCCGGGCCCGCGGCCGCGGCGCAGCCCTCCCGAAGGCGCGTTCGGGGCGGGGACGCCGCCACCTGGCGTCCTCCGGGGTCGTGCGGACCGCCTTCGCCAGCGGGCGGCTCTGCGTGCGCGCCGATGTCGGGCCCGACGCGCCGGATCCCGAGCTCGACGGATCCACCTGTTCGGTGGCGGCGGCGCCGCTGCTCGGGGCCGGGGGCCGTCGGATCGGCGTGCTGACCGTCGAGTCTCCTGCTCGCGGCACGTTCACGGAGTCCGACTGCGCCGCGCTCCGCGCCTACGCCCTTGGTGCGGCCCCCGCCATCGAACGGATCCTGTTCTATGAGAAGGCGGTCGAGGGCCGGCGGCTGGTCTCGGAGCTCGAAGTCGCGGGCAAGGTCCTCCAGGACCTCCTCCCGCGGGAGCGTCCCGATCTGGCCGGCCTCGATGTAGCCGCCGCCTACGAGCCGTGCGCGCAGGTCGGAGGCGACTACTACGACTTCATCCCGCTGGCCGAGGACCGAATCGGGATCGCGGTGGCCGACGTGTCGGGCAAGGGAGTCCCGGCGGCGTTGCTGGTGGCCGTCCTCCGCGCCTCCGTGTTCTCGCTGGCGAACTCCGAGCTGTCGCTGCGCGCCATCCTGAGCCGCACGAACCGGCTGCTCTACGAGAGCGTCGGCGAGACCCGCTACGCCACCCTCTTCTACGGGGTGCTCGACGTGCCGTTGCGGCGGCTCATCTACATCAACGCCGGCCACTCGCCTCCGGTCCTCGTCCGCGCCAACGGCGAGGTGGAATTCATCCACGCCGGCGGGCTCCCGGTGGGGTTGTTCCCCTCGCCCCGCTACTTCGAGCAGGACATCCGCCTCGCCACCGGCGATGTCCTCGGGCTCTACACCGACGGGATCACCGAGTCGGCCGATGCGACCGGAGACCTCTACGGACGAGAGCGGCTGGCGAAGCTGCTCTCGCGCGAGCGCCGCCGGGCGTCGTCCGCCTCGGCGATCTGCGACCGGATCCTCCGGGTGACGCGACGTTTCCGTCCGGGAGCGCCCGACGACGACTCCACCGTCGTCGTCATCCGCGCCACCTGACGCCGGCGCGCCGGACTCCGCCGGTTCTCCCGGTAGGGGCCCGGCACCGAGAGACCAACCCGACCGGCATCTCCCCGACCGGCATCTCCCCGCCGGCGCGCCGGACTCCAGTCCGGCAATGCCCCGGCGCGAGCGCGGTTCGCGGTGCCGCACCCCTACCGGGAGAACCGGTGGAGAGCGGCGCTCCATACCCTGGCTCCCGTAGCCGTGCCGCTCTGGATGGAGAACCCCCATCGGGAGAGCGGGGGCGGTCCACACCGCCCCGCTGCGACGGTCAGTCGGCGTACCGCCCGAGGAACTCCCTCACCTCCCGCACCATGGTCTCGAAGCCGGGCGCCACGAAGTAGAACGGCTGGAAGTCGGTCGGATCGAACGGGGTGGAGGCCATCGTCTCGCAGTCGAACCGCCGCAGCTCCGCCGCCTCCAGCCGGTCCATCTCGCCCACCGACGAAAGCAACCCGGCGCCGCAGGCCCGGGGGACGCCGTTTTCCAGCACCGCGCCGAATTCCAGCGTGAACCAGTAGAGCCGGGCGAGCCGCTCCACGCTCTCGTCGGAGGCGCGCCGCGTCGCCCGTCCGAAGTGCGCCGAGAGATCGGCGAACGCCGGATGTGCGAACGACGCGGCGTGCCCCACGAGTTCGTGGATCACATCCGGTTCCGGCGTGTAGTGCGGGCGGCTGGCGTGGCGGATGTACTGGGTTGCGAGGAAGACCTGGTCGGCGAGGAACTCGAGGAACGCCCGGGCGGTGACGAGCCCGGCGACCGGCAGCATCCGGAACCCGGTCAGCGGCCGGATCCGCTCGTTCACTTCCTCGAGCTGCGGGATCCGGTCCCGTGGCAGTCCCACGACGCCCACGCCGTCCCGATACTCCCGGCAGGCCGCGTTCCGATGCCGCGGCTCGAGGTCTTCCAGAACCCGGCGCCAGACCGCGTCTTCGTCCTCGGTGTACGCGACGGTCGGCGCGGGGTCGCCCTGACGGTATTCCCGGGCGAGCCGGGCGATCTGGTTGCGGCGCTCCCGGTACACCGGATCCCGGAACCCCGGATGATCCGGGTCGAGGGGCACGAGGTCCGGACTCCCGGAACGCGGGCGCACCTCCGGCTCGAGAGCGTCGAGGAGGGCGGCGTCGGTCATCGGCGGCGCCCGATTCTACGGCCCGTCAGCCCGCCAGCCCGGCTCCGAGGAAGAGCACGATAGCGATCGCGGCGCCGAGCAGGGCATAGGGCAACTGGGTGTTCACGTGGTCCACCAGATCCGACGCCGACGCCATGGAGGCGATGATCGTGGTGTCGGAGATCGGCGAGCAGTGGTCCCCGAAGATCCCTCCCGAGAGGACGGCGCCGAGGACGAGCGCCGGATCGAGACCGAGCGCGACCCCCACCGGGATTCCCAAGGGGAGCATGATCCCGAAGGTCCCCCACGAGGTGCCGGTGGAGAAGGCCGTCACTCCGCTCACCACGAACAGCACCGCCGGCACGACCCACAGCGGCATCGCGGCCTCCGCGAGCCCGGCGAGGTAGGCCCCGGTGCCGAGGTCGCGGGCCACCCCCGCGATGGCGAAGGACATGAGGAGCACGGCGACGACCGGAACCATCCCTCCGGCGCCCTTGAGGATGAGGTCCACCGCCTCCTGGAGGCGGATCGCCCGTCCGGCGAGGCCGAGCCCGGCGGCGACCACGATCGCGGACAGCGTCGCCCACAGCACCGAAGTTCCGCCGTCGCCGGCGAGAAGATCGCCTTCTCCGGTCACCCACAGCCCCACGAAGATCATGGCGAGCAGCACCAGGAGCGGCGCCACCATGTTCCGGGCCCGCTCCGGGATGCCGGGGGCGGGCGCGGTCGCGAGGACCTCGGAACTCACCAGCGGGCGGGCGCCCTTCCGGATCAGTTCTCCGGTCGTGCGCGCCCGCTCCTGGGCGCGGGCCATGGGCCCGAAGTCCCGGTTCGAGAGCCCGAACCAGAACGCGAGGCCGAGCGCCGCGAGCGCATAGAAGTTGAACGGGATGCTCCCCACCAGGAGCGCGACCCCGTCCTCGAACCCCAGGGTGGCGAGGATCCCGATGATCAGCGCGCCCCATCCGTTCATCGGGATCAGGATGCAGACCGGGGCCGATGTGGAGTCGGTCAGGTAGGCCAGCTTCTCGCGCGACAGCCGGAACCGGTCGAACAGCGGCCGGGCCGCCGTCCCGCTGACGAGGCAGGTGATGCTCGACTCGACGAACACTCCCAGTCCGAGGACGAGCGCCACCGCCTGCGCTCCCCGGGGCCCGTTCACGACGCCCCGCGACGTCACCCAGTTCACGAAACCGTTGACGCCGCCGATGCGGCCGATGAGCGCGAGCACCGCGCCCACCAGGATGCTGAACAGGAGGATCGAGGCATTCCCCGAGAACGCCTCGGTGACCCGACCCACGCTCGCCGCCAGAGCGGGCAGCACCGACCCGCCGAGGATCAGTTCTCCGACGACCACGCCGGCGAGGAGCGCGAGCACGGCCTGCCGGGTCACGAGCGCCACCACGATCGCCAGAACGGGCGGCAGGACGCTGATCAGCGTGGGGTCGTTCATGCGAAGGGTCCTGGGGGGATCGTATGCCCGTCGGATGGGCGGCAGTACACTACGGGCCAGGACGGAACCGGCGTCTCGCCCCCCGAACGGGGCCGCGCGCAAACGGGCCGCGCCCGGGAGATGCAGACTCCCGGCGTCGAACCAGCGTCCCGAACTCATTTGGAAACACGGCAGACGGCGAAGACGGGCCGCAGGCGTCCTGTCGCAGCGGAGACCGGGGGCGGCGCTTCCGGAGCCCGCAAGAAGGGACCGCCGAAGGGGCCGCCGCGGAAATCGCGCCGTCGCGCCCCCGCGGGCCGGCGACCGCGATCGCGGCCGGGTTCCGTGGTCGCCGGGCCTCCGGTCCAGATCGTCCGCGAGCAGGACGAGCTCGTGGAGCTGGTCGCCGCCCTCCGCAAGGCGGGGGAGTTCGGTCTCGACACCGAGTTCATTCCGGAGAACCGTCTGTTTCCGGAGCTCTGCCTCATCCAGGTCGCCGCCCCCGGCCTGGAAGCGGTCGTGGACCCGCTCGCCCTCGACGACCTGACTCCGATCTACGAGCTGGTCGCGGACCCGGCCGTGACCAAGGTCGTCCACTCGGGGAAGCACGACTTCGACATCTTCCACCACGCCGCCGAAGTCGTACCGAAAAACATCTTCGACACCCAGGTCGCCGCCGCCGTCATCGGCCACGGCAAGCGGACCCAGGTGGCGCTTCGGGTCCTCGTCGCCGGCTTCGTGGGCCGGGAGCTGTCGAAGCAGCAGCAGATGTCGGACTGGAAGAGGCGGCCGCTGACCCCGCGGCAGGTGGACTACGCGATCAGCGATGTCCGGTATCTCCTGGCGCTCCGGGACAAGCTGGTGGCCCGCGCCGAGGCGTTGGGGCGCGCCGAGTGGCTGGAGGAGGAGATGCTCCCCCTGACCGAGGCCGAGAACTACGGCCTGCCTCCGGTCGAGGAGGCCTACCGGATGCTCGACGGCCCCGGATTCACGCCCTCGCAGCGCGGCTCCCTCGCAGCGCTCTGCCAGTGGCGGGAAGAGCGCGCCCGTTCCCGGAACCTGCCCCGGGGCTGGGTGCTGAAGGGCGGTGCGGTCCGCGACCTGGCTCGCCGTCAACCGAAGAACGAACGCGATCTGCTGGCCCCGTACCAGCGCTCTCCATCGGGGCGTCCCCCGAAGGGGGATCCCAAGGCGGCGCAACACGCGCGCACGGTGCTTTCCAAGAACGCCGCCACCGTGCTCCGGGTCATCGCCGAGGGCGCGAAGCGCCAGGTGGAGTTCACCGGGACCGGCAAGCTGCCCCGGGGGCGCGCCCCGGAGTCTCTCGCGCTCCTCCTCGAGACGTGGCTCAAGTTGCGGGCGGCGGAGAGCGGGGTGGCCCCCGAACTCCTCGCCACCCATGAGGAGCTCCGGGCCATCGCCGCCGCCTGGCCGGACGAGGCCAAAGAGGTGCGCCCGCTGCGGGGGTTCCGCCGCAAACTGCTGGGAGAGGACCTGCTTCTCATCCTCTCCGGCCAGGCCGTGATCCAGGTTGGCGCCTACGGGAGCAACCCGGGCGAACGGCCACCCATCCGACTCACCCGGCTCGGCAGGCTGGGGCGGTTCGTGCTCCGCGGCCGGCGCCCGGGCGTCGACCGCTCCTGAGCACAACCATCGCCCGCCCGCCGAGCCCCTTCCCCCCCGGTCCTCCGTCATGAACAAAGCGACTCCCTGGCACCGGACGCTGTGGTTCCGGATCCTCCTCGGTCTGGTCTTCGGCATCGTCTATGGCATCGCCGCCGCCGCCTTCGGGTGGAGCGGCTTCACCGCCGACTTCGTGTCCCCCTTCGGGACGATCTTCTTCAACGGCCTCCAGGTCATCGCCGTCCCGCTGGTCGTGGCGTCGCTGGTTCTCGGCGTGGCCTCGCTCAGCGACATGCGCAAGGTGAGCCGGATCGGCGGCAAGACGATCGGGATCTACATCGCCACGACCGCCATCTCGGTCACGATCGGCCTCGTTTACGTCAATGTGCTGCGCCCCGGCGATCAGGTTCCGGAGGCGCTCCAGCAGGAGCTCGCAGCGCAGTACGAGGACGCCGCCGCCAGCCGGGAAGGCCAGGCCAGCGCCATGGTGGAGGAGCGCGGACCGCTCAGCATGCTCGAGGACATCGTGCCCGCCAACGCGGTGTCGTCCGCCACCAGCAACCGGAACATGCTCCAGATCGTGTTCCTGTCGCTCCTGTTCGGCATCGCCCTCCTGCGGATTCCGGCGGATCGGGCCGGGCCCCTGCTCGGGTTCTTCAAGGGACTCGAAGCGGTCGTCATCGAGGTCGTCCACATCGTGATGCTCATGGCGCCGGTGGGGGTTTTCGCGCTGATCGCGACGGCGATCACCGGGATGGCGGGCGACGACCCCGCCCAGGTCACGCAGCTTCTCGGCGCGCTCGGCTTCTATTGCCTCGTCGTGGTGGCGGGTCTCGCCACCCAGATGCTCGTGGTCTATCCGTTGATGCTGCGCCTGTTCACCCCGCTGTCGCTCCGGCGGTTCTTCCCGGCCGCCGCCCAGGTGCAGCTCGTCGCCTTCTCCACCAGCTCCAGCGGCGCGACCCTGCCGGTGACCATGGACCGGGCGCAGAGGGACCTGGGCGTATCGGACGAGGTCTCCTCGTTCGTTCTGCCCCTCGGCGCCACGGTGAACATGGACGGGACCGCGCTCTACCAGGCGGTCGCGGCGATGTTCATCGCCCAGTCGCTCGGACTCGGCGTCGGGCTCGAAGGGCAGCTCACCATCGTCATCACCGCGGTTCTGGTCTCGATCGGGACCGCGGCGGTCCCGGGCGCCGGGATCATCATGCTGGTGATCATCCTGCAGGCGATCGGCGTCCCGGCGGCGGGCGTCGCGCTGATCCTCGGCGTGGACCGGATCCTCGACATGATCCGGACCGCGACCAACGTGACCGGCGACCTGACCGTCGCCAGCGTGGTGGCGGCGTCCGAGAACCAGCTCCGCGACGGGTGAGGCGTCCGAGAATCAGCTCCGCCACGGGTAAGGCGAGCCGGGGCGCCGGTCTTTCTTTCTGCCCGGCGCCTCGGCCCTACGGCAGCGCGCCTGTCTCGAGGAGCTGCCCGATCTCGTGGTCGAGGATCTCGCCCACGGCTCCGAAGTAGCGCTTCACCAGCTTGCCGTCGCGATCGATGAGGTACTTGGTCGGGTAGCCGAGGAACGGGCCGAACGCGTCCCGGTCCTCGTTTTCGCCCATGACGTTCGGGTAGGAGATGTCCCGTTCGGCGATGAATTCGTTGACCCCCTCGGCGTCCCCCGAGTCGAGGACGATGCCGAGCATGAGGAAGTCCTCCTCGGGGAGATCCTCGGAGAGCTCCTGGAGATGAGGCAGCTCGGCGACACACGGAACGCACCAGGTGGCCCACAGATCCACCAGCGCCACCTTGCCTTCGGTGGCGGCGAGCAGGTCGAGTTCTCCGCTTCCGTCGGCATGGGGCAGGACCAGTGCGGGCATCGAAGCGGCGAGCCCGGCGCCGGCGCCCTCCTCCGACGGCGGGGGGGCGACGCAGGCCCCGGCGAGCACGACGGCGGCGGCCAGGAGGTGGAGCGGGCGGGTGTGGGTCATGTTGTTGTCCTCTTCCTCTCCCCGACGCGGGCCGACGACAGCCGCCGCGTCAGCGCGGAGGTTGCAGGGTGCGCAGGAAGTGGACGACCTGCCAGCGTTCTTCCTCGCTGAGCGTCCGCTTCATCCCCGGCATCGGCTTCTTTCCCTCGGTGATCTTGTAGAACATCTCGCCGTCGGTCATCCGGTCCCGCGCCTCGGCGGTCGAGATGTCGGCGGGCGCCGGCTTGATGAACCGGGTGGCCCGCCCGTCCCCCTTGCCTTCGTCGCCGTGGCAGGAGGCGCACCGGGCGGTGTAGAACGTGCGTCCCGCTTCCACCGCGGCGTCCCCCGCGGGCACCGGGTTCGCTGCCGCCCGCGCCTCCTCCGGGACCTCCCACGGGTCCTGCGCCGCGGTCACGGAGGCGAAGAAGAGGAGGAGCGCGGCGGCGAACAGGGTGGGCATGGCGATTCGGGGCGGTGGGCGTTCAGCCGAGCACCGGGAGGAAGGTCAGGTACTGGGACAGCCACTGAAGGCTGTCGGTGAAGACGAGCAGCCCGATCACCACCAGAAGTCCGCCGGCGACGATCTCGACCGCCCGCATGTGGCGCTTCACCCGCTTCGACACCGCGAAGAACCGATCCACCGCGAGGCCGGTCAGGATGAACGGGATTCCGAGCCCGGCGGAGTAAGCCGACAGCAGCACGATGCCCTGGCCGACCGTCTCGTGGCTCGCCGCGAGCACGAGGACGCCGGCGAGGATCGGGCCGATGCAGGGCGACCAGCCGAAGGCGAACGCGAGCCCGATGAAGAACGATCCGATCCAGCCGACCGGCTCGCGCTGGGAGTGGAAGCGTTTCTCCACGTTGAGGAACGGAATCTTCACGACGCCCATGACGTGGAGGCCGAGGATCACGATGGCGGTCCCGGCGATCCGGTTCAGCCACAGGCGGTTTCCGGCGAGCCACTGCCCGGCGTAGGTGGCCGACGCCCCCATCGCGACGAAGATGACCGAGAAGCCGAGTACGAACAGCACGGTGTTCGTGACGATGCGTCGCCGGCGGGCCGCCTGCTCGGCCGCGGTTCCCGCGCCACTCGTCAGCTCGGTCAGGGATGCGCCCGAGACGAAGGAGATGTAGCCGGGCACCAGCGGGAGCACGCACGGCGACAGGAAGCTGATGACGCCGGCGCCGGCAGCGGTGAGCAGCGAGAGGATGTCCATGAGGTTGGGGCCGGATTCGGGCCCGAATCGTAACCCGCCGCCGCCGGAGCGCCGGACTCCAGTCCCATGCCGGGCCCCGCCCCCACCGGGAGAACTGGCCGGGAGAACTGGCGCCGGACTCCAGTCCCTTGCCGGCGCGCCGGACTCCAGTCCGGCAATTCCCAAGCGATCTGCCGGCGCGCCGGACTCCAGCCCGGCAATTCCCAGGCGATCTGCCGGCGCGCCGGACTCCAGCCCGGCAATTCCCAGGCGATCTGCCGGCGCGCCGGACTCCAGTCCGCAATTCAAAGAGCCGCTGGTCGGGAGCCCGCCAGCGCCGGCTCTCCCGGCCTGGCGCCTGGGGACGCGAGTTTTCGACACCGCCTCCCTGCCTGGTTGGAATCCCGGCCGATTCCGTCTGATCGTGCATGCCGCCCAAACCCCCTCGCTCGACTCCCGCCTCCACCCCGAGTCCGACCGGCCGCCCTCCCGGCGATGCCGCCCCGCCCCGCCGTCAGCGTCGGCTCGCGGTCACCCGGACCGGCGCCGTCCGAGGCGTGGACGGGCTGCTCGTGCGGGTGGAAGTGGACTTCGTGCCCTCGTCCAACGACAGCTCCAGCTTCCGCACCGTCGGGCTTCCGGACACGGTGATCCGCGAGTCCCGGGAGCGGGTCCTCGCCGCGCTCCGCAACACCGGCTTCCTGCCCGGGCTGGCGCACGTCATCGTGAATCTCGCCCCCGCCGGCGTGCGCAAGGAGGGAGCGGGCTTCGACCTCGCGGTGGCCGTCGGCCTCCTCGCCGCCTCCGGCCTCGCCGGGCGGAGGCGGCTCCGCGACGCGCTCCTTCTCGGCGAACTCGCCCTCGACGGGTCCGTGCGTCCGGTCCGGGGGGCGCTCCCGATCGCGTGGGAGGCGGCCGCCGCCGGCTACGAGCTCGCGCTCGTCCCCCGCGAGAACGCCGACGAGGCCGCGCTGGCCGAGGGCCTCCGCGTCTTCCCGGTGAGCACGATCGGGGAGGCGCTCCAACTGCTCTCCGCCGACTCGCTCCCGGAGCCGCACGCCGCCCCGCCTCCCCGTCGGCTGCGGGCCCGGTTCGTCGCCGATCTCTCCGAGGTGCGGGGTCAGCCGCGGGCGCGGCGGGCGCTCGAGATCGCGGCGGCGGGAGGCCACAACCTCCTCTTCACCGGTCCGCCCGGCAGCGGGAAGACGCTGCTCGTGGGCCTCCTGCCCGATCTGCTCCCGCCGCTCACGCCATCCGAGGCGATGGACGTGGCCCGCATTCGGTCCGCGGTGGGTCGTCCGCCCCCGCCGTCGCCGCTCACGCCCCCGTTCCGGGCCCCGCACCACACGATCTCCTACGCCGGGATGGCCGGCGGGGGCCCCGGGCCGTCGCCCGGCGAAGTGACGCTCGCCCACCGCGGCGTCCTCTTTCTCGACGAGCTCCCCGAGTTCCAGCGTCCGGTCCTCGAGTGCCTGCGCCAGCCGCTCGAGAGCGGCCTGATCCACGTGGGACGGGTCCGCTGCTCGGTGCGATTCCCGGCGCGCTTCCAGCTCGTCGCCGCCATGAACCCGTGTCCCTGCGGCTTCCACGGCGATGGCGGGCGCCCCTGCCAGTGCTCGCCGACGGCGGTGGGCCGCTACCGCTCGCGGATCTCGGGTCCACTCCTCGACCGGATCGACATCCATCTGACCGTCCGTCCGGTCACTTCCCGCGAAGTCCTCGGAGGTACGGGTGGGGAGTCCACCGAGACCGTGCGCGGGCGGGTGCTTCGGGCCCGCGAGCGGCGGGAACGCCGGTTCCGGGAAGGCAGTCCGCAGGAATGGGCCACGGTCAGCGATGTCCGGCGGGCCTGCGGGGCGGACGGGCCGTTCCGTTCCCTCGTGGGCTGGGCCATGGACGGGCTGGGAATGTCGGCTCGCGGCGTGACCCGGGCGTTTCGGGTGGCCCGCACCATCGCCGACCTCAGCGGGGATACGAACATCCTGCCGCCCCACTTCGAGGAGGCCCTGCAGTTCCGGGCCACCGCCGGCCTGCCGCCTCCGGTCCCGATGGGCCCGGGAGAGGTCGCGGAGCGCCGCTGACGGAGGCCGCCTGCTTCGCTGGGCGCCACGGATCGCGGCGGATCCTCTTCCTTAGACTCCGCGGATCGTGGCGGATCCTGACGACCACGCCCGCGAGCGGATTCGGGCGGCGGCGCGGCTGTTCAACGAACGCCGTTTCTTCGAGGCCCACGATGTCCTCGAAGAGGAGTGGGCCGCGGCCCGCGGCGCCCGACGGCTGCCGCTCCAGGCGCTCGTGAAGGTCGCCGCCGGGATGTACCACCTCCAGACCTCGAACCCCGTCGGCGCCGAGAGCCTCCTCTCGTCCGGGCTCGATGCGCTGCGCTCGTCGGCGGGCGCCTCGGACGCGGTTGCGGTCGGCGGGGGGGTCCGGATCGCTCTGCCCCCCGTCGCGGATCCGGTGGCTTCCGCCGTCGCCAAGCTCCGAGCCGCCGGTGATGGCGCACGACCCGCGTGGGGTCCAGAGGATCTGCCTCGGCTCTCGGCGAGCTCCGATTCGGGAACGCCAAACCCGTGAATCCGTCGTCGGCCCGGCTCCCGGCGCCGGCGGAAGTACGGCGCTCGAGGCGGCTGAATTTGACCCGAGGGTCTCCAGCGGTTAAGAATTCACTTTAACTCTATGTTCCGTCGGGCATTTCCTCGTGCGTTTCACGCTCTCCGCCGAATTTCGCAGCCGGGAAGGGAGCGCATCGTGCTCTTCGGGGGAGCCGGGCGAAGTCCCCGGGAGGTCCGCATCACCCCACTTCGGCGGCTGATCGCGGGCCTCGGGGTTCTGGCGGTGCTGGGAGCGGCGGCCCATTACGGCTGGTTGCTCCGCGTCGGCCAGAGCGACGATCTGCACGCTCTGGTCGAGGAACGGGACGCGCTTCGCGAGCTGAGCCGCGGCTACGCCCGGGACACCGAGCGCATGGCGGGCCGTCTCCAGACGCTCGAGGTCCAGATGCGGCGGCTCGCCGTCCTGGCGGGAGCCGAGCCGGTGGCCCCCCGGATGGGCGGGCTCGGTGGAACGCTGGGAGCGCCGGGCTACGACTATGTGGCCGAGCGCATCGAGGATCTGTCGGGGCGGCTGGCGACCCTCGACCGCCAGGGCGCCGCCCTCGAGCAGGTCATGATGGAGAAGAGCCGTCTGCTCGCCTCGACGCCTTCGGTATGGCCCGTCCGGGGGTACGTGTCCTCCGGCTACGGACGCCGGCCGGATCCGTTCACCGGCGAGATCGAGATGCACTACGGGCTCGACATCTCGGCGGCCGCCGGGACCGCGGTTCGGGTGACGGCCGACGGTGTCGTGATCGAGACCGGGAACTCACCGACCTACGGCCGCTACGTCGTCGTGTCGCACGGCTTCGACCGCACCACCCGCTACGCCCATTTGTCGCGGGTTCTGGTGCGTCGCAGCCAGCGTCTCCAGCGCGGGGCTCTCGTCGGAGAAGTCGGCAGCACCGGACGGACGCGCTCTCCGCACCTCCACTACGAGGTGTGGGTGAACAACCGCGCCCGGGACCCCCGCGGCTTCATCCTCGACTACACGCCGTAGCGGCGGCGCGCCCCTCCTCCGTTTCCTCGCGTCGTCGGTTTCCGGGTCGGCTACGTCTGCAGACGTCCCGGGGGGCGCGACTTCGGCGCTACCATTGCGCGCCCGGTCGGCGTCCATCGTGTTCCAAAGCGTTCTCACGAAGATCGTCGGCAAGAAGTCTGAACGGGAGCTGAAGCGGCTGCAGTCGCTGGTCTCCGCCGTCGGCGGGCTCGAGGACGGCCTGCAAGGGCTCGACGACGGGGCGCTCCGGGGTCGGCTGGGGTTCCTGCGGGGCCGCGCCGACAACGGGGAGCCGCTCGACGACCTGATGGCGGAGACCTTCGCCGTCACCCGAGAGGCGGCCCGCCGCACGCTCGGGATGCGTCACTACGACGTGCAGATCCTCGGAGGCGCGATCCTCCACCGCGGGCGCATCGCCGAGATGAAGACCGGCGAGGGCAAGACCCTGGTGGCGACCCTCGCCGCCGTGCTGAACGCCCTGTCGGGAAAGGGTGTCCACGTCGTCACGGTGAACGATTACCTCGCCAAGCGCGACTCGGACTGGATGGGGCGCGTGTACCGGTTCCTCGGGCTCGAGGTCGGGGTGATCCAGACCGGCCTCACCGATGTCGCCCGCCGACAGGCCTACGCCGCCGACATCACCTACGGCACGAACAACGAGTTCGGCTTCGACTATCTCCGCGACAACATGAAGTTCGCCTCCGAGAACTTCGTGCACCGGATCTTTCCCCGGATCGAGCGGGACACCGACGGCAAGGAAGTCGAGCGCCTGTTCCACTACGCCATCGTGGACGAAGTGGACTCGATCCTGATCGACGAGGCTCGAACGCCCCTCATCATCAGCGGCCCGGCGGAGGCCTCCACCGATCTCTACTACACGGTGGACCGGATCATCCCCAACCTGCGTCGCGACCTCCACTACACGGTGGACGAGAAATCCCGCACGGTGACGCTCACCGAAGAGGGGGTGCCCCGGGCCGAAGCGCTGCTCCACGTGGAGAACCTCTACGAGCCGGCGCACATGACGCTGCTCCATCACCTGAACCAGGCGCTGAGGGCCCACGCCCTCTACAAGCGGGAGAAGGACTACACGATCAAGGACGGCAAGGTCGTCATCGTGGACGAGTTCACCGGTCGGCTCATGCCCGGTCGCCGGTGGTCCGACGGACTCCACCAGGCGGTCGAGGCGAAGGAGAACGTGAAGATCGAGCGGGAGAACCAGACCCTCGCCACGATCACGTTCCAGAACTACTTCCGGATGTACGGAAAGCTGAGCGGGATGACCGGGACCGCCGAGACCGAGGCGACCGAATTCGAACGGATTTACGAGCTCGAAGTCGTGCCGATCCCGACGAACCGCACCCTCGTGCGAGAAGAGCATGCGGACGTGGTGTACCGGACCGAGCGCGAGAAGATGAACGCGATCGTCGAGGAGATCGCCGCCGAACAGCAGGCCGGTCGGCCGGTGCTGGTGGGCACGACTTCGATCGAGAAGAGCGAGCGCCTCTCGCGGCTCCTGAAGCGGCAACGCGTACGCCATGTCGTGCTCAATGCGAAGTACCACCAGCGTGAAGCCGAGATCGTGGCCCAGGCCGGCGTTGGTGGCTCGGTGACGATCGCGACCAACATGGCCGGACGGGGGACCGACATCCTGCTCGGTGGGAACCCCGACGAACTGGCCAAGGCCGACCTGCTCAAGCAGGGCGTGGACTGGACCGAAGCCCCCGGCGAGGTATGGGAGGGCGCCGTTCGGGCGGCCCGCGAGCGCACCCGCGCCGGCCACGATGAGGTCGTCGGGCTCGGCGGGCTCCACATCGTCGGTACCGAGCGCCACGAGGCGCGGCGCATCGACAACCAGTTGCGGGGGCGCGCCGGCCGCCAGGGGGATCCCGGCAGCTCCCGGTTCTTCCTCTCGCTCGAGGACGATCTGATGCGCATCTTCGGAAGCGATCGGATGAGCGGTCTCATGCAGCGGCTCGGGATGGAGGAGGGGGTTCCGGTGGAGGCGCGGATGGTCACCCGCGCCATCGAGCGCGCCCAGAAGCAGGTCGAGGCGCAGAACTTCTCCTACCGCAAGCACCTGCTCGAATACGACGACGTGATGAACAAGCAGCGCGTCGCGGTGTACGGGCTGCGGCGGCGCATCCTCGAGGGAGAGGACCAGCGCGAGTACGTCCTGGAGCTCGCGTCGCGCATCGGGGAGGCCCTGGTGGACCAGTGGCTCTCGACCGAGCAGGATCCCGACGACTGGGACTACGCCGGTCTGAGCGAGGGTCTGCGCGCCCAGTACGGATTCGTCCCCGAGGCGGACGACGGGATCGCGTTCGACCGGCTCGGCCGCCACGAGGTGCTGAAGCTCCTCGCCGATGCGGTTCCGGCGCGCTACGCGGAGAAGGAGGCCGAGATCGGCGAGGAGCTGATGCGGCGCCAGGAGCGCTACATCATGCTCCACATCGTGGATTCCCAGTGGAAGGATCACCTCCACGCGATGGACCACCTGAAGCAGGGGATCGGGCTCCGAGGTTATGGCCAGCGCAATCCGCTGATCGAGTACAAGAAGGAATCCTTTGCGCTCTTCGAGGCCATGTGGGACCGGATCGAGCGGGATACGGTTCGCTTCCTGTTCATCCTGAAGGCGGTGCGGGCTCAGCCGGCGCCGGCTCCGAGGCGCACAGCGCCAGCCCTCGCGACCGCCCCGCAGCCGGGCGTTTCGGGACCGGCGGCTCCTCCGCGTCCGGCGTCCCGGCCCCGCGTGGTTCCGGTGAAGCGCGGCAAGGCCAAGATCGGCCGCAACGCGCCCTGTCCCTGCGGCAGCGGCAAGAAGTACAAGAAGTGCTGCCTCGCCGCATGAGTCCTGGAGCGCCGCTCTCCCCCGGCTCTCCCGGCCAGTTCTCCCGGCCAGTTCTCCCGGCCAGTTCTCCCGGTGGGGGCGGGGCGGGGCGGGGTGCGGCTCGGGTAGGCGCCCAATGAAAGTGACACCGAGGCAGCGCGCCCCCGCCGTATGAGTTCGACACCGCCGCCGGCCGCCCCGTCCGACCCGCCCCTCGCCCTCACCTTCGACGATGTCCTGCTGGTGCCGCGCTATTCGCAGATCCTGCCCTCCGAGACCGATGTGGTCACGCGGTTCAGCCGGCGGATCGAGCTCCGCATCCCGGTGGCCAGCGCCGCGATGGACACCGTCACCGAGGCGCGTCTCGCCATCGCGCTGGCGCGCCTCGGCGGCATCGGCGTGATCCACCGCAACCTCCCGGCGGACCGTCAGGCCGCCGAGGTGGCCAAGGTGAAACGCTCGGAGAGCGGCATGGTCGTGGATCCGGTCACGGTGGCGCCGGACGCCCCGGTGTCCCACGCGCTTCAGCTCATGAGGCGCCACCGGATCTCGGGACTCCCGGTCGTCGGCGCGGAGGGGCTCACAGGCATCCTCACCAGTCGGGACCTGCGTTTCGAGACCCACGGCGAGCGTCTGGTGTCGGAACTGATGACGCGCGACCCGCTCCACACCGCCCCGCTCGGCACCACCCTCGAGCAGGCGAAAGCGATCCTCCACGAGCATCGGGTCGAGAAGCTGCCGGTACTCGATGACAGCGGCGCGCTCGTCGGGCTGCTCACCGTCAAGGACATCCAGAAGGCCCACACCTATCCCCATGCGACCAAGGACCACCTCGGACGGCTGCGCTGCGCCGCCGCCGTCGGGGTGGGAGACCCGGCGATCCGCCGGGCCCGCCGCCTCGCCGAGCGTCAGGTGGACGCGGTCGTGGTGGATACCGCCCACGGCCACACCCGCTCCGCGCTCGACACCGTGAGGCGCCTCTGCGGGGAACTCCCCGACTCGGTGGATGTGGTGGCCGGGAACGTCGCCACCGCGGAGGCGGTGGAGGCCCTGACCGACGCCGGCGCCGACGGGATCAAGGTGGGCATGGGTCCCGGCTCGATCTGCACCACGCGAGTCGTCGCCGGAACCGGGATGCCGCAGTTCAGCGCCATCCGGCGGTCGTGTTCCGTCGCCGAGGTGCCGGTGGTGGCCGATGGCGGGATCCGCTTCAGCGGAGACATCGTGAAGGCGCTCGCCGCCGGAGCGGACAGCGTCATGGTGGGCAACCTCCTGGCCGGAACCGACGAGAGCCCGGGCGAGACGATCCTCTACCAGGGACGGACCTTCAAGAGCTATCGCGGGATGGGCTCTCTCGGCGCCATGAGCGGCGAACAGGCGGATCGCTACTACCAGGCGGGGCGGCCGCAATCCAAGATGGTGCCGGAGGGCATCGAGGGCCGCGTTCCGACCAAGGGACCGCTCGCCGGCGTCGTCGAGCAGCTCGTCGGCGGGCTCCGGTCGGGCATGGGGTACGCCGGATGCCGCACGCTCGCCGAGCTGCGACGGGAGGCCAGTTTCGTCCGGGTCACCGGGGCAGGGCAGCGCGAGAGCCACGCCCACGACGTCGTCGTGACCAAGGAAGCCCCCAACTACCGGCTGGATTGACGGTCGTGCCGCGGGACGCCGGAGCGACGGTGACGTCGGGGCGGCCATGGCGCGCGCTCCTTGCGCTTTCCCTGCTCGGGGCGCTGTCGTGTCAAGGGACCGGACAGCCGCCGCTGATCACGGTGTACCTGCCCGGGATCGAGGTCTCGCTACCCCTCCCGCAGGGGTGGACATCGGCTTCGACCGAACAGGGCGGCTACCGGATGACCACCTTCAGCGGCCCCTCGGTGGACGTTCCCGAACGGGACGGCATCCAGGTGCAGGTCATGGCGGGTCCCGCGCCGGGAGGACAGACGCTGCGCGAGGTCGCGGACCAGTTCTACATCGTGGAGCAGATCGTCCACTCCGAGCAACCGGTCCAGGTGGGCGAGGACGAGGGCATGCTGTGGACGTTCGCGTGGGAGCGTCGCCCGCAGGCGGGCCGCCTGCTGCTCATCGAGTCCGACGGGCTGCTCTACGGCGTGTTCACGACCGGTGAGGAGCGCAGCATCCAGGCTTACGGGCCGACGCTCGATCGGCTCTACGAGGAGTTCTCCATCGAGTCGGCCTCGACCTTCGATCTCTACGAGGAGCCGGACTTCAACCTGTCGCTCCGGACTCCGCAGAGTTGGACCCGGTCCCACTTCCTGCGGCAGGCGGACGAGACCCTCCTCGTGGGGTTCCGCAGCGGTCCGCTGGCGGTGGAGGGGGACGGCGCCACCGTCCACGCCACGCTCGAGGTGACGGTCCAGAGCGTCGGGCCGGAAGTGACGCTCGAGAGCTTCTACAGCGCGGCGGCGGCTGGCCTCGGAGAGAACTACCGGATGCTGCGGCACGAGATCCTCGACGATGGCCGGGGGATCGCGGTGCTCTATTCGCTGGAGACGCAGCTCGCGGATTACCTCGAATGGGTCGTGTACAACCTCGTGGACGGCCGCACCTATCTCTACCGCTTCCACTGTCGGAACACGCTCTACCGGAACATCGAGCCCTGGCTCACCGAGATCGCCAGCGGGTTCGCCGCCCGGAACCCGCCGGCGTAGCGGCAGGGTCGGTCAGAACCGGAACAGACGGGTGAACTTGACGATGAACGACTGCGTCTCGAGTTCCGGGTACCCCGGCGCCAGCGTGTCCCGCAGCGAGTTGTACACCACGTAGAAGTCGCTTCCGGGCTCGTACTCCCACCGGAACCGGACGTTCGTGGAGAGACTGTCCGCCGCCGTGTTGTACTGGAGAAACGCAGCGAGGAAGCTGCGCGGCGACAGCGTGAAGTTGATGCGCGACGCGATCAGGTTCGTGTCGTAGTTCCCGGTGGGAAGCTCGATCCAGTTCATGGACACGGTCGGCTCGAGAGTGAAGCGGGTGGTCAACTCGACCCGCCCCCGCCACGCTGCCCCCCGTCGCGTCCCCGAGAAGAAGCCTCCCTGCTGGTAGGCGAAGTTCCCGGAAACCGGGCGCTGGGGCCCGGCCTGGTAACTCAGCCGGACGTGGTCGAAGTCGTAGGGGCCAACGCCGACGCCGATCCCTTCGTCGCTGTCGAGCACGAACTCTTCGCTCAGGACCTCGTGGTTTCGGGCCAGGTTCACGTTGAACTGGTCGCCGTTTTCCATCTCGACCTGGGTCCGCAGCGAGAAGATCCGGGTCTCGAGGACCGATTCGTTGTCGGTCGTGTAATCCACGCTGCCAGTCCAGCCGATCTTGCGCAGCCAGCCGATCGAGTGCGGTCGGGGGCTGAGCCGCGCCTCGGCGTAGTTCCGCTGGAAATCGAAGCGTCGCAGGAATCCGATCCCTGGATCGAAGCCATCCCCCACGACCAGTCGCTCCGCCTTGAGTCCGTAGCGGTCACCGTTGTAGTCGAGCTGCCCCAGATAGCTCATCCCGGTCTCGTCCTCGAGCTCGTTCTGCGTCCACGCGGCGTAGGTCTGGATGTCGAGGTGCTCGAAGAAACCGAAACGCGCGTCCACCCCGCCCGCGACGTTGCGCCCCAGCCCGCTCTCGGTGTGCGATCGGTAGGTGCCCATGACGCCGACGGTGCTTCGGTTCAGGATGTCGCGCTTCAGCCGCAGGACCGAGAAGTCGGTCGCGGGACTGCCCGCCGCAGAACTCGCTCCGGCTCGGATCGCGAGCGCTCCGACGTTGTAGTCGCCGATGCGACCGGTGACTCGACCGCCGCCCGCGATCGGCACCGCCTGGCCGTCCGCGATCCCGATCTGCCGGCTGAAGAACAGCACCGGGGTGCTGCTCGGAGGCCCGAAGCTGCGGGTGGAGCCGGCCGGAGGAGCTCGCGACGAGGTCCCGAAGCTGAAGATGCCCTGCCCCTCGAGGAAGAACTCGCGCTTCTCCGGAAAGAACAGACTGAACCGGGTGAGGTTGATCTGCTGGGCATCCGCCTCGACCTGGGCGAAGTCGGTGTTCCAGGTGAGGTCGGCGATGAGTCCGTTCGTGATCCCGACCTTGGCGTCCACGCCGAAGTCGCCGCCGAACTCCCGATCGAGCCCACCCCCACCATCGGCGCGAACCCCGGCCGCGTCCCCGATGGCGTAGGGCTTGACCTCGATCGTCCGGGAGCTGGCGGGGGCTTCGAGTCCGACCAGGGTGCCGGCGGAGCTGATCTTGGTGATCGCCCGCGGACCGAGCGCGGCGGGCACCGCCGTCAGGTAGGACAGCTCGTTCTTCCACCGAACGGTGCGCCGGAAGTTGATCCCCCAGACCTGGGGACCGCCACGCGCGTAGCGCAGCGTCTTGAACGGGATCGCCATCTCCATCGTCCATCCGTTCTCGAACCGGGCCGCTCTCGAGTCCCACACCGCCGTCCAGTCGCGGTTCACATTCCGCTCGTCCACGATGAGGCCATCGAAGAACCCGCCGATGGGGTTCATGTAGAAGAAGAAGGCGTTCCGGCGGTCATAGAACGTGTCGAGAATGACGGCGAGGTTCTCGTTGTTGAATATGCCGAAGTTGTCGCGCCGCATTTCGGTGGCGACCATCCGCTCCGGGTGCGAGTCCCAGTTCCGGCCGGCCACGTAGAGCGTCTCGTCGTCGTAAAAGACCCAGACCTCGGTGGCCTCGGTGGCGGGCTCGCCCTCGAGCGGGAGCGCCTGAATGAAGCCGCCGACGCCGGGCACCCGGTCGTAGATCGCGTCGTCGAGCCGGCCGTCGAAGTCGAGGGGCTCGGTCAGTCGGATGGCGCGCATGGTGGCCCCGCCGGCGTCGTCGCGCCGCACCATCTCGGGGAGGTCGGGAGGGGCCGGGCCGCGCACTGTCACGGAAGCCGCGGGCGCCGCGCCCTGGTCCTGTTCGCGTCCGTCGAGTTCCGCCGGCTGGCCCCACCCGGCGGCCGGCGCCACAAGCGCTGCGGTCAGAAGAGCCCGAAACGGGGGTCGGGCGGCCGCGGGAGCCTCCATCGTCCCGGGGACTCTACGCCAATCCCGCGGGGTCGGTCATGGGCCCGCGCGTCAGAATCGGAAGAGCCGGGTGAACTTGACGATGAAGGACTGCGCGTCGAGATCGGGATAGCCCGGAGTGAGCGTGTCGCGGATCGAGTTGTAAACGAGATAGAGGTCGCTGCCCGGCTCGTACTCCCAGCGGAACCGGATGTTGGTGGAGAAGCTGTCCGCCGCGCTGTTGTACTGGACGAACGCGGCGAGGAAGCTGCGGGGTGAGAGGTTGAGGTTGAGCCGCGAAGCCAGCAGGCGGGTGTCGTAGCGGCCCTCCGGGAGGGAGATCCAGTTCAGGGAGATTGCCGGTTCGACGATGAACCGGGGGATCACTTCGAGCCGGCCGCTCCACGCGAGCTCGCGCCGGCTCCCGGAGAAGAACCCGCCGTCCTGATAGGCGAAGTTCCCCGAGATCGGCCGCTGCGGCCCGGCGCGGTAGCTGAGCCGGACAGTCTCGAAATCGTGGGCGCCGGTGGCGACCGCCAGCGCATCGGTCAGTCGGAACTCCTCCGGGAGCACCTCCCGGTTCTGCGCCCATCGAACCTGGAGGCTGTCCCCGTTTTCGATCTCGATGTCGGAGCGGAGCGCGGCGATCCGGGTCTCGAGCTCTCCGTCGTTGTCGGTGGTGTAGTCGAAGCTCCCGATCCAGCCTATCTTGCGCAGCCAGGCGATCGAGCGCGGCCGGGGACTGAAGCGCGCCTCCGTGGTCGTGCGCCGGAAGTCGGCGCGCCGAAGGAAGCCGATCCCGGGGTCGAAGTCCTCTCCGACGACCAGCCGCTCGATCTGGAGCCCGTAACGATCAGCGTCGTAGTCGAGCTGGCCGCGGTAGCTCGTGCCGATGCGCTCTTCCTCACCCTTCCGGGTCCAGGCGGCGTAGCTGCGGAGGTCGAGGTGGTCATGGAACCCGAAGCGGGCATCCATCCCCCAGGCGGTGTTGCTGCCCGGACCGTGGCCTGCCTCCGAGCGGTGCGTCCCCATCACGCCGATCGTGCTCCGCCGGAAGATGTCCCGCTTCAGCCGGACGACCGAGAAGTCGGTCTGCGGGGCCCCCGAGGCGCCCTCCCCGGTGCGGATCGCGAGCGCGCCGACGCCGAAGTCGCCGACCTTGCCGGTGACCCGGGCGCCGCCGCGGATGGGCACGGCCTCGTTCTCGTGGATGCCGATCCGCCGGCTGAAGAAGAGGATGGGAACGCTGCTCGGGCCTCCGGGTCGCCGTGACGAGGCCCGCTGGGTGCGCTCCGACGTCCCGAAGGCGAAGAGTCCCTGTCCCTCGAGGAAGAACTCCCGCTTCTCGGGAAAGAAGAGGCTGAATCGGGTCAGGTTGATCTGCTGGGCGTCCGCCTCGACCTGTGCGAAGTCGGTGTTCCAGGTCAGGTCGGCGGTGACCCCGTTGGTGATCCCCACCTTGGCGTCCACGCCGAGGTCGGAGCCGAAGTCGCGATCGAGGCTGCGTCCTGCGTCGCGGTCGCCGGCGGCGTCGGCGACGACGTAGGGCTTCACTTCGACGGTCCGCGAGCTCGGCGGCGCCTCCAGCCCGACCAGCGTGCCGTAGGAGCTGACCTTGGTGATCGCCCAGATCCCGAGGGCCGCGGGCATGGCGGTCAGGTAGGACGTCTCGTTCTTCCAGACGATGACCCGCCGGAAGTTGATGCCCCACAACTGGGGCCCCGCGCCGGGATAGCGGAGGGTCTTGAACGGAATCCGCAGCTCGGTCGTCCAGCCCCCTTCGAAGCGCGCGGTGCGGGAGTCCCACACCGCCGTCCAGTCGCGATTGAAGTTGCGCTCATCGGTGATGAGGCCGTCGAAGAATCCGCCGAGGGGGTTCAGGTAGAAGATGAAGGCGTTGCGGCGGTCATAGAACGTGTCGAGCGTGACCGCGAGGTGCTGGTTCAGGAAGATGCCGCCGTGATCGCGCCGCAGCTCGGTGGCGACGATGCGGTCGGGCCGCGAGTCCCGGCAGCGCCCGGCGATATAGATCGCTTCGTCGTCGAAGAAGACCCAGACCTCGGTCGGCTCGGTCGCGGTCGCCCCTTCGAGCGGAACGGTCTGGATGAAGTCGCTCACCCCCGGGAACTGTTCGTAGATCGCCTCATCGAGCCGGCCGTCGAAGTCGAGCGGCTCGGTCAGCCGGATGGCCCGCATGGTGGCGCCGCCGGCATCGTCGCGCCGGATCATCTCCGGGAGTTCGGGGGGCGGCGGCCCCCGCACGGGGACTGCGGGGAGCTGTCGGGCATCGCGGGGCTGCGCGGGATGCCCTTCGGTGAGCGTCGGAGCGACGAGGGCGACCGAGGCGGCGAAAAGGGAGAGGCGGCGAGCGGGCATGGGAGGTCGCGGGTGGTTCCGCGACTGTATGCCTGCGGGGAACCCGGGTCAGGGCGCCATGTCGGCCTACTCGGTCCGGAGGCGTGGCCACGGGGCGGCGCGGGAAGCGTTCAGTCCGGTGATCAACCCCGCGAGGAGCAGGCAGAGTGCGACGAACGCGGCGGGCCCGATGACGAGGAAGGGGTCGGTCGCCTTGACCCACGGCACCCGGCTCGCGATGAACCGGACGAGGAACCAACCCGCGAGCCCGCCGGCCAGCATGGCGACCGCCGCCGCCGTCACGGCGCGCCGGATGCTCTCCCAGACGATCTCGTCCGTCGAAGCGCCGAGCGCCTTGCGGATCGCCAGATCCCGCGAGGCCCGCGCCGCGTGATCGCTGACCTGGCCGACTGCGCCCGCGATCGCCATCAGGATCCCGCACAGCGCGAAGACGGCGAGGACCGCCGCGGCCACCGCCGGCGCCCCCAGGATCCGGAGCCTCCGGTCCCGCACCGATTCGACCCGCAGGGTGCGCAGCGACGGGTCGGCGCGGGAGACGATCCCGGAGAGCGCCGCGAGGGCGTCGGTGTCCGGTGTTTCCCGGAAGCGGACGGCGATGACTGCGCTCCGATCGGTCGTCAGGAGCGGCGGAACCGCATACGGCTGGTAGATCGTGGGGTGCGCGCGCCCGGAGGGGAAGGTCGCGATGGCAGGGACCATCCCGACGACGCGTGGCCGGCTCGCTCCGAGGTCCAACAGGCCCCCGAGCGCGCTCTCCGAGCCGGATGCCGCCAGCGATGCCGGCCGATCGGCGAGCACGACCCGGGGAGCGGGCGGGTCGTCGGACGGGAGGAGTCCCCGGCCATCGAGCACGGGAATCTCCAGGAGCGCGAGGAAACCGGGACCCACCGAGCGCGTTCGGAGGCGAAGCGACTCGTCTCCGGCAAAGGGGGCCGCGCGCCCGCCATCGAGTGGCGTCACCGTGACGAAGCGGGCGCTCGGGTCATCCGGCATGCGGTCGGCCCAGGCGGCGCCGACGACATCGGGGTGTGCTTCGATCCGCCGGGACAGGTCCTCGAGGATGCGGGTGCGTTCCGCTTGATCCTGGACGAACTCACGGCCCTCGAAGTCCACGGTGATTTCGGCGAGACCGGCGCTCCGATACCCCTCGGTCCCATCCAGCAGGGACCGCGCACTCAGGGCGAGCGCCACCGTTGCGATCAGCATCACGACCCCCGTAGCCGCGCCTCCTGCGTAGAGGAGCAGGCCGCGAGTTCCGCTTCGGCGGGAGCCCGAGTCACGGCCAGGGTCACGATGGCCCCCCACCGCGGCCGGGAGCTCGGCGAGCGCTGCGGCGAGGAGGGGCGTCGCGAGGCTCCGCACCATGCTGACCGCATCCGATCGTCCCGCCAGCGGAAAGCCACGGGCGAACGGTTCCAGCAGGGGCAGGAGCCCGCGGGACACGAACCACGACGCTGCTCCCACGACCCCCGCCAGGAGGGCGATGCGCGCGGCGGCGACCGCCCATTCGTCGGCGGGTGACGCGCCCAGACTGCGCCGGATGGTCGCGCCCCGCCTCTCGGCCTCGGCGCGCGAGAGACGAAGCGCCGCGACGCTCGCGCCGGCGGCGAGGAGAAGGAGGATGGCGCCGGCGCGGAGAACGTCCAGCGTGGGACGCACCGGTCGCGTCAGGGCCTCCGCCACCGGAGTCGCCACCACGCGCTGGTCCTCCGGCCGCCAGTCCGCGGCGTGGAGGAGCGCCGTGGCTTCGGCGGCCGCTGCGGAGGGAGCGACGCCAGGCCGCAGGCGCGCGAAAGTGGGCGCGGCCCGCCGAGTAGAGCCAGAGGTTCGCTGGGGGCGGTTCTCGGGCTCGGGCAGCCAGGCTTCGATCTGCGGGGAAGGGAAGAAGAAGCCCTCCGGCATGACGCCGACGATTCGCACCTCCCGTCCATCCAGTTCGACATCGGTCCCCACCGCGGCTCGCGCATCGCCCGCGATGGATGCGGCGAGGTCGTACGCGAGCACCACGACGGGAGTGGCGACGTCGCGAGCGCCAGCACCGGCTGCCGGGGCGCCTGCCGCGTGGTCCTCGGGGCGGAACAGCCGACCGACTGCCGGAGCTACGCCCAGCGAATCGAAGAGGCCGGGCTCCACAGAGGCCGCGACGACCATCCGTGAACCCAGCGCAATCCGCGCCGGGATCGAGTGTCCGGCCCGGACGAACGACTGGCCCTCATGGGTCAGGGTCTCGACTTCCCGCCCGAAGAGGAGTGCGATGCCGGGAGCGGACGCGCTGCCGCCGCGGACCTCGAGCTGAACGAACTGCTCCGCGTCCCGGTAGGGAAGGTCCGGATGGACGATCGAGGACCAGGCGGTGGCGACGCTCCGATGCGCCCCCACCGCGCCGGCCAGCACGACAACCGCCGCGGCGGTGCTCCAGGAACCTGCCCGAAGAGACCGCGCCGCGATTGTCGCCGCGAGCAGTCCGCGGGTCAGCACGACTCTCAACCGGGAACGGCGCCGGCGACCGGATCCTGGCAGCTACGAGAACCGGGCATTGCCGGCCAGCCGGGCTTACCGGCCGCCCGCGTCCAGCTCCGCCGCGGCCCGGAGTCGGTCACCGATCGGGCCCCTCAGACGCATCAGGGCGCTCCCCGTGCGGGTGGAAGTGTCCAGCCGCACGCCGTGATCCAGAAGGACCGCGACGAGTTCCTCGCTCTTCATCAACGTGATCGCGCGGTCCAGAACCTCGCCGGCGCCCGATGTTCCGCCCGCCTCGAGAATGGCGCGGGCGACTTCGACCCGCTCGCTCTCCCGCTTGGCAGGCGCGTCGGGGATGCCCGCCTCTGCCGCCAGCCAGCCGGTAATCAGCGGTTCGAGCGGGGAACCCTCGGGGATCTGCGCCCGAACCTCTGCGCCGACGGCGAGGAGGCGCTCGGTGCATGCGAGCGAGCCGGCGAGGATGGCGTACGCGAGCGGATACCAGCCGCGGCCATCAGGCGCATCGGGATCGGCGCCGGCGGCGAGCAGGATGTCGAGAACTTCCGGCGCCGCGGCCAGCGCCGCCCGATGGAGCGGCATGTCGCCGTTGACATCGGCCGCCGCCGGCGAGACACCTTCGCCCAGCAGGCTGCGGACCTCGTCCACCCGGCCCCGTCGCGCCGCTTCCACCAAACGCCCCACCGGGCTCTCGTCCACTTCGCGGACCCGTGTCCTCGTGAAGGTGATGCGGGGAGCCCCGATCTGTGGCGCGGCATCCTGCGCATCCGGTTCGGGCGCAGCGACGACACGGTCATCGGGTGCCTGCGGCTCGTTTCGCAGCAGCGTCGCAGCGGCCAGGACGGCGAGGAGGAGAAGCGCGAGCCCGGCAATGATCCGGCCGATCCATGGTCTCCCCTTCACGGCCTCCTCCTCCACATCATGGGCCGGATGCTACCGGGGCTCTCCAACATTCCGGGGAGCTCGCGCAGGACGGATCCCGACTCCGAAAGACCCGGAGCCGCGCGTCAAAAGCGGAAGAGGCGGGTGAACTTGACCACGAGGGAGCGGTCGGTGAGCCCGGAGAGGCCGTCGTCCCCGTCCCGGTTCGTGCTGAACACCACGAAGAGATCGCTTCCCGGGGAGTACTCCCAGCGGTAGCGCACGTTCGCGGAGATGAGCTGCGCGGCTGAGTTGTACTGGACGAGCGCGCCCACGAAGCTGCGCGGCGACACGGTGTAGGTGGCGCGCAGACGGCTCACCTGGGCCCGAACCTCGCCCTGCGGCATTTCGATCCAGTTCAGGCTGAGGTTCGGCTCCATGGAAAAACGCCGGTTCACTTCGGCGCGGCCCCAGTAGCTGAACTCGCGCCGGGATCCGCCGAAGAAGTCACCGAACTCGTAGCGGAGATACCCCGACACCGCCCGGTGGGTGCCGAGCCAGAACCGCAACCCGGTCCGGTTGAAGCTGTAGCTGCCGGCAGGCACCGCGACATCGTCCGAGAGGTCGAAGCCGTCGAGCAGGTGCTCCTCGGTCCGGGAGTGGTCCATGACGATCCGGTCGCTGCTTTCGAGGATGGCGCGCGCCTCGAAGCTGAACTCCCGGGTTTCCAGCTCGCCATCCGGGCGACGATAGTCGCGGCCGTCCGCCTTGAACTCGAATTGACGGATCTGGCGGATGCCGCGGGGGCGCGGTGAAAACTGGAGACTCCCCGCGTTCTTGGTGAAGTCGCGGCGCCGCACGAAGCCCATCCCGGGGTTGAAGTCCTCGCCGAGATAGAGGCGCTCGGCGGTCACGTCGATCAGGTCCGTGTCGTATCTGAACTGCGCCATGGCGCTCGCGGCCTCGAGTCCGGTCTCGATCCCCGGCTCGCTCGTCGCCATGTAGAAGGTGTTGAACCGGATGTGCTCGGTCGGATTGAAGTTGCCGTCCACGCCGTAGAGCGAGTTGGCGCCGGTCCCGTCCGCGTTGATGTTCCTGTGAGTGGCGATGACGCCGATGTTCGAGCGCGCGAAGAGATCGCGCTTGACCCGCACCGCGCTGTAGTTCGTGGATTCCACATCGAGACCCGGAACCTGGCTGGTCTGGATATTCATCAGCCCCATCTGCCAGTCACCGGCGCGGCCGTGGAGCCGGGCGCCTCCGAGGATCGGAACCGAACTCCCGCCCGAGATCCCGATCGTGCGGCTGAAGAACGGGATGGGCGCGTCGGAAGGCCCTCCACCTCCGAACGCTCGCGTCTGGCGGCCGCCGAAGTCGAACATCCCCTGACCCTCGAGGAAGAACTCGCGCTTCTCCGGATAGAAAAGGCTGAAGCGGCTCAGGTTGACCTGCGTCTCGTCGTCCTCGACCTGGGCGAAATCGGTGTTCCAGGTGACGTCCGCCGTGAGTCCGTCGGTGACGCCGAACTTGAAGTCGGCGCCCACGTCCCCGGCCCACTCGTTGAGCGTGTCGTTCAGGGGTGCGTGCGCCTGCGAGCCGATGGCGTAGGGCTTGAACTCCATCCGGCGGGAGCCGGCGGGCGCCTCGAGGCCCACGAGCGTGCCGGCGTTGGAGAGCCGGATCAGCCCGTTGCGGTTGAAGGCCTGTGGCGTCGGCGTGAAGAAGACCTTCTCGTTCTTGTGCTTGATGTTTCTCTGGAAGTTGATCCCCCAGAGTTGCGGGCCGCCGGCGGCGTAGCGGAGCGAGCGGAAGGGGATCCGCATCTCGACGGTCCAGCCGCCCTCGACGATGCGGCCTTCCGACCACCAGACGGTGTTCCAGTCACTGTTCGTGTTGCGCTCGTCGGTCACCTGGGCGTCGTAGAGCGCGCCGAGCGGGTTCGTGTGGAACAGGAAGCCGTTCCGACGGTCGTGGAAGGTGTCGAGGACGACCTGGAGGCTGTCGTTCCACCCGATGCTCATGTGGTCGCGCCGCATCTCCCCGGCCATCAGGGAGTCGGGATCCTGCTCCAGGTCGGCGGCGATGTAGAGGCTGTCGGCGTCGTAGAACACCCAGATCCGCGTCCGCTCGGAGGCGGGAGCGCCTTCGAGCGGCTCCTGCTGGAGGAATCCGCTCGCGGCCGGGGCCTGATCGTAGGCCGGATCATCGAGGACCCCGTCCACCGTCAGCGGCTCGGCGAGACGGAAGGCGCGGAGGGTGACTTCGCCGCCGGCCTCGCGGTGGACCGCCTCTCCCGCCGCCGGGACCGGACCCCGCCCGGCCGTCGAGACGGCGCCGGAGGGCCCCTGCTGGTCGTCCGCGAGCGCGCCCCGACCGCGCCCTGGCTTGTCCGGAGCGAACAGATCCAAGCCACGCCCCGGCTCATCCGGGGAGAACAGATCCTGCCCGGTCGCGAGGCGGCGATCGGGGGCCTCCCGTCCCGGACCCGGAGGTTCCGCGGCCGCCGCGGCGCCCGCGAGCAGGATGCCCGACAGGGCGAGGGACAGTGTCGGCAAGAGACGCACCACGAGACAACACCTCCCCATCTCGAACTCGGAGACCACCCGTTAGTTTACCGGAGCGGAGCGGTCCGTTCCGGCGCTCCCCTCGCGGAAGGGGTCAGAACCGGAACAGCCGGGTGAACTTGACCACCAGAGTCCGGTCGGTCAGGCCGGAGAGACCGTCGTCTCCGTCCCGGTTCGTGCTGAACACCACGAACAGGTCGCTCCCGGGCGAATACTCCCAGCGGTAGCGCAGGTTCGCCGAGAAAAGCTGCGCCGCCGAGTTGTACTGAACCAGCGCCCCGAGGAAGCTGCGGGGGGAGATCGTGTAGGTCGCGCGTAGGCGGCTCACCTGGGCGGTCAGCTCGCCTTCGGGCACCTCGATCCAGTTGAAGCTGACGTCCGGTTCGAGGGAGAAGAACTCGTTCAGCTCGGCGCGCCCCCGGTAGCTGACTTCCTGCCGGTCGCCGCCAAAGAAGTCGCCCCACTCGAAACGAAGGAAACCGGAGAGGCGGCGATGCGACCCCATCCGGATCCGCACTCCGGTGCGCGAAAAGCGGTAGTCCCCGGCGGGGACGCCGACCTCATCCGAGAGACCGAAGCCCTCGAGGAGCCGTTCCTCGGTCAGGGTGTGATCGAACATGAGGCGATCGCTGCTCTCGAGAACCGCGCGCGCATCGAACCGGATCTCCCGGGTCTCCATCTCTCCGTCGGGGCGGTCGTAGTTGTTCGCCTCCACCTTGAACTCGAACTGCCGGATCCGCTCGATGTTCCGGGGGCGCGGCGCGAACTGGAACGAGGCGCCGTTCTTGGTGAAGTCGCTCCGGCGGATGAACCCCATCCCGGGATTGAAATCCTCTCCCAGATAGAGCCGCTCGGCGGTGACGTCGATCAGGTCGGTGTCGTAGCGGAACTGCCCCAGGTAGCTGGCGGCCTGGTGTCCGATCTCGATGCCGGGGTCGTCCGTCGCCATGTAGAACGTGTTGATGTTGATGTGCTGGGTGGGGTTGAAGACTCCGTCCATGCCGTAGAGCGAATTGGCTCCGGCGCCGTCCGCAGTTCGGTTCCGGTGGGTCGCGATCACGCCGATGCTGGACCGGGAAAAGACATCCCGCTTCATCCGGAAGGCGCTGTAGTTCGTGGTCTCCACGTCGAGACCGGGCACCTCGCCGCTCTGGATGTTCATCATGCCCATCTGCCACGCCCCGGCGCGGCCGTGGAGGCGGGCGCCCCCGACGATCGGCACGGCGCTCCCGCCGGAAATGCCGATCGTCCGGCTGAAGAACGGGATCGGAACATCGGTCGGGCCGCCGAAGAACCGCGTCTCGCGTCCCCCGAAGTCGAACACGCCCTGCCCCTCGAGAAAGAACTCGCGCTTCTCCGGGAAGAACAGGCTGAAGCGACTCAGGTTGACCTGGGTCTCGTCGTCCTCGACCTGGGCGAAGTCGGTATTCCAGGTCACGTCGGCGGTGAGCCCCTCGGTGACGCCGAACTTGAAGTCGGCGCCGAAGTCGCCGGACCACTCGTTGTGAACATCGTTCAGCGGGACGTGGCTCTGGGAGCCGATGGCGTAGGGCTTCAGCTCCATCCGTCGGGATCCCGGCGGCGCCTCGACTCCGACGAGCGACGCCGCGTTGGAGAGCCGCAGCAGCCCGTCGCGGCCGAGCGCCTGCGTCGTCGGGGTGAAGAACACCTGTTCGTTCCGGTGCTTGATGCGGCGGCGGAAGTTGATCCCCCAGAGCTGCGGTCCTCCCGCCGCGTAGCGCAGCGATCGGAACGGGATCCGGATCTCGACGGTCCAGCGGTCGGCGAAGCGATTCGCCCGGACCCACCAGACGGTGTTCCAGTCGCTGTTCGTGTTCCGCTCGTCGGTGACCTGCGCGTCGAAGAGGGCGCCGAGCGGGTTCGTGTGGAACAGGAAGCCGTTCCGCCGATCGTAGAACGTGTCCAGCACGACCGAGAAGCTGTCGCCCCAGTCAATGTTGCGCTGATCGCGGCGCATCTCGTTGGCCATGATCCGCTCGGGGTGCGCTTCCTCCAGTTCCGCGCTCACGTAGAGGCTGCTCTCGTCGTAGAACACCCAGATGCGGGTCCCCTCGGAGGGGGGCTGCCCTTCGTCCGGCTCCTGCTGGGTGAAGCCTTCGGCCGCCGGGATCTGGTCGTACACCGGATCGTCCAGCAGCCCGTCCACCTCGAGCGGCGCGTCCAGCCGGAACGCCCGGAGGGTCACGCCGCCCGCGTCCCGGTTCACCGCCTCGCCCGCCGGCGGCGCCGGGGGCCCCAGGATGCGGCTCGCCATCGCGGAGGCGACGGAGCCCTGCCGCGGGTCTGCTACGCCGCCGGAGTCCTGTCCCGCGGCCCCCGAAGCGATCGCGCCGATCCCGGTGCGGACCTGAAGGGTCCGGCGGTCTTCGGAGGCCCCCGAGGGCCCCTCGGACGCGGAAATCCCGGAAGCGGCGCCGAGCAGGAGGACCAGCGCGAGCGCGCCGCCCCATCCAACACGTCGCATGACGTCTGACGGGGAATTCAAGGCGACCGCTCCTCAACCGGGAATTGAAAGCGCGGGTCGCAGTGTAGCCGAGGCCTCGCGGCGCCGGCCCGGCGGGCGTGGGTACCGGCCCGGGGCGGCTGGCGTTTGCGGCAGGGTTTTCGACAGGACCGGCGATGGCGGGACGAAACCGGTCGCGACGGCGCCTCTACCGGGCAACGAGCGCAACCCTGTTCCTTCCGCGAGGTTCCCATGCCCAACCCCGAGACCCGTGAATCCGCACCGGCCGCCGGCCCGATCGCCAGGGCTCCACGGCCGGACCGGGCGAGCCTCGCCGCCATCCGAACACAGTTCCGGCTCGTGTGGGGCGCGCTGGGGTTGCTCGTCACGGTCCTGATCACGGTTTTCGGGTTCCTGTTCACGCAGTGACCGCGGTGCCTGCGAAAACGCCAGGAGCCGAGTCCCCGGAAGTCGCCGGCGTCTCGCGGCGCCGGTGGTAGGATTGGGACCGTCATGGGGTTGCTGCGACCGAAGTTCCTGTTGGGCGGAGGGCTCTTCGTCCTCGCTCTGACCGGCCTTCTCCTGACCGGCTTCGAGGAGGGCGCGGCCTACTACCAGACGGTGGGCGAGCTGCGCGAGATGGGCGGCCGGGCCGAGGGACGACGGGTGCGGGTGGCCGGGGATGTGGTTCCCGGGACGATCGCCTCCGAGGGAGAGGGGCGGGTCCGGTTCCAGATCGAGCACGAGGGATCGCGCCTCGCCGTGCTCTACACCGGCCGCGAGCCGCTCCCCGACACGCTCGTGGACCGCGCCCAGGCGGTCGCTGAGGGGACGCTCCTCGCCGATGGTTCCTTCGAGGCCGACCATGTCCAGGCCAAGTGCGCCTCCAAGTACGACGCCGCCTACGAGGAGACGGGAGGCGGCGGTTCGCCGCCAGCCGCCTCTTCGCGGCAGGCGACGGACGGCCCCTGAGAACGAGGCCTGATCGGCGACTCCGCTTCGGAGCCGCCGGGAGTGACGACGGGGCCTCGTCGCCCGCCTCCGCGTCCGGTTTCCGGCGAGGGCGCTCGACGCGGCTCCCGAGAACCCTGATTCCCGACTGACCCATGCACCATCTCGGCAACTTCAGCCTCATGGCGGTCATGGTGCTCGTCGCCTACGCCGCCGTCGCTTCCTTCCTCGGCGGCCGGCGGCAGTCGGTGGCGCTCGTGACCAGCGCCCGCCGGTCCCTGATCGCGGCCGCCGGTTTCTCGGCGCTCTCCGTGGCCTCGCTGCTCGCGCTGTTCCTCGCCGACGACTTCCGGTTCGAGTACGTAGCCAGCTACTCGGCCTCCGCGCTGCCGGTCGCCTACAAGATTTCGGCGCTGTGGGCCGGGAACGACGGATCGCTATTGCTGTGGACGTTCCTGATGCTCGGCTTCGCGGCGACCGCGGTGGCTGTCCGCCGCCGGGACGCGCTGATTCCGCAGGTCACGACCACTCTCTCCCTCGCCGTCGGGTTCTTCGCCTGGCTCAACCTGACGGTCTGCAACCCGTTCGGCCAACTCGCCGAGATCACCGCCGCCGGTCCGATCCCCTTCGCGCCCGCCGACGGAAATGGCCTGAACCCGCTGCTGCAGCACCCGATCATGGCGATCCATCCCCCGGTGCTCTATGTGGGCTACGTGGGGTTCGTGGTGCCCTTCGCGTTTTGCATCGCGGCGCTGTGGACCCGCCGACTCGACGCCGCCTGGACCCGCAACACCCGCCGCTGGACGCTGGTGGCGTGGTTCTTCCTCGGCAGCGGCATCCTCCTCGGCGGTCGGTGGGCCTATGTGGAGCTCGGCTGGGGCGGCTACTGGGGCTGGGACCCGGTCGAGAACGCCGCGCTCCTGCCCTGGCTCACCGGGACCGCGTTCCTGCACTCGGTGATGATCCAGGAGCGGAAGGGGATGTTGAAGGTGTGGAACGCCGCGCTGGTGATCACCACCTATCTCCTCGCGGTGTTCGGGACCTTTCTCACCCGGAGCGGGATCGTCTCCTCGGTCCACGCCTTCGCCTCCTCCGACTTCGCCTGGCGCTTCCTGGCGTTCATCGTGTTGGCGGCGGCCGTTTCGGCGGCGCTGCTCATCTCGCGGCTGAAGGATCTCCGCTCCGAGAACGAACTGGATTCGGTCGTCTCCCGGGAGTCGGGTTTCCTGTTCAACAACCTGCTGCTCCTCGCCGCCTGCTTCGCGGTCCTGTGGGGCACGTTGTTCCCGGTGCTCTCCGAGGCCGTCCAGGGCGAGCAGATCACCGTGGGCGCACCGTTCTTCAATCGGGTGAACGTCCCGCTGGGTCTGGCGCTCCTGCTCATGACCGGCGTGGGGCCGCTGCTCGCGTGGCGACGCTCCTCCCTCGATAACCTGCGCCGCAATTTCGTTCTGCCCGGCGCGCTCGGGATCGGAACCCTCCTCCTGCTCCTCGCCCTGGGGATGCGCCACCCCTACGCGCTCATTTGTTTCGGCATCAGCGCGTTCGTGGTCACGACCATCGCCTCCGAGTTCCACCGCGGGGTCCGCGCCCGAAGGGCCCATCGCGGCGGGTCCTACGCCGGAGCGCTCACCGACCTGTTCCGGCGAAACTCCCGCCGCTACGGGGGTTACGTGGTCCACCTCGGCATCGTGGTCCTGTTCATCGGCTTCGCCGGGAACGCCTTCAACCGGGACGTGATCGCGGATCTGAACCCCGGCGAGAGCACCCGGATCGGGCCGTGGGGCATCACGCTCCAGGACCTGCCCGCCGGAGAGACACCGGTGTACGAATGGCTCGGCGCGCAGCTCCTGGTCTCGAAGCACGACGAACCGGTAGGGATCTATCAGCCGCGGCGCCAGTTCGACCGCGCCACCGGCCAGGCGACTTCCGAGGTTCGCCGTCACGCCACCTTCCGCGAGGACATCTACCTCGTGTTCTCCGGCATGACCACAGACGGCCGCGCCACGATTCACGTGTACCGGAATCCGCTCGTGCGGTGGGTGTGGATTGGCGGGTTCATCATGTTCCTCGGCACTCTGCTCACCCTGCTGCCCGACTCGCGTCGGCGGACCGCTTCCCGAAAGCGCCTGCCCGCACTCGCCGCCCCCGCCACCTGATGCCCGTCTCCGCCCGTCTTCGCCCCGCCGCCCTCGTTCTCGCCCTGGCCGTCGTCGCAACCGCCGCGGCTCAGGAGCGCTACAACACCGACGACTACCGCGAAGCGGCGCGGGCCCTCGTGTGTCAGTGCGGGGGGTGCCGGGCGCTCGTCCACGAGTGCGCCATGGACCGCTGCCCCTCGTCGGAGCCCATCCGGGAGGAGATCGCCGAACGCCTTCAGGCCGGGGAATCGGCGGAGCAGGTCATCTCCCGCTTCCGCGACCGCTACGGGCTTCACATCCTCGCGGCGCCCCCGGCGACCGGATTCCACCTGTCGGCGTGGGTTCTTCCGTTCGCGGCGCTCTTCGCCGGAGGCATCGCCGCCGGATTCGTGCTGCGGCGCTGGAAGCGCCAGACGGATGATGGGGCGAGTCCGGCGGCGGTCGAGGTGCCGGAGGAGCTCGCCGCGCGGATCGAGCGTGACGTCGCCCGCATCCGCTGAATCCCCGCGCCGGAACTCCCTGTTGTGAACGCCCGGGCGGACGGGGGCGGGGACTCGCGATGACGCTCGTTCTTCTGGCGCTCGTCGCGGCGGCCGCGACGGCGTGGGTGCTCCAGCCGTTGTTCCGGCCCGAAGCACCGGCGCCGGGGTTGCGCGTGGATCCGACGGTCCTGCGGCTTCAGGAGCGGCGTGAACAGCTTGTGCTCGCGCTCGCGGAACTCGACTTCGAGCGGGACGCCGGCAAGCTCGCGGAGGACGAGCACCGCGAACTCCGGGGCCGGCTGCTCCTCGAGGCGGCCGAGGTGACCCGGGCGCTCGACGACCGCGGCGGGTCCGCCCCGGAAGGCGGCGGTCCGCCGGGATCCCGGGAAGGAGAGGCGGCGTGACCCGGCTCCTCCTGGTGGCGGCGTTCCTCCTGGCGTCGGGGAGCGCGTTCGCCGGACCGGTGCGGGTCCGTCTCCTGAACGGCACGACCGGGGAGCCGGCGACGGCCGAGCTCGTCACTCTCTACCGGCTCGGGGAGGCGATGGATCCGGTCGCCTCCGCCGAGAACGCGGGACCGGAGCTCGTTCTCGAAGCGCCCGGCGACGCGACCCCCCGGCCGTGGCTGGTCCAGGCGAGTTACCGGGGGGTGAACTACAACGAGCCCATCCGTCTCGGCTCCGACGGGAGCGCGGATGTGGAACTCACGGTGTACGACCCGTTCGGCGAGTGGTCGGAGCCCGACATCGGCCTCGTGACCTGGCGCGCCCTCTACCGGCGGCTGCCCCGATCGGCGGGCGATGCGCTGCGCGTGGATCACATTCTGGTCGTCGAGAACCGGACCGATCCCCCCCGCACCTTCCTCGCCGACGAGACGCTGCGGTTTTTCCTGCCCGACGAGCCGGTTCGGCGCGGGCCGCCGTCGGTCAGCGCCACCGGGGCGACCGGGATGCCGGTTCCGCAGAGCCCCTTCCCGGTTGGAACCGGTGGTGCGTGGGCGATCCGGACCGCGTTCAAGCCGGGCGAGACCGAGCTCATCCTGAACTGGGAGGTGGCTTACGAGGGCGAACGGCACGAAGTGCGGCTGGTGGCGCCCCGAGCGAGCCCGGAGGTCATGCTCCTCGCCTCGCCCCCCGACATCGAGCTCGCCCTGCCCCCGGATGCGGCGCCGGGGTGGGAACTGCTGGGCGCCGACGAGGCCGCCGGGCTCACCGCGGCCCGCAAATTCGACGTCGCTGCGGGGGAGCCGGTCGGGCTGGTCCTGAGCGGCGGGTCGTCTCCCCCCGAGACGACGGCGACCGGCCGCGCGCTTCCCCCGGTGCAGTCGGGCGCCGGCGACGGGTCCGACGTCGGCACGGTCGGACGACTCCCGGATCCGACGCTCGCCTCGAAGTGGGCGATCGCGCTTCTGATGGCGGCGGCCCTCGGTTTCGGGCTTCTGCACCGGGCGCTTCCTCGCGGCTCGGCCGGAAGCGAGGCGCGCCGCACCCCCCCCACCGGGGCCTGAGCGCTCGGGGCCGACGGTGTCCGCTCCGGTGTTCGAGGCGGAGCGGGTCACCCGTCGCTTCCGGGGCGTGCCCGCGGTGGACGATGTGAGCCTTCGGGTGGCGGCCGGGGAGAGCGTGTGCCTCCTGGGTCCCAACGGGGCCGGCAAGACGACCCTGCTGCGGCTCTCCGCCAGCCTCGCCCGTCCCTCGACGGGGACGCTCCGCTACCGGGGCGTCGCCGCCCGGGAGGCTTTTCCGGGAGCGCGCGGCTGGATCGGGTTCGCCTCGCATCACTCGCTGCTTTATCCCGAGCTCACGGTGCGGGAGAACCTGGAATTCCACCGGCGGCTCCACCGGGCCGCCACGAATCTCGACGACCTGCTCGTCCACCACGGTCTGGCCGCGGTCGCCGATACGCCGGCCCGGTGGCTCTCGCGGGGGACCGCCCAGCGGGCCACGCTCGCCCGCGCCCTCCTGCATGGCCCCGACCTCCTCCTGCTCGACGAGCCCTTCTCCGGACTCGACGCCGCCGCCGGGGAGCGGCTGTTCGACCGGATCCGCGAGGCCAGGGAGCGGGGGGCCGCGCTGATCACCGCCACCCACGATGTGGACCGCGGCCTCGCGGTGGCGGACCGGTTCGTCGTGCTCCGGCGCGGCCGGGTCATCCACGAGGGACCGGCCGCCGACCGCGACATGGCGCATCGGGTGTATCGGCAGGCGTCCCTCGGCCGGGCGTCGCGGACGGGATCGTGAGCCTCTTTCGCGCCGCCGCCGTCATCGCCGCGCACGAGTTGCGGCGCGAGCTGCGTTCCCGCGAGCGGGTCCCGGCGATGCTGCTGTTCTCGGCGCTCGTCCTGCTCGTGATGCACTTCGCCGTAGGCCTCGACGGCCCCGAGGCGGAAGCGCTTGCGCCCGGCGTCCTCTGGGTCGCCTTCCTGCTCGCGGGCACTCTCGGCCTCTACCGCAGCTTCGCCCCCGAGACCGAAGCGATGGCGATCCACGGGCTGATGCTCGGCCCGACGGATCGCTCCGCCATCTACTTCGGCAAGCTCGGATCGGGCGCCGTGCTCCTGTTCAGCATCCAGGTTCCGGTGATCGGGCTCTACGAGCTGCTGTTCCAGGCGAACCTTGATGGCGGTCGGGGCGTAGTGGGTCTTCTGGTCCTCGGCCTCGTGTTCCTGTGCGGCTCCTTCGCCTTTCTCTCGCTCGGCGTCACGGTGGCGGCGATTTGCGCCTCGACGCCGGTTCGGGAAGTGCTCCTGCCTCTCCTGCTGTTTCCCCTCGCCGCCCCGCTGCTGATCGCGGGCGTCACCGGGGCCCGCGCCGCCGCCGGCGGGGAGCCGACGTGGGAAGCGATCCGGTTCCTGCTGCTCGCCTCGGCCGCCTTCGTCGCGGTCTCGGCGATGGTCTTCGACGCGGTGCTCGAGGAATGAGCCGGTTCCGTTCCGCCGCGACGGCGGTCGTCGCGCTCTTCCTCCTCGCGTCTCCGAACCCGTCGGCGGCCGACGAACAAGGTCCCCGGTCTGTCGTCGCCCCGCTCGTGGATGAGACCCCGGTGGCCGACGGCCGGCTCGACGAGGACGTCTGGCGTCTCGCCGCGACGACCGGGGCCTTCATCCAGCAGGAGCCCCGCTTCGGCGAGCCGGCCACGTTCCCGACCGAGGTGCTGATCGCGATTACCGAGGACGCCCTCCTGATCGGCGCCCGGCTCTCGGATCCCGACCCCGATCAGGTCGTCGCCCGCGAGTATCGCCGAGATTCCGAACTCGAGAGCGACGACAACTTCCTGGTCGCCCTCGACACCTACCACGATCACCGGAACGCGTTCTTCTTCGCGACGAACGCCGTCGGGACCCGACTCGACGGGTTGGTGCAGAACGAGGGCGCCGCAGTGAACAACGAGTGGGACGGCGTGTGGGCCGCCGGTTCGCGACGGACGCCATCCGGTTGGGTCACCGAGATGGTCATTCCGTTCGAGACGCTGCGATTTCCGGCGGGCGCGACCGCGTTCGGGGTGAACTTCGGGCGCTCGGTGGCGCGCACCCGCGAGGAGAGCTGGTGGGCCGAGATCAGCAACGACTGGGGCTTCAACGCCCGCTGGCGGGTGTCCGCCTATGGCGTCGTCGAGGGACTGGCCCCCGCGCGTCCCGGGGGGCGGATCAAGCTGAAGCCATTCGGCTCCGCTTCTTCGACCGTCGTGGAGGAGGAGCGCGAGACCGACGGCGACCTGGGGCTCGACGCCAAGGTGGCCCTCGGGCCGAACCTGAACCTCGACCTCACGGTCAACACCGACTTCGCCCAGGTGGAGGCCGACGAGCAGCAGGTGAACCTGACCCGGTTCGAGCTGTTCTTCCCCGAACAGCGCGATTTCTTCCTCGAAAACGCCGGGCTCTTCCAGGTTGGCGAGACCACGCTTCCCTTCGAGCCGCCGCAGACGCTGCTCTTCTTCAGCCGTCGCATCGGGCTCTCGGACGATGGGGACATCGTCCCGATCCTCGGCGGAGCCCGAATCACCGGCAAGATGGGCTCGACCGACGTGGGCGCCTTCCACATCCGCCAGCAGGAGGCGGCAGGCGTTGCGCCCGCCACCGCGTTCTCCGCGGTGCGGCTCCGACGGGATGTGCTGGCGCGCAGCTCGGTCGGCGCCCTGGCGCTCGACCGGAGCGAGGCCGGGGGCGGTTCCCACCGGGTCGTGGCCGCTGGCGTTGGAGCGCCGGACTCCAGTCCGGCAGGGGCGTTGGCGAATGGAGTCGGTCGCGGATCCCACCGGGTCGTGGCCGCCGACTTCTCCTGGGCCCCGAGCGACCTGACCCGCCTCAGCGGGTGGGCGGCCCGGAGCTCGGGTGCGGACGAGGCCGGTCTGGAGCCGTCGGGATCGCAGACCGCGGCCGGCCTCCACGGCGAGGCGGCGAACGATCTGTGGAGCCTGTTCGGGGACTTCGTTCACATCGGCGAGGACTTCGACTCGCCGATGGGGTTCGTCCCTCGACGGGGGGTCCGGAAACTGAGATCCCAGGCGCTCTGGAAACCCCGCCCCGGCCGTTTCGGCATCCGGCAGATCTTCGCGGGTCCGGGAATCGAGTGGATCACCGAGGCCGACGGCGCCCTCCAGAGTGGTCGCTACGAATTCGGTCCCTATTTCCTGTTCGAGGACGGCAGCAGCTTCTTCTTCAACGTGTCGCGCCAGATCGAGGGACTCGACGAGGCCTTCGAGCTGCGGGACGGGGTGGAGATCGCGGCCGGGGAGTACCGGACGACGAACCTCATGACGATGCTCGAGACCTCCCGCAGCCGTCGCGTTTCACTCAATCTGTTCGCGATGGAGACCGGCTTCTTCGACGGGGAGCTGCGCGTGCTCTCCCCGGGGGTGGCGGTGCGTCCCCATCCCCGGCTGCGGTTTCAGATCAACTACTCGCGGAACCGGGTTCGGCTGCCCCAGGAAGGCGGGGACTTCGAGACGAACCTGATCGTGCTGCGCGGTCTCGCGGCGCTCTCACCGGATGCCTTCGTGCGGGCGCTGCTCCAGTGGAACGACGACGAAGGGGACTTCTCCGGGAATGTCCAGTTGCGGTGGACCTGGCGTCCCGGAAGCGACCTCTACGTCGTGTACAACGACCACCGCCCATGGAGCGCCTCGCCGGCGGACATCCGCCACGATCGGGAGCTCATCGTCAAGGCGACCTGGTACTGGGTGCCGGGTTAGCTCACGCCCCCAGGATCCCGGGGCCTCCACAACCGGCGTCCCGCGCCCCCTGGCCCGCGGAGAGTCTCGCCGCGTCCGGGTGACGCGGCTTCGCCCTGGTCGGTCGAGGCCCCGGCGTCCTCCGACACGACGCCCCCGCCCGACACTGACGTCGCGCAGGCCTCCGACCAGTCCGTTGAGTCTCCCGGCAACATGTCTGTCGGAGTTCCTGCTCGCTATGATGCCATCCATAGCCACTCGCCTGCTCAGCCGGCTTGGCGAAGCAGCGCGTCATCCGTCGGATCGGCGAGCGACGATGGGCGTACTACGTCCTCGCGGCGGCGGACCGAGAGATCGGGACGGCCGATCGGGCGGGGCGGCTATGACGCCGTCATGCATTCCATGCAAATTGCGTCATAGGCCATGAACGCTGTGTCATGACTTGGCGGCGGCCGCCGGGCCGAGTCGGAGGCCGAAGGCGGTGACGACGAGTCTTCCAGCTCGCGCTCTCCTCGTGCCGGACCGGTCCCCCAGTCCCCCGCCTCCAGCGGGTGTGAGCCCGTGCAGCCGATGGGGTAGAATCGCCTTTTCATGATGGAGGTTGATCCATAGAAGAAGCCTGTTGCTGCGTTTCTCTCCGCGCTCGTCGCCTTGGTTGCTCCCGTCGCGGCGTCGATTGCCTGGGCACAGGATCAATGCTTCGTGGTGTGTTTCTGCATCTACGACACGGCGGGCAACCTCGTCGGGTGTGGCTCGACGCTCGTGTGCATCTGACCGGATTCGTGGCCGTCATCTCCGCGAGTGAGTGCCGGCCGTGATCCCGGCGTGAGCGCAGGGTGAGCCCGTCGTGACTTTGGACTTTTCGCACCGCGGGCGGAGCGGGGCGCGGCGGTGGCTCTTGGTTGTGGCCCTCGCGGTGCTCGCGGCCGTTGGCGTTCTGGCGGTCCGGTCGGTGCGGAGCCCGAGCCAGGAGGACCCGGCAGCGGGTGGCGATCAGGAGAGCAGCCGAGTGCGAGTGTCCATGTCCGGCGCGCGGCCGGCGGGCGCCGTCCCCGACGCCCGGAGTGATGACAGCCGCGAAGGCCAGCTCGTGGCGGCCGCCCTCGGCGACGATCCGGAGACGGTGCGCCGCCTGCTGGACTCGGGAGTGTCGCCCGATGCCCGAAGCGGCGGAACATCGGCGCTCCACCGAGCCGCACAGGCGGATTCGGCCGAGACGCTCGAGCTGCTGATCGCCCGGGGGGCGCATATCGAGGCGCTCGACTCATCGGGCAGCGCGGCGCTGGGGCGGGCCGCTCTCTTCGCCCGGGTCGGAGCCGCGAGACGGCTGCTGGCGGCGGGGGCGGATCCGAGCGCCGCGGGTCCTCCGAACGACATGACGCCGCTCGCAGCCCTCCTCTTCGGATGGACCCTCGCGCGGTCAGGACAAGCGCCGCCGGGCATGGCTCTGGAGGTCAGCGAGACGGAGCGATTGGCTCTCGCTCGCCTGCTGATCGAGGCGGGCGCCGATCCCGCAGCGTCGAACGGGACCGTTTCGGTTCGCGCTCTGGCGGCGGCGCTCGGTCATCCGGCGCTCATGGAGGTGCTGGAGGCGCCGAGGCGGGCGACTTCTCCGCCGTAAGGGGCTGACGCTCGACGCTTCGTCCGTGACCCGGATGGGAGCCGCTCTGACCGCGGCTCTTCGCTCTATCGCCGGGAGCTGGTGGACCACGGCCGCCGTCGCCACCCTCCTCACCCTCGCAGGAGGAGCCAGCCTCGCCGTGGCCGCGGCCTGGCGATCGGTCGCGACCTACGCCTTGCCGTACCGCGATCTTTCGGCGGTCGTGGTGCTGCGAAGCGTGGGAACCGGAGTCGCGGGATTCGAGCGCCTTTCGGATCACGAAGTGGTGGCGCTCCGGGACACGGCGCCGTTCGCATGGCTTGGTCACCTCGAGACCGCGACTGTTCTTGCGGAGGGTCCCATGTCCCGGGCGGTTCAGGCCGGAGTCGCGCCGCCCGGAATGTTCGAGCAGCTCGGGGTCTCGCCTGCCCGGGGAACTCCGTTCCTGGCGCTCCACCATGAGGCCGGCGGACGAGCTGCGGGGACTCGGTTCTCCGGGCCCGATCTCGGGGCTCCCGCCGTGCTCCTGAGCCACGAGGCGTGGAAGACAATTCTGGGCGGATCCCTGAATGCGGTGGGGTCGCACCTTGTTCTGGACGGCCGGCGGACGGAAGTGATCGGCGTCATGCCTCCCGACTTCGTCTCTCCGAACCCCGGGGACGAGCTGTGGCTTCCGGCGCGACGGGTGTCACCGGTGCCGGGGGCGACTCGCTACGCGATGACGGTCGGCCGTCTTCGGGCCGGAGTCCTGCCGGAGCAGGCCGCCCTCGAGGCGACTGCCGCGCTGCGGCGCGCCGGGTTGCGCGGGGAAGGTGAGCGGATCGCCGTGACGCGCGTCGCGGAAATGCACACCCGGAACATCCGGCCGATCCTGGACCTCCTGATGGTGGGCGCTGTCCTGCTCGTCCTGATGGCGGGAATCAGCGTCGCGACGCTCCGGGCCAGCCGCGCGACGGCGGAACGCGCGTCCACGAGCATTCGGCGAATGCTCGGCGCCACCTGGTTGGACGAGATGGGGGTGATCGCCTTGCGCATCCTCGCCCTCGGTCTCGCGGTCTGGCTCGGCTGCGCTCTGCTGTCACGCTGGTTTCTCACGGTTTCCGCGACGTGGGGCGTGGATCTCCTCTCTCATGCGGACCCGGCTTCGGCGCGGGGCCCCGGGTGGGTCGGCGCGGCAGTGGCTGTGACAGCGGTGCTGCTGAGTGAGATCGGGCCGGCGCTCGACTCGGCGGTGCGGGACCGCTGGGGGGCTCGACTGAATTCGGGCGGTCGCTCGACGACCCTGAAGCCTGCTCTCGTCGCAGGGTTGATGGCCGCGACGGCGCTCCTCGGGGTGACGTCCCTGCTCGGCGCGAGCGCCTGGATGCGCCTCTCCGGGCGCGACACCTACGACGATCGGCGGCTCGCCCGACTGAGTGTTCGGATTACCGGGGCAAGTGACGACGGGTTGCCGCACCACCGGGAAGTGGAGCTGCTCGAACGCCTCGCCGATGCGATCCGTATGCGTAGGGATGTTGAGAGCGTGGCGTACGCGGACTCGCTTCCCGACGAACAAGCCGGGATGGTCGTCTTCACCGGCGGCGGGCCCGGGCAGCGCCCGGATCCGGGTTCCGGCACCGCGGTGCGAGGGGTGGGCCCGGGATTCTTGGAGGTGCTCCGCATTCCCGTTCTCGAGGGTCGCGGATTCGTTACCACGGACGAAAGGGATGCGGTGACCGTGCTTGATCGCGGCTTCGCCCGGGAAGTCGCCTCGCGCCCGGTTGTCGGCGCCTCGGTCCTGGTCGGATCTGCCATGGCCCGCGTCGTCGGCATCGTTTCCGAAACTCGTCTGTTCCCGGCCGGAGAAACCGTGCCCACCGCCTATGTGCCGTACTCGGCGTCACTCCCCCTCCGCGGGCCTCCGCGGGCGGAAGTCGTCGTTCGATTCCGGGCACCGCCCACCGAGGAGCAGATCGCTGCGCTGGGGAGGATTCCGGGGTCCGCGGGACCCGAGTTCGCCACACTCCGCGTGGGTTCAGTGCGTGATTGGCGCCTGGGCCGCCTCGGCGCGCCGCTCGTCGCCTCGGTCGCGCTCGGACTGTTTGCGGCCGCTGGAGTGTTGCTCTCGATCGGCGGCATCATCGGGAACATCCTCGGCTTCGTGTCCCAACAGAAGCGTTCGATCGCGGTCAGGAGCGCTCTCGGGGCGCACCCGGATGAACTCGTCTGGTTCGCGGCGCGCGGAGCTCTGGTTTCGGGAACCGCCGGAATCGCCGCCGGCTCGCTCGCGGGATTCGTCCTGTCGCGCTTCATTGCGAGCCGTGTCTCGTGGGCCGAGACCGGGGAGCCCTGGATCTGGATCGGACCAACCGCGCTGATGCTCTTCCTGCTGCTCGCCGCATCGGCGGGGGCCGGACTCGGGGCCCGCAGAGTGCCGATATGGCCCACGCTGAAGAGCCTGTAGGTGCCCGACGCGACGAGTGCGCCGCGGCCGTCGTGCGGCGCGGCGAGCGCCGGTGAGCGGGCTACATCCTCCCGGAGGCCGACCGAGAGATCGGGACGGCCGATCGGGCGGGGCGGCTATGACGGCGTCTATGCATTCCATGCAAATTGCGTCATAGCCTATGAACGAGGTGTCATAGAGACGGCGGTCACCGGACCTGAGGCAGGTGCCCGGACGCCGCCCGTCAGCGGGGTTCCGGCCCGGGTCTCGCGCCGCGCCCTGCCAGGTTCCGGAGCTCGTCCCGGAGGCGTTCCTGTTCGGCGCGAAGGCGAGGCGCATCGAGCGGACTGCCGACCCGGTTGGGGTTCCGGGGTGCGTAGGGGAGGCCGCTCACGCCGATCCGGTTCAGCGCCGCCTCGATGTCGAGCAGCCGCTCCCGGATCTCCTCTTCCCGCCGGCGGACCTCCTCGGGGTCGGCGGGCGGGTCCGTGCCGGTCACGCCCTCCTCCGTCTCGGAGGGGAGGTGTTCGAGCCCGTCGTCCTGGATTTCCGGCCTCAGCGACGGCGCGCCCGGTTCCGCCGGAAGCGGGGCGGCTCCGCGACGGCGGGCGCGCTCGAGGGCGTCGTCGTCGTAGCGCCGCGCCGCGCCCCGCGTCTGCCGGGCTGCGCGGACCCGGGCCTGGTTGGCTCGCGCCACCGCGGCCAACGACATCGGCTCGGACTCCGGCGGCGGCTGGGCGGCGGCCGCCGGACCGAGCCCGAGCCCGAGGACGAAGGCGGCGAGGAAGAGGAGCCGACTAGATCGAGATCGGGTTCCCGAAGCGGTCCCGCCGGACGTACGGGGGCAGGCGGTATTCCTCACGGAACATCTGGGTGCGAATAGAACCGGTGGCATGGCGCGCGGTGTCCCTCCCGGTGAGCAGATAGACGACGGTGGGGCAAAGGTCGCGCCGCATCACCAGCTCGGGGAACACCGCGCCGCTGCGGAAGTCGGGACCGACCCCGAGCGTCCACACGTTGTGGGCGTAGTAGTTCCCCTGCGAGTGATGGAGCTGTCCGTACACGTTCACCTCGTCGTCGCGGCCGCATTCGGGCCGCAGCAGGATCGAGGTGGAAGACGCGAGGGCGGGATCGCTGCGGATGTGGTCCCACAGGTTCCCGACGAGCTCGTCGGTGGCCGCGATGTGCCGCCGGTACTGCTCGTAATCGGTGTCGTAGTCCCAGAACCCGGCGTCGGCGTGGGCATCGTCGAGCGCGAGCATCTGGATCGTGATCAGCCGGGGCCGGAACTCGGAGAGCAGGTGCTTCGCGATCTCGAAGCACTGCCCGTCGCCGATCGGCACCTCCCGTTCCACGAGCGAAGTGCGGGTGGAGGCGGGGAGGTGGAGGCGGCGGGAGCGGACGTCGGCGAGCCACTCCTCGAGCTCGTTCCGCGTTTTCTGCGTGTGGCCGAGCCCCGGCTCGATGCTGGCCCGCACGAGTTCGGCCGGGGAGCGCGTCTCGTCCTGGTGGAACAGCTTGTTCATCGTGAGCGAATTCGCCCCGAATTGGAGCCCGCCCTCGGGGTGGGCGCTCCAGTGCTTGCGGTCGTACACCCACGAACGGTAGTAGCTGACTCCCTGGAGCATCCAGTAGTCGTTCGGCGAGCCGCCCAGCTCGCGGCGGGCCATCTCGGTCCAGGTCGGGTAGAGCGGATGCTCCGAGACGGTCTCCCGGCCGGTGATCATCTCGGTGTACATGTAGCCGTGGAGGTTCGCGGTCTCGCCGAAGTCCTCGGTGAAGACGCTCCCCTCCGCCATCATCCGCGCCATGTGCGGGGTGTGCGCCGGATCCTCGACCGTGTCCTTCTTGCGGCACCCGTTTCCGTAGAGGATCACGATGAGGTGTTTCGTCTTCAGGCTGCGGTCGGGGACGAGCTCTTCCCGCTGCACCGGAGCGGCGAGGGCGCCTCTGGCCATCGCTCCCAGCGCCGCCGCGCCGGTGGCCCCGAGGAACTCGCGCCGACCCGGCAGTCCGCGCCCGCTCTTCCTTCCGTCGTCGTTCATCGGCTCTTTCCGCTCTCTTCCGACGCCTCGCGCCCGAACTCCACGAACAGGCCGCGGACCTCCTCGTCGCGGACCGGATTCAGGTTCCGGTAGTTCTGCGCCCGGTCCGAGAGGTTCACCCGCGAGACCCGGTAGCGCCCCCGCTCCCGCCACGGCTCCAGCCTGAGCGTCCCTCGGAACACGTTCGGCTGGGGGACGAGCGAGGCGCGGTTCAGCGGCGGATTGCGGCTTTCCAGCTCGACCCGGATCAGGTCGGCGCCGCTCGGGCTCTGGAACGACACGTACACCTTGTCCACGCCGCTCAGGTCATCGGTGACGAGCGCGGCGACCGGGATCGCCTCGTCCGCCGCGGCGGTTCGCATCGGCAACTCCAGCGCCAGCAGCTCCGGCGGGAGGTCGTCGCGCTTCGCGGGGTCCGCTTCCACCCGCGCCGAGACGTCGCCCAGACCCGGATGGGTGGCGGCGAACAGCAGCGCCTGGTTGCGGGCCGCGTCGTAGAGCTCGATCTTCTGGAGCGACCAGACGCCGCCCTCGTACCACTCGGGGATCGTGAACGCGCCGAGGAACCGCCCCGGAGTCCGGCCGTCTCCGATGAGGTCCACCCGGACCCGGCGGGTCTTCGACGGGCTCTCGAACACCGCCCGCGCCTGGGTGGGGCCGGCGAGGTCGTCCTCGGCGAACGCCTCCACCCGGATCGTCTCGCCGGGACCAACGCCGGGGGTGAGGACTTCCACCGACGCGAGCGTGGGCGGCGTGAGGTCCGCCTCCGGGTTCGGGCTCACGACGAAGTGGGCCGGCGTCCCGTCCGGCGCCCGCATCACCGGGTTGAACTCGGTGGAATACGCCTTCTTGTGGCCGTGTTCGTCGGTGATCATCGTGGAGCCGATGTTGTAACGGCCGCCGGGGTGGTACGGGTCCACGCTTCCTTCGCCCAGATACAGGTTCCGGCGGCTGGCGTGGGGCCGGAAGTTCACATAGACCACGGCGGCGCGGCCGAACTCCTGGCTCCAGAACTCTGCGACGAAGCGGCGGCCCTTCTCGAACGCGGGCTCCACCCGGGCGATGGCCCGCACCGTGTCCCCCGGATCCACGGCGAGATCGAGGACTCTCAGCTCGGTGAGCGCCGTCGAGCGATGTTCGCCGCCGAGACCGCCCTGGACCGTCTGGGTTCCGCGCCGGCGGTACTGGAAGACCTCGGGGACGTAGTCCTCGTCGGGCACGCCGAGCTGGCCGGTCAGGTCGGCGCTCGCCGGCTCGGTTCCGAGCGTCACGTCCTCCACGATCTCGAACGGGTAGTCGGTCGGAGCGGCGGGGCGCTCGGACTTCGGCGGCGGCTGTTCCTGCGCCGCCGCGGGCGGAACCGAGCCCGGGAAAAGCAGAACGAACGCCACGCGCCGCAACGGGAACCTCACCTGAACTCTCGCACCGACCCCACCCAAGCCCTCAGGAAAGGGCCGAATCGGCAATATATCATCCGCCCCGACTCGGCGCCGCCCACCGGGATGCCCTTCCGAGACCTTCGGGGGCCCGGAATTCCCCGCGCCGCCACTTTCAGCCGGAGGACGACGCCGGACCGATGCCGCTCTTCGCCGAACGTTTCGGCCACATGGGGACCGAGAACGCCTTCAAGATCGGGGAGGACATGGCCCGCGCCCGCGCGCGGGGCGTGGACGTGATCCCGTTCACCATCGGGGAGCCCGATTTCGACAGCGCCCCGCACATCAACGAGGCCGGAATCGCCGCGATCCGGGCCGGGGACACCCACTACACCGACCCCGCCGGGATCCCGCCGCTGCGGGAAGCCCTCGCCGCCTACGTCTCGCGCACCCGGGGGATCGAGGTGACGCCCGATCGGATCATCGTCATGTCGGGCGCCAAGCCCGCCATCGGCTACACGATGATGGCCTACGTGGACCCTGGCGACGAGGTCATCTACCCGAGTCCCGGGTTCCCGATCTACGAGTCCTGGATCACCTACGTCGGCGGCGTCCCGAAGCCCCTCGTTCTCCGCGAGGAGCAGGGGTTCGCGTTCACGGCCGAGGATCTCGACCGCCTGCTGACCCCGCGGACCAAGGTCCTCATGCTCTGTTCGCCGTCGAACCCGACGGGAGGCGTGCTCTCGAGGAGCCTGCTCGAGGATGTCGCGGCGCTCGTGCGCGAGCGGGCCCGACCCGACATCCGGATCTACAGCGACGAGATCTACGAGCACATCACCTTCGACGGTTTCGAGCAGGTCTCGATGGCCTCGCTCCCCGGGATGGACCGCTCCACCATCATCGCGAGCGGCCACTCCAAGGGGTACGCCATGACCGGTTGGCGGCTCGGCTGGTGCGTTCTGCCGACCGCGGAGGAAGCGCTGCGGTTCAAGCAGATCAACATCAACACGGTGAGCTGCACCCCGCCGTTCATCCAGCAGGCGGCGCGGGAGGCGCTCGAGAACCCGATCACCTGGGATGTGGTCGCTGACATGGTCGCCGAGTTCCGCCGCCGCCGCGACTACGTCGTGCCGGCGCTGAACGCGATCCCCGGGATCACCTGCGCCAACCCCCTCGGCGCGTTCTACGTGTTCCCGAACATCGGCGGCGTGTGCGATTCGCTCGGCGCGACCGCCGCCTTCCAGTCGTTCCCGGACGAGGTGAAGGCGCGCACGAGCCCGGCGACGCTGGTCTCGCGCTTCCTGCTCTACTACCACGGCGTCGCCCTCGTGGATCGTCGCAGCTTCGGCGTCATCGGGAGCGAGGGACAGCACTTCCTCCGTCTCTCCTACGCGACCGACATGGATTCGATCCGGGAGGGGGTTCGCCGCATCGCCCGCGGAGCCTCCGACCCGGAGGGCTTCGCCCGCTTCCTCGCCGACGAGACCGCCGTCGGAGTCGCCGCATGAGTCTCTTCTTCGTCACCCGCCGGATTCCGGACGCCGGGCTCGCCATCCTCCGAAGCGCCGGAGCGGTGGAGGTCGCCCCCACCCCGGACGGCGAGCTCACGCCCCGCGAGCAGGTGCTCGATGGCGCCCGCCGCGCCGATGTCCACGTCTCGCTCCTCACCGAGGCGGTGGACCGGGAGCTCATGGAGGCGGGGCCGCAGCTTCGCGGGATCTCGAACTACGCCGTCGGTTTCAACAACGTGGATGTGGCCGCCGCCACCGAGCTTGGTCTTCCGGTCTCGAACACCCCCGGCGTCCTCACCGACACGACCGCCGACCTCGCGTGGACGCTGCTCATGGCGACGGCCCGCCAGGTCGTGCCCGCCGACCGCTACATGCGGGAGGGGCGCTACAAGATCTGGGGTCCGTCGCTCATGCTGGGGGCGGATGTGAGCCCGGGCGGCGACGGACGCCGCAAGGTGCTGGGGATCGTCGGCTTCGGCCGCATCGGACAGGGGATGCATCGCCGCTCCCAGGGCTTCGACATGGATGTCCTCGCCCACGACCCGCCGATGAAGCACATCATCGAGGCGCGGGACGACGTGGAGTACGCCGAGTTCGACGACCTGCTGGCTCGGAGCGACTTCGTTACGATCCACACCGACCTGAACCCGTCCACCCACCATCTGTTCGGGGCCGACGCCTTCGCCCGGATGAAAGAGACCGCGATCCTGATCAACACCGCGCGCGGTCCAGTGGTCCACGAGGAGGCGCTGGTCGAGGCGCTCGATTCCGGGCAGATCGCCGGCGCCGGGCTCGACGTGTTCGAGTTCGAGCCCGCGTTCCATCCCGGCCTCGCCCGCTCCGACAGGGTCGTCATGCTGCCCCACATCGCGAGCGCGTCCATCGCGACCCGGGATCGGATGGCCACCATGTGCGCCGAGAACGCGGTGGCCCACCTCCGCGGCGAGCGGGCGCCGAACTGCGTGAACCCGGAGGTGTACGAGACGGAGGCCTACCGGCGGCGGATCGGTCGCTGAGCGACGCATGGACCGCCGCTCCTCGTGTGGAGCGCCGGTCTCCAGACCGGCCATGGAGCGCCGCTCTCCAGAGCGGCACAATGGCGCGCTGCGTATGGAGCGCCGGTCTCCAGACCGGCGCCCGTCCCGCCCGGCGCGCTGCTGACCCGTGGCCGTGAGCACCACCTTCGTCCTCGTCGTCGCCGGTGCCTACGTCCTCGGCCTGCTGGTGCTGGGGCTCTTCGCCTCGACCCGGGTCCGGGACGCCACCGACTTCGTCGTCGCCGGCCGGCGGCTGGGACTGGGCCTTTGCACCTTCACCCTGTTCGCGACCTGGTTCGGCGGGGGAACGCTCATCGGGGCGGCGGGGGCGGCCTACGGCGGCGGGCTCAACGCGGTGGCCGCCGACCCCTTCGGCGCGGCGCTCTGCCTCCTGCTCGCGGGGGCCTTCTATGTGCGCCTGCTACGACGGTTGCGCCTCCTCACGGTCCCCGACTTCTTCCGCCGGAGATTCGGTCCGGCCGCCGAAGTGCTCTCGGCGGTCTCGCTGTTCCCCGCCTACGTCGGCTGGGTCGGATCCCAGCTCCTCGCGGTGGGGACCGTGCTGTCGGCGATGGCCGGTCTGCCGTTCCTGACTTCGGTGCTCGTCGCCACCGGGATCGTGCTCGCCTACACGGTCCTCGGCGGGATGTGGGCGGTGGCGTTCACCGACTTCTTCCAGGCCATCGTCCTGATCGCCGCAATCTCGTTCCTGCTGCCGCTTGTGGTCAGCGACGCCGGCGGGGTGGCGGTCGTGCTCGAGCGGCTTCCGGAGGCGAAGCTACGGTTCCTGCCGACCGGCGGCCTGCTGGAGTGGTGTCTGTTCGTTCAGGCGTGGCTCATCATCGGGATCGGGAACCTCCCCGGGCAGGACCTGATGCAGCGGGCGCTCGCCTCGAAGGACGAGCGCGTCGCCCAGTGGGGCGCCTACTTCGGCGGCGCGCTCTATCTGTTCGTGGGTCTGATCCCGGTGTCCCTCGGACTCGTCGGGACGCTCCTCCTGCCCGGGCTCGCGAACCCGGAGGAGATCGTCCCGCGCCTCGCGCTGGAGTACCTCCCCCCGGCCGGACTCGCGCTGTTCCTCGCCGCGCTCTTCTCGGCGCTCATGAGTTCGGCCGACAGCGGGCTCCTCGCCCCCGCCAGCGTCTTCGGCCAGAACGTCCTTCCGCACCTGTGGCCCGCCAGCGTTCGGCGCGCCCAGAGCGTTCTCCGCGCGACCCGCCTCGCCGTCGTCGTCTTCTGCGGGCTCGCCCTCGCCGTGGCCCTCGCCTTCGGCAGCGTGTACACCCTCATGGTGGAGTCGTGGACCGCGATGATGGTGGCGCTCTTCGGCCCGCTCACCCTCGGCATGTACTGGAAGCGCACGAACGCGCCTGGCGCGGTGGCGGGCATGGCCAGCGGCCTCGCCGTCTGGCTCGGGCTCGTGATCCTCTCGCCGCGTCTCCCGACCGAGCTCCCCAACGCCCTCATCGCCACCGCCGCCTCGATCCTCGCCGTCCTCGTCGTCTCGACGGCCACCGCCCGCTCCCACCCGCCGCGACCGCTCACCGACGACGCTGGCCTGCCGGTCGAGCCGACGGCCCGCCTGGGCACCCTGCCGCTGTGACCCGTCTGCCGGAGCGCCGGACTCCAGTCCGGCAATTCGACCGCCCGACCCCAGTCCGGCCGGCGCCGGCGCACCGGGAGAACGGGGGCGCTCCAGAGATCAGCGGCGCTCCATCCCCGGCCTTCCGCGTCGTCCCCACCACGTCGGACCACGCCGAGACCCTCGCCGCCCTCCAGATCACCGTTTTCCCGAAGCTAGCTCCGTCCGAGCGGTTCACCGCCCGCCACTATCGCCGCCATATAGAGGTCTTCCCCGACGGCCAGCTCGTCGCCGTTCCCACCGAGGGCGATCCGGCCCCCGTCGCCTCCACCACCACGCTGCGCGTCCACCTCGATCTCGACCACCCGAACCACACCTTCCGGGAAGCGATCGGCGATCTCTCGCTGGGCAACCACCGCGACGACGGCCCCTGGCTCTACGGCGCCGACCTCGGCGTCCGCCCCGACTGGCGTCGTCGGGGGATCGCCCGCGCCCTCTACGACGCCCGCCGCGCCGCCGCCCGGCGGCTCGGTCTCGAGGGCGAAGCCACCGTGGGGCTCCTGAACGGCTTCGGCGCGATGGCGGATCAGATCTCGATCGCCGATTACTACCGCGCCGTCGTCTCCCGCCGCCTCCTCGATCCCACCGTCTCGATGCAGCTCCATCTCGGGTTTCAGGCGCGAGCTCTCCTGCCCGGATACGTGGACGACACCCGCTGCCGCGGCTACGGGGTGCTCCTCATCCGACCCACATGAGCCTCACGCAGGGGAGGCAGGCCGTATGGAGCTCTCCTCTCCACCGGTTCTCCCGGCAGGAGCGCGGCGCGCACCGCGGGATGCGCTTGTCTCCGCGAGGCAGAGTGCGGGCGTCCCCATCCGGCGACCAGGGCCTCGCTACACTGGGCGCCTGATGACGAAGCGGGCGCGCGCCTTCCTGCGCGGCGTCGGCAGTCTGCTGGATCTCTCACCCGACCCGCGCCAGCTTCAGGATCTGATTCCCCGGGGCACGGCTGAAGAGCGCCTGGCCCGGCACTGGCAGCGTGTCGGTCACTACCTGTCGGGTGCCATGCACGAGATGGATGACGAGATCGCGAAGCAGAAAACGGAACCGAAGCAGCCGACCTTCCGCTGACCGCGGGGCGGTCGCTGTCCGTTCCGGATCCGTCCGCATCGTCCGCTCGAGCGGACCGCTGCCCCTACCCGCCGACCTCCAGCCCGCCGACGATGTCGTGAACCGCAGGGCGAGAATAAATGTAGTAACATAAATGATCGCGGTCGAATTCGATTCTGCGAAACGACTTCTCACTCTCCGCGTCCGGGGGCTCGACATGGCTCGCGCGTGGGAGGTGCTCCACGGCGCCACGCTCACCCTTGAGGATGGGCGTCGCGACTACGGCGAGGCCCGCTTCATCACGATTGGGTACCTCGACTCGGTCATGGTTGTGGTCGTGTGGACGCCACGAGACGGATCGCATCGCATCATCAGCATGAGGAAGGCAAATGAAAGAGAACGACGACTCTACGCTCCGCGACTTGCACACGGATGACGCTCCCGACCTGTCCCGAGGCGACTGGCCGGAGAAGTTCGCGCGCGTGCCGGTCCGTCGCGGCCGCCCCCCGTTGGCGCGGCCGAAGGTCTCGACCACGATCCGGCTCTCCGCCGACGTGATGGACTACTTCCGGGCGGACGGCCCGGGTTGGCAAACGCGGATCAACGCCGCGCTCGCGGAGTGGGTCGCAACGCGCAAGAAGTGACCCCAGCGGCCAGGCGAGTGGCGCGATCGGGCAACCCACCCACCCGTCCCCCGACGGAGAGACACGCGGCGGCGACTACGCCGTTCTCATGCGCGCACCTCGTGCTTCGACTCGGCGCCGGTCAGTACTCGTTGGACGGCCTCGGGCTCGTTCCGGATCACGCGCAGGAGGATGGCGGCGGGGCCGCTGACGGCCCGCGTGCCCTGTTCCCACTTTCGGTATCCCGACAGGCTCATGCCGACCAGCGGCGCCATCTGGGCTTGCGTGAGCCTGACATGCTCACGCACGTCACGCGGCGTCAACGGCGGGTGGACGATGGCCGCGCCCTCTCCCTTCGCATGCGCGAGGGCCTCGCCCAACGACCGAATCAGATCGTCTCCGAACTTGCTCACGGCTTCCCCTCTTGTGTCGCTCGCCTGATGTCCGCGGCGAGGCGGGCCACACTCCGGCGCTCCCGCGGGCTCAGGTCGTCCCGGGCAGACTTCGCGTAGGCAAGCAGCGCGTACACCGGGAGACCGCCGCCGGTGGCGTAGTAGATGACCCGCGCCCCGCCTCGTTTGCCCCGTCCACGGGCGCCGAAGCGGAGTTTTCTCACGCCACCAGTCCCGGGAATCTCAGTGCCCGCAAACGGGTGTCCGGCCAGGTAGGCAATCACCTTTCTTCGTGCCTCTTCGTGGAACAACCTATCAGCCTGACGGGTGAAGGTCGGGGTCTCAAAGACCGTTCTCACTTTCGGAATATAGCCCATTGGGGTAGCCGCCCCGACGCGAGCGTCCTGCTCAGGCGCGAGGAGCGCAGGGACTGGGTGGAGGTCAGGCTTCCCGTTGCGGGACCGGACCGAAAGTGGTTGGCTGGGACGGCCAACGGCTCATCGGTGGGATCGGGGTGTGCCCCATAGAATCGCGCGCGGCGTGAACTGGGTCGGCGGATGAGCGAGAGGTTCTTCGAGCGCCCGATCCTCAACTCCCCCTACGAGTACCCGAGCCGGCACTGGAAGCTGGACGAGGACGGCCAGCCCACGGGCAAGATCATCGCGTCGCGCCGGGACGCCCGGTTCATCTCCCCGGTTCCCGCTCCGACGAAGACTCGGGGGCGTCCGGGGCGGCTCGGGCTCGGCGACCAGCGGTTCTCCACGCCCGAGCAGGAGTACAACCCCTACCCGGTCATCAACGCCATCCGCCGGGAGGTGGAGAGCTATGCGCGAAAGTGGGTGACGGAGGAGGGGGTGGCGTATCGTGGGAGTAACGAGCTTCCACATCTCCAAGGAGGAGTGATACGCCATGAGAGAGAGTACTTGGGTCGAGCCGCCCTCACCACAGGGAGCCCGGGATGTTCTGACGGATATCTTGCGGCGGGGTGCGCAGAAGTTGCTGCGGCAGGCCGTGGAGGCGGAGTTGGAGGCCCTCCTGCAGGCCCACGCGCACCGTCGGCTCGAGACGGGTCAGCAGCGGGTGGTCCGTCACGGGCATGGCCCGGAGCGGGAGATCCTGTCGGGGATCGGGCCGATGAAGGTTCGTCGGCCGAAGGCTCGGGACCGAGGGGCGACGGAGGGGGACCGGATCAGGTTCACCTCGGCGATCCTGCCGCGGTTTGCGCGGAGGACGAAGTCGCTGGACGCGGTGCTGCCGACGCTGTATCTGCGGGGCGTCTCGACGGGAGACTTCGGGGAGGCGCTGTCGGCGCTGGTCGGGCCGGAGGCGTCGGGGCTGGGTCCGGGAGTGATCGGGCGGCTGAAGGCGGAGTGGGCGAAGGATCACGATCGCTGGCAAAGGCGGGATCTCTCGACCCGGGAGTATGTCTATGTGTGGGCGGACGGGATCTATCTGCGGTGCCGGATGGAGGAGGACCGTCAGTGCGTCCTCGTTGTCTTGGGGGCGACGGCGTCGGGACGGAAGGAGCTGCTGGGGTTCCAGACGGGGTTCCGGGAGAGCGGGCAGAGTTGGCGGGAGCTGCTGGAGGATCTGAGAGGGCGGGGCCTTCGGGCGCCACCTCGACTGGCGGTCGGGGACGGGGCGCTGGGGTTCTGGAAGGCACTGGAGAGGGTGTTCCCGGGGACGGCTCACCAGCGTTGCTGGGTGCACAAGACGGCGAACGTGTTGAATGCTCTGCCGAAGTCGAGGCAGAAGAATGCGAAGCTGGATCTGCGCCAGATCTGGATGGCGTCGGATCGGCGGGAGGCGGAGCGAGCGCTGAGGACGTTCTCGGCGAAGTATCGGGCGAAGTATCCGAAGGCGGTGCGGTGCCTGGAGAAGGATCGAGAGGCGCTGCTGGCGTTCTACGACTTCCCGGCGGAGCACTGGGGGCACATCAGGACGACGAACCCGATCGAGAGCGTGTTCGCGACGGTGAGGCACCGGACGGTGAGGAGCAAGGGTTGCCTGTCGCACCGGACGGCGTTGACAATGGTGTTCAAGCTCGTGATGGCGGCCAGCGAGAGTTGGCGTCGGCTGAACGGGAGCCCGAAGTTGCCCTTGGTCTTCAAGGGCGTCAAGTTCAAGGACGGCCAGCAGGCCGAGACCGCAATCCACGCCGCAGCCTGATCATGCCGTCACCCACTTTCGGCCATAGCTCGAGGTGGACCGGTGGCGGCGGCTCCCGCGAGCGAAGTGGGGCGTGACCCCCGAGACCGAGCGCCTCCTCATCCACTGGCGCGATCACGACTTCCAGAACCGGCGGCCGTTCTTCTGCCAGGTCGAAGCGGTGGAGACCGCGATCTGGCTGGTGGAGGTCCTCGGCGCGCTCCGGGAGTCGGAGCCGCGAGTTCGCACGGAACTCCGACAGATCTGGAATCACCTGCGGAGCGCGAACCACGCCGCGAACCCCGATCTGTTCCGCCTGGCGCTCAAGATGGCGACCGGCTCGGGCAAGACGACCGTGATGGCGATGCTGATCGCGTGGCAGACGGTCAATGCGGTCCGCCACTCGCAGCGGCAGAAGTTCACGAACGGTTTCCTCGTGGTCGCTCCCGGGATCACGATCCGGGACCGGCTCCGCGTCCTCCAACCGAACGATCCGGACAGCTCCTACAGCCGCCACGAGCTCGTCCCCCGCGACATGCGGCCGGACGTGGACAAGGCGCTCGTCGTCATCACGAACTACCACGCCTTAAGACGACCCTCAAGAACGAAGTGGACCGCGAAGCGTGGGAGAGTCTCCGCCGCACGGTCTCCCGCCCGTTCCCGAAGCCCGCTTCCGGCCGCATCGCGGTCAAGGTGATCAACCACCTCGGCGACGAAGTGATGAAGGTCCTCCGCGTCTGAGGCTCATCGCCGTGTGGTCATCCTCCGGCCCGTCGGCGGTGCGCGGTTGCGCCTTCCGCAGCTCCGGTCATTCAGCCCGGTGCCGCGAACAGCGCGGATTGCGTGCGACGACCCCTCTGGCAGGTTTCGGGCGAGCGCACCTGTCGAGCCTGCGCTTGAAGGGCCCGGAGTCAGCGGTTCTTGCAAGTCCATACTGGCTGTAGTAGGAATTTAGGACTTTCCGACCACCGAGGAGGCCAACATGACGCTCGTAGCCGTGAGATCCAAGTTCCAGGTCACGATCCCATCTCGGCTCCGCCGGAGCATTGCCCTGCAGGAGGGCGACATCATGGAGGCCACGATTCTCGTTGTCAATGGCCATCGAAAATGCGACACTTCTGGCCATTGAAAATGCGACACTTTTTGGGTCGCGACTCGTTGTGGGAAGCCCGGCTCGTCCGTGGTCGTCGAGGTGCGAGGCGACCGAGACCTGGGTCGTCGGGGCTGGGGTTGAACTTGCGGTGCGGGGCGTTTCAGTAGCCCTCGCCTGAGGACTCGCCCCGGCGGGGAGCCTCGGAGATGAGGCGGTCGGCGCGGATGTCCGGTGCGCGGCGGTCAACTCACTCCGGTCCGTGACCAGCAGGGATCCGGCGCGTTCCGGGTCGCAACGCGGAAGGAGCGGAGCGACGGGAGCGGGGCGACCCGGAACGCAGGGGCGCGTCACCGGGGGCCTCTCCCTGCCGACTGCCCCTGGCGGGCGTGAGCCCCGGTCGAGTGGATCGTCCTGGTCAATGTCGTCGGGTGCGACGACGGCCATCGAAGATGCGACTCCTTCGGGACCGCCACCTGCCACTGGATGTCCATCGGGTTCACGATCGCGGAGATCTCGGGTCGCGGTGACGAAGGTCATCGTTGCCGGGCTGGCGGCCCACGGCGTGTCGGTAGTCTTCGCCTGAGGGCTCGCTGAGCGGACGCCGGTCCCGCCCACGGCGCCCGAACCTCTCGAAGGAGTCGTTGATCGGTCAGATGTCGGGGGCGCGGCGGTCAGCTCACTCCTGTCTGTGACGAGGAAGGATCGGGCCCGTTCCGGGTCGCAACGCGGAGGGAGCGGAGCGACCGGAGCGAGGCGACCCGGAACGCGCGGCCTCGTCACCGGGGGCCTCCCGCTGCTGACTGCCCCGCCTCGCGGGCGTGAGCCCCGGTCGGGTGGATCGTCTTCGACAGCTCCATCCGGCGACGCATCCGGTAGCTGTTCCCCCGGATGTTCACGATATGGCAGTGGTGCAGCAGCCGGTCCAGCAGCGCCGCCGCCATCACCTCGTCGCGGAGGATCTCTCCCCAGTTCTCGAACCCCTGGTTCGACGTCAGCACCGTCGAGACCCGCTCGTAACGTCGGTTGACCAGCTGGAAGAACAGGATCGCCCCGTTCCGCGTCACCGGCAGGTAACCGATCTCGTCCACCACCAGAAGCGACGGGTAGGTCAGCGTCTTGAGGCGCTGGTTCAGCCGACCCGCCGCCTCCGCCTCCTCCAGCGAGGCGATCAGGTCCGTCAGCGTCCCGTAATACACCCGCCGACCGTTCTCCGCCGCCGTGATCGCCAGGCTGATCGCCAGGTGCGTCTTCCCCACTCCCGGCGGCCCCAGGAACACCACGTTCTCCTTCCGCTCCACGAACCCCAGCTCATGCAGCGACGCGATCTGCTCCCGCTTGATCGAGGGCTGGAAGCTGAAGTCGAAATCCGCCAACGTCTTGATCGCCGGCAGCCGACTCGAACGCATCGCCGTCTGCAGCCGCCGGCTGTTCCGAAGCGCGATCTGCGCGCGCAGCAGCCGCTCGATCGCCTCCGAGGCGGTCGTGCCTCCTCCGTCCACTCCGGACAGCACCTCGTCCAGCGCCTCCAGAGCTCCCGGCATCTTCAGGTCGGCCAGCTGAGCCGCAATCCGTTCCCGGCGTGACAGTGTCTTCATCCGATCTCCTCCGCGATCTGCGCATACGTCGCCAGCGGACGACGCTCGACATCCACCTGAAGCGGTGAGCTTCCTCGCCGACCTCGCCGCCGATCCCGGGGACCGGGCCGCGGCGTCACCGGCCGATACGGCCACCGCGCCAGCGGCCCCAGGTGTCCGCGCTCCTCCTCGAACCGATCCGCGGGCCGCTCCTTCAGCGTCCCGTGAACCCGCACGTTCGCTTCCCGCGTGAGCCATTCCTCCGCCCGCGCGTTCAGGTCCTCGTCAGAGACGAAGTCCCGACCGTAGAAGAAGCTCTCCCGGATGTACCGGATCGGCCGCTCGACCTTCCCCTTCGTCCTCGCCCGATACGGACGACACGCTCGGATCCGGAAGCCCCAGTGGTTGCTGAACCGCAGGAACTCCCGGTTCTCCACCACCCGGCCCCCGGTGCGCCGCCCGTCCGACGTGATCACCGCCTTCATCTGATCGAACAGCAGCTCCGACGGCACGCCGCCGAACGCGCGGAACGCCGCCTCCAGCCCCCGCATCACCACCGGCATCGTCTGCCGCTCGTAATACCGAAGCCACATCAGCCGCGAGTAGCCCAGAACCACGACGAGCGCATACCGCCTCCCCCACGGCAGCCGGAAGTTCGCGAAGTCCACCTGCCCCTGATGCCCCGGCGGCGTCTCGAACCGACGCGCCGGCTCCGGAGCCGGACCCCGCCGGATCCCCCGGACATACCGCTTGACCTGGTTGTAGCTCCCCTCGTAGCCCGCAGCCTGAACCTCACGGAACAGCCGCGCCGCCGTCAGCTTCGGATGGCTCGCCAGCCGAGCCCCGATGATCCCCTTGTAGCGGTCCAGCTTCGACGGCGCCCGCGCCCGCGGCCCATACCTCACCGCCTCGTCGTCCAGATCCCGGTTCAGCTGCCCGGTCGCGATCCAACGATGGACCGTGCTTCGGCTCACGCCTACCTGACGAGCGATCGCCGCCTTCGTCAGTCCCTGCTCGAGGTAATGCCGTAGTAGCACCCGCTGCTCTCTCCCGATCATCGCGCCTCCCTCTCCGAGTGGAGACGCGTGTGTAACCCGAGGCCACCTCGAACTCACCAGCCCCCGGATCAGGCCCACGATCCCGAGCCCGATGTGTCTCATTTTCGATGGCCACATCTGTCCTATTTTCGACGGCCAGCAACATCTCGGTGACGGCATCCTGTTGAGACCTCAGGAAGTCGTGGACCGGAGTGTCGTCGCCCAGCGAATCGTCGCCCGACTGGCGGCGGCGCAGCCCTCTTCCAGCGATCTCGGGCGCTCCGAGGACGAGATCATGAGGGAGGCGATCGCTGAAGTCGCCGCATCACGCCGTGACCGCCGCCGCGGCGAGTCGTGAGAATCGTCCTCGACTGCAACGTTGTGGTGTCGGCAGCGAGAGTCAACGGCGCGTGCCGCGATGTCATTGCCAGGGCGGTGCGCCAACACGAAATCGTCCTGTCCAAGCCGATCCTGAGCGAGTACGAAGCCGTGGCCCGGCGGCCGCGCCTCGCGCGGTATCGGGAGACCATGGAGTTCGCCATCCGAAGCATCGCCCGGCTGGCCATTTTCGTCGAGCCGACAGCGGCTGTTCTTCGGCTCCGCGATCCTGACGACGAGGTGTATCTGGCGACGGCGGACGCCGGCGAGGCCACCCTGATCAGCGGCAACACCCGCGACTTCACCAGGCCGCGCTATGGATCGGTCGAGGTTTGGTCCCCGCGGGTCTTCCTCGACCGGACGACCTCGGCAGATCGAGCCGGCAGCGGGGCCATGAGTCCCGACAAGATCCGGCGGATGCCGGGGTCCGGCTGGGACGGCGACCTGGTGTCCTTGCGCGACAACGATCGGCGGTGGACGGATCCTCTACAGCCTCGTGAATCGCAGGAGTCGGCTTCCCTTCGCCGGGGTCGGCACTCGAACCGGAGTACCGATCCCGATCCCTGACGTCAACGTCTCCCGTGGCGCCCCTCTGGCGGTCCGGCAGGCGCGCGAACTCGGGCCCGGGCCGATCGTAGGCTCCCTGATACTCGCGGTCCTGGCCCCGCTCGGCGTGAAGGTCGGATACGCGACTGATGGCGACATCGCCCTTGCGGGGCGACTGAGCACGGGGGAATCAGCGCCGGTGGTCGGTGAGGAGGGGCCTGCCGTTCAGCGGCTGCACCGCGCGGGAGTTGTTCGGGAAGATCGCGTTGTGCGCAGCGATCTGTTCGCGTGAGACGCTCAGCGGCTCCGTCATGATGATCCACGACACCCCCTCGGTGCAGGGCGGCGTCGTGAGCGATCCCCGATAGCGTCAGGTCGTCCGCCGCCGGGGCAGGAGGTGGTTCGCATCCACCGTTCCCCGGACAGTCCGCGCCGGTCCCGGCGTGCGCGGCGGGCTGCTCAACACCCGGGCGAGTTCCGGGTTGGCGGCGCCCTCCTCGAGGAAGACGCCGACCACCGCCAGCGCGCCGTCCTCGCGGGCGTGGACCAGGTGCATCTCCATCGGGAACGAACGGCGCCCGACGCTGTGCTCGCTGGGCGCGTGGAAGTGGAACTGCTGCAACTCGTAGCGCGAGCCTTCGATGGTGATGCCGCTTCCGGCCTCGTGGTCCACCTGGATCGAGTTGCCGGTGTTCCGGATGGAGATCGGACTCGGCCGATAGTCGAAGGCGATCCGGGGAAGCTCCGCCGACTCGGCGCTGGCCAAGGCGATCGGCGACTGCCGCTTCCCGACGCTACAGGCGGCGAAGTCCGGATCCAGCGAGCCCCAGCGCTCCGGAGAGATCGAACCTTCGTAGCCCCAATGTGGCCGCGTCTCCTCGTCCGGCACGGCCTCTCGGCCGTCCCCGCCTTCGTCGCGGACACGCATTCCGATCACCGCGACCTCCCCGGAAGGCCCCATTTCGGGAGCGAATCCTACCGGTCCGGAGGTCGGCTCCCGGGTCGTCCGGTTCCCTGAGGAGCCCTTCGCGCGCCGATAAACTGCCATCATGAGCGTCTGGGACGAATTGGGGCCGTTCCAGCCGGGTGCGGGAGGCATGCCGCCGGTGCTGGCGGGCCGGGAGCGCGAGCAGGCCCTGTTCCGGGTCCTGCTCGGTCGGCTCGAGCGGGCAGCGCCGCTTTCCTCCGACATCGTCCTCTACGGTCCTCGGGGCAACGGGAAAACGGTCCTGCTCGAATGGCTGCGCGAGCAAGCCGACGCCGCAGCCGTCGAGACCGCGGTCGTCGTGCCCAGCGCGCTCCGGTCTCCGATCCACCTCTGTGAGCAGCTCGCCCCCAGCTCCTTCTGGGAACGCCTGGCGCCGCACGAACTGACGGCGTTCGGAGTCTCGTGGCGCCCGGGACAGTCGTCGGCGCCCTCGCTCAGCGACATTCTCCGGGCGCGCGCCGGGAAAGCACCGCTTCTCGTGGTCATGGACGAGGCCCACACGCTTGATCCTGACCTCGGCGGCGAACTCCTCAACGCGAGCCAGATCGTACGGAGCAGGCATCCACTGCTCCTCGTTCTTGCCGGTACGCCTGATATCGAGGCCGCCCTTCAGAGCGCCGGGGCCTCGTTCTGGGACCGCTTCCGGCAGATCCGCCTCGGCCGGCTGAACGCCGACGCGACGGGGGTGGCTCTCCGCCGCCCGTTCGAAGATCAAGGGTTCGTCGTTGCGGGGGACGCGCTGGATCTGATGGTCGAGGAGAGTCAGCACTATCCGTTCTTCGTCCAGGTGATCGGGGCGGCGGTGTGGGGCGAGGCGTTCCGCAACCGGGACTCCACCCGGACGATCACCACCGCCACCGTCGAGGCGGCCCGACCCGAGTTCGCCCTCACGCGGACGAACTACTACGCGAAGCGGGTGCGCGAACTCCGACATCTCCGCCTGCTCCCGGTGGCGAGGTCGGTCGCGGCCGTGGCTGCCGGCGGGCGGACTCTGGAGCACGATGATCTCGAGCGGGCGGTCGCTCGGGGGCTCGAGGACGATGGCTTCGAGGCCTTGGACGCTGCGATGCGGTCCCTCCGGCACCTCGGCTTCGTCTGGCCCGACCCGGAAGGACTGCGCTGGGAGCCCGGAATCCCGAGCCTCATGGACTTCATCCGTGACCGGGTGAGCGGCTGAAACCGCCTAACCTCGAGACTCACTCGCGCCGGATCGGTCCGCTCTCAGGCACCGCCCGCGAGGTCCGCGAAGAGGTCTGCGGCGGGGACCGCCCGGATCCGGTCGGCGAGCGGGTAGGCGCGCTCCCCGGCGTGGACCACCACGATTTCGTCCGGGCTGATCGCCTCCATCGCCGAGCGCATCGAGCGGGTGAGCCGTGGCGCCGACGTCCGCTTGATCTCGTACCCGGTGAGGCGCCCGTCGCGGTGCACGACGAGATCCAGCTCCGGTCCGGTGTGAAGGCCCCAGAAGAACATCTCGACGTCTCGTAGCTCCAGCAGCGTCGCCAGGTTCTCCAGCACCCAACCCTCCCACGATGCACCGCACTTGGGATGGCGGAGTAGCGCCGCGCCGGTCCGGAGGCCGAGAAGGCTGTGGAGGAGCCCCGAGTCACGTAGATACACCTTGGGCGAGCGCACCTCCCGTTTCTTCAGGTTCGCGAACCAGGGCCGAAGCTGGCGCACGACCAGCGCCGAGGTCAACTGATCCAGGTAGCGGCGCACGGTGGGGTGGGAGACGCCAAACGAGCGGGCGAACTCCGCACCGTTCCAGACCTGCCCGTGCCAGTGGGCGAGCATGTTCCAGAAGCGGCCGAGCGTGGCGGGCGCGGTCGGGATCCCGAGCGCCGGGAGGTCGCGCTCCACGAAGGTTCGGGTGAATTCGAACAGCCACCGGAACGCTGCCGGATCGCTTCCGGCGAGCGTCGCCCGCGGGAAGCCGCCCCGGAGCCAGTGCCGGTCGGTCGGAACGCTCGCTTCGACCGGATCGAGACCGGGCAGCTCGTGGTAGGCGATGCGGCCCGCGAGGCTCTCCGACGACTGGCGCAGCAGCTCCGGCGAGGCGCTCCCGAGGACGAGGAATCGCGCGGGTAGCGGCCGGCGGTCGGCGAGGACGCGAAGGAGGGGGAACAGGTCGGGCGCGCGCTGCACCTCGTCGAGCACCACGAGTCCGGTGAGGTGCGGGAGGACGAGGCCTGGATCCCCGAGTGACGCGGCATCCCGGGGATCCTCGAGATCGAACCAGTGGGCCCGGCCCGCGGCGGTGAGCTGTCGGGCGAGAGTCGTTTTCCCGACCTGTCTGGCCCCGGTGAGGCCGACGACCGGGAACTCGGCGAGCAGCGCATCAAGCGTCGCGAGGTGGCGGGGGCGAGGAATCAGTCCGACTTCGGAAGATCCGTCCATGGCGAGCCCCTGCTGCATCGTATCGTGAAATCTGAACGCGACATGTTCAGATGTCACATTTCTCTCGCGGCTTTCGGGCGGCAAGTCGAGCGCCGGGGGCGGCGAATCGGCGTGTTCCTGAGTGCGAGTACGATTCGGCGGGGTCAGTACCGGCGGTGCGGCGGATGGAACCCGTTCGGGGGTGTGCTCGTTTTCCCTTCTCTTCCCACGCGGGCCGCCGGCCCGAGACCTTGATTCCATGACCCCGAAACCAGCCGACCGGCTCGCCGAACTCCAGATCGGCGACGAGCACCGCGGCTCCCGCCCGATCGCGCTGATCACCGCGCTCGTTGGCGCGATCGTCGTCATCGGCGGGGTGGTGGCGGCGATCTTCCTGCTCGGCGCCGGCGTCGAGCTGCCGGAAGTCGCGACCGCCCGGGTGCGCTCGGTTTCGATGTCGGTCGGATCCACCGTACTGAACGCGAGCGGCTACGTGACCGCGCGGCGGCAGGCCACCGTCTCCTCCAAGATGGCGGGCCAGATCACCGAGATCCTGATCGAGGAGGGGATGGAAGTCACGGCGGGGCAGGTGCTCGCCCGTCTGGATTCGTCGAACCTGACCCGCAGCCTCCGACTCGCCGAGGCGCAGTCGGCCGCGGCGGAGAAGGCGGTTCTCGAAGCCGAGGCCCAGCGCGCCGAGGCCCGGCTGCGGCAGGATCGGATCCGGCGTTTGGTCGAGCAGCGCGTCGCCGGGCAGGCGGACCTCGATGCGGTGGACGGCGAGGTTGCGACTCTCGAGGCGCGGATCGAGCGCCAGCGCGCCGACATCGTCACCTCGAACCGGTCGGCGGACGTGATCCGCCAGCAGATCGAGGACACGGTGATCCGGGCGCCCTTCGACGGCGTGATCACCGCCAAGAACGCCCAGACCGGCGAGATGATGTCTCCCATCGCCGGGGGCGCCGGGTTCACCCGCACCGGCGTCGGGACGATCGTGGACATGGATTCCCGTGAGATCGAGGTGGACGTCAACGAGGCCTACATCAACCGGGTCTCACCCGGACAGCCGGTGGAAGCGATCCTCGATTCCTACGAGGACTGGCGCATCCCGGCGCGGGTCATCGCGATCATCCCCACCGCCGACCGGGATCGAGCCACGGTGCGGGTGCGGATCGCCTTCGAGGAGCTGGATTCCCGCATCCTCCCCGACATGGGCGTTCGGGTGAGTTTCCGCGCCACCGAGATCGAGGAGACCGAAGCGCCCGAGGGCCTGCTGGTTCCGGCCGCGGCGGTGTTCGAGGACACCGGGCGGGATCTGGTGTACCTGTTCCGGGACGGTCGGGTCCAGCGCCGCGCGGTCCGGCTCGGCGATGCGGCGGGTGACGAGTTCTACGTGCTGTCCGGTCTGGTCGAGGGGGACCGGGTCGTGGTGGATCCGCCCGAAGGTCTCGCCGATGGAGTCGAGGTCGTGGAGGCCGGAGCCGTCCGCTGACGCGGGCCGAGGAGAAAGCAAGGATGCCTGTTGCTCAGCAAGGCGCCGGACCGAATTCCGGCGGGGCGGACCGCCCCATGGTGGAGGTGCGCGGCGCAGTCCGCACCTTCCGCCGCGGCAAGACGGCGGTCCCGGTGCTGCGCGGCCTCGATCTGACGATCGAAACGGGGGAGTTCCTGTCGCTGATGGGGCCCTCCGGGTCGGGCAAGTCCACCCTTCTGAACCTGATCGCGGGGCTCGATCGGCCCAACCAGGGCGAAGTCGTCGTGGGCGGCGAGCCGATCCACCGCCTCTCCGAGCGCCGCCTCGCCGCGTGGCGGGCGCGGAACATCGGGTTCGTGTTCCAGTTCTCGAACCTGCTCTCCGGGCTCACCGCGGAGAAGAACGTGGCGCTCCCACTGCTCCTCACGTCGTTCTCCGGCGCCGAGCGGAAGCGCCGCGTCGCCATCGCGCTCGAGATCGTGGGCCTGAGCGACCGGGCTCGCCATCGCCCCCGCGAACTCTCCGGCGGCGAGCAGCAGCGCGTCGGGATCGCCCGGGCGCTGGTCAACGACCCGGCGCTTCTCGTCTGCGACGAGCCCACCGGCGACCTCGACCGGAAGACGAGCGGCGAGATCCTCGATCTGCTCGGCGTACTGAACCGGGATCAGGGGAAGACGATCCTCATGGTGACCCACGATCCGGAGGCCGCGGCCCGCGGTTCCCGGACCCTTCACATGACCGACGGGCATCTCTCCGCGACGGCGGATCTTGCGGCATGAGTTCGCTCACCCTGATCGGCGCTGCGCTTCGACGCCGGAAGACCCGCACCTTTCTCACCTTCTCGTCGGTCGTGTTCGCGTTCATCCTGTTCGGCCTCCTCTCGATGATCCAGTCCGCCTTCTCGATGGGCGTCGAGATCGCCAACGAGGACCGGCTCATCGTGCGCCACCGGGTGTCGCTGTTCCAGTTGCTGCCGCAGTCCTACGAGGCCGACATGGAGCGGATTCCCGGCGTCGTGGACGCGGTCCACATGACCTGGTTCGGGGGCGTTTACCAGGACCCGGCCAACTTCTTCATGCAGGCCCCGGTGGAGCCCGCCGAGTTCCTCGACATGTACCCCGAGTTCGAGCTGACCGACGCCGCAAAGGAGCGCTGGATCGCAACCCGCGACGGGGCGGTCGTGGGGCGGGCCACCGCCGAGCGCTTCGGCTGGGAGGTCGGCGACCGGGTGCCGATTCAGCCCACGATCTGGACTCTGGAAGGACGGCCCGAGACCGATGCGTGGGAGTTCGAAATCGTCGGCATCTACTCGGTCAGCGTCGAGGGTGGCGACGAGACCCAGATGCTGTTCCGCTACGACTACTTCGACGAGGCCCGCTCCTTCGGAAAGGGTCAGGTCGGCTGGTACGCGGTGCGGGTCGCCGATCCGGACCAGGCGGCGACCGTCGCCGCCGCGATCGACGAGACCTTCCTGAACTCCGCCGCCGAGACCAAGAGCGAGCCCGAGGGCGCTTTCGCGGCCGGGTTCGCCAACCAGGTGGGCAACATCGGGCTCATGGTGACCGGCATCCTCGGCGCCGTGTTCTTCACCATCCTGTTGGTGGCCGGGAACACGATGGCGCAGTCGGTACGCGAGCGGGTCGGTGAGATCGGGCTGATGAAGGCGATCGGGTTCACCGGTGCCCGGGTGCAGCGGCTGATCCTGCTGGAGTCGGTGACGCTCGTGACCACCGCCGGATTGCTCGGACTGGCGCTCGCGGCGCTGGCCGGGCGGGGGATGGCGGTCGCACTCTCGGCCTACCTGCCCGGACTCGTCCTCCGCCCGGGTGACATCCTGATCGGTCTCGGCCTCGCGGTGGCGACCGGCCTCGTCGTCGGGGTCTTCCCGGCGCGGAGGGCGATGCGCCTCCCGACCGCGTTCGCCCTCCGGCGTCTGTAGGCGCGCCATGCGGATCGCCTCCTTCCTCCGCCAGTGCCAGGCGGTCACCGTGTACAACCTCTCGACGGTGTGGCAGCGCCGCGCCGTCTCCGTGGTGGCCGTCTTCGGGATCGCGGCGGTAGCGGGCGTCCTCGTCGCGGTGCTCTCCATGGCGACCGGATTCCGTGCGGTGGTCGCCGGGCAGGCGCGGGACGATGTCGCGATCGTGCTCCGGGGCGGCATCAACGCCGAGACGTCCAGCATCCTCGACCGCGAGGACATCCAGGTGCTGGAGCAGGCCCCGGGCGTTTCTCGAGGGGCGAGCGGTGTGCTCGTGTCGCCGGAGCTGTTCGTCATCATCGATCGCCAGAAGATCGGAGTCGGCACCGACGCCAACGTGCCGCTCCGCGGGATCGAGGACGCCGCCTACGAGGTGCGCGGGAACATCGAAATCGTCGAGGGCCGCCGCTTTCAGCCGGGCCGGAACGAAGTGATCGTCGGGGTCGGCGCCGCCGCCGCCTTCGAGGGCCTCCTCGTCGGCGACCGGCTGGATGTGGGCCGGGCGTCCTGGGAGGTCGTCGGGCACTTCACCGCCGGCGGCGGGATTTCCGAGTCCGAGATCTGGACCGACAACCGGGTGCTGCAGCAGACCTACCAGCGGGGCCCCTCGTTCAACTCGGCGCTGGTGCGGCTGACCGACGCCGACGCCTTCGAGCCCTTCCGCGACCAGATCGAGAACGATCCACGCGTCAACCTCACGGCGATGACCCAGACGACCTATCTCGCCGAGCAGTCCGCGGTGATCGAGGTCTTCATCTCCGCGCTCGGCTGGTTCGTCGTCGCCTTCATGTCGGTGGGCGCGGTCTTCGCCGCGCTGAACACGATGTACGCGGCGGTTTCCACTCGCGCCCGCGAGATCGCCACCCTGCGCGCTCTCGGGTTCAACCGCCTTCCGGTCATGGTCTCGGTGGTCACCGAATCCCTGGCGTTCGCGGTGATCGGCGCAGTACTCGGGGGCAGCGCCTCATGGCTTCTGTTCGACGGGTTCCGGGCGGCCACGCTGAACTGGGCGTCGTTCAGCCAGGTCGCCTTCGCCTTCCGGGTGACTCCGGATCTGATGGTGCAGGCGATCGTCCTGTCGCTCGTGATTGGAGCGATCGGCGGGTTCCTCCCGGCGGTGAGCGCGGTTCGCGGGAGCGTCATCGCCTCGCTTCGCGAGCAGTAGCGAGGCTGGATCGTTGCTCCGCTTCGTTCGTCGTCCCGCCGCGGTTGCCCTCGGGCTGGTCGCGGCCCTGGGCGCGGGCTGCGACGACGCGCCTCCGCCGGTTCCGGACCCCGGCCCGCCGGTTCCGGAGACGACCGAGCCGCCGGCGCCCGAGCCGCCGCCTTCGGCGTGCGTCCCGGGCCCGGTGCTGGACTTCGGGTTCTATGCCTTCTTCGAGTCAGTCAGCCATGTCGCCGACCCGAACCCCGACGCGGCCGGTTTCTTCGAGCACCGTGGCTATGAAGCGGATCTCCTGACCGCCCTCGAGTCCATGGACGGCGCCGGACTCCGGTTCCGTCGGACCCCGGTGGCGGAGTGGCCGGACATCTGGCTGCTGCCTTCGACGCCGGACTTCGATGTCGCGGGAGGTGGCATCACGATCCTTCGGGAACGTCGCAGGAACCGGAGCGGGGTGGAGGTCGTCGCCTTCACCGGCGGCCACATCGTGTTCCGGCAATCGCTCCTCGTTCGATCCGCCGACGCCCGGCGGCTCGGGACCTACGAGGATCTGACCGACGATGTCCGGGTCGGGGTGCTGGTGGGAACGACCGGCGAGTCCCGGCTTCTGGTGCTGGCCGGCCTGGCTGACGAACAGGGCATCCTCGAGCCCGGGATCCGGATCAAGCTGGCGGACGGCGGGGCCGTGATGACCGACGGGACGGCGCTCTACATGATCGCTCCGAGCGGCGCCAGCCGGAGTCTCGAGCGGCGGGTTCGCCTCGTCCCGCCGTCGCGGGATGAGCCGCAGGTCGTCTTCTTCGCCGGCGACACGACGGAGTCGGAGCAGGCCCGGGCGCTGCGGGCGCGGGAAGTGGACGCCCTCGCTCGCGGCGAGATCGGCAATCGCACTCTCGCCCAGGCGGCGGGCGGAGCGTTCGTGCTGACCGCGCTCGACGACGCGGTGGAGTATGGAGGCTTTACGGTGGATGTGGACGAGCCGGAGCTCCTCGCCTGCCTCGACGAGACGCTCGACTGGCTCACCGACGACCGGGCGATCGGCTACGCCGACTGGCTGGCGAACCCGAATGTGTTCGCCGAGCGCGCCGCCGCCTGGCGCCGGTAGTCAGCCGCATTCACGTCCTGTCCTCTCTGGTCCAACCGAGTTGTAGTGATTCGTGAGCTCGGTCATCTGCTGCAGCCAGAACTTGTCGCGATCGTCGAACCGGTACCCCAGCTCCTTCGCCAGTGCGAAGAAGCGGTTGGCCGGACGGTTGGTCTCCTTCAGAACCACGAATGCACTCAACATCCCGATCCCCTGCGCGTGAGTCCGACGCGATATCTGCCCCAGCATCTTGCCGAGGGCGGCTCTGTCCTTGTCTCCGCCCGTGACGAGATGGATCGCCGTGATCTTGGGAGTGAGTTCGGAGTAGAAGATGGTCTCGCCGCTCAGGGCTCGCTGGACGAGCGCGTGGCACGCCTGCGATCTCGCTGCGTCCCATTGGTCGGGGTCGAATCCGAACATTGGAGTTCTCCTGTCAGTGGTTGGGAAATCGGAGCACATGATTGGCGGGATATGCGCCACGCGCCGTCTCACGCACCCCCGACGAGTCGGTCCACGATCAGCACCGCGAGAAGCATCGGGATCCAGACGATCGAGACTCCCAGCATCCGTCGGGCGGCGAACGTGTCGCGAGCCTTCCGGAAGCCGAACGCGATGGGCACCGACCACAGCGCGAGTCCGAACGCCCCTCCGGTGTAGATCGCTCCGGTCAGACCGAGCGCGGTGGGGGCGAGGCTGACGGCGGCGAGGACGACCGCGAACCCGGCGATCTGCCGGGCGGTGGCGCGGCCGGTCGGATCCACCGAGGGGAGCATCCGGAATCCCGCCTGCGCGTAGTCGTCGCGGTAGATCCAAGCCAGCGCGAGGGCGTGCGGCATCTGCCACGCCGCCAGGATCGCGACAGCGGCGCCGCCGCCCCAGCCGATCGAGCCGGTGGCCGCGGTCCAGCCGGCGAGCGCGGGGAGCGCGCCCGGAATCGTCCCGGCCAGCGTGTTCCAGCTCGTGCGGGGCTTCAGCGGCGTGTAGAGAAACAGGTAGAGCAGAACCGTGGCGAGCGCCACGCCGCCGGTGAGCGGGTTCACGCCCGCCGCGAGCAGCCCGGACCCGATGGCCGACAGGGCGACCCCGATCGCCGCCGCCGCCGTCGGGGACACTCGCCCCGACGGGATCGGCCGCTCCCGGGTGCGCCGCATCCGGGCGTCGCGGTCCCGCTCGGCCCAGTGGTTCAGCGCTCCGGCGCCTCCGCTCGCGAGCACGATCCCGACGAGGAGGAGCGCCAGTCGTCCGGCGGGAACCGGCTCGGGCGCGAGCAGGAAGCCGAAGGCCGCCGCCAGCCCGACGAACAGGCTGATTCGCGGCTTCGCCAGCTCCAGTACGAGCCCGAGGCGCCCGCCCCCGCGCGGCGGGCCCACCGTCAATTCAGACCGCGCCGGCGGAGGAGCGGCTCGACATCCGGATCACGCCCGCGGAAGTCGCGGAACAGGTCCATCGCCTCCACGCTGCCGCCCTTCGACAGCAGGGTGGCGCGGAAGTGGTCCCCGTTCTCCCGGAGCAGGCCACCGTTCTCGCGGAACCACTCCACCGAGTCGGCGTCGAGCACCTCGCTCCAGATGTAGGAGTAGTAGCCCGCCGAGTAGCCGCTCCCCCAGATGTGGGAGAAGTAGGTGCTGCGGTAGCGCGGCGGCACCGGGGCGAAGGCGACTCCGGCGGCCTCGAGCGCCGCCTCCTCGAAGGCGAGCGCGCCGTCGGCGTCGGGGGCCTCGCCGGGGGCGAGCTGGTGCCAGGCGAGGTCGAGGAGCGTCGCCGCCAGGTACTCGGTGGTGGCGAAGCCCTGGTTGAAGGTGCGGCTCTCGAGCACGCGGTCGAGCAGCTCGCCCGGGATCGGCTCGCCGGTCTCGTGGTGGACGGCGTAGTTCTCGAGCACCTGCGGCCAGGTCGCCCACATCTCGTTCACCTGCGACGGGTACTCCACGAAGTCGCGGGGAACCGAAGTTCCGGCGAAGGTCGGATACTCCACGTTCGAGAACAGCCCGTGGAGCGCGTGCCCGAACTCGTGGAACATGGTGATCACTTCATCGAAGGTGAGCAGGGTGGGCTCGCCTTCGGGCGGCTTCGGCACGTTCAGGTGGTTCGCCACCACCGGCTGCGTCCCGAGCAGGCCCGACTGCCCCACGTAGGCGTTCATCCACGCCCCGCCGCGCTTCGAGGGCCGGGCGTAGAAGTCGCCGATGAACAGCCCCAGGGCGGTCCCGTCTTCCTCGAAGACTTCCCAGATCCGGACGTCGGGGTGGTAGGTCGGGAGCTCGGGGCGTTCCTCGAAGCGGAGGCCGAAGAGCCGGGTGGCGGCGTGGAAGACGCCGTTCTCCAGGACGCCGTTCATCTCGAAGTAGGGGCGCAGCTCGCCCTCGTCGAACGAGTAGCGCTCGGCGCGCAGCTTCTCGGTGTAGTACGACCAGTCCCACGCCGCGATCTCTTCGAGGTCGTCGCCCTGGGCGGCCGCGAGCGCTTCGAGGTCAGAGGCCTCCCGGCGGGCGTTCGCCACCGCCGGTGGGGCGAGCCCGGCGAGGCGCTCGTTCACCGCTTCGGCGGTCTGCGCCGTCTGCTCCTCGAGGATGTAGGCGGCGTGATGGGGGTAGCCGAGGAGCGCGGCGCGCTCGGCGCGCAGCTCGGCGATCCGGGTGATGACTTCCCGGTTGTCGTAGTCGCCCCCCTGGCTGCCGCGGGCGAGCGAGGTCCGGCTGATCCGCTCCCGAAGCGAGCGGTCTTCGAGTGACGCCAGCGCCGGCTGCCCGCTCGTGTTCAGGAGAGGGATCACGTACCGGCCGTCGAGTTCGCGGGCGGTCGCCGCCTCGGCTGCCGCCGCGATCTCGCCGTCGGAGAGCCCGGCGAGCTCCTCGGTCGTTTCGACCACGATCGCCGAGGCGTTCACCTCGTCGAGGACGTTCTGGGTGAACCGCGCTCCCAGCGAGGCGAGCTCACCGTTGATCTCGCGCATCCGCGCCTGCCCCTCCGCGTCGAGCTGCGCGCCAGCGCGGACGAAATCGCGGCGATGGCGCTCGATGAGCCGCACCGCCTCGGGGTCGAGGCCGAGAGCGTCGCGGCCCTCGTGGAGCGCCTCGATCCGGCCGAAGAGCTCGGCATTCAGCAGGATGTCGTCGAAATGCGCCGCCAGCTTCGGCGCGAGTTCGGCCCGCACCTCGTTGATCGTGTCGTTCGTGTCGGCGGACGCGAGGCTGAAGAAGACGCGCGAGACCCGGTCGAGCAGGGCGCCGGAGCGCTCGAGAGCGAGGATCGTGTTCTCGAAGGTGGCCGGCTCGGCGTCCCCGGCGACCGCCGCGATTTCGGCGAGATGCTCCTCCATGCCGCGCTCGAACGCCGGCCGGTAGTGGTCGTTCTCGATCCGGTCGAAGGGAGGCAGCCCGTAGGGCAGCGTGCTCTCGGTGAAGAACGGGTTGTCGGGCATCGTCGGTTCGGGGTCTCCGGATCCGGCGCACCCGGTCGCGAGCGCGACCGCGGCGGCGATGAGAGCAAGAAGATAAGGATGCATCACGACTCCTTCCGGTGGGCGACGGCTCCGGGCCGCCGGGCGAATTCAGCCTGTGGATAAAGTCGCGTGAGCACCGAGAGTGGCGAGGCGCCCGGCTGACGAGGCGCGCGAGGGAGGAATACCGGGTGTATTCCGACTGATGCGCAACGAAGAGCGCCCCGAAGCGAAGCGGAGGGGCGCGTTCAGGCGGGATGCATCGCCGCTCGAATGCCGCGTGACTTTGTCCACAGGCTGAATTGTGCCGCTTCAGGTGACGGGGAGCGCACCGCCGCCTCCGCCGCGCCGCCACGGATTCACGAGCTCGACGCCGGTGTCGGAGAAGTCCCGCAGGTTTCGAGTGGCGACGACTGCGCCATGAACGCTTGCGATCGCCGCGATCTGGCAGTCGGCGACGCCGATCGGTCGGCCAGCCTGCTGTCGGTGGACGAAGATTCGGGCGAACGCCGCGGCCGCTCTGCGGTCGAAGGCGAGGATGCGCTCGGGAGTGAAATGGCCGAACAGGCGCTCCGCGCTTTCAGTCAGGCGTCTTCGTCTCCGTCCCCGGGGCAATGAGCGAAGTCCGGTCCGAACCTCTGCCTCCGTGACGGACGTGGCGAAAAACTCCGGGGCCGAGATGGACTCGAACCAGCTCACAACACCCGGATCGGGTGCGATGCGCATCAGCTCGGAGAGCACGTTGGTGTCTGCAACGATCACCACTCTGGCCCAGAGAAGTCCGGGGCCCGGGGCGGCTCCTTCGGAAGTCGCTCGAGCTCGAAGTCCCCGACCGGTTCGACAATGCTCCGAATCTCCTCGTAGAAGCTCTTGCCGGTCGGGTGCTCCGGGGTCGCGGGTTCTGGCTCCGGATCGGTGGCCACGGCCTCGGTCAGGATCGTTCGCGCTTCCGCTTCCACGGAGCGCCCGTTCCGGGCGGCGCGGGCACGGATCCGATCTTCGGTGCCGGGATCGAGTCTCGGGATATACAGCGTGGTCATGGCGCTCACCTCCTGATCAGGGGGTCAAGGCTAGCGCGCCCTCCGCCGCCCGAGTTGCGCTACGCTTTGCGCATGCGTTTGCACATTCATGTGGACGACTCGTTGATGGCTCAGGTGGACGCGATTTCCGGGCCCCGGAACCGCAGCGAGTTCGTTCGGAAGGCTCTGCGGGCCGCTGTGGATCACCATCGCCGATGGGAGCTCATCGAGAAGGCCGCCGGAGTGATCCCGGATCACGGTCACGGGTGGGATCCGGATCCCGCGGAGTGGGTCCGCAAGCAGCGTCGGAGCGAGCCCCGCCAGCTCGGTTGACACGTTGCTGGTGCTGCTCGATTCGACCGTCCTCATCGACTATCTCCGGGGTCGGCCGGTGATCTCCCGGGTGCGCGCGCTCCGGGCTGGCGGCGATGTCGCCTGTAGTTGCGCGATCAATGTGGACGAAATCGTGTGCGGCCTTCGACCGAAAGAGGCCGGTCGAGCCAGGGATCTCTTCGATGGCCTCGTGATCCTGCCGCTCGGTCGAGAAGAAGGAGAGCGGGCGGGCGCATGGCGACGGGAGTTCGCCAGGCGCGGGCAGACGTTGAAGCAGGCGGACTGCCTGGTCGCGGCCGCCGCGTACTGCGCCTCAGCGCGGCTCGTGACCGGAAACCCGAAGGACTTCCCGATGAGAGGTTTGCGCGTCGAGTACTGGCCCGTGGGGCGCTGAAGGCGCCGGAATCCGCTCCTCTTGGCCCCTGGAGGCGCCGGAGCCCGCTCGCGCGCGGGGCGCCTCAGCGGCGGAGCGCCTGCGCCCGGCGGACCTCGCGCTCGGCCTCGGCGAGCCTGCCCTGGCGGTTGTAGATGTCCGCGAGCACGAAGTGACCGAAGGGAGCCATGCCCGGCTCGGGATCGAGCGACAGCCCCCGGAGCGCCGCCCCTTCGGCTTCGGTGAGCTCCCCTCGGTCGAGCAGCGCCTTGGCGAGGTAGAGGTAGCCCACGGCGAAATCGGGGTTGGCCTCGAGCGCGGCGCGGAACGACGCCTCCATGGCGACCGGATCGCCCATCGCGCCGCGAAGCCGGGCGAGGTTGAAGTGGGACCGGAAGTCCTTCGGCGCCATCTCCAGCCGGGTCTCGTAGGCCCCGATCGCTCCCGACCCGTCTCCGCGCTCTTCGAACAGCAGCGCGAGGTTGTACCAGGCGTCGGAGAGGCGATCGTCCATCTCGAGCGCCCGGCGGAGCTCGGCCTCCGCCTCGTCGAGCCGTCCGAGGCTCAGCAGGCACTGCCCCTTCAGGTTGTGCGCCGGAGCGCGTTGCTCGCCGGTCGCCTCGAGGCGTTCCAGCACCGTCAGGGCCTCCTCGTACTCCTCGCGGGCGGCATGGATCTCGGCGAGGTGGTAGTGGGCCTTGTTGTCGTTCGGGTCGAGGTCGAGGAGCCGCCGGTAGCCCGCCGCCGCCTCCTCGTAGCGTTCGGCCAGCCGGTAGGCGTCGGCGAGCCCGAGGACGGCGGAGAGGTACTCCGGATCGAGCGCGAGCGCCTCGCGGTAGGCGGCGATGGCGCCGTCCCAGTCCTCCTGCTTCACGAACAGGTTGCCGAGCACGAAGTGCGCTTCGAGAATGGCGGGGTCCTCGGCCAGCACTCGCCGAACCTTGGCCGTCGCGTCCTCGATCCGGTCCTCGGTGGAGTCGGTTCCTGCCGCCTTGAGCAGGTTGTAGAGGACGATCTTGTCCTTGGGGTCGGCGAGCGGTTCGTCGGGATCCACCGTGACCCGCGATGCGCCGCCGAGGTAGCCGAGCGCCGCGAGCTGGGCGCGGGTCTCCTCGTCCAGCGTTTCGGGCGCGTGGCGTTCCGCAGCGTCGGAACCGAGCTCGGCGACGAGCTGATCGAGCCGCGCCTGGAGCTGACGGACCTGCCCCGGTCGGTCGGTCGCCAGGTTGCGGGTCTGCCCGGGGTCTTCCGTGACCTCGAACAGCTCCGGGCGGGGCGCCGAGATGAAGTGGAGCACGCCGTTGCGGAGCGCCCGCAACGGGGACCAGCCGTAGTGATTCCTCGGGTAGAGGCTCTCGGAGTAGGCCCACAGGTCGAGATCCGTCGTCGTTCCCTCCAGCATCGGACGGAGACTCACTCCCTGGACGGGGGCGGGCGTCGGAACCCCGACGAGATCCAGGACCGTGGGCATCAGGTCGAGGCCGCGAACCTGCCCGGGCACCCGGAGCCCGCGTCCGATCTGGCGGTAGGGCGCCCGGACGAGAAACGGGACCTGCATGGTGGCGTCGTAGATGAAGAAGCCGTGGGCGCCCTCGCGGTGGCGCCCCAGGCTCTCGCCGTGGTCCCCGATGAGCGCGAGCACGGTGTCGTCGGCCAGTTCGTTCGCGTCCAGCCAGTCGAGGAGGCGTCCCACCAGCGAGTCGGTGAACGCCACTTCGGCGTCGTAGTCCGCCCCGACGTAGTCGCCCGCCCGGGCTCCCCACGGCTCCGGCGCGTCGTAGGGCCAGTGCGGGTCGTAGAGGTGGATCCACGAGAAGAAACGCTCCTCCTTCACGCCGTCCATCCACGCGAGCGCGGCGTCTAGCACATCGTCCCCGCGGCGCTGGACGGTGTCGAGGCTGATCCGCTCGAATTCGCGGAAGTCGAAGTCGTCGTGGTAACGCTCGAAACCCTGATCGAGCCCCCAGCGCGAGTCCACCACGAAGGCCGCCACGAAGGCGCCGGTCCGCCAGCCGGCGTCGCCGAGCGTTTCGGCGAGCGTCACCGCCTCGTCGCCGAGGTAGTAGCCGCCGTTGTCTCGCACGCCGTGGAACATCGGATAGGTTCCGGTGAACATGGTCGAGTGCGACGGCAACGTCAACGGAACGGTCGCGGTCGCCTGTTCGAAGAGAACGCCCTCGGCGGCGACCCGTCCGAATGCGGGGGTCTCGATCCGGTCGTTTCCGTACTGCGCGAGATGCCGCGCCGAGAGCGTGTCCAGCGTGACGACGACCACGTTCAGTGGTCGCGGCGGGTCAGATGTCCCCGGCAGGCCGGAGCAGCCGGCGGCGAGGAGAGAGGCGAGCGCGAGAGTCGTCAGCCGCCGCCAGAGAACCATACCCGGCGGATTATCCCCGCTCCGTCGTTGCGTGTCGGATTGCTGTGGAGCAACCGTGTGGTAGTACCTACACAGAATCCTGTGGTAGATTGCCGGCATGAAGGCGGTACAGATCAACTTCTCCAAGGACCTGCTCGCGCGCCTCGACGCCGACGAAGTCGTGCGCGAGCTGGGGCGTTCCGAGGTGGTGCGGCGGATCGCGGAGGCGTGGCTGCGCAGGCGGGAGTCGCAGAAGATCGATGAAGAGATGATCCGGGGGTACGGGCCGGACTTTCCGCCCATTGAGGAGGAGCTGGAAGGCTGGGTGGAGGCGGCGGCGCCGTGGCCAGACGAGTAAGGCGCGGCGACCTGTGGATGCATCGCTTCGCGGCGCCGGATCGCAGGCGTCCGGTTCTGGTGCTGACTCGCCAGGTCATGGTGAACCGCCTTCACACGGTCACCGTGGCCCCGATCACCTCCACGATTCGCGGCATGCCAACGGAAGTGCGGGTTGGAATCATGCACGGGCTCAAGCACGACAGCGTCGTGAACCTGGATCACATCCAGACGGTGCAGCGTTCCGATCTCCACCGCTGGCTCGGCCGCCTCGGACCCGGACGCATGTTCGAGGTCTGCCGCGCACTGACCGTCGCCCTCGGCTGTGAGGCCGGGATGGCGCGGGAGGAGCCATGGATCCTGTGACCGGGCCGGCGCGGCGCCCCGGTCAGCGGGCCCGGTCGTTGGTCGCACCGCTTGCCCGAGTGCGGGGCGGGGAATCCGGACGATCGCGACCCTCTCGAGAGGATCACGTGGCCTGACCCACACCCTGCTTGCCTCGGGGAGGGGAGAGTCGGTCTCTCGAAGCGCCTCGGTGGTCTCAGGTCGATCTCTCGAAACGCCTCGGGGGTCTCAGCCGGGCGGCTCCGGCAGTACGCGGAAGCCCTGACGGGCGAAATCGCGGTCGAGCGCGAGCGCCGTGCGAATCCCCCGGCGCCGCATCATCTCGAAACTCGAGCAGTCCACGAACGACAGGCGTCGGCGATCGGCGGCGAGCACCGTCCCGAGGGAAGCGGCGTGCTCCTCCGAGGTGACGAACGCGACTTCCATCGCCGGCAGGATGTCGGTGCAGAGGGCCCGCAGCGCGGCCATACCCATCCGGCTCTGCGCGAGGGCGAAGGACTCCACCGCCACGTAGTTGGAAGTCAGCAGATCGGCCGTCTCGGCCACCGAGTCCCACGCTGCGACCGTGGCGTCGTGTCGGGGATCTCCGCGGTCGAGCAGGGTCATGAGTGCGGACGTGTCCACGAACACCGTCACGAGCCAAAGTCCTCTTCGAGATAGCGGTCGTGATTCTCGGCCAGGTCCGTGAGTCCCGACCGGAACCTGCCCATGGAGGCGCGGGCTCGCCGGATCCGCTCGGTCCGGTCGGTATCCCGTGGGGTCGCCAGGCTGCGGCTGACCGCCTTCCGGACGACGGCGGCGATCGAGCACCCCTCATCCCGCGCGACCTCGCGCAGGGCCTGAGCCTGATCCTCAGTGAACTGGATCTGCATGCGAATCATGCCATCATGATAGCGAAGAACTGACATCATGGGGAGCGCTCAGTCCAAGGGGGCCGGGACGCGGTTGTCCCCGCAGTCGGGCGCTGCCAATGGGCTGCGCCCCGGCGCGCGAGGCCTGTTGAACCTCGTGCCCCCACTCTGATAAAACGGCACAGCCGTTTGGTGCCGACGTTGGCGCCCGGCACGGCAGAAGGAGCATTGAACCCATGCGGACTCATCGGATCATCGCCCTGACGGCGGCTCTCGGCCTCGTGGCCGGGGGGGCTGTGGGCCAGATCACCGGGACGATCCTCGGGAACGTCACCGACAACTCCGGGGGTGTGCTCCCGGGCACGAGTGTGACGATCACCTCCCCGGCCCTCCCCGGTGGGCCCCAGAGCGCGGTGACCGACGCCTCCGGCGGCTACCGGTTCCCGAACCTGCCCCCGGGCGACTACAACCTCACGGTGGAGCTTTCGGGTTTCGGCACCTACATCGAGGAAGGCCTCGAGGTTCGGGTCGGTGGAACCACGGAGCGAAACGTCGGGCTCGCCCTGGCGACTGTGGCGGAGACCGTGACCGTCACCGGGGAGACGCCGGTGGTGGACACCCGGCGTTCCGGCGTCTCCACCAACTACTCGAGCGAGTACATGGAGAACACCCCGCTCCGCCGGTTCAGCTTCTTCGACTTCACCAAGAACGCCCCGGGGATGTCGGCGACGAACCCGACGAGCGGCACGAGCAGCCGGGTTTCCGCGTTCGGCTCCGGGGTGGATGAGAACAAGTACCTGATGGACGGCGTGGACTTCACCGCTCCGGTTTCGGGGGCGGCATGGCCCTGGCCGGCGACGGACCTGATCGAGGAAATGGAGATCGTTTCGCTCGGCGCCTCCGCCGAGCACGGGAGCGCCGCCGGCGCCGTCTTCAACGTGGTGACCAAGCAGGGGACCAACGATTTCACGGCGACCGGGGCAGGCTACAAGCAGTGGCAGGCGCTGACCACGCAGCCGATCAAGCTGAACGCGGACGGCGAGGAAGACCCGAACGGCTGGGGCTACAACCGGGACCGCTACGACGACTACAACATCCACGGCGGCGGACCGATCATCCGGGACCGAGCCTGGCTCTATGCGAACTACCAGTACCAGCAGGACTGGGATACGCAGCCCGGGAACGACCCGCAGTTCCCACGGAAGTTCGGTGCCCACCGAATCTTCTGGAAGCTGACCGCCGACCTGACCCAGAACCTCAAGTTCATGCACACCTACCATGACGACTACTGGGTGATTCCATCAACGCCTTCGTTCGCGCGACCCTTCTCGACGATCGCGACCTTTTCGGGTCACAACCCCTCGGTCGCCTTCGGTCGGTTCACCTACGTCGTCAGTCCGAACACCTTTGTCGAGGCGGGCGTCTCCGGCTTCTACTCACCGCGTGACCTCAGCGAGTCGAACAACCCGGGCGTGCCAGGAACGGCAAACATCGAGGACGGAAGTCGGACCGGTGGCTATCCTTGGTATGACATTTTCAAGCAGTCCCGAACGGAAGTGAAGGCCAAGGTCAGCCACTTCGCCAACGACTGGCTGGGAGCCGACCACGACTTCAAGTTCGGCGTGCAGTACGTGGACGGCAGCCACAGCTCGCACGGCGGGTACGTCCCCGGGCCGAACTACCCTGGTGGCGTGTACTACTACGTCAACGGGGACGGCAGCCCCTACGGGATCATTACCGGAACGACCTATAACATCGGTGGCCAGTTCAAGGAGACGGCTGCCTTTGTGGAGGACGTGATCACCGTCGGCAACCGCGTGACGGTTTCGGCGGGAGTTCGGATGGATTCGGTGCGAGGCATAAGCCAGGACGTGGACGACCTCCTGGTGAATGATCTCGTGGCTTTGACGTTCGACGAGTTGGGCACCGTAGCTGGGGCTGGAGAGCAGTTCAGTTGGACCAACTTCGGTCCAAGGCTGGGCTTCAATGTTCGACTCGATGATGCCGGGCGCACTCTGATTCGCGGGAACTGGGGGAGGTTCTTCCGCACCGCCATCACCGGCGAGCTGAGCGGCATCCATCCCGGTCAGGCGAGCTCGCAGGAGTTCTACTGGAACCCCGACACCGAGCGTTACGACATTGAGGGACCGAAGTACGAGGCGAGCACCGACTTCGGCTACGACTCGAACTCGCGGGCGCCCTACACCGACCAGATGTCGATCGGGTTCGACCGGGAGCTGACGAGCAATTTGGCCTTCGGCTTCACCTACGTCCGCAAGGACCAGAACGATCTGCTCGGGTGGAATGTGGACAACGCGACCTACGCCACCGTCCCCCACACCTTCTCGAACGGCCAGACGATCGACGTGTATCCGATCACTTCGGATGCTGACAGCCGCTTCTATCGTCTCGACAACGTGGACTGCGACGGTATTTCCTTCCGTTGTGACCCCATGTTCATGGACTACAACGGCTACGTGTTCACGGTGGACAAGCGGATGTCCAACAACTGGCAGGCGCAGATCTCCTACGTGTGGAGCAAGGCTTGGGGCCTCCTGCCCTCGAGCGGCTTCGGAGCCGGGTCGAGCCAGACCACCCGGGTTTATGGCAGCTCGCTCGCGAGAGATCCGAACCAGTTCATCAACGCGACCGGCTACCTGCTGAACGACCGCACCCATACGTTCCGGATCACCGGGACCGTCGTCCTTCCGTGGGACGTGCTGCTCGGTTGGAACTACGCTTTCTTCAACGGAAAGCCGTGGGCGGCGAGCGAACGAGTGGACCGGGACGTGCTCCCACAGGGCGGAAGGGACATCTATCTGGAGAGCCCGGGATCCCAGCGGCTCGACAACCAGAACCTGCTGGATTTGCGCCTCTCGAAGTCGCTCTATCTCGGAGACTCGAGCAGTCGTCTGGAGGTGTTCGTGGATGGGCTCAACGTCATGAACTCCACGTCTCCTGAAGACGTTGCGTCCCAGTCGTTCGGGGCCACGACCTTCGGTGTCGGTGAGCGCTGGGTGGATCCGCGCCGGATGATGGTCGGATTCAAGTTCACCTACTGATCGCGTCCTGATCCGGAATCGGGGCGGGGGCCGGGCGGCCCCCGCCCCCTCGGCGTGTCCGGGCTTGGACCGATGTTGAGCGGGCTGCTGGTTGGAGTCGGGATTCTGGGCGGGGTGGCCGCGGCGCAGGCGCCTCCGGGCGATCCGGGTCCGCGGGAGCACGGAGCGGAGGAGGCGTTCCGGCAGGGACTGGACCGGGTGGCCCGGCGCGATCAGGACCGAGCCACCGAGTTCTTCCTCCACGCCGTTGCGCTCGACCCGGGACACGACGGCGCTCACTTCTATGCCGGTCTCGCGTATCTCCAGCGCGGCTACACCAGCCTTCGCCTCGCCGACCATCACCTGTCGCGGGCGATCGCGCTGGACGATTCGAATCCGCGGCGACATCACTGGCGGGGCATCGTGCGGCTGCGTCTCGGGGAGTTCGCGGCGGCCAGCGCGGACTTCGAGGATGTTCTGGCGCGCGAGCCGGACAGCCCGGCGACGCTCAGGGCGCTCGGAACGGCGCTTCTCCGCCTTGGCGCCCCGGGTCCGGCGGCGGCCGCGCTCCGTCGCGCGGTGGATCTGGAGCCCGAACTCCTCGAACCGCGCTGGATGCTGCGGATCGCCACCGAACGAGCCGGGGACGATGTGGAGGCGCTTCCGGACCGATACCGCCTGGACGTTCCGGACCAGAGCGCCCCGTCCCCGGTGCGCTTCGAGGATGTCTCGATGGAATCGGGCATCGAGCGCTGGTCCCGCGGCCGGGGCAGCGGCTGGGCGGACGTGGACGACGATGGCGATCTGGATCTGGTCGCCCTGGGTATCCGCGATCCTCACGCGCTCTACCGGAACCGGCTCTTGGAGGACGGCGAGCCAGTCTTCGAGTCGGCGGCCGCCGAGGCGGGACTCCTCGACCCCCGCGGTGGCTGGTCAGCGGTGTTCTTCGACTACGACCGGGACGGGGATCCGGACCTCCACGTGACCCGCGACGGCTGGGACGGGCGGGACGTCAACAGCCTGTTCCGCAACGATGGCGGCCGGTTCGAGGACGTGGCGGCGGCCGCCGGGGTCGCGAGCCCGCGAGACGCCTTCACCGCCGCGGTCAGCGATGTGAACCTCGACGGCTGGCTGGATCTCTACGTGGCGAACGGGGTGGCGACCCCGGGCGGTTCGCCCAACGAGCTGTTCCTCGGGTCGCCCGGGGGTCGCTTCGTGGAGCGCGGCGAGGCGTTCGGGGTGGCCGACCACGGCCGGTCGGTGGGTTCGGCGTTCGGCGACTACGACCGGGATGGGTGGCCCGATCTGCTCGTCCTGAACTTCTTCGGCGGCCCCGCGCTCTACCGCAACCGGGAGGGCATCCGGTTCGAGGAAGTGACCAGCGCCGCCGGGATCGAGGCGCCCCACGAGGCCTTCGTGGGCTTTTTCTTCGACTACGACAACGACGGCTGGCTCGACATCTTCGTCGTCGGCTTCACCCCGGACATGGAAACGGCGCTGCGCAGCCAGATCGAAGGTCGGGCGGTCCACGAGGGGAGCCTGCTCGCGCTCTACCACAACGACCGCGACGGGACCTTTTCCGATGTCACCGAAGCGGCGGGTCTCTCCTGGAATCTGGGCGCGATGGCGGCGGCGTTCGGGGACTACGACAACGACGGCTGGCTGGACCTATTCATCGGGGCAGGGGCGCCCCCGATGGAGCGGCTCGAACCGGATCGCCTCTTCCGAAATCTCGGCGACGGGACCTTCGCCGATGTGAGCGCCTCCGCCGGGGTGGACGACCTCGGCAAGGGACATGGGGCCGCGTTCGCGGACTACGACCACGATGGGGATCTGGATCTCTTCGTCCCGGTGGGCGGCGCCTTTCCGGGAGACCGCCAACGCAGCGCGCTCTACCGGAACCCGGCATCGCAGCGGGAGTCGCCGAACCACTGGCTGCACATCCTCCTGCGGGCAACCACCCTCCACCCCGACGCGGTGGGAGCGCAGGTCGTCGTTCGCGCCGGAGACGGGGAGGACGCCCCGATCCAGGTCCAGGAGGTCACGATCGGAGGCGGTTTCGGGATCACGCCGAGTCCCATCCTCGAGTTCGGTCTGGGCCCCCACGAGAGCGCCGCCGAGATTCGCATTCGCTGGCCGGGCGGGGCGAACCGTGTCCTGCGCAACGTGCCCGCTGACCAGCGCATCGTGATCCAGGAGGACGAAGCCGGCTACCGGATCCTGCGGTAGCGCCCCCATGGAGCGCCGGTCTCCAGACCGGCACCGAGAGACGGACCCGACCGGTGCAGGCGCAACGCCGGCGCTCCCTGCCGGCGCGCTGGACTCCAGTCCCTTGCCGGGCCCCCACCGGGAGAACTGGCGCCGGACTCCAGTCTCTTGCCGGCGCGCCGGCAGTTCGGCGCCAGTTCTCCCGGTGGGGGCCCGGCAGCCTCCATAATCCCGGCCGCCATGCACCACACCCTGCTCGATCGACTCGGCCTCGGCGACGGCGCCCCCGGCGGCTGCCACGGGCCGAATTCCTGGATCCTCACCGGCGAGGCGCCCCTCGTCTCGGTGAACCCCTCCACCGGAGCGCCCATCGCGTCCGTCGTCCCCGCCGACGCCGAAGCGACCGAAGCCGTGATCCGCGCGGCGCAACACGCCTTCGGTTCCTTCCGCGAGCTCCCCGCGCCCAAACGGGGCGAGCTGATTCGCGACCTCGGCAACGCGCTTCGCGACGACAAGGAGCCCCTCGGCGACCTGATCGCGCTGGAGGCCGGAAAGATCCGCGCCGAAGGCCACGGCGAAGTCCAGGAGATGATTGATATCTGCGACTTTGCCGTGGGGCTGTCCCGTCAGCTCTACGGGCTCACGATGGCCTCCGAGCGGCCCGGGCACCGGATGTTCGAGCAGTGGCACCCGCTGGGGCCGGTCGGCGTGATCACCGCATTCAACTTCCCGATGGCGGTCTGGTCGTGGAACGCGGCGATCGCGACGGTCTGCGGAGATCCGGTGGTCTGGAAGCCGTCGGAGCACACTCCGCTGTGCTCGCTCGCGGTCCAGATCATCGCGAACCGGGTCATGGAGGACCACGGGCTGACCGGCGTCTTCAGCCTGCTCATCGGCGGAGGGGACATCGGCGCCGCCCTCGCCGCCGACCGGCGGCTGCCGCTCGTCTCGTTCACCGGCTCCACCCGTACCGGTCGGCGAGTCGCCGTCGAGGTCGCCGGACGACTGGGGCGGTGCCTCCTCGAACTCGGCGGCAACAACGCCGTCGTCGTCACCCGCAACGCCGACCTCGATCTCGCGGTGCGGGCGATCCTGTTTGGCTCGGTCGGGACGACCGGACAGCGCTGCACCACGACCCGACGCGTCCTCGCCGACAAGGCGGTCGTCGGCCCGCTGACCGAGAGGCTCAAAGCGGCCTACGCCCAGGTGCCCATCGGCGATCCCCTCGACCCGGACACCCTCGTCGGGCCACTCATCGGCGAGTCCGCGGTCGAAGACATGGAGGACGCGCTCCGCCGCGCGGTCGCGGACGGCGGGACGGTCGTCTGCGGCGGCGGCCGGCGCCCGGACATCGGTCCGAACCACGTCGAGCCGGCGGTCGTCCGGATGCCGGCGCAGACCGAACTCGTCGCGGAAGAGACCTTCGCTCCGATCCTCTACGTGATGGAGACCGACTCGCTCGAGAGCGCCATCGCCCTCCACAACGATGTGCCCCAGGGCCTCTCGTCGGCGATCTTCACCGACAGTCTCCGCGAGGCCGAGACGTTCCTGTCGGGGCGCGGCTCCGACTGCGGCATCGCCAACGTGAACATCGGGACCTCGGGGGCCGAGATCGGAGGCGCCTTCGGGGGCGAAAAGGACACCGGCGGCGGTCGCGAATCCGGCTCCGATGCGTGGAAGGCCTACATGCGCCGCCAGACGAACACCGTGAACTGGTCGCGCGACCTCCCCCTCGCCCAAGGCATCGAGTTCGGCTCGACCGGGGAGTAACCTCCGGCAAGCCCACGCCGCGCCCGGGGAGACCACGTCAATCCGATGCCCGGTCCGAGGCCACGCGGGGTTCCGAACCCCGTCCTGCGAGGAGGATCGCCGATGTCCACTGAACCGTTTTCCCGTCTCGCGCTTCCGGCGCTGCTCTCCGGGCTCTGCGCCTGCGCCGGCCCGGCGCCCGAAGCGGAACCCGAGGCGCCCGGTGTGCCTGCCGCGGAGGCGCTGATCGAACGGTCCATCGCCTACCACGATCCGGACGGTCGGTGGGACACCGCGAGCATCGAGCTGGAGATCGCCGAGTCGCGGCCCGACGCCGGGACCCGCACCGCCACGATCCGGATGGCGCCCGGACGCGGGACGATGGTCGTTCGTCGTGACACCGGGGCCGCCGAGCTCGCCTTCGAGATGGCGGGGGAGGCGATCCGGTCCCGCTCGGTGGACGGCGACGACCTCATGGATGAGGAGGCGCTGGCGGAGCATGGCCTCGACCAGGATCGGGTGCGGTGGCTGAGGAACTACTACCTGTTCGTGTGGGGGCTCCCCATGAAGCTGCGCGATCCCGGGACGATCGTGGATCCGGAGGCGGCGCCCGACACCTTCGACGGGCAGGAGGCGCTCCGGGTGCGGGTCACCTACGACCCCGAGGTCGGCGGGGACACCTGGTACTTCTACTTCCACCCCGAAACCGCCCGTCTCATCGGCTACCGCTTCCACCACGACGAAGCGGCGAACGACGGCGAGTACATCCACCTGAGCGGCGAGATCGAAAACGGCGGCCTGCGCCTGCCGGCGAAGCGGGCGTGGTACTTCCACCAGGGCGACGAGTTCCTCGGCGAGGACGAGGCGGTCTCGCTGGTGGTCAGCGACTCGCCCTGATCCGTCGGACCGGCTCGCCTCGCAGGCTCCTGCCGGCTCCCGCCGGGACGGACGGCCGACGGGTCGTATATTCCGTTTCTGTGACGGAACTTCCCACCCGACCCGGGGTCCCGGTCGCGCGGCGACCCTCGGCCCCGGCGGCGCTCTTCGCGCTCCTCACCCTCGCCGGAGCGACGGCGGCTGGCCAGGACCGACCCCTCTTCACCACCGACTTCCCCGCGGAGGAGTTCGCGGCGCGGCGGATGCGGGTGCTGGACGCGATCGGTCCCGGGGCCGCCGCGGTGCTCCAGGGCGCGGCTTCGCCTCTCGGCTACGTCCGGTTCCGGCAGACGAACTCGTTCTACTACCTGACCGGGGTCGAGACGCCGCACGCCTACCTGCTCCTCGACGGCCGAAGCCGGCGCTCGGTCCTCTACCTCCCGCCGCGGAACCTCCGCCGCGAGGCCTCCGAAGGCCGGCTGCTCACCGCCGAAGACGCCGAGCTCGCGGCGCAGCTCACCGGGGTGGACGCGGTTTTCGGCGCGGAACAGCTCAGCGACGACCTCGCCCGGATGGCGTGGGGGAATCGGCCGCCCACGCTGTTCACCCCGCTCGCCCCCGCCGAACTCGCCGCGATGAGCCGGGATCTCGCCACCCGGGGCAACTCCGATCTCGCGAACGACCCGTGGGACGGACGCCCGTCGCGGGAGGCCAACTTCGTGAGCCGGCTGCGCGCCCGGTTCCCGCGGCTCGGGATCGAGGACCTCTCCCCGGTGCTCGACCGGCTGCGCCTCACCAAGAGCGAGCGGGAGATCACGTTGATCCGGAAGGCGACCCGGCTCTCCGGGCTCACGCTGATGGAGGCGATGCGCTCCACCCGGCCGGGAATCCGCGAGCACGAGCTCGACGCGGTCGGCAAGTTCCTGTTCTTCCGCGACGGCGCCCAGTCGGACGCCTACTACTCGCTGGTCGCCACCGGGACGAACGCGTGGTACCCCCACTACCACCGGGGAGCCAGCGTGCTCGAGGACGGCGAGCTGATCCTCATGGACTACGCGCCCGACATCGGCTACTACACCAGTGACGTGACCCGGATGTGGCCGGTCAATGGCCGTTTCAACGAGTGGCAGCGCGACCTCTACGGCTTCTATCTGGCCTGCTACCGCGCCGTTCTCGATGCGATCCGCCCCGGCGATGTCGCGCTCATCATGGGCGAGGCGGCCACCGAGATGGAGCGGATCGTCCGGGACTGGCCGTTCACGAAGCCCCACTACCGTCCCGCCGCCGAAGCGTTCGTCGCCGCCTACCGCCGCCGCGCCGCCGGCCGTCCGGGTTCCATGGGCCACGGCGTGGGCATGGCGGTCCACGACGTGGGCGATAGCGACGGGACGCTGACCCCCGGCATGGTCTTCACCATCGAGCCGCAGTTCCGCGTCCCCGAGGACCGCATCTACATCCGCCTCGAGGATGTTCTCCTGATCACCGAGGACGGCGTCGAGAACCTGTCCGACTTCGTTCCGATGGACATGACGGCGATCGAGGCTCTCATGGCCGAGCCGGGCCTCCTCCAGACCTATCCGAGCCCGCTGCGGCATCCTCCCGAGTGAGGCGGGAACCGACCGCCCCGCCGGGGGTTGCTCCTCCCGGCTGCACTTCATGATCCACGACCTCATAGAGGCCGCCCGTCGCCTCGTCCGCCGCCCCGGCTTCGCCGCGCTCGTCGTCCTGCCGCTCGCGCTCGGGATCGCCGCGGTCGCGACCGTGTTCTCCGCCGTGTACGGGGTGCTCCTCCGGCCGCCTCCCTACGCCGAGCCCGATCGGCTGGTGCAGGTCTGGGAGCGGAGACCGCGGCTGCCGTCTCCGGACGAAGTGGCGGCGTTTTCCACCGACCACTTCCGCGAGTGGAGGGACGCCAACACCGTGTTCGACGGGATGGCGATGTACGGCGACTTCCCGTTCGCCTACCAGGGTCTCTCCGATGCCCCCACCGAACCGCGTCCGCTCTCGGTCGAGCGGGTCTCGGCGACGCTCTTCGATGTGCTCGGCGTGTCTCCGATCCTGGGGCGCGGCTTCCGACCGGAGGAAGCAACGCCGGGCCTCGACGCGGTCGCCGTCCTCGGCCACGCGTTCTGGACGCGCGAGTTCGGCGCCGACCCCGGGATCATCGGCCGCTCGCTTCGCTTCGACGACCGCTCCTACGAGGTGATCGGGATCGCGCCGCCCGATTTCGGTTTCCCGATCCCGACCACCGAGGTCTATGTCCCGTACGCCGAGGAGCCGCCCCCCGACCTCAGCTCCGGCCAGATCCGCCTCGAACTCGTCCAGGTCGTCGCGCGCCTCGCCGATGGGGTGACCCGGGAGCAGGCCGAGGCCGAGGCGGGCGCCCTCATCGCCCGCCTGAGCGAGCAAAGCGAGATCCAGGCGATGCTGAACGACGGGGTCTCGGTCCACCTGACCCCCTTCACCGAGCGCGCCACCCGTCGGGTGCGGGGGCCGCTCACGGCGCTTTTCGGTGTGACCCTGTTCGTGCTGCTGATCGCCTGCGGCAACGTGGCGAACCTGCTGCTCACCCGGGCGGCGTGGCGGGAGCGCGAGCTCGCCGTCCGGAGCGCGCTCGGCGCTGGCCGGGGCCAGCTCGCCCGCGGCCTGCTGGCGGAGAGTCTCGTCCTCGCGGCCGCCGCCGGAGGGGTCGCCATTCTCCTCTCGCTCGAGGGCGTCGAGCTCGTTCGCGCGCTCTCGGCGCTCGGCCTCCCGGAGCTCGAGAGCGCCCGGGTGGACTGGCGGGTCGGCCTGTTCACCCTGGCGGCGGCCGCGGTAGCGGCGCTCGTCGCCGGCGCGGCGCCCGCGCTCCGGGCTTCCTCCCGGGATCCGGCGCGGGCCCTCGGCGCTTCGGGGCGGAGCGATGCCGCCGCGCTCGGCGGCACGGGCCGGCGATTCGCGCACCGGGGCCTGTTCGCATCCGCGCAGCTCGCGCTTTGTCTGCCGCTCCTCGTCGGAGCCGGTCTGTTCACCCGCAGCTTCCTCGCTCTCGCCGCCGCGCCCCCCGGATACCAGCCGGAGAACGCGGTGACCTTCGAGGTGCAGTTCCCGGAGGGCTCGACGTCCGGCCCGGAGGCGCAAACGGCGCGGCTCGACCGGCTCCGCGAGTCGCTCTCCGGTATGCCCGGCGTGACCGCGGTCGGGCACGTGGACACGCTGCCGCTCTCGAGCGAGCGCGCCGTCATCGGATTCCAGCGACTCGGGGAGGAGGCGGTCACCGACCCGAACGCGGTACCCCGGGCGCTGCTGCGGCGGATCTCTCCCGGCGCTTTCCGGGCCATGGGGATTCCGCTGATCGACGGGCGCGGGTTCGAGGAGGCCGACCGGACCGGACCGCCGGTCTCGGTCGTCAACCAGGCGCTGGTGGACCGTTACTTCCGCGACCCTCCGATCGGGTTGGAGCTGCGCGGCATGGGTCGGATCGTAGGCGTCGTGGGCAACACCCACGAGGAGGGCCCCGACACTCCCGTCGAGCCCATCCTCTACTTCCTGCAAGGTTCCGCCGCCTTCGGCGCCTCGCTGCCGCTGCAGCGGGTGCATTTCGTTCTCCGCCACGCTCCCGGCGCGGAAGTGGCCGCCGCCGCGGTGGCGCGGGTGCGCGAGCTCGACGCCGATGTGCGAACGCTGAACACCCAGACGCTCGAGGACCGCATTCGCGAGTCGGTGGCCCGGCCGCGCCTCTACGCCCTGCTCCTCGGCGGCTTCGCGGCCGCCGCCGCCCTCCTCGCGCTCTGGGGCGTGTTCGGCGTGGTGGGATTCCAGACCACCGCGCGCCTCCCCGCCCACGGGGTGCGGATGGCGTTCGGGGCCACGCCGGCGCGGATCCGCCGGCTGGTGCTCCGCGACGGGCTCACCATCGCCGCGGTGGGACTCGCTCCCGGGCTGCTGTTCGCATGGCTCCTGAGCCGCCTCCTCGGGAGCGAGCTGAGCCCGGTGCTCTTCGAGGTCGCGCCGCTCGACCCGCTGGTCCTGGCGCTGGCTACCGGAGGCCTCGCCGCTGCGGCCGTGGTGGCGGCGCTCGGCCCGGCCCGGCGCGCGGCCCGGCTCGATGTGGCGTCGGCGCTGCGGGTCGAAGCCCACTGATTCGATTGCCGGAACGCGCGCCGCGCTTCCGGCGTATCGTTCCGGCGATGGAGTCCCAATCGGGCGGGCCGCGCGCCCGAAGCGCGGCCGGAGCGCTCGCCATCGCCCTGCTGGGAGGCTGCGCCAGTGGTCAGGTCGCCTCCGACGCGGTCGAGCCGGCGGAGATCCTCGGGCCGTGTCCGGTTTCCGAGGGCGTCCGCGGCGGTCTGTGCGGCGAACTGCTGGTGGAGGAGAACCGGGACGACCCGGACGGCGTCACGATCCCGCTGAAGATCGTCGTCCTGCCGGCGACCGAACCGGGTGGCGCGCCCGATCCGCTGTTCATCCTCGCCGGGGGGCCCGGACAGGCGGCGACGGATCTGGCCGTGCTGTTCTCCGGCGTTCTCGGCGAGATCCGCCAGCGTCGCGACGTGGTGTTCGTGGACCAGCGGGGGACCGGGGAGCGGGGACCACTCACGTGCGATCTGCTCGAGGGGCAGTTGGCTTTCGCCGATTCGGTCCCGCTCGAAGTCACCGAGGAGGACTGGCGCGCCTGCCTCGCCGCCATCGAGGCCCGACCCGACTTCTACACGACGCCGGTGGCCATGGATGATCTCGAGGAAGTGCGCCGCGCGCTCGGTTACGGGCGGATCAACCTGTGGGGAGGTTCCTACGGAACCCGCGCCGCATCCGTCTTCCTGAGGCGCCATCCGGACAGCGTCCGGACCGCGATTCTGGACGGCGTGGCGCCGGTGGACATGCAGATCCCGTTGCACTTCCCCTCCGACGCCCAGCGCGCGCTGGATCAGCTCACCGGCGCCTGCGCCGCCGACCCGGACTGCGCGGCCCGGTTCCCCGGGCTGGCGTCCCGGATCGCCGAGCTGCTCGACAGCCTCGATCACGACCCGCCCCGGCGCTTCCGGGTGCGCCACCCCCGCACCGGCGAGTGGGAGGAGATCCCGTTCCCGCGGGAGACCGCAGCGGCGGTGTTGCGCGCCGCGCTCTACAGCCCCACGACCTCGGCGCTCGCGCCGCTCATGGTGGAGAGCGCCCTCGACGGGGACTTCGGGCCGCTCCTCACCCTCGCGGACCCCGCAGTGGGTCCCGATCTCTCGCTCGGCATGTTCCTCTCGGTGCTGTGCGCCGAGGACATCCCGTGGGTGGACCGCGAGCAGGCGTTCGAGGCGGCGGGCGGCGCCTTGTTCGACACGGTCGCCGCCGAGCAGTTGATCGAGGCCTGCTCGGTGTGGCCGCGCGGCGAACTCCCCGCGGGTTATCGGGAGCCGGTGCGGTCCGACGCCCCGGTCCTGGTCCTGTCCGGCGAGCTGGATCCGGTGACGCCGCCCCGCTGGGGCGAGCACGCGGCCGAAACGCTCTCGAATGCCCGGCACCTGGTCGTTCCCGGGGCGGCCCACGGGACGCTGGCGGTCGGCTGCGTCCCCGATCTGATTCGGGAGTTCCTCGACACCGTGGATCCGGCCGGGCTCGACGCGTCGTGTCTCGACGGGCTGGTCCGGCCCCGGTTCTGGTTCACCGGGACCGGTCCCGGCGGGTCGCCCCCCGAAGCGGGGGAAGGACCGTGATCGAGGTCTCCGGCCTGCGCAAGACCTTCGGCGAGGTCGTCGCGGTGGATCAGGTCAGTTTCATCGCCGGTGACGGTGAAGTGACCGGCCTCCTCGGCCCGAACGGGGCGGGGAAGTCCACCACGATGCGGATGCTCTACGGACTCATGGCGCCGGAAGCCGGGGAGGTCCGGGTGGACGGGATCCCGGTCGCGTCGGATCCGTTCGCGGCGCAGGAGCGGCTCGGCGCGCTGCCCGACATGCATGCGCTCTACCCCCGTCTCAGCGGTCGCGAGAACATCCGCTACTTCGCCCGGCTGCGGCAGGTCCCGACGGAAGACGTCGGGCGCCGGACGGAGGCCTATTCCCGCCTGCTGGAGATGGATGGTTTCCTCGATCGCCGCGCGAAGGGGTATTCGCACGGCGAGCGGTCGCGCGTTCTCCTCGCCCGCGCCCTCATCCACGAGCCGCAGAACGTGCTGCTGGACGAGCCGACCAACGGGCTCGACGTCATGAGCACCCGCCGGATGCGGAAGATGATCCGCGAGCTGCGACGGCAGGGGCGGGCGGTGCTGTTCTCGAGCCACATCATGCACGAGGTCTCGCTCCTGTGCGACCGGATCGTGATCATCGCCGCCGGCCGGGTGGTGGCGGCCGGAACTCCCGACGCGATCCGTCGCACCGCCGGCTGTGAGGATCTCGAGGAGGCGTTCGTCCGGCTCACGGCGCCCGGCCCCGGCGACGGAGGCGCGGCGTGAACGGCGCCGGCGCGCGCCTCCGCGCCGCCCGGGTCGTCTTCGGCAAGGAGCTCCTCGAGGGGATCCGGGACCGGCGGGCCCTGATCGCGGTGCTCATCTCGATTTCCATCCTGCCGGTCATGTTCGTGCTGCTGGGACGCTTCGCCCGCGAGGTGCGCGACGAAGTGGCCGCCATGACGATCCCGGTCGAGGGCCGCGAGCACGCTCCGGCGCTCGCCGAGTGGCTCGAGCGGGTGCCCGGGATCACGCTCGAAGCCGCTCCCGAGGATCCGGAGGAAGCGGTGCGGAGCCGCGAGGTGGACCTCGTTCTGCGCATCCCGGCGAACTACGGCGACCGCTTCGCCGAAGGACGGCCCGCCGAGCTGGATCTGATCGAGGACAGCTCGCGCACCGCGGCGGGCGCCAAGGCGAGCCGGGTGAACACCCTGCTGCGGGCCTACGGCCGGGAAGTGGCGGCGATGCGCCTGATCAGCCGCGGCGTGAGCCCGCTCCTGCTCGAACCGGTCGAAGTCCGGCGCGCGGAGGTCTTCAGCGAGCGCCGCCGCACCGCGTTCTCGGTACTGGGGATCATTCCCATGTTCCTCCTGATGAACGCGTTCTTCGGCGGGATGCAGATCGCGGCCGACTCGGTGGCGGGAGAGCGGGAGCGCGGCTCGATCGAGGCGCTCCTCATCAATGCGGTTCCGGGGTCGGCGCTCGTTTTCGGCAAATGGGCGGCGGCGAGCGTGTTCGCGGTCTTTCTCACCGCGACCGGGCTGGTCACTTGCATGGTGCTGTTCCGGTTCCTGCCCGGCGCGAGCGTGGAGCCCTCTCTCGCCGACTGGGGACGGGTGGCGCTCACCGCCCTGCCGCTGGCGCTCTTCTGCTGCTCGCTCCAGGTCGTGGTCGCCACCTACGCCAGGTCGTTCAAGGAGGCGCAGACCTACTTCGGCTACCTGGCCTTCCTGCCGATGATTCCGTTTTTCGCGGTCACGCTGAACTGGGTCGAGCAGGGATCGTGGGCCGCGTGGGTCCCCATCGTGGGCCACCACCTCACGATCCTGACCGCGCTGGCGGGTGATCCGGTGTCCGTCGCCCAGATTGCGGCCGGGTTCGCGTTCTCCCTCGTGGGCGCCGGCGCGCTCCTCTGGTTCGCCGCCCGCCTGTTCGTGCGCGAGAGCGTCGTCTTCCTCCGCTGAGGGGGGCGCCGGGTCGGGAGCCCACCGGGAGAGACGGCGATCCGGCTCACAGGCTGCTACGATTGCGGCCTCCCCTGAAGCGCGTCCGCGCGCGCCGGCGGGCCCATGCCCCATCGGACCGGCGCGGCGACGGGACGGCGTCGGGGTGAAGAGGGGTCGGGCGCAAGCGTCCCTCGCATCGGCCATCGGCCGTGTGCGCCGCCCGCCGACCCCCGTCCGCCAAGAGGTTCCTTGCCAGATTCCATGAGAGAGGGTATGCCCGAGATCGAAGAGACCGCCGTCGCGACCGCGGCCGGCGCCGACGTGTCCGAGGCGGTGCTTCCGCCCCCCACCGAACCCGAAACCGAACCGGAGACGGTTCCCGAGACCCCGCCCACCGAGGCCGCCGCGGCGACCAACGGGACCGCGGAGGACGCGCAGGAGGCGACGAACGGAGCCCCGGGCGACGCCGCGGAGGCCGCGGCCGAGTTCGAGGCCTTCCTCGCCCGCTACGACACCCACCTGAACGAGGGAGACATCGTCACCGGGACGATCCTCCACATGACCGATGCCGACGTCATCGTGGACGTCGGTTACAAGTCGGAGGGAATCATCTCGGTGGACGAGTTCCGGGATGTCGAGGGCAACGTCCGGGTGCAGCCCGGCGACGCCATTGACGTGCTCGTCCAGCGCACCGACCTCCGGCGCGGCCACCTCATCCTCTCGCATCGCAAGGCCGAGAAGATGAAGGTCTGGAGCCAGATCGAGGATGCGTTCGAGCAGCAGATCCCGGTTCGGGGCCGCGTCGTGGAGCGGATCCGCGGCGGGCTCGAGGTGGACATCGGCGAGATCGGCGTGCGCGCCTTCCTTCCGGGCTCCCAGGTGGACCTGCGACCGGTGCGCAACCTGAGCAGCTACAAGGGCCGGGAGCTCGATCTGCGGGTCATCAAGCTGAACAAGCGGCGCGGCAACATCGTGCTCTCCCGACGGGTCGTCCTCGAAGAGGAGAAGGCCAAGACGCTGGAGGCGCTCGAGGTCGGCCGCGTGTTCCGCGGGGAAGTCCGAGACCTCACCGAGTACGGAGCGTTCGTGGACATCGGCGGCATCTGCGGCCTGCTCCACATCCGCGAGATGTCCTTCCGGCGACTCGAGCACCCCTCCGAGATCATGAACGTCGGGGATCAGATCGAGGTCGTGATCCTCCGGTTCGACACCGAGGCCGAGCGCGTTTCGCTCGGGTACAAGCAACTCAACGTGGACCCGTGGACCACGGCGAAGGAGCGCTACTCGGTCGGCGGCCGGATCCGCGGCAAGGTGGTGAGCCTCACCGACTACGGCGCGTTCGTCGAGATGGAGCCGGGCATCGAGGGGCTCATCCACGTGAGCGAGATGAGCTGGAGCGCCCGGACCAAGCATCCGTCGAAGATCCTGAGCAAGGGAGACTTCGTGGAGGCCATGATCCTGCGGGTGGACTTCAAGGCCCGGCGGATCAGCCTCGGCCTGAAACAGATCGAGCCGAACCCGTGGAAGGACCTCGACAAGACGTTCCCGATCGGTTCGCGCCTCAAGGGCACCGTGCGCAAGTTCACCGACTTCGGCGCTTTCGTCGAGGTTACGAGCGCGATCGACGGGCTCATCCATATCTCCGATCTGACCTGGAGCAAGCGGGTCAACCATCCGAGCGAGGTGCTCAAGCTGGGGCAGGAAGTCGAGACGGTGGTCCTCAACGTGGACACCGGGAACCGGCGGCTGTCCCTGGGTCTGAAGCAGCTCAACGACGACGCCTGGGAGGGCTTCTTCGCCCGCCACCAGGAGGGCGACCTCGTGGACGCCACCGTCGTCCGCTTCGCCGACTTCGGCGCCTTCGTGCAGATCGAGGAGAACATCGAAGGCCTGCTGCGGCTGAACGAGATCTCGGAGCCGCCCCCCGCCAAGGCGGAGGCGCGCCTGCACCTGGGCCAGCCGCTCCGGCTGCGCATCATCCGGCTGAGTCGCGATGACCGCAAGGTGGGCCTGTCGCTCAAGGCTGCCGACCAGCCCTACTCGATGCGTCAGGGCACGCCCGGATCGGTCAAGATCGGCGACATCTGGAAGCGATGAGCCAACGCGCGGTGACCCGTGCCCGTCTCGCCGAACAGGTGATGCGGAGCACCGGCGTCACCCGCCGCGAAGCCGACGTTGTGGTGGATACCGTGTTCGACTCGATTCGCGAGGGGCTGTGTGGCGGCGAGGAAACGGAGATCCGCGGATTCGGCAGCTTCCGGCTCCGCGAACGCAAGGCGCGGTTCTGCCGCAACCCCCGAACCGGCGAGCGGGTCTTCGTTCCCGCAAGGCGGGTGACCTACTTCCGGGCCGGGAAGCTCCTGCGGTCGCGACTGAGCGAGCGCAGCGCAGCCGGTCTCGCCGGCGCCGCGGGAGGACCGACCGACTCCTGAGATCGCTGGAGGTCCGGCAAGGCGCGGTGGCGACGGGTCGCAGGGGGCTGCGGGAGGCCGGTCCCGTGAACCCGGGAGTGGCCTGGGCGCCCGTCGTGGAGCGGACCGCCTCTTCCCCGACCGCTCCGCTCCGCTTCGTCACCGCCACTGCGCTCTTCGACGGCCACGACGCCTCGATCCACGTGTTCCGGCGGCTCCTCCAGCGCGAGGGCGCGGAGGTCATCCACCTGGGCCACAATCGGGGGGCGGCCGAGATCGCCAAGGCGGCGGTGGAGGAAGGCGCCGACGGGGTGGCGGTCTCGTCGTACCAGGGCGGACACAACGAGTTCTTCCGGTACCTCGCGGATCTCCTCCGCGATGCTGGACGGGGGGATCTCCGGGTGTTCGGCGGCGGGGGCGGAGTCATCCGTCCCGAGGAAGTGGCGGCGCTCCACGATTACGGGATCGAGCGCGTCTATACCCCCGAGGACGGCGCCGGGCTCGGGCTCGAGGGCGTCGTCCGCGACATGCTCGACCGGGCCGCTCGGTCGCGTGAGTCCCGGCGCGCGCCCTCGTTCGAAGAACTCGTCCGCGCCGTGGCCGGAGAGGCGCCACCGGCCGCGGTCGCGTCCCTGCTTCGGCGCGCCGAGGAGCGCGGCCTGTCTCCCGGGGAGCGGATCGCGCTCGAGGGCCTCGTGGTCGCGCGCGGGACGCCGGAAGCGCCGGTCCTCGGGGTCACCGGCACCGGGGGCGCCGGGAAGAGTTCGCTCGTGGACGAGCTGCTCGTCCGGTTTCGCGCCGCTCGCCCGGTCCTCGCAGAGCGCGCCGGGCCGGTCGAGCGCATCGGCGTGCTCGCCGTGGACCCCACCCGGCGGCGGACCGGGGGGGCGCTTCTGGGAGACCGGATCCGTCTGAACGCCGCCGACGGCGACGACGTCTTCACTCGCAGCCTCGCCACCCGGGGATCGGGCACCGAGCTCGCCACGGCGGTCTCCGACGCGATCCTCATCCTTCGCGCCGCCGGTTTCGGATTGGTCGTCCTCGAAACCGGCGGGATCGGCCAGGGCAGTTCCGCCGTCGTGGACATCAGCTCGGTGGCGCTTTACGTGATGACGGCGGACTACGGGTCGGACAGCCAGCTCGAGAAGATCGAGATGCTGGACTTCGCCGACGCGGTCGCGGTGAACAAGGCCGACCATCCGGGCGCCGAGGACGCCGTGTTCTCGGTCCGCCGGGCGTTCCGGCGCGCTCGCGGGCTGACGCGGAACGCGCCGGCGCCGGTGTTTCCCACCGTGGCGAGCCGGTTCGCCGATCCGGGAACGGATGCGCTCTACGGTGCGCTGGTGGAGGCGCTCGCCGGCCGTTCCCCGGTGGCCCCCGACGAGGGGGCGCCCTCCGATCCGCCGGGAGCGCTGCTGTCCGACCTCGACGCGGTCTCGTCCACCCGGGTGCTCCCGGCGGAGCGCGCCGGCTACCTCGCCGAGATCGCCGCGACCCTGCGGCGGGATCGCCGGCGGATCGCCTCCGAGGTCCGGACCGCGGCGCGGGCGGAGCACCTCGAGGCCGCCGCCGCGGATCTCGCCGCCGGTGGAGCGCCGGCCGAGGTCGTGCGCGCCGTGGAAGAACGCGCCGGAATCGCCCGCGGCGAGCTCGCCGGCCGGAGCCGCGAGTTGCTCGAGGAGTGGGAGCGGCTCGCGGTGGACTATCGGGGCCCCACGACCCGCTATGCGGTCCGCGGGGGTCACCGCGAAGTGGAGACGCATCGGGACTCGCTGTCGGGGACCCCGGTGCCGCGGGTGGCGCTACCCGACTTCACCGGCCGCGGCGACACGCTGCGATTCCTGCTCGACGAGCACCTGCCCGGCCACTACCCGTTCACCTCGGGCGTGTTTGCGTTCCGCCGGCCGGAGGAGACGCCGCGGCGGCAGTTCGCCGGCGAGGGCGGACCGGCCCGCACCAACCGCCGCTTCCACCTGCTCACCCGGGGCGAGGAAGCCGCTCGCCTTTCGGTGGCGTTCGACTCGGTGACGCTCTACGGGGAAGACCCGGCGCGCCGGCCCGACATCTTCGGCAAGATCGGCGAGGGCGGGGTCTCGATCGCGACGCTCGACGACATGTGCGAGCTGTTCCGCGGCTTTCGGCTCGCCGACCCGACGACGAGCGTCTCGATGACGATCAACGGTCCCGCGCCCGCGGTGCTCGCGATGTTCCTGAATGCGGCGATCCGCCAGGAACTCGAGCGGTTCGAAGCCGACGCCGGACGCGAGCCGACACCCGAAGAGGCGGCCCGGATCCGATCGCGGACCCTCCGGACGGTTCGGGGAACCGCCCAGGCCGACATCCTGAAGGAAGATCAGGCCCAGAACACCTGCATCTTCTCCACCGCGTTCGCGCTGCGGCTCATGGGGGATGTCCAGGAGTTCTTCATCGCCGAGAAGGTCCGGGGCTTCTACTCGGCCTCGATCTCCGGTTACCACATCGCCGAGGCGGGGGCCTATCCGGTGACCCAGCTCGCCCTGACCCTCGCCAACGGGTTCACCTACGTCGAGTACTACCTCGCCCGCGGGCTCCGGGTGGACGACTTCGCCCCCAGCCTGTCGTTCTTCTTCTCCAACGGACTCGACCCCGAGTACTCCGTCATGTGCCGGGTGGCGCGGCGGATCTGGGCGCGCGCCATGAAGCTCCGCTACGGGGCCTCGGAGCGGGCGCAGAAGTTCAAGGTCCACATCCAGACCTCCGGCCGTTCGCTCCACGCCCGCGAGGTTCAGTTCAACGACATCCGGACCACGCTGCAGGCGCTCACCGCGACGAACGACAACTGCAACTCCCTCCACACCAACGCCTACGACGAGGCGATCACGACCCCGACCGAGGAGTCGGTCCGCCGCGCGGTGGCGATCCAGAAGATCATCAACCGGGAGTTCGGCAACACCTGGAACGAGAACCCGCTCGCGGGGGCGTTCATCGTCCGGGAGCTGACCGACCTGGTGGAGGAGGCCGTCCTCCGCGAGTTCGACCGCCTCCACGCCCGGGGCGGGGTTCTGGGAGCGATGGAGCGCCAGTACCAGCGCAACCGGATCCAGGAGGAGTCGCTGCGCTACGAGACGAAGAAGCACTCCGGCGAGATCCCGATCATCGGGGTGAACACGTTCCGCGCCGACGCCGGGGCGGAGGAGAAGAGCCCCTCGGTTCCGCTGGCGCGGGCGAGCGCGGAGGAGAAGGAGGAGCAGGTGCGGCGGGTGGAGGCGTTCCGCCGGCGGCGCGCCGCCCTCGCTCCGGAGGCGCTGCGGCGGCTTCAGGACGTGGCCCGCTCGGGCGGCAACGTCTTCTCCGAGCTGATGGAGACCGTTCAGGTGGCCAGTCTGGGACAGATCACCGCGGCCCTTTACGAAGTCGGCGGTCGCTACCGCCGTTCGATGTGACCGCGCCGCCCGCCGCCGCCCGGCAGCCGTCATCGCCGCCCGACCCGGTCCCGCAGCCGTCATCGCCGCCCGACCCGGTCCCGCAGCCGTCATCGCCGCCCGACCCGGTCCCGCAGCCGTCATCGCCGCCCGACCCGGTCCCGTTGGCGGCGCGCCCGCCGTACCGGATCCTGGTCGCGAAACCCGGACTCGACGGGCACGACCGCGGAGCGCTCGTCGTTGCGCGAACGCTTCGCGACGCCGGGTTCGAAGTGATCTACACCGGTCTCCGCCGGACTCCCGAGGAAATCGCCGAGGCCGCCCTCCAGGAAGACGTCGAAGCGGTCGGCGTCTCGATCCTCTCCGGCGCGCACCTCACCCTCGTCCCGCGGATCCTCGATGGGCTGCGCGCGCGCGGGCTCGCGGACGTGCCGGTCTTCGTGGGCGGCGTCATCCCGGACCGCGACATCGCCTCGCTGCGCGGGATCGGCGTGAGCGAAGTCTTCGGTCCCGACACGCCGACTGCGGTCTCGGCCCGGGCGCTCGCCCGGCGACTCGCCGCGCGCCGCGCGGGAGCGACCGGTGGCTGAGCTCGTCGCGTCCGCGGGCGCGGGTTTCGCCGGGCGGGTCCGCGAAGCCGTCTTCGAAGCATTTCCTCCAGCCAGTCCGCCCCCGTTCCTCGGCGTGTGGGGAAGGACGGGGTCCACGAACGACCTCGCTCGGATGGCGGCTCTCGATGGCGAGGGTCGGTGCGGGGACGGCGGCGTGTTCGTCGCCGAGGAGCAGACCGCCGGTCGGGGTCGCTATGGGCGTTCGTGGGAATCTCCCCGCGGGGGGCTCTATCTCAGCCTGCTCGCCGAGCCCTTCCCGGAAACACCGGGCGAATCGTTCCCGACGGCGGCCCGCCTCGGGCTGCTGCCGATCGCCGCCGGGGTGGCGCTCGCCGCGGCGATCCGCCGGACGAGCGGAGCGCCGGTGGTCCTTCGCTGGCCCAACGATCTCGACCTCCATGGCTGCAAGGTCGCCGGGATCCTCGTCGAAGCCGGGTTCGCGCCGGACCGACCGGGGCTCGCCGTCGTCGGGTTCGGGGTGAATCTGCGCCCGATCCCCGAGGATCTCGCGCTGGATCTGTCGGGCGCCGCGGCGCCGCCCGGCGCTCTCGGACCGGCGGTGAGCCGCGCCGAGCTCGCCGGCGCGGTCGTGGCGTCCTTCCGAAGGACCGCGCGCCGACTCGCTGCCGATCCGTTGTGGGTGACGACCCGGTGGGAGGCGCTCAGCCCGGCGTCCCGGGGACAGCGCTGCCGCGTGGAACTCCCCCACGGAACCGAGGTCTCCGGCGTCACCGACGGCCTCGACCCCGGCGGCGGCCTGGCGGTGGCGCTCGACGGCGGGGGTCGGACCGTGGTTCACGCCGTGGACGCCCTGCGAGCCGACCACCGGGCCGCGCCGGAACGCGCCGGAGTCGGCGTCCGGACGGGAGCCGCCGCTCTGCAGTGACGGCAACGGCGCGCCCGGCCGATTACCTCGTCGCGGTCGAGCGTGAGTTCACCCGCCTCCGCGGGGGCGCCCCGCTGCTGACCCCGGCCGACTGGGACGTCGTCCGGCGCTGGGAGCGACGCGGGATCCCGCTCGAGGCCGCCCTGGAGGGGATCCGGATCGCCCTCGATCGGAGCCTCCGCGCTTCGCCGCGGATGCCGCTGGGGCGCTGCGAGTCGGCGGTGGAGGCGGCGGCCGCCACCCGGAGGCGTCGAACTGGCGGCGCTCCAGCGCCCCGTCCGGCGGCCGCCGCGCCCCCGCGACCCGACCCGGTCGTCGTCCTCTCCGGCTACCGGACGCCGACCGGGCTCGGCGCCGATCCGGAGACCGCCGCCGGGATCGAAGCCATGGCGCGCGAGGCCGCCATCGAGATCCGCGGCGTCCTCCGCGAGGCCCGGGCGGAGGCCCCGAACGCCGGGGAGGCGCGGCTCGAGGCGGCGTGGGCTGCGCTCCTCGATCGCCTCGGCCGTGCGCTTCCGCCGGCGGTTCGAGCGGACGCGCACCGCGGCGCCCTCGCGGCGCTCTCCGGGCATCGGGAGCGGATGCCGGAGCGAAGCTGGCGGCGGGCGGTGCGCGAGGCGGCGCGCCGGCGGATCGCCCGGCGACTGGAACTGCCGTCATCTCCTCCCTCGGCGTAGGCGGGATGCCGCGGATGGGCGACGCCGCGACCTGGATCGAAAGAGCGGGGATCCGGCGAGCGGGTCGGGCCCCGCTCCTCCTGCTGGCGGCCGGGTACTGGCTCGGCATCGTCGGGACCGGCGGCTGGGTGGCGTCGGCCGGTCCCGGATTGAGGGCCGCCGGCTGCGGGGCCGCCCTGGCGCTCCTCGGGGTCGCCTGGCGTCTGACGTCGCCGTCCGTGCGCTCCGGGAGCCGGCGCCTCGTTGCGGGCGTCGCCGCTCTTGTCGCCGGCGCCACGATCAGCGGAGCGCTGGCGGCGCCCTCGCTCGCCTCTTCCTCGTCGCTCGCGACCGTGGCCCGCTCGCTCGGCCCCGACCGGCTCGAGCGGCCGATCCGGCTCGAAGGACGACTGGAGCGCGAGCCGGAGGACACCGGCGACCGGGCGGTCCTTCGGGTTGCGGTCGAACGGCTGTTCGCGAACCAGCGGGACTGGCCGGTGCGCGGCGTCGCCCAGGTCACGGTGAACGGGGATCGGCGGCGGCTCGAGCGCCTCGCGCGCGGCGCCCGGGTTCGCGTCTGGGCGCGGGTTTCGCCGCCCTCGCCGCCGTCGAATCCGGGAGAGCGCCCGTTCCGGGGCCCGGTGACGCTGTTCGGTTCCACGAAGAGCGGGCTGCTGGTGACCGAGGTGGAGGTGGCGCCGCCGTGGTGGAGAGGCATCCGCGCCGCGCGCGCCGCGATCCGGTCCCGCATTGCGGCCGCCGGGCTGGATCCGGCCGTTCGCGGCGTGGTCGCCGCGATGCTGATCGGCGACCGGACGCTGGTGACGCCGGAGGTGGAGCGGGCGTTTCGCGACGCCGGGACGCTCCACGTGATGGCGGTCAGCGGCCTTCACGTCGGGATCGTGAGCGCCTTGCTCTACTGGCCGCTGGTCGCTGGCGGCATGCGCCGCCGCCACGCTCTGCTCGTGCTCCTGTTCGCCCTGCCCCTCTACGCCGCGTTGTGCGCCGGGAGGCCCTCGGTCGTGCGTGCGGCGCTCATGGCCGGGGTCGTGGTTCTTTCGCTCCGGCGCGGTCTCCTCGGAGAAGCGCTGAACGGTCTTGGCCTCGCCGGGCTGGCGCTTCTGGCGTGGTCCCCGTGGAACGCCCTCGACGTGGGATTCCAGCTCAGCTTCGCGGCGACGCTGGCGATCGTGGCCGCGGTGCGAGCGCGGGATCCGGCGGAGGCGGCATGGGACCGCCCGCCCGCGTGGCGTCGCTGGACCGTCGAGACCCTCGTCGTGACGCTCGCGGCGCAGCTCGCGACCTTCCCCATCCTCGCGTGGCACTTCGGGCGGGTCGTCGTCGGAGGCGTCCTGGTCGCCGTCCCGGCGACGCTCCTCGCCGGGCCGGTGCTCGGGCTCGGCTTCGCCTGGCTGGTGTTCGGGTCGGCCCCGGTCGTGGGCCCGGCGCTGCTCGCGGCGCTCGACGGGACGGTCCGGGCGCTGATCGCGGTCAGCGCCTTCGGCGCCGATCTGCCGTTCGGGGCGTTCGGCGTCGCTACGCCGGCGTTCGGGTGGCTCGTCCTCTGGATCGGGCTCGGGACGGCGGCGCTGATCCTGCGCGGTCGCCGCCGCGCGCTTCTGACCGGGGCGCTCCTCGTCCTGACCCTCCCCATCCTGCCGTGGGCCGGGCGCCCCGACGCGATGCTCCGGCTGACCGCGCTCGACGTGGGGATGGGGGACGCGCTGGTTCTGGAGCTTCCGGAGGGAGGGGCGGTGCTCGTGGACGCCGGGACGGCGTTCGCGGGCTGGAGCGCCGGCGAGGAGATCGTCGCCCCGTTCCTGTTCCACGCCGGCATCCGTCGCCTGAGCGCGGCGCTTCCCACCCATGGGGATCTCGACCACATCGGCGGGATCCCGGGAGTGCTCCGCGACGTGCCGGCGGCGGAGCTGTGGGAGAGCGCGGCCCTCGCGCAGGACATGCGTCCGGCCGTCCGGCGGACCCGGGAAGCCCTTCCCCGTACGCGGAGACTGGTCGAAGGGGAGTCGTTCACCCTCGGCGGCGCCCGATTCGAGGTTCTGCTCGCGGGCGAGACGATCGTTCAGCCGGAGCGGGCCGCCAACGAGCGTTCCGTCGTGCTCGCGGTGGAGTACGCCGGGCGCCGCCTGCTCCTCACCGGGGACGCCGGCGAGGAAGCGGAGGCGGTTCTCCTCGAGCGGCGTCCCGGGTCGCTCGCCGCCGATGTCCTGAAGGTGGGACACCACGGCAGCCGCACGGCGACCTCCCGGCGATTCCTCGACGTCGTCGCGCCCGGAGTCGCGATCCTCTCCACCCGCGAAGACTCCCGGCGCCGCCTCCCCGACGCTTCCGTCCTCGCCCGCCTGGAGGCGAGCGGGGCCCGGGTCCTCCGAACCGACGAAGACGGAGCGGTCACCGTGGAGATCGGGCCTGACGGAGCTCTGCGGGTGCGCACCTTCCTTCCGTCCCACTGACTCCGCGCCGGTCAGCCCGGGAGCTCGGCGACCCCGGGCTCGGGCTTCGTCGCGCCGAGCTGGCGGACGAACCGGGCGAGAGGCCACAGGAGCGCGAGGTAGAGGGCGGTGGCGAGGATCAGCGGCGAGGGGTTGAAGTGGACCCCCTGGGCGATGCGCGCCATGCGGAGGAGGTCCGGCAACGCCACGACGCTCGCGAGCGCGGTCAGTTTCACCGCCTCGAGCGTGTTCCCGACGAGGTCGGGGAGGACCTTGCGCACCGCCTGGGGCAGGACGACGAACCGGAGGACGCCCAGCGTTCCCAGCCCGGTGGAGCGCGCCGCCTCCCACTGCCCGGCGCCGACCCCGGCGATCCCGGCGCGGACGATCTCACCGTAGTAGGACGAGGTGTTCAGCGTGAGCGCGACCGCCGCTCCCGCGAGCGCGGGGAGCTCGATTCCCGCGAACGGAAGACCGTGGACGACCAGCACGAGCAGGACGAGCGGCGGGAAGGCCCGCACCAGGTCCACGCCGAGCGAAACGACCCGTTCGAGCCACGACGGCGCGAGCGTCTGGGCGACGGCCAGACACGCCCCGAGGGCGAGTCCGGCCGGGACCACGAGGAGAGCCAGCTCGACGGTCACGACCAGACCGCGCAGGAGCAGCCCGGCGCTCTCGCCCATGACCCCCGGGTTCAGAAAGGTCTCGAACAGCTCGTTCACGACGAAGACTCAGTGGGTCCGGGAGAGGGCGGTGGAACGGCCGCCGGCGCCGGTGGGGGTGCGCGTTTCGAGCCACCGTCCGATCCGGACGAGCGGCAGGAAGAGGGCCACATAGACGCCGGCCGCGAGCAGGAGCGGCGCCGGACTCGCGGTCTGGGCCTGGATGCTGGTGGCCTGATTCAGCACCTCGGGCACCGCCACCACCGAGGCGAGAGCGGTGTTCTTCCCGGTGGCGATGGCGCGGTTCGTGAGCGGCGGCACGGTGAGCAGCACCGCCTGGGGCAGAACGACCCGAAACAGCGTCGTACGCCGCGACAGCCCGGTGGAGAGCGCGGCCTCCCACTGTCCCCGCTCCACCGCGGTGATGCCCGCCCAGAAGATCTCCTCCGCCGAGGCGCCGAGCACCAGGACGAGGGCGGCGAAGGACGCGAGGAAGCCGCTCAGCTCGAAGCCGGCGAACGGAGCGGCGAAGTAGATGACGACCAGGAGCACGAGCGGCGGGATCGCCCGGAACGCATCGGCGTAGGCCACGATCGCCGGCGAAGCGACCCGACCCCACCGGCCCCCGAGAGCCCGAACCACCGCCAGCGCGAAACCGAGCGCCACCCCCGCCGCGATCGAGGCGAGTGCGAGCTGCAGCGTGACCGCGATGCCCGAACGGACCGCCGGCCAGGCGAGGGCGAGCGCCTCCCGGTCGAAGAAGATCTCCACGGGCTACCGCTCAGAGCCGCTTGAGGAAGGTTCGCAGTCGCTCGGTCTCCGGACGCTCGAGGATCCGCCCCGGGGGTCCCGACTCCACGACGCTTCCGGCGTCGAGGAACACGATCCGGTCCGCCGCCTCCCGGGCGAACCCGATCTCGTGGGTTGCGATGAGCATGGCCACGCCGTCGTCGGCGAGCGATCGAATCACGCCGAGGACGCTCCCCACGAGCTCCGGATCGAGGGCGCTGGTGGGTTCGTCGAGGAGGAGGATGCGGGGCGCCAACGCGAGCGCCCGCGCGATGGCCACCCGCTGCTGCTGCCCGCCCGAGAGCTGATCGGGACGGGCGTCGAGGCGGTCCGCGAGCCCCACCCGTTCGAGCGCTTCCCTGGCGGCGAGCCGGGCCCGCTCCGCGCTCCACCCCGCGGCGCGGCGGGGCGCGAGCGCCGCGTTTTCGAGGGCGGACAGGTGCGGGTAGAGGTTGAACGCCTGAAACACCATCCCCATCCGCCGCCGGACTCCGGCCAGTTCGGCGCCCCCGCCGGGCACCTCGCGGCCTTCGAACCGGACCGTGCCGACATCCGGTACGGCGAGCCGGTTGGCGCAGCGGAGGAGCGTGCTCTTGCCCGAACCGGAAGGGCCGATCAGGGCCACCAGCTCTCCCTCGCGGATCGCGAGGTCCACGCCGTCGAGGGCGGGGATGGAGCCGAAGCGCTTGCCGACTCCCTCGAACTCGAGGACCGGACGCCGGAGGGTGCGGTCGGTCAACCGCAGGGGACTCGGCCCGGAGTGGGCTCGAAGCCGGGGAGCCCGGGTGGGCCGAAGCCCTCGTAGGCCGTGACCGCCGCCGACCCCGGCGCGGGGTCCTCCCCGAGCCAGTCGCGATGGATCCTCGCCAGCACGCCCTCGACCTTCAGGCATTCGAGGACGGCCTCGACCCGGTTGCGCGTCTCGCCGTCGTCGTTGCGGAAGGCGATGGCGAACGCGGTCTCGGCCCGGATCCGGTAGTCGGCCCGCACCGAGGGGTTCTGCCGCACCACCCAGCGGGCGACAGATTCCCCGACCAGGTTGGCGAACGCCCTCCCCGACAGGACGGCCTGGACCGCATCGGCGTTCTTGCCGTAGCGCTGGACCTCGAAGCCGAGAGATTCGGCGTTCCCGGTAGCCCACAGGTCGTAGGCCGAGCCGTTGTTGACCGCCACCACTTCGCCGGCGAGCTGGGCGAGATCGTCGAGTTCCGGCTGGTCGCGGCGCCTCAGAAAGACCGGATCGGTGTCGAGGTAGCCCTCGGTCAGGAGCACCCGCCGGGCCCGGCCTTCGGTGATCGTCGTCGGGGCGATGACGAATTCGAATCGGCGGGCATAGAGGCCGGAAAAGATGGAGGACCACTCGAAGTCCACGACTTCGACCCCGGGCCTCCCGAGTCGGGCCGCGATCTCGCGCGCGAGGTCCACGTTGAACCCTTCCACGTCCCCGCTGCCGGTCATCATGGCGTGGGGAGCGAACCCCACGTCCGCCGCGACCACGAGCGGGCCGGCGGGTTCGTCCGCTCCGGAACCGCCCCCGCCTCCGCACGCGAGGAGCCCACCCGCCGCGAGCGCGGGCGCCAGGAGGAGTCGGCCCCTACTCATGCGCCCGATCGTACCTGCCGGCGCGCCGGACTCCAGTCCGGCAATTCCAGACGAGCGGGACCGTCGCAGGCTCTCGAGCGTGGTACCCGCCAGGGACCAGCCTTGCGGGGAAATTGCCGAACTGGAGTTCGGCGCGCCGGCGGCCCGGCGCGCCGGACTCCACCAGTTCTCCCGGTGGGGGGCCGGCAATCTGTCGAAGCGAGGGCGCCTGCGCTTGGCGGTCACGGACTGGTGAAGAGCCTCACTCCATCGTGCCGGACTGGAGTCCGGCGCTCCAGCGGCGCTCCAGCGCCGAGCGCAGCGCGACCTCGGGGTCGGCGCCCCCGTCCCGGACCGCCGCCGCCGAGGCGAGGAGGAGCTCGCCGCCGGCCCGCTCCACTTCGGCTGCATCGCCTTCCGCCGCCGCCGCGGCGAGAGCGGCGGCCGCCCCGGCGAGGGACGGCAAGTCATCCAGACCGTCGCGTTCGAGGAGCTTCGACGCCGCGAGGAGCGCCGGAAGGGCGGGGACCCGCCGGCGCCCGGCGCCTTTTCCGGCAGCCTTCTCCTGCGCCTTGACCTCCTCCCAGCTTGCGAGGGCTTCCGCGGTCCCGGAGGCCGGCGAGGCGCCTCCGAAGACGTGCGGGTGGCGACGGATCAGCTTGTCGCCGACGTCCCGAGCGACTTCCGCGAGCCCGAAGCGGCCAGCCTCGGCTGCGATCCGGGCGACGAACACGACCTCGAGGAGCAGGTCGCCGCACTCCTCCCGGACGGCGTCCGGATCACCCCGGCCGATCGCCTCGACGAGTTCGAACGCCTCCTCGATCACGTAGCGGCGGAGCGAGGCCCAGGTCTGCTCCCGGTCCCACGGACAGCCGTCCTCCCCCCGCAGCCGCTCCATGATGGCGGCCAGGCGGGCGGTGGAGGCGCCTCCGGCGCGGGCCGCCGGAGAGATCGGGACCGGGGGTTCGGGCGGCACCATGGAGTGGGGATTGTTCCGCCCCGCCCCCGCCGCCACAACTCGCCGCCGGTCCGATCGTTAGGATTCCACGCCCGCACGATCGGGAATCGAGGGCGAACACCATGAGCGAAGGCGAATCCAGACCACCCATCATCGTCCGGGACCGGCGCGCCTTCACCCGGGACGGAGAGCGTCGGGCTCCGGACCCGGCGGCGCCGGACGAGGAAGCGGCCACCGACCCGGCGTCCGAAAGCGCCCCCGGCGTTTCCGAGGACGCGCCCGACAGCGCTCCGCCGAAGTCCGGGACCGCGGCCGACAGGGCGCCGCCGAAGTCCGGGACCGCGGCCGCCGAGACCGACCGGCCCCGCGACGACCCGAGATTCCAGCAACTCGTCCAGCTCCTTCATATGCAAGCGGCGATGCTGCTGGATCGCCGCTCCGAGAAAGGCGGCGACGCGGAGGCCCGCCGAGCCGAGATCCTGGCCGGTCTCGAAGCCACCATCGGTCTCCTCGAGATGCTTCAGACGAAGACCCGAAACCGGCTCGGCGAGACCGACGCGCGGTTCCTGTCGCAGGTTCTCTTCCAGCTTCGCATGGCCTACATGGAAATCTCCCGGGCGCCCGCCGCAGAGGCCGCGGAACCCGCATGAGGGTCGAACGCCTCCGGGACCTGCCGACCCGGAGCGACCCCGCCACCGTCCGGCGCGCCGTCGTCGCGGTGGGGAACTTCGACGGTGTGCACCGCGGGCATCAGGCGGCGCTCGAGATCGCCCGGTCGGAGGCCGACCGTCTCGGCGGCGATCTGGTGGTCGTGACCTTCGACCCGCATCCGGCCCGCCACCTCCGCCCGGCCGCCGCTCCCCGCGCGGCGACCACCTTCGCCACCCGGATCGAGCACCTCCGGGCGGCCGGCGCCGACCGGCTGGTCGTGCTCGAGTTCAACGACCGGATCGCCGCCGCGACACCGGCCGAGTTCGCCCGACGGCTGCTCGCGCACGGTCTCGGCGCCGCCTGCGTGGTCGAGGGCGAGAACTTCCGGTTCGGACGGGGCCGCAGCGGCGGGCTCGACACGCTCCGGGAGCTGGGACGGGACCTCGGATTCGCGGTCGTCGCCGCGCCGACCGTGCGCACCCGCGGCGACGCGATTTCTTCGACCCGCCTGCGTCAGGCGCTCGCCGCCGGCGAACTCGGGCTCGTGGAGGAACTCTGCGGCCGCGCCTACGAGATCCGGGCCGCGGTGGAGCCGGGCGCCGGGCGCGGCCGCCTCCTCGGGTTCCCGACCGCGAATCTCGCCGGCGCGACCGACCTCGCGCTGCGCCCCGGGGTCTATGCGGGCGAAGCGGAGCCCGATCCGGACCGGGGTGGGGCGGGCGCCCGGTACCCGGCCGTCGTCCACTGTGGACCGCGTCCGACCTTCCGGGCGGCCGCCTCGCTCGAGGTCCATCTCATCGGCTTCTCTGGCGACCTGGCGAACATCCGCCTCCGGCTGCGCCAGTTCCTTCGCGAGACCGCGAGATTCGACGGACCCCGGTCGCTGCGCCAGCAGATCGCGCGCGACATCGTCCAGGCGCGGAACTTCTATAACCTTTCCTCCGTCTCTGTCCTCAGACCGGCCGTTGCGCTCGACCCCGAGTCGTTCGTGGCCGACGGAGCGGCGCCGGCGCCGTTCCATGCCTGAACTCGAGATCACCACCCGACCGGCTGGCGCGGTCGCCGTCGTCGAGCCCCGTGGGTTCGTGAACGCGCATACCGTGGCCGGATTCGAGCGCGCGCTCACCGACCTGGTGGACTCGGGGGACGTCCGCATCGTCATCAGCGGCGCCCATCTCTCCTACGTCGCCAGCGCCGGATTCGGCGCGATCATGGGGCTCATCGAGGATGTCCGGGGGCGTGGCGGCGACATCCGGATCTGCTCGCTGTCCGGGCCGGTCGCTCACATCTTTCGCGTCCTCGGCTTCGACCGTCTCTGCCAGACCTTCGATCGGGAGGAAGACGCCGTGGAGAGTTTCCGGGGGTCCTGAGGCCTCCGCCGACGGGACGGTTCGAAGCGGTGGCCCCCGAGACGCCGGATTCAGCCCGCGCTGCGCAGCCTTCCCCGATCGTCCTCGTCCTCCCGGCGTCCTGCGAGGCGCTGACCCTCGTCCACGAGGCGGCCCGCCGGATCGCGGTCTCCATCGGCTTCGACGAGCTGGGGGCCGGGGAGATCGCGGTGGCGGTCAACGAGGCGATGACGAACGTGGTCGAGCACGCCTACCGGGGCGAGCCGGGGCACGAGGTCATCGTCCGGTTCCACCCGTCGCGCCGCGGATTGAGGATCGATCTCGACCACCGGGGAGAGAGTCCGAAGGCGCTCCCGACCGAGGCCGACCCGGTCCAGCTCGCCGCCGAGCGGCGCGGCGGCGGGCTCGGCGTGGTGCTGATGCGCCGGGTGATGACCCGGGTGGAGCACGTCGAGCCCTGCCCGGGCGTCGGCCGGTGGAGCCTCGAGCGGAAGCGTCGGCCCGACGACCGACCGGACTGCGACGCCCGGTGAACTCCGACCAACCCGCCCGCGGAGCGGCGGCGAGCCTCGGGGCGCCGCCCCCGCCGAGCACCCGGTACCAGCGGCTGTTCACCCCGCACATCGCCGGGCTCGACTCGACGGCCCACCTGCTCGTCTCCGAGCTGCTGGCGCTGACCGACTTCAGCGCCGCGCTCACCGAGCCGATGACGAGCGACGAGGTGGCGTCGCTGCTGCTCCTCGTCGGACTCGGCGAGACGCGAGCCCGGTGGGTGGGACTGCTGCTTCCCGACGGAGGCCGGATGCTTCGCCCGGCCGGGCGGCGGGGAGCGACGGACCCGGCGTGGCGGGATCTGTCGTTCCCCGCCCCCGCCGCGCTTCCGCGGGAGGCCGTCCTCCGAGACGGCGCGCCGGGGACGGCCGACGATGCGACCGATGCCCCGATTCGGAACCTCCTGCGACGGGCCCGGGCGGATTCGGTGGCGATCCTCCGCAGCGGAGACCAGCTCACCGGGCTCCTCCTCGTCGGGGCGCCCCATCCGATCCTCGCCCCCGCGGGACGGGACGATTTCCTCGAGGCGCTCGCGGTGATTGCGTCGGCCGCTCTCGAGAAGTGCCGTCGCGACGAAGAGCTGCGGGCGACGAACCGACGCCTCGCGCTGCGCGCCTACCAGCTCCGGTCCCTCCTCGACCTCACCGCCGGCCTCCACCGGGCGCGGGACGAGCGCGCGGTGTGGGATCTGCTCCTCCACGGCGCCATGGGGCACGTGCTCGCCAGCCGCGGCTCGGTCGTCGCCGGCGGGCGGGTCGTCGCCTCCAAGGGCCCGCGGCGCCCCCGCGGGGACCGACGCCCGCTGGTGGCTGCGGACGCCGCCTCGGCCGGCCGTCACGAGGCGTTCCCGGTCTCCGACCTGAAGGACCCCGGACTGGTCCGCGACCTCGAGGGCCTGCGGATCGGCTGGATCGCGCCGTTCGTCTCCGGTCCGGTCCGGGGCACGCTGTTCCTGGGCGAAGCCGGGCTCGAGCGCGGCCTCGAATCGTCGGATCGGGCGTTTCTGACGTCGCTCGCCGGGCGGGCGGCCGCCGCGGTCGAAAACGCCCGGCTCCATCGGGCGACGATCGAGAAGGAGAAGGAACTCGTCCTCGCCCGGCGCATCCAGTCCCGCCTGCTCCCCGCCGAGCCGCCGCGACTCCCGGGGTGGGACATCGCCGGCGTGAACATTCCCTGTCTCGCCGTCGGCGGCGACTACTACGATTACGCGGCCCATGGCGACCGTCTCTTCGTGACCATCGCCGATGTGTCGGGCAAGGGCGAGGGGCCGGCGCTTCTCATGGCCCTCGTGCAGGCGTCGCTCACCTCGATCTATCGGCACGGACAGACCGAACTCGACCGGGCCGCCGTCGAGTTGAACCAACTGCTGCACGAAAAGACCGACGCCAACCGCTACATGAGCGCGGTGCTCGCTTCGCTGTCGCCGCGGACCGGACGGATGGACTACCTGAACGCCGGCCATGTGCGCCCGGTCGTGTTGCGGGCCGATCGGTCGGTCGAGCGGCTCCACGCCGGTTCCACCGTGCTCGGTCTGTTCCCCCGCATCGAGACCGAGGTCGGGCGCGTGGATCTCGAACCGGGAGACGTTCTCGCCATGTACACCGACGGTCTGACCGAGGCGGAAGATGTCCGGGAGCGTCAGTTCGACGACCACCGCGTGATCGAGGCGCTCACCGCCGCCCGCGATCGGGACGCGCGGGCGATCTGCGGTGACCTGCTGTCGGAGGCGCGCGCCTTCGCCGGCCCCTGTGCGCTCCAGGACGACCTGACGCTCATCGTGCTCAAGCGCGAGGCCGGAGACCCGCGATGACGCCGATCCGGCCCCTGCGGCTGCGGAACTCGCTCTCCGGCCGGGTCGAGCGGTTCGATCCGGGCCGACCCGACGAGGTGCGGATGTACACCTGCGGATTGACGGTGTACGCCCGCGGCCACATCGGCAACTTCCGCACGTTCGTGGCCCAGGACCTCCTCCGGCGGTTTCTCGAGTGGAAGGGTTACCGGGTCTTCCAGATCCAGAACTTCACCGACGTGGACGACAAGACGATCCGGGGCGCCCTCGACGCCGGCGAGCCGCTGCGCGACTACACGACCCGGTTCATCGAGCTCTACCACGCCGACGCCGACGCGCTCGGCGTCCGGCGGGCGCAGAAGTATCCGCGAGCCACCGATCCCGAGTACATCGCCTCCATGGTTCGGCTCGTGGAGCGGCTCCTCGACAACGGCGCCGCCTACCGGTCCGGGGGGTCGGTCTATTTCCGGATCGCCGCGTATCCCGGGTACGGGCGGCTGTCGGGCGCCGCGGTCGAGGGTCGTCTCGCCGGCGCGCGGGTGGATGCCGACGAATACGACAAGGAAAGCGCCTCCGATTTCGTCCTCTGGAAAGCGACGAGAGACGGCGAGCCGACGTGGGACGCCTCCTTCGGCGCCGGCCGACCGGGGTGGCACCTCGAGTGTTCGGCCATGGCGCTCGAGCTGCTCGGGTCCGGGTTCGACCTGCACTGCGGCGGCGTGGATCTCATGTTCCCGCACCACGAGAACGAGATCGCCCAGAGCGAAGCGGCCACCGGCGAACCATTCGTTCGACACTGGTTCCACTGCGAGCATCTGCTCGTCGAAGGGCGGAAGATGTCCAAGTCGCTCGGGAACTACTTCACGGTTCGGGAGCTGCTCGACGACGGCGTCTCTGCGGCGGCGCTCCGCTACCTGCTCGCAAGCGTCCACTACCGGAAACAGTTGAACTTCACTCGCGAGGGCCTTCAGCAGGCCGAGACCGCGGTGCGGCGGGTGAATGCGCTGCTCGCGCGGGCGCCCGCGTCTCCGGACCCGGGATCGTCCGTCCCCAAAGGCGGCGAGATCCGCGCCTGCCTCGATCGGTTCGAGGAGGCGCTGGACGACGATCTCAACGTGTCGCGAGCGCTCGCCGAGGTGTTCTTCGCGCTGCGGCGGGCGAACCAGCGTCTCAATCGGCCGGAAGCCGGAGAGGGTCCTGCCGTCGCCGACTGGGCGGCCGCGATCCGGCGCATGAACGAGGTGTTCGGCGTCTTCGAGATGGAGGCGGCGCCCGGTTCACCGCCCCGGGATGGGCTCGCCGCCGAGATCGAAGGCTTGATCCGCGAGCGACGGGAGGCGCGGCGGCGCCGCGATTACGCCCGGGCGGATGCGATCCGGGACCAGCTTCGCTCCCGCGGAATCCTCCTCGAGGACACGCCCGACGGCACGACCTGGCGGCGTCTCGACTGACGCCTCGGCGTGGGCCGACTGCGGACCATCGAGCGACGGTGGCGACGAAGACCGCGGGCGAGGCACCTGCGGCTCGGCGCCCGGGGCGAGCGGATCGCGGCGCGGGCGCTCGCCCGGGCGGGCTACCGGGTCGTGGCGCGAAACTATCGCCCCGGCCGCTCCCGACGCTACGCCGAGATCGACATCGTGGCGTGGGAGGGCCGCACCCTGGCGGCCGTGGAAGTGAAGACCCGCCGAGGCGGCTGGGGCCGTCCGGCGGAGCGGGTGGATCGCTCGAAACGGCTCCGCCTGCGTCGCTCGGCGGCCCGGATGTGGCGCGTGGAGTCGGCGAGGCGGAGGATCCCGTCGGGATCACGGCTGCGGATGGACGTGGTGGAAGTCTGGTTTCCGCTCCCCTCAGGCGCCGCAGCCGAAGGGACGGCCCGCGTCGTCGCCTGGGTCCGGCTCCGGGCCGCGCTCGCGCTGGCCCTGAAGCGGCCGGTCACCCGCATCCACCGCGACGCGTTCTAACGCCATGGAGCGTCGCTCTCCACCAGTTCTCCCGGCCAGTTCTCCGGTGGGGGCGGGGTGCGGCACCGCTACGGAAGGCAGCTTCGAGTGGCGAATTGCCGGACTGGAGTCCGGCGCTCCGACAAGGGCAGGCGCTCCGAGGGGGGAGAGGTTCGGAGAGGGGGGAGCTCGTTCCCCCCTCTCCGAGAGAGAACGTGATGTTGATCGCAACCTGGAGCGGAGCGAAGGTTGCGATCTGAGGCGCGAAGCGCCGAGCGGGACCCGTACCGGGAAGACGGGGGGTCCGGTGTTCCCGCCGGGGGTGCAGGTCGGCTTGGTCGCTCGGTGCCGGACTGGAGTCCGGCGCTCCATGAGGCGGCGGGCGGATTCGAACCGCCGAATAGAGGTTTTGCAGACCTCCGCCTTGGCCACTTGGCTACGCCGCCGTCACACGCTCCATCCGCCGCTCCCACGGGAGCGGTCCAGTCACCGAGCGGGACACGGGATTCGAACCCGCGACTTCAACCTTGGCAAGGTTGCACTCTACCACTGAGTTAGTCCCGCGTCGGCGAGGAACCGGAGATTCTAATGGGACCGGGCGAGAGCGGAAACCCGCGGCGCGGAAGCCTCAGCGCTGTCTCGCGCGCATCCGCCGACGGGTTGCCGGCCGTCGCCCCCGATGCGCCGCCGGATCGGTCCGCCGGCGGGAAACCGGCGAGGGGAAGACCTGTTGGAGGGTCGAGCGGATCGCCTGCAACCGGCGGGAGACCGACGACGCGCTGAGCGGCACCGAACGCAGCTTCGCGATCTGCGCCATCGAAATCCCGTCGAGGAAATAGAGCTGGAACAGGTGCCGGTTCAGGCGCTGTCGCCGTGGATCGCGGGACATGCCGTCGAGGGTGTGGCGGATGATTTCCATGGTCTCCCGGTGCATCGCCGGCCGCGCCGGAGAGAAGAAGCCGTCGTCCGGCTCGTTCTCTTCGCGAAGACCGGTCTCGAAGCGGAGTGGGTCCACGGTGATGAGCTGTCGCTCCGGGCCGCCTCGGGGGCCGAGGCGCCGGAACTCGTCCACGATCAGATGCTCGGCGATCCGCCGCATGTACCCGTCGAAGGACTCGCGGCTTCCATGGGGCACCGGGGTGAATCCGCGGCGTGCCCGGGCTACCAGTCGCAGCATGACTTCCTGCGCCACGTCCTCGACCGAGTCGGTGGCCCCGACCCGCTTCCGGACCCAGATCCGCCAGAGCACCATGCCGCGGATCAATCTCTCGCAACGCCGGCTGAGCGCGGCCCAGCGGGGGTCGTCGGGTGCGCCGGCGAGCAACTCGCGGAAGAGCTCCCAGGACCCACTGCGGCTTCTCGGGATTCGTCCTGGGATTCGTCTTGGCCGGCGACGCGAATTGGCGGGCACGAACCCGCAGTCTAGCGAGAGCGGGGCGGCGTCGCCGGGACCGACGGCGAGGGGCGGCTCTCGTTGGGCGGGGCCGCGCTGTCCACCGCCGTCACCGAGTACTCGTAGGGGGTTTCCGGATCGCGGTCGGCATCGTCGAACGAGAGTCCCTCCACCGGCTCTTCGGTGATCCGGACCGGCCGGGGCTCGCCGGGGGCGGCCCGATACACGTGGTAGCCCGCCAGGTCGGAGGGGGCCGGGGACGGCGGCTCCCAGCTCAGTTCGGTGCGGTCGGGCCGCCACACGACCCGCAGCGCGGTCGGCGAAAACGGCGGGTAGATGTCGAGGGGCGCGACGCAGGCCTCCTCCGCCCAGGGCCCGACCCGAAGCGCCGTCGCGCCGGTGGGAGGAACCTGGGCGGGCATCGGCGCCCACGCCCCCGGGAGACCGTCCTCCCCGGACGGTTCTGCGGGGCGTCCCGGATCGGGGATCTCGACCGCTTCCTCCCCCCCCGGGACGACGAGCCGGACGCGGTAGCAGACCTCTTCCCCGAAGCGAACCTCCTCCGCGTCGGTGAAGGGCGGCTCGTTAGCCCGGCCGGCGATCTCCTCGACTTCGCCCCGTCGGCGGGCCACTTCGAACTGCGCTCCGGGTGGCGGGACGGCGCTCCACTCCACCGTGAGCTGCTGCTCTCCGGTCCCGACCGAGACATCCCCGGGCGCGGGGAGGGGGTCTCCGACATCGAGACTCCGCACATCACTCTCCTCGCCCGGCTCCCCGCCCGTCTCGTAGTGCACCGTGATCTCGATTCGCTGTCCGGCCCAGCCATCCCCCACCGGAACCCGGTAAACCCGATCTTCGCCGGGCTGGCGCGATTCGACCTCGGCGAGCTGCTCGAAGGGGATGTCGTCCAGTTCGAGATCGAACGGCTCGGGCCGCGGCTCGCCCTCCTCCCCGTCGGTGGGAGACGGTTCCTCGACCGCCGCCGGCTCCTGCTCCTCCGGGGTTTCTTCGTCCGGGTCGGGGTCGGTTTCGGGGGGATCGCCGGGGGGCTGCTCGCCGGTCTCGGGAGGATCGGCTGGAGGTTGCTCCTCGGCCGGGGGGTCCGGCGCGGCGGGCTCCTCGCCGGTTTCGGGAGGATCGGTTGGCGCTGGCTCTTCGTCCGGGTGCTCTGGCGCGGGGGGCTCCTCGCCGGTTTCGGGAGGATCGGCTGGAGGTTGCTCCTCGGCCGGGGGGTCTGGCGCGGGGGGCTCCTCGCCGGTTTCGGGAGGATCGGTTGGCGCTGGCTCTTCGTCCGGGGGGTCCGGCGCGGGGGGTTCCTCGCCGGTTTCGGGAGGATCGGCGGGAGGTTGCTCCTCGGCCGGGGGGTCCGGCGCGGGGGGCTCCTCGCCGGTCTCGGGAGGATCGGTCGTCTCCTCCGTCCCTTCGTCCGGGGCGTTCGTCTCCGATTCGGCCTCGGCAAGCGCCTCGGCCGCCTCCTGACGCCGCAGCTCCCGCTGCTCCGCGGCGAGAGCGGGCAGGTCGAGCAATCGGTAGCGAATCACCGCTCTCCGCAGGTCTCTTTCACCGAGCAACCGTCCGGAGGCGACGGTGGGCGCCGTCCAGCGGACTTCGATCTCGCCTCCTTCCTGCCGCAATGGCTCGACCTCGGGCGCCTCCGGCTCGAGGTCATAGGGGCCCGGGGGCGGCGCGCGCAGGCCACACGCCACCGCCGCGAGGCCAATCAGCCCGACCGCGACCGCACTACGTCCCCGGCGAGGCGCCGGGGTCCGACGCGGTCGCACGCCCACCGGGATCAGAGGATGAAGCGCGACAGGTCCTCGTTCTCCACGATGCCGTCGAGCATCCGCGACACGTACTTCCTGTCGATGGTCCACTTCCGGCGGCGCAGGTCGGGAGCGTCGAAGAGGAGGTCCTCGAGGACCCGCTCCACGACCGTATGGAGGCGGCGCGCCCCGATGTCCTCCATCCGCTCGTTGACCTCGGCGGCGACCGCGGCCATCTCGCGGATGGCTCCCTTGCGGAACTCGAGCGAGAGCCCTTCGGTCTCGAGCAGCGCGTGGTACTGCTTCAGGAGCGCCCCCTCGGGCTCGGTGAGAATGCGCTCGAAGTCGTCCACCGTGAGCGGACTCAGCTCCACGCGGATCGGAAAGCGGCCCTGGAGCTCGGGAATCAGATCGGAGGGGCGGTTCTCCTGAAAGGCTCCGGCGGCGATGAACAGGATGTGGTCGGTTCGCACCACGCCGTGGCGCGTCGTCACGGACGATCCGTCGAAGAGGGGAAGCAGGTCACGCTGCACCCCTTCGCGGGATACTTCGGGGCCGGCGCTGCCCGGAAAGCTGGCCACCTTGTCGAGCTCGTCGATGAAGATGATGCCGTGGTCTTCGGCGCGCTCGAGGGCGAGGGTCTCGAGGTGGCGCCGATCCACGAGTCGGCTCTCCTCTTCGCGGGCGAAGTAGTTGAGCGCCTCCGGCACGAGCATCTCGGTCCGGCGGAAACGGGGGCCGAAGAGCCCCCGCAGCATCTCGGAGGCGCTTCCGTCGAGGTCCTCCTCCGGCGGCACCAGCGTCTCGAGGAACGGAGGCGCCGGTTCCCGCACGTCCACCTCGATCGTCCGCTCCGCCAGCTCGCCGCGCCGGATGCGGGCGCGCAGCTCGTTCCGCCGGATCCGGATCCGCTCCTTCGCCTCCGGATCGGGCTCCGGCTCTTCGCCGCCGTCGTCGGGCGGGAACGCGGACGGCCCCGGAGGCGCGTCGTCCGGCAGCAGGAGATCGAGCACCTGCTCCTCGGCGTTGTGATCGATCTGGAGGCGCATCTCCTCGATCACCTCTTCGCGGAGGATCTCCACCGACACGTCCACCAGATCGCGGACCATGGACTCGACGTCGCGGCCGACATAGCCCACTTCGGTGAACTTCGAGGCCTCGACCTTCACGAACGGCGACCGGGACAGATGGGCCAGCCGTCGGGCGATCTCGGTCTTGCCCACTCCGGTGGGCCCGATCATCAGGATGTTCTTGGGGAGGATCTCGTCGGCGATCTCGGCCGCCACGTGCATCCGGCGGGCGCGATTGCGCATCGCGACCGCCACCGCGCGCTTGGCGGCATGCTGCCCGATGACGAAGCGGTCGAGCTCCTCGACGATCTCCCGGGGCGTGGGCTCGTCGAAGACGGCGGGAGGCTCGTCGCCGACGGCCGGGAGAACCTTGACCAGGGTCAGACCTCTTCGATGACGAACTCTTTGTTCGTGTAGATACAGATGTCGCTCGTGACTCGCATGGCGTCTTCGGCGATCTCCCGCGCCGCGAGCTCGGTCCGTCCCAGGAGGGCCCGGGCCGCCGCCATCGCTTCCGATGCCCCCGCCCCGATGGCCATGACCCCGTCGTCCGGCTGCATCAGATCGCCGTCGCCGGACAGCAGGAACATCTGCTTCCGGTTCGCCACCAGCAGCAGCGCGTCGAGGTGGCGCATCACCCGGTCCGTCCGCCAGTCCTGGGCCAGCTCGACCGAGGCGCGCTCGAGGTTGCCGCGGTGCGCCTCCAGCTTGGTCTCGAACTTCGCGAGGAGCGCGAGGGCGTCGGCGGTGGCTCCGGCGAAGCCGGCGATGACGGAGCCGTCCTCGCCCATCCGGCGGAGTTTGCGGGCGCGCTGCTTGACCACGATGTCGCCGAGGGTGACCTGTCCGTCCGCGACCAGAGCGGTGCAGTCGCCGCGGCGCACCGCCAGCACGGTCGTGGCGTGAAACGGAGTGGGCACGAGGCGGACAGCCTCCGAAGGCGCCCGACGGGAGCCTGGTTCAGGGGCGGGCGCAGCCGGATTGCTGGACGGCCCGCATTCGCCGCGGGAACCGGGCAGTATATCGGGGCCGGAGGCCTCCCGGTAGCATCGCCCGATGAGGCTCCTGCGCTCGGTCGTGCTCGCGAGCGCGGCCTACGACCTCCTCCTCGGCGGGGCCCTCCTGTTCGCCCCCGGGGCGGTGGGAGCCTGGTTCGGCGCGCCCCCGCCGGCGCTGCTGATCCACGCGAATCTGAACGGGCTGTTCGCCGCCGCCATCGGTGTCGGGTACCTCGTGGTCCTGTCGCGGCTCGAGCAGAACCGGTGGTACCTGTGGCTCATGGGCCCCGGGCTGAAGGGCGCGGGCGCCGTGCTGTTCGGGCTGGATTTCCTGCTCCGGGGGTCTCCCGCCTCGTTTCTCCTGTTCGCGGCCAGCGACGGTCTGCTCGCCGCGCTCACCTGGGTCGCCCTCCGGCGAACCCGGCGCGCCGGGTAGAATCGGCTTCCATCGCCTCCGGACCGGCGCCGACCCCGGGCCGCCGGAGCGCTTTCGATTTCGGGGCGATCCGTCAGGAGCGGACCACCGTCCATGGAGATCTTTCTCGACACCGCCGACATCGCCGCGATCACCCGGGCCGCGGCGATGGGACTCGTGGATGGCGTGACCACGAACCCGTCGCTCATGGCGAAGGAGTCCGGCGACCCGAAGCGGATCCTCGCCCGGATCGCGGAGGTCGTGCCCGGCGACGTCTCCGCCGAGGTGATTTCGACCGACACCGCCGGCATGGTCGCAGAGGGGCGGGAGCTGGCCGGGATCGCCGAGAACATCGTCATCAAGTGTCCCCTGACCCCCGATGGCCTCCGCGCGGTGCGGGAGCTCGCCGGGCACGGGATCCGGGTCAACGTGACCCTCTGCTTCAGCCTGCCGCAGGCGCTGTTCGCGGCGAAGGCGGGCGCCTACATCATCAGCCCGTTCGTGGGTCGTCTCGACGACATCTCCCTGACCGGCATGGAGCTCATCGAGGACATCCGGCAGGTTTACGGGAACTACGGTTTCGACACCAGGATCCTCGTCGCGAGCATCCGGAACCCGCTGCACGTCGTCGAGGCGGCCCGGCTCGGCGCTCACATCGCCACCATGCCCCCCAAGGTGCTCGACCTGCTGATCCGACATCCCCTGACCGACATCGGCCTCGAGCAATTCCTCAAGGACTGGGAGAACGCCCGCTCCTGACGCCGCCCGAGCGCGGCGCGGCAGCGGGGAACGCCTCTTGGCCCCGGACCGCTCCCCGGACCGCTCTCCGGACCGGTCCTCGGATGCTTCCATGACGGCGGACCGGGACCGGGCCGCCGACCGCGACCTCGAGTCCCGGAACCGGCGCGCCCTCGAAGGGGGCGGACCGGCGCGCATCGAACGCCACCGCAAGTCCGGGCGGATGACGGCGCGCGAACGCATCGCGCACTTCCTCGATCCGGGCAGCTTCGAGGAGATCGGCCGACTCGTCGAGCACCGGTCCGTCGGCTTCGGGCTCGAGCGGCGACGCATTCCCGGGGACGGGGTCGTCACCGGCTACGGCCGCGTGGACGGCCGCCTCGTCTATCTGTTCGCCCAGGACTTCACCGTCCTCGGAGGCTCGCTGAGCGAGGCGTGCGCCGGCAAGATCTGCCGCATCATGGATCTCGCCGTCCGGCAGGGCGTCCCCGTCATCGGGCTGAACGACTCCGGCGGCGCCCGGATCCAGGAGGGCGTCGTCTCGCTCGCCGGCTACGCCGACATCTTCCTGCGCAACACGCTCGCTTCGGGCGTGGTGCCGCAGATCTCCGCCATCCTGGGTCCTTGCGCCGGCGGGGCGGTGTACTCGCCCGCGATCACCGACTTCGTCGTCATGAGTCGGGGCTCCAGCTACATGTTCGTGACCGGCCCCGACGTCATCTCGACCGTGACCCACGAGGAAGTCTCCATGGAGGAGCTCGGGGGCGCCGAGACCCACAACACGGTCTCGGGGGTGGCGCACTTCCTCGGCGCCGACGATGCCGAGTGTCTCGACCTGATCCGCGAGCTGCTCGGTTTCCTGCCCGCGAACAACCTCGACGATCCGCCCCGCCGCGAGACCGACGATCCGTCGGACCGCGACTGCCCGGACCTGGAGACCCTGGTCCCCGACGCCCCCGACCAGCCTTACGACGTCCGCGAGCTGATCACGTCGGTCGTGGATGACGGGGACTTCCTCGAAGTCCAGCCGCTCCACGCCGGGAACCTGGTCGTGGGATTCGCCCGGCTCGGGGGGCGCCCGGTCGGCGTCGTGGCCAACCAGCCGGCGGTGCTCGCCGGCGTCCTCGACATTCATGCCTCGGTGAAGGGCGCCCGGTTCGTCCGGTTCTGTGACGCGTTCAACATCCCCCTCGTGGTGTTCGAGGACGTGCCCGGTTTCCTGCCCGGAACACGGCAGGAGTGGGGAGGGATCATCCGGCACGGCGCCAAGCTGCTCTACGCCTTCGCCGAGGCCACCGTGCCCAAGATCACGGTCATCGTGCGCAAGGCCTACGGCGGCGCCTACTGCGTCATGGCGAGCAAGCACATCCGCACCGACCTGAACTACGCGTGGCCCAGCGCCGAGATCGCGGTCATGGGGCCGGAAGGGGCGGTGAACGTGCTCTACCGGCGCGAGTTGCGGGAAGCCGACGATCCGGAGTCGCTGCGGGCGGAACACGTGGCGGCCTACCGGAAGCGGTTCGCGAGCCCGTTCGTCGCCGCCGAGCGGGGCTACGTGGACGAGGTGATCCGGCCGCGGGCGACCCGCCGCAAGCTCATCGTCGGGCTCGGCTCGCTCGACTCGAAGCGCGACGGCAATCCGCCCCGGAAGCACGGCAACATCCCGCTGTGAGCCTGCAGCCCGCCGGATGTTCCGCCGCCTCCTGATCGCGAACCGCGGCGAGATCGCGGTCCGGATCATCCGCGCCTGCCGGGATCTGGGCGTGTCCCCGGTCACGGTCCACTCGGAGGTGGACCGGGACAGCCTCCATGTCCGGCTGGGCGACGAGTCGCTCTGCATCGGGGCGGCCGCCTCCCGGGACAGCTATCTGGTCGCCGACCGCGTCCTCGACGCGGCCGAAGCGATGGGCGCCGAGGCGATCCATCCGGGATACGGGTTCCTCGCGGAGCGGGCCGACTTCGCCGACCGCTGCGCCGCGCGCGGCCTCGTCTTCGTGGGGCCGCCGCCCGAGGCGATGCGCCGCATGGGCGACAAGGCGGCGGCGCGGGCGGCGGCGGTCTCGGCGGGAGTTCCGGTCGCGCCGGGGTCCGACATCTGCGATGACCTCGACGCGGCGCGGACCGCCGCCCGCGATATCGGCTTTCCCCTGCTGATCAAGGCGTCGGCGGGCGGAGGCGGGATGGGAATGCGGCCGGTGAGCCGCCCGGAGGAGCTTCCCGGCGCGTTTGCGGAGGCGCGGTCCGAGGCGCAGGCCGCGTTCGGAGACTCGCGGGTGTTCCTCGAGCGCCGGATCGCGAGGCCGCGGCACGTCGAGGTCCAGGTTCTCGGCGGGCCCGCGGGCGAGGTGGTGCACCTCGGGGAGCGCGACTGCTCGATCCAGCGGCGCAATCAGAAACTGGTGGAGGAGAGCCCCTCCCCCGCGCTCACGTCCGGCCTCCGCGAGGCGATGGGGGCCGCCGCCGTCCGGCTCGCCACCGCGGCGGGCTACCGCAACGCCGGCACCGTGGAGTTCCTGCTCGACCCCGACGGCGGCTTCAGCTTCCTCGAGATGAACACCAGGCTCCAGGTCGAGCACCCGGTGACCGAGCTGATTGCCGGACTCGACCTTGTTGCGCTCCAGATCCAGGTGGCCGCGGGCATGCCGCTGGGCTTCACCCAGGAGGACGTGAGCCTCTCGGGAGCGGCCATCGAGCTGCGGCTCACCGCCGAGGACCCGTTCGCCGGGTTCCTCCCCGGCACCGGGCGGATCACCACGTTCCGTCCTCCCGACGGACCCGGGATCCGGTGCGACGCCGGCGTGGACTCCGGAACCGAAGTCTCGCCCCACTACGACCCCCTGCTGGCCAAGCTGATCGCCTGGGGTCCCGACCGGGAGACGGCGCGGCGTCGGGCCCTCCGGGGGGTCGCCGAGACCCGCCTCGTCGGCGTGCCGAGCACGCTTCCCTTCTTCGACCGTGTGCTTCGGAGCGCGCCGTTTCGAAGCGGCGTGTACGACACCGGCTTCGTGGGAGACCACTGGGGCGGCCTCTCCACCGGTCCCGCCTCGCGTCCGTCCGCCGACGATCTGGCGGACTTCGCCGCCGCCGCGGCCGCGGCCGAGCTCTATCGGACCGGGCGCTCCCCGGGCCCGCCGCCGGCCCCGGTTTCCCGGTGGAGTCTCGCGGCCCGCCCCGGCGCCGGGGGAGGGCGGTGATGCGGAACGAGCTCCGGCTCGAGGAGTCCGGCGGAGAGGCGCGGGAGGTGCGGGTGGAGGCGGAAGCGGACGACGCCGGAGCGATCCGGGTCCGGCTGGGCGATGGGGGGGCGCCGTTCGAGGTTCGACCCGCCTTCGTAGGATGGATCGTTCGCCGCGGCCGCGAGACCCGGGAGGTCGCGGTCCGGGCGGACGCCGGCGGCGCGCTGATCGTCGAGCTGGGAGGCCGCCGGTTCCGCTTCGAGACGGCCCGGGATCGCCGCCGACGCGCCGGGAGCGGCGCCGGTGGCGGCGCGGCGGAAGTGCGCAGCCCGATGCCTGGCAAGGTCGTGCGAATCCTCCGGAACGAAGGGGACCGGGTCGAGCCGGGCGAGGCGGTCCTCGTCTTCGAGGCGATGAAGATGCAGAACGAAATCCGGGCTCCCGGGGCCGGAGTGATCGCTAACATGAGGGTCTCCACGGGAGAACTGGCGGAGGCGGGCGCGCCGCTGTTCCGCCTGGATCCCGTCTGAGGCTCCCATGACCGACCAGGAGCGGCCTGACGGACCGCCGCCGCCGCCGGAGGACGACGCGGCCGCCCGCGATCCTGCCGTTCGGCCCGCGAGCCGGGTGCTCCTGCGGGTTGCGCTTCTGCTGGGGTTCGCCGCCGCCTCGATCTTCGTTCTGGTCGTCGCGCTCTCCCTGCTGGCCGACCGGCTGGATTCGCGCACGCTGGCGCGGCTCGTCTCCAGCGAACTGGAGCGCCGACTCGATCGGCCGGTCGCGGCGTCGTCCCTCGAAGTCGCCCTGCTCGACGGCTCGTTCGAGATCCGCGACCTGCAGATCGGTCGCGAGCCGGGGTCGGCCGGACCGACGCCGCCGGCCTTCGCGGTCGAGCGGATCGCGGGGCGCCTGGGATGGCGGGCGCTCCTCCCCATGGGGCTCCACCTCGAGGGTCTCGACATCTCCGGGGTCCGGGCGTGGGGACAGGATGACGGAGGCGTTCCGCCCCCGGAGGACGCTCCCGGTTTCGGCCCGCTCGCCGACCTGCTGGCGTCACGGATTTCCCTCTCCTCCGATTCGATGTCCTTCGCGGGGTCCACGATCGGTTACCGGAATCGTCCCACCCCGTGGGAGGTCCGGCTCGACGGCGTCGAACTGGATTTCGCGGCGGCGGAGGGGGGTGTGGATGGCCGCATCCGGTCCGGGACCGGGGCGATCCGGATGTGGGACCGACCCGACCTCGACATGGCCATCCAGGCCGATCTTCGCCTGCGGGAGGGACGGCTCCATCTCGATCGGGTCGAGCTGAGCGGGGAGCTGCTCTCGATGGAGGGTTCCGGGGTTTTCGACCTCGAGAACGATCTCGCCGGCCCTCTGAAGCTCACCGGCGGCGGCCGCGCCGGAGGGGTCGGTCGCCTGATGTTCGACTTCGACGGTCTCGACACGACCGACGATCCTCCGTTCTCCTTCGTCGGCGGCGCCGAGTTCATCGAGGACGGGCTCGCGATCGCCGGGGACTTCGTGCTGCCTTCGGGGCGCTTCTACGGGGTTCCGGTGGAGGACTGGATCGGCTTCCTCTACATCGGGCCCGATCGGGTCGAGATCTCTTCGGCGGAGGGGACCGCCGCCGGCGGCGCCGCGACGTTTCGACTGCTTCAGCCGCAGCCGCGGGACCAGCACCGCGCCGAGGTCGCATTCACCGCGACCGACGCCTCCCTCGGGCCCGCCGCGGCCGGCTACTTCGGCGTCCCGACGACGCTCGCCTCCCGCGTGGATATGGAGGCCGACCTCGAGATGGTTCTCGGGACCATCGAGGAGACTCTCGGGACGCTGCGGGCGACCGGGCGCCTTCCCGGCCCCGGCGAGGCGTCCGGACTCCGCTTCGGCTTTTCGCTGGGTCTCGAGATGGACGAGCAGGAGACCCGGGTTCCGGACCTCGTCGTGCGGGGAGACGCCTTCCGGGCCGAGGGGCAGGGGGTCTTCCGGGGTGGAGAGGCGGATCTGGCCGTGAGCGGGCTGGCCGGCGAGAGCGCCGAGGCCGATGCCCTTCAGCAGGAGATCCGCCGGGTGCTCTTCGCCGAGGATCCCGAAGAGATCGCGTGGGAGGTCGCCGGGGCCGCCGGGTTCGAGGGGATCGTGCGGGGGCGCTGGCCGGACGGCCTCATCCTCGAGGGCGAGGTCGAGGGCCGCTCGCTCTCGGTGGGGCCCCTTCGCACCGACACGCTGGTCGCCACCGGGGGCGTGGGGCCGGACGACATGTGGCTCGATGCGGTCTCGGCGCGGCGAGGCGATTCGACCCTCCAGACGTCGGGCGTCTTCGCCCACGCCGACGGCGGGGAATACCCCGACATGGCGTTCGACGCCTCGTGGAACGAATGGGACGCCCGGGAGATCATCGAGTACCTGGAATGGGACCTCGAAGCCGACGGCGTGGTCACCGGGGAGGCCGACATGGTCCGCAAGGACCTGTGGGTCACCGGCGGGGGCTGGGTGGAGGGCTTCCGCGGTCACGTCCTCGAGCAGCCCTTCGACGAGGCGCGGATCGAGTGGACCCTGCTCGGCGACCGGGCCCGGCTAGCCCCGATGTCGGGCGCTTTCGGCGGGGGCGCCGCCTCCGGCGAGATCCAGATCGGCCTGGTGGAATGGGAGATGGAGGGCGCCATTTCGGGGACCGACTTTCCCCTGACGCCGGGGCTCGCGCCCGAGTGGATCACGATCCGGTCGGACTTCGACCTCAGCGTGGGCGGCGATCTGCTCGTCCCCGAGCTGCACCTCGAGGCGCGGGTTCCGAACGCCCTCGTCCTCGGACTCCCGCTCGGCCCCGGCAACATCACCGGCGCCGTGTTCGGGGAGGACTTCGAGGGCGCCGGAGAGCTGGACTCGGGTCTGGCCTCGGTGCGCATGAGCGGCAAGGTTCCGCTCGGGACCGACGGCTCCGGCCGGATCACCGTCTCCGGCGTGGATGTGGCGCCCCTCGTGTTCGAGGCGGCGGCCGAGCGCGGCATCCGCCTCGTGGCGTCGGGAGCGGGGGACTTCCACGTCGAGGACCCGCTCGACGAGTGGATGGAGGGGACCGCGGAGCTCACCGGACTCGATCTGGATCTGCCCGGCGTGGCCACCGGCGTTCACCTCACCGGGCCGGCGGGGATCCGGGTGGAGGACGCCCGCGTCCATGTGGAGCGACTCGCGGTCACCGACGGGGTGAGCCGGATCGCGCTCGCCGGCTCCGTCGGGCTCGACGACCTGCTCCTCGATCTGGATGTCTCGGGCGAGGCTTCCCTCGTCGCCGCCGGGTCGCTGGTGGCGGGACTCCAGGCCGAGGGGACGCTCGAAGTGGACGCCGAAGTCGTGGGCTCCGCCCTCTCGCCCGAGGTTCTCGGGCGGGGCACGCTCCGCGGAGCGGCGTTTCGTCTCGACGGGTTTCCCCATGCGCTGAGCGACGTGGACGGGGTGGTGAACTTCGATCGTCGGACGGCGCAGATCGCGGAGGTGAGCGGCCGGCTGGCGGAGGGGACGGCGCTGGTTTCGGGAGCGGTTTCGCTGGAAGAGGCGAGCGCGGCCGCGGTGGACCTCCGGCTGCAGCTCGGCGACGCCCGACTCCGCTACCCGAGCGATCTGACCGCCACCGTGAACGCGGATCTCCACCTGCTCGGAGATCAGGAAGGTCAGTTGCTGACCGGGACGGTCCGGCTCGATGAAGCGGTGTGGAGCCGGGAGTACGAGCTGTTCTCGAGCATCCTTTCCGATCTCGACGCCGTGGCCGCGCCGCCCGACGAAGTGGCCGGCGGTTTCCTCGACACGCTCCGCATGGACGTGCAGGTGGAGACCGATTCGCCGTTCGCGGTGCGCAACTCGGTCTTCCAGCTCGACGCCGCCGCGGATTTCGGCTTGCGGGGGACTCCGACCGCCCCGGCGCTGCTCGGACACGCCGACCTCGTGGGTGGAGAGGTCTATTTCGGGGCCCATCGGTTCGGGATCGTGTCGGGGCGCGCCGACTTCATCGATCCGGAGGGGATCGAGCCGGTCTTCGATGTCGAAGCCGAGACCACGGTCCGCAGTTACCGGGTGCGGCTCACCGCCTCCGGCACGGCGGCGCAGGTGAACGCCAACCTGAGTTCGGATCCGCCGCTTCGGGAGGCGGACATCCTCCGGCTGCTGGCCGGCGCGCCCGAGGAGGAGCTGCTGACGCAGGCGCAGGACGACGATGTGGCTGCGGCCTCCGCCGCCAGCGTCCTCAGCCAGCAGCTCTCCAACATGATCGGGCGTCGCGCTGGCCGGGTCTTCGGCATCGACCGGCTCACCATTGATCCGTTCCTGATCGGCCGGTTCAGCAATCCCACGGCCCGGGTCACGCTCGCCAAACAGTTGTCGCGGGATCTGAACGTGCGCTATTCGTCCAGCGTCACCGCCGCCGAGGACTCCATCATCGTGGTCGAGTACACGCCGCGCGGGCCGGTGTCGTGGATCTTCTCGCGGGATCAGGACGGGTCCCTGGGCGTGGATGTCCGCTTCCACCGCAGCTTCTGATCCGGCGGCCGCCCGGATCCGCCGCCTTTGCGCCGGCGGGGTCGGGCTGGCGCTGCTCGCTGCGCCCGCCGCCTGGTCGCAGCCGTTCGCTGCCGGCGCGATCGTGGAGGAGGTCCGGGCGGAGTGGGCGGACGGCGGCGCGGAGCCGGTCCCCGGGGAGGTCCTCCGGCTGATCTCGGTCCGTCCCGGCGATCCCTACCGACCGCTCGCGGTCCGGCAATCGGTCAAGCAGCTCTTCGCTCTCGGCCGGTTCCACGACATCCGGGTCCGGGCCGAGCCGGGGGAGGGCGACGGAGTCCGGCTGCGGTTCGAACTCCACCCGCGGGCGCGCCTCATGGGGGTCGTGGTCCGCGGCGTCCCGCTCCGGCAGCGCGCCGGGTTCGCCGGGCTCGTGACGTTCCCTCCCGGCTCGGCGCCTCCCGAACCGGTCGTGATCGAGGACCGCACCGAGGCCTGGCTCGCCGATCGCGGATACCTCGCCGCCTCGGTCTCGGTCGAGCCCGTCCCCCAGGGGCGCGATCTCCGGCTCGAAGTGAACGTCACGGCCGGCCCGCGGGCGCGCATCCAGTCCTTCGAGGCGGTGGGCGTCGAGGACGCGCTCGAGGCCGAATTGCGGCGCATCCTGCGCGCCAGCCCCGGTCAGGTGTGGGCCGAAGCCGAGATCCTGGACCGGCTTCCGGACGTCGAGCGGCGGATGCGCGAGCGCGGCCATCTCGCCGCGAGCGCCCAGCTCGACTTCGAACCGCTGGACCTCGAGGGCGTCCACGTGATCCTGCAGGTTGCCGCCGGTCCCGTGTTTCGGCTCGAGGTCGTCGGCAGCGCCCTCCCGGACCGGGCGACGCAGGACGTCCTCGAAGCGATGGAGGAGACCGGATGGAGCGCCGATGCGCTCGAGTCGGCCCGGGCCGAGTTGCTCGTCCGGTCGCGGCAGGAGGGCCACCCGCATGCCGCCGTGGAGATCCGGGAGTCCGGCGACCCGGACGGAAGCACCGTGACCATCCGGTTCGAGGCGACTCCGGGTCCGCGCTACGTGGTGGGAGACGTCAGCACCCCGGGTGTTCCGGCCGCCCTCGCCGAAGCCGCGGCCGACGTCGTCGCGCCGTTCCGTTCCGGGCGGCCGTTTCGTGAGGCCGAATGGGATACGGCGGCGAGGGGCCTCGAGCGGCTCCTCCTCGCGAGCGGCTACCCGCAGGCCGAGGTTCGCGCCGGATGGGCGCCGGACCCCGGTGACCGGCGGCTCGCGGCGCTGACGCTGGAGGTCGAGAGCGGTCCGCAGGTAACGATCGCCTCCGTCCGCTTCGAGGGAGGCGCGCCGTATTCCGATGAGGAGCTGCGGGACATCGCCGGCCTCGCGGCGGGAGCGCCCTACTCGGCGGAGTCCGTCGTGGGGGCCCGGGAGAACCTCGAGTCGTTCTACCGGGACCGGGGGTTCCTCGAGGCGACGGTGACGGTGGAGGCCCCACTCGAGCCGCCCGCCGGGACCGACGTCCGGTTCCGGATCCGACCCGGCGAGCTCCACACCGTGGGCGAGATCATCGTCGCCGGACTCGAGATCACCCGGGAATCGGTCGTGCGCAACCGACTCCCGGTCGGGCCGGGCGACTCGCTCGGCCGCGACGATCTCCTCGAGATCCGCCGCCGGCTGGCGGCGATGGGCACGTTCTCCTCGGTCGAGGTGGATCTGCTCGAGCCGGAGGAGGCGGTGAGTGACCACAACCTCCTGATCCGCGTGGTCGAAGGGCCACGAACCAGCCTCGGGTACGGCGCCGGCTACAGCGAACGCGAGCAGGTCCGCGGCGAACTCGAGTGGAGCCGGACCAACCTGTTCGGACGGGACCACTCCGGCAGCCTGTTCGGGAGGGTGTCGTTTCGGGGCAGCCGGCTGGTGGCGACCTATCGGGGCGCCGATTCGCCCGAGGGAGGCGGGCCGGTGTTCCTGACGGCGTTTCGCGAGGCGCAGGACCGCGACAGCCTCGACTTCGTGCGCAGCGGCGTGTCGCTGCAGGTCACCCGTCGGGTGTTCGGCCGCGATCTCTTCCTGCGCTACGACTTCACGTCGAGCGAGTTGTTCGACGTCAAGATCGCGCCGAACCGCATCGATCGGAACTACGCCGACAACCTGTGGCTCTCCAAGGTCTCGGCGGCCGTCGTGACCGACACCCGGGACGATCCGGTGGATCCCCGGACCGGCCGGTTCGGCATCCTCGACCTCGAGTGGTCCGCCGGCATCCTCGGGTCCCGGGCCCCCTATGTGAAGAGCCTCGTCCAGCAGTTCGCCTACGTCCCGATCGGGGGGCCCGTGGTGCTGGCGGCGGGTGTCCGGGTCGGCGCGGCCGTGACCCGGGGAGCCGACGAGCCCGCGCTGCTCCCGCTGACGGAACGGTTCTTCGCCGGAGGCGCGACGACGCACCGGGGGTTTCGGCTCGACCTCGCCGGACCGGTGGACTCCGGCGGGTACCCGTTGGGCGGCAACCTGCTCCTCCTCGGCAACCTCGAACTCCGTTTCCCCCTCTTCGGGGACCTGCGCGCCGCACTCTTTTCCGACCACGGCGGCGTTCACGAGGAGATCGGCTCGTTTCGGGTCGAAGATCTGCGCCATGCGGTGGGCGCCGGGCTCCGGTATGACACGCCGCTCGGCCCGATCCGCTTCGACTACGGCATCCGGCTCGGAGACGTCGGCGGCGACCGCCGCGGGCAGTGGCACTTCACGATTGGCCATGCGTTTTGATCCGCTGCGGCTGCTCGCCGTGCTGCTCGCCGCCGGATCGGCGGGAGCGCAGTCGCCCGGGGACGCGGTGGACCGGGTTGTCGCGGTCGTGGACGGGGAGCCGATCACGCTCTCCGAAACGCGCGAGTTCATCGCGCTGAACCCCGGCCGAAATCCCCCGCCCACGCTGGATGAAGCGCTCGAGACGCTGATCGAGGCCCGGCTCATGGAACGCGAGGCCCGCCGCTATCCGCTCGAGCCGCCGACCGGACAGGAGCTCGACCGGGCGCTCCGGCAGCTTCGAGCCAGCTTCGATTCGGTGGAGGCCTACGGACGGACCCTGGAGCGGCTGGGGATTCGGGAGGACTACCTGCGGAAGCGGCTTCGCGAGTCGCTCATCGTGGAGCGTTACCTCGACCGCCGGTTCCTCCCGCTGGTGCAGGTGTCGGGGAGGGACATCGAGGCCTACTACCGGACGGTGCTGCTGCCCGATCTCGACCCGGCCGCCGACGGTTCGCCGGACCAGGTGCGGGATCTGATTCGGGATCTGCTCGTGGAGCGAGACCTGAACCGGCGGATCGCCGCGTGGGTGGATGAGTTGAAGTCCGCCGCGCGGATCGAACGGCTGCCCGCCGGGGACTCCGGGGAGCGACGCTCTCCCCGGAGTGGGCGCCTCGGCGAGCGAGGGGCCGGTGGCGAAGGAAGCTCCGCGCCGAGCTGAGCCGTCTCCGGGCGTCTTCCCGTTCCCGCCGAGTGCGCTGGATCCGGGGGACCATTTTGGCCCAAATATTGCTTATCATTTGGAGATCTGACACACCCCGGGAACCTTCGAGCGGCTCCCGGCGTTGTCTCACTATCAATCCGTCGGAAGCGCCGGCCTGATCGGAGGGCCCTTCGTGTGCGCTCACGGCCGACACGCCCGCGACGACGCGGGAACGGATGAAGGGAAGTCCGCAGGAGGACGCCATGGACGCCAACACCAGCGAGTTCGAAACCATCGAGTTCGTGGACGACGCCTACCCGGTTGACGAGGAGGAGGCCGATACCTCCGAGGAAGACGCCATCCGGAAGGCGGCCGAACTCGGACTCGCCCCCAGCACCCACCAGACCGGAGACCTGGACTCGATGGGTCTCTACCTCCGGGATACCCACCGCCACCGGCTCCTCACCAAGGCGGACGAACAGCGGTACAGCCGCGCCATGCGCGCCGCGACGGTCGAGCTGGAGGAGGCGGACAAGCTTCCCACCCGGCTCCGTCGGCAGTTCTACCTGAACCGGCGCAAGATGATCGAGGGAAACCTTCGACTGGTCATCTCGATCGCCAAGCAGTCCCGGGGCAAGGGGCTGCCGCTCGGCGACCTGATTCAGGAAGGCAACATCGGCCTGATGCAGGCGGTTCGGAAGTTCGAGCCGGAGCGGAACCTCAAGTTCTCGACCTACGCCACCTGGTGGATCCGGCAGGCGATCTGGCGCGCCCTCTCCCAGAAGTCGCGGACGATCAAGGTGCCGATCAACAAGCTGGATCTGCATCGGAAGGCGGCCAAGGTGCGCGCCGAGCTGGACCAGCGCTTTCGGAACGACCCGACCCGCAGGGGACGGGACCAGATTCCCACCGTCGCGGACGTGGCCCGGGAGATCGGCGTTCCGATTGCGAAGCTCGAGGACACGCTGCGCTCCGTGCCGCACGTGGAGTCGCTCGATGCCCCGCTGGTTCCCGACGGGACCCCGCGGGTGGCGCTGACCCCCGATCCCGAGCAGGCGAACCCCATCGAGGGCGTGTCCGACGCCCAGTACCGGCGGCATGTCCGCGACGCCGTCGAACGGCTCCCCGATCGCCGACTGCAGCACGTGCTTCGGCGACGGTTCGGCATCGACGGGCGCGGCGAGGCGAACCTCGAGGAGATCGGACGCGAGCTCAAACTCACCCGGGAACGGGTCCGCCAGCTCGAAAGCCAGGCCCTCAAGCAACTGCGGAGCGACCCCCGCCTCCAGGCCATCCCGGCCTGAGGCATCGGGCGCTCCGGGGAGGGGGCCCGAAATCGTCTCAACAGCAAGGGTCGAGACCCGCGGCCCTTTGAAGGGGCCCCCTCCCCGAAGCGCTCGGCGCTTCGCGCCTCAGATCGCAACCTTCGCTCCGCTCCAGGTTGCGATCGGTGTCACGTTCTCTCTCGGAGAGGGAGGAAGAATCCCCCCTCTCCGAACCTCTCCCCCCTCTCCTATGGAGCGCCGCTCTCCAGAGCGGCACCGAGCGACCCACTTGACCGGCGCCGCCGGCGCGCCGGACTCCAGTCCCTTGCCGGGCCCCCACCGGGAGAACTGGCGCCGGACTCCAGTCCCTTGCCGGGCCCCCACCGGGAGAACTGGCGCCGGACTCCAGTCCGGCAATTCCCCAGCTCAGGCTCGTCTTCGACAGTTTGGAAATGCAACTCGTTGATTCAACTTGAGTTGTGAGCCCTCACCGAGGGCTGTGCCACTACATTTCCCCCGCAGGGGCGCGAGGTCGGAAGTCGGCCTCAGGCGGCCCGATCAAGCTGACGGACGACCGAGGGGATCCGCAGCCCCACCGCCCGGAACACCTTGACCGCGAGCCCGGTCATCTGGCTCCGCACCGCGAAGCGCTTCCCGGCGTGGCTGATCTCCGCCTCGCTCACCCGCGCCAGGTCCCGCACGATCTCCTCCCATCTCGCCTTCTCCCCTTTCGCGGCCAGCCGCTCCAGAAGCGTCTTTTGCAGCACCAGCGCCAGAAACGAGCAGAACCCCAAGTTCGACTGGCCGCGCGTCGAGAATCCCTGCATCCGGCTCCCGGAGGCGGAGCGGCTCGCCGAGACGGAAGCGGCCGAGGCGCGGGCGATCGCCGAAATCGAGGCGGCGCTGGCGGCCAACCCGGATGACGTCGCGGCGCTGATCATCGAACCCATCCAGGCGAGGGCGGTGATCTCCACTTCCGCGGCGAGTTCCTGGGGGCGCTCCGCCGGCTCGCCGACGAGCACGAATTCATGCTCATCTTCGACGAGGTGCAGACGGGGGTGGGCATGACGGGCCGCATGTGGTGTTGCCAGCACTTCGGGCTGGAGCCGGACAAAGTCGTCTTCGGCAAGAAGACCCAAGTCTGCTAGTCGCCGTTTTCCGTCCGGCGGCGGGAGATCGCGTCCAGTTGCGGCTGGATGGCCGACATCACCGCGGCGAAGACCACGAGCGCCCAGCCGATGGAAAAGACGAGCTGGGTTCCGACCAGGAAGCGGGAGAACCCGGAAGCCGCGCGGATCGCCGAGCTGGGGTCGGCAATGGCCGAATAGAAGGAGAAGGCGATCCAATCCAGGACGCCGGCATTCGCGGCTCCGTTGAATGAACCGGGAACGAACCGCTCGAGCATGCCGAAGAACCCGGAGAAGACGACGATGATCGCCATGTATCCCACGGCGAAGCCGCCGATCGGCACCCACATCACCCGCAGGTAGTCGGCAAGCTGGACGTAGAGGCGCAGCCGCGGCTGAACCCAGATCGCAAACGTCCGGGCTCCCAGGAAGACCAGGATCGGGACAGCCACCACGGCGCCCAATGCCGAGAGCAGGCTCACGTCCAGGGATCGGTGCGGTTCGGTCTCATTCATCACCAGAAAGGTGACCAGGGCAAACGCGGCGACCCAGGCGAACACAAGCACGACCGGCGGACGCGCATAGCGCCGGCCCTCGTTGTTGCGGTTGAAGAACCCTACGTAAAGGGCGTTGGGTGCGATCATCACGGCGCATCCCAGCATGCCGACCAGCCCTCCGGGCACGAACAGCAGTCCTGCCGCGAGGAGACCCGAGACCAGAGCCGCTTCAAGAAGCGCATCCCGGTAACCGCGGATGCGGGTCTCACCGAGCCCGTCGGTCAGGCCGATGCTGAGCGCCAGGACCGGGGTGATGAGCGTGCCCCAGGGGTTCCCCGGAATGAGGCCGGCGATCAGGGCTGTCACGGCACCCACGGTTGCGCCGATCAGGATGCCGACGGCGCGTCCGTTCCGCGCTCCCAGCCGCAAGTTGAGTCCGATCCCGACGGTAAGGCCGGCGAGCGCGCCCATCAGGACGTCGGCATCCGCTCCGGTGATCGCGTACCCGAACGGGACGACCACCACGAGAATTGCGCTGGCGACTTGCAGCGAGCGCCACGCCGCACGGGCCACCCCGGCCCCGAGCGCGCGACCTTTTTCAAGGGAAATGATGGACATAGCCGGGTGTCGCGGCGGCAACCTTACACGCCGAGTGCCGCTCCGCTCACTTCCACCAGCGCCCACAGGATTCCGGTGGTAACCAGCGGCACGAACAGGTTGTCGCTGCCGAAGGGGCAGACCGCTTCGATCCCGGCGGCCGCCGTCCCGGTCACCAGACCGAAGGCGACCGCGGGGTGCCAGGACGCCTCGCGCGCGGGGCAACCGGACGCGACCTGATCGTGAAGTTCTCCGGCTGCTACCACGGCCACGCGGACGGGCTGCTGGTGGCGGCGGGGTCCGGGCTCAAGACGCTCGGCCGCCCGGCTTCGGCGGGGGTGCCCGGCGCCTGCGCCGATCTCACCCGCGTGCCGCCGCTCGACGACGAGGAAGCCTTCCGCGATCTCTTCGAGCGAGAAGGCGACCGCATCGCGGCCGTTATCATCGAGCCCGTCCCCGCCAACAACGGCCTGCTGCTGCAGTGCCCGGAGTTCCTGATCAGGGCTGCCTTCCGTCGCGGTGCCGCACCCCTACCGGGAGAACCGGTGGAGAGCGGGCCTCCATAGCACCGGGAGAACTGGGGCGCTCCATACGGCCGGACTTCAGTCCGGCGATTCACCCGGAGAACGCCGGGCGCTGAGCTGGTCTGGCGACGAGCGCTCCATGGCTCCATGCCGCGCCGTACCATCCGGAGTGTGACCGCGTCCCCGACCTCCGACAGCCGATCCCTCCGCCCGCTCCTCCTCGCGGCGGGCCTCATCGCCCTTGCCGCCCCGCTCGCCACCGCCCAGGGCGAGCGGATGATCGAGCTCACCACGGCCACGATCGCCGACCTGAACGCGGCCATGGACGCCGGCGCGGTGACCGCCGAGCGCCTCGTCGAGCTCTGCCTCGAGCGGATCGCCCGCTACGACGAGGCCGGCCCCCGGATCAACGCGGTCATCACGACGAACCCGCGGGCGCTCGAACGGGCCCGTGAGCTCGACGCCGAGCGCGCCGCGAGCGGCCCGCGATCGCCCCTCCACGGGATCCCGGTCGTCCTGAAGGACAACTTCGACACCGCCGACCTCCCGACGACCGCCGGGTCCTTCCTCCTCGCCGACTCGGTGCCTCCGGACGACGCGTTCGTCGTGCGGCGGCTGCGCGACGCCGGAGCGATCGTGCTGGCGAAGGTGAACATGAGCGAGTTCGCCTCCGGAGGCGCGATGAGTTCCCTCGGCGGGATCACCCGCAACCCGCACGACCCCACCCGCACACCCTCCGGCTCCTCCGGAGGCACCGGCGCTGCGATCGCCGCCGCCTACGGATTCCTCGGGCTCGGCTCGGACACCGGCGGTTCGGTCCGCTGGCCCTCCACCGCGAACGGCGTCGTCGGCCTCAAGCCCACCATGGGACTCGTCAGCCGCGACGGGATCGTGCCGCTCGCGCTCTCGTTCGACACCGCGGGCCCGATGGCGCGGAGCGTTCACGATGTGGCGGTCGGCCTCTCGGCGCTCGCGGGACCGGACCCGGCCGACCCGGCGACCGCCGCCTCCGAAGGCCGGGTCGAGGACGATTACACCCGCTATCTGGACGAGGACGCGCTCGACGGCGCCCGCCTCGGGCTCGCCCGCGACTTCCTCGGGGCCGACGACGAGGTGGACTGGGTCATCGAGGCCGCCGTCGCGGCGATGCGCGCCGCCGGTGCCGAGATCGTGGACCTGCGGTTCCCCTCGTGGCTGCTCGAAGTCGAGGACGACTTCTACACCGCGGTCCGCTGGCCGGAGTTCCGGCGCCAGATCGAGTCCTACCTCGAAACGCTCGGCGACGCGTTCCCCCGCGACCTCGACGAGCTGGTGGCCCGCTCGCAGACCCTGGCCTCGCGTGAGGACGGCGTTCGTCCGAACCCGGGCCGATGGAGCCTGTTCCTGCGCGAGAACGCGAGCGGCGAGACCACCGCATCCACCCATGTGGCGGTCCGCGAGCACGCCCTGCCGCTCGTCCGCGCCGTCGTCGAAGGACTGATGGACGAGAACGGGCTGGATGCGATCGTCTATCCCACCGCGCCCACCCGACCCGCCCGCCTCGATCGCGACCCGGGAGTCGCGCGGCCGGCCTCCTCCCCGGTGCGGTTCGCCAACCTGAGCGGTTTCCCCGACCTGATCGTTCCGGCGGGCTTCACCGGGGGCGGCCTGCCGGTGGGCGTCTCCTTCCTCGGACGGGCGTTCAGCGAGCCGCGCCTTCTCGCGCTCGGCTACGCCCTCGAGCAGCGGGTGCGAGCCCTCCGGGTTCCCGAGCACACCCCGCCGCTCCCCGGCGAGACGATCCGCTTCCGTCCGGACTGAGCCGCCCGGCTACGGCTCGAGTTCGACTCCGAGGCCGTTGGCGATCCGGTTCACGAAGCAGTAGTAGGAGGCCACCGCACAGGCGTCGTGGATGTCGCGGTCGGCGAGACCGGCCTCGCGCAGGGGCGCGAGGTCGTCGTTCGTGACCGCGGCGGGCGTTCGCGCGAGCTTCACCGCGTAGTCGGCGATGGCTCGACCCCGGGGTGGGAGCTCCGCCGAGCCCGGATCCCGGACGACCGCGTTCACGAGCGCCGCGTCGCGGGTCAGCCGGAGGAGACCCCTCCGGTGATGCTCGATTCAGTAGTGGCAGTCGTTCGTGACCGAGACCGCCACCGCGATCAGCTCGCGCTCGGCGAGGGTCAGCCCGGACGGGCCGCGCATCAGATGCTCGTAGAGGCCGAGGTGGCGCTCGAGCGTCGCCGGGTTGAGGCTCGAGATGGTCAGGATGTGATCCACCAGACCATCCGGCCGCCGGTGACGCCGATACAGGTCGGCGAGCGGGCCGGTCCTCGCCTCCGGATCCGTGGGGGCGACGGTCGAGATCCAAGCCATCGGCACGTTAGCGTAGAGTACTCGGCGCTATGATCGAGATCGCCTGCGATGGCTCCTGCCTCGGACCCCCGGGCCCCGGCCCCGGCGGCTGGGCGGCGGTTTTGCTCGCCTCCGGCGGCGAGACGGTGCTCACGGGTGGTGCCTCCGAAACAACGCACAACCGGATGGAACTCGAAGCCGCGATCGCCGCGGCGTCTTTGGCGCCGGCGGACTCATTCGCAGTCGTCGTGAGCGACAGTGAGTATGTCGTGAAGGGCATCAACGGAGGAGTGGACACGGGGGTCGACTACTGGATCCGGAACGGATGGCGGAACAAAGACAACGAGCTGGTCAAGAATCCCGATCTCTGGCGTCGGCTGGCCGCGGCGCGCGACGCCCGTCCGTGGCTCGAGTTCAAATGGGTGAGAGCCCGTTCCGGCCACGCGGGCAACGAGCGCGCGGACAAGCTGGCGAAAGAAGAAGCCGCGCGCTGGCAGCGCCGGCACGGTGCCGCGCCGCCGAGACGGTAACGGCTGCTGCGGTTCGCTCGAGGGTCTCCGGGTTGAGGCCGGAGATCGCCAGGATGTGTTCCATAACACCCCGTTGGGCCCCCGGTGCCGCCGATGGAGCCGGGCGAATGGCTCCGTTCGCGCGGCCGGATCGGTGGCGGCGATGTTTGAGATCCAAGCCTCCGATGCTCATTCCAGGATACCGGCCCCCGTGATCGAGATCGCCTGCGACGGCTCCTGCCTCGGAAACCCCGGCCCGGGCGGCTGGGCGGCCGTCCTCCTCGCCCCGGACGGCGAGACCGTGCTCACCGGAGGCGCCCGCCACACGACGAACAACCGCATGGAACTCGAGGCCGCGATCGCCGCGGCGTCCGCGGCGCCCGCCGGGGAGAGCGCGGTGGTCCTGTGCGACAGCCGCTACGTGGTGGACGGGATCACCTCGTGGTTGCCGGGCTGGATCCGGAGGGGCTGGCGCACGGCGGCGAAGAAACCGGTCAAGAACGCCGACCTGTGGCGGCGGCTGGCGGCGGCGCGAGACGCCCGTCCCGGCCTCTCGTTCCGCTGGGTGCCGGGCCACGCCGGCCACCCGGGGAACGAGCGGGCGCACGAGCTGGCGCTTGGGGAGGCCGTCCGCTGGCAGCGGGGGGCCCGCCCCGCGCGGCCTCGACCGGGAAGGCTGTTCTAGTGCGCGAGTTCCGGTTCCTGCAGGCGGATGTCTTCACCGACCGCGTGTTCGCCGGGAATCCGCTGGCGATCGTCCCCGACGCCGACGGGCTCTCGGACGAGGAGATGCAGCAGATCGCGACCGAGATGAACCTCTCGGAGACCGCGTTCGTGGTCCGCCCGACCAACGTCCACGCGCTCTGCCGGTTGCGGATCTTCACCCCGACGACCGAGCTGCCCCTTGCCGGCCATCCGGTCGTGGGAACGTTCTTCATCCTCGCCGCGCGCGGCGAACTGGGGCTCGGCGAAGCGCTCGCCTCGCTGGGCGACGGCATCCACCGGATCCGGCAGGAGTGCGGGGCCGGGATCCTCCCGGTGGACATCCGGGTTCGCGGCGGCGAGGTGGAGCAGGTCGTCATGACCCAGGCGCCGCCGCGATTCTTCGCCGAGGCCACCGACCGCGCCGCCCTCGCGGGGTGCCTGGGCCTGCCTCCCGATGCGATCGCTCCCGGCGCGCCGGCGCAGGTCGTCTCCACCGCCCTCCCCCAGCTCATGGTCCCCGTGCGTTCGCTGCGGAGCGTGGAGCGGCTGGAGCTCGATCCGGTGGCGGCGCGGGCGCTGCTCCACCGGGAGCCCATCGCATCCGACTGCATGATGGTCTTCTCCACCGAGACGGTCCACGAGCGGAGCTCCGCCCACGCCCGCATGTTCGCCCCCGGACTCGGCGTCACCGAAGATCCCGCGACCGGGAGCGCGGCGGGCGCGCTTGGGGCGTGGCTGGTCCGGCACGGCGAGGCCCGAGATCCGGCGTCGAATCCGGTGCGCCTCGTGATCGAGCAGGGCTACGAGATGGGCCGTCCCAGCGAGATCCACGTCGACGTGGATCATGTGGACGGCGAACCCGTCGAGGTCCGGGTGGGCGGAGAAGCGGTCGAAGTGGCCGAGGGCGTGCTGCGCCTGCCGTAGCCTCCGGTCCGCGGCCGCGTCGGGTTCAGGATCCGGTGGCGCCGGCCTTCCGGTCGAGACTCTCGAGGGTGGCGTAGAGCTTGGGCAGGCGCTCCTTCAGCTCGTTGTAGGTCGCGGCGATCGCCTTCGCTCCGTCCCGGTCGTCCCAGAACCCGGGGGCGGTCATCCGCGCCTCCAGACTCTCGACCGCCGCTTCGGTGTCGGCGACCGCCTCGAACGCCCGCCTCCACTGCTTCTTCAGCTCGCGGCGGCGGTTCTTGCCGGATCGGCGGCGGCGACGCCGCTTCTTTCCGGAGGGTCGGGGTGAGGTCGGCTGCTGCCGGGCCGCCGGACGGTTTGCGGGACGCGCCTCGGCGGCGGCGGACCGTTGCTCGAGGCGGGCGAGGTAGTCCGAGTAGTTACCCCAGTAAACGGGCGCCTCGCCGCCGCCGACCGCGGCCACCCGGGTCGCGAGCTGGTCCATGAAGTAACGGTCGTGCGCCACGAAGACGACCGTCCCCTGGTAGTTCGCGAGAGCCTCCAGCAGCGCCGCCTTCGCGTCGAGGTCGAGGTGGTTCGTGGGCTCGTCCAGGAGCAGAAGGTTCGCGGGACGCAGGAACAGCCGGGCGAGCGCCAGCCGGCTCCGTTCGCCGCCCGAGAGCACCGACGTCCGCTTGTCCACGGCGTCCCCGGAGAAGAGAAAGGCGCCGAGGATGTTGCGCACTTCGGGGAGCATGGCGAGGGGAGCGGCGTCCGTCATCGTCTGGTGGACGGTGCGCTCCGGGTCGAGGTCGTGGCGATCGGGGCCGTAGTAGGCGATGCGGATGTTGTGTCCGAGTTCGCGGGTCCCGGCGTCGGGGGCTTCCTCCCCGGCGATCAGTCGCATGAGCGTGGACTTGCCCGCGCCGTTCGGCCCCACCAGCGCGAGGCGTTGGCGCTTCTCCACCGCCAGATCCACGCTCCGGAACACGACATTCGCGCCGAACGCCTTGGCGACCCCGGTCAGCTTCACCGGGACCGCGCCGGACCGCGGTGGGTGGGGCAGGCGCAGGCGCACCCGCCGGCGCCGGGGGGGCGCCTCGATCCGCTCCAGTTTCTCCAGCATGCGCACCCGGCTCTGGACCTGTCGGGCGCGGCTCGCCTGGTAGCGGAAGCGGTTGATGAACCGCTCGGTCCGCTCGACGAGTTCGGCCTGCTCGGCGGCGCGCTTCTGGATCTCCTCGATCTCGGCGGCCCGCATCGTCTCGTAGCGGCTGTAGCTGCCCGGGTAGTGCTTCAACCGGCCGAGCGCGATCTCCGAAATCCGGGTGACGACCTGGTCGAGGAAGTAGCGGTCGTGCGCGACGAGGACGATCGCGCCCTGATGGCCGGACAGGAAGCTGAGGAGCCAGATACGGGCCTCGATGTCGAGGTAGTTCGTCGGCTCGTCGAGCAGGATCACGTCGTTGCGCTCGGCGAGCAGGCGGGCCAGCGCGATCCGCATCTGCCAGCCCTGGCTGAACGTCTCGGTGGGACGCTGGCGTTCGTCCTCGCCGAAGCCCAGCCCGCCGAGCACCTCGTGGACCCGAGCGTCCATCTCGTAGCCGCCGCGCCGGTGCCACTCGTCCTCGATCGCCCCGTAGCGCTCGACCAGCCCGGGCTCGTCGGGGACGCGGGCGAGGTGATCGGCGAGCCGTTCCTGCTCGCGGCGCAGGTCGAGCAGCCTGGAGAACGCCGAACGCACCTCCTCGAAGACGCTCCGGCCGCGCAGCTCGAGGCCGTCCTGCGGCAGGTAGCCGACCCGGAGGTCCCGCTGCCGCACGACCTCGCCGCCGTCGAGGGGCACGAGGCCGGCGAGGATCTTGAGGAGGGTGGACTTGCCCGATCCGTTCGCCCCCACCAGCCCAACCCGCTCGCCGGCGCCGAGGCGCCACGAGATATCACGGAGGAGGACCTGGTCGCCGTAGGCCTTCGCGCCCTCGACGAGCTGGATCATGGCTGGTTCTCGGGTCCCGGGCGGGCGCCCTGGTCCGCCTTCACCCCGGAGCGGGGCCGGTCGGTCCGACGATCGCCAGGAACAACGTGTCCACGAAAAGGATGCCGGGAAGATTACGCGGCGCCTTCGGTCCGGGTCGTTCGTCATAATGGCGGCTGGCCATGAAACCGTCGAAACCGTCGCAGTCCCGCCGCCTCGCGGGCGCCGCCGTCGTCTCCCTGATCGTCCTCGGCGTCCTGTCGGTCCTCCCGGCGGTTTCCCGAACCCAGCCCGGCGACGAGGCCTCCACCCGCATGAGTCGCGGGGTGGCGCTGCTGGAGCAGTTCCGGTTCACCGACGCCGCCGCCGAGTTCTCCCGGGTCGTCGAGCTGCGCCCCGACGCGGCGGCGGGGCACGTCAACCTCGGGATCGCGTGGTTCAACGAGCGCGATTTCGAGGCCGCCCGCCGCGCCTTCGGACGCGCGCTCGAAATCGCCCCCGACGACCTGCACGCCCGCTACAACCTCGCGCTCATCGACAAGCTCGAGGGGAACACCGAGCCTGCGCTCGCCGCGTTCGCCGCGGTCGCCGCCAGCGATCCCGACGACTCGATGACCCAGTACTACCTCGGCGCCTCGCACGCTGCGCTGGGACAGCTCGAAGACGCCGAGGCGGCGCTTCGCCGGGCCATCGCGCTCACGCCGGATCACGAGTCGGCCCACTTCAGCCTCGGGAACGTGCTGCTCCGCGCCGGCCGCCGCGAGGAGGGCCGCGCGCAGCTCGAGCGGTTCCAGAGGCTCAAGAGCGGCGTCGGCGGCGGCGTCTCCGCCGGGCTCCAGTACACCGAACTCGGGCCCTACGCCGAGGCGGTGGAGGAGCCACCGGCACCGCTTTACGCCGCCGGACGCGAGGCCTCGGCTGACGCGCAGGAGACGCCGGAGCCCTTCCGCGAGGCGACCGCGGCGTGGGGGCTCGATCTGCCGCCGCTTCCCCCTCCCGAGGAGCCGCCGGCCGAGATCCCGCCCTCCGACTACTCGCCGGAGTGGGCGGCCCGTTTCCTCCTGCCGGGGCTCGGAACCGGGGTGGCGTTCCGCGACCTGGACGGGGACGGTCGAGCCGAATTGGTGTTCGTGCGCGGGGGTGAAGTGGTGGTCTTCGGGAACCGCAATGGCCGTTTCGAGCCCTGGCCCGACCCGGTGGAGGTGGGCGCCCACGCGGTGAGCACGACGATCGGCGATCTGGACAACGATGGCGACCCGGACGTGTACGTGGCGGCCGCCGGCCCGAATCGGATCCTGTGGAACGAGCCCGCTCCGGCCGGCGGCCGGCGACTGGTTCCGGCCGAGGCGATCGGGGCGGAGGGGGAGGAGGTCTCGGTGAGCGCCACCGCGGCCGACTTCGACCACGACGGAGACCTCGATCTGATGGTGGCCAACTACGCCCCGGCGCGGATCGAGGCCATTTCGGAAGCTCCCGTCGCGGTCCCCGACGGCATCCCCGGCGCGCCGAACCGGCTGTACCGCAACAACGGGGACGGCTCGTTCACCGATGTCGCCGCCGAGACCCGGACGGACGGCGGCGCCCGGCGCAGCCTCGGCGCGCTGTTCGCGGACTGGGACGACGACCGGGACGTGGACTTCCTGGTGGTGAATGACGCCAGCCCGGTCCAGGTGTTCTCGAACGATCGGGTGGGGACCTTCACCGAGAGTTCGGGGGCGTGGGGCGTCGAGACCGCCTCGCGGATGCGCGGCGCGGCGTCGGGTGACTACGACCGCGATGGATTCGAGGATCTGGTGTTCACCGCCGACGGGAGCGCGCTCACCCTGCTGCTCCGCGGGGCGGCGGCCGGTGGATTCCGTCCCGACGCCGATTCACCTCGGGTTCTCGCCGAGGGGGCGCCCGGGCCCCGTTACGGCGTCGCCTTCCTCGACCACGACCTCGACATGGATCTCGATCTCCTGGTGGCGGCGAACCGACCCGGCGCGGTGCTCTCGCTTCACGAGAACACGCCCGGCGGCTTCACCCGGTCCGCGCCGCTCCCCGCCGACCTCGAGCCGGGGGAGGAGGCGAGGGCGGTCGCGGTCAGCGACGTGGACGGCGACGGCGATCTCGACGCCGTCGCCGGAACGACGCGCGGGCGCCTGCTCGGCTGGGAAAACCCCGGCTCCGGGAACGGCTGGATGGCGGTCGTCCCGCGGGGCCTGCGCAGCAACCTCGACGGCATCGGCGCCAAGGTCGAGGTGCGGGTGGGCGCGGTCAGCCAGCGACGGCAGGTCCGGTCCACCTCGGGTTACCTCTCGCAGGACGACCTGCCGGTCCACTTCGGCCTCGGGAATGCCCCGGCGGCCGACTACGTGCGGTTCCTCTGGCCGGGCGGCGTGAAGCAGATCGAGCTCGGCGTCGCGGCGGCGGCGGCGACGACGGTCGAGGAGTTGAACCGCAAGGGCACGTCGTGTCCGGTGCTCTACGCCTGGGACGGCGAGCGGATCCGGTTCGTCACCGACTTCCTCGGCGGGAGCGCGCTCGGGAACCTGCTCGCCCCCGGCCTCTACAACACCCCCGACACGACCGAGCTGGTGAAGCTGGAGGCCTTCGACCCCGTCCCCCGCGACGGGGCCTGGGAGCTTCGGTTCGTGAACCAGCTCGAGGAAGTCATCTTCTATGACCGCGCGGCGCTGTGGGTGGCGGATCACCCTGAGGACGTGGACGTCTTTCCCACCGAGCGGCTGCTGCCCGGCCCGCCCTATCCGGAGCCGACGCTGGTGGCGGTCCGGGATCGCCGGACGCCGCGGCGCGCGGTCTCCTCATCCGGCGCCGGCGAGCCTCAGGACGTCACCGCCGCGCTGGCGGCGGTGGACCGGCGCACCGTGGACGACTTCCGGCTGCTCCCGTTCAAGGGTTACGCCGAGGCCCACGCGTTGACCCTCGACTTCGGTCCGGTGCGCCCCGGCGCGGAGCACGTCCTGCTGCTCTACGGCTGGGTGGACTACGCCGATTCGAGTTCCAACCTGGCGGCCTCGCAGGCGGGCGTCGCGGCGCGGCCGCCGCTCCTCGAAATCGCCGGCCCCGACGGCTTCCGCGCCGTCGAAGAGCCCATGGGCTTCCCCGCCGGGCTCCCCAAGACGATGGTCGTGCCGCTCGACGGACTCCTCCCCGGACCCCGGGCCACGCTCCGGATCTCGACGAACATGCGGATCTACTGGGACCGCATCGAGCTGGCCGAGGTCGCGGCCGACGCCGGGGTGTCGGTCCGGACGCTGGATCCGGCGACGGCCGATCTCCGGTTCGCCGGTTACCCGGAGCCGCATCGCCCGGGGGGACGACCTCCCACCGAATACCGCTATGAGCGGCGGCAGGTCCGCGATGTCTGGGGCGCGCATGAGGGCGCCTACACGCGATTCGGCGATGTGCGCCCGCTGCTCGCCGCAGTGGACGACCGCTACGTGATCACCCGCCACGGTGACGAGGTCGCGCTTCGGTTCGCTGCGGACCTGTCTCCACCCGCCACCGGGACGCGCCGCTCGTTCTTCGTGTTCACCGACGGCTTCGGGAAGGACATGGACCTCAACTCGGCCCGGCCTCACACCGTGGGCCCGTTGCCGTTCCACGCCATGCCGGGTTATCCCTATGCCGAAAACGCCCGCCCCCCGACCCTCGACCGGTGGACCTGGGAATGGAACACCCGGGTGATCGGCCCCGAAGGCCGCCACGGTTTCCTCGACGGGGATCCCGGGCTCGCCCCGACCGACGGGGCCCCGGCGCCGATGCCGGGGGTTCGCCGCTGACCGCCGCGCGAGGGAATCGCCGAGAGAGATCGTCACCACCTCATGTCCACCGAGCGTCTCCGCGCCGAACTGCTCCGCCTGCTGCTCGACGACCGCGCCGGTGCCGCCGCGGCCCTCGCTCCCCGGATGCTCGCCGACCCATGGTCCCTGACTCCCGAGGTGCGCTGGTGCCTGCTCTACCTGCTCCGCGGCGTGCGGTGCCTCGCGGCGCGACGACGACTGCTCGAGCCGGGGACGCTCCTTCACTTCGTGGCCCACGAGGTGGAGGAGAGCCGTCAACACACCGCCGCCATGGATGCGGTCTGGTACGACGTGGCGCGCGAACTCCCCGGCCACTGGCTCCGGCGCTACGAGGACACGGATGTCCGCTATTCGCTGGACGAGCTGCGGCGCCTGAACCTGCTGCTCGGCCGGCTCTGGTTCTCGGAGCGGAACCGGCTCCGCGCCATGGATCCGCCGCTCCTCCCCCATTACCTGCGGCGCGACCGGCGCCGTGGTCTCCGAAGGTGGCCCGCTGATGCGTGATCCCGAGAACCCGATTCCCGCTGCCCGACCCGGGCGCGGCCGGCTGGCCGCCGCTCTCGCCGGTCTTGTCGCCGGGGCCTGCGCCGCGCCGCCCGTCGAACCCGCCGGCGACCGACCCGAGGTGGTGGAGCTCGACATCGCCGGGATCCACGCCGGGCTCGAGGGCGGGGAGTTCACCTGCGCGTCGCTGGTGGATGCCTACCTCGCCCGCATCGAGGCCTATGACCGGGAGGGACCGGCGCTCCACGCCATCGTGGTCGTGAATCCGGAAGCGCGGGCGCGGGCCGAGGAGGCCGACAGCCGGATCGCCGCCGCCGGCGGCCGGATCGAGCGCCCCCTCGAGTGCGTCCCGACGATCGTGAAGGACAACTACGACACCGTCGGGCTTCCCACGACCGCCGGCTCCGCTTCGCTCGCCGGATCGCTGCCTCCCGACGACGCGTTCCAGGTCCGTCGGATCCGGGAGGCGGGGGCCATCGTGCTCGCCAGGTCGAACATGGCCGAGTTCGCGTTCAGTCCCTACGAGAGCCTCGGCTCGGTCGTCCCGGGGCACACCCGGAATCCCTACGACCCCACCCGGGTTCCGGCGGGCTCCTCCGGCGGGACCGGCGCCGCGGTGGCGGCCAGCTTCGGCGCCGTCGGGCTCGGCACCGACACCGGAAACTCGATTCGGGGCCCGTCGTCGCACAACGCCCTGTTCGGGATCCGCTCCACGATGGGGCTCACCAGCCGCGACGGGATCGTGCCGCTGAACCTGTTCCGGGACATCGGCGGCCCGATGGCGCGGACCGTGGAGGACGGGGTGCGCGTCTTCGACGTGCTCGCCGGTCCCGATCCGGCCGATCCCGCGACCTCCGGGTTCGAGCGGGAGCCCGACTACCTGACGCACCTCGATGGTTCGGCATTGACCGGGTTCCGGATCGGCGTGGTTCGGCAGCTCTCCGACACCGACACCGCCGACGGGGAGATCCGGTCGCTGTTCGAGGCGGCGCTCGCCGATCTGACCGGACTCGGCGCGGAGGTCGTGGACCCGGTGGAGATCGCGGGGCTGGACGCGGAGGGCTCGCTCTGGTGCAACCCGTTCAGGGCCCAGCTCGAGGCCTATCTCGCGACCCTCGGTCCGGATGCGCCGGTGACGACGCTCGCCGGGATCGTGGAGAGCGGGGACTTCCACCCCTCGATCGCTGGCCGCCTCCGCACCGCCCTCGATGTGGAGGAGGATCCGGAGGAGGGGTGCGCGGAGGCCAACGAGCGCGCCGCCGGGCTGCGGGACGAGGTCGCCGGGCTTCTCCGGGACCAGGACCTGGACGCCCTCGCCTATCCGAGCTGGAGCAACCCCCCGCGCCTCCTCGGGGATCTGACGACGCCGGATGGAAACAACTCCCATCGCCTGTCGCCGCCGACCGGGTTCCCGGCGGTGACCGTTCCCATGGGATTCACGGCAGCCGGGCTTCCGGGAGGGCTCCAGCTTCTCGGCGCACCCCTCGGAGAAGGGACGCTGTTCCGGATCTCCTACGCCTACGAGCAGCACACCCGGCGCCGGCGCCCGCCCGCGGCGACGCCGCCGCTGGCCCCGTGACCGCCTAGACTCCCGGGCCGACGCCATGCCCATCTACGAGTACCGCTGTTCGGACTGCGACCAGGTTTTCGAGGCTCTCCAGCGGGTCAGCGAAGCGCCCCTCGACGCCTGTCGGCGCTGCGGCGGTCCGGCGCGGCGGATCATCTCGGCCCCGGCGATCCAGTTCATGGGGAGCGGTTGGTACGTGACCGATTACGCCCGCAAGAAGGGCGGCGACTCGTCCGCTGAGAACGGACGCGGCGACACCGAAGCCTCGAAGAAGTCCCCGCCCGCGAAGTCGGAGCCCAAGGCGGCGAAGAAGGAGAGCGCCGGGGCGGCCGCCTCGGGCCGCGGCAAGCCGGCTTCGGCCGGCGCCTGAACCGGGTGCTCCGCCGGATCCGCCGGTTGGTTCGGGCCGGGTCCCGGTTCGGGCTCGCCGGCCTGTGCCTGCTCGGCGCCGCGCCGTCCCCCGAGATGGAGCAGGATGACGCCGTCGCCTGCGAAACCGCCGTGAAGACCTCCGACTGGTCCGCAGCGGTCCCTCGGTGCGAGGCCGCGCTCACAACGGATCCGGACGGGTTCGGGCTCCACTACTTCCTCGCCTTCGCCCACCAGGGGCTCGGCGCCTGGGGGCCGGCCGCCGACGCCTTCGAGGCGTTCGCCGCCGCCGCGGACGACGGCGGCGACCGCTCCGAGCGCCTCGCGGGCGAGATCGCGGCGGCTCGACGCAGCGCCGCGGTCGCCCGCTTCCGGTCGGGGGATCTCGAGGCCGCCATCCCGCTGCTCGAGCGCGCCGTGGAAGCCGATCCGGCCGATGCCGAGGCGTGGTTCTGGCTGGGCGTCGCCCGCGACCGTTCGGGAGACGCGGCGGGCGCCGAAATCGCACTCGAGTCGGTCACCCGGGAGGCCCCCGAAGTGGCGGACGCGTGGTTCCTCCTCGGCCGGATCCGGTTCCAGGCCGACGAACCGCGGGAGGCCCGCGCCCGGCTGGAACGCTATCTGGATGCCTCTCCGGACGGCGCCTTCGCGGCCGAAGCCCACTGGATGGCGGCCTCGGTCGCGCTGGGCGAGGCGACCGAAGACGACGCGGCCGAGGTGGCGGGCCTGCACTTCGCCGGCTATCTGGAGGCGGCCCCCCCTCCCGAGGACGCCCCCGCGCGGGCCCGCGCCGCGGCCGCCCACTACTTTCTCGGCGGGATGACGAGTGAGGCGGGCGACTGCGACGTCGCCCGCAGCCACTACCAGGCGTTTCTCGAACTCGCGCCCGGGGACGAACGGGTTCCGGAGGTGCGGGAGTTCCTCGACGGGGACGGCTGTTCCAGGTAGCCGTTGTCCGGGAACCCGCCCGCGGGTGTGCTAGTTTCTCTCCACTTCCCGGCGGGGGCGGTTCGCCTGCGACCCGTCGCCCGGAACGGATTCCCGCCCGGGTTGCCTGCGGTGGCCCCAAGGAGACCTTCACGATGCAGATCCGGTTGATTCCCCTGTCCGCCGCGCTCGTCCTGGGGCTGGTTGCCGGACTCGCGCCCGAGGCCGCCGCCCAGGATGTGGACCCGCAGAAGGCGTCGGCCTGCCTGCAGGCGGTGGACGGGCAGAACTACGAGCAGGTGCTCGCCGCCTGCCCGGAGGTCCTCGAGACCCTGCCCGAGGACCACCCCTACTACGCCCACTGGTCGCAGACAGTGAACTACGCCTACAGCCTCCAGTGCGAGCCGGCGGCGCAGGCGCAGCAGTGGGACAACGTGATCTCCTACTGCCAGATGGCGGTCCAGGCGAATCCCGGTGCGTTCATCCTGAACTACTACCTCGGGCTCGCCTACACGACGCAGCAGGACTGGGCCAACTCGGCGGTGAACTTCTCGGCGTTCCTGAACGGGGTGCAGGGCAACCGGGACGCGGCGTCGCAGCTCGCCGAACAGATCCGGGTGGCCACGCGCTCGGGCGGGATCGCCTACGCCCGGGCTCGCGCGGTCCAGGACGCCATCCCGCTGCTCCAGGCCGCCTCCGCGGCGGATGGAAGCGATGTCGAGGTCCACTTCCGTCTGGGAACCGCGCTGCTTTCGACCGGAGACAGCGCGGGGGCCGAACGGGCCCTCGACGTCTATCTCGACAACGCTCCGCAGGCGGAGCCGAGCATCATGTTCCTCGTGGGTCAGCTCGCCTACAACGCCGGCAACGTGGCCAAGGCCGATCAGCGCCTTTCCGCGTTCCTCGCGGCGCAGCCCACCGGGCGGGGCAGCGCCGACGCCCACTACATGCTGGCGCAGGCGCTTCAGGGTTCGGACGAGGACCGCGCGGTGACCCACTACCAGGGTTTCCTCGCCGCCGCCCCGGCCGATGACGCGCGGGTCCACGACGCGAACTTCGCCCTCGGCACGATTTTCTACAACCGGGACGAGTGTGACGGCGCCCAGACCCACTACCAGGCGCTCGTGGACGCCGCCCCGGACCACGCCAGCGCCGCCCAGGTCACCGAGCTCCTCGCCCAGATCGCCGAATTCGGCTGCTCCGGCGACTTCTGAGTCGGCGTCGGCGGCAACGTGGGGCCCCAGGTTTCGTGTGTTATCGTGCCTACTCGGTTTCGCGGCAGTCCGGCAGCGTTTTCCGCGTCGGGTGCGGGCGCCGGCCCGGACTCCGATGGCGAGATCTGACTCGAGGTCGTTGGCGGATTCGACGCCAAGGAGAGTTCTCATGAAACTGTGGACGAGCACCGGGCTTCCCATCGCGCTTGCGGTCTTCCATGCTGCGGGCGCTTCCGCCGCGGTGATGCCGTTTCAGGCGCAGATCACCGGGACCCCGGAGGACGATGACGCCTGCGAGGCGATCATCGAGGCGCAGGACTGGGAAGGGGTCATCGCGCTCTGCGAGCCGCTCCTCGCGATCCACGACGAGAACCATCGGCTGTTCGAGTTCATCCAGCAGAACGTGGAATACGCCCACACCACGGTGAACTACGCCAACCAGCAGCGGTGCCTCGAGTCGGCGCAGGGCGGGGATTGGGACGCCACGCTCGACGCCTGTCCGACGACGATCGCGAACTTCCCCGATTTCTTCGTGGGGCACCTCTTCGTCGGTCTCGCCCACAACGCCCAGGGGGCCCCGGCGGAGGCGAACACCGCGTTCGAGGCCTTCCTGAGCGCAGTGGAGACGAGTCCCGAGATGGCCGCCCAGCTCACCGAGCAGATCGCGCTCGCCCGCCGGACCGCCGCGATCAACTACCTCGCCGCCGGCGACCGGTCGAGCGCCCTGCCCCTGCTGCGAAGCGTGGCGGAGAACGACCCCTCGGACGCCGAGGTCCATTTCCGGCTCGGCTACGCGCTCCTCCAGGACGGCGACACCGAAGGGGCCGAAGGCGCCTTCCAGATCGTCATTGATCTGAACCCGGACATCCCCCAGTTGGGACAGGTCCTGTTCCTCGCCGGCCAGCTCGCCTACAACGCGGCCAGCTACGACGTGGCCACGACCCGGCTCGCGGCCTACCTCGAGCGCGAGCCGGAGGGGGACCAGATCACCGAGGCGCACTGGCTCCTCGCGTCCATGGCGGCTCGCGCCGACCGCACCGGAGACGCGGTGACCCACTTCTCCGCGTTCCTCCAGGGAGAGTCCTCCGGGGAGCGGGCGGCGCTGGCGAACTACTCGCTCGGAACGATCTACTTCAACCGGAACCAGTGCGACCGCGCCGCGACCTACTACAACCGGTTCCTCCGGCTGGCGCCGAACGACTCCAAGGTGGCCGACGTCCGCGAGACGCTGCTCGACATTGATGACGGCCTCTGCGAGCCCGGCCTTTCGTAGGCGGCCATGACCGACCAGAAACCGGGACGGATCCGGAGGGGTCCCGGTCGCTAGACTCCGCCCCCGTCATGCATCACTCAGGCTTGGTCCCGCCCGTCGGAATGCTTCGGCGTCGCCCCGATCGGCGATGGCGATTTATCAGCCGGCCGGGCGCCATCGTGAGCCGGGCTGTCGCGGGGTTCGCCACTCGCTGAACCCCGGGGCGCGGTTCCCCGCGACCGGTCGGAATCGGCCGGCGCGGTCCATCCGTCGTCGTCGGGGGCCTTTTCGGAAGAGAGCAGCCTCCGCGAGAGGATGCGGATTCGCCGGCGCGCTCCCGTGGCGCTCCCCCGCGCCCACTCTCCCGGTCCAACCAGACAACTCCCGTGATCGCTTCCCTTCTCGAAACCCTCCTTTCCGGTGAGTCGCCCGATCCCGAAGTCCTCGAGCGCGCCCTCCACCGCATCCTCTCCGGCGAGGCCGATCTCGCCCAGACCGCCGGCCTGCTCGTCGGGCTCCGCGTCCGCGAGCCGGACGCCGCCACCCTCGCGGCCTGCGCCCGCGCCCTCCGCCTCCACCGCAAGGCGGTCCACTCGCAGGTGCGCCCGCTCGTGGACACCTGCGGGACCGGCGGCGACCACAGCGGCACCTTCAACATCTCCACGGCGGCGGCGCTCGTCGTGGCGGCGGCGGGCGGCGCCGTCGCCAAGCACGGCAACCGGAGCGCGTCCTCGCTCACCGGCAGTGCGGACGTGCTCGAAGCATGCGGCGCCCAGCTCCACCTCGAGCCCGGCCAGGCGACGAAGATCCTCGACGCGACCGGATTCGTGTTCCTGTTCGCCCCCGCCTTCCATCCGGCCATGGCGCATGTCGGTCCGGCCCGGCGCTCCCTCGGGATCCGGACCCTGTTCAACGCACTGGGGCCGCTCGCGAATCCGGCGCTCGCCGAGAACCAGTTGATCGGCGTGTACGACGCCGATCTGACCCTGACGGTGGCCCGCGCGCTCGCGAGCCTCGGATCCAACGCCGCGCTCGTCGTCCACTGTGACGGGCTGGACGAGATCGGCCTCCACGCCGTCACCAGGGGCCACGAGGTCCGCGGCGGCGAGGTGCGGCCGGTGGAGATCCGCGTTTCCGAGCTGGGTCTCTCGGAGGCTCCGGTGTCCGCGCTGCAAGGCGGTGCGAGCGAAAGGAACGCCGAGATCCTGCGGGCGGTGCTCTCGGGGAAGGACACCGGGCCGCACCGCGACGTGGTCGCGGCGAACGCCGGGGCGGCGCTGACCGTGGCCGGTCTCAGTGACGACCTCCCCGGCGGCGTGGCGGCCGCGCTCGAGGTGCTGGCCTCGGGACGGGCGCTCCGCACCCTCGACCGATACGTCGAGACCAGCATCCGGGTGACCCGTTGAAGTACCGGGCGGGCCGGGGAGGGGGCCGAATTCTGCAGTATCGCGCCGGTGGACCAGGAGGGAGGCGAGTGCGGCCCCCTCCCCGACCCGCTCGGCGCTTCGCGCCTCAGATCGCAACCTTCGCTTCGCTCCAGGTTGCGATCAAGGTCACGTTCTCTTTCGGAGAGGGGGGACGGATCCCCCCTCTCCGAACCTCTCCCCCCTCGGAGCGCCGGACTCCGCCAGTTCTCCGGGTGGGGGCCCGGCACCGAGCGACCCACTTGTCCGGCGCCGTATGGAGCGCCTATAACTTTCACGGGCGCTCGCGAGGGCGCACTCAGCAACATGCTGGGCCAATCCGCCGGGAGTACCGATGGAGCGCTGCGTTCCCGAGGAACTGACCTCGGAGAACCGAGTCCGGACTTGTGCCCCGACGGATGGCCGCGATGGAGACGACCTGTGAAGAAACGGCGACTCGATCACCATTATAGGAACGGTCGCACCATCGCGGAGGGCCCGGCTTCGCCACCGAGGGGACTCGGGAGGAGCAGGAGATGACGATGATGGGGCCGATGTTTCCGGTCGCGGTCGGCGTGGACTGGGCGCGGGAGACCGTGCAGGTGTGCGTGCGGGAGTTCGCGACGCGGAAGGAGTGGCAGCGGGAGTTCGCCTGCGTCGGCGAGGGGCTCCACGAGTTGGTGGAGTGGTTGCCGGAGGTGACCGGGCGCGAGCTCTCGGAGATGGGAGTCGTGATCGAGCGGCCGGAGGGGCTGGTGGTGGAGCATCTGCTGAGCAGCGGGCTGGCGGTGCATCACCTGAAGGCGTCGCAGGCGAAGGCGATGCGGGCGGTGAGCGACGCGTCGGGCGCGAAGGACGACGAGCGGGACGCGCGGAGTCTGGCGAACGCGCTGGAGATGTCGGTGCGAGTGCTGCGGCGAGTGGAGGCTCCGCCGGAGTCGCTGCTGAAGGTTCGAGCGCTGGACCGGTATCTGACGACGCTGAAGGGAGAGGCGGTGCGGATGGCGCAGACGATCCGGGAGCATCTGGGGCGGTTCTATCCGGAGCTGCTTCAGGTTCTGGGGAGTCAGCCGGTGAGCGCGGCGTGGTTCCTGGATCTGCTGACGCTGGTGCCGACGCCGGATCGAGGGGAGAGGGTGCGGGTGAGCACACTGGAGCAGCGGGTCAGGAAGCACCGGCTGAAGCGGTTCGACGGTGCGAAGCTGAAGGCGGCGCTGTCGTTGAAGCCGGCGCTGGCGTTCGCCGGGACAGTGGCGGCGTCGGCGCTGGTGGTGAAGACGGAGGCGCGTCGGCTCAAGGATCTGCTGCGGCAGAAGGCGGAGTTGACGGCGCAGCGGGACGATCTGGTGACGGAGCTGGCGGCGGATGCGGATCGTCGTCGAGCGGAGGCTGGCGAGGCCGCGGAGGCGGAGCCGGGGCTGCTGGAGGTCGTGAACTCGATGCCGGGTATCGGGCGGGAGGTTTTGGCGACGCTGCTGGCGGAGGGAGGCGAGGTATTCCTGAGAGGTGAGTATCGGAAGCTGCGGCAGTTGGCGGGAGTTGCGCCGGTGACGCTGAGTTCGGGTCGTACGAAGAGGGTTCGGCAGCGCTGGGCGAGGAACGGGCGACTTGCGACGGCGGTGTTCCAGGCGGCGCGGGTGCACGCGCAGCGGGATCCGGGAGGGCGCGCGTATTACCGGAAGCTGATGGAGAGAGGGGACGGGAGAGGGACGGCGGTCCGGAAGGTCGGGGACCGGATGCTGCGGGTTCTGATGGCGATGGTGCGGGATCGGACGCGGTATGACGGATCCCGATGGGCGCCGGAGGAAGCGGCGGCTGCCGGTCGCGGAGTTGACGAGGGCGGGCTCCCGGGCGGCCGGGAGGAAGAGGGCTCCCGGGCGGAGGACGAAGGGAGCGGAGCGACCGGAGTCCGGCGCCCGCGCGAGGTTCGACCGAGGAAGTCGGGCGCGCCACCGGTCGGTCCCGGAAGGGAGTTGGTGATCGCCTCGACTCCGCTGGTGGGCGACGGCGCTGCTCGCTCCACGCCGATGTCCTCGATCCGCGGGAAGGGTCTTGGGAGCGGGAGCGAACCGAGGTCGCCGGAGCCGAGGTCGTCGTGAGGATCATGGGCGTCGGTCTCGGCGCGGAGTCGAGTGCGGACCAGAGGACGGCGAGGGCGGGAGAGGAGTCCGCGCGAGGTTCGACCGAGGAAGTCGGGCGCGCCACCGGTCGGCCCCGGGAGGGAGTTCGTGATCGCCTCGACTCCGCTGGTGGGCGACGGCGCTGCTCGCTCCACGCCGATGTCCTCGATCCGCGGGAACGGTCTTGGGAGCGGGAGCGAACCGAGGTCGCCGGAGCCGAGGTCGTCGTGAGGATCATGGGCGCCGGTCTCGGCGCGGAGTCGAGTGCGGACCAGAGGACGGCGAGTGCGGGAGAGGAGTCGGGATCCCACGTCCATTTCCCTGGGCGACCCGCCCCGCTCACCCGTTCCGGGGGGGCGGGGCGCTCAGGGAACACCTTTGTCCTCGCCGAGGGGTCGAGGCAGGAGGCGCCGGAGACACGGCCGGACCCCGGTGTCCTCTCGGAACGCGGTCCTGGTATCGCCTCACGGGACGACGGCGAGGCCGGTGCGTGGTGGGGCGAGGCGCGGGCGGAGGACAGAGGGAGCGGAGCGACCGGAGTCCAGAGCCCGCGCCTCGCTCCAGAGAAGAGGACAGGTTCACCGGCGATCGGATCCACGAAGAAGATGGCGTCCGAGGGGAGAGCGCTTCCGGCGCCCACGCGAGGTTCGACCGAGGAAGTCGGGCGCGCCACCGGTCGGTCCCGGGAGGGAGTTGGTGATCGCCTCGACTCCACTTGTGGGCGACGGCGCTGCTCGCTCCACGCCGATGTCCTCGATCGGCGGGAACGGTCGCCGGAGCGGGTGCGAACCGTGATCGCCGGAGCCGAGGTCGTCGTGAGGATCATGGAGGCCGGTCTCGGCGCGGAGTCGAGTGTGGGAGAGGAGTCGGGATCCCACGTCCATTTCCCTGGGCGACCCGCCCCGCTCACCCGTTCCGGGGGGGCGGGGCGCTCAGGGAACACCTTTGTCCTCGCCGTGGGGTGGAGGCAGGAGGCGCCGGAGACACGGCCGGGCCCCGGTCTCCTCTCTGAACGCGGTCCTGGTATCGCCTCACGGGACGACGGCGAGGCCGGTGCGTGGTGGGGCGAGGCGCGGGCGGAGGACAGAGGAAGCGGAGCGACCGGAGTCCAGAGCCCGCACCTCGCTCCAGAGAAGAGGACAGGTTCACCGGCGATCGGATCCACGAAGAAGATGGCGCCCGAGGGGAGAGCGCTTCCGGCGCGCGCTCGCCCCGGTTCGACGATGACCTCACCGGCCCGGCAGAACCGCCATCACGGCACTTGCGGACTGGTGAAGAGTCCGGACTCCGCCGGTTCTCCCGGTAGGGGCCCGGCACCGCGTCCTGTCCCACCGACGCCTCCCTGCCGGAGCGCCGGACTCCAGTCCGGCACCGAGCGACCCACTTGACCGGCGCCGTACGAAACGCCGGACGCCAGTCCGGCGGTGACCCGTTGACGTTCTTGCGGGCCGGGGGTCGCGGGAGGTGACGCCCGACGGAGTTCTCGACCGGCTGGTGCGCTCGGCGAGGGCCCGCGCCGCCCGCCTGGCCGAGAGACCTCCGCCCCCCGCCCCGGCCGCGCCGCCGCCCCGGTTCGCCGCCGCGGTGCGGGGGCGGGAGACGCTCTCGATCATCGCCGAGTTCAAGCGCCGGAGTCCCAGCGCCGGGGCGATCCGCGACGACGACCCGGCGTCGCGGGCCACGGCCTATCGCGCCGCCGGCGCCGCGGCGATCTCCGTCCTCACCGAGCCGGCCTCCTTCGGCGGCTCCTTCAGCGACCTCACCCGCGCCGGGGCCGCCTCCGGGCTGCCCGCGCTGATGAAGGACTTCATCGTCCACGAGGCGCAGATCCACGCCGGCCGCGCCGCCGGGGCCTCGGCGGCGCTCCTGATCGTTCGCTGCCTCGACGACGCCCGACTCGAAGCCCTCCACCGGGAAGCGGTGGCCGTCGGGCTCGACACCCTGGTGGAGGTCCACGACGCCGCCGAGCTCGATCGGGCGCTCGCACTCGAAAACGCCATGATCGGCGTGAACAACCGGGATCTCGACGCCCTGACCACCGACCGGCGGCGGGCGGCCGCCCTGCTCCCCCGGATCCCGGCGGACCGCATCGCGGTGGCCGAGAGCGGCTACACCGAGCCGGCGCATCTCGAGGAGCTCCGTGGCCTCGCCGACGCGGTTCTCATCGGATCGGCGTTGATGCGCGCGGCCGACCCGGCGCCCTTTCTGGCCGCCGCGACCCGGCGGGCCGATGCCGCCCGATGACGCCCGACAGGAACTCCCGACCCCCGATGGAGGTCAAGATCTGCGGGTTGCTCCGGGCCCGGGATGCGCGGCTGGCGGTGCGGCTGGGAGCCCGGTGGATCGGGATCGTGCGCGCGCCCGATTCCCCCCGCTCGGCGACCCTCGCTCAGGCCCGCCGCGTCATCGCCGCCGCCCTCGATGAGGATGCGGCCGTCAACCTGGTGCTCGCCACCGGACGCCGCACCCGCGCCGAAGTCGCTGCCGACGCCGGCGCGCTGGGAGTCAGCCGGGTGCAGCCCCACGGCCTCTCGGACGCCGGCGTCCGCGCGCTGACCGACGAGGGACTCATGGTCCACCGGGTCATCCCGGTGTCGGAGACCGCCGGGCGTCTGCCGCCGTTCCGGGTTCCCGACGAGTCCGCGGGGCCGCTGGTCTTCGATGTGGGCGGCGGTGGCAGCGGGCGCTCGTTCGACTGGCGCATCCTCGGGGACGCCGCGCCCCCCCGCGCCTTCATCGCCGGTGGGCTCCGGCCGGACAACGTCGGCCGACTCCTGCCCTACCGGCCGTGGGGGGTGGACGTGTCGAGCGGCGTGGAGGCCTCTCCGGGGGTGAAGGATCCCGACCGCATGCGCCGGTTCTTCGACCGGCTGGGAGGTTCGGCGTGAGTCCGGAGGCCGCGACCCCGCGCCTCGGAGCGTTCGGCGAGTTCGGGGGTCGCTTCGCCCCCGAACTCCTGACCCCGGCGCTCGAGGAACTGGAGGCGGCCCGGCAGACGATCGTTCCAGGCCCCTCCTTCCAGGCGGAACTCGACCGGGAGGCGGCGGAGTGGGTGGGGCGTCCGACGCCGCTGACCCGCGCCCCCCGCTTTTCGGCCCGGGCCGGGCTGGAGATCGTGTTCAAGCGCGAGGACCTTCTCCATGGCGGCGCCCACAAGGCGAACAACGTGCTCGGCCAGGCGCTCCTCGCGCGGCGGATGGGAAAGCAGCGCCTCATCGCCGAAACCGGCGCCGGACAGCACGGAGTCGCCACCGCGATGATCGCCGCCCGCTTCGGGATGGAGGCGGTCATCTACATGGGCGCCAGAGACATGGCCCGCCAGGCGCCCAACGTGAAGCGGATGGAGCTGTGCGGCGCCCGGGTCGTCGCCGTCGAGCTCGGGGCGCGCACCCTGAAGGACGCCATCAACGAGGCGCTCCGTGACTGGACCGGAAGCCTCGAGACCACCCACTACCTCCTCGGAACCGCCGCCGGGCCTCACCCCTTCCCGCGTCTGGTCCGCGACTTCCAGGCCGTCATCGGAACCGAGGCCCGTCGGCAGTGGCGGGAGCGGTTCGGCGCGCTGCCCGACGCCGTCGTCGCCTGCGTGGGCGGCGGAAGCAACGCGATCGGGATCTTTCACGCGTTCACGGGGGATCCGTCGGTCGCGTTGATCGGCGTCGAGCCCGGGGGCGACGGGCTCGACACCGGCCGCCACGGCGCCACGCTGGTCCGGGGGACTCCCGGGCTGCTCCACGGCGCCCGCACCATGATCCTGCAGGACGACGAGGGACAGATCCTCGAGCCGCACAGCATCTCCGCCGGGCTCGACTACCCCGGCGTGGGTCCCGAACACGCCGCCCTCCAGGCCTCGGGCCGGGCGCGCTACGTGGCGGCGACCGACGAGGAAGCGCTCCGCGCCTTCGAGGCCCTGTGCGTGGACGAAGGGATCGTGCCCGCGCTCGAGCCCTCGCACGCCCTCGCCCTTGCGCTCCGCGCCGCGGGCTCGGGGGAGATCGCTCCCGGATCCCGGGTGCTCCTGAACCTGTGCGGGCGGGGCGACAAGGATCTCGAGACCTGGTTTGGTCTGGGGCGCTCCCCGGCCAGAGCGCACCGATGAGCCTCGCGGCGCTCCGGACGGCGTTTTCCCAGTCGGGTTCCCGGTCGGGAACGGCGCTGTCTCCGTTCCTGGTGCTGGGCGATCCGACTCCCGAGCTTTCGCCGGCGCTCGCCGCCGCCGCAGTCGCCGCCGGCGCCGACATGCTCGAGATCGGGTTCCCGTACTCCGATCCGGTCGCCGACGGGCCGGAGGTCCAGGCGGCGGCGCAGCGGGCCCTCGCCGCCGGCGTCTCCACCCGCGCCGGATTCCGGGTCCTCGGCGAGGTCGCCGCCGCCTGCCCCGGGATCCCGCTGAACCTGCTGGTGTACGGCAACCTCGTCCACCGCATCGGGTACGAGGCCTTCGCCGCCGAAACAGCCGCGGCCGGGGCCTCCTCGCTCCTCGCGCCCGACATCCCGCTCGAAGAGGGCGGGCCGCTCCGGCGGGCGTGCCGCCGGGCCGGGGTCGGTCACGTGGAGCTCGCCGGACCGCTCACGCCGCCGGATCGCCTGCGGCGGCTCGCCGATGTCTCGGCCTTCGTGTACCTGGCGGGTTTCCAGGGGGTCACCGGAGTGCGCCGCCGCGGGTTCGCGGAGGTTCTCGCCCGAACCGAGGCCGCCCGGGACACGCTCGATGGGACCGACACGCCCCTCTGCCTCGGCTTCGGGATCTCCACCGCGGCGCAGGTGGCGAGGGCCGGGGGGGCGGGGGCCCGGATCGCGGTGGTCGGAAGTCACCTCGCCCGCGTGATCCGGAGGCTCTACCGCGGTCCGAAAGACGCCGAGGACGTGGTGTCGGGTTTCGGTGACGCCGTGAGGCGGTTGGCCTCGGGGAGGTTCGCGTGCTGATCATCATGCGCCTGGAGCCCACGGAGGCGCAGTGCGTCCGGGTGGAGGAAGCGGTCGAGGCCATGGGCTACACCGCGGTGCGGGTGCCCGGCGCCGACGGCCGGATGGCGATCTGCGTCACCGGAAACCGGGGAGCGGTGGATCCGTCGCTGCTCTCCCGTCTGCCCGGCGTGCGTCGCTGCATCCGGGTGACCCGGCCCTACAAGCTGGTGAGCCGGCAGGTCCACCCCGAGAACACGGTGGTGGAGATCGCCGGCGTCGCCGTGGGCGGAAACGAGCCGGTCGTGATCGCCGGACCGGGCAGCGTCGAGACCGAGGCCCGGACGCTGACGGTGGCGCGGGCCGCCGCTCGCGCCGGCGCCGAGGTGTTCCGGGCGCGACTCTGGTCCGAATCGCTCCGCCCCTACGAGTTCGGCGGCGTCGGCGACGAGGGTCTCCATACCCTGGCGCAGGTGCGGGAGGAGACCGGGTTGCCCGTCGTCACCGAGATCGTGGACCCCCGATCGGCGGGGCGGGTCGCGGAGGTCGTGGACGGCGTTCAGATCGCCGCCCGCCACATGGAGAACGAGGCGCTGCTCGAGGTGGCGGCGGGCCTCGGCTGCCCGGTGATCCTCGAGCGGGGTCCCTGGGCCACGATCGGGGAGTGGCTGATGGCCGCCGAGTCGCTGCTGGCGCGCGGCAAGCGGGATGTGATCCTGTGCGAGCGGGGCGTCCGCACCGGTCTGGAGCGGCGCACCCTGCTGGATCTCCACTCGGTCGCGGTGGTGCGGCAGACTTCGCACCTTCCGGTCGTGGTGGACCCGTCGCGGGCGGTCGCCGAGCGCAGCCGGATCCGGCCGCTGTCCCGCGCCGCGCTGGCCGCGGGCGCCGCCGGCCTCATGATCGAGGTCCACAACCGGCCGGACACCGCCTACACCGATCCCGCGCAGACCGTGGACATCCCGACCCTCGAGGGCATCTTCCGCGATGTGGGGGTCGCGTCGGCGTACGAGTCGCTGTAGCAGCCTGTGGACGCAGTGACGCGGCATTCGAGCGGCGAGGCATCCCGGCTGAACACGCCGCTACGCTGCGCTCCGCGGCGTTCGTCGTTGCGCATCGGTCGAAAGACGGGGCGGTATTCCTCCCTCGCGCGCCGCCCCTACCGGGAGAACCGGGTCAACCGGGCGCCGCCCCGCCCCCACCGGGAGAACTGGCCGGGAGAACTGGGCCACTCTCGGTGCTCACGCCACCGCATCCACAGGCTGCTCGACACGTAACTCCCATGACTGATTCCGCTTCCCCCCCGCCCGCCGCCGCCGCCGGGCCCCCGGTGAGCTTCGGCCGCACCCTGCTCCAGTTCTTCGTGATCCCGATGGCGGTCGTCGCCATCGGCGTGGGCATCTTTCTCGGCTTCGCGTGGATGGTGTCCGACGACACGACGCCGGAGGACTTTCTGCAGCAGATCCGCACCGGCGGCGCCCGTCAGCAAAGACAGGCCGCGTTCGAGCTGGCGAACCGCATCCAGCACGGCGCCCCGGAGGACTTCGCCGCGCTCGGGCCCGAACTCGCCCGCGCCTTCACCGAATTCGAAAAGTCCCCGGACCCGTTCGTCCGCCAGTACCTCGCGCTGGCGCTGGGAAGCCTTGGGGAGGCCTCCGCCGCCGCGTCGCTCGCGGGGGCGCTCGCCGACCCCGACGAGACGGTGCGGGTGTACGCGGCGTGGGCGCTCGGCGCCATCGGCGGGGATCAGGCGGTGGAGGCGCTTTCCGACGCGAGCCGCGGAGACGACGCCGGGGTCCGGACCATGGCGGTTTATGGACTCGGCGCCATCGGCGATCCGCGCGGCGCCGCGGCGCTCCGCCGGGCGGTGGAGGATCCGGTGCTCGACGTTCGCGTGAACGCGGTCGTGGCGCTGGCCCGGCTCGGGGATTCGAGCGCCGAGGAGCAGCTCCTCGCGATGCTCGATCCAGCTGCGTGGGAGGGGGCGCCGGAGATGTCGGAGGGGGAGCGGACGCTCGCCCGACTCTCGGCGGTTCAGGCCGCCGGCGCCCTGATGAACTCCCCGGCGGTTCGGGCCCGGCTCGAGGAAGTCGGCGCCAGCGATCCGGACCTCCGGGTGCGCGAAGCGGCTCTTGCTGCGCTGCGCGACGGGTCCGGGGCGCGGCCCCGGTGATTTCCGCGTGTTGGCCGGATCCGCCGATCCGGTAGAATCCTCCCCACCAAGCCAGTCCATTCTTCCCCCGGATCCATGCCTGACACCCCCAGCTCCCGTCCGGACGCAGCCTCCCGCAAGGCGTCGCCGGGCAAGGCGAAGGAGGGCGGCGCCGCACACGCGAAGGCGGCGAGCGCCGCGAGAAAGAAGCCCGTCCCCCGGCCCCGTCCGGGTGGCGCGAAGGCGGGCGCGAGGCCGAAGCGCCCGGTCCGTCGAAAGGTCCGGCGCAAGGCGGGCGGCAAGAAGGTCAATCGGCGGGACTTCACCGCTCTCGCCGTCGGCTGGAGCATGTTCACCGCCGCCATGGCGGTGGGTCTGACCACGGTCGGGCGCTTCCTCTTCCCGAACGTCCTGACCGAGCCGCCTTCGAGCTTCACCGCGGGCTTCCCGGACGACTTCGCCATCGGGGTCGTGGACACCCGCTTCAAGGAGCGCTACCAGGTGTGGGTCGTGCGCGACGAGGAGAAGATCTACGCGCTCTCCACGATCTGCACCCACCTCGGCTGCACGCCGAACTGGCTGGAGGCCGAGAGCAAGTTCAAGTGCCCCTGCCACGGCAGCGGGTTCTACATCAGCGGCATCAACTTCGAGGGGCCGGCGCCCCGTCCGCTGGAGCGGGTGGCCGTCAGCCTCGCGGAGGACGGTCAGCTCCTGATCGACAAGTCCCGTCTGTTCAAGTTCGAGGCGGGCCAGTGGGAGGATTCGGCGTCCTTCCTCGAGATGACCTGAGCCGCTGGCGCGACACAGCGAACAAGGCGATCCCCCCGTGCTGAAAAGGATTCTGGACCCCCTCCGCGGGGCGTGGAAGGAAGCGACCGACTCGCAGGTCTGGTCCTCGATCTTCCGTCACGGCAAGCCGGTCAGCAACCGGAACCGGGCGCTCGTGATGATGAGCAACGTGTTCCTGCACCTGCACCCGGTGAAGTCGCGGAAGGCGGGCATCAAGCTCCGCTACACCTGGTGCATGGGCGGGATCACCTTCTTCCTGTTCCTCGTCCTGACCTTCACCGGTCTGCTCCTGATGTTCTACTACCGGCCCACGGTGGAGTACGCGTACGCGGACATCGTGGACCTCCAGGAGCACGTCCCGCTCGGGATCATGCGGGAGCTCCACCGCTGGGGCGCCCACGCCATGGTCATCACCGTTTGGCTCCATATGCTGCGGGTGTTCATGACCGGCTCCTACAAGCCCCCGCGCGAGTTCAACTGGGCGATCGGCGTCGTTCTGCTCGTCCTGACGCTCCTGCTGTCCTTCACCGGCTACCTGCTCCCCTGGGACCAGCTCGCGATCTGGGCGATCACGGTGGGGTCCAACATGGCTCGGGCGACGCCGCTTCTCGGGACCGAGGGACCGCTCTCGGCGTCGCTCACGCTGGGCGACATCGCTCTGGTGAACGCGGGCAACGACGCCCGCTTCGCGTTGCTCGGCGCGCAGTCGGTCGGGCAGCCGACGCTCCTGCGCTTCTACGTTCTCCACTGCGTCGGCCTCCCCCTCGGGGCCGCATTCCTCATGGCGGTCCATTTCTGGCGGGTCCGCAAGGATGGAGGCATCTCGGGCCCGATGTAGGTCCGGCGACCCTCCGAGCCCCCTCCGCAGCCTGACCACGGACGAGAGAAATTGATCGGGACTTTCCAGGATCTGGTGAACTGGGTCTCCGGGCCCACGGTTCTGTTCACGGTGACCACCCTCGCGCTGCTGCTGTCGTTCCGCTACACGCAGTTCTGGTCGAAGCGGGCCGCCATGTGGGTGTTCGGCGTGCTCGCGGTGATCTACGTGGCGAGCATGTGGAACCCGAACTTCCTCCTCATCGTCGCCAAGCCGGACAACATCCCGATCACCGGGGTCATCTTCATGGTCCTGTTCTTCACCTGGTACTCCATGTACCAGGGGATCCAGAACGACCGGCGCAGCGCTTCCGGCGAGGAAGTCCACGAAAAGAAGGAGGCCGACAAGGTCTGGGTGTGGCCGGATCTGGTCTATACCGAGATGCTGGCGATGGTCCTCCTGAGCATCGTCCTGCTCGTCTGGTCCATCCTGCTCGCGGCGCCCCTCGAGCAGCCCGCGAACCCCGCGGACTCGCCCAACCCCTCCAAGGCCCCCTGGTACTTCCTCGGCCTTCAGGAGATGCTGGTCTATTTCGACCCGTGGCTCGCCGGGGTCGTCTTTCCCACCCTGATCATCGTGGGGCTCATCGCGATCCCCTACATCGACACGAATCCCAAGGGGAACGGCTACTTCACGTTCCGCGAACGGAAGGCGGAGATCGTCATCTTCCTCTTCGGCTTCCTCATCCTCTGGAACCTGCTCGTGATCTCGGGCACGTTCCTGCGGGGGCCGAACTGGAACTTCTTCGGGCCCTACGAGTACTGGGATGTCCACCGGGTCGAGCCGCTGCTCAACGTGAACGTCTCGGACTTCTTCTGGGTGCAGCTCCTCGGTCGCCCGCTGCCCTCCGGGGGGTTCCTTGCGGCGGTGTTCCGTGAATGGCTGGGCCTCCTGATGGTGGGGGCGTATCTGTTCGTCCTGCCGGTGTTGATGTCCTGGCCTCGCGAGAAGTTCCCCGCGTTCCTTCGCTGGCTGAGCCTGCGCAAGTACTACGACAGGATGGGTCCGACCCGGTTCTACATCGGGGTGTCGCTCTTCCTGCTCATGATGAGCCTGCCCATCAAGATGTACCTGCGGTGGTTCTTCAACCTGAAGTACATCGTCGCCTTCCCCGAGATCTTCTTCAACATCTGACCCGACGGACAAACTCGTGCCCAAGAAAGTCCTGCCCGGCCACGCCCACGACATTTCGCGGCTGAACCTCCTCTTCGCCGCGTCGAGCGTCCTGCTCCTGGGCTCGACCGTCTGGATGATCTGGGCCGACTACGCCCGCGAGTGGAAGGACTACCAGCGCCAGTTCGTCCAGATGGAGCGCGATCTGACCACGCGGCAGATGCAGGAGGCGCGGCAGGACATCAGCCAGGCGGAACTCGACCGGATCACGACCGGGCTGGCCGAGGCCGAGGCGGCGCTCGCGGCGAATCAGGACGCCATCTCGACGCTCGAGGCCGAGATCGCGGCGATGGACCGGGAGCGGACCCTCGCCGACATCCGGGAGCGGGAGATCAAGGCGATCTACGACTCCGACAAGTTCTATTTCGAGGAGACCCGGGAGCGCGGCGTCCCGCTGGGCCGGGCCGTGTCCGCCGAGGAGTTCAGCGCCCTCGAGGCCAGCTTCTTCGAGGCGCGCGACGTTCGCGTCTCGCTCGACTACGACCTCGCCGCCCGGCGGGCCGAACTCCGGGAGCGGCGGGCGCGGGTCACCGAGTTGAACGGGGAGCGCGAGCGGCTGTCCCAGGCGGTCACCCTCGCGCAGCGGAAGCTGAACTCGATCGCGGACAACTTCCCCAACACCTTCCGCAACCTGCCGATGCTGGACTTCATTGATCCCTCCATCGAGGTCCATCAGGTCCTGGTCGCGAACGTCACCGAGGATCTGAACTTCGCCCGGGTCCCCCGCATCGACCGCTGCCAGACCTGCCACCTCGGCATAGACAACCCCGAGTACGCCGACGCGCCCCAGCCCTTCACCACCCACCCCGACCTCGAGACCTACGTGTCCCGGGAGTCCGCCCACCCGGTGGACAATTTCGGCTGCACCTCCTGCCATTTCGGACGGGGCCGGAAGCTGAGCTTCACCGGCGCCACCCACACCCCCGAGTCGGTGGAAGAGGAGCACGAGTGGGTGGAGAAGTACGGCTGGAAGGAAGACCACTACTGGGACAGCCCGATGTACCAGGCCAGCCTCACCGAGGCCGGCTGCGTGAAGTGCCACCGCGACCAGATCTTCATTCCGCGGGCTCAGGACCTGAACCAGAGCCGCCTCACGTTCGAGTTGTCCGGGTGCTGGGGCTGCCACAACACCGTCGGCTACGAGGACCGCCGCAACCGCGGTCCCGCGCTCGGCGCCGTCGCCAGCAAGACGAACCGCGACTTCGTGGCGCGGTGGGTGCGCGATCCCAAGTCGTTCCGCGCCTCGACGTGGATGCCGAAGTTCTGGGATCTGGACAACAACCCGGACTCCGAGCTCCAGGTCCGGAACGACACCGAAGTGGCCGCGATCGTGGAGTACGTGTTCGCGCACTCCACCGAGGGCCGCGACTACGCGGCGCCGCCGGCCGGCAACCCGTCCCGGGGGGAAACGCTGGTCGGGCAGGTCGGCTGCCTCGGCTGCCACCTCCTCGATGAGACCGGGTACGAGGAGGCGAGCATCTACCGCCGCCGCGGTCCGGCGCTCACCGGGCTGGGCGCGAAGCTGAACGCCGGGTTCCTCTACGAGTGGGTCCGCGACCCGCAGCACTACTGGGACGAGACGTTCATGCCGAGTCTGCGGCTCACGAATCAGGAGGCGGCCGACATCACCGCGTTCCTGCTTGAGTCGGAGGCCCCCGCGTTCGAGGCGATGCCGGTCCCGGCCGCCGACCCGGGCGCATTGGACGCGATCACCCTCGAGTTCCTCCGGACCGGGTTGCCGGACAGCCTCGCTCAGGAGCGCCTGGGAGGGATGTCGGAGCAGGACAAGCTCCTTTATTCCGGTTCGGGGCTGATCCGCCGCTACGGCTGCTTCGGCTGCCACGAGATCGGCGGCTTCGAGGACGCCCAGAAGATCGGCGTGGATCTCTCGACCTGGGGCTCCAAGATGGTGACCCGTCTGGACTTCGGCTACGTGGACATCCCCCACACCCGCCAGGCGTGGCTGGAGCAGAAACTGGCCCAGCCGCGGATCTACGACCGAGGCAAGGTCAAGAGCCCGGCCGAGAAGCTGCGGATGCCCCAGTTCGACTTCACCGACTCCGACCGCACTCACATCGTGCGCACCGTCCTCGGGCTGGTGCGGGACGAGTTCCCGCAGGACGGAGTGAAGACGCTGTCCGCCGCCGAGGCGGTCGCCGAGCAGGCGCGGGTGCTGATCCACAACTACAACTGCCGCGGCTGCCATCTCGTGGACGGCCAGGGTGGCGGGATCTACGAGACCCTCGCCGACGCCGGCATGCGCCCCCCCGACCTGAACACCCAGGGGAGTCGCACGCAGGCCGACTGGCTCTACCACTTCCTGCGCGAACCCACCGAGGTCCGCTTCTGGATGGAGACCCGGATGCCCACCTTCGCCTTCACGCCGGAGGAAGCGAACACGCTGGTGACCGGCTTCCTCGCCATGGACGGCGCCCAGCCGTTCGACGCCGAAGGAGAGCGGGAATACACCGGGGACGAGTTGCGGGTCGGATCCGATCTGCTGGACCAGCTCCAGTGCGAGCGGTGCCACATCGCATCCGCGGCCGGAACCATGGAAGCGTCGCAGCTCGCGCCGTCCTTCCGGCTCGCGGAGGAACGGCTGACCCACGACTGGATCGTGGACTGGCTGGCCGATCCCCAGCACATCACGCCCGGCACCCAGATGCCGCAGTTCTGGCCGCTCGACCAGCAGGGAAATCGCCTGTCGCCGCTGCCCGGGATCCTCGACGGGGACCCGATGGCGCAGATGCGGGCGGTGGCCTCCTACATCATGAACTACGACCGATGAGCGCCCGGCGCGTCCGGAAGCGGGGAGGGGGCCTTCCGCGCCCGCCGACTCCGGGCACGGCGCTCAGGCCGGTGGATGCGCCGGCGTTCGAGGAGACTCCGCATGGCCGATGAACCACGCGCGAACGAGGGCGGTTTCCAGGGGGTCGCGATGGCGATCGCCATCTGGGCGATCGTTCTGCTCTCGTCGTTGTTCTTCCTGCGCTACGACGTGCCCGAGCTGGCCTCGGACCGCGGCTACCTGGACACGCTCTTCTATGTGATCCTCGGGATCACCGGCGCGGCCTACATCCTCTACCAGATCGCTCTCGGCTGGGTCATCTACCGCTACCGCGGGAACCGCGCGGGCGCCTCCTCGAGCCACTGGCACGAGAGCCACAGGCTGGAGATGACGTGGACGGTCGGCACGATGGTGATCCTGGTGCCGATCGTATTGGTCGGACTCCGCTACTGGGACCGGGTCAGGGGCCCGGCTCCGGACGGCGCGGTCACCGTCATGGCGGTCGGGGCGCAGTTTCAGTGGGACTTCCAGTATCCGGGCGCTGACGGCGAGTTCGGGCGCTTCGACCCCGAGCTCTACTCCATCGAGAACCAGATCGGGATCGACCGCGACGACCCGGCGGCCGCGGACGACTGGGTCCTGACGAACCAGCTCGTGCTGCCGATCGGCCGCCCAGCCCGCATCCTGATGCGCTCGAAGGATGTCCAGCACGCTTTCTTCCTTCCCAACTTCCGGGTGAAGCAGGATCTCGTGCCGGGCATGGTCACGGAGGTCTGGTTCACCCCGGTGAAGGCGGGCAGCTACGAGGTCGCCTGCGCCGAGCTCTGCGGGCTCGGGCACTACCGGATGCGCGCGTTCCTCGAGGTGATGGAGGAGGGCGATTACCAGGCGTGGCTGGCGGAGAACGCCCCCGGCTCCTGAGACTGTCCGAACCCGACCACACAGGGATCCCCGCAACCAGAACTCCCCCGGACCGAACGGAGAGACAACCGATGGCTCACGCGAAAGAGAGCTTCATCAGCAAGTACATCTTCAGCTTCGATCACAAGATGATCGGCAAGCAGTACTTCACGCTGGCGATGATCATGGGGTTCATCGGCGGGATCCTCGCCGTCCTCATCCGTCTGCAGCTCGGGTTTCCGTCGAAGCCGTGGCCGTTCCTCGAGAACCTGTTCCCGGTGGGGATGGCCTCGGGCATCATGACCCCTGAGTTCTACGTGTCGCTGTTCACCATGCATGGCACGATCATGGTGTTCTTCCTGCTCTCGCTGCTCCCGGTGAGCGGGTTCGGGAACTTCCTCATCCCGCTCCAGATCGGCGCGCGGGACATGGCCTTCCCGTTCCTGAACATGCTGTCGTTCTGGACGGTGGTTCCCGGAGCGATCATCATCCTGATCTCGTTCTTCGTCGAAGGCGGCGCCGCGGCGTCCGGCTGGACCGCCTACCCGCCGCTGTCGGCGATCCGAAGCGCCATCCCCGGATCCGGTGCGGGGCAGACGCTGTGGCTGATCGGGATGATTTTCTTCGTGGCGTCGTTCACGATGGGCGGGCTGAACTTCGTCGTCACCATCCTGAACCTGCGCACCAAGGGTCTCCGGATGATGCGGATGCCGCTCACGACCTGGGCGCAGTTCGTCGTGGGCATCCTCGGCCTGCTCTCGTTCCCGGCCCTCGCCGCCGGCGCGATCCTGCTGACCTTCGACCGCTCCCTCGGGACCAGTTTCTTCCTCCCCGCGGGCATCTTCATCGGCGACACCCTGATGCCGCACGAGGGTGGAACCCCGCTCCTGTGGCAGCACCTGTTCTGGTTCCTCGGCCACCCCGAGGTGTACATCATCATGCTGCCGGCGATGGGCTTCACTTCGGATGTCCTCGCCACGTTCTGCCGCCGGCCGATCTTCGGCTATCGCTCCATGGTGTACGCGATCATGGCGATCGGCACCCTGAGCTTCCTGGTCTGGGGCCACCACATGTTCGTGAGCGGCATGAGCCCGTTCCTCGGCAGCCTGTTCGTGGTGACGACCCTGGCCATCGCGGTCCCGTCGGCGGTCAAGGCGTTCAACTGGCTGTTCACGATCGCCAAGGCGAAGATCCGATTCACGACGGCGGCGCTCTTCGCGCTCGCCGTGGTGTCGCTGTTCGTCACCGGCGGCCTCACCGGGATCTTCCTCGGCACGAACGCCACCGACATCCAGCTCCACGACACCTACTTCGTGGTCGGCCACTTCCACTTCATCATGGCGGGCGCCGGACTGTTCGGCGCGTTCGCCGCGGTGTACTTCTGGTATCCGAAGATGTTCGGGCGCAAGCTGAACGAGCGCATCGGAAAGATCCACTTCTGGATCACGTTCCTCGCCTACTACGCCGTGTTCTTCCCGATGCACTATCTCGGGGTCGCCGGGATGATGCGGCGGATCTACGACCCGAACGTTTACGAGTACCTCCAGCCGCTCCAGCCGGTGAACCTGTTCATCACGATCTCCGCCTTCGTCCTGTTCGCGGGGCAGTTGCTCTTCCTGTGGAACTACTTCTCCAGCATGAGACGGGGCGCGCCGGCGACCGGGAATCCCTGGGACGCGGCCGGCCTCGAGTGGTCCACGCCCGCGAAGCCGGGCCACGGAAACTGGGAAGGCGACATCCCCGAGGTCCATCGCTGGCCCTACGACTACAGCCGCCCGGACCGGAAGCGCGACTTCATCCCGCAGTGGGAGCCGAAGGCGTAATCCGATCGTGATCGCCGCGGCGCCGGGGGACCGAGGCTTCATCCGGTCGGAGTGCGTCCGTTGAGCGCCGTCGCCGCCGGAGTCGGCGTTGACCGTCGGCAGGTGAACCGGCTGGGTCTGCTCGTCGGGCTCGGCGGCATCACGATGCTGTTCGCCGCCTTCACGTCGGCCTACATCGTCCGCAGCGGCGGGGCCGACTGGGTGCCGCTGGAGCTGCCGCCCGTCCTGTGGATGAACACGGTGCTGATCGCGCTCAGTTCGGCGACGCTGGAGGCGGCGCGCCGCGCCTTCCGGGACGGACGCCTCGCCTCCTTCCGTTCCTGGAGCGCGGCGACCGCCGCGCTCGGGACCGGCTTCCTCGCCGGCCAGTACGCCGGCTGGCTCCAGCTCAACGAGGCCGGGGTGTTTCTCGTGAGCCACCCCAAGAGCAGCTTCTTCTTCATCCTCACCGGTGTCCACGGCGTCCACCTGGTCGCCGGGGTGATCGCGCTGCTCGCGCTGTTCGGTCTCGCAGCGACCGGCCGGCTCGTCCCCGGGCGCAGCGACGCCCCCACCCTGACTGCCATCTACTGGCACTTCACCGGCGGCCTGTGGGTCTATCTCCTGGCCGTCCTTTCCCTGCTCGGCTGAGGTTTCGCGAGGTTCGTCAGGATCCACGGCGGAAACCGAGAGAGGAGGAGTCCATGAGCCAGACCGCAATCGCCCAGGCCGACTGGGGCGGCGGCGCCAGCCCGTTCGGCGTGGCTTGGCAGAAGATGATGATGTGGTTCTTCATCGTCACCGATGCGCTGCTGTTCGCCGGACTCCTGGTGAGTTACGGCGTGGTGCGGATCGCGACCGGAAGCTGGCCGGTCCAGTCCGAGGTGTTCAGCCTCACCTACATCGCGGCCATGACGTTCGTGCTGATCACGTCGTCCGCCACCATGGCGTGCGCGGTGAAGGCCGCCGAGCTGAAGCGGCCGCAGATCGCGACCCGGTGGCTCTGGCTCACGATCCTCGGCGGGTTCGGCTTCCTCGGGATGCAGGCCTACGAGTGGAGCCACTTCATCCACGAGGGCGGCGCCCTCCTGTCGAATCCGTGGGGTCCGCCCACGTTCAGCCAGTTCTTCTTCGTGATCACCGGGTTCCACGGCTTCCACGTCCTGACCGGCGTGACCGTGCTGCTGGTAGTGGCGATCCGGGCGGCGATCGGGAAGTACTCCGCCGCCGGAATCGAGAACGCCGGCCTCTACTGGCACTTCGTGGACCTGGTCTGGGTCTTCGTCTTCGCCCTCTTCTATCTGGTCTAGGAGGAGCCCCGTGTCGAGCGACGCCCACCCCTACCGCTTCTACTGGATCCTCTGGGTCGTGCTGCTTTCGGTCACGCTGCTCATGATCGCCATCGAGGGCGCTTCGCTCCCGGCGGCGCTCGGCGCAGTGCTCCTGCTGTTCGGGTCCGCGATCAAGGCGACGCTGATCATCTTCTACTACATGCACCTCAAGTTCGAGCACATGGCGCTCCTCCTGACGGTGCTGGTGGGCCTGTTCGTGACCAGCATCCTGATGTTCGTGCTGCCCGCCTACGACGGTTTCCACATCCTGCGGAGCGCCGTCGGCTCCTGATCCCGCGTGTCCGTCACCCGGTCCCGCCTCGTCGTCGTAGTCGCGGGCGCGGCCGGCCTTCTGCTGCTCGCCGCACCCGACGCGGCGCTCGCGCAGTGCGCCATGTGCCGCACCGCGCTGGAGCAGAACACCGAAGTCGCCGCCGGGTTCAACAACGCGATCCTGTTCCTGCTCGCGATGCCCTACGCCGTCTTCGCCTCCGGCACCGGCTACGTCCTCTTCACCCGCCGCCGGCGCCTCACCCGCGAGCCGCGAGGGCGTTCTCGCGCCGCGCCGAAACGGACCGGCCGCATCGCCCGGGCTGGATTCGGGACGGAGGGCCAAGCTTGAATGAGACACCCGGCGGCGGTTTCCGGCTTGGGGGGCGGCGCGGTTCGACTGACCGACGCCGAGTGGGCTCCCGATCGGTCGGCGACTCGGCGGGGGAGGTCCGAGCGGGGCTCGGCGATGCCCCGGAGTTTCGGCGGCGTCGGCTTGCGCTCGTCCGACTCTCGGGATTCGCACTCGCTGCCTGGATGGCCGCCGCTGGGTGTGAGTCGCCGGGCGGCGCGACCCCGGAGGCGCCATGGGTGGGGCCGCCACCGCCGGTGTACACGGGGACCCCGTTCTTCGTGACCTTCGCGGCCCTGCCGAACCCGAAGCCATGGGATCAATGCACTACGCTGTTTTGGTATTACCCGAGCCCGGACATTGAAAGTCGCACCGAGCGGCTCGAGTTGCAGCCTGGCAGCGTCTCCCTCCCTCTCGACCGAAGGACATTCACGGTATGTCCGTGGGCGACCACCACCTACACCATCGAGGCCTTCGACGGTAATGGTGCTGTCCTGGCGAGGTCATCGCTGATCCTGACGGCGGAACCTTCTCCGGAGGGGGCGCCGCCGGTCTCGATCACGGCAACGCCGCCGGAGGTCGAGTCGGGTGGGTGCAGCACTCTGTCATGGTTCCTTTCGACCCCGGTCGGCAGCCGCGCCGTCGGGGTGGTGGTGCAGCCGGGAAACCTGAAGCTTCCGCCACAGCCGAACCACGTCGTGGTGTGTCCGACCGAGATCACCGCCTACACGATCGAAGTCCTTGACGCCGACGGGACTTCTATTGGGAAGGCAAGTTACATCGTGAAGGCGGAACCTAGTCCGGAGGGTGTGCCGCCGGTCTCGATCACAGCCACGCCGCCGGAGGTCAAGTTGGGTGGGTGCAGCACTCTGTCATGGCTCTTTTCGACCCCGGTCGGCAGCAGCGCCGTCCGGGTGGTGGTGCAGCCGGGAGACCTGAAGCTTCCGCCACAGCCGAACCACGTCGTGGTGTGTCCGACGGGGAGCACGACCTACACGATCGAGGTCCTTGACACTGCCGGGACTTCCATTGGTAAGGGCAGTTACATCCTGAGAGTTCCGCCGTTGACGATCTACGGTGCGGTGAAGGTCGGGTGGGGCGAATGCGACACTCTATCGTGGGTGTTTTCGACGGAGATCGTGAGCAGAGCCGCTTGGATGGTGGTGCAGCCTGGAAATCGGAAGATCCCCCCAAGGCCGACCTACGTCGTGGTGTGTCCGACCGAGATCACCACCTACACGATCGAAGCCTTTGACACCGACGGGATTTCTATTGGGAAGGCAAGTCACGTCATGAGGGAGGAGCCTGCTCCAGAGGGTGTTTCGCCACCCTCGGTCTCGATCACAGCCACGCCGCCGGAGGTCGAGTGGGGCGGATGCGCGACGGTGGAATTGTCGGTTTCAGGGTCGGTCGAGAACGTCAGATTGGTTAGTCCTCCACTCGAGGCTCATCGGGTGAGTGATGACGGATCGGAAGGGTATTGGGAAACGACGGTGTGCCCGATCGAGACTAGGATGTTTACGATGGAGGCCCTCGATGCGCGTCGCCGGAGAGCACCAGACAACCTGCGCCGGTTGTCCGATAGGGTGACCATTACGGTGGGGCCCCGCCCGGACGGCCCAGCCGCCTGCGTCGCGCCCGTCGCGACCGCCGGGTCCCCCCAAGCCGTGCGCCGAGTTGGCTCCGTTGACCGATACCCGATAGACGGGTACCTGATCCCGATTCGGCTGCGCGCGGGATCCGGTAGTCTGGCGGTGATCGACTTCTATCGGGCGAGCGCGGTTGTTGACTGGCGGGCGCGCCGGGCCGGAGGCGGATGGGAGCATGACCTCGAGCTGTGGATGCCGAACGGTGACTGGACTGCTCAAAATGACTGTCCGGAGGAGGGGTTGGCGCCGGGCTTCAAGGCGCGCCTCTGCCCGGGGACCGATGAGGTGAGTTCGGTGGTCTGTGATCCGTCGGGATGCCATTGGGGTGGCGGCGACGAGGCGCCCTCCTGCTTTCGACCCGAGGGGAGCAGCAGGTGATCGCCGCGGACTGCGGGAAGCGTCCGCGCTTGACCGGGCGCGGTGTGCGCGGCCTGGCCCGGGCTGTTGGTCTGTTCGTCGTCGTTGCCTCCGCGGTCAGTTGCGAAGGCGACTCGGGAAGTTCGGTGTTGGCGCCCAGTGCGCCGGCGATGGTTCCGGCTCCGGCGGCCTCGGCGTCCGCGGAGAGTGGATCGGGTTCCGCGGGATCGTTGTTGCTGGCCGTCGAAAATAGGACAGATGTGGCCATCGAAAATGAGACACATCGGGCTCGGGATCGTGGGCCTGATCCGGGGGCTGGTGAGTTCGAGGTGGCCTCGGGTTACACACGCGTCTCCACTCGGAGAGGGAGGCGCGATGATCGGGAGAGAGCAGCGGGTGCTACTACGGCATTACCTCGAGCAGGGACTGACGAAGGCGGCGATCGCTCGTCAGGTAGGCGTGAGCCGAAGCACGGTCCATCGTTGGATCGCGACCGGGCAGCTGAACCGGGATCTGGACGACGAGGCGGTGAGGTATGGGCCGCGGGCGCGGGCGCCGTCGAAGCTGGACCGCTACAAGGGGATCATCGGGGCTCGGCTGGCGAGCCATCCGAAGCTGACGGCGGCGCGGCTGTTCCGTGAGGTTCAGGCTGCGGGCTACGAGGGGAGCTACAACCAGGTCAAGCGGTATGTCCGGGGGATCCGGCGGGGTCCGGCTCCGGAGCCGGCGCGTCGGTTCGAGACGCCGCCGGGGCATCAGGGGCAGGTGGACTTCGCGAACTTCCGGCTGCCGTGGGGGAGGCGGTATGCGCTCGTCGTGGTTCTGGGCTACTCGCGGCTGATGTGGCTTCGGTATTACGAGCGGCAGACGATGCCGGTGGTGATGCGGGGGCTGGAGGCGGCGTTCCGCGCGTTCGGCGGCGTGCCGTCGGAGCTGCTGTTCGATCAGATGAAGGCGGTGATCACGTCGGACGGGCGGCGCACCGGGGGCCGGGTGGTGGAGAACCGGGAGTTCCTGCGGTTCAGCAACCACTGGGGCTTCCGGATCCGAGCGTGTCGTCCGTATCGGGCGAGGACGAAGGGGAAGGTCGAGCGGCCGATCCGGTACATCCGGGAGAGCTTCTTCTACGGTCGGGACTTCGTCTCTGACGAGGACCTGAACGCGCGGGCGGAGGAATGGCTCACGCGGGAAGCGAACGTGCGGGTTCACGGGACGCTGAAGGAGCGGCCCGCGGATCGGTTCGAGGAGGAGCGCGGACACCTGGGGCCGCTGGCGCGGTGGCCGTATCGGCCGGTGACGCCGCGGCCCGGTCCCCGGGATCGGCGGCGAGGTCGGCGAGGAAGCTCACCGCTTCAGGTGGATGTCGAGCGTCGTCCGCTGGCGACGTATGCGCAGATCGCGGAGGAGATCGGATGAAGACACTGTCACGCCGGGAACGGATTGCGGCTCAGCTGGCCGACCTGAAGATGCCGGGAGCTCTGGAGGCGCTGGACGAGGTGCTGTCCGGAGTGGACGGAGGAGGCACGACCGCCTCGGAGGCGATCGAGCGGCTGCTGCGCGCGCAGATCGCGCTTCGGAACAGCCGGCGGCTGCAGACGGCGATGCGTTCGAGTCGGCTGCCGGCGATCAAGACGTTGGCGGATTTCGACTTCAGCTTCCAGCCCTCGATCAAGCGGGAGCAGATCGCGTCGCTGCATGAGCTGGGGTTCGTGGAGCGGAAGGAGAACGTGGTGTTCCTGGGGCCGCCGGGAGTGGGGAAGACGCACCTGGCGATCAGCCTGGCGATCACGGCGGCGGAGAACGGTCGGCGGGTGTATTACGGGACGCTGACGGACCTGATCGCCTCGCTGGAGGAGGCGGAGGCGGCGGGTCGGCTGAACCAGCGCCTCAAGACGCTGACCTACCCGTCGCTTCTGGTGGTGGACGAGATCGGTTACCTGCCGGTGACGCGGAACGGGGCGATCCTGTTCTTCCAGCTGGTCAACCGACGTTACGAGCGGGTCTCGACGGTGCTGACGTCGAACCAGGGGTTCGAGAACTGGGGAGAGATCCTCCGCGACGAGGTGATGGCGGCGGCGCTGCTGGACCGGCTGCTGCACCACTGCCATATCGTGAACATCCGGGGGAACAGCTACCGGATGCGTCGCCGGATGGAGCTGTCGAAGACGATCCACCCGACCGGGGCTCACGCCCGCGAGGCGGGGCAGTCAGCAGCGGGAGGCCCCCGGTGACGAGGCCGCGCGTTCCGGGTCGCCTCGCTCCGGTCGCTCCGCTCCCTCCGCGTTGCGACCCGGAACGGGCCCGATCCTTCCTCGTCACAGACAGGAGTGAGCTGACCGCCGCGCCCCCGACATCTGACCGATCAACGACTCCTTCGAGAGGTTCGGGCGCCGTGGGCGGGACCGGCGTCCGCTCAGCGAGCCCTCAGGCGAAGACTACCGACACGCCGTGGGCCGCCAGCCCGGCAACGATGACCTTCGTCACCGCGACCCGAGATCTCCGCGATCGTGAACCCGATGGACATCCAGTGGCAGGTGGCGGTCCCGAAGGAGTCGCATCTTCGATGGCCGTCGTCGCACCCGACGACATTGACCAGGACGATCCACTCGACCGGGGCTCACGCCCGCCAGGGGCAGTCGGCAGGGAGAGGCCCCCGGTGACGCGCCCCTGCGTTCCGGGTCGCCCCGCTCCCGTCGCTCCGCTCCTTCCGCGTTGCGACCCGGAACGCGCCGGATCCCTGCTGGTCACGGACCGGAGTGAGTTGACCGCCGCGCACCGGACATCCGCGCCGACCGCCTCATCTCCGAGGCTCCCCGCCGGGGCGAGTCCTCAGGCGAGGGCTACTGAAACGCCCCGCACCGCAAGTTCAACCCCAGCCCCGACGACCCAGGTCTCGGTCGCCTCGCACCTCGACGACCACGGACGAGCCGGGCTTCCCACAACGAGTCGCGACCCAAAAAGTGTCGCATTTTCAATGGCCAGAAGTGTCGCATTTTCGATGGCCATTGACAATCGTCGGGTTCCGCGGGGGCCGCGCCGTCGGCGCTGGCGTTTCAGGTCGCGGCGCCGAAGCCGGTGACGTCCGCCGAGACGCCGGCGGATCCGCCCGCGGAAGAGGAACCTCCGAACGCGGAAGACCCGCCGGCTGAAGAGACGGCTGCGTCGGAGGAGCAGCCGCCCTCGGGGTCGGAGGAAGAAGAGGACGAGGAGGAGGAAGAAGAGGAGGAGCCAAAGCCGCAGCGGCAGGATTCGTTCTGCTTCGACTTCCCGGTGACGATTTCGGCCCGCTACCGGGCGCCGGCCAAGGTGGAGGTGTCGTGGAGCTCCCGGGCCCCGCAGGATCGGTGCGACTGGGACGGTACGTTCCAGATCAGCGGCGGCAACTTCACCGCGTTCACGACGACCGCAACCAGTAAGGACGACCCGGTCGAGAACACGAACCGAGGCAAGAGGCTCTGCTACACCGCGACGGTCCCATGGGGCAAGACGGCGAGCACATGCGTGTCCATTCCCAAGCTTCCTTCTTGTAAGGCCCCTTCGCCGCCCGGAGGCTTCACGTTGAGGAAGGGGTCGGACGGGAAGTCGTTCCTTCTCGAGTGGAGCGCCGTCACGAAGCCCGAGGGATGCACGAGCGTTTCCTACAAGGTGCGACGGGGTTCCACCGTGATCGCCACCAAGTCCGGTACGACCCACACGGATGCGGACCTGGCGTCGGGCAAGTATTGCTACACGGTTGCGGCGATCGGGAGCCCGGGCAACCACGAGTCCGCACCCTCGACCAAGAAGTGCGACGAAGTTATTCCTCCTTGCACGGCGCCTTCCAAGCCGGACGGCCTGGAGGTGCGTCTGGGCACGGACAAGATGTCGCTTAACGTCATGTGGAACGCCGTCACGAAGCCTGAAGGATGCAAGAGCATTTCCTATGAGGTGCGAAGGGGTTCCACCGTGATCGCCACCCCGTCCGTTACGATGCACAAGGATCCGGATCTGAAGCCCGGCGAATACTGCTACACCGTCTTGGCGATCGCGGGACCGGGTGACCACAAGTCGGTGCCTTCGACGGAGAGGTGCAGGAGGGTTCCGGACCCGCCATCAGACCCCCCTGATCCCCCGAAAGATTTCGAGGCGGAGGCGAAGTCCGACACGGTGATCGAGCTGACCTGGCGGCATGGAGCCGGCGCCACGAGCTACGAGATCCAGTGGAGGGAAGAAGGGACTGCGAACTACGGGTCAAGAATGGACGTGGGGAAGGTCCTGACCGATCGGGTGACGGGCCTCGCGGCGGCCACCAGCTACGAGTTTCAGGCCCGCTCGGTGGGAGCCGGGGGGAAGTCGGAATGGGTGGACGCGAGCGCCACGACCGACGACGACACTCCACCGCCGGAACCCGACCCCGACCCCGACCCCGAGCCGGAACCAGAGCCCGACCCGGAGCCCCCGACGACCGGTGTTTCGGCGCCGTCGAACCTGACGGCGACGGCGGCGTCGTCGAGCGCGATGGACCTGAGCTGGAGCGCGGTGAGCGGGGCGACGGGCTACGAGGTGCGCTGGCGTGCGTCCGGGGGGAGTTGGGGGAACTGGAGCTCGGAGAGCGGGACGAGCCGCCGGGTGAGCGGGCTGAGCGCGGGGACGGGCTACGAGTTCGAGGTTCGGGCGGTGAAGGGATCGACGAAGTCGTCGGCGTCGTCGGTGAGCGGGAGGACGCTGACGGCGACGGGGGGCGCGCCGACGGGGTTCGCGGCGACGGCGTTGTCGCAGACGCAGATGGAGCTGAGATGGGACCGGGTTGCGGGGGCGAAGTCGTACGAGCTGCGCTGGCGCGGGGAGGGGGGCGCGTGGAGTGGGTGGACGGCTACGGCGCTTCGGTCGCACTGGGTGGAGGGGTTGGAGGCGGACACGGGGTACGAGTTCGAGGTTCGGGCGGTGTTTACGGGGACGCATTCGGCGAGTGCGCGCGCGACGGGGCGGACGAAGGCGGCGCCGCTGGGTGCGCCGGAGGGTCTGGCGGCGGTGGCGTCGTCGTGGTCGGCGATCCGGTTCACGTGGGACGCGGTGACGGGGGCGGACCGGTATGAGTTTCAGGTGCGGACGGGTTCGGGCTCGTTCGGGGAGGCGGTGGAGAAGGTGGGGAGCGGGACGAGCCACGACGCGACGGGTCTGTCGGGGAACAGCCGGTATTGCGGGCGGGTGCGGGCGCGGAAGGGGGCGACGGGGCAGTCGGACTGGACGGGGGAGGTGTGCGCGACGACGGAGGTGGAGGCGCCGTCGGGTCTTTCGGTGACGTCGCCGGCGGCGCGGACGATGGAGGTGATCTGGAAGGCGGTGACGGGTTCGGACAGCTACGAGTTGCGGCGGAAGAAGGGGGAGGGCGACTGGGGCGCCGCGTATTCGGCGGGGAGCGGGACGAGCGCGCGGGAGAGCGGGCTGACGGGCGGGGCGGTATCGGAGGCGGAGGGGTATGCACTGGAGCGGCGACGGTCGGGGAGCGAGAAGGTCGCGGAGATCCCGGTGACGGGGACGGAGCATGTGGACGATGGTGTGCTGGGAGGTACGGCGTATTCGTATCGGGTGCGGAGCGTGGCGGGGAGCGGTGTGGATCGGGTGGAGTCGGCCTGGAGCGATCCGGTCCCGATCTCGACGCCGGCGGCGGGCCCGTTGTCGCCGACGGATCTGGAGGCGTCGGCGGTATCGCCGGTGGAGGTGGATCTGGAGTGGAACGGGGTCCTGGCGGCGACGGGGTATGAGGTGCGCTACCGGGCGGGGAGCGGGCCATGGAGCGCGGAGGACGTGGGGACGGCGCGGAACTCGAAGCACGCGGGGCTGGATCCGGGGACGAAGTACGAGCTGCAGGTGCGGGCGTGGAGGGGGACGGAGAAGTCGGACTGGAGCGCGAGGGCGACGGTGACGACGCCGGAGCTGGGAGTTCCGTCGGGGCTGACGGCGAAGGTGACGGATGCGGGGACGGTGTCGCTGGGTTGGGTGGCGTCGGCGGGAGCGGGAGGCTACGAGCTGGAGCGTCGTCGGTCGGGGAGCGAGAAGGCGACGCTGATCCCGGTTTCGGGGACGGAGCGCGAGGAAGCGGGGCTGGCGGCGGAGACGGGGTATGGGTATCGGGTGCGGGCGGTGCTGGTTCGGGGAGCGAGCCGTTGGGAGTCGGGTTGGAGCGCGTCGGTTGAAGTGACGACGCCGGCGGCGGGGCTGCAGGCGCCGGGGGGCGTGACCGGGGAGGCGGTTTCGTCGGTGCGGGTGGATCTGGACTGGGACAGCGTGGAGGGGGCGGACAGCTACGAGTGGAGGTGGCGGACGGCGGAGCTGCGGTGGACGGATCCGGAGAGCTCGGGGAGCGCGACGCGGGCGACGCTGAAGGGGCTGACGCCGGAGACGGGGTACGAGGTGCGGGTGCGGGCGCTGGCGGGGACGGAGCGCTCGGAGTGGAGCGAGGGGGTGACGGTGACGACGAAGCGTCTGGCGGCCCCCGGGGGGTTGAAGGCGACGGCGACGTCGTCGAGCCGGATCCGGCTGGAGTGGAACGGAGTGAAGGCGGCGGGCAGCTACGAGATGGAGCGTCGCCGAACGGGGAGTACGGAGACGACGGTGATCGGTTTGTCGGGGCGGAGGCGGGAGGACCGTGGTCTGCGGTCGGGGACGAGGTATCGGTATCGGGTGCGGAGCGTGCTGGCTCGGGGTGGGAAGGAGTATCGGTCGGGTTGGAGTCGAGCGGTGACGGCGACGACGGAGCGGGCGGCGCTGTCGGCGCCGGCGGGGGTGAGCGCGGCGGCGGAATCGGCGTTCGGGCTGCGGGTGAAGTGGGAAGAGGTTGCGGGGGCGAAGTCGTACGAGGTGCGCTGGCGCGAGGAGGGGGAGTCGGATTTCGAGAGCGGGGAGGCGTCGGGGACGGAGCTGGTGGTGGATGGGCTGGCGCCGGAGACGGAGTACGAGGTGCAGGTGCGGGGGGTGCGGGGCGCGGGAGAGGCGCCGGTGTGGTCAGTGGGGGTGAGCGTGAAGACGCTGGTGTTTGCGGCGCCGCGGAGGTTCCGGGTGAGCGCGCGGGGCGCGGGTTCGGTGCGGGCGGCGTGGGAAGCGGAGGCGGGGCTGCGGTATGTGCTGGGGTATCGGGCGAAGGGTGCGCGGCAGTGGACGGAGTTGACGATGAAGCAGGGGCCGCGGACGGTGCGGGGGCTGAAGGCGGACACGGCGTATCGTTTCCGGCTGCTGGCGGAGAAGGCGTCGGGGGGAGAGATCCACCGATCGGCGTTGGCGCGGGCGGAGGCGCGGACGCTGGCGGCGTCGGGTTCGGAGGAGGACGAGTGATGAAGTGGAGATGGATAGCGACGCTGCTCCCCGTTTTCGTGATCGGGCTGTTCGTTCCCCATCTGTACGCATACCGGTTCACGGCGCACACTTTGGGCTTGTCATACGCGGGCGATTACCAGGGCTATGGCGACGGCTTCCGTCCGTCCGGCTACCCCGACATAGGATGGGATCCGGAGTTGTGGCCGCCGGGGGAGACGCTGATCGTGGGTCTAGTGGATGATCCGCTGTGGTACGAGAGCCGACTGTTCGAGGACTACGAGGAGCTGAGCGCCTTCGTCCAGAGGTGGGGCCTCGATCCATGGACGAGTGTGCCGACGGCGGACATCGAGCTGGAGTTGGTTCGGGTCGCTTTTGACGACCCCTTTCCCGAAGATATTCATCTTCGTATCGAGATCAGTGACACCAGTACCTTTGCGCACTTGAGTTATACCCGCAGTCTGCCTGGAAGCCCGGACCCCATTCATGGAGCCGGGACCAAGATTCAGGTTCCGGGTGAACGCACGACTGCGCGTTACCGTCAACGGTATCGGGAATGGCTCAAGGCGACGCTCATGCACGAGATGGGGCACTGCCTGGGCCTCGGCCACACTGGGACGTACGCGGACCGATTCTACAATCCGAAGTTGCTGGACGCCTATCTCTCTCGGCTGCGATGGCATGTGGATCCCATCATGTCCTACGGCAGAGACCAGGTTGACGGAGTGTTCCAGAGTGGAGTGCTGTTCGATGACCAGGTCGGGGCGTCGTTGTTGCGCCCTCGTCAGGGTTGGCTCGAGACGACCGGAGAACTCTGGGGGCAGGTGACGCTCTCGAGTGGAGCGGGCGCCAGCGTCGTGACCGTCCTGGCCAGTCGATTGGGCCCGGACGGCCGCATGGCCGAGACGGTTATCGTGGTCACGGACACGAGGGGCTACTTCGCGATGGCTGGCCTTCCGCCGGGAGACTATTTCCTCCAGGTAACCATCGTCAGAAGCGAGTACGCGCCCCGCCTCTACGGGGAATTCAGGGAGTCGGACTACACGGAGATCCGGAATGCGCTGTTTACGTCCCCGTATCGGGTCCGCGCCGGTGCCAGCACCGGCCCGGTTCTCCTGACCGTCCAGGAGCATGTCCCCGAGAACATCCGCCGGTGATCCCTGATCTCTCCAGCGCCCGCGGCGCCCGGGCTGCCAGGTGTTCCCGCGCTTTTCTGTCGACCAGCGACGGATGCGTCCTTCCGAGCGCGATCGGCTCCTGATTGCCGTGTCCCTCACGCTGTCCCGCATCCTCGTCGTCGCGGGCGCGGCCGGTCTCCTGCTGCTCGCGGCGCCCGATGCGGCGCTCGCGCAGTGCGCCATGTGCCGCACCGCGCTGGAGCAGAACACCGAAGTCGCCGCCGGCTTCAACCGGGCCATCCTCTTCCTGCTCGCGATGCCCTACACCGTCTTCGGCGGCATCGCCGGCTACGTCCTCTTCACCCGCCACCGGCGCAAGTCCCGCCGCGACCAGGAGTAAGACTCGAGCCATTCTCCGGCGGAGCTGCCTGTCGAATCAGCCCGCTGATCGTACCGAGCGGTCCCGGGGAGGCGCGTTGCCGCGCCGCGCGACCTGACGCGGCGGGCCAGCCTCGGTCGCGCGCTCGACCCCAAGCCCACTCGCAACGGCGGTGTGGATCCGCCGGGTCCTGACTCGGTGTGCTACCGCTCGTCAGTCGGGAGCGCGTAGTAGCCGTTGCGGGTGCGGGCGGTGAGGCCGTCGCGGTCCCGCAGGCGCACCCGGATCTCGCGCCATTCGCCGTCGTGCTCGGCGCGCGAAGGCACGTACGCCAGTCGGTACTGGGCGTGGAGGTCTTCCTCGATGCGGGAGAAGCTGCTGACGAGATCCCCGGTCCGCTCGGGGAAGAGCGCCTGCCCGCCGGTCTCGGAGGTGAGCCGCCGGAGGAAGCGCTTGTTCACGCGGCTGCCGTTCCCCTCGAATCCGATCGCATAGACGACCGCGTCCGTCAGCTTCGCCACCTCGATGGCGTCGCCGGCGCTGGACTCGCTGCCGAATCCCATCGAGCGCGAGTCGTCGCCGTCGGTGAACACGAGAAGCGCCTTCCGGTCCCCATCGGCGAAGTGGAGCCGTTCGAGGGCCATGATCGATGCGTCGTAGAGCGCGGTCGGTCCGAGTGGGTTGAGCGCCAGAATGCTCGAGGTGAGCCGGTGCCGGTCTTCGGTGAACTCGGCGCTGAACCGCACCCGGTCGTTGAACTCGCCGATCATGGCCCGGTCGCCTTCCCACAGCCGATCCACGAAGGTCGCTGCCGCCTCCTTCACGTAGTCGAGGCTGGCCCGCATGCTGAGCGAGGCGTCGAGGAGAACGATGATCGTGAGCGGCGCGGCCTCCGCGGCGAAGAAGGTGAGCTGCTGCTGAATGCCGTCCTCGAAGATCTCGAAGTCGGATGCCTCCAGTCCGGAAACGAACCGTCCTCGTTCGTCCGTGACCGAGACCCCGAGGTTGACCGCCTCGACTTGAACCTGGATGCGGAACGGGTCCTGCCGCACCGGGTCGTCCTCCGATGCGACCACCGGGGTCGCCAGAAGAAGGCTGGCAAGCGCCCCGGCGGCGAGCCTCTCACCCCCCCGGCGCGCGGGCCGGCGCCCGCCCCCTGGTTCCAGGCGGCTCCTGTGGTCAGTCAATGGCACTCAGCCGATCGTCCGCGTGGTCGGCCGGTTCCCGGCTCGGCAGCGCGGCGCCGATCGGATGGTCGCATGGTACTCCGGGAGGGGGTCGGAGTGGCGCCGCGCCGACCATCGCGGTTGCCACGAAACGGGGGCCGCCGTAGAATTCGCCTGTTTCCGGGGGCGCCCGCGTCCCTGTGCGACCGTCCCGCCGCGGCCGATCCGTTGCCCGACTGTGTTCGGGCGGCCGAACCGGCGGATGACAACGACCCCACAACGGTTCCGGAACGGAGGTTTCATCATCGCCATGGCTCCCGCCACTCGCCCGCTCGCTCTTGCGCCGCTGTTCGTCGCCGCCCTGCTCGCCGCTGGATGCGGGGGCGGTGGGGACGATTCCGGTTCGACCGCCGCGGAGCCGGCCGCACCGGCCGCCCCTGTGGATCCGGCGACCGCCGGAACGATCTCGGGGCGGATCGCGCTCGACGGCGAGGCGCCGGAGGCGATGGCGATCCAGATGGCCGCCGACCCGAACTGCGCCCGCCTGCATGAAGGTGCGGTCATGACCGAGTTCGTGATCACCGACATGGAGGGCGGTCTCCAGAACGCCTTCGTGTACCTCAAGAGCGGGCTCGAGGGCATGCGGTTTCCGACGCCCACCGAGCCGATGACGCTGAACCAGGAGGGTTGCGTCTATCTGCCGCACGTCTTCGGCATCCAGGTCGGCCAGGAGCTGAACATCCTGAACAGCGACCAGACCCTCCACAACATCCACGCCACCCCCACGGTGAACCAGGAGTTCAACATCGGCCAGCCGGTGGCGGGGATGAGCACGACCCGCACGTTCGATGAGGTCGAGGTCATGGTGCCGTTCAAGTGCGACGTGCACCGGTGGATGAACAGCTACGTCGGCGTCCTCGACCACCCCTACTTCGCGGTCAGCGGCATGGACGGGTCCTTCACGATCGGCAACGTCCCGCCGGGCGACTACACCGTCGGCGTCTGGCATGAGCGGCTTGGCGAGCAGGAGATGATGGTCACGGTGGAGCCGTCCGGCAGCGCCGAGGCCAGCTTCACCTACACGGCGACCGAGTAGGCCCGGCCTTTCCTCGGCCTGCACCACGGCGCGGGAGGGGCCCCCTTCTGCGCCTCCGGCCGATAGACTGCGATGGTGCCTTCGGAGTTCGAGACTCTCGACACCTCCACGGTCTTCTCCGGCCGCCTCTTTCGGGTGGAGCGGGCTCGCGTCCGGATGCCGGGAGTGGCCAGACCGCGGACGAGGGATGTCGTCGTCCACCCGGGTGCGGTCGCGGTCGTCGCGGTCACGGCCCGCCGCGAGATCCTGCTGGTTCGGCAATACCGCCACGCCGTTCGGCGCCGAGTGCTCGAGATCCCCGCCGGGACCCGGGAGTCGGAAGAGACGCCCGAGGAGACGGCGCGGCGCGAGCTCGGGGAGGAGACCGGCTACCGCGCGGCGGCGCTGCGCCCGCTCGGGTCGTTCGTCACCGCGCCCGGGTTCTGCACCGAGCGGCTCCATTTGTTCCGCGCCGTGGGTCTGACTCCGGGCCCCGCCCATCCCGAGCCGGGCGAGGACATCGAGGTCGTGCTCCTGCCGCTTGCCGAGGCGCGCCGCCGGTTGCTGTCCGGCGGCTTCGAGGACGTCAAGACGATGGTGGGACTCGGAGCCCTGTTCCTCTCGGCGGGGGAGGCCGCATGACCGGTCGGGTCCGGGCCGCCGCGGTCCTGGTCGGGGTGTGCGGGCTGCTCGGCGGGTGCGCCCGGCGGCCGGACCCGGTGGAGCCGGGCGCGGTCGCTCCGCCCTTCGAGCTGCTCGACCTCGACGGCGGTTCGCACCGGCTCGCCGACCTCGCCGGTCAGGTCGTGGTGCTCAACTTCTGGGCCACCTGGTGTCCGCCGTGCGTGGAGGAGATGCCATCGCTCCAGCGGCTCGCCGATCTGCTCGAGGACGACGGCCTCGCGGTCGTCGCGGTCTCGGTGGACGAGCGCTACGACGACATCGCCCCGTTCGTGGAGGAGCACCGGCTGCGGTTCCTCGTGCTCCACGATCTGGGGAAGCGGGTGTCGCGGCGCTACGAGGTGTTCCAGTTCCCGGAGACCTGGCTGATCGGACGGGATGGCCGTCTGGTGTCGCGGGTCATCGGCGCCCGCGACTGGTCCGCCCCCGAGTCGCTCCGGGTCTTTCGGGATCTCCTCGGCGAGGACCCGGCTACCGGCGCGCCGACGGTAGAATAGGCGGTTGCGTTTTCGGCGCTTCCCGACTCGGAGAAGCGCCTGATGGTCGAGCGGGCGCAGTTCGCGTCGCCGCCTGGGAGAAACCGTTGAGAATCGAAGAATCCAGTCCGTTCATGCAGGTCAACGCGGTCGCGCAGCGGGTCCGCCAGTTGACGCTCGGCGCCGCGCCGCGAGTCAAGACGAACTCCCGCCGACCTACGGCGATCGCTCTGATGGAGCTCCGCGCCGGCCAGATCGCGGTGTACGCCCCCAGTGAGGCCGAGGCGATTCTCGCCGATGCGGTGGCGACGGAAGGGGAGACGGACCCCGAAGCGCTCGCGGCGGCGGCGGCCGTCTTCGACGACGCACCGGTCCCCTGACGGAGCGCCGGACTGCCGGAGCGCCGGACTCCAGTCCTGCCGGCGCGCCGGACTCCAGTCCGGCAATTCCCAAGCGAGCTGCCGGAGCGCCGGACTCCGCCGGTTCTCCCGGTGGGGGCGGGGCCCGGCACCGAGAGACCGACCTGACCGGCGGCGCTCCGTAGGTACCGCATACTCCGCCCCATGACCGAGATGCGTCCGGCGCTCCGCCGCCTCATCCTCCCCGCGATCCTCTTCTCGCTCCTCGCCCCGGTCGCGGCGTCGGCCAAGACCGAGGCCCGCGTCCGCTGGGAGCGAATGTGCCAGATCCGCGAGGACAAGTTCGACCTGATCCTGCCCGAAGCCATGCGCGAAAACCGCGTGGACATGTGGATCACGGTGATGAAGGAAGGATTCCGGGATCCGCTCTGGGAGGATCTCGGCCGGGGCTACGTCGGCAGCATCGGCTACGTCATCTTCACCGACCGTGGAGGCGACCGCATCGAGCGGGTGGCCATCGGCGTCACCGGCTACAAGATCGAGCAGTGCGGCGTGTACGACGAGGTCGTCGGGAGCGCCGACCTCGCCGCCTTCGTGGCCGAGCGGGACCCGCAGCGGATCGGTGTGAACATGTCCCGGAGCATCGGGGCTGCTGACGGGCTCTCCCATACGAGCTGGCTCCACCTGCGCGAGACGCTGGGCGAGCCGTACGCCGACCGACTGGTCTCGGCCGAGAAGCTCATCTCGGACTTCCGGTCCCGTCGAGTGGCCAGCGAGATCGTGGCTTTCGGCGAGGCGGGCGAGTGGTCGCGCCGGATCGCCGAACGCGCGTTCTCCAACGAGGTCATCACGCCGGGCGTCACCGCACTCGAGGACGTGGCGTGGTGGATCGAGCAGCAGCTCCTCGAGAACGGTCTCGACACGTCGTTCGGGTTGCCGTCCATCTACATCACCGGTCCGACCGGGATCGAGGCCACCTCGAACGACCGGATCATCCAGCGGGGGGATCTGCTCATGATCGACTGGGGCGTCGGCTACCTGAACTTCTACACCGACATGAAGCGGATCGCCTACGTCCTGAAGGACGGAGAGGTCGCCGCGCCTCCGGGGATCCAGAACGCCTTCGATCGCGGGCGGGCGGCCCGGGACGTGATCCGGCGCACGATCAAGCCGGGTCCGACCGCGGGAGCGATGCTCGAGCTTCTCGGCGAGGAGCTCACGAACGCCGGGTTCCAGATGATCGAGTTCAACCAGCCCACCGACGACGACACGACCGACGTGGTCATCGGGTGTCACTCGGTCGGAAATCTGGGGCACGGGATCGGGCCTTCGATCGCGTGGTTCAATCCGACCCGGCTCGAGTACGAGATCAAGCCGTCGAACATGTTCTCCATCGAACTGTTCGCCTACACCAGGGCCGACGAGTTCGGCGGCGCCAAGGTGCGCATCCCCCTCGAAGACGACGCGATCGTGACCGAGCGCGGGGTGGAGTGGTTCTACCCGGCGAATGACCGGATCCTGCTGATCCGCTGAGGACGCCGAACGCGGTAAGGAGAGACAGCCATGCGACGACCCACGGCCCGGAACACGGCGCTTCTCGCGCTGGTTTTCCTGACGGCGGCCGGGACCACCTCCGCCCAGCTCCGCTCGCAGTCGGAGCTCGATGCGACGGACGCCGACCCCGGGTTCCGCCTCACCCTCGACCATCTCGGCGGCGGGCCGCGCGTCTTCGGCCTCGCCCCGCGCGACCTGCGCTGGTCGCCCGACGGCTCGACGCTCTACTTCCGCTGGCGGGAGGATCCGGCGCCCGACCAGCTCCCCGACGACGATCCCTGGTTCGCAGTGGACGCCGCCGGGCGCGTTCTGAGCCAGCTCGACGAGGACGCCGTCCGGGAAGTCCCCGGCGCGGACCTGACCCGCTCGATGGATGGAGGGGTGGCGGCGTGGACCCGGGAAGGGACGCTGTGGGTGTGGACCCGTCACGAAGGGGCCCGTCCCGTGTTCGCCGGCGCCCGGGCGGCGGGAGCGGTGCGGGTGCGGGCCGATGGGTCGGCGGTCCTGTTCGCCACCTCGGGGCTCTCGTCCTCCGCTTCGGAACACGGCGACCTGTGGGAGTTCCGCACCGGCGCGGGAACGATCCGGCAGGTCGCGGCGGCCGCGGCCGCCGAGAAAGACCCGGAGGGTCAGGAGGCGTGGCTCGAGTCGCAGCAGGAGGAGCTCCTCGGCGTCGTGCGGGACCGCAAGGCCCGCGACGAGCGTCGGGAGGACCTGCGCCGGATGCGGCGGACGGCCGGGCCCCAGACGATCCCGGTTCCCGAAGGCGAGCGGGCGGTTGATCTGCGGCTTTCGCCGGACGGCCGGCACATCGTGTTTCAGTCCCGCAAGGACCCGCCGAAACCGAACCGCACCACGTTCATGGAGTTCGTGAACGAGAGCGGCCACGCCACCGAGAAGGACGCCCGGCCGAAAGTCGGCGAGGCGCTCCCGTCGTGGAGGACGGGCATCGTGGCGGTGGATCCGACGGTTCGGCCCGAAGACATCGAGGTCCGGTGGGTGGATGACGGCGTGGAGGAGGACACCGTGATCCACGGCCCGTGGTGGAGCCCCGACGGGAGCCACGCGGCGGTCCAGGTGCTTTCCATGGATCACAAGCAGCGATGGATCGGCCTCCTCGACCTCGAAACCGGCGCCATCCGGTCGGTGGACCACCAGACCGAGACGGCGTGGATCGGCGGGCCGCTGGTCATCGGCCGCTGGTCTCCCGGTTACCTCGAATGGCTTCCCGACAGCGAAGCCTTCGCGTTCGGCTCCACCGCCAGCGGCTGGGCGATGCTCCTCCTCGCCAACACCGACGGCGAGGTCACGCCGCTCACCGATGGACCGTTCGAAGTGCGCAGCGCCGAGCTCGCCCCCGACGGCGAGTCGTTTCTCGTGACCACCAGCCGCGAGCACCCGGGCGAGGAGCATCTTTACCGGCTGCCCGCCCGGGGGGGCGATCTGGAGCGGATCACCTGGGGCGAGGGGATGCACCGGTGGGCGGTCTCGCCCGACGGCAGCCGGGTGGCCACCGTCTTCCAGTCACTCGAGGCGTTCGGCGACCTCTATCTCATGGATGCGGAGTCGGGCGTCGAACCCGCGCGCATCACGAAGAGCGGGACCGACGCGTTCTACCGGGTCGCGTGGGCGGACAGCGAGATCGTGGAGTACGACCTGCCCGACGAGACGACCGCCTGGGCCCGGATCTGGGAGCCGCCGGCGGGGGCGGTCGGTGGACAGACCGCGGCGGTGGTCTATGCCCACGGCTGCGGCGAATGCGCCCAGGCCGTCGTCAAGGGCTGGGCCCGGTCCGGCAGCATCGTGTATGCGAACTACCTGATCCAGAACGGCTACGCCGCCGCTTCGGTGGACTATCGGGGCAGTTCGGGCTACGGGCATGCGAACCGGACCTACGCCTATCGCCAAATGGGGGTCTCGGACATCGACAGCGCGCTGCCGCTGCTCGACCTGCTGGTGGAGCGCCACGGGGTGGCGCGGCGACGGATCGGGGTGTACGGCGGCTCCTACGGCGGGTTCTTCACGCTGATGTCGCTCTTCCGGCACCCCGGGGCCTACGCGGCCGGCGTGGCGCTCTACCCGGTGACCGACTGGGTCCACTACAACCAGGGCTACACCAGCCGGATCCTGAACGGGAGCCAGTTGGACGACGAAGAGGCCTACCGGGTGTCGAGCCCGGTGTACTACGCCGACGGGCTCGAGGACGCCCTTCAGATCCAGCACGGGCTGGTGGACGGGAATGTCCAGATCCAGGACTCGTTCCGGCTCGCCCAGATGCTCATCGAGAAGCAGAAGGACTTCGATCTGGTCGTGTATCCCGTCGAGGACCACGGCTGGGACGAGATTCCCACCCGCCGCGACAGCTACCGCCGGATGACCGTCTTCTTCGACCGCCACCTGAAGGGCGACGACACCCCCGTCCGCGCGACCGAGGACCCCCGGTAGCCGGGTCGGAGCCCTCCGGCGCGATGGGGTCCCAGTTGATGGGCGGGCGGGGTGGCTGCCCGGCCTCGGGCGTCGTCGCTCCGGCAGTGTCGCGCCGCGTGGGTGTCTCCGGCGCGCGAGCTCACCGGTGCTAGGATGATCGCCGTTTTGCCATGACCGAATCCCGACCCCCTGATTCCGCGACGAATCCGTTGCCACCCTATGTGTTCCGCCGTTTTGCGGATGCCTTCCGGGAGGCGCAGAAGCAGCGGGCGGCCAACCAGCATGCCGGCCTCCTGACGCGGGTCGAGCCGTTCCCCTATGGCAGGGGTTATGTCGTGCGTTCGGTGCCGATCCACTTCCTCACCCCCTTTCCTGCGACGCCGGTCCTCGAGCCCGGCGTGTCCCGTCCCGTGACTCCCGTGCACTACCCCGGTGTGCGGTATCCCGTGCGATGACGGGCGCCAACGACGACAAGGAGCTTCAGCACAAGGAGTCGGGCACGGAGAAGGCTCCGCCCGGCCCAGGCGTCCCCTCGTCGCTTGAACCTCAGGACCGGGCTCTGGTCCACCGGTTCGTGGACCTCCGCCAGACGGAGCTGGCGTCGTCCGATCGGCGGGCACAGGTAGAAGAAGCGAGAATCGCTGCGGCTCGAATCCAGGAGGAGCATCAGTTCCATTTCGGACAGCGATATCAGGACCTGTTGGCGGCCTCCCAATCGCACACCTTCAAGGTGACTTGGGTTCTGCTGGGCCTGCTCGGCATCATCGTTTTGTTGGTCCTCGCCATGGCCTTCTTTGGTGCCGCGGAGCAGCGCCAGGTGGCCGTCACCCTGGTCCGGGGCACGGTCCTCCTCGCCGCCGGCTACGGCCTGCGCTCGGGCGTAGGACGGCTGCTCAAGGAGTCAGCAGACAAGCCGTAGGGCCCGCAAGCGACTGTCCCGGCTTTGGTGGCCAGGGACGTGTTGCGTCCCCCTCCGTCAGAAGCGGCGGCGTCGGAACCGGTTGTTGACCACGTTGTTGAAGATCGAGCCGAACTGGAACTCGAACCCGACCTCCATCCGGTAATCGAAGTCGGTGGCGCGCTGCTGAAGACTCAGGAGCGCTTCTTCGTCCGTGGCCTCCTCGGCGGCGAGGTAGATCTGGTCGTTGACGGAAGAGACGTTGCCGGAGACCTCGAGCGAGAGCCCCCGGAACACCCGGAACGACAGGTAGCCCCCGAGTGACAGGAGGCGCTGGTCGAGATCGTGGAGGAAGTGGGACCCCCGCAGGTTCACCGAAGCGTTGCCCCATGGCTGGCGCTGGCTGAACCGGATTTCCATGCCCTGTTCCCAGCGCGTCTCCTCCATCTCGCCGTAGATGGTGCGCTCGACGTAGTTCCGGTAGGCGGGGCCGATCGTGTAGTAGAACGTGAAGCTGCGACGGGTGGCCTCGTCGTAGGGGAAGACGCTGTATTCGAGCGCTGGTCGGGCTTCGGCGCGAAAGTTCTGGTTGTAGGTCACGTTGCGGGACATCTGCCCGTCCAGACCGACCGACCAGTGTTCGAACAGCGCGTACACGATGCGTGAATCCACGGTCCATCCGGTGCGGCTGTCCTCGAAGGTGCCGTCGGAGAGATCAATCCGGAGCTGATCGTTCTCGAAGTCCCCGGAAAACCGGACTCGCCAGGTCGGGGTTACCCGCGACGCCGAGAAGCCGGTCTCGAGGCTGTTGCGCCGCTCCTGGGTCTCGCCCTCGATCCCGATCTCGCCCTCCACCCGAAACACCCAGAGATTCCACGGATCTTCGACTTCGTCCCGGGCGACGACGCCGCGCGCCACCGCCGCCTCCGCCCGGTCGGCGGGGCGAATCTCGACCAGCGCGGCGAAACCGGCCTCGTTGGCGAACGTCGCCAGGCCGAGGGACATGGCGTGGACGATGCCGTCGAGCGACTCCCGATCGGTGTTCGTGGGCGAAGCGCTGTAGGTGGAGCGGCCCCGGTAGTCGGCGTGGTCCCCCACGCCGAGGAAGTCGAACAGGTACTCCCGCCCTCCGGCGCCGGTGGTCTGGCTGGTCATGATGAGGTGGACGTCACCGTCCTCCTTGTCGTTGACCCAGTTGACCCAGTTGATGTGGGTTCGGTAGTAGGTCGAGTCGCACCGACGCCCCGAACAGTCGAAGAACACGCCGGGTCGCCCGTTCTGCGCGAGCGCCTCGTCCACCGAACCGAGCAGGGAAGTGGCGACGACCGCGAGGCCCACGGCGCACCGGCCGATCTTCCGGCGGAGTCGGGGGTCGGCGTCTTTCTCGGGAGTCATCGAATCGGGGAGGCGTTGCGGGCGGGCGAATCTTAGACTCCCCCGATTGCGGCCTGTCGGGCGGTGAGGCGGGCGAGGCGCACGATGTCCCCGGCCGTTGCCCCGCGCGAGAGATCGTTTGCGGGCGCGTTCAGGCCCTGCAGGATGGGACCGGTGGCGCGGGCCCCGGCCAGCCGTTCGACCAGCTTGTAGGCGATGTTCCCGGAGGCGAGGTCGGGAAAGATGAGGACGTTCGCCCGGCCCTCGATCGGGCTGTCCGGGGCCTTCGACGCGGCGACCTCGGGAACGAGCGCGGCGTCCGCCTGCATTTCGCCGTCCACCACGAGGTCGGGGCGCAGCTCTCGGACCCGCGCCGCCGCCACCGCCACCGCCCGGGCGCGGGGATGGTCGGAGCTGCCGCGGGTCGAGAACGAAAGAAGCGCCACGCGCGGCTCCATCCCGAGGAGCGCCTCCGCCGTCTCCGCGGTGAGCAGTGCGATCTCGGCCAGCTCCGCCGGACCCGGGTCGGGGGCGACCGCCCCGTCGGCGAACAGCAGGGGTGGTCGCCCGTCGGGGAATTCCATGAGGAAAGCCCCCGAGATCCGCGAGACTCCGGGGCGAGACCCGATCGCGAGGAGCGCCGCCCGGATCACCGTCGCGGTCGTCGTGGCCGCGCCGGCGATCGAACCGGCGGCCTCTCCGCGGGCGACGAGCAGGTCGGCGAAGACCAGCGGATCCCGCGCCGCCTCGATGGCTTCCTCGGGGCCCATCCCCGGTCGCCGGCCCGCGAGGAACCGGGCCGCGTCGAGGAGCGCCGACCCCTCCGGAATCCGGGTCTCGAGCCCCCGACCGGCGCGTCGGTCCGGGCTTCCCACGAGGACCGGCTCGGCGAACCCCTCGTCCTGGATCCGGCGCGCCGCCTCGAGTACGCGGCGCTCCCCCACCTCGGGGAAGGCGAGCCGGGGGCAACCGGGGGAAACGCTCATCGGAAGTCCCGGTGTGCGGCCGGCCGGGCCGACGCCGCACCGGACGCTCTGTGAGGATCCTCGTACGGGCGGCCCGCCGAATTCCAGCCTGTGGATGAAGTCGCGTGAGCACCGAGAGCGGTGAGGCGTCCGGCTGACCCGGTTCTCCCGGTAGGGGCGGCGCGCGAGGGAGGAATACCGCACCGTCTTTCGACCGATGCGCAACGAAGAGCGGCCCGGAGCGCCAGTTCTCCCGGTGGGGGCGCGGAGGGGCGCGCCAGTTCTCCCGGTGGGGGCCAGCCGGGATGCATCGCCGCTCGAGCCCCTACCGGGAGAACCGGGCCGCGTGACTTTGTCCACAGGCTGAATTGCCGGGCCCCGCCCCCACCGGGAGAACTGGCCGGGAGAACCGGTGGAGTCCGGCGTCAGCTCTCCCGGTGGGGACCCGGCCATGAAATCTGGCACCGAACCGGGGTGGCGGCGGCTAGGATAACGGTGCGCGCCAAGCCCGTCTGCTGGCGGGGCGCGACGGCGCGCCCCGGTTGCCGCCCGGCTCCGCGGCGCCCCGCGCGGGCGTACTCACTTTCTTTCGAGCTGCCTGGGCCGAAGAGGCCCCGTCGGCTTGTCCCATCTGACGCCTCAGAGCCGTCAGATCGCATCGAGGGAGGAACCCGATGAAAATCACCAAGCGGCAGGAAGGCGGCGTCGTCATCCTGGATCTCGACGGCAAGATCGTTCTCGGCGAAGGCGACGAGACGCTCCGGCGGTCGGTGCGCCAGGTCGTCGCTGATGGGCACCGGAAGGTCGTGCTGAACCTCGCGCGCGTCCCCTATGTGGACAGCGCCGGTCTCGGCGAGCTGGTGCGCTGTCACACCCGCGTGGCCCAGGCCGGCGGCGCGATCGGACTGCTCCACTTGACGAAGCGCATGCAGGATCTGCTGCAGATCACCAAGCTGGTGACCGTCTTCGACACGTTCGAGTCCGAGGAATCGGCCATCGCGAGCTTCTGAGGCCGATCGGCCAGCGGCCGAGCGCGCTTCGGCGCCGTTCGGCTCTCCGGAACCGCTCCGCTCGCCGCGGCTCGCGGCCCGGGCGCGGTCCGCCCCTCGGCGATGAGGCTCGGACCCTGACCTCATGCATCGGCGACGGGAGGCCCCGGGGCCTCCCGCGCCTGACTCCCCGCCGCCGCGGGCCACCGGCTCGCCGCGCATCCAGACGAGTCCCGCCCCGACGGCGGGGCTGAAGGAGTCTCATGGCGACTTCCGCCAACCCTGGCGCCACGGCGAAGCGGCCCGCGCCCCCCATGGAATTCGACCGAAAGGACTCCGCCCCGAACGCCGCGTCCATCATGGCGGGGATCCGCCGCACCGTCCAGACGCGGCCGAACGAGCCCGGCCCCCGAGAGAAGGACCTTCGGGACGAACTGCAAGGCCGCATGCTGCGGCCCTTCAGCACCCGGGGCTTCTCGGAGACCTTCACCGCGGACGTCCGATCCCGGGTGCAGGGTCGGTGGAACATCCAGCTCTCCGCGGATGACCTCGCCGACGGGGAATCGGCGGCGTGGCGCGTTGCCCGGGCCGTTTTCTCTCCGGTGCTGCTCCTCGCGTTCAACCTTGGCGCGCTCGTCGGCATGGCTTCGAGGCAGGCCGAGATCAACGAATACCACCGCCGCCTGCTGTGGGCGACGAACCGCGACCTGGCGATCGCCCGGCGGGAGCTGGATGGGCTCAAGCGCGAGCTGCGACGGCTCGGAGTTCACGCGGACTTCTCCGCCGGCGGTCCGCCGTCGCGATCCCGTCCCGCCGGCAGATCCGGATCGTCGGCCCGGCGGTCCGGTCCCGGCCGGGGCCGGGGCCGCCGGGGGCCCGGGCGCAACCGGGGACGACGCTCCGGAGATCGCCCCAGGGGCGGCCGCGGCCGCAGCGGAGGGGGTCGGTGACGATGCGGCTCGCCTTCGTCGTAACCCGTTTCGAGGCGGTGGATCCGACGCCGGCGGAGCTCCTGGCCCGGGAACTGGCCGAGCGGAGCCCCGCGTCCTGGCGCACGACGATCCTCGCGACGACGCTCGGGCGGGATACGAACGGCGAGCCGTTCGCCGAGGGGCGTTCCGCCACCGGGCGGTACGGAGTGATTCGCTTCGCGGGCGACGAGGCCGCGAGGCCCGCCGACGATTCGTCCTCGCCGGACCTGCTCGCCCACCTCGCCCGCCACGGCGGCGACTACGACCTGATCGTGGTGTTCGGAGTCAGCGCGGCGGTCACTCGTGACGCCGTCAGCGTGGCGGAAGCCCGCACCGTGCTCGTCCCCTTCGCCGATGAGGGGCCGCGGGATGCCGACATCGAGGAGGTCTTCGTGCGTCCGGCCGCCTTCCTGTTCGGAAGCGACGCCGAAGAGAGGCTGGTCCTCCGCCGCTACGCGGTCCATAGGCGGATGCGCGAGACGGTCCCGTTCGCGGCCATGCTGCCGACCACCGTCGAGCCGGAGGCGTTCCGCCGCCGATCGGGGACGACCGGCGCCTATGTGGTCCACCCCGGCCGCCTCGAACCCGGCCGCGGCGTCGAAGAGCTGCTGCGTTACTTCGAGACATTTCGCGAGCGATATCCCGACGTCCCCCTGGAGCTCGTGCTGTTCGGGCCGCCCCGGCTGCGGGTTCCACGCCGCCCGGACATCCGGCTCCACTTTCCCGTGAGCGGCCGCGAGCGGCGGGAGGCGATCGCGGGAGCGCTGGCGGCGCTCGCTCCCTCGCGGCTGGCGGATGTCACCGCGGTGACCGAGCCCTTCCGCCTCGGCGTGCCGGTGGTGGCGACCGACGCCGCCTCCGATCTCGTCGCCACGCTGATGGCCGGGAACGGAGGGCTGTCGTATGGGAACTACGACGAGTTCGAGCTCATTCTGAGGCTGGGATTGGGCGAGCCGGATCTCTTCGCCCGGCTCGGCCGCTCCGGTCGGAACTACCTCACGTCGAGCAATGACTGGGACACCGTGGTGGGGCGCTGTGATCGGGTCTTCCGCAGCTTCGCCCGGCCCGAGCTGGGCGCCTATCCGGAGGCTCGGGTCGCGGCCTCGCCGGATGACGGAGACGATGACGCCGGGGCGGCTGGAGAGTCGGATGAAGAGCCCGACGACGTTGCCGAACTGTCGGATGATGCGCCCCCGACCGGCGACCAGGAGATCGCCGGCGCCGACGGACCGGGGACGAGCCCCGACGCGACGTCGGAGGATCGGGACGCGCCACCCGACGACGACGGGACCGGGCTGACCGGGTTCTTCAGCAGCTCCATCCGCCGCTGACTCAGGCGCGGCTCACCCGCCGGGCGGACCGGCGAAGCGCCCGAATCGCGGCTCGATGGAGCCCGAACGCCGTCTCCCGTCCCTCCGGGTGGTAGGACGCTCCCCAGGCGTCGCGGAATCGCCGGAAGAGGTCGGCCTGACGGTCGGCGAGTGAGCCGAGCTCGGCCGCGAGCGCGGCGTCGGGCCCGGTGCGGGCGCGTAGAGCCAGCGCGAGGCGTCCCCTCTCGGCGGCCAGTCGGGAGGCGTCGAGCGCCCAGGCCCACTCCGGTCCAACCGGCGCTTCCGGCAGCCCCCGCTTCTCGGCCTCGGCGGCGAGTCGGTCGAGTTCGCGCCGGGTGGCCTCGAGAACGCTCCGCTCGGGGATCCGGCGGCTGCGGAGCAGCCGGGTCTCGAAGAACACCGTCTTGAGGGGCGAGTGGTTGAAGTGCGGGAATCCCGCCTGGTGGCAGCGTCCCAGCCGGAAGGCGAACTCCCCGGCGAATCCGGAGGCATCAGCGACGACATGCTCGGAGAACGCCGTCCGAAGTTCGGATTCGGGCCGGTTCTCGTCCCCCCACGCGGCTTCGGCGCCGACCGCGATCGGCGCGAGCGACCCGGAGAAGAGGTTGAAGTGGCCCCCGTCGCCCCAGTCGGTGACGATCATCCCGTCGGCCCCGTACTCGCGGGCGGCCCGCGCGTGGCCGCGGATGTTGGGCAGCGCGGTGTCGAGCCGGGGGAACAGGCTGCTCCACGAGGAGGTGCCGCATCCGGTCAGGAACGACCGACCGGCGTCCCGGAACCGCCGAACCCGGTCGAAGTCGTGATCGGGCTCGTACCACCAGTCGCAGAGCACGATATCCGGATCGAGCCGGTCGAGGGCCTCCGGGTGGTCGGCGAGAAAATCGCTCCAGATCATGGGGCGCTTGCCGTGCGCCCGCGCCAGCTCGGCGACCTGGTTCACATGGCCGGCGAAGACGGCGGCGAGCCCCTCCTTCCGGGCTCGCTCCGCGGAGCGGCCCCGTCCCAGGTCCACCGGTTCGTCGCAGTTCAGGTGCGCCCAACCGGAAGTGAAATTCGGGAGGTAGTCCGCGAGCAGGTCGCGCAGGAGGGGCATCGTTCCCGGTGCCTCGGGTGCGAGGGACCAGAGGCTGCCGGATTCGGCGAGATCGCGGTAGCGCGGCTTCTCGAGGATGCGACGCATGTGGCCGAAGGTCTGGAGGCACGGCGTCAGCTCGACCCCCCAGCGGCGCGCGAAGGCGTCGAGGGCCCGGATCTCGTCGCCGGTGTAGCCGCCCGATCCGGCCCCGATCTCCGGGTGGGACGGAAACCGGAACGTGTGCTCGGTGTAGAGGAGCAGTTCGTTGTAGCGGAGCCGGGCGAGCAGCCGGATCAGCGCCCTCAGGGAGTCGAGGGTGGGAACCCGCCCCCGCGAGATGTCGAGCAGGAAACCGCGGCGGCGGAGCGCCGGAAAGTCCTCGATCTGCGCCGCCGGGATGCGGCGTTCGGGGCCCGCGAGTTGGGCCAGCGCCTCGGCGGCGTAGAGGAGCCCCCGGGGTCCCTCGGCGGTGATCGCAGCCCCCTCGGGAGCGATTCGGAGCGCGAAGCCCTCCCCGGTCCCGGCCACGACGGCCCGGGCTTCGGCCGGGGGCGCGGAGGGGGCGCCGCCGCGGATCGCGATCCGGGGACGGCCGGAGAGCGGGGCGCCTCCGGTTTCGACGTCGAGCTCCCGGCCGGTGCGCTCCCGCAGCCGCCGGGCGAGCACGCCGGCCGCTCTCTCGGCGCCGGGGAGCCGGGACGGGAAGCGGATCGCCGCCACCCGGCTCAGGTCCAGGGAACCCGAACGGGACTCGGCGCGCGCCGGGGAGGGAAGCAGGCGGGCGAAAGGGGCGGGCCTCGTCACCCGGCGCACTCTACCGGGCGGTCACGCGCCGCCGGGAGCGCCCTGGAGCGCCGGACTCCACCAGTTCTCCCGGTGGGGGCCCGGCACGGCGACCCGCTCGACAGGCACCCCCCGTCGGAGCGCCGGACTCCACCGGTTCTCCCGGTAGGGGCCCGGCACCGCTACCACGCCGACCTTCACCTCGGGAATTGCCGGACTGGAGTCCGGCGCGCCGGCAAGGAACTGGAGTCCGGCGCGCCGGCAAGGAACTGGAGTCCGGCGCGCCGGCAAGGGACTGGAGTCCGGCGCGCCGGCAAGGGACTGGAGTCGGCGCGCCGGCGCGCCGGCTCCACGTTGGTACCCTCGGGACATCGTCACCGACAACCCGCCCTTGGACTCCTGGGAAATCGCAGCCCGCGCCGCCTCGTGGGTGGAGTCCGGGATGGTCGTGGGCCTCGGCACCGGCCGCGCCGCGACCCGGTTCGTCCGTGAGCTCGGCGCGCGGGTCCGTTCCGGCCTCGCCATCCGGGGGATTCCCACGTCGAAAACGACCGAATCGCTCGCCCGCGCCGAGCAGATCCCGCTCACCTCGTTCACCGAGGTCTCGACGCTCGACCTGGCGGTGGACGGTGCCGACGAAGTGGACCCGCACCGGAGGCTCATCAAGGGCTACGGCGGGGCGCTGGTGCGGGAGCGCGTCGTGGCCGCCGCCGCCCGCCGGTTCGTCGTGCTGGTCGGCCCGGAGAAACTCTCGCCCCGTCTCGGCAGCCGGTGCGTCGTCCCGGTGGAGGTGATTCCGTTCGCGGCGCCGGTGGCCCGGCGCGCGCTCGCCGAACTCGGCGCGAGCGCGGGACTCCGACGCGACCGCGACGGGCGCGCCATCCGTTCCGACAACGGCAACCTGCTCCTCGACGCCGGCTTCGGTCCCATCGCAGAGCCGGAGTCCCTCCACGCCCGGATCCGCGAGATCCCGGGCGTGCTCGACACGGGCCTGTTCCTCGGGATGGCCGAGCGGGTTCTGGTCGAGGGGCGTGCGGATCTGGTGTCCGGGACGGGCGAGTGAGCGGCGCCTCCATCTCGTTCCGCCGGGTTTCCAAGGCCTTCGGGGATCGCCAGGTCCTCCGCGAGGTCTCCCTCGATGTCGAAGTGGGGGAGACGTGCGTCGTGCTGGGCCCCTCCGGCTGTGGCAAGACGACGCTGCTTCGGCTCGTGAACCGTCTGGCGGACGCCGACGCCGGTGAAGTGCTCTTCGCCGGCCGCGAGGTCTCCACCTGGGATCCGGTGGCGCTGCGGCGCCGCATCGGCTACGCGATCCAGAGCGTCGGGCTCTTCCCCCACCTGTCGGTCCGTGCGAACGTCGCGCTCGTCCCCCGCCTGCTCGGCTGGACGCCCGAGCGCCGGCGCGCCCGAGCGGTCGAGATGCTCCGGCTCGTCGGACTCGATCCGCAGGAAGTCGGGCGCCGGAAGCCGCGCCAGCTCTCGGGGGGGCAGCGCCAACGCGTCGGCGTGGCGCGGGCGCTCGCCGCCGACCCGGAAGCGCTCCTCTTCGACGAGCCGTTCGGCGCCGTGGATCCCATTGCGCGCCGTCGGCTGCAGTCCGAATTCCGGGCGCTCGCCAGCCGGCTGGGCAAGACCGTGCTGTTCGTGACCCATGACGTGCGCGAGGCGTTCCGGCTGGCGGACCGGATCGCGGTCATCGCCGATGGCGTCATCCAGCAGGTGGCGCCGCCGGCGGAGCTTCGCGCTGCCCCCGCGAGCGGGATCGTCGAGGCGCTTTTGCGGGGAGCGGAAGCGGAGCCGCGCCAGTGAGCCTCTCCGAGTTCCTCGCCCAGCGCTGGCCGGAGATCGTCGAGCTCAGCCTCGAACATGTCGGGCTGGTCGTGGTCTCGATCGGGTTGGCGGTGGTGCTCGCCGTGCCGCTCGGACTCGTGGTGACCCGGATCGGCTGGCTGGCTCGTCCGATCCTCGGCTTCTCCGGCGTCGTTCAGACAGTCCCGTCGCTGGCGCTGTTCGGCCTCCTCCTGCCGCTGCCGCTGATCGGCGGCCTGGGGAACCGGACGGCGATCATCGCCCTGGTCCTCTATGCCCTCCTTCCGATCCTCCGCAACACCGTGACCGGAGTGCGCTCGGTGGATCCCGCCGTCCTCGACGCCGCCGACGGCATGGGCATGACCGACTGGCAGCGACTCACCCTGGTGGAGGTGCCGCTCGCCCTCCCGACGATCTTCGCCGGCATCCGCATTGCCACCGTCGTCGGCGTCGGTCTGGTCACGATCGCGGCCGCCGTGGGGGCCGGAGGGCTCGGCTCGTTCATCTTTCGGGGGCTCGCCATGCTGGACACCCGGCTGCTCCTCGTCGGAGCGGTCCCGTCGGCGCTGCTGGCGCTGATCGCTGACGGGCTGCTCGCGGTTGCGGAGCGGAGGCTCGCCGCCGCGACCGGGGCCGGGTGATGCGGCGGCGCGCCTTCCTTCGCCGGAGCCTGCCGGCCGCGGCCGCCCTGACGCCGGGGTGCGCCGGGGGGGCCCGCATCCGGGTCGGCGCCAAGACCTATTCCGAGCAGCTCATCCTCGGAGAGCTGATGTCCCAGCTCCTCGAGGACGCCGGGGCGCCGGTGATCCGGCGGATGGGGGTTCAGACCTTTCTCCTCCACCACGCGCTCAGTGCGGGCGACCTCGACTGCTACGTCGAGTACACCGGGACCGCGTGGACCGCGATCATGCGCCAGCCGTTCGAGGCGGGGACAACGGCGTCCGAGATCTACCTTCGGGTTCGGCGCCTCTATGCCGAGCGTTTCGACCTGCTGGTGTCGCCTCCGCTCGGGTTCGCGAACGACTATGTGGTCGCCGCCACCGCGCCCGTGGCCGAGGAGCACGGCCTTCGGACGATCTCGGATCTGGCCCGGACGACCGGTCTCACCCTCGTCGCCGGGTACCAGTTCTTCGAGCGGCAGGACGGGTTCCGCGGCATGGTCGCGTGGTACGGATTCGACGCGGTTCCGGAGACCGTCGAAGTGGATATGGATCTGGTGTACCAGGTCGTCGAGTCGGGAGAGGCCGACGTGCTGGTGGGGAACTCCACCGACGGGCGAATCGCCAAGCTGGGGCTCGTGCCGCTCGCCGACGACCGGACGTGGTTCCCGCCCTATGAGTCGGCGATGGTGTACCGGCCGGACAGCGATCCGGCGGTCCACGCGCTGGCGGCCCGGCTGGGCGGCGTCTTCGACAACGCCACCATGCGCTCCATGAACCAGCGCGCCGATCTCGACGGCGAGGATCCGGCCCGGATCGCCCGCGACTTCATCCGGGCCCGGGGACTGGCGCTGCCGCCGCGCGCCTGAATACCGTCTAGAGCAGTCCGCAAGCGCCGCGTGACGGCTGCTTCGCCAGAGAGGATTCCGGCGCGCCGGCAGTATGGAGCGCCGCTCTCCAGAGCGGCACCGGGATGCGCACTCCGCTTCGTGAATTGCCGGACTGGAGTCCGGCGCCAGTTCTCCCGGTGGGGGCCCGGCATGAGACTGGAGTCCGGCGCTCCGTCCGGCGCTCCCGACTCGTTGACGATTCCCGCCCGATCCGGTAATTTTCGTCTCCCGAGCGGAAGCGCCAGGCAGGCGTCGGCCGGGGCCCTCCCCACGATCCCGATCCCCGCTCCAGACCTCTCTTGAACTCCCTGCTCTGGCTGATCCCGGCGATTCCGGGGGCGGGCGCGGCCGTGAACGGGCTGTTCGGCCGCCGTCTCGGCAAGCGCGCCTCCGCGGCGATCGCCTGCGGATCGGTCGCGGCGTCGTTCCTCCTCGCCCTCGGGTTCTTCTTCACCCGGTTCCTCGCCGAGGGCGGCGCCTCGGTGCGGGTCGAGCAGTCGCTGTTCTCGTGGATCCCGAGCATGGCGGTCGAGTGGGCCTATCGGCTCGACTCGCTCTCGATGGTCATGACCCTCGTGGTCACCGGCATCGGCCTGCTGATCCACATCTATTCCGTCGGCTACATGAGCCACGACGGCGGGTTCAGCCGGTTCTTCGCCTATCTCAACCTGTTCACCTTCTTCATGCTGAACCTGGTGCTCGGGGCGAACCTGCTGCTCATGTTCATCGGCTGGGAGGGCGTGGGGCTCTGCTCCTACCTGCTCATCGGGTTCTGGTTCGAGCGTCCGGCGGCGGCGCAGGCGGGCAAGAAGGCGTTCATCGTGAACCGGATCGGAGACGCCGGGTTCATCCTCGCGGTCTTCCTGACTTTCGTCACCTTCGGAACGCTCGACTTCTACGGGGTCATGGGCGAGATCGCCGCCACCGACATGCAGGGGGGCGTCCTCACCGCGATCGGCGTGCTGCTGTTCGTGGGCGCCGCCGGGAAGTCGGCGCAGATCCCGCTCTACGTCTGGCTCCCGGACGCCATGGAGGGCCCGACCCCGGTCTCGGCGCTGATCCACGCCGCCACGATGGTGACTGCGGGCGTGTACATGGTCGCCCGCACTGGCGTCCTGTTCTCGCACGCCCCGGCGGCGATGGCGCTGGTCGCGACCGTGGGAGCGCTGACGGCGATCTTCGCGGCCACCATCGCGCTGTTCCAGACCGACATCAAGAAGGTCCTCGCCTACTCCACGGTCTCCCAGCTCGGCTACATGTTCCTCGGGGCCGGGGTCGGGGCGTTCGCGACGGCGATCTTCCACCTGATGACCCACGCCTTCTTCAAGGCCTGTCTCTTCCTTGGCTCCGGCAGCGTGATCCACGCGATGGAGCACGCCGAGCACTCCTCCGGCGGGCATCGGCACTACACCGAGATGCAGGACATGCGGAACATGGGCGGGCTGCTCCGCCACATGCCGCGCACCGGGTGGACCTTCATCGTCGCCACCATCGCGATCGCCGGCATCCCGCCGCTCGCCGGGTTCTTCAGCAAGGACGAGATCCTCTGGAAGACCTTCGAGCACGGCCATTTCGTCCTCTGGGGGCTCGCGGCGGCCGCCGCGGTGATGACGGCCTTCTACATGAGCCGGCAGGTCATCATGACCTTCTTCGGCGACTTCCGCGGCGGCGCCGGGATGGAGAAGCACCTCCACGAGTCGGCGCCTTCGATGACCGTTCCGCTCGTGATCCTCGCGGCCGGCTCGGTGGTCGCCGGTTTCGTCGGCGTCCCGTCGGCTCTCGGGGGTTCGTATCGCCTCCAGACCTTCCTCGAGCCCGCGATTTATGCGGGTGGCGAGGCCCCCGCGGCGCTGCCCCACAACTACGCTCTGGAGTACGCCCTGATGGCGCTTTCGGTGGCCCTCGCCGCCGCCGGAATCTGGTTCGCGTGGCGGCGCTACCGCAACGCGCCGACCCGCGACGCCTCGCTCGCGGGCAGCGGCGCCTACCGGCTGCTCCTCAACAAGTACTACGTGGACGAGATCTACGACGCCACCGCCGTGAACGGCACGCTGCGTGGAGGAGAGGGCCTCTACAAGCTGGACCAGCGGGTCGTGGACGGGGCGGTCAATGGCGCCGCCCGGGCGACCGTGCTCTCGGGGGACCTCTCCGACCTGAGCGACCGCCACCTGGTGGACCGCGCCGTGAACCTCGTCGCCGAGATCCTCGGCGCCGCCTCGACCCGATTCCGCCGCCTCCAGAGCGGCCTCTTCCAGAGCTACGCCCTCCTCATGTTGCTCGCCGTGGTCCTGCTCGCCGGGGCTCTGGTCCTGTGGAGCTAGCCACCTGTGAATGAAGTCACGCGGCCCGGTTCTCCCGGTAGGGGCTCGAGGTGCGATGCCCAGTTCTCCCGGTGGGGGCCCCGGCTGGCCCCCACCGGGAGAACTGGCGCGTCGCGTCGCTCCGCTCTTCGTTGCGCATCGGTCGAAAGACGGACGGTATTCCTCCCTCGCGGGCCTCGTCAGCCGGGCGCCTCGCCCCTCTCGGTGCTCACGTCACTTCATCCACAGGCTGCTAGGCGCTGATGTTCGAGAACAACCCCTTCGACTTCCCGATCCTTTCGCTGGTCGTCTTCTTCCCGGCGGCAGCGGCGCTCGCGCTGCTGTTCCTGGTGAAGAAGACGGACCTGAACCGGATCCGCTGGTTCGCCAACATCGCGGCGTTCCTCGGGTTCCTCATCTCGCTGCCCCTGTGGTTCGCCTTCGACGCCTCCGGCCCGCAGTTCCAGTTCGGCGAGCGCTACCCCTGGATCCCCAGCATCGGCGTCGAATACAACATCGCGATCGACGGGATCAGCCTGCTGCTGATCCTGATGACGACGCTGCTCGGGTTCATCGCGATCCTGTCCTCGTGGAGCTCGGTCACCGAGCGGCCCCGCCAGTACTACGCCTTCCTGCTGTTCCTGCAGACCGGGATGCTCGGCGTCTTCGTGACCCTCGATTTCTTCCTGTTCTACGTGTTCTGGGAAGTGATGCTGGTGCCGATGTACTTCCTCATCGGGGTCTGGGGCGGACCGAGGAAGCTCTACGCCGCGATCAAGTTCTTCCTCTACACCCTCGCGGGCAGCGTCCTCATGCTGCTTGGCATCCTGGCCCTCTACTTCGCCCACCACGCGGCGACCGGCGAGTACACCTTCGACGTGCTGCGGCTGATGGAGACCTCCTACGCCTCCGGCCTGCAGTTCTGGGTGTTCCTCGCCTTCTTCATCGGATTCGCCATCAAGGTGCCGATGTTCCCGTTCCACACCTGGCTTCCCGACGCCCACGTCGAGGCGCCGACGGCCGGCTCGGTGATCCTGGCGGGCGTGCTGCTGAAGATGGGGACCTACGGGTTTGTCCGATTCTCGCTGCCGCTCCTGCCTGACGCGAGCCGCGAGGCGGTCTGGTGGGTGGCCACCCTCGCGATCATCGGCATCATCTACGGGGCTCTCGTGGCGCTGGTCCAGAAGGACTGGAAGAGCCTGGTGGCCTACAGCTCGGTGAGCCACCTCGGATTCGTGATGCTCGGCATCTTCGCCCTGAACCAGTACGGACTCGAGGGCGGCGTGTTGCAGATGATCAACCACGGGCTCTCGACCGGGGGACTCTTCCTGCTCGTCGGGATCATGTACGAGCAGCGCCACACCCGCGAGATCGCGGCGTATGGCGGGCTGGCCAAGGTCGTGCCCAAATACGCCGCGCTCTTCCTCATCATCGCGCTGGCCTCCATGGGTCTGCCGATGCTGAACGGCTTCATCGGCGAGTTCCTCATCCTCCAGGGCATCTTCCAGGTGGACTGGGTGTACGCGGCCTTCGCGGTCTCGGGGATCGTCCTCGGCGCCGCTTACCTCCTCTGGCTCTACCAGCGCCTCATGTTCGGGAAGCTGGACCGCGAGGAGAACCGCCGCGTCAAGGACCTCACCCGCCGCGAGAGCGCGACGCTCGTTCCCATCGTCATCCTCTGCATCTTCATCGGCGTCTATCCGAAGCCCTTCCTCGACACGCTGAAGGTTCCGGTCCAGGCGATCGTGGAGCGGGTGCACGAGATCGAAGCGACAGCCGACGCGACCCCCGAAGAGGTCCCCCTCCTCCCCGCCGGGGAATCGCTCGACAGCGGATCGGTTCCGGTCGCGAGCGACGACTGAGGCTGGGGTCGGGGAGTTCGCTCCTCGATGGCATCGTCCCCGGTCGCGCCCCGGGCGCGGCTCATGGATCTCCTCAGCCTCGGGTTCTCGGTGCCCATCGCAGTCGTCGGCGGGGGGCTGGTGGGCTGGCTGGCGGATCGGAGTCTCGGAACCGCTCCGTGGCTGTTCCTGATCGGCCTCGGGGTCGGGATCGTCGCCGGCCTCCGCAACGTGATCTCCGCCGCCTCCCGCGCCGCCGCCGCATCGGAGGACGAGTCCCCGCCGCCGGGCGACGACTCCGGGACCTGAGACGGTGACCGAAGCCGAACCGACCCCTCCCGCCGCACCCGAGAGCCGCGTCGTGCGGCGCGCGACCGGATTCGCTCTCGCCGCTGGTTTCGCGGGACTGGCGTTCGGGCCGCGGATCGGGCTGTCGGTCCTCGCCGGGTCGGCGGTGACGCTCGGGAACCTGCTCCTGCTGCGCCGGATGGTGGGCAGGCTTGGCGCGACGGTGTCCGGCCGGGTCGCCGTGGCGACCGCCCTCTTCACCGTGGTTCGCTACGCCCTGCTCACCGCCGTCCTGATCGCCATCATCGCGTTCTGGAACGCCCATCCCATCGGCGTCGTGATCGGGCTGGGCGCGCCGCTCCTGGCCATCGTCCTCGAAGTCGGCCGGGCCGGTTCGCGGATCTTCGGCGCCCCTCCACCGAGTCGAGACGACGCGGACTGAGCGCTGCCGGCGCGCCGGACTCCAGTCCGGCAATTCAAGACCGAGCGTGACCCCGTCGGCTCTTGCGGACTGATGAATAGTCCGTTCTCCACCGGTTCTCCCGGTAGGGGTGCGGCACGACGGACGCCCGCTCTCAGCGCCACTCTGGAGAGTGGCGCTCCGTAGGGCGCTGCATGGGGCGCTCCATGGTCACTCCTCCTTCCCGCCCGATGGGACGGCGCACGCCTCCGGGGCGCGACCCAGGCGGTCCCGGTTGCGGGCGACGAGGTCGTACGCCGCCTCGCCGACGCGGTCGAAGACGGGGAGGAAGCACCCGATCATCCCGACGAGGATGAGGCTTCGCGCCCACGACGGTCCCCAGTGGAGGCTGAGCAGGACGGCGAGCAGGACGAACCACGTGACCGGATTCGTGAGCAACATCGTCTTGAACGCGCGAAAGCCCGACGCGAAACGCGCTCACCGTCCACCACGATGTGGAGACGATTCGCCAGAGCCGTCCCGGGAGATGCCGAAGCGGTCGCCCAACCCCGGTCTGATACGCCGTCCAGCGGAAAGCGTTTTCCAGATCGAGCGCCTCGAACCACCGCTTCGTCTTCGCGCAGATGCCGCAGTCGCCGTCGTAGAGCACCTCCGTTCTCGCTGCCGGCCACCGGGCGAACGCGAAGTAGGCAGCGGGCGCAACGTAGAGGAACAGGACAAAGGTGATGCCGGTAAAGACCGTCATCGAGGCGTGGAACAGGATGCCGAGCCAGATCGCGAAGGGCCACAGCCGCGGTACCGCGAATCCGACGAACAGGCTGAATTCGGTGACGATCGTCGCCCAGCCCATGAGCTTCGACAGCACCATGGGCGGCAGCAGTGCCGAAACGCGGATGTAGAGGTCGTGCTCGAGGTTCTCGACGGCCCAGTGCTCGAAGAACTGGCCCGAGAGCCAGTCGGGATCGAGGATCTTGTTCAGACCGGCGCCGAAGTAGATCAGCGCCACCTGAACGCGCAGCAGCCAGACGGAGCGCTCGGAAGCGTGGAGTCCGATGAGGGTGAGAACGGCGCCGCAGAAGAAGGTGTTGTTGGCCCAGTAGATCCGCGACGAGGCGATCCCGACGAGCATGGTCACGCCGACGATGAGGGACGCGAGCCGCACCGCCGGTTCAGGAGCAGGGCGATGGACCCGGCGAGGAACAGGACCTGAAGCAGCCTTCGGAACAATTCCGGATTGCCGATCCGATCGAAGACGGGCAGGAAGGGCAGGAACGGGTCGGGAAGCGTGCCGACATGGCCGGTCGCGAGCATCGTGATCACAATCAGCTTCGCGGCGAGCAGCAGCGGCGCGGGCAGCGCCGTGCCCGAGAGCCGCAGCGGATTCCACGACGACTTCAGTCATCACGGTCGGGCATCAGTCTGGAGTCCCGGGCGACTGGCCGGCGGCCAGGTCCAGGTCTCCCGGGGGCGCCCGTTCACGGTGTAGGTGACGACGACTTCGGCGTTGTCATCGCGGCCGTAGGTCTCTTCGTACTGCCTGATCTTGTCGAGGACGTGCTGGATCGCCTGCCAGTTGCCCCCGATGGCGGGCTGCCGGTACCGAGCCCCGATCTCCTCGCCGCTCAGCTCGCGACCCTCGATCACGAACCCTGATCTCGTAGAGGTTCTGCGAGTCCATCGGCGCCCAGCAGAAGTAGCGGGAGGGGACGAAGCGCGCATACCCGATCATGCCGACCTGGAAGGCGAGAAGCGCGACGGCGGCGAGGAAGCGGATCATGACCTGGGTCGGAGGCCGAGCCTACCGGCTCGCGTTCCTCCCCGGCTGCTGCCGTGAGGTGCGGTCCTCGAGCGCCACGCTCACGGTCCACCCGACGGCGACCTGGACCAGCAGTGACGTGGAAGCGACCCACTGGAAGCTCACCGGGTCGCCGCCGGTCTCGGGATCAAAGCCGAAGATGGGCCCGGAGAACGCGACGAGCACCGCCGCGGCGAGCCCGGCCGCGGTTCCGATCCACGCGCCGATGGGTCGTACGCGGGGGAGGAAGAGCGCGAACAGAAACAGCCCGAAGATCGGCGCGGTCAGGAGGTTCGATGTCTTCGAGGTCACTTCGGTGATGTTGCCGGGGACGCGCGCCATGAGGAAGCTTCCGAGCACGATGAGCCCGCCGGTCGCGACGGCGAGCCGGCGAGCCAGGCGGAGCTGATGCGCGTCGTCGCGCCGTCGTTTGCGGGCGCGTCCCACGAAGTCGGTCAGCACCACCGCCGAGATCGAGTTCACGCCGGAGTCCACGCTCGACATGGCGGCGGCGAAGAGAGCCGCCACGACGAGCCCGGCGATGCCGCTCGGGAGCCGGTTCGCGATGAAGAACGGGAACACATGGTCGGCGTCGGCTCGCAGCGACATGCCCGCGCCGAGCTGCTCCGGAAACGTCTCGAAGTAGCCGAGGAGAGCCACTCCCACGAGCGCCAGCACGATTGTGACGACGGCGATGGCCACGAGCTGGGTCCCGTAGGCCCGGCGCGCCGCCCGCAGGTCGCTGGTGGCCATGAACCGCTGCACCGAGACCTGATCGCCCCCGGCGGTCGCGGCGTACCAGACCATCGTGGAGATCACGGTCCCGAACGCCGTCACCCGGGTGGCCGGGTCCAGGCTGAAGAGCGGCTGCGAGTCCCAGTTGTCACGCCAGGTCGTCGGAAACCACTCGAAGCCGCCGAACTCCACCGTCACGATGCCGAGCACGAGGAGCGCTCCCCCGAAGAGGAGGAGCGACTGGACGCAGTCGGTGACCACGACGGCCCGCAGACCTCCGACCGAGGTGTAGGCCACCGCAACCGCCGCCGTGAACCCGACGACGAGCGGGACGGCGGAGGGGCCGGCCCCGATCATGACCGTGAGCGCGACCGCCGCCGCGTACACGACGAGCGACATCCACGCCAGCCGGAGCACGAGAAACATGAAGGCCCCGAGGAGCCGCGCGCCGGCTCCGAGGCGCACCTCGAGGAGCTCGTAGGCGCTCGTCACCCGGTGCCTCATGTAGGCCGGCAACAGGCCGTAAGCGACGACGACATAGACGAGCGGGAGCGCGAGGAGCTGAACCAGAAGGACCGGCCCGCGCCCCAGGGTTTCTCCCGGCACCGACAGATAGGAGACGGTGCTGACCAGCGTCGCGAACAGCGAGACCCCGACCGCGACCGGGTGGAGGCGACCGCCCCCGACGAAGTACTCCCGCGTGGACGACTGACGCCGTCCGTAGAACCAGCCCAGCCAGAGCGTGAGGCCCACGTAGGCCGCCAGCACGAGCGCGTCGGCGGCGCCCAGGCCCTGATTCATGCGCCCTCCGGTATAACACGGCGCCCGATGGGGCGAGGGAGGAACCCATGATGCCGGCCGACGCCAGAAGCACGATCTGCGGGCCGCTGATCCCGGTCCTCACCCACTACCGCGACGACCTCGGCGTGGACCACGACGCCATCCGCGAGAACGTGCGGTACGTGGTCGAACGGGGGATCCGGACCGGCAGCGGCGCGCTCCTCGCCGCCGGCGCCGGGGGCGATTTCCCGATGCTCACGCTTGCCGAGCGGAAGGCGGTGAGCGAGACCGTCGTGCGCGCGGCCGACGGACGGGCGCCGGTCGTCGTCGGGGCCCAGGACACGAACCCGGCGGTAGCGATCGAGATGGCGCGCTTCGCCGAGGAGATCGGGGCGTGGGGGATCCAGCTCGCGCCCGGCTACTACTACGAGTCGTCGGCCGACGACTGCTACCGGCTGTTCGAGGCCGTCCACGAAGCGACCAGCACGCTCGGCATCATGATCTACAACACCCACTGGGAGGGCTACGACATGACGCTCGACGAGGTGGGGCGGCTCGCTGCGTTGCCCCGTTGCGCCGCCCTCAAGTGGTCCACGGCGCGCGGCGCGCTCGAGTACCAGCGCGGCGTCAAGCGGTTCGGGGAGACCCTCGCCGTCATAGACAACCACGGCCTCCAGGTGATGACCCACATGCTCGGCGGACGGGGGTACATCACCCACCTGGCCACCGTCTGGCCCGAGCACGACCTCGAGGTATTCCGGCTCCTCGAAGCGGGCGACTACGTCGCGGCGCAGCGGAAGCTGAGCGCTGTCAACTGGCCCTGGGTCGAGTTCCGGGTGCGGATGTGGCAGCGGACCGGGGCGGAGAGCCCGGTCGTCAACGCAGCGCTGGAGCTGACCGGCCGGAAGGGCGGCCCCAGCCGGCTCCCGACCCGCCGCCTCGACGAGTCCGAGCGCGCGGAGCTACGGGCGCTGCTCACCCGCATCGGCGTCCCCGGCGTCCGCCCGAACCGGCAGTAGAGCGCGCCAGCGCCCCGCGCCGGATCAGGGTGCGGAGGTGAGCAGGAGGATGACGGCGATGCGGCGGGCGGTGTCAGTGAAGTACTGGCCTCCTCCGGCTTCAGGGGGCACTTCAGGACGCGCTGATCGGGGGAGGAGAGCCACTTCTTGAGGACTTGGTAGCTGTTACGACGACACTTGACACTTGGGTGAGGACTAGTGCGCCCGAGACCACTGATATACTCCGCGTTTGCTCATGGGGTGCGCCATCTGGTTCAAGACCTTCTGCGGAAACCTACAGGTCAGGAATCGAGCCACGATTACTAGCCGGTATGCGAGTATTACGAGGCGGCTCAACAAAGACTTCTGGTCAACAACATCGGACACGACTCACAGTCTGTACGTCGGCTCGTACGGCCGCAGGACCGCCACTTACCGTACCAGTGACGTTGATGTGATCTACGAGTTGCCTTGGTCGCAGTATCACCGATACAACGCGTACGCGAGCAATGGTCAATCCGCCTTGCTGCAGGCCGTCCGCGATTCCCTCAAAACGACGTACCCCAACACGCGCATAGCAGCTGACGGTCAAGTGGTGGAGGTGTCATTTCATGATGGCATACCCTTCGATGTCGTTCCCGGCTTCTCCAATCGCGATGGAAGCTATACACATCCAGACTCGAACTGTGGAGGAACCTGGGAGTGGACCAATCCGAGGCCAGAGATACAAGCCATTCGCCTCCAAGACGAGTGTTGCAACGGCAACATGCGTCATCTCTGCCGGATGATGCGGGCTTGGAAGGCGCACGTGAACGTGCCCATGCGCGGGCTGCTTGTTGACACGCTCGCCTATCGATTCATCGGCTCTTGGAGTCACCGCAAGCAGTCCTATCTCTACTACGACTATATGTCTCGCGATTTCTTCGACTTCCTGTCGCACCAGGACACGGATCAGGAGTACTGGATCGCACCTGGCAGCGGTCAGAGAGTTCTGGGCCAGAAGGGGCAGTTCCAATACAAGGCAAGGCGAAGCTACAACCTAGCGTTGGAGGCAATTCAGCACGAGACAGCGGGTCACGAATACTTGGCAAAGCATGCGTGGAGGGAGATCTTTGGCACATCATTCTCCATCTGAAGACGCGATGAGTTCGGACGCTGTGCTCGAAAGCCAACTTCGCGTATGTTATGGCCGTGTCGTTTACTCCCACAAGACCCACGAGAAGTGCGCTGACATTCTCCTGTATCGATTGAGCATTATCAAGTGGAGCCAGATCGCACTCTCTGTCTTGACGACGGGAAGCCTCATCGCGGTGCTATTTGGAACGGGCACGTATGCCACGATTCTTGGCAGTGTCAGCTCTGCGCTGCTACTCACGTTGAACACGTATACCAAGGACTACGACCTCGGGAAGATGTCCCAACAGCACCGCCAGTCGGCGGCCGAGCTTTGGCTCGTCCGCGAGAAGTACCTCTCGCTCCTTGTGGACCTACGCACTGGACAGAAGTCGATCACGGAGATTCGGTCACGGCGAGACGTACTCCTCAGTGAGCTGTACGGAGTCTATTCCGGCTCGCCCGGCACTTCGGTGCGAGGCTACAAGAGGGCACAGCGTGGCCTCCAAGAGATGGAAGAGATGACTTTTTCTGACGAAGAAATCGACGGCCTTCTGCCCGGTGAATTGGGAAGGACAGATTCGCGGCTGTAGGACGGTGCGCGGGAGTAGTCCGCGTAGCGCACGACAGCCCGGTGGGGGCACCCGGTTCGTAGGTTTGACATCGGCCGCGACCCCGTCGTAAAGCGTCACGCGAGGTGCCGAGACGGCGGCCGGAACTGTGGCGCGTCATGTGGGTGTGCGAGTGGCGCGGTGAGAGCCGCGGCGGGAGACCTCGTGTCCGCTTCTTGGCCGGGTGCTGGCGCGCGCGGCGCGGGGTCCCTGGGACCTTCCACGAGCTAGTCGGACCGCAGGAGAACGCGGTACGGCAGCGGGCGCTGGAGCCATGCGGGAATTTGGGTGATGGAGGAGAGAGTGGCGTATCGTGGGAGTAACGAGCGTCCACATCTTCAAGGAGGAGTGATACGCCATGAGAGAGAGTACTTGGGTCGAGCCGCCCTCACCACAGGGAATTGGGGACGTTCTGACGGAGATCCTGCGGGAGGGTGCGCGGCAGTTGCCGAGGCAGGCCGTGGAGGCGGAGTTGGAGGCCCATCTGCAGGTCCACGCGCGCCGTCGCCTGGAGACGGTGTCAATGGGCATCGAAAATGCGACACTCTCGGGGTGGCGACTCAGGGTTGGAAGCTCGGCCCGTTTCGTGTAGGATTGTCAACGCCGTATGAAACTCCTCGTCATGTTGATATTCGCCCTTGCACCTAACGCTACGGGTGTCCAGAGATCCCCCGACGAAATCGCCGAAATGATGGCGACGATTGCCGATCCCCCTTGGGGGGAGCGCGCTCGCGTCCAAAGAAGGTTCGCGTATCTCCTCCCGCGCTACGTGGCTGCCTGCGCGGACCTGAGGACCGAAATCGACGCGGCCGATGTTTCCGTGCACGCCTTTCAGGTAATCGGTGAAGCGGGCCTAGACGAAGACCTGTTGGAGTTGACTGAGGGAGTCTACGGAGTACTGCGGCATGCGCAAGTCTTGGGTCTACTCGGCGAAGGAGGCTGTCGAGAATACTTCGCCATGTACATTACTATGCGACAGGAAGGCATGTCCCCCGCGGACGCGACGGACGGAATAAAGGGAATACTGAACGCTTTTCGTTAGTCGTCGATCCGTTTAGCGCTGCCTCGTACCGCCGCTTCCTGTTCTGTAGTCCGCTTCGACTCCGGTCGCATCGGATCCAGCCACGCGCAATTGGCCCAAGTCCCGCACCCCTCCAGATCCTCCCGGTCCCCCTTGACTTCCACGACGCCGCGCTCGGGAACCTGGCCGGGACGGGGGCGGCCGCGCTGGACCTGCTTCGCGGAGTAGAGCCCGATGTCGGGGTGGCCGGCGCCCTGGTCGACGAGTTCCGAGACGCACAAGACCTTGGGTTTCAGGCTGCCTCCCACGGCGTCCAAGAGCTTGACGGGCGGCGGATAACCGGACCGCTCCCCGGTTGCGCCGCCGCTGGCGCGCAGCTGCGCCAGATCCCTGACGTACTGATCGACCGCGCTCCGGAGACGGGGGGTGGTCTTCATTGTCGGGCCACGGTCGCAGGAGCGGGCGTCAGTGGCGAACCGGGGCAGGGCGCCCGGGATGCCGCGGGGTCATCCGCAGAGGTCCGTGCGCCGGAGGAGTCTCTTGTGCCCATTCGTCAACGGGCGGGGGCCGCTCCCGCCCCGGATGGGGAGCGACGTGTACACGCGGCCGAGGGGAGGACCGGTCAGCGCCTGGTTCTTGAAGTCCTGCTGGAGGGCGAGATCGTTGGAATAGAGCAGGCGCGCGCCTCCCAACGCGGCCAGGGCAATGACATGGGGATCGTCCGAGGACAGCTCGGGGTCGCGGGCCACTTCCCTGGTCCGCGCTTCAACTGCCGCTCTGTCGACGCGGCGCACGCGCCCCGACGTGATGCCCTGGAGCATCCACTTCTTGGCCGAGGCGTGTCTTTGGAGTTCGCGCCACTGTTCGCCCCCCACGACCAGGCGGCCGCGTCCCTTCATCCACCGGAAAAACGCCTCGGCGACCGGGTGGCGGTCTGGCGCAAAGACTTCGCCCGCGACGTTGGCGTCGAGGATGGCGCACACGGCTCAGAGCCCGAGCGCCCGTTCCGTCTCCTCGAGAAAGAACCGTCGATAACTGTCCGGGGCATTCAGCACGTTCCCTTCGCCGTCGAGTCCTAGCGAGGAGATGTGGACGCCGAGACCCTTGCGTTCGAAGTAGAGGATGCTCACGTCTTCGGGACGGAGAGTCGTCCGGCCATCACGAACGTCCATCCGGACGCGCTCGAGGAGATGGTCGCTGTGCGTCTCCACCAGCAGTTGCTTGCCCTCGGCCGCCTTGGCGACTAAAAAAGATCCGAGAGCCGCCTGCGCCTGCGGATGAAGATGCACCTCCGGCTGCTGCAGCAGGAACACGCGAACCGGGTCACTGTCCAGGATTTCCACCAGGATCGGCAGGGCTTGACTCACTCCGTATCCGACATCCTTCAGGTTATCAAGACCCTTGCCGTCCGGCCCTCTCCCGCGAACGAGGATCTGAAAGGGACCACTGCCCTCGCTGAACGGCTGCCACACTCCGACTCCCGCGAACAGACCGGACGCTGCCCCAAAGCCAGCGAGGCCCTGCTCGATCCTTCGCCATTTCGGGCTTCCTTCGCCGCTCAGGTCCGCCAGCCGCCTCGGAATACTGTCCCCTTCCTCGGTCTCCTTTCCGGGCGAAGCCGAATAGGTGCGCTTCGGGCGCGAGCGAACCGGCGCTCCGGCATAGGTGCCGGCGTGGTCCCCTCCGGTCGGAAGTCGAGGAGCGAAGACGGCCTCGACTTTGCCCCATACATCGCGAACTTCGGCGATGGATCCTCGGATGATTTCCAATGGCGCTGACCCATTCGGGTTCGTCACGGAGGCTCCAAGGAGATTCAGGACGACCGACGGTGGCAGGCTGAGGAGAATGCGGGCCATCGCCGGATCCCACCGGGCCTCCAGGACTCCGGTCGGAGTCCGGATTGCGACGAAGCCCGGCGGGGGGTGAAAGGAAGTCTCGAACTCGTAGCCAGCGGTCTCGTGGTGACGCCCCACCAGCAACGGGTCCTGGCCTCTCTTGGCAAACGTCGCCGCGAACGTGAACGGCTCATCCGCATTGGCTGTCTTGAAGGTGAGCGCCCCCCGGAAACGGGTGGCTCGGCCTTCCCCTTCAGTCCCACCGCGATGGGCCATGTCGTCGAAGCTGCCGAAGTCGAACGGCGCGGTCTTGAAGTCAGCGTTCGGTCCCATGGCCAGAGCTTCGCGGAGAGCGCGCACCATGGCGAGAAGTGATGTCTTGCCGGTGCTGTTCTCGCCGACCAGCAGGGTGAGCGGAGCCAGACGGGCCTCCTGCCGCTCACCGAAGCAGCGGAAGCCCTCGATCTCGATTCGGGTCATGCTCATGGTGGTTCGAAGACTTCCGACGCGCTCCCGGGTCTGGCGCGCCTTCCTTCGGAGGCAGCGCGGCGGAAGCCATCGCGCTCCCGAGGAAGAGTACCCGCGTCCGGAGCGTCCGGTTGCACGGGCTCCGAACAGGATGTCAAGGGCCCCCTGACAGGGAGCGGGCCCGATGAGGCCCTTCTCATTGCGCGGCCGGGTCAGGCTATGGGCCGAATCGCGTCGCCCGTTCGCTCGAGGGGATGGCGGCGAAGGTCGCCGTTTGGCCGGGAACGTCTGGCGGGGTCGGCTGTTAGCCTTCGGGAGGGAGGTCATTCATGGAAGAGGTGCGCCCCATGGACCGTGAGACAGCCCGGCGCTCCGGCGCCGGGGAGTCGGGCAGCCAGCTCGCCCGGCTGGGCTCGATGTTCCTCTCTCCCGGGCGCACGTTCGGGGAGATCGCCCGGAGGCCGACGATCGTGGCCGTGCTGGTCGCTACCGCGCTCGCCGGGGCGCTCGCCGCCACCGCCGTGAGCCGCGCCAGCGATCTGGACGCGATGGTCCAGCACGCGTGGCAGCAGCAGACGGAGAACATGCCCGGATCGTTCTCGCGCAACATGTCGGAGGCGGACCGCGCGCGGGCTCTCGATGCGACGCGCACCGGTCTCCGGCTCACCCGGAACCTCGCGCCCGTGCTCGGCGGATTCGGCGGGGCCCTCGCCCCGGTGGTCGCCTCCGCGGTGCTGCTCCTCGTCTTCGGGATCCTCGGCTCCACCGGGAGCTACCGGGGCATCCTCTCGACCGTTGCGCACGCCTGGTGGCCAGCCGCCGCGGCTTCGAGCGCGCTCACCACCGTCGTCGTCTGGCTGTCGCATCCGATGGCGCCGGAGCGGGCGGGGGCGCCCCTCCGCGTGAATCTGGCCGCCGCCTTCCCCGACTCCGCGGGCGTCGCGACCGCGCTGGCGGGCCGGGTGGATCTCTTCCTCGCGTGGGAGCTCGCGCTTCTCGGGATCGGCCTCGCGATGACCCTGGGGATCTCTCGCCGCCGCTCGTTCGCCGTTGCCGTCGGGCTCTGGGCGCTCGCCAGCGCTGGCGCAGCGGGCGTAGCGCTGGTGTCCGGTCTGTTGAACTTCGGGTTCTCCGCCGGCCCGGCCTGAGCGCTCCCGCCGCCTCGGATGACCAGGAAGCTGCTCGTCGGCGCGGCGCTACTCGCCGCCGGGACAGCCGTTGTCCTCCTGAACGTGGAGCCCAGCGACGACCGGGTGCGCGTCGAGACGCGGACGGTGACGCCGCGCGACTTCGTGGCCACGGTGGACGCCGCCGGGGTGGTGCGTCCCGGTGATAGCGTGGACATCTCGGCGGAGGTGGTGGGCCGGCTGCTCGATGTCACGGTCCGCCCCGGCGATCCGGTGGAGCCGGGGCAGGTCGTGGCGCTCATTGACGACGCCACGCCGCAGGCGATCGTCGAAGAACGGCGCGCCGCGGTCCGCGAGGCCGAGACCTCCCTCGCCGGGGCGCGGATCGAGGAAGAGGACGCCGCGAGAGAACGCGACCGCGCCCGGGAGCTCCATGCCGAAGGGATCGTGAGCGCCCGGCGGGTGGAGGAGACGCGGGTGGCGTTCGACCGGGCCGTGAACTCCCGGGACCGCGCCAACCAGACCATCGAGCGCGCCCGGTCGGCGCTTCGCCGCGCGGAGGAAGACCTCTCGAAGACCGTCGTGCGTTCGCCGATGCGCGGCGCGGTGCTCTCGGTGGATCTGGAACCAGGCGAACTCGTGGTGGCGAGCAGCCAGAACCTCCCGGGCTCCCGGATCATGACGCTCGGCAGCGATGCGGTGCTCCTCGTGGAGGCGGACGTGCCGAGGTGGACGTCATCGAAGTCCGGGAGGGGCAGCCCGTCGAAGTCACGCTCGCCGCGCTCGGAGAGACCGTTCTCGTCGGGCAGGTCGTCGAGATCCAGAGGGTCGGGCAGCGCGATGAAACCGCGCGGTTCGGCGGCGCCGCGCCCGGCGCCGAGTTCCTCGCGCGCATCCGGCTCCTCGACCCGCCGCCGCCGGTCCGGCCATCCATGAGCGCGCAGGCGCGGATCGAGACCGACCGGCGCGCGGGGGCGCTCGCGGTTCCGATCGGCGCCCTCCGGCGCCGCTTCCCGGAAGGCGCGGAGGAGGAGAGGCGGGTCTTCTCCATCAGCCTGGGTGGCGGCGGAACCGATGTCAGCGCGGGGACCAACCCACGGGCCGGGGAGGGCGCCGGCGGGGCGGAGGGTCCCGTCGAGAGTTGGCAGGCCGTGTTCGTCGTGCGGGACGGCGCGGTCGAGGAACGGCGGGTCGAGACCGGGCTCTCCGACCTGCTGGAGGTCGAGATCACGGCCGGGCTCGGGGCCGGCGAAGTCGTGGTCGTCGGCCCGGCCCTGGTCCTTCGCGCGCTCGGGGACGGGGACGAGGTGGTGAGCCAGGAGATGGACGGTGTCGGGCGCCGGTGATCCGCGAGAACCTGCGGATGGGGGCCTCCTCCATCCGCCGCAACCCGCTCCGCTCCGGACTCAGCACTCTCGGAGTCGCCATCGGGATCGCGTCCGTGGTCGCGGTGGCCTCGGTGGCGGATGGCCTCACCCAATCGGTCGCCAGCGAGTTCGGCGACCTGGGGGCGGGCCACATCATGGTGATGTGGTCGCCGCCGCGCGACGACGTCATCCGGCGGCGCTCCTTCCTCACGGTGGCGGACGGGGAGGCGGCGTTTCGCGAGGCGTCGGCGGTGGCGGCGTTCGATCCAGTGCTGAGCCTGCGTCCCACGGTGCGGTTTGGCGACGAGGAGATGGAGCTGGCCGTGAACGGGGTGGGGCCCCTCCATCTCGAGGTCGGCGGAAAGACGCTTGCTCGCGGCCGTTTCCTCGGCCGAGAGGACATGCGGCGCCGGACGAGGGCCGCCGTCGTCGGAGCCGCGGTCATGGAGAGGCTCGGCGAGCCGTCCGATGCGATCGGCGAACGCCTGCTGCTCGACGGCGTGCTGTTCACCGTCGTCGGAGTCCTCACCGACCAGGAACGGGGCCTCTTCTCGCAGGGCGAGCCGAACGAGACCATCCTCATTCCCGTCACGACCGCCGAGGATCGCTTCGGCGAGGGCCGGGCCACGCCCGTCCAGCTCAGCTACCGCGCCCGCTCGCTCGAGGAGGTCGAGCTGGCCGAAGAACAGCTCCGCGAGGGGCTGCGGCGGGCCCGCGACCTTCCCGACCATGCCGCGGACGACTTCCAGATCCTCTCGCTCGACGCGCTCCTCACCTCGGTCCGCGGGGTGATGGTTGCGGTCGTCACCGTGGGCGTCGCCCTCGCCGCCATCAGCCTGCTCGCCGGCGGGATCGGAGTGATGAACGTGATGCTCGTCGTCGTGCGGGAGCGAGGCCGCGAGATCGGGATCCGCAAGGCCATCGGCGCCGGGCATTCGCAGCTCGTCGCCCAGTTCCTCATCGAGGCGGTGCTGCTCTCGCTCGCGGGCGGAGTGCTCGGCGCGGGCATCGGCGCCGCCATCCGTCTGCTCGCCCCGGCCTTCGTGCCGTCCCTCCCGCTGGGCGCCCCTCCGCTCGTGGCGTTCGCGGTGGCCTTTGTGTTTTCGGTGTCCGTGGGAGTCGTGTTCGGCATCTACCCGGCCGTCGTCGCCGCCCGGCGCGACCCGTGGAGCGCGATGCGCTCCGAGTAAGTTTGGAGCGCCGGACTCCACCAGTTCTCCCGGTGGGGGGCCGGCACCGAGCGCCCCGCTCGACCGGCGCCCCCCTGCCGGAGTGCCGCGTCGCGGCTCCTTCGCTCCGACAGATTGCCGGACTGGAGTCCGGCGCGCCGGCAAGAGACTGGAGTCCGGCGCCAGTTCTCCCGGTGGGGGCCCGGCAGGGACTGGAGTCCGGCGCTCCGTAGGGCTGCGGAGCGTGATCTGACGCTCTCGGTGCCGCTCTGGAGAGCGGCGCTCCATGGGGTGGCATCCGCACGTCTTGCCCCTCGCGGCGCTGCCGGCCATAATTCGCACCCGAGCGCCGATCCCGTCGGCGTTGGATGCGGGTTGGGCGGCCGCCGGCGGCTGTCCTCGCAGACTCTCCCGCGCGAACTCGCCCGCCGGCTCCCGTGCTTTCCGGCGTCGCCCCAAGGGCCGGGGGATGGGAGAGCAGACCCGCTCCCCGACAACAACACCTTGAGGTTCCGGGCCCGGGGGATCCACTCCGCCACGGATCGCTTCTCCCTTCAGCCCTGAACCGGCGCTTCCCACCGCCTCCCCGCCATGGAAATCCACCACGTCTCCTTCCTGACCCACTGGATCGAGGCGTGGTTCCATGTCCACCCGCCCGACCACATCGTCATGGCGGTGTTCGTGGCGCTCCTCCTGTCCGGGTTCGCGGTGTGGTTCCGTCGGCGGATCTCGGTGGACTCTCCCGGACGGCTCCAGCTCGTCCTCGAGGTGATCGTCGGGGGGCTGCTGAGCCTCCTCCGGGAGAACGTGGGGCCACGCGGCCGCCCCTTCCTCGGGCTGGTGGGGACCCTGGCGCTCTTCATCCTGGTGAGCAACCTCATGGGACTCGTCCCGTGGTTCAGCTCCCCCACCGTCAGCATCAACATGCCCGTGGGCTGCGCCCTGGTGGCCTTCCTCTACTACAACTGGCAGGGGATGCGGGCCCACGGCGTGCGGAAGTACCTCGCCCATTTCCTGGGTCCGAACCCGTTCCTCGCGATCGTCATGCTGCCGGTCGAGATCATCAGCCACGTGAGCCGCATCCTGTCGCTTTCGGTCCGGCTGTTCGGGAACATCTTCGGCGAGGAGCTGGTGGTCGTCGTGCTCGCCTTCCTCGTGCCCTTCGTGGTGCCGATCCCGATGATGGCCTTCGGCGTCTTCGGCAGCACCCTGCAGGCGTTCGTGTTCACCATGCTCACGGTGATCTATCTCGGCGGCGCGGTCGCCACCGAGGAACACTGACCTCTTCCCCTGACCTTTTCCGACGCCGGCCCCGATCGGCGCATCCGCCGGGCCGAGATTCCCGCGATTCACTGACCCAAGGAGAAACAGACCGTGTCGAGACGACTTCGGACCATCCTGCTGGCCGGCTTCGGCCTGCTGGCCGCCTCCCCCGCCTTCGCCCAGGGCGGTTGGGATCCGATCGTAAGCAAGTGGGCGCTCCTCGCGGGAGCGGGCGCCATCGCCATCGCCGCCGCGCTCGGAGCCCTGTCGCAGTCCAGGGCGGTCGTGGGCGCCTGCGAGGGGCTGGCCCGGAATCCCGGCGCCGCGCCCCAGATCCGTTTCTCGCTGCTCCTGGGACTGGTGCTGATCGAGTCGCTGGTGATCTACGCCTTCGTCACCGCGCTCATCATCTTCTTCGTCCTCTGGAACGGCTGATTCCCCTGGCAGTCCACCCCGCCGGCCGCGCGCCGGCGGGGTCCTGACCGACATGCTCCGGCCGTTCCGGTGGGACCGGAACGAGCGTCGGCTCGACCTCCTCGACCAGCGGCGCCTGCCGCTTCAGGAGGGGTGGATCGAGTGCCGTGACCCGGAAGCGGTGCGCGACGCCATCGCCTCGATGGTCGTCCGCGGCGCTCCTGCGATCGGTGTCGCGGCCGGATACGGCGTGGTCACCGCCTTCGCCCGGCCCGGTCCCGGCGAGGATCCCGCGGCCTGTTTCCGCCGCGCCGACCGCGCGCTGCGAACGGCGCGACCCACCGCGGTGAACCTGGCGGCGGCGCTCGATCGAATGCGCCGCCGGTTCGATGCGCTCGACGGCGTCGGCCTCGAGGGTTGCGCCCGTGCGCTGGAGGACGAGGCGGACCGGATCGCCGACGAGGATCTGGAGGCGAACCGCCGTCTCGGGAGTCTCGGGGCGGCCCTCTTCGCCCCGGGCGACGAGGCGGTGCGGGTTCTGACCCACTGCAACGCCGGCACTCTCGCCACCTCGGGCTACGGCACCGCCCTCGGCATCGTTCGGGCGGTCGCCGAGTCGGGCCGGTCGGTCGAGGTGTTCGCCCCCGAGACTCGCCCCTGGCTTCAGGGCGCGCGGCTCACCGCGTGGGAGCTGGTGGCCGACGACCTCCCGGTGACGCTCCTCACCGAGGGCGCGGTCGGGTCGCTCCTCGCCGCCCGGCGGCTCGACGCGGTCGTCGTGGGGGCGGACCGCATCGCCGCGAACGGGGACGCCGCCAACAAGATCGGAACCTACAACTCCGCGGTGCTCGCGAAGCGCCACGGGGTTCCGTTCGTGGTGGCCGCCCCGTTCTCGACGGTGGACCTTCGAACGCCCACCGGGGCCGATATCCCGATCGAGGAGCGCGATGCCACCGAGATCACCGAGTTCGCCGGGGTTCCGGTGGCGCCGGAAGGCGTCCGGGTCTGGAATCCCGCGTTCGACATCACGCCCGCCGCCCTGATCGGCGCCATCGTGACCGAGCTCGGCGTGGCCCGCCCTCCCTTCGGCCCGGCGCTCGCCCGGATGGGCGCGCGGTGAGCAGAACGTCGTTTTCCACCGGCTTTTCGGCCCGGCCCCGATGATACGATTCCCTGCTCGCCGTCGCACGGTCGAACCTCTCCGCCCTCCGGCCTGCTCGTATCTTGAGCGCCGGGATCCTTCCCGGCCGCGGGAAGGGCCTTCCCCCTACTCCCGCCCCCCGTCCCCCCGACGTTCTCCGGTCCTCCGGTCCGGGTGAGCGCAGCCGGCCTCCCGCCATCGCATCCATGAATCAAGGTTTCGATTTCACCATCGCCATCGGAGGCGCCGCCGGGCAGGGCATCGCCACGCCCGGCAACATCCTTGCCCGCACGTTCGTCCGCCGCGGCCTCCACCTGCACGCCTACAACGCCTACCAGTCCATCATCCGTGGCGGCCACATCTTCCTCACGATGCGGGTCCGCGACCGAGAGGTCCTGACGCACGGCGACGGGCTGGATGTGCTTCTGTGCCTGAACCAGGACACGATGACGCGGCACCTGCGCCACCTCGGGCCCGGTGGCTGCGCCATCTACAACTCGGACTCGATCACTCCCGGAGAGGCGGCGGAGGGAGTCCAGTTGTGCGGCATGCCGGTTTTCGAGCTCACCGGGGATCGCAAGAACCGGCTGGCGCAGAACACGGCGGCGCTGGGCGTCATGGTCCACCTGCTCGGGCTCGACTTCGACGTGCTTGAAGCCGCGCTCACCCAGCAGTTCGGCCGCAAGGGCGAGGCGGTCGTCTCCTCGAACGTGCGCGTCGCCCGCGCCGCCTACGACTACTCCACCGAGCACTTCACCCCGCTCCCCGAGCCCCTCCCTAGCAACGATGAGCCCCTCGCGGTCTGGACCGGGAACGACGCGCTCGCGATGGGCGGAGCGGCCGCCGGAGTCAAGTTCTACTGCGCCTATCCGATGAGCCCCTCCACCGGAGTTCTCCACTGGATGGCGAAGAACGCCCGCGAGCTCGGGATCATGGTGCGGCAGGTCGAGGACGAGATCGGCGTGGCCAACATGGCGATCGGCGCCGCCCACACCGGCGTGCGCGCCATGTGCGCGACCTCGGGCGGCGGCTTCGCCCTGATGACCGAGGCGATCGGTTCGGCGGCGATGATGGAGATCCCGGTGGTCTTCATCAACGTCATGCGGGCGGGGCCCTCGACCGGCGTCCCCACCAAGACCGAGCAGGGAGACCTGTGGCAGGCGCTCGGCGCCAGCCAGGGCGATTTCGAGCGGTTCGTCGTGGCGCCGGAGAGCGCCGAGGACGCGTTCCACACGATCGGTGAGGTGTTCAATCTCACGGACCGGTACCAGTGCCCGGCGATCGTGCTCTCGGATCTCCTCATCTCCGAGGGGACGTTCAGCGTCCCGCCGAAGTCGCTCGACATGTTCCCGCCGATCGAACGGGGCAAGCTGATCCGGGAAGCCGACGCGAACGGCGCGAACGGCGCCTACAACCGGTATCTCGACACCGAGGACGGCATCTCGCCGCGCGCGGTCCCCGGGGTGCCCGGTTTCGTCCATGTGGTCGCCACCGACGAGCATGACGAGGAAGGGATCCTGATCTCGGACGAGTTCACCAACCCGATCAAGCGCCGTCAGATGGTCGAGAAGCGGGCCCGGAAGCTCGCCGACGTCCTGACGCGGATTCCGGCCCCGGAGATGGAAGGGACCGACGACGCCGAAGTCACCCTGGTGGGTTGGGGCTCGACCTGGGGCGTGATCCGCGAGGCGGTGGAGCAGCTCGCCGAGCGCGGGGTCGCCGCGAACCGGCTCGCGGTGAAGTGGATCCTGCCGTTCCACGGCGACGCCGTGACCGCCCTGCTCGCCGGGGCGAAGAAGACGATCATCGTCGAGAACAACCACTCCGGGCAGTTCGCCCGATTCCTCCGCGGCGAGACCGGCGTCCTTGCCGATGGACACATCCGCAAGTACGACGGCGAGCCGTTCATGCCCCACCACATCGTGGACGGCGTGCTCGCCCACCTCGCGGGCGAGGTTCCCGGCGGAGTGTTCGTCCCCGAGCAGGAAATCATCGTTTAGCCGCCATTGCCGGGCGCATCCACAGGAGAATCCATGACCGTCGAGCTCAGGCACAAGCCCCTCACCGCCAAGGACTTCAAGGGCAAGGTGGACCCGGACTGGTGTCCGGGATGCGGAGACTTCGCGCTGCTGCGGGCCACCCAGATGACGGTGGCGAAGCTCGGGCTCCAGCCCCACGAGATCGTCTGCGTGAGCGGCATCGGCTGCTCGTCCAACTTCCCCGGCTACTTCGGGTCCTACGGGATGCACACCCTCCACGGGCGCTCGCTTGCGGTCGCGACCGGGGTCAAGATGGCCAACCAGAACCTGACCCTGCTCGTCACCGGCGGGGATGGGGACGGTTACGGCATCGGCGGGAACCACTTCACCCACACGGCGCGACGGAACGTGGATCTCACCTATCTGGTGATGAACAACCAGATCTACGGGCTCACCACCGGCCAGGTGTCGCCGAGCAGCAGCCTCGGCATGAAGACGAAGAGCACGCCGTTCGGGAACATCGAGCGGCCGGTGAATCCGATCACTTCCGCGATCATGAACGGCGCGACCTACGTGGCGCGCGGCTTTTCCGGGAACATCAAGCAGCTCCGGACCCTCATCGAGGGAGCGATCAACCATCGCGGGTTCGCCGTGATCGACGTGTTCAGCCCGTGTGTCACGTTCAACCGGGACAACACCTACGGCTTCTTCCGCAGCCGGGTGGTTCCGCTCGAGAAGGAAGGCCACGATCCGGGCGACTGGAAGACCGCGTGCGAGCGAGCCATGGAGTGGGGAGACCGGATCTACACCGGACTCTTCTTCCAGGATCCGACCGTCGCGCCGCTCCACGCGCTCGAGCCGATCCTCGATGACGAAGCGCCGCCGGTGTGTCAGGTCTCCGAGCCGCTCACGGGAGAGCAGGCAGACCGGATCCTCCAGCGGATGATGTAGGGCGTCCGGCCCGCCGCGCCCTTCGCGTTGGCCGCCCGCGCCGGCTCCGTGGCGGTGGCGGCGTCTCCGCCGCCCCTCCGGCCTCGCCTCGGGCTCGCCGAGGCGGCGCTCGCCGGGGTCATCCTGATCTGGGCGGGGAACTTCAGCCTGGTCAAGTTCGGCGTCGAGCTGGGGACGTCGGCCACCGCGTTCTATCTCGTCCGGATCGCCGGGGCGCTGGCGGTCCTGTGGCCGGCCTGGGCGCTCAGCAAGCGGCGCTGCCGGTTCGACCGGCGCGATCTGGGGGCGATCACGATCCTCGCGCTGACCGGGCACGCGCTGTTCCAGGTCGGCTACATCCACGGTACCGACGCATCCTCCGCGACGAGCGCCGCCCTGATCCTTGGTCTCACGCCGGTGGCCATTGCGGTGATCGCATGGTGCACCCGGACCGAGTCCTTTTCCTGGCCGGTGGCCGCCGGCCTCGCTCTCTCCGTTTCCGGAGTCGTCTTCGTGTCGGGCACCGAGACCGCTCCGGCGGCGCACCTGGGGAATCTGGGTCTGTGCGCCGCCATGCTGGCGTGGGCCATCTACACGGTTCGATCGGCGCCCCTGGTGCGGAAATACGGTCCGATCCGGGTCACCGCGTGGAGCGCCACGCTGGCGATGGGCATGCTGCTCGCGCCCGCCGTCTTCACCGTCACCCCGGACGACTTCCTGAGAGCGCCGGGGGCGTGGTGGGTCGCGGGCCTGGTTTCGGGCGGGGGCGCGATCACCGCGGCGCACCTCCTCTGGGGTTACGCCACCGTGCGTCTCGGACCGACGCTCACCGGGATCTTCTCGAACATCACGCCGCTCCCGGCGATTGCGGTCTCGTGGCTGTGGCTTTCCGAGCCGCTCGGCCCCGGGCGCCTCGTCGGCGCGGGCCTCATCATCGCCGGCGTCGCCACCGCCCGCGCCCGCCACAGCGGATCGAGGCGGGCTATCCCGTAGAATCGGGAGCCGCGCCGGGGTCTGTCCGGCGCTCATCGAACACCGGAGTGACTTCGAAATGAGTACCGAATTCCGTCTCAAGACCGGACTCGCCGACATGCTCAAGGGCGGCGTCATCATGGACGTGACGAACGCCGAGCAGGCGCGGATCGCCGAGGACGCCGGCGCCGTGAGCGTCATGGCGCTCGAACGCGTTCCCGCCGACATCCGGCGCGACGGGGGCGTGGCGCGCATGTCGTCGCCCACCAAGATCCGCGAGATCCAGGAGGCGGTGGACATTCCGGTCATGGCGAAGGTCCGCATCGGCCACTTCGCCGAGGCACAGATCCTCCAGGCGATGGAAGTGGACTTCGTGGACGAGAGCGAGGTGCTCACTCCCGCCGATGAAGCGAACCACATCGACAAACACCAGTTCACGGTTCCGTTCGTGTGCGGCTGCCGCAACCTCGGGGAAGCCCTGCGTCGGATCGGCGAAGGCGCGGCCCTCATCCGCACCAAGGGAGAGGCCGGCTCGGGCGACATCGTGGAGGCGGTCCGCCACCTGCGGAAGATTCGTTCCCAGCTCCGGCGGCTCTCGGTCATGGACGACGACGAGCTGATGGCCGAGTCCAAGGAGCTGCGAGCCCCGTTCGAGATCGTGCGCCGGGTGGCCCGCCAAGGAAGCCTTCCGGTGCCCAACTTCGCCGCCGGCGGCATCGCGACTCCAGCGGACGCGTCGCTTTGCATGCAGCTCGGGGCCGAGTCGGTCTTCGTCGGCTCCGGGATCTTCAAGTCGGCGGATCCGAGCCCTCGCGCCGTCGCCATCGTGAAGGCGGTGACGCACTACCAGGATCCCCAGGCGCTCGTCGAGATCTCGATGGGACTCGGCGAGGCGATGCGCGGTCTCGACACCGCCTCTCTGCCGCCCGAGCAGCTCCTCCACCTCCGGGGGAACTGACCATGGAGCGCCGCTCTCCACCGGTTCTCCCGGCAGGAGTGCGGCACTCCGAGCGGTCCGGTCCGGGGACCTCCCCCCGGATCGGCGTCCTCGCGCTCCAGGGCAGCTTCGCGCTCCACGCGGCGAGTCTCGAGCGTCTCGGCGCGCCCACCACCGAGGTGCGGCGCGCGGACGCCCTCGAGGGGCTCGACGGCCTGATCATCCCCGGCGGCGAGAGTTCCACCATGCTCAAGTTCCTGCTCGAGGAGGATCTCTTCGACCCGTTGCTCGCGTTCCATCACCGAGGCGGTGTGCTCTACGGCACCTGCGCGGGGGCCATTCTCCTCGCTTCCGAGGTCTCGGGCCCTTCCCAGCAGTCGCTGGGCCTGCTCGATATCGGGGTCCGGCGCAACGGTTACGGGCGGCAGGTCCACAGCCACGCCGCCGCGGTGGACTGTCCGGCGCTGGGCGAGCCGGACCTCCCGGTGGTGATGATCCGGGCGCCGGTGATCACCCGCCTCGGACCCGGCGTGGAGGTCCTCGCCTCGCACCGGGGGCGGCCGGTCTTCGTGCAGTCCGGGCGCCTGCTCGCCACGACCTTCCATCCCGAGCTGACGGACGACCTGCGCGTCCACCGGTGGTTCCTGCGTCTCGCCGGGACGGCCGGAACCGCAAATCGCTGAACGCGGGAACCAATCGCGCCGGAAGGCGTTTCTGATGGGAAGGAGCCGTTCCCGGCGCCGCGAACGGGGGGGCGCTTTGCGGAGTCGGTGATCCGGCTCGGGGCTGGGCGACCGCGACCGTGGGTCTCCGGCCCGATTCTCGGGGTGATTCGGCTCTCCGAAGTCGAATGGCCGCCCCGGTTCCCACCTCGCCGCGGACGGCCGTGACCCCCGGCGAGCGCATCGCCGTCCTCGGCGCCGGACCCACCGCGCGGGACGCAGCGCAGATCCTCGAGACGGACGGCTGGCGCGTCGTCCTCGGTCCGTCGCCGACCGAAGGGCAGGCCGCCGACGAGTTGACCGGCGCTTCGGTGGTCGTTCTCGACGCCAGCTCCCTCGACCGGCTGGACGCCGCCGAGGCGCTCGACCTGATCGCCCGGGGCTGTCCGCAGGCGGCCGTTCTGGTGATGGCGCGACCGGGGGCGAACTGGCCCGACCTCGCTGGAATCGCCCCGCCCCGTCCGCGCGTGATCGCCGTCCCGATCCACCGGGAAGCGCTGCTCAGCGGGCTCGACTCGGCCCTCGTCTATCGCAACCTGATCCACGAGAACCGGATCCTGCGGCAGGAGCTGCGCGCTGCGGCCCGGCTCGAGGCGTGGGTCGGCTGTTCCGCCGAGGCGGCCGCCGTTCGCAGCGCGATCACCACGGCGGCGTTCGGAGACGGACCGGTCTCCATCGTCGGCGAGCCGGGAACCGGACGTCGGCTGGCGGCGGAGTTGGTGCACCGTCTGTCCCGCCGTGCTTCGGAGGCCTTCGTGCCCCTCGCCGTCGCGGGCCTTCCGCCAGGGGAGCTGGGCGCCGTTCTCGCGGCGCTTCGTCGCGCCGCCGGGGAGGCGGGGTCGGTGCGGGAGGCTCCGGATCAGAGCCCCATCCTCCGCGGTCGTCCGGGGAGCGTCTATGTCAGTGGAACCGATCGCCTCGCGCCGGTGGATCAGACGATCCTCCGCGACGCCCTGCGCCGTCCGCTCCCCTTTCGCATCCTGGTGTCCCGCAGTCCCCAGGCGGGTCCGGAGCGAACCGGACCGGGTCGGGGGACGGTGCGGTCCCGCGAGCGCGGCTTCACCATCCCGATCGCCCCGCTGCGCGCCCGGCGCGAAGACATTCCGGCTCTCACCCTCCACTTCCTCTCCGCGTCCTGCCGCGAGGCCCGGATGGGGCCGTGGGGGGTCTCGGGCACGACGATCGAGGCCTACACCGCCTACGACTGGCCCGGGAACACCGCCGAGCTCCGGATGTGGGTGGAGCGGGCGGTCGCGACCGCGGCGGTGTCCCGGTTCGACGGCGCTGTCCTGCCGGACGAGATCGCGACGCCCCCGGACAGCCCGTTGCCGGCGCCGCAGGGAACCGAGGCGAAGCCGCTCCGGGAAGTGCTTGCCGGGATCGAGCGCACGCTGATCGAACGGGCGCTGCGTCGGGTCGGGGGGCACCAGAAAAACGCCGCCCGGTTGCTCCAGGTGAACCCGACGACGCTCCACGAAAAGATGAAGCGCCACGGGCTCCTCCGCCGCCCGAAGCGTCGAGCCGGCTCCGGCCGCTGAGGCACGCTCTCCGGTCCCCCCGTACGGCAAACGGCCCGCCGCCGCTTCTCGCGGCGACGGGCCGTGGAGGCCGGGTCGGCGGTTACTCGATCAGCGGGTCGTGATGCTGAAGTGCGCCCGGCGGTTCTGCTGCCAGCAGCCTTCCTCGCTCTCGGTGCACTGGGGCCGCTCCTTGCCGAAACTGACCATCTCGAGCCGTGACTCGGGTACGCCGAGCGAGGTCAGATAGTCATAGGCGGCGCGGGCCCGACGCTCGCCGAGCGCCTGGTTGTACTCCACCGTGCCGCGCTCGTCGCAGTGCCCCTGGACCTGGATTTTCGCCGAGACATAGGGGAGCTGAAGCCAGTCGGAGTTCTGTCGGAGCGACTCCCGGGATGCTTCGGTGAGCTCGGACTCGTCATAGGCGAAGAAGACATCCGCGAGGTTCCGCTGCAGCTCGGCCATGTCCGCTTCCAGATACATATCGCGCTCACTCGGGGGCGCCGGGGGCGGAGCCGGTGGCGGTGGCGGTGGTGGCGGCGGCGGCGGCGGAGGCGGCGGAGGCTCCTCAGGCGGCGGCGGAGGCGGCGGTGGAGCGCTGGCGCACGCCACCGCAACGAGGCCGAGGCCCGCCGCCAGGGCAACGAGCAACAGGATGGAGACAGCTTTCCTCACAAGACCCTCCGGGGCGGAGACTTCAACTCAGATCGAAAAGGTATCGGATCGCTCCGTTGCCGTCAATTCTTTGTACGGGCCCACCCTGTCGGCGCGCCGAACTCCAGTTCGGCAATTGACGCCGAGGCGGACTCAAGTCAGGAATTGCCGGGCCACTAGCCCCCAACCGGAGAACTGGGGAGAACCGGCGGAGTCCGGCGTTCCGGCAGTATGGAGCGCCGGACTCCAGTCCGGCACCGAGAGGCCCGCTTAACCGGCGCGCCGGCAGTATGGAGCGCCGCTCTCCAGAGTGGTGCCGGGATGCGCACTCCGCTTCGTGAATTGCCGGACTGGAGTCCGGCGCGCCGGCAAGGGCCGGGATCAGGACCGGCCGCCGGCCACTTCAGCGCGGATCCGCAGCGCTGACGCCCGCGGATCGGGACTCCCGGTGATGGCGCGGCCGACGACGATGTAGTTCGCTCCGCGCCGCGCCGCCTCGGCGGGCGTCGCGACCCGGCGCTGGTCGTGGGCGTCGGCGGCCCACCGGGGTCGGATCCCGGGGACGAGCAGCACGAAGTCGTCCCCGAACTCCTCGCGCAGCGAAGCCGCCTCGAGGGAGGACGCCACCACCCCCCCGGCTCCGCCGGCGCGGGCGATGCGGGCCAACCGGCGCACCTGGCGCGCCAGGGGTCGTCCGTACACCTCGGCCGCCGCCGCCTCGTCGAGGTGGGTGAGCACCGTGACCGCGAGGACCAGCGGCGGCTCGGGCGCCGCGGCCGCCGCCGTGGCGGCCGCCGCGATCATCGTCTCGCCGCCCGAGGCATGGACGTCCACGATCCCGGCGCCGACGGCGGCGCCCGCCCGGATCGCTCCGGCGACGGTGGCCGGGATGTCGTGGAACTTGAGGTCGAGGAACACGCGACCGACGCCCGCGAACTCCCGAACCGCCCGTGGCCCGGCGGCGGTGAACAGCTCCTTTCCCACCTTGAACCAGGGGGCTGCGCCCTCGAGCCGGTCGCGGAGCCGGAGGGCGGCGTCGAGCGAAGGCGTGTCCACCGCCACCACCAGCTCGCCGCTTCCCGCCGGAGCGGTCCAGGACGGAAGCGCGGTGGTCGCGTTCATCGCCCGTCCCTCGCAGGAGCGGAGAAGGGCTCCATCGCCCCGGTGAGATCCCGCACCCGCGCCACCCCGTGCCTTCGGCAGTAGTCCTCGAGGCCGCGCCGCGTGCGCCGCCACACCCCGGGGTCCACGAAGTTCATCGTCCCGATCTGCACCGCAGCCGCCCCGGCGAGCAGGAACTCCACGGCGTCGTTCGCGTCCGCGATCCCGCCCATCCCGATCACCGGGAGTCGAGTCGCGCGGGCTGCCTGCCACACCATCCGGACCGCGACCGGCCGCACCGCCGGCCCGGAGAGGCCTCCCACGATGTTGGCGAGTCGGGGCCGCCGGGTCTCCACATCGACCGCCATCGCCGGGATCGTGTTGATGAGCGACACGGCGTCCGCGCCGGCGTCCTCCACCCGCCGAGCCATGCCGCCGATGTCGGAAGCGCTCGGGCTGAGCTTGGGGATCACCGGCAGGCGGGTTCCCCGTCGGACGACTTCGGTGGCGCGCGCCGCCATGTCCGGATCGCAACCGAATTCGATGCCGCCGGCGGAGACGTTGGGGCAGGAGATGTTCACCTCGATCCCGTGGACGCCCTCCGCATCGTCGAGGCGCCGGGCCAGCTCGCCGTACTCCTCGAACGAGCTGCCGCAGATGTTCGCGATCAGCACCTTGCCGAGGGCGCGCACCGCGGGCAGTTTCTCGGCGAGGAAGCGCTCGATGCCGACTTCCTGCAGCCCGATCGCGTTCAGCATGCCGGAGGGCGTTTCCCAGATCCGCGGCGGGGGTCGCCCGTCGCGGGGGTTCAGGTAGAGCCCCTTGGCGGAGATGGCGCCGATGGCGTCGTAATCCGCGACGCCGGCGTACTCGTCGCCGTAGCCGAAGGTGCCGCTCGCGGCGATCAGCGGCGTCGGCAGCTCGAGGCCGGCGATCTCGACCCCGAGGTCCACGGCGCCTGGTCGGTCCCCGGTCACAACGGGTGGGGATCCCGGTCCCAGGCGATGGCGTCGGCGTCGAAGACCGGGCCTTCGGTGCAGCTTCGGAGGTACTCGGGTGGGTCTCCGGGGCGACGGCCGGCCCACACCACACAGCCGAGACAGCACCCCATCCCGCACCCCATCCGGCGCTCGATGGAGACCTGGTGGGGCGCCGCGGCCCGCCCGGCGAGCTCCGCGGCGCGCAGCAGCATCCCGGTCGGTCCGCAGGAATACACCCGCGGCGCGGCGGCGTCGGCGAGGGCGTCGGGGAGGAGCTCGGTGACGAAGCCGCGGTGTCCTCGGCTCCCGTCCTCCGTGGCGCAGCGCACTTCCATGCCGAGTCGCTCGAACTCTTCCCGGAGGTAGAGGTCGGGACGGCTCCGCCCGCCGAGCAGCACGATGCCGCGGCGGCCCGCTTCGGCGAGGCGGCGGCAGAACAGCACGAACGGAGCGATCCCGACGCCGCCCGCGACCACCACTGCCGTGTCCTCCTGCGGAGGGGGCTCGAACCAGGTCCCGAGAGGCCCGAGGCAGGAGACCGTCCCCCCTTCCCGGAGGCGCATGAGGGCCCTCGTGCCCACGCCCACCTCCTTGATCAGGAGCGAGAAGCGCAGCGGATCTCCGGCCCCCCCGAGGTCGCAGTAGGAGTACGGCCGCCGGAGCAGGCCTCCGCCCTCGAGGCGCAGCATGGTGAACTGTCCGGGAAGCGCGCCACAAGGGGCGTCCGCCTCGAATTCGAGGAGCTGCGCGTCGGCGGAAAGATCCGCGCGCCGGATGAGGCGGGCCGGCAGATCCCGACGGGGGGGAGCGGGGCCGCCGGCGGTCACGGGTCTCCGGTGGTGACGCGGTTGGCCTCGGCGAGGGTCGTCACGCCGGCGGCTACGGCTTCGAGGGCGCGGCGGCGCAGCGGCGCCATCCCCCCGCGCTCGGCATGTTCCCGGATCGTCGCCGCCGGACGCCGCGCCAGGATCATCTCCCGGACTTCGGTGTCGAGGGAGAGGATCTCGGCGACGGCCGTTCGGCCCCGGAATCCGGCGCCGTCGCACCGGCGGCAGCCGACGGGCCGGAACACCCGATCGCTCGGCGCGCCGAGGATCGCCAGAGCCGCCCGCTCGCTGGCGTCGGGGGCCGCTTCCCGGCGGCAGGCGGGGCACAGCACCCGAACCAGACGCTGCGCCACGATGCAGTGGAGCGCCGAGACGAAGTTGTGAGGATCGCCGCCCATGTGGAGGAATCGGCCGATCACGTCGAGACTGTGATTGGCGTGGACGGTGGTGAGCACCAGATGCCCGGTGAGCGCCGCCTGAATGGCGATGCCGGCGGTCTCCGGATCCCGGACCTCACCCACCATGATCGTGTCCGGGTCGTGTCGCAGGATGGAGCGGAGGCCGCGCGCGAAGGTGAGTCCCTTCTTCTCGTTCACCGGGACCTGGGTGACGCCGGAGATCTCGTACTCCACCGGATCCTCGATCGTGATGATCTTCTCTTCCGGCGTGGCGATTTCGGAGAGCGCGGCGTAGAGCGTCGTCGTCTTGCCGCTTCCGGTCGGACCGGTCGCGAGGACCATCCCGAAGGGCCGGCGAACGTGCGCGCGCAGGAGGCGCAGGTCGCGCCCGGAAAAACCCAGCGCGGCGAGCGACAGCGCCTCGAAGCGGGAACCGAGGTGCTCCTTGTCGAGCACCCGGACCACCACATCCTCGCCGTGGACGCTCGGCATGACGGAGACGCGGAAGTCCACCGTCCGGTGGCCGCCGCGGCCGTCGGCGAGCGCCGCCCGGAACCGGCCGTCCTGGGGGATGCGCCGTTCGGCGACATCGAGTTCGGCCATCACCTTGAGCCGCGCCACGATGGTCTGGTGGTGGATGGCGTCCACCGGCTCCATCGCCGGATAGAGGATGCCGTCCACCCGGATCTTGAGGACGACCTCGCTGGCCTTCGTCTCGATGTGGACGTCGGTCGCCCGCCGTTCGATCGCGTTCACGAGGAGCGAGTCCACGAGGCGCACGATCGGGCTCCCCCCGTCGGGTCCATCCGGATCCAGCGAGATGAGCGACGCGCCTCCCTTGCCGCCGTCCCGTCCCAGCAGCTCGATCCGGAGGCCCTCGGAGGCGCGATCGAGGAGGAAGCTGGAATTCGTGTTCCGCTCGATGATCCCGGCGATGAGGTCGTCGTCCCCGACGCGGATCACGAGGGGACGCTGGAGCAGCATCTCCAGCCGATCCACCTCCTCCTCCGCGACCGGGGGCGGCAGGGCGATCTCCAGCCGCTCCCCGTCTTCCGCGATCGGCACGAAGCGGAACCGGCGCACCAGCTCCATGGGGACGCTGCGCCACAGCGCCGGGTCGTCCCGGTAGCCGGCGAGGTCCGCTGGTTCGTAGAGCCCGGAAGGAGAGGCGATCGTCGGCGTCACGCTCCCCTCCGTCGCGGCGAGGAGTCCGGGCCGATCAGCTGCAGCAGTCGTCCTGGAACGGGCGAGAGATCCTGCATCGCACCACCCGGCGCGCGGGGATCTCGATCGGCTCCCCGGTCTGGACGTTCCGCCCGCGCCGCGCCTTGCGCTCGACGACGCTCAGCTTGCCGATCCCCGGCAGCATGAAATCGCGCCCGGCGCTCAGTTCTTCCGCCGCGAGGTCCCGCAGTCCGTTGAGGATTTCGGAGCTCTCGCGGTGCGTGATACCGGCGTGCTGCGCCAGGTGTCTCACGAGTTCCAGTTTTTTCATCGTGTCCCGTCCGTATCGAATCGAAGGTTCGTCTCGATGCGCCGCCTCAGCTCAGGATGGCTGGAGCGCACCCCCGCAAGGGGCGCAAAGTAGCACAGGACCGCCTCGTCTCAATAGCCGAGGAGCTGTTCGAAGGTTGCGAGCCGTCCGTTCCACATCACCGCCCGGACCCGACGCAGGTTCGTGATGTCTTCCAGCGGGTCCCCCTCGAGGATCACCAGATCGGCGACGGCGCCCGGCGCCACGATCCCCAGCTCCCCCTCGAGCCCCAGGGCCTCCGCCGCGGTCAGGGTGGAGGCGCGGATCGCGCCCGCCGGCCCGAGGCCCGCCTCCGAGAGCTGTTCCATCTCGATGATCAGCCCGAGCCCGTAGGGGATGATCGGAGTGTCGGTCCCGGCGATGACGCGGCCCCCGGCGGCGGCTACCGCGGCCACCGTGTCCCACATCGGCCGCATCAGCCGCAGTCTCTCCTCGGGATCCGCCGCCGGCGCCGGGGCCCCGGTGAGCTGGTTCGAGAGCCACGGAGGGAACGAGACGATCCGGCGATCCTCGAGGAGGAGGCGTGGTTCGCGGGCCAGAGCGAGATCCCAGCCGCCGTAGATCAGCAGCGTCGGCGTGAAGAAGATCCCCGACTCGGCCATGAGGGACCGCACATCCCCGTAGGAGCGGCCGAGGTCGGTCACCTTGGGCGAAAACCCCCGCCGCGAGGTTCCCTTGATGTGCTCGACGCCGTCCACGCCGAACCGGACGGCCGGGTAGAGCTCGTGCGAGGTGACGAACGCGCCCGCGGCGTGGGCGCGGCGGATCGCGTCGCGCTGGCTGGCGTCATCGAGGCGGACGTAGGTCTTGATCAGGTCGTAGTCGAGCTCGTCCGCCTGGCGGAACACGGTGTCCATGACCCGCCCGCTGGTCCCGGCGGGGGCGCCGGGGTAGTAGATCCGGGATCCGTCGAGGGTGGCGCCGGTGAGGAACACCCGCGGCCCCACCCGGCGTCCGGCGAGGATGGACTCGCGTTCCTCGATGGCGCGGTAGGCCGAGGCGGCCGGGATCCGCAGGCTGGTGATCCCGTAGGCGAGGTGGATCCGGCCGAGTCGGTTGCCGAACGCCGGCGCCATCGGATGGGTGTGCATCTCGATGAGGCCCGGCATCAGGACCGCCCCGCCGCCTTGCAGGACGCGGGTGTCCTCCGCCGGCTCGGCGCCGGTCGGCTCCACCGAGACGATCCGACCCGACTCGACGAGAACATCCATCCCGGGACGGATCGCTCCCGCTTCCGCGTCGAGGACGGAGAAGTCGCGGAACAGGATCCCGCCGGTGGGGCGGGACACCTCGAAGAAGTGCCGGATCGGGATCGTCTCCGGGTCGCCCCCGTCCACCGGAACCCGCAGCACGCGGCTCCCGGAGAGGATGGTCAGGCTCGAGCCATCGGGCGCCCACCCCGGGTAGTCGGCCGGGCCCTCGAAGATGGACCGCGGGGCGCCGGTCGGCGAGCCGTCCCCGTCGAGGCCGAGGATGGCGAGCCCGCCGTCGTGAGCGAAGGCGAGGCTCCGGCCGTCGGGAGAAAACACCGGACCGTCCCCGTCGCGGCTTCCGAAGCTGCTCGCCGGCTCGTCGAGCAGGCGGGCCTCGCCGGAAGACGCCGCGACCAGCGCGATTCGGTTTCGCCCCTCGCGGAACCGGGACGAGAACCGGGCGAGCGTCGAGATCGCGACCGTCTCGCCGTCCGCCGACCAGCTTGGCGACCCCAGGCCGCGCGCCCCCTCGAAGAGGGGCTCCCCCTCGTCGCCGCTTCCCGAGCCGCCTTCCCGGAGGCTCACCCGGAGGTTGCCCCGCTCGTCGAGCCACGCCAGCCGGGAGCCGTCGGGAGACACTGCCGGGCTCGTCTCCGCTCCGAACCGCGAGGTCAACTGGAGCATTCCGGCGCCCGGCGCGGCGCCGAGCCGCTTCTCCCACACGTCCATCGTGCCGCCGCGGTCGCTGGAGAAGACCACGGATTGTCCGTCCGGCATCCACGCCGGATCGGTGTCCAGCCAGTCGTCCCGCGTCACCGGAAGCGGCGCCTCGGAGCCGTCGAGGGGGGCGATCCAGATGTCTCCCAGCGCGGCGTAGAGGAGGCGCGTCCCATCGGGGCTGAGGCTCGGCCGCACGATGCCCCGGACCGGCTGGGGGCCCTCCCGGTCGGTGCGGACCGTCGCTTCCCGCACCGGTGGGCGGCGGTAGGCGAGTTCCACCGACATCGGGATCGCCTCGGGAGCGAGGGCGGCGTCGTCCGTCGAGGCCACGCTCAGCCGCCGGATCCTCCCGTCGGCGGCATAGACGAGATCCTCGCCCAGCCACGCGGCGCGGAACGGGAAGATGTCCTCTCCGGCGCCCGCGAGGATCCGCGGTTCCGTCGGCTCGCCCCGCGCGGGCAGGGCGGCGAGGACGAGCTCGCTGGCCGTCCCCATGTCGAAGCGGCTGCCCATGAGCGTGAGGCCCCGGTAGTGGAGCCGTCGCACGACGATCCGGTCGCCGTCCGGGCTCGGAGAGGGCGCCGCGATCATCCCCTCGGTCCCCGGGACCGGGGTCGCCTCGGCGCCCTCCTCGAGCGGCAGATAGTGCACCGCGCCTTCGGCCTCGCCTTCGGGGACCGCCACGAAGACGAGCGCCTCGGGATGCTCATCGGACGCCGGCGCCCACGCCGGCTCGGACTCGTTGCCGAGCGCGGTGGTGACCGCCCGGGCGTCTCCGGTGGCCGGATCGAGCACCCAGATGTCGTAGGTTCCGCCGCGATCGGACGAGAACGCGATCCGGGTCCCATCCGGAGACCACGCCGGCTCCCGGTCGTCGAAGCCGGTGGCGGTGAGGGGGACCGCCTCCCCGCCGTCGAGAGGGATCTCCCACAGATCCCAGGTTCCGGCGCGGTAGGACTGGACCGCCGCCCGGTCGCCGTCCGGGTGGACATCGGGGAGGCGGTCGTCGCCGAGCCCGTCGGTCAGGGCCTCGGCCGTTCCCCCGGCCGCCGGCAACCGCCACAACGTCCCTTGCAGGTCGAGGACGAGGGTCTCCCCATCGGGCGTCGCGGTGACGGCGAAGCTGGTGCCCTCCTCCACCCGGACGGTGCGTTCGGGAGCCTCCTGCGCGGAGGCCGCGAACGCGGTTCCCACCGCCGCCGGAAGCGCCAGAACACGCCAGACCAGGGAGAACCGCTGCATTCCGCCGATGCTAGCCGATGGCGGATCGTCCTGCGCGCCGCCCTCTCCGGCGCGGGTAGGGTTGGCGGCTGACCGGCGACTGCGGATGACGATGAGCGCGCTACCCACGGAGATCCCGGACTTCCGTCGCGGCGGCGTCCGCTTGCTCACCGGGGCGGCGCTGGTGGCTCTCCTGCTTCCCGCCGCCGGTCCCAGTCGGGAATCCGGCCAGGAACCGGTCGCGCCCGCCGCGGCCGCCGAGGCGCGGACGCTTCTCGAAGCGGAGGACTTCGCCGCCGCGCTCGAAGTCCTCGATCACGCGCTCGCCGTTGTCGCGTCGGAGGCGGGGACGGGGCGCCTCCACCGGCTCCGCGCCGAGGCCCACGTCGGGCGGCTCGACTATCCGGCCGCGGTGGAGGCGCTGCGGATGGCGCCCCGCGACGCCGCGACCCTGCGGCTCGAAGTTCGTCTGCTTGCCATGCTCGGTCGGGACCGGGAGGCGCGCGGGAGCGTGGAGGAGCTCGTCACGCTCGGGAGCGACCCGGACCGGGAAGCCGACCGGGAGGTGGCGGCTCAGCTCCGCGATTCGGGGCTCCTCGAAGAGGCGGCCCGGATCCTGGGCGATCCGAGCCCCGGTGAATCCGCCGCCTGGACGCTCGAGCGCGGCCGACTGCGTCTCGCGAGAGACGACTGCGACGGGGCGCTGCCGCTTTTCCGATCCGCGGCCTCGGCGCCGGATCCTCCGGAGGGCGCGGCCGCTGCGATCGGCCGCTGTCTGGCGTCGCTGGGCCGCCGCGAGGACGCGGTCCGGTGGCTGCGCCGCGCCGTGGGGGAATCACCCGCCGACCGCGAGGCCCGCTTCCGCCTGGGGCAGTTGCTGCTCCAGGAGGAGTCGCCCGAGCGGATCGGCGAAGGCCGTCGGCTTCTCGCGGACTACGAGGCCGGCCGGCTCCGGGAGCGGCGTCGGGCGCTTCTGTTCGCCGCGGTCCTCGGCGCGGGGGCGAAAGGCGATGGCCCCGGCAACTCCGCCCTCGCGCCCGCCGCCGGGGAGCGCGCCGCGTGGATGCAGCTTCTCGGCCTCCTGCTCGACGCGGCCGACGGCGACCCGGTCGAACGCGCCGAGGCCCGCCGGGTCCTCGCCGCCGCCCGCGCCCGGTTTCCGGACGACCCGGTGCTGCAGATCGCGCGGGCCCGGCTCCAGCTCGCCGAGGGGGATCCGGCGGTGGCTGCGGCCACCCTGGCTCGTCTCGTCCCTTCGGCCGGCGAGCCGCTCTCCGGCCCGTCGCTGAGCGCGGCCCGGTGGCTGGCGGAGGCGCTCCTGCGCGCCGGCGATCCGGCGACCGCCGCGGCGACGTTCGATCGGGTGCTCGCCACCGCCGGGGGCGAGGTCTCTCCGCGGGTGCGAACGGCCGCGGCCACCGCGTTCGCCATGAGCGGGGACCCGGCGCGCGCCCTCATCGAATTCGACCTGGTGCTCGCCGCCGTAGCCGGGCCCGCGCGCGCCACCCCGCTCACGGACAGCGCGTTCGTGGCCGAGATGCTTCGGCGCGACGACGAAGCGGAATCCCGCTACCGGGCCGCTCTCGCCGCCGATCCCGGGCACGAATCGGCCCGGGCCGGTCTCGCCGAACTCCTCCGCCGCACCGGTCGGCCCGAGGAGGCGGCGGCGCTCCTCCGCCCCCGCAACCGCTGAGCGTCACCCGGTGGCGAACGGCCGCCTATTTCGACATCTTGAGCAAATCGGACGGCTTTCGCGTATTCGAGCATCAAGTTTTGGCAAACTTGAAATGCCTCGCGCCCAAGCGCTCTCGTCGAATGTCGCGGCTTTCAAGTTCCCGGCCGCGGACGCGAGTCCGCGCTCACCGGCCTCGCGGAGCTCGCCACGCCTCCGAGTGGGCGGAAGCAGCGACGATATTGCGACATCTTGACGCAAAACATTGCCGAAGTGTCCTTTTGGAAGTCAAGTTTCCGGAATCTTGAACCTCGAATGGAGCAAAGTCGGCGAGAGTTGCGACGCCCGGCCGGCCGGCCGGGCAGCAATTCCCCATGAATGGAGCCAGTTCAGGCGTTCTTGCTATTCCGACGCGAGTCCTCTGGCAACGCGTAATAGCGCCGTGCTCGCGTTCTGCCTCTGGCGAGCACATCTCCGGAACTCGCCAAGTGATTCAGCCGCCGCCGAGCGCTGACCGGGGGTATCTCGAGGAAGGCGGCGGCCTCGGCGGTGGACAGGCTTCCCCGCCTGCGGATCTCGCCGAGGAGCCGCTGTTCCCAGCCGATGGGAGTCGCTCCCCCGCCGGCTCGGAAGATGACAGCAGGAGACAGGACATACCGAACGCCGCCCCGCTTCCCAATCCTTTCGAGGAGCCCGCGATCCACGGCTTCCCGGAGACTCCGATCTACTCTCGCCTCGGGCAACAACTCGCGCGTCTCCCGTCGGGTGATGTCCCCCCGCCGCCGGACGGTCGCGAGCAGCAGTCGGTGCTCCGCCCTCAGGTCGAAGTCGGCAAGCTGTCGGAGCCAGGCCTGATCCTCGACCGGCACCCTGGATCCGCTGCGCAGCGTCACGGTCACCGAGTCCGCGGTCGCGTCGAATTCCGGAGGGCGCATCAGTCGAGACGCCATTTCCGCGAACATGCGGTCCACGCCGTCGCCGAACTCCTCGACCAGCCCGGCGGTCTTGAGCACCGCCATGATCCGTGGGTTCCGGCTGAAGTGCTGGGTCCGCATGTTGTCCAGGGTGATGTGGCCGGGCAGGGGTCCAGGGCTCTGGATCGTCAGGTGATCGTCCCGGATCGTGATGTCCACGGTGGCCCCGACGAGGCCGTAGTCGCGGTGCGCCAGAGCGTTCACGATGGCCTCGCGAAGAACTGATTCGGGGTACTCGGAGAGCGCCTCCCGGCGCGTGCCGATGACCGCCTCGAATTGCCGGGTGTGCGCCGCGATGAAGCGCTTGCAGCACTGGAGAGTCGTCACGAGAGGACCGGCGCACTCTTCGCGCGCGAGAACGGTGCCCCCGAGGCCCTCCCGGCCGGCCCGGCGGACGAGCTGCACCGCGGCGCGCGGCAGGAACTTGCGAGGATCCCGGGCAAACAACACCGCGGCCGCTCGCAGGGGCGTTCCTGTGGGCGTCGGCGGAAGGGTCAGCTTGAGGTCCGCCAACGCGGAGAGGATGCGATCGTCGGAGACCGAAGGACGTCCGGCCGATTCGATGACTTCGTTCACGGCTTGGAGGTCGAAGGCAGAGGGCCCGGATGACGGGAGCAGCTCTTCCTCGGCAGAGTGCTGCGTTTGTGCCTGGACGAAGTGGGCGAGCGCATCCCCACGCATGGGCTGGCAGTCCCCGCCGACCCGCCGAAGCAGCCGCCCGTTCGGAGTCGTGACGATGCGCCCCTCGATCCGGGGCACATCCACCAGAACGACGGGTGTCTCGCCGACCTCGATCTGCCGGACCCTGACCCTGACTCCGCACTCGTTCGCGAAGCGGGTGATCCGGTCGAGCGTGTTCTGGGAGAGCTGGCAGCCCGTGATCTCGCGCTGGTCGTTCACGCCGCAGACGATGACGCCGCCTTCCGTCATCGCCATCGCCGGGATCGTGTCCAGCACGTCTTTCGGGACGCCGCGCTTGAAGTCGAGCCCTTCGTGTTCGATCCGCCCGAAGCGCCTCCAGAAGGCGTCAGGTGTCAGAGACTCCGGAATCTCGGACGATCTCGGAAGGGAGGCCACGGACCCACTTTATCGAATCTTGACCCAGAACGACGCGGGTTGGCACATAAGAGCCTCAAGATTCACGAATCATGACGAGCTGGAGGCCGTTTTCGAGGACCTGATGGCCGACTATTTTGACAACTTGACTGAGAACACCATCAGGAGCCGATTGTTGCGTCAAGTTTCCGGAATCTTGAAATCCCAATCCTCGCGAATGCGCGAAAACGAGGATGCGGGCGGCCTTCGATGTCAGGGGTCGGTCGCGGGAGCGCGGGCTTCGTCGAGGAGAAGCAGGATCTCCGGCCACGCGGTGGCGGGCAGCGCCAGCGCGACCTCGTCACCGCCCCGCAGCGCCAGGACGGTCATGTCCTCGCCCACGGTGAGCGTGACGGTCTCTTGGGAGGCCGGGCCGCCGTACTCGGCGTCTTCTCGCGCCGCCAGCGTCCAGACCTCGCCTTCGGGCGTCGCATCGGCAGGGGCCACGTCCTCGGCCTGGGTGGAGTTGAGGCGATAGAGCAGATCCTCCACCGCGGCGCCGTCCACGGCGACCGGCTCGGCGGAGTCCGCCTCCAGCACCCAGGTCCGGCCCTCGTCCCCGTCCTCCCGCCCGAACACCAGGGTCTCGGCGGGCGCCTCGACGCGCAGCTCGGTTACCCGGAACGCGGCGAACCGGAACAGGTCCAGCGACTTCACCGAGGCGAGGCCGTCCGCGACCGACTGCTCCAGCTCCTCGAGGAGCGCGTCGTCCACCACCGCGATCGAGCCGTCGTCCCGCTGGACCAGGACCCCCGCCGGCGACGCGCTGGAGGGGCCGAAGCGGATCGTTTCGGTTGCGGGCGTCTCGTCGGGACCGATGACGAGGTCGAGCCGGGCGGTCAACCGAGGCGGATCGAACGCGGCCGGACCCGGTTCCTCCGACGGTGGCCCGAGCATCCGGGCGTCGAGGAGCCGGTCGGCGAGCGAGGAGGCCTCAAAGGGATCGGCGGCGATGCGGTACGGGCGCGCGATCCGCCAGATTCCGTCCTCGCGGGACAGCTCGGCGCTCTCGTCGCCCGCGGTGAGCACGAGGCGACGGGCGGCCGGAGATTCGAGACGCAGGAGCCGCTTGTCGCGGAGATCCCACGCGGTGCGGTCGAAGTTGCCGCGGGAGAACGCGGAGACGACCAGCACTGCTTCTCCGGAGCGGAGATAGCGGTTTCCGGCGGCCGGGGTCTCGTCGCCGAACCCGGCGACCCGCGAGCCGGCGGCGGTCTCGACTTCGACCGTCAGCCCCGGTGGATCCAGTCCGAACGGCGTCAGATCGCCGTCCGCGGGGATCTCGCGCTCCGAACGCAGCGACTCCACGTTCTGAAGGAGGACATCCACTTCGCCCTCGTCCGCGGCGGCGCCGGGCCGGTCGTCTTCGGCGACCGTCCACCCGGCGTCCTCGCGAACCAGCCGGACCTCGGGCTCGTCCGGCCGGCGGATGGTCAGCGCCCGCACGTCCTCGGCCTCGACGCCGAACACCGGCGTTCCCTCGGACGCGACATCCGGCTCGCCCCGCTCGAACAGCAGGATCCAGCCCGCAACCGCCGTGGCTGCGACGAGAGCGATGAGGGTGCTGCGTCGCAAGCTCAGGTCACCGGCGCGACCACCAGACCGCGACGCCCCAGATCAGCCAGAACCCCGGGAGGAACACCAGACTGAACAGCACGGTGTTGCGCACCTGCGCCGCGGTCATGGTGATCCGGCGGTCGCCGGCGTCTCGGGGGCGAATCGCGATCAGGTCCTCGTCCTCGGCGAGCCAGTTCACCATGTTCAGGAACAGGTCGGCGTTGCCGAGCGGCGCGAGCGCGAGGTTGTTCCCGACGAAGTCGGAGTCGCCCACGATCACGAGGCGCCCCTCCAGATCCGGGGGCGCCTCGCTGTCCTCCCCCGCGTGTTCCGCGTGTTCCGCGTCCGTTTCGTCGGCATGTTCGCTCGCGGCATTCTGGTCCGCCTCGTCCGCAGCCTCCTCCCGCACCGCCACCGCCACCGCGAGGGTGAGCGGTCCGGGCCGGTCGTTCGCGTCGGGGGTGACCTCGCCGCCCACGAGTTCCTCCCCGTTCGTCTCTCCCCAGCTCGCGTCCGAAGTGAGCACCAGCTCGTAAACCTGGACGCCTTCGGGGCGATCCTCGAAGGCGACCGGAACCAGGCTCTGCGCCAGCGGAAACACGGTGGCGGCGGTCTCGAACCCCCGGGTGATCGGATGGAATCCGTAGGAGGCCGCCAGCGGGACCTCGAGGCCGAACCCGAACAGTTGTCCGACCTCGCTGGCGTCGAGCACGACGTCCGAGGCCGGGGGCGCCCCGAACTCGCCCGCGAGCCCGAGGAGCTCGGTGCGGGTGTCCGTCAGATCGGGCGGGTCGGGCGGGTCGAGGAGCAGCATGACCTTGCCGCCCCCGCGCACGTGCGAGGACAGCGCCTCCGCCTCCGCCGGAAGGAGATCCAGCCTCGGCCCGGCGACGATCACGACCGCTGCGTCCTCGGGAATGCGAACGACCCCCCCTTCGACCGATGCCAGCAGCGGCAGTGCCTCCACGGTGTAGTTGGACTCCTCGAGCCGCGACCGGATCGCCGAGAAGCCCCCGGCGCCGGTCTCCTCCAGGGACGGCTCCTGGTGGCCGGTGGTGAAGTAGATCTTCTTGGTCTCGCCCTTGAGGAGTCGCACGATGGCGTTCGTGATGTCCTGTTCCTGCGGGGCGGCCACCCGCTCGAGCCGCTCCCCGTCGGCGACGACCACGGTCCCGAACGGGATCCCGGCCTCGGTCGTGGCCTGGTAGGCGCCCGCCCGCACCGGGTCGGCCTCCGGGTCGAGGACCTCCCAGACGATCCGGTCGCTCGCGTCGGCGTAGGACTCGAACAGCTCCACCGTCGGTCCCGCCGCCCGCGCCTGGTCCAGAACGACCAGACGGATCTCGCGATCGAGCTGCTCGAGGATCTGCAGGGTCTGGGGAGCGAGGCTGTAGATCCCCTCGCTGGTCGTGTCCCAGGACAGGTTCCGCCGGTTCGCCACGTAGTTCGCCCCGACCGCGACCGCGAGCAGCAGGAGGGCCGTCGCCCCCAGATTCGCCCCTTCGCGGGCGCTGCGCCCGGAGAGGGCGGCGCCCAACCGCGCGAGAAGCCGCCTCATCCGCGCCACCGCCGTGATCGGAGCGACTCGCGGGTCAGGTACAGCCAGAACCCGGTGAAGGTCAGGTAGAACACGAGGGCGCGGGTCGTGATCACCCCCCGGGCGAAGTCCGACATGTGCCCGGTGACCGAGAGGTAGGCGAGCGCCTCGCGGGGGCCGCCGCTTCCCTGGTCGGCGAACTCGATCAACCACAGGACGAGCAGGACGCCCAGGGTGAGGAGGCCCGCGACGATCTGGTTGCGCGACAGGCTGGAGAAGAACAGTCCGAGCGAGAGGACCGCGGCCCCGAAGAGCGCGAGCCCGAGGTAGGCCGCGAGCACCGGGCCCGGATCCGGCGCCGAGAACCGGAACAGGACGGCCAGGTGGAGCACCGTGAACCCCAGCATGACCGCGTAGAGCGCGAACGCGCCGAGGAACTTCCCGAGCACGATCTGGGCGTCGGCGACCGGGGCGGTGAGGAGGAGCTCGAGCGTGCCCCCCCGGATCTCCTCCGAGATCGCCCGCATCGAGAGCAGCGGGGCGAAGAACAGGATCAGGATCGCGGCCGAGGCGAGGAGCCAGCGGATCAGGTCGTGGTTCACGTGGAGGTTGCCGCCCGAGAACCCGCCCATCTGGGTCATCCGCATCCCCGCCTCGACGAAGTTGGCGAGGAAGTCGCTGAAGAAGTAGCCGAACAGGAAGGCGAACACGCCGAACAGCACGAAGGCCACCGGCGAGGCGAGCGCGGCGGCGAAGTCGCGCCGGGCGATCGTGAGGACCGGGCTCACGATTCGCCCCCCGGGTCGTCCGCTTCCGGCGCGGCGCTCTCCTCGGTGGTGAGCTCGAGGAACACCTGCTCGAGGCTCGCCTCGGCGCGCCGCAGACCGAGGAGCAGGAATCCGCGGTCGAGGACGGCGCGCGCGAGGTTCGACCGCGCCTCGGCGCCCGCTTCCGTCTCCACCCGGAAGACCCGCGAGCCCTCCGTCGTCTCGGGGCCGGCGGAGATCCCCGCCGTCCCCGGGGCGGCCTCGAGAGCCGTAACGAGCCCGTCGAACCCGTCGGAGCGCGCCGCCGGGGCGGCCTCGATCTCGACCACCGCGCCGCCGGTTCGCGCCACGCCGGCGCGGGCCGCCAGCGCATCCGGCGTGTTCTCCGCCCGCAGCCGCCCGCGGCTGATGATGACCACGCGGTCGCAGGTCACCTCGACCTCGGGGAGGATGTGGGTCGAGAGGACGACCGTGCGCTCGCCCGCGAGGCCCCGCACCAGCCGCCGGGTCTCGTGGATCTGCTTCGGGTCGAGCCCGGCGGTCGGCTCATCGAGCACCAGCACCGCCGGGTCGTGGACCAGCGCCTGCGCCAGCCCCACCCGCTGGCGGTAGCCGCGGCTGAGTCGTCCGATGATCCGTTCCCGGGCCTCCCCGAGCGCGCACTGGGCGATGGCCCGGTCCACCGCCTTCGCAAGCCGCCGGCGCGGGACGCCCCGGAGCCGCGCCGCGAACGCGAGATAGCCGCGGACATCCATCTCCGGATAGAGCGGGGGGTTCTCCGGCAGGTAGCCGATCTGCCGCCGCGCCTCCACCGGCGCCTCGCCGAGATCGTGTCCCGCGACCAGAACCCGGCCCGAACTCGGCGGCATGAAGCCGGTGAGCATCCGCATCGTCGTCGTCTTGCCGGCGCCGTTCGGGCCGAGGAAGCCGAGCACCTGCCCGCGGGGCACGGTGAAGCTGAGGTCCTGGACCGCGAGCGTCGTTCCGTAGCGCCGGGTGACCCGGTCCACGACGATGACGGGGTCCACGGCGAGGGAGTGCGAGATGTCGGGCTGCTTGTCCTGGTGCGAGGCGGGCTCGAGAGTCGTCACGGCGCGCCCCGAACGAGCCCCCGTGGACGGCCGGCGCGGCAGTTTATACTCGGAATCCAGGCTGTCATGCGGTATTCGTCCTTTGCGCCCGGCCTCGTCCTGTGCGCCGCTGTCGCCGCCGGCTTCGGGAGTGCGGGCTGCACCGATGCGGACGCCAACGTGACTGCGGGTCAGATGGAGCTGTCCGATCTCGTCGCCTACTGGGCGGTGCGCGGCCAGGACTCGGAGGGGAACAACTACATCTTTCCCTCGGTCCGTTTCCGGCTCGAAAACGCCAGCGCCGAACCGGTCGAGTACGTCCAGGTCATGAGCGTCTTCCGGCGCGAATCGGCGCCGGAGGAGGCGTGGGGCACCGGCTACCTCCACTCGGTGAACGACGGGCCGCTCGCGCCCGCGCAAGCGAGTCTGGAGCACATCCTCCGCGCCGACTCGAACTACCTCTCGCAGGGAAGCCCGCAGCGCATGTTCGAGAACCCGCTGTGGGAGGACGTCGAGGTCGAGGTGTTTGTCCGCGTGGGCGCATCGAGCTGGGTTTCGCGGGGCCGTACCACCGCACTCCGCCGGCTCGGAGCGCCCGGTGTGGAGAAGTACCTCGAGCCGATCGAGGACGAGCCGATCTACGAGGACGCCGCCGCGCTCGAAGACGAGGAAGCCGATCCCGAGGATCCGGAACCCGACCCGGAGCGCTAGAGCTCCACCCATGGGGCGCCGCTCGTATGGAGCGCCCCGGTTCTCCCGGTAGGGGTTCTCCAGAGCGGCACGGCCGAGCCCGCATCGCTCGGTGCCGGGCCGGAGTCCGGCGCGCCGGCAGTATGGAGCGCCCTCCCGTAACGAGCCACCAGGAAGCGGCAGATCTGTAGTCAACAGCAGATCTGCCGCTTCCGTGGATCCCGACAACGTTCGAACCGATGCTCGATGGCCCGGCCGAGCCCGGTGCGCCGGGCGCGAGCCCAGTGCCGGCGGGCCGATGACTGTGAGGGTTGCGCATGGGTTGATGGTCTGCCCCCGACCACCTGACGGGGCGTAGCGCGCGCGGCGGCAAGGGGCCGTAGAGTCTCGCCGTCGTGACTCTGGACGCCTTCATCGCCATCGGCATCGTGGCCGGCGTGGTCGTCGTCCTCGCGGCCAACCTCGTCGCGGTGGAGGCCGCCATGCTGGCCGGCCTGGTGCTCATGATCCTGGCGGGCATCGTGGAGCCGGGAGCCGGCCTGCAGGGTTTCGCCCACCCGGCCCCGCTTTCGATCGCGGCGCTCTTCGTTGTCGCGGCGGGGCTTCGCGTGACCGGCGCCACCGTCGCCGCCGCGCCCTACCTCCTCGGTCACCCCAACTCGCTGACCGCAGCGCACCTCCGGCTCATGGGGCCGGTCGCCGTCCTGTCGGCGTTTCTGAACAACACGCCGGTCGTGGCGATGTATCTGCCGCTCGTTCGCGAATGGGCCGAGCGCATCCGGGTCAGTCCATCGCGGCTGCTCATCCCGCTCAGCTTCTCCTCGATCCTCGGCGGTCAGCTCACCGTCATCGGCAGCGCCTCGAATCTCATCGTGATGGGCCTCTACATCGAGTACCTGAACGACGCCCGCCTCCCGTTACCGGGGCAGGGGCTGCGCTTCTGGGGGCCCGCCGTGCTCGGCCTGCCGGCGGCGCTGGCCGGCATCGCCTACCTGACCGCTCTTTCCCGGCGACTCATCCCCGATCGGGTGCCGCTACCGAAGGATCGCTTCGTGGGTGAGGAGTACACCGTCGAGATGAGCGTCCCCGAAGGCTCCCCCCTCGCGGGAACAACGATCGCCTCGTCGGGAGTGGGACGGCGCGACGGTCTCCACCTCTACCGGATCGTGCGCGGCGGACACATGATCCATCACCCGGATCCCGAGACGCCGCTGCGGGTCGGGGACCGCCTCGGATTCGCGGGGAGTGCGGAAGCGGTGGTGAACCTGCAAAACGCCCTCGGGCTGGCGCCGTCAGGCCGCAGCGCTCCGGGCGCCGTCACCGATCCCGGCAATCGCGAACTGGTCGAGGCGGTCATCTCCGCCAGGTCCCCGCTCACCGGACACACCGTGCGGGAGGCCACCACCTTCGGACCGCTGTTCAACGCGGCCGTCGTCGCCCTCCGGCGCAGCGGGGTGGCCCTGCTGGAGCGGGTCGGCGACATCCGCCTCCGCGCCGGGGACACGCTGCTGCTCGAGGCGCCGAGAGGTTTCGCCCGCGCCTACCGCAGTTCGAGCCACTTCTACCTCGTCTCGGTCCCGCCGGGCTTCGAGCGTCCCCGGCACGACCGGCTGCGCCGCGCCGCCGCCGTGTTCGGGCTGGTCATCGCCGGTCTGACGACCGGCGTGCTGGAACCGGTCGTCGTCTGTCTCGGCGGAGCGCTCCTCATGGTCTTCACCGGCTGTCTCTCGGCGCGGAGGGCACTGGGGGAGGTCTCGTGGCCGGTCATCGTGACGATCGCCACCGCGATCGGCATGGGCATCGGACTCGAACGGACCGGAGCGGCGGGGATGATCGCCGGGGGGATGCTCGACGCCGGCCAGGGTCTCGGGCTGGGCAACCAGGGGATGCTGTTCGCGATCATCCTGCTCGCCACGATCCTTGCGCAGTTCATCCACAAGAATGCGGTGGCGGCTCTCATGTTCCCGGTGGCGGCGGCGACCGCGAACGAGCTCGGCGTCCACGTCGAGCCCTTCGCCTTCGGCCTGATCTTCGCCTGCGGGCTGAGTTTTCTCTCCCCCGTCTCCTACCAGACGAACCTCATGGTCTATGGCCCCGGCGGCTACAAGTTCCTCGACTTCCCCCGCGTCGGCGCCCCCCTCACTCTCGCCCTCGCAACGCTCGCGACGATCCTCTGCCCCCTCGTCTTCCCCTTCCGTCCCATCCCCTGACCGGAACGCCCATGGAGCACCGGTCTCCAGACCGGCACACTCGGAAGGGACGACTCTGCGCCCACCCGGCCAACCGTCCAGGCCGGGAACAGCGCCTGCGCTACCGGGAAGGATCCGCCGTCTTCGCGGCGTGGTCCGCCAGGTACGGCAGGGATCCTTCGATCCGGGCGACGCGCTCGCCTAGGGCGATCACGCGATCCCGGAGAGCGTGGAGGTCGGCGCGAATTCCCCTCTGCCCGCTAGCGAGGACGGCGGCGGCGCTGACCATGACAGCGGCGAGGCCGACCCCGACCGCGACGATAGCGATGACTTCGGAACTCATGGCGACGAGTCTAACCCGACCGGAGGTTTGCCCGCGGACGCTCCTTGAACTCGTCACGCCAGTCCCGCATACCGGAACGCCGGACTCCAGTCCGGCACCGCAGCGCCGGTCAGCTGGTGGCCCGGAACCGGGTAGCCGTCCCGGCGGGGCGTCATGTGACCCGTCCTGACCCATCCTCGTGCCATAGTTGAAACATGCCGTCCCCACCGACCCGCACTCTGCGCGAAGCCCTCCACTGGCCACCCTCCGGCGAAGCCATCGGATTCGCGGTGTTCACCATCGTGATCGTGGCTCCTCTGCTCGCATTCATCTGGTTCCCGGCGCTCTTCCTGTTCCCCATCGCCCGGATCCTGTGGCTCATCTTCATCGGCTGGCCCCGCGAGGCCCGCGGCGCTCCGCCCATCTTCCAGTTCCCCAAGGTCCGCCTCCACGAAGGCTTCCACGACGAGGACTGACGGTCACCGCGAACTGGGAGAAGACTTGGAGATACTGCGTCCCGGCCGATGGATGCGTGAACTGCGCGACCGGCGAGCCGATGGACACCTGTCCGCACGGAGATGGCGGGCAGTCTTCAGCGCGACGGCCGGGAGCTTCTTGAGCGTCTGGTTGCGCGGGTCCACCTCGAATCCCGCCGACTCGAGGGCGGTGCAGCCCAGCAGCGGCTCCGCCTCGTCAGGCCCGAATACGACCATCCCGACCACGATCTCCCCGAGGAACTCGAGTTCCGCCCCAGCCACTCCGAACACCTGATGGCGACCGTCGGCGAGCTCGTACTCGCGTTCGATCCGGGGCTCGACGCCGATCCCCCGCATGGCGGCCGTCGGAACGACCGATTCGGTTGCTCCGGTGTCCACGAGAAAGCGACCCGTCCAGACGCGGGTGAGGTCGGTCGGGTTCCGAACCGTGACTTCGACATGCGTGGCGCCCATGAGCAAACGATCTCCCGTCGCACGCACCCGCCGGCGCCCCGCTGCGCCCGCGAACACATGCACCGCCAGTCTAGCCCGCCCAGTGGCCGCTCGCTGTCGGCACAATACGCCCGCCATGCACCGTGACGGTCGTTCCGCCGGGGCGCTGCGCCGTGCGACCTGCCCCGGGGTCTCCATCCGCCAGTACGCCGGCGCCCACAGCAGACGTGACGGTATATGGCGCATGATGCGCGTACCCCTGTCCGTCTTGATCGGCATCCAATGGCAGTGGCCAGCGCGCCGCGAGCGAGCGCCCGCACACGCCCGCATCGCACGCTGTTCTTCGGAGGTTGGCTCGTGAGCGCCGAGTCCCACGAGTCCTGGGCGCGCCTGATCCTCGCGTTCCTTCACGACCCCCCGGACAAGGCGCTGGACGTGCGCGGTCACGCCGCCCGAGCCCGACGGTACGCCACGGTTGCCCTCGGGCGACCTGTCACGGCGTGGGACATGAGAGCCGCGGCCGGCGAAGCCGATCGGGTCGCCGCGGTGGCCGAGCGGCTGCCCATGCCCACGGCGGGACCGAGCGGCGAGCGGGCGGTCGCCCCAGTGGACGGGAGGCTCCATGTACGGCATCCGGTGAGCGGCGAACCCGGGACGTTGCGAGTTGGGCCACTGGACGAAGAGCGGGTCGTACGCGTCATCAGCGACCTCGTGGCGGGTCTCGACACCCCGAAGCAGCGCTTCCTCGCGCTGTGGCGTCTCCTCCCGGAACGGCTCGAAGCCGCGTCCGGAGGCCCGTGGATCACGCGCCTGCCCGCGGAGACCCGAGCTCCAGACCACTCCCTCTTCACTCATGCCGATATCACCACCGGCCTCTCGGCAAGCCTCCGGGGCGGAGGCCGGGGCGCCCTGCTGTCACTGGCCTTCGGCCCGGTGCAGTCGTTCATCGAGGCCTCCCGCTCGGTGCGAGATCTCTGGACCGGGAGCGCCATCCTTTCGTGGCTTGCCTTCGAAGCGCTGCGCCCGATGCTGGGAACCCTGGGTCCCACGGCGCTCGTCTATCCGGCACTTCGCCGGAACCCGGTGCTGGATCGCTGGCTTCGCGCCGAGTGCGGGTTGGGCGACCGGATCCCGGAGCCCGAGGAGGACGCGCTGCGAAGCCCGTGTCTGCCCAACCGGTTCGTGGCCGTCGTCCCGGAGTCCGAAGCCGCAGTCCTGGCCGAGCGCTGCGAAGAGAGCCTGCGGATCAGTTGGGGACGTCTGACCGGGGCGGTTCGAGAGCAGTGCGACGGAGCGCTGCGGCGTCTGGATGCGGACTGGGATCGGCTCTGGAATTCCCAGGTGGGAGCGCTCCTCGAGGTCTGCACGACCGTCGTCCCTCGCCTTGCCGACCGACATCTCGCCGAGTTGATCGGCGGGGCCGGCAGGGACTTTGCCGATGTCTGGCCGGATGCTCATGCGGTGCGCGGTCTCGCGGATGGGATCCCCAGGTCGCATCGCTACGGCTTCGCTCAGAACGGCGCCGGACGCTGGCAAGCGCAGCTCGAGTACTCCGCGCGTGTCATGGAGACAAACCGGGCGGTCCGACATGTCCCGTCCGGGCCGGGAAGGCGAGACCCACACGAGGCGTCGCCGCCGAAGTGCTCCCTGTTCGGTTCCTGGGAACAGATGGGGCCCGTGGACTTTCGGGACTCCCGTGCTTTCTGGAAGAGGGCGGAGGAACGGCTGCGATTCCAGGGAGTCCGCCTTCGCCCCGGAGAGCGCCTTTCTGCCGTCGCCCTCGCCAAGCGCTTCGCGGCTCCAGCGTTCCTCGCGGACGAACTCGGACTGCGCCCCGAGTCCCTCCGCTTCCCTGACACCGCGACCGTGGCGGCGGCCGCTTGGCTGAGCGGCGCGGGGATTCGACCGGACGAAATTCGAGGCCGGCACCGGGTGTGGAGCGGACGGTGGCTCCACTGCGCCGATCCGGACGAGGAGCGGCCGCCGGAAGAAGTGAGGCAGCAGATCTGGGCGGCGAAGGCGCAGCACGGGCCACCCCCCGCCTACTACGCGATCCTGCGGCTGGATGGGGATGATCTGGGGGAGTGGCTCCGTGGAGGCCGGTCCCCCCGAGTGAGAGAAGTTCTGGATCCGAAACTGCGCAGCTACTACGAGAGTTTCGACCACGCGGGCATCGCGAAGGCTCTGGGAACGCGGCGTCCGGTCGGGCCCGCGCTTCACGCCTCGATCAGCGCTGCACTCGGCAAGTTCGCGGCCCGCATTGCTCCCGGGATCATTCGCTCCCATCGCGGCACCGTCATCTATTCGGGCGGAGACGACCTGCTGGCTCTGGTACCCGCGCGAGAAGCCGTCCCCTGTGCGGCGGAACTTCGAACCGCCTACCGGTCAGACAGGGAGCATGGAGAAGCGCCCGCGATGGGGGGGCGAGCCACGATCTCGGCGGGCATCGTCTTTGTCCACCACATGGACGATCTGCGGGCCGCGCTCCGGGCCGCGCACGAAGCCGAGAATCGAGCCAAGCACTACGGGACGGCCCAACGGAAGGAGAAGGACGCCCTCCACCTCCACTTCATGCGCCGCTCCGGCGAGCGGGCGGGCGCCACGATGGAATGGACTCGGACGGAGTGGTTCACGAACCTCACGGCGCTCTTTGCCGACGGGGCGACGGATCGGTGGGCCTACCGGTTGCGGCAGGAGCTCCCGGTTCTGGATGGGCCGCACCTCCCGCCCGCCGCAGTCGAGTCCGAAGTCCGTCGGCTGGCGGGCCGGATCCAGGACCCGCTCTGGGCCGCATGCGCCCGGGAGGATGGCGTGACCCCGCCGGATCTCCTCGGGGGCTGGTGGCGCGAGCTACGGGATGAATGGCGCGAGCCGCGGCCATCCGAAGCCGCCCACGCCCCGAGCGCTCTTGAGACCTTCACCTACCTCTGTCAGGGGGCGTCCTTCGTTGCCCGGGGCCGCGATGGCTAGTGGCGGCGGACGGGGCCGCGGCATGGTCGTGCGCCGGCTGCTCCGGCTGGATCCGCTGGACACTCTCTTCTTCCGCGATGCGCGTCCCTTCGGCCCGCGGACTCGGGCGGAGTCGGGGCTGCCGAAGCCGCAGACGATCGCCGGCGCTCTCCGGACCGCATTTCTCCGCCTCGCGGATATCCCGCCGGAACGTGTCGGCAGGGAAGTCGCGGCGGGAAACAGCTTCGCCACCGCGGTTCATGCGGTTGCCGGTTCCAGTCCAGAGGCCGCCGCGATCGGCGGGCTTCGGTTTCGGGGCCCCTGGTTCTGGCGAGACGGAGACATCCTGTTCCCTGTTCCAGCCACCCTCCGACAACCGAAGGGCTCGCCGCTCGGTCCCTTCGGTCGTCTGGATCCCCTGCCCGCGGAGCGGGCGCTGCCGGGCTGGAAGGCACCCGCTCCCCGTATGCGTCCGCTCTGGATCCATGGACGCCAACGCCTCGAGCCGGTGCGCGGATACGTGACGCACCGCGGGATGCATCGCTTTCTGTGTGGGGGTGTCCCGGAGCCCGACGACATTGTTCGCGCCCGGGACCTCTACGGGTTCCAGAGCAGGACCGGTATCGCGGTCGATCCGAAGACCTCGACGGCCGCGGAGGGGCAGATCTACGGAGCGCGGATGCTCATGCTGCGGGAGGGAGTGTCCCTTTCGGTCGAGATCAGCGCTCCGCGGCATCTCGAGGCCGTGAGGCGCCTGATGCCAGAGTCTGGCGCGTCGGTTCCCCTCGGAGGCGAGAGCCGACGGGTACTGGCGAGCATGGAGACCTCGGCCGCTCCACCCGGCGAGCCGGTGTCCGAGGGCCGGGCAGCGCTGGCCGTCCTGACGACGCCCGGTCTCTTCGACGGGTGGCGGCCGCCGGACGTGGAACTCGTAGCCGCTTCGGTGCCCGGCCACGAACCTGTCTCCGGCTGGTCACTCGCCCGGGGCGGGCCGAAGCCCAACCGCTTCGCGGTGGCGGCGGGCTCCGTCTTCTTCTTTCCGGCCGGGTTCCGCCCCCCGGTGACGGGCGCGCTTGGCGATGCCCGGGACACTGCGCTCGGTTGGGGCGCCTTCCTCCAGGGAGTCTGGAACGATGCGTGACGCTTCCGATCTGTTCTTCATCCACTGCCTCACCGGCTGTCATCCGGGGTCCGGGACGGCGCTCGGAGTCGTGGATCTACCGGTGCAGCGTGAGCGCCACACCCGGTGGCCGGTGATCCCCGGTTCGTCGCTCAAGGGAGTGCTCCGGTCCGCCTGCCGGAGCGCCCCCGCAACGGACGCAGCGGATCTGTCCGACGTCTTCGGGCCTGAAACGAGGAACGCGTCGGATCATGCGGGCGCCCTGGCCCTGACCGACGCGCGGATCCTCGCCTTCCCCGTCCGTTCCCTGAAGGGGGTGTTCGCCTGGACCACTTGTCCGGCGGTGCTCGAGCGGATGAAGCGGGACGCCCGAATCGCGGGTGTGAGGGACTTCCCGGAGATCCCGGCCGTCGAGTCGAATCGAGTTCTGTGCGAGCCGGGGAGCCCCCTCGTGATCGGGAGAGGAAGGTTGGTCCTCGAAGAGTTCGAGTTCACCCGGAGCGGTGACCCATCCGCTCTTGCCGACTGGATCGCCGAGCGCGCGTTCCACCCGGACGATGCGGCGACCGCTGATCGGTTCCGTACGCATCTCGCGATCCTCTCGGACGACGACTTCGGCCACTTCGTCCGCTACGCCACCGAGGTGTCCGCCCGCGTCGGCCTCGACTACGAAAGAAAGACGGTTCGGGACGGCGCGCTGTTCTACGAAGAGTTCCTGCCCCCCGAGACTCTCTTCTATTCGCTCGTGCTGGCGAGCGCGAGTCGCAGGGCAAGCTCGGGGAAATCCGCTGACGACGTCTTGGGATGGTTGCGACGAACAGCGCCTCGCGATCTGCAGATCGGTGGGGATGAGACCGTCGGGAAGGGCATCTGCTCGACTCGCTTCGCAGGAGTCAGGTGATGACGACGGCGGCACGAGGCAGTCTGGAGCAGCGCCGCGCCCGGCACGCGTGGGAGGCGGTTCGGGCCAGCGCCGGGAAACGAGGCCAGTTCGAGGACTACGCCCGCGAAGCGAAGCGTCTTCCGGTGCGGATCATGACCTCCGGTCTCGGGGCGTCGCTGGCTTTCCTGAACGCCAAGGGAAAGGCCGCCCCTGCCGACGATGTGGCGCGGTGGATTCTCGACGAGCGCGGCCTGGCTTCGCGACACGGCGCGAAGGGCCGGACCAGCGCAAGGGATCTCATCGAGGAGATCGTCCGCGGTGACTCGGACTTCCTTCGCCACGCCACCGAGGAGGCCATGCGCTACCTGGAGTGGCTGACCCGGTTCGCCGAAGCAGAGTCGCGGCCCACGAACGGCGTCTGATCCATGTCGGCGCATCGCAGCTTCGGCCAGTTTCGACCCCGCGGTCGGAGCGATCACAAGCACGGAGTGCCGCACGGATCGCGCCCGTCACGCGGGTTTCTTCCGCGGGAAACGCTGAAGGCGGCAGACGAAGTGGTGGTCGATGACCGGCACGCGGGCCTCCAGCTCGACAAGTTCTCCGCTGGTCCGAATCAGCAGCAGCAGCAGGGCCAGGCGATCGACCGGGTTGTGGAATGCCGAGGGGACCCGATGCTCCTGCGCGCCCTGCTACAACGCCGGGAGTCCGCGCTCGACCGGCTCGGCGCTCGACGGTACCGAGGGCAGTGCGAGGGTCCGCTGACGCTCCACCTCTCCCGTTCCGGTTCTCTGGAGAACGCGGGCATCGCCCTTCACCCGATCTACGGCTTCGCATGGCTGCCGGGTACCGGGATCAAGGGGATGGTCCGCGCGTGGGCGGAGACCGTCTGGAGACCGGATCAGTCCGAGCCCGCGAATGCCGACGAGACGATCCGCCGGGTCTTCGGAACCACCCGCACCGGGGAGGGCGACGGGGAGCGGGCTGGCGGGGTCGTCTTTCACGATGCGTGGCCCATGCGTTGGCCTGCGTTGGAACGCGACATCGTCAACAACCACCACACCAAGTACTACGGCGGGAAGGGCGCCCCGAACGACGCCGAGAGCCCGACCCTGGTCAGCTTCCTCGCGATGTCGTCCGGGACGGAGTTCGAGTTCGCCCTCTCGCCCCGTGGGGCCGGTGACGATGCGCCGCTTGATCTCGCCGAGGAATGGCTACGTTCGGCGCTCGCGTACGCGGGGGCCGGGGCCAAGACCGCCGCCGGCTACGGACGGATCGTGCCCATGAGGGGTTCCCGACCACCCGCACCGTCGGGCATCGTGTCGTCCGAGCACACCCTGGAGCTCCTTGCTCCCGCCTTTCTCGCCGGCGCCGCCCAGAACAAGGCGGACTGCGATCTTCGGTCGCCGACTCTCCGCGGGCTGCTCCGGTGGTGGTGGCGGACGATGCATGCGGGGCGCCTGCGCCCGGACCATCTGCTCGAACTCGAGACCGCGGTCTGGGGTGGTGCCAGCACAGCGGGAGACGGAGCCGGCATCGGTAGTCCGGTGTCGCTGACGCTCGTTCCGCACTCGAGGAATCCCCCCGCGGCGCTCGATTACAAGAGCGAGGCGAGTAACCACGGCCTTGCCGACCAGCCGTCGAACCGCAAGTTCATCCAGGGGATCCACTACCTGGGCTACGGCATGCAGGAGAAGAAGAACTCACGCTGGTTCCGCCATCCGGGCGCCAGATGGACTCTGCGGCTCAGCGTCAGGGACGGTTTCTGGCGGAGCGAGCGGAAGCCGAGCATCGCAGCGCGCGAGCTGCTCGGGCAGGCCGAGGCTGCGCTCTGGCTGCTGACCCGCTTCGGCGGAGCGGGATCCCGTTCCCGTAAGGGCTTCGGGTCGTTCGTTGATGTCGAGGTGAACGGCATCCGCTCCGTGAGGGACTGCCTCAACAGGGCGAAGGAGTTCCGGCGATCCCGAGGGTTGCCCTCACGTGGGTCAAGTGATTCGGCGTCTCTCGAAGAAACCGGAAGGCCGCTGGAGGTCTCCACCCCCTGGAAGGACCCGTGGTTCGCGGTCGATCAGGTGGGCGCGGTGTACCAGGAGTTCAGCAAGGAGCTCGAACTGCGGGACCGGACGGCTCTGGGAACGCCGCGTCGAGGGGCGCCAAGGGACGCACCGAAGCGGCACGCCTCCCCGGCGCACTGGAGCTTGTCCCGTACCGCTGACGGCCAACTCGTGGTTCGTCTGATCGCTTTTCCGGCGGTGACGCTGCCCGATCGGAAAACGAGTCAAAGAGTGCTCCGTGACCTGGTCCGACAGGCTAAGACGGCTCTCGAGAAACGGGGAGATCGTTTCAGGTCGAAGGGACAGCAGGCCGGGGTGCCTCGCACTCGCACGCAGAAGGCGAAGGTGCAGGATCTGGTGTCGGGATCTCGCGTGCGTGCGGTCCTGCGGAAGAAGAGAACGAAGAAGGGTGGTTGGTTAGCCCGAACGGCGGACGACAGGAAGAGTCTTCCCGTCGTGAACAGCCGGGATGTTCCCGCCGCGGCTGCACCGGAACAGGAATACGAGTTCATCTTCGGCGGCAATGGCCTGTACTGGCCGACTCCCGAAGCTCAAAAGCGTTTCCGACCCAAGCCCCAGGGGCCGAAGGGCAGGCGGCCTCAGCGGGGGCGGCCAGGGCACGGATCGAGAGGTGGGCCGCGCGGCCGCGGTCGGGGCAGGGGCAAGTGGTGAATCGCCGCGGGCGGGTGCTCGTTCTTACGGTCGGGACCGGGAGCCGGGACGATCTGGAAGGCACGCTGATCCAGCCGATCCTCAAATCGGTCGTCAGAGGCGACTGGACCGAGGTCGTTCTTCTGCCCTCGCAGGTCACGGAGGCGTTTGCGGCGAGCATTCGACAGCGGCTGTCCGATCAGCCGTTTCGGGTGCGCATCAAGCCCCTTCCCGAGTCCGGCGCGGAGAACGACGCCGACCGATGCTTCGGCCACTTCGACGCTGTGATCGGAGATCTCCAGGCGCGCCGGCTTCCGGCCGGCTCGATCGCCGCCGACTTCACCCGCGGCACCAAGGCGATGAGCGCGGCGCTGGTGCTCGCCGCTGTGGGGCGGGGGATTCCCCGCCTTCGATACATCGGCGGCGGCCGCGATCGTCGGGGCATGGTCCGGCCCGGCCAAGAGGAAGTCAGAGAGTTGGGCACAACGTACGCCACCGGACGCCGGCTGCTCGAAGAGGCGAGTGGACTGCTTCGGCATGGCGATTTCGCCGCAGTCTGCCAGCTCCTCCCGGACCCGGACGCTTCGAACACCCTCGGAGTGCTGCGCATTCCGCCGATGCTGGCCGGCGAGTCAGCGGCGCTGCGGCGGCGAGCGGCGTTCCTTGCCGCCTGGGATCGGCTGGACTACGGGAAGGCGGTCCAATCGAGCGCGGAGCTGGGTGCCGAGGATAGGGAGCGGGTGACGTGGGTTCGGCGGTTGGCCGATCGACCGAAGCGGGCCGACCACGCCGCCACGGCCCGGTGGCTCCGGGCGGTAGCGTGCGATCTCCTCCAAAACGGCCGCCGACGCATCGCGGACGGGCACTTCGAGGACGCCCTGGTCCGCGCCTACCGTACGCGCGAGCTGCTCGTCCAGTTCCTGCTCTTCGACCGGGATGTGGACACGGCGTCCCTTGACCCGGACCTCCCGGAACTCCAGCGCCTCCAGAAGAAACTTTGCAAGAAGAAGTCGAAGCTGCTGGAACGCGGCCCGGACGGCCGTCTCAAGGCCGCCCGCATGAATGCCGTGCGTCTGTTGAAGCAGTTCGACAGGCCCCTCGGGACGGCGGTGCTGGACTTCGACCAGACCCCGTCTGGCAGAATTCTCGAGGGTCGGAATCTGAGCATCCTGATCCACGGGTTCAGCATGAAGGCTCCAACTGATTCGATCGAGCTCTCGCAGCTCTACGACGACCTGCAGCGGTTGCTTCGGAATGTTGCGCCAGAGACCGGAGCGATGTTGGCGAGAGTGCGAGGGCTCCTCCCCGCAGGCTGACGTGCCGACCCTCTACGTCACCGAGCCACGGTCCGTCGTCCGGCGCCAGGGGGGATCGCTCATCGTCACCCTGGACGACGAGGTCGCCGATGACAACGACTCCAGCCAGGCCCGGAGCAGCCGCCTCATAAGAGTGCAGCCACATCGCCTGGAGCTGATCGGCCTGGTCGGGCCGGTCCATATCACCTCCGCAGCCACCCGTCTCTGCTTCCATCACGGCATCGACATCGCGTGGTTCACCCGCACCGGAAGGCTTCAGGGCCGAGTCGTCCCGAAACTGTCGAAGACCGCCGATCTCCGCCAGCGCCAGTTTCGGCTCGCGGAGGACGAGAACGGCGCACTGGAACTCGCCAGGAGACTTGTCAACGGCAAGATTCGGAATGCGATAGCGATGGTTCGCGGCATTCGCTCGAATCGTCCCGGAGAACCGCGTCTCGCGAACGCGATCCGCGAGATGGCGAAGATCCGTTCACGACTTGAGCATGCGGAGAGCGTGGATAGCCTTTTCGGCTTTGAGGGCGACGCCGCCCGCCGCTACTTCGATGCCCTGCGCGTAGCGTTCTCTGGACCCATCGGTTTCGACGGCAGGAAGAGACGCCCGGCGCCGGACCCGGCGAACGCGCTCCTGTCCCTCGGCTATGTTCTCCTCACGAACCTGGCCGCCGGAATGCTGGAGGCTCGGGGACTCGATCCATATGTGGGCTTCCTGCACGCGGTTCGATCCGGCAAACCATCCCTCGCGCTCGATCTGATTGAGGAGATGCGCCACCCAATCGTGGACCGATTCACTCTTCGCTATTGCAACCGCCGTCAAGTGGGCCCGGAGCACTTCGAGGCCGACGGCAAAGGAGGTGTTCGTCTGACGAACGACGAGTTCAAGAAACTGCTCACTCAGTGGGAGCTATACTTGCAGGCGCCAATGGCCGGCGTCGGAACGGAGCAGCTGACTCCACGGGAGGCCTTGGTTCGTCAGGCGGACCGAGTCGCGGATCATCTCCGTGAGGTATCTTCCTACACACCCCTTCTGTTGAAGGGGGCTTGACGCTCGATCTCTTGGGGAGATACATCGTTTGCTATGACATCACTGACAATCGACGAAGGATGCGAGTATCCCGGATCCTGGAGTCGTACGGCGACCGGATCCAGAAGAGCGTCTTCGAATTGCCGATGGGAAAGAAACTGATGGAGCTATGCGAGAGCAAGATCATGAGGGCTATTGATCCGAGATCGGACATCGTGAACGTCTATCGGCTCTGCCGCTCATGCGACAGCGTCCGGCGATACCACGGCGCTCCCGTTCGGCGAATCGGTGAGGAGAAGGTCTTCGTCGTCTGATGTTCGGTCGTGACGTGCAAGGAGGCGCGAGGTAGTATGGGTTACGATCTGTCCGGAAGTCATTGACGAGCGGAGCCATGGAGCGGCATCGGGGTTCATGGGCGCCCTGAATCGGGCGTCTTCGACGAAGTCTCCAGCGTGGGTTACGACAAACCGGTATGATTTCCGTTGGTGTTCTCGGGCAGGCGAGCCGGGCTCTTCACACCATCGCCCCGACATCAAGGGGATTGAAACCCAGTCAATACTGATGCCGAAGAGCTCTTCGAGATGAGCGAGATCCTTCACACCATCGCCCCGACATCAAGGGGATTGAAACTGGTACGCCAGCAGGAAGAGGAGGCGGGGAGCGAGGAAATCCTTCACACCATCGCCCCGACATCAAGGGGATTGAAACTGGCTCGAGCAGATGCTGGACGAGGCGTACGGCGAGGCTTCACACCATCGCCCCGACATCAAGGGGATTGAAACACGAAGAATGGCGGCAACCACGTCACGTCTGATCGGATCAACTTCACACCATCGCCCCGACATCAAGGGGATTGAAACGTCGTGGACCACCGGGATGCCCTTCACCTTGAGGCTCTGGAACTTCACACCATCGCCCCGACATCAAGGGGATTGAAACACTCGAGGCTGGCAAGCGAATTGTGGGTGCTATCGTGCCTTCACACCATCGCCCCGACATCAAGGGGATTGAAACACGAAATCGTCAGCCTGCATCCCCAGCTCCATCATGATCCCGCTTCACACCATCGCCCCGACATCAAGGGGATTGAAACTCTTTTCCACCCGCGCAAGAACGTCGTTCAGCTTGGCTTCACACCATCGCCCCGACATCAAGGGGATTGAAACCCGATCCGGCGGCCGTTGATCTGGATGTTCATGGGTTCTCCTTCACACCATCGCCCCGACATCAAGGGGATTGAAACCGGAGGTTGTAGAACTTGATCTGGCACTCGTGGGCAACACTTCACACCATCGCCCCGACACCGAGGGGATTGAAACGCGCTGCTTCCCGTCGACGCCTCAGGGAGTCGCCACTCGTGTCTCCACTCGGCGCCCGTGCACCGGCACGAGGCCAGACCCGTTCAACTGGCCGAGACCGAGGGTCGTTGACTTTCCGATGTGGATCCACGGACCGGCGGCGAGGAGCGGCCAGAGGTCGCCGGGTCCGGCCGGCAAATCGAGGCCACCGATCACGGCGCGCTGGACGACTTCCTTCTTCTGGGTACCGGACCAGCGCACGAACTCTCCGCCTTGCCCCTCCCACTCTCCCGATGGAATCCTCCTGGCGGCCTGCAGCACTGCGGGCAGCACCGTCGTGTTGCGGAGGGGAGCGTCCCGAAGCACCAGCAGCCTCCGAGTGAGTGCCGCCGCGATGTCCGTGAGAGCGGGAGTCCGGATCAGGCTCCTCCGGCGGAGGATCCGGAGTGGCGTCGGAAACTCCAGGCGGACTGGACGCAGGCCCGGTTGCGGTCCAAGAATCTCCGCGGCCGCAGCGAGTCGCCAGGGGCCGCTGCCCGCGGCGACCGAGCCATCGGGAGCGAGCCACTGGATCTTCCGGATCCGGAACGGCGTCCGGTCGCGCCCGAGGCCGGAGTCGGCGGCGAGTTGCCACGCGCGGAGGAGGACCGGGTCGGCGTCGGGTCCTCCGTCACTGTGGAACACGATCCACTCCACGGCGGGAGCGGTCTCCGGCTCGAGGGGCGCCGGTCGGATCACATAGCGCGGAGTACGCGAGCGGGCCTTCCGGTCGGTCGCCCTTTGTCCCTCGAAGACCCGGTCGTATGTCCCCTTGTCGAGCTGTCGCAGCGCCTTGCCCCAGACGCCGCGAAGCTGCGGTGCGGTGGCCCGCACCGTGCCCGTGTCGAGCAGGAGCCGGCGCGCCGAAACGTGGATCCCGGTGAGGAGACGCAGCAGCTCCTGTTCGAGCGCGGGTTCGGGGGACATGGGCAGGAACAGCGCGTCAATCAGCGTGAGACGCCAGCCTGAATCAGGATAGGACACGAGTCCGAAGTCGGTGTCGTGGTCCGAACCAGGTGTCAGAGTGTCCGGTCGAGGTCCTCCGGGGCTCGACACCGATCTCTCGACCCACCGACTGCGGAACCCTGGACTCGTTCACAGCGGAATCCACGAGGGCTCGACGGGCCCAGCTTCGGGCGAGGTCGGCCGGGTTCGTGACTTGACGTCCAGTGTGCGTGGACTTCATCGGGATCTCCGGCGTGTCGTAGGGCTCGCTCGGTCCGGTGGGGAGCTACGGGGCGCGCTGCCGGATTGGAGTCTGGCGCTCCGACAAGGGGCCGGCTGGCTCGGTCGCGACAGCGGCTCCGGGGCGCTGCGATCCACAGGAGGGTGGCGGGTCACTGGAGTCCGGCGCTCACGGGATGTGGCGGGTGTGTTCGTCCTGGATGAAGCGGTCGGTCATTCCGGAGAGGTAATCGCTGACGACGCGCTCGGCGGACCTGGGACCGATGCGGTCGCGAAAGTGGCCTGGCAGGTCGTTGGGGTGGGCGAGGTAGTGATGGAAGAGATCGGGCAGGAGGCGGGTCCCGGCTTTCGCCGCCTCGACGACGGCGGGATGGCGGTAGAGGCGGTCCATGAGCACGCCCTTCAGTTCGAGGAGCTCCGCGTTCCGGTGCGGAGGGAGGGCGGCGAGCCGCGGAAGATGGAGGGGGGCGTGGGAGCCCGGCTCGTGGTCGTCGGCGCCCGATTCGGTGATTCGTCGCTCGGTCTCCGCGATCAGCGCGGTCGCGAGGTCGGTGATCACGCCCCGGAGCAGGGTGCGGACCGCGACCCGGCGGCCGTCGCGGTCGAGGGCCTCGCTCCCGGGCCAGTGGCGGCGGAAGAGCGTCGCCGGTTCGAGGTCCCTCACCTTGATGAGGCCGGACGCGAGGCCGTCTTCCATGTCGTGGGCGCTGTAGGCGATCTCGTCGGCGAGATCGGCGAGCTGTGCCTCGATCGGCGGGGTGCGGAATCCTTTGAGGTCGTCCGGAACGGTCGCGTTGCGGCCGGAGTGCGCGAAGATGCCGTGGCGGGTCTCGCGGGTCAGGTTGAGACCGGGGAAGTCGGGGTAGGCGCGCTCGAGACTCTCGACGATCCGGAAGGACTGGAGGTTGTGCTCGAAGCCGCCGTGGTCCCGCATCAGGTCGTCGAGGACATGCTCGCCGGCGTGGCCGAAAGGAGTGTGCCCGAGGTCGTGCGCGAGCGATACGGCTTCGGTGAGATCCTCGTTGAGGCGGAGGGCGCGGGCGAGGGTGCGCGCGATCTGCGCGACTTCGAGGGTGTGGGTGAGGCGGGTTCGGAAGTGGTCACCCTCGTGGTTGATGAAGACCTGGGTCTTGTACTGGAGTCTTCGGAACGCGCTGGAGTGGATGATCCGGTCGCGATCCCGCTGGAACGCGGTGCGGAACGGGTCGTCGGGTTCCGGACGGAGGCGGCCGGCGGACCGGGTGGCGTGCCGGGCGGCCGGGCGGAGCCGCCGGGACTCCTCGGCCTCGAAGAAGCGGGGGGCGGCGGGAACGCCTTCAGCAGGCACGGACGGCTCCGGAGTCCCGATCGCGGTGGCGGTCGGGGGCGGTGCGGGCGGGGAGGAAGTCGCCGCGGCCCCGGTCAGCCTGGCGCGTAGTAGCCGAGCTTGGTGCGGACGCGCAGGTCGGGCCGCGCCGTCTGGACCACGATGCGGCGCCACGCGCCGTCCTGACGGGGATTGTTCGAGATGTATCCGACGTTGTACTGGCTCTTCAGCTCCTCGGCGATCCGGTCGTACACCGATTCGAGTTCGGCGAGTTCGGCGGGGAAGTACCACTGACCGCCGGTCTCCTCGGCGAGGTTCTTGAGGACGTGCTCGGCTTCGGAAAAACGCCGTCCGCGGCGGCGGGCGGTGTTCTGGAGCGAGATCGTGTAGATCACGACGTCGGTGTCCTTGGTCAGCTCCAGCACCTGCTCGAAGGTCACCAGCGAGCTGGTGTCGCGGCCGTCGGACAGCAGGATGATGGCCTGCCGTCGGGCTTCCATGCGCTGCCGCTCCAGCGATCGCAGCGAGATGTACATGGCGTTGTGGAGCTTCGTCGTACCTCCGGCCTGGGTCATCCGGATGGCGCGCTCGAGCAGCTCGTGGTCGGGAGTGAAGCGCTGCAGGACGTGCGCCTGGCTGCCGAACTCGACGATCTGGGCGACGTCCTCCTGCCGGAGGGTGCGGGAGAAGCGCACCGCCGCCTCGTGGGCGAACTGCATCTTGTCCACCATACTCGCGGAGGTGTCGAGCAGCAGGACCATGCGGATCGGGAGGTCCTCGTGCGAGAACGCCGCGATCTCCTGCCGGATCCCGTCTTCGTACACCGTGAAGTCCTGTTCGAGGAGATCGGTCACGAACCGGTCGCGTCCGTCGGTGACGGTCACGTTGAGCGAGATGAGGTCCACCGTGACCCGGAACTGGTAGGTCTGCTGGAGGAGCGGTCCCGCGACCGGCGCCGCCGCGAGCAGGCCCAGCGCGCCGAGGGTCGCGGCGAGCGCGGTCCGGACCCGGCGGCGGCGCCGCGATTCCGATCCGGACGACGGGGACATGGTTGGCTATTCTGACGCAACATGCCGGACCCGACCGATCCGAACGCCACATCGCCCGCTTCCGGGCCTTCGACCGCCGCCGTGCTGACCGCCAGCGACGGCTGCGCCGCCGGCGTCGTGCCCGACCGTTCCGGCGCGCTGGCGCGGGAGGCGCTCACCGCGATGGGTTTCCGGGTGGTGGACTCCGCCGTGGTTCCGGATGAGCTGGAGGCGATCCGGTCGCCGGTGCGGCGGTGGACGCGGGATGGCGTGCGGCTCGTCGTCACGACCGGGGGCACCGGGCTCGGGCCGCGGGACCGGACGCCGGAGGCGCTCCAGCCGCTCTTCGAGCGGGTGTTGCCGGGATACGGGGAGCTGCTGCGCGCCGAGGGGCTTCGCCAGACCCCGATGGCGGTGCTGTCGCGGAGTCTCGCGGGGGCGATCGGATCCACTCTGGTGGTCGCGCTTCCGGGGAGCCCGCGCGCGGTGGCGAGCGGCCTCGAGACCCTCGCTCCGACGCTGGCTCACGCTCTCGATCTCCTCGCCGGCAGAACCCGCCACCGGCCTCCGGCGAGGCCGTCGAAGCGCTGATACAATTCGCCGATTACGCCCGGAGAAGCCGTTGGCCGGATTCTCCGGATCTTGTCCGAATGTCTCCCGACGACCTGAATCGCCACCAGCAGGCGCTGCTCGCCAAGAAGGCCGGCGTGGAGCGGCTCGCCCAGACCCGCGCGTTCTCCCGGACCCCGTCGCACGGTGACGACGGGGACCGCTCGATGGCCGCGACCGACGACCAGATCGTGATCCAGTTGCAGCAGAACGACGCCAAGCTCCTGCGCGCGATCGAAAAGGCGCTGGAGCGGATCGAGGCGGATGACTACGGGATCTGTTCCGAGTGCGAGGAGGAGATCCCGCAGCTTCGCCTCGATGCGGTTCCGTGGACGCGGGTGTGCGTGCCCTGCAAGGAAGGGAAGTAGCCGCGCGGAATCGAGCCGCGACGATCGTCGGGTCATCGCCGTCCTCTCCGGTCACCGGTAGCCGCTGATGGACCTCGGGATTCGGGGGCGCGTCGCGGTCTGCGCGGCCGCCAGCCAGGGACTCGGGCGCGCTGTCGCCGAGTCGCTCGCCGCCGAGGGAGTCCGCGTGGCGCTGGGGGCGCGGGGTCGGGAGGCGCTCGAAGCCACCGCCGCGGCGATCCGCGAGAGGCACGGCGTGGACGTTCTCGCCCATCCGGTGGACGTGGGCGATCCGGAGGCGGCGAAGGGGTTCGTGCGGGCGGCGGAGGCCCGATTCGGGCAGGTGGACATCCTGGTCACGAACGCGGGCGGTCCGCCGCCGACGAGGCTCCGGAACACGACGCCGGACGAGTGGAAGGCGGCGCTGGACGAGAACCTCCTCTCCTGTGTTCATCTCGTGCGGGCGGCGCTTCCGGGGATGATCGAGCGCCGGTGGGGACGCATCCTCGCCATCGCCTCGGTCTCGGTGAAGCAGCCGGTGCCGGACATCATCCTGTCGAACACCGCGCGGGCGGGCATCGCCGGGTTCATGAAGTCGCTCGCGACCGAGGCGGCGCCGCATGGGGTGCTCGCGAACGTGCTCTGCCCCGGGTACACCCGGACGGCGCGTCTCGAGGAGCTGGCGGCGCATCTGTCGGCGACCCGCGAGGTGAGCGAGGAGGAGATCTACGCTCGGTGGTCGGCGGACATTCCGCTGGGGCGGGTCGGGGAGCCGGCGGAGTTCGGCGCGGTGGCGGCGTTTCTCGCGTCGGAGCGGGCGAGTTATGTCACCGGGACCGTTCTCGCGGTGGATGGGGGGCACGTCCGCAGCCTGACCTGACGCGAGTTGCCGGATTGGAGTCCGGCGCTCCGACAGGGGGGAGAGGTTCGGAGAGGGGGGATTCGTCCCCCTTCTCCGAGAGAGAAAGTGACACAGGTCGCAACCTGGAGCGGAGCGAAGGTTGCGATCTGAGGCGCGGAGCGCCGAGCGGGCCGGGGAGGGGGAGCCGCCTCGAGGGCACCGACTTTCCGATCCGGCGCGGGCGAATCGAATTCGGCTCCCCCTCCCCGGCCCGCCCGGTTAGACTGCCCGCCCTTTCGCCCCGCATGCCTGTCCGATCCCCCGCCTCCCGTTCCGGCGCGGCGCTGGTCGTGGTCGAGTCGAGCGCGAAGGCGAAGACGATCGGCAAGTTCCTCGGGCGCGCCTACCGCGTGTTCGCGTCCGGAGGGCACGTGCGGGACCTGCCGCGGCGGGGCCTCTCGGTGGATGTCGAGAACGGGTTCCGCGCCAGCTTCGAGGTCGTGCCGGACCGGAAGAAAATCCTCGACTCGCTGAAGCGCGAGGCGAGGAAGGCGTCCCGCATCTATCTCGCCACCGACCCGGACCGCGAGGGCGAAGCGATCAGCCATGACCTCGCCGAGGAGTTCCGGAGCGCGCTGGGGCGCCGGGCCGCGAAGGTTCCGATCCAGCGGATCGCCTTCCACGAGATCACGTCCCCGGCGGTCCGGAGGGCGCTCAGCGAGGCCGGAGAGATCAACGCCAACAAGGTTCGGGCCCAGCAGACGCGGCGCGTCCTCGACCGGATCGTCGGCTACAAGATCTCGCCGCTGCTGTCGCGCAAGGTGGCGCCGCGGCTGTCCGCGGGCCGGGTGCAGTCGGTCGCGCTCCGGCTCATCTGCGCCCGGGAACGCGACATCCGCAAGTTCGTGATCGAGGAGTACTGGACGCTGGAGGCGCACCTCAGCACCGCGGCCGGGGAGTCGTTCGTAGCGATCCCGGAGACGCCGAAGCCCCTCCCCAGGACCCCCGTCGCCCGGGAGGAGCCGGTGGCGCGCGCGATCGCCAGCCACCTCGACGGGTGCTCGTACCGAGTCGAGTCCGTGGAGCAGAAGGAGCGCCGGGAGAAGGCGCCGCCCCCGTTCATCACGTCCACGATGCAGCGGCAGGCGGCCTCGGCGTTCCGGTTCCCGGCGGCGCGGACGATGCGCACCGCGCAGTCCCTCTACGAGGGAGTGGATCTCGGTTCCGGCGACCGGGTCGGACTGATCACCTACCTCCGGACCGACTCCACCCGGGTCTCCCGACAGGCGCTCGACGAGGTGCGCACCCTGATCGCGGACCGCTTCGGCGCCGACGCGGTGCCCGCGAAGCCGCACTTCTTCCGCAAGAAGAAGGGGGCGCAGGATGCTCACGAGGCGATCCGCCCGACGTCGGTGCGGCGGAGCCCCCAGGAGATGGCCCGGGTTCTGAACCATGACCAGCGCCGGCTCTACACGATGATCTGGGAGCGGTTCGTGGCCTCGCAGATGAAGCCGGCGGTGTGGCTGGACACCCGCGCGAAGATCCGCGCCGAGCTGCCGGGCGGCCGCCCGAGCCCCGAGATCGAGGGGTTCGGGCCCGCTCCCGAGCGCCTGTTCGCGAACGGTTCGGTGCTCGCCTACCCGGGCTACCGGGTGCTCTACCGCGTCACCGCCGAGGACGGGGAGCCGGAGAAGAAGTCCCGGGTCGTGCTCCCGGCGCTCGAGTCCGGACAGCGGCTCGATCGCGATCGGATCGTTCCGCTCCGCCACTTCACCAAGCCGCCGGGCCGGTTCAGCGAAGCCGGGCTCATCCGCAAGCTGGAGCAGAACGGCATCGGACGACCGAGCACCTACGTCCCGATCCTCCGCAAGATCAAGGACCGCGAGTACGTCCGCATCAAGGCGCGCGCCTTCGTGCCGACCGAAGTGGGCCTGCTCGTCTCGGATCTGCTGTCCGGCAGTTTCGACAACCTCTTCAACGTGCGCTACACCGCCGCCATGGAGGAGAACCTGGATCGGATCGAACGCGGGGAAGCCGATTTCGAGGGCACCCTCACCGATTTCTACCGGGACTTCGTCACCGACCTCGAGCTGGCCGTGCGCGAGATGCCGCGCGTCAAGGGGTTGCCGACGGCGGAGGCGTGCGAGCAGTGCGGGCGGAAGCTGCTGCTTCGCTGGAGCGGCGGGGAGAAGTTCCTCGGCTGCGAGGGATTCCCCGATTGCCGCGGCAGCCGCTCCCTCGGGGAGGGCCCGGAGGAGGGCGTCGAAGAGGCGATCTGTCCCGAGTGCGGTGCTCCGATGGCCGCCAAGCGGGGGCGCTTCGGACCGTTTCTCGGGTGCACCCGCTACCCCGAGTGCCAGACCATCCTCCAGCTTCGGAATGGTCGGGCCGTCCCCCGGCAGAAACCGGAGCCGGTGGACGGGAAGTGCCCCGAGTGCGACAGCGGGCTGGTGCGGCGGCGGGGCCGGCGGGGGCCGTTCGTCGGATGCAGCAGCTTCCCGAAGTGTCGCTACATCCAGCCGCGGCCCAAGGCGGCAGGCAAGAAGAAGAAAGCGACCCGCCGGAAGAAGGCAACGCGGGCCGCGGCCCCGCCGTCTTGAGGCGGCGGAAACCCCGGCCGCGCCGCGCGCTTCCGCGTTCCGCCTCGCTCGGAGCGCTCATCGAGGCATTCCTCGACGATCTCGAGGAGCGGCGCGGCGCGTCCGTCCACACCGTGCGGGCCTACGCCAGTGATCTGGCGCAGTTCCGGGCCTTTCTCGTCGCTCAGGCGTCGCCCGCTGCCGAGGGGGATGGCGGGTCGTCAGGAGAGGAGCCGGATCCGGGGTCGGTGGAGATCCACGACCTGCGGGCGTGGCTGGCTTCGCTCCACGGGCGCGGCCTGGCGCGGACCACGATCGCACGGAAGCTGGCCGCCCTGCGATCGTTCTACCGGTTCCTCGGACGGTCCGGACAGGAGTCCGACCCGGCCCACGGACTGCGATCTCCGCGGATTCCGCTCCGGCTCCCCACCCGAATGGAGATGGAGGAGGTCGAGGCGCTCCTCCACGCTCCCGATCCGGCCACGCCGCTCGGAGCGAGGGATCTCGCGATCCTGGAGCTTCTCTACGCCACCGGAGTGCGGGTCAGCGAGCTCGTGGGTCTCGATCTGCCCGACCTGAACCGCCCGAGCCGGATCCTGCGGGTGCTGGGGAAGGGAGGCAAGGAGCGCGTCGTGCCGTTCGGCGAGGTCGCGGAGGACGCATTGGATCTTTACCTGGAGGCGCGCGGCCGGCTGCTGCGGGAGGACGGGGATCCGATGGCGCTGTTTCTGAACGCGCGCGGCGGACGGCTTTCGGACCGGTCGGTGCGAACCGTGGTGCGCCGCTACCTCGGGGAGGCGGGGCTCGCGCGGCTTGCGGGCGTCGTCACGCCGCATACGCTGCGGCACGCCTTCGCGACCCACCTGCTCGACCGGGGCGCCGACCTGCGGGCGATCCAGGAGCTCCTCGGGCACGCCGATCTGGCGACTACGCAGAAGTACACCCACGTCTCCACCGCCCGGCTGTTCGAGGTGTACCGGCGGTCCCATCCACGGGACTGACATCGGAGCGCCGGGGAACATCGGGCGGGCCAGGGAGGGGGCCGAGATTCGTTGCAACTGCGAGAGCGTGGACCGTCGGCGCTACGAGTACGGCCCCCTCCCCGGCCCGCTCGGCGCTTCGCGCCTCTGACCGCAACCTTCGCTCCGCTCCAGGTTGCGGTCGGCGTGACGTTCTCTCTCGGAGAGGGGGAGGAGCTCCTCCCCCTCTCCGAACCTCTCCCCCTCCCGGAGCGCCATCGGAGTGCAGGACTCCAGTCCGGCAATTCAGCCTGTGGACAAAGTCACGCGGCATTCGAGCGGCGATGCACCCCGCCTGACCGCGCCCCTCCGCTTCGCTCCGGGACGCTCTTCGTTGCACATCGGTCGGAATACACGCGGTATTCCTCCCTCGCGCTCCTCGTCAGCCGGGCGCCTCGCCACTCTCGGTGCTCACGCGACTTTGAATTCCCCGGCGCTCCATCGTGCCGGTCTGGAGACCGGCGCTCCGTCGTCAGTAGGCGGGGATCGTGGCGGGGCCGGCGGGGGCGCCGAAGATCCGCCGGTAGCGCGCGACTTCGGCGGCGGAACCGGTGGTCTTCCCGGGGTTGTCGCTCAGTTTGACCAGCGGACGGCCGTTGGCCGCGACCGGCTTCACCACCAGCGAGAGGTTGGGGACCCCGCAGTCGTTCGTCAGGTTCGTGCCCCAACCGAAGGCGACCTGGATGCGGTCGGCGAAGCGGTCGTGGAGATCGAGGATGTCCTCGGTCTCAAGCCCGTCGCTGAACACGATGGACTTCTTCCGCGGATCCACGCCGTAGCCGCGGTACCAGGCGAGGATCGTTTCGCCGAACGCCGCCGGATCGCCGGAGTCCTGGCGCACGCCGCGGAACCGGCGGGCCCGGTTGGCGTCCATGTCGGCGAGAAAAACGGGCGTCGTCCAGGTGTCGGTCAGGAACAACGACAGCGGTTCCCCGTACTCCTCCCACCAGGCATCCAGCATGAGGCGCTGCGAGGCCCGGATGGAGTCGTCCTCGTCGCCGGAGACCGCGGCGCCCACCATGAAGATCTCGTGGGCGATCGTGCCGACCGGGGGGATCCCGTTCTCGCGGGCCGAGGCGACGCAGGAGGACCCGGTGAACTGACCGGGCAGCTCCCGGGCGAGCCGCGCCTCGAGTTCGAACTGCCACGCCCGGGTGAACCGGCGCCGGGTTCCGAAGGAGGCGAACCGGAGACCGGGGCGGGTGCGGAGCGCGTGGATCTTGCGGTCGAGCCGTTCGCGGCCGAGCTCGAGGCACTCCCGGAACGCTCCCGCCCCACCGCTCTGTGCGATCGCGTCTCGGGAGATCCGTTCGCTGAGCGCCGAGAGGATCAGCGTCTCCCACAGGATGACCTCCGGCCAGCCGCCCTCCGTCTCGATCCGAAGCCGGCTGCCGGCGGCGGCGACGCGCACCGGCGGCAGGCGCAGCCGCGCGAGGAACGAGAGGAAGTCTTCGTCGAACTGTCCCCGGGGCTCGAGGCCGCGCAGGTAGTCGAGCTCGTCGGGACGGAACGAGAGGGCGCGAATGCGCTCGAGGTCGTCGCGCAGGGCCGCCGGGGGCGCCGCCTCCGCGAGGTTCGCCCCCGGCGTGCGGCAGATCAGCCGGTAGCGGACCCGGACCCCCGAATGCCGCCGGAGGACGAACTGCCCCATCGTGAACTTGTAGAAGTCCACATCGAGGAGCGAGACGACGGCGCGGTCGCCGCCGCTGCGGGTCAGCCCGGGAATCCCGGCCACTCGTCGGGCGGGTCCACGCTCCGGACGAGCCTCATGCCGGACCGCTCGAAGTCCCGGAACGCCTCGTCCGCCGCGTCGGTGAAGTCGGAACCGGGCGCGACCACGGGCGAGGTGGCGTCTTCGAGAAGGAACACCCGTCCCGCGAGGCCCTGCGAGCGGTCCGGATCCCGCCGGGCGATCTCGTCCCGGAGGTCGGCGACGGTCCACGCGACGCAGTGGCTCTTGGCCTGTCCGGCCACGACAAGGGCGTCATAGCCGAGCAGCCGGTCGAGGAGCTGTTCATTGGATTCCGCGATGGCGGCGCCGTCGGCGCCCTCGAGGACCTCCGGCCGGAGAACCGAGTAGTTCTCGGTGAGAGGGTTCAGACCCTTCGGCTCGAACACCGGCTGCGCCGAGCGGGCGATCGTGTGGAAGAACACCGCTTCCTCGATCGCGGGGACGATGGCGTGCCCGGCGCCGCCGAGCATCGCGTGGTAGGGCCACACGACGAGGACGTACTTGCCCTGGGCCTCCAGGCGGCGGCAGTAGTGGAGCGCGTGGCGGCCGAGCGCGTCTTCAGAGAGGCCGGCCCCGTCGGCGGCCTCCGGATTCACGCGGTACCGGCCGGACTCGAGGTCCGCCGCCGTGATCGGGGTGTAGGGCGCCGGATTCGCCCCATCCGGATCGAGGAAGAAGTGGGGATGGAACACCTGGATGGCGGTGTGGGTGTCCAGCGTGAGGACGATCTCGGTGATCCGGCCCAGTTCGCGGTAGAGGAACTGGCACAGCCGCCACGAGTCCCTCACCGCGCCGAGGCCCGATCGCCCGCCCACGAACAGCTCGCCGCCCGGCAGGCAGAAGGTGTTCTGGCAGTCCACCAGCAGGAGTCCGATCCGGGTGGCGTCGGTCGCCGCCGGACGGATCTGGTGGCGCTTCGCCCACTCCCGGGCGGCGGAGGCGCGGTCCTGGTAGGGAACGCGGTAGAGCTGGCTGACGCGCTCGGCGTCGAAGAAGTCGGGGACGGGAAGCGCGTTCGCCATGGCGTGGAGACGGGCCGGGCCCGGAGCGCGAGGGACCGTCGTTCACGTCCCCCGGCGCGACGGTCTTCCGGAAGGACGGGGGCCGGACTAGGCTAACACCCGATGCTCGATTCCAACCGGATCCGCCGGGATCCCTCAGGCACCGCTCGACGGCTGCGCGACCGCGGCCACGACGGGGATCTGGCGCCCGTCATGGATCTTCTCGAGACCCGCCGGACGCTCCAGTCCGAGATCAGCCGACTGCGTCAGTCGCTGAAGGCCCGGAACCGCAGGGTGGGCGCCCTCTACCGCGCGGGCAGGAAGGAGGAAGGGGACCGGCTGCGCGCCGAACTGGCGCGGGCTCCCGATGAGGTGTCCGAGCGGGAGCGCCGGATGAAGGCGGCGGCAGCGGAGCTCGAGCGGAGGCTGCTGGAGCTGCCCAATCTGGCGCACGAGAGCGTGCCGGTGGGCCCCGACGAACGGGCGAACGTCGAGATCCGCCGGGTGGGTGAGCCTCACGAGTTCGCCTTCGCGCCGAAGTCCCATGAGGAACTCGCCGTCGCGCTGGGGATGCTCGACGTCGAGCGCGCCGTCAAGCTGAGCGGTTCCCGCTTCGCCGTACTTCCGGGAGCGGGAGCCCGGCTGGAGCGGGCGCTCATCCGGTTCATGCTCGACGTCCAGACCAGGCAGCACGGATACGAAGAGGTCTGGTTGCCGCTGCTCGTCTCGGGGGCCACTCTCACCGGGACCGGACAGTTGCCCAAGTTTGCCGACGACATCTTCCGGGTCGAGGGGCGGGATCTCTACCTGATCCCGACGGGCGAGGTGCCCCTCACGAATCTGCACGCCAGGGAGACGCTCCTCGCATCAGAGCTCCCGAAGCGGTATGTCGCCTTCACTCCGTGTTTCCGGGCCGAGGCCGGGAGCTACGGGAGAGACACCCACGGACTCATCCGTCAGCACCAGTTCGACAAGGTGGAGCTCGTCAAGATCACCGAGGCGGACCACTCCTACGACGAACTCGAGCGCATGACCCGGGACGCGGAGCGCATCCTCCAGTTGCTGGAACTGCCGTACCGGGTGGTTGCGCTCTCGTCCGGAGATCTGGGCCAGGCGGCCGCCAAGACCTACGACCTCGAGGTGTGGATCCCTTCCCAGAACGTGTACCGCGAGATCAGCTCCTGCAGCAACTGCGAGGATTACCAGGCGCGTCGGGCGCGGATCCGGTACCGCGAGACGCCGGGAGGCCGGACGCGATTCGCGCACACCCTGAACGGCTCCGGCCTCGCGGTGGGCCGGACCTGGCTGGCGCTCATCGAGAACTACCAGCAGCCCGACGGGTCGGTGCGGATTCCGGAGGCGCTCCGGCCCTATCTCGACGGGCTGGAGGTCTTCCGGCCGCCGGGGGCGTAGGCAGGTCCGGCGGAGGGAGGGGGATTCGAACCCCCGGACCCTTTCGGGTCAGTGGTTTTCAAGACCACCGCCTTCGACCGCTCGGCCATCCCTCCTGTCGGGCGCCGGGGCGCACGGTCCCGGAGTCGTGAACCGCGGTCGCCGGAACCGGAAGCGCTGGCGCTCCCGGTTCCGGAACGTGGTTATTCGGGCTTCGGCAGCGCGGCGAGCATCGCCTCGGCCTGGGCCGCGGCGGGGCTTCCGGGCTCGACCTCGGTCGCCATGGTGAGATGGTCGGCGGCGGTCGCGAGGTCACCCCGGTTGAGATAGACCATGGCGATCTGGAGGTGCGGCTCGGCCCAGTCGAGCTTCCGCTCGGCGGCCAACTCGTAGTACTCGACCGCCTTCTCCATCTCGCCGTTCTGGAAGTAGATCTGGCCCACGTTGAACGGGATGATCTCGTCATCGGTTGCGCTCACGGCCTGCTCGAAATAACCGACCGCCTCGTCCAGGTCTCCGTCCTTGACCGCCATGTCGGCCATCGAGACGAGCGCCCCCGCATTCGCCGGTTCCTGGTCCAGCACGACCTGGTACGCGGCCTTCGCCTCGTCCAGCCGGTTCAGCTCGCGCAGCACGGCGCCCCGGTTCAGGTTCACCTGGTACACCGTCGGATCGCCCGCGAGCAATTCGTCGTACTTGGTGAGGGCTTCCTCGAAACGGCCCGCCTGATGGAGCTCCTGCGCCTCGGCGAGCAGTCCCCCGCCGGTGCCGGCGGACTGGCCCATCTGCGCGCGTTCGAGCACGAGGTCCATGTCCGGGTTCTTCCCGGCTTGCCGCATCGGGGCCTGGTAGTTGTAAGGCATGAAGCCGGCGGCGCTGGCCGAGAAGTCGTAGGTCCGACTCCGGAAGCCGAGGATCGCCCAGCGTCCCTGCGCGTCGGTGGTGGCCTCGAGGACCCGCGCCGAGTCTCCGGCCCGGGCGGTGACGGTGGCGCCCTCGATCGCATTGCCGTCCTGATCCTTGACGGTTCCGGAGACGCGCCCGGTCCCCATCTGCGCCATGGCGCTCGTCGCCAGCAGCACCAGCGCCAGCGCGCCGCCGATCGGGGACGCGATCGCGCGCCGGGCCCGGATTGCCTCGTTCCTGGTCATGTGGTTCTCCTCCCGCACCGTCAAGGTCGCTCGCTGCGCCGACTGCAGGCTCACGCTTAGGCCGGCGCCCCCCCGGCTGGCTGGGAAGCAGGGACTCGAACCCCGATTCCACGGTCCAGAGCCGTGTGTCCTGCCATTGGACGACTTCCCAGTTTCACCGGAATATGGAAGGATAGCAGTCGATATGGAGCGCCGGACTCCGCCGGTTCTCCCGGTAGGGGCCCGGCACCGAGGGGCACACCTGACCGGCGGCGAACACGCGCGTTGGCCTGCGCTCCATCGTGCCGCACCCCGCCCCCACCGGGAGAACTGGCCGGCGCTCCATAAGGCGCTCCGGCGCGTTGTACCATCCCCCCGCGTGGGGCCTGCCCCCGCGTCGCCCCGGAGAGGTGCTGGAGTGGCTGAACAGGGCTGCCTGCTAAGCAGTTGCGCGGTAACCCGCGCCGAGGGTTCGAATCCCTCCCTCTCCGCCACCGGGTCGCGGCTGCGCCGGATGGCCGCCATCCTCATCGGGCTGATCCTCGCAGTCGCGGCTCCGGTCACGGGACAGCCGACCGGCGGGATGGCCGGCGTCGTGGTGGACACGACCGGGGGCGTCCTGCCGGGCGCGCGGGTCACACTGGTGCTCGCAGATCGGGGGATCGAACGGACGCAGTCCGCCGGTCCGAGCGGGCGCTTCGGCTTCGCCGGACTGCGCCCCGGCCGTTACCGCATCACGGCCGTGCATCCCGGCTTCCAGAGTTCTCCGGCGACCGAGGTCGTCGTCGAGGCCGGGGCGGTCGTGGAGGTCGAGCTCCGCCTCGCCGTCGCGGGGATCGTCGAGCGCGTCTCGGCGGTTTCCCGTCGGCCGCTGGAGGTGCGCGGCGCCGGAGTCCGCGCCACGGTGGATCGGCCGGTGCTGGAGGATCTCCCGAACTCGAGGGACATCTGGTCGGTGCTCGAACAGACCCCCGGTGTCCTCATGAACAAGGTGAATGTCGGGGGCGCCGAGAGCGGCCAGCAGTCGCTGTTCTCGGCCGCCGGTTCGGCATGGACCCAGAATCGCTACACCCTGAATGGTGTGAACGTGACCGATCCGGGGGCCGTCGGGGCGTCGCTCGCCTACTACAACTTCGACAGCTTCGAGGAGGTCGAGGTCTCGATCGCCGGGCACCGCGCCGAAATTCCGACGCCGGGAGTGTTCCTGAACATCGTGACCCGGAAGGGGGGCAACGAGTTCGCCGGAGGCGCGGCCGGCTTCTGGGAGCACGAGCGCTTCCAGGCCGAAAACCTCGACGATGCGCTGCGGGCGCGCGGCGTCGGGCAGGCGAACCGGCTGAAGCGGCTACTCGACGTCTCCGCCGACTTCGGGGGGCCGCTGCTCCGGGACCGGGCGTGGTTCTATCTGAACGCCTCGCGCTTCCGCGTGGAGCCCTACCTGCCGGGGTTCTTCCTCGAATCCGGTGATCCGGGGGTGGACCTGACCCAGCTCGAGAACCTGATCGGGCGGGCCAGCGTGGAAATCGTCGAGGGCCACGAGCTCGGACTGTTCTTCAACCGGGACCGGAAGTACCGGCCGTTCCGGTCGGCGAGTCTGTTCCGCCCCAGCCCGGAGACCACGTTCCACCAGGACTCGACCTCGACGATCGGCCAGGTGAGCTGGACCGCGGTCCTCGAGGAGTCCCTGCTGCTCGAAGCGCGGGCCAGCTTCGTGGATCTCTACTTCCCGTACGGGGCGCAGCCCGATCGGGAGCCGGAGTTCTCCCGGTGGGAACTGAACAGCGGCGTCTGGTACGGCGGCTCGGGTACGAACACGATCTACGAGCGGGATCGGTGGCAGGCCAACGCCTCGGCGACCTGGTTCCGCGACGGGCTGTTCGGCGCCACCCACGAGTTCAAGGCCGGGGTCGAGATCGCCCATACCCCGACCCGGACCACCGACGCTCTCCATGGGGGCATCGTGTACATCCATGACCGGGTCGAGCCGATCATGGTGCAGATCTCGAACGAGCCGGTCGCCTCCCGGAACTTCACCCGCAACCTCGGCTTCTACGTCCAGGACCGGGTGGTTCGCGGGCGACTCTCCCTCGACCTGGGGCTCCGGGCGGACCGGTGGGGGGCCGGTTATCCGGACCAGGTCAACGAACCCGGTCCGTGGAGCGCCGTGTTCGAGGGGTTCGGCGCGGCCGGACAGGTCCCCGGACGCAACGATCTCGTCTCCTGGTTCGGCGTCGCCCCCCGGCTCGGCGCCAGCTACGACCTCACCGGGGATGGCCGCACCGTGGCCCGGCTCAGCGTCGGACGCTACCTGCACCAACTGGGGGTCAGCGTCCCCCGCTACGCGAACCCGAACGCCCTCGCCCGGGCGCGGTTCCGCTTCCGGGATCTGAACTTCAACCGGCTCGTGGACCCGGGCGAGGTGGACTTCTCCAGCCCCCTCAGCGTCTTCCTGCCCGCCCGGAACGAAGTGGACCCCGACCTGAGGCAGCCGTTCACCGACGAACTCACCGCCGGCCTCCACCGGCAGCTCCCGTGGGACGTCACGTTCGGTCTCACCGGGATCTGGAGGCGGGAACGGCGCCTGACCGAAGACGTGGACATCGGGGTGCCCGATTCGGCGTGGACCGCGGTCCCCCATACGGACCCGGGTCGCGACTTCGTTCGCGGCACATCCGACGATGTCCCGATCACCCTCTGGCTCCAGGATCCGGCGACCCTCGGCCAGAGCCGGTATCTGCTGACGAATCCCGGGCTCGAAGCGAGCTACCGGGGGCTCATCGCCGAGCTCCGGAAGCGCTACGCCTCGGGCTGGCAGCTCCTGGCCTCGGTCACCTGGAGCCGGTCCATCGGCTGGCTGCCCGGCCCGGGCGATCAGGTGGACGAGGGCAGCGGCTTTCCCGGCCCCCTGCTGAACACGCCGAACCACGGCGCCCTCCACGAGGGCCGGACGTTCTGGGACCGGCCGTTCGTCGCCCGGGTCTCGGCGAGCACCCGGTTGTGGTGGGGATTCTCCGCCGCGGGCTCGTTCCGGGCGCATTCCGGGTGGCCGAACTACCGCACCGTGATCTTCACCTCGACGCTCGACGGGAAGCCGATTCCGCAGGGGACGACCGAGGTCGTGGTCGAGCCCCCGGGGACGGCGCGGTCCCCCGCGGTGCCGATCCTCGACTTCCGGCTCGATCACCGCTTCGGTCTCCCCGGGAGCGCCGAGTTCGCGACCTATTTCGATGTGTTCAACGCGCTGAATCTGAACAACGTGATCGGCGAAGGCTCCCGGGACGACTCGTTCGGGGCGGTCGTGGGGATCCTGCCCCCGCGCGTCGCCCGCCTCGGGGTCCGCCTCCGCTTCTGACCGGACCCGGGAGGAACCGGCGTCAGGGGTCGGTCTCTACCGCCCGTTCGGCTCTCTTGGTCGAAGCAGGTGTTGGGGACCAGGAGCGGGTTTGCCGCGGCCTCCGTAGGCCCAGGACACCTGGATGCCCACCAGAGTGAGCAGTGCTGCTCCCGGGATCCCGAGGACCAGCCCGACCTGAATGCCCTGAATCGCCTCCTTCACAACCATCCACGCGATCAGGCCCAGCCACGCAAGAGTGAGGATCGGAAGGACCCATTGCAGCCAACGGCGGCTGCGCTCCTGCTCCTGTCGTTCCCTGACTCCCACTTGCGCCGCATCGGCATGCCTCTGAGTGCTCTCATCGGAGAGACCGGCGTCTTCCCGACCGACGGTGGGATCGCTTTCCAGCGTGCTCACGCGGGCCGATTCCTTGGCTGAGGCGGCCGGTGGAAGTTCATGGACTCCATGAGGATCCGGTAATAGACCTGGATCTGCTCCGGCAATATCTCCTGGCTGCTGCCCATACGCCGGGTGAACTCCCACGGCGAGCTCTTCGCGTGGGTCAGGCTCGACAGCCGCGCTGCGGTGAGCGGTCCGTATCGCTCCACGATCCACATCATGAGGGCGGTCTCGTCCTCGTCGAACTCCTCGGTTTCCTCCGGGAGATCCGAGAGACTCAGCCTCGCGGCGCCCTTGTGCTTGATCTCGTGGTAGAGCTGGGGAAACACGGGTCCGTATTCCCAGGCTTCGACGCGGCCTCGCACGAGCGGGCTGCCATAGAACGCCAGCATCCACGCATGCCCGAGAAACACCAGCTTCTGGAGTTTCATGTGGGTCACCGTGTAGCCGCGCTCGAGTGACTCGCCGAGGAGGAAGCGGGCGACCGCGAACTGGGAGTGACCGAACACCTCCTTCGAGGTATCGCGACGGAACCACTTCAGCATGTCGTTCCCGGTGTCCTTCCCGCCGCCGGCGGCGTCATCCCGCCCCTGCGCTGCCGATCAGCCACGGGATTCGCAGAATACCGCACGCGACGGCCGGGAAGCGTCACACCGATGCGCCGTGGAGTCGCCGCCCGTGTCGAAACCGGCGTCCGGGTTCAGGAGCCGGAGCTGGAGAGTTCGGCCAGGCGGGCGCGGACCGGGGGCTGCTCCGGTTCGAGTTCGAGCGAGCGTTCGAGGGTGGAGCGGGCTTCCTCGGTGCGGCCGGTGCGAGCGTAGGCGTCTCCCAGCACGTTCAGCAGCGGCGGCCCGGGTGGCCGCAGCGTGAGGGCGTGTTCGAGGTGGGCGATGGATTCGTCGAGCTTGCCCTCGAAAAAGCGGACGAACCCGAGACCGCTCACGACCTCGTAGGTGTCCGCGAACTCCTCGGCCATCGGGTCGAGCAGCGCCGCGGCCTGGGGGATGCGTCCGGTGTTGAGGTAGCCGTGGGCCAGCTTCCAGCGGGCGTTGGGGAGCTGGGGGTTCCCCGCCCGGACGGCCGCCTCGTACTCGGCGAGCGCTTCGCCGTAGCGTCCGAGCGCGAGGAACTGATCGCCGCGGACCAGCGGCAGGAGGCCCGGGGTGGCGGCGTTGAAGCCGCGCCGCAGCATGAACCCGGCGCGCGGAACGCCGGCGCGCGGCGAGACGGAGAGGCGCCGGTCGCGCTGGTCGAGCACGGCGCCGGCATCGTCTTCGAGCGCAGCCCGGAGCCAGTAGGTGCCCCCGACGCCGAGGTCGAGCGGCATCCGGGCGAGCACCGCGCCGCCCTCCGGCACCGGATGGATCGCCTCGGCGAGCGCCTCTTCTCCGGGTTCGCCGAACTCGTCTCCCAGGATCCGGAAGCGGACCCGGTGCCCGTCGCCGGCGTTCGTGGCGTGGGCCATGGCGTAGAGGGTGTTTCCGAGCGCGAACAGTCCGTCCGCCGCGGGCTGGATGCGCACGCTCCCGACCTGGAATGTCCGGATCGCGTCGGGAGTCTCGGCCTCGGTCAGATCGTTGCCTTCGTAGGCGGGGATCACGTCGGCGAGCCGGGGCGCGCCCGGTTCGGACGCGAACGCGGTGGTGTCCACCGTGGTCTCGAGCACGGTGAACTGCTGGGCGGCCCGGTTACGGACGATCACGCTCACCTCATACCGGCCCGGTACCAGCGGCACCGAATCCTGGTAGGAGAACGGGCTGGCCTGCACTTCCTCGACCTGGCTCCGGGTGAGCTCGAGGAACGCCGGGCGATCCACGGCGAGCACGGTGACGTCGTTTTCATCCACCGCCTCGACCGAGATGTCGAGCGTCGTGTAGAAGCGGGTCTGGTCCTCGTCGGTCTCCAGCGTGAAGTTCTGGGGGTCGATCTCGACGCTGTAATGGACGAACGGGGTGCCGAGGGGACCGCCGGTGATCCCGAAGACGCCGCGGCTGGGGACGAAGTTGAACGAGTAGTCGGCGCTGACGCGGTCCCGGTAGCGGAGCCAGGCGTCGGCGTAGTCGGTGCGGATCGCGCGCCGCGGCGAGTCCTCGATCCGGGCGATCACGAGGTCGCTGCCGAGCGCGGCCCTCCCCGAGGTCCAGTCCCCGGGTTCGGAGGGATCGAAGGACAGCGACGCGTTCGCCAGCTCGGCGTCCACCCGCTGGAGGGTTTCGTAGGCGACGACATTCCCCTCCGGGCCGGGGCCCTGCTGATATTGCCCGCGGACGAGCGACTGGGGCCCGTCCACCACCGGGTGGTAGAGCCGGTACTCGCCGATGTCGTGACGCTTGAAGAAGACGAGGTAGAAAAAGGAGGGCAGGCCCTTCTGGACATCGCCCTGGTAGAACCACAGCTCGGTGGAGACGACCTCGTTGTAGCCGTCGAACGAGTGGCGCTCGCGGGGTTCGCCGAGCAGGATGTAGTAACGCCCCCGGTCGGTGCGCCATCCATCGCGGAAGGTGTCCCGTCCCAGGTACTGGTTCGCGTATTCGATCCGGCTGTAGTGCTCGTCGCGGAACTCGTTTTCCGGCGTCGCCGGGTAGGGATCGCGCTTCTCCCAGAACACCTCGATGAACCGGTCGCGCTCCTCCACGGTGTCGAGGCTGAGGAAGACGTCCTCCTCGCGGTCGGTGATGATGTAAACGACCTCCTCCTCCAGCCAGGCGCGGTGGTCCTCGCGCAGCCTCTCGAGGCGTTCGCCGCGGCTGAGTTCCTCCTGGGCGACGGCGCCGGTCCCCAGCGCGAGCGCCATGGCGACGAGGGCGATCGTCGTTCTCCGGGGCCACTTCATTGCTGCAGACTCCTTGATCGTCGCACGACGCCTCGACGTCCCGGGCGAATCCCGTGGCGCTTCAGCATCTCGTTCAGGGTGGTCGGTTTCAGTCCCAGGACCTCGGCCGCGCGCTTTTGCACGCCGCCCATCCGTTCCAGGGTCTCGAGAAGGATGCGCCGCTCCACCTCGGCAATGTACTCGCGGAAGCTGACGCCCCCGGTCAGGGGCGGGACCCGGGGCAGAGCGACCCGCGCGGGTTGCTCCCGAACCGTCTCCGGCAGGAGCGAGGCGGGGACCTCGGGTCGGGGCGAGAGGACGACCGCGCGCTCGACGGCGTTTTCGAGTTGACGGACGTTGCCCGGCCAGGGGCAGTCGAGCAGGACCTGCATCGCATCCGGCGAGAACGTCATGGGGGACTTCCGGTTCTCGGCGCAGTACTTCCTCAGGAAGTGCTGGGTGAGCAGAGGGATGTCCTCCCGCCGCTCGCGGAGCGGCGGCAGGTGGATGTTGATCACGTCCAGCCGGAAGTAGAGATCCTCGCGGAACTGTTTCTCCTCGGCGAGCCGTCTCAGGTCGGTGTTGGTGGCGGCGATGACCCGCACGTTCACCTTGATGGTTTCGACCCCGCCCAGATTCATGAACTCCTTTTCCTGGATCACGCGCAGCAGCTTCGCTTGCGTTTCGAGGTGGACCGTCCCGATCTCGTCGAAGAAGATGCTGCCCCCGTCCGCGATCTCGAAGAGCCCCTTCTTGGGCGCCACCGCGCCGGTGAACGCTCCCTTCAGGTGTCCGAACAGGTTGCTCTCGAGGAGTTCGGGCGGGAGGCTCCCCGAATGGACGGTCACGAACGGCCGCTTGCGGCGCGGGCTGCGGCGGTGGATGGCCTTGGCGACCAGTTCCTTGCCGGTTCCGCTCTCTCCGGTGATCAGGACATTGGCGATCGACTGGGCGACCTGATCAATGAGAGCGAAGACCTTGAGCATCCGGGGGGACTTCCCCACGATCTCGTCGAACCGCTCGCGTCGGCGGAGTTGCTCGCGCAGCGACCGGTTCTCGTGCGCGAGACGCCGCTGACGGATTCCGTTGGCGATCAGGTTCAGGACCTCGTCGTTCTTGAACGGCTTGGTCAGGTAGTCGAACGCCCCGCACTTGATCGCCGCGACCGCGGTTTCGACCGAGGCGAACGCGGTGAGCATCACGACCGATAGCTCGGGATCGATCTGGCGCACCCGTTCCAGCACCTTCAGCCCGGAGATGTCGGGCAGCATGACGTCCACGACCGCGAGGTCCACCGGTTCGCGGTCCACGATCCGGATGCCCTGCTCGCCGGTCTCGGCGAGCCGCACCGCGTAGCCCGCCTGACGAAGCAGCGCTTCGAGGATCTCGCGCATGACCAGCTCGTCGTCCACGACGAGCACCGTGCCCCGGGAGCGGGCCATCAGCCGGCCTCCGCGGCGCGCGCCGGAGGCTCGTCCTGCCCGGCCGGCGCGGCTTCGCTCCGACCGTGGACGCCCGCGCGGGGAAACCGGAGGACGAACCGGGTTCCGGCGTCGGCCCGGCTCTCGACCTCGATGACGCCGCCGTGCTCCTGCACGATTCCGTAGCTGATGGAGAGCCCGAGTCCATTCCCTCCGGTTTTCTTCCGGGTCGAGAAGAACGGGTCGTAGATGCGGCGGATGTCCTCCGGAGCGATGCCCTCTCCGGTGTCTTCCACTTCGGCGATCGCCTGATCCTTCGAGGCCCGGGTCCGGATCGTCAGCCACCCACCCGCCGCCATCGCGTCGAACGCGTTCACGGCGAGGTTCACGAAGACCTGCTGCAGTTTGTTCTCGTCACCGAGGATCTCGGGGAGCGCCGGATCCAGTTCCTGTCGGATCCGGATGTGCGACGTGCGGGCCTGGTGGTCGAGGAGCGACAGGACGTCCGCGAGCACCCGGTTCAGGCTGATCCGGGTGAAGTCGGTGGGCTGGTGCCGGGCGAAGTTCAGCAGCCCGTTCACGATCTGCGAGGCCCGCTCGGTCTGGTTCTCGATCTTTTTCAGCAGCGTCGCCCGCGGATCCTTCTGATCCGTCTGCTCCCGAAGCATCTGGGTGAAGCTGGAGATGCCGGTGAGCGGGGTGTTCACTTCATGGGCGACTCCGGCGGCGAGGACGCCGAGGGAGCTCATCTTCTCCCGCAACTGCATTTCGTTCTCCATGCGGACGCGGTCCGTGATGTCCTCGAGAATGAGCAGCGCGCCGTGATGTTCGCCGGCCCCCGAGACGAACGGCGCCGCCTTCACGTTGACGACCCGGTCCCCGCCGTCGGCGGCGTGGAGGTTGAGGCGGGAGATGCCGCCGCCTTCCCCGCGGGACAGCCAGCCGTCTCCGAGCCCGGCGTCGAGGCCGCGGCGGAGCCGGGCGGGGAACACCGCCTCGTAGCGAGCCTGCATGACCTCGTGGCGGGTGCGGCCGTAGATTCGCTCCATGGACCGGTTCCAGCGCACGACCCGGCCGTCGAGGTCGAAGACGACGACGCCCGCCGCGAGGGACTCGATCGTGTCGTCGCTCTGCTCCCGGAGCGCCACCACCTCCTCGTGCTTTTCCTGGAGCGAGCTGTAGAGGCGCGCGTTGACCAGCGCGGTGGCGGCTTGCGCGGCGACCGTGCGGAGCAGATCGAGGTCCTCGGAGGAGAGGTCGTCCCCATCCACGGTCGGCCCCAGCAGGAAGACGCCCACGACCTCGCCGCGGGCGGTGCACGGCACCGCGTTCATGCACCAGACCCCGTCGCGCACCGGATACGGCATGAGCGCGGCGCGGGCGATGGCTCCGTCGGCGAGGCGCCGGCGGACCGAGGCGGCGCCCGCGAACCGCTCCGCCACCGAGGCCTCCTCGTCGTCGAGTCCGTAGGAGGCGACGATCCGGAGCTCCGCCGATCCGGGGGCTCCCGGCGCGGCGAGAAGCGCCACCCGGTGGAGCCGGAACGTCTCTGCGATCTTCTCGACCAGCCGGGACGCCAGCGGCACGAGATCCAGCCGGGAGTTCATCTCCGCCGCCAGCCCGGCGAGCGCCCGCCGGAAGTCGTAGTGCTCCCGGTAGAAGAGGCGGTCGATGCTCCGCTCCATCCGGTCCCGGAACCGCGGGACCGCGAGCGCGGCGACGACCGCCGAGAGCACCGCGATCAGCAGGGAGTGCTCGTCGCCGCCCAGCCAGGCGGTGCCGACCAGGAACGTGACCAGGAAGATCGCCGAGATCCCGGCCGCGAGGGAAGCGAACAGGATCCCGCGCTTGAACAGGATCTCCACATCCATGAGCCGGTACTTGACGATCGCGTAGGCGAACGAGAGCGGCACCAGCGCCATCGGCACGAGCGAAAGCTCCATCTCGGCTGTCGTCGGCAACCCGGTGAAGTAGGGAGCGGCGTAGATCAGGGCGAACGGGAGCATCCCGGCCCCGGTGCCCCAGACGATCCACTTGAGCTGCTTCCCGATGGTGACGCTGGCGGCGTGGCGATAGGCGTCCACGAAGGCGACGAACGCGGCCAGCGAATAGACCGCCCACAGGACCGGTTCGATCCGGTCGAGCAGCACCTCGGTCGCGGTGATGACCTCGGGGCCGGGACTGAACGGCGAGAAGTAGAGAAGCCGCGCGCCGAGGGTCAGGGCGAGGAGGAGGAGGGAGGGGACGTAGATCCGCGACACCGCCTGCGGCCACCGGTCGAGGAGGCGGCTCGCACCGGGGAAGGTCAGCGCGAAGTGGAGGAAGACCGGCGGGAAGAACAGGACGCCGAGCCGGTCGAGCCAGAAGAACAGGTGGTCGAGGAAGTCGAACTCGCCGGTGAAGGAGAAGGCGAAGGCGAGCAGCCAGAGGAGGCACAGACCGTAGAAGTGGGCCGCCGCCGACGCGCCGCGCCGGAACGCATAGACGAAGGTGCCGACGCATCCGGAGAACAGTCCCACCGCCGCGAGGAAGAAATAGAGCGAGACGTTGCCCGCCGGCAGCGGCGCGACCGCCACCGTCATCCCCCGCCGCTCGCCCTCCCGAACGAGCACGTAGCGGAGCTGGTCTCCGGCGTCGGCCGAGTCCAGGACCGTGCGGGCATCCTCGGCGACTTCGATCTCGGTGACCGAGTCGGTGGAGCGGTTGGCGATGGCCTGCAGGCTGTCTCCGATCCGGACCCCGGCCTGAGCCCCGGGGCCTCCCTCCTCGACCCGAAGCGCGACCACCCGCCCGAGCTCGTCCCCCCACAACACCCCGTCGTCCATGACCCCCGAGGTGGCGTGGCGGGCGATGTTCACCCCGGCGAGGCCGAGGAGCGCGGCCGTGGCCACGACCGCCAGGACGGAGCGGGTGGGACCGCGGATCAGCATGGCGGATAGCGCTTCAGAGGTTGGCCTGGGCCCGCGACTCGGGCCGGAACCGGCAGTCTATCCAATCAGGCGGATTGCCAATGGACGGCATCCAAACTGTTGGACCGTTAGCGCTCCGCTCCGCCGGCCCGCAACCGGCAGCGGATCAGAAGCGAACGGCGAGGCCGCCGACGATCCGGCGCGGCGCACGGGCGACGGCCAATTCGTCGAGGAGCGACCGGTCCCCGAGTTCACGGAAGAAGAGGTCGCGGATCGCGACGGAGAGCTCCCATTGGGTGCCGCTCCAGTCGGCGAACGGAATGAGCTGGATCAGCTCCACATCGAACCGGGTTGTGACCTGATCGCCGTTCTCGCCGGCGAGCCGGATCGGATGGAGACCTGGATGCCGGATCCACCGGGTCGCCGCGTTCAGGCGGGTTCCGGAAGGCCGCAGGACGGCGACGACTTCCGCGGAGAGGTCGTTCAGGACGGCGCGGTCTCCGAACAGGAGGCCGGAGCCCGGGACCGCCGCCGGAACGGCGAAAGCGGCCGGGGCGGGGGATGGTCCCGATTCGAGGCCGGTCCGGTCTTCGACGACGGCGACGACCCACGAGACCCGTCCGCCGAGATCGAGTCCCGCGGTGACGCGGGCCAGATCCCGGATCCAGTCGAGACCAAACCCGTGGGCGCGGGTGCTGCCGGCATTCGAGACATCGAAGCGTCCGCCGCCGACGGGTCCGGACTCGAAGCTCCGGAGAAGCTGGTCGTTGTTGTCCTCCCGGAACACCCTCGCCCCGACCGAGGCGTTCTCGTCGAGCTGGAGCTCGGCGCCCGCCTGGTAACGGGTCGTGCGCTGGGCGGCCAACGACCGGAACCAGCCCGGGTCGAGCGCGAGCAGGTCGGCGTGCGCGACCCGGGAGAGCAGCCCGGAGTCCTCGCCGATCGGCCCGTCCACCCGGACCGCCACGCCTCCGCGCAGGATCACGCCCGGCGTCGCCTCGAACTCGAGCACGGCGCGGGGCGCGAGCCCCCGGTGGCCGTCGAGGTACGAGAAACGCCGGTAGGTCAACCCGGTGTTCAGCCGCGCCCGCCCCAACGTGAAGTCGTCGGCGACCCACGCCGCGCCGTCCCACGCCGCCTGCGGCTCGTGGAACGGATCGAGGCCGGGGAGCCCTGCGAGCGGACGGATCGGAGCGGCCGCCGGCCGGTACCCGCCCATCTCCCGGTAGAGGTGGCGCTGGTAGCCGAGTCCGGCCGCGAACTGGTGGCCGTCGAACTCGTCCATCTCGTACGAGAGGTTCATCGCCCAGGATGCGAACGCCGACTCCATGAGCCGGGCTTCGGCCTCCCAGTGGCCGCGGGCGGTCGAGGGCAGTTCGAACCGGGTGTAGGCGATCCCGGAGTCGGCCCCGCGGCTCTCGGCGAGCCCGAGGGAGCTGCCCGACGCGGCGAAGAAACCGAACTCGCCTTCGATAGCGCGCAGCGCCCGGAATCGGGGCCGGTCGTTCCACTCGACGTCGAAAGCCCGGGGGAGTCGTTCCGTCAGGTCCGCCGGGGACACGGCGACCTGCCGCTCCTTCAGGACGTTGCGGCGGCCGCGCTGTAGCAGCCAACGGAGCTCCGAGAGGTTGCCGGCCCGCTGGCTCGCGGTGGCCGCCGCCAACTGGATCAGGAGCGTGTCCGCGATCGAAGCGCCGTTCTGGACCCGGATCTGGGCCCGTGGGGAAGGCAGGAAACCGGCGAGGTAGGCGCGCAGGCTGTAGAGGCCGGGGCCGGTGTCGTCAACCGCGAAGCGGCCCTCCTCGTCGGTGACCGCGAACTGCGCCCCGCCACCGTCTTCGGCGTCGAAGACGGACACCAGCGCGCCGGGGAGGGGGTGGCCGTCCTGGGTGGCGACAACGCCGGCGATCTGCGCCAGGACGACGACTCCGGGAGCCCCGTCCTCCGCTCCGGAGCGGCCGATCGCGCCTCCTTCCGGCGCGGCCGACGCCCCCGTCGCGAGGAACGCCGCGCCGGCGAACGCGAGCGCTCGCCGCAGGGTCATCTCGCCGCGAATCGCTTCGATCACACGGTAAGTCAACCGCGCCCGCCCTCCGGTGTCAAACGCGACGCTGGGGACGGCGGCGAGGTGGCCGGATGCGGGGGGCGCCGGGCCTCCCTACAATTCGATTCATGCTGATCCGAACGCCCGAGTCCGCCATCGCCCGGCTCGCGGCCCGGGAAATCCTCGATTCGCGAGGCCGACCGACGGTCGAAGCCGACGTCTGGCTCGATGGAGGCGAGATGGGTCGGGCGGCCGTCCCCTCGGGCGCCTCCACCGGTCGGCACGAAGCGGTGGAGCGCCGGGACGGCGACGCCGCTCGCTACCACGGGCGGGGTGCGCTGCAGGCGGTGGAGGCGATCGAGGATCCCATCGCCGCCGAGCTGCTCGGGGAGGACGCGCTCGATCAGACCACCGTGGACCGGCTGCTCGTCGAGCTCGACGGGACCCCGGACCGGTCCCGTCTGGGCGCCAATGCGCTGCTCGCGGTCTCGCTCGCGACCGCGCGGGCTGCCGCCGAGGCGCGCGGGTTGCCGTTTTACCGGTCGCTCGGGGGTGAAGTCGCCGACACGCTCCCCGTCCCCTTCTTCAACGTGCTGAACGGCGGCGCCCACGCGGACAACGCGCTCCTCGTTCAGGAGTTCCTCGTCGCTCCGCTCGGCGCGGAAGATTTCGGAGAGGCGCTCCGAGCCGGGGTCGCCGTGTTCGAGGCGCTCCGGGAGACCCTGGCGGCGCGCGGCCACTCGACGGCGGTGGGCGACGAGGGAGGCTTCGCTCCCGGCCTCGCCGATGCGGAGGAAGCGCTCCGGCTGGTCGTGGAGGCGGCGGAGCGGGCGGGATTCCGGCCGGGAGAGGATCTGGCGCTCGCGCTCGACGTCGCGGCCACCGAGTTCTGGAGCCCGGACGGCTACCGGTTCCCGAAACCGGACCGTCCGCCGATCCCGGCGGAGGCGATGATCGAGACCTATTCGGGCTGGATCGAGGCGTTTCCGGCGCTGCTTTCAATTGAGGATGCGCTCGCCGAGGACGACTGGGACGGGTGGGTCGCCCTCACGGCGGCGCTCGGGGACCGGGTGCAGCTCGTGGGTGATGACCTGTTCGTGACCCAGGCGGACCGTCTGGAGCGGGGCATCCGCGAGCGGGCGGCCAATGCGGTGCTGGTGAAACCGAATCAGGTGGGCACCGTCACCGAGACGCTGGACGTGATCCGCCGGGCGGGGCGGGCGGGATTCGGCGCCATGGTGAGCCACCGGTCCGGCGAGACGACGGACACCGCCATCGCCCATATCGCGGTCGGGGCCGGCGCCGGGCAGATCAAGGCGGGGGCGCCCTGCCGGGGCGAGCGGGTCGCGAAGTACAACGAGCTGCTCCGGATCGAAGAGGATCTCGGGCGGCGCGCCCGCCTGGCGCGGGACCCCGGGTCCCGGTGAGCCGGTCGCCGTTCGACTGCGATGGTTCCGCCGTACCGCATCCGCCAGTACCCGCTCGACAGCGGTGCGCTCGAGATCCAGTTCATCGAGGAGTTCTTCGGCGAGTTCGACCGGAAGAAGACCGCCCCCGAGATCCGGGGGCGGCTGGAGGGGCGGGAACACGCCATCCTCATCGTGGAGGCGGAACTCCCCGAGGAGCCGGGGCGGTGGGCGCCGGTCTCGTACCGGGTGGCGCACGAGCTGCGGCGGGAAGAGACGGATCCGAAGCTGGCGGACCTGGTGCGACGGCTCGAGGGGAAGGTCCGCTTCGCCGGGCAGCGCGTCCTCTACGCGTGGCTCGGCGGTACGCGCAGCGACTGGCGCGGGCAGGGGCACTTCCGGGCCCTCTCGGAGTCGCTCGAGGAGTGGGCGGCCGAGCAGGGGTTTCGCGAGATCGTGGTGAAGACGAAGAACCGCTACTACGAGATGCGGGGAACGCTCACCCACCTCCATTTCGACGTGATCCATCACGAGGCGCACGCGATCCACCCCGGAGAGTCCAAGGTCTATCTGTCGAAGCGGCTCGGCGCCATGCGGCGGCGTCCGCGGACCCTGACGCTGGACCGCTACCAGACCGTCTGACGGGTTTCCGCTGGTATCTTCGGAGCGCATCGGGCCAGCCGGAAGCATGGCGGGGCTAAGCGATGGGGAGGCGGATATGAGGAAGACGCTGCGGCGGTTCATGACGCTCGCGCTCGGCTTCGCGCTGCTCGGTGGCGCGGCGGCGGCCGAAGTCACGGGCTTCGAGATCACCGAGCGATCGGACGTGCTCGATGGCCGATCCTTCGGCCTCGCGGGGGCCTACGAGCGGATCGTGGGGGTTGTCCGGTTCGCCTTCGATCCAGAGAACGACGCCAACCGGATCATCGCCGACATCGCCCTCGCGCCGACGAACGCCGATGGCCGGGTGGAGATGTCCGCGGACTTCCACCTGCTGCGGCCGAAGGTGATGACGAAGGGGCGGGGGACGCTTCTCCTCGAGGTGAACAACCGGGGCCGGAAGGGGCTGCTCGGCTACTTCAACATGGCCGAGGGATCCCTCATGCCGCGGGAGGCGTCGCACTTCGGCGACGGATTCCTGATGCGCCACGGCTTCACGCTGCTCTGGCTCGGATGGCAGTGGGATGTGCCCGACGACGATCCGCTGCGGATGCGCATGCACCCTCCGGTGGCGAGGAATCCGGACGGCTCGGAGATCCGCGGTCTGGTGCGCGCCGACTTCGTGGTCCAGAGCCCGGTGGCCCACCACACCCTCGCGGACCGCAACCACCGGCCCTACCGCGTCGCGGACCCCGAGGACGCGGCCAACGTGATGACGGTGCGCCGCCGGGTGGAGGACGAACCGGAGGTGATCCCCCGGGAGCGCTGGGGCTTCGGCCGCGTCGAAGATGGCCGGGTCGCGCCGGATGACGGGGCCGTGTTCCTCGAGGGCGGCTTCGAACCCCACCGGATCTACGAGGTCGTCTATCGCTCCGCCAATCCGCCCCTCGTGGGCCTCGGTCCCGCCGGGATCCGCGACTTCGTCACGCTGCTGCGCCACGACGGCGCCGACGCCCTCGGCATCGAGGCCGGGGACGTCACGAGCGCCCTCGGTTTCGGGATCTCGCAGAGCGGGCGGTTCCTGCGGACCTTCCTCTATTACGGCTTCAACGGCGACGAGCGGGGCCGACGCGTGTTCGACGGCGTCCTGTCCGATGTCGCCGGCGGCGGTCGGGGCAGCTTCAACCACCGGTTCGCCCAGGCTTCGAGAGACGCCCATCCCTACCTGAACCAGTTCCACCCGACCGACATCTTCCCGTTCACGGACGTCGAGCAGACCGACCCCGACACCGGGCGGACCGCCGGGCTCCTCTCGAGGCAGCAGGAGAGCTTCTACCCGAGGGTGTTCTACACGAACTCTTCCTACGAGTACTGGGGCCGCGCCGCCAGCCTGATCCACACCACGATCGAGGCCGACGAGGATGCCCGCATCCCCGATCACGTGCGCATCTACATGTACGCCGGGACCCAGCACGGGCCGGCGGGCTTCCCGCCGGGGGTCACGCTCGGGCAGCAACGGGCGAATCCGAACAATTTCCGCTGGGGGCAGCGGGCGCTGCTGCTGGCGCTCGACCGCTGGAGCCGCGGCGGAGGCGTCCCTCCGGAGAGCCGTTATCCCAGCGTGGAGACCGGCGATGCGGTGGCGGCGGAGGATCTCGGGTTCCCGGAGATCCCGGGCGTCGAGACTTCCGACCGGGTGCACTACGCCTACCGGGCCGACTACGGGCCTGACTTCGCGACCCGGGGCATCGTGACCCGGGAGCCGCCGGAGATCGGACGGCGATTCCCGATCCGGGTTTCGGCGGTGGACGCGGATGGGAACGAGGTCGCCGGGATCCGGCTTCCCGAAGTCGTCGTCCCGCTCGCCACCTACACCGGCTGGAACCTGTTCCGGGAGGAAGCGGGTCCCCCGGACGAGCTGTCGAGCATGGTCGGCTCCTTCATCCCGTTCCCGGCGACCGCCGCGGCCCGGGAGGCGAGCGGCGACCCGAGAGCGTCCGTGGAGGAGCGATACGGCAGCCGGGAGGCGTATCTGGGCCGCTTCACCGACGCCGCCCTCGACCTGATCGAAGCCGGCTACCTTCTCGGGGAGGACCTGCCCGCGCTCACCCGCCACGCCGGCGCGCTGTGGGACCACGTGACGGGGGCCGCGCGCCATCCTTGAAGAGCGGGATGTTCACCGATGAGGAACTGGACGCGCTGCGCACCCAACCGAACCAGGTGATGAATCTCCGCGCCGGCGCGCCGGGCTCGTCCAGGACATCAGCCATGGATCCGGACCGTGTCGCCGCAGCGCTATCGGCTCCGGGGACCCGTACGGTCCGCTGCTTTCGTCGGCCTGATGGGGTCGTGATGGTCGACACTCCGCTTCGCTTTCCGGACGGAGACCGCTTTCCGCTCTACCTTGATGAGGATGCCGAGGGAGTTTTCCTCAGCGATCGGGGCCACACGCTGATGCACATCAGTTACGAGCACGATGTTGACCAGTGGTTCGAGGGTTCGCGGGCGCCACTTCGGGAACAGATCGTTCGGGATTACGGTCTGAAAGAAGAGAACGGCGCGTTCGTTATGCGCACCTCTCTCGACCGGCTTGGGGCGTCTGCCCTGCTTCTGGCGCAGGCGCTCACGCGGATCCACGACTTGACGTTCCTTCACCCGACCGCCTGAGGTGTCCCTCGTGGAAAGGGCAGGGCCTTCGGTCGCCCGGCCGGCGAATCGGCTGCGGGAGCCGGTTTCGGCCCGCCGGCGTTTTCTGGCCGCCTTGTTCGTTTCGCTGCTCGGCTTCCCGGGTTGCGGTCCGGACGATGGCGGCGTCACCGTCTTGCGGGTGGGGCACATCGGTTTCGCGGAGTCGCCGTTCGATCACGGAACGCGGCGGTTCGAGGAGCTGGTGGAGGCCCGCCTCCCCGGCCGGGTGGATGTCCAGGTGTTCGGCGCCGCCCAGCTCGGCGAGGATCGCGAGATGCTCGACGGCCTCCGGCTGGGCACGCTGCAGATGCACGTGCCGTCCTCGGTGCTGCACTCCGTCGTCCCCGAGTTCGCGCTGTTCGACCTGCCGTTCCTGGTTCGCGACCGCGACCACTTCCGGCGCATCATCGCGAGCGGGATCGGCGACAGCCTGCGGAAGACGCTTCGGGAGGACCACGGCCTCGTGCTTCTCGCGTTCTGGGAGAACGGGTTCCGGGTCATCACGAACAACGTCCGTCCGGTGGTCACGCCCGCCGATCTGCGGGGCATCCGGCTGCGGACCCCGAAGGACCCGGAGCGGGTGCGGCTGTTCGAGACCCTCGGGGCCAGCCCGGCCTCGATGAGCTTCTCCGAAGTGTTCTCGGCGCTGCGGCAGGGGGTCGTGGACGGGCAGGAGAACCCGCTGGCGCAGCTCACCGCGGCCCGATTCCACGAGGTGCAGCAGTACCTCTCGGTCTCGAACCACGTGTACACCCCGGCCTACCCGGTCGTCCCGGCGCGGTGGTTCGACGCCCTGCCCGAAGACATGCAGCGGGGCCTCGTGGAGGCGGCGGAGGAGACAGGAGAGTGGCTGCGCGAGTTCCTCGCCGGCGAGGATGAGCGGTTGCTCGCCCTCGTCGGGGGAGAGCTGGAGGTGAACGAAATCGAACGCGACGCCTTTGTGACGAAGGCGGCGCCGGTGTTCGACCACTACCGGGAGCGGTTCGGCGGCGCCTGGATCGAGACGGCGCGCGCCCTCGAAGACGCCCCCGCCCCGATTCCCTGAGCCCGGGGTTCGGGGTCGAAGGCGCAAGGAGCCTCGGGTGCTGAACCGGGTCTGTTCGCTGCTCCTGCTGGGGCTCGCGGTCCTTTGCCTCGTGGAGGTGCCGCTCCGCTACGGGTTCGGCGGGGGCATCGGGTTCTACGACGAGCTGGCCGGGTTCGGTCTGGTGTGGCTCACGTTCCTGGGGGCCGTGCTCGCGCGCCGGGACGGGGCCCACATCGGGATCCGGAACGTGGTCCGATCGCTCGGGCCCGGAATGCGGCGGGCGGTGCGCCTCCTCGAGCACGGGCTGATGGTGGTCCTCCACTTCGTGCTCCTGTGGTTCGGCGGGGTGCTGGCGCTCCGGTTCGCGACCGAGCGCGCGATCACGATGCCGCTCCCCATGGGGCTTTTCTACCTGGTCCTGCCGCTGTCGGCGGCGCTCACTCTCTCGATCGAGATCCGGCGCCTGGTGGCCGTCTGGCGCGGCCGGGCGTCCGGGGCCATCGCCGGTCGCTGATCCGCCGTGGAAGTCCTCGTCGCGCTGCTCGCGGCGTTGCTGTTCGTCCTGGTCGGGATGCCGATCGGCTACGTGCTCATCGCCGCCTCGGCGCTCGCGATCTGGCTCACGACCGACACCCCGCTGGTTGTGGTGCCGCTCAGGATGTTCAACGGGACCGACTCGTTCCCGCTGATCGCGATCCCGCTGTTCATCCTGGCCGGGGCGCTCATGAACGCGTCCGGAATCTCGCAGCGGCTCACCGACTTCGCCGCCCGGGTGGTGGGCTGGATGCGCGCCGGTCTCGCCATGACCACGACCGCCTCCAGCATGCTGTTTTCGGAGATGTCCGGCTCGGCGGTCGCGGACGCGGCGGCGCTCGGCAGCGTGCTCATTCCGGCGATGAAGGAGCGGGGTTACCCGGCGCCGTTCGCGGCGGCGGTGCTGTCGTCGTCGGCCACGATCGCCATCCTGATCCCGCCCTCGATCCCGATGATTCTCTACGGGGCGGTCACCGGAGCTTCGATCGCCCAGCTCTTTCTCGCCGGGGTCGTGCCGGGGGTGCTGGCGGGGGTGCTCATCATGCTCGTGAGCCGCGCGCTGGCGCGCCGCGGGGGGTTCGGGGAGTCGGAGACGTTCCGCTGGGACCGCACCGTTCGGGCGGCCCGGGCCGCCGCCTGGCCGCTCCTGATCCCGGCGGTCATCCTCGGCGGCATCTTTCTCGGGTGGTTCACGGCGACCGAGGCGGCGGCGGTGGCGGTGCTGCTCGCGGCCGTCATGGGATTTGTCGGCTACCGGTCGCTTCGCCGCGCCCAGGTGGCGGAGGCGCTCGTCGAGTCGGCCAGGCAGACCGCCGTGGTCATGCTGCTGGTCGCCGGGTCGGCCGTCCTGGGCTGGTATCTGGCGAACCAGCAGGCGCCGGCGCGGCTGACCGGGTTGGTGCTCTCCCGGGTCGAGTCCTCGTGGGCGGTCGCGCTGGTGCTGGACGGGATCCTGCTGCTCGCGGGAACGATCCTCCACAGCGCGGCGGCGGTCGTTCTGCTGGTGCCGATCCTGTTGCCGCTCGCGGAGTCGGCGGGCATCGGGCCGGTCCACTTCGGCATGATGGTCACGGTGAGCCTCGCGGTGGGGCAGCAGACGCCGCCGGTGGCTTCGGTGCTCATCACGACCTGCTCCATCGCGAAGACGGGGATCTGGGAGGTGATGCGGGTGAACATCTTCTTCATTGCGGCGCTCCTCGCGGTGCTGGGGCTGGTCACGTTCTGGCCCGAGCTCAGCCTTTCCCTGCCGAACCTGCTCCTTGGCGACTGAGGCGTCGTCCGCGCGGCCCCGCAGATCGAAGGACGGCCTCCGTTCCTCCGCCGGCGCCGCTGGTAGAATGGCGGATTCCGGTCCATGGTTCCCTCGCGGAGACGGCGGTCCGGTCTGGGGCTGTGGCGCAACTGGGAGCGCGCGTGAATGGCATTCACGAGGTCACGGGTTCGATCCCCGTCAGCTCCACCGGGCCGGCCGTCGACCACTCGCGGGCGGGTCGGAGTTCCCTGGAAGCGCATGGGGTCTGGCGGCCTCCGCGGACTTCAAATCCGTTGATCCCGGGCTGATCCCCGGGATGGTGGGTTCGATTCCCACACGCTTCCGCCAGGGATGTCGGGCGGGCCGGGGAGGGGGCCGGGATTCTGTAGTGTCGTGTCGGTCGGCCACGTAGGGAATTGAGTAGGCCCCCTCCCCGGCCCGCTCGGCGCTCCGCGCCTCCGATCGCAACCTTCGCTCCGCTCCAGGTTGCGATCGACGTCACTTTCTCTCTCGGAGAGGGGGGACGGATCCCCATATGCGCTAACTTAGTATGCTTCTCCTGCCGAGGCAGAATGGAGTCTTCGGCAGGAGGGACGGATGAGAGAGGAATGGAGGCTGTTGCGTTCGTTCCTGCCGCCGAACTGGCGGGAGCTTGCGGTTGAGGAGGGGGCGCTCAGGAGACACCGGGGAGTCACCTCGATCGAGAACCTGCTCCGAGTGCTCCTGATGCACCTGTCGTGTGGCTATTCGCTGCGCGAGACGGCGGCGCGGGCACGTCGAGCGGGTCTCGCGGAGATGTCGGACGTCGCGCTGATGAAGCGGCTGCGGCAGGCGGGGGGCTGGTTCCAAGCCCTGTGCGAGGCGCTGTTCCAGGAGCAGGGGCTGTCGCGGAGCAGCGAGGAGAGATGCGAGTTCCGACTCGTGGACGGGACGACGGTGAGGGAGCCGGGGAAGTCGGGGTCGTTGTGGCGGATTCACTACAGCGTGCGGCTGCCGACGCTCGAGTGCGACTTCTTCCGGGTTACCGGGGTGAAGGGCGCGGGAAGCGGGGAATCGCTGAAGCAGTTTCCGATTCGTCCGGGGGATCGGGTGGTGGCGGATCGGGGCTATGCCCGGGCGCCCGGAATCGTTCATGTGGCGGCAGCGGGTGGAGAAGTGCTGGTTCGGGTGAATACCCGGGCGCTGGCGTTCGAGACCGCTGACGGAAACTCCTTCGACCTCTTGACGCGAGTTCGTGACGTGAGGTCGGCGGGAGAGTCCCGATCCTGGTCGGCACAGGTCGTCGCCGCCGACGGCGCGAGGGTCAGCGGCCGGGTATGCGCGGTGCGCAAGAGCCGGGAAGCGATCCGGCGGGCGCAAAGGAAGCTCCGGCTCGATGCGCGCCGCAGGAGAAAGAAGCTCCAGCCCAGCACGCTGGAGTTCGCCCGATTCGTGATCGTCTTCACCACCTTTCCCGAAGAGGAGTTCTCCGCCGAAGCGGTTCTCGAGTGGTATCGAATCCGCTGGCAGGTTGAACTCGTGTTCAAGCGGTTCAAGTCCCTGGCTCAGCTCGGTCATCTGCCCAAATACAACGAGGACAGCGCTCGAGCGTGGCTCTACGGCAAGCTCCTGCTGGCGCTCCTTGTGGAGAAGGTCATCCGCCACGCCGAGTCCATTTCCCCCTGGGGATACGACTTGGAGAAGGCACAGGAGCCCCAGCGCGTGGCGTGAGTTCGCCCTCGTTCTTCACGAGGTTGCCCGCGCCATTGATCCCCCGCTCGCGCTGTCTCGCGTCGTCTCCGAGTGGAACGCGATCTCGCGGGATCTGGCGGAACCACCTCGCCTTCGGCGCCTCCAGATCGCCAACTTCTTCCCATAGCCATGTAAGTTAGCGCCTATGGGACGGATCCCCCCTCTCCGAACCTCTCCCCCCTCTGCCAGCGCGTCCTGCCGAGGCGTCTTGCCGGGGCGCCGGCTATCGGCGCGGCGAGATAATCCGCTCGAGTGAGCGGCAAGACGGGCCGGAGGCCGCCTCCCAGGCTCCTTCAGCCACCGCCCCCGGGCGGCGGCGGCGCGCTGACCCCGGCGAAACGCCAGGCGGCGATCCGGTCGCTGGTATCGGAGATCCGGACCCGGTGGCCCCGAGGCGTCACCGCGCTGCGGCGCTTCCCTCCGGTTCCGGCCGAGTTCCGCCCCTTCCCCGAACGACTCGCCCCGGAACTCGTGGAGGCCTACCGGAAGCGGGGGATCGAGCGGCTCTACTCCCACCAGCGGGAGGTGCTCGACCGCATCGCCGCGGGCGAGAACGTCACGGTCGTGACCCCGACCGCGTCGGGCAAGACGCTTTGCTACAACGCCCCGATCCTCGACCGGATCGCAAGGGATCCGGACGCCCGGGCGCTCTATCTGTTCCCGACCAAGGCGCTCTCCCGGGATCAGCTCAAGGAGCTGCTCGACCTCCGCAAGGAGCTCGGAACCGAAGTCGGCGCCGAGGTGTACGACGGCGACACCCCCGGGGACGCCCGTCGCTCGATCCGGTCCCGCGCCCGGATCGTGGTCTCCAACCCCGACATGCTCCACTCGGGGATCCTGCCCCACCACACCCGGTGGGCCAAGCTGTTCGAGAACCTGCGATTCGTCGTGCTCGACGAGATGCACACCTACCGGGGCGTCTTCGGCAGCCATGTGACGAACCTGTTTCGGCGTCTGCGGCGGATCTGCCGTCACTACGGCTCCGATCCCCAATTCATCCTGACTTCGGCCACGATCGCGAACCCGAAGGAGCTCGCCGGTGACCTGATCGAGCGGGACGTCTCGCTGGTGGAGCGCAGCGGAGCGCCCCAGCCGGAGCGGTACTTCGTCTTCTACAACCCGCCGGTGGTGAACCCCGAACTCGGGATCCGCCGCTCCTCCCGTCAGGAGGCCCGTCGGTTCGCCCGCGGCTTCATCGCGGAGGGGCTTCAGACGATCGTCTTCGCCCGATCGCGCATCGCCACCGAAGTGCTCCTGAAGCACCTCCAGAAGGACCTCGAGGAGCGTCCGGATCGTCGCGGCCGGATCCGCGGCTACCGCGGCGGTTATCTGCCGAAGCAGCGCCGCGCGATCGAGGAGGGGATCCGGTCGGGGAGGGTGCGCGGCGTCGTCTCCACCAACGCCCTCGAGCTCGGCATGGACATCGGCCAGCTCGATGTGGCGGTGCTCTCGAGCTATCCGGGGACGATCGCCTCCACCTGGCAGCAGGCGGGTCGCGCCGGCCGCCGGGCGGGAACCGCCGCCGCCATCCTCGTCGCGAGCTCGGACCCGGTGAACCAGTTCGTGATCCAGCACCCCGAGTATTTCTTCGAGGGCACCCCGGAGCAGGGCCTCGTGGATCCGGACAATCTGGCGATCCTGGTGGATCACATCAAGTGCGCCGCCTTCGAGTTGCCGTTCCGCGCCGGCGAGGGCTTCGGCGGGGAGGATCTCGAGGCGCTGCTCGGCCTCCTCGAAGAGGAGGGGCTGCTCTACCGCAGCGGTGACCGCTGGTACTGGACGGCGGACAGCTACCCGGCGAACAGCGTCAGCCTGCGCTCGGTGAGCTCGGACAACTTCGTCGTCCACGACCGCGCCCGCGGCCGGATCATCGGCGAAGTGGACTTCGTGAGCGCCCACTCCGAACTTCACGAGAAGGCGATCTACATGGTCGAGGGCGAGACCTTCTTCGTGGAGCAACTCGACCACGAGAAACGGCGCGCCGAAGTCGAGCCGGTGGCGAGCGACTACTACACGACCGCGATCACCTACCAGCGGGTCAACGTTCTCGACATCGAGGCGGCGGCGCCGGCTGGGGAGCCACCGGCCGTTCACGGCGAGGTGCACGTGGTGGAGCAGGTCGTCGGCTTCAAGAAGATCCGCTTCGAGACGAGCGAGAACGTGGGCTCGGGCGAGGTCACGATGCCCGAGGTCGAAATGCACACGACCGCGTTCTGGATCGAGGTCCCGGCGGATCTGCTCGCCGAACTGCCTCTGTCGAACGAAGACCGCCGGGACGGCATCCGCGGCGTGCGGAACGCGATGCGGGCGGTGGCGACGACGTTTCTGATGTGCACCCCCCGGGATCTGGGCGCGGCGATCTCCAGCCCGTCGGCCGAGGAGGGGACGGAGGATCTCGCCGCGGCGGGAACGGGCGAACTTCTCGGACGGCCGCGGATCTTCCTCTACGACAACTACCCCGGCGGGATCGGCTTCTCTGAGCCGCTGTTCGAGCTGCGGGGGCGGCTCCTCCGCGACACCCGCGGGTTGATCGAGGCGTGTCCCTGCCCCACCGGGTGTCCGTCCTGCGTGGGGCCGAAGGGCGAAGTCGGGCCGCGAGGCAAGGCGGCGGCGACCGCGATCCTCGGCGGACTGCTCCGCTCCTCCCCGGCGTCCTCGGACGCGCCGTGACGCGCTCCGGAGAGAGCCTCGCCGAGCGGCTCGCCCGAAGCCGGGCGCGCGTCGTTCCTCCGAAGCCGGCCCCTCCGGCGACGCCCCCGGAGGCGCCCCCTCCGGACCCGGTCGGGGAGTCGTCCGGCGACGGCGGGGAGAGCCGCCGGGCGCGGCTGGAGCGGGCTCGCCGGCTGCTGCGGCGCGTCGAGGCGCGGTGGGACCGAAAGCCCCGGGAGGATGACCAGTCGCCCTCGCCCGTTCCGGCGCGTCCCGGCCCGCGTCGCCCCCCGGCGGTCCGCCGGCCCCCGGGCGAGCCGTTCACCCGCGAGGACCACGATTTCCCGATGGCCTCCGACTTCGCCCGGGGGGCGCTCAGTCGTTTGCCCGAGGTCAGGCCGCAGCTCGCGGCGCGACTCAACCTGCGCCCGGACGAACCGGGCGTGGATCTCTCGCGGGCGATTTTCCTCGACACCGAGACCAGCGGGCTGGCCGGGGGCACCGGCACCTTCGCGTTCCTGATCGGAGCCGGGTGGGTCGAGGACGGACGGTTTCGGATCGCGCAGTTCCTTCTGCGGGATCCGGCCGGCGAGCGGGCGATGCTGGAGGCGTTCGCCGCTCTGGCCGTCCGCCATCTGGATCTCGTGACCTACAACGGCAAGTCGTTCGATATGCCGCTCCTCGAGACGCGCTTCGCCCTGAACGGACTGAGCGCCCCGCTGGGGGAGGCGCGCCATCTCGACCTCCTGCATCCGGCCCGGCGTCTGTTCCACCCGGTCCACGGGTCAGCGAAGCTGGGCGTCCTCGAGCGCGTCGCCCTCGGCGTGGAGCGGGACGACGACATCGCGGGCGCCCTGATCCCGCAGGTGTTCTTCGACTTCCTGCGGGGCGGCGCGGATCGGCGGATGGAGTCGGTCCTGTCGCACAACCGCTACGACCTCCGGACGCTCGCCGCGCTCACCGTTCATGCCGCCGAGCGGCTGGACGACGATTGGGACGACGACGACCCGGCCGCGATCCACGGCGTCGGGGATCACCGGTGGCGGCGCAACGAACCGGAGCGGGCCATCCCGCTGATCGAACGGGCGCTCGCCGCCGGGCTCGGCGGGACGCTCCGCGACCGCAGCCTCCTCCAGCTCGGCGAGCACGCGAAGCGCGGCGGCGACTGGGACGCGGCCCGGGTCCTGTGGCGCCGGGTGTCGGACGACGACACGCCGGAGCGGCTGGAGGCGCTCGTCTGGTTCGCGAAGCACGAGGAGCACCAACGGAAGGACTTCGACCAGGCGCTTCTCCATGTCGAGGACGCCCTCGAGCGGCTCCCCCGGCTCCCCCTGCGCCCGGATCGCGCCCGGACGGTCCGCGAGGCCCTCCAGCACCGTCGCCGTCGCCTCCGCCGCCGCGCTCGTTCCTGAACGACCGGGCGCCCACGAACCGCACCGGTTTTTCCGGCGAGCCCCGGCCGTGGGAACGGGGGCGCGTCTCGTGCCAGCGCCGAATCGCGATGGGACGTGATTTGTCCGGTTCCGTCGGTAGGGTCCCGGAAACTCAGGTCACGGGATGAGCGTGCTCCCGAGCGCCGGGGCGTCGCTCCGACCCGACGTGGAGTCGTCGTCCAGGAGGTCAACCAGATGACGTGGTGGCAGATCGTTCTCGCGATTGCGGTTTCGTTCTCGATCTGGAGGAAGACCCGCGAACGGATGGTCTCGATCTACTCCTTCCTGTCCGACCGCACCGGCCAGTCCATGGCGCTCTTCATCGCGGAGGTGACCCCTCCGGCACTCGTGGCTCTCGCGTGGATCCTCTGGATGCTGCTGAGTGGAGTCGGGCAGGTGGAGTGGTGGGAATGGCTGTTGGCGGGACCGGCGTTCCTCGCGCTCTACGTGATCGTGGGCCGCATCCTGCAACGCCTTCTGTGCGGCCCTTCCCCTCTCTGGGGGGCTCGCGACGGCGCCGCCTTCCTCACCTTGCCCGACCCGATCACCGTCCACCTGGTGGACTATCTGCCGGCCGTCGTGGCCGGCGGCGGCGTTCTCCTCGCCATGCGCGCCTGCACCTGAGGACCTCGCGCCCGGGCGACGCCGCGGCTTCGATCACCGATCAGAACGGCACGGCGTCTTCGTCGTCCTCTCCTGATGATGAGGACGCTGTCTCGTGCGCCGCAATGGCCTCCTTGGCCAACCGGAGGACATCTCCCCGTCGTTCCGCCTCGCAGAGCTGCCGGAAGGCGTCGTCCTCGTCTCCCGCGCTGAAGTCCACGAGGGTATTGCTTCCCGCCGTGACCCAGCCCGACTCATCGCGCCTCGACGGAGCGAAGACCACGGCGCGGTCACTCTCGCGGGACTTCCCGACCCAGTGTGTGACCCGCCAACCCGACTCCCTCGTCGTGCGGGTCCAACCGTTCCCGGACCGGGCCTCGGTGAATTGATCCCGGTACCGCTGGATCTCCTCGGCGCTCACTCGGACGTCACCTGCGGGCCTGCCGGCTCCCGATGATGTCGGAGTCGGCTGGACGGGTGGCGCGGGCGGGGCGCCACTCTTCCCGGAGCGGCTCTCCTCCCCGCGGCGAAGCCGATCGGCGTCTTCCCGCGCCCGCCGGGCCTCCTGGAGCAGCGAGTGACTCGTCTCCTGCGTCCTGGCGAGTGTTGAGAGATCTTCCGAGAGCTCAGCGACGGTGACTCGCAGGTCCTGCAGCTCCTCGCGCGCCCGTCCGCGGTCCTCGCGAGCCTCCTTCAGCAGTCTCTGACCGCTGCTGAGCACCGACTCGAGGGCGTCGAACTGCGGGGTCAGGGCGGAAGCGACGCGTTCCGCGAGCACCGACGTGTCCGGCTCGGCGGACGCCGGAGTCAGATCCCGCACGGACTTTCGCAGCGCGCTCTGCAGGTCGCGCAACAGTCGGTCGGAATCGAGGATCGGCTCGGCAGCGACCGCGCCGGTGGGGCCGTCGACCGCCATGCGATCGTTCCAGGCCCTGGCGCCCTCCTCGACCGCGGGAGCGATCTTCCGTGTCAGTGCGTTGAGGAGCCGGATCCTCCCGTCCACCCATTTCGCGTCGAACCTCCGATCGCCGAAATGAGCGAATGTGTTCCGAATCTGTCTCACGCGATTCCTGATCCGAGACCGCTGCCGGTCCGTGAACCCGAACAGTTCCGAGTGTCGGTCCACGATGCGTCCGAAGTGCTTGATCTCCAGGAAGGCTCCCAGTGGCACGTCGTTCCCCCGGGCTGCACCGCGCACGTGGTAGTAGTCGTGCTGGTCGTCGTCGCTCAGACAGGCGACGATCTGCCTCGTCGCGTCGTTGCCGTACCTCTTCCTCATGGTTGCGAGAACGTGCTTCCGCATCGCGAGGTCGTAGGCATAGATCGCCGCGCCCAGCCTCAGCCAGTGGCGCATGCTCTCGGGGGTTGCTTTCATGGCGGGGCCGTCGCGGACGGTAGCTAGCGGGCGCGGATGCCGCGAAGGTCGGCGGTCGAGGGCGGACGGGTTTCGCGCAGGCGGGCGGCGACGGCCTCGACCTCGCGCAGCGCCCGAAGCAGATTCCCGGCTGCAACCAGGCGCAGGTCGTCTTCGGACCAGCCGCGCCGGAGCAACTCGGCGAAGAGCACCGGGAAGCGGCTGACGTTCTCGAGACCCTCGACCATCGAGGGCCCGCCCGGGTCGTAGTAGTCCGAGCCGATCCCGATGTGCGCCACACCCGCCACGTCGCGGATGTGTTCGATGTGCGCGGCCACATCGCGGACGGTCCCGCGCGGCATCGGGTTCTCGCCCTCCCAGCGGCCGATCCGTCGGGCCGCTTCCTCCGGGTCGCGCGGGAACTCGGCGCGAAGGCTCTCCAGTTCGCGGTGACGTCGGGCCCCCCAGACCGGCTCGAAGGCGCCGAGCCCCATCGCCGCCCGGTCCTCCTCGGCCTCGATCCCGGTGCGGGCAAGCCAGTCGGGCGGCGTCGGCGCGGTGTAGCCGGGGATGAAGTCCACCATGACGACCCCGCCGTTCGCCGCCACCAGGCGCAGCACGTCGTCGGGGACGTTCCGCGGATGCGCGTTCACCGCGCGGGCGCCGGAGTGGGAGAACAGGACTGGCGCCTCGGTGACCCGGAGCGCGTCGCGCATCGTTTCGGCGCTGACGTGGGAGAGATCCACGAACATGCCCAGACGGTTCATCTCCCGCACGACTTCCTCGCCGAACCCCGAGAGCCCGCGGTGGCGGGGCATGTCGGTGGCGGCGTCGGCCCAGTCGTTGGTGGCGAAGTGCGTCAGGGTCATGTACCGCGCGCCGAGGTCGTAGAGGAGGCGCAGCGCCGCGGTGGAGCCTTCGATGGCGTGGCCGCCTTCGATTCCGATGAGCGACGCGATCCGGCCGTCGGCGTGAGCTCTTTCGATGTCGTCGGCGGTGCGGGCGAAGGCGAAGTCGTCGTAGCGGGCCACGAACCGGTGGATCACGTCGATCTCGCGCAGGACCTGACGCAGCGACTCGCCGCTGGCGATGTAGCTCACGTCCACGTAGGCCGACCAGAACTGCGCGCCCACCGCGCCCTCGCGGAGGCGCGGGATATCGGCTGGCAGCTCGGGCTGGACCCGCGTGAGGTCGGCGCCGGGGGCGTCGAGATCGCCGCGGACCCCATCGAGCAACGAACTCGGGAGGTCGTTGTGGCCGTCGGTGAACGGGACGCTCCGGAGCAGCTCCCGCGCCTGCTCCACCAGCTCGGGCGTGATTCCGGGCGGCAGGGGTTGTCCGGCGGCGACGCTGGCGGTCATGAGGAGGAAGAGCAGCGGCGCGAGACGGCGGAACGGCATGGGACTCCTTCGGTCGAGGGCCGGACGGGAGACCCGGCGCGACGCCGCCGGTCCCCCACGACGTGGCCAAGGTACACGCCGATCGTGATCGCCTCGCCCTGGAGATCGCGGGCCGCAGCAACACCGGGCCGCTGCGCTTACGCTCGCGCCATGAGCCCGGAAGTCATCGCCATCTCCACCGTCGGGATCAGCCTCGCCGGTCTCATGCTCGCGGGACGGGGGATGATTCGCGCCGAAAGCCGCCGGGCCGCTGGGGGTCGAATCAGCGCGGCAACCGAGCGCGCCGCCATCCGCGCCCATCTCCGCCGCCTGGAGACGGACTTCGGGCAACGGCTCGCCCGCCTCGAGGGGGCATTCGCGTACCTCCGTCCGGCGCCGCCGGAACCCGCGCCTCGCACCGAGTAGCGGCCCGCGCCGGCCCCATGTCGGAGCGAACAAGACCGCCGGGCGAAGGGCGTATGCCCGGGCTCGCGCCATGACCCCGGAAGTCATCGCCCTCGTCGCTGTCCGGGCGAGCCTCCGCGGCCTCATCCTCGCTGTACAGCACCGCGCCGATGGGCAACTCCGCGCCATCCGCGTGGCTCTCCGCTCGCTCGGGGAGCGGGTCGCCCGCCTTGGGGGCGTTCGCCTGCCTCCGTCCGGTTCCCGCGCCCACTCCCGACGGGCGGAAGTAGCCGCCCGCTCGGTGGCGACCGGGAAACGGCATCCCCGGTTCGGGGCCAGCGATGAACGGCGGCGAGGCGGCGGAACGGCATGGGACTCCTTCGGTCGGGGGCGGGACCGGAGTCCCGGCGCGGCGCCGCCGGCCCCGCGTGGCGTGGCCTAAGGTACAGACCGATGACGATCACTCCCGAAGGTCACCACCGCTACTCCATCGCCGAGGCTCGCCGCAACTTCTCGGCGCTCGTACGCGACGCCGAGGCCGGGCGCACGGTCGAGATCAGCCGCCGGGGCGTACCCGTTGTGGCTGTCATCAAGCTCGATTCGCCGGCGCGCAAGGCAGGCCCCACATATGGCGAGGCGTACGCGGAGTGGGTCAAGGACCGAGATCTCGCCGAGCTCGATCTCCGCCCGGAGGAGGTCTTCGTGCGGGACAAGTCGCCCGGGCGGGACGTGAAGTTGTGACCCGGCGGTTCCTGCTCGATACCAGCGCGGTCTCACAACACCTGCGGCCGGAGCCGGTCGCCGGCATCATTCCGTGGATGAGGGCGCGAAAACGTCAGCTCGCGATTCAGCCTGTGGATAAAGTCGCGTGAGCACCGAGAGTGGCGAGGCGCCCGGCTGATCCAGTTCTCCCGGTGGGGGCGGCGCGCGAGGGAGGAATACCGGGTGTATTCCGACCGATGCGCAACGAAGAGCGCCCCGGAGCGAAGCGGAGGGGCGCGCCAGTTCTCCCGGTGGGGGCCAGCCGGGATGCATCGCCGCTCGAGCCCCTACCGGGAGAACCGGGCCGCGTGACTTTGTCCACAGGCTGGATTGGGGCCCCGGCGTGGCACGAACTCCGTTTCGGTTTCGAGAGGCTGCCGCCTTCGCGCCGCCGCCGGGCGATCGAGTCCTACCTCGCAGAAGTGGCCTCGTGGCTCCCGGTGCTTGCGTACGACGAGGCCGCGGCTACGTGGCACGCCCGGGAGCGGGCGCGGCTCGCCCGGCTCGGCAAGACACCGCCCTTCGTGGACGGCCAGATCGCAGCGGTGGCGTGGGCGAACGACCTCGCCCTCGTGACCACGAATCCGACGGACTTCCTGGAGTTCGACGGACTCCGCCTCCGTGCGTGGTGATTGGTCGGGCGCGGCTCAGCCGCCGCTGACCGGGGGCAGGAAGGCCAGTTCGTCCCCTGGCTCGACCGCGGTCTCACGGGCAACGAACCGGTGGTTCCGGGCCACGCTGACCGTGCGCGACAACGCTTCGAGCGCCGGACGCTCCCCGACCAGCCGTTCCCAGACGGCGGCGGCGGTGAGGCCCTCGCAATAGGGCAACTCGATACGTCCGGTCCCGTAAGCCTCCCGGGCGGCGGCGAACAGGAGCACGGTCACCGGGCGGGTCATTCGGTCACCGGTTCCTTCGGGCCCTCGACCCAGACGTCCCCGCCTTCGAAGAACTCCCGCTTCCAGATCGGCGCGATCCGCTTCACCTCATCCATCACGTGCTTCGCTGCATCGAACGCGGCGCGGCGATGTCCCGACGCCACGACGACGACCACGCTCGCCTCGCCCACTTCGACTCGCCCGATCCGGTGGTGGATCCGGACTGTCGTCACGCCGAACCGCGAGCGCGCCGTCTCGGCGATCCGCTCGAACACCGGAACGACCATCGCCTCGTAGGCCTCGTATTCGAGGTGGAGCACCTCGCGTCCCAGATTCCGCCCGCGGACGACGCCGGAGAAGGCGACCACGGCGCCGTCCCGGACGTCGGCTGCTTCGCCCATGATGGCGGCCTCCTCGAGAGGCGCGGTCGTGATCCGGAAATCGTCCATCGTCAGGTCCCGGCGCCGAGATCCGGGGGGAAGTGGCCGAGGGGTCCGTGCCCGGCGCCGAGCGGCGCCGCCCGCTCCATGGCGCGGCGGAGGTAGGCCCGCGCCGCGGCGACCGCGTCCTCGAGCCGCTGGCCGAGGGCGAGTCCGGCGGCGATCGCGGCCGACAACGTGCACCCGGTGCCGTGGGTGGCCCGCGTCCGGATGCGGCGACCACGAAACGCCCGGACTCCATCGCCCGTGAGCAGAAGATCCACGATGGCGTCGCCGGGGAGGTGTCCGCCCTTCATCAGGACCGCGCCCGCCCCCATGTGGAGGAGACGTTCTCCGGCCGCCCGCATCCCGGCCTCGTCCTCGACCCGCAGTCCGGTGAGGTCCGCCGCCTCCGGCAGGTTGGGCGTGAGCAGCGCGGCTCGCGGGAGGAGCTCTTCCCGCATCGCGGCGACCGCATCGGCCCGGAGAAGCCGGTCCCCGCTCTTCGCCACCATGACCGGATCCACGACCGAGGGGAAGGGGAGGTCGTCGAGCGCGGCGACGACCGCCCGGATGATCCGCGCCGAGGACAGCATGCCGGTCTTGGCCGCCGCCACCGGGAAATCGTCGCTCACCGCCTCGATCTGCGCCGTCACCAGATCGGGGGAGATCTCCTCGACGGCGGCGACCTCCATCGTGTTCTGCGCGGTGACCGCGGTGATGGCCGAGACCCCGTAAACCCCGTGGGCGGCGAAGGTCTTGAGGTCGGCCTGAATCCCGGCGCCGCCGCCCGAGTCCGAGCCCGCGATCGTGAGCGCGACGGTTGAAGAGCCCGGGGGAGCGGCGCTGCCGCGACGCAGCGCCGCGCGATCCGTCAAGGAGACCTCGGGAGGGGGGGCGTCAGGAGGAAGCGGTGCGGAACCGGAGCACCCGGACAGCGTCCTCGCCCCACTCGTCCGCGGCGAGGGGGTGCGGCTCGAGGTGCTGGCCGTGTTCGTCCTCGATCTCCCGGTAGAGGATGAGACGCAGGTCGCGGCCGGGGTCCAACGCTCCGTTGGGCGTCACCAGCAGGGTCCGGTTGGCCTCGTCATAGGTGACTTCGAGCTCCGGGAACGGGTTCATGTCGGGCTCGTCGTCGTAGATCAGGTCCACCGCCGCGTGGAAGCTGTCGGGGTCCATGCGGTTCGAGAACTGCACCCGGAACGCGCTGTCCAGCGGGATCTCGCGCTCCCCGTCGAGCGGCAGCGAGAACACGATGTCGAGGGGGCCGAACTCCGCCTCCCGGGCTTCCCGCTCGGCCACCCGGATGTCCACCGGCTCGAGGGACTCGTCTTCCGGATCGTCCGCGAGTTCGATCCGCTCGGCGCGGAGATAGACCATCCCGTCCGAGATCCAGGGCCGTCCGTACACCCGCAGCCACTTGTTCGTGTCGCGGCGCCGCTTGGGGTCGAGACGAAATCCGCTCCCGGCGGGGCGCATCCCGGTGACCCAGATCGCGCTCGCCCCGGTCTTGATCACGAAATCGCGCGGGGTCTTCTTGTCCCGGATGGAGAGATCGCCGTAGAGGTTGTTCCCCCGGAACTTCCCGACCACTTCGACGCGGCGGCTGAGCCAGGAGTCCGGCTCGGCCGCGAGATCTCCGATGTCCACCGCCGGGACGCTTCCCGCTTCGACCTTGACCGCGTCACCGATCTCCATCTCGGCCCGGGCCTCGCGTTCGCGTTTCGTAGCGAGGTCCTCGGTGTCGTTGATCGGGGTCACCGCGACCGCCGCCAGAAAGCCCTGGGTTCGCTGGTCGAGCGAGTCCTGGATCCAGGCCGGGTCGAAGGGGTAGTTGCGGAGGACCGGATGCGACCGGAGCGTGTACTCGTCCAGCATCCGGGTGGAGAAAAACCACCCCTCGACTTCGAGGTCGGCGGCGCCGATGAACGCCATCTCCGAGCCGGCCATGTAGGGCATCGCCATGAGGATTTCGGACGCGATCTCGTCCGGGTCCTCGAGCACCTGAACCCTGAAGTCGTTGCCGAACGCGAACCCGAGGCGTCCGCGCACGACGACCGCACGCTCGTGGTAGCGGCCCCCCAGCCGCGTCAGATCGGCGACGGACACCGCCTCCGGCTGATCCGGGAAGTACCCGAACTGCGCGAAGGCGATGGACCCGGCCGCGAGCGCCCCCGCTACCAGCCCGAGGACGGCGGGCCGAAGCGCGGCGGGGGCGGGACGTTTCACGGTGTCGAGGCGGAGGCCGCATCCTACCAGCGCCTCGGGAGGGGTCCATCGGCGCCCTCACGCTATGTCAGAATGCGTCCGGTAGAGCGGTAGAATCCCGCTCCAGGCCCGGCGGGTGTCGGGGTTAGCAGCCTGTGGATAGAGTCGCGTGAGCACCGAGAGTGGCGAGGCGCCCGGCTGACGAGGCGCGCGAGGGAGGAATACCGCGTGTATTCCGACCGATGCGCAACGAAGAGCGCCCCGGAGCGCAGCGGAGGGGCGCGTTCAGCCGGGATGCATCGCCGCTCGAATGCCGCGTGACTTTGTCCACAGGCTGTTAGGACCACATGCCGGATCCATCGCTCCCGAGGCGGCCGCCGCCACTCTCGTTCGGCCCCGTCCCGGAAGCCACGGAGGCGGACCGGCGGCTCTTCGAGGAGGCGGTGGCCGAGGGGCCCATCGAAGCGGCGGCGGTGGCGCGGACCGCCCCCGCGCGGTCGCGGCCACCGAGACCGTCCTCGCTGCTGCGCGATCTGCAGGCGGGTCGGCGTCGGGTGTCGGAGGGATGCGAGATTTCGATCCGGCAGCGCACCCAGCCCGTCGCCCGGACGGTGCTCGAGGGCTTCCTCCGACGGCGACGGGCCCAGGGGGCGCGGTTCGTCACCGTGATCCACGGCAAGGGCTACCGATCCCCCGGGGGCCGGGCCGTTCTGGCGCGGCGGGTCCCGGATTGGCTCGCGGCGTGGAAGCCGGAGCTGGTGGCCGGATGGGGGGTAGCCCGTGCCGAGGACGGAGGCAGCGGCGCGCTCTACGTGGTCCTGACGCCGCCCTGCGTGTGAGTCGGGATGCGGCCGCGAGCGCGGCGCACCCCGCCAGGGCCCGTGTTTTCGACAAATCGGCGGTGTTCCGCGGGACGCCTACCATTCCGCGGCATGAGTGACACCCACGCGTTTCTCGACCGGTTCTGGGAGGAGGAGATCCTCCCCCCGCTGAGTGACTACATCGCCGTCCCGGCCGTCTCGGTGCTGTTCGACTCGGAGTGGGAGGCGAACGGCCATATGGACGCGGCGCTGGATCTGGCCCGCGCGTTCATCGGGGAGCACGCGCCGGAGGACGCCACCCTCCATGTCGGGCGCATCCCCGGCCGCACGCCGCTGCTCCTCCTCGACTGCCCCGGCGAGGCGGACGGCACGATCCTCATGTACGGCCACCTCGACAAGCAGCCGGAGATGGTCGGGTGGAGGGACGGTCTCGCGCCGTGGACGCCGGTCCGCGAAGGCGACCGGCTCTACGGGCGGGGCGGGGCCGACGACGGCTACGCGGTCTTCGCCGCGCTCGCCGCGCTGAAGGCGGTGGCGCGGGAAGGCCGGAAGCGGTCCCGCGTCGTCGTGCTCATCGAGTTCTCCGAGGAGAGCGGCTCGCCGGATCTGCCCGCCTGGATCGAGGAGTTCGCCGGGGTCATCGGCAGCCCCGACCTCGTGATCTGCCTCGACTCGGGGGCCGGAAACTACGACCAGCTCTGGTGCACGACGTCCCTGCGGGGCATCGTGGGGGGCACCCTGCGGGCGGACGTCCTGACCGAAGGAGTCCACTCGGGCGACGCCGGCGGGATCGTGCCGCCGCCGTTTCTGGTGCTGCGGAAGCTGATTGATCGGCTCGAAGAGCCGGTGGACGACCGGATGACGCCGCCCTCGCTCCAGGCGGAGATCCCGGCCGAACGAATCGCCCAGGCGGAGGCGGCCGCCGGGACGCTGGGTCCGGACGCCTTCGACCGGTTCCCGTGGGTCGAGGGCTGCGGGCCGAAGAAGCGGCCGATGCGCGATCTGATCCTCGATCGGACCTGGCGGTCGAACCTCGCGATCACCGGGGCTGGCGGGTTGCCGCCGCTCGAGAAGGCGGGCAACGTGCTGCTGCCCCAGGTCACGCTCAACTTCTCCATCCGCATGCCTCCCACCGCCGATCCGCTCGCGGTCCAGCGCGAGATCCGCGAGCTGGTGGAAACGGACCCGCCGTTCGGCGCGAGAGTCTCGCTCCACTTCCACGAGCCGGCGGCGGGCTGGAACGCGCCCCCGCTGGCGCCCTGGCTCGGCGCCGCGCTCGACGAGGCCTCCCACGCCGAGTTCGGAAAGCCGGCGGTCCACATGGGGGAGGGCGGTTCGATCCCGTTCATGGCGATGCTGGGCGAGCGCTTCCCCGAGGCGCAGTTCGTCGTGACCGGCGTCCTCGGTCCGGAGTCGAACGCGCACGGGCCCAACGAGTTCCTGCACGTGGCCTACGCCAAGCGGCTCACCGGGGCGGTCGCCCACGTCATCGCCCGCCACGGCGAGCGCGGCTGAATCAGCCGGTCACGCCCGCCAGGGTCTCGCGACGGTTCGCCGCCTTCGCTTCCGGCCCCGGGGCCCGGATCCCGCGGTCCCGCTCGTGGTCCACGATGCAGAAGAACCCGAAGGGGGCGCCGGTGCGATTCGAGAGCTGGTGCGTCTCGAGCGGGCCCACCATCGCCACGTCGAGAGGACATAGCGGCACGTCGCGGTCTCCCAGCCGAAGCACGCCCTCGCCCCGGGCTCCGATGACGATGTGGGTGTGGACGTGCCGTTCGAGACTGGTGTACCCGCCGGGCTCGACTTCGAAGTAGCGGAGGTCGCACCGGGTTCGTTCGCCGAACCGCCCCACGAGCTCCACCCGCCGCACCCCCCGAAACGCCAGATCCCGGCCGTCCTTGTAGGGAGAGCTGGTTCGACCCTCCCACTGTCCGGCGCCGAGGAAAGCCAGCCGACGAGGCTCGGGCGGGTCGTTTCGAGCCGGCGTCTCCGGCTCCACCGCCACCTCGGGGAACTCGCCGCGGACCGCCGCGACGAGCGCGCGGGTTCCCGCCTCGACTCCGGCCGGATGCGTGAGCAGCGCGCCACCGATGAGCAGCACGGTGTCCGCCCCGTAGCGCCGGGCGACTTCCGGCGCTTCCCGGAGCGACATGCCGCCAGCGGGCGCCGGCCATGCCCGGGCGGCGGCGCCGAGCGGGCGCCGAAGCGTTCGGGTGATGGAGCGGCAGGCCGCCTCCGGGTAGCGGAATCGGCCGCCCCGGTCGGGAAACACCGAGATGTCGGCCCCGGCCAGCCGGAACAGCGTCCCGAGCAACACCCCCGGATCCATCCCGCCGGGCCCCGCGTGGGTGAGAGAACCGGTGAGAGAGGGATGGGCCATGAAGATGAGGGGGTAGCGCGCGGCGAGGCTCCGTAGCGTGTCGAGCCCGATCAGCATCGGGCAGACGAGGACGCCCGGCAGCCCGGCCTCGGCGACGAACTCCACGTAGCGCTCGATCCGATCGGCCGGCGCGCCCGCATGCGGGAGATACAGCGTGCGTCCGCCGGTCGCCTGGTTGCCCCGGTCCACCGCCTCGGCGCAGGCGAAGACCCGGCTCCTGAAGGCCTCGAAGTCGTCGGTCAGGTTCTGGTCGTCCTTGATCAGATCCCCGCCGCCGCGGGCGAACGCTTCGGCGATCGCCGCGAGCTCCTCGACCGGGAGGCCGCGCGGCTTGACGGCGGTGGCGACGAGCGGCCGGCCGAGGACGCCGCGCTGACGCCGGACGCCATTCACCCCGTGGTTCGGCCCCGCGAGCGCCTCGAGCAGGGACGCGGGGGGCGTCAGGTCGAGGAGCCGCACCCCCCGCAGCATCGAAACATTGCCGAACGCGACATTCTGGAGCCCGAACAGATCCCGGGCGAGTTCCCCCGGATAGGAAATCGCCGCTCGCGACGCGTCCGGCTGCTCCGGGTCCGCCTCGACCGATTCCACCCGGCCGACGAGATTCGCGGGGGCGCTCCCCGCGGGAAGAAGCGCTTCCGGGACCTCGACGGTCTGCTCGATCGCGATGCTGCGCGCGAGGGCTTCCGCTTCGCGGGGGGCGGCCGGAATCCGATAGACGGCGCCGACCCGGTCGGACATGGTTCCGGCGAACCGACGATCAGGAACCCGACGGGGTCCGCCGAGCGTGACGGAGCGGGATCCTCACCAGGAACCACCCGAGCGCGACGAACACCAGGATGCCGGGAACGCCGGAAGGCGCCACCACCGGGGTCGGGAGCGTCACGTTCCACACCGCGAATCCGGACAGCCCGACGCCCATGAGCGCTTCTCCGGCGATCAGCCCGGAAGCGATCAGGGTCCCGGCGCTCTCGCCGCGGGCGCGTCCGGCCGCGTCGGCTGACGCCATCCTCCGGTCGCTCAGCCACCGGAAGAATCCGCCCACGAAGATGGCGAAGGTGGTCTGAAGCGGCAGGTACATTCCCACCGCGATCAGCATCGGGGAAGGCGCTTGGATCAGGATCAGGAACAGGCACAGCGCGATGCCGAAGACGACGAGCGGCCAGCGCATGTCGCCTCCCACGATGCCCTGGGAGAGGAGCGCCATGAGACCCGCCTGCGGGGCGGGGAGCTCGGCGCCGCCGACACCGACCCCTCCGGCGGCGATGTCGCCCCGGTGGAGCAGCATCATCGGCAGGACCAGGAACGCGGAAGCGAAGATCACACCGATGATCTCGGCCCATTCCATCCGGAACGGGGTTCCGCCGAGGATCTGACCCACCTTCAGATCCTGGAGCATGTCGCCGGCGACCGCGCAGGCGCAGCACACCACCGCCGCCACGCCGAGGACCGCGGCCACTCCGCGATCTCCGGTGACGCCGAGGAAGGTCATGAGGAGCGCGGCGAGCAGCAGCGTCGAGATCGTGAGTCCGGAGACCGGGTTGGAGGAGCTGCCGATGACACCCACCAGATAGCCGGCGACGGCCGAGAAGAAGAACCCGGCCACGATCATCACGATCGCGGACCCGAGGGCGCCGAGCGACTGCCCGGTGTAGTACTGGTAGAGGAGGAAGGTCGGGATGACCAGCGCCACCACTCCGGCCGCGGTCCACGAGAACGGGATGTCCCGGTCCTTCTCGTCACCGGACCCCGGGGGGCGCCCGGTGCGCAGCTCGGTGATCGAGCGGCGAAGCCCCTCGCCCAGCGACTTGCGCATTCGCAGCAGCGTCCAGACCGCGCCCGCGATCATCGCCCCCACCGCGATGGGACGCACCAGCTCCGACCAGACGACGCCGCTGACCGCGGTCCAGTCCGCTCCCGCCGCCGCGAGCCGCCCGGCGTCGGCGAAGTCGGGGTTGAAGAACAGGACGGCCGGGATCATGAACCACCATGCGAACACGCCTCCCGAAAAGGTGAGCGCGGCGAGCCGCGGTCCGATGATGTAGCCCACGCCGAGGTAAGCGGGCGACGCCGCCGGCGTCGAAAACGGGAGCACGCCCGGCTGGGCGGCCGCCCCGAACGACTGGCCTCCCACCGCGACGGACCCCTGGAACGAGCCGTAGCCGAAAGCCCCCGCGATCCGGTCGGTGAACAACTGGATCCCCTTGGAGTTCTTGAGGACCTCGATCAGCGCGCCCACGCCCATCATCTGGAACAGGAGCCGTCCGCCCCCGCGCCCTGCGCCGGCGCGGTGGATCTCGGCGGCCGCGACCGACTCGGGGAACGGAAGTTCGGGATCGTTCACCATGCTGCGTCGCAGGATGACGACGAACAGGATCCCGAGCAGGCCGCCGACGAGCATCAGCAACGTGCTCTCTAGGTAGTGGAACTCCTCCCACGCCCCCGCCATCAGGAAGGCGGGCAGCGTGAAGATCGCTCCGGCGGCCAGCGCCTCGCCCACCGACGCCGTGGTCCGGGCGATGTTCTCCTCGAGGAGGCTCCCCCGGAACAGTCCCCGGATCACCACCATCGAGACCACGGCGGCGGGGAAGGTGGCCGCGACCGTCTGTCCGGCGCGGATCCCGAGGTAGGCGTTGGCGGCCCCGAGCACGACGGCCATGAACAGGCCGAGCAGGAGGGCCCGGAGCGTGAACTCGCGGCCGTTTCCGGGGGTATTCGCCATGGGGCCTCCTTGAAGTCGCCCCGCGTTATACCACCGGGGCCCGAGCCCGGCTCAGCGGTGCCGGCGGGAGCGGCGGGCGCCCGTTTCGCCGAGCCGGAGCCCGGTGTCGGCGGTGAGCGCGGGCCCGTGGTGCTCTCCGCGTCTGAGCGCCAGCCAGCCGGCGGCCGCGATCATGGCGGCGTTGTCGGTCGAGAGCGCGATCGTCGGCGTGAAGACCGGCAGCCCCCGCTCTTCACCGAGTTCGGTGAATCGCCTGCGGAGCGCCGAGTTGGCGGCGACGCCGCCGGAGAGGAGGATGGAGGACGCCGGCGTGGTCTCGAGGGCGCGCTCGACCGAGCGGGCCAGCGCCCGAACCACCGCCGACTGGAACCCGGCCGCCAGATCGCGGATGTCCGTGCGCTCGAACGGCTCTTCCCCGTCCCCGAGCGGAGCGATGTCCTCGGCCTCGATGCGTCGCAGCACCTGCGTCTTCAGCCCCGAGAAGCTGAAGTCCAGCCGGGCGCCGTCGGAGAAGTGCGGCAGCGAGAAGAGATGCCGGTCCGGCCGCCCCCGTTGCGCCAGCCGGTCGAGGATCGGACCGCCGGGGTAGCCGAGCCCGAGGCGCTTGGCCAGCTTGTCGTAGGCCTCCCCGGCGGCGTCGTCCCGGGTCTTCCCGAGGAGCCGGTACTCGCCGGCGGCCTCGCTGAGGAACAGGCTGGTGTGCCCCCCGGAGACGACCAGCGCGATCGCCGGGTGCGGCACCTCGCCGGCGTCCAGATAGCAGGCGCGGATGTGGCCCTCGATGTGATCCACGCCGACCAGCGGCAGGCCCCGGGCGAACGCGAACGCCTTGGCGAACGAGACGCCGGCGAGGAGCGCTCCGATCAGCCCCGGCCCCCGCGTGACCGCGACCGCCGCGATGTCGGAGGCTTCGACTCCGGCCTCGTCGAGGGCGCGGCCGACGACCGGGCGCAGGTTCAGGAGGTGCTGGCGCGAGGCGATCTCCGGCACGACGCCGCCGTAGGGCGCGTGCGCGGCGATCTGCGAGGAGACGACGTTCGACAGGACCCGCCGCCCGTCCTCCACGACGGCCGCCGAGGTCTCGTCGCAGGAGGTCTCGATTCCCAGGATCAGCATCGCAGGTGGCCGTGGTTCACGTCGCCGGTCCGTTACCTCGCCGTGCCGGACTGGAGTCCGGCGCTCCGGAACGCGGCGAGGATGGAAGCGACCGTCTGGTTCAGGTAGGCGTCGAAGTCGCCCGGGCTCGGCCCGAGGCGCACGACCACCACATCCTCGGACGGGATGACCATCGTGACCTGGCCCATGAACCCGGCGGCCCAGTACGCGTCCCGCGGGACGTCGGGATGCCGGCCGCCCCGATTCAGCCACCACAGACCGCCGTACTCCTGCTCCCGCGCGCCGGGGGACGGAGTGCTCACGAACTCCGACCAGCCCTCCGGGAGGATCCGGTCGCCCTCGAAGACGCCGTCCCGAAGATGGAGGAGGCCGAAGCGCATCCAGTCGGCGGCGCTCCCGTACTCATACCCGCTGAGGATGAAGTTCCCCCATGGATCGGGCTCGAGCACGAAGTCCCGCGAACCGATCCGGTCCAGGAACAACCGCTGCGGGTGCGTCAGGTATTCCTTGCCGTTTTGCTCGACGGTCTCCCGGACGATCCGACCCAGCGTCAGCGGGTCCGAGTTGCGGTAGCGGAACTCGGTCCCCGGCTCGATGCCGTACGGCTGGGAAGAGGCGTGCTCGAACACGTCCAGAGCGTCGAAGTACACCCGCATGTGCTCGTTCTCGGGGACCAGGGACCCGGCGCCGTTCAGACCGAGGTTCTCCATGTCGAGCCCGCTCGTCATGGTGAGCAGATGGCGCATCAGGATGCCGCCCCGCGGGTCCCCATCCTCCCGCCACTCGGCCACCGGGGCCGGGTCGTCGAGGGTGAAGTGGCCCTTGTGGATGAGCGCCCCGATCAGGGCCGCGGTCAGGCTCTTCCCCTCCGACCAACTGATCTGCGGCGTGTTGCGGGTGAAGCCGGGGGCGTAGCGCTCTCCCACGATCTTCCGGTGGCGGACGACCGCGAGAGCCCGGGTGTTTTGCGGGGCCGCCATCGCGGCGTCGAGGGCGGCGTCGAGGACCTCCCGATCCACCCCCGCCTGATCCGGCTCCTCCGCTTCCACGTCGCCGAGCGGCCACGGGGTCTCCTCCGCCGCCGGCTGGTTCCGCGGGACCGGGACCGGCTCGAACCGGACCGAGTCCATGCCGTCTTCGAGCAGGGTGCACCCCTGGTCGTCGTGGTAACGCGCCGTCCGGGGATTCACGTCGGCCGCCCAGACCGTGGCGCTTTGTTCCGCCCGGTCCACGGTCCACTCGAAGTCGTCCTGCCAGGCGAAGGCGACGAACGGCCGGATGTCCTCCTCGAGGACGGTCTCCGGCGACCTCTCGGTCACGCGCCCCACCACGAACACGCCCGAGCAGAGGTGGTGGGCGCCGATCCCGGCGGCGTAGCGGCGAAAGCGCCCGTCCTCGTCGCCGGCCTCGGGAACACCGTTCCCGGCGCACGCCGGAGCCACGAGCAGCAGCGCCGCAAGCGCGACCCACCGCCGTCTCCCCATCCCTGAATTGCCCATCGCGTCTCTCCTCCGGACGTCGGCTCGATCCGCGTCCGGATCCGATTCTACGGGCGCGGGCGTCCCGCGCTCCACCGACCGATGCGGTCCAACGCCTCCGAAATCGAGTCCTCCGGGGCCAGCATGGAGACCCGGGCGCGCCCGGTCCAGCGCGCGCCGAACGCGGTCCCGGGGAACATGAGCACCCGCGCCTCGAGGAGCAGTCGGCGGCAAAACGCCTCCGCCGGGAGCCCGAAGCCGGAGATGTCCGCCCACACGAAGAACCCCCCGCCGTGGGCTGCGGTCGGAATCCCGAGATCTCGCAGCCCGTCGAGGAGGAGCCGCCGCCGGGGGGCGTAGATCTGCCGCAGCGCCGCCGGGAACGCATCCCCGCTCCGCAGCGCGGCCGCCGCCGCCCGCTGGGAGAACAGCGCCACCGGACCCGACATCGCCGCCTTCACCCGGGCGCAGGCCTCGATGGCGTCCGGCGGACCGGTCAGATAGCCCACCCGGAATCCGGTCATCGCGTAGCTCTTGGAAACGCTCGACAGCGTCAGGGTCTTCCGCCGCATTCCCGGCAACGAGCACGGTGACAACACCGGCCCCTCCCCGTCGAGCGCCATGTCGGCGTACACCTCGTCCGAGAGCAGCCACAGGTGGCGACGGTCCGCGAGCGCTGCGAGGCCGCGGATGTCGTCGGCGCCGGTGCGCGCCCCGGTGGGGTTGCTGAAGTTCACCGAGACCAGCAGACGCGGACGGGTGGCCCGGGATGCCGCTTTCTCGGCCGCCGCCGCACCGAGACCGACGTCCTCCCGCCCGCCGCGGGAGCGTCCCCCGCAGACGACGGGAACGATCCCGCCGCCGGCGAGGGCGATGGCCTGGGCGTAGGAGGTATAGAACGGATCACCCAGCAGCACCTCCTCCTGCTCGCCGACGAGCGCGAGGACCGCCGCCGCGATCCCTTCCTGGGCGCCGCCGGTCACGAGCACTTCGGCCTCCGGGTCGTAGCGGACGCCGGTGCGGGCCTCTTCGCGTCCGGCGATCGCCTCCCGCAGCCACTTCTGCCCCCGGGGATGGAGCGGTTCGGTCTCGTTCAGCCCGGCGCACGCCGCCTCGATCGCGTCCCGGGGAGCGTCGGCATCCGGATCGCCGCGCCCCAGGCTCACGACCCCGTCCATCCGGGCCGCGAGCTCCATGAGCGAGTAGCGCGAGTCGTCGTCCTCGACGGGCTGCGGCCGGGCCGATTCCGGTGGCGGCGGCGCCGGCTCGAGGCCGAGCCGCAGCGCCGCCGCCCGTTGCGAGGGCGCCGGAGTGCAGATCGAAAGCGCCTGCTTCCACCGCTGCAGCACCGGGATGCGACCCGCCGGAGCGTGGAGGAACCCCACCCGGAAAGGCGCCAGCGACGGGGCCGCGTCGAGGGATCCGAACGCCACCGCGCCGGGCGGCAACTGGTTCGCAGCGGGCCCGCCGCCGGCGAGGAGGCGGTCCCCGAGATCCACGACGAGGAGCGGCCGATCGGGGGCCTCGCCCACGCCCGCCGCCACCTCCACCGACAGCACCGCCACCGCCGCCTCCACCGACAGCACCGCCACCGCCGCCTCTGGCCAGGCCGCCGGAATGTCCCGCATCGGCTCCGGGCGCAGGGCGAGGACCTGGCAGGCCGCGTACACCCCGTCGAAATCGTCGAGCCCCGGAAACAGCAGGGCCCGCGATCCGGCGCCGCCACCGAGCTCCCGCGCTCCGGCGAGCGCCACGAACCCGGCCTCCCTCGCACCCGCGGTGATCACGGTCTCGCCGCCCGGCGCGAAGCCGAACGCCTCCAGGCGGCGGGTGATCTCCGCTCGCAGCTCCGGAAGCCCCGGGCGCGGCGTGTAGTGGGTCTCGCCGCCGAGAAGCGCCCGGCGCAGGCCGCGCCGGACTCGGGCGGGCGGGACCACGCCGGCGTCGGGCCAGTCGGAGTCCGCGGTGAGTCGCTGGGTCCGGTCGGCGACCGGGATGCCGCAGAAATGGTTCATTCGGCGAGGTCCTCCCATGCGTCGGGGTGAAGCGGCAGGCCGTCGGTCTCGATGCGGGCCGCCACCCGGTCGCACCGGAACCTCCGCCCGCTCACCGCGCCTCCCCCCGCGTCGGGCAGAAGCGCGAGCGCCACGAACGCCCGGCCGAGCGGCTCCGACGAGCCCCACGCCCGCCGGTCGGGAGCGATCCGGCGCTCGGCTTCCCCGGTCATCCCGGTGGGTTTGATCCGCGCCCCGGGCGTGACCGTGTTGACCCCGACGCCCGTGCACTCCGCCGCCGCCGCCCGCGCCAGTCCCTCGATCGCGAATTTGCTGGCGCAGTACGCGGTCTCCCCGGCGAATCCCCGGACTCCGGCGTTCGAGCTGGTGAGCACGACCGAGCCGCCGGCTCCGGCGCCCAGCGCCGGCAGCAGCTCGCGCAGGAGCACGAACCCGGAGGTCAGATTCACCGCGATGGTCTCGTCCCAGTCCCGGTCGGCGGTCTCGGCGATCGGACGTCGTCGCAGCACGCCGGCGCAGTGGACCAGCGCGGCCAGGTCCCCGGCGGCGAAACGGACCGCGTCCCGGGCGGCCCGGCGACGGCCGGCGCGGTCGGAGAGGTCGGCGATCAACGTGCGGGCTCCGCCCCTCATCCGCGCCGCGGTCGCGTCCAGCTCGGTCGCGCTGCGGTCGAGCAGCAGGCATTCGGCGCCCGCTCCCGCGAGCGCGAGAGCGGCGGAGGCGCCGAGGCCGCGAGCCGCCCCGGTGACCACGACCCGCCGCCCTTCGAGCGGGAGCCCCGACTCGGTCACCCCGGGAGCATCCCCTGGAGGAGCGCCGCGGTCGCGAAGCCGAGGTAGTTGCCGAGTCCGTAGCCGAAGATCCCCACGATCACGGCTGGCGCGATCCGCTCCTTCCACCGCAGCGCCATGCCGAGAGCCAGCGCCGAGCCCGGCCCGCCGACCGCCGCCTGACTGGCCAGCGTGACCGTCGCCAGATCGAACCGCGCCAGCCACCCGACGCCGTACACGACCGCGGCGTGGATGAGGATGATCAGGATCATGTAGAGGAACAGCCACGGCCCGGCCGAGATCACTTCGCGAACGTCCGACGCCGCGCCGATCACGAGGAAGAAGACGTGGAGCGCGAAGTAGGAGAGCATGGCCGAGCCGCGCAGGCGCGCGATCGCCGGGACCTGTCCCAGGATCAGCGCGATCGTGGTGAGCCACAGCACTTCGGGGACGCCCGGCACGAGCCCCCCGAGCACCTGCGCGGCGGTCAGCGCGAGAAGCGGCAGCGCCGCGAGCACCGCGAGGTGGGAGACCGAGAGGTCCGCTTCCGTCCAGGTCTTCCTGAGCGCCTCGGAGTCCATCGCGGGGCCGCTGCCGGCGGCCTCCGGGGGTCCGGAGCGGCGGAGGAAGACGGCGCCGAGCGCCGACGCCAGCGCCACCTGCCCCAGCATCCACGGCACGGTCGAGAGGTTGTCCACCACGAACGCGCCCGCGAACAGACTCGGCGTCATCTCGAGGCCCTGCCCGACCGCGGCGAAGTTGAGCCCGCCGCCGAAGAACGCCCCCGCGAATGTCCCGCCGAGCTTCCAGGTCTCCGGTCCGAGCATCCCCGCGAACAGGAGGCTCGCGGTCACCGCGCCCACGAAGGTCCCGAGTCCGGCGAGCCCGAACCCGAACACCATGCGCGGCCCCGCTTTCTTCAGGTCGGCGAACCGGGTGGACAGCACGAACAGGACGATGGCGTAGGGGATCGCATAGCGGGAGAGCGAGTCCATGAACTCGCTCCCGCGGGGAATCACGCCCACGTTGGCGAGCAGGATCCCGAGCAGCGTGCAGATCACCGCCGAACTCACCTTCCGCAGCATCGGGTAGCGCTCCTCGGCCTCCCGGGCGCCCCACACCAGGAGCAGCAGGAAGGCGAGGAGGAGAAGCGGCTGGACGATCACGGGGCGTCTCCCGGGCGATGCGACGAAGGCGCCGGGACTTCGACGAGCCTTGCGTCCCCGCAGAAGAGCGCCCAGTCGCCGGCGGTCGTCGAGGGATGGGTGCGGAACCCGAACAGGACCCCGTCACAGGGCGCGTTCAGATCCTCCACCGGCTCGCCGAACAGGTCGTGGATGCGCAGCAGCGTCTGCCCGCGCCGGATGGGACGCTTGAAATGGTCCCCTGCTCCTCCGCGGAAGGGCACCAGCACGCCGCTGCGGCTCGCCATCCGAACCGCCTGCCGTCCCCGCCACAGCGTCGGCGCGTAGGCGGGCTTCCCGCCCAGCATCCCGTAGTGGCGGCACACGTTGGCGAAGGCGCGCTTCAGGATGTCCACCATCTCGCGCAACCGGTCCGGCAGGTTGGCGGCGCTGCCCCCCAGCTCCACCGTGATCGCCGGCCGGGAGCGACGGCTCATCGCCGCCATCGGGGAGCCGGCCGGATGCGGCGTGTCCAGCACGATGGTCCAGTCGGGCCCCATGGCCTGCGCCAGCTCGAGGCCCCCGGCGTCTCCCGAGGTGGTGAAGATCGTCTCGCCGAGAAGGCAGATGTTCCCTCCCGAGTGGACGGTGATCTCGAGGTCGGCCACCGCGCCGACCGTCGCCGCGTGGGCGGCGGCGACGCGGTCGGTCAGGTAGCCGTCGGCGCGGCCCGGGTAGATCCGGTTCATGTCGTGGGTGTGGGTGTCCCGCGGATTCCCTCGCGCCATCGCCTCGAAGGCGGCGACATTCATCAGCGGCACCGCGACCACCGCTCCGGCGAGCGCGCCCGGATCGAGCTCGCGCGCGAATTCGGCCACCGCGATGACCCCCTCCTGCTCGTCCCCGTGGATGCCTCCGTCGAGGACGAGGATGGGTCCCGGCCGCGCTCCGTTCACGATCACCGCCGGGAATCCGAGCCCGCTCCCGTCCACGCGCTCCACCGCATGGATGAAACCGGCGGCGCGCTCGCCCGGCCGGGCGGCGATGCCTCCGATGCGAAGGGCTTCTCCCGCGTTCGTCATGCAACGTCTCCTTGCTCCGTCCCCCTGGTGAAAAACCGTTCGACTTCCTGCCCGACCCGCGTGAACAGCTCGCGTACGCCCCCGGCCCCGGCGCCCCCGGTGTGGGGCGCGAGCACGACGCCCGGCGCCCGCGCCAGCGGATGCGCCGCGGGCAGGGGCTCCTCGCGGAAGACGTCCAGACCCGCGCCGCCCAGCCTCCGGTCGCGGAGCCGGGACGCCAGCGCCGCCTCGTCCACGAGGCCTCCTCGCGCAGTGTTCACGAGAATCGCACCCCGCTTCATCCGGTCGAGCGCGGCGCCGTCCAGCAGGTTCCGGGTGGATTCGGTGTGCGGCAGGTGGAGGCTGACCACGTCCGAACCCTCCAGCAGCTCTTCGAGCGAGTCCGGCTGGCGGACGCCGAGGCGACGGGGCCACGGATCTTCCAGCCGCCGCCGCTGAAACACCGAGACGTCCATGCCGAAGCCCTGCGCCCGTCGGGCGACCTCCTGGCCGATCGCTCCGAACCCCACCAGCCCGAGCGTCCTCCCGTCGAGCACCACGATGTCGTCGCGCCCCAGCCAGTTGAATGCGAACGACTCCTCGGTGGTCGCCTTCGGCGTCAGGCCGCGGGCCCGGTAGCGGACCTCCCGAACGCCCCGGTCTCCCTCCACGATCCGCCGCGCCACCGCGAGCAGCAGCGCGAGCGTGTGGTCGGCGACGGCGATCGCTCCCGGATGGGGTACTGAAACAATCGGCACCCCGCGGGACTCCGCCTCCTCGAGCGCCACGCCCACCGGGTTCCGCCCGAGCATCACGATCAGCCGGGCGCCGGACTCGTCGAGCTGTCGGCCGCCGACCGGGCGCTTGCGGGCCAGGAGCACTTCGGCGCCCCGCAGCGCGGTCCCGATCGCGGCGGGCTCGTCCGAGTCCGGGATCCGCAGGTCGAACCCGGCGAGAATCCGGCCGGCGGCCCGGGCCACCAGATTGGGGGGGCGCTCGCAGAACGCGATCGGGATGGGTCGTCGCATCGAATTCACAGCAGGACCACCGCGACGTAGGTGGCGTAGGCGGCGAGGAGCAGGATCCCCTCGAAGCGGGTCACCCGCGCGCCGGTGAACATGGCCACCCCGGCCAGCACCGTCAGCAGCATGACGCCCGGGATCTCGGCGCCGAGCAGTCCCGGCTCGATGGCGACGCTGCCGACGGCGGCCGCAGGGAGTCCGAGCGCTCCCAGCACGTTGAACAGGTTGGACCCGATCACGTTGCCCGCGGCGAGTTGAACGGCGCCCTGTCGAACCGCCGCCACCGAGGCCGCGAGCTCCGGAAGCGATGTGCCGACCGCGACGAGGGTCAGTCCGATCGTGGTCTCGGAGGCGCCGAGTCCGCGGGCGACATCGGACGCCCCCCGGATCAGCAGCTCGGCCCCGACGAGCAGGACCGCGAGACCGGCGAGGGTGATCATCAGGCTCTTTCCGAGCGCCGGGGGATCCTCTTCGCTCCCGGAAGCCGGGCTCTCCCGGTTCCAGCGGATGGAGGCCACGTTGAACGCGACGAGCAGGCCCAGCAGGACGATTCCCGCTTCCTGAGAGACATGGCCGGCGGCGGCCATCGGCCAAAGCAGCGCCGTCACCAGGATGAGCGCCCCGAACTCCAGCCGGAGCGTTTTCGGGTCCACCGAGAACGGCCGCATGGCCGCGGTGAGTCCCAGGATGAGGCCGAGATTCGCCGCATTGCTCCCGACCACGTTTCCGACCGCGAGTCCCGGGCTGTCGCGCAGCACGGCCACCAGACTGGCGCCGATTTCGGGGGCGGAGGTGCCGTAGGCAACCACCGTCAGGCCGATCACGACCGGACTCACCCGAAACCGGCGAGCGAGGCCCGACGAGCCGTCCACCAGCCAGTCGCCGCCGAACGCGAGGCCGGCGAGCCCGACCGCGACGAAGACCCAGGCGAGCAGAGACAAGAAAGGCGCGGCAGGACGCACGCAGGGAACCGGACCGCAGCGCGCCTCGCGGGGGCGACTCTAGCAGCCACCGGTCACGCACTAGGATTCCGCGGAACCCGGCGCATCACGGCATCGTTCTCTTCGGGATCGGCGGCGGCGGGATCCTCGATCCCGTCGGTTCCCTACCCCGGATTCCGCGGCGGCCTGCCCCCGCCCCGACAAGTCATCACGCCGACGAAGCAAACCGACAAGGCAACAGGACACGCCGGATTCCGGCGTGCGGACCATCCTCCCCGAAGGAGGCCGGATGCGACCCCCCACCATCTCAGATCTCGGGCGGCCCGCCGGGGCGATCCGGCTCGCCGGGGCGATCCTGCTCGCCGGCTCCGCGGCCGCGGCGTCGCAGGGACCGGTCGGGCCCCCTCCGGCGCTCACCGAGCAGGTCCTCGACCAGTACCGCGATCTGATCGCCCGGGAGACGCTCCCGTTCACGATCGCGCAGGCCGTCGAAGTCGCCCAGGTCCTGCACCCCGACGTCCGACGCTCCACGGAGCGGCTCGACGAGTTCCCTTTCCTCCTCCGCGAGACGCTCGCCGCCGCCCTGCCTCAACTCAGCCTCAGCCTCCAGGCGGCGGAGACCAGGGATCCCGGTTTCCGGAACAGCCCGTTCTTTTCCCGGCTGATCGAGGACCCGGAGGCGGCCGCCGGCTTCGGAGGCGGAGACCCGAACAGCTTCGGGGGCGCCTTCACCTTCGGCACCTACGCGTGGAACTTCCAGTTCTCGCAGACGCTGTGGGACTTCCGCCTCCGTCCCGGGCTCCGGCGCGTGGATGTCGGTCGGGAGATCGCCGAACTCGAACTCGCCGAGGTCCGGAACCAGGTGGCGCGCGACACCGCCGCCGGGCTCTATGCCTACCTGCTCCGCGAGCGCACCCGGGATGTTCTCCTCGGCGCGGTCGAAGCCCGTGAACGCTCTCTCGCTGTCGCCGAAGACCGCCTCGAGCTCGGCGCCGGATCCCGCCTCGAGGTGCTGCGGGCCCGGGTGGGCCTCAGCCGGTTGCGGCGGCAACTCCAGGACGCCGAGGACGCGGTCGCCGTCCAGCGGGCTGGAATCAACGCCACCGTGGGGCGGGATCAGGAGCTCGCGATCCAGGTGCTCGACGAGCTCGTGCTTCCCGATCCGGCGCCGCGGATCCTCCCGCCGGAGGCCCTCATGGAGCTCGCCGGGCAGCACCGTCCGGAACTCCGCCGCCGCGTCCTCGACCGGGAGCAGTTGCGCCTCGACGCGAGCCTTGCCCGCGCCGGTTCCCGGCCCGAGATCAGCGCCAATGCGTCCTACGGGGTCAGCACGTTCGCCGTCGAGAACACCTGGGACATGAGCCTCCACAACTGGAACGCCGGCGTGTTCCTGAACTGGACGCTGTTCGACGGCTTCGGGACCCGGAACCGCATCGCCGGCATCCGATCCCGCGAGACCCAGAGCGAGTGGGAGCAGAGCGAGTTCGAGTCCCTGCTCGAAGTGGAAATCCGCGCCGCCACCGCTGCCTGGCGCGGCGCCCTCGCGGCGCTCGAGGAGGCCGCGCTCGCCGTCGAGGAGGCCCGCGAGGCCGAACGGGTCGCCGAGGAGGAACGGGCCGCCGGCGTCATCACCTCCCTGGTTGTGCTCGAGAGCGCGCAGGTCCGACGCGAGGTGGAGCTGGAGCTGGCCACGAACACCCACGACGCCCTGGTGGCCCTCGCCGAGCTCAAGTTCCTCGTGGGCTTTTCCGCGGGCGCCCCCCACGCGGTCATCTCCGATGGCCCGCTCCGCTCCGCCGACGCGGACGCTCCCGCCCTGTCGCCGCCCGTTCCCGGAGCGGGCCCGCCCCCGACGGAGGACTCCCGGTGACCCCGACCGAGACACCAGCCACCCCCCACTTCCCGGCTGCCGGGCGCATGGCGGCCCGGTGCCGCGTCCCGGCGCCGCCCACGCTCGGCATCCTGGTTCTGCTGGCGGCCACCGCGCTCGCCGGCTGCGGTGACGATCCCGGCCTCGCCGAGGCGGCGCCCCCCGCGGAGGCCGATCTGCGCCCGACGGTCTCCGCTGTTTCGCTGACGCCGGCGACGCTCACCGACGTGCTCGTCATCTCGGGTCGTCTCGAGCCTCGCGCCGAAGTGGAGGTCTCGACCGAGGGCGGCGGCATCGTGGAGGAGGTCCTCTTCGACAAGGGGGACCGGGTGGAGTCCGGGCAGCTTCTCGCGCGCATCAACACCGACCTGCTGCGCGCGGCGCTTCTCGAAGCGGAAGCCGACCTCTCGGGGGCGCAGACCGAGTTCGAGCGGGCGCGCCAGCTCGTCGAGCGCGAAGCCGCGCCCGGTGAGCGGCTGACGACCGCGGAGACGAACCTGAAGCGGGCCGAAGCGCGTCACGAAGCGGCGCGGCTCCGCTTCGCCCGGTCCGCGGTCCCCGCTCCCGCCTCCGGTGTGATCGTGAGCCGCGATCTCGAACCGGGAGAGATCCTCGCGCCCGGCGCGCGGATCGCGGTTCTCCATGACACCTCGGTCCTCCGCGCCACGATCGGGATTCCGGAGACCGACATCGCCCGGTTCCGGATCGGCGCCCCCGCGGCGATCACGCTCGACGCCTACCCGGACCGCGTGGTGGAGGGGCGGATCTCGTGGATCGCGCCCAACGCGTCCCAGCCCGGTCGCAACTTCCTGACCGAGATCGAGGTGCCCAATCGGGACGACTCGCTCCGGTCCGGGTTGATCGTGCGCGCCCGGCTGGAGCGGGGCCGCTACGAGGACACGGTGATCGTGTCGCGCGACGCGCTCCTCGAACGCGACGGGATCCTCTACGCCTTCGTGCTCGAGGGCGGAGCCGCCGCCATCCGCGCAGTCGAGCTCGGTCCCGACGAAGGGGACCGCGTCGTCGTCACGTCCGGCCTCGCTCTCGGGGAGCGGATCCTCGTCGCCGGCCACCGCAATCTGCTCGATGGCGAGCCGGTCCGGGTCGTCGCGGAATGACGATCGCCGGGCGCCGGCTCGCCACCCCGGTGAACGCTGATTCGATGGCCGGCGCTACGCCCCCGATGCGGCGCGCCCGCCGCCCCCGCTGAGGAACCCCGTGCGCATCACCCGTTACGCGATCCAGCACCGGCTCACGGTGTACTTCCTGATCCTGATCCTGTGCCTCGGAGGGACCGGCATCTACGTCTCGATGCCGCGGGAGTCGTTCCCCGAGGTCAAGATCCCGTTCATCGTCGTGTACACGGTGTATCCGGGGGTCAGCCCCACGGACATGGAGACGCTCGTCACCCGTCCCATCGAGACCGAACTGAAGACGCTCACCGGGGTCCGGGAGATCACCTCCACGACCAGCGAGGGCCTCTCCAACATCGCGATCGAGTTCAACCCCGAGGAGGACCTGGACACCGCGCTCGCCAGCGTGCGCGAGAAGGTGGATCTCGCGAAGCCCGATCTCCCGGTCGAGGCGGAGGACCCTCGGGTTCAGGACGTGGACTTCTCTCAGGTCCCGATCCTCCTCATGACCCTCTCGGGTCCGGTGGGAACCTCCCGGCTCACCGAGATCGCCGAGGACATGCAGGAGGACTTCGAGGCGATTTCCGGCGTGAATCGGGTCAACCTGATCGGCGACCGGAACCGCGAGGTCCACGTTCAGGTGGATCCCCGACGGCTCTCCTTCTTCGAACTGAGCCTCTCCGACATCGTCGTCGCGGTGGCGCGCGAGAACCGCAACGTGCCCGGCGGCGAGGTCACGGTGGGCGGCCTGGACTATCTGATCCGGCTGCCCGCCGAAGTGCGGGAGCCCTCCGAGATCGAGGACTTCGTGATCAAGGTGCGGGACGGACAGCCCGTGTTCGTGCGCGATGTGGCGGAAGTCGTCTTTGGCTTCGAGGACGAGGCCACCCGCTCCCGGGTGGACCGCGAGCCATCGGTGACGCTCGCAGTGGAGAAGCGGACCGGGGCCAATCTCGTCGCGGTCGCGGACGCGGTCCACGAAGATCTCGATCGTTGGGAGGAACAGCTCCCCGCCGGGATCCAGACCGCGGTGGTGGGGGACATCTCGGTCGAGATCCGCCGCATGGTGAACGAACTCGAGAACAACGTCATCTCGGGGCTTCTCCTCGTGGTCGGCTGCCTGATGGCGTTCGTGGGCTTCCGGAACTCGTTCTTCGTGGGCGTGGCGATTCCCCTCTCGATGATGGCCTCGTTCCTGGTGCTGGGCTGGCTCGGCTACACCCTGAACATGATGGTGCTGTTCAGCCTCATCCTCATGCTGGGGATGCTGGTGGACAACGCGGTCGTCATCGTCGAGAACATCTACCGGCACCGCGAGATGGGTGAGCCCGGCCCCGAGGCCGCCCACACCGGCACCAACGAAGTGGCCCGCCCGGTGATCGCCTCCACGATCACGACGCTGTGCGCCTTCTCGCCGCTGCTGATCTGGCCCGGGATCATCGGCAACTTCATGTCCTACCTGCCGGTGACGCTCATCATCGGACTCACCGCCTCGCTGGTCGTGGCGCTGGTCATCAACCCCACCCTGTGCGCCTGGCTCATGAAGCCTCCCCGGCGTGACCGGGCCGAAGGTCCGCAGCAGGAGCACGCCTTCCGGCGCGGCTACCGGCGCCTCCTGACCTGGACGCTCGAGTCGGGGCCCGACGCGGGGACGCGCGGCTGGTTCCTGCGCAACTGGCTCCTGCCGGGAGTGTTCGTCGCCTTCGCGTCCGTGGCCGTCGCCCTCGCCCTCGGGGGCATGTTCTTCCAGACGGGCGCCCTCCTCCCCGCGGTGACCGCGCTCGCGGCGGTCGGGGTGGCGGCGTTTGCGCTGCAGGGGATCCTGTGGCTCGGCTGGAGCGTGGCGCGGGTACTGAGGCGGGGCGCGGGAGCGCTCCTCGGCCGGCCGCGCGGCGCCGTCCCGGTGGCCTACATCACCGACCACCGCTCCGGCCTCATCTGGACCATGGGCGCGGTTCTCGTCGTCACGACCGGTCTCTACGCGGTGCTCGGGCAGGGAGTGGAGCTGTTTCCGGAGGTCCAGCCGCGGCAGATCGTCGTGAGCGTGGACACGCCCGCCGGCTCCACTCTCGAGAGTTCCGATGCGATCGTGCGCCGCATCGAGGAACGCACCGCCGACACGACGGACATGCGGCATCTCATCGCGAACGTCGGAAGCACCGGGGTCAGCATGAATCCGGGCGGCGGCGGGGGCGGGAGTCCCACGACCAGCCAGGTCACGCTCTACCTCGAGGAGCGCAGCGACCGCGTCGTCCGCGACACGTTCACGACCCTCGAAGTCGTGCGCGCGCGGCTCGCCGACATCGTGGGCGCGACGGTCAAGGTGGACGCCCCGCAGGATGGCCCCCCGACCGGCGCGCCGGTCTCGGTGCGCATCCTCGGCGACGACCTCGACGAGATCTCCCGGCTGACCGAGACCGCGATGTCCCGGATCCGCGGCATCGAGGGCCTCGTGAACCTCGACGACGACCTCGACCGGGGCAAGCCCGAGCTGCGGGTCGAGGTGGATCGGGAGGAGGCGATGCGCGCCGGGGTCAGCACCCAGATCATCGCCGCCACGATCCAGACCGGCATCCTCGGCGCCGAAGCCTCGAAGTACCGGGTGGGAGAGGACGAGCACGACATCCGGGTGCGGCTCGCTCCAGACGCCCGGAGGTCGCTCGACGACATCGCCGAACTCACCGTCCCGGACGAGGACGGGATCCCGGTGCCGATCCGGACGGTGGCCACTCTGGCCCACGGGGTGGGGCCGTCGGCCGTCCGGCGGGTGGACATGAACCGGGTCGCCACGATCGAGGGCGATGTCGTACGGGACTCGGGCCGCACCGAAGCGAGCGTGCGCGAGGAGGTGGCCGCCGCCCTCGAGGCGATGGAGTGGCCGCCGGGCTACCGGTGGGAGTTTTCCGGGGCGAACCAGGAAGAACTCGAGGCCACCGCGTTCCTCTCCCGCGCCTTCGTGATCGCGCTCCTGCTGATCCTCATGGTTCTCGTCACCCAGTTCGACTCGCTCGTCCTGCCGCTCACGATCATCACCTCGGTGGCGCTCTCGGTGATCGGCGTCCTGTGGGGACTCATGCTGACCGCGACCCCGTTCGGCATCATCATGACCGGGATCGGCGTGATCTCGCTCGCGGGCATCGTGGTGAACAACGCCATCGTGCTGTGCGACTTCATCCGCCAGTTGCGCGAGAAGGGGATGTCCCGGAAGGAGGCGGTCGTGGAGGCGGGGTCCATCCGTCTGCGGCCGGTTCTCCTCACCGCCGTGACGACGGTTCTGGGTCTGGTCCCGCTCACGCTCGGGTTGAACATCGATTTCTTCGGTCTCTCGATCTCGACCGGAGGCGAGAGCTCCCAGTTCTGGGCTTCGATGGGCGTTGCGGTGATCTTCGGCCTCTCGGTCGCCACCGTCCTGACCCTGGTCGTCGTGCCGGTGACCTACGACTCGCTCGATGCGCTGACCAGCCGTCTCCAGTCCTTCCGCGATCGCTCCCGGGCGGACGACCGGACCGGACCGGCTCCGGAGCTCGCGGGCGCGTCGCTTTCGGAAGCGAGTCCGGCGCCCTAGCAAGGCGCGTTGCGGGGGCGCGGTGACCGCTCCCTTAGAATCCCCGGTCCGCCGGTCCCGGAGGGGTGCAAGAGTGGCTGAATTGGCCAGCCCGGAAAGCTGGTGTACCGGCAACGGTACCGTGGGTTCGAATCCCACCCCCTCCGCCACCCCGCGCACGGGAACCGGGCGCCCCCATGACCCCACCGAACTCCTCCGGCGCCCCGTCTCTCTTCGGCCCTCCCCCCGAACCCGAAGCGCGGAAGCCGGAGCCTTCGCCGCAGGCGCCGCCAGACCTCGCTCCGGGGTCTGCTGCTGACGCCTCCCCGGCGGGCGACGATTCCCCCGGGGACGCGCGCCCTCCGGCGGCGGAAGCACCCGCCGCGGTCGCGCCCGGGCCGGCGCCGGAGGATGCCGAGGCGACTCCGGCGGTCCCCGCGCCGGAGCCGCCCGTCGCCGAGCCTCCCGTGAGCCCCGGCTCCGATCCGCCCGAGCCGGCGTCCCCAACCGGGAAGTCGCCCCCTTCGGGCTCGGCCGCCGCCCCGGGCTACCAGGTCCTCGCCCTTCGCTACCGGCCGCAGGTGTTTTCCGACCTCGTCGGGCAGGACGCCATCGCGCGCACCCTGCAGAACGCGATCGGAAAGGGTCGCATCTGGAACGCGTTCCTGTTCGCCGGCCCGCGCGGCGTCGGCAAGACCTCGACGGCCCGCATCCTCGCCAAGGCCCTCAACTGCCACGCCACCGACGGTCCCAACCCGGAGCCGTGCGGCGACTGTCTCTCCTGCCGGGAAATCGCCGGCGGTTACTCCCGTGACGTGCCCGAGATCGACGGCGCAAGCCACAGCGGCGTCGCCAACGCCCGCGAGATCATCGAGACCGCGCATTACGCGCCCTCCCGCGACCGTTTCCGCATTTTCCTCGTGGACGAGGTGCACATGCTGAGTCGGGAGGCCTTCAACGCGCTGCTGAAGACCCTCGAGGAACCTCCTCCCCACGTGAAGTTCCTGTTCGCGACCACCGAGATCCACAAGATTCCCGACACCATCCTCTCCCGGTGCCAGGAGTTCGAGTTCCGCACGGTGGCGCCCCGGGTGATCGCCGCGCGGCTTCGGCAGATCGCGGATGATCAGGAGGTCGAGGCCACCGACGACGCTCTCCACCAGGTCGCCCGGGTCGGGCAGGGCAGTCTCCGCGACGCCCTCTCCGCATTCGACCAGGTCATCGGCGCCGTGGATGGCCCGATCTCGGCGGAGGCGGTGAGCGACATCCTGGGAGTGCCCGATGTGGCGCTTTGCCGACGGGTGGCGGCGGCGATCGCCGGCGCGGACCGCGGGGCCGTCTTCGAGGTGGTCCGGGAACTCGTGGACGGCGGCCGCGACCTGCGGCACTTCGTGCTGTTGCTGACCCACTACCTGCGGGACGTGATCGTCGTCCGCGCCGCCCCGAAGGACCCGGAGCTCCTCGAATGGGCGGGGGAGCGGGAGCATCTGGCCGAGTTCGCCGGGACGTTTTCCGACGAGGACCTCCTGCGGAGCCTCGATGTCCTGACCCAGGCCGAACAGGGGCTGCGCTGGTCTCCCGAGCCGCGCTTCCATCTCGAAATGGCCCTCCTCAAACTGGTCGAGATGCCGCGCCTCGCCGCGTTCGAGGACCTCGTGGCCCGGCTGGACAAGCCGCCGCCCCCGGCGAGTCCGGGGAAGCCCCCCCCGCGTCCCGTCCCGGGAGCGAAAGCGCCCCGCAAACCGTCGTCGCGACCCGCTCCGGCGCGGAAGCGGCGGGCCCCCAGCGCGGCGGCGCCGCTTGGCGAAGTCGAACCCCCGCCGGTGGTTCGCGACTACCAGAGGGCGTTCGGCGGATCCATCGTCTCGACCCGCCGTTTCGAGGCTTCCGCGAAGCCCGCGAACGGCTGATTCCTCTCCGCGCCTCCGGCGCGAACCCTGATCGGAGCCCATCATGCTGTCGAAACTCGGACAGACCACCCGACAGATCCGCCAGCTCCGGCGGATGAAGAAACAGATCGAGCGCATCGAGAGCGAAGGCTCCGCCGGCAAGGGCCAGGTCCGGGTGCGCGTGAACGGCGCCCGCAAGGTCCGCAAGGTGACGATTGCGCCCGAGCTCGTGGAGCGTGGCGATGTGCGCCTCCTCGAGAAACTGCTCCAGGCGGCGATCAACGATGCGATGAAGAGCCTCGACCGCCAGCTTCAGACCGAACTCCGTTCGATGGGTGATCTCGGCGGGATGCTGGGCGGAGCCGGCGGGATGTGAGCGCCTTCCCGGAACCGCTCCTGCGGCTGATGCAGGAGCTGAAACGGCTCCCGGGGATCGGCGAGAAGTCCGCGGCCCGGATCGCGTTCCACCTGCTCGCCGGGGATCGGGAGCGCGCCGATGCGCTCGGGGCGGCGGCCTCCACGCTCCACGACCTCGTGACCCGGTGCCGGGACTGCGGCAACTTCACGGAGGCCCAGCCGTGCGGCCTCTGTCGAAGCGGAGATCGGATCGAGCCGGTGCTGTGCGTCGTCGAGGACCCCGCCGATATCGCGGCGGTCGAGAAGCCGGGAACGTTCCGGGGTCGGTACCACGTGCTGGCCGGCGGGCTCTCGGGCCGCTACGCCCCCGAGGACGATCCCCAGATCCGGGCCCTCATCGCGCGGGTTCGCGGCGGTTCGTTCGAGGAAGTGCTCCTCGCCACGAATCCCACGAATGACGGCGAATCCACCGCGGCGCTCCTCGCCCACTTCCTCCAGGGGCAGGCGGTCCGGGTCACCCGGATCGGAATCGGCATCCCCATGGGTTCCGAGCTGGTCCACACCGACCGGACGACGATGGCCGAGGCCCTCCAGCATCGCAGCCAGATCGGGGTGGACCGCTCCCGTTCTGCCGATCGGAGTTCTCCGAAGCGGCGCGACAGAGCCCCGTAGGGAGTCCCCCTCTCGTGCGGAGCGCCCCGGGTCCGTCCGGTCGCGCCAGCCGTCTGAACCGGGCTCCGGCTGGCCCGCGCCGGGTGCTACGCTCTGGAACGGGCGGTCGCAGGGGCGTCCGTGATGCGATTGGCGCGGGCGGTCCGGCGGCCCCTGGAGCGAGTGCGATGCCGAGAGCAGGTTCGGGCGAACGGGTTGTGTCGGGTGGTTCCCGGCCCGTGGGTGACGGCTTGAGGTGGCGGGGCTGGAAGCGGGGGATCGGCCTCGTGGCGCTGCTCTCTGCCGCTGCTGTCGCCGGCCCGGGCTGTGAGGGCGACGAGTCCGTGGCGCCGACGCCCGCGCCCGAGCCACCGCCCGCGCCCGAGCCGCCGCCCGCGCCCGAGCCGCCGCCCGCGCCCGAGCCGCCGCCGCCCGAGCCCGAACCGCAGCCGGAGCAGTTCGCCTTCGAACCCTCGCCCCCGGTTCCCGACGATGTGTACTGGGGTCAGGAGGGCTTTTTCGCCGTGGTCCAGGATGGGGTCGCCGGTCCGGATCTCGGTGACTGGGGGGCGATCTCGACGAATTCCGCGGTCCTCGAGTTGCGCGACGGGGGACTCCGCACGTGGCGTTGGCGCGCCGTCGGACCGGGCGCTGCGACCGTGGAAGTCCGACGCGACGATCAAGTCGTGCTGACCCACGAAGTCCGGACGCCTCTGCCGACCCACGATCGGCATCACGTCATGTTGCGAGCGGTTCTGGTGAACGAGGAGTGGAGCCCGTTCGTGGAAGACGGCCTGGGGGGTTGGGCGGAGGGCGCGCCCCTCAAGGAGAGCCCGAACCTCAAGTACGTCGAGGCGGTGCTCTGGGAAGGGGAGCGCGCCGTCCACGTGTACGAATTCGACAACTCGTTCGACCACTCGCGCGGCCAGATCGAAGACATCTCGCCCGAGGAATACACGGCCTACCGGGAGAGCTATCGGGTGCTGGCCTTTCCCGGGATGCCGCCGTTGCCTCCGAACGAGAACTCCACTCCCGAAGTCAGCCGATTTCTGCGCGAGACGTTCAAGAAGATCACCAGCTATCTCGTGTCGCGGTACCCCGACTCGGAACATCACCTCAACTACCACGGCCACGGGGCCGCCGGCGGGCGTCTCCTCGAGTACAGATTGATGTACGACGACGCGAACGAGGTGCTCGCCCACTGGACGGAGGAGCTCGGAAGACCCCTCGGAGTGATCGACATGGGCGGCCCCTGCAACAAGGCGGGATACGAGGACCTGACGAACTTCTGCCAGTTCGCGCAGTACTACGTCGCGTCCGACATGCCTCAGGGCAACTACCGGTTCGACGAATGGACTCCCGAGAAGTTTCAGGAGACGTGGTCCGAGCTGCAGTATCACCGGTTGTTCGCGGAATCGGAGGATCTGCTCGAGGTGGTCAGGGCCCGCATCGACCTGAACCGCACTGCTTTCGAGTACTCGCGGAACGACATGGTGTCGAATCAGTGGCCGCAGGGGACCTACCTCCACTCCTGCGCGGACTTCCAACCCTTCGCCCACGCCTTCATTCCCTTCGTGAAGCGCCATGGACTGCCCGAGCGAGGCGGGACGGATGTGCTGGACTACCTCGAGAGCGCCGGCGCCGGGACCGGTTTGCTGGATGCGTACCGGCGGGTCGTCATCCACCAGGCGGACAACCGCGACTTCTTCGCCTGGGCCGAGAACCGGAACGGGATGACGATGCCGCGCCGGGATTGGTGGAACGAGCGGTACCGGTAGCCGGGAGCCCGCCTGGCGTCGCTTCGGCGCGGAGGCGGCAGGCCCCCGCGGCGCGACAGCCGAACGCTTCCCGACTGCTATGATCCGCGCCCCCCGGTCCGGGGGGCGCGTGAGCATCCACGGTAGCTCAATGGCAGAGCAGCGGACTGTTAATCCGTTGGTTGTAGGTTCAAGTCCTACCCGTGGAGCCACCCTCCTCCGTCCCTTCCGGTCGCGCTTCGGGAGGGGCCGTCCGTCGCCCGCCATGACCACCCGGCCGCTCCGTTACGCTTGCGGCATGCGTTTCCTCGCCGGTGCGGCCCTCGTGTGGGGACTTTCCTTCCCGGCCCTCGCGGCGGAGGATCCTCCGCCCCCGGCGGAGTCGGCTCCCAACGCGCAGACGGATGACGAAGAGTCCCCCGTGGACTTCCACTTTCGGCTCCGCGGGCGCTTCCTCGACGAGATCTCCGATCTCGGGGACATCGTGCTCCAGCGGGTCTCCGTCTGGTCCCACACGAACATCGGCGACCGCTTCCAGGTGCGGGCCTCGTGGGATCTGGGAGAAAAGCGGGTCCACGACCTGTGGGCGCGGGTGGATTTCGGGGCGGGGCTCTCGGCGCGCGTCGGCCGCGGCCACCCGGCGTGGTTGTCGGAATTCACCGACGCCCCGTTCGCGTTCCAGATGGTCACCGCAGCCAACGGCGCCGCCCTCACCCGCGTCCGCGAGACGGGCGTCTTCGTCGCCTGGGACCGGGGCCCGTGGAACGCGCTGTTCAATGTCATCGCCGGAAACGGATTCAACCCCGACGAGAACTCCGAGCAGGATTATTCGCTCAGTGTCGGGCGCCGCTTCGAGGCGGGCGGCGTGGCTTGGAAACTCGACGCGGGACACTACGAGGGGCAGGACGGTCCTGACGACGCCCTCATCCCGGCCCGTCAGACGGGCGCGCAACTCGACGGGGATCTCGGCGGCGGCCACTTCCTGCGGTCGGCGGCGTTCCGCCGGGAACAGGACGGCCGGGACCACTTCGGCGCCTTCGCCCGGTTCCGGAAGCGGTGGCCGGTCGGCTTCTGGGGCGCGATCGAAGTCGCTACCGAGTCGAACCACGGCCCCATCGAGGCCCCGGAGAGCCTGAACTCGATCAAGGTGGGAACCCGATACGAGCTCCCCTGGGTTCTGACCCACATCGCCGCGGACTACCGCTGGCATTTCGGCAGCATCTCTGACCACGAGATCCTCGTCGTGTTCCAGTGGATCCTCGATTTCCGCAACCCGCGACGGAACTGAATCAAGGCAGCCGCCGTTCTCTCCGGGATTCGTCCCGAGCCATCGGGACCCCCATCGGGACCCCCTGCCGGCCAATGTGCCGGTGACAAGGAGAATTCATCGTGGCCAAGGCCTCCCACTACATCCCGCCCCGCGCTCATGGCGTGACGCCGTATCTCGTCGTGGACGAAGGCCGGAAGGCGCTCGACTGGTACCAGTCGGTCTTCGGCGCCGAGATCGAGTCGGTCATGGACGGGCCCGACGACCTCGTGATGCACGCCGAGATCCGCATCGGAGACGCGCAGGTGTATCTGTCGCAGGAGTTTCCCGGGGCGCCCGGCTTCGTCTCGCCGAAGACTCTCGGCGGCACCGCCACCACGGTCCACCTCTACGTCCCCGAGGTGGACGTGACCCATGCCCGCGCCGTCGAGAACGGCGCCACCGAGATCCAGCCTCCCACCGACCAGTTCTGGGGAGACCGGCACTCGACGGTGGTGGATCCCTTCGGGCATCGCTGGTCCATCGCCACCCACATGGAGACGCTCTCCCACGAGGAGCTCGAGGAGCGCGCCCGGAAGGCGGCCGAGGAGTTCGCCGCGCAGGGCGTGGGCTGACGCCGGCGCGCCCGCCGGCGCGCCGTATGGAGCGCCGGACTCCAGTCCGGCACCGAGGGACCCACCCAAGCCCGCACTCCATCGTGCCGCTCTGGAGAGCGGCGCTCCATACGCATGGTTTATCTTTGCCGGTGCGTGACGTTCAGGATCGGAGGTCACGCCGCCTGCTGAGGGCCTCACCTTGCCGCTGTTTCTGATTCCCTTCCCCGTTTCGCGAGGGTCGGGCGCATGAACGCCCTGAGCGTGGGCGCGGTCCTCGGATTGTGGTTCGCCCTGGTGGGGCAGCCCCCGGGGCGCGTTGCGTCTCCGCCCGCGAGTGAGGCGCCCCGATCGGAGCGTCCCGTTTCCGTCGCTCCCGGGCCGGCGGAACTCACCGGCGTGGTCCAGGGCTACTGCGTCCGCTGCCACAACGACCGAATCCGGAGCGGCACGCTCAATCTGGCGGCCTTCGATGTGGCCGCGGTCCACGAGCGGGCGGAATCCGCCGAGAAGATGATCCGGAAGCTGCGCGCCGGGATGATGCCGCCGCCCGGCCAGCGCCGCCCGCCGCCCGACACCCTCCTCGCCCTCGTGGAGGCGCTCGAGACGGGAGTGGACCGCGCGGCCGCCGACGCCCGCGACCCCGGTTCACGGCGCTTCCAGCGGCTGAATCGGGCGGAGTACGAGCGGGTGATCCGCGACCTCCTCGACCTCGACGTCGAGGCCGGCCGCTGGTTGCCGGCGGACACCTATCTCGGCGCCTTCGACAACATGTCGGACGCGCAGGGGCTTTCGACGACGCTGGTCGAGGCCTATCTGCGGGCCGCCACCGAAGTGAGCCGGATCGCGGTCGGCAACGCCGACGCGGTCTCGACGACGGCCCGCTACACGAATCCGATCGCTGTCTCGCAGCACGCCTGGGATCACATCGAGGGGACGCCGTACGGGACCCGCGGCGGGATGGTCGTCACCCACGACTTCCCGGCGGACGGCGAGTACGTGATCTCGATCGAGACCCTCTTCGGCCAGGGGACGGGCTTCCAGGATGTGGACGTCTCCATCGAGGGGGAGGGGGTCGCTCTTCTCGGCCTCGAACACGGGGGTCGTGCGACGACGCCGATCCGCACCGAGCCGATCTTCGTCCGGGCGGGCCAGCGTCAGGTCGCGGCGGCCTTCGTGCGCACGATCGAGGGGCCGTACGAGGACCGCCTGAAGACACCCGGCTGGTCCTTCGTCGGCGGAGAGGACTCCCAGGCGTGGGCGAACTACGGAATCACCGCGCTGCCGCACCTGAGCGAGCTGATGGTCACCGGACCGCGCCGCCGGGAGGGGGTCTCGGAGACGGCGAGCCGCCGGAAGATCTTCCACTGCCATCCGGAGCGTGGCGGGGCGACGGGGGCCGACGCTCCCGACGCGTCTCGCGCCTGCGCCGAGGCCATCGTCGAGCGGATCGCTCGCGAGGCGTACCGACGTCCGGTTACGCAGGACGATCTGGCCGGGCCGATGGCCTTCTACGACGGCGCCGCCGCGGAGGAGGGATTCGAGATCGGGGTTCGGACCGCGCTCCAGGCGATCCTCGCCAGCCCGTCCTTCGTGTTCCGTCTCGAGCGGGCGCCGCCGGAAGCCTCTCCCGGCGAGAGCTACCGGATCGCGGACGTGGACCTCGCGTCACGGCTCTCGTTCTTCCTGTGGGCGGCGGGCCCGGATGCGGAGCTGGTGACGCTGGCCTCCGAGGGACGACTCTCGGATCCGGCGGTCCTCGAGTCGCAGGTTCGGCGGATGCTGGCGGACCCGCGGGCCGAGGCGCTCTCCACCCGCTTCGCCGCGCAGTGGCTCCGGCTTCAGGACGCGGAAGACAACCAGCCCGAGCCCTATCTCTACCCGGACTTCACCGGCCAGCTCCGCGAGGATCTGGTGCGCGAGACGCAGTTGCTCTTCGACCACCTCGTGCGTGAGGATCGAAGCCTGCTCGAACTCTTCACCGCGGACTACACGTTCCTGAACGAGCGGCTCGCGGCGCACTACGGGATACCCGGGGTCTCCGGTCCGGAGTTCCGGCGGGTGCGTTACCCGGACGACAGCCGGCGCGGGGTGCTGGGGCACGGAAGCGTGCTGCTGCTCACGTCCATGTCGGCGCGCACTTCGCCGGTCCTGCGCGGAAAGTGGGTGATGGAGGTGTTGATGGGCACCCCGCCGCCACCCCCGCCGCCGAATACGCCCGCGTTCGACGACACCGATCTGGCCCGTGGTGGGCGGCTGCTCACGACCCGCGAACGGCTCGAGATGCATCGGGCGAATCCGGCGTGCCGCTCGTGCCACCGGTTCATGGATCCCATCGGACTCGCGCTCGACAGCTACGACGTGACGGGGCGGGTGCGGGTCCGCGAGAACGGCGTCGCGCTCGACACGCGGGGGACCTATTACGACGGGAGCGACGTGAGCACGCCGGCCGAGCTCGTCGCCCTCCTCATGAAGCGAGAGATCCCGCTGGTCCGGAACTTCACCGAGCACCTGCTCGCCTACGCGATCGGCCGGCGCGCCGAGTACTTCGACGGGCCGGGGGTCCGGGCCATCGCGCGCGCGGCAGAGGCGGACGACTATCGAATGTCCTCGTTCATCCTCGGGGTCGTGAACAGCGATCCGTTCCGGTTGGCGCGTCCCGCGTCGGCCGCGGACGAGCACGAACCCACAGAAACCGGGACGAGAAGCGGAGACGGCTCATGAACATACTGACTGGCGCACACCTCTCGCGCCGCACGTTCCTCCGCGGGACCGGCGCCGCCGTGGCGCTGCCCTTCCTCGACGCGATGGTCCCCGCCGGCCGGGCGTGGGCCGAACCGGGGAAGGCCGCGGGATTCACCCGGCTCGTCTGCATCGAGGAGTCCATGGGCGTGGCCGGTTCGAGTGACTGGGGCGACGGCCGCCACCTGTTCGCGCCGGCGTCGGTCGGACGCGGCTTCGAACTGGTCGCGGACAGCCAGCTCAAACCGCTGGAGCCGTTCCGGGAGTACATGACGATCGTCAGCAACACGGACTGCCGATCGGCGGAACCGTCCCGGGCGGAGGAGATCGGCGGCGACCACGACCGAACGACCGCGGTGTTCCTGACCCAGGCCCGGCCCCGGCAGACCCAGGGGTCCGACCTCTTCATCGGCACCTCGTTCGACCAGTTGCACGCGCAGCGGTTCGGCCGGGAAACGGTGCTCCCGTCGCTCGAGCTGTGCATCGAGGGCATTGATCGCGGCGGCGGCTGCGCCTACAACTACCACTGCGCCTACACGACCTCGCTCGCGTGGGCTTCGCCCAACCAGCCGCTGCCCGCGATCCGCGAGCCGCGGGTCGTATTCGAGCGGTTGTTCGGCGCCGGGGACTCGGCCGAAGACCGGGCGGCGCGACGTCGCACCGACCGCAGCATGATCGACTGGATCGCGACGGAGGTCACCCGGCTCCGGAGGACTCTGGGCGCGGCGGACCGCGTGGCGCTCGACGAGTACGTCGAGCACATCCGCGAGATCGAGCGGAGGATCCAGCTCGTCGAGACCCGCAACACGAGTGGGGAGGAGCGGGCGATGCCGGAGGCCCCCTCCGGTGTTCCGGATTCCTTCGTGGAGCACATGCAGTTGATGTTCGACCTGCAGTTGCTCGCGCTGCAGACGGATCTCACCCGCGTCATCACCTTCAAGACCGGGTTCGACCAGTCGAACCGGACGTTCCCCGAGAGCGGGACGACGAAGTCCGTCCACGGGGCTTCGCACCACGGCAACGTCCCCGAGGACATCCTCGACTTCAACCGGATCAACACCTACCGGCTCGGTCAGCTCGCCTACTTCCTCGAGAAGATGCGCGACACCGTGGACGGCGGGACCTCGCTCCTCGACAGGACGGCGATCGTGTGGGGCTCGGCGATGGCGGACGGGAACCTCCACAACCACCGACGCGCGCCGCTGCTCATCCTGGGCCGGGCGAACGGCGCTCTCTCCGGCGGCCTCCACCTGCGGGCCCCTGACGGGACGCCGATGGCGAACGCCTTCGTGAGCCTGATGCGGAAGATCGGACACCCCGAGATGTCCACGTTCGGCGACAGCGACGGGGTGTTCCCGCTCGACTTCCCGGTCGAGACCGACACGGCCGGGAGCGCTTCGGCATGAGAGGCGCTCCGGTGTCCCTTTCGGTCGCGATCCTCCTCGCCGCGGCCCTCCCCGCGACCTCGGCGGCGCAGCGTGGGCCGGCCGCGACCTCGGTGGCGCAGCGTGGGCCGAGTGGGGCGGAGGAGAAGCTGCTCGCGGCCGCCCGCGGCGGGCAGGTCGAAATCGTCCGCACCCTCCTCCGGGAGGGAGCGGACCGGAACGCGGCGCGGGGAGATGGGCTGACCGCGCTCCACCTTGCCGCCGAGGGCGGGCATGAGGCGGTGGCCGAGGCGCTGATCGCGGCTGGCGCGGCGGTCGAAGCCGCTACGCGCATCGGTGGCTATACGCCGCTCCAGGTGGCGGCGCGGAGTGGCCACGGCGGCATGGTCCTTCGCCTCCTCGAAGCCGGAGCGAATCCGAACGCGGTGACGACGAACAGCGGCGTGACGGCGCTCCATCTCGCCGCCGGCGCCATCGCCGGCCGATCGGCCGTGGTCGCGCTGCTCGACCACGGCGCCGGCCCGAACGCGCGGGAGCGGTCGTCGGGACAGACGCCCCTGATCTTCGCGGCGGCCGCGAACCGGAGCGCCTCGGTGACCGCTCTCCTCGCCGCGGGCGCCGACCCGGCGATCGCAACCGCCGAGGTGGACGTGCTCCCCGCACTGGCGCTGGACCTGGAAGCCAACCGCCGCTTCCGCGACGCGATCGGCGCGCCGCCGGAACGGCCGGGGCCGTTCGGGCCCCGGGTGGACCCGGACGCCGAATGGCCGGACGAGCCCGGTCCGGCCGAGCGGCAGGCCGCCGTCCTCGCGCAGCGGGAGTTCCTCCGCTCGGGCTACGACGTCGGTGAGGTGAGCCCGCATTCGCTCGCCCGCGTGCGCCCCGATTATCCGGGTGGGCCGGACGTCGTGCGCCCGCCCTACCGGGAGGTCCTCGTCGGCCGGACCGGCGGCATGACCGCGCTGCTGCACGCCGCCCGCGAGGGCCACATCGAGGCCGCGACCGCCCTCCTCGACGGTGGCGCGGACCTGGATCAGGTGAGCGCCGACGGCACCAGCCCGCTCCTGATGGCGACGCTGAACGGGCAGTTCGACCTGGCGCTCCGCCTCATCGAGCGCGGCGCCGACCCCGATCTGGCCGCTTCGACCGACGGCGCCACCCCGCTCTTCGCCGTCCTCCAGACCCAGTGGGCGCCCAAGTCGAACTACCCCCAGCCTCGCGCGCAGGATCTGCAGGAAGCCGATCACATGGAGGTGCTCCGGGCGCTCCTCGAAGCCGGGGCCGATCCCGACCCCCGCCTGAACTCGCACCTCTGGTATTGGGAATACGGCCTCACCAAGCTGGGGGTGGACCTCACCGGGGCGACGCCGTTCTGGCGGGCCGCCTTCGCCCAGGATCTCGAAGCGATGCGGCTGCTCGTCGCGCACGGAGCCGATCCCAACATCCCCACCCGCTGGCCCGAAGTCGGGATGCGGGAGCGCCGGCAGCAGGATGGTCGCCAGCAGGAGGACTCCGCGCTGCCGTGGATCCCCGAAGGGGCGCCGAATGCCTGGCCGATCCATGCGGCGGCGGGGGGCGGGTATCTGGGACTGGGCGCGTTCAGTGTTCGGAATCGCCCCGACCAGTTCCTCCCCGCGGTGAAGTACCTGATCGAGGAACTGGGCGAGGACGTGAACCAGCGCGACTCGTGGCTCTACACGCCGATGCACTACGCGGCTTCCCGGGGGGACAACGAACTCATCGAGTACCTGGTGTCCCGGGGAGGGGACGTCACCGCGATCACCCGTCTCGGACAGTCCACCGCCGACATGGCGCGCGGGGGCCGGGCCGGGTTCTTCACCCGGGTCCCGTACCCGGAGACGGTCGAGTTGTTGACGAGCCTCGGCTCGACGCTCGAGTGCCTCCACACCCACTTCCTCGATACCGGCGACTTCTGCCCCGCCGCGGGCGAAGGCGACCCGTGGGCGCCCACCGCGACCGATGCGGAGTCGGAGCCGTCCGATCCCGGCAAGCCGGGTTCGCGCTAACCGCCACCGGCCCCCGCGTCGTCGTTGTCTTGGCGGAGTCAGCGCGCCTTCCCGAAGTGCGCTACATTCTCTCTCGGTGGCGATTGGCTCGCGTGGACCGCGGCCGTTTGACCCACTCCGGCAGAATCCACGAATGATCGATCGCACGGACTCCGACCGCTACGTCATGCAGATTTCACGCATGACGGTGGATAAGCTGGGGGTGCGCCTATACGATCGTGTGAGCGCGGTGGTCGCCGAGCTCGTCGCGAACGCATATGACGCGGACGCGGAGAACGTCGTGGTTCGCCTGCCACTCTCGACCCTTCTGGCACACAAGAACCGTGCGACGGGAGAGGTGGAGGATTACGATCACACTATCGAGGTCGTGGACGACGGGCACGGAATGACTCCCGAAGAGGCCAACACCCATTTCTTGCGGGTGGGGAGGGATCGCCGGAGCGATCCGACTCAAGGCAAGTGTTCTCGGCATAAGCGACGCCGAGTGATGGGACGGAAGGGAATCGGAAAGCTTGCCCCTTTCGGTATCTGCAAGCGCATCGAGATCATCTCAGCCGGCGGCGACGAGACGGATAGAGGTTACGCTGTTTCCCACTTCATCATGCCCTACGATAAGATCGTAGCGGATGAAGTCACACCGGTCTCGATGGAAGTAGGCGATCGCGACGGGAAATACCAAAGCGTGTCGGGGACCACTATTCGTCTACTCGATTTCCTGCCGAAGAGGGTTCCGAATCAGCAGGTATTCCATCGGCAGATGGCGCGACGCTTCGGACTGCGCGGGAGCGACTTTGGAGTCTGTGTCCACGACACACGGAACCCCCGCGAGAACCCACCATTCACGATCGGAGCTCTCGATATCCCACTGATGAAGAACACGCGGGTCAATGTATCAGAGAGCCCGGTCCCGCTCCCGGACCAAGAACACTACCTACCGGTGTCGGGCTGGATGGGACTCGCGAAGGAAGCCTATAGGAACGAGGAAATGGCTGGGGTCCGCGTTTACGCGCGCGGGAAGATCGTGGCCACAACTCGGGCGTTCGGACAGTCGGCTGGATTCACCGGCGAGTTTACAGTTCGCTCGTACCTCGTAGGTGAAATCCACGCCGAGTGGCTTGACGAGGATGAGGGGGATGACCTCATCAACACGAACCGACAGGACATTCTGTGGGAGTCCGATTACGGGCGGGCGTTTCGAGAGTGGGGTGCCGATAGGATCAGGAAGATCGCAGCGGCATCCCGCAAGCCTCGGCGGAAGCGAGTTGAGCGTCTCTTTCTGGAAGTGTCTGGACTGGAAGCGGAGGCCAAACAGTGTTTTGCCGACGACGACATCGTATCTACAGCCGTGGAGCTTGGCAAACAAATTGGCCGCTTTGCCGCTGAGGACGAGCTCAGCGATCAGGAGTATGTGAATGGACTGACTCAGGTTGTCCTAGCCGTCGCGCCCCACAAGGCATTGATGGACGCCTTTGAGGCCTTCAATCAGGAGATGTACGGGGAGAAGGGAGGGATGAACTCGCTCCTGGATCTTTTCTCGAAGGCGCGAATCGCAGAGATGGCTTCGTACGCTCAGATCGCGTACGAGCGTGTTAGGGCGATTCGGAAGCTCGAGAACGTACTCAGAGAGAGTGGATCTGAGGGTGTTCTCCAGCGGATCGTGGCGGAGGCTCCTTGGCTTATTGACGCGACATGGACGCCAATCACGGCGAACCAAAGTCTGAAGTTGTTCGCTGAACGGTTCGCAGCGTCCTACGAGCAACGACGCGGTGAGAGAGTAGTGTTTTCTATCCGGCACGCCGGGAGGCGACCGGACTTCACGCTGGCGAATCTCAGTCGCAGACTACACATAGTGGAGATCAAGGCGGTTGGGCACCGTTTCGGCAACGCCGACTGGGATCGACTTCACAACTATCTGGAGGCATTCGAGGAGTTCTTTGACGCGAACCCACGTCTCGCGCAGGACTTCCCGAAGGGGTGGGTGGTCGACGTAGTCTCGGACGAGGTACGGATCGGTGATCGAGACAAGAAGGCGGCCTACGAGCTCTGGCGAGGAACCAAGGGTCGTATCGAGCGCATTTCGTGGACGGATTTTCTGAGGCGCGCCGTGCGAGCCAATGAGATGTTCCTCGCGGCAGAAGATCGTGTGCGCGCAAAGAGGGATGTCTTGATGCCGAGTTCGACTCATCGTGAAAGCCGTTAGCCTGTTCTCGAACTGCGGCGCCGGGGATGTGGGTTTTGCGGCTGCTGGATTTCGGTTTCACGTGATCTCAGAGCTGATCGAGCGACGCTTGGACGTCGCGCGGTTGAATCATCCAGAGGCGCTCGCTGTGCCTGGAGATCTTCGGAAAACGTGGCCCATCGTTGTTGATGCGTTTCGAGAGGCTCAGGGATCGGAGTCTCCCGTGCTGGTGTCGGGCTGTCCTCCTTGCCAAGGGATGAGCTCAGCCAGAGGAGACCGGGGTAAAGAGGAGGACCCGGACGCTGGCTCTCGGGATGGGCGTAACTTGCTCGTATGGCCCATAGCTGAAGTTGCCAGGGAGCTGCGACCATTGTTCGTCGTGATCGAGAACGTGCCCGGGTTCCTGCGGCGAAGGGTGTGGGATCCATATGGCGGGACTTCGTGCTCCGCGGCCGGGATTCTTTGCGATCAACTAGGGTCTGACTACTATGTCTATGCGGCGGTCGTCGATCTCTGCGAGTTTGGGATTCCGCAGCATCGGTCGCGGGCGTTTCTGACCCTAGTGAGGAGAGACTCGGACGCGTTGTCTGCGCTCAGGCGCACGGGATATACACCGTTTCCGGCTCCCACGCATGGCGGTCCGGATGCACCCGACTTCGTTACCATTGACGATGCTTTGCGCGAATCAGGCCTGCCGGCGCTTGATGCGCGGTCCGCCGAAACGGCGGATTCGAGGCAACACCCAATGCACCGGGTGCCGGTGTGGCTTGATCGCAGATACGAGATGGTGGCTGCGATACCACCCGGCAGCGGTGCCAGCGCATGGGAGACGGACTACTGTGGCCGATGCCATGCGAAGGGGATCGCCTCCACCGAGGCCGTGTGTCCGGACTGCCAGAGCACGATCCTTCGACCGACGGTGCGGAACGCTGACGGCTCCTGGCGGCTGGTCAATGGCTTCCGAAACTCCAGCTACCGGCGTATGGACCCCGCCCGACCCGCCGCGACCATAACGACCGCGAGCGGCCACATCGGGAGTGACCGAACGCTGCATCCGTGGGAGAATCGGGTTCTCAGCCCTGCCGAGTGTAGTTGGCTTCAGACGTTTCCGAGCACCTTTCAGTGGGGAGACGCGATGGAGAAGTGGGGCCATAGCGGCGTACGTCAGATGATTGGGGAAGCAGTCCCACCCCGGTTCACGATGCTTCATGGAAGGGTACTCGCAGCTTTGGCGGAGGGTCGCGAAGTGCCAGAGCTCCTCCGGCAGGACGACCGACGGTGTCAGAAGGCCTTGGCCAAACTGGGCTCATGAGCGAAGCGGCCTCAGTGATTGGACCGGCGGTTCGACACCCTCGTGTTATGCTCGTACCCTCATGCCGATGTCCAAGCGCGCCCAGCTCACCGGTCGGGGCACCGCTGGCAAGACCGCCGTCGTCGGGGTGAAGGATCGGGACACGGAGGAGGTCGTCGCCACCGTCGTCTCTCGGACTGACCGGGAGACGTGCAAGAGCTTCGTCCGGGCACTGGCCGAGCCCGGCTCGACCCGTCTTCACGGACGACCACGGCGCATACCACGGGCTGCGGGATTACACCCATGCGAGAGCGAAGCACTCCGTCGAGGAGTATGTGCGGGGGCAGGCCCATACCAACGGGATCGAGTCGTTCTGGTCCATGTTGCAACGGGGCTACATCGGCACCTAACATCACATGCGGGCCACGCACTTGGGCCAGTATGTGGACGAGTTATCCGGTCGGCGCAACATGCGGGACACGAACACCAGAGACCAGATGGAAGCGATGGCGAGCGGCTCCTCGACCTTGAGTTGGCTGCGTAGATTCTACACGTCCATTCCCCAATCCGACAACACTCCGACAAGACTAGATGGCGCGACACGACGAGCCCACTCTGAACACTTATCTTGCCACAGTTCTCCGTCGAAGGAGTCCATCATGGCGCAAGGGTGATTCGTTATTCTCCGAGGGGCTCGGCGCTCTTGAAGAGCGGGGGAAGCCGGATATCGTAGTCGAGCCGCCGGGACTACATCCGATCGTCGTTGAAACCGAGGTTGAACCCGCCGCCACCGTAGAGGAGGAGGCGAGAGGTCGCTTAGGAAAACACACGAAGGCAACCGGGAAACCAATCCGTCATGCCGTGGCTGTTCGTCTGCCGGTGACGCTTCGCTCTACCCCGGAGAGCGCCCTCTTGGATGCGCTCGGCGAAGCGCGAGTTGAATACGCAGTAGTGTCGACGGCACCTAGAGCGGACCGCTTCCCACGACGCGGTTGGTTGGAAGGTGGTGTGGATGACCTCGCAGGTCTAGTGGAACGCCTCTCGGTTTCCGAGCAAGCAGTCGCAAAGAGTACGACCATACTCGAACAGGGCATTGAGCGCGCCGCCGAACGACTCCGGCATGAGCTCCAGAAGAGGCTCGAAGTCCTTTCCGACGTGGCTAGTCTTCTCCATCAAGAGCCAGGCGTTCAGACTGATCGAATGGCGATGGCGATTGTGGGCAACGCATGTACTTTTCATGCCTCTATCGTTGGGGTACATGACGGGATCCGCGTTGCTAGTCTTGACGAATTGCGCACACCCAACGGCGTACTTCCGGTGGGCCGAGTCTTGTCCGAATGGCGGACGATTCTGACTGAGATCAACTACTGGCCGATCTTTGCGATAGCCCGCACCGTTCTGGAGAAGATCCCAGCAGGCGTGGCCTCTGGAGTGCTCGATGGACTAGCACGCACGGCGGACGATCTCGAAGCGGAGGGTGTTACCCGCTCACACGACCTCACTGGTCGCATGTTCCAGCGGTTGATTGCTGACCGAAAATTCCTCGCGACGTTCTACACTCGACCGGAGGCTGCGGCGCTTCTTGCTGAGCTAGCGGTGGGAATGATGAGCGTGGACTGGAGCGCATCAAACTCCGTGACGCGCTTGAGGGTCGGCGATCTCGCCTGTGGCACTGGGACTTTGCTACTTGCCGCCTACAACGCGATCATCTCCCGGTTTCGCCGGGCCGGAGGGAATGATGCGCGGCTGCATAGGCAGATGATGGAGGAGAGTCTGATTGCAGCGGATATTATGCCAGCCGCGGCACACCTGACCGCCTCAATGCTCTCCAGTGTCCATCCGAGGATCCGGTATAGGCGGACTCAGGTGTTCACATTGCCCTATGGCACACACCAGGGCGTGTCAGGCGTGAGCCTTGGGTCGCTGAGCCTGCTTGATAGCGAGAAGACGCCAAGCCTCTACGGGACCGGGTTGGCGGCCGGGATCACCGGGCTCGGAGGAAAGAGCGCGGTGTCGACGACGGCGGGACAGATGAATCTGCCATCCTTCGCGCTGGCTGATAGCTCGCTGGATTTGGCCATCATGAACCCGCCATTCACCCGACCTACGAACCACGAGGTGTCCGATGAAGCAGTGCCGTCGTTTGCTGGTTTCGGGAACACGGAGGCGGAGCAGAGGGCGATGAGTCTGGCGCTCAAACAATTGCGCGCCAAACTAGTGAAGAGTCGACGCACAGCTGGAGAGGCTGGTCCTGCCGGCCATGGGAATGCCGGTGAGGGGTCGAACTTCCTCGATCTCGCGCACAATAAGCTTCGTCCTGGTGGTTTACTAGCAATCGTATTGCCCTCTACTCTCGCGCTCGGTAATGGTTGGGAGCTAAGCCGTCGGTTGCTTGCTCGCCACTATCGAAGTCTCTTGATAATCTCACTAGTGGGGGCAAAAGGCAGGGACAAGTCGTTCTCCGCCGACACTTCGCTAGGCGAGGTGTTGGTCCTAGCGCGAAAACGTCAGATGGGTGCGTTGGGTCCAGTTGATCCCCATGACGCAGAGGCTACGTGGATCATCGCCGAGAGACGACCAAAGAGTGCGGCGGAGGCGATGGAGATTTCCCGAAGCATCCATCGGGAGTCGGCGAATTCTTCTTCTGGACATGGGACCTTCGCCGTTTCAGTCGGCAACGACAACTACGCCAAGGGAGTCCGTGCGACGCTGAGTGATGGAGGTTGCGTCGGTGTCCACGACACTGAACTCATTGACGGTGCGCTCGGATTGCGAGATGGGTTTCTTCCGTTGCCTCGGCAGAATGGGAAGCAGGTGGTTCCCATCGTGCGCCTCGGATCTCTGGGCACACGAGGGCCGGTGGACCGGGACATATATAGCCCGAGGGACACGACTTCGAATCCACGGGGACCATTTTTTCTGGTGCCGGTCGTCGGGGCTGCCACTTTTCCGATCTTGTGGTGGCATCATGCGAAACCATCGTGCAAGCGCGAGCGGCGGCTAGTAGTAGAGCCTGACAGGATGGGGGTAATTCGGCCGGGTATGGACAGGAAGGCTGCGTCCATCTGGGCTTCAGCCTCGCGCCTCCACTTCAACCGCGACTTTGGATTGCGTTCCCAGAGCCTCGCTGCCTGCCTTACTCCTCGGCGGTCGATGGGCGGCAGGGCATGGCCGTCCTTCCAGCCAACAGATGCCTCTTGGGAGGAACCCCTAGCTGTGTGGGCCAACACGACACTCGGATTGATTCTGTTCTGGTGGACCGGGACGACTCAGCAAGATGGACGGGCCAATCTAACTGTTGCGCGGTTGCCTGATCTCCCGGTTGTGAACATGCGGGCGCTTGACCCGAGCCAGATTGGATCTCTCACGGAATCTGCGGCGTGGGCGGCGGAGCATGAGTTCCTGCCCGCTCATCTTGCAGCGGAGGATCCGACGCGGATTGAGCTGGACAGTCGCGTGCTTCAGGAGGCACTTGGGTTTGATGCAGAGGCTATGGAGCAGGTGGCGCTGCTTCGTCGCAAGTGGTGCCTTGAGGCGACCGTCCACGGTGGGAAGTCAGACCGAATCTTGGCCTGAGATGACCGTGAAGGTAGATAGGAGACTACATGAACCAGCCGAAGCGAGTGCGGAAACTGAACCCCAAGAGGATCGCGGTCGCCCGATGAAATATCATCTTCCAGAGCCGATCCCCGACACGCCGGAGAATGTCGCCCCGGCGATTCTTACCACGCCGCCGAAGAAACGGGAGTGGCGATTCGTCCGGGACTCGGAACGCAAGTAACTAGCTAGAGCGTCGGTACTCACGTATATGGTCCCCATTGACAAGGGGATCAGCGCCAGCCGGGCCGGGCAATCGGGCTGCCGCGTGTCTGGAGCAACTGATCGGGGCGCCCCGAGGGAGGCCTGTCGGGCCGAGGCGGCGTCGGCTATAGGGTTCGCAGGAAGGCGATGAGCGCCGGGACCTCGGCGTCCGGGACCACGATGCCGTGCCCCGGGTGGATCCGGAGCACCTCTTCGAGCGAGCGCGCCGAACCGTCATGGAGGAGCCGCCGGCGGCTGCGCACGTCCCGCAGCGACGGCGGGTTGAAGCGGGTGCTGCCCCGCTCGTCGGTGAGACCAACGTCATGGACGCCGGGCGTGGTGAAGAGCGGCTCGGCGTGGCAGCGATCGCAGGTGTAGGTGGAGAAGGCCTCCCGTCCGCGCGCCACGAGTCCCGGGTTCTCTGATCCCGGGCCCCGGTCCGGGAGATCGAGGGTCCGCAGGTAGGCGGTCAGGTCCGCGACTTCCCGGGGGCTCAGATCCCGGCCCCGCAGCGTGGTCTCCACCGACTTGACGACCTGCTGTTCCAGCTCGCGGATCCGTCCGTCCCAGGCCCACGGTCCGGTGTCCCGGACGCCGAGAAGCGAGAGCACCCGCTTCGGAGCCCCGTAGGTGCCGTCCCCGAGGGTGTCCGAGAGGCGGTGGTTCGTGTGCCCGTCGGTGTGACAACTGTTGCAGCTCATCCACCCCCGGAGGGACAGGGTGGCGTCGTGGAACAGCAGCTCGCCGCGGTCCACGGCGGTCAACCGCGCCGGAGGTCCGAGGGGCACGCGGGCGGTCTCGGTGCGGTCCGCGACCTGGACCACCGAGACCGAATCGGACCAGGTGTTGGCGACGAAGAGCTCCCCGCCGCCCCCGAGGGCGAGCGCCGAGGGCCCCCGCCCGACGCGCATCTGGCTCACCTGCCGGGCGTCGTCGGCTCCGAACGCCAGCCGGCCGACGCCGGAAAGCGCCACGACGAGCTGGCCGTCCGGCGTCGCGAGGATCGCCGCCGGGTCGCCGGACGGGGAGGACACCGTGCCCAGATCCAGAAGGCCGGCGCGCCGGTGCATCCGCGGGTTCCCGGCGACCAGATCGTCCACCGGGAGGAGACGCACGCTGTTCGTCAGGAACACGCCCCAGCGGATGTCGTCGGAGCTGGTGTGCATCCCGGAATGCAGCTCCTGATGGACGATCGCCACCCGGTCGCCGCCGGAGACCAGGGCCAGCCCGCGCAGGTTGTGGGCGGTCAGCTCGAGCGAACGGAGGATCGCTCCCGAACCCAGGTCGAGGACCGCGAGCCCGCCGCCGAAGGCGTCGGCGACCAGGAGATGGCGGTCGTCGAGGCGAAGCAGCTCGCGCGCCTCGAACGGGAGGGAGGTGGTCCAGCCGGGCGCCAGCGCGGCCCGGCCGTCCGCCCGGACGATCAGGTCGTAGCGGCGGGCCTCCCGGGGCCACAGACACGACACGGCGACCACGCCGTCGCGCACGATCGCGCGCATCGGATCCCGACAGGTCGGGAACGTCCCCTCCACCTCGACCACCGGTCGGGTCCGGGCCGCCGGGAACGGAACCACCGGACCCTCGGCCGGAAGGGTCAGCCGCAGGATCAGGAGCTGATCCCGATCGCGGTCCACGGCCACGAGCCGCGCCGGCGCGTCCGGCTTGCTGGGCAGCGGGACGAGCGAGGTGATGTTCCCGCCGACCGCCGCCTCGCCGAGAAGCACCCGGTCCGCCGCCCGCAGCACGCTCACCGTCCCGACCCGGTGGCCCACCACCACCGCCTCGCCGGCGTTCGCGAGGGATACCACCGCGATGGCCTGGGGCCGGCGTCCTCCGCCGGTCGGATCGGCCGATCCGGGCCGCGCCGTCGTCCCGCGCCCGGGAGAGAAACCGGTCAACGCGACCACCGCGGCCGCAAGCAGGGCGCCTTGCAGCCTCGGCGGCATCGGCAACAGGCGACTCATCCGCCGGATTCTACGGGCGGGCGCCCGGCGTCGCGTTTCGCCGCGGCCCGCCGTGCATAGAATTCGCGCTCCGATTTTCCGTCCGACACCTGAGGTACCTCGAAATGACCGAACCGATCATGATCGAGGCGCGCGACCTGAGCAAGTTCTATGGCCCCTTCGTGGCGGTCGAGCGCGTGCGCTTCGCGATTCCCCGGGGTCAGATCGTGGCCTTCCTGGGCCCGAATGGCGCCGGGAAGACGACCACGATGAAGATGCTCACCGGATATCTGGCGCCGAGCGAGGGCTCCGCCCGCATCGCCGGACTCGATGTCCACACCGAGCGCATCGCGGCTTCGCAGCGCCTCGGCTACCTGCCGGAGAACGGCCCCCTCTATCCCGACATGACGCCCGCCGAATTGCTCCGCTTCTTCGGAGAGGCCCGGGAACTTCCGGCTGCGGACCTGGCGGGGCGGATCCGTGAGGTGGCGGCGCTGTGCGCGCTGGAGGAGGTTCTGGAAAAGCCGATCGGCAAGCTCTCACGCGGGCTCAGGCAGCGCGTCGGGCTCGCCCAGGCGCTTCTTCACGATCCCGATGTGCTCATCATGGACGAGCCCACGTCCGGGCTCGACCCGAACCAGATCCGCGACTTCCGCACCAACATCCGCCGCCTCGGCGCCAGAAAGACGGTGCTCATCTCGACCCACATCCTGCGGGAGGTGGAAGCGGTCGCCGATCGCGTCCTGCTCGTGAATCGGGGACGCCTGGTGTTCGACGGGGTCCCGGCGGACCTCGAGCGGAACGGTTCGCTCGAGGAGACCTTCTACGAACTCACGTCGGCCGAGCCCGCGGCGGCGGAGGCCGGAGTGGCCGAGGAGGCTGCCTGACATGCCTGGTCTCGCTGGCGTCCCCGACATCCGTCGCCCGGTTGTCGCCGCTCTCATGCGGCGCGATCTCCGGATGTACTTCTCCAATCCATCCGGCTACGTCTTTCTGACGCTGTTCATCCTGCTGAGCGCGGCCGCAGCGTTCTGGCAGGACCGGTTCTTCCTGAACAATCTGGCGAACCTCGACCAGCTCAACGGGCTGTTTCCCTACCTCCTCGTCTTTTTCATCCCGGCGCTCACCATGTCGGTGTGGGCGGAGGAGAAGAAGCTGGGCACCGACGAACTCCTGCTCACGCTGCCCGCCACCGACCTCGAGATCGTGCTGGGGAAGTACGCCGCGGTCGTTTCGATCTACGGCGCCGCGCTGGTGCTCTCGCTCAGCCACGCGCTGGTTCTCGTGTTCCTCGGCAGCCCCGATTGGGGCCTGCTGTTCGCGAACTACCTCGGCTACGCGCTCCTCGGCGCCGCGCTCGCCGCCGCCGGCATGGTGGCGTCGCTGCTCACCTCGATCCCGACGGTCGCTTTCATCCTCGGCGCGCTCCTTTCGGCGGCGCTCGTCCTCCCCGGAGTCCTCGTCGGGAGCCTCAGCCCCGGTCTCGCCCGACTCGTCGAGCCGGTCGCGGCGACCTCCCACTTCGCGGAATTCGGGCGGGGGGTTCTCCCGTTCACCTCGGTCCTCTACTTCCTGTTCGTCGCCGGGTTCTTCCTCTACCTGAACGTCCTGCTGGTGGGACGCCGGCACTGGCCCCAGGCCGCCGACGGCTACCGGATGTCCACCCACCACACGGTGCGCGCGGTCGCGGTGGCCCTGATCCTCGTGAGCGGGACGGTCCTCGTCTCGCGAGTCGGTCTGCGTCTGGACACGACCGCGGAGCGACTCCACTCGCTCTCGGCCGAGACCCGCGAGCTGCTGCGCTCGCTTCCCGACGACCGCCCGGTTTTCGTCCAGGCCTATCTGAGCGATGAGGTGCCCGAGCCGCTGGTCCAGACCCGCGTGAATCTCGAGAGCATGCTGCGGGAGATGGAGTCGGCCAGCGGAGGTCGGGTCCAGGTCCGCATCGAGGACACCGAACCGTTCACCGAGGCGGCGCGCGAGGCCCGGGAGAAGTTCGGGATCCTGCCGCGACAGATCCCGAGCGTGACTTCGGCGCGGACCGGGGTCAGCGACGTGTTCCTCGGCGTCGCCTTCACCTGCGCCGCCGAGGAGCAGGTCATCCCGTTCTTCGACCGGGGGCTCCCGGTGGAATACGAGCTCGCCCGCAGCATCCGGGTCGTCGCGAACACCGGGAAGAAACGGATCGGAGTCATCTCGAAGGAACTCGAGATCTTCGGCGGCCTCGACTTCCAGACCATGCGTTCGAATCCGGAGTGGTCGGTCGTGGACGAGTTGCGGAAGCAGTACGAGGTCGTGCAGATCCGACCGGACGCCGCGATCATCGAAGACGTGGACGGCCTGCTTGTAGTGCTGCCGTCCACGCTCGCCGACGACGAGATGGCGAATGTGACCGACTTCGTCCGGACCGGCGTTCCGGCGCTGCTGCTCGTGGACCCGCTGCCGGTGGTGAACATCGGACTCGCGCCCTCCGAGCCCCCGGGGGCCGCCCAGAACCCGTTCATGCGCCAGGGCCAGCCGCCGCCAACCCCCAAGGGGAACGTGCAGTCCTTCCTCGCCGGCCTCGGTGTGTCGTGGGATCCGGCCGGCATCGTGTGGGACGCCTACAACCCCCACCCCGATCTGGGTCACCTCCCGCCCGAGGTCGTCTTCCTCGGCCCGGGAAACGGCAACCCGGACGTGTTCTCGGCGGATTCCCCGGCGAGCCGGGGCCTTCAGCAGATCGTCCTGATCTACCCGGGACACCTCGAGCCGCTCGCCGGCTCGACCGCCGAGTTCGAGCCGCTCCTCACCAGCGGCGAGATGTCCGGCGTGCTCCCCTACTTCCAGATGGTCCAGCGGAACTTCCTGGGAACCCAGCTCAATCCCAACCTGCCGCACCGGCCGGATCCGATGGACTACGTGGTCGCCGCGGAGGCGCGCACGTTCCGCCCCGAGGACGCGGAGTCCGGGGAAGCGGATCCGGTGGAGGCCGACAGCACGCGGGTGGTCGTGATCGCCGATCTCGATTTCATCTCCGAGCAGTTCTTCGAGCTCCGCCGCATCGGCCCGCCGAACCTCAACTTCGACAACGTCTCGTTCTTTCTGAACGCCATGGACGTGCTCGTCGGGGACGAGTCGTTCGTGGCGCTCCGGAACCGCCGGGTCCGACACCGCACCCTCGAGGCGGTGGAAGAGCGGGTTCGCGCCTTCACCGAGCAGCGCACCGTCGAGGAGGAGGAGGCGGAAGCCAGCGCGGACGAAGCGTTGCGCCAGGCGCAGGAGCGGCTCGACCGGCGGGTCGCCGGAGTGCGCGAACGGGACGATCTCGACGCGCAGGCCCAGGAGATCATGGCCCGCAACCTGGAAGAGGTCGAAAACCGCCGGTTCCAGGTGCTGGAGGCGAACATCAACGCCGAGAAGGAGGTCCAGATCCGGGCCAGCGAGGAGCGGATGGAGGCCCAGGTCCGTCGGATCCAGACCGGCATCCGTACGGCGGCGGTCCTGCTGCCGCCGGTTCCGGTGTTCCTGCTCGGCGTCTGGACTTTCGTCCGGCGGCGCCGGGCCGAACGGGAAGGAGCGGCGGCGGCCCGCCGGCTGCGCCGGTCATGAGCGCCCCCAACCAGAGCGCTGAGCCATCGCAGGAGACGAACGACATGGCCACGACCCCGAACGAGTCCACCGCCGGCCGGTCTGCGACCGGCCCCGAGCTGCGGCGCACGCAGACCCTTGTGGGTGCGGCGCTCCTCCTGAGCGTCCTCGCCGCCGTGAGCGCTCCCCGGAATCCGGAGCCGAGCGATTTCGTGGACGTCGGCGAACGGTTCTTCCCGGACTTCGAGGATCCCGCGGAGGCGATGTCGCTCGAAGTGATCGAGTTCGACGAAGACACCGCCGAGGCGATCCCGTTCCGGGTCCAGAACGAGAACGGAATCTGGACCATCCCGAGCCACCACGACTACCCCGCGGACGGGGCGGACCGGCTGGCGCAGACCGCCGCCGGGATCCTGCTCCTCGAGAAGGACGATTTCCGATCCGAGAACGTGAGCGATCATCCCTCCCTCGGCGTCGTGGATCCGCTGGACGAGGGGGCGGTCTCGCTCGTCGGCCGCGGACGGCGGGTCACGGTGAAGGCGTCCGGGGACCGGGTGCTCGCCGACCTGATCATCGGCAACGCGGTCGAGGGCCGGGAGGGGGCCTGGTTCGTGCGCGTCCCCGGTCAGAAGCGGGTGTACGTCTCCCGGCTCGGCGTGGAGGTCTCGGCCCGGTTCGCCGACTGGATCGAGCGGGATCTGCTCCTTCTCGACCGCGACCGCGTCGTGTCGGCGACTCTCGAGGACTACTCCATCAACGAACGCACCCTCCGGGTGGACCGGCGCGACCGGCTGGAGCTGACCAAGGAGGACGGGTCGTGGACCGCCGAGGGACTCGCCGCCGGAGAGGAGCCCGATTCGTTCGAAGTGAACGAGGTCGTGCGCGCCACCGACGAGCTCGAGATCGTCGGAGTTCGGCCCAAGCCGCGCGGCATCGCCGCGTCGCTCACCGGCGAGGTCGCGGGTGTTTCGAACTCCGACATCCTGTCGCTCCAGAGTCGCGGCTACTACCTGACCCAGGACGGCAACCTCCTCTCCAACGAGGGGGAGGTCCGCCTCCGGACCGACGAGGGGATTCGCTACACCCTCCGCTTCGGAGAAGTGGTGTACGGGCGGGGGGATCAGGTGACCGCCGGCGTCGGGACCGAGGATCCGGCCGCCGCTTCCGACCCCGCCGGGCCCGCCGAGAACCGCTATCTGTTCGTCACCGCCGAGTTTCTCGCCTCGCAGTTTCCCGAGCCGCCCCGGCCCGCGAACCGGGACTACCGGGACAAGCCCGCGGACGAGATCACCGACGAGGATCGGGCCAATCGCGACCGCGCCCTCGAGTGGGACCAGTGGGAGCGGGACGTGGAGCGCGGCCGCGAGCTCGAGGAGAGGCTCACCCGGCGTTTCGCCGACTGGTACTACGTGATCTCCCAGGAGTCGTTCGAGAACATCCGGAAGTCGCGCGGCGACCTGATCCGCCAGAGCCCGGGATAGGGCGGGCACCTGCCCTATCCCGGGCTCTGGCGGATCGGGTCGGCGCTGGAACGCCGGACTCCAGTCCGGCACGTCCCGCCGGATTCCAATCCGGCACGTCCCGCCGGACTCCAGTCCGGCACGTCCCGCCGGACTCCAGTCCGGCACGTCCCGCCGGACTCCAATCCGGCACGTCCCGCCGGACTCCAGTCCGGCACGTCCGTAGGTCCGGCACGTCCGTTCGTCCGAGACCGGGTCAGGCGTCGCCCAGCCGGTCCAGCAGCCACCGGTCGAAGGCCCAGAGCTGGTCCTCGCGGTGCGAGTACGGCCCCGGCCGGTAGCCCGATGAGCCGATGCCGGCCTGCGCCCGCTCCGACACGCGCCAGTCCTGCCGGTTCGTCTCGTCCCAGAACTCGACCGCGCGGGAGGGATCGAAGCCGGGGCGTTCCACCGCCTCCGGCGCGAACAGCCACTCGCACCGGATGCGGGTCCGGTCGGCGGCGCGGGCGTCGAGGAAATAGCGCACCACATAATCCGGGTGGAGGCAGAGCATGAGGTTCGGCAACAGGATCTCGTAGCCGATCCGTCGGCCCGCCGCGCCCCCCGGGCCGGGGAGCCGCGTTCCCACCAGCCGCCCGTCGGTCGAGAGCGTCTCGGCCCCCTCGGCGAGCTCCATCGTGGAGCCGACCGCTCCCGCCGACATCGGGAAGTTGTCGCCGGTCAGGTAGTGGGACAGGCGCTGGAGCTGCGGATGGATCACCGGGCAGTGGAGGCACTCGGAGAAGTTCTGGACCACGAGTTTCCAGTTGGCCCGCAGCTTGTAGCGTTCCTCGTGGGCGGCGACCAGCGTCTCCATCCGGTAGGGCCGGAGCCGGTCCGCCGCTTCGCCGAGCTGCCCGGCGAGGTCCGGGCCCGCCTCCGCGACCCGCACCCAGACGATCCCGTCGCGCGCCTCGCTGGCCGCCCGGACGAGGGGCCAGTCGTGGGTCGAGAACCCCGGGGTGCGGTCCATGTGCGGCGCGCTGCGGAGCCGTCCGTCGAGTCCGTACACCCACGCGTGGTACGAGCACCGCACCGATCCGGCGAGGCATCCGGCTCCGCTGTCCAGCAAGCGGGTCCCCCGGTGTCGGCAGACGTTGTGGAAGGCGCGGAGGGCGCCATCCGGGCCCCGCACCAGGATCAGGGAGTCGCCCGCGACCTCCTCCACCCGGTATCCCCCCGGGCCCGCCGGAACATCGTCCACCGGACAGACCGCGTTCCACAGGCGCCGGTGGATCCGGTCCTGCTCCCGACGGAACCCGTCCCGGTCGCAGTAGTACCGCGCCGGCAGGGTCATCGCGCCCGCCGGAGCGGCGGGGCGCTCCCGGGTCCGGGGCCGGCGGCGCTCGGCCGGGTTCATGCGGCCGGCGCGGCGCGCTTCCGGGCGGGATCGAAAAACGGCAGGCTCGCCACCCGGGACCGGGCCCGCAGTCGCTCGTACTCCACGGTCACTTCGATCTCGAGCGGGGTACCCGGTCGTTCGTAACCGCGATCCACGGTCGCGAGCGCGAGCTGACGCTTCAGAAGCGGCGACCAGACGACGCTGGTGGCCCGCCCCACCTGGGTTGCGCCGGAATAGACCGGCACCCCGCGGCGGTCCACCTCGTCGGCCATCTCGGGGGAGAGATCGAAGCGTCCGAACAGGCGCTCGAACTCCGCGATCGGGGTCTCGATTCCCACGAAGAAGCGCTCGGGCCCGCGTTCCCGCTCGGCGCTGAGGGCCGCGTCGCCCACGAACGGGCGCCGCTTGCGGGCGCTCACCGCCCATCCGAGCCCGACCTCGTAGGGAGTGGACTTCTGCTGGTCGGTGAGCGCATGGTCGGCGTTCCAGAAGTCCACGTCGATGAGCGGATAACCCGCCTCGATCCGGGCCCGGTCGAGGGCCACCATCCCGGCCGGAAGGAGTCCGAGCGGCTCCCCGGCTTCCATGAACAGATCCCAGAGCCGGAGCGCGTGCTCCCGCTCAACCCAGACTTCGTACCCGAGATCCCCGGTGTATCCGGTTCGGGTGACCACGACCGGAACCCCGCCCAGCCGCGTCTTCCTCAACCGGAAATAGCGCACCCGGCGCAGATCCTCGTCGGCGAGCGCCTGGAGCACCGCGAACGAGGTCGGTCCCTGGAGGGCCAGCGCGCCGATCCGCTCCGAGACGTCCTCGATTTCGACGTCCATCCCGAAGGCGACATCCTCGAACCAGGGCAGGGTGGGGTCCACCGCGGTCGCTCGCACGTGCGTCCGGGAGAGCCGCTGGAAGCAGCCGTCCTGCAGCAGCTTGCCCGCCGGGTCGCACCAGGGCGAGTAGAGCACCTGACCGACCCGGGACCGCGCCACGTTCCGGGTGATCAGCCGGTCCGTCAGCGCCGTCGCGTCCCGCCCGCGGAAGTCGTACTTGTAGAGCGGCGAGACATCGAACATCGCCGTCCCCGAGCGGACCGCGTGGTACTCGGGATCGTGGAAGGCGTCGAACGTCTCGACCACGAAGTACCCCGACCACTCCTTCCAGCGGAGCGTGCGGCAGAGCGCGGCGGTGCGCGGATGAAACGGAGTGCCGACGGCCACGAGCGATCCCCCGGAGCCTCCGGGAGCGCCGCCATTATCCCCGACCGTCCGGCGCGCCGGGAACGGGCGCCGTTGGTATCCTCGCTCCCGGAGGCTGGTGAAGGCAGTGACAGAACGAACCCGATCATCCGGCGACCGAGCGTCGCTCCCGGCTCTGGCGGCGGCCCTCTTCCTCGTTCCCGGAATCGCCGCGGCCCAGACGTCGGCCCCCGAGCAGGGTCAGAAGCTGTTCGAGGTGCACTGCGCCCGCTGCCACGGCCTCGACGGCGGCGGAGGCGAGGGGCCCAACCTGATGCGGGAGAACCTGCGGCGGGCCAGCGACCGCGAGGCGCTGCGGCAGATCGTGGACGAGGGCATTCCCGGCACCGATATGCCGGGGGCGTGGTCGCTGAACGGGCAGGAGATCGGCGCGGTGGTGGATTACGTCCTCTCGCTCGGCGTCGTGGCCCGGGCCGAACTGCCGGGTGATCCGGCGGCCGGCCAGGCGCTCTACCAGGCTGCGGCCTGCTCCGCCTGCCATGTGGTGAACGGGGAGGGGATCGCCTTCGGTCCGGATCTCTCCGACATCGGGCTCCTCCGCGGGCCCGGCTATCTGCGCCAGGCGATCAAGGCGCCGGAGGCGGCGGTGCTGCCCCGCCACCGCACGGTCCGGATCTCCGAGGCGGGAGGGGCGGACGTCATGGGGCTGCGGGTCAACGAGGACACCTTCTCGATCCAGATCCTCACCCCGGCGGGCGAGCACCGCTCCTACCTCAAGCGCGAGGTCCGGGAGATCGCGATCCTTCCCGAAGAGAGCCTCATGATGAGCTATGCCGGGCAGTTCAACGAGTCCGAGCTCGACGATCTGGTGGCGTATCTCGCGTCGCTCCGGGGCCGGGACGACTCGATGACAGGAGAACCCGAATGACCTTGTCGAAGTTTCGGCGTCGCTGCCTGACCGGGCTCGCCGTCCTCGCCTTCCTGCCGGCGCCGGCGGCGGCCCAGGTTCCCTACGCGCGTCTCACCGGATCGGACTCCGAGCCGGACGCGTGGCTGACCTACTCCGGCAACTACCGCTCCGAGCGCTTCTCGCGACTGGACCGGATCCACCGCGGCAACGTCCACCGGCTGCGTCCGTCGTGGATTCACCAGACCGGGACCGCCGGGCGGGTCGAAGTCACCCCCCTGGTCGCGGACGGCGTCATGTACATCGCCGAGCCTCCCTCGACCATCGCGGCGCTCGACGCCCGAACCGGCCGCACCCTGTGGCGTCACGATCCCGGCGTGCCGGACGAGACCCTGAACATCGGATTCCCGCGGGTGAACCGCGGCGTGGCGCTGCTCGACGATTCGGTCTTCTTCGGCACCCTCGACGCCTTCGTGATGGCGCTCGATCGCTCCACCGGGGACGTCCGCTGGCGCGTGCCCCTCGGAGACAACCGGATCGGCGTCGCGATCACGGCGGCGCCGCTCGCGGTGGACGGCAAGGTCATCGTGGGGATGAGCGGCGGCGAGGCCGGAGTCCGAGGTTTCCTCGACGCCTACGATGCCGAGACCGGGGAGCGCCGGTGGCGCTTCTGGGCGGTTCCCGAGCCGGACGAACCTGGCGGCGACACCTGGGAGGGGGACACCTGGAAGACCGGCGGCGGCGCCACCTGGCTCACCGGTTCGTTCGATCCCGAGCTGGGCCTCCTCTACTGGGGCATCGGGAACCCGGCGCCCGACTGGAACGGAGACCTGCGCCCCGGAGACAACCTCTTCACCTGCTCCCTGGTAGCGATCGACGTCGAGACCGGCGAGCTGCGCTGGCACTTCCAGTTCACCCCCCACGACACCCACGACTGGGACGCCAACCAGATCCCGGTGCTCGTGGACGCCGAATGGGAGGGGTCTCCGCGCAAGCTGGTGGTCCTCGCCAACCGCAACGCCTTCTACTACGTGCTCGACCGGGAGACCGGACAGTTCCTGCGCGCGACCGAGTATTCCCGGCAGACGTGGGCGGAGCGGATCGACGAGAACGGTCGGCCGGTGCTCATCCCGGGGATGGATCCGAGCGAGGAAGGGACGCTGGTGTGGCCCAGTCTCGCCGGCGCCACGAACTGGTACAGCCCGGCATTCGATCCGGATCGGAATCTCCTGTTCGTCCCGACCCGCGAGATGGCCTCCTGGTACTACAAGAGCGACGCCGAGTACGAACCGGGAACGCCCTTCCTCGGCGGCGGCGAGCGCGCGGTCGTGGACGCCGAGACCTTCGGCGCCGTGCGCGCGCTCGCCCTCGACGGCTCGCTGGCGTGGGAGTTCCGGCAGTTGACCCCCGCCGTGTCCGGGGTCATGGCGACCGCCGGAGACCTCGTATTCAGCGGCACCCAGGAGGGCAACATCTTCGCGCTGGACGCCGACACCGGCGAGGCGCTGTGGGACTTCCACGCCGGCGGGCAGGTGCGGGCGGCGCCCATGGCGTTCGCGATCGGAGAGGAGCAGTTCATCTCGGTGGCCGCCGGGCAGTCGGTCTTCACCTTCGGTCTCGCTCCCGCCACCGCTGCTGGCGGCGACGGGCCGTCCCGGTGATCCGGCCGCTCCGGACCGCTCCCGCCGTCCTGCTCGCGGCGGCGCTGTATCCCACGGGTTGCGCCCCGCCCGCCGAGCGCGCCCCGCTGCTCGTCGTGAGCAACGAGGTCGGCGGGTCGCTTTCCCTCGTGGATACGGCGTCGCTCGAGGTCGTCGCCGAGATCGAGGTGGGGCGGCGTCCCCGCGGTGTCCGGGTCGCTCCGGGAGGACGCCTCGCCTACGTGGCGCTTTCCGGTTCTCCCCGGTGCCCTCCGTGGATGGACGAAGACGAGTGCGGGGATCCCGACAAGACCTACGACGGCATCGCCGAGGTGGACCTCGAATCGCGGGAACTGGTTCGGATCCTGCCGGGCGGCTCCGATCCGGAGACGTTCGACCTCACCCCGGACGGCGCCCGCATGGTCGTCTCGAACGAGGACGCCGATGAGGCGAGTCTGGTGGATGTCGCCTCGGGGCGGATCATTCGCACCGTGCCGGTGGGGCGGGAGCCGGAGGGGGTGCGGATCAGCCCTGACGGGACCCTCGCGTACGTCACCGGGGAGACGGATCACGACGTGACCGTGCTCGCCACCAGCAGCGGTGAGGAGATCGCCCGGATCCGCGTCGGGGAACGGCCGCGGGACGCCGTGTTCACCCGGGACGGCGCCCGCGCCTACGTCTCCGCCGAGATCGCCGGCACCGTGTCCGAGATCATCGTCGCCGAGCACCGGGTCGAGCGCACCTTCCGTCTGCCCGAGGACTCGCGCAGCATGGGGGTGGCGCTGTCGCCCGACGACCGGACCCTCTACGTGACGAATGGCCGGACGCAGACGCTCTCGGTGCTGGACCTCAATCGGGGTGAACTGGTGGGCAGCGCGGAGGTGGGAGAGCGCCCATGGGGCGTCGCGGTGTCCAGCGACGGCAGTCGGATCTACACCGCCAACGGTCCGTCGAACGACATCAGCGTCATCGAAGCGTCCACGCTCCGGGTGATCGCCCGCGTCCCGGTGGGCGAGTCGCCGTGGGGGGTCGCTCTCACCCCCTGATCAGCGTCCGCCCCTGATCAGCGTCCGCCCCTGATGGGAGGCACTCCCGATGGGGTCGGACGCCGCTCTCCCGAAACCCCCGCGTCAGTCCTTTCCGCCGGCGAGTTCGCGGCGGTGGGCGGCGACCAGCCCGGACATGCTGTCGAAGCGGAGATCCGGTTCCACGGTGTGGGCTACCGGAGCGGTCGCGCCGCCGTCCCGGCCGCCCCGCCGGTCGATCCAGATGGTGCGGAGCCCCATCGCCTTCGCGGGCGCGTGGTCGTGGAACAGGCTCTGCGCCACGTGCACGATGCCGTCGGGGCCGATGCCGAAGTCGGCTCTGACGCGCTCGAGCAGAAACTCGAAGTTTCCCGTGGACGGCTTCCACGAGCCGATCTCCTCCGCGGTGAGGATGCGGTCCCAGGGGTCGCCGAGCCGCTCCGAGCTGCCGCGGTAGCTCGCCTGGTCGCAGTTCGTGAGAGTCACCAGACGGTGGCGCCGCTTCAGGTACGCGAGGGAGGCGGCGGCATCATCGAACGCCGGCCAGTCCCCCACCGACCCGCCGAAGCGACGATCCTCGTCGGCGTCCGGCCTGGTCGCCCACCGCTGCGCCAGATCCCGATGGACGACGGCGAGCAGGGCGGAATAGCGAAGCTCCGGACGCGCGTTCTGGACGGCGGTCTCCGCCTCCGCGAACGCGGCGAGAGCATCGTCGCGATCCATGGGACGGTCGAGGCGTCGGCGGAGCGGTCCGAGGGCGTTCCAGATGCCGCTCTCCCAGTCGATGAGCGTGCCGTAGGTGTCGAACGTGAGAACGGGGAAGTCGGAGATCCGCATGGCTGCGCGAGGGACCCTATCGCCTCGGGTCCGCATGGGTTTTCGACAATGCGGCCCGAGCTGCGCGAAACGGTCGGCGATTCCGTTCTCTACTCGGCGAGGGACGTTTCTGCGCCGGATCCTCCGGGGCGCCGGGCCGTCCCGGGAGCGATCGCAGCATGGAGAAGAAGGACGCACGGCGCCTGGCCCAACCGCCTCCAGACGTTGCCGCGGCCGAGCCGGCCCACTACACTGAGATGGATCGGCGAAAGCCACTCGGGACCGTGACCGAAACACCAGCAACCCGACCCCATGGCGGCCGGGATGTTCCCTCGCCTCCCGATCCGTTCGACACGCCGACCGCCGCGTTCGTCGTGGGAGCCCTGCGGGCCGACCGGGTCGAGGCGAGGGCGGAGTTGGCCGCGGCCGAAGCGCGGCTGACGGCGCAGATCCAGGAGGCGAGGGCCGAGACCGCGGCGGTGGAAACACGGCTAACCGAGCAGATCCGGGCGGTGCGGGATGAGGCGCGACAGGACCGCGCCCAGTTCCGGAAGGATCAGGTGGCGGCCCGCGCCGAGTTCCAGGAGGGGCAGGCGACGGCCCGTGCCGAGTTCCGGAAGGATCAGGTGGCGACCCGTGCCGAGTTCCAGGAGGGGCTGGCGGCGGCCCGCGGCGAGTTCCAGGAGGGGCAGGCGACGGCCCGCGGCGAGTTCCAGGAGGGGCAGGCGGCGGTCCGCGTCGAGATCCGGGAGGATGTCGCCAGGCTCGAGGGCAGAATCGATCGCCTCAGTGAGCAGAACGCCGAGATCCTCGCCCGCCTCGAGCGGCTCACTGCGATCGTCGAGGGGCGCGAGAAGCGCCGGCGACGTCGCGTCGCGCGCTGGATCAAGGCGGTCTTCCTCCTTCTCGGCTCCGCCCTCACGCTCCTCTCGCAGTACGTGCTCCGCCGCTGGCCGGGCTGAGCATCCGCGGCCGGCTGTCAGGGCTGTCGCTGGTAGAGGCGCCGGACGGCGGCGGCGATGCGGGCCGGAAACGGCGCGTCGGCGATGGCGAGCAACGCGGCGAGCGCGTCTTCCCGGCGATCCCCGGCTTCCGCCACCCGGGCCAGGTTGTAGCGCACCGCGGCCCGGTCCACCGGAGAGCCGGCCCCGAGGGCGGCGTCGGCTCGGGTGAACGCCTCTCGCGCCGCGTCCAGGTCCCCGCCAGCGAACGCTTCGACCCCGGCATGGAGCGCTTCGGCTTCTTCCGGCTCCGCGCCACCGTCCACGCGCCGCCAGATCCAGGACCCCTCGCCCGGAGGATCCGATGCGTCCGCCCCGACCAGTTGCGACACCCGGACGACGGCCGCCCCGCCCCGGACGGTCGCGGGACAGACCTCCTCGAAGCTCCGAGCAGGCGAAGGCCAGCCCACGCACGAGGGATCCGCGGCAGCCGAGACCCGCCGAAACAGAAACCCGTTCTCCCCCGCTTCGACGCCGGCGGCGCGGCCCGGGGCGACGGCGAGGGCTCGAAGCCCCGGCCCGGCGAGCGCCGACAGGACCACCCGGGACCCGTCGTTCCGCTCGTACTCGCGCTGGAAGCCGATGCGCCCTTCGGCGACCGCCACTCGCGTCCGCCCGGTGGGGAGCGCGCGGACCACATCGCCGTCGAGCTCCTGCGCCGCGGCCAGCGCGGCGTCTCCGAACGCGGGGACGAGGGCGGCGAGCAGACGGACCCGCGCCGCGTTGCCGGTGGCGAGGCCGGCCGCGAGCGGGAGCAGCCGTGCGGCCAGCGCCTCGGGGTCACGCGCCGCCCGCAGCGCTCGCCGGACGAGCGGCAGAAGCCGGGCGTCGAGGTCGTCGAGGGGCTCGGCGCCCGCTTCCAGACCGCGGACCGTCTCGTAGAGCGCGGCCGGGTCGTCGGGGATCTCGGTCAGGGGGGCGGGACTGTCGGGTGTCGGCGACTCGTCGAGAAAACGGAACAGGGCCCGCAGGGAACGTCGGGAGGATCCCTCCTCGAGACGAATCCGCCAGACCGAGAGCCCGGCCCGCGCCGCGAACACGAGCTGCTCGGAGTCGTCGGGCCAGGGAGCGGCTCCTTCCGGCGGGAACGGGACGACCGCGCGACGGACGACATGACCGATGGGGCGTCCGACGAGGCCCGACCGCCCGCCGGCGGTCCCCGGCTCCGGTCGGAAGAGCCCGGCGCCGGTGAGCCCGGCGATCTGCATCAGGACCGGCAGGTCGGCGTCGGAGGCCGCCGCGAGAAGATCCACGCTCGTCCCCCGGAGGGAGACGTCCAGCTCCGAGATCATCTCCCCGCACCGGGAGCATCCCGGCGTCGGGAGATAGAGGAGCAGCCGGCGCCCTTCCGCGAACGACCGCTCGGCCGACCACACGCCCCCCTCGACCGCGATCGAGGCGGAGGCGGGAAACACACCCTCGAGCCGCTCCACCGCGTCGGGAAGCCCGCCCCGGCGGCCGTCGAGCGCCCGGAACCGCGCCCGGTCCAGCGCGGCTGCGAGACCGGCCTCGGTCCGGAACGCCCCGGAGACGCGGAGTTCGTCGAGGATCCGGTCGGGTTCGGCGGGATTCGCCGACCATGCGGACAGGAGCCGTTCCACGCGATCGGCGAGCGGGACGCCCGGGAGGTCGGCGAGGCGTAGGAAGATCCGGGCGCCGGGGGCGAGAGCGACCGCGCGGCGGAGCTCCCGTTCCGCCCCTCGGGGATCCCCCGCCGCCGCGAGCGCCGCGCCGAGTGTCTCGCGGTAGCCGGCGCGACGGGCGCGGTAGGCGAGGACGGCGGCGCTCGTGAACTCGTCGAGGACGATCCGCCCCTCGGGGACCTCGGCGCTCCACGCCTCCGGCGCGAACTCTTCGGTGATCGCGATGGCCCGCCACGCCGCCTCCACGGCCGCTTCGGGGTCACCGGCGTCGAGAAGCCGGATCGCTTCGGACTCTTCGGCCCCGCCCGGTGGTTGCGCTGCGGCCGCCAGGAGCGGAAACGCGATCGCCGCCATCGCGGCCCCGGCGCGCGGGATCATTACCCCGCGGATCCTACGGGGTGAGTCGGCGCAGGCGACGGATCGCCTCGTCGAGGGTCTTGCGCTTCTTGCAGAAGGTGAAGCGGAGGCGTTGGCGGCCGGCCTCCGGATCGGCGTAGAAGCTGGACCCGGGAACCGCCGCGACGCCCACGGTCTCCACCAGGCGCCGGGCGAACGCGGTGTCGTCCTCCCAGCCGAAGTCCGAGATGTCGGTCATCACGTAGTAGGCGCCGGCGGGGCGGAAGCACCGGAATCCCGCCTGCTCCAGACCGTCGAGGAGGAGGTCCCGTCGCTCGCCGTAGTCCCGCGCGAGTTCCCGGTAGTAGGACTCGGGGAGTCGGAGCGCCGTCGCCCCCGCCTCCTGGAGCGGCGCGGCCGACCCCACCGTCAGGAAGTCGTGCACCTTGCGGATCGCGCCGGTGATCTCGGGGCAGGCGACGGTCCAGCCGACCCGCCAGCCCGTCACCGAATAGGACTTTGAGAGGCCGCTGATCGTGACCGTCCGGTCGGCCATCCCCGGGAGCGACGCCATCGGAATGTGCTTCGCCCCGTCGTAGGTGATGTACTCGTAGATCTCGTCGGTGAACACGAGCAGGTCGTGCTCGGTGGCGATTCGCGCGATCCGTTCGAGCTCATCCCGCCGGAACACCTTCCCGCTCGGGTTCTGCGGGGTGTTCACGATGATGGCCCGGGTGTTCGGGTTCACCGCCGCTTCCAGTTCGGCGGGATCCAGCGACCAGTCCGGCTCGTGGAGCCGCACGTAGCGGGGAACGGCGTCCGAGAGGATCGTGTCCGGGCCGTAGTTCTCGTAAAACGGCTCGAACACGATCACTTCCTCGCCGGGGTCCACGACCGCCAGCATGGTGGCGATCATCGCCTCAGTGGAGCCGCAGGTCACCGTGAAGTGCCGCTCGGGGTCGAGGTCGAGCCCGTACGCCTCCCGGTAGCGATCCGCCAACGCGCGTCGCAGGGACCGGGAACCCCACGTGATCGCGTACTGGTTGATGTCGCGGCGGATGGCGCGAACGGCGGCTTCCTTGACCGAATCGGGCGCCGCGAAATCCGGCATGCCCTGCGCCAGGTTCACGCCGCCGTGCGCCAACGAGAGCCGGGTCATCTCGCGGATGACCGACTCGGTGAACCGACGGGCCTTGGCGCTCGCCCGCGGCCGCCCTCCGACGGGGCTCACGCCGGGCTCACTCGGGAGCCGCTTCGCCGAGCTCGGGGTAGAGACGCCGGTAGAGCATCTCGTTCCTCATGACCAGCTTCACGTAGTTCCGGGTCTCGGTGAACGGCACTTCTTCGATGAACTGCTCGGCCGGGAGGGTGTAATCGCGCTCGGTCCACGACCGGACCCGGTGCGGTCCGGCGTTGTAGCCGGCGAGAGCCAGCTCCGGCCGACCCTCGAACTCGTCGAGAAGCTGCCGGAGATAGCGGGTTCCGAAGCGGATGCTCACGGTGGGCTCGTAAAGGCGGGAGGTCTGGAAGCTGATTCCCTCGAGCCGGGCGAGCGCGCGTCCGGTGGCTGGCATCACCTGCATCAGCCCCCGCGCTCCGACGCTCGAACGGGTCCGCGCCACGAAGGCGGATTCCTGCCGGATAAGCCCGGCGACCAGATAAGGGTTCAGCTTCCACCGGGCGGCCCGCGAGGAGAGCTCCTCGTGGTAGCGGAGTGGGTACTGGATCTCCCTCCATTCCCTGGGGAGAGCCTCCCCGGCGGCGGACGTGTGGAAGGGGGCGGCGCGGCCCAGCGCCTGGATCGCCGGGATCACCTTGTCCGACTCGGCGAGGAGCCAGGCGTTGACGGCCTCGAACGCGGCATCGTCGGGATGGCCCGCCCGCGCCGCCGCCACCGCCGCGCCGCGAGCCCGCTCGCCGAGGCCGGCGGCGTAGAGCAACTCGATCCGCGCCGCCTCGTCGGGCCGCCGGAACCGGAACCGCTCCATCAGCAGGCGGGGATCCTCGATCGGGCTCTCCAGCGCTTCCGGCATCCCCAGATCAGCGAGCCTCTCGGCGGCCCGGCGACCGTAGAACGAGTTCTGGAAGCCGAGGAAAACCTCTCGGTAGAGGGCCGCGGCGCCGGAATCGTCGTCGGTGCGCTCCCGGGTGCGTGCGGCGAAGTAGAGGAACTGCCCCGCCATGAACTCCCCGGGGTGCTCGCGGGCGACTCGTTCGAACGCGGTGTCGAGCCCGTCGAAGTCCTCGTTTCGGTAACGGTCCCACAGCACGTGCCAGTGGGCGAAGAGAACCCAGGGCCCCTCGCTGTAGCTCTCCGCGAGGCGCGCCAGGAAGGGCAGGGCCGCCTCCCGGTCGTTGTCCGCCAACCGGCTCCGCGCGAGGCTGTAGAGGGCGAGCTGTCCGAAGGGATGGTCGGTCTCGAGGGCGAGGAGCTGCTCCAGCACCCGGGTCTGGGTGGTGACCCGATCGAGTCGGCGAAGGGACTCCCCCCGGAAGTAGAGCGCCTCCGGGAGAAGGTCCTCGCGCGAGATCCGTCCGAGGGTTCGGAGCGATGCGCTGAGGCGGCCCCGGCGGAACTCGGAGACGCCGACGCGAACCCGGACCGCCTCGCGATCGACCGAGTCGCCGAAGCGGCGGAGGACTTCGAGGTAGTTCTCGTGCGCCCTGCGATGGTTGCCCGCCCGCGCGAACCCGTCCGCCCGCCGCAGCGCCCGCGGTCCGCGCACGGATGCGGGGGGAGACGTCACGTCCGAACGGCGATAGAGCCGCGACAGCCGCCGCCCCGCCTCCAGCGAGTCGCCGTGCGCGGGCATGTCGTAGTAGAGCGACTCGAGCCTCCGCGCCGCCTCCTCCCGACGTCCGAGCCGCTCCAGCAGATCGGCGGCGGCGACCAGCGTCCGTCCGCGCAGGTCGGGTCCGGCGTCGGAATCCTCGGCCAGGATGCGATCGAACTGCTCGAGCGCCTCCTCGGCCCGGCGGGCGCCGAGCTCCCGTCCGAGCGCAAGACGGACCTCGTTGCCGAGCCCGTAGTCCGGGAAGTCGGCGAGCACCTGTTCCAGAAGGGCGACGGCGTCCTCGCCGGGCGCCCGCGGGCTTGCTCCCAGGAGATGGAGCGCGTCGGCGGCGAGGGCGCTCCCCTGGACCTCGGGGGACAGCAGCCGGCCCCTGGCGTTCGTCCAGCGATCCCGCCGCACGGCGTCCCAACCGAGCCGGAACGAGGCGGCGGCCCGCGCCGCCTCCGACCGCGATGCGGCGTCCGCGATCGCGCCGAGGCTCTGCTGCCTCGCCGCCCGGGCCCCCGTCAGCGCAGCGGTTCGAACCTCCGCGAGATCCGAGTCGGGCGCCGCCAGCCCGCTCCACGGCAGCTCCGGCCCGGCCGCTTCGGCGTCCTCCGGCGTCGGCGTCGCGGCCTGGAACCCGATCGTAGCGAGACCGGTGAGGAGGAGAAAGGGAAGGGGGGTGCCGCGAAACCGTCGCATTGCGCTACAATTCTACGTTCTTGTGCGCGGCGCCACACCGTGGCCGTCTCCGGGGCCGGTGAAACGGCCCCCTGTTCGATGCGGGAAGGGGGCGTACTGGGTTCGACGAAGGTACAGGAAGCAGCGACTGCATGCCGGGGGTCCACCTTCCGCAAACGGTGGAAAACACACAAACGCCAACGACAATCAGCTGGCTCTGGCTGCTTAAGCCACGTCCTTCCTGACCCTGCCTGCCGGGACAGGAAAGGACGACGACCAGGCGGGCTCGACGGACGGCGCTCCCGAGCCGTCAGTGACACCCCAGGGATAGCTGTTGTCCCGCGATTCGCCGGATTGATGCGGGACGGCGGCGAACGGGGAGGGCGCTTTCGGGCGCGCCTCCCGCCACAACCCGGATAAGCATGTAGAGGCCGCTGCGGAAGGCTTTCGGACGCGGGTTCGATTCCCGCCGCCTCCACCGCGCCGCGCCTTGGAGCGCCGGACTCCGCCGGTTCTCCCGGTAGGGGCCCGGCAATCGGTCGAAGCGCAGGACACTGGCCGACTAGCGAAGAACGTCTCCATCGTGCCGGACTGGAGTACCTCTCTCTATCGTGCCGGACTGGAGTCCGGCGCTCCGACAGTCCGGCACCGAGAGCCTTGGCCAACCGGCGCGCCGGACCGCCGTCCGGCAATTCAGCCTGTGGATAAAGTCGCGTGAGCACCGAGAGTGGCCCAGTTCTCCCGGTGGGGGCCAGGCGGGGCCCCGCCCCCACCGGGAGAACTGGCCGGGAGAACTGGGCATCGCCGCTCGAGCCCCTACCGGGAGAACCGGGCCGCGTGACTTTGTCCACAGGCTGAATTCCCCGGCGCAGCTGCCTTCCGTAGCGGTGCCGCTCTGGAGAGCGGCGCTCCATAAGAAAGCGGCGCTCCATGCCGCCGGCCGGAACTCTGTGCAATCATCCCCGGCCATGCGCGGCGTCTATTCCGTCCTGCCTACCCCGTTCTCGCCCGGCGATACGTTCGATTCCGGGAGCCTTCGGAGGGTCGTCGAGACCTTCCTCGAGGACGGCGTGTCCGGCTTCACCGCTCTCGGCGTCACCAGCGAGGTGGACCGGATCACCGACCGCGAGCGCGACGTGATCCTCGAGGCCAGCCTGCGCCATGTGGATGGTCGGGTTCCGGTGATCGTGGGCGCCACCGGCGCCGGTCTCCACATCTGTCTCGAGCGCTGCCGCGCCGCCGAGAAGGCGGGGGCCGCCGGGGTCATGGTCTCCCCGCCGCGCGCGCCCCGCTGCAACTCGGAGGCGGTCTTTCGTCACTTCGCCCGGATCGCCGAGACGATCTCGATCCCGATCGTGATCCAGGACTTCCCTCCGATCTCGGGGTACCACATGGAGGCGGACCTCCTCGCCCGAATCTGCCGGGAGATTCCGGCCGCCCGCACGATCAAGCTCGAGGACGCTCCCACCCCCTACAAGACGGCCCGCATCCGGGAGCGGACCGAGGACGTCGAGATCGCCATCTTCGGCGGGCTCGGCGGCGCCTACCTGATCGAAGAGCTCCTCTCCGGCGCCACCGGCGCGATGACCGGATTCGCCTACCCCCGACTCCTCGTGGAGGTCCTCTCGAAGTGGGACGCCGGCGACCGGGACGGCGCCGCCGCCTCGTTCTACCGCTACGCCCCGGTCATGCGGTTCGAGTTCCAGCCGGCGATCGGGATGGCGATTCGCAAGGAGATGCTCCACCGCCGGGGCGCCATCGCCCACCCCGCCGGCATCCGGGCGCCCGCCGCCGCTCTCGATCAGCCCACCCGCGAGGCCACCGATCGGATCCTGAGCCACTTCGGCCTCTGAGGAGTCGAATTCCGGAGTCCCGGTGAGCCTGCTGAACCGCGCGGTCGGCGCCTCGCTGCCGCTCCTCCCCCGGCCCATCGTGCGCCGGTTCGCCCGGCCCTACATCGCGGGCGAGACGGTGGCCGATCTGGTGGCCGAGACCGAGGCCCTGAACCGGAAGGGCTTCCGCGTCGCGGTCAGCCAGCTCGGGGAGTTCGTGACCGATCGGGCTGCCGCCGAGACGGCCACCGAGGTGTACCTGGAGGTGCTGGACGAGATCGAGGCGCGTCAGCTCCACGCCTACATCCACGTCAAGCTGACCCAGCTCGGGCTGCTGATCGCTCGGGACTTCTGCCGCGACCAGGTGGCGAGCATCCTCGACCACGCCGCCCGCCGGGGCGGCGCCTTCGTGCGCCTGGACATGGAGGACAGTCCGCAGATCTCCCCCACGCTCGCCCTCTACGAGGAGCTGCGCCACCGGTCCCCGAACTTCGGCGTCGTCATCCAGGCCCGGATGCGCCGCAGCCTCGACGACGTGCGGCGTCTCCTCCGCCGACAGGGGGACGTTCGACTGAGTGTCCGGCTCTGCAAGGGCGTCTATCTCGAGCCCCACGCCATCGCGTGGACCGATTACCAGATCATCCGCGACAGCTTCGTGACGCTGCTCCGCGAGCTGCTCGAAGGCGGCGCCCGGGTCGCGATCGCCACCCACGACGAGTGGCTCATCTTCCACGCGGTCCGGATGCTCGAGGAGCTCGGGCGCACCACCGACGACTACGAGTTCCAGATGCTCCACGGAGTACGCCCCGATCTCCGCCAGATCGTCCGCGACGCCGGGCACCCGGTGCGCGTCGGCGTTCCTTTCGGACCGGACTGGCTTCCCTACTCGCTCCGTCGCCTGCGGAAGAACCCCGAGATGCTCCGTCACGTCATGCGCGCCGTCCTCTCGCGAAGCGCCGGATAGACTCGCCCGCCGATGGCGCTCATCCTCACCGAACGGGAGGTCGCTTCCGTCCTGTCCATGCGGGACGCAGTGGATCTGCTCGAGACCTCGTTCCGGCTCCACGCCGCGGGCCGCACGTCGCTGGCCCCCCGGCTGGTCATGCCCCTCACCGGGGTCGCCGGGAACTTCCGGATCATGGCGGCGGTGATCCCCGATCTCGGGGGCTTCGGGCTCAAGACGCTCACTGGCACTCCCGGGAAGCGGGATCCCGAGGGGACCTACTTCGCGCTGCTCTACTTCGACACCGAGACCGGCGCGCTCCGGGCGGTCATGCCCGGCGCTCACATCACCGGAACCCGCACCGGCGCCGCCAGCGGGGTGGCGACCCGCTTCCTCGCCCGCGAGGACGCCTCCACTCTCGGTCTGATCGGGGCCGGTTTCCAGGGGCGCAACCAGGTGGCGGCCGTGCGCGAGGTGCGCCCCATCACGACGGTGCGGATCCACGACGTGTTTCCGGCCGCCGCCGAGCGGTTCGCCGCCGAGCTGCGCGCCGAGGGCCTCGATGCCCAGGCGGTGGAGAGCGCCGAAGAGGCCGTCGTCGGGCTCGACATCGTCTGCTCCGCCACCACGACGAAGACTCCGGTGATCCGGGCGGACTGGCTCGCTCCCGGCGCCCACGTGAATTCGGTCGGCGCGAACGCCCCGGTGAAGCGCGAGGTCGAGGCGGCGGCGTTCCGGCGCGCCCGCGTCTGCGTGGACTTCCGCGAACAGGTGCTCACCGAGGCGGGAGATCTCATGGCGGCGATCCGGGACGGGCAGTATTCGGAGGATGAGATCCACGCCGAACTCGGCGAGGTCGTCGCGGGGCAGGCGGCCGGACGGGAGTCACCCGAGGACATCACGCTGTTCAAGTCGGTCGGGGTGGCGATCGAGGATGTCGCCTGCGCCGCCTTCATCTACGAGCGTGCGGTCGAGAGGGGCCTCGGGACGCCGATGCGACTCCAGGACGCGGACTAGCGCGTCCAACCGGGAGCAGCCCCGGAACAAGAAGGGGGGAGATTCCTGATGGAACACACGAAGGAACGGTTCACCTCGAAATGGGGGATCCTGCTCGCCACCATCGGGATGGCGGTCGGCACCGGCAACATCTGGCGCTTCCCGCGGATCGCGGCGCAAAACGGCGGCGGTGAGTTCCTCATCCCGTGGATCCTGTTCCTGTTCCTGTGGGGCATCCCGCTGCTCCTCGCCGAATTCGCGCTGGGCAAGAGTGCGCGGCGCGGTCCGGCCGCCGCGGTGGGCGTCGCGACCGCTCCCCGCCACAACTGGATGGGGCTGTTCGTCGGCCTCGTCACCTGCGCGATCACGTTCTACTACTCGGTCGTCACCGGCTGGTGCCTGAAGTACCTGGTCGGCTCGTCGCTGGGCGAGCTCGCCGGAGTGGATCCGGACCGTTACTGGGTGAGCTTCACGAGCAGCTCCCAGCCCATCCTGTTCCACGGGATCGCGCTGCTGGTCGGCTCGTTCGTGATCTACCGGGGGATCGTCGGCGGTCTCGAGCGCGCGAATCGCTTCCTGATCCCCACCCTGTTCGTGCTGCTCCTCGTCGCGGCCGTTCGCGCCGTGACGCTTCCGGGAGCGGTCGAGGGGCTGCGGTTCCTGTTCGTGCCCGACCTGGACGCCCTCGGGAACTACGAGGTCTGGCTCGCCGCGCTCACCCAGACCGCGTGGAGCACCGGGGCCGGATGGGGCCTCGTCACCGTCCTCGGCGCTTATGTGGCGACCCGCCAGGGATTCGTGAAGACCGCGGTCACCGCGGCGATCGCCAACAACGCCGCTTCGCTGATCGCCGGGATCGCGGTGCTTTGCACCGTGTTCGCTCTGAGCGCCTCCGAGGAAGCCACCTCGGCGGCGCTTTCGGCGAGCAACGAGGGGTTGACGTTCCTCTGGCTCCCCCCGCTCTTCGAAGCGATGCCGGGCGGCGCGTTCCTGATGCCGCTCTTCTTCCTGACCCTTTGCTGCGCGGCGATCTCCTCGCTGCTGACCCAGCTCGAGCTGGTGAACCGGATGGTGATGGACCTGGGCGTGTCCCGGAAACGTTCCGTTCCGCTGGTGGGAGCGGTGTGTTTCGTCTGCGGTCTGCCGTCCGCCATGGCGCTCGGCTTCTTCCGCAACCAGGACTGGGCGTGGGGCGTGGCTCTCCTGGTCTCCGGCCTGTTCGTGGCCGTGACCGTCATCCGCCACGGCGCCCGGCGGTTCCGGAAGGAGCAGTTGACCGGCGACCACGAGGAATGGCGCGTGGGTCCCTGGTTCGAGAAGATCGTCGTCTGGGTCATCCCGATCGAGTTCGCCGTCCTCATGGTGTGGTGGATGTGGCAGGCGGCGGCGTCCTCCGGGACCGCGTGGTGGGATCCGTTCGGGGAATTCACGGTCGGCACCGTGATCCTCCAGGTCGGGCTGCTGATCCTCCTGTGTCTCGCCATCAACCGGGCGGTGTGGCGCCGGGCCGGGATCAACCGGTAACGCCGGGCGTCCCGTCGGACCGGGAGTCCGGTCGGGACCGATCTGCCGCCGTGGAAGGCCGTTTCCGGCTATGCTGACGGCTCCGATGGATCCGACAGCCCGAGGCGCCGAGAAGCCGCCTTTCGGAGGGGCCGACGAGGTGTGGGCCGTGCTTCGGGAGACCTCTCGCTTGAACCGTGAGACCGCTCACCGGCAGCAAGAGGCCGAGCGACGGGCGAAGGAGCGGTTCGCGGAGGACAAGCGGCGCTGGGCCGAGGCCGAGCGCCGCGGAAAGCAGTTCGACCGACGCCTCCGTGCTCTGGACCGCCTGTTCAACGGACAGTGGGGCAAGCTCATCGAGGCTCTCGTGGATGGGGATCTGGTGTCCCTGCTCAAGGGACGCGGCATCGACGTGACCCACACGTCGACCAGCCTGAAGCTGAAGTACGACGACTACCGGCGCGAAGTGGACATTCTCGCCGTGAACGGCAAGGAAGTCGTGGCCGTTGAGGTGAAGACGACGATGAAAGTGGCGGACGTGGACTATTTCCTCGAAGTGCTGCCTCACTTCAAGAAGCTGGCGCCGGAGTACGCCGACCGCACGGTGTTCGGCGCGGTGGCCTACCTGAAGGCGGACGAGAAGTCCGAGGTGTACGCCGAGCGCAAGGGGTTGTTCGTCATTCGGGCGACGGGGAGCAGCGCGAGCATCACGAACCGCGGTCGGTTCCAGCCCCGGGCGTTCGGCTGATCTCGGCCGGCGGGACCTTCCCGCCCCCCGGCACGATGCGGCCGGGCTCCACCCGCGCTGACGCCCAACGCGAAAGCGTCGCGAACGCCTCCGCTCCCACCGCGGCGAGCGCCGGACTCCTCCCGTAGAGCTCCTCGCCCACCGTGCAGGCGAGGGCGAGGAAGGCGTCGCGGCCCCGGGTGACCAGCGCCGCCGGGGCGGTCCCGCGTCGGATCGCCTCGAGGAGCACCGCCGTCGTGGTGGAGGAGCCCCGGGTCGCGGGCAGCGCCAGCACCCGCCCGGACGCGATCCGGCCCGCGAGCGGATGCCGGGTGTCGAGGATCCTGCCGGTCTCCGCGTCGTAGCCTCCCCAGAAGCTGAGCGGGTCGCCCGAGGCGAGCATCAGCCCCTCCGCCGGGCTTCCGGCGAGCAGGTCGCACTGCACCGACGTCGCTTCGCGAGTGGCGGTCGGCCCGGCCGAGGGATCACTTCGGCGTGGAGCCACGACGTCCGTCTCCCGCCCCGCCACCTGGTGGGCCCGGGCCCGGTCCCACGGGCCTGGCCGCCGCACGATCTCTCCGGCGCGGGCCGACGCCACACACTCCTCGAGGCTCCCGAAGGCGACTTCGGCCTCGAGCAGGCCGGGCGAATACCACGCGTACTTGGCCGAGTTCGTCATCAGGCGACGGGGGCCATCCTGCTCGGCGAGCATCGGCGTCGCGAGGATGCAGGTGTCCACCGTCACCTGTCCCCCGAACGCGACGAGCGGCGCCAGCAGTCCCGCCCGCTCGGCGAGATCCCGGACCGCCCGGCTGGTCGTGACGAGGAACGGGCATCGCGCCTCCCCGCCCTCCGCGTCGAGGACCGCCGCCAGCTTCCGGATCTCGTCGAACGAGAAGTGCGGGCTCCCGAGGACGACCAGATCCAGCGGTCCGTCCGTCCGGGTGGTCAGCTCCCGCCGCGCCGCCGCCAGCTCGGCGACCCCGATCCTCCGCACCTCCCGGGGGGCCCGCCCGCCCAGCGCCGCCTCCACGGTGGGCGCCTCCGGGGTCACGCCCGGGATATGGAACAGCGCCACCGCGCCCGAAGACGCCGCGGCCGCCCCCAGCGCCTTGAGCTGGTCCTCGTCGGGAACCACCGGCAGCCCGGTGATCACCGCCGGCTCGTCCTCGGCCCACGGCCCCAGCAGGTGCCCGAGGACCGGGTAGAAGTCGTCGGCGCCCGCGAGCGTCTCCGGGATCCCCACGAGCCGGAGCTCGCGGGTGGCCAGCCGGTTCTCGTCGAGGTGCAGCCCGACGGCCGGAACCCGTCCGGTGATCGCGCAGCAGATGTCGAGGAGGTCCGGGTATCGCTCGGTCCGCGCGCCGAGCACCGAGTTGGCGAACGCGACCGCGTTCGATTCTCCCCAGGCGATCTGCTGTCCGAACCGGGGGAGGTGCGGCGTCTGGTACGGGGCGCAGGTCCACGTCGGGATCGTGCCCATCGCGGCATAGGCGCGCATCTGTCGGGTCGCCTTCGCCGCCCACTCCGTCGGAACCGCCCACTCCCGCCAGTGGAACTCGTCCACGCCGCTCACATTCAGGGTCGAGGGCACCACGACCCGGGCCCCCAGCCCGGCGAGCCGTTCGGCGAACTCCAGTCCGGCGTCTCCGACGTAGATCGTGCTGTCGATGTGCGCTCCCTCGACGGCCATCAGCTTCTCCGCGCCCCGCACTTCGGCCATCCGCACCAGGACCCGCATCGCGAGCTTCGGCGCCGGGCCCGCCTTCCCCGCCAGCGTCGCGCGGTCGCGCTCCGAGAGCGTCAACCCTCCCGATGCTGTCCCCGCCACGGCGGCGATTATGCCCCCGCCGCTCCCGCTCCGAACCGCGCCGCGCGGAGGAGGATCACGCCAGGGCGGTCCTCCGCTCGCCCATCTCCGGGTCTTCGGGATCTACCCGGCGGTCGTCGCCGCCCGGGACGCGCTGCGCGACGGGTAACCACCCGCCGGCGAGGTCACTCCTCGGTGATTCGCGATGCCCCGGCGCCTCGGGGACGCCGGTGTCCCTTTCCGTCGAGGGCTGCGACCAGCTCGTCGCGCCACGCCACGAAGGCCGCCCGGTACTCGTCCGAGATGGGCGGACCCGGCGGCGTCACGTGTGTTGTCGGGTTGACCGGCGTGCCGTGGCGGTAGAGCCGGTAGTCGAGGTGCGGTCCGGTGGCCGTGCCGGTTTGTCCCACGTTCCCCACGATGTCCCGCTGCGCGACGCGTTGTCCCGCCCGTACGCGGATCCGCGACAGGTGGAGGTACTTGGTCTCGTAGCCGCCGGTGTGACGCACCGTGACCATGTTCCCGTTCGGTCCGCGGCGTCCGGCGTCCGTCACGACGCCGGCGGCGGTGGCCATCACCGGGGTTCCCACCGGAGCCCCGTAGTCCACGCCGTAATGCGGCCGGTACACCCGGTGGACCGGATGGAACCGCCGGCTGCTGAACCCGCTCGTGACTCGACCGTACTCCAGCGGACTGCTCAGGAACTCCCGGCGGCTCGCGTGCCCTTCGTAGTCGTAGTAGCCGGAACTCCCATCGGGAAACTCGAAGCGGATCGCGTAGATCGAGTTCCCGTTGTTCACATAGCGAACCGCCTGCAAGGCGCCATAGTCGTGGCGCTGGCCGTCGGGCCGGTAACGGGTCTCGACCACCGCTCCGAACGTGTCGCCGCGGCGGGTTTGCCGGTGGAAGTCGAAGTCGAACTCCAGAGCCCTGGCGATCATCACGGCGAGATCCGGCGTCGCTCCGGTGGAGACCACGCCCTGGTAGAGGCTGGACTCCACTTCGCCGCCCACGACATCCCGCCGGAACTCCGTCTCGACGCCCTCGGATGTCGCGTTCCAGCCGCCGTCGGTCCGGACCACCGAGACCTGGGTCAGATCGGCGAGCGTGAGTCGCACGCCGCTCGGGTGACCCCTCCGGTCGCGCTCCACCCAGAGGATCTGGCCCGGCTGGAGGTCCTTCACGTCGTGGACCGAGGACACCGCCTGACCCACCTCGTGGGCCTCCCGCGAAGAAAATCCGTTCCGGGTCAGGACCCGCGACAGGGTGTCGCCGAAGACCAGGCGATCGGGGGCCTCGAAGAGTCCGATCGGCTCCGGACCTTCGAGCCGGGCCACCAACGGCGGCGGGGTCGCCGGGTCCGGCGGGGGATCGTTCCACGCGGCGGGCGCGGAGATCGCGGCGATGGCGACGGCGGCGGCGATGCCGAGCAGGACCGCGGCGGCCGCCCCGATCGTCGGGCCCGGCGCCCGTCCCGTCCTCCGGTCCGGCCGGTCGGGAGCGAGAGGGGAAAGGAGGTCGCGGGGGAGGGTCCGACGGGTTCGGGGCCGAAAGTTCCTCACGCCGCCGCCTCTCCCCGAGGACGCCCGACGAGCGTCGCGATCCCGTCCGCCAGCCGGGTTCGAGCCGTGAATCCGAGCATCCGCTCCGCGAGTCGGGTGTCCGCCCGCGCGTGCCGCATGTCGCCGGCGCGCAGGGGCGCCGACCGGGGGGTGAGGCGCAGGTCGGCCGCCCCGGCGACCAACCCCCACAACTCGTTCACGGAGGTTCCCCGTCCCGTACCCACGTTGAAGGCGCGCCCGCCCGCCGGCCCCGGCGCGAGGTCGAGCGCCGTCCGGATCGCCCGCACCACATCCGAGACGGACACGAAGTCACGCGTTTGCCGGCCGTCCCCGTGGATCTCGGGACGAACACCCGACCGGGCGGCTGCGGCGAAGCGAGCCAGCACCCCCGAGTAGGGCGAGTCGGCGGGCTGCCCGGCCCCGTACACGTTGAAGAAACGGAGCGCGACCGCCGCCGGCCCTCCGGTCGCATGGTGGAGCAGCACGTGGCGCTCGCCGGCGAGTTTGGTCACGGCATAGACCGACTGCGGGAGCAGGGGGTTGTCCTCCGGAATGGGTTGGTCGCCGGCATCGCCGTAAACCGAGCACGAGGAGGCATAGACAAGGGCCCGAACTCCCGCTGAACGAGAAGCCCGCAACAGTGCAAGGGTACCCCGAATGTTGATTCGGGCCGCAAGGGTCGGGTCGCGTTCGCTCCGCGGCACCGACGCGAGCGCCGCCAGATGGACCACCCGGTCCGCTCCGCGAACGGCCGCTTCGATGTCCCCGGGCTCCTCGACCTGTCCCTCGACCACCTCGACGCCGGGGATTCCGGCGATCCGGTCGGCTCGCCCGGTGGAGAAGTCATCCAGCACCCGGACGCGCTCCCCGTCTCCGGCCAGCCGCTTCACGAGCGCCGATCCGATGAACCCGGCGCCGCCGGTGACCAGGGTCAAGGCCGTCGCCCCCCGGGACGGGGGCCCGAGTCGCTCGTAAGCCGAATTCTGTTCCTCGATCCGGTCGCCCGGAACGTGGTGACGATCATGCATCTAGCCCGACGGTTGCCCGCCGGGTCGAGCGACCTACCCGGAAGCTCGGACAGGCGGGCCTCGAACGCTTCCCTATTTGGTCTTGCTCCGTGCGGGGTTTACCGTGCCCCGTCCATCGCTGGCCGGGCGGTGCGCTCTTACCGCACCTTTTCACCCTTACCGCTCCCGGGAGGGAGAGGCGGTTTGTTTTCTGTGGCACTTTCCTTCCGGTCACCCGGACTGGGCGTTACCCAGCGCACTGCCTTCCGGAGTTCGGACTTTCCTCCCGCCCCCGGGAAGGGGCCGGCGATCGTCTGAACGACTCGGACCGCGCATCATCGTACTCCGGCCGGTCGGCGCGAAGGCGGGCCGGGGCGCGATCAGCCCTCGGAAGAGGCGAGGTAGTCGGCGTACTGTCGGGCCGAGAGCATGGCGTCGGTCGCCGCGGCTTCGTCTTCGAGCTGCATCTGGACCAGCCACCCGCCGCCGTAGGGCTCCTCGTTGATCCTCTCCGGAGCCGCCTCCAGCACCAGATTCGCGGCGGTCACCGTCCCGGCGACCGGGCTGTAGATCTCCGAGACCGCCTTCACCGACTCGACGCTGCCCATGACGTCGCCGGGGCCGAAGGCGTCTCCGTCAGCGGGCAGCTCGACGTACACGATGTCGCCCAGCTCGTCCTGCGCGTGGCTGGTGATGCCGATGGTGGCGGCGCCGCCGCCGTCGAGCCGCAGCCACTCGTGCTCCCGGCTGTAGTAGAGGTCATCGGGGATCGGGGAAGGCATCGGTCGGGGTCCTCGTGAGAGATGGGGTCAGTTGGCGGGCGCGGCCTTCCGGCGCCGCTTCCGCTTCCGGCGCTTGCCGGGCCGGACGTAGAACGGAGTGGGAACGACTTCGGCCGCGACCCGTCGGCCCCGAATCTCCACTTCGAAGCGCTGTCCCGGTTCGTTCGCTCCGGCGGGAAGATAGGCGAGGCCGATGCTCCGCCGCAGGAACGGCGTGTGAGCGCCGCTCGTGACCGCGCCGCACGGCCGCCCATCGAGCCAGATCGGGTAGCCGTGGCGGGCGATCCCGCGCTCCCTCAGCTCGAAGCCGACGAGCGTCGAGGGGACTCCCTCCGCGCGTTGGGCGAGGAGTGCCTCGCGGCCGATGAACTCCCCTTTCTCCGGCTTCACGATCCAGCCCAGACCGGCTTCCTCGACGCTGTGCTCCTCGTCGATGTCCTGGCCGTGGAGGGCCATCTTCGCCTCCAGCCGCAGGGTGTCCCGAGCGCCCAGCCCGGCGGGAACGAGCCCCTCCGGCGTCCCGGCCTCGAGGATCCGGCGCGCCACCCGATCCGCAGTTTCCGCCGGGAGCATGATCTCGAACCCGTCCTCGCCGGTGTAGCCCATCCGCGCCACGGTGCCGGAGACGCCGCAGATCTCGGTGTCGGTGAAGCGGTAGTAGCGGACCCGCCGCAGGTTCGCGGTGACCAGGGGGGCGAGGATCGCCTGGGCTCGCGGGCCCTGCAGCGCGAGGAGGGCCGTCTCGTCGCTCACATCGGTGAGGCACGCCGCGTCGGCCCCGCCGCGCTCGCGGATCCACGCCAGATCCTTCGCCGTGTTCGCGGCGTTGGCCACCACCAGGAATTCGTCGCTCGCGCGGCGGTACACGACGAGGTCATCCACGATGCCGCCCGAGTCGGTGGTGAGCGCCGAATAGTGAGCCCGTCCCACCCGCAGCGCTTCGACGTTGTTGGGGGTCAGGCGCTCAAGAAGGCCCGCCGCTTCCGGACCCTTCAGCCGGAACTCGCCCATGTGGCTCACGTCGAAGAGCCCCGCCTGCTTGCGGACCGCGAGGTGCTCGGAGACGACGCCGGCGAACTGCACCGGCATGTCCCATCCGCCGAACGGGACCATTCGGCCGCCGAGTTCGCGGTGCAGCGCGTGGAGAGGGGTCCGTCGCAGGGTTTCCGTCACGGCGCGGGGAGGCTAACAGGTCTCCCGGAGCGCCGGACTCCAGTCCGGCAATCTGTCGAAGCGAACGAGCTGCGACTCGGCGCTCTATGGAGCGCCGGTCTCCAGACCGGCACTGCGGACCTATGGAGCGCCGGTCGGGTCAGCCCCGCTGGGCGAAGAACGTCAACCCGGCCTTGATGAAACCGTCGAGGTCCCCGCCCATGACCCGGTCCACGTCACCGACCTGGTGGTTCGTGCGGTGGTCCTTGACCATCCGGTAGGGCTGGAAGACATAGGACCGCATCTGGTTGCCGAAGGTGTTCTCCCCCAGGCTCTCCTTCTGGGCCTCCTCCCGCGCCTTGGCCTCCTGGACCGCCCGGTCGTAGAGCCTGGCCCGAAGCACCTTCATGGCGCTGTCGCGGTTCCGGTGCTGCGAGCGCTCGTTCTGGCAGGACACCACGACGCCGGTCGGGAGGTGGGTGATGCGTACCGCGGAATCGGTCACGTTCACGTGCTGACCCCCCTTTCCGCTCGCCCGGAAGGTGTCGATCCGGAGATCGTTCTCTTCGATCTCGATTTCGATCCGGTCGTCGAGGTCGGGGAACGCGGCGACCGAGGCGAACGACGTGTGCCTCCGGTGCTGGGTGTCGAACGGCGACATGCGCACCAGGCGATGGACGCCTGACTCCACCCGCAGCCGACCGTAGGCGTGGTCCCCGCGCACCTCGAGGGTCGCGCTCTTGATCCCGGCTTCGTCTCCCGGCTGCTCGTCGAGGATCCGGACGTCGAAGCGGTGGGTGCGCGCCCAGCGGATGTACATGGACAGCAGCATGCCCGCCCAGTCCTGGGCGTCGGTGCCTCCGGCGCCCGGGTTGATCGTGAGGATCGCGCCCTCCTCGTCGTGCTCCCCGGCGAACAGCCGCCGGAGCTCGAAATCGCTCACCGCCGCTTCGAGTCGCGCCAGATGTTCGACGAGGTCCTCGTCCACCGATTCTCCCTCGCGAGCCCATTCGACGAGCGTCTCGACTTCCTCGAGCAGGTCCTCGAAGCGGGCGCCGCGGACGCGCTCCGCCTCCAGCGCCGCCCGGCGCCGGGAGAGGGCCTCGCCATCCCCGGAGGCGGACCAGACCGAGGCGTCGGTCAGCCGCTCGTCGAGCGCCGTGATCTGCTTCTGTAGTCCGTCCGGGTCAAAGAAACCCCCGGACCACCCCGATCTGGGGCGTCAGCGCCTGGTACCTGTCCAACAGCTCCTGCGTCACGCTCTCGTTCTCCCGGATTCGGCCGCTCGCGCCCTTCTCTCGAATCGCGGGGATGCTACCCCGCTCGTCGTCGTCGGCGCCCGGGACCGGGGCCGGCTCAGCGACTCGTGACCAGCGCCGCGAGCTCCCCCGCTTCCAGTCGCGCCGCCACCCGCCGCGCGTCCTCCCGGGTGGCGAACCGGCCCACCCGGACCCGGAAGATGCCGGCCGGCGTGCCCTCCAGGTAGCCCTCGAGCCCCATCTCGCCGATCTGCGCCAGGAGCGTCTCGGCTGCCTCCCGGTCGCGGAAAGCGGCGACCTGGATAGTGAACTGGCCGTCGGGCGCGGCCGCGGCCGGCGGCGTCGGGACCGTCTCGGTCGGCGGAGGAGCCGGCGCCACGTCGGCGACCCGGGTCTCCGGCGCCGGCCGGCGCGGCGCCGCCCGCTCCGGGACCGGCTGGCTGGGCGCCGCCCGCTCCGGGACCGGCTGGCTGGACGCCGTCCGTTCCGGTTCGGGGGAAGCCGGCGCAGTCGCCGGAGGCTGGCTCGGCGCCTCGGAAGCCCGCGTGGCCGAAGCCGCAGCGTCGCCTGATTTCGCCGGGGGAACGATCGGTCCCCCCGACCGGCGCGCGGCGATGACGTCCCGGGCCTCGTGGGACATGTTCCGGCCGATCACGATCCCGCCGACGAACACGCCACCCACGATCACGACCAGCAGTCCGAACAGCACCGCGAGCTGCCGGGTGCTGAACTGGATGTCGAAGTGGTCCTGATCGTCGTAGGAACTCATGGATTGCCCTCCGCGGGCCGGAGGCGACCCGGCCGCACAGGGCTCAGCCTAGCAGAAATACCGACCGACAGTTCAAGTTCCGCTTGAAGATCCCGTCCCGTTCTGTGGGTTGGGCGGAGGCCGGACCGGATCAGCCGTCCTTCGAGTCGCCGTCCGCGTACTGCTCCATCACCGAGACGAAGGGCTTCACCAGATCGATGGGAAGGGGGAAGACGATCGTCGAGTTCTTCTCCGACGCGATCTCGGTCAGGGTCTGCAGATAGCGGAGCTGGGCACCCAGCGGATGCCTGCCGACGACGGCGGCCGCCTCCGAGAGCTCCTTCGACGCCTGCAGCTCGCCCTGGGCGTGGATCACCTTGGCTCGCTTCTCGCGCTCCGCCTCCGCCTGCCGCGCGATCGCCCGCTGCATCTCGCTGGGGAGGTCCACGTGCTTCACCTCCACCGAGCCCACCTTGATCCCCCACGGATCCGTCTGCTTGTCCAGGATGCCCTGAAGTTGCTGGTTGAGCCGGTCGCGCTGGGAGAGGAGGTCATCCAGCTCGACCTGCCCCAGGACGCTGCGCAGCGTCGTCTGCGCGAGCTGGGAGGTGGCGTACTGGTAGTTCTCGACCTCGAGGATCGCGTTCTTCGGGTTCACGACGCGGTAGAAGACCACCGCGTTCACCTTCACCGAGACGTTGTCCCGGGTGATGATGTCCTGCGGGGGCACGTCGAACGCCACCGTCCGAAGACTCACGCGGACCATCCGATCGATCGGCGCGAACACGAGCACCAGACCGGGGCCCTTGGTCTGTGGCAGCAGTTTGCCGAATCGGAACACGACGCCCCGTTCGAACTCGTTGAGGACCTTGATCCAGTTCAGGAGGAAGATCGCGAGGAAGGCGATCGCCAGCAGGGTGCCGAGGGGAAGTCCGAACATCGTGTTCGTCAGGCTCCTTGGTTCGAATCGGGCGAGTCGCCCGAGGCGTTGAGAGGGGGCCCCACCGTCAGCGTGAGCCCATCGAGATCGAGGACCGGGACCCGTTCGCCCGCGCGCACCGGGCCGGCGGCGACCGCGTTCCAGTACTCGCCGTGGACGAAGACGGTGCCGGTGCCGCCGGCGGCGAAATCGGTGCGCGCGGTGGCCACCTGGCCGATGAGTCCCTCCCGACCGCTCACGGGTGGATTCCGGTGCGAACGCAGCACCATCTGGCCGAGGAAGAAGACGAGCGCCGCGAACGCGATGACGGTGGGGATCACGAGTCCGATGTTCAGGTTCAGCGCGGGCGTCGGCAGGGACTGCTCCTCATAGAAGAAGAGTAGCCCCACGACGAGAGCAACCGCTCCCGACAGCCCCATCAGGCCGAACGACGGCGTCAGCGCTTCCGCGGTGAGAAGCCCGATCCCGACCACCAGGAGGGCGACGCCGAGGACGCTCACCGGCAGCAGGTTCAGCCCGAATCCGGCGAGCAGGAGCGCGACGAGCCCGAGGATTCCGGGGATCAGGAGCCCCGGATTGGAGAACTCGAGGTAGAGACCGAGCAGTCCGATCATCCCGAGGAGAATCGCGAGACTCGGGTTGGCGATCACGGACAGGGCCCGGTCCCGCAGCGTCAGCTCGGTCTCGATGACCGTGGCCCCCCGGGTCGAGAGCACGACCTCCTCGCCGTCGATCCTCCGCACGGTGCGACCGTCGAGAGCCTCGAGAAAGGCGCTCGCGTCATCCGCGATCAGGTCGATCAGGCCGTCCTCGAGCGCCTCCGAAGCGGTCCAGCTCCGCGCCTCGGTCACGCCCTGCTCGGCGAGCTCGATGTCTCGTCCCCGACGCTCCGCGATGGAGCGCAGGTAAGCGGCCGCGTCCGACTCCACCTTGCGGCTGAGCGTCTCCGGCATCTCGCCGCCGGTCGAGACCGGGGTGGCGGCCCCCATGTTCGTCCCCGGCGCCATGCCGGACACATCGGCGGCGAGCGTGATCAGGTAACCGGCGGAGGCGGCCCGCGAGCCCGACGGGCCCACAAACACCGCCACCGGCACCGGGCTGTTCAGGATCGCCTCGATGATCTCCCGCATCGAGGTGTCGAGCCCGCCCGGCGTATCCAGTCGGACCAGCACCAGCGAGGCCTCGGCCTCGGCCGCGGCTTCGATCGTGGAGACGACCCGTTCGGTCGAGACGGCGTGGATGATGTCCACCACATCCACCTGATAGACATCGCTGGCCGCAACGGGCCCGGGGAGGGCGAGCGCCGCGGCCGCCACCAGCCGCGCGACCCTCCGCCCGGGCCGGGCCGTCATGCCGAGCCCCGCTCGTGGATGGTCTTCAGCGCGAGAACCTCCAGCTCCCGTTCCCCCTTCGGGGTCCGGACGCTCACCTCGTCGCCGACGCGCGATCCCATGAGGGCCCGTCCGATCGGCGAGCCGGTCGAGACCTTGCCCACCGATGCGTCCGCGTCCTCGCTCACCACGAGTTCGTAGGTCTGCTCCTCGTCGGTGTCGAGGTCGAGAACCCGCACCGTGCTGCCCAGCGAGATGCGGTCGTTCGGGATGTTGTCGAGGTTCAGCATCGAGAGCGCCGCGAGCCGCTCCTTGAGCTGCCCCAGCCGGGCCGCGACATAGCCCTGCCGCTCCTTGGCCGCCTCGTACTCGGCGTTCTCCGAGAGGTCGCCGTGCTCGCGCGCCTCCTTGATCTGCTTGGGGAGACGGAGGTGGAGCTCCTCTTCGAGAGCGCGCACCTCTGCCTCGAGCCGCGAACGAAACGTCAGGGTCACCGATGCATCAACCTCTGTGGAGGATCGCCCGCCACCCCGGCAGGCAAAGATTCAGAATAGCACCGCTGAGCCCCTGTCGGGGTTTTCGGCATCCGGGCGCGCCCATCGCCCGGTGGGCCGGTTGCCCGCGCCGTCCAAAGCGGCCATCATTTCGTCCCCGAATCCGACACGGGTGCGAACCCGTTTCCCCGGAGGTTGTCCCATGAAGCGTCCCTCCTCGCTGCGCCTGTTCGCGGCGCTCCTCGGCGTCGTCGTCCTCGCGGCCGGCTCTCTCGCCCCCGATGCGGCGGCCCAGAACGGCCCGCTCCAGGTGGGGGACCGAGCTCCCGCCTTCCCGAACCCCCTCGCCTCCACGGCCGGTGAGCGCCCCGGCGCGAGCCAGATCGCGCTCCAGGACGTGATCGGCGAGAAGAACATCGTGCTCGCGTTCTACGTGGCCGACTGGACCGGTGGTTGAACGCGCCAGTTTTCGTCCTATCGGGACGACATCCAGAAGTTTCTGGATGCAGGCGCGATGGTCTTCGGCATCAGTGTGGACTCCCCGTTCTCCCAGTGGAATTGGCTGGAGAGCTTTTCCGCCGACAAGGGTGGGCGGCCGTCGGCAGCCGACGGCGGTCTGCCTCCGCTCGTGCTTCTCTCCGACCGCGGCGGCGAAGTCGTGGATGCGTACGGAGTCGAGCCCATCGAGATCAACGGGGCCCGTTACGCCTCGAGGGCGACGTTCGTCGTGGATCGGGAGGGCGTCCTCCGTTACGTGAACTACGACTACCAGATCGTGGAGGACTACGCCCCGCTCCTCGAGGCTCTCGAATCGCTCGAATAGCGTCCTCACCCGACCCGCCGGCTTCGGCTCGATGAGCGCTTCCGGCGCGCTCGTCCTCGAACTCGATCACGGCCCGGCGAACGCGATCGGTCCCGACCTCCTCGAGTTCGTGGCCTCCGGGCTGGAGCGGGCGGAAAGCGAGGGCGCGCCGGTCGTGCTCACCGGCTCCGGGCGCTTCTTCTCGGCCGGACTCGATCTCGGCGGCCTCCCGGAGGATCGCGGGGCGATGGGCGATTTCGTGGATCGCTTCGAGTCGGTTCTGCGCCATCTGTTCCTGTTCCCGGCCCCCACCGTGGCCGCCGTGAACGGGCACGCGGTGGCGGGAGGGGCGCTGTTGGCCGCGGCCTGCGACTTCCGGATCGGGGCCGAGGGCGGCTACCGGGTCGGGGTTTCCGAGGTGTCTCTCGGGGTCACGTTCCCGGCGATCGGGTTCGAGATCCTGCGCGCCGTCATCCCCCGGCGGCGCCGTCCCCAGGTTCTCCTTCGGGGGTCGCTGACCGGTCCGGCCGGGGCGGTCGAGAACGGTTTCCTCCATGAACTCGCCGCCGGCGACGAGCTTCTCCCGCGCGCCTGCGCCCTCGCGACCGAGCTCGGCGCCCTCCCCCGCAGCGCCTACGCCCACACCAAGCGGGAGCTGCGCGCCGCCCCGGCCGCCCGCGCCGCCGCCGATCGGGAAGCGAAACGCCGCGGCTTCCTCGACTCGTGGTTCTCGCCCGAAGTCGCCCGGCGCCGCGCCGCCCTCCTCGCAGCGAAGCGCTGACGGCGCCGGTCGTCCCCTACCAGCCTGTGGACAAAGTCACGCGGCCCGGTTCTCCCGGTAGGGGCTCGAGCGGCGATGCATCCCGCCTGAACGCGCCCCTCCGCTTCGCTCCGGGGCGCTCTTCGTTGCGCATCGGTCGGAATACACCCGGTATTCCTCCCTCGCGCGCCGCCCCTACCGGGAGAACCGGGTCAGCCGGGCGCCGCCCCCACCGGGAGAACTGGGCCACTCTCGGTGCTCACGCGACTTTATCCACAGGCTGCTACGGCGGTGTGATCCGGCCGAACATGAACCCGCCGACTTCACCGTGGTCCCAGGTGCCGGCGTAGCGGTCGCCGTCGAACGCGACCACCGCGCCGAACTCCTCGCCGACCCCGGGCAGCGCCGCGTCCTTCAGCACGACCACCGGGACGTCTCCCGCCCACTCGACCGGCACGACGACCGGCGCGGTCACGTCCACGCTTCCGTACACGATCCGGGCGTTGAACCGCCAGCGGTTGCCGTCGAGCTTCTCGACCGATTCGATCTCGTAGCGGTCGGAACGCCGGCCCGGGCGCGGCTCGGGCCACTCGACCGTGAATTCGCCGTCGAGCACGACGTTTCGCATCTGCTCCACGAAGGCGGCCTCGCGGGCCTCGAGCGACACCTCCGGCGCGCGCCGTCCCACTCCGATTCCCGACGCGATCCACCCGGCGCCGAAAGCGATGAGGACCAGCAGCGCGGCGCCCGCGATCGCGAGGAGTTTCTTCATGGGTGGTGATCCTCCAGAGACCTCCTATTGTCGCCCCTCACCGGCCAGGGGCCCCGGTACGCTTCCCCTCATGCCCCTCCCGACGCCCATTTCGCCCACGACGGAAGAAGAGGCCCGGGCCGCCGAGGCGCATCTTCGCCGCGCCGCCGAGGATGCGGCCCGGATGCCCGAGGGGGTCGAGGCGCCCGAAGTTCGGGCGGTCGGAATCGTCGGTTTCGGCACGATGGGCCGGGGGATCGCCCTCGCGTTCGCCGCTGCCGGGATCACCGTGGACGTGTTCGAGCCGGCCGACGAGGCCTGGGCGCGCGGCGAGGCCGCGGCGGCGGGGAGCCTGCGCCGGGCGGTTGCCCGCGGCCGTCTGGATCAGGCCGAGGCCGAGGCGCGCCGCGCCCGGATCCGGCGGGTCCCGTCGCTCGCGGCCGCCGCCGCCCACGACTTCGTGGTCGAGGCGGTGTTCGAGGATCTCGAGCTCAAGGAGCGGATCTTTCGGTCCCTCGGGAAGGCGGCTCCGGAGGGCGCCATCCTCGCCACCAACACGTCGTCGCTCGACGTGGACCGCATCGCCGCCGCCTCCGGACGGCCGGAGGCGGTCATCGGCGCCCACTTCTTCAGCCCGGCCCACGCGATGCCGCTTCTCGAGGTCGTCGTCGGCGCCCGCACGGCGTCCCGGACCCTGGCCGCCACCCTCGCGGTCGGCGTTCGGCTGGGCAAGACGCCGGTGCCGGTGGGCGTTTGCGACGGCTTCGTGGGGAACCGGATGCTCTACGCCTACCGCGACGCCGCGGAGTCGCTCCTGCTCGAGGGGGCGTTTCCCGAGCAGGTGGACGCGGCGATGCGGGCGTTCGGCTTCCGGATGGGGCCGTACGAAGTGGCGGACCTCGCCGGACTCGACATCGGCCACGCCGTCCGTCGCCGACAGGCCGCCGAAGCTGTGCGGCGGGGGGAGCCGGCGCCGCCGGCGACGGTGGCGGACCGGCTGGTGGCGCTCGGCCGGCTGGGGCAGAAGACCGGCGCCGGGTTCTACCGCTACGACCCGCCGTCCCGCGCGCCGCACCCGGACCCGGAAGTGACCCGCCTCGTGGAGGCCGAATCCGCCTCCCGCGGCGTGACCCGCCGGACGGTGGAGGACGCCGAGATTCTCGAGCGAACCCTCGGGGCGCTCGCCTCGGAAGGGCGCCGCGTCGTCGAGGAGGGCATCGCGCGCCACGACTCCCACGTGGACCTGATCTGGGTGCTCGGCTACGGCTTCCCGCGCGCCCGCGGCGGCCCCCTGTGGAGCGCCGGGGAACGCCGGACTCCGCCGGTTCTCCCCCAGTTCTCCCGGTGGGGGCTAGGGGCCCAGCACGGGTGCTGAAGCAAGATGTGCCGGACTGGAGTCCGGCGCTCCGACAGTGCCGGACTGGAGTCCGGCGCTCCATGGATCAATCCACGCCCACGACCCGGCTCCGGCGCTCCATGACGAGCACGTCGCGCCAGCGCCCGTCGCGGAACCGCCCCACCCGCTCCTGGACGCCCACGACCCGGAACCCGGCGTTCGCGAAGGTTCGCACTGACGCCGCGTTCTCCGGGAAGATGTGGGCCTCCAGCGTCCAGATCCCGGCGGCTTCCGATGCCTCGACGAGCCGGGAGAGCAGCTCCGACCCCACCCCCCGCCCGCGGGCGTCGGCCGCGACATAGAGCATCGCGTCCTGGACGCCGCGATAGACCGGGCGCGGCGAGACGCGGGTGAGGGCGGCGAAACCGACGACGCGGTCGTTCACCTCGGCCACCAGCCGGCACTCCGGGCTCCGGGCGACGTCCCACTGGTCCCAGGCCGGAGGCTCGGTCTCGAACGTGGCGTGGCCGGTGCCGATGCCCTCGACGTAGATCTGACGCACCGCGTCCCAGTCCTTCCGGGCCATGGGACGGCAGGCCGGCGATGCACTCATGGGGCGGAACAGGGTAGCCGTCTCGCATAGGCTCATGCATGGTCGGCCGCGCCCGGCGTTCGGCCGCCGCGTCCATGCCCTCCACTCTGCGCCGCTTTCTCCTCGCCTCGCTCGCCGTGCTGCTTCTGGCCGCGCCAGCGAGCGCCTATCGCTTCTTCGGCCGGACGATCGACAGCTCGCTCGCGCCGATCGCCGAAGGGGCGGCCACCTGGTCCCGTTCGGCATGGGGTTCGTCGCGGACCCTCTCGTGGGTCGTTTCCGAGGCCCCCGAGTGGAGCGACTCCTTCGAGTGGCGCGGCGAGACCTACGAGTCCCCTTTCGAGACCGCGAGCGACGTCCTGCCGTTCGTTCGCTCGGCCCTCGACGCCTGGTCCGACGTACGGACCGCCGACATCCGCTGGCGAGTTGCCGCGATCCGGGCGAACCTGCCGCGGGCGCGGGATCACATCAACGCGATCCGCCCCCACGTGCTGGACGTGCCCGCGTCCTACGCTGCGGTTTACATCGAGGCCGGGGAGATCATGGAGTGCGACATCAGTTTCAGCCCCGGCCACACCGTCTTCTTCGGGGGCCGCGGGCAGCCGGCGCTTCTCCATGAGCTGGGCCATTGCCTCGGGCTCGCGCACTCGGGGATGTTCCCAACCTGGGATTCCGGCGTCTTTCCGCCGGCTGCGGGGGCGGTCTGGCCGCAGGATCCCAAGATGTCCTACGGCTACGACCGCGACCATCGGTTGACCCACGACGACATCATCGGGGGTTCGCTCCTCCGGCCCGCTCGCGGTTTCCGGCACGGGGCGATCGAAGGAGGCGTCCGCTTCGCGGAGGCGTCGGCGCCCTTCGTTCGGCTCGTGGCGAGCCGCATCGGCGCGGATGGCCGGCTCGCCGAGTCGGTCAGCGTGTTCTCGGACGAGAAGGGCCGGTACCGGTTCGAGGGCCTCGCCCCCGGTGACTATGTGCTCGCCGCCGGGCCGATGATGGAGAGCTCGGCCCATGGGTCGCTGCTCGACGCCGGCGCCGTCCTCCACGGGGCCGAGGACCGCTATCTGCTCGCTCCCGTCGGCGTCTCCCTCGGCGCCTCGACACGGGCGCCGCCGATCGTGCTCCGCGAAGGCCGCGCTTCAGCGGTCCGGCTGCGGGAGGAACCGGAGTGAGGGCGTCCCGACGCGGTCTGGCGCTCGTCGCGGCGGGCGCCCTGGCGCTGTCCGGCTGCGAGGGCGATTCCGCCGCGCCCGCGGTCACCGCGGCCCCGCCTCCCCCACCGGCGCAGCTCGCCGCCTCGTTCCAGACGGAGCGGGTGGAGCTCGGGGAGGGCGACGCTGCGGAGATCGGTTTCCGTTACGAGGTCTCGGGCCTCCTGAGTCCGTTCGCGCTGGAGATCCGGCTCGCCGGGGAGGACGGGCCTCCGGAGGACATCGAACTGTCGGGACTCGAGGTCCTCCTCTCTCCCGGTGATGTTTCGGGCGAGGGCGTTTTCACCGTGACCGCGCTGGCCGACGACGAGTTCGCCGAGGGAGACGAGACCCTCGCGTTCGAATTCGCGCCGTCGGCGAGCCCGTCCGTGGTCACCGAGTTCGGCCCGGCGGTCGAAGTCGTCGTCAGCGACACGCCTCTCGACCTGTGCGGGGGCGTCGTCCTGCGCGCGACCGCCGTCGAGCGGGCCGAGTGGCCTCCGGAGCCAGCGATCCACACCCTCGCCACGATGTTCACGCTCGACCTCGCCGCCGCCGCCCGGGATTCCGAGTTCGAATTGCGGGGCCCCTACAACGAGTTCGTTCCCGGGGCTCGGCAGCCTGGGTCGGTCGCCAGCTTCGGCATTCGCGGCTGGCGGGTCGAGGCCGAGGGGCCGGCGCTCCGTCACGAAATGAGCGTCACCTGGCCGGATGAGGACTTCGTGACGGCGATCTTCGGGCCGGATCCCGAGGAACCCGTCGAAGGGGAGGAGCCGCCCCCGCCGCCGGAAGTGGACGCGAGCCTGGTGTTCGCGCTCGCGGGGCCGACGTGTCCCGCCGACTCGGTGGTGCGCTGCGACGCCGAGGGCTGCCGCCCCGACCGCTCCGCTCCGCCTCCGGCGCCGACCGGCTGACGTCAGCCTGTGAACAAAGTGACGCGGCCCGGTTCTCCCGGTAGGGGCTCGAGCGGCGATGCCCAGTTCTCCCGGTGGGGGCCCCGGCTGAACACGCCGCTACGCTGCGCTCCGCGGCGTTCTTCGTTGCGCATCGGTCGAAAGACTCGCGGTATTCCTCCCTTGCGCGCCGCCCCTACCGGGAGAACCGGGTCAGCCGGGCGCCGCCCCGCCCCCACCGGGAGAACTGGCCGGGAGAACTGGGCCACTCTCGGTGCTCACGCCACTTCATCCACAGGCTGACTTGCGCCCCGGGGGGCTGCGGGACGGGGCGCATTCCGTTCCCCGGCCGCGTGCGCCGACGGGCGAGTCAACGCCGGTCCTCCGTCAGCGCCTCGAGCGCCGCCGCGATGTCCTCGTGGACATACTCCTCGAACCGGTTCCGCGGCTGGAGCTCGAGCGCCGCCCGCAGCATCTCCATGGCCCGCTCCAGGCCGCGGTCCCTGTCGAGAGCCGGGAGCCTGATGCCGTATTCGTAGAGGAGACCCGGGGATTCGGGCGTGAGTTCGAGAGCGCGTTCGAAGTGCTCCACGGCCCGGTCCCGACTGGCGCCGTAGATCCTGCGCGCCAGGAAGCCCTCGTCCGCCACATCGCTGTGCCAGGCGCCGAGCGCGAGATGCGCCCCGGCGTGATCGGGATCGCGCTCCAGGGCGGTCTCGAAGGCATCGCGAGTCCGGCCCGCAAGGCCCTCGTTGAGCGCCCTCATCGTTCCCACGCCGTTGGCGTACCGGCCGAGGGCGTGCCCGTACTGGTAATGCGCTTCGGGATTGCCGAAATCGGCGCGCCGGGCCGCCTCGCCCATCCGCGTCGCTCGCTCGACGATCGCGTCCCACGCCTCCTCGGCCGCCTCGTATTGGGCGTGGATGGCCAGGGCCTCCGCCGCCAGCGCAAAGCCGTTGCTCCCGCCAACGGCTTCCGCGAGGTCCGCGGCTTCCAGGAAGCGACCTTCAGTGAACGCGGCTCTCGCCTCGGGGAGGTCGGGCTGCGCGCTCGCCGGCGCCGCGACCAGGGACAGGCAGGTCATGACGTTCCAGACGGTGGGCATCACGGGTCCTCCTTTGTCTGGCCGGCGGCGTGAGCGGGGCCGACGCACCGGGCCTCGGGCCGATCGTCGGGTTCTCGCGATCTGCGAGTCCGGACCATCCTACGGCGCGGTGATGAAGTCGCCGAGCGTCCACCAGTTGGCGGTCTCGCCGCCCGCGTTCGCCAGCCGGGCGGGCCCGTAGGCGAGGACGAGATCCACGACGTCTCCCCCGTCGTCGAAGACGGCCGCGGACAGGAAGATCGCCGGCTCTCCGGCGACCAGCTCGGCGCACTCCCCGGCGGCGGCGGCGAACGTATAGCGCGAGGCGGCCGCGATGAAGTCCCCTCCGAGCACCGCCCGCACCAGGTCCTCGAGGACCTCGCGGTCCCGGCACCCCACCGCCTGTTCGTCCAAAGCGAAAGGCGCGGGGAGCTGTTCGGTGGCCGCGGTGAATGCGACGGTCTCGCCCGCCTCGTGTTTGCCGTACACCCGGTGGTCGGGCTGCGCCTCGAGAGCGAGGACCGCCGGGTCCACGGCGGCGCCATCCGCCGTCAGCGCCGCTCCCGGACCGAACTCCAGCTCCCCTTCCGGCACCGAGATCCCGTCCCCGTCGTAGTCCCCCCGCCGTATCCGGTAGGCGAACTCCAGCCGCTCGTCCCCGGTTTCGACCAGCTCGGCTGGCTGGCGGGCGCGCCCGAGAGCGATCCCGAGCCACACCGAGCCCTCTGCTTCCACGGTCGTGGCGCCGCCGACCCAGGCGCCAAGCCGCACTTCCTCGCCCACCAGATAGGTTCCGTGAGCGTCCGGCTCGGACAGGACCTCGAGGCGAACGATCCTCCCGGCCCCCTCGCGATCCGGGTCGTCGGGACTCGTGGGGCCGTCGTCGGCGCACCCGGAAAGGACCCAGGCCGCGAGACCGATCGCGGCGACGAGCGGCGCGCTCCGCGTCACGACCGGCGACGGGCCCACTCCGCCGCGTAGTCCACGTGTTTCGCCCCCTCCGGATCGGGCCGGGTCAGGAGGCTCACCACGATCGCCGCCGCGAACCCGGCGGCGAACCCGACGACCATCTCGTAGAGCTCGAAGAACGCGGGCTTCCCCCACAGGTACCACGCGACCGAGGCGAGGAACCCGGTGATCATCCCGGCGACCGCCCCCGGGAGCGTCATGCGCCGCCAGAAGATGCCGAGGATGGCCACCGGAGCGAAAGCGCATCCGAGGCCGGACCACGAGAACAGCACGAAGAAGAAGATGACTCGGACCTCGGGAAGGGCCACGCCGATCCCGATGACGCCGAGGACGAGCGTGACCGCCTTGCCGAAGCGGGCCAGCCGGACGTCGTCGCCGGTGAGGCGGGCCACGACTCCGGAGAACCCCGGCGCGGCGGGATCCCGGTGGCGGGGACCGAGGAGCTTCGCGAAGAAGTCCCGGACGACGGCCGAGGAGGCAAGCAGCAGGACCGAGTCCGCGGTGGACATGATCGCGGCCAGCACCGCGGTCAGGAACAGGCCGGTGACGACCGGAGGCATCAGGTCCGACGCCATGAGCGGCAGGATGCCTTCCGGGTCGGCGATCTGCGGGTAGAGCACCCGGCCCGCCATCCCGGTCAGCACCGCGCCGAGGTCGAACAGGACGATCACGAAGGCGGCCATGAACCCGCCATCGGAGAGCGTCCGCCGGTCTTTCGACGCCATGAACCGGACGAGGAGCTGCGGCGCGCCGAGGAACGCGAGGCCGATGCCCAGGTGGCTGATCACGTCGGCGAAGCCCCTCGCGCTGGCGCCCGAGCTCCCGAGCGGCAGGAGGAGACCGGGGTCGGCGGCGGCGAGGCGCTCGGCGAGGGCCGATACGCCTCCCAGCTCGCGGATGGCGACGACCGGAAGCGCCACCAGAGCCGCGGCCATCAGCGTCGCCTGGATGAGGTCGCTCCACGCGACCGCCTTGAGACCGCCGAAGCTGGTGTAGAACAGGATGACGACGGCGCCGAGGAGGACGCCCGCCTCGTAGGGGACCCCGAGGAAGGACTCGAAGGTCTTCCCCGAGCCGGTGAGCTGGGCCGCCATGTAGGTGCCCGCCATCACGAGGATGACGACCGACCCGGTGATGCGCAGGATCTGCCGCCGATCGCCGAACCGCTCCTCCAGCCAGTCCGCGACCGTGATGGCGCGGTAGCGGTCGGCGAGCGCCTTGAAGCGCGGGCCGATGTACGCCCACGCGATCGCGGTGGCGAGCACTTCACCGAACACGATCCAGAGCGCGTTCACTCCGAGCAGGTAGCCCATGCCGGTGAGCCCGAGCAGGAGCCACGCGCTCTCGCCGGTGCTCGCCGCCGAGAACCCGACGACCGCCGCCGGGAGGCGGCGCCCGGCGAGGTAATAGCCGGCCAGATCGCGGGTGCTGCGGGAGCTCCAGATGGCCAGCCCGAACAGGATCGACAGGTAGCCGATCAGGACGGCCCACAGCGGCCAGTTCTCAGCCACGACGCCCCTCGCTCACCGGCGCCGGGAGCGGCCGCGGGCGGCGTTCCACAGCGCGAGCCCCATCCCGGGGAGCACCGCCACGATCAGCAGCACCCAGGCGGAGGCGGGAAACCCCATCACCGACCCTCGGGCCCGGGCCGGATCGGGCGCACGTCCTCGCGGAGCATGTCCTCGTCCAGCCAGGGATAGCCCCCGTAGGGCCTCGACTCCGGCCAGACCTCGTCGAGGGTGTCCCCGTCGTAGATCCGGCCGTCCTTGGCCACCAGGCGGATCGCGGTGGTCGCGCGGATGTCCTCCAGCGGATTCCGGTCGAGAACGACGAGGTCCGCCAGCTTGCCGGTTTCGAGCGTTCCCAGCTCGTGCTCGAGGCCGAGGAAGGCCGCCCCCTGCCGCGCCGCCAGATCGAGCGCCTCCTCCGGACTCATGGCCGAAGCCGCCATCCAGACCTCCCAGTGCGACCCCAGCCCGTGGTGCTGGCCGTGCGAGCCGATGGCGCCCGAGCCACCCTCGGCCACGATGTCCGCGAGTCCCTGCGCGAGCAGCGGGAAGCTGTAGTCGGTCTCTTCGCGGAGCGGACGTCGCCGGGTGTGCGGGACCAGCATCCGCCACGGCAGCCAGCGCTGCTGCTTCGGATCCCGCCAGTTCGCCGTCTCCTGCCAGTAGTACTCCTCGTTCCACGCCGAGGGCCCTCCGACCACGAACGTGATCGAATAGACCGTCTTCGTCCGGCCGAAGAACTTCGCCGCGTCCTCGTAGAGCGGCACGTAGGTCAGCGGGTGCTCCCAGCCGGTCTGGCCATCGAGGATCAGCCCGACGTTGTACACGAGGCTGCCGCCCTCCCCGGTGAGCATCAGCTTCCGCTCCCGCGCGATGTCGGCGATCCACTGCCGCTGGTCGCGCCGCGGCTGCATGTAGGACTTGATCGCGGTGGCGCCCCACGAGGTCAGCCGCTCGATGTTGTCCCGGGCGTCCTCGAAGCTGGTGATCTCGTTCTGGCGCGATCCATCCCCGTTGTACATCGGATCCCCGGTGCTGAACATGCGCGGTCCGACCATCTCGCCCGCCTCGACGAGTTCGGCGGCCGAGAACACGTTCTGCGACCACTGCGAGTTGTCGAGCGTGGTCGTGATCCCGTAGGCGAGATAGACCGCCGCCTCCCAGTTCCGCCGCGGCAGCACCCCGGTGTGGTCGCGGTGGTGGTGCGCGTGCATGTCGATGAGCCCCGGAATCAGCGTCTTGCCGGACACGTCCACTTCGTGGTCTCCCGGATTCGTCGGGCACTCGCCCACGCAGGTGATGCGGCCGTTCTCGATCCGCAGGCTCCCTCGCTCGATCGTGCCCGCCGGACCGAGGGTGACGATCCGGCCGCCGACGAGCACCGCCGCGCCGCCGTCTCGCGGGCGGTCGCGGGGCACGTCGAGGCGCACCTCGTGAAGGACCGGGTCGCCGCTCGCCGGATCCCAGGTGGTGATCCGGGGTCCGCTGCCGAGATGGAGCACGCCCTCCGGAGTCCAGCGGGGGAACATCCCCCCGTCCGTCGTGACCGTCGTCACCGGGAGCGACGGCCGGCGGCGGGCGATGTGCGGCGGCTCGGCGCCGGTCCCGGGCCACGGCAGCGCGGTGACGTACACGTTGTCCCCTTCGGAGAAGGCGACATGGCGTCCGTCCGGTGACGGCGCCGCCTCATCGGCCCACGGGAAGGTCAGGTGGACCCGCCGGTCGGAGCCGTCCATCCGCACCGAGACCAGCTTCGTCACGTCCTCCCGCCGGCCCCCGACCTCGCGACTCGTCTGCTCGGGGAAGAACAGGCGTCCGTCCGGCCCGAACGACGGCGCGACGATCTGTCGGCGCGGCATGAGCGGCCGCCCGGCGTTGAATGGCCGGAGCGTCCGGGTGATCACCTCGGCGTCGCCGCCGTCCGCGGGGATGCGGACGAGGTCGTAGCGCAGGTTCTGCGACCACGACCGGCCCCGCGCCGGCGCTCCGGTGCCCCGCGCCGCCACCACTGCGGCCCCGTCCGGCGTCCACACCGGATGGATGTATTCGGACAAAGTCGTCGTCAGCCGGATCGGCTCGCCTCCGTTCGCCGGGACCTTCCACAGGTGCCCCGTCGTGTCGTCCCAGGTGGCGTAGGCGATCCACCCGCCGTCCGGCGACCACGCCGGGGACAGCTCGTAGGCCGGGTCGTTTCCCGGGATCAGCCGCTCCGGGGCGCCGCCCGGGAGCTCCATCCGGTAGAGCCGGCCGGCGGCGTGGAAGACGGCCGCCGAGCCATCGGGGGCGAGGGTCGGCCAGCGGATCATGCCGGCGCGGAAGGTGTCGCCGGAGATGTCCACTGCGGCGCGGGCCTGCTCGGAGACGCGCCGCCGCACCTCGGCGGTGAACGGGATCTCCGCCGCGTCCCCGGTCTCCGCGTCCACCCGGACGATCTTCCCGCCCCGAGCGAGGAACAGCGAGCCGCCGTCCGGCGCCCACGCATAGCCGGGGAGCGACCGCTCCGTTTTCATGCCTTCCGCGGCGTCCATCTCGATCGGGTCGGCCAGCAGGCGCTCGGCGCCGGTCGCGAGATCCCGCAGGAACAGGGCGTTCCGGGGCCCGTAGCGGTGCCCCTTCCACGACATCGTCCCCCCCGGGATCCGTCGGGCGAACGCCAGCCAGCGACCGTCCGGCGACGGCTCGGGAGCGATGGCGCTCCCGCTCGAGCCCTGGTACTGCTGCTGGGCCTGCCCCTCGGTCACATCGAGAACCTCGCCGGTGGCGAGGTCCAGTTCCCGGACCTGCATGGCGCCCCGAAGCAGGTCGCGCTCCGACGACGGGGCGAAGTGGAAGTAGAGCGTCCCGTGGTCCGACGGGGCCGGCCAGTCGGCGCGGGGAAAGTCGGAACCGACCAGCTCGACGCCGCTGCCGCCGTCGGGGTGGAACAGGAACAGCCCCGCGGATCGCGCGCCGGGCGCGACGGTGGAACGCCGGGCCACGATCCCGCGCCCATCGGGCATCCACGCCGGGGAGCTGACCCGGGAGTCCGGATCCTCGTGCACCGGCCGCGGGTTGCTCCCGTCGGCGTCCATCAGCCACAGGTTCGACTGCCCGCCGCGGTCGGAGACGAACGCGATCGAGGCCCCGTCGGGCGAGAAGCGCGGGTGGTAGTTCACCGCCGCGCCGCTGTCCTGGGTGAGGGATTCGGCCCGACCCCCTTCCGCCGGCAGCCGGTAGATGTGGCCGAGCAGATCGAAGACCAGGGTGGATCCGTCCGGGGAGACGTCGAGGGACATCCAGGTGCCCTCCGAAGTCTCGAACACGAGGTCGTAGGCGTCGCCCCGGGCGAGGGTGGTGTCCCAGCCGGAATCGTCGGTGCGTCCGCCTTCCTGACCGGCGGCGAGGCCCGCGCCGGAAAGCACCGCGACCGCGGCCATGAGCGAAGTGCGACCCATCGAACCCTCCCGGGGGCGCCGACCCAGGTTCGTCAGGCGCCCCGAACCGATGATACGCGGGAGAGCGCGGCCCTCACGCGCGGGCGTTGTCGCCGGTGAGGAGGGTGACGGCGAGGCCGCGGCGGCGAGCCGGGATCCGCAGGGCGCCGGCGGTGGCGAGCGCCCCCGACGGCTCCACGCGGAGACCGTGGCGCCCTTCGAGCCGGTCGGCGACCCGAAGCGTCTCCCGGTCCGGCGCCAGAACCGTCTCGTCCACCAGCGAGGCGAGCGCCGGATACAGCTCGGCGGAGAGCCACGGAACCGCCACCCCGTCGCAGACCGTGGAGCACGGCGCTCTCGCGGCGAATCCGGCCTCGAGGCTGGTGGCGAGGGCGCAGCAGCCGTTCGGCTCGACCGCGAACACCCGGATGTCGGGCCGGCGGTCCTTCAGGGCGCCGGCGACCCCGGTCAGCAGCCCCCCGCCGCCGACCGGGATGAAAACCGACTCCACTTCGGGAGCGGCTTCGAGGATCTCGACCGCGAGGCTGGCGTGGCCGCGGTGGACGGCGGTTTCGATCCACGGGTGGACGAACGCCCACGGCTCTCGCTCCCAACCCCGTTCGGCGAGGAAGCGGAACAGCTCCGGGACCGGTACGAGGCGCGGGATGCCTCCCGCCTCCCGGAACCCCTCGACCTTGGAGGGCGGCGCGGTGTCGGGGAGGAGCGAGCGCGCGGTGACGCCGCGCCGCGCCGCCGCCCACGCGAGCGCGAGCGCCGTGTTTCCCGCGCTCACCGTGGAGAGGCCGGGCGCCGCCACCTCGTCGTCGAGTCGGGAGACGGCATCCCAGATCCCCCGCACCTTGAACGACCGGGTGGGGAGGAGGCTGTCGGCCTTCAGCAGCAGGTCGGCCCCGAGCGCGGGGTCGGCCCGAACCAGCGGGCTGGGCGGGAAGACGTCGCGCAGCCGGGCGGCGGCGGCGCGCGCCTCCTCCCAGCCCGGCGCGGCGATGGGTTCCCCTCCGGGGGGCGCGGGTTCCGGTGGTGTGCGAGACATGGCAGCGCGGGAGTCTATGGAGCGCCGCCGGCGCTGGCGCTCCGAGGGGGGAGAGGTTCGGAGAGGGGGGATTCCTCTCCCCTCTCCGAGAGAGAACGTAACGCCGATCGCAACCTGGAGCGGAGCGAAGGTTGCGATCAGAGGCGCGAAGCGCCGAGCGGGCCGGGGAGGGGGCCACCTTTGCTGCGCCGACGGCTTCCACTCTCGCTGCTCCCACGGTTTCGGCCCCCTCCCCGGCCCGCCCGACACTCACGGATCGATGTGGACGGCCGTGCGGCGGGCGAGGACCGGATCGGCGAGCAGCCGGTGGAGCCAGCGCCGCACGTCGGCCTGACCCGCGGGCGGCGCCTTGAGCACGAGCCTCCGACGGTGGAGGGCCTTCCCCGGTCCCGGCGGCGCCGGCGCCGGCCCCAGAACGTCCACCCCGTGGGGCCCGAGGCGATCGAGGAGGAACTGCGCCAGCTCGTGCGCCTCCCGCTCGGCCACCTGCTGCGTCGGAGCGGTGGTCGTGACGAACGAGAGCCGGGCGAACGGTGGATAACCCAGACGCTCCCGGAGCTCCATCTCGGTGGCGGCGAAGGCCGCGTAGTCCTGTCCGGCGGCCGCCCGAACCGCGTAGTGCTCGGGATTCAGCGTCTGCACCACCGCCCGCCCGCCGACGTCACCCCGCCCTGCTCTCCCCGCGACCTGGGTGAGGAGCTGGAACGTCCGCTCCGCCGCCCGGAAATCGGGGAAGCCGAGTCCGGCGTCGGCGGCCACGACTCCGACGAGCGCCACTCCGGGAAAGTCGAGCCCCTTGGCGATCATCTGCGTCCCCACGAGAACCGCGACCTCGCCCCGGCGGAAGGCGCCGAGCAATCGCGCCCGCTCGCCGGCGGCGCGGGTGGTGTCCCGGTCGAACCGCTCCACCGCGGTCTCCGGCAGCAGCTCCGCCACCGCTTCGTGGAGCCTCTCGGTGCCGATGCCCTCGGCCCGGAGCACGTCGCCGCCGCACCCGGGACAGAACTCGGGGGGCGGCGTTCCCCGTCCGCAGCCGTGGCACACCGCGAGGCGCCCGCGCCGGTGCAGGCTGAGCGCGAGGGCGCAGCGCTCGCAGGCGGCCACCTCGCCGCATCGCAGGCAGACCACCCGGGCCCGGTAGCCGCGCCGGTTCAGCAGGACGAGCGCCTGGCGTCCGTGAGCGATCGCCTCCCGCAGCCCGGCGGCGAGCGGCGGCGAGAGCACGGTCGGCCGCGGCCCCCGCCGCTCCCGCAGGAGGGGCCGCATGTCCACGACCTCGACCGCGGCGAGTTGGCGCCCCCCGACCCTCCGGGCCAACCGGAGCCGCTTCAGCGCGCCGGTCTGCGCCGCGCGCGCGGCTTCGAGGGATGGAGTCGCCGAGCCCAGGACCAGGACGGCTCCGGTCTGCCGCGCCCGGAACCAGGCCACCCGGCGAGCGTGGTAGCGGGGCGCCTCGTCCTGCCCGTAGGCGGCGTCGTGTTCTTCGTCCAGCACGACGAGACCGAGGCTGCGAACGGGGGCGAAGACGGCCGAGCGCGCCCCGAGCGCCACCCGCGCCTGCCCGGTCCGGACCCTCCAGAACGCCTCCCGCCGCTGCTTCGGAGTGAGACCGCTGTGGAACACCGCGACCCGCGCTCCGAACCGGGATCGCACCAGCCGCTCCATCTCGAGCGTCAGCGCGATCTCGGGGACGAGCAGGAGGGCGCCGCGGCCCTGCTCCAGCGCCGCCGCCGCCGCGTTCAGATAGACCTCGGTCTTGCCGCTCCCGGTCACCCCGTGCAGCAGGAACCCGGCATACGCAGCCTCTTCCAGAGCGGCGCCGAGAGCATCGGCCGCCGCCCGCTGTTCCCGGTTCAGCTCCGGCGGCGCCGATCGCTGTTCCGGCGCCGGTGGGGACGCGAGCCCGGTCGCCTGGCGCCGGATCCCGAGCAACCCCTCCCGCTCCAGCCGGGAGAAGCTGCGCCCGGGGGGGAGCTCCAGCTCGCTGCGGATGCGGGTGAGCGGCACCGCGCCGTTCGAGAGCGCGAGAAGGGTCAGGATTCGCCGGTCGTCGTCCGACAGCCGCGCCCCCGCGGCCGCCGAGGTTTCCGGCTCGGCGAGACGGGCGACGCCCTCGGCGGTGATCCGGGCGCTCAGCAGCTTCCGGCCGGAGGAAGACCCCGGAGGCGGCGCCATCGCGTCGAGCGCGAGCCCCAGCGAGCAGACCGTCTCCGCGGCCAACCAGCGACCGAGCGCCAGCAGGTCCGCCGGCAGCGCCGGGACCGGGTCCTCCGGCCGCGAGAGGAGCGGCTTCAGCGCCCCGGAGTCGCCGTCGAAGGCGCCCGGTCCCAGGACGACGCCCCGCAGTCGCGACCGGCCGAAGGGCGCCTCGACCCTTGACCCGGCGGGCAGCGCGGCCTCATCGGGCGCCAGCATCGCGGGCGGGGTCCGGTAGGTGAACGTCCGCGGCACCGGCCGCGCCACCGCCACCTCGACGAGGGGCGGCTCGCTCACCGTCGGTTCGGTGCGGCGGCGCCGGCCTTCTCGACGAAGCCCCACGCGAGCCGCAGGTCGTCGGCCACCTTCGCGATCTGGCGGTCCGCGCCCGCGCCGGAAAGACGCAGCAGGTACGCCGGGTGGTAGGTCGGCACGACCGGCGTCCCGGCGAAGGTCCGCACCTTTCCGCGCTCGGCGCCGATCCCGCGGACGTCGGGGAACAGCGTCGCGAGCGCCACCCGCCCGAGGAGGCAGAGCGCCTTCGGCCGGACCGCGGCGATCTGCCTCTCGAGGAAGGGGAGGCAGGTCGCCACTTCATCCGCCCGCGGATCCCGGTTACCCGGCGGCCGACACTTGACGATGTTCGCGATGTACACCGCATCACGGCGGATGCCGAGGACATCGTCGAGGAGGCGGTCGAGCAGCCTCCCGGCGCGGCCCACGAACGGCTCGCCCCGCCGGTCCTCTTCCGCTCCCGGGCCTTCTCCGATGAACATCAGGTCCGCGTCGGAGCGGCCGACGCCGAACACGATCGTCTTGCGCTGCTTCGAGAGCCGGCACCGGGTGCAACCGTCGAGGTCCGCCTCGATGGCCGCGAGCGCCCCGGCCGCGGCGGGGACGGCGGGCGCCGGCGCGAGTGCCGGCGGGGGCGGAACGAAGGTGGTGAACGACCGCAGCAACCGGAGCCGCGCCGCCCGCTGACCCCTCATGTTGCCCGCCATGACGCCGCCCCGCTCAGGCCCGGCGGAGCCGACCCGCCACCGCAGTCCAGATCGCCTCGGCGAGGTCCCGCTTCGACTCCGACGGACGGCGCGTCACCCGGGGCGGGCCGTCCTCCTGCGCCTCGACGAGCACCGCCTCGGTTCGGTCGCTCCCGAACACGAGACCGGGACCGACCCGGTTCCCGACGATCAGGTCGCACCGCTTGGCCACCAGCTTCCGGGTCGCCTCGGACGCCGGATCGTCGGTCTCGGCGGCGAATCCGACGAGCACCCGCGGGTGCCCGCCGGGCCCCCTCCGCGCCCCCAGCTCGGCGAGGATGTCCGGATTCGCTTCCAGCTCGAGCGTCGGCGGGTCCTCCTCGGACTCCGGGCCGCGGAATCCGCCGGCCTTGAGCTTGGTGGCGGAGGACCGACGGGGCCGGAAGTCGCTCACCGCCGCCGCCATGACGCAGGCGTCCGCCTCGTCGGCTGCGGCGAGCACGGCGGCCCGCATCTCGAGCGCCGTCTCGACGCTCTCCTCGCGTACGCCGTCGGGCGCCTCGACGGCGCTGGGGCCGAGGACCAGGGTCACTTCCGCGCCCCGCTCGCGGGCGGCTCGGGCGAGGGCGACGCCCATGCGGCCGGAGGACCGGTTCGAGAGGTAGCGCACCGGATCCACCGGCTCGCGCGTGGGGCCGGCCGCGATCACGACCCGTCGTCCGGCGAGATCCCGCTTCGGCGGCGGGGTCAGCGCCGCCTCGACCGCGTTCGCGAGGAGTTCGGGTTCGGGGAGTCTCCCGGGGCCCGTCCATCCGCAGGCGAGATCCCCGACGCCGGGATCCACCACCCTCACCCCCCGTCCCCGGAGCGTTTCGAGGTGGGCTCGCGTCGCCGGGTGTTCCAGCATGTTCGGGTTCATCGCCGGGGCGACGACCATGGGCGCCCGCACCGCGAGGTGGAAGGTGGTGAGGAAGTCGTCGGCGAGGCCGAGCGCCATCCGGGCGATCGTGTGCGCGGTCGCCGGCGCCACCAGGAACACGTCGGTCTCTTCGGTCAGCGAGATGTGGCGGATGTCCCCGGGGCCCCCGTCTCCCCCGGGGCCGAACAGCCCGGACAGAACCGGTTCCCCGGACACGGTCTCCAGCGCGAGCGGCGTGACGAACTCCCGGGCTGCGCGGGTCAGGATGACCTGCACCCGGAACCCCCGTTGCCGCAGCGCCCTGACGACCTCGGGCGCCTTGTAGGCCCCGATGCACCCGGTCACTCCGAGGACGATCTTTCTCCCCTCGGGCCGCTCGTCGGACATCATCGTGGACGCGTCATCTTCGCACGGAAATTCCCGTGCTTGGGCCCGTGCTCCCGGTGGAATAACATGCCCTCCCTGTTTCGATATGGTGAAGGCCGACCTCGTTGCGCGGACCTGCGCCGCCACCGGCCTCAACCGCGGCGACGCCCGTCTCGCGGTGGAATCCGTGTTCCACGCCGTCGCCGATGCGATGGTCAGCGGGGACCGGGTGGTCATCCGCCGCTTCGGAACCTTTCTGGTGACGCCGCGGAAGACCGGCATGGCGCGGAATCCGCGCACCGGGGCTGCGGTCCCGATTCCGCCCGGCTGGGTGGCGCGTTTCCGCCCCGGCTCCCGCCTGAAGGCGATCGCCGACGGCGGGGAGTGACGCCGCGGCGGACGCCGCGATCTCCGGTTTCCGTCGCGCGACGCCGGTACCCACGGTCCCGAGCAAGTGAAGCGCGCCGCCCTCTTCGGTCGTCCGAACGTGGGGAAGTCCACGCTCTTCAACCGGCTGGTGGGCGGCCGCCCGGCGATCGTCCACGCGCGTCCTGGTTCGACCCGCGACGGGCGCAAGGAGCCGGTGGAGTGGCGCGGCGAGACCTTCCTGCTCCACGACACCGGCGGCGTCACCGCCGACGACGCCACCCACGCCTTCGCCCGTGAGGTCCGCTCCCTGGCGCTGGCCGCCGCCGCCGGGTCCGACGCGATCCTCTTCCTGGTGGACGGCCGCGCCGGGCTGACGGCTGCGGACGAACACCTCGCCGAGCTCCTTCGCCGCGCGCCGCGCCATCCGCCGGTGCTCCTGGTCGTGAACAAGGCCGAACGGGATCCGGCGACCGCCGCCAGCGACTTTCACGGCCTCGGGTTCGGCGAGCCCCTCCCGATCTCCGCCGAGCACGGGCTCGGCGTGTCCGACCTTCTCGACCGGCTGCACGAACAGCTCGGCGCCGCCGGTCCCCGCCCGGCGCCGGAGGCCGCGACGCCTCCCGTCCGGATCGCGATCGTGGGACGCGCCAACGCCGGGAAGTCCACTCTCCTGAATCGGCTCGTCGGAGGCGAGCGATCGCTCGTTTCCTCGATTCCGGGCACCACGCGGGATCCGGTGGACGAGAGCCTCGTGGTGGCGGGTCGTCCGGTCATTCTGGTGGATACCGCCGGAATCCGGCGGGGCCCCCGTCGGCGCGGCGTGTCCGGCGGCTTCGAGGAGGCGGACGCGCTGGCGGTCCTGCTTGCCGGGAAGGCGATTCGACGGGCGGATGTGTCGCTGCTGATGGTGGATGCGGTGGAGGGTCCGAAGACCTCCGATGCGGCCATCGCCCGCCGGATCGAGGATGCCGGCTGCGGGGTCGTGGTCCTCGCCAACCGTTGGGATCTCGTGGTGTCGCGCGCTGAACGGTGGGCCGAAGCGCAGCTCGAAGTCCGCGAGACCCTTCGCCACATCGGCCACGCTCCGGTCCGGCGAATTTCGGCGAAGACCGGCCAGGGCGTCGAGGCGATCTGGGACGCGGCGCTCGCGGTCCACGCCGAGCGCGCCCGGCGCATCGCCACCGCCGAGGTGAACCGGTTCCTCGCCGAGGCCGCCGCCCGCTTCGCTCCGCGTTCGCGGACGGGTCGCGAGGTGAAGATCCTCTACGGGACCCAGGCGGCGGTTTCGCCCCCGCGTTTCCGGGTGTTCGTGAGCTGTCGCCGCAACGACCTGCTCCCCAGCTACCCGCGATACCTGCTCGGGGCGCTGCGCCGCCGCTACGGGTTCGCCGGGGTGCCGATCCGCCTGTCGGTGGAGGGACGCCGTCGGTCGCGGCGCAGCGGGAGCCGACGGCGCGCGGGGCCTGCCGTACAATCGGCAACCGGCCGCATCGCGGCGCCGAAGTCGTCGGATCGGGCGTCTGGAAACCCCTGACGCAGCGGCTTTCGGCAGCGGCTCCGGCGACGCGACGACACTCCCGCGCCCGACCCGGGCGGTGTCCTCCCGGGTCCGGAGCCCAGCGGCCCCGCCCCCGTCAGCATGAGCATCCAGCCTCCGGTGAAGATTCCGAACAAGCTCTTTTTCCGCATCGGGGAAGTCAGCGAGATCACCGGGGTCCAGCCCTACACGCTGCGGCACTGGGAGATGGAGTTCCCCACCCTCAGTCCCAAGAAGAACGACGCCGGACAGCGGCTCTACCGCCGGGCCGACATCGAGATGGTGCGGGAGATCCAGCGCCTCCTCCACCACGAGGGCTACACCACCGCCGGGGCGGTCCGCCGCCTCTCGGTGAAAAAGCGCACTGCCGGGAAAAGGCCCTCGTTTCCGGTGCCGCCGCCACCGGCTTCGCCGCCCGCGCCCGCGAAGGTCCTCGCCGGCGTCCGGGAGGCCCTCTCCATCATGGAGTCCACCGACGCCAGCCTGGCGGCGCTCCTCGAGCCGGCTGCCGCCGGCGAGGGAGCCGGGGCGAAGAGCCCCGCCGGGGCCGCCGCTGCCGGGAAGGTGCGCTCGAAGGGAAACGCTTCCCGGAAGTAGGCGGGGCCCGCCAGCGAGCGAGAGCCAATTCAGCCTGTGGACAAAGTCACGCGGCCCGGTTCTCCCGGTAGGGGCTCGAGCGGCGATGCCCAGTTCTCCCGGTGGGGGCCCCGCCTGGCCCCCACCGGGAGAACTGGCGCTCCGGGGCGCTCTTCGTTGCGCATCGGTCGGAATACACCCGGTATTCCTCCCTCGCGCGCCGCCCCCACCGGGAGAACCGGGTCAGCCGGGCGCCGCCCCGCCCCGCCCCCACCGGGAGAACTGGCCGGGAGAACTGGCCGGGAGAACTGGGCCACTCTCGGTGCTCACGCGACTTTATCCACAGGCTGAATCGGGGCTCCGGGAGCCGACCTCACCCGGTGGGGAAGCTGATTCTCGCCGCCCCGGCGTAGAATCCCGCCCTCTTCGACGCCCGTCGGGACGTGGCGCAGTCTGGTAGCGCACTTGCTTGGGGTGCAAGTGGTCGTCGGTTCAAATCCGGCCGTCCCGACCACCGGAGCGCCGCGCTCCACCGGTTCTCCCGGCCAGTTCTCCCGGCCAGTTCTCCCGGGCGGGGCGGGGCGGGGCGGGGTGCGGCGCCGCGACCCCCACCGCCGGACTGGAGAGCGAAGGCGCGACTACGCAGCGCTTGCGGCGTCAGGCGTTCCAACCGGGTCGCGGGCGAGACGGATTCCCGTCGCGTGGCGCCGGTCGGCAGGCGGGACGGGGTGGCGGGTCGTCGCCCGAGCGAGGAGCGCCGGCGTCAGGCACGAGCCGCCGCGCGCCACCGGGCCGGTCGTGAGGAAGCGCGTGGTCGGATCGCCCGGCAGCCGCGCCTCCGGCCGGTAGCCGGGGTAGGGGAGGTGAGCGCTCCCGGTCCACTCCCACAGGTCCCCGAGGAGCTGGGCGGGCGCCCGCCGTCCCGGCGCGGCCTGCTTCGCTGGCGCCGGGAGCGGGACGAGGCGTCCGGCTTCCAGCAGGTTGGCGCCCGCCCGGTCGGCCGGACCGGCCGCGACCTCCCATTCGGTCTCGAGGGGCAGGCGGCAACCCCGCCAGCGGGCGAACGCGTCCGCCTCGAACCAGCTCACGTACCCGACCGGGGCGGCGGGATCGAGGCGACGGCGTCCCTCGAGAGTGAAGGCGGTCCAGTCGTCGGCCTCCCGTTCCCAGTAGAGCGGCGCCTTCCAACCGTGCGCTTCGCGCGCCTCCCAGCCGTCGGCCAGCCACAACGACCGGGTCCGGTAGCCGCCTTCCGCGATGAACTCGAGGAACTCCCGGTTCGTCACCAGCCGGTTGGCGAGCTGGAAGGGCGCCACCAACCGTCGGTGGCGCGGGGTTTCGTTCGCGAAGGCGAAGCCGGGTCCGTGGTGGCCGATCCCGATTTCGCCGCCCGGGAACGGGATGAACCGCAGCGGGGCCGGGTCCCTCGACGGCCGGAGCGCCCCGGACCACTCGCGGTAGGCCGGCCGCAGCGGGTTCTTCCACAGGAGGTGCTGGAGTTCGGTCAGAAGGAGCTCCTGGTGGAGCGCTTCATGGCGGGTCGAGAGCTCCAGCGCCGCCTCCGCTCCCGGGTCGAGGCCGCGTCCGACCGCGTCCGACACCGCCTCTTCCACGGCGCGCCGGTAGTCGAGCACCTCGGCGACGGTCGGCCGAGTCCAGATCCCGCGATCGCGGTGGAGCGCCCGTCGGCCGGGGTCGAACAGGTCGTCGTACTCCGGTCGGGGACGAGGCCACCGGAATCCGCTCCGCTCGAGGAAGTAGCGCTCGACGAACCAGGTCGTGTGCCCGAGGTGCCACTTGATCGGACTCGCATCCGGATCGCTGGCCGCGACGAAGTCCTCCACCGCGAGCGGTCCAACAAGCTGCAGCGTTCGGGCTCGCGCCTCGAGGAACCGTTCGAGAGGACGCGTCGCGGTCATGCCGATGGACCCCCTCCGACGCGGTTCGGCCGGAGCGCTCGCAGCCGCTCCACCCGGGCCCGGAACCCGTGCGGTGTGCGCTCGGCGAGGTCGCGCGCCACCAGCCAGTTCAGATCCCGAGTGAGGGTCTTGCCTGTCCGCAGGGCGTAAGACTGCGCCAAATGGCGATCGTGCCGGAGGTCCACTCGCGAGAGCGAAGACTCGCTGGCTCCGAGGACGAGAGCCAGGTTGGTGCGACGTTCCCGCACGGCGTTCGGCCGGCCGCCGATCCGTTCGCGGACGTACCCGGGCCACGCCAGCCGCTGCTGGCCCCGCTCCACCAGCGCCGCCTGCTCCTTCAGGCCGTCCACCAGTCCGTCGAGCGCATAGACGACGAATCCCCACGGATTGCCCCGGCCGCGGCGCGCCCGCGAGGAGCGATCGAGCTGCCGGTAGTACTCCTCCCGCGTTCGATGGTAGTGGCTGCTCGGGAGGTGGCAGGCCGGAGTCGGCAGACCGGCGCGGAGCAGGAAGAACAGTTCGGCCAGTCGCGCGACCCGGCCATTGCCGTCGCCGAACGGGTGGATCCAGGCGAGCCAGAGGTGGGCGAGGATCCCGCGCAGGATGCCCGCCGCCATGTGGTCGTCCCCGCCGGCGGTCGCAGGGGCCTGCAGGTCCTCCTCGAGCCAGCGGGTGAGACGGTCCAGCAGGTGGACGCAGTCTTCGGCAGGGGCGCCCCGGTAGCGGCCCACCACGACCGAATGCGATCGGACGACTCCCGGGACGGCCCCCTCGGCCACATGGCCCTCGAGGTTAGCGAGGATCCACCGGTTCCAGTCCTCGATCCGGCCCCGGGCGAGCCGGACGGGGCCATCGGCGAGGATCTCCTCGATGACCCGGTTGTACGCAAGGAGCACGTTGTCCACCTCGACCCCCAGGTAGGCGCGCGAGCGCGGCAGATCCCGCTTCCCGGCGAGGCGCGCTCCGACCTCGGCCTCCGTCAGCGTGTTGCCTTCGATCGCGGCGGTGGCGCGCGCTCCCTTCACCAGAAACGTGCGATGGAGCGCCTCCGACTCGCGTGAAGGGATCAGGGCCCCCCCGAGGAGCTCGGCCCGGGCCACCGCCTGGCCGAGGAGGAACCAGACCCGGCCGGGCGCCTCATGCGCGTCGAGCCGGAAGCGGATCCAAGGGTGTGTCTTTCGGTATTTCCGACCCGTATCCTGTCCCTTCATGTGTCCTCTCAAAGTGGACACACATTCTACATATTGTCAACTATTTAGCAGGTCACTCACCATCTTGGTGACCATCAGCCTGTCCTGCAGACCGTCCGACCGAAGCCGTGGAATGCGGTTGTCAACCCGCTGTGGCTTCGCGGGTCGAGACCGCGGGCGCGGGGGGCGTCGCCCGGCGCCACGCCCGGCGGGCCGCGGTCGAGAGGTCGTCGAGCAGGGTGTAGAAGAACGGGAGGATGAGCAGGGTGAGAACGGTCGAGGCGGCGAGGCCGCCGATCACGGTCCGCGCCAGCGGGAAGTAGTAGAGCCCGTCGAGTCCGGTGCGTCCGACGGCCATCGGAACGAGCGCCAGCATGGTCGCCGCCGCCGTCATCAGGATGGGTCGCAGGCGGTCCCGGCCGCCCACGACGAGCGCTTCGGTGCGCTCCATCCCGTCGCGGCGCAGCCGGTTCACGTGATCGATCAGCACGATGCCGTTTTTCACCACGATTCCCATGAGGATCAACAGGCCGATCTGCGCCATGAGGTTGAACGGGCTGTCGGTCACGAGGAGCAGCCACGCCGCCCCCCAGATCGCATACGGGATCGAGATCAGGATCGCCAGCGGGTGGATCAGCGACTCGAACTGGGCCGCCATCACGATGTAGATCAGCATCAGCGCCAGCAGGTAGTTCAGGAGCATGGTCTGGAGATCCCGGTCCTGCTGGGCGATCCGGTCGCCGAAGGACCAGGTGAACCCGTCGGGGAGCGCGAGAGCGTCCATTTCGGCCTCGATCGTCTCGCGCGTCGTCTCCCACTCGTCCCCCTCGTAGGCCGCGCGCAGGGTGCTCATGACCCGCCGATCCACCCGGGAGATGGCGCGCGGCCGCTCCACGATCTCGAAGTCGGCGAGGTCGCCGAGGCGCACCGGGGCGCCGTCGTCGCCGAGCAGCGTGAAACCGCGCAGGTCCTCGACTCGGGAGATGTCCTGCTGCGACATCGTGAGCAGAACCTCGGTCTCGCGGTCGGCGGTCTGGAAGCGCCGGAGCGGCCGGCCGCCGAGACTGAAGCCGAAGATCTCCGAGAGGTCGCGGGGGGTGAACCCCAGCCGCGCCGCCGCTTCGGTCCGCGGGCGCACCACGACTTCCTTCCGGGCGTCGTCCTGCTGGCTCCGGATGTCGGTGACGCCCTCGACGCCGCGCAGACGCTCCTCCGCCGCCTGCAGCACCTCGGGGAAGCGGCCGGAATCCTCCCCGTAGAACCGGACCCGGAAGAACAGGCTTTCCCCGCCGGTCTCCTGGTCATCGTCCCCGAAGACGATCCGGACGCCGGGCAGCGCCGGAAGCGCCTCGCGCACGAGTTCGCGGATCTCCTTCCCGTCCTCGTCCGAGATGTGCTCGGCGCCCAGCGAGATGACGGTCTGGGCCTCGTTCTCGCCGAAGTAGCTGTACACCGAGTCCACGCCGAGCCGGTCGGAGAGCCTGGCGATCTCGCGCTCCACCGCGATGACGGCCTGCTCGGAGTCCTCCTTGTAGTGGAAATCGGAGAACTCGTAGGAGAGGAAGATGCGGTTCCGGTTGAGCCCGGCGAACATCGCGGTGGAGAGTCCGAGGAAGAACGGCAGGATCGCGGTCCCCAGGAACGCCACCGCGATGCCGGCCGTGATCCACCGCCGTCGCAGGGTGAACCGCAGGGCCCGCTGGTAAGCGGCGCCGAGACGCTCGGTCCACGCCGGCGGGACCGACGGCCGGCGGGCGAGCAGGCGCGAGCTCACCAGCGGGATCAGCGTCAGCGAGATGAACAGCGAGCAGAAGATGGTGAGCGAGATGGCGAGGCCGATCTCGCCCAGCCAGATGGACATCTCGTTCTTCCCGCCGAGCACGGTGGGGAGGAAAACAACCGCGGTCGTGACCGTCGAAGCGATCACGGCGCCCGCGACCGCCCGGCTTCCCACGACCGCCGCCGCGCGGGCCGGGAGCCCCCGGGCGTGCTCGCGGACGACCGATTCGAGCACCACGATGGCGTCGTCCACCAGGAGGCCGATCCCGAGCATCATGCCCATCATGGAGAGCACGTTCAGCGACTTGCCGGCGAAGTAGAGGATGCTCGCGGTCGCGATGATGGACATCGGGATCGTGAGGCTCACGATCGTGGTGGAGTCCAGCCGGCGCAGGAACAGGAAGAGCACCAGCACCGCGAGGAGCGCTCCCAGGAGTCCCTCGGTCCGGATTCCGGCGAGGCCGGCGGTGATCTCCGCGGCCTGGTCGTCCCACACGAACATCGTGATCCCGGCGAGCGCCGGATCGCTGGCGATGCCGGTCTCGATTTCTTCCACGACCGCCTCGGCGACTTCGACGGTGTTCGCCTCCGCCGCCTTGAACACGGTCAGTCCGACCGCCGCGTCGTCGTTCAGCCGCCGCCCGTAAGGGATGGGCGGCTCCCGCCAGGTCACGTCGGCGACGTCCCCCACGGTGAGGCCTGCATCGTTCAACGGCAGCGACCCGATCTCGGAGATCTCCGAGAGCGCGCCGAATCCCCGCACCGGGGTGACTTCGTCGCCCGCGCGCACCCGGCCCAGCGACAGGTTGCGGTTCATGTTCTGGACCCGGTCAGCGACTTCGCCGATGTCCACCCGGTGGGCGGCGATCCGATCGGCGCGCAGGTTGATCCGGACCTCGCGCGGCTCGACGCCGTTCAGCTCCACCCGCGCCACCCCCGGGATCCGCCGGATGGGATCGGCGATCCGGCGGTCGAGCCGCTCGTAGTTCGCCGACAGGTCCATCCCCGGCGCCGAGATGCGCGCCTCCACGATCGGGATCTGCGTCGTGGAGAAGGTGTTGACGTGGATCTCGCGCACATCCGCCGGCAACTCCGGCCGGGCGTCCTCCACCGCCTCGAACACCTTGGCCCGGGCCACGTCCACGCTCTCGCCCCAGGTGAACTCGAGCTGCAGGTTTGCCTGGTCCGCCTCGGCGGTGGAGCGGATCCGGCGGGCGCCGGGGATGGTCGCTAGCGCCTCTTCGAGGGGGCGCACGATCTCGCGCTCGACCTGCGCCGGGCTCGCGTTCTGGTACGGGACCGTGACGAAGACGCCGGGGAAGTCCACGTCGGGCAGGAAGGCGAGCGGGATGCGCCCGAACGAAATGACGCCGAGCACGAGGGTGCTCAGGAGCACCATGGCGGTCGTGACCGGCCGGTTCACGGCGAGTCGCGACAGGCTCATGCGGAGAACTCCTTCCGATCCGCGACCTGGTAGGCGGTGGGGATCACGACCAGCGTGAGCAGCGTGGAGACGAGGAGCCCGCCGATCACGGTGACCGCCATTGCGCCCCGGATTTCGGCGCCCTCGCCCAGCCCGAGCGCCATCGGCAGGAGGCCGAGGATCGTGGTCAGCGTGGTCATCAGGATCGGTCGAAGCCGGATCCGTCCCGCCGCGACGATTGCCTCGGTCTTCTCCATGCCCTCGCGGCGGAGGCGGTTGATGCAGTCCACGAGCACGATCGCGTTTTTCACCACGATCCCGGCGAGCATCACCACCCCGATGAGCACGATGACGCTCAGGTTCGACCCGGTGGCGAGGAGCGCCCAGATCACGCCGATCGCTCCGAGCGGGATCGTGAAGAGGATGAGGAAGGGGTGGAGGAGCGACTCGAACTGGCTGGCCATCACGAAGTACACGAGGAAGATGGCGAGTCCGATGGCGAGGGCGAGACTCGCGAACGACCGCTCCATTTCGGCGCGCTGCCCTCCGAACCGGGTGGTCACCCCCGCTGGCAGACCGAGTCCGGCGATCTGCGCGGTGATCTCGTCGGTGGCGGCGCCGAGGTCGGTTCCATCGAGGTTGCCCGAGATCACGACCGCCGGGCGCTGCCCCACGCGGCGCAGCTCGGCGGGTCCGAGCCCCACTTCCGCCACGCCGAGCGCCCGGAGAAGGACCGGCCGGGCCCCGTCGGCGTGCACGATGAGGTCGGGGACCGCCCCCGCCCGGGTCCGGAGGTCGTCCTCGCCCCGCACGACGACCTCGATCCGGCGGTCGCCTTCGTCGAGCCGGGTGGCGACCTGGCCGCGCAGCTTGGAGCGCAGCGCCTCCGACGCCCGATCCACCGAGAGCCCCATGGAAGCGAGCCGGTCCGCCTCGAAGCGGACCCGGATTTCGGGGCTCCCGGCCTCGGCGGTGGAGCGCACGTCGGCGAGTCCGGAAACGGCCGCGACCGCATCGCGCACTCGCCGGGCCGCCGGTTCGAGCGCGGCCGCCTCGTCGGCGAAGACCTCGACCTCGACCGGCTGGCGGAAGCTGAAGTAGGAGGGGCGGCCGAACTCGTGGCGGAGTCCGGGACGGGAGGCGAGATCGGCGCGGACCGCTTCGATGACCGCGGCCTCGGCGGCTTCGTCGTCCCGGGCCTCCATGGCCACCGAGATCCGCCCCCGGTGTTCGGCGCGGCCGGTGGCGCCGCCGAAGCCGCCGCCCGAGACCGCCCCCGCTTCGGTCGTGACGCGCGCGACGCCGGGGAGCCCGGCGGCGGCGGTCCCGACCGCGGTGGCCACCGTGTCGGTGGCGGCGACCGCCGAGCCCTCGGGGAGGTGGATGTCGAAGTGGAACTCACCCTGCGCGAGCTGCGGGATGAGCTCCACTCCCACCGCGCGCCAGCCGACGACGGCGGTGCCGGCGAAGAGCCCGCCCGCGAGCAGGAAGACGACCGCGGGACGGGCGAGCGCCGCCCGGACGAGCGGCGGGTAGGTGCGAGTGAGGGCGGCTTCGGCGGCGATGAAGCCCCGTAGCACCGGCCGGAACGGCAGGGCGAGGCCGCGCCCGACCGCGCGGCCGCCGATTCGGAGCCCCCGCAGCAGCCGGACGAGGAGCCCGGGCTGCCCGCCGTCGCCGCCGGGCCCCGTCGCCGCGCCGTCCGGGCCCCGGGCGGCCAGCACCGGGATCAGCGCCAGCGAGAAGCCCAGCGAGGCGAGGATCGAGATCGAGACGGTGAGCGCCTGATCGCGGAAGAGCTGCCCGGCGACGCCCTCCACGAACACGATGGGGAGGAAGACCGCCACCGTGGTCAGCGTGGAGGCAATCACCGGTCCGGCGACCTCCACGGTCCCGGCCACCGCCGCCCCGGCTGCGCCTTCTCCGGCGGCCTTGCGTCGATGGATCGCCTCCAGCACGACGATCGAGTCGTCGAGCAGCATCCCCACCCCGAGCGCGAGCCCCCCGAGCGACATGATGTTCAGCGAGAGCCCCATCTGCTCCATCACGAAGAAGGTGGCGATCACCGAAACCGGGATCGCGAGCGCGACCACCGTGGTCGCCCGCCGCTCCCGGAGGAAGAGCGCGATGACGAGGATCGCGAGCAGGCCGCCCTGCCACGCGTTGGTGATGACCTCGGCGATTGCTTCTTCGATGAAGCGCGACTGATCGAACAGGACGGCGAGCGCGATCCCGTCGGGCACCTCTTCCGAGACGGCCTCCAACCGGTCCCGGACCGCCTGGGCGACGGCGACGGTGTTGGCGTCCCCCTCCTTGAAGATCCGGACCTCGACGCCCTCGTCGTCGCCGTTGCGGAGGATCACTTCCTGTTCCCGGAAGCCGGAGCGCACTTCGGCGACATCGCGCACTCGTACCCGGCGCCCATCGTCGGACTTCACGACCGTGGCCCCGATCCGCTCCAGCGTGTCCAGCTCGTTCAGCGTGCGCACCAGGTAACGGGCCTCGTCCTCGAACACGCTCCCGCCGGCGGCGTTCACGTTGGCGGCCGCGATCGCGTCGGACACTTCCGCCACCGTGATCCCGTAGGCCGCCAGCCGACCCTGGTCCACGTCCACCTGGATCTCCCGGATCAGTCCGCCCTCGATGCGGACCGCCGCGACGCCTTCGACCGAGTCGAGGTCCTTCTTCAGATCCTCCTCGGTCCACTCCCGCAGCCGCGACAGCGCGAGGTCCCCGGAGACTCCCAGCCGGAGCGCTGCGTCGGAGGCGGGGTCGAACCGGAGCACCCGGGGCCGCTCGGCGTCCTCGGGCAGAACGACCGAGTCCACCTTCTCCCGGACGTCGAGTCCGGCGAAGTCCATGTTCGTGTCCCAGACGAACTCGAGGGTCACTTCCGAGACGCCGGCCCGTGAGCGCGAAGTGACCCGGCGGAGACCGGGAGTCACCGACGCCGCCTCCTCGATCGGGCGGGTCACGAGGGTCTCCACCTCGATCGGGGCGGCCCCCGGCATCCGGGTTTCGACGGTGAGCGTCGGGTAGGAGATCTCCGGGAGCAGGTTCACCGGCAGACGCGAGAGCGCCACCAGACCGAACACACAGGCCGCCACGGTGAACATGGCGACGCTCACCGGGCGGCGGACGCAGCCGGCGATGAGAGATTTCACGCTGGGACCTCCCGTGGGATGGACTCCGGGCCGGACGAATGGCGGTTCGACGCTCGATCGGCGCCGATCAGCCGGCGGACTTGGTCGGCAGGTTCAGCACTTCGACCGGGTCGCCCGCGGTGAGCGACCCCATCCCGGCCACGACGAGTCGGGCGCCGGGACGGATCCCGTCCCCGTCCTCGTCCACGAGTTCGACCAGCGCGCCGCCGGGGGCATCGAGTTCGACGCCGAGTGCGACGACGCGACGAACCGCCCGCCCGTCTTCGACCACGAACACGTGGGCGCTGCCGCCCGATTGGATGACCGCGCGCTTGGGAGCGAGCACCGCGTCCTCGCGGCGTCCGGTCTCGATGATCACGCGCGCGAACGAGCCCGGGCGCACCGTGGTGGCGCCGGGTGGCGCGCGTCGGGGACTCGGGACCTGGACCGTCACCTTGACGGTTCCGGTCGTCGGATCCACCACCGGGCTGATCTCGCGGATGCGGCCCGGGAGCGCCTGTCCGACTTCGGACTCGGGGTGAACCCGCGCCGGCTGGCCGGGAGCGAGGCCGACCACATCGCGTTCCGGCAGGTAGAGCCGGACGACGAGCGTGTCGAAGTCGCTGATCGTGAGCAGGTGCTGCGCCGGGTCGAGGTGCGCTCCCGCCACGAGGAGCACCTCGGTGACCCGTCCCGCGAACGGCGCGCGGATCTCGGTGCGGTCGAGTTCGAGCCGCGCGGTCTCGCGCTCGGAAGCGGCGAGGTCGCGGTCGAACTTCGCCTTCTCGAAGTCGTACTCGGAGACGAGATCGGCCTCGAACGCGCGAGTCTGGCGCGAGAGCTCCGCCTCGGCGCGGGCGAGTCGCAGCTCGGCCTGCTCGAGCGCGAGCCGGCGGTCGCGAGGATCCACCCGGGCGAGCACCTGACCCGCCGTGACCTGATCCCCCTCGCGGATCCTCACTTCGGTGAGCACCCCCGTGGTCTGCGACAGCACTCTCGCGGTTCGCTCGGCCTCCACCGACGAGGTGCTGGCGAGATGGACCGCCACCGGCCCTCGCTGCGCTTCCGCGACGGTCACGGGAGTCGGGGCGGCGGTCTCGTCCCCGCTGCTCGCGGCGGCGGCCTCCGCGTCGCGGTGCGGATCGGTCCCCCGCGTCGCGGCGAAGGCCAGCACCGCCGCCACCGCGGCCGTTCCCAAGGCGACTCCGAAGAGGAGGCGCCGCGCTCGCTGTGTCGTCATGGCCTCTACTTACGGCCCTTTCCCCGGCCCGGTTCCGGCCGTTGCGACAATCCCCCCGGCCGGAGCGCGGTTAGCTCAGTGGAAGAGCACCTGCCTTACACGCAGGGAGTCACAGGTTCGAGCCCTGTACCGCGCACCGGGGGGTCCGGTCAGATCACTCGGCCCTCGGGAGCCCGATCGCGAGCCTCGAAGCGCTCCATCGCGAACGCCGAGATGTCGAGCGTGCGGGATTCGCCGTCGGCGATGACTTCCGACAGCGCGCGCCCCACCGCCGGGGCGTGCTGCATCCCGTGGCCCGAGAACCCGCCGGCCACGACGAGGCGGGGGAGGTCCGCCACCGGCCCCAGGATCGCGTTGTGGTCCGGCGAGATCGCGTAGAGCCCGGCGTTGAGAGTCCGGAGGGAGGCCTCGCCGAGCGGCGGCCACCGATGCGCGCCCTTCTCCCAGACCCCGCCGAGGAAGTCGAGGTCGGGCGTTTGCGAGAAACCCGGCGGCTCGTCCGGGTCCGCCGCCCCGCACAGGACGCCGCCGCTGTGCCGGTGCAGATACACCCCGGTGCCCCAGTCGATCGTGAGCGGCATCCCGTCGGGCAGGAAGCCCACCGGCTCGGTCGTGAAGAACTGCCGCCGCACCGGATCCACCGGGAACTCGACGCCGAGGAGCGCCGCGACACCCCGCGCCCACGGCCCCGCCGCGTTCACGAGCCATTCCGACTCCCAGGGTTCGCCGCCCGCCGTGAACCGGAATCCGCCGTCCGATCGGGCCTCCGCCGCCGTGACCCCGGCGCCGCGCCGGAGTTCGACGCCGCCCCGCCGCGCCAGCGCCGCGTACCCCGCGACGAGCGCTGCCGGAGTGGCGACGCCGTCCGCCGGGCAGAAGGTCGCCCCCACCAGGTCGTCGGTTGTGATCCCCGGCAGGAGGCGCTCCGCCTCGGCGACCGAGATCACTTCGACCGGGGCCCCGAGCGCCCGCTGGAGTTCGGCGGTCGCGGTGAACTGCGCCAGGTCCGCTTCCGAGTCCAGCAGGAAGAGGTAGCCGCACTGGTCGAAATCGCTGTCCACGCCGGTCCGCTCGCGGAAGCGGCGGATCTCCCTGATGCTGTAGCGGGAGAGCTCCACGTTGGCCCGAGTGGTGAACTGGAGCCGGACGCCCCCCGCCGCCTTGGACGTGGAGCCGGTCCCCAGCTCGTCCTCCCGTTCGAAGACGACGATCCGCCCCACCCTCCGCTCGGCGAGGTGGGCGGCGATCGAGGCGCCCATGACCCCCCCGCCGACGATGGCGACATCGCAGGTGTTCGCCTGGCTTGGCATGACTGTGCGCCTCCTCCCGGTCCCGCGGCTAGCCGGATGATCGCCGATTTGAGGCCAATGTAGGGAAAGGGATGCCGTTTCCGTAGAATTCGGCCGCTTTGCCTGCCAACACGGAACCCGACACTCCTGAGCTCTCCGGCCTCGCTTCGCTGCGCATCAGCGATCCGCGGACCGGGACCGACTACGAACTCCCCGTCGAGCACGGCGCCGTGCGCGCCACCGCGCTCGGCCAGATCCGCGCCGGCGAGGGCGACCCCGGGCTCGCCACCTACGATCCGGCGTTCAAGAACACCGCGAACTGCATCAGCCGGATCACCTACATCGACGGTGATCTCGGGATCCTGCGCTACCGCGGATACCCGATCGAGGAGCTCGCCGGGACGACCAGCTACCTCGACACCGCGTGGCTGATCCTCAACGGCGAGCTGCCGACTCCGGACCAGAGCCGGGCGTGGGCGGCCGAAATCGCATCCCGCGCCGCTGTCCCGGATCCGCTCCCGCGGATGCTGGAGGGCTTTCGGGCCGATGGGCACCCGATGGCGATCTTCATCGCGCTCCTCGCCGGTCTCGGCGCGATGCATCCCGAGTCCAAGGCGGTCGGGGATCCGGCGGTCCGGGCCGAGCACATCCGTCGCCTGATCGCCGCCGCTCCGACATTGGCCGCGATGGCCTATCGCCACGGGGTCGGCCTGCCGGTCGTTCCTCCCCGGGACGACCTGAGCCTCCCGGCGAACTTCCTCCACATGGTGTTCGGCGGCGAGGGCTCGGGTTACGAGCCGGATCCGGTGCTCGAGCGCGCCATGGACGTGCTGTTCGTCCTCCACGCCGACCACGAGCAGAACTGCTCGACCTCCGCGATGCGCGGGGTGGGCAGCTCCCACGCCGATCCCTATTCGTCAGCCGCCGCTGCTTCCGCCGCGCTCTACGGTCCCCTGCATGGCGGCGCGAACGAGGCGGTGCTGAGGATGCTGGACGAGATCGGCTCCATCGAGGGGATCCCCGCCTTCATGGAGTCGGTGCGCCGCGGCGAGCGCCGGCTCATGGGATTCGGCCACCGGGTCTACAAGAGCTACGACCCGCGAGCCCGGATCATCAAGAAGACCGCCTACGAGGTCTTCGAGGTCACCGGGAAGAACCCCAAGATCGACATCGCGCTCGAACTGGAAAAGATCGCGCTGGGCGAGGAGTACTTCGTGAAGCGGCGGCTCTACCCGAACGTGGACTTCTATTCGGGGATCATCTACGAGGCGCTCGGCTTCCCCGTCGGCCTGTTCCCGGTGCTGTTCGCCGTCCCCCGGATGTCGGGCTGGCTGGCCCAGTGGGACGAGATGCTCGGCGACCGCGAGCAGAAGATCGCCCGCCCGAAGCAGATCTACCTCGGCCCCGCCAGGCGCCCGGTCCCGTAGTGTCGGGCGGGCCGGGGAGGGGGCCGCGGATCCGTTGGAACCGCACTGATGAAGGCCGACGACCCATCGAGGGCGGCCCCCTCCCCGGCCCGCTCGGCGCTTCGCGCCTCAGATCGCAACCTTCGCTCCGCTCCAGGTTGCGATCGGCGTCACGTTCTCTCTCGGAGAGGGAGGACGGATCCCCCCTCTCCGAACCTCTCCCCCCGGAGCGCCGGACTCCAGTCCGGCACCGAGCGCCCCGGCCAACCGGCGCCTGCCGGCGCGCCGGACTCCGCCGGTTCTCCCGGTCGGGGCCCGGCACCGAGAGACCGACCTGACCGGCGACGGTGCTCCGTTACGCGGCGACGGCCGCTTCCCGCGCCGCCTCGGCCAGCGTCTCGCTGATCAGTTCGAGACTTCGCTGCAGGACCGCCGGCTCGGCGCCGTAACCGATCCGCAGGAACCCGTCCATCTCGAAATGCGACGCCGGAACCACCAGCAGATCCTTCTCGATCCGCAGCCGCTCCTGCAGCTCGTCCGACGAGATGGGATGCCCGTATCGAACCGCGCAAATGGATCCCGCCTGCGGCGGAGTCCACGAGAGCGCCACCGGATGGTCGCGGTGTGACGCGATCCAGTTCGCGACCAGCGGCAACTGCCGCCGGATGATCCCCCGGGTGCGGGCCACGATCTCGTCCCGTCGGTCCAGCGCCACCTGCGCCAGCCGGTCCGAGATCCCGCTCACGGCGAGCGTGTTGTAGTCCCGGTGCCCCCACAGTTCCGCGGCCTTCTCCGAGCTGGTCACGGTCCATCCGATCCGGAGCCCAGGCAGCCCGAACACCTTCGAGAGACCCGCGTTCAGGAGGATCCGGTCGCACCGGCCCCAGAAGCTCGGGCTCTCGGCGCCGTGGACTTCGGCCCCCCGGTACACCTCGTCGGAGAGCAGCCACGCCCCGACTCGGTTCGCCGCCGCCGCGATGTGGTCCACCTCCGCCTCGCTGAGCACCGCCCCGGTGGGGTTGTTCGGGTTGCAGATCGCGATCATCCTGGTCTTCGGCGAGATCGCCGCGTCGAAGGCGTCGAGATCCGGCCGCCAGCCGTCCGACTCGACCAGCGGGAACGGGATCACGTTCGCCCCGAGCGAGCGACACGCCCCGATGACCTGCATGTAGTTGGGCAGCATCGCCACGACCTCGTCCCCGGGGGAGAGCGTGGTCAGCGCCGCGAGGAAGTTGGCCTCCGCGCACCCGTTCGTGACCAGGATGTCGTCGGGTCCGGATCCCGGGTAGAGCGCCGCGATCCGCTCTCGGAGCGGCACCGTGCCGTTGGTCTGGGGGTAGCCCAGGAGCAGGTCGCCGAGGTCCACGTCTCCGGCGAGCTCGGCGAAGGTCATCGGGTGGACCCCGCTCTCCGAGATGTTCCAGCGGACGGTGTTCTCCCACTGGCACAGGCTGCGCTCCATCACGAACGGTTCGAACTTCATGGACTCCTCCGGGCCGGGGAATGCTACGCGGGGCGCGTCAGTGCGGCGCGCCGATCGCCTATCCGCTTGCTGAGGAAGGGGCCGAGCCATGACGGCGGGTCCGCGCCGGGGCGGAGCGGGATCGCGCCGACCCGATGTTCGCGAACGAAGGCCTCCTCGGTCAGCCACGGCACGTTCGAGGCATCGGGCACGAGTAGAAGCGTCGCGACAGGGCGGCGCGAGCCCATCCGCAGGGCGTCCTGATACACGTGCGCCGACTCGGTCATTCCGCTCAGGATGTTGGGCCGTCCGGATCGGTACTTGGCGTCCAGGACGAGGAATCCGCGGTCGCCGTCGGCGCGGGTCCATGCCAGCACGAGATCCGGGCGGAGTTCGGCCGAGACCGACCACAGCCCGACGCGCTCGCGGCCGGTCGTGCGGGGGGCGTTGGCCTGGAGCGTCAGGGTGAGCTCGATGTCCCCATCGGCGGAACGGCTGCGCCACCGGTCGCCCGTGGCTGGTCGCCACGGGTCGAGGTCCGGGCACGTCTTTCTCAGCCAGCGGGTCATCGCGACGAGGCACCATCTCTCGTAGAGCCCCCAGGTCGGACTCAGGGGCAGCGGGTCGTCGGGGGAATCGCCGATGCCCTGCCGCAGCGCCTCCCACGCCAGGCGGTAGAACCGGGCGTAAAGGGGGTGCGCCGCGACGGCGTTCAGCCCCGCAGCGGAGAGCCCCGGCCTCCGCACGGCCGAGAACGGCAACTTCCGCCTCGTCCGTTCGAAATCGCGCCGGAGCGCCTTCAGGATTCCGATCCAGCGCTTCGCACGGGCCTGCTCATGACTTCGTTCGACGTCGCGAGACTCGCGCTGATCTGGGTCTTCTGGTGCGAGTGCGGCGAGGAGCCCGGCGATCTCGCCGCAACGGCGAATCAGCGCCAGGAGCATGGCGAGCGCGACCCGGTTCGCGGGCGTGTCGAGCGTGTGCTCCACGGATGGAACGTCGAATCGGGCGCTGAGGGCGTCGTGGGCGGCCGGTGCGCCGTCCAGGAGGAGGGAACGGGTGGCGCGGCGGCGGAGCGCCAGCCGCACGGTGCGGTGGTCGGCCCGCCGCATCCGCCGCGGGGGCACGAGGTCTCGCCGGTTCCGAAGCCCGCGGATCGGACGCTTCCCGATTTCGGCGAGCGTGCGGCGGATCCGGCCCGCGCGTCGCCGCATTCGGACGAACTCGATCGTCGGGTTCGCGTCCCCGCGCAGCGGACCGAGCGTGTGCCGCGTCGGCCCCGCGCCCTCGAGAAGTGCGGGATCGAACTCCACCATCTCGCGGAGCATCTGGCGGAAGAGCTCGTCGCCCAGCTTCGATGGATCGGGGCTGACGTCGATGCGGTAGCGGCCGAGCGAGTGGCCTCCGGGCGAAACGAACTCGGCGCGGACTTCTCCGGCGTAGAAGCCCGGCGTCCAGCTCCACCCGGTGTCGCTTCGGCGCAGCTTCACGTCGTCCACGTAGAGATCGCCCACGAGCTCCGAGGGAGCTGTGAAGCGGACCTTCTGGAGCTCGCGGAATCCGGTGGCCGTGGCTGCCGCGATCAACGGCCGGAACTCTCCGCCCGTAGATCGGACGCGCAGTCCCGGATCGGCGGCGCCCATCTCGAGGACCCCTACCGCCAGAAGCGGACGCTGCCGGTCTCGGCGAGGTCGGACTTCATGTCCTCGAGCTTCGCTTCGCACCGCGTCAGCTTGTGGTCCGCGACAGCCGTCCGGCAATCCTTCAGGGCCTTCCGGAACCTCTCCGAGTCGTCGCCGCGCAGCTTGGGCAGCACCTTCGCATAGACCACCCGATCGAGCGCAGTGCTGCGAGGGATCTCGTCCGAGAGCGATCGCTTCACGAAGCGGACGACTTCGCGGATCACGCGCCAGCCGAAGTGGAGCCGCGCCGGCTTCAACGCCTTCATCAGATCCGCGAGAGCGCTCTGGACGGCATCTCGGTCGTCGTCCGCCAGCCCGCATCCGGCCCAGCCGGCCCACCCCGCGACCTCGATGTCCCAGAACTCCAGCGTGAATGCACGGTCGAGCACCTTGTCCGAAATCCCGACGGTCGTCTCGTCCATGTTCACGGTACCGATCAGGACCAGATTCGCGGGGTAGGGAACCCGGCCCGGAACCCCTGACATCTCCGCGGAGTCGTGAAGCTCGATCGGGTCGCCCGTCTCCATCGCGCTCAGAAGTGGAGCCAGGTACTGCTCGACATGGGAGAGGTTCATCTCGTCGAGGATGGCGACATGCGGCGCCGAAGGCCGCTCCAGAGCACGCAGGACGAGCTTCAGGAACGACGTCCGGATGTACTCCTTCTCGCCGATCGGATTCACGTGCCCGAGCAGATCGGCCGCGTCGTGCCACCCGGGCCGCACCTGGATCGTGACGCGGGCCCCGTCGGCGTCTCCGATGATCGCCTTGGCATACTCGATTGCGAGCCGGGTCTTGCCCGCTCCCGAGAGCCCGGTGAGCACGGCGAAATGCCGCCGTTCGCCGGTCCACAGTCCGGTGTGGAGCGTCTCGACGAGTTCTGGTGCAAAACTGAGCGGCTCCTCCACTAGTCTCAGCCGCTCGAAAGACTTGAGGATCGTGCGAAGCGAGGGCTTGTCTCCCGGGAGCGCCTTCCAGATCTGGCGCAACGTCCCGTGGTGGTCCGTGATGTCCGTCAGGATTTTCAGCGGGAACTGGTCGACGTCGAGGGAACCAAAGTCCACTTCCGCGCCCTTGGGCCCGAGATCGGACAGCCACTTCACATCACGCACGTGCCGGTGATTCGGGTGCCGGGGTTCGAACCGGTAGTCGGAGTTGACAAGGCCGTGTCCGAGCACCTTGTTCGCCCCGACCTTCACGAAGATCGTGTCTCCTGGCTTCATGTCGCGGGAAAACTGCCAACACGCCAGCGAACTGTTGGACTTCAGAGGTATTTCCTCCCTCGTCGCATAATCCCTGAGGTCACCTACATCGGAGAAACCCAGGATGGCCACGCCTTCCTGTCGGCAAGAGTCCCACCAGCGGGCACCCCTTCCGAGGGCGAAAAGCCAATACCGGCCCTCATCATTCGGTACAGGAGGTGGAGGGGGCGGCGGCTCAGTTTCCAGGAGCTGAGTGGGGAGTTCGAGTCGCCTCGCGACAGCTTCCCAGTCGTCCCGCTCCACCGGACCGAGAACTGAAGTGAACCTCGATACGACTCGGTGGTTCAGTCGCCGCCACTCCGCGGAACGGTCCATCGAGGTGGCGAGACGTCGGAGCAGGCTTACAGGGAGTCCTGTCATTTCGCGCGGGAAGAGTGCGGCGAGACCCCGCAGCACGGTGTGTCGCGGTTTCTCGCGGCCTGACGTTTTCGCGCGCTTTCGCACTCCCGTGAACAAGGCCCTGAGCGCGGTGACGCGCTGTTCCGCGTGTGAGTCTGGATCGCTCAGGAGCGGCCCGATCTGGTCTGCGAACCACGCTCGGAACTCTTCAGCCTTGATCGTTTCCTCAAGGCTGATTCCGGTCCTCGTGGGATAGATCGTCTCGTCCAGCCAGATGAGGTTGTGGAACTCGAGAGAGGAACGCTCCTCGGCCGGGGTGTCGTGGACGCGCTTCAGGTAGGCGGCGAAGGTCCGGATGCGCTCCGGGTCCATCGCTGCCTCGGCCCGGTGGCAGGCTTCGCGCAGTCCCTCGTCGCTCTTGAGGTCGAGGGGACCGCCGGCGGCGGGCTCAGGGTCGGTCATCAGGTTTTCCGGGACGGCTGGAAAGAGCTGTCAGTCTGCCACCCGTGTCGGACGGATCCCGTCATGTTCACGACGGCCTCTCGCGTGGCAGCAGCACGACGTGGTTCGCCTCGATCCCCTCCCGAAACGACGCGGGCACCTCGTCCCAGACCCAGAGGTCCACCCTGAAGGGGAGGAAGCTCTCCTCGAACGCCTCCCGGAGGTCGGCGACCGCCGCGGTTCGGTCCGGTTTCGCAAGGGCCACCAGATCCAGATCCGATTTCGGACTCGAAGTCCCGCGGACTCGCGAGCCGTAGGCCCAGACCTCGGTGTTCGGCAGGTGTTTCTCGACCAGATCCAGGACGACCTGACGGGCCGCCGGCGTGATGTCTATCTCGCGTCGCGTTCCCATGGCTTGCCGGTCATGGTCTCGTAGAGCCCGACGGCGTCCTCCAGAAAGTCCGGGATGATGCTCAGCGCGGCCCGGGCCTTCTCGCCGTCATAGTCGTGCGTGGTGTCAATCCGAGCGCGGGAGTAACGCATCCACTGCTCGATCGGGGCTTCGAAGAGGTCGTTCTCGTGCGCCAGCCGCAGGATCGGGTTCGGACTGCTCGGCGGATGGGGGACGCCGAGCACCTCGGCCAGGTGCCGTTTCAGGATCTTCCACAGACAGTCGTAACAGGTCTCGAAGCGCTGGATCACCGACTCGGCGATGCCCTCCCGCGTCAGAGGATGGTCTGAGGGGCTGAGCCCCCGATGGTGAGCGATCTGCTCCTCGAGGCGCAGGAGGGAATCGCGGAACTTGTCGTATTCGATCACGTTGGTCCCTCTGCACCATGGGGCGAGCCGATGCCGGGCCCCGTCCCGCCCCCACCCGGAGAACTGGCCGGGAGAACTGGCGCCGGACTCCGGTCCGGGAGCGCAGGCCCGCCGGCTCGATGAGGCGAGGGCAGCGTACATCGAGTGATCGCTGGCACGGTTCTCGCGTCCGGACCGATCAGCGCCGTTCGGACTTCCGGACTCCCGCGCGCCCACATTGCCCTCGCCGGTCCGTCGGGACTCGGCGCCAGCGCCCCGGGGAGGGGCAGCAGTATGAACAACATGCCACGCCAGTCCGAGCTCCGCACCGGGGCTCTCCTCATGGGATTGATCCTCGGCGTCGCCGCCACGTCGGCTGCCGATCCCGATCAGCCCCGGAACCGTGCTCCCGCCGAACAGGAGAGCGCTCACTCGAATGACGATGAGGCCCACCACGCGGACCGCGCCCGGCGCGGATTCGTCATCGGTCTGGAAGCCGGAGGTGGCCTCCTGTGGAACGACCGCCATCTGGATCGGTCCGGCGAGGCGATCGCCGGGCTGACCCTGGGATATGACCTGGGGGCGCTCCGACTCGAGATGGAGATGCTTGCTCGCGCGACCGCCGAAGGGGGTCACGGCTCGGATCGCGCCGGGTTCGGTCGCGGCTTCGGGCGGGGTCGCAACGGCCATGGAGGATTCGACGCCCTCTTCGGCGGTCTCGGTGGCGGTATCGGTGGACTCGAGACGGAGACGGCCCAGCTCTTCCTGAATCTTTACTACGACTTCGAGACGGGTTCCCGGGTGACGCCCTGGATCGGCGTGGGCGGTGGTTGGGCAACGACCGACGTGGAGTACGAGGTCGTCGCGCCGAGCCTGCCCTGGCTGTTGGCCGGAGAGGACATCGGCTTTCCGGGGTTCCCCTTCTCCTCGCGGGCACTCGAATTCGAGGGGTCTGACTCGGTCCCCGGCGTCCAGGCCCTGATCGGCGCGGATGTGCGTTTGACTCATGGGCTGTCGCTCGGGGTCAAGGTCCGGTGGAGCCGCTTCGGGCGCGCGACATTCGCAGGCTCGGGAGCGGACTTCGACGGTTTCGCCGCCCTCTTCGAGCGGGGCGTCGGCACAATCCCAGGAGAAGACGGCGATTTCGACGAACTCGGAGAGCTCCTCGACCAGGCCATCGGCGGCCTGTTTGCGGGCGCTGCGCACCCTTTCTCGATCGATCTGAGCGGCGTCGCAGCGACTCTGAACCTGTCCTACCGGTTCTGACGCCCGCCGCCCGTCACCACCTCGCGCGGTGTCTGACCGCTTACTCCGGGGCGCCCGCGGGCTGGTAGCGTCGGAGGGGCGGAATCATGAGATCACGAGCGGACCCGACGGCGCGGGCGCTCGCGGCGGTCGTCGTGCGGCTCGTTCTCGGGCTGGTTTTCGCCGCCGCGGGGTGGTGGAAGGTCTTCTCGCTGGGGGCGGCCGTCCACGCCCGGACGCTCTTCGTGGAGCCCTACGCGGACACGTTCCTGCCGATGTGGTCGCTGTGGGTTGCGGGGACCACCGTCCCGTTCGTGGAGCTCGCCGGCGGGGCGCTTCTTCTCCTCGGGTGGAAGCGGCTTCTCGCCTCAGTCGGCCTCGGCGGAGTGCTGATCCTGGTCACTTTCGGGCATCTTCTCCACGAGCCGATCTTCGATTTTTCCGCCCACGTGGTCCCGCGGACGCTGCTCCTCGCGATCATGCTGGCGCTCCACGGCGACGACCGCTGGAGCCTCGACGCGTGCCTGGAGCGGCGCCGGCGCAGCGCTTCGGCCACCACCCGATGACCGCGACCCTCGGTGACTTCGCGTGGAGAGTGCGGGGTCACCTGTTCCGCTCCATCCGGGAGGACGGCGCGATGCCATCGGCGGGAGAGATCGCTGCGGGACTGGATGCTGCGCCGGAGCGGGTGACGGGAGCGTTCGAAGCGCTCGCCGCCGCGCACGTTCTGGTGCTCGATCCCGACGGGTCGGTCCTCATGGCGCATCCGTTCGCCGGTGCGCCGACGGGTTTCCGGGTCGAGACGCCGCAGGGGATCTACGAGGCCAACTGCGCCTGGGACGCCCTCGCGATCCCGTTGCTCCTCGGGACCGACGGCGTCACGCCGACTCGCTGCCCGGAGACCGGTGAGGCGTTCGATCTGACGGTGTGTGACGGGAGGGCCGGGCCGCCCGGAGCCGTGGTGCGATTTCCGGTGCCGGCCCGGCGGTTCTGGGACGACATCCACTTCACCTGAGCGAACATCGTGGCCTTCCGGTCGGAAGCAGCGGCCGCCGCCTGGGAACGGCGCCAGCCGAGCGGCCGGAACGGCGGCGCCGCCGTCCCGGTGAGGGTGATCGGGCGACTCAGCGCCGCGTGGTATGCGGGGCGATTCGACGACGACTGGCGCCCGTCGTCACTCGCTGCGAAGCAGGCGATCCTCAGCGCCGCCGGACTTCAGGGCGCGTTCTGGAAGCTCCAGTCAGGGGGGCAGCGGAAGCTCAGCTCCGCGTAAGCCCGGACTTCCGGCGCGCCGGCGGCTCGGCCGGTTACGCTTCCCTCGTGATCGAGCGCAACCCCACGCGGGCCGTTCGCGTCGGCGGGGTGATCGTCGGTGACGGGCACCCGGTCGTGGTGCAGAGCATGTGCGCGACCCCGACGCGGGACGTGGCAGCGACCGCAGCCCAGACCGAGGCGCTTCGGGCAGCGGGCGCCGGGATCGTTCGGATCGCCGTGGACAGCAGGAGGGAAGTCGAAGCCCTCGCCGAGATTCGGCAGCGGACCTCCGCGAACCTCTCGGTGGATCTCCAGGAGAGCTACCGGCTCGCGTCGTCCGTGGCGCGCCACGTGGACAAGGTCCGCTACAACCCGGGCCATCTCTGGCACCACGAAACCTCGCGACCGGTGGCCGACAAGGTCGCCTTCCTCGCCGACGTCGCCGGAGAGCACGACGTCGCGCTCCGGATCGGGGTCAACTGCGGCTCCATGGATCCTGCCCACGGGGACCGGTTCCGGGACGATCCCGTCGGGGCGATGGTGGAGTCCGCCGCCGAGCACTGCGAGATGCTCGAACGGATCGGGTTCACCCGCTTCGTCGTCTCGCTGAAGGACTCCGATCCGGCGCATGTCATCGAGGGCAACCGGCAGTTCGCCGAGAGGCTTCCGGAAGTGCCTCTCCATCTTGGCGTCACTGAAGCCGGGCTGCCCCCGGAGGGCGTCATCAAGACCCGGATCGCGTTCGAACAGCTCCTGAGTCGCGGGATCGGGGACACCATCCGGGTTTCGCTGACTCTGCCCAACCCGCGCAAGCCGGAAGAGGTCGTCGCCGGACACGACATCCTGCGCGACATCGCGAACGGGCGCTTCCGCTCGGTGCCCGAGTTCCCGAAGGACCGGCTGAACATCATCTCCTGTCCTTCGTGCTCGCGGGTCGAGAACGAGCAGTTCGTCGAGCTCGCCGAGGAAGTCCGCGACATCACTCGCTACGCCGAGCGCCATGCGATCACGATCGCCGTCATGGGGTGCCGGGTGAACGGTCCGGGCGAGACGGACGACGCCGATCTGGGGCTCTGGTGCGGTCCCGCGTTCGTGAACCTGAAGCGGGGACCGGAGCCTCTGGGGGCCTTCCCCTACGACCGGATCCTGGAGCGGCTGCGCGCAGAGCTGGATCAGCTCATCGCGGCGCGCGACGATGGGAGCCCCCACCGGGGGAACGGGCCGGATCCCATGCCGGCGCCGCACGGAACGCCCGATTCTCCCGGTGCGGGGGATGCGCCGCTCGGAACGTCGGACCCCGCTGGTTCTTCCGGTAGGGGCCCGGCGCTCGTACAGGAGCCGGAACTTGCCGCTCCGGAGCACCCCTCCTACCGGGAAGACCGGGGCGCTCCATACGAGCGGCTGTCCTCCCGGCCGGCTAGCTGAGCCGTTCGGCCAGCAGGTCGCGCTGCCGGGCCGAGTAGGCGAGTCTCCCTTCCCGGAGTTGGCGGCGGCGGGCCTCGAGCCAATCGCGGCGGACTCCGGGCGGGACCAGAGGGTCTGTCGCCGTCTCCTTCGCAACGAACCCCAGGATGGTCTCGACGAAGAAGCGTTCGTCCCTCTCGTAGCCCTCGTCTCCGGGGCTCACATCCCAGTCCGACGAACCTTCCGCCAGCACCCGAAACCCGGACTCCGTGGCTGCGAAGTCCCGCGTCATTCGGTCTCCCGCGCCGGGATCGCCGCCCCGGTCACCTCCCATGCTGCGGTGATAGGACGCCAGCATCGGCTCGTCGAGGGGGTGGCTCGGCTCGAAGCGCGTCTCGCCGGCGAACGTGAGGGTGGCGAGGAAGAGCCCGTCCGGAACAAGCACCCTCCGGGCGTAGGCGGGAGCGGAACCGGGCGGAAGCAGATCCCAGAACGACTGCGCCAGCAGCACGTCGAACGGGCCCGCCGGAGGCGGCTTCGGCACACTGGCCGTCCCGAAGGTGACCTCGATCCGTCGGGCATCCGCGCCGGCACCCTCCAGCCGGAGTCGCCCGCGATCGGCGCCGACCCCGTCCAGCCCCGACCTGGTGGCGTAGCGCAGAGCCGCCTCGCGGTAGCCGTCGAGCAGGTCCGCCTCGGCGTCGGTCGCGACGAACTCGACCCGCGGGCACGGTGCGAGGAGCGCCATCCACACCGGAAACGCCCCTCCAGCGCCGCCGCCGACTTCGAGCGCCCGCACCGGGCGGCTGGCCGAACGCCGTCTCGCCAGATCCCGGATGGCCTCCGCGGCGCGCTGGTGGACGCCACGATGGAACGCCCGCCGATCCGCGCTGCGCTTGGCGGCGAGATAGCGGAGGAATCCGGAACTCAAGGAGATCCACGTCGGAACGGCCGCCGGCCTCCGCGTCGGACCGTGGCGGACGCCTCCGGGACCCCCGGTGACGGAGGCCGACTTCGCCGCGCCCTACTTCTTCGGCCGCTTCGGCCGCCGCTTTCCGGTGGTGCCCTGAAAGATCTTGCCGCGCTTGGTGCGCCGGTCGCCTTTACCCATGATCGGGATTCTACAGGGCGCGACCAGGCATCGCGGACCCGGTCAACCAGCCGACGCTCTCTGCGCGGGGCCAGACGGCCCGTGCCTGGCGATGTGCGCCGCAATCCACACTCCCCTGAGGGCCCCCACGCTCGTGGCCGTGATGGGGTAGATTGCCGGTGTCGACATCCATCGTGGTCTCCGCGATGATCCGTGTCGGCCTCCATTACAGTGAAGGCATGTCCGAGTGGTGCGGCGGGGTCGCACCGGCGCCGCTGATCTGGCCGTGGCACGATGGAAATGATGGTCGCGACGAACGACCAAACTCGGGGCGTGACTCTCCCGGGGCGGCGACTGGATCCCTCCTTGCTGTGGCGCGGGACCGGTCGCGGCGCGACACCCGAGGCGCGTCTCATCCCGGACCAGCTCACTGCCCTGCGGGAGGAAAGAGCCGAGCTTGGCGACGACCCGGAACTCCGACGCGCAGGGCGGCAGGCACTGGTCGAGGCCTTTCGCGACTGCTCCGCGCCCGACTGGGACGGGTACGGAGCGGATCCTGCCGATCCGCTGTCCGCGGCATGGGCCGAAGAGGTCGTGGGTGCCCTACTTCCTCTGCTCGGACTTCCGCACTATGCCTTCGATCCGGAAGGGGGCGCTGTGGTGGAATGGTGCTGGTCCTCCGACCGGTTGCTCCATCTGAGCATCGGTCGCAACGGCGAGCTGCGGTACGCGGCCCGAGTCGGAGGCTCCCGCCTGACCGGGATCGAACCGTTCGCCGAAGGTCTGCCCCCGGGGTTGCTGAGCGTGGTCCGGCGTTTGATGAAGTAGCGCATGCCTATAGTGCGTGGCGTGCCGGTCACGCGCCGGGCTTTCTCACGTCGCCACGTGACGGGAGCCGACGCGGGGTTCCGCCCGCGTCCCGCGGCTTTCCTGCCGTACTGCGGCCCCAACGGCTGTGTTTCGGAGCGATGGTCTGGACGAGACACAAATCTGGCAGCACCTCGCTGTACATGCGAGCCGTCCAAACCGCCGGTTCCACGGTCGCGGGGACCTTCGGCTGTCGGACCTGGCCGACCGCACCCTGAGCCTCGATCTTGACGAGACCCCACCACGCCACGGCAACGTGACCGGCTGGCCGGTGGCGAAGGACCAACAGTTGGCGCTCGCCCGCGAACTTGCGGAGGTATCGAGCGCGACTCCCGCCCCGAGCCAGTGACCTCGTGGATGCGTATGGCCGGGGCTGAGCTGGCCGAGCCCCCGCTCCGCGGCTGCACCGCCGGTCCATAGAATCGGCCCATGCGCATCGACCTGAACTGCGACATGGGCGAAAGCTTCGGGAGCTACGCCCTCGGCTGCGACGAGGAGATCCTCGAGATCGTCTCTTCGGCGAACGTGGCCTGCGGGTTCCACGCCGGCGACCCGCTCATCATGGACCGAACCGTCCAGCTCGCCATGGATCGCGGCGTCTCGGTCGGGGCGCATCCGGGCCATCACGACCTCCGCGGCTTCGGGCGGCGCTTCATCGAGGTCTCCCCGGCGGAAGTGGAGGCCGATGTCGTGTACCAGGTGGGGGCCCTCGCCGCCTTCGTGCGCTCCCGCGGCGGGCGGCTCGTCCACGTGAAGCCCCACGGGATGCTCTACAACCAGGCGGTGCAGGACGCCGACCTCGCCTCGGCCATCGCCCGGGGCATCGCGCGCGTCGGCGACGACCTCCTGTTCATGGGGCTCGCGACCTCTTCCTCGATGCGGGATGCGGCGGCGGCCGCCGGACTCCGCTACGTCGGGGAGGCGTTCGCCGACCGGGTGTACAACCCGGACGGGACGCTCCAGTCGCGGGCGATTCCCGGCTCGGTGATCCACGACCCCGAGCGCGCCGCGGCGCAGGCGGTCGAGATCGCGTCCGGAGCGGTCACCGCCCACGACGGCTCCCGCGTCGAGCTGGACGCGGAGACGCTGTGTCTCCACGGAGACAACCCGGCGGCGCTCGGCAACGCCCGCACCGTCCGCCGGCTTCTCGAGGAGGCGGGCGTGACGGTGGCGCCGCTCACCTGACCGCCGCGCCCGGCCCGTCCGAAAGCGCCCGAATTCAGCCTGTGGATAAAGTCAAGTGAGCACCGAGAGTGGCGAGGCGCCCGGCTGACGAGGCGCGCGAGGGAGGAATACCGGGTGTATTTCGACCGATGCGCAACGAAGAGCGCCCCGGAGCGAAGCGGAGGGGCGCGTTCAGGCGGGATGCATCGCCGCTCGAATGCCGCGTGACTTTGTCCACAGGCTGAATTGGCGTGGCCAGCAACGCCCCCGAGCCCCGGATCCGGGGTGGCGGCGAGTCGGCCTTCGTCGTCGAGTTCGGGAACCGGATCTCGCTGGCGCTGAACGCGCGGGCGACGGCCCTGGCGCGGCTGCTCGACAAGGAGCCCTTCCACGGCTACCGCGAGTCGGTGCCCAGCTACCGGTCGGTTCTCGTCGTCCACGACCCGGCGGCCGACCCGGTGGCGATCCGGGACCACGCCCTGCGCCTTGCCCGCCGCGCCAGCCCGGAGCCGCCGCCACCCCGCCGGCGGCTCGAGATCCCCTGCGCCTACGACGGGGAGGATCTGCCGCTTCTCGCGGAGCGCGCCGGGCTCCCGGTCGAGGAGGTCGTTCGGCGCCACGCGGGACGTGACTACCGGGTGCTGGCCATGGGGTTCGTCCCCGGGTTCGCCTACATGGGGATGATGGATCCGCGCCTCGATGTGTCCCGTCGCGCCACGCCCCGGCTCCGGGTGCCCGCGGGGTCGCTGATCACCGCCCGCCGCCAGGTCGGGATCTATCCGTGGGAGGCGCCCACCGGCTGGCGCGTGCTCGGGCGCGTGGACCCCCGGCTCCTGTGGAATCTGGACCGGACCCCGCCCACGCCCTACCTCGCCGGAGACGTGGTTCGCTTCCTCCCGGTCGCCCGGCTGTCCGAGGAAGAGCCCGCGCCACCGTCGCCGAAGCCGACCGAAGACATCGAGACCCGGATCGAGGTCGAGAGGGGCGGGCTGCTGACGACGGTTCAGGATCTCGGCCGCTTCGGGCATCTGCATCTGGCGGTCCCGCGTTCCGGAGCGTCGGACCCGGTCTCGCTGCGCCTCGCCAACCGGGTCGTGGGCAATCCCGACGCCGCCGCCGGGCTGGAGATAACGCTCGCGGGGCCGGTGCTGCGCCTCCGGGGCTCCACCCTCTTCGCCCTCGGAGGAGCCGATCACCGCGCCCTGCTCCAGCTCCCGGCGGGCCCTCCGTGGCGGGTCCCGCTCGGAACCGCCATTCGGGCGCCCGCGGGCAGCGTGTTGCGGTTTCCGGGTCCGCCGTCGGGGCTTCGATGCTACCTCGCTGTCGCCGGAGGCATCGCGGTCCCCGAGGTCCTCGGGTCGCGCTCCACCTACCGGCTGGCCCGGCTCGGCGGCCTCGAAGGACGACGGCTCCGGGGCGGCGATCTGCTCCCCGTCGGTCCGGAGCCTCCGGCAGCGCGCGAACATCGCTTCCTGCCGGAGGCGATCCGGTCCCCCGAAGCCGGCCCCCTCCGCCTCCGGGTCAGTCTCGGGCCCCAGGACGACTCCTTCCCCGCCGAGCGCCTGGCAGACCTGCCGGACCTCCGCTTCCGGGTCTCGGGCGACTCGAACCGGATGGGTGTGCGGCTCGAGGGTCCCCGCCTGACCCACGTTCCCGGTGGGGACGAGATCGTTTCCGACGGCAGCCCGCCGGGAGCGATCCAGGTCCCCGCTTCCGGCCAACCGATCGTCATGGGCCCGGACCAGGGGGTCACCGGCGGATACCCGAAGCTCGGGGCGGTGGTTGCGCCCGACCTCCACCGCCTCGCGCACGCGCTGCCGGGCAGCGAGGTGGCGTTCGAAGTCGTCCCGCTGGACGAGGCGCGGCGGATCGCGCTGGAGGAGCGGACCCGGATCGCGGCGGTCGGCTGAACCGGGTCAGCCGCTCACTGCGTCGCGGCGGCGCCGGCGAATTCCCGCTCGAAGAGTTCCGCAATCCGCTCGCGCAGGTCGTCGCGGGTGGCGCGGAAGCGCCGGAGCAGATCCTCCTCTCCCCATCCGGTCGCCGGGTCGAGAAGCGGCCAGTGGAGGCGCCGCACCGAGGGCGGGACCACCGGGCAGACCTCCTCCGCGCACAGGGTCACGACCAGGTCGGCGTCGGCGATGGGGATCTCGTCCGTCCCCTTGGAACGCGCGCTCGAGACGTCGAGTCCGATCTCCCCGAGCACCCGGACCGCCACCGGGTGGACCCGCCACGGCTGCGACCCCGCGCTCAGGACTCGCAGTCCCGGGGGGGCGATCTGCCTCGCCACCGCCTCGGCGAGCTGGCTGCGAGCCGAGTTCGCCACGCAAAGGAAGACGACGGTCCGGAGGGGTCCATCCGTTCCGCGGGGCGGCTGGGCGTCCATCGGCGGTGGGGATGGTACCCGGCGTTATTCTTCGCGCTGTTCGGGGTGGGTGGGGGCCTTCTCCCCAACGAGCCCCTCAGGGCCGTCACCTTCCTCATGACCCTTCGCCCCACCTCCCATCGCGTCCGCCGGCGCTTCCTCCTGGCCGCGCCCCTCGCGCTCCTGTTCGCCCTCCCGGCGGCGGCGCAGACCCCGACCCCGGAGGAGTTCTTCGGACACCGCATGGGCGAGGACCGCAAGCTGGCCAAGTGGCCGAAGCTGGTCGAGTACTACGAGCTGATCGCGGAACAGAGCGACCGGATCCGGCTCATGAACATGGGGCCCTCGACCCTCGGGCGGCCCTTCCTCGTCCTGTTCGTCTCCTCGCCGGAGAACCTGGCCCGGCTCGACGACTACCGGCAGATGAACGCCGTCCTCCAGGACCCGCGAGGCCACTCGCAGGACGAGATCGACCGCGCGATCCGGGAAGGCAAGGTCGTCTTCCTCCAGGGCTACGCGCTCCACTCGACCGAGGTCGCCGCCAGCCAGGCGGCCGCCGAGATCGTCTGGATGTTCGCCACCCGGGACGACCCCGGCATCCACGAGATCCTCGACAACACGATTTCGATCCTGGTCCCTTCGATGAACCCGGACGGCGTGGATCTGGTGAACGAGTGGTACGACCGGTGGGTCGGGACCGAATACGAGGCGGCGCAGCCTCCCGGGCTCTACCACCACTACATCGGGCACGACAACAACCGCGACGCCTTCATGCAGAACACGGTGGAATCCCGCTACGTCGCCTCGTTCCTGTTCCGCGACTGGATCCCCCAGGGCTTCATTGATCACCACCAGATGGGCGCCTACACCGCGCGCATCTACCTGCCTCCCTATGCCGAGCCGATCCGCCCGGGGGCCGACCCCATCGTCTGGCGGGAGATGTCCTGGTACGGCGCGCACATGGCCTACCGCATGGAGGAAGAGGGCTTCGAAGGCACGGTGAACGCGGCCATCTACTCGGGGTGGGGGCACTTCGGCTTCCACTGGATCACCCCGTTCCACAACATCGCCGGGATGCTCACCGAGTCCGCCAGCGCACGGCTCGCGACCCCGCTCTACGTCCACCCGGACCAGCTTCGGGGTTCCCGTCAGCTCCCCGAGTACGAGGCCCAGACCACCTTCCCGAACCCGTGGAAGGGCGGCTGGTGGCACGTCCGCGACATCGTGGATCGGCAGATTTCGGCCACCTTCTCGCCGCTCGAGATCGCCGCCCGGAACCGGGACACGGTGCTCCGGAACGCGTGGTTGAAGGCCAGCCGGCAGACCCGTCGCGGCGCCGAGGGCGACGTGAAGGCCTACCTCATCCCGGCCAGCCAGCACGATTCGCTCACCGCGGGGAAGCTGGTGGACAAGCTGCTCCTCCAGGGGATCACCGTGGAGCAGACCCCGGGAGGCTTCATCCACGAGGGTCGGGTGTACGGGCCGGACAGCTTCGTGGTCTCGATGGCGCAGCCGAAACAGGGCGTCGTTCGCTGGCTGCTCGGTCGGACCCTCTATCCGGACAACAGCTACACCCGGACCGCGGACGGGGAGCCGATCCGGCCCTACGACATGTCGGGGGACGTGCTCGCCGAGTTCATGGGCGTTCGCGTGGATGAGGCCCGCACGCCGCTCGAGACCGACCTCGTCGTGGTCACCGAGCGGGAGCTGCCTTCGGGCGAGGTCGCGGGTTCGGCGCCCGATGGCTACCTCGTCGAAGGCGCCCTGAACGACGGATTCCGCGCCGTGAACCGGCTCTTCGCCGCCGGCGCTTCGGTGTCCCGGGTGACGGCCGACGGCGCCGGAGCCGCGGCCGGGGACTTCGTCGTGGCCGCGGGAACCGACCCGGGGCTGCTGCGCGAGATCGCGGCCGCCACCGGGGTCGGCTTCGCCGCTGCCCCCGCCGGAGCGACCACCGCCCCGCTGTCGCAGCAGCGGATCGGCATGTACCAGCGCTTCTACGGCGGCAACATGGACGAGGGCTGGACCCGCTGGCTCCTCGAGGACTTCGACTTCGAGTACACCAGCCTCTTCGACGAGGAGATCCTTGCCGGCGATCTCCACGAGCGCTGGGACGTGATCATCCTGCCTGCCGACTCGAAGACGATGATGCTCGGGCCGTCACCGGACGCCCCGAGCGGCGGGCGGGGGCCGGACCCGGCCGCAACGCCGCCCGAGTTCCGCAGCGGCTTCGGCAAGGAGGGCGCCGAGGCGCTCGACGCCTTCGTCCGGGCCGGCGGCACGCTCGTGACCTTCGCCCAGGCCGGACAGCTCGTGCTCGACGAGTTCGACGTTCCGGTGCGCGACGCGGTGGCGGGCCAGTGGGGGAACGAGTTCTGGGCGCCGGGTTCGACGCTCCGGGTCTCGGTGGACACCGGGAGCCGTTTCGCCTGGGGGATGCCGGAGGACGCGCTCGTCGCGTATCTCGCCGGCGGTCAGGTGTACGAGACCGTGCCCGGCCGCCGCAGCGCCGACGTCCGGCGCGTCGTCACCTACCGGGACCGCGATCTGCTTCAGAGCGGCTGGCTGCTCGGCGAGGAGGCCATCGCCAGCAAGGCCTCCATGGTGTCGGTCGCGCACGGCGACGGGGAGATCGTGATGATCGGCTTCCGGGCCCAGCACCGGGCGCAGACCCACGGCACGTTCAAGTTGTTCTTCAACGCCCTGGTGGGTGAGTAGGCCCTCCGGCGCCGGGGCGGCGCGCATGCTCTTCGGTCCAGCGGCGTGGGCTCGGCCCCGTCGGGTCCGCCGGATCGGAGCGGCGGCGGCCGCCGGGCTGCTCGCACTCGGCGTCGCCTGCGATGGAGCCGAGCCCGAAGTCGCGCCCCCGGAATCCGCTCCGGCGCCGGTCCGGCCCCCGCCGCCTCCGGAGGCGACAAGCGACGACCGATCCACGATCGTGGCGTTCGGGGACAGCCTCACCGCGGGCTACGGCGTGGACGTCACCGAAGCCTGGCCCGCCCGCCTCCAGGAACAGCTCGAGGCGAAGGGCTACCCCTACCGGGTGGTGAACGCGGGGGTCTCGGGCGAGACGACGGCGGGAGGGCTCCGCCGCCTGCCGTGGGTCCTCGACCGCGAGCCGGACGCCGAGGTGGTCGTGATCGCGCTCGGCGGAAACGACGGCCTCCGGGGCTCGCCTCCCGACGCCATGGCGGAGAACCTGCTCGCGATGATCGCCGAAGCCGAGAGCCGCGGACTCCGGGTGCTCCTCGCCGGGGTGCCGTCGCCCCCGGAACTCGGACCCGACTACGAGGAAGCGTTCGCCGCGGTGTTTCCCGACGTCGCAGTGACGTCCGGGGTGCCGCTGGTGGACGACATCCTCGAAGGCGTGGCGGGAGTCGCCGAGCTGAACCAGCGGGACCGCATCCACCCGAATCCCGAGGGGGCGCGCCGCCTCGCCGAGACGGTCTGGCGGGCGTTGGAGCCGCTTCTCGGGGAACCCGGTGGCGGGGAAGGCGTAACGACAGGGCCGGAGACCGGGCGGGCGGAGCCACCGGGGGAGACAGCCAGCCGATGACTGCAGCCGACGCCGCGCCGACCGCCATCCGGGCCGAGGGCCTCGGGAAGACGGTCCAGAGCGGGGGGCGACCGCTGGTGATCCTGCGAGACCTGGATCTGGTGGCGGAGCCGGGGGAGATCGTCTGCGTGCGGGGGCCGTCGGGGAGCGGCAAGTCCACCCTCCTCGGCCTCCTCGCCGGACTCGACGCTCCGACCGCCGGCTCGGTCTCGGTGGCCGGGACCGATCTCGGCTCGCTCGACGAGGAGCAGCTCGCCCGCTTCCGGGCGAAGCACCTCGGCTTCGTGTTCCAGTCCTTCCACCTCCTGCCGAACCTCACCGCTCTGGAGAACGTCGGCGTCCCGCTCGAGATCGCGGGGCTTCGGGACGCCCACGACCGAGCCTGGCGGCTGCTGGAATCGTTCGGACTTGCCGAGCGGGCGCATCACCTGCCGTCGAAGCTGTCCGGCGGCGAGCAGCAGCGGGTTGCGATCGCGCGGGCCATCTCGAATGAGCCCACGGTGATCCTCGCCGACGAGCCCACCGGGAACCTCGACGAGGACACCGGGGGCCGCATCGCCGACCTGCTGGTCGGAGTGCGGGACCGGACGGGCGCGACCCTCCTGATCGCGACCCACGATTCCGGCCTCGCCGCGCGCGCCGATCGCCGCCTCCTGCTCCGCGGGGGCCGTCTCCACGATGAACCGCTCGCGCCCCGGAACGTCCCCGAGCCGGAACCGGCGCTCGCCGGCGCCGGCGTCTGATGCCGTCGTCTTCCGGGTTTCGGCCCGTCGGTTTCGCGCTCCGGATGGCGGCGCGCGAGTTGCGGTCCTCGATCCGGCGGCTCGCCGTTTTCTTCCTCGCCGTCGGGATCGGCGTGGCCGCCATCGTCGTGCTCCGTTCGGCGGCCGACAGTCTCCACCGGGCCCTCGAGTCCGAGTCCCGCTTCCTGATGGCGGCGGACGTCGTCGTTTCGACGTCGGAGGGGTTCACCCCCGAGGTCGAGGGGGCCATGGACGACGCCGCGTCGGCCCATCCGCTGGCCGGGGTGGCGCGGGCGGCGCAGATCGCGACGCTCGCCCGATCGGCCGCCGATCCCCTGCGCGCCGCGATGGTCGAGCTGAAGGGCGTGGACGGCGGCTTCCCGCTGTACGGCGAGATGGAGCTCGCGGGCGGCGTGGAGTTTTCGCCGGAGCTCCTCGCCGGAGGCGGCGCGATCGTGCGGCCGGAACTGGCGGCCCGCCTCGGGCTGGAAGTCGGGGACGAACTGCTCCTCGGCGGGGCCGGGTTCGAAGTGCGGGGCGAGCTGGTGCGCGAACCGGGAGCGGGCGTGGACTTCTTCTCCCGCGGCCCCCGGGTTCTCGTCGGGCTCGACGAGCTGCGCGCCACCGGTCTGGTGGATGTGGCGGGCCGCGGCCGGCGCGAGGTCCTGTTCGCGGTCTCCGACGAGGAGGAGGCGAGCGCGCTGGCTTCGACGCTGCGCGAGGCGCTCGACGAGCAGCCGGTGCGGGTGCGCACCTACCGGCAGACCGGCGCCCGGCTGGCGCGGCGGATCCAGCGCGCCGAGGACTACCTGAGCCTCGCCGGATTCGTCATCCTCGTCCTCGGCGGGATCGGAGTGTTCAGCGCGGCCCGCGCGTTCGCCCGCCAGGGGCTCCCGACCGCGGCCATCGAGCGGTGCCTCGGGGTTCCTTCCTCCACGATTCTGTGGATCGCGCTGATCCAGGTGCTCGCCCTCGCCGCGTTGGCCTCGGCGGTCGGGATCGCAGTCGGGGCGGCGGCGCTCCATCTGTTCATCCCGCCGGTGGACACCTTCGGCGTCCGGTTCACCGCCGGACTGACGCCGCTCGCCGCTCTCCAGGGGGCGCTGACCGGGCTCGTGGTGTCCCTGCTGTCAGCGCTGTTCCCGCTGCTGCCGCTCCGGCGGGTCCGGCCCCTCGGCCTCCTCCGCGCCGGCGACCTGCTGGACGAGGACTCGTCGTCCCGCGCCCGCCGGTCCGAGAACGCGGTCGCGGCCGCCGCCGCGGTCGCCTTCTTCGCTTTCGCCGGTTGGCAGTCGGGATCGGCGCTGATCACGCTTGCGGTGACCGGGGGCTTCGTCGCGGTGGCGGCGCTGCTGTGGGTGCTGGGCGGGATGCTGCTCCGCAGCCTCCGGCCGCTGCTGGGCGCCCGCAGCTTCGCGGTGCGCCATGCGGTGCGGACCGTCCTTCGGGGCGCGGCGCAGGTGCGGGTGGTGCTCGTCGCGCTCGGCGTGGGCGTTTTTCTCGTGACCGCCGCCGTCGGCATCGAGCGCAACCTGCAGCGCGAGTTCGCCTTCCAGGAGGACAGCGACGCCCCCGATCTCTTCTTCCTCGACATCCAGGAGGATCAGCTCGCCGCGGTGCGCGAGCGCTCCGCCGCCAGCGGCGCCCCCGACATCAACCTGATCCCGGTGCTCCAGACCCGCGTCCAGGCGATCTACGGCGCGACCTTCGAGTATCCCGACCGTCAGGCGGTCCGTCGCGCCGGGCTCGGCCGGGAGTACACGGTGAGCTCGCGGTCCACGATGGAGGACAACGAGACCCTGATCGCGGGCGAGTTCTGGGGCGAGCGGCCAGCCGACGGCATCGAGGTCTCGGTGGAGGACTGGCTCACCGACGACCACGGGCTCGCACTCGGCGACGTGATCCGGTTCGAGGTCCTCGGGGAGACGCTCGACGCGCGCGTCACTTCGATCCGCGACGTGGAATGGCGAAACGCCCGAAACGGCGGCTTCACCTTTCTGTTCCACCCCGACTCGGTGCGCGACTTCCCCAAGAGCTACGCCGGGTTCGTGCGAGGTCCCGAGGACATCGTGGAGCGCGCCCGCTTCCAGGGCGCCGTGGTGGGTGAGTTCCCCAACGTGTCGGTCGTGGACCTTCGGGACGTGCTGAACACGATGCAGCAGGTTGCGGACACCGTCGCGCTCGCGATCCGGGTCGTCGGGCTGATCGCGCTGCTCGGCGGGCTGCTGATCCTCGCCGGCTCGATCGCGGTCCATATCGGCGCCCGCCGTCGGGAGACGGCCGTCCTGCGGGTGTTCGGCGCCGGAAGCCTCCGCGTGATCGCGGTGACCCTGCTGGAACACGGAGCGATCGGGGCCATCGCCGGCGCCGCCGCCGCGATCGGCGCGGCCGCCACGGCGTGGATCGTCGTCCGCCACGTCATGCAGCTCCCCTTCGCCGCCGAGCCGCTGATCGCCGTCCTCGCCGTCGTGCTCCCCGCGATCGGCGCCGCCGCCGTGGGTGCGGTGGCTGCCGCCGACGTCCTCCGCCGCAAGCCCCTCCGCGTCCTCGCCGATTGACATGCGGGAAGACGTCGTGATGCCCCCTTTGCCGTGCGTTATGGTGCTTCCATGCGCACGACCGTGACCCTCGACGAGGATCTTCATCAGGCTCTGAAGGAAGAGTCCCTGCTGGCGAAGCGTCCGTTCCGATCCGTCCTGAACGATGTCATCCGACGCGGTCTGGCAACCGGACCGCACGTGTCGGAGCGGTCTCGGTTTCGGGTCCGGGCCTCTCCTGGCGGGCTGCTCCCGGGAATTCAGCCTGTGGATAAAGTCGCGTGAGCGCCGAGAGTGGCGAGGCGCCCGGCTGACGAGGCGCGCGAGGGAGGAATACCGCACCGTCTTTCGACCGATGCGCAACGAAGAGCGGCCCGGAGCGTAGCGAAGGGGCGCGGTCAGCCGGGATGCATCGCCGCTCGAATGCCGCGTGACTTTGTCCACAGGCTGAATTGATCCGCTGAAGCTGAACCAGCTCAACGATGAGCTGCAGGACGAAGAGCTCGTCGCGCAAATACGCCGCGATGGCGCCACGGGATGATCGTCCCCGACATCAACCTCCTCCTGTACGCGTACGACTCGGACTCGCCGTTCCACGACCGGGCCCGAGAGTGGTGGGAGGATCTGCTCTCCTCACCGACCCCGGTGGGGTTGCCGTGGCTGGTCCTGCTGGGGTTCATCCGAATTCGCAGCAATCGGCGGTTCCTGGCCCCTCCGATGGCGCCGGCAGCGGCGCTCGCCCACTCCACTGTCGGAGCTGGCTCCAGCAGCCGAACACGAGGATCCTGGCGCCGGGACCGCGTCACCTTGACATCCTCGAGTCTCTCCTGGAAGGACCGGCGATCGGCTCGCGCCTCGCGACGGATGCGCACCTCGCGGCGCTCGCCATCGAGAACCAGGCGGAGCTCCACTCCAACGACTCCGGTTTCCTCCGCTTCTCCGGTCTTCGTTGGCGCAACCCGGTCGCGTGACAGCAAGAGCCCGCAGGTCGGCTCCCGGATCGAGTTCGACTCGGTCAGTTGCCGAGCTGGCCGAGCAGGTACTGACCCAGCAACGTGAGGCCGCTGCCGGCCAGACCGCACACAGCCGGCACGAGCCACGCCGTCAGCCGCCGGCGATTCTTCCGGCGCTCCTCGCGGAGTTCGACGGCCGTCTTCAGCTCCACCAGCCCGATCTGGATCTGGTGGCATGTCTTCTCGAGCCGTGACACCCGGTCCCCGAGCCGTGACACCCGGTTCCCGAGCTGCCGGACCTCATCGTGCAACTCCTCGCGGTTCTGTCGGAGTCCATCCTGGAACTCCTCGCGGTCCCGCCGGGCTTCTTCGCGGTCCCGCCGGGCTTCCTGACGATCCTTCCTCGCCTCTTCACGCTGCGCCTCCATGATCTGGAAGACCATGAGCGTGAGATTGTCCGGCGTCCTCCGCGGCTCCATGGCGCGCGCCGAGTCAGGACGCTGCTTCGCCGAGCCGGTCTCGCTGGACATCGTTTCTCCCCGTCGCCGCCGGGTGCCCTCAGTGTAGGGCGGGATGCCCACGGCGGCAACCGAGGCGCCGGAATCCGGGATCGGATCACTGGCCATGGTTGCAGTCCTCCCGAGTCCCGCCGCCGCGCCGCAGGCCGGATCCGGGAGCAGGCCCATGTCAGGTGGTGCATGACGGAATTCGGTGGGGATTCGCCCACCCCGGGTCGAGGAGAGCCCCTCAGGTAGAAACCTCTCGCCTTGCGCGACAGCGCCGTCGGCCGGACGGGATGCCTACTGTCCGCCCGATTCCCCTCAGAAGCCGAGCGAAGCGGTCTCCCGTCGGACATCTCCCGCCGCGATCATCAACCCGGTCTCCGGGTCGCGCCAGGTCACCGTGGGAGCGCACGCGCGCCAGTTCCACAGGCCCCACGACCGCACGTCGTGGCCCATCGCCCGCAGCGCTTCGGCGGTTTCCGCCGGGATCCGGTCCTCGAGGTTGAGGACGGCGGGGTTGTCGTTGACCTCGCTCCCGGTCGCGGGGAAGTTGTAGCTGCCGAAGCGGGGCTGGTCGAGGGCCTGTTCGGGGGACATCCCCCACACCACGACGTTCAGAAAGACCTGTAGGAGCGACTGCAACTGCTGGTCGCCGCCGGGCGTGGAGAGCCCCATGAACGGCTGGCCGCTCTTCGTCACGAGGAGCGGGGAATTCGTGTTGCGGGGGCGCTTCCCGGGCGCCATCACGTTGGCCAATCGGGGGTCGAGGTTGAACTGATACATCCTGCCCCCCAGCCCGAATCCCCAGCCCGGGATCATGGGCGTGGAGGTGTGGCCGTCGCTCTCGGTGAGCGAAAACACGTTGCCTTCTCCGTCCATGACGTTCAGGGAGGATGTGTCGGAGAGGGCTGCCCAGGAGCCCGATGATCCTCGCGCCGGTGGCTCGTCGAACGATCCGGTGTCGGGTTCCTCCGATCCTCGGGGTCCTCGGGTCACCGAATCCGGCATCGGCGCCACGAAGCTCCTCGGCGCGTCGTCCGCCACCGCCGCCCCCCGCGCCGGATCGCCCCACGGAGGCATGTCCCGAAATGCGCGCTGCTCATCAATGAGCCCGATCCGCTCGCGGGCGTAGGTCTTCCCGTAGAGGCCCTCCGGCGGGGGGACGAAGTCCGGATCGCCGACGTACCGGTGGGCGTCCGAGATCGCCAGTTTGATCACCTGGGAGACGACGTGGATGTACTCGGGCGTGTTGTAGCCGAGGGCGCGCAGGTCGTAGTTCTCCAGCATGTTGAGCATCAGGATCAGGCGTGGCCCCTGGCTCCATCCGGCGCCGGCGTGGACGTCGTAGCCGTGGAAACTGGTTCGGAGCGGCTCCTCCCACCGGCTCTCGTAGTTCGCGAGGTCCTCGTAGCGCACGATGCCGCCGTGCTCCCGGAAGAAGCGGTCCACGGCGCGCGCCGGATCGCCCTGGTAGAAGGCGTCCCGGGCGGCGCGGATCCCGGCGGAACGACTCCCTCCCGCGGCCAGCGCCTGCCGCTCGGCCTCCATCAGGTAGCGGATGAGCCGCCCCAGGTCGGCGTTCACCATCAGATCGCCGAGCCGCTGCTCACCAACGCCGTTCGGAAACCAGAAGTCGCGGTTGTAGGGAAAGGCGAGGATCCCATCGCGGTGGTCCTCGATCATCCGCTTCTGCATCTTGTAGAGGTGATAGCCCTCTTCGGCGATGCGCAGCGCCGGCGCCGCCGCCTCGCTGAAGCTGAGGGTGCCGAAGCGGTCGAGAGCAGCCAGCCAGACATCCACATCCGCCGGGATGAGGGCGTTGTTGATGGGCGACTTGCCGTGTTCGAGGAAGTAGTCGAGGGTGGCGAGCGCGGGCGAGGTTCCCGCCCCGACCCGGGTCAGTACGCGGTTTTCCGCGGCGCTGGACACGATGAGGGGGGCGACGCCGGTCCAGCCGGCGTAGTCCATCTTCAGCACCTTCAGCGCCATCCCGGCCGTGACGCCGGCGTCGAAGGCGTTCCCGCCGGCCCGGAGGACTTCGTAACCCGCCTGCGTGGCGAGGTAGTGCCCCGAGGAGATCACGCCGTGCGTGCCCATCACGCGGGGCCGCATCGCCTCGATGTTGTCGGCGTCGTGGACGTGGCCGTAGCTCAGGAAGGGAGCGATGGTGGCGAAGAGCCCGTCCGGGGCGGAAGCGCCCTCCTCCGGAACATCGGTTCCCGACGGGCCGCAGGCGGCGAGCGCCAGCGCCGCAGCCGCAACGACCGCCTGGCCTGTTCGACCAGCGCCCACGGTGAGTCTCTTGCAGTGCCTCATGACGTCAACTTCCTCCTCTCCGCCCCGCGGGATCTCGCCGGTCGGGCGCCTGATCCCATGGAAGATACCGCCGGGGGGCGGCGCGCCGATTCGGGTCGCGTCAAGCCGGCGCCGGCCCGCGGGACGGGGCATGCGCGAGCCGCGCCGGACGGTGTGGCGTCCACCGGAACGCGCTCAGATCCCGTTTCGGCGTCTTCTCGAGGCACCAGTCCGCCAGGATACGGCCCACCACGCCGCAGAACTTGAAGCCGTGCCCCGAAAACCCGGCGGCGACGAACACGTCGGCCGCGTCCGGGTGCCGATCAAGGATGAAGTGCCCGTCCGGGCTGTTGGTGAAGATGCACGCGGTCATCCGGCGGGTGGGACCGTTCGCCCGGGGAACGAAGGCCTCGATGCCCTCGCGGAGGACGGCTTCGTCCTCGGGCCGGCACTGCCGGTCCATGGCGTCCGGGTCGGGAACCGGCTGCCGCAGATGGTGGAACTTGCCGATCTTGAATCCCTCGCCCCGGTTGTCCGGGAACCCGTAGAACGCGCCGATCTCCGATTCGAGCACGAAGATCGGAAACCGCGCCGGGTCGAACGCCGCCCGATCCACCGGATCCGTCCACAGCATGACCTGCCGGACTGGGCTGCACTGGGGTCTCAGGGCGGGGAGCAGCTCGCCCACCCACGGCCCGGCGGTGATGACCAGCTTCCCGGCCTCGTAGCGTCCCCCGTCGGTCTCGACGCGGACTCCGCCCCCGGTCGGTTCGAAGCCGAGCACCCGGACCCTGGTCACGATCTCGGCCCCCAGCGAGCGCGCCGCCGCGGCGTGCGCCCGGACCGCTGTCTCGCAGCGCAGGTATCCCGCAGCGGGCTGGTGGATGGCGCTCAGACCGGGAGGCAGTTCGTAGCCCGGGAAGCGGCGGTTGACCGCCGCCGCGTCGAGCTGCTCGAACGGCAGATCGTGTTCGAGGCAGGATTCGAGGGAGCCCTGGACGATTCTTCCCGACTCGGGCCCGATGTCGAGGCCGCCGGTCACCCGCAGGATGGACTCGCCCGAGACCTCCTCGAGTTCGCGCCAGAGGCGGTAGGCGTCCTTCAGCAGCGGCACATAGTGCGAGCCCTCCGAATAGGCGAGGCGGATGATGCGGGTGAGGCCGTGGGAGGAGCCGAACTCGTGCGGCACGTCGAACCGCTCGAGGCCGAGCACCCGGGCCCCGCCCCGGGCGAGGTGGTAGGTGGCGGCGCTGCCCATTCCGCCGACGCCGACGACGATGGCGTCGTAGCGGGAGGGACTCATGGCGGGCAGGCGCGGGACGGATTCAGCGTATCGCGGCCGGCGCCCCGCCAACCCGCACCGAATTCGACGTATGGTTTCGTGGACTCCGGCCCGCGCCGGGGACTCCCGTTCGGCCGGGGCCGTGGGTGGCCGGCCGCGGCTGTCCGGGATGAACGGATCCTGAAGAAAAGGGAGAAGGACCATGGAGCGAAACACTTCGATCTCGCCTGCCGCCCCGGTCGCCGTCGTTGCCTTCGGGCTCTTCGTCCTCGCCGCCTGCGGCCCGACGGGAGCGTCATCCGGGACCGCATCGAACGGCCCGTCCCACCCAGGCATCGAAGCGATCTTCGCCGACCTCCGGGGCGATCGGCCGGGGGCGGCGGTCGGGGTCCGCTGGAACGGCGAGGTCGTCCATCGCGCCGGATACGGCGCCGCGCATCTCGGTCACGGCGTTCCCATCTCGCCGGGAACGGTCTTCGACATCGCCTCCATCTCCAAGCAGTTCGGCGCCATGGCCGGCTTGCTGCTCGAATCCGAAGGCGGGCTCGACCTCGATGCCGATGTGCGCGGCTACGTCCCCGAACTGCCTGATTTCGGCGCGGTCATCACGGCGCGCCACCTCATCCACCACACCAGCGGGATTCGCGACTGGCCGCACACCATGGCGCTCGGCGGGATCGGCTTCACCGACGTCATCTCGTTCGAGAAGATCCTGCGCATGCTCTTCCGGCAGCGGGCGATCAACTTCCCGCCTGGGTCGGAGTACGCCTACTCGAACACCGCCTACAACCTGCTGGCGCGCGTGATCGAGGTGCAGTCGGGGATGACGTTTCGCGAATACACCGACTCTCGCCTGTTCGCGCCCCTCGGGATGACCCGTACGCACTTCTCGGACGACCACCTCGAAGTCGTGGCTGGCCGGGCGGAGTCCTACGCGCCGATCCGCGACGGCGAGGGGTTCCGGCGGATGCCGAACCAGCTCACCGCGCTGGCTTCCTCGTCGCTCCATACGACGATGGACGACTTCCTCCTCTGGATGCGCAACTACGAGACCGGGCAGGTGGGCGGGGAGGCGATGCTCGAGACCATGGTCCGGCCGGGGGTGCTCACGAACGGTGACACCCTCGACTACGCCCACGGTCTGAGCGTGGGTGCGTACCGGGGGTTGCCGACGTTCGGCCACGGGGGTTCGTGGGTGGGCTACCGAACCAACTTCGTGCGATTTCCGGAGCAGAACCTCTCGATCGCGGTCTTTTGCAACGTTTCCGACTGCGACCCGGCCGGGAGGGCGCGTCGGGTGGCCGAAGTGCTGATCGGGGAACTGATGGGCCCCGAGCCCGAGGACTCCGAGACGGAATCGGATCCCGAGGGGCCCGAATTGACGACCCAGCAGTTGCGGGATTACGTGGGCAGCTATCGCAGTCCGGAACTCGACAGCACCTTCGATCTCGAAGTGGATCCGGAGGGCCGCCTGGTGGCGAGCCACTGGCGCAACGATCCGAGTGTGCTCTCGCCGACCGGCGCCGACACCTTCAGCGGGGACCAGTGGTTTCTGCCCGAGGTGCGTTTCGTTCGTGACGGCGATGGCCGGATCACCGGTTTCACCGTGACCGGCGCGAGGGTGCGCGACCTGATCTTCGAGCGACAGGAGTAGGGCCGGACCCCGCCCCCGCCCCCGCCCCCACCGGGAGGACTGGCCGGGAGAACTGGCGCCGGACTCCAGTCCCGTAACTCCCACGGGTGGCGCGGCGCAGCCGGCCGCCGGAGTGGACGCAGGCCGGTAGCATTCCGGGCATGGCTGGCCGCGACACCCTGGCGCGGACCTGGTACGACCAGGCGCAGGCGGATCTCGCGGCGGCCGCGGACAGCGCCTCGACCGGGCACTACGAATGGGCCTGCTTCCAGGCGCAGCAGGCTGGCGAGAAGGCTCTCAAGGCGTTTCTGTTCGCGCACGGGCGGACCAGCATCATCACGCACAGCCTCCGCCGTCTCACCCGCGAAGCCGCCGCCGTGGACCCGACCTTCGCGGCCCTCGCCGACGCCGCGCGATGGCTCGACCAGCACTACATCCCGACGCGCTATCCCAACGGACTCGACACCACCATGGCGCCGGCGGCCTACTACGAAGAGGGGGATGCCGAGGAATGCCTGCAGTCTGCTCGCTTGATCCTGGCGCGCGTCAGGACACGCTTCGAGAGCTGAACCGACTCGCGGCCGGTCTGCGGCGCGATTTCGCGGTTCAGGCGGTGGTTGTGTTCGGTTCGTTCGCCCGGGAAGCGGAGCACGAGGGGAGCGACATCGACCTGCTCGTCGTAGGCGACTTGCCGGGGCGCGCCTTCGAGCAGGTGGGGGAAGTGCTGCGGCGCACGATGCTGCCAGTCGAGCCCATCATCGTGACGGTGGCGACCTTCGAGCGACGCTGCGAGGAAGGGCATCCCCTGTTTCGAGCGATCCGCGACGAGGGGCTGCGCCTCGTTTGAGCTGACGGTTCGGTCGCGGGGGAGCGACTCCGCGCCTGGCTCCGGCGAGAACCTGCCGGACTGCGATCCGGCGTCAGTTCTCCCGGCTCGGCTCAGTCGGGTGCGTGAACACCGACCGGCCCCGCGAGAACGTCTCCAGGATCGGAATGAACTCCAGGTTCTCCCGATCCGCCGTCAGTGGATTCTCTCCCAGGATCACGAGGTCCGCCTGCTTTCCGACCGTGATCGAGCCCTTGGTGTCCTCCTCGAAGTACTGGTAGGCCGCGCCGAGCGTGACCGCGTGGAGCGCCTCCATCACGGTCGCCCGCTGGTGCGGCCCGAGGACGTGCCCGCTGCGGGTCTTGCGGTTCACCGCGATCGAGACCAGGCGCATGATGTGCGGCGGGACCACCGAGGCGTCGTTGTGGATCGTGAAGTTCACGCCCCGCTCGAGCGCCCAACCGAGGGGACTGATGTTGTTGCCCCGCTCCTCGCCGAAGCTCCGGCGGTGCCAGTCGCCCCAGAAGAAGGCGTGCGCCGCGAAGAATGACGGCACGACTCTCAGCTCCGCCGCGCGGTCGAGCTGGTCCGCGCGCATGAGCTGCGCGTGGATGATGACGGAGCGGTGGTCGGGCCGGGGATCCATGGCCGCGACCGTCTCCTCGACTCCGTCGAGCAGGAGATCCATCGCCGCGTCGCCGTTCGCGTGCACGATGATCGGGATGCGCGCCTCGATCAACTGGTCCGCCTGGCCCTTGAAGTCGCCAGGATCCATCACGCCGTAGGCCACATAGTCCGGCGGCGCCCCCGGTGGGCCCTCCTCGTACGGGCTCGTGACCCAGGCGGTGCGTCCCTGGGGCGAGCCGTCGAGCATGAGCTTCACCCCGGCCACCCGGTACCCGTTGCGGTAGTCCCGCGTGTACGGCACGCCCGGGACCGTGTCGGGCGCGCCGTTCTTGCGGATGAAGGCTGCGACGTCGGCCTTGAAGGGCTCCCGTTCGGCGACCGTTCGGAGGACTTCCGCGTGCTCCGGGGTGATGCCTCCGTCTTGGATCGTGGTCGTGCCGTGGCTCAGGTAGATGTCTATGGACCGGCGGATCAGGTCGTCGAGGGCCTCCCCGGACGGCGTCGGCCTCCGCTCGAACGCCAGCAGTCCGCGGGCGGTCTCTTCCAGCACCCCGTCGGGCTCCATCGAACCCGCGATGCGACGGATGACCCCGCCGGGAGGATTCGGCGTGTCGGCGGTGATGTCGCTGGCTGCGAGAAGGGCGGAGTTCGTCGCGACGATGTGTCCCGAAACGTGGGTGAGGATGATGGGATGTTCGGTCGAAGCGCGGTCCAGATCTTCGCGAGTGGGATGCCTGCCCTCCTCGAGCAGCGAGTCGTCGTAGCCGCGCCCGGTCACTGGCTCTCCGGGAGGAATGTCGTGCTCCTCGATCCACGCCCGGACCTTGCGGACGATGTCCTCGATGTTGGTCACGTCTCCCACCGGCGGCGGGTGGAGGCTCACCATCAGCACCTGGTCGCGGCCCGCCCCGAGGAAATGCCCGTGGGCGTCAATGAAACCGGGCAGGAGCGCGTGGTTCCCGAGATCCACGACCCGCGTGGACGGCCCCTCGAGCGCCATCACCTCGTTCCTCGCCCCCGCGGCCACGATCGTCTCGCCCAGCACCGCCACCGCTTCCACGGTGGGACGGCGCGGGTCCATCGTGACGACGTGGTCACCGTGGAAGATCGCGTCGGCTGGCTCGACCGACGGAGCGCAACCCGCGAGAACCGCGGAAGCGCCGCCCGCGAGAACGACGAGAACCCGATTCAGACTGCGCATTGCTCCCCCTCTCTCGGCCCGGGACCGATGCGGCAGCGTACGCCCGCGCCCCGAATTCGGTCAACCCATCTACGTCACCGGGCCCGCATCAGGGCGGAACTCACCGCGTACTCGCGCGCGCGTCCCGACAGAGAAAATGGTCAGCCCGCAGTCCGACCGACGTCGCACCCGTTCATTCCCGTTCGCAACTGAGCTGCGGCCCCGCGCCTGCCTGACAGACAGGAGACGCCTCCCTACCCATGGGAGGCCTGCGGGTGGACAGGGCGTCTGGCGTACTCGCCCACGCCATCCACGTGGCCGGAGTACCGGTCGGTGGTGCTGAGCCCGTCCACATGGAACCCATGGGTAGTCTCGGAGCCGCTCCCGTCACCGCGTACCAACCGGCGTACTGACTCCACCGAGTCGCCACCCCCATCCGATCTTCATCTGGGTCGGCCCCGGAGGCCGACGAGTCTCGGAGCCGCTCCCGTCACCGCGTACCAACCGGCGTACTGACTCCACCGAGTCGCCACCCCCATCCGATCTTCATCTGGGTCGGCCCCGGAGGCCGACGACCGATCGAACTCCCTGGCCCACGCATTGACGCTCCCCCGCCCCCGAGACTCATCCACCGCCGGTGTAGCTCAAACCCGCGCAGCTCATCAATGTCAGATGATGCGCACTGTAGTCTGCGACAACAAACGGCATGACAACGCCCGTCAACGTAGTCAGCTTGCCGGTCCTTCCGAACAAATCGGCCCCAAACGCCTTCGGATCATACCCGTTACCGAAGGTAACCGACACTATCTGGCCAAATTTGGTCGCATACCAGAGAGGCCCCTTAGTGTCCACTCGGCTCCTCGCTCCCACCCAACGGTCACTCCCATCCACTTGTAGAACGATGTGTCCCAACTGATCGGGAGCAAAATGACCCTATCTCCGATCTTGACCGCCCAACATGGCCTTTCCCCCATATTCATCATGATGCCGTCCTCCATCCGCACTGCCCGCTCTGGTACTGGAAGTGTAGAGCAGCGAATGATCTGTTGACTCGGATCCATTATCTGTCTGCGCACTTGCTTCACGGCTTCCCCTTGCGCATAGATGTAGCCACATCTCCCGAGTAGAAAGGCCACGGCCAGGTACGCAGCCTTCAGCCACGGAACACTTGTGCCGTGCCGTGTCGGCAACGTACCAGTCATTCGAATCGTACCGGAGGAGCGAAGAAGTTCACCGAACTTCTCTGGAGACACACGAGTATGAGACAGGCGTACATTGATGTCACCATCATCCCACAGAGGCAAGTCTCGCGAGTATCCCGTCTGGACAGGTAAACCCGGCAAGTCCAACTGAATCTTGTGTCCGTGCTGTGTCCCTCTCTGAAACTCCACTGCCTCTCTCTCCCCTCGGCTGCCGCTATTGTTGCAGGTAAAGCAAGTGAGGCATCCTCCCGTGCTCTTTCTCCGAATGGCTTCGCGAAGGATTTCGGCGGAACGTGTTCAAGAGAAACGGTGTCGCCGCGCCGCACTTCGCCTTCCGTGAAGCGAGTCAGACAGATTGGGCATCTGTCATTGCCGCGGCTGAACAAACGAAGCCGCACATCTCTGGGTTTCCGACCCATTCTACACTCTTCCTTCATCCGGATGAGAAGCGAGCATCTCTACTCAAGGCACTCAAAACTAGGCCTGTAGTAGCCGTGCTAGTCTTCGACAGTAGAGCAAATGTAGCCATCGAAGGTTAGACACATCGGGTGCGAATTGGGACTTGACTCGACATCTAGGTGGGTTCCGATGTTGTTCGGTTACGCTCGCGTCTCCTCTCTTCGATCCGCGCAACGATTCGGACGGTATGCGGACAGAATCGGCCGGCGGTCTTGGGTTCAGGACCGGTTCCCGAGTTCCAGGAGCCCAAGCGTGTGTTGAACGGTGTCGGCGCGCTCCCTAATCTCACATCTGAACTGGCGGGTGTCGTCTGCGGCCCGGTGCGCATCACGACTTAGCGCCTCAAGTTCCGACTCCTTAGCTCGCAGAATGCGCTGCGCCTCGTCCAGGAGCCACTGGATCCTCTCTGTGGATTTCGGAAAACTGTAGCGACCCCATCCAAATGCGAGCCCCCGCAGCTCCCGAAAAATCGATTCCTCGTCGCATGTAAAGAATTTTGGTTCGGACACAATACGCAGAGTATGGTCACTGTCGCCGCTGTTGTCAATGGTCGTCGGGATCCCCGATCCGCGAGCTCGTGTGAAGGTCCGTCGGTTCGGGTGGTTGCGAGAGTGAGCGGGGGGCTGGCGGAGGTGAAAGAGGCCTGCGAGGGGTCGGGTTGAGGACGCGTTCGGAGCCTTGGACGGCGGGGATCGCGGTGTGGCCGTCACCGGGGACGAGACGCGGCATCCCGCCGGATGAGACCGGGGCGAACCGGCGGCGGCGGGCGCACTCGCGGGAGTGCGCGCGACGGGCCGGGCTGAGCGGCGGCGCGGCAGCGCCGCCAGGCGTTCGAGCGCCCTCTGGAGTGTGGAGTGCCCCCTCGGCGTCGCCCGTCGTCAGCACTGTGGGCTCCACACCCATCAACCTCATGGTACATTCCCGCCAGTGTCCCCTACGGTTGAGTCTGCGGCAGGAATCCCCTCGCTTCACGTGCTCCAAACATGGGAAGGCCATGTCACCGCCATTCGAGAAGGGGATTTCTGTGCGCTCCTCGTGGATATCACGGCTGGTGCCGCCTCCGAAGACGAAGAGGCGTGGATTCCACTCGCAGCGGTGTCTGAAGACGATGCTCGCAACCTGCGCATAGGAAGCATTTTCCGCTGGGTCATTGGCTACGAGCGCGAACATGGAACGAAAAGGCGGGTGTCTCAGATCGTCTTCCGCGATCTGCCGGCCCTCATCGCTTCGGACATTCAAGCTGGTCAAGCGTGGGCGCAAAGTGTTCTTGGGTCGATGACGGACTGAAAGACTTCTTTCTGCCGCCATGCGGGAATGAGATCGCTGCTGGGATCAGGCTACGGGATCGAAGTTGCGCTTGGTCATCGAGGGCATCAAGTTGAATGACGACTGGCGGTCCGACAAGACCGAGACCTACGCCGCCGCCTGATCATGCCGTCACCCACTTCCGGTCATGGCTCTGGCAAGAGCACATCATCGGGCATACTCCGGCGGAAGGCCGCGCAGGCTCTTACCGCCGTTCGAGGTTCAAGATGATCGCCTCCGGCGAAGTCAGCTTGGTCTGGTCCTCGACGACCGTGTTGACAATGAGTCGGGACCACTAGGATTCAGGGCGAGGCGCCTCGCCGTTCACGCGCCCTCTGGAGCCGTCTCGGCAGTTCGAAGGCGTATAGCAACAGGGCCCGGGAGAACTCCAGCAAGTCCTTGGCCTCTGCCCCGGTGACGTCTTCAGGATCCGCATGCGCTCCCTTGTTGCCGGACAGTCGAAGCTCTCGGGTCCATTCGAACATCGCCTTGTCCATGATTCCGTCCTTCCGGAGACCATCCAGGCGGCTTGACAACGTGCCCTTACGCTTTCCGTAGTGCCCACACACAGCCTCGAGGGTCACGCGGCACATGCAGGCGCACGCGTTGTAGATTTTCACTCGATAGGCTCGGTCGGCCTCACGATATGGCTTGGCTACCATCTCCGGAACGGCCTCCGGCATGGGGACCTCTTGCGGGTAGACGCAGGACCCGTCACTAGCAGGTATCCCCATCCCATCTATGACGGTCTGATCCTGTTGCACCAAGATCGGTCGGTTGCACCGGGTGCACGCCGCGAATGTAAACAGGGTCTCTGTGTATTGCCTCTCTGATGGGTCGAACAGGTCTTCGTGCAGCACGGCCGTCTCGCAGGAATGCTGAGCGAGGACCGTTGCCTCCACGTGGACGTTGCATGACGGGCAGAACCGCTCGATCTTAGGGAGTTCAGTTGTCATCTACGAGGCCCATCGTATCAGTCTCGGCCCTGCTTGGTCTTGAGAAGTCTGGTGTGGGCGTAACGCTCGGCCTGGTTGGCGCAGAGCCCGTTGTTATCCGTCTCATCCCCCACAACGCTGATCTCGATGTCTCGCGCACCCTCCCCCGTCTTCGCTGCCGTCCAGTCTCCCCACGGCCACAGGTCAGAGAGGCGCGTCCGGTACTCCGGGTTCTCGTGAAGCATGGCGGCAGGAGCCGCCGAAGCAGTCGGCCCTGCTCGGGCTCCGATCCAGTGCGTTCGCGGATCTGGTTCAGCGTGGTCAGGAGTCGAGCCAAGCTCTCGTCTTCACTGTCGGAACGCCGGCCCGCCTCAGCCATTCAAACGGGCCCTGGCTGCGGCGCTCTCGGAGCGAATCACAGCGGCCGAAATGGCTCGGAGATTGGCGACGGCGCTGGCCGTGTCCTGCGGCTCATGGATTGGTTCCATGAGGCAGAGGCGGTGAGGGTTTCCTCCCTCTCTTTCCCGTCCCGTCCGTGTTGAGCCGCGCGCCTACCTCCGCAACTCGTTCTCAAAGGGCCGGGAGCGTTCTCGTGCCGAAGGGCCGGAGGTCGGGGCGCCAGGATGCGTCGGCGTCGGCCCGCCCACGGGTGCCACCCGGCAGTTGCGGAAGAGCCGGCCCGAGAAGCGAGGGAGAATGCGACGGGCGTAGATGCGCTCCACCCGCGGGGAGTCGAACATGTGGGCGCGCCCCTCACCGAGATCGGTGCTTCAATCGGGTGCGACGAGACCCACGACCCGGGGGCGCCGGGGGGCGATAGGCTGGAAGCCATGAGCCTGTGGATGCGTGCGGCCCGGGCCGGACTGAGCGGGCTTCGGCTTGCCTGGGAGCGGCTCGAGTCCGGCGTCGCCTTCAACCCGCTCTCATCGGCGTTGATCGCCGATCCATATCCGATCTACGCCCGGCTCCGCGAGAAGGACCCGGTCCACCGTCTGCGAGTCATTGACGGGTGGCTTCTGACCCGCCACGAGGACGTGGATCTCGTGCTCCGCGACTACCGCCGCTTCTCGAACAACATGGAGGACAGCACTTCGCACCGGACCGGGCTGATTACCCTGCTGGACTACGACCCGCCCGATCACACGCGTCTGCGTTCGCTGGTCTCGCAGGCGTTCACTCCCCGGGCGATCCGGCGTCTGGGTCCCCGGATCTCGGCGCTCGCCGACGACCTCGTCCGCGGCGCGGCGGGGCAAGGGTCGGAGTTCGATTTGATGGCAGCCGTCGCCTACCCGCTCCCCGTGCGTGTCATCGCCCAAATGCTCGGTGTTCCAGCCTCCGATCTGGCCCTCTTCGAGCGGTGGTCCAATCAGATTGCGCTGAACGTGGAACCCATCGTCAGCGACGCTGGCGTGGAGCGGATCCGGCAGGCCGGCCGCGAGCTCGAGGACTACTTCGAGGCCATTCTCCGGGACCGGCGGCGAAATCCCCGGGAGGACATGATCACCGCGCTTCTCGCGGCCGAGGACGCCGGGGAACGGCTAAGCCACCGGGAACTCATCATGACGCTGATCCTCCTGCTCGTCGCCGGGAACGAGACCACCCGCAACCTCATCGGGAACGGAATGCTGGCGCTCCTGAAGCAGCCGGAGCAACTCGAGAAGTTGCGGCGGCGCCCCGAGCTGATGGAGTCCGCGATCGAGGAGCTCCTCCGTTTCGATCCGCCGGTGCAGCTCGACAGTCGTACCGCCCTGACCGACTGCGAGATCAGGGGCCGCAGGATCCGGAAGGGGCAGATCCTGATTACGTCCATTGGAGCTGCGAATCGCGATCCAGGCGCCTTCGAGAGACCGGATGTTCTGGATATCGCGCGGACCGGAAAGAGCCACCTCTCATTCGGCCGCGGGATCCACTTCTGCCTGGGCGCTTCCCTCGCCGTCCGGGAGGCGAAGGCCGCGTTCACCGCGATTCTGCGAGGGTTCCCGAACCTGCGTCTGGCCGCCGCCCCGACTCGCCGGAAGCAGGCAGTGCTCCGTGGGCTCGCCGAGTTGCGCGTCAAGGTGGACTCCTCCCCGAACTGAAAGCCGCGCCCCAGCGAATCAGAGGTCGGGGATCGGGTCGGGGAGGGCCTCCACGATGCGGACCGTTTCGACGCTCAGGTACACGACGCGGCGGATCGCGGGGATCCTCCCACCAGCCGTTCGGGTCGTTCACGATGCCGCTCCGCTTGTCGCGCTTGATGTAGTAGCGGTCAATGAACCAGCCGACGGGACTGCGGCCGTTCACCTGGTATTTGTGAGCCTCCGGCGGGATGCCCTTCAGGCTCACCCGGCCGTTGATCTTCAGGGTGGCTCCGCCATTGAGGAGTTTCATCTTCTTACGCGTCAGACGGTAGTCCGACGGGCTGGCGAGGCCGAGGCCCGAGATCACCTCCGCCAGATCGAACTCGGGGCCGGTCTCGTAGCCGAGGTGGAGCCTGGCGAGCTCGGCGCCGGCCTTCGCGAACGCGGCGAAGTCGGGAGCGAAGGGGATTCGGGGCAGTTCCCGGTTCAGGTTGTTCCGGAAGACCCTCCGGTACTTCGACGAATGCAGGACCCCGTACACGTAGTCGAAGATGGCGTCCTTCGTGATCGTGTCGTCGCTGTAGTGGTCCCGGAACATCGTGAGTGCCTTGTCGGTGATGTTGTCCACCCGCTCCAATCCGGACGAGAACAATCCAGCATCGTCAAAGATACCCCCGGGGGAGGGTATAGCTCCACCGGGGGAAGCACTGCCCGAACTCGAGGAAGTGGAGATCGGGCATCCGGTCGGTGACGAGGATCGAGAACGGTTTCGTCGCACCGATCCCTGGAATGCAGATGGCGCGATTCTCCGCTCGAAGCGGTAGCGCGGAAAGCACTGACCCTTCGAGATGAGTTCCAAGTCCGGCATCCGATCGGTGATCAGCGCCGAGAACGGCTTCGTCGAGCCGACGCCGGTTACGCAGATCGCTCGATTGGCCCGCTTCTTGCTCTGCCTGCCTGCCTGCCCTCTTGTCCTATCAGTTCAACAGGGAATATGCGGTCCTGTTGGTACTTTCGGTTAGCCAACACGTATTCGACGTAGCAGTGTTGGGGAGAATAGGGACGGTAGTTTGCGCTTTGCACTCGATGCCGCGAGAAGGTGATTTCCTTTCTCTGGCGGAGATTGGAAACCAATGATGCGTCCCAACGGAGGTTAGCGCTGTTCCTCCCCACCACCTGCCTCAAGGACGCGGGGCGGCGCGAATAGGATTGCACGGCGTTCATGTAGTCCGTGACTGCTCTCGCGCCGTTGCTCTCGCAGTCACTTCGCGAGAAACTGTAGATGTAGGCGTCTCGGCTCGTCTTGTAGCCGTTGCTGAAGAGACGGAAGACCGCGTTGTCGTCCCGCCCCGCCTTCGTGGCCTTGGCGCCGACAGGAAAGAACCCTTCGAACGCCGGATGGCGCTGGGCGATCCAGTCGTGGTGGCGGTCCGGCCTGATGTGCTGCCAGTCCTCAATCCCGGCGATGGACTCCTGGTCTCGAAGGAAGTTCAGCTTCTCCTCGCGCTTCAGGTAATCCCCGATGTCGTAGTAATGGATCCGGCAGCCACGATGTCGGCGTCTCGGATTTCTGACCAGGATCGCGATCGCGACCGGGGCGCGAGACCCCTGACCGAAGACGTTGTCACCCTCGGCCCGGCGGCGCTTGCCCGAAGTCCTGGCGTTGCCGCGGAGGTCCAGCACGTGGACCGACGTGAATTCCTCGGCGAGACAGGCACGGATGCCGGAGTCCACGTTCCCGGTGATCCAGGAGCCGTTCGTGACCATGGCCACCACTCCCCGCCGGTCGATTCGGTCCGAAGCCCAGCGGATTGCCATCTTGTAGCTGTCGTAGAGGCTGTTCTTGAGGGTCGCGGTCGAGCGGGCGGCGTAGGTGTCGGCGACCTTCTGCGCCAGATCGGGGTAGGCGACGTTGGGGTTGTTGTCTGCCGAGCTGCGCTGTCCCGCCGACCAGGGCGGGTTCCCCACGACGACGTCGATCGGCGCATCCTGCTGCTTTGAGACGCGGGCGCTGTTACGGCCGAAAATGCGACCGACATAGCTCCAGCGGGGACTCAGAGTGAAGGTGTCGGTGAGCACGATCCCGTCGAAGGGCTCGTAATCCACGCCCTCGCCGAGCCTGCCGTGGAACGCCTCCTCGATGTGGACGGCGGCCACGTAGTAGGCGAGGAGCGCGATCTCGTTGGCGTGGAGCTCCTTGCGGTACTTCCGCGCCACGTCCTCGTCGCGGATGAGCCCGGACCGCAGGAGGCGCACCAGGAACGTGCCGGTCCCGGTGAACGGGTCGAGGATGTGCACCCCCTGATCGCTCAAACCCTTGCCGAACTCCTCTCGAAGCACCGCGTCGGCGCTGTGAAGGATGAAGTCCACGACCTCGGCCGGTGTATAGACGATCCCGAGCCGGTCCGCCTGCTTCTTGAGCGCCGTGGCGAAGAACTTCTCGTAGAGCTCCATGAGTACGGTCTGGCGGGCGTCGCTGTTGTCGAGGCCCTGGACACGCTTCCGGACGCTGTCGTAGAACTTCTCCAGGTCCCGGGTCTCGTCTTCGAGCCCGAAGTCCTCGAAGCGACGGCGAAGCTCGTCGAGATCCTGCGCAACCGGATTCCGGGCGGCGAAGTCGTAGTGGGCGAAAACGGCTTCGAAAACGGGACGGGTGATGATGTGCTGTGCCAGCATGTGGACGGCGTCCGCCTTGGTCACGGACTGGTTCAGCGAGTCCCGCAGGCTGTTGTGGAAATTCTCCACGAGCCAATCGAGGTCGTGCGGATGACGCTCGATCAGGTCTTCGATGCGAACGACGAGCCGCGAGAAGATGTCGGCGACGTCCTTGGCCCAGGTCTCCCAATACTTGCGGTCGCCGCACTTCTCCACGATCTTGGCGAAGATGGCCTCGGGAGGGAACGACATCGGAGCGAACGGAAGCGTCAGCGGGGTTCCATCGGCGTCGGAGGCTGTGTCGCCGTCTTCCCGGTCTCCGGTCGTGAAGATGATTCGCTCGGTCCGCTTCTCGTTCAGGTCGATCTGGTTGATCTCGGCGTTCAGCCGATCGTCATGGGCTCGAAGCGCGCGGAGGACATCCCAGACGACCCGAAAGCGCTCGTTGTCGTCGAGAGCCCGCTTCGGGTCGGCCCCGGCCTTGATGGCGACGGGGAGCACGATGTAGCCGTATTTCTTCCCCGGCGCCTTCCGCATGGCGCGTCCGACGGCCTGCACGATATCCACGATGGATCGTCTCGGATTCATGAACAGCACCGCATCGAGCGCGGGCACATCAATTCCCTCGGATAGACAACGGGCATTGGACAGAACCCGGCACGTTCCCTCGGTCTCACCCTTCAGCCACTCGATTCGCGCCTTGCGGTCGAGGGCGTGGTGCTGCCCATCCACATGCTTGGTCTGGATCCGCAGCGCCGACCCGCGATCGGGTTCGGGCAACTGAGCGATCGCTGCCCGGACGATGGCATCCTGATGCGCTTCGAGCCGTTTGGAGTCGAGGATCCGGTTCGTGAAGGCGATGGCTCGGCGCAGGGGTCCGGGCCCCTTTCCCGGCGGCTGGTCCTCCGGGTTCTCGAGCGTTCGCCAGCATCCGACGATCTGGGCGGTGTCGGTCAGGTTGATCTGAGGGCCGGGTTTCGTCGTCGCGTCCCGGCGATGGGCCGCCAACCGCGCTGCGACAGTTTCCTCGGAGATGGCGAAGATCGCGACCTTGTAGTCCGACAGCAGATCCTGCTCCACCGCCCGGGAGAACGGGAGGCGGTGGAACTCGGGGCCGAACTTGTCGGGGTCATCCATGGAGAAGACCTCGATGTCGTGACGGGCTGCCTTCCGCTTCGAGCTCCCGGTGTAGAGCCGGGGCGTGGCGGTCATGTAGAGCCGCTTCTCGGCCCGGATCCGGTCCTCCAGGTGGACGAGGACGAAAGGTGAGGTCGTGTCTCCCGGACGTTCCACGCCGGTCGTGCGGTGGGCTTCGTCGCACAGCACGAGATCGAACGGCGGCGCCCCGGCATCCTGCGCCTTCTCGACGAGCGGCAGGGAGTGGTAGGTGCTGAACACCACCGTCATTGCGGTGGGGTCTTCCTTCTTCAGCGCGTCGGTGATCCGGCCCGGGTCGGTCGTCACCGGGATCTCGAGCTCGAGGATGGAGGCGTCCTCGCTGGTGCGGCCCGCCCTCGTGTCCGAGCAGATCCCGACGTAGCGGTGCTCCAGCTCCCGGTGGGTGGCCCATTCCCGGAGCGACTGCTGGAACAGCGAGATCGAGGGGACGAGGTAGAGCACTCGCTTGCCGGTCCCGGCGACCGCTTCCGCGATCCGCAGCGCCGTGAACGTTTTCCCCGTCCCGCAGGCCATGATGAGCTGTCCGCGGGCGTACTCGCGAAAGCCCGCGGTCACTTCGTCGAAGGCCTCGCGCTGGTGGGGCCGGAGCTCGAACCGCTCGCCGGCCCACGCGAGCGCCTCGGGGTCCTCCTCGTCCAGATCGGGCCAGTCGAAGGGACGGCCGTGGAGGTCGTTGAACCGGAGCACCTGACAGGGCGGCGTCACCTTCTGAACCATCTTGAGCGCGTTGGCTCCCCACGAAGCCCCGGTGTCCACGAAGATCCGCGACGTGAAGATCTCCCGGTTCGAGGCGGCGATGAAGGAATCCACATGGGGTTTCCCGATCCGGGTGGTCTCGGCGTAGCACTTTGTCTGGATGGCGCAGAACCCATCGCCCTCGGCTTCCTTCGCCACGAGGTCCACGCCGATGTCCCGTCCGCTCTCGCCGGGCTGCCTCGCCGCCCAGTCCGCCCACAGCCAGACTTCCGAGAAGCGCCTCCGGTACACCGGGTCTTCTCGAAAGAACTGCCGCATCAGCCGCTCGAAGAGCCGCCCCTTCTCGGCCTCGGATTCGGCGCGCTCGCGGATCTGGCTCAGCGTCGTCAGGAATCCAGCCAAGTGCTCGTCTCCTCTCGTCGTGTTGGCGCGCCCCGGCCAGCGCGCCTCTGCCGGCGCGCCGGACTCCGCCGGTTCTCCCGGTAGGGGCCCGGCAATTCCCGACGGAACCTCCGGCCCATCAAGGGCACGGGAGCGGGGATTATGGGGCCGGAGCGGGACAGAAGGTGTCCCGCCGGGGTGCTGACCAACGTGGTCGTCCGCGTGGCGAGTGGACGTGAGGGCGGGTCGCACGGGATGGAAGGCGCGTTTCGAGGTGGCGTCGCGGGGTAGATTCGCGGCCATGCCTGCCCGGGGACGCGCCTCCGCCGATGCGTGATCGGGAGGCGGGGGTCGGCTGGAGTCCCGCGGAGATCCAGCGGCAGATCGGGCTGGGCGAGGACAGCGGTTTCGGCTTGGAGGAGGCAGGGTTCCAGGGTGGCTCCGTGGCGGGGCCTTCCGCCGACCGCGTCGCGGACGAGCTGGTGGCCTTCGCCAACGCTCGCGGCGGAGCGCTCGTGTTCAGCGTCGCCGACGACGGAACGGTTCGGGATCTCGATCGGAGCCAGATGGACCTGCTCGAGGAGTACATCAGCAATGTCTGCGAGGACCGGATCGCCCCTCCGCTCTCGTTCTTCACGCGCCGGCTCGTGCTGCCGAGCGGGCAGCCGGTACTGGTCGTCGAAGTGGAGCGGAGCGCCCTGGTCCACCGCGGTCCGGGTGGCTACCTCACGCGCAAGGGCAGCACGGTCCGGGAGCTGTCGCCCGCTGCGCTCCAGCGGCTCTTCCAGCTTCGGGGTCGTTCCGGGCTGCTCGGCCCCGACCTGCGGCTCGTGGCCGGCACCGGACCCGGCACGCTCGACTCCGATCTCACCGAACGGTTCCTGGACCCCCGCGCCGGAGCTCCCGACACGGTTCAGCTCGAAAAAGTGAAGCTGTTGAGGTCCGATGAGAGCGGTGAACCGCGTGCCACTGTCGCCGGTGTCCTCCTCTGCGCGCGGCATCCCGAGGAGCACCTTCGCGGCGCGGTCATCGAAGCCGTGCGCTACCGGGGCAACGTGATCGGCGCGTCCGACCAGCTCGATGCCGCAACGATCACCGGGCCCATCGACCGGCAGATCCGTGACGCGACCCGGTTCGTGCGGCGGAATTCGTGGGTGGCCGCACGGAAGGACCCAGGTCGGATCGAGACGCCTCAGTTCGCTCCTCGAGCGGTCTTCGAGGGGATCGTGAACGCGGTACTCCACCGCGACTACGCCCTGGAGAACCGGAAGATCCGGCTTTGGATCTTCGACGACCGGCTGGAGCTCTACTCCCCGGGCGCCTTGCCCAACTCGCTGGAGATCGAGGGGATGCGGCGGCATCAGGCCACGCGGAACGAGTCGCTCGCGTCCCTGCTCCGGGGGCTCTCCGTCCTGGGGATCTTCGGCTCGGGGGAGCGGCAGCATTTTCTCGAGGAGCGCGGCGAAGGCGTGCCGACGATCTACGAGAGCACCAGGCGGCTCACAGGGCTCGACCCGCGCTTCGAGTTGGTCGGAGGGACTGAACTCGTATTGACGATCCCTGCGGCTCGCCCACCCGTGGACGAATTCGAGGGGCAGGTCGGGGTCATGGCATCGGGAGCGCCGCTCGCCAGCGCCCGGGTTCTGGTGCAGTACCCGAACGACACGTGGCTGATGGAGACGAGCGACGGCTTCGGTCGAGCCACTTTCCCGCTCCACTCCGACCTCCCGATGACCGTTCTGGTCGCGGCTCCCGGACACCGCGGAGCGGTCGTTCGCGGATGGCGGCCGACTTCCGGACTGACGGTCCAACTGGAGCCGTTCCCTGCGGGCGGCTCGGTCGTTCTCACGGAAAGGAGCGGGCATCTCCCCGGCCTGCGGGGACGGCTCAACCCCGTCCTGGATGCGCTGGACCGAATGTGCTTCTATGCGACCAACATCGGTATCGATGGCGGCAAGCCCCAGCCCGTGCACTTTCGGCTCGGGCAGGAGCTTCGGTTGACTGACGCCTACGGTTCGCGGCTCATGGTCCGCTTCGTGGAGATGGTCGGACGATCCGCTTTGCTGGATTACTGGCCGGTGAGCTGAACCGAATCCGACTCTGCCGCGCCGGGGACCGGGCGGTCGTCAGCGGGCGAGTTCTCCCGATACGGGCGGGGTGCCGCAAGCAGCCGCAACGATGTATGATCGCTGTATGTCTTCTGTAAGGACGCAGGTGTACCTGACCGCGGAGCAGCGGCGCCGCATCGACGGGCTCCGGCGCCGCGCCGGGCTGACGCTTGCCGAGATCGTTCGGCGGGCGCTGGATGACTATTTCGAGGGGCGGTTTCGTGCGTCGGCGGCTTCCTCGGGTCGGGAGTCCGCCGCTGGACCGGCGCCGGCGGCGCTCGAGCCGGGTGGATCGCGCCTGCTGCTGGGTCGCCAGCTTCTCGATCGGGCGGCTGTGACAGCGGCGGAAGATGGGGTCACCGTCGAGGAGCTGGTCGTGAGCGCCGTCGAAGAGCGCCTGGCAACGCGGAAGCGCGACATCTCGTCCAGGGTGACGTGGCCGATCCTGCCTGGCGGTGCTCGCCAGGGCGTCCGGATCGCCGATCGTGGGGCGCTCTACGACGTCATGGAGGGGCGTGATTGATCGCTGTCGATACCAACATCCTCATCTATGCGCATCGGTCCGGATTTCCGCTTCACACGCAGGCCAGAGTGCTGCTGGATCGGCTGGCGAACGGCACGCAGCCCTGGGCGATACCGTGGCCATGCATCAGTGAGTTCCTGCGGGTCGTAACCCACACCGGAATTCTCGACCCCCCGACCCCTCTGACCGATGCCCTTGCCACCGTCGGTTCCCTTGTCACTGCCCCATCCGTCGTCATGCTGGGCCCGGGCCCAGCGCATTGGCGCCACCTGCGTCGCATGTTGCGCACCAGCCGAGTCGTTGGAAACGCGGTCTTCGATGCTCAGATCGCGGCGATCGCGGTTGAGCACGGTGTGAGCGAAGTCTGGACCCGAGATCGAGACTTCCACCGGTTTCCCGGGATTCACGTCAGGAATCCGTTCCCGCGGCGAGACGACTCGGCCAACGCGCGTCACTCGAGCGACTCGTAGGTCTTCTTCACGGCCTCCGGGCCGTACTTCCGTTCCAGCCGCCGCACCGTGAAGTGGCCGTGGGCCATGGCCTGGAAGTGGGCCATGAACACGCCATTGATCGCCGCGCCGCCCGCAGCGCCGATGATCGGGAGCGCCTGGGCGGCCGCCTTTTCCGTCACCCGGATGGCGAAGGGCTTCGCGACCGCCGCGATCACCTTCGCCGCGACGGGAGCTGCCCCCGGAGCCCCGAGCGCCTTTGCCAACGCCGCTCTCACGGCGAAGAAGCCGGTATCCACGCCGTCGTCTCCCGGAGTGGGGCCGCCGAGGGCGAACACCTCGAGACACGCGGCCTGCACCTCGGGATCCGTCGGGTCCTCCCCGTGTTCCCTGGCGATCGCGGCGATGCCGCGCAGCATGATCGTGGTCGAGACCGCCAGTTCGGCCGCCAGCCCGGCCACTCCGAAGAAGCCGCCGGCGCCGCCAGTCGCCATGACGCCGACCCGGTTCGCCAGCCGCGATGAGTGCCATTGCGGATTGTGGGGGACCGTTCGGAGCGCGACGCGGAGCGAGCGATCGAGTGCGCGGTGCGTGAGGGCGGGGATCTGCCGGCGAACCCGGGCCGGGAGGCGCTGGAGTCCCTTCTCGATGGGCGTCCCGACCAGGTTGGCCAGCCGGGCTGCGAGCCCGGGATTCTCGAGGATCCACTTCGCTTCGCGCAGAGCCAAACAATCTGCTCGCTCCCAGCCGTTGTGCGGGGCCCGGTCCGGCCTTGGAGGGCCGGGTTCAGAGGATGCGGCGTCGGTCATGTGAAACGAGGGCAAGAACCGGGTGGAAAACCATAGAATGTATGTATTATCAGCGTACGCGAGCGACTCCTCGCGAGGAGGCCACATGAAGCTGACCAAGGTGACCATGAACCTGACGGACCGGGATATCGCCCACACGGAGGCTCTTCAGAGGCGACTTCACTCCCGAAGCAAAGCGAGCGCGGTCTCGAGCGCGCTGGCCATCGCCGAAGACTTCACCCGGAGGTTGGAACGCGGAGAGCAAATCCTGATCCGCGAGAAGGACGGCTCCGTCCAGCGGGTTCTCCTTCCGGGAGTGAGCGGTGCCTGACCGCCCGGAGAGGCCGGCCAGGATGCCCCTGTCGCCGGAACGAGAGACGGGCGAAGGCGCTTGGGGGGATCCAGACGCGCAAGGGCTGCCCCTGCCCAAGGTCCCTGCGTACCTCGGAGATCGCGTGTTCTACCGACTCGTCCTGCTGTTTCTCGGTCTCATCGCGCTGGCTTCTGTCGCGGCGGCCTTCTACTTTCCGGTCCATGACAAGGAGATTCCCGAGGTTCTGATCGCTCTGGGCTCGGCAGCCGTCGGGGCGCTCGTCAGTCTGCTGTCGGTTCAGGGGCGGACCCTGTAGGGGCTCAGCGGGGGAGGCGGCGGCCCGGCGTCCAGGGCACGCCGGCTGCGTCGGCGCGGGCTTCGAGGTCGGCGAGCCGCGTCTCGACCAGGTTGACGAGTTCCGCGTTCGCGGCGCCGAACTCCTCGCGCACGATCTCGACCTGACGCCGGTGGGTCGTCGTCGGGTCGCTCATGCTCCAGAACGCGCCCACGACCCGCTGGATGCGCTGCCGCATCCCCGGGAGCGTCGCCTCCGCGCGGGAGCGCACCGTGTCGTCGCCGAGGAAGCGCACCCGCAGGTCGAGGAGTTCGCCGCGAATCGCTGACGCTTCGGCGCGCAGGTCGTCCTCGGCGGCGGATTCATCGAGCGCGCCGGCGAGCGCTTCCACGCGCTCGATCGAGGCCCCGAGCGCTTCGACAGCCCCGAACACCCGGCGCTGGAGGTCGGCGACCTCGAGCTGGAAGGCGTGGCGGGCCTTCTCATCCGCTGCCGGGACGCCCTCGCGGACGAGCACTCTCGGCGTGAACGATTGCGGTTCGCCGAGGCGCGCGGTTCCGTTCTCGTCGCGGCGGACGAGTTCTGCGGTGTAGGTCGCCGGCATGACCAGCGGCCCGTCGCGGCTGCCGCCGGCGGGATCGGGGTAGCGGAGATCCCAGGCCACCCGGTGGATGCCGCGGGTCTTCGGCCCCTCGATGCGGCGGACGATCTCGCCCTCTTCATTGCGGATGACGACGAAGACCGCCGGATCCTCGGCGCGGTCCTCGGCGCGCAGCTCCTCCCACGCGGGGTAGGGGATGGGCTCCCCGGCCGCGGCCGCCGCCCGCTCGCTCTCCCGACGCTCCTCGCGCAGACTCCGAACCGTGTCCCTGAGCGTGTAGGTCACGACCGCTCCGAACGGCGGGTTGGGGGCGGTGTAGAACGCGGCGCCGCGCTGCGACTTGCCCCGTCCGCCCAGCGGGTTGTCCTCGATGTACATCCAGGGATCCTTGACCGGAAATACGGCGCCCTCGGCCGCGAGCATCTCGTCCGAGAGATGGCGCAGCGGCGTGTAGTCGTCGAGGATGAAGAAGCTGCGGCCGAAACTCGCGAGGACGATGTCGTTCTCGCGCTCCTGGATCTCGAGGTCCCGGATCGCGATCGTGGGGAGGCCTCCCTTCATGCGCACCCAGTGCTCTCCCCCGTCGAGGGTCACGAACAGGCCGAACTCGGTTCCGAGGAACAGGAGCCCTTCCCGGACCGGATCCTCCACGATCGTCCACGCGAGCTGGTCGTCGGGCAGGTCGCCCTGGATGCTCTCCCAGGTCACTCCGCGGTCGTCGCTGCGCATCACGTAGGGTCGGAAGTCACCCTGCTTGTGGTTGTTGAAGACGGCGTAGATCCGGTCGGGCTGGTGCCGGGACGTGTGGAGATCGGCGACGTAGGTGAACTCGGGAACGCCGGGGATCTCGTCCACGGTCCGCCACTCCGAACCGCCGTCGTCGCTGATCTGGATGCGGCCGTCATCCATCCCGGTGTACAGCAGCCCTTCGACGAAGCGCGATTCGTCGAGGGCGACCATGTTGCCGTAGGTCGAAGTGGCGCGGTTGCGCCAGATCGCGTCCACGCTCCAGGTGCGGCCCATGGCGACCAGGTTCTCGTTGCGGTCGATCCCGCGGGTGAGGTCTTCGCTGATCGGAGTCCACGTGTTCGCCCCGTCGTCGCTCCGGTAGAGCCGGTTCGCGCCGAAGTAGAGCCGCTTGTTGTCGTGCGGCGAAATGATGAGCGGCGAGTCCCAGTTCCACTTGAGCGGCGGATCGTCGGGCTCGGGCTGCGGCTGGATCTCCGTCCGTTCTCCGGTGCGGTGGTCGAAGCGGACGATCCCGGCGTACTGGTACTGGGCGTACACGATGTTGGGATCCTCGGGATCCACGCGCGCCTGGAATCCGTCGCCGCCGAGAACATCCACCCAGTCGCTGTTGCGGATGCCGTGGACATTCGTCGTGCGCGACGGGCCGGCCATGGTGGCGTTGTCCTGGGTGCCGCCGTACACCCGGTAGAACGGGAACGCGTTGTCTATCCCGACCCGGTAGTACTGGGTGATCGCCTGGTTGGCGTGGTACTTCCAGTTGCGTCCGAGGTCCCAGCTCTCGTAGAGGCCGCCGTCGGTGCTGATCATCAGATAGTCGGGGTCTTCCGGATCGAACTCGAGGTCGTGATGGTCCACATGGATCCACTCCATCGCGATCCGTCGCCAGGTCCTGCCGTCATCCTCGGTGACATGGGTGAACGTGTCCATGGAGTAGATCCGGCCGGGTCGGTGCGGATCCGGGAAGATCTCCATGTAGTACTGCGGGTCGGTGGGGAAGTAGTCGCTGCGCTTCTCCCAGCTCTCCCCGCGATCGGTCGAGGCATAGAACCCGCGCTGGTCGTCGGTGGCGGCGACCACCGCGTACACCACGTCCGGGTTGTGCGGCGAGATCGCGAGTCCGATCCGCCCGATGTCGTGGCGATCGGGTGACGGGAGCCCCCGCGTGAGGCGTCGCCAGGTCGCGCCTCCGTCGTCCGACTTGTGGATCCCGCCCTCGGGGCCCCCGGCGATCTGGATCCCGGTGTGCCGCCGCCGCTGCCACGAGGTCGCGTAGAGCGTGTCCGGGTGCCGTGGATTGAGCACCACGTCGCTGATCCCGGTGTCGTCCGAAATATGGAGGATGCGCTCCCAGGTCTCGCCCCCGTCGGTCGTCTTGTAGAGGCCCCGGTCGCCGCCGGACCGCCACAGAGGGCCCTGGGACGCGACGTAAACGACTTCGCTGTCGCGGGGGTCGAGGACGATCTTGCCGATGTGCTCCGATTCGTCGAGTCCCATGTGCTCGAAGGACTTGCCGGCGTCGCGGCTTCGATAGACGCCGTTGCCCCAGGGCACCGAGCGCTGCCCGTTGTTCTCTCCGGTGCCGAGCCAGATCACGTTGGAGTTCGTCGGATCCACGACGACGGTGGATGTCGAATAGACCGGGTAGTTGTCGAAGATCGGCTCCCAGGTCGTGCCCCGGTTCACGGTCTTGAACGCATTGCCGGAAGCGACGGCCATGTACCAGATGGAGCGGTCGTTCGGGTCCATCGTCACATCGGCGATCCGGCCGGAGCGGGACGCCGGCCCGATGCCGCGAAGCTTCAGGCCGGAGAGGAGATCCTCGGTGACGGCCGGGGTCGCGTCGTCCTGGGCGGGCAGGGCCGCCGGGAGGAGGAGCACGAGAGTGAGCAGGGAGCAGAAGGGTCGGAATCGGTTCATGGCTGGCCTCGGGGAGTCTGTGGGCGGAGGCGAGCCTACCGCCGGATCCTTCCTCTTGGGCGTCGGCCCGGGGCAATGCGCCATCCCGAAATCACCGGTGGCGCATTTGTGCACACAGCGATATGTTTATGTGTCATGCGGACTACGGTGGATCTGAACGACGAACTGCTGCGACGCGCGAAGGAGCGAGCCGCGAGCGAGGGCACAGCGCTCCGCGCCGTCATTGAGCGTGCGCTGCGGTCCTGGTTGGAGGGCCGCCCGGCCAGACGTGACTATCGCTTTCGTTGGCGCCCGGTGAAGGGTCGTTTGCGGCCCGGTGTTCGGCTTGACGATCGCTCTTCTCTCTTCGATCTGATGGAGGGGCGGGATTGATCGCGCTGGACACCAATATCCTGGTCTATGCGCACCGCGCCGAGCTGCCGGACCACGCCCGCGCGATGAGTCTCCTGAGGCGCCTGGCCACCGGTTGGGAGCCGTGGGCGCTACCGTGGCCGTGCATCTACGAGTTCCTGCGGGTCATCACGCATCCCCGCGTTTTCGATCCCCCAACCAGCCTGGACGCGGCGCTGGAGGAGGTGGAGATGCTGCTCCGCTCACCGTCTGTCGTGACGCTCGGCGAAGGGCCATCCCATGCTCGGTACCTGCGCAGGATGGTCCACGGCGGGCGGGCCGCAGGAAACGTTGTTCACGATGCTCACATCGCGGCACTGGCGCTCGAGCACGGAGCTCGCGAAGTCTGGACCGCGGACCGCGACTTCGCCCGGTTCCCGGGGATCGAGATCCGGAATCCGTTGCTCGCGCGCTGACTCGCCTCACGGTTGCTCCCGGCAGGCGCCGCGGCAGCAGGTCAGTGACGGCTCGTTGCCAGGCGGACCAGCCAGTCGTCGGGGATGCGCACCGCGAGGACTTCCCCGTCGGCGGTCAGCACATCGCCTGCGTACACCCGCACCGCGACGCGCACTTTCCGCTCCGCGACTTCGACGGCCCGCGCCCGCAGCACCAGCTCCATTCCCGTCGGCGTAGGGCGCCGGTAGCGCACGGTCAGCGATCCGGTGACGAAGCGGAGCGCCGGCAGCGTATCCATCGCCCGGCCCGCCGCCCGATAGGCCGCGGCCGCCGCGGTCCCGGTGCCGTGGCAGTCCACCAGCGACGCGATGAGACCGCCGTAAACCGCTCCCGGCACCGCGGTGTGGAACGGCTCGGGGGTGAAGCGGCAGACCGCCTCCTGCTCGTCCCCGTCGCCCTCCCAGAAGCTGCGGATGCGGTAGCCGCGCGGGTTGTTCGGCCCGCATCCGTAGCAGGAGCGGGTGGACTCGGGGTAGTGGTCCTGGAACGACTTGCGGTCGGAGTCGGCTCTCACGGCGCGGCGCGGAACGCGGCCACGGCGAGACATCCCCACGCCGCGATGAGGCAGAGGCCCCCGACCGGCGTGACCGGGCCGAGCCACGACGGGCCGCCGACCGCCAGTCCGTAGAGGCTGCCCGAGAAGAGCACGATGCCCGCGGCCATGAGCCAGCCGGCGGCCTCGACCGGGGCAGGGAGCCCGAGCCGGGCGGCGAACCCGATCGCGAGCAGCCCGAGGCCGTGGATCAGGTGGTAGCGGACCGCGGTCTCGAACGTTCGGAGCGAGCGTTCGGTCAGGCGCGACTCGAGCGCGTGCGCGCCGAACGCGCCCCAGATGACTCCGAGCAGCAGGAAGAGCGCGCCGAGGCGCAGCCAGAGCATCCCGGCGACCAGCCCGTCAGCGTGCGGTCTGCCCCATGCGGAGCGGACGCTGCGGGCTCGTGGGCTCGTCCGGATACAGGTCGCCGACGAGGTCGCCGTAGCCGTTGAACAGCGGCGTCGGGAACGCGTCGCGGTTGTCCAGCCAGTAGGACTCGGCCTGGCTCCACCGGGGGTGCGGGATGTTCGGGTTGATGTTGGACAGGAACCCGTACTCGTGCTTCTGCATCTCCCAGAAGAACGGCGGACGCTCGCGGGTCAGCTCGACCTTCACCACCGCCTTGGGGCCCTTGTAGCCGTACTTCCACGGGATCGCGAGACGGATGGGGGCGCCGTGCTGCCGCACCAGCGGATCCCCGTAGATCCCGGTCGCCACGAACGCCAGCGGGTTCATCGCCTCGTCCATCTGGAGCGCCTCGTGGTAGGGCCATGGATACCAGTTGCTCGAGGCCAGCCCCGGCATCTCCTCCGGCCGGTTGAGCGAGGTGAACGCGACGAACCGGGCGTTGCTGTTCGGCTCCACCGCGTTCAGCAGGTCGCTGAGCGGGAATCCGGTCCACGGCACGTTCATGGCCCACCGCTCGACGCAGCGGAAGTGGTAAACCCGCTCTTCGTGGTCGAACGCGAGCAGGTCGTCGAGGTCGAACGTGCGGGGGCTGGCGCACTCGCCGGTGACTTCCACCTGCCACGGGACCGGCCGGTAGTCGCCCGAGAGCTTCCACACCGCGCCCCCGCGCCCGGCGAGGAACTCGTAGAAGTTGTTGTGCGAGCCGGCGACCTCGCGGGCGGTCATTTCCTTGCGGGCGATGGACTCCGGGACCCCGAGAAAGTCTTCGTTCTTCTTCGCGGGGAACACGTCCGGCCGCGAGTAGGGGATGTCGAGCAGTTCGGCGGCTTCGGCGTTTCCGCCGCAGGCCGCGGCGTAAGGCCCGACGACCGCGGCGGCCCCCATCGCCTTCAGGATGGCCCGCCGCCGGAGGAAGATGTCCGGGTCGGTGATGCCGCCTCCGACCGGGCTCTTCTCGAACCGCAGCCGCTTCGATGTCTTGACCAGATGGCTCATGGTTCCCTCCCGGCTCCGCAACGCCCCGGACCGTTGCTTCGGACGCGCTCTCGAATGGTAGCCGCCCCGACGCGGCGGCGCCGGTTCCGTGGGAATGGCAGGATTCCCGGCGACTCGCCGATGCGCTCGCCGTCCCGCCTCCTCAGGAGCCGTCCCCTCGGCTTTTTCCCGGAACCGTCTCCCGGCGTCGGGCGAGCCTGCGCCCGATGCGTTCCGGCGCGAGTTTTCGCAACTTGAGCTTTCGCATCTGGGGCGCTTCCAACGTGGTCCGATGGGCGACGGAAGCGGACCGGCTCGCTCGCGAGGGCGGCGCGCCCGGCGGGCTGGGACGGACCGGGGAGCTAAGCGCGTTGAACCGGCTGGGGTGGGTGGACCGGCCTCGGACGGCGGGGGCGGACATCGCGAGTTACCGGACCCTCCGCCGGGACCTCCTCGCCGAGGGGTTCTCCCGGGTCGTCGTGATGGCGATGGGGGGCTCGGCGCTCGTGGGAGAGACGCTGGTCGAGGGCCTGCCCGCCGGGGCCGAGGGGCTCGAGGTGCGAGTGCTGCGGAGCCTCGCGCCGGAAGCGGTGCGGGAGGTGCTCGACTCCGCCGCCCTCCCGGGCACGGCGTTTCTGGTGGCGTCCAAGTCGGGCGCCACCGCGGAGACGCTGGCGCTCGAGACGCTCGTCGTGGAGCGTCTTCGGGCTTCGGGCTGCCTGGTCCGGCGGCACATGCTGGCCGTCAGCAACCGGGGATCCGCTCTCTTCCAGCGGGCCGGGCGCGACTACCGGGCCCGATTCGCGGGGAGCCCGCGGGTGGGCGGCCGCTTCTCCGGACTCGAACCCTTCGGCCTCCTGCCCGCTGTCCTCGCCGGGCGCGACCCCGCTCCGGGGCTCGAGGCCGTGTGTCGGACGCGGCATCTCCTCGATCGGCCGTCGCAGCCGCCCCCGATCCCGTTGGACGACGGGGGATTCGAAGTCCCGGACACCGGATTCCGCCTCGGCGTCCTCCTCGCGCATCTCGCGGAGGCGGGGCGCCCGGTCGCCCACTGGTCGGCGGCTCCGCGCCATGACGCGATGCTCGAGTGGCTGGAGCAGATGTGCTCCGAAACGACCGGCAAGAAGGGTCGGGGGATCGTGCCCATCGTCCTGCCCCCGGCGGCCCGTCCGCCCATCCCGCTGCGGAGCGGATTCCGGATCCATCTCGGCGAGGAAGAGGATGGGGGCGCCGAGCGGCGACGGGCGCGGGACGATGGAACGCCGTGGATTGGTGTCCCGCTGTCGGCCGCCGGGCTGCCGGCCGCCGTGTTCCGGTGGCAGGTGGCGATCGCGGTGGCGGCGTGGCGGATGGGGCTCGATCCCTACGACCAGCCCGATGTGGAGGCGGCCAAGAAGGCGGCGCGCCGATTGGTGAACGATCCCGCCGCCGCGCCAGGTCCCCCTCCGGTCGAGGACGCCGGGATCCGGGAGTTCCTCGAGGCGGTCGCGGACCCTGGCCTCGCGATCAATGCGTTCGGCCACCGAAGCGCGGTCGCCGAGGCCGGGGTCCAGGCGCTGCGTCACCGGATCGCGGAACGCTTCGGGGTCTTCCCGCTGGTCGGGTTCGGCTCGCAGCTCCTCCATTCGCTGGGCCAGCTCGAAAAGGGCGGGCCGAAGGACCTCGGAGTCCTCATGTTGCGATGGGTCGCGGACGGCCCCGACCTGGAGGTCCCCGGAGCCGCGGGGGGCCTGCGCATCGGACAGCTCGCCGCGCTTCAGGCAGCCGCTGACCACGAGGAACTGCGCCGGCTGGGGCGCCGGGTTCTCTGGCTCGACGCTCCCGCCCCCGGGGATCCGGGCCTGCGGGCGCTGCTCGACCGCCTCGACCGGGTGCTGGCGGCGTGACGTCGAACCGGAGCGGTCGGTGGAGCTGATCCACGCCTCCGCCCGGGATCTCACCGGGGCCATCGCTCGCCGCGAGGTCTCGGCGGTGGACGTCATGCGCGCCCACCTCGACCGCATCGGGGAGGTCAATCCGCTCCTGAACGCGATCGTCACGCTGGCGCCGCCGGAGGACCTCCTGTGTGAGGCGGAGGCGGCCGACCGCAAGGTGGGCCGGGGGGAGGCGCTCGGTCCTCTCCACGGGCTTCCGGTCGCGGTGAAGGATCTCCACCGCACCGCGGGCATGAGGACCACGCTCGGTTCTCCGATCTTCAGGGATTCGATCCCCGCCCGGGACGACCTGATCGTGGAGCGGCATCGGGCGGCGGGGGCGATCGTCGTGGGCAAGACGAATACGCCCGAGTTCGGCGCCGGATCGCAGACGTTCAACGCCGTCTTCGGCGTCACCCGGAACCCGTGGGATCCGGCCCGGACGACCGGCGGAAGCAGCGGCGGCTCGGCGGCGGCGCTCGCGTCGGGGATGGTCCCTCTCGCCGACGGGAGCGACTTCGGGGGCTCGCTCCGGAATCCGGCCAGTTTTTGCGGGGTCTTCGGTCTGCGCCCCACGCCCGGCCGGGTGCCGGTGTGGCCGGAGGAGGCGCCGTGGTTCCCGGTCCCCGTCCAGGGGCCGATGGCGCGCACCGCTTCTGACGCGGCGCTGCTGCTGAGCGCCATGGCGGGGCCCGACGCCCGGGATCCGCGGTCGCTGGAGACTCCCGGCGCTTCGTTCCGGCGTCCGCTGGAACGCGACTTCCGCGGAGTGCGGGTGGCGTGGGCTCCCGACTTCGCCGGGCTCCCCTTCGACCCCGATGTGCGCGAGGCGATCGCCCCGGCGCGGCAGGCGCTGTCGGATCTCGGGTGCGAGGTGGAAGACGACTCCCCGGACATGGCCGGGGCGAGCACCGTCTTCGACGTCTGGCGGGCGTGGTGGTTCGAGACCCTGCTGGGTCCGCTTCTCGACCGCCGCCGCGCCGAGCTGAAGGACACGGTGGTCTGGAACATCGAACAGGCCCGGACGCTCGGCGCCCCCGATCTCGCCGCGGCGAGCCGCCGGTGGGCCCGGCTGCTCGACCGGGTGCGGCGGTTCTTCGAGCGATTCGAGTTCCTGGCTCTCCCGACCGCCCAGGTCCCACCGTTCCCGGCGGAGGTCGAGTGGGTGCGCGAGGTCGAGGGCGTGAGGATGCGGACCTACACCGAGTGGATGGGCTCCTGCTCGCTCGTTTCGGTGCTCGGGTCGCCGGCCGCCTCGGTCCCGTTCGGAGCCACCCGCGACGGCCTCCCGGTGGGAATCCAGATCGTCGGGAGACCGCGGGAGGACTTCGGGGTCCTCTGTCTCGCGCACGCCCTCGAGCGGCCCCGGCGAGCTCCGGACCCGGAGGCCCCCTCCGAAGCGCTGCCGAAACCCGGACAGTCGCCCCGATGACATGACCCAAGTGATTGAATCCCCTGAGCCATAGGGCCTGTCCCGTCGGCGCTGGGGGCCGGCATGCGAATTGACATGGGCAGCGTGCAACCGGCACAATCGCGGATGCTTCGGGGGGAGTGCTGAGGGTGTGAGCGCCGCCAACCGGGCGTTGATCGACATGATGAGAATGACTCTTTCCAGGCGCTTGGGGCTCCTCTGGCTCCTCGGGGGCGCGCTCGCCGGCCCCGTTTCGGCCCAGAGTCCGGCGGAACCCGGTGGCGCCGCCGCGGCGGTCACGCCGGTCGCCGAGGCGACCCGCGTGGTGCAAACGACCTGCACCATGTGCCACAACGAGCGCATGAAGGCGGGCAACATGTCGCTCGCCGACTTCGACGTGGCGAACGCCGCCGAGCACATGGACGTCGCCGAGGAAATGGTTCGGAAGCTGCGGGCCGGCATGATGCCGCCGGCCAACATCCGCCGCGCGAGCGGCGCCGAGCTGCTGAGTCTGGTCGAGACCCTCGAGATCCGCCTCGATGCGGCCGCCGAGCTGTCACCCGACCCCGGCAGCCGGCCGTTCCAGCGCCTGAACCGGGCCGAGTACTCCGAAGCGATCCGGGATCTGCTCGGGCTGGACGTGGACGCCGGGGACTGGCTGCCGCTCGACCCGGTGGCGCACAGCTTCGACAACATCGCCGAGGCCCAGACGCTGTCGGCGACGCTGCTCGAGGCCTATCTGAATGCGGCCAGCGCGATCAGCCGGCTGGCGGTCGGAGAGCGAACCGTCGCCGCCGTGGACCACACCTACACCAACTCCCAGTACCTGTCGCAGCACCCCTGGGACCACATCGAGGGGGCGCCCTACGGCACCCGCGGCGGACTGGTCGTGGACCACGTGTTCCCGGCGGACGCCGAGTACGTGTTCGGGATCACGTTCACCTCCGGCGCCAACACCCGGATCGCCGATGTGGATGTCTCGATCGACGGCGAACGGGTCGCGCTCCTCGCCTATGACACGAATCGGCAGGTGGACGCCGACGGCCGGGACAGCGACATCACCGTGACCCCTCCCATCTTCGTCCGGGCCGGCGCCCACCGGGTGGCGGCGGCTTTCGTCCGGCGGCAGGACGGACCCTACGAGGATCTGATCCGTCCGCACGACTGGTCCTACGCCGGGGGCGGCTCGGGCGGCGCCGGGATCACGACGCTGCCGCACGTCCGGGATCTCATCGTCAACGGTCCCTACAACCCGACCGGACTGTCGGAGACGCCGAGTCGCCGCCGCATCTTCACCTGTCGGCCGACGGCGCCGGAGGAGCGGCGGCCGTGCGCGGGCCGCATCCTGGCTCGGCTCGGACGGGAGGCCTGGCGGCGGCCGCTGGACGAGGGCGAAGTCGAGGGCCTGCTTCGGTTCTTCGATGAGGGCGCCGGCGTCGGCGGCTTCGAGGTCGGCGTACGAACCGCGCTCGAAGCGATCCTCGCCAGCCCCCACTTCGTGCTGCGGCTCGAGCGGGAACCCACGAGCGTCGCCGAGCGGGGCTACCGGCTCGGAGACCTCGATCTCGCCTCCCGCCTCTCGTTCTTCCTGTGGGGAACCCCCCCGGACGACGAGCTCCAGGGGATCGCCGAGCAGGGCCTGCTGACACCGGAGGAACTCGATCGGCAGGCGCTCCGAATGCTGGCCGATCCGCGTTCGGCGGCGCTCGGGCGACGGTTCGCGGCCCAGTGGTTCCGTCTCCAGGACATGGACAAGGTGCGGCCGGATCCGAACTTCTTCCCGAACTTCGACGAGAACCTCGCTCAGGCGATGCGGCGCGAGACCGAGATGTTCTTCGCCCATCTGGTGCAGGAGGACCGCAGTCTGCTGGAGCTGTTCCGCGCCGACTACACCTTCGTGAACGAGCGGCTCGCGCGCCACTACGAGTTCCCCGGAGTGGCCGGTCCGCACTTCCGCCGGGTGGAGTACCCCGACCAGACCCGCCGCGGGATCCTCGGGCATGGCAGTGTGCTGGTGCTGACTTCGCTGGCGAACCGCACGTCGCCGGTCCTGCGCGGCAAGTGGGTCATGGAGGTTCTGCTCGGAACCCCACCTCCCCCGCCGCCGCCCGACATCCCGACGTTCGAAGAGACCGAGGGCACGGTGGATGGCCGGGCCCTGACCACCCGCGAGCGGCTCGAAATGCACGCCGCGAACCCGAGCTGCAATTCCTGCCACCGCCTGATCGACCCGATCGGGCTCGCGCTCGACAACTTCGACGTGACCGGGAAGTGGAGGCAGCGCGAGAACGGCGCCCCGCTGGACACCTCCGGCGATTTCTACGACGGCACACCGGTCTCCAGGCCCGACCAGCTCGTGGAGGCGCTGCTCGTGCGGCCCATCCCGCTGGTGCGCACTTTCACCGAACATCTGCTCGCCTTTGCGGTCGGGCGTCGGGCCGAGGCCTTCGACCAGCCCACGATCCGCGCCATCGGCCGCGACGCGGAGGCGAACGACTACCGGATGGCGTCCCTGATCATGGGCGTGATCCGGAGCGACGCCTTCCAGCGCAAGCGGGCCGAGACCCTGCCCGAGACCACGCTGGCCCCCCTCGAGAACAACTGATCGAGGCTGGCAACTGAACTGGGCAACTGAACTGAGGAGAACACCGACCATGTCGATCCTGACCGGAAAACACCTTCCCCGTCGGACCGTCCTGCGGGGCATGGGCGTCTCCGTCGCCCTCCCGTTCCTCGACGCGATGGTTCCGGCCGGCCGCCGGGCGAGCGCCGCCGCCGCCGAGGCCACCGACGTGACCCGGCTCGTGTGCATCGAGGAGGTCCACGGCCTCCCCGGCTGCAACGAGTGGGGCGCCAGCCAGCATCTGTTCGCGCCCGCCAAGGTGGGGCGCGACTTCGCGATGACGGCGGACAATGCGCTGAAGCCGCTCGAGCCGTTCCAGGACTACCTGACGATCGTCTCGAACACCGACTGCCGGATGGCGGAGGCGTTCTCGCCGCCGGAGATCGGGGGCGACCACTTCCGGTCCTCGTCGGTCTTCCTTACCCAGTCGCACCCCAAGCAGACGCAGGGGTCCGACCTGTGGGTGGGCACGTCGCTCGACCAGTCCTACGCCAGCCGTTTCGGCCAGAACACTCCGATGCCGTCGCTCCAGCTCTGCATCGAGAACCTCGACCAGGCGGGCGGGTGCACCTACAACTACTCGTGCGCCTACACCGATTCGATCAGTTGGTCCACGCCGAGCGATCCGCTGCCGATGATCCGGGATCCCCGGGTCGCCTTCGAGATGCTGTTCGGCGCCGGGGCCACGCCGGAGGAGCGGGCGGAACGTCGGGCGACGCGCCGCGGCATCCTCGACTGGATCCTGAGCGACGCCTCCGAGGTCCGCAAGCACCTCGGCGATGTGGACCGCCTCCGCATGGACCGCTACCTCGACGACGTCCGCGAGGTCGAGCGGCGCATCCAGATGGTCGAGAGCTACAACAGCAGCGGCGACGCCCGGGAGCTGCCCGACGCCCCCGCCGGCGTGCCCGACTCGTTCACCGAGCACATGCAGCTCATGTTCGATCTCCAGGTCCTGGCCATGGAAACGGACATGACCCGGGTCATCTCGTTCAAGACCGGACGCGACGCCCAGAACCGCTCCTTCCCCGAGAGCGGCACGACCTCGCCGTTCCATCCCGCTTCCCACCACGGCAACGACGAGAAGCGGATCATGGACTTCAACACGATTTGCCAGTACCGCGTGGGCCAGCTCCCGTACTTCCTCGAGAAGCTGCAGAAGACCGATGAGGGCGGGGTTTCGCTCCTCGACAAGTCGGCGATCATCTGGGGCTCCCCGATGGCCGACGCGAACATCCACAACCACCGGCGCTGCCCGCTCATCTTCCTGGGTCGGGCGGACGGCCACCTGACCGGCAACATGCACGTCAAGGCGCCGGACGGGACGCCGATGGCGAACGCGATGCTGGCCCTCGTCCAGTCGCTGGGCCTCGAGATGGAGTCCTTCGGCGACAGCAACGGCACGCTGGAGCTGAACGCGCCGGTCGTCGAGACCGACTGACCGGCCCACCAGCCAGGGAGAGAGACCGTGCGCCCCACTCGTCGAAACCGGACCCGGCCCGCCGTCGCCTCGGTGGCGCTCCTGCTGCTCGCCACCGCGGGCATCACCGCTCCTCCGGGGTCGGCGCCCGTCGCCGACGCAGCCCGTATGGGTGATCTGGCTTCGGTGCGGACGCTCCTCGCCGAAGGGGAGGACGCGAACGCCGCACATGGCGACGGGATGTCGGCGCTCCACTGGGCGGCGCAGCGAGGGGATGTCGAACTCGCCCGGACGCTGACGCAGGCAGGCGCCGCGGTGGGAGCGACCACCCGGATCGGCGATTACACGCCGCTCCATGTCGCGACCGAGGCCGGGCAGGCCGAAGTCGTCGAGCTGCTGCTCCAGGCGGGCGCGGATGCGTCGGCCCGGAGCGCGAACGGCACCACGCCGCTTCACCTCGCCGCCTCGGCGGGGAGCGTCCAGGCGATCACCGCGCTCCTCGACTACGGCGCCGAAGTGGATGCGCGCGAAGCGACCTGGGGGCAGACGCCGCTGATCTTCGCGGCCTCGAAGGACCGCTTCTATGCGATCCGGACGCTGCTCGAGCGCGGCGCCGATCCGGCGCAGGCCAGCCACGTCGTGGATCTGATGGACGACTTCATGCTCGCGCAGGGCGCCCGCAACCGGCAGCGGGATGTCCTGAAGGCGTTCCGGGGTGAGGACGGGGCCGCGAGTTCCGCCCAGATTCAGGCGGCCGTGCTCGCCGCCCGCGATTTCTATCTCGCCGGAGAGGCGCCGGAGATTGATGGGAGCGACGATCCCTTCTTCCGCTTCCGCATGCCGCAGGTCGCGGCCAAGGGCGGCCTCACCGCGCTGCACCATGCGGCGCGCCAGGGCTACGCCGATTCGGTGACTGCGCTTCTCGACGGCGACGCCGACATCAACCAGCTCTCGGAGGCCGACGGCTCCAGCGCGCTGCTGATGGCGACGGTCAACGCCCACTTCGACCTCGCGCTCAAGCTGCTCGAACGGGGAGCGGATCCGAACGTGGCCGCCTCGGACAACGGGGTGACGCCGCTGTGGGCGACGGTCAACGCCGAGTGGCAGCCGCGGACCCGCTTCCCGCAGCCACAGCAGCACGGGTTCCAGGAGGCCAGCTACCTCGATGTGATGCGGGCGCTGCTCGAGGCGGGCGCCGATCCGGACGCCCGGATCTCGAAGCATCCGTGGTACATGGTGTACAGCGGGTGCGGCAACCGGAACTGCGGTCTGGCCGACACCCGGGGCTCCACCGCGTTCTGGCGGGCGGCGTATGCGACGGACCTCCCCGCGATGAAGCTGCTCGTCGAGTACGGCGCCGATCCCGACATCCCGACCACCGCGTCCGCGCCCCGGCGCGCTCGCCGCGGCACGTTCGCCGAGGGCTCGGGGAAGGGAGCGCTCGCGGTGCTGCCCGCCGCTCCCGGGCTGTGGGTTCCGACCGACCTCAACTCGATGGGTCCCGACCCGTCCGGCCTGCCTCCGTACAAGGAGGGAGACCCGGGTGTCTATCCGATCCACGCGGCGTCCGGCGTGGGCTACGGCGAGGGATTCGCCGGGAACGCGCATCGCCACGCCCCGGACGGCTGGCTGCCCGCGGTCCAGTACCTGGTGGAACTCGGCGCCGACATCAACCAGCGCGACTTCAACGGCTACAACGCGCTCCACCACGCCGCCGCCCGCGGGGACAACGAGATGATCCTGTATCTGGTCGAGAACGGTGGCGACGTCACCGCCGTGAGTCGGCGCGGCCAGACGACGGCCGATATGGCGAACGGTCCGGTGCAGCGGGTCTCGCCGATCCCGGAGACGGTCGCCCTGCTCGAGAGCCTGGGCTCGAAGAACAACAACAACTGCGTCTCGTGCTGAGACCGCGTGGCCTGCTTCGGGCAGGGCAGCGGGCGCTGATTTCCCTCGCGCTGGTCGCCGCGCTCCCGGCGGCGGCCAGCGCGCAGGATCCGCCGCCGCCGTGGCTCGAGATGACGATCGTCGGCGTTGAGCCGGCGGGCGTGGACGACTTCCTCGCCGCGCAGCAGGAGCTCGCGGCCATGGAGCAGGCGGCTGGAGTCCCGTGGCGCCGCGTGGGGCGGACGGCGGTGTTCGGCGACGCCTACCGCTTCGTCATCCTGAAGCCGTTCACCCAGTTCGCCGGCTACGCCCGGCCCGGGCGCGCCGACGCCGACCGAGCCCGGGTCGAGAATCGGATCGAGCGAGTCGTGACCAGTCGGGAGTCGCTGGCTCTCCGGGCGACCCACGACATCGACAGCCCGCTTCCCGAGGATGAGGAGCCGGCGCTGACTCTCGTCCAGAGAGTCTCGGTCGTCCCGGGCAAGGAGCAGGACTACGTCCGCGTCATGATGGAGGATGTGCTGCCTCACTTCACCGAGGCCGAGATGCACCATTCGACCGGTGCGATCACGCTCGGCGGCGAGGGCGGCTACGTCCACTTCTTCCACTTCGACAACTTCGCTGCGCTCGATCAGGGCTCACCGATGGCGCGCGCTCTCGGACCCGAGGCGGCGCTCGAAGTCATGTCGAAACTCGCCGGCGCGGTCAGCAGCACCGACCAGTGGCTCGTGCGACACCTCCCCGAGTTGAGTTTCCAGGAGGAGACCGAGGAAGAGACCCCGGACCACTGAGCGGTCTGCCGGGCCCCCACCGGGAGAACTGGCGCCGGACTCCGCCGGTTCTCCCCAGTTCTCCCGGTGGGGGCTAGGGGCCCGGCACCGAGCGTCGCGGCTGACCGGTGCCTCCCCGCTGGACCCCCCACCGGGAGAACTGGGGCGCTCCATAAGGCGATCCAGAAGCACAGGTGGATCGGATGAGCAGTGGTCTGTATCCTGACAAATCGGATATCATGATGTCCGATTGGAGAGGATAACTGCGCGTCGGGCGTTCACCGAAGTCGAGGACGCTCTCCGCCGTCAACCCGCCGTGGCCCTCCTCGGGCCGCGTCAGGCCGGCAAGACCACGCTGGCGCTCGAGATCGCGCGGTCCCGAGACGCTCTCTATCTCGACCTCGAGCTCCCCGAGGACCGGCGGCGCCTCACGGATCCCGCGGCCTTTCTCGAAGGCTTCCGCGATCGCCTCGTCATCCTGGGCAAGATCCACCGAGCGCCGGACCTCTTCGCTCCCCTACGGGAAATCATCGACCGCGGCCGGAGGAGCGGGGAGGCGAACGGTCGGTTCCTGATCCTCGGGTCGGCGTCCTTTCTCCTGCTGCGGCAGTCCGAGAGCCTGGCCGGCCGCCTGGGCCGGGTGGAGTTGAGCCCGTTCGGCATCCTCGAAGTGCCGAACGAGGCCGGGACCCGGCGACGCCTCTGGATTCGTGGAGGCCTTCCCCTCGCGTTCCTCGCCGAATCCGACGCTGATAGTTTCCGCTGGCGTCGGAAACTCCTCTTTGCGTACTGCGAGCGGGACCTGCCCGCGTTCGGCTCGCGCGTTCGGCCCGCGGTCCTGAACGACCTGCTCACCATGCTCGCGCACACGCAGGGCGCTCCGGTGAACCTGTCCCGGCTGGCGTCCAGCCTCGGCCTTGCAGTGCCGACGGTGCGGCGCGCGATCGCGCTTCTCACCGGGCTCCACCTGCTGCGCATCGTCCGCCCCTACCTCCGGAATCCGGGCAAGCGCCTGATGAAGTCGCCCCGGACTTACGTGCGCGACAGCGGCCTGCTCCACGCGCTTCTGGGAGTCCGGGACTTCCACGGCGTCACCGGGCATCCGGTCCTGGGGGCGAGCTGGGAGGGTTTCGTGATCGAGAATCTCCTCGCCGTGGCGCCCTTCGGCACCGGGGCGTGGTGGTACCGGACCCGTGGGGGCGCCGAACTCGATCTGGTGCTCGAAATCCCGGGACATCCGGCTCCCTGGGGGGTCGAGATCAAGTACGGACAGACGCCGCGCGTCTCCCGCGGCTTCCATGCCGCCGTGGAGGACATTCGCCCCGAACGAACCTTCGTGGTCCACTCCAGCGACCAGCGCTATCCCCTGCGCGACGGGATCGAGGCGATCGGTCTTCGGGAACTGGCCACCCTGCTGGCGGAGGCCTGAGCCAGATCGAGGGCCGAGGTCCTCCGGGCTGGCGGGGGCGAGGGCGCCTGGCGCACAATCGCGGGATGACGATGCCATCGAACTCCCTTCCGCTCGTCCCCGCCGCGCTCCTCGTCGCTCTCGCCGGCGCCTGCGCGCCTCCCCCGGTGGTTGAGCCGGCTCCCGCCGCGCCTCCGGGGGCGGACGCTCACGAGGGAGCCGCCTACCGGATCACCGAGGTGCGGCCCGGGATCTGGCACGCGGTGGGGACCGGGGCGATGAACGTGGGTGCGAACGCCTCCATCGTGGATCTCGGCGAGTCGCTGCTCCTCGTTGACTCGCACATCACGCCCGCCGCCGCCTGGGTGCTCGTCGAGGAGTTGGGCGCGGTGACTCCGAAGCCGGTGCGGTACGTGGTGAACACGCACTTCCACTTCGACCACATCCACGGGAACCAGATCTTCGGGGACGAGGTGGAGATCCTCGGCCACGAAACGACATACGAAATCGTGTCGTCCGGGGGATCGGTCTCGGGGACGGCGTGGGACTCGTTCGTCGGCACGCTCCCCGAGCAGATCGCGGGAATCGAGGCGGATCTGGCGGCGGCCTCCGGGGACGACCGGGTGGCGATCGAGGCGGATCTGGCGCGGATGAAGGCGTACCAGGAGGCCACCGCCGCGGTCGAGCCGGTGGCGCCGACCATCACGCTCGACCGGCGGCTCACGATCTACCGGGGTGGACAGGAGATCCGGTTGCTGTGGATGGGCCGGGGCCACACCGCCGGGGACGTGGTCGTCCACCTGCCGCAGCGCCGGGTGCTGATCACCGGCGACCTGATCCCGTTCGGACTTCCGTTCATGGGAGACGGCTTCTCCGACTGGGGTGAGACGGTGCGTCGCGTCGCCGGGCTGGATTTCGAGGTCGTCCTGCCCGGGCACGGGCCCCACTTCGAAGATCGCGAGAAGCTGGAGAACCTCGCGGCCTACCTCGACGACTTCCAGGAGCAGGCGCGGACGGCGCACGAGAACGGCCTCAGCGCCGACGATGCCGCCGAACGGCTGGATCTGACCGCGCACTCGGACAACTTTCCCGGTCTGATTCCGGGCCCGGGTGCGCCGCTCGTCGCGGTGGAGCGCGCCTACCGCCTGCTCGAAGCGGGCTCGTCTCCAGACCCGAACTGACGCCTCTCCGACTCGCTTTGAGTCTGTCGTTGGCGCTCGCTCGGTGTCCTCGCCCAAACTAGAATCACGCGCATGCAGGCCGTGTCCGTCACCGAGTTCACCACGTATCTGGCCCGCTACATGGAAATCGTGCGGCGGGGTGGCGAGGTCGTGGTTCTGGATGAAGCCGAGAAACCGATCGCGAGGCTCACGCCCCCGCGGACCGATCAGTATGCCGATCCGGGTCCATCGGCTGCTCCTTTGTCCGCGGGCAGGAAGGGATCGGCGCCCGATGGTGGGCGACGTGTTGCGAAGGCGGCTCCCACTTCTTCGACCGGGGATGCCGACCTGGATCGGCTGATTGCTCTCGGGGTCGTGAATCCGGGCCGCTTCGACGCGCCGACCATTCACGAGAGGCCTCCGTTGAAGCTGCGCGTGGGTCTGCTGGACGCGCTCCTCGAGGACCGAGAAGACCGGTTTTGAGGTACTGGGACGCTTCCGCGCTGGTTCCCCTCATCGTCCGCGAAGAGTCCACTCTTCGCGTCCATGAGTGGCACGACGCAGACCCTCGAATCGTGACTTGGGTCTGGAGCCGGGTCGAAGTCGCGAGCGCCATCGAGCGGCGGGCCCGACAGGGGCTGCTCGTCGGGGACGACCGGGTCAGGGCGCTGAGCCAGCTCGAAGCTCTCTCGCCGGGTTGGCACGAGGTCGGACAGCGACGCGAGCTTCGAGAATGTGCGATGGCGCTCTTGGCGCGTCACCCGCTGCGGGCGGCTGACGCGGGGCAACTCGCCGCGGCCGTGATGGCGCGGGAAAGAACGGGCGGATCCCTGGAGTTCGTGTCGCTCGACCGGCGTCTGGCGGCGGCTGCCGAGCGCGAGGGGTTTCGGCTGCCAACGGGGCCCGGCTGATCCCGGCGGGACCCGTCAGCCGCGACGCCCGCCGGGTGCTTTCTCTCCGGCGCGCGCGGTTGCCGCTGCGGCGCGGAGCTGGTGGATGTGCTCGTACAGGTACCAGACGCCGATGCTGCGCCAGGGGATCCATTGGTCGCTGATCGCGGCGTAGGCGGCCGGCGGCGCCCGGTCAGGCAGGTCGTACAGATCGCGCATCGCCGCGAGCACAGCCGCGTCCCCGGGAGCGAAGACATCGGGGCGGTTCAACGTGAAGATGAGGTGCATGTGCGCAGTCCAGTCGCCGATGCCCCGCACCGCGGTGAGGGCGCGGCGGACGGCCTCGTCGTCGAGGCCGGGAAGCGCTTCGAGGTCCAGCGCCCCGGTTTCGATCCGCCGGGCCAGGTCGCGCAGGTAGCCGATCTTCTGCCGGGAGAGCCCGACCCGTCGGAGCGCTTCCTCGTCGCGATCGAGGATGTCCCGGGGCGTCGGGGCCTCGCCGTCGGTCAGCGCCCACAGGCGGCGATGGATCGTGCGGGCGGCGGCGGCGGAGATCTGCTGGGCCACGATGGCGCCGGCGAGCGTGCCGAACGAGTTGGGACGGGGGGCGAGGGTGCAAGGGCCGGTGCGGCGGATGAGCGCGGCCAGCACCGGATCCCGCTCCGAGAGGAACGCCTCGGCCTCGCTCCAATCGGGAGGCGTCGCAGCGGGCGGGCTCCATGGCCCCTCGGTCGGCATGGGCCGGGAGTGTACGGAGCGCCGTCTGGAGCGCCGGACTCCGCCGGTTCTCCCGGTAGGGGCCCGGCACCGAGAGAGTCAATCGGCATGTTCCCGCCGGAGCGTCGCCCGGCGCGCCGGCATGGGACTCCGCCGGTTCTCCCCCAGTTCTCCCGGTGGGGGCTAGGGGCCCGGCACCGAGAGACCGAGTCGGAGGGGGTCGGGCGTGGTAGAATCTGCGAGTCAATAGGTCGCATTTGACCGACCGGCACTCTGGTCCGACCGGGCCGGAGGCGGCGTTCCGGCGAGTCGTTCCAGCCTCCGCGTGCGTGGGCGGCGTCTCTGTCCGATGGGGTCGGGCATCCCGCGACCGATGATTTCCTTCCCATGATCCGTCTCTCGAAGAGCACCGACTACGCCCTGATGGCGCTCTCCGATCTCGCCGTGCTCCCCCCGGGGCGGACCCTCAGCGCGCGCCACCTCGCCGAGCACCACCGCCTTCCGCCCGAGCTCGCCGCCAAGGTGCTCCAGGGACTGAAGCGATCCGGGATTGTCAAGACCCGGCGAGGGATCTACGGCGGCTACCGCCTCGCCCGTCCGGCCGAGGAGATCGGGGTCACCGAGGTCATCGAGTCGGTAGAAGGACCGCTCGCGCTCGTCGAGTGCGTGCTCGACGACCCCGGTTGCTCGCTCGTCTCGACCTGCTCGGTTCGCACGCCGCTCCACCGGATCCACGAACGGCTGCTCGGGGCGCTCTCCGATCTGACTCTGGCGCATGTCGTCGCCGACGCCGGACTCTCCTCCCGTCCGCTCGACGGACCTCAGCTCCCCGTCCTCCAGTAGGAACTTCGGACCCTCCGACCCGCCCATGCCCGAAACCCAGAGAACCCTCGGCTCCGCCGAAGTGGAACAGCTCGTCGCGCGGGACTACGCCTACGGGTTCGTCACCGAGATCGAGACCGAGAAGGCCCCCCGAGGGCTCTCCGAGGACGTGATCCGGCTGATCTCCGCCAAGAAGAAGGAACCGGAGTGGATGCTCGACTGGCGGCTCCGCGCCTATGCGGCGTGGCAGGGGATGAGGGAGCCGGACTGGGCCAAGGTCTCCTACGAGCCGATCGACTACGACGACATCTACTACTACGCCGCCCCCAAGAGTACCGTCGAGGACGGCCCGAAGAGTCTCGACGACATTGATCCGGAGCTGCGCCGAACCTACGAGAAGCTGGGGATTCCGCTGGTCGAGCAGCAACGGCTCGCCGGGGTCGCGGTGGATGCGGTCTTCGATTCGGTCTCGGTGGCGACCACCTTCAAGGAGAAGCTCTCCGAGATGGGGGTCATCTTCTGCAGCTTCTCGGAGGCCGTGCGGGAGCATCCCGAGCTGGTGCGGAAGTACCTGGGCACCGTTGTTCCCTATTCGGACAACTTCTTCGCCTGTCTCAACTCGGCGGTGTTCTCGGATGGTTCGTTCGTGTACGTGCCGAAGGGCGTCCGCTGCCCGATGGAGCTGTCCACCTACTTCCGGATCAATGCTTCCGAGACCGGGCAGTTCGAGCGGACGCTGATCGTGGCCGATGAGGGCAGCTACGTCAGCTACCTCGAAGGCTGCACCGCTCCGATGCGGGACGAAAACCAGCTCCACGCCGCGGTCGTCGAGCTGGTGGCGCTCGAAGGGGCGCGGATCAAGTACTCCACGGTGCAGAACTGGTATCCCGGCGACGAGAACGGGGTGGGCGGCATCTACAACTTCGTCACCAAGCGGGGCAAGTGCGCCGGCGCCCGCTCCCACATCTCGTGGACCCAGGTCGAGACCGGTTCGGCGATCACCTGGAAGTATCCGAGCTGCATCCTGCTCGGGGATCACTCCATCGGCGAGTTCCACTCCATCGCGCTCACCGCGAACCGGCAGCAGGCGGACACCGGCACCAAGATGATCCACATCGGGAAACACACCCGCAGCACGATCATCTCGAAGGGGATCTCGGCCGGGCACGGCCAGAACACCTACCGGGGCCAGGTTCGCGTGCTTCCGGGCGCTTCGGGCGCACGCAACTTCTCGCAGTGCGATTCGCTCCTCATCGGCGCCCACGCCGGGGCCCACACCGTGCCCTACATTGACGTGGCGAATCCGGACACCCAGCTCGAACACGAGGCCAGCACCTCCCGGATCGGAGAGGACCAGTTGTTCTACTGCCGACAGCGGGGACTCGATCCCGAGGAGGCGGTCTCGCTCATTGTGAACGGCTTCGCCCGGGACGTCCTCTCGGAACTTCCGATGGAGTTCGCGGTCGAAGCCCAGAAACTGCTCGGCGTGAGCCTGGAGGGGGCGGTCGGATGACTCCGCTTCTCGAGATCAGCGGCCTGCGGGTCGAAGTCGAGGGGCGCGAGATCCTGCGCGGCCTCGACCTGGTGGTCCCGGCCGGGGAGACCCACGCGATCATGGGGCCGAACGGCTCGGGCAAGAGCACGCTCGCCTATGCCATCGCCGGCCGCGAGGGCTACGAGATCACCGCCGGTGAGCTCCGGTTCCGTGGCGAGGACATCGCGGAGTGGGAGCCCGAGCAGCGGGCGCGCGCCGGGATCTTCCTCGCCTTCCAGTACCCGGTCGAGATCCCCGGAGTGAACAACACCTACTTCCTGAAGGCCGCGGTCAACGAGGTCAGAAAGCACCGGGGGGAGCCGGAGCTCGATGCGGTGGACTTCCTCGAGCTCATGCGCCGCTGGGTGGAAGAGCTCGACTTCGATCCCGAGCTCATCCGGCGTCCGGTGAACGCCGGGTTCTCCGGCGGAGAGAAGAAGCGCAACGAGATCCTCCAGATGTCGGTGCTCGAGCCGACGTTCGCCGTGCTCGACGAGACGGACTCCGGGCTCGACATTGATGCCCTCCGGATCGTGGCCGACGGGGTGAACCGCATGCGTTCGCCCGAGCGGGGTTTCCTGGTGATCACCCACTACCAGCGCCTCCTGAACCACCTCGTCCCCGACCGGGTCCACGTACTCCGTCGCGGACGCATCGAAGAGAGCGGCGGCGGAGAAGTGGCCCTGCGGCTGGAGGCCGAGGGTTACGGAAAGGCGCCGGTCGGCGCCTGATTCGCGCCCGCAGAACGAAGAACGATGCCTCGGATGACGGCGCGCGCCCCCGGCGACGCCCACGCCCGGATGCTCGCGCTCGTTCCCGCCGCCGGCTCGGCGGCGGACGGGCGCCGGCGCTTCGTGAACGAGGTTTTCCGACGGGGTGGATTCCCGACCCGGAAGGACGAGGACTGGCGCTTCTCCGGGTTCGGCGAGCTCGCCCGGATTCCGTTCCGGCGCCTGGAGGCAGGGGAAGCGGACTCCGCCGCCATCGAGCCGTGGCCCGCCGAGACGAAGGGCGAGGCGGTCCTCGTGGGCGGCGTCCCGGCGGGACGCGCGTCCGGGTCGGCCGGGGTCCGCGTGGAGCCCTTCGAGGCCGGCGGCGCCCCGGACGACGTCTTCGACCGCGATCCGGACGGGACCCTGCGGCCGGCGCTGCCCGTGTTTCTCGCCGATGCGCGGGACCGGCTGCATCGGCCCGGGTTGGATCTCGGGGCGTGTTTCCGCAATCCGCTCGAGATGCTGAATGCGGGTCTGTTCGGCGGTGGCGTTGCCCTCCGGGTGGCCGCCGGGACGGAGAGCGGCCCGGTGCTGCTGCGTTCCGTCCGCCGGGAAGACGCGGAGGCCGATGCTCCCGGCATGCTCCACCCCCGCTTCCTCATCACGCTCGGGCCGCAGAGTCGCGCGACCGTGATCGAGATTCATGAGGGCGAACACGCCAGTCCCGAGGGTTGGACCAACCCGAGCACCGTCGTCCGACTCGGCCCGGGCGCCCACCTCGACTACCTCCGGCTCGGCATCGAGACCGGGGAGGGCAACCACACCGGTCGGACCACGTTCCACCTCGACCGGGACGCCAGCGTGACCAGCACGGTTCTGTCGCTGGGACGGATGAAGCATCGCCATGATGCGACCGCGGTGTTTCGCGGCGAGGGCAGCTCGGCTTCGCTGAACGGCCTCTTCGTGGGCGCCGGGCGGGAACGGGCCGAGCACCACACGCTGGTGGTCCATGCGGCGCGCCACGCCACCAGCCGCCAGCTCTACAAGGCCGTGCTCGCCGGGGAAGCCCGCACCGTCTTCGACGGTCAGGTCGTGGTGGCGCCGGGAGCCGCGGGCACCGACGCCGCGCAGTCGAATCGGAACCTGCTGCTCTCCGACGGCGCCCGGGCGCACACCCAGCCGCGCCTCGAGATCCACGCCGACGATGTGAAGTGCGCCCACGGGGCCGCGATCGGACGCCTCGACGAGAACGCACTGTTCTACCTGCGCTCGCGGGGGCTGGGAGCGCTCGACTCGCGGGATCTGCTGATCGAGGCGTTCGCGGCGGAGGTCGTGGACCGGGCCGGGGACGAGACGGCGCACAGCCTCGCGGCCGCCTCGCTCGCCCGGGTGCGGAGCGCCGGAGGGCGAGCGTGAACGCCGGTCCGGCGACGACCGCCGGATACGACCTGGAGCGGGTGCGCGGGGATTTCCCGATCCTCACCGAGTTGGTCCACGGCCGACCGGTCGCCTATCTCGACAACGCCGCCAGCGCGCAGAAGCCGCGCGCGGTGCTCGACGCGGTCGAACGGATCCACTGCACCGGCTACTCGAACATCCACCGCGCGGTCCACCAGTTCGCGCAGCGGGCCACCGATGCCTACGAGGGGGCCCGCCGTCGGCTGGCCGCCTTCGTGGGCGCCGACTCGCACGAGGAGATCGTCTTCGTGCGCGGCGCGACCGAGGCGCTGAACCTGGTCGCCTCGTGTCTCGGACGCCATGTCCTCCGCGAGGGGGACGAAGTGCTCCTGACCGGGATGGAGCACCACTCCAACATCGTGCCGTGGCAGATGGCGTGCGAATTCGTCGGGGCCCGGGTGGTGGCGGCGCCGGTGACGGACCGCGGCGAACTCGATCTCGACGGTTTCCGGGAGCTCCTGAGCGACCGGACCCGCATCGTCTCGGTGGTCCACGTCTCGAACACGCTCGGAACGGTGAACCCGGTCGCCGAGATCGCGCGGATGGCCCGGGAGCGGGGGGCGTTCGTCTGCGTGGACGGCGCCCAGGCCGCGCCCCACCGGCCGATCCGGGTGCGCGAGCTCGGCTGCGACTTCTACGCCGTCTCCGGCCACAAGATGTACGGACCGTCCGGGATCGGCGTGCTGTGGGGGCGGCGGCGCCTCCTCGAGGCGATCCCTCCCTACCAGGGGGGCGGCGACATGATCCGCAGCGTGCGGTTCTCGGGAACGACGTACGCCGACCCGCCGGCGAAATTCGAGGCGGGCACTCCGCACATCACCGGCCCGGCCGGGCTCGCGGCCGCGGCCGACTACCTCGAAGCGCTCGGTTTCGACGCGGTGGCGGCGCACGAGGAGGATCTCCGCGCGCTCGCCGAGCGGCGGCTGCTCCAGATCCCGGGCGTCCGGATTCTGGGGACCGCCCCGGGGAAGGCGGCGGTCGTGTCGTTCGTGGTCGAGGGCGTCCACCCGCACGATCTCGGGACCGTGCTCGACCACGAAGGGGTGGCGGTCCGCGCCGGCCACCACTGCACCCAGCCGCTCATGGAGCGCTTCGGCGTCCCCGCGACGACCCGGGCCTCGTTCGGTCTCTACAACACGCGGGAGGAAGTGGATCGGCTCGCCGCCGGCGTCCGCACCGCGATCTCGGTGTTCCGCGGATGAACTTCTCCGGTGGATTCGCCGACCTCTACCGCGAGGTCATCCTCGACCACAGCCGCAGCCCGCGGAACTTCGGGCGCCTCGAGGGCGCCAACCGGGAGGCCGACGGGTTCAATCCGCTCTGCGGCGACCGTCTGAAGCTCCTGCTTCGCGTCGAGGAGGGCACGGTTCGCCAGGCGTCGTTCGTGGGGGACGGGTGTGCGATCTCCACGGCGTCGGCCTCCCTGCTGACCGAGGCGCTTCGCGGACTCGGCGAGACCGAGGCGCTCGAACTCTCGGACCGGTTCCGGCGCATGGCGGCCGGCGAGATCGAACCGGACGAAGCCGAACTCGGGAAGCTGAACGCGCTGGTCGGAGTCCGGGACTATCCAATGCGGGTCAAGTGCGCGACGCTCGCATGGCATGCCCTCCGCGCCGCCCTCGAGCGGAGCGGGGAAGTCGCGCAAACCGAATGACCACCAAGGGAGCGAGAAGGAACCATGAGTGAAATGGCGGAGGCGACGGGCGTCGCGGCGACCGAGCCGAACGGCGGCAGCGCCATCGAGGCGCAGGTCGTGGACGTGTTGAAGACCTGCTACGACCCCGAGATCCCGGTGGACATCTACGAACTCGGACTGGTGTACCGGGTGGAGGTGGACGACGGCGGCAAGGTCGAAGTGGACATGACGCTGACTTCGCCCGCGTGCCCGGTGGCGGGGACGCTGCCGCCCGAGGTGGAAGCCAAGATCAACCGGCTGGAGGACGTGGCTTCGGTTCGGGTGGACCTGGTCTGGGATCCCCCGTGGAACCCGGATCGGATGACCGACGCCGCGAAGCTGCGGCTCGGGCTGCTGTAGAGTCGGTTTCGACGCCAACCGCCTGACGCCGGCTTCCGGAGTCGGTCCGCAGGCCGCGGCGCTTCGGTGAGAGTGACGATGTCGCGAAGAACTCTGCTGGCCCTGATCGCCACGGCTCTGGTGGCCGCCTGCGGGGGAGGCGACGACCCCGCGCCCACCGCACCCGTTTCCCCGGCGCCGGCTCCCGCCCCGGAACCGATGCCGGAGCCGGCTGCGGTCTTCTTCGAAGTGCGACTGTCCCCGGAGTTCACCGGTCCGACCGAAGTCCCGCCCGTCTTCTCGCTCACCTTCGGCGGCGAGCTGTCCTGGATGACGTTTGACGGAGCCCCCTGCAGCCTCATGCTCGGCGGGGATGAGTTCGTCGGGATCCGGGAGACCATCCTGGACGTCGGGTTGTCCGGGATCGGAGAGGAGACCGTCGAGGCGCCGGAGGGATCCCAACTCGCTCCGGCTTTCGGCTTCATCCTCCACGAGGCCGGCGAGACGCACACCCTCTGGGTTGAGGGCTTCTCCGTCGTCGAGCACACCGATGAGCGGGTGCTGAAACTGACGGACCTCTACAACCAGCTCGGAGATCGGGTCACCGGCGAGCCCTGCGGCGCCTGACGCGTCCTCCGTTTCTTGCCGTATCGGCGAGGCCGGTCGGAACGGCCCCGGGTCCGATTCCGGCGATCTGCCGGCTCATGCCCGGCGCCGGGCCACGCGGACGAGAATCGAAACCGTCACTTTTGATATTCCTGATATTCTGAAGCATGTGTTTCGACGTGCTCTGACGCTGCCGCCGATCGGGACCGAGACCTTCTTCCTGTGGGGCCCGCGCCAGACCGGGAAGACGACCTTGCTGCGGCGCGTCCATGCCGATGCGCGGTGGGTGGATCTCCTCCGGACGGATGAGTTCGCGCGCTATGCCACCCGTCCGGAGCGACTCCGCGAGGAACTCGTGGCCGATCCTCCGCCCTCGCGGCAGGTTGTCGTGGACGAGGTGCAGAAGGTCCCGGACCTCCTCGACGAGATCCACTGGCTGATCGAGAACCGGGGGCTCCATTTCGCCCTCAGTGGGTCCTCGGCCCGTCGAGTGAGGCGGGCCGGAGTGAACCTGCTCGGGGGCCGGGCTCTCCGCTACTCGCTGTCGGGTCTGTCCGCGAGTGAGATCGGCCCCTCATTCGATCTGGACTTCCTGCTGAACTACGGATACCTGCCGCGAATCTACGGGTCCGAGCGCGCAGCCCGGCGACTTGAGGCCTATGTCGCGGACTACCTGCGGCGGGAGATCGCTGCGGAGGGAGTCGTGCGACGTTTGCCGGTGTTCTTCGACTTCCTCACGGCGGCCGCGTTCAGCGATGGTGAGACGGTCAATTTTTCGTCCGTGGCGCGCGAGACCGGCGTTTCTGGTCCGACGATCCGCGAGTACTTCGGGATCCTCGAAGACACCCTGCTCGCCTCCTGGCTGCCGGCCTTTCGGAAGCGTCCCAAGCGGCGGGTGGCGCAGGCCTCCAGGTTCTACTTCCACGATGTCGGCGTCGTGAATCGGCTCACCCGCCGCGGACGGTTGACGCCGGGTTCCCGCGACTACGGCAAGGCGTTCGAGAACTGGGTGTTCCATGAACTCCGCACCTGGGGGGCGTACCGATCGCCGGACCACCCTCTGAGCACGTGGCGCCTCTCGTCGGGAGCGGAAGTTGACTTCATCCTCGGGGACATGGAAACCGCAATCGAAGCCAGGTCCTCGGCCAACGTCACGAGCGACCACTTGCGGGGGCTGCGGACTCTGGCCGTGGACCACCCGGCCGTGAGGCGCCGGGTTGTCGTTTGTCGGGAGCCCCGACTCCGGACGACGCCCGACGGGATCGAGATCCTCCCGGCCGCTGACTTCGTGGAGCTCCTGTGGGCCGGTGCGTTCGCGACCGGGGTGACCTGACGCCGGTGGATCCGCCGCGAGGGGCCGGGGTGACGCACCTCCGCCGGCCGTCGTCGGCGGACCACGAGGGACGAGAGTCGAGGGCTCCGAGTGTCGCTACGCCGGCCCGGCGACCAGGGGCCGCGTGGTCGCGGCCCGGATGAAGTCGTCGAAGAGGGCCTGATCCGCGCCCCCGGGCAGACGCTCGGGGTGCCACTGGACCGCGTGGGCCCACCAGTCCGAGTCGTCGCCGCGGTACTCCACCGCCTCCACGGTTCCATCCGGGGCGCGGGCGACGACGGCGAGCCCCTCTCCGAGCTGGTCCACCGCCTGGTGGTGGATGCTGTTGACGCTCCGCTCGCCGGCGCCGAGGGCGTGGGCCAGTCGGCTGCCGTGATCCAGCACCACCGGGTGGCGGAACGCGACGGTGGCCACCGGGTCGGGGGGGATGCGCGGGTGGTTGGCTCGGCCCGAGATGTCCTGGTGGAGCGTTCCTCCGAGCGCCACGTTCAGCGCCTGGAGTCCGCGACAGATTCCGAACACCGGGAGCTTCCGTTCGCGGGCGGAGAGGACGAGCGCGACATTCCACGCGTCCTCCGCGTGATCGATGTCCGAGCTGACCCCCTCGTCGTCTTCCGTGTAGCACGACGGCGAGATGTCCCCGCCGCCGGTGAGGATGAGCCCGTCGAGCGCCGCGACCAGCTCTTCAACGGCGGCGAGCGGTGCGGGGGGGAGGATGACGGGTAGTCCACCCGCGCGGCGTACGCCTTCGACGTACTCCTCGGCCAGGGTGTAGAGCGCTTCGTTGCCGAGCATCGTGTCCACCCGCCGACGCCAGGTCGTCAGCCCGATGCGGGGGTGGGGGGCGGGGGGTGAATCGTCCATCGGGTCAGCAGCGCGGCGGCCGGATTCCGCGCCACTCCCAGTCTCCGCCGAGCGCGGTGGAGCGGACCTCCTCCGATTCGGTGGGCTGTGCGCCGTAGTCGTTCGGAATGGCCGCAGTCCCCTCCACGACCGGATTCGAGAGGCTCCCGAGTCCCTCCACTTCCACCGTGACCTCGTCCCCGGGCTCCACCGGGCGGGATCCGGCGGGGGTTCCGGTGAACACGAGGTCTCCCGGGAGCAGGGTGTGCGTACGGGACAGGTCGGCGACGAGATAATGCGGATTCCACTCCATCTCGTCGGTGTTTCCCGACTGACGCACTTCGCCGTTGACGAGCGTGCGCAGGCCTCGCCCGCGGAAATCCCAGCCCGGCACCAGCGCGTCGAGCACCGGACAGAGCGTGTCGGACCCCTTCACCCGCACCATCGAGCCGGCGTCGGTGTCCCGGAAGTCGTGGAGGCCGAAGTCGTTTCCGACGGTGTACCCGGCGATGAAGCGGCCGGCGTCCTCCGGCGGTACGCCCCGGCACTCGGACCCGATCACCGCGACGATCTCGCCCTCGAAATTCAGGTAGCGGCAACCGGCCGGACGCACGACCGGATCCCCGCTGCCCGTCAGGGCGCTGGTCGGCTTCATGAAATAGGTCGGGGCCGGGGGGAGTCGCGCGCCGAACTCCTCGACCCGGCTGCGGTAGTTCAGGTGGACGCAGAGGATCTTGCTCGGACGGCCGAAGGTGTACATGAAACGGATGGGAACGACGGCGTTCACTCCCTTCCGGAACGCCGCCTCTTCCGGAGGGTACCCGTCCCCCGTTCCGCCGCCAAGCCCCGGGCCACGGCGAGCGCCGCCCCCACCCCCGGGGCGCGTACCATCCGGACCGGCCGTGAAACCCGCTCCCTGGTCAGCGATCGTCTCGCATGACACCTACCTCGACGGCGTCCCGTGGGAGCTGTTCGCCCGGATGCGCGACACCGGGCGTCCGCTGTGGGTGGACGAGCCGGACGGCGCCGGATTCTGGGCGTTGACCCGGCACCGCCACGTCTTCGACGCCGCCACGACGCCGCGCGATTTTTCCTGCACCCGCGGCATTCGGCTGGAGGAGCTCGACGACGACGAGCTGGAGGCGCGCCGCACGATGATGGAGCACGACGGCGCCGAACACGCCCGACTCCGGCGACTGGTGGGCGCCGGGTTTTCCCGCAAGTCCATCGCGGCGCGGGAGGACGCCGTTCGCGCCCTCGCGGTCTCGGTGGTGGAGCGGGCGCTCGATCGTCGGGAGTTCGATTTCGTCGCCGGGATCGCCCGCGAGCTGCCGATCCGGATGCTCTGCCGGATGCTGGGCGTGCCCGAGGAGGACGCGGACGAGCTCGTCGAGTGGGGCGACGCCCTCATCTCGAACGCGGATCCCGAGCTGTCGCTCGCGGTCGTGGACCAGGTGGACACCGACGCCTACCGGCTGCTCCCGTTCCGGAGTCCGGCGGCCGCTTCCGTGTTCGACTACGCCAGCCGGCTGCGGCGGGACCGGCTGCGGCGTCCCCGTTCCGACATCCTCTCGGCCATGCTCCACGCGGACGCGAGCGGCCGACCCCTGACCGAGCTGGAGTTCCAGAACTTCTTCCTCCTGCTCATCGTGGCCGGGAACGAGACCACGCGGCACACGCTCTCGCTCGGCCTGCTGGCGCTGGTGGAGCATCCCGAGTCGTTCCGCGAGCTGACGTCTCCGGCCGCTTCCGGCTCGCTGTTCGAGTCCGCGACCGAGGAGATCCTGCGCTGGACCTCGGTCACCATGCACTTCCGGCGCACCGTGACCCGGGATCTGGACTGGGACGGCGCCGCCATGCGCGCCGGCGACAAGGTCGTTCTCTGGTACATCGCGGCCAACCGGGACGAGGATGTGTTCCCGACGCCTGATCGCTTCGATCTGCGCCGCGCGCCGAACGCGCACCTCGCGTTCGGCGCCGGCCGCCACTTCTGCCTCGGCGCCTGGCTCGCCCGACTCGAGGTCCGGGTGACGCTGGAGGAGCTGTTCCGGCGAGTTCGGTCTGCGCAGATCGTCGGACCCCCGGACCGCTTGCGCTCCAACTTCATCCACGGTCTGAAGCGGCTGCCCGTCCGCTTCGATCCCCGATGAACCCTGTTCCCTTCCCCGACGGAGAAGCTCCCATGTTCCATCGCTCCGGGTCAGCCCCGCTGGCCGCCGCCGTCCTCACGGCCGTCCTCGTCGGTTCCGGGGTCGCCCCCGCCGCCGACAGCCCGTTCACGCTGGAGCAGGTGCTCTCGGCGCCCTTTCCGACCTCGCTCATCGCCGCTCCCGACGGGAGCCGGGTGGCGTGGGTCTTCGACGAGCGCGGCGCCCGGAACGTGTGGGCCGCCGACGCGCCCGATTTCGTCGGCCGCCGGTTGACCTCGTTCGAGGGCGATTTCGGGACCACGATCAGCGCCCTCGCGTTCTCGCGTGACGGAGGACGGCTGGCGTTCATCCGGGGAGACGGCCCGAACCGCGCCGGCGAGCTGCCGAATCCGATGAGCGACCCGGCGGGTGTGGAGCGGGCGCTGTGGGTCATCGAGGAGGACGGGGCGCCGCGGCGGCTCACCGAGCCGGCGTCGGCGCCGCTCTTCGTCGCCGACGGGAGCGCTCTGTTGTTCCTGCGACGGGGACGGGTCCACCGGATCGGTCTCGAGCCGGGAGCCGAGGCCGGGCAACTGATCCACGGTCGGGGCTCCTTCTCGAACCTGCGTCTCTCGCCCGACGGTTCGCGCCTCGCGTTCGTTTCCTCGCGCGGCGCGCACTCCTTCGTGGGGGTGTACGACTTCGGGGCGAGGGCGGTCCACTACCTCGATCCGGCGGTGGACCGCGACGGGTCTCCGGTGTTCGCCCCGGACGGATCGGCGGTCGCCTTCGTCCGCCAGCCGCCGGTCCTCGAGCCTTACCTGTTCGTGCCCCGGCGCGCAGGCCACCCGTGGAGCATTCGGGTCGTGGCGCTCGGCCCGGACAGCCGACCAGACCGGGGACGCGAAGTGTTCCGGGCGGATCCGGGACCGGGGAGCGTCTTCTCCGGCACCGCGTCGGCGGATCAGCTCTTCTGGACCGAGTCCGGAAAGATCCTGTTCCCGTGGGAGAAGACGGGCTTTCGGCACTTCTACGCGGTGGACGCCGGGGGCGGCGCGCCGGATGCGCTCAGCGGCCCGGGCCCGTTCGAGGTCGAATACGCCGTCTCCGACGGAGAGGGCGGACTCCTCGCCGCGACGAATCAGGACGATGCGCACCGGCGGCACCTGTGGCGTCTGACCCCGGGAGGGGCGGCCGAGGCGGTGACTTCAGGGGAGGGGATCGAGACCCTGCCGGTGGCGGTGGCTGGCGGGGCGGCCTGGCTCGGGGGCGACGCCCGCCGGCCGCTCCAGCCGGTGGTCGGGCTCGGTGACGCCGCAGCGCGGCCGCTGGCGCCCGACGCCTTTCCGGCCGACTACCCGATCGCCCACATGGTGGAGCCGGAAGCGGTCGTCTTCCACTCGGCCGACGGCATGGAGATCCCGGCGCAGTTGTTCCGACCCGCCGGCGGATCGGATGGGCCGGGGCCGGGGGTGCTGTTCCTCCACGGGGGGTCCCGGCGGCAGATGCTGCTGGGGTGGCACTACATGGGGTACTACTCGAACTGCTACGCCTTCCACCAGTACCTGGCGAGTCTCGGGTTCACCGTGCTCTCGGTGAACTACCGCAGCGGGACCGGTTACGGCATGGAGTTCCGCGAGGCGCTGAACTACGGCGCGAGCGGCGGGGCCGAGCATCAGGACGTCCTCGGCGCCGGACGTTTCCTCGCGGATCTGCCCGGTGTGGACGCGGAACGGGTCGGGCTGTGGGGCGGCTCCTACGGGGGGTATCTGACCGCGATGGGACTGTCGCGGGCGTCCGATCTGTTCGCCGCCGGGGTGGACATCCACGGCGTCCACGACTGGAACCGGACCATCACCGGCTTCATCCCCAGCTACGAACCGGGACACCATCCGGAGCAGGCGCGGCTCGCCTTCGAGTCCTCCCCGCTCTCGACCGTGGACGGCTGGCGCTCGCCGGTCCTCCTCATCCACGGCGACGACGACCGGAACGTCCCGTTCGACGAGACGGTCGAGCTGGTCGAGAAGCTACGGGAACTCGGCGTCGAGCACGAGCTGCTGGTGTTCCCCGACGAAGTCCACGGCTTCCTCCGCCACCAGAGCTGGCTGGAGGTGTTTCGGCGGAGCGCCGACTTCCTCGGCCGCCACCTCGGCGGCTGAGGTCGCGCCACCGGTTGACTTCAGCTTCCTCCGCGACCCCGGTCCGCGAGGAGGATGTTGTCGATCCGGACGTTGACGGCTGCGATCTGGGCGGTCAGGTCGCGGCGAACCCCCTCGACCATCCTCCAGACTCCAACGAGGACTCCCACCCCGGTGACGATCCCGGTGAGCACGGTGGCGATCAGTTCTGGACTCATGACGGAACTCCGGTGACGACTCCTTCGGCCGCCATCCTACCGCCGATTTGCAGCCGGGGCGGACGCCCGATGTTCCGGGACTCGGCGACGGCGCCATCCCGGAGCGCTGCCTCGATCTCCCGGCGGACACCGGGGTCGGTTTCGGTGGCCAGCCGCCCGGCGAGGAGGTCGCGGGCGCGGTCGCGATCCACTCGCGCCAGCGCCCACGCGGCATGGCCCCGGAGGAGCGGCTCCTCGTGGTGGAGCGCCCGGGCGAGCGCCGTGACGGAGCCCGGTCCTCCGGTGTTTCCGAGCGCGACCGCCACGTTGCGCAGGAATCCGGCGTAGCCCGCCCGCCGCAGAGCGCTTCGGCGGGTGCGCTCCCGGAACTCGGCCCGGGTGAGCGAGAGGAGCCGGACAAGCGTCTCGCCGTGGAGTCCGTCGGGTGAGGCGGCGAGAGCCGGTTCGTCGGCCCTTCGGGCGAACCGGTTCCACGGGCACGCGTCCTGGCAGTCGTCGCAGCCGAAGATCCGGTCGCCGATGGCCTCCCGGTACCGAACCGGAATGGAGCCGCGGAGCTCGATGGTGAGGTAGGAGATGCAGCGGCGGCTGTCCACGACGTAGGGGGCCACGATGGCGTCGGTGGGGCAGGCGGCGATGCATCGGGTACAGGTCCCGCACCGGTCCGAATGGGGGTCGTCCGGCGGCAGTGCGAACGGCAGGATCAGCTCGCCGAGGAAAAACCACGAGCTGCCGCGGGTCGCGATCAGGTTCGAGTGCTTGCCGGTCCAGCCGAGCCCGGCGCGCTCGGCGTAGGCCTTTTCGAGGAGCGGGCCGTGGTCCACGAGGACCGGGATCCGCCGGCGGGTCCCCGGCGGTCGTTCGGGGAGCAGCGCCGCCGCGACCGCCGCCGACTCGGTCCAGCCGGCGAGCGCGCGGAGCTTCCGGTCGAGCACCCGGTGGTAATCCTCGCCCCGGGCGTACTGCGAGACGACCCCGCCACCTTCCGGCGCCCGGGCCGGCCCGCCGGCGTAGTAGTTCAGCGCGCAGGCCACCACGGTCCGGTCCGGCGTCGTCTCCTCGTCCTCACCGGACCGGCGGACCGGATTTCGGTCGAGCCACCCCATCTCGCCCTGGCGGCCGGCCGCGAGCCACTCGCGGAATCGGGCGCCCGCGAGCGGCAGGCGGGGCGGCGCGAATCCGACGGCGCTGAACCCGAGCCGGAAGCCCTCCTGCCGGAGCGCCTCGCGAAAGGCCAGCGCGGTCACGGGCGCTCCGACGGGGACGGCTCCGGTGGGCGGCGGCCGGGAATCGCCGGCCGGATCAATTCAGCCTGTGGATGAAGTCGCGTGAGCACCGAGAGTGGCCCAGTTCTCCCGGTGGGGGCGGCGCCCGGCTGACCCGGTTCTCCCGGTAGGGGCGGCGCGCGAGGGAGGAATACCGCACCGTCTTTCGACCGATGCGCAACGAAGAGCGGCCCGGAGCGGAGCGGAGGGCCGCGTTCAGCCGGGGCCCCCACCGGGAGAACTGGGCATCGCCGCTCGAGCCCCTACCGGGAGAACCGGGCCGCGTGACTTTGTCCACAGGCTGAATTAGGAGGCTCCGGCCGCGGGAGCGACCAGGACGCCGTCCGCGACGCTGTCTCCCGGGTACACGACGACCTCTTCGCCCGGCTCGAGACCGCCGAGCACCTGCGCCTCCTCGCGGTTCCGCTCTCCGACCTCCACCGACCGCTCGGCCGCGACCCCCTCGACGATCACGAAGACCGCCCAGCCCTCGCCGCGTCGGAAGAGAGCCCCCACCGGGACCTTCACCTCGTCCTCGGCCTCCCAGATGACGACGCGGGTCTCGACGCGGTAGCCGTCGCCGAGGGCGTTCCTCGCCTCGGCCGCGTCTTCGAGCTCCATGATCACATTCACGCGCTGCTCCTCCACGCCGAGCGCCGAGATCTTGGTGAAGCCGGAAGGCTCGACCCGCGTCACCCGGCCGGAGAGCGAGCCCTCGCCGCCCCATCGGTCCACGAGGACGCGCTGCCCGGCGCGCATTCGCACCGCGTCGGTGGACAGGTAGTCGCTCACGATCTCCAGCTCGCGGAGGTCGCCGACTTCGATCAGGGGCTCCCCGGCGGGGACCACCGCTTCGCTCTCGCGGAGCCGCCGCAGGACGACACCGTCCACCGGCGACGTGATGGGGATCGCGTCGGGGCCGCCAGCGGAACGGGCGATCCGGCGGGGATCGAAGCGCAGGAGCTGCGCCCGAGCCGCCGCGAGCCGTCCCCGCGCATCGCGCGCTGCGAACTCGGCCGCTTCGAGCGCCTCCTGCCGGGTCTCGAGCGTCAGTTGGGCAGCGTCCAGACGGTCCGCGGCGACCACGCCGTCGGCCGAGAGCCGTTCCATGCGCTGTACGGTCGTTTGCGCGTGAGACAGCTCCGCGGCGGCCTGCTGATGGAGCGCTTCGGCCTGGCCGACGGCGGCCTCCGCCGCCTCCGCCGCGGCTTCCGCCTCGGCCCGGCGGCGCGGATCGAGCGGCACCGGCGCCGCGGGCAGGAAGGTGGCGAGAACGCTCTCTGCCGCCAGCACCCGATCTCCCGGCTCGAGCTCGATACGCAGCACTCGGCCGGCGACCGGCGCCGAGACCAGGAACCGGTCCCGGACCCGGGTCTGGCCCTCTTCATCGAGGGTGACCACGAGGGGACCGCGGACCACCGGAGCGATGTCCACCGGGAGCGGGCGAGGGCGCGACGCGAGCGCGATCAACGCCACCATCGCGAGCCCCACCCCGGCCCACAGGGCGATGCGTCGGGTCTTTGTGGTCACAGGCGCCTCCTTACTCTCTGGTCTTGAGCACTTCCACCAGATCGAGGCGGTTGAGCTGCCGGCGGACCACGATGGCCGAGAGCCCCATCGCGATGACGACCACCGCCGCCGCCGACAGGAACGTGGCCGGATCGGTGACGAGCGGCATCCGGAACAGCTCGGTTTCGTAGGCCGCCAGCGCGCCCGCCAGCATCGAGTAGCCGAGTCCGAGTCCCACCGGGATCGCCGCCGCGGTCAGAACGCCCAGCTCCCCGAACAGCACCACCGCGATCTCGCGCCGGGTGAACCCCATGACGCGCATGCTGGCGAGTTCGCGGCTCCGCTCCGACAGCGAGATGCGGGCGGTGCTGTAGATCACCCCGAAAGCGATCACGATCGCGAAGAACAGGTTGATCACCATCGTGTTGTTCATGTTCTCGGCGACGAAGGTCTCGAAGTTCTCGAGCATCGCGTGCTGCAGCGCGACGCCCGCGACCACGGGCATCGCCTTCAGCGCCGCATAGACCGATTCCCGCTCCGCCGCGTCGATCCCGAGCGCCGCGCCGCCGATGATCGCGGTGTCGCCGAGGAAGCGCTGGAGTTCCTCCGGGTCGAGGTAGGCCGACACGCCCATCAGGTCCTCGACGGTGGCGCTCACGATCATGTCGCGCTGGGGCCGGGTCCCCTGGAGCACTTCCACCCGGACGGTGTCGCCCGGTTCGAGGCGCAGCACATCGGCCAGCTTTCGCGACAGGACGAGTCCGTCGCGCTCGAGTCGCACCGGTCGGTAGTCCGCCCCCACCACCCGCTGCAGCCGCGCATCGGGAGCGAGGCCCTGGATGCCCACCTGCCGGGAGAGGTTGCCGTTCCGCAGGCGGGCCGAGACCCCGGCCTGGGGCTCGACCTCGAGGACCCCGGGCAGCGAAGCCAGCTCGAAGAAGGCCGCCCGCCCCTCCGGCTCGACGAACGTCACGGTGACGTCCTGGCGCTGGACCACGTTGAACTGGACCTCCATGAGTTCCTCGAAGGAGTCCATGGAGGCGCTCGCAAGCACCATGATGGAGGCCGAGAACGCGATCCCCACGACCGACATCGCGGCGCGCACCGGGCGGCGGGCGAGGTTGCGGAGGACCATGCGGGCTGGCTGGCTGAGCCACCGCCGGAGTCCCAGTCGTTCGAGGAGGGACACGCGGAAATTGTCCGGGGGCGCGGGCCGCATCGCCTCCGCTGGCGGCAGGCGCACCACGCTGCGCACCGCGGAGGCGGCGCCCAGCGCGGCGGCGGCCCCGCAGGCGAACAGCGCTCCCGAGATGTGGGATCCGCTCCACCGGGCGACGAGCTCGGGAAAGCGGAAGTAGTCCATGTAGAGGTCCAGCATCGCGCCGCTCAGGAGCGCGCCGATCCCGATCCCGATCGTCCCGCCGACCACCGACACGACCACCGCCCACTGGATGTAGTGGACGCCGAGGCGAAGGTTGGAGTAGCCGATCGCCTTGAGCATGGCGATCTGTTCGCGCTGGACGGCGACCAGGCGCCGCAGCACCACGTTCAGGAGGAAGGCGGCGATGCCGAGGAAGATCGTGGGGAGCAGCAGGGCCATGCCCCGCAGCCCGGTCATCTCGTTCTGCAGGTACCAGTGGGAGGTCTGCTGGGCGCGCGGGATCGCCCCGCGCCCACCCCACGGTTCGAGGAGCCGGTCCAGCTCGGCGATTGCAGGTCCGGCGGCGGCGCCCTCGGCGAGCGAGAGCGAGATGTCGTTGAACCCGCCCTCCATGTCGAACGCGGTGGCGAGGTGTTCGCGGGTGAGCCAGAAGATCCCGAACCGGCTCGGGTCGGGGATCAGGTCGCCGGCGCCGATCGCGTACACGTACTCGGGAGAGAGGGCGGTCCCGGTGATCGCAAGCCGCTGGCGGCGGCCGTTGATGACAGCGAAGACCTCGTCTCCGGGCTCGAGGCCGTGGCCCTCGGCGAACTGCTCGTTGACGAGCGCCTCCTCCGCGCGCTCCGGGTCCGGCCATCGGCCCCGCTGCAGCTCGGGCTCGTTGAGGACCGGCCTGCCGTAGTCGGGCAGCGAAATCAGCCGGCCGTTGACCGGCTCGGCGACGCCGGGGAGGTCGAGGGTCACGCCGGCCACGACCCGGGTCTCCGCCCGCTCCACGCCGGGGAGTGAGGCCAGATCGACCGCGAGTCCCCGGGGCGCGCGCTTGGCGTTCGCGAACACGTCCCCGAACCGGGTGCGCGCGTAGTACCGGTCCCGCGTCGTCTCCAGCGAGTCGAAACAGGTGAGCGCGGCCACGAGCAGCGCGATCCCGGCCGCCACCACCGCCGAGATCGCGAGCGCCATCGAACGCACCCGCCACAGGTCGCGCAGCAGCTTGCGGTCGAGGGCGCGGATCATGCCGCCCGGTTCGCGAGCATCCGATTCACCACTCGATGGTCGAGGCCTCGGCGCGGGTCACGTTGAATCGCTCCCGCGCGATTCGACCGTCGGCGAGCGAGATGACGCGGTCGGCGATTCGCGAGATGGCGGCGTTGTGGGTGATCACCGCCGTCGTGGCCCCGTATTCCACGTTCACCCGGCTGATCGCTTCGAGGACCTGGATCCCGGTGCTGATGTCGAGCGCTCCGGTCGGTTCGTCGCACAGCAGGATGTCCGGGCGCTTGGCGATCGCGCGGGCGATGGCGACGCGCTGCTGCTCGCCCCCGGACATCTGGGACGGAAAGTGGCCGGCGCGATTCGAGAGGCCCACGATGTCGAGCGCCTCATCCGCGGGGAGCGGATCCTCGGCGATCTCGGTGACGAGTTCCACGTTCTCGCGGGCGGTGAGCGAGGGGATCAGGTTGTAGAACTGGAACACGAACCCGACGCGGCGCCTCCGGTAGAAGGTGAGGGCTCGCTCGTCCGCCCTGGTCAGATCCTGCCCGCGATAGAGGACCTGCCCCCCGGTCGGAGTGTCGAGGCCGCCGAGGATGTTCAGGAGGGTGGATTTGCCGCTTCCGGACGGGCCGAGAAGCACGGTGAACCCGCCGTCCTCGAAGTCGAGCGAGATGCCGCGCAGGGCGTGCACTTCGATCTCGCCCATGACGTACACCTTCGTCACCTCGCGCATCGCGACGGCGGGGAGACGCTTCGCCGCCTCGGAGTTTGCGGCGGGCGAGGTCATCGGGTCCGCTGGAGCGGCGCGGAGAGTCTCCTCGCGCCAGGTTCCGCGAGCGGCCCGTGGAATCGCGGTGCGGCGGGTGGGCCGCTCGGCGAAGTCACGCTGCGGAGGCTCCTCGGATCACGCCGCGCGCGCGGCCGCACTCGGCGAAGGCCGCCACCGCGTGGTCCACCTGCTCGCTGGTGTGCGCCGCCGACAACTGGACCCGGATGCGCGCCTTGCCGCGGGGGACGACCGGGAAGCTGAAGCCGATGACGTAGATCCCGCGCTCGAGCAGGTCGTCGGCGAGTCCGGAAGCGAGCCGGGCGTCGCCGAGCATGACCGGAACGATGGGGTGCTCCCCGTCGGCCACCGCAAAACCGGCGGTCTTCATCCCGCGGCGGAACCGGGCGGTGTTCCGCTGGAGACGTCGGCGCGGCTCGTCGGTCGAGGAGAGCAGCGACAGCACTTCGAGCGCGGCCGAGACGATCGCGGGTGCGAGCGTGTTCGAGAAGAGGTACGGCCGGCTGCGCTGGCGGAGCAGCGCCACGATCTCCTTTCGTCCCGAGGTGAAGCCGCCCGCCGCGCCGCCGAGCGCCTTGCCCAGCGTGGAGGTCACGATGTCCACCCGGTCCCGCACCCCGAACCGCTCCGGCGTCCCCCGGCCGGTGTCCCCCACGAATCCGGTCGCGTGGGAGTCGTCCACCATGACCATCGCCCCGTACTCGTCGGCCAGGTCGCAGATCTGGTCCAGCGGCGCCAGAGTGCCGTCCATGCTGAACACGCCGTCGGTGGCGATCAGGATCCGCCGCGCATCGGAGCATTCCTCCAGCTTCGACCGCAGATCGTCCAGGTCGCGGTTGCCGTAGCGGAATCTTCGCGCCCGGCACAGGCGGACGCCGTCGATGATGCTGGCGTGGTTCAGCTCATCGCTGAGGATGGCGTCCTCGCGATCGAGGATGGTCTCGAACAGACCGCCGTTCGCGTCGAAGCAGGAGCTGTAGAGGATCGTGTCGTCGGTGCCGAGGAACGCGCTGACCCGCTGCTCGAGCTCGCGGTGGATGTCCTGGGTGCCACAGATGAACCGGACCGAACTGAGTCCGAAGCCGCGGCCGTCGAGTCCGCGGTGCGCGGCGGCGAGAACCCGCGGGTCGTTGCCGAGCCCGAGGTAGTTGTTGGCGCAGAAGTTGAGAACGGCCCGGTCGCCGACCGCGATCTCGGCGCCCTGCGGGGAGGCGATGACGCGCTCCCGTTTCTCGAGGCCGGCATCCCGGATGGCTGCGAGATCGGCATGGAAGGTGGCTCGGGTCGCGGGGTTCATGCGGGCTTCTCCGGCGCCGGACTGTACCGGAGCCGGCCGCCCGGTCAGGCCGGGGCGGCTTCGACCCGGACCGGCGCCAGCCGCACCGCGCCGCCGCCGTCCGTCTCGAGGCGCAGCACGGCTGCCTCGGCGCCGGTCTCTCCGGCGAGGAGGAGCCGGGCGGCGGGAGTCTCCACCCGCCGCTGGAGGACGCGCCGGATCTCGCGCGCTCCACAGGCGGGGGCGTAGGCGTCCCGGGCGAGCGCGGAGATCGCGTCATCCCCGGCCTCGATCGCGACGGCCTGCTCGGCGAGCCGTTCCCGGATCCGGTCGAGCTGCAGCCGGACGATGGCCTCGATCTCTTCGCGCTTCAGGCTGTGGAACACCACGGTGTCGTCCACCCGGTTCAGGAACTCGGGTCGGAAGGCGCGCCGCAGCTCGGCGAGCACCCTGCGGCGGATTTCCTCGCCGGAGGCGCCCCGTTCGCCGAGGGCCAGGATGTCCCGGCTGCCGACGTTGGAGGTGAGGATGATCACCGCGTTGCGGAAGCTGACGACCCGGCCGTGGGAATCGGTCAGCCGGCCGTCGTCGAGCACCTGGAGCAGGACGGTGTGGACTTCCGGGTGCGCCTTCTCGATCTCGTCGAGCAGAACCACCCGGTAGGGTCGGCGCCGGACCGCCTCGGTGAGCTGACCGCCGTCTCCGAACCCGATGTATCCCGGAGGGGCGCCGGTGAGCCGCGAGACCGAGTGCTTCTCGGTGTACTCGCTCATGTCGATCCGCACCAGGGCGCTCTCGTCGTCCAGCAGCTCGGCGGCGAGGGCGCGGGCCAGCTCGGTCTTGCCGACCCCGGTCGGCCCGGCGAACAGGAACGTGCCGAGCGGCCGGCTCGGGTCCTGGACGCCGGCGCGGGCCCGTACGACCGCATCCGCGACCGCCTGCACCGCCTCGTCCTGCCCCACGATGCGGCGGTGAAGCCGTTCGCCGAGCTCGAGCAGCCGATTCCGTTCGCCCTCCATGAGTCGGGACACCGGGATCCCGGTCCAACGGGAGACGACTTCCGCCACGTCGGCCTCGGAGACCTCTTCGCGCAGCAGCCGGCCCTCGGACCCGCCCAGGTCCTGCTCGGCCTTTCGCAGTTCCTCGCGCAGGCCGGTGATCGTTCCGAAGCGGAGCTCGGCGGCCTTGCCCAGGTCGCCCTCCCGCTCGGCCCGCTCCATCGCGTGGCCGGCCTCCTCGATCCGTTCGCGCAGCGAGCGCACTCCGGCGAGCCGATCCTTCTCTCCCTGCCACTGGGCCCGCAGCGCCCGCGCGATCTCCTCCCGGTCGGCCACGGTGCGCTCGAGCCGGGCCAGCCGGTCGCGGGAGTCCTCGTCCCGCTCCTTGCGGAGCGCTTCGCACTCGATCCGGAGCGACAGCAGCTCGCGCTCGACCTGGTCGAGTTCGGTCGGGACGCTGTCCATCTCCGTTCGCAACCGGGCGGCCGCCTCGTCCATCAGGTCGATCGCCTTGTCAGGCAGGAACCGTCCCTGGATATAGCGCCGGGAGAGCGAGGCGGCGGCGCGCAGCGCGCCGTCCCGGATGCGGACGCCGTGGTGCACTTCGTAGCGCTCCTTCAGGCCCCGGAGGATGGTCACGGTGTCCGGCACGCTCGGCTCTTCGACCGTGACGGTCTGGAACCGGCGCTCGAGCGCGGCGTCCCTTTCCACGTGCTGGCGGTACTCATCGAGGGTGGTGGCGCCGATGCAGTGCAGCTCTCCCCGGGCGAGCGCCGGCTTCAGCAGGTTCGAGGCGTCCATCGCCCCGTCGGTCTTCCCGGCGCCGACGACGGTGTGGAGTTCGTCCACGAACAGGAGGATCTGTCCTTCCGAGTCGGTGACCGCGCCCAGGACGGCCTTCAGGCGCTCCTCGAACTCGCCGCGGTATTTGGCGCCCGCGATCAGCGCGCCCATGTCGAGCGCGACGACCCGTCGCCCGCGAAGGCCCTCGGGGACGTCCCCCTTCACGATCCGGCGCGCGAGCCCCTCCACGATCGCGGTCTTCCCCACGCCGGGCTCGCCGATGAGGACCGGGTTGTTCTTCCTCCGGCGCGACAGGATCTGCATGATCCGGCGGATCTCGTCATCCCGGCCGATCACCGGGTCGAGCCGGTCCTCCCGGGCGAGTTCGGTCAGATCCCGACCGTACTTCTCGAGAGGTTCGTAGTTTCCTTCGGCGGTCGGACTCGTCACCCGGGCGCTCCCCCGGACGGCCCGCGCCGCCTCGTCGAGCGCCTTCTTCTCCACGCCGGCGCCCTCGAGCAGGCGGGAGGCGCCGGAACGCACCGAGGCGAGCGCCACCATCAGGTGCTCCACGCTCACATAGTCGTCTCCCAATTTCCGCGCCTGCTCCGCCGCCGCGCGCAGCACCCGAGCGAGGTCGGAGGAAGGAGGCCGGTCGGCGTCGGCCGCATGGCGCATGACCGGAAGCTGGCGGACCGCCGCCTCCACCCGCCGCTTCAGCGCCGCCGCATCGTGCCCGAGGCGAGCCAGCAGCCGGAGCGCGAGCCCGTCGGGACCGTCCTCGAGCAGCGCGAGCAGGAGGTGCTCGGGAGCGGTCTCCGGGTTCCGAAGCCGGGTGGCGCGGTCGGTGGCGGCCGTGAGCGCGGCGGCCGAGCGCTCGGTGGCGTTGATGGACATATGGGTTCTCCAGACTCAATGAGTCTGAGTCCAACCCTAGCAGATATCAGAGAACCATGTCAAACAATATGATAATAACCCGCTCATATCTGATCCTGGAGACCGTCGCTCCATACGACCGGCGGTAATGGCAGGGAGGCGCCGGTCAGCCGCGACGCTCGGTGCCGGGCCCCTACCGGGAGAACCGGCGGAGTCCGGCGCTCCGTACGGCGCTCCGAGGGGGGAGAGGTTCGGAGAGGGGGGACTCTTCCACCCTCTCCGAGAGAGAAAGTCACGCAGACCGCAACCTGGAGCGGAGCGAAGGTTGCGGTCAGAGGCGCGAAGCGCCGAGCGGGCCGGGGAGGGGGAGCCGCTTCGGGGCGTCGAGTCTCTGACACGGCGCCGGTGGATGGGATTCGGCTCCCCCTCCCCGGCCCGCCCGGTGTTCTACACGTCGTACTCTTCGGCGCGGTGCATGTCGAACGGTTCGTGCCTCCGGTTCGCCGGGAAGCGGCGGAACTCGGCGTGGCAGCGGTAGCAGACGGTCACGCTCCCGATTCGGCGGTAGATCACGAAGTCGAGGATGGCGACGGTGGCGAACACGGCGAGGGCGCCCGGGAAGTCCCACACCGCGTAGGCGACCGTCGAGAGAGCGACCGCGGAGAGCACCACCGCGCAGCCGAGCTGCTGGGGGAGATCCTTGCGGGTGTAGAGCTCGTGGTTCCCGCACTGGAGGCAGGTCTCCAGCGCCTCCACCGGTCCGTCCCCGGCGCGAGGGGGATTCGGGTGTCCGCAGTGGCGGCACCGGTCGTCCCCCCCGGCGAACGGGGGCGCCCAGGTCGAGTAACGGTCGCACTCGTCGCAGTAGAAGCCGACCTCGGGACCGCGGCGCCCCCGCTTCACGCGCAGCGCGCCTCGATCGAGGAAAGCGCGGTGGCGATCTCGTCGCGGGTGTTGAAGAAGTGGATGGACAGCCGGAAGTCCCGTTCGTCGCGGACCGGGGAGGCGAGGATCCCCTCGGCCCCCAGCTCGCGATACAGGGACATGGCGTCGCAACCGCCGGGCAGCCGGACGACGAGGATGCCCGAGCGATCCTCCCGGGTCTCCGGAGAGGCGAGCGCCAGCGTTCCGGTCCGCCGCACCGCCTCCACGGCGTACGCGGTCAGTTCGGCGGTCCGGGCCAGGACGCGGTCCAGCCCGAGTTCCTCCAGCCACCCCACCGCGCGGGCGAATCCGTGGAAGTCGGCGAGCGCGCGGGTGCCGAACTCGAACCGGGCGGCGCTTCCGAGCAGGCGGTAGTTCCCCTCGTAGTCCATCGTCTCGTGCGAGTGGGCTCCGGCCCAGCTCAGCTTCACGTCGTCGAGGACCTCGCGCCGCACGAACAGGGCGCCGGTGCCCTTGGGGCCGAGGAGCCACTTGTGGCCGCAGGTCGAGTAGGCGTCGCAGCCGAGGGCGTGGAAGTCGGTCTCGACCAGCCCCGGCCCCTGGGCGCCGTCGAGGTGGAACCGCACCCCCCGGGCTCGAAGGAGCGCGGCCAGTTCGGCGCACTCCCCGGTGCGCAAACGGCGGCCGTTGTTGCGCGAGACGTGGCTCAGGCTCACGATCCGGGTTCGCGGCGAGAGCTGCCCCCGCACTTCCTCCACCAGGTCGGTCCCCGGGTCCAGATCCACTTCCCGGATCGCGATCCCGAAGCGGTCCCGCAGCACGTACCACGGGATCACGTTGGCCGGATGCTCGGTGTTCGAGATCACGACCTCGTCGCCCTCCCTCCAGTCGAGGCTCCACGCCACGATCGAGATCCCTTCGGAGGTGCTGTGCGTGAGGGCGACTTCATCGGCCCGGGCGCCGAAGACGCGGGCGAGCTGCGCCCTCAGATCGGGCTCGATCCGCCCCATCGGGCCCGAGATGTCGGGATGCGCCGGGCTGCGGTTCTGGAACGCGAGCCGCTCCGCGACCGCCTCGATCACCGCGCGCGGCGAGGGACCGATGCCCCCGGTCTGGAAGAACGGGCTCGAGGATGCCGGGATGCCGGAACGGGCGCGGAGCACCCAGTCGGGGGTTCCGCCCGACTGGCCCGCCGCCCTGGGCAGGAGCGCGGCGAACGAGCCGACCGGGATCAGCGGCAGCACCGCGAGCGACCGGGCTCCGGCCGCCAGCATGGCCCGCCGTTCGGGGGAAGGAAGCGCCATCCGGGGAGCGTACCCGCCTGGAGGCCCCGGGCTCAGAGGAGGGCGCCGGCGCTGACCCGCTCGAGGAACGCGGCGGTGAGCTCGCCGAAGAGGACCAGGATCAACGCCACGTAGAGGAGGCCGGTGGCGGACTGGGTGGAGCGGATCCGCACGGTGGAGCGGACCAGGAACGCCAGCACCAGCGGCGCCGCGAGTCCGGTGATGGTCCGGAACGAGAAAAACAGCGCGTTGGTGGAGTAGATCACGTCACCGGGAGCCGAGATCCCGAGGGCCGCCATCCCCCCGACGGCGAGCGCCGCCGCCGAAACCGCCACCCGCAGCGAAGCGGCGCCCACATAGAACGAGGCGCCCGACGCGAGCGGGGCGATCGAGAGTCGGGTGTCCACCAGGTACCAGTGCCCGAGGATCATGGTGGCGGCCACCGATCCGAGGAGCAGCGACGCCGGGATGCCGGCGGCGAGGGCCCGCCACGCCGAGGCTCCCGGCCCGACGAGCGCCGGGAGGCACGCCCCGAGGAGCCCGGCGGCGAGACCGAGCGCGGCGGCTCTTCGGGACGGGATCCCGCGGCGGCGGTGGAACCACCCGAGCGCCAGCGCCGCAACGGCGAGTCCGGCTCGGACCGGCAGCTCCGGAGCGTCCCGGGCGAGCACCGCCGAGAGGCCGAACCCCCCGGCCGCCCCCGCGATCAGGAACCGCAGGAAGGCGTCGGGAACCCGGTGGCGCAGCGCGATCGCGCCGCCGGCGAGGAGCACGCCGGCCGCGAGCCGGGCGGCGACGGCGGCGGCGATGGATCCGATCACCGTCGCTGGAATTCCGAGGCGCGAGCGCTCGACGGGTCCGAAACCCGCGCCCGGCGGGTCAGACCTGGAACGACTCCCCGCAGCCGCAGCTCGAGGCGGCATTCGGGTTGTTGAAGCGGAACCCGGCCCCCATGATGTCCTCGACGTAGTCGATCTCGGTCCCGTTCAGGTACGGGAGGCTTCGCTGATCCACCAGCACCCGGACGCCGTTCCTCTCGATGACTTCGTCGCCGTCACGGGACTCGTCGTCGAGCGCGAGCTGGTACTGGAACCCGGAGCAGCCACCGCCGACCACGCGAACGCGCAGCAGGGCGTCGGGCCGCTCATGCCGGGTCAGGAACTCGGCGACCTTGGTCGCCGCCACGGGGGTCAGGGTCAGCATGGAACGATTCCTCCTCCGGATGTCGGCGGCCGCCGGGGCTACCCCGGTCTCTCCGCGTACACACACCCACGCGGGAGCGAGCCACCGAGTCCACATTCTAGCCGGTGGCGGGGCCGCGGTGGGCGAGTAGCATTCCCGGTTCGCCGGAGCCGCCGCTGTTGCCCCCCTTGATCGACCTGCACACCCATTCCACCGAGTCGGACGGAGTCCTCTCCCCGGCCGAGGTCGTCGCCGAGGCGGTGGCCGACGGAGTCGGCGTCCTCGCGTTGACGGACCACGACACGCTGACCGGGATCCCGGAGGCTCGTGACGCCGCGGCGCGGCACGGGATCGAGTTCGTCGCCGGAGTGGAAGTGAGCTGTGCGAACGGTGACGAGTCGGTTCACCTGCTCGGGCTCTTCGTGGATCCGGAGGACCCAGTCCTCACCGAGCTGTTCCGGGAAGTCTCCGAGCGCCGCCGGGACCGAATCCGCGCGACCTGCGAGCGCCTCGCGGGTGCGGGGCTTTCGATCCGCTTCGAGGATGTCGCCGCGATGTCGTCCGGCGCGTCGGTCGGCCGCCCTCATGTGGCGGACGCGCTCGTGGAAAAGGGCGTCGTGCGGAACCGGAAGGAGGCGTTCGACCGCTACCTCGGCGACGACTGCGTCGGCTACGTCTCGTACCCGTGGAAGGTCAGCGTCCCCGAAGCGGCGCGGTTGATCCACGACGCCGGGGGGGTCACTTCGATCGCCCATCCCAAGTACCTGCGCGGCGGCGGCCGCCTGCGGGGTCTCATCCGGGAATCCGGCGTCACCGCGCTCGAGGCCTACCACTCGGACCACGACCGGGCCGAAGGGGCCCGCTTCGAGCGGATGGCGGCCGAGCTCGGCGTCCTGGTCACGGGTGGATCGGACTTCCACGAGCGCCGGCAACGCCCGTCGGGCGGCGGCGGCCATCGCTTCGGATCGCCTCTCTCCCGCCCTCAGTACGAGGCCCTGCGCGGGGCTGCTTCGAGTCAGGCCGCCGGGCGCTGACCGGAGCCGGGCGCGCCGGCTCGCCGCCTACTCGGACAGGACGAGCCCGCGTCCCACCAGCCGGGCTGGATCAGCGTCGGTTCGCGGGATGAACTTGTCCATCCAGCCACCGTCCCAACTGGCGATGTAGAGGTTGCCCTCGGCGTCCACATCCATCTGGTGCGGGCGCGACAGCCCGCCCGGGAAGCCGCCCCGGGTGCCTCCGTAAGCGCCGAAGTGATACTGAAGCTCCCCGTCGAGGTCGTACTGGAGGATGCGGTTCAGCACCGCCGAGATCACCCAGATCCGGTCGTTCTCGTCGGCGAAGACACCCACCGGGTCGGAGATGTCAGGCCACTCCTCGAGAAACTCCCCGTCTTCGTTGAAGAGCTGAATGCGGTTGTTGGAGCGGTCGGCCACGTAGATGCGCCGGTTCCGGTCCACCGCGAGTCCGTGCACCAGGTCGAACTGCCCCGGCCCGGTCCCGAGTTCGCCCCATTCCATCCGGTACTCCCCCTCGGCGTCGTACCGGATGATCCTCGAGTGCCAGTAGCCGTCCCCGACCAGAAAGTCGCCGTTCGGCAGGAACGCCATCACCGAGGGATCCCCGTACTCGTAGGGGTCCGGGTGCGGGTTGGCGCGCGCCTCCGCGCGGGTCGTGGGGTGGTCCGGATCCACCAGCCGCATCACCAGCTCGCTCCCGTCGTTCGCGAACTTGAGGATCTGCATGTTGACGTCCTTGCCGCCGCCGCGCTCCACGATCCAGACGTGCCGCTCGGGGTCGTAGGGGCTGATGTAGAGCTGATGCGGCTTGTTGAACATCGAGTCCCACCGGGACCAGTTTTCGCTGATGTCGCCATTGCGATCCACGGCGACGACGTAGTTCGTGCTGCCGTCCCGTTCCCGCCCATCGGCGTCCCGGTCCCCCCAGATCCCGACCAGGATCCGGTCGGATGGTCCACCGCCACCCCCGAGACCTGTCCCCAGACCCACGGCTCCACGTGATCCGGCGCCGGCTTCCACCACCCGGGCGCGGCGTCGTATTCGCCGGTCCGGTCGTCGCCTCCGCGGACCGTCGGTTCCATCGGCGCTGTCGGCTCCGGCGGCGGATCGGCCCCGCAGCCGGACGCGAGGGCCAGCCCCAGGACCAGGCCAGCAGTCTTTCCGAACCGTTCGATCGTCATGGGCTCCCGACTCTACTCCTCCGGGGTGGGCACGCGCACCAGAACGGTCTCGCCCTCGATCCGCGCCGCATACACCGGCACCCGGGAGTTCGGATTGGCCGGGGAGCGTCCGGTCGCGAGGTCGAACTGCCACTGGTGCCAGGGGCAGCGCACCACGCCGTCCCGGACCGGCCCGAGATGGAGCGGTCCGCCCCGGTGGGGGCAGGTCTCGTGGAGCGCGCGGGGCTCGCCGTCGAGCCAGAACACCGCGACCCGGATCTCCCCGATGTCGGCGGCGATCGCTCCCCGGGCCTTGAGCTCCTCCATCCGGCAGACCGGATGTTCCCGGCTCGAGCGCGGGGGAGAGTCGCTCACCCGGGAACTTCGTCCGCTTCCGGGCGCAGACCGTCGGGATCCGACCGGGCCTCGAGAGCCGCGCCGCCGGCGCGTCCGGCCGCGGCGGCCACGGCCTCTCGAGCGTCCGGCGGCGTCATGGCGAGGAGGGTCCCGCCCGCCCCCGCGCCGCACGCCTTGACCGCCTCGGCTCCGGCCCGGCGGAGCGCCGCCTCGAAGCGGTCCAGGCCCGGCGTGGTGACCGCCTCCGACAGGGCCCGCCGTCCCCTCCACTCGGAATCCAGCGACCGGGCGACCCCGCCCCAGTCGCCGGCCAGCAGCGCCTCGCGCATCGAGATCGCCGCTTCCGCGATCGCCCGCGTTCCGCTGACGGCCTCCGGCTCGCCCGCGAGGATGCGGTCGAGGACCTTGCGGTTCGGTTCCGCCGACGAGTGCGCTTCCCCGGTGTAGGCGAGGACGAAACGGGTCGCGAGCGGGTCTGCGCCCCCGTCGTTCCACGGCAGCGGTTCCGAGCGGGGGGCGGGACTCTCCCAGTGATGGGCGTGCGCGCCGCCGAGGCCGGCGGCGAGCTGATCCTGCGCCCCGGTCGAGGTGCGCAGGATCCGAACCTCGGTGTCCATGACGATCTGCACCAGCTCCGGGACGGACCAGCCGGCGCCGCAGAGCCGGTTCAGCGCCCCGGCCATCGCCATCCCGAGCGCCGAGGAACCGCCGAGACCGGATCCCGGGGGGGCGGTGGTCTCGAACCGCACTTCGACCGGCCGGTCGGGAGCGAAAAACGCCGCGAGGCGCCCGCCGAGCGCGGTGAACGGGTGGCGGAACAGGGACTCGGGTTCGTCGGCCTCGATGTCGAGCCCCCGTTGCGGATTCACGACGCGCCACTCGGGGGCGAAGCGGACGGTGGCCTTCGCCCGCAGACTGATCGCGACGTTGACGGTGGCGGCGCGCTCGACCAGGAGGCCGACCGGCCAGATGTCGAGGGTTCCGCCCGCGAGGTCCACCCGCGTCGGCGCCGAGAAGGTGACGGCTCGGCTCAGAAGGAGATCCCCATCGCGGTCACCCACCGGGTCTGCGCCTCGTCTCCGAAGTCCCGCTGGAGCTGGATCTCGAGGTGGACCCGTCCCACTTCGATCCCGGCAAGGCCGAGCCCCGAGGTCCTCGGAGAGGCGTCCGCGCCCCCGCCGAGCCGGGTCGCGAGCCCGGCGCCGGCCCCGACGTACACGCGAAACCCGGGGGTAGGGAGCATCCCGGTCTTGGCGAACACGTAGCCGCGCGCCGGGAACTGGCGTCCGGGCTCTTCCCCGTCGGGCCCGGCTTCTCCGGTGCTCCCCGGCCCGGTCTGGGCCAGGAAGCCGGCGGAGAGCGGGACGGCGAAGAACTCGATCTCGTAACCGCCCCCGAGCATCCACTGCGAGTCGGCGTCCGTCTCGGAAGCGGAGCCGACCTGGATGAAGGGCTGCGCGACCGCCGGTCGGGCGAGGACGGCGGCGGGAACGGCGAGCAGGAGAACCCGCAGGAGAAAGACGGCGCGGGACACCCGGGTTCGGCGCCGGACCGGAGCAACGGAGGCCATGCCCGCTAGTTTACGAGCGGGCGCCGGCCCCCCACCGGGAGAACTGGTGGAGTCCGGGGCTTCGACAGGGAGGCGCCGGTGGAGGGGGGAGAGGTTCGGAGAGGGGGGATCCCTCCTCCCTCTCCGAGAGAGAAGGTGACGCCGATCGCAACCTGGAGCGGAGCGAAGGGTGCGATCGGAGGCGCGAAGCGCCGAGCGGGCCGGGGAGGGGGCCCCTTCACAGGGCGGGGGTCTCGACCTTCACTGTCGAAACGAATTCCGGCCCCCTCCCCGGCCCGCCCGGTACTACTGCGAGAATGCTCCGACGCATGGAGCTCCTGTCCGACCGCATCGCCGCGCGGCTGGCCGACCGGTCGGCCCGCCGGGTGGATCCGGCGCGGCGCGCGGCGGCGGTGCTGGTACCGCTGGTCGGCGGCGCCCGGACGCCGCCCCGGCTGATCCTGACCCGGCGGGCGGCCGCGCTCCGGCGGCAGCCCGGGGACATCTCTTTCCCGGGCGGCATGGTGGAGCCCGGGGAAACCGGAGCGGCGGCGGCCCTTCGGGAGTCGCGCGAGGAGATCGGACTCGATCCGGTGCGGGTTCGTCTGCTCGGGAGGCTCGACGAGCGGCCGACCTACCACGGGTTTCGGCTGAGTCCGTTTGTGGGATGGATCCGGGAGTCCCCGGACCAGCCACTGGAGCTCCGGGTCGGCCCCGAAGTGGATCTGGTCTTCGAGATCCCGTGGGACGAGCTGGCGAGCGGCCGGATCGAGGAGACCGAGGTGCAGGAGCGCACGGTCCGACCCGACGGAACGATCGTCGGTCCCCGGGTGATCTGGCGCTACCGGTGGCGGGGCCACGACGTCTGGGGACTCACCGCGCGGGTGATTCGGGATCTGCTGGACGTGGTCGGCTGATCGGCGCCCGGCAGGCGCGCGGATCCCGATCCTCGAAGCCGACGAAGACCGGATGGCGCAGGTGGCCCGCCGGGGTCAGCTCGAGGTACTCCACCCGGGCCACCAGCAGCGGGCGCACGAAGCGGATCACCCCGTCCGGCGGTGACGGCGGGAAGCCCGGCGGCCGCGGCGCCTCGTACGGACCGAGAGCGTCCCGGAGCTGCCTGCGGGTGGCGTCGTCGAGGCCGCTCCCCACGTTCCCGAGCCACACCGGACCCGCCGGACCCCAGGCGCCCACGACCAGGGAACGGACCGCTCCCCCCGCCTGGCGATGGAGCGTCCCGAAAACGACGCACGAGATGTCCGGTCGGATCTTGATCTTGAGCCAGGCGTCGGAGCGCTCACCGATGCGGTAGGGACTGTCGAAGCGCTTGGCCACCATGCCCTCCAGCCCGCGCTCCCGCATGGTCGCGAAGAACCGCTCTCCGGCGCCGACCACCATCGGGTTGACGAACACCGTCCCGCCCCGGCCGGGGAGCAGCCGGTCGAGGCCGGACCGGCGCTCGGCCAGCGGCCTGCCGACCAGCGGCTCGCCGTCGCGGCACAGCAGATCGAAGGCCACGAACCACGCGGGAGCGGTCGCGCGGCCCCTGTCGATGGCGCCCTGGTCGCGGAGTCGGTTCCGCTTCATGACCAGCGGAAAGCTGGCCCGGTCGCCGTCGAGCACGACGATCTCGCCGTCCAGAACGCCCGCGCCCGGCAGGCCGCCGAGCGCCTCCACGACTTCGGGGAACTGGGGCGTCTGGTTGCGCCCGCTGCGGGCCCGGAGCTGGACTCGGGGACCGAAGAAGGCGATCGAGCGAAGGCCGTCCCACTTGGCGTCGAACAGATGGCCCCGGGAATCGAAGGGCGACCGGCCGGTTTCCGCGAGCATCGGCCGCAGCCCGCCTTCGAGCCATCCGGCCGGGAAGGCCGGGTGCGCGGCCCCGCGGGGCGCCGGGGGCGGGCTCAGTTGGGACGCGGTTCCGCCCCTGGATCGGCGAGGCCGCCGAGGCTCTCTCCTTCGATCCGGGCCAGACTCGACTTGAGCGCATCCATCAGGTTGATCACGCGCCGCGGCTCCACGGCCGGCGGTGTCACCAGCTCCTGGCCCTGGCTCTTCGCTTCCACGATCTCGAGGAATCGCTTGCGGTAGCCGTCCTCGAAGGCGTCGAGGTCGAGCGGTTTCGCATAGGCGTCGAGGAGCTGGCGGGCCATGGCCGATTCGGCCGATCCCGGCGCCCTCGGCTCGGGAAGGTCGTCTATGTCGCTCACCTGCCGCACTTCCGCCCGGTAGTGCAGGTAGGACATGACGAAAACGTCGTCGTGGGGCCGGATCGCGACGACTTTCTCCTTGCCTCCGAGGACAACCTGGGCGATCGCGATGCGGTTCGCGGCCTTCATGGCCGACAGCAGCGTGTGGAATGGTCCGGCGGCCACCTCCCCGCCGGGCGCGAGGTAGTAGGAGCCGTGGTAGTAGAGCGGATTGATCTCCGATTCCTCGACGAACTGCACGATGTCGAGGGTGCGGTGCGAGGGGAGCTGGAGCCGCTGAAGGTCGTCCGGACGCATCAGCACGTACTGTCCCTTGCCGTACTCGTAGCCCTTCACGATCTCTCCGCGCTCCACGGCCCGATCGCAGGTGGGACAGCGCCGCTGCTGTTTGATCCTCGACCGGCACTCCTCGTGGAGCTGGTTCATGGAGACGGATCGGACCCGCGCCGCCGGATAGGCCCGCACCGGCACGAGAACGAGGGCGAGCTTCAGGTTTCCCTGCCAGGTGGGTCGCATGAGAGGGGAGAGCCGGGTGAACGACACTACAGCGTAGCAGTCGGCGGCCCACCGGGGGGCCCACCAGGGGGCGAGGTTTGGAGGGGCGGACTAGGGTAGAATCCATGCCGATCTATCCCCGAACCGCGCTTCGCCCGGGCGCCGGTTTCCGAGGCCGAGCGCTTCGGGCTCCAACGGGAGGCCATCGGGCGGACGTCTCCCCGGGCGCGTCTCGGCGGGACGCCGTTTTCCTCACGGAACGCGCTGCGGGAGTCCGTTCGCGATCCCGTCCGGCGCTGCGCCGTCCTCCAAACCGACCGATGTCCAACAGTTCGGCGCTCGCCGAATCCGCGTCCCCGGAAGTCCGCGAACTCCCGATCGTCAACGACCTGACCATCCAGGTCGCCACCGTCAACGGCTCGGGGAGCCAGTCGTCCAACCTCGTCCTGCTCCGGTCGCTCTTCCGGATGGGCATCCCGGTGGGTGGCAAGAACCTCTTCCCGTCCAACATCGCCGGCCTGCCGACGTGGTTCACGATTCGCGCCAACCGGGACGGTTGGGTGGCGCGCCGGCGGCGGGTGGACTACCTCGTCGCCCTGAACCCGCAGACCGCCGCCCGCGATGTGCGGGGCCTCGAGCCGGGTTCGGTCGTGGTGTACCAGGCGGGGATGCGCCTCGAACGTCAGCGCGACGACCTGATCTTCTATCCGGTGCCCCTCCAGGACCTCGCCGGCGAGATCACCCGCGAGGTGCGCCTCCGGAAGCTGCTCGCCAACATGGTCTATGTGGGCGTGCTCGGCGAGCTGCTGTCCATCGCCCAGGAGGCGGTTGACGCCTCCATCGCCGCGCAGTTCCGGGGCAAGAAGACGGCCATCTCGTTGAACCAGCGCGCGGTGCGGATCGGCGCCCGCTACGTGCGGGAGCACCTCCGGAAACGCGATCCGCACGTGGTCGCGCCCATGGACCGCAACGAGGGAAAGATCCTCATCGACGGCAACGCCGCCGCCGCCCTCGGCGCCATGTTCGGCGGGGGGAGCGTCGCGACCTGGTATCCGATCACGCCGTCATCCAGCCTGGTGGAGCAGCTCCAGAAGTTCCTTCGCCGCCACCGCCGCGAAGAGGATGGCAAGGCCACCTTCGCCGTCGTGCAGGCCGAGGACGAGCTCGCCGCCGTGGGCATGGCGCTTGCCGCCGGATGGGCGGGCGCGCGGGCCATCACCGCGACGTCGGGCCCCGGGATCTCGCTCATGTCCGAGTTCGTCGGGCTCGGCTACTACGCCGAGATCCCGGTGGTGATCTGGAACATCCAGCGGGTCGGTCCCTCCACCGGGCTGCCCACGCGCACCGCGCAGGGCGACATCCTCTCGACCTACACGCTCTCCCACGGCGACACGAAGCACGTCTGCCTGCTTCCGGCCTCCACCGCCGAGTGCTTCGAGTTCGGCTGGAGGGCCTTCGATTTCGCCGAACGGCTGCAGACTCCGGTGTTCGTGCTGTCGGACCTGGATCTGGGGATGAACATCTGGGCCACCGACCCCTTCGACTACCCGGATCAGCCCATGGACCGCGGGAAGGTGCTGACCGCGGATGACCTGAAGCGGTTGGGCTCGTTCCAGCGGTACGCGGATGTGGATGGGGACGGGATCCCGTGGCGGACGCTCCCCGGAACCGACCATCCGGCCGCCGCCTACTTCACGCGGGGCAGCGGCCACGATGAGAGCGCCACCTATACCGAGAGCGAGGAGGCCTACGTCCGGGTCATGGAGCGCCTCTCCCGGAAGTTCGAGACCGCCCGCGAGATGCTGCCCCCGCCGGTCACCCGGGCCACCGACCCGCCGAGCGAGATCGGGATCATCGGGTTCGGGACCTCGGACCCCGCGATCGAGGAAGCCCGGGTCGCACTCCGCGAGCAGGCGGGGATCGAAGTGGATTACCTCCGGCTGCGGGCTCTCCCGCTGGCTGCCGAGGTCCTCGACTTCATCACCGCCCGCCGCATCGTGGTCGTCATGGATCAGAACCGGGACGCCCAGTTGCTCCAGCTCCTGCGCGCCGAGTTCGGGGATCGACTGCCCTCCGGTGTTCTGAAGAGCCTTCGGCACTTCAACGGGCTGCCGCTCGACGCGCAGACGGTCAGCGATTTCATCACCGCGATGGATCTGGGCGTCGGCGCGGCCTGAGCGACGACAAGGGAGACGAGAAATGCCCAAGCGACCCTCCAGGGTCCGGAGACCGCGGGCCAACCGGCTCGGCCTGAGCGTCCGCGACTACCGCGGCAAGCCCTCGACCCTGTGCAAGGGGTGCGGGCACGATGCGATTTCGAGCCAGCTCATCCGCGCGTTCTTCGAGTCGAACGTGCGCCCGCACCAGGTCGCCAAGCTGTCCGGCATCGGGTGCTCCTCCAAGACGCCGGCCTATTTCCTCGGGCAGAGCCACGGATTCAACTCGGTCCACGGCCGCATGCCCTCGGTTGCGACCGGCGCGATGCTCGCGAACCGGGAGCTGGTCGCGGTTGGCGTGTCCGGGGACGGGGACACCGCCTCGATCGGCATCGGGCAGTTCGTCCATCTCGTCCGCCGCAACCTCCCCCTGATCTACATCGTCGAGAACAACGGGGTGTACGGGCTCACCAAGGGACAGTTCTCGGCCACCGCCGACGAGAACGCGAAGTTGCGCTCCGGTGAAGTGAACCGATTCCCCAATATCGATCTCTGCGGCATGGCGATCGAACTTGGCGCCACCTACGTGGCGCGCTCCTTCGCCGGAGACCCGAAGCAGCTCGTCGCGCTCCTGCGCGGCGCCCTCGCCCACAGCGGCACCGCCGTCATCGACATCCTGAGCCCCTGCGTGACCTTCAACAACCACCCCGGCTCGACCAAGAGCTACACCTGGGGGAAGGACAACGAGGAGCCCATCCACCTGGTGGATTTCGTGCCCGAGTTCGAGCAGATCGAAGTGGAGTACGGGGAAGGGGAATCGCAGGATGTTCAGCTCCACGACGGCTCCTGGATCCGGCTCCGGAAGCTGGAAGAGGACTACGACCCCACGAACCGCCGGTCCGCCCGCGAACTCATGCTCGAGGCCCAGGAGAAGAACCGCTTCCTGACCGGGCTGCTCTTCGTGGATCCCGACAAGCCGACCCTGCTCGACACGCTCGAAATGACGGACACGCCGCTCGCCCTGCTCGACGAGAGCCGACTGCGGCCTCCGCCCCGGGTACTCGACGACATCATCGCTTCCTACCAGTAACGCCCCCCGCGTCCCCACCGGGAGAACTGGCGCCGGACTCCCGGAGCGCCGGACTCCGCCGGTTCTCCCGGCCAGTTCTCCCGGTGGGGGCGGGGCCCGGCACCGAGCGACCGACTCGACCGCCGCGCCGCCCTCCACCGGTCGGGAACCGCCGCTCCCCTGAGTGCGGCACAATGGCCGCGCTCAGGAACCCATCCGGCGCCGGCGCCGGTCTGGTGTTCCGGCGCTCCATAACCGCTGCGGGAGACTCACCATGGTTCGTTCGATTGCCTTCGGTCCTCACGGACGCCGCCTTCGGCTCGCGGCCGGAGTCGCCGCCGTCCTCCTCCTCGCCGCTGTCGCCGGCGGGCAGGGGCGGAACTTCGGAATCGAGGACGCCCTCGGCGTTGCGTCGGTCTCCGACCCGCAGCTTTCTCCCGACGGCGAGCAGGTGGCCTACGTCGTCTCCCGAATTTCCCTCGAGGCGAACGAGTCCGCGAGCCGAATCCACGCCGTCCCGTTCGCGGGCGGCGACTCCCGGCCGTTGACCCGCGACGGTCGTTCCGCCTCGCATCCCCGCTATTCGCCCGATGGCTCGCAGCTCGCGTTCCTCGCGTCCGGCGAGAACGACCGGACCCAGATCTGGCTGCTGCCCCTCACCGGCGGCGAGGCGCGCGAGCTCACGTCGCTGCCCGGCGGCGTCTCCTCGTTCGTCTGGGCGCCCGACGGGAGCGCCCTCGCCGTCGTCTCCCGCGATCCCGATCCGGATGCCGGAGACGAAGACGCCGTTCCGAAGCCGATCGTCGTGGATCGGCTCCAGTTCAAGCGCGACGGCATGGGCTATCTCGACGATCGCCGGAGCCGGATCTGGCTGGTCGAAGCCGCCACCGGCGAGCACCGCCAGCTCACCTTCGGTTCCTTCGACGCCCGCTCCCCGGCCTTCTCGCCGGATTCGTCGGAGATCGCCTTCGTGAGCGTCCGGCCGGACGACGGGAGCGACCCCGACGCCACCGACAACTCGGACATCTTCGTGGTCCCGGTGGACGCCGACGCCTCCACCAACCCGGTGCGGTTGACTTCCAACCCGGGACCGGACCGCTCCCCGGTGTTCAGTCCCGATGGCCGCTGGCTGCTCCACACCGGAAACCGGAAGCCGGAGCTCATCTGGTACGCCACCGAGCGCCTGTTCGCCATGGACCGCACGACCGACGAGATCCTCGTGGTCGCCGCCGGGCTCGACCGGAACCTCGGCTCCCCGCGGTTCGGGAGCGGGTCGGATCGCGTCTTCGCGCTGCTCGAGGACGAGGGGAACCGGCACCTCGCCGCGCTCGGGATTGCGGAGGACGCGACCGCGGACCGCGTCGTCGCCGGGGAACGCGCCCTCCGACAGTTCTCGGTGGCGGGGAACCGGGCCGTCTTCACGGCGGCGACTCCCGACCGGCCCGGGGAAGTCTTCGCGTGGGATGGAAGCGGCGAGCCGCGGCGGCTCACCGGGGAAAACGACGCCCTCCTCGCCGAGATCCGGCTGGGCGCGGTGGAGCGGATCAGCTTCCCCAGCTCGGACGGAACCGAGGTCCAGGCGTTCGTGACCAAGCCGCCCGACTTCCAGCCCGGCCGCCGCTACCCCACGATCCTCTGGATCCACGGCGGCCCGGTGTCGCAGTTCTCCACCGCGTTCCAGAGCATCTGGCAGCTCTTCGCCGGGCAGGGCTACGTGGTGGTGGCCGCCAACCCCCGTGGCTCTTCCGGCCGGGGGGAGGATTTCTCGGCCGCGATCTGGGCCGACTGGGGGAACCTCGACTACGAAGACGTGAACGCCGCGGTGGACCACGTGATCGAGCTCGGCTACGCCGACCCCGACCGTCTCGGCGTCGGCGGGTGGAGTTATGGCGGCATCCTGACGAACTACGTGATCACGAAGACGACCCGGTTCCACGCCGCCATCTCGGGCTCCAGTGAAACCAGCTACCGCGCCGCCTACGGCAACGACCACTACCAGCTCGAATGGGAGCTGGAGCTCGGATTGCCGTGGGAGAACCCCGACCTTTACGAGCGGCTCTCGCCCATCGCCCGCGTCCACCACGTGACCACGCCCACGCTGGTGCTTTGCGGCGAGAAGGACTGGAACGTCCCGCTCAGCCAGTCGGAGAACCTCTACCAGAGCCTCCGTCGTCTGGGCGTTCCGACGCAGCTCATCATCTACCCGGGGCAGAGCCACGGCATCCGGCTCCCGAGTTTCCAGAAGGATCGTTACCAGCGCTATCTGGCCTGGTTCGACCGATTCCTCCAGGCCGAAACGACCACCAACGACCGCTGACGGGAGCGCCCCGGTTCTCCCGGCAGGGGTTCTCCAGCGCGGCGCCGTCGGAGCGCGAGGACGCCTCGGAGGTCAGACTCGGGCCGGACTCCGCCAGTTCTCCCCCCGTTCGCCCGGTGAGGGCGGGGCTACGCGCCCGGCACTCGTGTCAGCCGTCGCGAGCTGCTGACCCGGAACGCACTATGGAGCGGCAGCCGCCCGCGTGCGGGTCCGCTTTTCCGGTGCGGGCGCTGCCCTCCACTCCGGTGCCACGGCGGAAATCCGCCCCCGAGTTGTGGCGCTGGTCCCGAGCCGTCGCAGTGGGCTGGCCGGCCAGGTCAGGCGGCGGGTTCGCGGGTTTCCGGGCGGGCCGAAGTGAGAAACGAAAAAGCGCCTTCCAGCCGCGCGACCCTCTCCGCCAGGGCGTGAAGGTCGTTCCGGATCGCGGCTCGCTCGGTGCTGGCGGCGGTCAATTCGTGCCTGACGGCGGTGAGTTCATGCCGGAACTCCTCCTGCAGGGATCTGACGTTCCTGAGGAGCAGGGCAGCGAGGCTGACTCCGAGAGCCGCCAACCCGATCCCCATGGTCAGGATCGCAACGACTTCCGCGTTCATGGGCGCAGCGTAGCGCGTCCGCCGGCGCTGCGCCACCTCGGGGACCGGTGAGCCGAGTCCGTCAGAAGCGGTAGCGGAGCTGGCCGATGATCTGGCGCTTGAGAATGTCGCCGAAGATGTGCTGCTGGATGTTCTGGTTCAGGAGGTTCACCACCCGGAGCGAGGGGCGGATCCGGCCTTCCATGAGGTTCAGGCTGATCGAGCCGTTCACCATGGTGTAGGGCTCGGTCCATCCGATGAACCAGAGCACGTCGGTGAACTCGGCGCGATCCGAGTAGTTCACCGACGCCCCGATCTCCACCGGGTCGAAATCGGCGGTGAGGCCGGCATTGATCCGGTGGGGGGGCGCCGACGCGATCTCCTCGATGTCGTCCGCCTCGAACCCCTCCGTCTCCGGAGCGGCCTGCCACGAGTAGTTGAGATAGCCGGTGTAGCGGCCTCGACGCGCGTTCAGCCCCAGCTCCACGCCCGTCTGCCGGATCAGGTCCCGGTTCACATAGGTCAGTGTCTGGGGGAGGTACACGTCGGCGAGCACCGCGAGCAGGTCGATCAGATAGGCCGGATCCTGCCCCACCGCTTCCACGGAAGCCGGGAGTGTGCCCGGCGGGAGGGCGGCCCCGAGCGTCGCGATGAACTCGGAGACCTCGGTGGCGGCCTCGCGCCAGCCCTCCGGGGGATCGGCGCCCGACCAGAACGTGTCGTCGGTGAAGTCGATCCCGCCGCGCCGGTCGTTCCGGTACCAGGCCGCGGAAACGCCCAGCCAGTCGGTGATCGCGCCCGACCACCCGATCTCGTAGGCGGTGAGACGCTCGGGCTCGAGCATTCCGCTGCCGGTGGCGGTGAACGGCAGTCGGTACTGGACGGGGGCCGGAAGCGCCGAGTCCGGAAGCCGCAGGGTAGGGAAGAAGCTCCGGAACGCTGGCCGGAGATCGATTTCGATCTCGGTCGAGACGGTCGCGTGAAGGAAGGTGTTGGAGAGGGAGGGCGCGCGGTAGGCCCGGTTCCACGAGGCCCGCAGCGAATGGCGGGGCGTCGGCTTGACGATCACCGTCGTCCGGGGCGATATCTCGAACTCGTTCAACGTACTGATCCGGTCGGCCCGGGCGCCCACGATGAGGCGAAGCCGGTCGTTCAGGAAGATCTCGTCGGTTACGAAGAACCCCTGTTCGTTCCGTCCGTCGCCGTTCGGCGCGAGCCCGAAGTCCATCGTGATCAGCCGGAGGTTGCCGCCGTAGGTGAGGATGTTGCGGTCGCCGAGGAAGCGGGTGTCGCGCAGGCTGAAGTCGTACACGTCGGTGGACAGGTCGGAGTAGAGCGGCTGCCCCAGCGGGTCGAGCGTGAGCAGCGTGTTGTATTCGGCTCGGGTGCTGTTCACGAAGGCGCCGACTTCCATGTTGCCGCGGAGGTACTGGACCCGCCCATAGCCCATGAAGGTCCCCGGCTGGATCTCGAACGGACCGAGCCCGCTGTGGAGCATCCCGGAAGTCCCGGCGTAACCGCCGGTCAACCGGAGACCGCTGCTGCGGTCGGGGGCGTCCCAGTCGAGTCGGAAGTCCACCTTGGGGTTCCGGGAGTCGAGTGGCTCCACGCCCGGATAGACGACGCCATCCGAATCGGGGATCTCGCCGTGGGGCCGGGCGAAGGCGTCGTAGGCGGCGTAGCCCACCTTGAGTCGGTAGGCGAGGGTGTCGCTCACGATCTGCGAGTGCGTGAGCGTGGTCGTGAAGTTCGTGCCCGGGTCCATGTCCCGGCCGGGGATGTTCCGGTCGAACGTGCCGAACCGGAAGTCGAGCGTCGTCCCCGGGTTGTCGCGGGGCGAGCGCGTGATCAGGTTGACCACGCCGCTCATCGCGTTGGCGCCCCAGACGGCCGAAGACGGACCGTTCACGACCTCGACCCGTTCGAGGTCGTCCACGCCGACCGAAATCATGTCCCAGGCCACGAACCCGAAGAAGTCCTGGTACACCGACCGGCCGTCCACCAGCACGAGCTGCGATGTGGAGAGCGTCCCGGCCGTGCCGCGGCTCTGGACGCTGATGTCCCGGTTCGACATCTGGGTCACGCTGACGCCGGGCGCCTGGCGGATCAGGTCGCCGAGCGAATCCGAGGCCTGATTCTCGATCAGCTCCGTGTCGAGCACCGCGATGGCGGCGGGAGCGTTCACGATCTCCTGCTCGATGCGCGACGCCGAAACGACGACCGTCTCCTCGAAACGGAGATCCTCGAGAGCGGGTGAGGACTCGGCTTCGGCCTCCTCACCCTCGCCCTCCTGTTCTTCTTCCTGACGCTCGGGGACTTCCGCCTCCTGCTCCCGCGAAGCGGCGGCGGCCGCCGACGGAAGGGAGAGAAAGAGCGCGAACCCAAGGGACAGGACGGTGACTGCCGTCCAGAAATCGCTGCGTCGCATGATCACCTCCGGGTGAGGCACAGGCTCGGTGAGTATCCTACCCGGCCGGTCGAGGGTCCCGGCGCGGTCTCGTCAGCCCGGTCCGGCACCCGTCGCGACGCCTTCTCTGCATGCCCTCACTCTCCCAGGACCAGGTTCTGGACGCGCTCTCCGAAGTGCGGAATCCCGACTTCGGGGGCGAGAGCATCGTCTCGCTGGGACAGGTCGGGGATGTCCGGGTCTGCGCGCCGATCGTGAGCGTCGCGATCAACCTCCCCAACGTGGGGAGCGCGGCGGCAGGTCGCCTCCGGCGCGAGGCCCGCGACGCGCTGTTCGCCCTCCCGGGGATCGAGCGCGCCGAGGTGTCGGTGCGGGCGGCCGTTCCCGAGTCGAAGGCGGCGCGCGTGGGCAGCCCCGCAGCGCGCCGCGGCCCGGGTCCGGCGCCGCCTTCTCCCTCGCGTCCCGAGGGTGTCCGGAACGTGGTGGCGATCGCTTCCGGGAAGGGCGGGGTGGGGAAGAGCACGCTCTCCGCGAATCTGGCTGCGGCGCTCGCGCAGGACGGCGCCCGGGTCGGGCTCCTCGACGCCGATGTGTACGGGCCGTCGCAGACCACCATGTTCGGGCGCGACGACCGGCCGAAGACGGACGAACAGCGCCGGCTGCTCCCGCTGGAGGCTCACGGCGTCCGCTTCATCTCGATGGGGATGCTGTCTTCGAAGGAGACGCCGGTGATCTGGCGGGGGCCGATGGCGTCGCGCCTGGTCCAGCAGTTCTTCTCCGGGGTCGTCTGGGGCGAGCTGGACTACCTCCTGGTGGATCTGCCGCCCGGGACCGGGGACGTCCAACTCACCATCGCCCAGACCGCGGCGCTCGCCGGAGCGGTCATCGTGACCACGCCGCAAGCGGTGGCGCGGACCATCGCCGAGAAGGGCCTCCGGATGTTCCAGCCGGTCCAGGTTCCGGTGCTCGGCGTGGTCGAGAACATGGACGGGTTCGTGTGCCCCCACTGCGGGGAGGTCACCCACGTCTTCTCGAGCGGGGGCGGCGAGAGTGTCGCCCGCGACCTCGGTCTCGAGTTCCTCGGCGGCGTGCCGCTCGACCCGCGGGTCGTGGTGGCCGGAGACGAGGGAGTCCCGACCGTGATCCGGGATCCGGACAGCCCCGCGGCGACGGCGTGTCGGGATATTGCCCGCCGGGTGTCGCTCGCCGTGGCCCGGGTGAATCAGGGGCAGGGCGGGGGGATCGCCGACTCGGTGGAGGTCGCGCACGGCGCCCTCGAGGTCCGGTGGGCGGACGGCGGGAGCGACCGGCTCGATTTCGAGACCCTGCGGAACAACTGCCCGTGCGCCACCTGCGTGGACGAATGGAGCGGGAAGCGCCGCTCTCTCACGCTTCTGCTGCCCTCCAACTTCGGGCCGCAGAAGCTCGTCCCGGTCGGCAACTACGGCGTCCAGATCCACTGGAACGACGGACACCAGACCGGGATCTACAGCCACCAGCTCCTTCGCCGGCTGGCGCGACAGCAGCCCGCCGCCGTCTGACACCGCCCATCACCTTGAGGCCACCCGCCGCCATGCCCGTCGGCCGCCGGCCGTGCGGAATGGGGCTGGCGGGGCTCTTCTTCGCCCTCGCCCTCGCCGTCGGAGCGCAGGTCGAGGTCTGGCATGAAGAATCGGTCGGCGACGGCGAGTGCGCCCTGTGTCATTTCGGCCACCAGGAAAAAGCCCTGGCCGCCCCTCCTGAAGCACCCGTCCGCTCGCACGTCTTCGGACTCCGGTCCGAGTGTGACGTCGGTCGGTCGGTGGCTCGCAGTCGCCCTCATCATGGCGCCCGGGCTCCTCCCTCCCGGCTCCCCGAAGCCGCCTAGCTGATCCGCACCCGCCGTGCTCCGGCGGGCCGACGGACGGGATGCCCTCGCAGCGATACGGCTGTACGCGTCCCCGGCGCGGGCGCCGCGCTCCCGATGCGATCGGGACCGCCCTTGGCGCGTGAAGCCCGCGCTGTCCGCGACGGCGATTCGCGACGGCGTTTTTCGAGGGCGAGATCCAGGGAGGATCCTCATTTTGAACCGTTTTCTTTCTACCTTTTTCGCCGCGGCGCTTCTGGCCGTCGCGGCCTCACCACCTGCCGAAGCGCAGAGCGACAGCGCCTTGCGCGGCACGGTCACATCCGCCGACAACGGAGCCCCGATCGAGGGCGTCACCGTTCGCATCCCCTCGCTCGGCGCCTCCGCAACGACCGACGCGGCAGGCGGTTTCGAGCTCACCGGCGTGCCCGCCGGATCCCATGAGCTCATCGTGGAACGCGGACTCATCGAGAGCGCCCGCCGCACCGTGGAGGTCGCAGCCGGGGCCATCACGACCGCGGACTTTCAGATCCGCGCGACGCTCGAGGAGCGCGTGGAGGTCACCGCGCAAATCGCCGGCTACCGCCCCGAGAGCGCGGTCATCGGTCGCACCGCCGTGCCGCTTCTCGACACCCCGGCGTCCATCCAGGTCCTCGGCCGCGAGCTGATCGAGGACCAGGTCGTCGCCGATGTGGATGAGGTCTATCGCAACATCGCCGGCATCACCAGTTCTCCGTACGCGAGCGTCGTGGCCCGGGGGTTCACCCAGCGCGACTTCGTCTTCAACGGCGTGCGAGGGAATCCGTACGGGAGCCTCGGCGGCGACGTGAACAACTCCGGCTTCAGCGTCAGCCAGCTCCAGCTCAGCAACATCGAGCGGATCGAGATCCTGAAGGGGCCGGCATCCGTGCTCTACGGCTCCACGGAGCCCGGCGGCGTAGTCAACTATGTGACCTCCAAGCCCCGGGACGAGTTCGGCGTGCGCGGATCGGTCCGCTTCGGGCAGCACGACCAGATCTACGGTTCGGGAGAGGTCACCGGCCCGCTGGGCGCGTCGAAGCGCGTCCTGTACCGCGTCGCCGCCTACGGCAACGAACGGGACAGTTTCCGCTCGAACGCCTCGATGCGGAACGTCCACCTGGTGGGGAACCTGGTGTGGAAGGTCACGGATCAGGCGAGCCTCTCGTTCGAATACGAGAACATCGATCAGGATCTGATGGGACACCGGCTGCGCGGCATTCCGGTGGAGGCCGACGGGACGTTCCTCACCGACATCGCCTGGACCGCCACCGAACCGACCGACTTCGCGACGCTGGACGCCGACGTCTTTCAGGTGCGGTGGGACCAGGTATTCGCCCGGGGTTGGAGTCTCGACGCCACGATGCGCTATCTCGAGTACGACCGCGGGCAGGAGTACCACGAGCCGCGCGGGATCACGCCCGAGAATACGATGAAGCGGCATTTTCGAGATCAGGCCCGGACCAACGACGATGTCTCACTGGTACTCAACCTGAACAAGGACCTGCGCATCGGATCCACGGTCCACCGGCTGCTGTTCGGCGCTGACATGTTCCGGCAGGATCACAGCTTCCGCTACGGCCGGGCGCGGGACACGGCGGCCGGCGGGCCGGTTCCGAACCTCCATCTCTTCCAGCCGCAATACGGACTGAGCGGCGGCGACGACTACGGGCTGACCGAGAGCGACTTCACGACTGACACCGCAATCGGCCGCCAATTCGGCTTTTACGTCCAGGACCACCTGGACCTGGGCCGTTCCTTCCATCTGGTCGCCGGCGGGCGGTACAACACCTACGACGACACGGGCTTCGCTGGAGGGGACGATCTCTGGAGCGAGGAGAACGGTCTCACCGGCAAGGTCGGCGTGGTGTACAAGCCGCTGTCCGCTTGGTCGCTCTACGGTAGCTACTCCACCAGCTTCAACCGACCGAGCATCCTGGCCCAGACCGCGAGCGCCAACGGACCTCACGATCCCGAGACCGCGGTCCAGTTGGAGGCGGGCGCCAAGACCGAGTGTTCCGACGACCTCGCCCTGACCGCGGCGCTGTTCACGATCACCAAGTCCAACGTCCTGCGACCGGACCCGGACTACGGCCCGAACGGAAACAACTGGAACGCCGCGCTCCAGGTCGGTGAAGCGCGCAACCGGGGTTTCGAGCTCGAACTCGTCGGTTCGCTCACGTCGCGGTGGCAGGCCGCGGTGAACTACACCTTCCTCGATTCCGAGATCGTGGAGGACACGAGCGCCGATGCAGTGGGGCAGCCGCTGCCGAATGCGGCCCCCCACTCGCTGGGGCTGTTCACCCGGATGGAGCTGTTCCTCGACACGGCCGCCGGACTCGGCCTGACCCACGTCGGCGACCGGATCGAGCCCTACGCGGGAATCGAGGCTCCGGCCTACACCGTGGTGGACCTGTTTCTCTACCGTTCCCTCGGACGCTTCGCCGAGGTTCAGGTGAAGCTCGAAAACGTCTTCGACACCGTGTACGCCACCAGCTCCCTATTCAGCCTGTGGATAAAGTCGCGTGAGCACCGAGAGTGGCGAGGCGCCCGGCTGACGAGGCGCGCGAGGGAGGAATACCGGGTGTATTTCGACCGATGCGCAACGAAGAGCGCCCCGGAGCGAAGCGGAGGGGCGCGTTCAGGCGGGATGCATCGCCGCTCGAATGCCGCGTGACTTTGTCCACAGGCTGTATTCTCGGCGCGCGCCGGCAACTTCCCGGGACAGCCGCGCACGTTCTCGGTGCTCGTATCCTTCGGCGGTCTCAGGTGACGAACCCGGCCGGAACGCGTACCGCGTGGCCAGCGGCCGCGCTCGCACTCCTCCTCCCCGTCGCGTCAGCGGCGGGGCAGGAGACATTCCGGCTCGGCGACATCACGGCGGAGCCCGGCGCCACGGCGTCCGGCCGCCTCGAAGTCGCCCGGGCTGAGGGTGACGAGGGCGCCTCCATCCCGCTCACTGTCGTGCACGGGGCCCGTCCGGGTCCCGTGCTGACGCTCGTGGCCGGCGTCCACGGATCCGAATACGCACCCATCCTCGCCCTTCAGCGGCTGCGCCCGCGGCTCGATCCGCAAGGAATCGCGGGCACGGTGGTGCTCGTCCACATGGCCAACCTGCCCGCGTTCCTGGGGCGGACCATCTACTTCAGCCCCGGCGACCGCAAGAACCTGAATCGGGTCTTCCCCGGCGACCCGGAGGGCACGATCACCGAGCGCATCGCGCACATCCTCACCGAGGAGATCATCGCCCGTTCCGACTTCTTCATGGACATCCACTCGGGCGACGGGAACGAGTGGCTGCGGCCTTCCTGGACCGGCTACTACGCCGAAGCGGGGGGCGCCGAAGTCATCGCGCAGTCGAAGCGCATGGCGGTGGCGTTCGGTCTGGACTTCATCGTGGAGTTCTCCGGCGATGTGGACCCGGTGAAGTCGGTCTGGTGCGGCGCGACCGCGGTCGCCCGGGGGATCCCGTCGATCGACGTCGAGTCGAGTGAGATGGGGCTCATCGAGGATCGCCGGATCGAACCGATCGTGGACGGGATCCTGAGCGTGATGCGGGAACTGGACATGGTGGAAGGAGAGCCGGCGCCGGCGCCGAATCCGCTCTTCATCCGGGAGCGGTTCTACGCCACCAGCGAGCACGACGGCGTGTGGGAGCCGGATCCGTTTGTCCGCGCCGGGCACTTCGTCCCGGAAGGCGCGCGCCTCGGGGTGGTGCGCGACTTCCACGGGGAGGTGCTCACCGAAGTCCGGGCGCCCGGCGCCGGCGTCCTGCTGATCCTGCTCGGGACGCCGCCGGTGAATCGGGGCGAGACCATCGCCGTCGTCGCCCGGATCCCGTGATCCGGACGGTTCCCGGCCCGGTGGGGTCTGTCGAAAACAGCATGAGACTCTCCTCCGGCGGGAAGGAGCACCCGCCACGAGGGCGGGCGCAACAACAGGAACGGACCGCCGGACTCGTGGCCGGAGGCTGTTGTCGAGTCAGATCGGAGGGGCGCGCCGAGTTCGATCGCCCGGTCGCATAGGATCTCCGCCCGCCGGAGCGGCGCGACCCTGCGCGCTTTCGGCCTGAGTTCATGACCGGCGGCGGCGCGACCACGGTGCTCGGGGGCGAGGAATTTCGCGACGCGCTCGGTGCGCTGGGGGGGCGCATCGCGGCGAGGGCGCCGGCGCCGCTCGCCGTGCTCGGAATACGCCGCCGGGGCGTCCCGCTGGCCGCGCGGCTCCTCGCCCACCTCGAGAGCGCCGGGCGAACCGACATCCCTTCGGGCGAGCTCGACATCAACCTCTACCGCGACGATGTCCATGACCGCGGGATTCCCCGGGTGCGAGTGACCCGGATCCCCTTCGCGCTCGAGCGCCACCACGTGCTTCTCGTGGACGATGTGCTGTTCACCGGACGTACGGTGCGCGCTGCGCTGACGGCCCTGAGCCACTTCGGGCGGCCGCGGAGCGTGCTCCTCGCGGTTCTCGTGGACCGGGGCGGACGGGAGCTGCCCATCGCCCCCGACTTCACCGGCCTGCGGGTCGCGGCCCGTCCCGAGGAGATGGTGCGGGTCCGCGTCAAGGAGGAGGACGGGATGGATGGCGTCTTCACCGTGCCGACGGCGGCCGCGACTCGATGAGGCACCTCCTCGGCATCCGCGGCCTCGGGCGGGAGGAGGCGCTCGGCATCCTCGACGAGGCCCCGCGGTTTCGGGACGTGGCCGAGCAGCCCGTGCCGCGAGTGCCGATCCTCGTGGGCCGCACCGTGACCCTGCTGTTTCTGGAGCCGTCCACGCGAACGCAGGCCTCCTTCCAACTCGCCGCCCGGCGGCTGTCGGCGGAGACCCTGAGCTTTTCCCCCAAGTCCTCGTCGCTCCAGAAGGGCGAGACCTTCCTCGACACGGCGAGGACCCTGACCGCGCTCGCTCCCGACATCCTCGTGGTCCGCAGCCCGGAGGCCGGAGCGCCCGCCGCGCTCGCGCGCGAACTTTCCGACGCGTCCATCGTGAACGCCGGGGACGGGGCCGCCGAACACCCGACGCAGGCGCTGCTCGACGCGTTCACGATCCGGGAGCGCCGCGGCGCGCTCGATCGCCTCCGGATCGCCATCATCGGGGATCTCCTTCACAGCCGCGTGTTCCGGTCGGGCGCCCGCCTCCTCTCGATGCTGGGGGCCGAAGTGCGCTGTTCCGGTCCTCCGACGCTGATGCCGCCGGGTCTCGAACGGCTTGGCGCCACCCCGTTCCTCCGCGTGGAGGACGCGCTCGACGGGGCGGACGCGGTCATGGTTCTCCGGATCCAGCACGAGCGGATGCACGCCTCCTTCATCCCCTCCGAGCGCGAGTACTTCGCAGAGTTCGCGCTCACCGAGCGCAGGCTCGCCCGGACCAACGGCGCCATCGTGCTCCACCCGGGCCCGCTGAACCGGGGGGTCGAGATCTCTTCCGAAGTCGCGGACGGGAGCGCGTCCGTGATCCTCGAGCAGGTCCGGAACGGCGTCGCGGTTCGGATGGCGGTCCTCGCCGAGATCGCCCGGGGACGATTCCCGAGGAAAACCCGTGGCTGAGGCGCCCGTCTGGATCCGCGGCGCCCGGATCGTGGATCCGGTGGCGGGCCGGGACGAGGTGACCGACCTCCGGCTCGCCGCCGGCCGGGTGGCGGCGGTGGGTCCCGACGTGGGCGAGCCCGGCGACGCGCAGGTCGAAGCGGACGGGCTGGTGGCGGCGCCCGGGTTCCTCGACATGCACGTTCACCTGCGCGAGCCGGGGCAGGAGTACAAGGAGACCGTCGCGACCGGCGCCGCCGCCGCGGTGGCGGGCGGATTCACGGCGGTCGCCTGCATGCCGAACACCGACCCGGTGAACGACCGGCCCTCGATCACGGCGCACATCCTTCAGCTCGCCCGCGCCGCCGGTCTCGCGCGCGTGTTCCCGATCGCGGCCGCCACGCGGGGGATGCGGGGCGAGCGGATCTCCGAGTTCGGCGCCCTGAAACGCGCCGGGGCGGTCGCGGTCTCCGACGACGGGCTTCCGGTCGCCGACCCCGCGGTCATGCGGAAGGCGCTCGACTATGCCCGCCTGTTCGATCTGCCGGTCATCGAACACTGCGAGACGCTGGAGCTGACCGGGGAGGGCGTGATGCGCGAGGGGGGGCTCGCGACCGAGATCGGCCTGCCGGGGATCCCGGCGGCTTCCGAGTACATTGCGGTGGAGCGCAACATCGCGCTCGCCGAACTCACCGGCTCTCGTCTCCACATCGCCCATCTCTCCACCCGGCAATCGGCGGCGGCCGTTCGCCGGGCGAAGGCGGCGGGTCTCCGGGTCACCGCCGAGGTGACGCCGCACCACCTGGTCCTCACGGAGACCGCCGTGGGGGACTGCGATCCGGCGGCCAAGATGAAGCCCCCGCTCGCCGCCAACGCGGATCGCACCGCGCTCGTGGAAGCGATTCGGGACGGCACGGTGGAGGCCATCGCGACCGACCACGCTCCCCATCACGAGGACGAGAAGCGGCTGGCGTTTCAGAGCGCCCCGTTCGGAATCGTCGGGCTCGAGACCGCCGTTCCGCTCGTCCTCGATCGGCTGGTCCGGCCCGGCGCCATCTCGCTTCGCCGCGCCGTGGAGCTCCTCGCGGTCGGGCCCCGCGGGATCCTGGGCGTTCCCGGCGGATCGCTCACTCCCGGCAGCCCGGCGGATCTGGTGCTGCTCGACCTCGACGCCGCAGTCACCGTCCGTCCCGCCGCCTTCCGCAGCCAGGGCCGCAACACGCCGTTCGGCGGGTGGGAGCTGCGGGGCGGCGTCGCCTCCACCTGGGTCGGGGGGCGGCGCGTCTTCACCCGCTGACCGCTCCCGGAAGCCGGGTTCCGTGCCGCCGCGCGGCTGGCAGGCGGCGATCGAGGCCGTCTTTCGACGCCACGCGGCGGATGCCCTCAGCTCGGATCCGCTGCAGTTCCCCCACCGGTTCGCCGATCGCGCCGACCGGGAGGTGGCCGCGTTCCTGGCGGCTTCGCTCGCCTACGGCAACGTCCGGTCGGTCTGCGCCTCGCTCGAGCTCGTGTTCCGCTGGACCGGGGCCCGGCCGGCCCGCTTCGTCCGGACCCTCGATCGGGAGGAAGCGCTCGCCCGGCTGGGGCGGTTCCGGCACCGGTGGACGAGCGCCGAGGACCTGGTTTCGCTCGGGTTGATCCTGCGCCGCATTCTCGAGCGGTTCGGTTCGGTGGAGGCGCTGTTCGCCGCCGGGGTCGTTCGGGACCGGGCGGCCGAGCCGCACCGCGTCCGGCTCGGCGCCAGCCTGGAGAACTTCCGAAGCGCTGCGCTGGCGCTCGCGCCCGACGGGGTGGTCCCCGCGCCCGGCCGTCGGGGTCGGCCCGGCGTCCGTTACTTCTTCCCCAGTCCGAAGACGTCGGCGGCGAAGCGGCCGGCCATGTTCCTGCGCTGGATGGTGCGGTCCGGGGACGGGCTGGATCTCGGCCTCTGGGAGGTTCTCCATCCCCGAGATCTCGTCGTCCCGCTCGATACCCACCTGTTCCGGATCGCCCGCCGCCTGCGTCTCACCCGGCGGCGGACTCCGGCGTGGGGCGCCGCCCTCGACCTCACCCGGGCCCTCGCGCAACTCGATCCGGAGGATCCCACCCGCTACGACTTCGCCCTCAGTCGCCTGGGCATCGTGGAGGGCTGCCCCCGGCATCCCCGGAGCGCGCCGTGCGAACTCTGCGAGCTCCTCCGGCCTCCGGCAGGCAGGAGCCGGTCGCCCGGGTCGTAGGCGCCCTATGGAGCGCCGGTCTGCAACGGAAGCCAGCTCGCGCCGGCCGGCGCTCCGAGGGGGGAGAGGTTCGGAGAGGGGGGATCCTTCTCCCCTCTCCGAGAGAGAAAGTGACGTTGATCGCAACCTGGAGCGGAGCGAAGGTTGCGATCCGAGGCGCGAAGCGCCGAGCGGGCCGGGGAGGGGGCCTACTCACATCTCTACGTTTCCGACCGGTGCGACGCTGCAGAATCCGGCCCCCTCCCCGGCCCGCCCGATGTGCCGGACTGGAGTCCGGCGTTCCGACAGAAGCTCGGCCGCCCCCTCACCGCCGAGGCGGTGAGACGGACGCCGAGATCACCGAATGGTGACCCGGGAACGCTCGGCGAGCGTGCCCTGGGCGCGCTCGACGGCGACGATCGCCTTGGCGTAATCAATGATCGCCTGGAGCTCGTTGGCGCGCGCCTGGGCGAGGTCGCGCTGGGACTGGACGATGAAGTAGCTCGTGGTCATCCCCACCTCGAACTTCTTCTGCTCGGCGTCGAGGCGCTGCTCCTCCAGCTCGCGAGCCACCCGGCTGGCGTCGATCCGGCGCCGGTTCGTCTCGACTTGGCGGACGGCGGTCCGGACTTCCTGGGCGATCTGCAGCTCCTGCTGACGGATCGTCTGCCGCTGGCGGTCGAGATCCACCTGCGCCTGGGCGTGCTGGGCGTGGGCGACGTTCCCGCCGATCGGGTAGCTGAACTGGACGCCCACCTGCCAGTCGCGGTAGTCGAGTCCGCCGAGCTGGGACAGCGCATCGGCGTAGCCGCCCGGGATCGTCTCGACCGCCTGCCCGAAGAAGCCCTCGCGCACCAGTTCGGTGCCGCCAACCCCGGTGAGCTGCGCCGACCCCACGAGATCCACCTGCGGCATCGTCTGGTTGCGGAAGTAGCGGACCTCGTACTGGTTCGCGTCGAGCTGGACCCGCTGCGAGCGCACCTCGGGGCGGCGCTGCAGCGCGGTCCGGATCGCGTCATCCGCTTCGAGCTCGTAGTCGGCCACGTCGGGCGCATCCACCGGGATGATCTCGCCGTCCCAGAATCCGACCGAGTCGGGGTCGCGGATGAGGACCTTGAGGGCGTCCTCGGTCTGCCGGATCGCGTCTTCGGCGAGGATGAGCGCCTCTTCCCGCGTCGCCACCTCGGCCTCCGCCTGGAGCACGTCAATCGGCGCCATCGTCCCCACCTCGACTTGGACCTGGTTGTTCCGGAGCAGGTCGCGGGCGAGTTCGAGCGACTGGACCGCCACCTCGTGGTTGCGCCGGGCGAAGACGAGATCCCAGTAGGCGTTCTGGACGTCCCGCAGGATGTCGAGCACCGCCGTTTCGAAATCGTGTCCGGCGCGGCGCTCCCCGTTCTGGGACACGAAGATCTGGCGCCGGGCGGCGTCGGTGGCGCGGTTCTGGAGGAGGGGCTGCGTCACGTTCGCGGAGAGCAGGCTCCGATAGAGCGGGTTGAAGTTGCGGAACACGCTGTTGCTCGCGAACCGGTTGTTGTTGAACGCCACCGAGTAGTTCGCCCCGAACGGGAGCTGCTGCTGGAACTGCAGGTTGTAGATGAGGGTGTCGCTCTCGTTCTGCTCGGCCCCGTCGAGCTGGGTCTCGGAAGGCGACAGGCTCTCCTGGATGTTCGTGTTGACGACGAGCTGGGGCGTGTACACCCGGCGCGCCGCGGTGAGCGCGAATCCGAGCGACTGCCGGTTCATCCGGGAGATCCGGACGTTCAGGTTGTTGGCGAGCGCTCCGGCGAGGGCGTCCTCCAGGGTGAGATCCACCGGCGCAAGCTGGCCGGCGCTGGCCTCCGGCTCCTCAGGGCCGGCTGGAAGCGACCATCCCACGCCGGGAGCGACGAAGAGGCCGAGAAGGGCGAGGACGGGAAACGGAAGGACGCTGCGCACGGGGGATTCTCCAGCGGGTGGTGCGGTCGGGACGGCGGTGAGGAACGGCGCCGGCTATGGACAAGACGCGCTCGGGTGAGATTTTCTACGCCCGAATCTACGATAGCGGCTCGCCGCGGGTTCGCCTCGCCCGGTCGGGAACCGCGCGGCCGGAGCCATCGGTTACAAGGGGACGTATGACCCGAACCCACCGGATCCGTCTCGACCTCGCCTACGACGGGACCGACTTCGCCGGATGGCAGCGGCAGCCGGACCGGGACACGATCCAGCAGCGGATCGAGGGCGCCCTCGCCCGGCTCTACCGTCGGCCGGTCGCGGTGGTGGCCGCGGGTCGCACCGATGCCGGCGTCCATGCCGAAGGGCAGGTCGCGCACTACGACGCCTCGCTGCCGATCCCTCCGGAGGGAGTGACCCGGGCCCTGAACCGCTCGCTCCCGCCGGCGATCCGCATTCGTGCGGCCGCGGCCGCGCCGCCCGATTTCCACGCCCGCTACGACGCGGTCTCGAGGACCTACCGCTACCACCTCGTCCCCGGGACGCCGCCGTCCCCCCTCGTCAGCCGGTTCGCGTGGGCCACCGGACGCGCACTCGATCGAGCCGCCTTCGAGGCCGAGGCGGCGGCGCTCCCGGGGACCCACGATTTCCGCGCCTTCTTCACCGACTCGGGTGACGGACGGGCGCAGAATCCGGTGCGGACCGTCATCGCGGCCCGCGTGCTCCGGTCGGGCGTCGCCCTCGTCTTCGAGATCACCGCGAACGCCTTCCTCCGCTACATGGTCCGGCGCATCGTCGGAGCTCTCGAGGCGGTGGCGAGGGGTCAGCTTCCGCCCGGGCGGATCGCCGAACTGCTGCGCGATCCCGGCCGCGCCGGCCCCCGTTTCCGCGCCCCGGCGGCGGGGCTCCGGCTCCACGCCGTGGGGTACCCGCCGGACCTCGCCGGATGAGAGTTCGCACCCCCCGGAAAAACCTCTTCCGCTGCTAGAGTCAGAGATTCGTGCGAGCCCTTTCCCCGGCCCTCGAGGTCACCCCCGAGGCCGAGACCGCCGCCCTTCTCGCGCGCATCGACCGCACCCGCCTCCCGGTGCACGTGGCCGTCATCATGGACGGCAACGGGCGGTGGGCGGAAGCCCGTCGGCTGGAGCGGGGGGAGGGTCACTCCGCCGGGGTCGAGTCGGTGCGGGATACGGTGGAGGCGGCGGCGGCGCTCGGTCTTTCCACCCTGACCCTGTTCGCCTTCTCGCTCGAGAACTGGCGACGCCCGGCCGAGGAGGTCGAGGCGCTCATGGAGCTGGTGAAGCGCTATCTGCGGCTCGAGACCTCGAACCTGATCGCGAACTCGATCCGGTTTCGCGCCCTCGGAAGGGTCGCGGAACTCCCCCGCGATGTTCGCGAGATGGTGGCGGACACCACGGCGGCGACGGCCCACTGCACCGGGCTCGCGATGAACGTGGCTCTGAACTACGGGGGTCGGGCGGAGATCGTGGACGCGGCCCGGGAGTTCGCCCGACGCGCCCTCGCCGAGGGGAGGGTGCCCGATCTCGACGAGGACCGCTTCGGCGAGCACCTCAGCACCCGGGGCCTGCCCGATCCGGACCTGCTGATCCGCACGAGCGGCGAGATGCGGCTCTCCAATTTCCTGCTGTTCCAGAGCGCCTACACCGAGTTCTGGACCACCGAAACGCTGTGGCCCGACTTCCGCCGGCGACACCTCTACGAGGCGGTGCTGGGCTTTCAGCGCCGGACCCGGCGTTACGGGGGCCTTCGCTGACCCTCCCGGACCCGCCCTGACGGGGAGGCGCCGATGCACCGGCGGCTGATCGGAGGGGCGGCGGTCGCCGCGGCGGTCGCCGGGATCTGCCTCCTGGCTCCGCTCGCGATCCGGCAGGCGGCGATCCTCGCCGCGGCGCTCTACGCCAGCCACGAAGCCGCCCGGTTGGCCGCAGCCGCGTTCGGTCGTACGCCCACGGGTCGGCGGCCCGGCGCCGGACACACCCCGGAGGGAGGCTTCGGGCTCCTCGCCGGCGCCCTCCCGGTCCTGTGCGTCGCCCTCCCCGGGTTCCTCCCGTCCGCCAGTCCGGCGGCCGTCGCCTCCGGAGGTCTCCTGCTGCTCGTCCTGGGGGGAATGGCTCTTCGTCTGCCCCGGAACCGGGCCGGGCTGGCCTGGCTCGGCGCGGCCGCGGTCACCGCCGGGTGGATCGGCATTCCGACCGCGGCTCTCCTGCGCACCAGCGCGGGCGAGGCCGGAGGAGCGGCGCTCCTGTTCCTGATCGCCACGGTCCTCCTGAGCGACGCCGGCGCCTGGGTCGGCGGCAAGCTGATCGCCGGTCCCCGGCTGTCCCCCCGACTCAGCCCGGGCAAGACTTGGGCGGGGTTCGTCTCCCAGCTCGCCTCCGGCGCGGGGGCGGCCTGGATCCTCCATCAGGGCCTCTTCGGCCCGGCGCACGCGGCGGGCGCCCCCGTGCCGGCTGCCTTGCTCGGCGCCCTCCTCGCGGCGGCGGCGGCGCTCGGCGACCTGTTCGAGTCCTACTGGAAGCGGGTCGCGGGGCAAAAGGACAGCGGCCACCTCATCCCCGGCCACGGGGGTGTCCTCGACCGGGTGGACGGCGTGCTGTTCGCGACCGTGGTCTTCGCCGCGGTGGAAGCTCTGGCCGGACGGCTCTGAGAGCCCGGGGAGCGCCCCGGCTATCCGCGGCCGAAGAAGCCCATCAGGTTGGCGAACGCTCCCATCTTGGTCAGGTCGAGCCCGATGATGAGCACGAGGAGCACCAGCATGAGCGCCGCACCGGCGATCGTCAGCGCCCGGCGGGTGCGGGGGTCGATGTCCCGTCTCGCCACCGACTCGAAGAGCAGGACCGCGATCTGCCCTCCGTCCAGCACCGGGATCGGGAGGAGATTCAGCACTCCGAGGCTCAGGCTCAGGATCGCCATGAGCAGGATCAGGCTGGAGGGCCCGCGTCGCATCGCCTCCCCGGACGCCTGGGCGATCCCGATCGGACCCGAGAACTGCTCCGCCGGCGCCGCTCCCCGGACGAAGCGTCCGAGCTGCGTCACCGTGAGCACCCCCCAGTGGGTGGTCTCGCGGACCGCCTGCCACATCGCGTCCGGCACCGATTCCGCCCGGACCCGCCGGGTGGGTCGTTCGAACACGACGCCCACGCGGGGGAACCGGTCCCCGGTCTCCGGATCCTCGTAGAGCTCGGGGGTGACGACGCGTCGGACCTCCTCCCCTTCGCGCTCCACGACGAGCTCGATGGGCCGTTCGCCTCCCTCCCGCACGAGGGCCACGACCTCCTGGGTGCTCCCGACCCGCATCCCGTCCGCCGCCACGATGAGGTCTCCGGCGGCGAGGCCGGCCCGCTCCGCCGGAGTTCCCGAGACCACCGCGCCGACGAGGGGCGGCGCCGGAGGCCCGATGCCCACGGTTCCGATGGCGTCCGGGCCCTCGGAGGCGATTCGCACGTCGAGGGTCTGTGACGCGCCACTCCGCTCGACCTCGAACACGACTTCCTGATCGGGCCGGAGGGCGATCGCTTCGAGCGCCGCGCGCCAGTCGTCCACGACGTCGCCGTCGATCGCATGGATCCGGTCTCCGGACTGCAGGCCGGCCGCGGCGGCGGGCGTGTCGTCGGCGATCCAGGAAACGACCGGCGGGTCCTCGAGGCCGACCCACCGCGTCGTTCCCACGTAGAACAGTCCGCTCAGGAGCGCCACCGCGAGCAGGAAATTCATGGCGGGTCCGGCGAACAGGATCGCGAGCCGCTCCCCCCGGGTGCGGTTTTGCAGCTCTCGCGGGTCCGAGCCTCCTTCCCCCGGGAGATCGCCCGCCATCTTGACGAAGCCGCCGAGCGGAAGGAGCCCTACGGTGAAGTCGGTCTCTCCGATGCGACGGCGGTACACCGTCGGCGGGAAGCCGATGGAGAACGTCTCCACCCGAACGCCGATCCACCGCGCGACCAGGTAGTGGCCGAACTCGTGGACGATCACGAGCGTGCCCACGACGACCACGAAGGCGAGGAGGGTCAGCACGCCGCGCCCTCCGCCGACGGGAGCAGGGAATCGGCGTGGTCCCGAGCCCATCCATCCGCCCGGACGATGTCGTCGAGAGTGGTCGGCTCCCCCACCTCGTGCGCCCCCAGCGTCGCCTCGACCAGCGCCGGAATATCGAAGAACCGGATCCGTCCGGCGAGGAAGGCTTCCACCGCGACCTCGTTGGCGGCGTTCAGGACGGCGGCCGCGTCGCCCCCGGCCTCGAGCGCTGCTCGCGCGAGGCCGAGGCAGGGGAAGCGCTCGGAATCCGGAGGATGGAAGTCGAGCGAGAGCGGCGCTTCGAGGGACATCGGCTCCAGCCCGGTGTCCACGCGCTCGGGCCAGGTCAGCGCGTACTGGACCGGGACCCGCATGTGGGGGGTCCCGAGCTGGGCGAGGAACGAGCCGTCATCGAACTCGACGAGCGAGTGGACGATGGACTGCGGATGCACCACGACCCGGATCGCATCGGGCTCCTGGCCGAAGAGCCATCGCGCCTCGATCATCTCGAGTCCCTTGTTCATCAGCGTGGCCGAGTCCACCGTGATCTTGGGGCCCATCTTCCAGGTGGGATGTCGAAGCGTGGTCTCGACGGTGGCCTCGCGCATCGCCTCCCGGCTCGCCGTCCGGAACGGGCCGCCGGAAGCCGTGAGCCAGAGCCGCCGGGGAGGTTCCCGGCGGCCCGCAAGGCACTGGTGGATCGCGGCGTGCTCGCTGTCCACCGGGAGGAGAAGGCCGCCTCCGGTGGCCGCGGCCTTCGCCATCAGGGGTCCGGCGGCAACCAGCGACTCCTTGTTCGCCAGCCCGACGACCCGGCCGGCGGCGAGCGCCGCGAGCGTGGGCCGGAGCCCGGCGGCGCCGACGATGGCGGACATGACCGTCTCGGCGCCGGGCCAGCAGGCGACCGCTTCCACGCCCTCGGCGCCTCCGACCACGCGGGTGTCGCGGAGCCGGGGGCCGAAGCGCTTCGAGAACGCATGGGCCGCCCGCCGGCTCCCGAGCCCGACGACCTCGGGTCGGTAGCGCTCCACGAGCGACGCGAGGCGTTCCCCCGGGCGTCCCGCCGCCAGTCCCACGACCCGGAAGCGCTCGGGGTACCGGTCCACCACTTCGAGCGTCGTGGTCCCGACCGAACCCGTCGCGCCGAGGACGATGAGGCCGCGGGGCTCGGGAGTCATCGGGGAGCGGGCGGCAGAGAGTCGGTGGGGGCGGTCGTCCGGCGTCGTTGATGGAACCCCGCGGGTGTGGAGGGTGGAGGCATCGCGGAGAGCCGGTCCGGCCCCTCATTCTAGAGGCCGGCAGGGAGCGCCCCTCTCCAGGGCCGTGTCGCCGGCGCGCCGGACTCCAGTCCCTTGCCGGGCCCCCACCGGGAGAACTGGCGCCGGACTCCAGTCCGGCAATTCACGGAGGGCATGCGGGTCGCGGTGCCGCACCCCTACCGGGAGAACCGGTGGAGAGCGGCGCTCCATACCGCCGGCGCGCCGGACTCCAGTCCGGCAATTACACGAAGGGCATGCGGGTCGCGGTGCCGCTCTGGAGAGCGGCGCTCCATACCGCCGGCGCGGGACGGCGCCAGCCGAATAAGATCCCACCCCACCGTCGCAGCCATGAAGATCGAAAGTCTCACCCTCCGGGAAGTCCGGCTCGACCTGAAGCATCCGTTCGAGACCAGTTTCGCGCGGGTCACGGACCAGCAGTTCTTCCTCGTCGAAGTCCGGGTGGACGGGGTTCCGGGATACGCGGAGTGCGTGGCTGACCGGGATCCGGGCTACTCCTACGAGACGGTGCGCACGGCGGGCCATGTCCTCGAGGACTTCCTCTGGCCGCTCGCCGCGGCGAGCGATTACGCCCACCCGGACGAGGTGCTCCCGTCTTTCGCCCGGGTGCGCGGGCACAACATGGCGAAGGCCGCCATCGAGATGGCGGTCTGGGAGGCGTGGGCCCGACGGGACGGACGTTCGCTCGCGGCCGCGCTCGGCGGCGACCGGCGGCGGACCGCCTCCGGCGTCTCGATCGGCATCCAGGACACGGTCGCGGAGCTGCTCGACCGCATCGGACTCGAGCTCGCGTCCGGGTACCAGCGGATCAAGATCAAGATCAAGCCGGGGTGGGACGTCGCAGTCGTCGCGGAGGTGCGTGAGAGGTACCCGGACGTGCCGTTGATGGTGGATGCGAACAGCGCCTACACCCTCGCGGACCTCGAACTGCTCCGGGAGCTGGATCAGTTCGACCTGACGATGATCGAGCAGCCGCTGGCCCACGACGACATGTGGGACCACCGGGTTCTCCAGGCGACCCTTCGGACGCCGATCTGCCTCGACGAGTCGGTCAAATCCCCAGCGGACGCGCGTCGGGCGCTCGAAATGGACGCCTGCGGCGTCATCAACATCAAGGCCGGACGCGTCGGAGGCCTGTCCCCGGCGCGGGAGATCGCCCGGATCGCCGAGGCCGCCGGGATCCCGGTGTGGTGCGGCGGCATGCTCGAGAGCGGCGTGGGACGGGTCCACAACCTGCACCTCTCCTCGCTCTCGGGGTTCTCGCTGCCGGGCGACGTCGCCGCGTCCGAGCGGTACTTCACCGAGGAGGTCATCGAGCCGCCGGTGACCGTGGATCCGGACGGGACGATCCCGATTCCGGAGGGAGAGGGCATCGGGGTTGCGCTCCGGGAGGACGTGATCCGCCGCCACACCCTTTGCGAGACGACGCTCAGAGCCTGATCCGGCGCGGCGCGGTGGCGTGCGCCCTGCTCACGGTTGCGGCAGCAACGGCGCTGGCGCAGCCGGCCCCGCTCTCGTCGAGAGAGCGCCTGGCTCGCATCGTGGCGCTCGAGGACGCGCGCTCGCTCGGCGATGGATGGCTGCGCGACCAGGTGCTCCATCCCGATCCCGAGGTCCGGCGTCAGGCCGTACTCGCGCTCGGCCGCATCGGCCGCCCGGAGACGGTGGAGCCCCTGGTGGCGGCGCTCGTCTCCGACGAGGCTGGCGCGGTCCGCTCCACCGCCGCGTTCGCGCTCGGGATCGTCGAGGACCCGCTTCCGGAGGAGGCGCTGGGCGCCCTCGAGGCCGCGACCGGCGAGCCGTCCGCCCGGGTGCGCGAGAAGGCTCTCGAGGCGCTCGGCCGCAAGGGAGCGGACCGGCAGCGGCAGACGATTCTGGCGCAGCTCGGCGCGCTGGTGGCGCCGTCCGGCTACTCGAACCGCCGGGAAGACGTGGAGGCCTCGCGGCGCCGCACGGCGTGGGATGAGGCCCGTCTCGGTCTGTTCGCCCTCGCCCGCCTCGGACCGGGGCCGGATGCCGTCGCTGTGCTCGAGGTGATGGGCGGCGACGTTCCACGGACGAATTGGTGGGTCGCGGCCTGGAGCGCCGCCGAGCTCCATGAGCCTGCGTTGATCGGACTCCACCGCGCCTGGTCGGAGGCGACGGATCCGGTCGTACAGGCCCTTGGAGTCCGGGGTATGGGGCGGGTCGGCGTGCGCGCGGATCCGTCCCTCGCCGATGCGCTCGGCGCCGAGGTCGCGTTGTTCCTCGATCACCCCGACGCCGGAGTGCGGATGGAGGCCATCGCGGCGCTCACGGCGCTCGCGAGCGCCGGGCGCGTGATCCCCGACGGCGTCGGGCCGCGGCTGCTCGCGGGGCTCGACGAGCCCGATCCGGAGCTTCGCCGGGCGGCTCTCGTCGCGCTCGCGGCCGGGGATCATTCGGAAGCGGCCGACGCCCTGCTCGACTGGACTCGGGACGAGGATCCCGGGACTCGCGCAGCGGCGTTCCGGGCGCTCCACCGGCAGGACGAGGACGGCTTCCGGCTGCTCATGTCCGGTTGGTCGGATCCCGATCCGATGGGCCGGGAGGCGATCGCGGAACAGCTCGGCCAGGTCGGGGACGCCCGCGTCCGCGACTTCCTGATCCACGCTCTCCTTCCGGACGAGGATCCCCGGGTGCGGACCGCGGCGCTCGAGGGTGTCGGCCGGATCGAAGCCGCGCTCGTTCGCGACGGGCTCGAGCCCGACCCCGAGACCGAAGCGGCGCTGGCGGCGCACCTCGCGGCGGCGGACCCCTTCGAGCGGGCGTCCGCCGCCCGCGCGCTCGGACGGCTCGGCGTCCTCGGCCCGGAGGTCCGGGCGGCGGCGCTCGCCGACACGGACTCCGCGCCGTGGTTCCGGCTCGCCGCGCTTCGCTCGCTGACAGCCCGCGGCGGTCCGGAAGCGGCGGAGGCGGCGCGCGCGCATCTCGGGGACGCAGCGTGGCCGGTGCGGGCGGAGGCGCACCGGTTCCTCCGCAGCATCGGCGAGCCCCTGGAGGCCCCGCCCGCTCCGGCGATGCGGGAGGACGGCCTGGAGGAGGCGGACTACGACTCGATGCTCCACCCGCCGTTCACGCCGGTCGCGTGGATCCACACCGAGCGCGGAGAGATCGAAATCGAGCTCTACATCGCCGACGCGCCCCGTACCGTGTGGCGATTCATGCGCCTCGCCCGCAGCGGGTTCTACGACGGGCAGCGGTGGTCCCGGCCGCTGCCCGGCCTCGTACTCCACGCCGGAGAGGATCGGGACGCTCCCCGCGCCTTCCGCTCCGAGATCAACGAACGCACCTTCATGCGCGGGAGCGTCGGGATGGACGACCGGAGGAAAGACACCGGCGGGAGCCGGTTCTTCATCACCCTGCTGCCGGCGCCGGAGCGCAACGGGCGGCGCACGTTGTTCGGGCATGTGCGCCGGGGCTTCGAGGTCCTCGAGCGCCTCCAGCCGGGCGACCGCATCGAACGCGTCCGCATCTGGGACGGCATCACCCCTCCCGATCCGTGATCTCCGCCGCCGCTGCGGTCCCTGGCCCCTGCCGCCCGGGTTTCCGGCCCGTGGAGCGACGGACTCCAGTCCGGCGCGGGTGGGCGGGAGGTTGAGCCGGTGTTTCGTCTGGTCGCGGTGGACCTCGATGGAACGCTGCTCGACTCCGGGAAACGGATCTCGGGCCCCGACCGCGCCGCGCTGCTGGATGCGATCCGGGCCGGCGTCGTCGTCGCGGTGATCACCGGACGCCGGTTCGCCGAACTCGAACAGCTCACTCGGGAACTGCCGGACGCGACGTTTCGCGCCGGACATGGAGGAGCCCTCGTCCGGCGCGGGAGCCGGACGATCGCCGAGGTGCTGCTGCCGCGCTCGGCCGCGGCGGCGACCGCCGCGGTGTGCCGCCGCCGCGGTCTCCTGCTCCTGATCAGCGACCGGGACGGCGCCGTCCGCATCACGGCGTCCGATCCGGGTTCGCCTCGCGTGCGTCGGTACCTCTCCACCGTCCGCCCCCGTCCCCGGCTCGATCCCGCGCCGGCGTTTCCGGAGGATCCGCTTCATCTCGTCCTGGCCGGAACGCCGGAGGAGTGCCGGTCCGCGGAGGCCGACCTGCGGGACCGTCTGGGCGCGGCGGCGAACCTGGAGCGCACCGAATACCCGGCGACGAACCTCGGCCTCGTGGACGTTCTCGGCGCCGGGGCCTCCAAGGCGTCGGCGCTCGAGGCGGTGGCGGGAGCGGCAGGGATTCCGATGGAGGCCACCCTCGCCATCGGCGACAACTGGAACGACCTCTCGATGCTCCGCGCGGCGGGCCGAGGCGTCCTGATGGCGAACGCCGATTCGGCGCTGCATCGGCTCGGGTTCGAAACGACCGGCGGCAACGACGAGCACGGCGTGGCGGCGGCGCTGAGGCGCTTCCTGCGCCCCGGCGAGCCGGCGCGACGCTACGCCCGGAAACGGAAGGCGTCGTGACCGGCCGGGCCGCGACCTTCGAGGTCCGGAGCCGCAGCGGCGCCGCCCGGCTGGGCCGTCTCGTCACCGCCCACGGGCCGGTGGACACGCCGGAGTTCATGCCGGTCGCCACCGTCGGGGCGCTCCGCGGCCTCACGGCCCGGGACGCCCGGGAGGCGGGATCCCGGGTCCTCCTCGGGAACGCCTGGCACCTCATGCTGCAGCCCGGTCACGACCGGGTGCGGCGGCTGGGCGGTCTGCATCGCCTCATGGACTGGAATCGGCCGATCCTGACCGACAGCGGCGGCTACCAGATCGCCAGCCTCAGCCGGTTGCGCGTGGTCACGGAGCGAGGAGTCCGCCTGCGCTCCCACCGCGACGGATCGCTTCACGAACTCACGCCGGAGAGCGTGATCGAAGTGCAGCGGGCGCTCGGATCGGACATCGCGATGGTTCTCGACGAGTGCCTCTCGTTGCCCGCCTCCCCGGAGGCCGTGGAACAGGCCGCCGCGCGTAGCCTCCGATGGGCCGAGCGCGCCCTCGCGGCGCACCGCGGCGATCCGGCGGGGGCGGCCACCCAGCTCCTGTTCGGCATCGTCCAGGGTGGCGTCTCGCCGGCCGCGCGCGAGGAAAACGCCCGCGCCCTCGCGGCGTTCGGGCCCGCCGGCGAGGGGTTCGACGGTTTCGGCGTGGGCGGGCTGCTGATGGGAGAGCCGAAGGAGGCCACCCGGGAGTCCACCGCCGTCGCCGCCGCGGTGCTGCCGGCGGAAAGGCCGCGGTACCTCATGGGCGCCGGCCTCCCCGACGATCTGGTCGAGTCGGCGGGACTCGGCATGGATCTGTTCGACAGCGTGCTTCCGACCCGCCTGGCGCGTCGGGGCATCGTCTTCACCCGCCGAGCCCGCATCAACCTGTTCCGGGCGCGCTTCCGCGACGACGACCGGGTCCTCGATCCCGACTGTCCCTGTCCCGCATGCACCAGCGCCTGCCGCGCCTGGCTTCACCATCTGCTGCGCGCCCGCGAGCGCATCGCCGCCACCCTCCTGAGCGCCCACAACCTCACGTTCTACGCCGACCTGACCCGGCGGATGCGGAAAGCGATCGGGGACGGCCGGTTCGACGGGTTTCGGGAGGAGCACCGGGGCCGCTGGTCGCGGACGAATCCGGACGGCTGTTGAACGTTCGGTAGTGCATCAGTTTGAAATGTGTCCCCGTTTCCGGTAGGTCCTTGGTCTCCGGGGCTTCTGGGCTTGAGCGTCGATCAGCCCCACGATCCAGTCGCAATCCCGCACCGTCGTGTCTAGCCCCGCAGCCATCGCGGGAGTGCACTTGATCGTCCGGTGCATCCGGCAGAAGTTGTAGTGGAGGAAATAGAGCGCCATCGCTGACATGTGGTTCCGCAGCCGCTTCGAGAAGGCGTTCGTCAGCCGCGTCATCCTCCGAGTTCCCATCCGGAGTGTCAGGTTGCTCCGTTCCACATACGAGGTGCTCACCTTCGATATGTCTGGCATACCCTGTATAGCCGTCCGCTTCGCCGAGACGGGCGCGGATGGGCTATACCGAGCCTCCGGCGCGATAGCACCCCTCCACCCCTTGCGGAATGACTTCACGAGCATGGCGTAGTCCACCTCACCTCCGAACGCAGCCTCCACCGCCTCGATATAGGCAGGATAGCCATCCGTGGTGAGCTGGACCCGGTTTTCGAGCCGTGACCGGAGATCCACCATGAAGTCCACGGCGGTATCCGCATCCCGACCTCCGATCATCCATGACACGATCAGCTTCGAGTCCACATCGAGTGCCTTCCAGCACCAGACGCTTCCCGCACCATCCGGAGCGGTCTTCGCCCTGGCGACATTCTTCTCCTTCGCATAGACGAACCCCCACACCTCGTCGCACTCGATCCGCGAGGAAGAAACACTCCGGACATTCTCATCGTGATATATCGCTGCCGCCCTACCTGCATCGAGCAGGAGTTTGACGACCGTGTTGTAGGCAACACCGGCAACCCGAGAGGTTGCCCGCATGGACATCCCCTCCACGAGCATCCCAAGAATCTGCGCCCGCTTCGCCGTGGCCAGCCGGTTCATGCTGGCTAGTATGGCATACCTCTAGGCCATATATCGGCACACACCTGAATATTCAATATACATTTCGACCCAAATACGGCATTGTGGTAGTCTGAATTTCATCCACCCACGCCAACGAGATCGACGGAAACAGGGTTGTTCCCGCCGACTCGCTCTCCGTTCCTAGGTTGGAGATCAGATGGGGTAGTAGCCAAACTGGTCAAGGCACCGGTGATAGCAACACCGGGATCGCGGGTTCGATTCCCGCCTACCCCTCCGATGGGGAAAGTTCCCTCCCCAAGTACCACTACGGGGAGAGAAGGAAGACACAAAAACCTACCTGAGAGTCAACGGCGGGCAGCCTGCTTGAGTTCCAGAATAGCTGCCCCTAGATCCTCCGGCCCGATGGCTTCCGGGTTCAACATGTTGGTCGAGGCCATGCTGACATTTGAGTATCTACGACATCCGTTACAGGAGATCGTCGTCGGGTTGACGCTGATATCCACGGATGTCCAGTTCGTCGGGAGCTTGTCCGGGATCACTGTTTCGGACCCGACTTCATTTATCTTCAACCCGGAATACATCGTCTGTTCCTCTGTTTGGACTCCTCCCCCTAGATAGTTGAAGGCGACCTCAATAATGAACCTGGGAAGAGTGCGGTTCGCCCTGTAGTTGAAAACGAGCCAGTAGTTGGAAGATGAGCGGGCAGAGTACCGCTTGACTCCCGAGATTACGAGATCCGCAGCGTCGGCCCCAGGTTCGGGGAGCCCGCTTGTATCGAGGGTGCAGATCATCGTGAAACCTGCGGGCGTCTCAGAGCGAGAACAGATAAAGTCGCTCTCGACGGGGACTGGTGGAGTGGGGGTCTGCGCGGAGGCCGTGGAAACGACACCCGATAGGACGGCGAGGCTGATGAAGAACCGAGTCATAGTCATAATTGTAACATCTAGTCCGTCATCAGTCGCAACTGCTTGTAATTGCATTGGAAGACCCATTGAGCGACCACCGGAACGCAACCATACTTCCGTACCACGGTAGAGCTACGGAAAAGGTGCTAGCGGACCTAACGGCATCGATGATTCTAGCATCATTGTTGAAATGGAGATCGTCAGCTCCCCAAGTCTGAGTCACAGACACTCTCCCTAAATCGTTCCCATCCACCCTAGCAACGATAGAGTACTCAGTGTATCCATCTCCAATCGACCCTCCAGTAAGATTCGGTGTATCGGAGAACCTGAGCTAAACACTGTTGCAGTTCACAACAACAAATGCGCTTGTATTGTGGTACGGAAAATCCATGGGTTGGATTGGCGCTACTGATAGACTCCATGCTCCCTTGTCGGTTCTCTCCCCAAACTCATTCACAAAGTGAATGACAGACCACCTAGATTGGATGACGGAGGTTGGAGCGCCGAGTACGGTTACTGTGGAGATCACTACCAAATGGACGATGACGGAGAATACGACAAGAGTGCACTTGGCAATGAATCTCATAGTTGTTGAAGGCAAATTACTCCTTGCCGTCCTGGATATCTGCTGACGGAGTGATCTTCACAGGAGGGCCGAAGAGAGCCTGCTCAATACGGGCGAGTCTATCCCCAAAGCTCGTCTCAATGCGATGAAGATCAGATCGTATCGCATTGCGCTCCGCGTAGGATCGCGCCTGCCCGGTGACGATAATGCCAGCGAGGGCAATAGCGGCGATGATGCCAGACACACCTACCCCGATGATCGCCCAGAACTCCGGGCTCATGCGGCCAGTGTGCGCCGGGCGGTCTTGACTCACAACTTGACCTTCACCGGGACATCCGAGCCATCGGTCCGCTCTACCGAGGGACGGTTCTTGTCTTCCCCGTGTGGCGTGGCCACGAGGACGAAGCTCCGACCACGCCCCGCTACGTCCGCCCTAGAAAACCCTGCCTCGTGCCCCTTCGGGACAGGGGCATAGGTCTCCTTGATCTCGCCAGTGGCAATCCGGGCCATGTGGACAGCGTTGGCGATCACGCCACGGGGTCTCTTCTCCCCGTTAGGGCCTACAGACATAGGCACCTCCTAGTGTGCGCAGAGCATACACCGAACCGAATATTCGGTATATAGATGAACCCCACGGCCTCCCGAAGGTGAACATGGAGGCACATCCGAGAGACCATTACTGCCTATGTTATCATAGACTTAGAGGCAGTTCAACCTACTCCAATCCGGGTCGGGAAACCGACCCGTCAGACACCGAGGTGACCGTCAACGCAGCGGGAACTTTCAAACTGATGCACTACCGAACGTTCCGCCGCCTGGGTCGGGGCCCGGTGCGCGTGGTATTCTGTGAGGCCCCGCGCGCCCGGCTCTCCTGTTCACGAGAGCCGGGCTTTTCGATTCCCGCCGCGAGGAGTCCCGACCTTCGATGCTTCCCTCTCTCCTTCAGGCCAGCGGCGGAGGCGCCTTCGGGATGCAGCTTGTCCTGTTCGCGGTCATCTTCGGAATCTTCTATCTGATCGTGTTCCGGCCGATGCGGAAGCGACAGCAGGCGACCGAGGCGATGCTCAAGAGCCTCGAGCGCGGGGCTCGCGTGGTCACGACCGGCGGCATCCACGGCACGATCACCGGGATCCAGGGCGATCTCGTCCAGCTCCGGGTCACCGATTCGGTGAAGCTCCAGATCGACCGGAGCGCCGTCGGCAGGGTGATCCCCACGAAGACCTGATCCTGCGTCGCCCCGTCCCCCCGCCGAGCCCAGTCAGACTCCGATGAAGCGCAACCTTCGCCTCAAGGCGATCTTCCTGCTGGCGCTGGTGGCCGGCCTCGTGTTCCTCGTGAACCCGCCGTCGGACAAGATCGTGCTCGGCCTCGACCTCCAGGGCGGGATCCACCTCGTCCTGCGGGTCGAGACCGACGATGCGGTCCGGGTCATGACCGACGAGACGGCGGAACTGCTCGCGGAGCGCTTCGACAACGAGGCCATCGACTTCTCCGATGTCCGGGTGGACGCGTTCGGTCAACTCACGATCGAGGATCTCGACGACGCCCGGCTGGGGGAGGTTCGGGACATCGTCGCGTTCAGTTGGCCCGAATGGGATCTCCAGACCGCGGGCGGGGGCGACTGGTCCTTCCGGCTGCGCGCGGCCGAGGAGGTCGTGCTGCGGGACCAGACGGTGATCCAGGCCATGGAGACCATCCGGCGGCGGGTGGACGAACTCGGGGTCGCGGAGCCGGTCATCACGACCCACGGCGCCACCGGGGACCAGATCCTGGTGCAGCTCCCCGGCTACGAGGATGTGGAGCGGGCCAAGGAGATCATCCAGGCGACCGCCCAGCTCGAGCTGCGGCTGGTGCAGGGAGGGCCGGTCCTCGACGAGTCGCTTCTCCCGCCCCTGAACAGCTCGCTCCAGAATCTTCCCACCGTGCTCCCCACCGGAGCGACCGCGTGGTACCAGGTGAACCGGGTGGCCGCGATCACCGGGCGGGATCTGCGGAACGCCCGCCAGGGCATCGACTTCCAGACGAACACGCCGAACGTCGAGTTCAGCCTCCACGCCGAAGGCGCCGCCCGCATGCGCGACTTCACCGGGGCGAGCGTCGGTCGGCAGATGGCCATCGTGCTCGACGGAGAGGTCGTCTCCGCGCCGGTCATCCAGAGCCCGATCTACGACCAGGGACAGATCGTCGGCAACTTCACGGTGCAGGAAGCGCTCGACCTCGCGCTCGTCCTCCGGGCCGGGGCGTTGCCGGCCTCGCTCGAGTACCAGGAACAGCGCACCGTCGGTCCGTCGCTGGGAGCGGATTCGATCCGGAGCGGCGTCACCGCGTCGCTCGCCGGGCTCGCCGGCGTTTTGTTGTTCATCATCTTCTATTACCGGCTGTCCGGCATCAACGCGGTGGTCGCCCTGTTGATGAACCTGCTCGTCCTGATGGGGGCGATGGCGTACTTCGCCGCCACCCTGACGCTTCCGGGCATCGCCGGGGTGATCCTGACCATCGGGATGGGGGTGGATGCGAATGTCCTCATCTTCGAGCGGATCAAGGAGGAGATGCGCGCCGGCAAGCCGCCGCGGACGGCGATCTCGGTCGGGTTCTCACGGGTTTTCCTGACGATCGTGGACGCCAACATGACGTCGCTCGTCGCCGCCGCGATCCTGTTCCAGTTCGGGACCGGCCCGGTGCAGGGCTTCGCCGTGACCCTGAGCATCGGCCTCATCAGCAACGTCTTCACCGCGATGTTCGTCTCCCGCTTCCTGTTCGACTGGGTGCTGGGCGGTCGGCGCCAGGTGACGGCGCTCAGCATCTGAACCGGTCCCGTATGGACATCCTCCGCGACACTTCGATCGACTGGCTGAAGTACCGGTGGTGGTTCGCCGGGGTCTCGCTGGCCGTCTTCGCCGCCGGAGCGGTGGACACCGTGACCCAGGGCGGGCTCCGCTACGGGATCGACTTCTCGGAGGGAACGCTCGTCATCGCCAAGTTCGAGGAGTCGCCCGAGATCGAGGCGGTCCGCGACGCGGTCTCCGGACTCGGCTACGGAAACGCGGTCATCCAGCGCTACGACGACCCCGAGCTGAACCAGGTGATGATCCGCATCGAGAAGGAGGCGGAGGCCGAAGACGCTCCGGAGGCCGAGCCCACCGGCGGGATCGACGCCAGCGCGAGCCGGATCCTGAATGTGCTCGAAGCCGGTCTCGACGGCAACGGGCTCGTGTCCGCGAGCACCGAAGTGGTCGGGCCCGTGATCGGTGAGGAGCTGCGCCGCCGAGCCCGAAACGCCACGATCCTGGCCCTCTTCGCGATGCTGATCTACATCGGCTTCCGGTTCGAGCCGGTGTACGGCGTCGGCGCCACGGTGGCCGTGATCCACGATGTGCTCGTCACCCTCGCGCTGGTGTCGCTGTTCGACCACGAGATCAGCCTGAACGTGATCGCCGCGTTCATGACGCTCGTGGGGTACTCGGTGAACGACACGATCGTGATCTTCGACCGGGTCCGCGAGAACCGGCATATCCACCGGCGGATGGGGCTTCGGGCCATCGTCAACCTCTCGATCAACCAGACGCTGCGGCGGACGGTGCTCACGTCCGGGCTCACTCTGGTCGCGGTCGGCGCCCTGCTCGTCTGGGGCGGCGAGGTTCTCCGGGCGTTTGCTTTCGTCCTGGTCGCGGGCGTCGCCGTGGGCACCTGGTCCTCCATCGCGATCGCCTCGCCGCTCGTCATCTGGTGGCGTCGTCGTCGCCGGGGGTCCGCTGCCTCCGCCGAGGAACAGCGGCCGACGGCCAAGCGAATCCGCGTCTGAGAAGCGGCTCCGGCCGAACCGGTCGCGGTCGCCGCGGCCGATAGACTCGCGGGCGAGGGTTTTGCAGCCTTGGCCCCCCCACTCCGGACGCGACGGACCCTTCTCGGTCCGCCGCACGAGCTTCCCGCCGCCGTCGGACTCCGCGTCTCGCTGCCGCTCGTCGCGCTGTTCCACGCGGTCGCGGCGGCGGCGCTCCTCCACGCGTCGTGGGGTTTCGACCCGGCTGGTCTGCCCGTCCCCCGGTCGAAAGACGATGTGCTCCGGCTGGTCGCGCCGCCTCCCGCCGCACTGCCCGAGGGCGATCCGGCGGCGCCCCGCAATCCGGAGCGCGTCGCGCCCGGCTCGACGGCCCGACCGCTCCCCTCGCTGACGCTCCCGCCGCTGGAGCCTGCGCCGCTGGAGACGCTTCTCGAGGCCCTCGAGGGAGTGGCCACCGGTCCCGCGGCCAGCTTCGGAGCGCTCGACGGGCTCCCCGAGGGGCTCTTCGACGGGCTCCCCTTCGGGCGGCCCGAGGGCGTCGTCGGCGGAGCTGACGGAGGCGTCCCCGGGGGCAGGATCGGCGGGCTGCCCGGCGCGGCGGATCCGGTGTTTCCACCCCCGGACGAGCCCCCCGCGGCCATCTCGATGCCTCGCCCGCGCTTCCCGCCCGAGGCCTTGCGCGACGGGGTCCGCGGGAGCGTCCGGCTTCGCGCCGTGATCAACGAGCGGGGACGCGTGGAGGTGCTGCGCGTCGTGCATTCGGTGCCGGGGCTCGACGCCGAGGCCATCCGGGTCGTGGAGGCCGAGTGGCGTTTTCGTCCGGCTCGCCGCAACGGCCGTCCGGTGTCGTCCCTGAGCGATCTGACGGTGCGTTTCGCTCTTCACTGACGCCGTCCTGCTCCGCAGTTCCGCGTTTCCCGACGTCCCGCGCTCCCGGCATCAGGCGCTGTTGACACGCGGGGCGGGGGAGTGCTACTTTCTTCACTCGCTCCGATGGCCCAACGAGCCCTTCGGCGCTCCGAATTCACGCCGTCGCCTGCGTCGGCGGGTTCGGGGTGGCGGGTGGAATTCCGGGCCGGGGCCAGTACCCGCCAACCCTCGGATCCCGGCGGGACATCGGATTCCAGGAGGTCAGCATGCCCAGGGAAGTGAAATTCCAGGTCGCTGGAGAGGACCAGAACGCACTCCGCTCTCTCGGGAGTTTCGCCTTCTCGTTCCTGCTCCAGGCCACACTCGTGATCGTCTTCATCGTGATCCCGATCCTCGCGGTCAACCTGCCCACCCCCGAAGGGATCATGACCTTCATGGCGTCGGCGCCGCCGCCGCCGCCGCCACCGCCGCCACCGCCGCCGCCGAAGGCGGCTCGCCGGCCGTCGGCTCCGAAACCGGTGCTGAACACGACCCCGCAGTTCGTCGCCCCCGTGGACATTCCCGATGACATCATCGGTGACGGTGCGGGCGTGGACTTCGGCGTCCCCGGCGGCGTCGAGGGCGGCGTCCCTGGCGGGATCATCGGCGGCATCGTGGGCGGGTTGCCCTCGGGGCCTCCTCCCCCACCGCCGAAGGCTGCTCCCGTCCGCGTTGGTGGCGAGATTCGCGAGCCCACCCGGATCCAGTACGTCCAGCCCATCTATCCCGAGATCGCCAAGCAGGCGAGGGTCTCGGGGGTCGTCATCCTCGAAGCGATCATTGATCCGAACGGCAACGTGACCAACATTTCGGTCCTGCGTTCGATCCCGCTTCTCGACCAGTCGGCCATGGACGCCGTGCGGCAGTGGAAGTACCAACCCACGCTGCTGAATGGCGTCCCCGTTCCCATCGTGATGTCCGTCACGGTGACCTTCAACCTCGGCTGACGAGCGCGCCTCGAAAGAAGCCCGCGCGACGGAACGGAACCCGCTTCCAACTTCTCTTCCCAAGGCCTCCGCCGGCGCCCGGGCTGACTGGCCCGGGCACGGCGGTTTCCCCACGATTTTCCGAACCCCAGGAGGACCACGGAAATGTCTTTCGATCTGCTCGAGATCTGGAGCCACATGGGCTTCGCTGCGAAGTTCATCAACGGCGTCATGGCTGTGATGTCCGTGTACTCGCTCGCGATCATGATCGAGCGCTACCTCACCTTCACGAAGGCGAAGGGCCAGTCCCGGAGCTACTCGCCCCGGATCGCCCGCGAGCTCAAGGCCGGCAACATCGGCGGCGCCATCAAGGTCAGCCAGGACAAGAGCGTAAAGAACAGCCACCTCGCCAAGGTGCTCCTCGCTGGACTCCGCGAGGTCGAGTACCAGGGTGAAGACGCCGGCGGCACCAAGGAAGAGCAGTTGGAGGCGGCCCACCGGGCCATCCAGCGCGCCACCGCCATCGGCATGCTGGACCTCCGTCGCAACCTCTCCGGTCTGGCCACCGTGGGCGCCACGGCTCCCTTCGTGGGGCTCCTGGGTACCGTGCTCGGCATCATCACCGCGTTCCGGGGCATGGCCCTGACCGGCTCCGGCGGCATCGGCGCCGTCTCGGCGGGAATCGCGGAAGCGCTCATCGCCACGGCCTTCGGTCTTTTCGTCGCCATCCCGGCCGTGTGGGCGTTCAACTACCTCACGAACCGGGCTGACGCGTTCGGCGTCGAGATGGACAACGGAGCCTCCGAACTGATCGACTTCATGGCGCGTCGCTGACGGGACTCTCTCGAGCACGACCCCCTAACCCGTGGCCTCTGACCCGCTCCCCGGTCTCCGGGGGGTGGCGTCCGGCCACCCCGCCTGAAGGAGGAATCCCTCATGGGTATGGCAGGCCTTGGCAGCAAGGACGTCAACGCCAACATCAACGTCACCCCGCTGGCCGACGTCATGCTGGTGCTGCTCATCATCTTCATGGTCGTGACCCCTCTGCTGCAGAAGGGTGTGGACGTGAAGCTCCCGGTGGCCGAGTACGGTGTGGATCACGCCGATAGCGACGATGTCGTGAACGTGGCGATCCGGGAGGACGGCGCGATCTACGTCGATCTGATCTCGACGACGCAACAGGACCTGCCCACCGCGCTGGCGGCCAAGTTCGAGGGCAAGACCGAACGGCTCCTGTACCTGAAGGCCGACGAGCGGCTGACCTATCGGGAAGTCATGTACATCATGGAGCTGTGCCGCGACGGTGGCGCCGACGAGATCGGCCTGATCACCGAACGGGCCGGCGACGAGTAGCCGCTGACGCCGTCCCGGCTCGAATCGAGGAGAACACATCATGGGAATGTCAAGTTTCGGCTCCGGCGGAGTCACTTCAGACATCAACATCACCCCCCTGATCGATGTGCTGCTGGTGCTGCTCATCATCTTCATGGTCGTGACCCCGCTGACCCAGCAGGGGCATGACGTGGAGATGCCGGACAGCCAGGACGAGGCCCCCGCCGACGCCGAGCCGGATCCGAACCAGCTCGTGCTGAGCATTGATGGCGCGGGTCAGTTGACCATCAACAAGCAGGTCGTAGCGCGCGAAGAGCTGCCGCTGCGCATCCGCGACATCTTCGAGACCCGCGCGGACAAGACGATCTTCCTCAGAGCGGACGGCTTCCTCCCCTACGGAACCGTCGTCGAGGTTCTCGACATCGCCAAGGGGAATGGCGTCGAGCGCGTCGGGATCGTTCCCGAATGACTCGGGAGGGCAGGAACGACATGACTTCGAACAGGACTTCTCTGGTCCGCTCCGGGGCGATCCTCCTGGGCTTGGGGGCGTTCGCCGCCGGCTCGGTGGGCTGCGGGATCCCGGAGTACATCGACATGCTCCAGGCGATGCGGGCCTTCGGCAAGGCCAACGAGGCCTATGGAAGGCAGGAGTACGAGGAGGCGATCGGGTACTACGCCGAGGCCACCGCCAACGCGCCCGAGGAGCACGTGATCGTCCAGACCACGCTCCGCTTCTTCACCGCGAGCAGCCATCACCTTCTCTATCGCCCCAACATCATGGACGACCCGCAGAACGAGGCGTACCTGGACGCCGCGCTCGACGGCTACGAGGAGACGCTGGATGTGGTCGAGCGAATCCTCAACGACCCGGAGCAGACGCAGGCGAACAAGGATGCGGTAGCGCTCTACGAACGCTACGCGATCGAGCAGCTCGCCGGCCTGCACCGGGACTATCTCGATGATCTCGAGATGGCGGAGTTCTACTTCAATCGGTTGATCGCGCTGGATCCGGACGCTCCCGAGCGGTATTACGCGCTGGCCGACGTTTACGAGCGTTACCACGACCCGGTGGACAACCCGCTCATCGACCGGGCGATCGAGATGTACGAGAAGCCCGTTGAGCTCAACCCCGACGATCCGATCCGGTATCGGCAGGTGGCGAACCTGCTGAACAAGTACGGTCGGTTCGACGAGACGATGGACTGGCTCGCCCGCGCCCGGGACGTGAATCCCCAGAATCCCGAGGGCTACTACCTGATCGCCACCTACTACTGGGACAAGGTGTACCGCGATCCGGACCTGAATCAGGGCGATCGCGCCGAGTTCGTGGATCTCGGCATGGAGCAGCTCGATCAGGCGCTCGAGATCAACGACGAGTACGTGGACGCGCTGGTGTACAAGAACCTGCTGCTCCGCGAGAAGGCCAAGCTGGACCCGCGGAACGCTGCGGCGCTCACCGCCGAGGCGGACGAGTTCCGGGCCCGGGCGCTCGCGCTTCGCGAGGCGCAGGCCGAGGCCGCGCGGGCGGCTGCGGCCGCTGCCGCCGAGGCAGCCGCCACCGGCGCGGCCGAAAGCGCAGAGGAGCCTGAGTAGGCGGCTCGTCTCGACGCCGGCGCGCGCCGGACGCCGGCATCCCCGATGCCGGCGCCGGTGCCGGCGCGCCGGACTCCACCAGTTCTCCCGGCCAGTTCTCCCGGCCAGTTCTCCCGGCCAGTTCTCCCGGTGGGGGCGGGGCGGGGTCCGGCAATTCTCCTGCGCCAGTGCCGGCGCGCCGGACTCCAGTCCCTTGCCGCGCCGCGCCCCGCTCCCACCGGCAAAACTGGCCGGTCCTGCCCCCATCCGGGCCAGTGGCGAGGGCCGGAGGTTTGTACGGTGGACCTCGCGGGTGTCCGTTGACCCGGCCTGTCCGGCTGACCCGTTGAGACGCGCGGCGGGCGCGATCGAGCCATGATCCGGTTCGAGACGATCCGGGACCGGGTCCGGGCCTATCACCCGGAGGCCGACTTCGATCTGCTGCGCCGCGCCTATGTCGTCGCGGCGCAGGCGCATCGTGGGCAGGTCCGGCGTTCCGGTGAGCCGTATCTGACCCATCCGCTGGAAGTGGCCGGAATCCTGGCCGATCTCCAGCTCGACCCCATCTCGGTCGCGTGCGGCCTCCTCCACGATGTGGTCGAAGACACGGCAGTGGGATCCGGGGACCTCGAGCGGCTCTTCGGTCGGGACGTTCGCCGGGTCGTGGATGGCCTCACCAAGCTGAGCAAGGTGGATTTTCGGTCGGCGGAGGCCAGCCAGGCCGAGAACATCCGCCGCATGGTCATCGCGATGACGGAAGACACCCGCGTCATCCTGGTGAAGCTCGCCGACCGCCTCCACAACATGCGGACGCTGGATCATCTGCGCGCGGAGAAGCGGCAGCGCATCGCGACCGAGACGCTGGACATCTATGCCCCGATCGCGGGCCGGCTCGGGATCGGGAAGATCGAGGCAGAGCTCCAGGACCTGTCGCTGCGTCACCTGGAGCCCCAGACCTACGGAGTGCTGGAGGCGCGGGTGAAGGCCAAGCGCCGCTGGTCGGACGATTTCATCCGGGATGTGAGCCGGGCGCTACGACGGGAGCTCTCGGCCGAGAGCATCCCGGGTGACCTCTCGGGTCGGACCAAGAGCATCTACTCGATCCACCAGAAGATGCGTCGGCAGAAGATCGAGCTGGATCAGATGTACGACTTCATCGCGCTGCGTCTGGTGACCGACACGGTGCCGCACTGCTACACGGCGCTCGGCGTGATCCACAACACGTGGAAGCCGATTCCGGGCCGGATCAAGGACTTCATCGCGATGCCCCGCGAGAACGGCTACCAGTCTCTCCACACCAGCCTGATGACGGATTCAGGAACGCACTTCGAGGTGCAGATCCGGACCCGGGACATGCATCGGGTGGCGGAGGAGGGGATCGCGGCGCACTGGAGCTACAAGTCGGGCGGTCGGGTCGCCGCTGAGGACATGGAGCGGTTCGCCTGGCTCCGGCAGGTACTCGAGTGGCAGAAGGAGCTGAAGGATCCGAACGAGTTCCTCAGCAGCCTGAAGATCGATCTCTACCCGGACGAAGTCCACTGTTTCACCCCTCGCGGCGAAGTCAAGACGCTGCCGCGGGGCGCCACGGCCATCGACTTCGCCTACGCGATCCATACCGAGGTCGGTCACACCTGCGTCGGAGCCCGGGTGAATGGCGTCATGACGCCGCTCCGTCAGCCGCTCAGAAACGGCGACATCTGCGAGATCCTGACCCGCAAGAATCGGCTCCCCAGCGAAGACTGGCTCAAATTCGCCCGGACGAACCGGGCCAAGAGCAAGATTCGGGCGCGCCTCAACGCGGAGGCCCGGAAGCAGGCCATCGTCATCGGACGGAAGCTGGTCGAGAAGGAAGCGCGGTCCCACGGTTTCAGTCTGCGGCGCCTGCGTGGCGCGCCCGGGCTCCCGAATGCGCTCAGGCGGCAGGGCGCCTCGACGCTCGACGAGCTCTACGCGGCCGTGGGCTACGGGAAGGCGCCCCCCGCCCGGGTCGTCGCCGACGCCCTCCCCGACGAGAAGCTGAAGCGGTCCCCGACTCCACCCCGGGAACGCGGGCTGGCCGGCGCCGTTCGGCGCATCATCGGTCGTCCTTCCGGGCACATCCTGGTCAGCGGGCACAGCGACATCATGGTCCACCGCGCGCGATGCTGCTCCCCCCTCCCCGGAGAGGAGATCGCCGGTTACATCACGCGAGGCAAGGGGGTTTCGGTCCATGCCGCTCGCTGTCCTCAGCTCACCGACCTCGGTCGGGAGCCGGACCGCCGGGTGGAGGTCTCGTGGGGCTCTTCTGGAGGCGCTCGCTACGACGCCGGCTTCATCGTGCGGGTGGAGAACCGCAAGGGAATCCTTGCCGACCTGACCAAGGTGATCGCAGAGACCGACACCGACATCCGGTCGCTGGACGGGGCGGCCGACGACGCCGATCGCGGGAGCATCCGGATCACCGTCCTGGTGCAGAACGCGAAGGAGATCGGCGCGATCTCCCGTCTCCTCCAGGGCATACCCGGGGTCATCGAGGTCCACCGCGCCAGCCCTCGAGTCGAGGACCCCGCCGCCAGCGCCTGACGCCTGCAGCACGTTCGATCCGCCGTGCCATAAGTGGTTATGGCATTTTGCTAGAATGGCGGTATGAGGTGCCCCTCCGAACCCACGACGAAGATCACCGTCCATGTGCCGACGGCCTTGCTCGAAAGAGCCCGGGGCGCCACCGGGCAGGGCATCACCGGCACGGTTCGGGAGGGACTTCGCTCGGTTGCGGCGGGCGAGGCGTACCGGAAACTCCGCGAGCTGCGTGGCAAGGTCCGCTTCGATGCCGATCTCGCGGCGCTGCGTGAGGATCGCGACTGATCGCAGCGGACACGAGTTGCCTGGTGGCTTTCCTGCAGGGGGACGCGGGGGATGACGTGCGGTTGCTGGACGAGGCGCTGCGCCGGAGGCAAGTCGTCCTTCCCGCCATCGTGGTGTGCGAGATGCTCAGCTTTCCCGGCCGCGGAAGTCGAATCGTTCATCTGATCTGCGACCTGCCGCGTCTCGATCCGAGGCCAGGAGCCTGGGTGCGCGCCGGGGCGATGCGCCGAACGTTGCTGGCTCGCGGGCTCCGCGCCCGGCTCGCCGACACGCCAGTTCAGCCTGTGGACAAAGTCACGCGGCATTCGAACGGCGATGCATCCCGGCTGAACGCGCCCCTCCGCTTCGCTCCGGGCCGCTCTTCGTTGCGCATCGGTCGAAAGACGGTGCGGTATTCCTCCCTCGCGCGCCTCGTCAGCCGGGCGCCTCGCCACTCTCGATGCTCACGCGACTTCATCCACAGGCTGAATTTGCGCAGCTCTGTCTGGACTTCGACGTCCCGCTTGTGACTCGGGACCGCGACTTTCGCCGCTTCGAGCGGTACGCGGGTCTGCGGCTCCTCTGCTGAGGGCGACGGGAGCCGGGTCACTCAGGTCGTTGCCGTGGCCCGGCGGAGCACCCGAAGCGCGGCTTCGAGGTCTTCGGACAGGGGACTGCGGAATCGAACCGGTTCTCCCGTGCCCGGATGGACGAAGGCGATCTCGGCGGCGTGGAGCGCCGGGCGTTTCAGACGTCGCAGCGCCGCCCCGGCCTGCCCGCCGCCTCGGCGGGGCGCCGCCGGTCCGTAGAGGGCGTCTCCGGCGAGGGGGTGACCCATGCCGGCGAGATGGACACGGGCCTGGTGGGTCCGACCGGTGTGCAGGCGGATGCGGACCAGCGTGGCGAGCGGAAGCTCCTCGACCGGCCAGACTTCGGAGCGGGCGTCCTTCGCTCGTTGACCCCGGCAGCGGTAGCGCTGGGGTTGCCGGGGATCCCGGCCGATCGGATCGGCGAGGAGGCGGGCGGAGCTGATTCGTCCCAGGGCCAGCGCCAGATAGTGCTTCTCGACCTCCCGTCGGGCGAACGCTTCGGCGAGTCGGAGCCGCGCGCTCTCACGGCGCGCCGCCACCAGCAGCCCGCTCGTCCCCCGGTCCAGCCGATGGACGAGCCCCGGCCGGCCCGGAGGGCCGACGGCACCGACTTCCGGGTAGCGGTGGAGAAGGCCGTTCGCGATCGTCCCGGCGGGATGTCCGGGTCCGGGATGGACCACGATCCCCGCCTGCTTGTCGAGCACGACCAGCCACGCGTCCTCGTGGATCACCGTGAGCGGGATCGGCTCGGGAGGGATCGGATCCCCCTCCCCGGGGATCCTCCGGAGGGGAGTCCCGGTATCGGTGACCGGCCGGATCGTGATCCGCTGTCCCGCGCGGCAGCGCCGGGAAGGGCGCCGCTCGCGACCATCGAGGAGGACGAGTCCCGCCGCGATCCAGCGCGTCGCCTCCGATCGGCTCAGTCGCGGGAGCCGGGCGGCGGCGACCCGATCGAAACGCTGCCCGTCCTCGTTCGGCGCGACCTCCGATTCCAGAATCCGTGGGGCGGCGCGGGGAGGCCGCGGGGTCAGACAGTCCGGGTTCGGACGGCACGCCATGCGATCAGGGCGGCGAGGACGATCCAGACCCCCACGAACTGCGAAGTCGAGAGCAGCTCGTCGAACACGAAGCCGCGGGGATCCCCCCGGAGGAACTCGACGCCGAAGCGCGCCACCGTGTACAGGATCGCCCAGGTCAGGAACAACTGTCCTTCGAATCGGCGTCGGCCGGCCATCCAGAGCAGGAGGAAGAAGAGGCCGAATTCGACGCCGGCGTCGTAGAGCTGGGTGGGATGGATCTCGGTGTGCAGCGGGACGCCGGTGACCCGGTTCGCATAGACGTCAGTGAACGTGACGGCGGTGAGCCCCTCGGAGGGCAGGCCGTAGCAGCATCCAGCGGCAAAACAGCCCAGACGTCCGATCCCGTGCCCGAGCGCGATCGAGGGCGCCATCAGATCGCCTCCGGTCCACACCGGGATCCCGCGTGACCGGAAGAACCACACGGACGCCGCCACAGCCCCCAGCAATCCTCCGAAGAACACGCCGCCGGCGCCGAGGAAGCCGAGGGGATTCCGGAAGAAACCTGCGGGGTCGAGGACGATCAGCAGTACCTTGGCGCCAACCAGGGCGCCGACGATCAGGTAGAGCGCGAGGTCGTAGATGTGGCGGGCCTCGATGTCGTAGCGCCCGGCGCGACGCGCCGCCAGCCAGATGCCGGCGACGAAGCCGCCGAACAGCAGGAGCCCGTAGGTGTGGAGCGCTGGGTGGAACGTTCTGCCGAACAGTTCGATCGAGCCGAAGTCAACCAGTCGCGGAAACAAGAGTCCTCCTGCTCAGGATGCGCCGGAAGCGGCGACATCCGAGGGTCCACCGGGCGGGCTCGGAGCGCCCCGGAACTCGGCCACGCTCTCCAGGATCAGGAGCCCCACGCCGGCGCAGATCGTCGCGTCGGCGATATTGAACACCGGCCAGTGGGCTTCGCCGATGTAGGCGTCGAGAAAATCCACCACATGACCGTATGCGATGCGGTCCCACATGTTGCCGAGGGCGCCCGCCAGCATGAGCGTGAGGCCTGCCGCGGTCCACCGTGAAAGGGGCCCGGCTTTGACCGCGAACCAGACGATCACCCCGATCAGCGCAGCCGAGACCCCGGTCAGGATCCACGCCTTGGACCCGATGGCCACATCGTCCAGCATCCCGAACGCCATCCCGGTGTTGTGCACCCGGGTGAGCTGGAAGAACCCCGGAATGAGCGGAACCGAATCTCCGAACGCGAGCGTCCGCTCGGCCAGGATCTTGGTGACGCGGTCGGCGCCGAGGAGCCCGAGGAAGAGCAGCGACAAGACGATGCGACGGGCGGTCAGAAAGGGAAAACGCAACGCCCGATTCTAGCCGGGAGAGGGTCTCCCCGGCCGCGCCGGCTTTCGTACACTCTCCGGTCCCGAGTGCTTCCCATGGAGTTCACGATCCGCGATCTCGCCGGCATGCTGGACATGCAGGAGTGCGAGCGCATCCAGCAGGAGGTCTGGGGCTTCGTGGACCTCGATGTCGTGCCCGCCGGCCTGATGGCGGTCATGGGGCACTACGGCGCCGTGAATGCGGGCGCCTTCGTCGGGGACCGGATGGCGGGCTTCGTCAGCGGGTTCCCCGGTCACGGCGACGGGGAGGTGTTCCATCACTCCCACATGCTCGCGGTGCGTCCCGAGTTCCGCGGCGCGGGCATCGGGGTCGCCCTGAAGTGGGCCCAGGCGGATCGGGTGCTCGCGCAGGGAATCCGGCGGGTGAACTGGACTTTCGATCCGCTCCAGGCCCGCAACGCGAACCTGAATCTCAACATCCTGGGAACGACTTCGGCGGTGTACCGGCGGAACGTGTACGGCAAGAGCCAGAGTCCCCTCCACGGCGGCATACCGACGGACCGGCTGGAGCCGGACTGGCGCCTCGATTCCGGGCGCGTCGCCCGCGCCCGCCGCGGCGACAACCTCCCACCGCCGGGGATCCCGGACCTGCCCGCCCTGAATCGCATCGTCCGCACCGGAAACGGGCTGCAGGCGAGCAGCGATCCGGCGCCTCCCGAGTCCCTCGGAAACAACCAGATCCTGTTCTTCGCGCCCGAGTCCATCAACGACATCCTCGGGCGCGACATCGCTCTCGCCATGGACTGGAGGCTCAAGAGCCGCGCCGGATTCACCGCGCTGTTCGCGGCCGGCTACGAGGTGACCGCCTTCCACCGGGACGGCCCCCGCGTCGCCTATCGGCTCGTGCTTCGTCCGTGAACGGCGCCTCAGCCGGTCGGGGACCGGTGGCGGGGGTGTCTTCGCTCGAGCCCTCGGCGGGCAGGATGTGACGTTGCGCGACACCATGCCGCGCTATCGTGACGGGTGGCTCCGACGGGTCATGAGCCGGCTCCCCGGCCGCTATCGGGCGGATCCGGGGCAGGAGAGCGTCGGAGCGAGGGGCGTGATCGAGGCGTGAATCTGACGGAGGCAGTGGGGGGCGGGCTGTTCCCGCTGGAGTTCCTGCAGCACGAGATCGTCCGTTTTCCCGAGTGGAAGGCGGCGCGTGACGACCTCGAGGGCGGGCTTCAGGCGAATCTGGAAGCCGTCCGGACGGATTTTCCGTCGGAATCGGGACCGAACGAGGCCGACACCGAGGCCGGACTCATCTGGAGAGTCCTCGAACTCCTGGGGTGGACCAGCGCGCTGCGCCAGCAGAGCCTCACCCCGGGACGCAGGCGCGACGTGCCGGACGGTGTTTTGTTCCCGGACGCCGAGACGAAGAAGCGGGCGCTGGAGATGGGGGAGGGACCAGCGCGGTATCGCTTCGCCGTCAGCTTCGTGGAGTCCAAGCGGTGGAACAAGGGGCTGGACCGTCCTGATGGCTCGGACCGGATTGCGCCCGCAACCCAGATGCTCCGCTACGTGCGCGCGGCGCGAGTTCAGACGGGCGGGAAGGTCCGGTTCGGCATCCTCACGAACGGCACTCGATGGCGGCTCTACGACGCAGAAGCCGTTTCGGTGGCGGATCACTTCCTCGAAGTGGACGTGGAGCGAGCGCTGACGCCCATCACGGGCGGCCTTCTCTCCGAGGAGGAGCGCGTTCACCTGCTCACGCTGTTCGTCGTCCTCTTTCGGTGCGCCGCCTTCGTGCCCGGTCCTGGCGAGCGCGCGGGGCTCCATGAGCGCGCGCTCGGGGAGAGCCGCTTCTTTTCGGAGAAACTCGCTTCGGATCTCGCGGATGTCATCTATCCGGGCGTCTTCGAGTCGCTCGTACGGCATATCGGAGCCGCCGCCCCGCACGAGGAGGGGGAGAGCGTGCGGGACGCGGCGCTCATCCTCCTCTATCGGCTCCTCTTCATCCATTACGCCGAGGACCGGGGCCTCCTGCCGACCTCGGAGACGCGCTACCTGCGCATGAGTCTCCGTGTCCTCGTGCGGGAGCACCAGGCGGAGCAGAGGGAAGAGGGCCACCCCTTCTCCAACCGGATGCACTACTACTGGTGCGTCCTCCGCGGCTTGTTCCAGCTCATCCGGGAAGGCGATCGAGCGTTCGGTGTCCCTCCATACAACGGCAGCCTGTTCGCCTCGGAGCGGGTTCCTCTGCTGGACCGGGTGGAACTGCCGGACGCGGTCGTCGCGGACCTCATGGACCGGCTCGGCTACCGGGGCCCCCGAAAGGCTCGGCGCTACATCAACTACCGCGATCTCTCGGTACAGCAGCTCGGTTCGATCTACGAACGACTCCTCCAGCTCGAAGTCGCTGGCCAAGGGAAGGAGATCGAACTTCGGTACAACGCCGAGGTCCGGCGCGACTCCGGGGCCTACTACACGCCCGAGCCCCTCGTCCAGCTCGTGATCGAGGAGGCCGTGGGACCCCGAGTGGATGCGGCGCTCGAGGCGTTTCGGCGTGCGGGGGACGAGGTCGGCCCCGATCCGGCGGAGCGGATCCTAGCGTTGAAGATATGCGATCCCGCGATGGGCTCCGGGCATTTCCTCGTCGTGCTGGTGGACTACCTCACGGACCGAGTGCTGGAGGCGGTGGCGGAATCAGGGGAGGCGGGCCGGGAGTCCCCGGTGGCCGATCAGGTCCGGGCGATTCGCCAGTCGCTGGAGTCCAATGCGGCAGCGGGCCGCTGGAAGCTCGCGCGGAAGGCGCTCGACGACCGCCACATCGTGCGGCGATTGGTCCTGAAGCGCTGCGTGTACGGCGTGGACCGGAACCCGCTCGCTGTGGAACTCGCGAAGCTGTCGCTGTGGCTTCACTCGTTCACCGTGGGAGCGCCGCTCGGCTTCCTCGGCCACCACCTCCGCTGTGGCGACAGCCTCTTCGGGGGTCGGGTCGCAGACGCGCTGGAAGGATCCGGGGGTAACGGCCTGTTCCTGAGGGACGCCCTCCGGCAGGCGCAGGCAGCGGCCCGGCCGATGCGGGAGATCGAGGCGCTCGCGGATACCGAATTGGCCGAGGCCGAACGCTCCGAACAGCTTTTCCGGGACGTGGAGAAGGGAACCCGACCGCTTCGCAGGTTCCTCTCCGTGCTCCACGGAACGAAGTGGAGCAGCCAGCACACTGGAACCGTCGCGAAGCTGCGGCGGCGGTGGCTGGGCGGGCGACTGGGAAATCCCGTCGCACTCGCCAGCGCCGAGGTGAGAGTCCCATCCGACCGGCCCCTGGGGGCGGAGACGCAGGAGCTTCTCGACGAGGCGGGGCGGCGTGCAGTCCGGGAGCGGTTCCTGCCATGGGAGGCGGCGTTCCCCGGTGTCTGGCCGGATCTGGAGCGCCCCGAAACGGGCGGCTTCGACGCCGTGATCGGAAACCCGCCGTGGGACCGGATGAAGCTTCAGGAAGTGGAGTGGTTCGCCTTCCGCCGCCCGGAAATCGCCCGATCGCAACGAGCGGCAGACCGCAAGCGAACGGTGCGGCAGCTCCGCGCCAGTGGCGAACCTTTGGGCCAGGAGTACGACCGGGCGGCTCGGCGCGCGCAGACCGCGGCGAAGGTCGTGCGGAAGTCCGGACACTATCCCCTGCTTGGCAGGGGCGACCTGAACCTTTATTCCCTGTTCGTGGAGCGCGCCATTCAGCTCATCCGCCCCGATGGCGTGGCGGGTCTCCTCGTGCCCTCCGGGATCGCGTCCGACAAGACCGCAGCCGAGTTCTTCGGGCGGGTTTCCACCACGGGGCGGCTGCGGGCGCTGTATGACTTCGAGAACAGGCGCCAAGGCTATGAGGGGCCTTCGTTCTTTCCCGATGTGGACGGACGGTTCAAGTTCTCGGTGTTCGTCGTTGGAGCCGAGCCTGGTCGGGCGGCGGCCCGGTGCGGGTTCTTCCTGCGGGATACGGAGGAGGTGCTGGACCCCGATCGGTGTTTCGCGATGACGCCGACCGATTTCCGGCGGGTCAATCCCAACACCGGGACGGCTCCTGTGTTCCGGACGAAGCGCGACCAGCAGATCACAGTGGGCATCTACGGGCGGCTGCCGGTGCTGGTGGATCGTTCGTCCAGCGGGAATCCGGCTTCGACGTGGAGCGTGAAGTATCGGCGGATGTTCGACATGACGAACGATTCGCATCGGTTCCGTACGCGGGCTCGCCTGACGGAGAAGGATGGGGCGTGGCCCATCGCCGGGAAGCGCTTCGAGAATGCGGAGGGTCGCTTCGTGCCGCTCTATGAGGGCAAGATGATCCAGGCGTTCGACCACCGGGCCGCCAGCGTCGAAGTGGATCTCGCGAATGTCCACCGCCCCGGACAGCCTCGGGCGGCGATCGAAGCGCAGCACCGTAATCCGGAGTGGGTCCCGGAGCCCCAGTACTGGGTCCCCGAATCGGACTGCGAGTGGACCCCGGAAACCGGTTGGGTCCTGGGGTTCAAGGAGATCACAGCCGCCACGAACTCTCGCACGGTCATCGCCGCGCTTCTTCCCGCGGTCGGCTTTGGAAACAAGGTTCCCATCCTGATTCCCGAGTCCGAACGCCGAGACGAATGGCTCCTGGCCGCCAATCTCAACTCCACGATCCTGGACTTCGTGGCCCGGCAGAAGATCCACGGGACGACCCTGAATCTCTTCATCCTAGAACAGTTGCCGGTCGTGCCGCCGGAGGTCTATGCCGCGGTCTCGTTCGGGCCCCGGACCGCGGAGGACGCGATCCGGGACGCTGTACTCGAACTCACCTACACGTCGCACGACATGGCCGACTTCGCCCGGCACCTCGGCCATGTGGATGCGGCGGGGCAGGTGAAGCCGCCGTTCTCGTGGGACCACGAGCGGCGGCTCGCCCTTCGCGCCAAGCTGGATGCGGTGTTCTTTCTCCTCTACGGCGTGACCGACCGCGACGATGTGCGCTACGTCTATTCGAGGTTCGCGGGGGTCAGGAAGGACGAACGGAAGCGCTTTGGCGCCTACCGGAGCCGCGACCTGTGCCTCGCGTGGATGAACGCTCTCGAAGCGGGTCATCCCGACGCCGACGTGGCGATCTGAGCCGACTGCTCACCGATCCAGGTTGCTGGTTGCCGGCGCCCGCTGCGTCCAGTCGGGGCGGCGCTTCTCGAGGAAGGCGCGCATGCCTTCCTGCGCGTCCGGCTCGACCGCGTTGGCGCACATGACCTCCGACATGGCGGCGTAGGCGTCTGCGAGCGGCATCTCGACCTGCCGCCAGAACGAGTGCTTGCCGAGGGCGACCACGAACGGGCTCGCTTCCGCGATTCGTTCGACGAAGGCGGCGCTCGCGGCTTCCAGCTCCGCTGCCGGAACCACCCGGTTGACGAGGCCCCAGTCCAGCGCGGTTGCAGCGTCCACGAAGTCGCCGGTGAGGAGCATTTCCATGGCGCGCTTCCGGCCCACAACGCGGCTCAACGGCACCATCGGTGTCGAACAGAAAAGCCCGATCCGCACTCCCGGGGTCGCGAACCGGGCGGAGTCGGCGGCGACCGCCAGGTCGCAGGCGGCGACGAGTTGACACCCGGCGGCGGTCGCGACGCCGCGCACCTCGGCGATCACCGGCTGCGGGATCTCCCGGACCGCATCCATCAGGCGCGCACACGCGCCGAAGACCCGGCGCTGCACCTCGGGACCGGCTCCGGCCATTTCGGAGAGGTCGTGCCCGGCGCAGAACACCGGTCGGTCTCCCGCCGTGAGCACCACGGCCCGCACCCCGTCCCTCCCGGACGCCTCGCGAAGCGCGGCTGTGAGGTTTTCCATCATCGCGACCGAGAGCGCGTTCCGCTTCTCGGGCCAGTCCATGACGACCCGGGCGGCCGGTCCCCGGGTAACGACCCGGACCACCGGCTCAGACATCCCGAGTCGAGAGGAACGGCGCCACCCGTTCCGGTTCGGGAGGTCGCGTGAGGAGGCTCCCGGCCACGAGGCCCGTGATGGAGGCTGCCGCCGCCGGATAGATCACGTAGTCGTAATCGGTCGGCAGGAACCCGACGTTCTCGACTCCGGCGGCGTTCAGGGCGGCGAAAACGAGCGTGGCCCCGATCCCGGCGGAGATCGAGATCACACCGCCCGTTGGTGTGGCCCGGCGCCACAGGAACGCGGCGAGAAGCGCGGGAGTCACGGCCGCCCCCACCATGGTGTAGGCGTAGAGCGCCATGTCGAGGATGCTCTCGAACCGGGTCGTGATGAGAAGCGCTGCGCCGGCGAGTCCGACCATGGACAGGCGCTGGAATCGGATGACGCTTCCGGAATCGGCATCTGGTCGCACGAACCGCTGGTACACGTCGCGGGCGAGCCCGGTCGAGGGGACGAGCAGGAAGGTGGTGGCGGTCGAAAAGATGATCGCCACCGCTCCGGCGAGGAGGAGGCACCCGGCGAGCGTGGGCAACTGGTGGCGGGCGAACTCGAGGAGCACCGTCTCGGTGGCCGCGGTGTGGAACCCGGCGCCGTCCCGGAACTGGGGATCGTCCCAGTAGCCAGCCGCTGCGAACACCGCGGTGGCGTCAATCAGGACCTCGATCAGGATGACGCCCACGATCATGCCGAGAACCGCCTTCTTCGCCGCCGCTCCCGATTCGGCGGCGTAGAACTTCTGGTACATGCCGCTCTCGCCGAGGAGGAGCAGCATGGTGGGGAGGAAGAGCCCGAGCGCCGCCGAGATGCCGAGCCGTCCGGTGAGTGTGAAGTGGGTCTCGGGTAGCACCGCGGTCAGCCCGGCGGCCCCGCCGGCGGCGGAGAACGCGAGGGGCGCCGCGATGAGGATGCTCGCGATGATGATGATCCCGTTCACCACGTCGAGCCGCACCACCGAGAGCATCCCGGCGCTCACCGCGAAGAGGGTCACGAGCGCCGCCACGATCGCCATCCCCACCGTCGGGTCGAGCCCGGGGAAGAGGATGGACAGGAGCCGTCCCCCGCCGACGAACTGGTATCCGGCGATGGTCAGGTAGGCGATCGCGATCGCGGCGGTCCCGAGGAGGCGGGCCGCCGGGTGGTAGCGCCGTTCGAGAAGGTCGGGCACCGTGTACTCGGCGATGCGCCGCACCCGGGCAGCGAGGAAGAAGACGACCGCGATGCCCACCCAGGCTCCCGCGCTCATCCAAAGCGCCGAAAACCCCTCGCGAAAGGCTCTCCCGGCGCCGCCGAAGAGGCTCCCGGAGCCGATCCAGGTGCAGACCAGCGTGCCGACGAGGATCTGCCACCGGACCGAGCGGCCCGCGACCATGAAGTCGTCCTGAGTGGCGACGCTGCGACTCCGCCGCAGCGCGAGAAAGACCAGGACGCCGAGGTAGCCGAGGACCGTGATGACGTAGATCACGGCTTCGATCCTACCGGAGCCTCGGGCCCGCGCTCAGGCCCGATCGGGGTCTGGCGACCGGCGTTCCCGTCGTCAGTCCGCCGCCGCGGACCCGGCCGGTGCGTGATCCGGCTCGGGGTCTGCCGCCTCCGAGGCGGAGAAGAACCGCGGCCGGATCGAGTTGTCGCCCTCAATCAGCTTCTCGATTTCGTCCAGGTCCGCGAGAAACTCCCAAGGGAACGCCTCGGTATACCGCCAACAGCTCATGATCGGCGTGGGACGTCGTCGGTCCAGCGCGCGCCGCGCCCGGCCGAGGCACGCCTCGGCCTCATCGTCCTTCCCAACCGCCCAATAGGAGACGGCCAGACACTGAAGGGAGTTTGGATTCCCTTCGAGGAATGGCAGAGGCGCGGGCGGGCTTCCCCCAAAGCGCCCACGAGCATTCGCCTCGCGGGAGGCCAGTTCGACGACTCCTCCAAACGGTGTGGGGTCCACGACTCCCGTTGCGCCCCAAATGGCCATGGCATGGTTGAACATGTCGGCCACACCGCGCTCGTCGGCCCTGTGGCCGTCGGTCGTGAGGAGTGCCCGGGCGTCCTCGCAGCGCCCCGCGCCAAGGCGCAGTATCGCCAGCGAGCGCCGGCGTTGAACCTCGTCTTCAGGCGATACATGCCCCTTGAGCCGCTCGAGCATGGCGGCGGAGACTCTCCGCAGCCGCGCCGAGGCTTTCGTAGCCAGCTCGGAGCCGATCCGCAAACGGTCCGCGGCGGGCAAGTCGTGCACTGCCGGAGTGGCCAACAGGTCGGCTACCTCGACGTTGAGCGCCGCGGCCTCAATGGCCTCGACGATTTCGGACGGGCTCCCCAATGCGCGATGATTCAGGACTGCGAACGCATCCTCGGCTGCTCCCTGTGGATCGCCATTTCTGGCCCGATGGAGGCTGCGAAAAAGAAACGCTTCGGCTTCCGAAGAGCCTGCCGTGATGGCGAGATCGAAGAGCTCCGCAGCCTCTTCGTCGCGGCGGTGCAGATCGTACAGACATCCCAGCTCATAGAGGACCTCGTCGTCGCTGCCGTGAAGATCGCGGATCCATGCGAGCGAGCTGTCTTGCCTCTCACCGTCGAGCAGGTGCAATCGGCGCCGCCCGCCACCGTGCGATCTCCACTGGAGGTCCCTGATGTATGCCAGAGATCCGTCACGGTCCTCCAGATTCCCGCGGACGATTCTCTTCACGACCGCTCGGTACTCGCTGGCAAGCCTGCTCTTGGGTCGGTCGCGAACGAAGAGGGATTGATTCAGCAGGGCGAGGCTGGGGTAGTGGTGGACCACGACAGGGTCCTCAGCCATCTCTAGTTCGCTGTGAAACGTTTCAATCTGCCGCTGGAGGATCTCGTCCTCATCGTCCAGATCGGGCACGTTCGACATCAGGAAGTGCAGGGTGATGGGGTTCGTCTGTCTGGTCTTCTCTTCCCGGATCTCGCGGACCACCCGCTTCAGCCCCCTCAGGTTCTGTGCGTTTGGGAAGAACACCACGACCACTGCATCGGGGAGGTGTCGGGTGCAGATTCCGCCGGTATCAGTGTGCCCGGTCCGCGAGTCCACGAACACCCAGTCCAGATTCAGGTCCTTCCGCCACTGGGCCTTCAGGTCCTCGAACAGCAGGTAGCCATCCCGCTTCGTATAGAGGTGGGTCCAGTCGATCTCTCGAAATTGCAGGCCGTACTCACGCCGATGGGACCCTGCCGGCATCACCCAGAGTCCACCTCCAGCCTTGTCGCTCGACGGGACCTGATACACGAACTCGCGCACGTCCGGAGAGCGCGCTGTTCGCAGGTACTGGTGCACGAAGTCGACGATTCCCGGCACGGGGCTCCGGGGACGCAGGGCTCCGATGGCGTCCAATCCGGGGGCTTCGAGGTCGAAGTCCACAACGAGGACGCGCCGACCACGAGCGGCGAGCTCGACGGCGGCGTTGGCGAGCGCCATGGTGCGGCCGACGCCGCCCTTGAACGAGTAGAACGTCGTGACATACATCGGGTCTTCGTCGCCGCGTCAGGCGGCTCGCACCTGGAAGGCTGGTTGGTTCTCCACAAGCGATCTCATGTCAGCGACGTGGCGAAACTCTGGTCGCGCCCCGTTCATGCTCCTCTGTGACGTGCCCGGCGAATCCTCGAACGCCAAGACCTGGAAGTCGGCGCCTCGTGGCTCATTCGCCAACTGCCTCAAGGCCCACACGTTGTCGGGCGACTGCAGGAGCCTCAGGTACCGGTCGTTCGCCTGACTCTGGATCAGAATGCCCTTTTCCCAGCGACCGAGACTCGCGGTGCTCAAGCCGGAGAGTGCGGCGAATCCCTTGCGCGAGAGGCCGTGAGCCTCCCGAAGCTCTTGGATCTCGCCCGGGCTGAGTACGCCGTGGTGGCGGCAAACGGCCTCGTGGATGAGCACCTCGGCATCCGGTCCGCGGGCTCCTGCGTCACATCGCGTACAGATCTCGACCGGGATGCGAGTCGTCAGATCGACAGCCGCGTCGCCCACGCCGTACGCGAACGTGTAGTCATGCCATTCGATCCGCGTCGGTCCGTCGCAATCGAAGCAGAAAGCCGGCTCCGCGGGCATTGGGTCGGGGGCGGGCATGGTGACGACTCCTCAGTGCTCCGAGTAGTGGAAGCTGCGGCCGTGAAGGCGGCCGTGGCGGATCTGGACCTTGACATAGAGCCTCGGGCGGTTTGCCTCGAGGCGGACCTTCATGACGTAACCGATAGCGCCGGCCGGCCGCCGCAGGGAGACCGGGCGAACGCTCCGTGGCTCCCGCTCGATCTGCCGGGCGATGAGGTCCCAGGCGCTCGCGTCGCTGAAGGGCATTCGTGTTTCCGGGTTCATCACACTTCCCGGCTGCCAGCGTGTCGGCCGCCCAGGTGAGAACTCTCCGCCGCGACTCCGAGGCCGACGTGCGAGCACGACGATCTGTCGAAGCGTGTCAGGATGAACCTTGCGCGGAATCATATGCCATGTTTGTGGGTCATGCAATTTCTCTACGAACACATGCACCGATCATATGATGTTTTTCTGACCGAGAACTATCTTCTCTTCGAGAGACGCGTGGCGCACACGCCGGTCGCGAGCCGAGCGCCGCACAGCGATCCTGGTCCTCGTGGCGGTCTCCGGCTGAGCCCGCGGGCGGCCTCCTGCCGCGGCGACCCCCTTGCGTCACGGCGTTGAGCGTAGCCCGCGGGGAGCACGATGTCTTATCCGGTGGTCCGCTTCTCGTCGGCCCACACCGAGGGTCGGCAAGTTCTGGTCAGCGGAGGGCCGGCCGAAAGGACGCGGGGGATGCCGGCGAGGTCCTGGTGGATCTCGATCGAGGCGAAGCCGTGGTCGCAGACGATCGCCCGGGCGGCCGGCTCCTGGCCGGCGCCGATCTCGATGATCAGCCGGCCGCCGGGTCGGAGGGTCCGCGCCGCCATCGGGGCGAGGCGGCGGAGCGGGTCGAGGCCGTCCGGGCCGCCATCGAGGGCGAGACGGGGCTCGTGGTCTCGGACTTCCGGCTCCAGTGTCGGGATCTCGCCCGAGGGGACGTAGGGGAGGTTCGCTGTCACGAGGTCGAGCGACTGGTCCGCGAGCGGCTGGAGGAGATCCGCTCGAACCGGATCAACCCGTGAGGCCAGACCGGTCGCAACGGCATTTCGGGCGGTCAGGTCGAGAGCCGTGGTCGAGATGTCCAGCGCGAGGACCTGGGCCGTGGGAATCCGCGACGCGAGGGCGAGCGCGATCGCTCCCGAGCCGCAGCCGACATCGGCGATCCGTAGCGGCGAGGGTCCGCGGGACGCAAGGCACCGATCCGAGTGAGACAGGAAAATTGCCGCACTGGAGTTCGGCGCTCCGGCATGCGCCTCTCGTGCCGTCGCCCACACGAGCGCCGCCTCCACCAGGGTTTCGGTGTCCGGCCGGGGAATGAGCGCCCCGGGACTCACCGCGAGGTCGAGGCCGAAGAACGAGACCCGTCCGACGAGGTGTTGCAACGGGCGTCGGGCGGCCCGGTCCTCGACGAGCCGTTCGAATCGCGAGCGGACCCGCGCGAAGTCACGCCGCGCCGCGTCGGGAAGGGACGCTCCCGCGAACGCCGCGAGTTCAGCCGATGTCCAGCCGAGGGCGTGGCGAAGGAGGCGTCGGGCGTCGAAGCCGGGGGAGGGGACGCCCGCCGCGGCCAGACGCCGCGTCGCCTCCGCGATCGCGCGGTGGACCGGATTCGAGAGCGGGCTCTCCATACGGGAGGCCGCCCCCCGGGTCAGAGCTCCAGCGCGGCGAGCCGCTCGGTCTGCTCGTTCGCCTGGAGTGGCTCGATCAGCGGGTCCAGCTCGCCCGCGAGCACCGCGGGCAGCGAGTGGAGCGTCAGCGCGATCCGGTGGTCGGTGATCCGGTTCTCCTTGAAGTTGTAGGTCCGGATCTTCTCGCTCCGATCGCCCCGGCCCACCTGTCCCCGGCGGGCGGCGGCGACGCGGTCCTGCTCCTCCTGGCGGGCGAGGTCCAGCAGCCGGGACTTCAGCACGCGCAGCGCCTTCGCCCGGTTCTTGATCTGCGACTTCTCGTCCTGGCAGCTCACCACCAGCCCGGTGGGCAGGTGCGTGATGCGGACGGCCGAGTATGTCGTGTTGACCGACTGGCCGCCCGGGCCCGAGGAGCAGAACGTGTCCACCCGGAGGTCCTTCGGCTCCACGCGCACTTCGACGTCCTCGGCCTCGGGAAGCACCGCCACCGTGACCGCCGAGGTGTGGATCCGCCCCGACGCCTCGGTGGCGGGGACCCGCTGCACCCGGTGCACTCCACTCTCGAACTTCAGGCGGCTGAAGGCCCCGCGGCCTTCGATCACCGCGACGATCTCCTTCAGGCCGCCCACCGGCGTCTCATGGGCCGAGACCACATCCACCCGGTAGCCGCGCGACTTCCCGTACTGCTGGTACATCCGGAACACCTCGCGCGCGAAGAGCCCCGCTTCGTCTCCGCCGGTTCCGGCCCGCACCTCGAGCAGCACGTTGCGGTCATCGTCGGGATCCCTGGGAAGCAACAGCCGCCACAGATCGGCCTCGACTTCCTCGAGCCCGGCCCGCGCCTCGGTGGCCTCCTCGGCGGCGAGCTCGCGGAGATCGGGGTCGGCATCCGACGCGAGTTCCCGAGCTTCCTGCAACTGTTCTTTGAGGTGACGGCGGCGGGCCGCGGCCTCGACCAGTGGCGCGAGTTCCGCGTGCGTCTTCGACAGGCGGCGGAGTCGCCTGGGGTTGGAGACGACGTCCGGCGTTCCGAGCAGCGCCGACACGTTGCGGTAGCGCTCCTCGGCAGCGTCGAGCGACCGCTCCATCCACGAGGCGGCGGGTGCGGGCGAGGGTTTGCTGCTCATCGGAAGCGGGAGCTGGGGCGCCGCGGACCGGCGGGCCCGATGGAGTGATGGCGGCCGCGCTCGGGGCGCGGGAGAGCCGGAGAACGGAAGTCGCTAACCGGCCGCGGTGCGCGCCGCCCGCCGCGACGTCACTTCGCCGTACTTCCGGCGGAACCGCTCGACGCGCCCGGCGGAGTCCACGATTCGCTGTTTCCCGGTGAAGAACGGGTGGCACTGGGAGCAGATCTCGAGACGGAGATCGTCCTTGCGGGTGGAACGGGTGACGAACGATGTGCCGCAGGCGCAGGTGACCTGGATCTCCTGGTACGCGGGATGGATGCCGGAGCGCATGGAACCGCGCATTCTAGCCGCCGCCGGGTCCTGTCGGAAGGGGCAGGATCACCGGCCCTGCACCATCGAATCGAGGAAGTCGCGGTTCGTTCGCGTGGCGCGCATCTTCTCGAGGACGAGCGCCATGGCCTCGACCGGCTCCAGGGGAGCAAGGATCCGACGCAGCACTCCCATCCGATGGAGCTCATCCGGCTTCAGCAGGAGGTCCTCACGTCGGGTGCCGCTCTGGTTCAGGTCGATCGCCGGGAACAGGCGTTGCTCGAGCAGGCGCTGGTCGAGGTGGATCTCCATGTTGCCGGTGCCCTTGAACTCCTCGTACACGAGATCGTCCAGGCGGCTGCCGGTGTCCACGAGCGCGGTGGCCAGGATGGTCAGCGACCCGGCGTCCTCGGTGTTGCGCGCCGCTCCGAAGAACCGCTTCGGGTACTGGATGGCGCTGGCGCCCATGCCGCCCGAGAGCAGCCGCCCCTGGGACGACCCCTTGGCGTGGTTGTAGGCGCGGGCCAGGCGCGTCAGCGAGTCGAGCAGGATGACGATGTCCTTTCCCAGTTCGACTCGTCGCCGGGCGCGGTCGAGCGCGGCCTCGGCCACCTGGATGTGGCGGATGCCCCGCTCGTCGAACGTGGAGCTGAGCACCTCCGCGTCCACGCTCCGGACCATGTCGGTGACTTCCTCCGGTCGCTCGTCCACCAGCAGGATCATGAGCTCGATGTCCGGGTGGTTCCGCCTCAGGGCATTCGCAATGGACTGCAGCAGCACGGTCTTGCCGGCCCGCGGCGGCGACACGATCATCCCCCGTTGCCCGGCGCCGATGGGCGCGACCAGATCCACGACCCGCGCCGACAGATCGCCGGAGTCGTTCTCGAGCCGCAGCATGCGATCCGGATGGAGAGGGATGAGTTTCTGGAACTCGAGCCGCTCCGGGTCCTCCTCCGCCGGCGAACCGTTGACCTCTTCGAGGTCGAGCAGCCCGAAATAGCGCTCCCCCCCGCGGGGGCGACGGATCTCGCCCTGGAGCATGTCTCCGGCGCGCAATCGGTAGCGGCGAATCTGGGCGGGCGACACGTACACGTCGTTGGGGCCCGGCAGATAGGAGTTGATCGGCGACCGGAGAAAGCCGAAGCCCTCGGCGAGCTGATGGAACGTTCCCTGGGCGATGACGCGCCCGCCAGCCGTCGTATGGGCGCCGAGGATGCGGTAGAGGAGATCCTGGCGGGTCAGATCGTCGGGCGCGGGGATGCCGAGTCCGGTTGCAGCCTCTTCCATCTCGCGGGGTGACATTCGGGCCAGCTCGGCGGTGTGGAGCGTCGGCCCGGGCGCAGGTCCTTCCTCGAGGACGCGGGGTCCCGAGCGGAGCACCTTCTGCGGCTTGCGCCGGATCGCGCCGGCGCCGGAGCTCAGCGCCATTCCCGCACGCTCGCGGCGATGAGCTGGCGCACCCGGGGGATTCCCGAGCGCGCTCCCTTCAACGGGTTCTGTTTCGGCGGCCGAATCGAGCAGGCGACCACCGGGACCTCGCCGCCCTCCCCGTAGGCGTCCTCGAGCATCCGGATCCGCCGGAGCGCCTCCCCGCGCTTCATCCGGTCGGCCTTCGTCGCGACGACCGCCACCGGGCGGCCGCTGCTCTTCAGCAGCTCGAACGCCTCACGGTCGCTGGCGAGCGGGTCACGGCGCGGGTCCACGAGCAGTAGGTTCAGCACCAGGCACTCCCGTCCGGTGAGGTAGGCGAGGATCACGCCTTCCCAGGTCGCGCGCACCGCCCGCGGAACCCGGGCGTAGCCGTAGCCGGGCAGGTCCACGAAGCGGTGCGTGTCTCCGATCTGGAAGAAGTTCACCATGCGGGTTCTGCCGGGCGCCTTCGAGACACGGGCGAGCCCGCGCCGGCCCGCCAGCCGATTCAGCAGGCTCGACTTTCCGACATTGGAACGCCCCACGAAGCTGATTTCGGGGACCGTGGGAGGCGGGAAGCTGTCGGCGCGGGAGGCGCTGCCGAGGAACGCGACCGGATCGGTCGCTCCCGGACGCGGGGGCGCCTCGGGCCGTGCGCGGGTGGGCCGGCGCTGCTTGCGACGGACGGGGGTTCCGGTCGAGGCGAAGGACCCGTGGGGCATGGGGTTTCGGGGTGAGCGCGAAGGCCCGCCGGGAGGTCAGCCTGCCTTCTTGGACAGGATCGTGACCGGTGCGGCGCCGCCGACAACGAACTCGCGGGTGATGACCACTTCCTGCACCTGTTTTTGCGAGGGCAGGTCATACATGAGGTCGAGCATCAGATCCTCGATGATCATCCGCAGGCCGCGAGCACCCAGCTCCCGTTCCGAAGCGCGCCGGGCGATCTCCTCGAGGGCGTCGTCGGTGAACCGAAGCTCGACCCCCTCTTCCCGCAGCAGTGTCTGGTACTGCTTCACGATGGCGTTTCTGGGTTCGGTCATGATCCGGACCAGCTCGGGCTGGCCGAGGTGCCGCAGCGCGGCCACCACCGGCATGCGCCCCACGAACTCGGGGATCAGTCCGTAACGGATGAAGTCGCTGGGCTGCACCAGATGGAGGGTGGCGGCCCTTCGGGCCCGGGCGCTCTCGGGCACCTCGGCCCCGAAGCCGAGGGCGCGCCGACCGACCCGGCGCTCGATGATGGACTCGAGTCCCACGAACGCTCCGCCGCAGACGAACAGGATGTTCGTCGTGTCCACCTGATGGAACTCCTGATGCGGATGCTTGCGGCCTCCCTGCGGCGGGACGCTGGCCACCGTCCCCTCGATGATCTTCAAGAGCGCCTGCTGCACCCCCTCTCCTGACACGTCGCGGGTGATGGACGGGTTCTCGTCCTTGCGGCAGACCTTGTCGATCTCGTCCACATAGATGATGCCCTCCTGCGTCCGCGCGATGTCGTCGTCCGCGGCCTGGAGCAGCTTCAGGATGATGTTCTCGACGTCCTCGCCGACGTAGCCGGCCTCGGTCAGGGTCGTCGCATCCACGATCGTGAACGGCACATCGAGGATGCGGGCCAGGGTCTGGGCGAGCAGGGTCTTGCCGGTCCCCGTTTCACCCACGAGAAGTACATTGCTCTTGCTCAGCTCGACGCCGTCGGGCGTCGCGCCGTTCGCGGCGCGTCCGAGCCGGACCCGCTTGCCGTGGTTGTACACGGCGACAGCGAGCTTCTTCTTGGCTTCTTCCTGTCCGACGACGTAGTCGTCGAGACGGGTCTTGATCTGCTCGGGGGTCAGCTCCTGCCGCCGGGGTTTCGCCGGACGACCCGCCTGCCCCCGCGGCGATCGCGCGCGCTCGGCGATGATGTCGTTGCAGATGGAGACGCACTCGTCGCAGATGAAGATCCGGCCGGGCCCGGCGATCAGGACCACGGAGCCCTGCTTCTTGTTGCAGAACGAGCAGGTGAGGATCTTCTCCGAGCCGCCGCCCGAGCCCTTGCCGGACCTCGGCCGCGCCGGTGTGCGGGGGGGCTGTCTTCCGCTCATCGTCGGTTGGCGCCGGATCCGCGGGGCGTACCTGTCGGGCTGATCGCGGTTGGGCCGATCGTCGGGGCCGATCCGGCGGGCCGGAATGAAATTGTAGCCAGCTCGCCCCCCGCGGCATCGGCGCCGCGGAGGCTGGGCGTCAGGTTCCGAGTCATGGAGGCGGGCGAGGCGCTCATCCGCGGCTCTCGATGATCGTGTCCACCAGTCCGTAGTCGCACGCCTCGGCGGCGGTCATGTACCGGTCCCGCTCGATGTCGCGGGCGATCTCCGCCTCCGGCCGACTCGTGTGTCGCGAGAGGATTCCGACGAGCTGGGCGCGCACCCGCAGGATCTCGTTGGCGCGGATCTGAATGTCCGTCGCCTGACCCTCCACGCCACCGAGCGGCTGGTGGATCATCACGGTCGCGTTGGGCAGCGCGTGCCGTTTCCCCGGCGTCCCCGCCGCGAGCAGGACCGCGGCCATGCTGGAGGCCTGCCCGAGGCAGTAGGTGATCACGTCGGGACGGATGAACTGGAGGGTGTCGTAGATCGCGAGCCCGGCGCTCACCGCCCCGCCCGGCGAATTGATGTAGAGGGAGATCTCTTTCTCCGGATCCTCCGATTCGAGAAAGAGGAGCTGCGCCACCACCATGTTGGCGAGCGCCTCGGTGATCGGCTGGCCGATGAAGACGATGTTGTCGCGCAGGAGACGCGAGTAGATGTCGTAGGCGCGCTCGCCACGCCCGGTCTGCTCCACCACGATCGGGATCGGGGTGTAGGCCTGGATGGATGGAGTCTGGGTGTGATCGTCGGTCATCGTGGAAGTCTCGTTCGGTGGGTCAGGAGGCGGCGGCCTGTTCGAGCAGGAAGTCGAGCGCCGCCTTGCGGACCTCGACGACGTGGAGATGGGCGAGTTCCCCCCTGGACTCCAGAGAGGCTCTCACGGCCGCCACCGACTTGCCGCTCCGTTCCGCCAGCTCCGCGATCCGCTTCGCGACGGCGCCCTCCGGCGGCTCGATGCCCTGCTGCTTCGCCAGCGCGTCGAGGAGGATGCTCAACCGGACCCGTCGCTCGCAGGCCACCGTGAGCTGCGGGACCATCGGCTTGACTGTCTCCTCGGCCTGTTTCTCTTCCATGCCCCCGGCCTGGTAGGCGGAGACCGCCTTCGAGACCTCGGACCGGAGCTCATCCCGGACCAGGGCTCCGGGAGGGTCCACCGGGTTCCGCTTGAGGACTGCCTCGACCACATCGTCATGGAAGCGCATCTCCTCCTGTTCCCGCGCCTGCGTTCGGAGGCGGTCGCGAACCGTGCCGCGGAGAGCGAGGAGCGATCTCGCACCTACGGCGCGGGCGAGCTCGTCGTCGACCGGCGGCAGCTTCCGCTTCCGGATCTCCTTCATGGTGTAGCGGATCCGCATGTTCCCGCCGGCGCCGTCCACCGTGGCCTCCGCCGTGTCGCCGGGCCGCTTCCCCTGGAAGGCCTCGCTCAGCGGACCCATGGCCGGCGACTTCCCCACCTGGAACCCGACATCCTCGCGTCGGGTGGGCGCCTTCGACGGATCAGCGGGATCGGTCTCCTCGACGTCGCCGATGACTACGTCGCCGTCCCGCGCACCCCGACCTCGAACCTCTTCCAGCGGCGCCCGCTCTTCCCGGATCTTCTCCAGCGTCGCGAGGATCTGCTCCTCGCCCACCGGAATCGGGACGCGTTCGACCTTGATTTCGTCCAGCTCGACCTTTCCGATGTCCGGCCAGACCTCGAAGGCGACCGTCGCGTCGAGCGGGTCGCCCCGTCCCGGGGCGAGTTCGTCCGGCACCCTGGGGGACTCGAGCGGGTTGATGCCGAGTTCGAGGAGGGCGTGGCGGGTCGCCCGCCCGATCAGGCGCCAGGCGATCTCCTTGAGGGCCTCCTCACCGTAACTCGCTTCGATCCTCGCCTTCGGCGCCTTGCCCCGACGAAAACCCGGCATCCGGACCGCTCGCCGGATCCGGCGCAGTTCCGCCTGCACCCTCTCTTCGAGCGGTGCGGCCGGGATCGTGATCCGGAGCTGGCGGGCGGCCTGTCCGTTCTCCTGCAGCTCGTATCGAAGGCCCGGAATCCCGCTGTCGGCCGCCCGACGGGTCGAGGAACCGGAGGCGGTCGGGGTCGTGGATGCTGATACGGCGCTCATGGAAACCCGAGAGTCGGATGGCCCCTGACGGCTGGGGCGGACGGAAAGGGAATGGTTCGGCTCGGGCTGGTGCGAAAGGGGGGACTCGAACCCCCACGGGTCGCCCCACCGGATCCTAAATCCGGCGCGTCTGCCAGTTCCGCCACTTCCGCAGCGCCGTGTACGGTTTGCTCCGCGACGCCGCGACAGCGGCGGAGCCAACCGGCCCGAAACGCCGATCTTATCTCCGGGGCGGCGGATAGAATCGCGCGGCCCGGTTTTCCGGGGGCTGCGAGGGGGCAGGACCGGTGGGCGACCGCGCCAGGAGAGCCATGAGACAGCGACTCGGATCGGGAAACCGGCTTGTTCCGACGGCGGTGGTCGTTGCGGTGCTCGCCGCATCGGCGGCCGGGGCGCAGGATCTGGAACGCCTGCGCGGCGTGGCCGACCAGGGCGCCGCCGAGCGCGCCAAGCTGGTTCAGGTCATGGTGGACTCGGTGTTCAGCTTCGGAGAGCTGGGCTTTCAGGAGTTCCAGACCTCCCGGTACCTCATCGGGATCCTGCGCGAGAACGGATTCGAGGTCGAAGAGGGGATCTCCGGCATTCCCACCGCATGGATGGCGCGCTGGGGCGAGGGATCTCCGGTGATCGCGCTCGGCAGCGACATTGACGGGATTCCCAAGGCCTCCCAGAAGCCGGCGGTCGCCTACCACGATCCCCTGGTCGAGGGAGCTCCGGGCCACGGCGAGGGCCACAACTCGGGGCAGGCGGTCATCATCGCCGGCGCCCTCGCCGCAAGGAGATCATGGAGCGGGACGACATCCCGGGGACGATCGTGATCTGGCCCGGGGTCGCCGAGGAGCTGCTCGGCACCAAGGCGTGGTTCGTGCGCGACGGGTACTTCGAGGATGTGGATGTGTGCGTGTTCACCCACGTGTCCTCGAACTTCGGCGTGAGCTGGGGTCAGGGCGGAGGGAACGGCCTGGTCTCCGTCGAGTACACCTTCGTGGGCGAATCGGCGCATTCCGCGGGGGCGCCGTGGCGGGGCCGCAGCGCGCTCGACGCGGTCGAGATCATGAACACCGCGTGGAACTACAAGCGGGAGCACCTCCGCCTGCCGCACCGGTCGCACTACGTCATCACGAACGGCGGCGATCAGCCGAACGTGGTCCCGCAGCTCGCGTCGGTCTGGTATTTCTTCCGCGAACTCGACCAGCCCGGGATGCAGCAGTTGTTCGAGTTCGGCAACACGATGGCCGAGGGAGCGGCGGCCATGACCTCCACCGAGGTCTCCTGGATGATCCTGGGACACGCCTACCCCCGGCACTTCAACAAGCCGGTGGCGGAGGCGGTGTGGGCCAACATCGAGCGGGTCGGTCTCCCCGAGTGGAGCGAGGCGGATCAGACGCTCGCGCGCGGCCTCCAGCGCGAGCTGGGCGTGGACGAGCGAGGTCTGGCGACCGAGCTGGGCGAGCTGCGGGGCCCGGCGCGAGAGCCGCGGCTGGGTGGCGGTTCGGATGACATCGGCGACATCTCGTGGGCCGTCCCCACCGTGACCCTGCGCTTCCCCTCGAACATCCCGGGCGGGCCCGGACACCACTGGGCGAACGCGGTCGCGATGGCGACGCCGATCGCCCACAAGGGGGCGACCGCTGGGGCGCGGGTCATCGCGATGACCCTGATGGACCTGTTTCTCGATCGGGAGCTGGTGCCGGCGGCGAAGGAGTACTTCGCCGAACAGACGAAGGACCATCAGTACACCCCGCTCATCGGTCCCGACGACCCGCCGGCGATCCACCTGAACCAGGAGCGGATGGACAGCTTCCGGGATGCGCTGCGGCCCTTCTACTACGACCCGGACCGCTACGACAGCTACCTGGAGCAGCTCGGCATCGAGTACCCGACGGTGCGCGAAGAGGGATCTCCCGACTGATTGCCTTCGGAGCGCCGGACTCCAGTCTCTTGCCGGCGCGCCAGCGCTGGTGCCGAAGCAGGGATTTGAACCCTGACACTCGCAAGGAGTACTGCGCCCTGAACGCAGCGCGTCTGCCGTTCCGCCACTTCGGCGCGCGGGACCGCGAATTCTAGCAGTCCGTGCCCCGTCCCGGGCGCAAGCGATCCCGCGGCGTCGAGCGGCGGATCCCGACCGCGACTCGCCTCGTCCGGGGGCGCTTCACCGGAGGCCGCACCGGCGACGGCTGGATCGTCCCGGCGGCCGGGATGGCTGATGCCGGCGAAGATCTGCACATCACCCGATCCCGGCTCGGGGGCGCGCTCCCCGGAGACGTGGTGGAGGCGGAGGTCCGCTTCCGGTCGCGGCGCGGACGGCTCGAGGGCGAGGTGGTCCGCGTTCTCGATCGCGGCGCGCATCTGGTCGTGGGACAGCTCACCCGGGAGCGGACCATCGTCGTCTGGGACCGCCAGTGGTCGCGGGAGCTGCGCCTCGCGCCTGGCCGTTCGGGCAGGGGGAGGCCGGGCGATCTGGTCAGCGTTCGGATCCGTCGTTTCCCCTCACCGCACCGTCCCGCCCTCGGCGAGGTGGAAGCCGTCTTCGGCGCCGCCACCGACCCGTCGGCTGAGCTGAAGGCGATCCTCTCCCGGTACGGGATCCGGGACGAGTTTCCCGAGGACGCGCTCCGCCAGGCGGCGGCCGCGCCGGCTGCGGTGCGTTCCAACGACCTGGCCGGTCGCGAGGACTTCCGCAGCCGGCTCATCCTCACTCTCGATCCCGCCGACGCGAAGGATCACGATGACGCCATCGAGGCGGTTCGCATCCCCGGAGGTGGTTACCGCATCGGGGTCCACATCGCCGACGTGAGCCACTACGTCCCCGCGGGAAGCCCGGTGGACCGGGAAGCGGCGCTTCGCGGCAACTCGGTCTATTTCCCCGAGCGGGCGGCGCCGATGCTGCCGGAGGCGCTTTCGTCCGGCATCTGCTCGCTCGTCGAGGGAAGGGACCGTCTGACCCGCTCGGTCGAGCTCGAGATCGGCGCCGACGGCGGGCTTCGCCGGGCGCGGGTGGTTCGCGCCGTGATCGCGAGCGCCGCCCGGCTCTCCTACGCGGAGGGGGCGCGCCTGTTGTCCGGGGTGCAGCGGGGCGCCGTCGCCGACGCCGTCCGCACGATGGGCGCCGCCGCCGCGCTCCTCGGCCGCGCCCGACGGCGGCGCGGGGCGGTGGACCTCGATCTCCCCGAGCCGCGCCTCGAATGCGACGAGCAGGGCAATCTGACTTGGGCGCGCTACGCCGAGCGGACCGACGCGCACCGCCTGGTCGAGGAGTTCATGCTGCTCGCCAACCAGGCGGTGGCCGAGCGGTTCCGCCGCAGCGGCGCCCCGGCCCTCCACCGCATCCACGCCGCCCCCGCCGAGGCGCGGGTGCACCGGTTCGAGGACCTGCTCGGCGCCTTCGGCGAGCGGCTGCGCGCGCCATCCGAAGGACTCCGTCCGGTCCACTTCGCCCGGCTCGCCGACCGCAGCCGGAAGCGACCGGAGGCTCTCTTCCTGATGCGACGGATGTTGCGGGCGATGAAGCCCGCCGAGTATTCCCCCCGGATGTCCGGCCACTTCGCCCTCGCCCTCCCGGACTACACCCACTTCACCTCCCCGATTCGGCGCTACCCGGACCTCGTGGTCCACCGCGCCCTCGATCCGCCCCCGAACGACGCCGCCGGCGCCGGCCCGGAGGCGGATCTCGCCGACCTCGCCCGAACCTGCTCGGCCACCGAGCGCGCCGCCGAAGCAGCGGAGCGGACGCTGATCGAGCGCCGGATCGCGCGCTGGCTGCGGGGGCGGCTGGGCGATGTCTTCGCGGCGCGGATCGCCGAGACCGGTCGTTTCGGGCTGATCGTCGAGCTGGATGAAACCCCGGCGCGGGGGCTGGTCCCGCTGGCCGCGCTCTCCGGAGAGCGCTTCCGCTTCCAGCGGAGGGACTTTTCGCTACGGTCGCGCGCCAGCGGGCGAAGTCTCCGGATCGGCGACCGGGTCGAGGCGCAACTCGTCCGGGTCGCCCCCCTCGGCGAGGGTCTCGAGTTCCGTCTCGTCTGATTCCGACAGGTTCCGCGTGCGAGCCGGGAGTTCCAGCCAGAACACCGACCCCTGCTCGGGCTTGCTTCGCAGCCGGATCGCTCCACCCAGGAGCTCGGCGAGGTGGCGCGCGATCGCGAGCCCGAGTCCGGTCCCCCCCACGGCCCGCGAGCGGGCGGGGTCCACCCGGTAGAAGCGCTCGAAGATCCGTCCACGGTGCCGTTTGGGGATCCCGACGCCGCGGTCCCTCACGGCGATCCGGAACGTATGCTTGCGTCGCTCGATGGAGAGCTCCACCGGGGTGCCGTCTTCGGAGTACTGGATGGCGTTGGCCAACAGGTTCTCGAGGATTTCGACGACCAGCGTCGGGTCGGTCCAGACCCTCGGGTCGCCCTGGAACTGATGGACTCTCAGATCGCGCTGTCCCGCCTTCAACCGCGCCGATTCGGCGACCGATGCCAAAAGGCGCTGCAGATTCGTCGGAGAGGCATCCGCCTCGAGTTTGCCGGCTTCGATGCGGGCCAGCCGCAGGAGATCGTCGGTGAGGCGCGAGAGCCGGATCGCGTGCTCCCGGATGATCTCGAGGAATCGGCGGCGCTCGGCTCCCTCCTCGAGGTCGCTGTCGAGCAGGGTCTCCGAGAACCCCCGGATCGCGGTGAGCGGCGTCTTGAGTTCGTGGGAGAGGTTCGCCACGAAATCGCGGCGGACCCGCTCCAGCGCCCGCAGCCGGGTCACGTCCATGAGGACGAGCACGGCGCCCACCGGCGCGCGTTTCCGGTCGCGCGGCGCGAGCGGTCCCTCGCCTTCGAAGGCCGGATCCCGGGGGCGGACCGGGGCGGCCCGCGCGAGGATGTCGCGACCCGCTACGGCGACTTCGCGTTCCCTCGACTTGCCGCGCATGGCGGCCTTGACCATCTTCACCAGGCGCTTGGCCTCGAGGACCCCCCGCGCCTTGCGTCCCCGGTATTCCCGCCACGACCCGCCGGGCAGCGACAGGAGCTCGCGAAACGCCCCGTTCAGATACTCGATGCGCAGGTCTCGATCGAGGACGGCCACGCCCTCCACCATGCTGGAGAGGATCGTGGCGCCCTGATTCTTCTCGGCGGTGAGCGACTCGAACGACGTGCGGAGCGCGTCCGCCGTCCGGTTGAGGGACGCGAGCAGGGCGTCCAGCTCGTCCACGCCGGGTGCGGCGGATTCCGGTCGGAAATCGCCCTGCGCGACCCGCTCCGAGAACCGCACCAGGCGGTCCACCCGGTCGGCGAACCGGCGGGCGTACCACCACGCGAGGCCGGCGGCGGTGAGCACGGCCAGCAGGGTCACCAGCGTGACCGGGGCCAGGATCGCGCGGATCGTCTCCTCGATGCGGACGACGGGCTCCGACAGGCGCAGGACGGTGTCGGGGTTCCACGGAAGCCGCACCGCAACGTAGGAGAGCTCCTCGCCGCGGGTGTCCGAGAAGCGCTGCGAACGCCCGTAACCGGTCGCGAAGGCCGCCCGGACCTCGGGCCGGTTCGCGTGGTTGTCCATCGTCGCCGGGGCCTCGTGGGAGTCGGCGACGACGTCGCCGTCACGCCCGATCACCGTCACCCGGCGCTCGGCCGTCGTCGGGGTCGGCCGATCGAGGTCGGTCTCGAACCCGGCGAGGCCCAGCGCCCACCGCGCCGTCATCTCGGGGGAGGCGCCTGGGGGCGGGGCGCCCAGCGCGACCTCGACCATCGCGTCCAGATTGGCGAAGGTGGCGGCTTCGGCGTTCCCGCGGACCACCCGTTCCGTCGTGAGCAGGACCGTGAACAACGAAACCGCCGCGACCAGCACGCTCGCGCCCGCGAGTCGGAGCGCGAGACGGGATGGGCGGCCGGAGTCGCGCCGACGGTCTCGAGGCGCCGGCGTCAATCGGGGGGCTCGAAGCGGTAGCCCGCGCCCCGGACGGTGGAGAGCAGGGACGGCCCCCCGGGCGGATCCAGCTTCTGCCGCAGCCGGCGGATGTACACGTCCACGCTGCGCTGGGTGATGTACCTCTCCCGGCCCCAGACCCGATTCAGGATCTCCTGTCGGGAAAGGACCTGCCTCGGATGGGAGGCGAGGTAATGGAGCAGCCGGAACTCCAGGTGGGTCACCGGCAGATCGCTGCCGTTCCGATGGACCCGGTGCGAAGTCGGATCAATGACCAGATCTCCCGCGCGCAGCGTCTCGTGGGAGACCTCCTCGACAGCGCGGACCGAGCGCGCGGCGCGGCGCAGGAGCGCACCGACCCGAGCGGTCAACTCTCGGGGGCTGAAGGGCTTGCGCACGTAGTCGTCGGCGCCGAGTTCGATGCCGGCGATCACGTCGGCTTCCTCACCCCGCGCCGTCAGCATGATGACGGGCAGGTGCGCGAGACGGGGGTCGGCGCGCACCGTCCGGCAGACCTCGAAGCCGCTCATCTCCGGCAGCATCAGGTCGAGGATGAGCAGGTCGGGCGGCTCTTCGCGGAGCTTGCGGAGCCCTTCGGTCCCGGTCAGCGCGGAACGGACCCGGTACGACTCCCGCTCCAGATTGAACCGCAGGAGTTCGACGATGTCCGGATCGTCTTCGATGGCGAGTATCGTCTTCACGGCCGGGATCTGGAGCTCGAGCGGATTTCAACTCTACCAGCGGGTCGGGACGCTGCTCATCGCGCCCGCATCGCCGGCCGGGACCGGAACAGCATGCCGCGAGTCGCATTCCAGGGTGTGGAGGGGTCGTTCTCTCACCTCGCCTGCCGCGAGTTCCTGCCCGGATACGAGCCGCTGCCGCGCGTCGCGTTCGAGGATGTCTTCGACGCGGTGGCGACCGGAAGGGCGGAAAGAGCCCTGATTCCGGTGGACAACTCCGAGGCGGGCCGGGTGGCCGATGTCCATCACCTCCTGCCGAAGTCGAGTCTCCGGATCGTGGGAGAGACCTTCCTCCGCATCCGGTGCCAGCTCCTCGGCGTCCCCGGGGCGCGGCCGGAGGACCTCGTCACGGTCCACAGCCACGTCCATGCGCTCGCCCAGTGCCGCGAGTGGATTCGCGCCCACGGGCTCGAAGCGGTCGTGGGTCGGGACACGGCCGGGGCAGCCGCCGACGTGGCGCGGCGGGGGGACCGGCGGCGGGCCGCGATCGCCTCCTCGCTGGCGGGGGAACTCCACGGGCTGGAGATCCTCGCGGCCGACATCGAGGATGCCCCCCACAACACGACCCGGTTTCTCCTGATGGCCGCCGAGGAGGTGACGGCGCCGGCCCCCGGGCCGATGCTGACGACGATCGTCTTCGAGGTGCGGAACCTCCCCGCCGCGCTCTACAAGACGCTCGGCGGGTTCGCCACCAACGGGGTGAACCTGCTGAAGCTCGAGAGCGCGATGGTGGGGGGCTCGTTCACCTCCACCCGGTTCTACTGCGACTTCGAGGGGAAGCCGGAGGACCCCGCGGTCGAGCGGGCGCTCGAGGAGCTCCGGGTGTTCTCGCGTTCGTTCCGGATCCTCGGGACCTATCCGGCCGACCCTCGCCGCCCCGCGTAGCGCGCGCGGGGGCCGGGATACGTCGGGCGGGCCGGGGAAGGGGGCCGAAGAGTCGTTGGAGCCGTAGGAGTGAAGGCCGGCGAACCCGCGAAGGCGGCCCCCTTCCCCGGCCCGCTCGGCGCTTCGCGCCTCAGATCGCAACCTTCGCTCCGCTCCAGGTTGCGATCGGCATCACGTTCTCTCTCGGAGAGGGAGGACGGATCCCCCCTCTCCGAACCTCTCCCCCCTCTGCCGGGGCCTCCTGCCGGCGCGCCGGCGGTATGGAGCGCCGCGCTCCTATGGAGCGCCGCTCTCCAGAGCGGCACGATGGAGCGCCGGTCATCAGGTTGCGACCTGAAGCAGCGTGGTTTCCCGGTGCCGCACCCCTACTGGGAGAACCGGTGGAGAGCGGCGCTCCATAGGGCGCCGCCGCCCGCATGCCCTCGGTCATTTTGCCGGACGGGAGTTCGGCGCGCCTGCACTCTGGCGGGTCGAGGGGGCGTCACGCCGCATTCGCGGGGCGTCACTCATTTGTAACGCGAAGTTGTTGCGGGGTTCAAGCCCGGGCAACCGGATCCGCCCACAATTCCGCCGTCATGTTCGACACGCGATTCCTTCCCCGGAGGGCCATGGCGCTCTCCCACCCGAGCCGCTGGCTGCAGGTCGCCCTCGCGGCGATCTTCTTCGCAGCGCTCCTCCCCCCTCCCGGCGCGGCCGCGGTCCAGGAGGAGACCGGTCAGGTCGCCGGCGTGGTCCGCGACGATTTCAACGCCTTCGGACTCCCGGCCGCGCCGATCACCGTCGTGGAGACCGGGGCGATCGCCTACTCCGAGCTCGACGGTCAGTTCACGCTGACCCTGCCGATCGGTCCCCACGAGCTGCGGGTCGGCTTTTCCGGCTACGAGGACGTCACCGTCAGCGTGGAAGTCGTGGCCGGAGCAACCACCCGGCTCGACGTGGCGCTCACGATGGAGCGGTTCGCCGAGGAGGTCGTGGTCACCGGAGAAGTGATCGAGCCCGAGCTGTTCACCGCCGAGGCCCAGCTCGTGGAGCGGCAGAAGGCCGCCACCATCAGCGACAACCTCGCCTCCGACGAGATGAAGGCGAACGCGGACTCGAACGCCGCCTCGGCCATGAAGCGGGTCACCGGGCTGACCGTGGTGGACAACCAGTACGTGTTCGTCCGCGGGCTTGGTGAGCGTTACTCCAACACGACGCTGAACGGCTCCGTTCTTCCGACGACCGAGCCCGACAAGCGAGTCGTGCCGCTGGATCTCTTCCCCACCGGACTCATCGAGAGCGTGTCGGTGGTCAAGTCCTACCTGCCGGACAAACCCGCCGACTTCTCCGGAGGCCTCGTGGAGATCGATCCGCTGTCCTTCCCCACCGAGCCGGTCATCAACGTCTCGATCTCGCAGGGTTACAACACGAACACAAGCTTCCAGGACGGGCTCTCCTACCGGGGTGGAGGGCGCGACTGGCTGGGGTTGGATGACGGGACCCGTTCGCTCCCCTCCTCCATCCCCGATTCCAGGGTGGTCCGTACGAGCCGATTCACCGAGGCCGGGTTCACGCCTGCCGAACTCGAGACGATGGGCGAATCGTTCTCCAACGTGTGGTCCCCGGTGAACGAGAGCATCGGACACAACCAGTCTTACAGCTTCGTGGCCGGGAACAGTTGGGACCGGCTCGGCGCCATCGTGAGCGTCACTTTCTCCGAGAGCCACCAGACCCAGAGCGAGGATCAGACGTTCTTCTCGATTTCCGGTGGCGACATGGACGTTCAGAACGACTACGACTTCGACATCACATCGTCGAAGACATCCACCGGGATCGTGGGGAACCTCGCCTACAAGTTCTCCGGGAACCACCGGGTCGCGCTGGAGAACTTCTACACCCACAACTCGAAGAACGAGGCCCGCACCTTCGAGGGTTACAACAGCGATGTGGGCGCGAACATCCGCAACAGCCGCCTGTTCTGGGTGGAGGAAGGCATCCTCTCTTCGCGCTTCTCCGGTGAGCACTACTTTCAGACGCTCGCCGCCAGCCAGCTCGAATGGAACGCGACCCTTTCACGGGCAACTCGCGACGAGCCCGACCTGCGCGAGACGCTCTACGAGTTCAACTCGTTCACCGGGGATTACGTCCTCGCCGACGAGTCGCAAAGCGGCTTTCGCATGTTCAACGACCTCGATGACGAGGTTGTGGAACTCGGGGCCGACTGGACCCTGTTCTTCGCCCAGTGGGACGACCTCCCGGCCAGCGTCAAGCTCGGGCCCCGGGCGACGATGCGCGAGCGGGACTTCAGCTCTCGCCGCTTCCGATTGACTCCGCGGATCAGCGGGCTGGTGGACACCTCCCAGACGCCGGAAATGATCTTCACGCCGGCGAACATCGGGCGAGCCTTCGAGCTCCGCGAGGAGACTCGGCCCACCGACACGTATCGCGCCGAACAGACGGTCCAGGCGTTTTATGCGATGACCGACCTGCCGCTCAGCCGCAACCTTCGGATCATCGGCGGCGCGCGAGTGGAGCGTTCCGAACAGATCGTGGACACGTTCGATCCGTTCTCCATCGCCGGGGAGCTGATCACGGCGAGTCTGAACGACACCGATGTGCTGCCCGGCGTGAACGCGGTCTATGCCCTCTCCGACCGGACGAACGTGCGCGCTGGCTACAGCCACACGGTGAACCGTCCCGAGTTCCGGGAGTTGGCGCCCTTCGAGTTCACCGATGTCGTGGGTGGGCGCGCGGTGGTGGGGAACCCCGGCCTGGAGCGCGCGCTGATCCGAAACGTGGACGCTCGGCTCGAGACCTTCCCCGGCGCCGGCGAGGTTTTCGCCATCAGCATGTTCTACAAGGACTTCACCAATCCGATCGAGCGGATCGTCGAGCCGACATCTCAGCTCCGCACGTCGTACACGAACGCCCTCGGCGCCCGGAACACCGGAGTGGAGCTGGAAGCCCGGCGCGCGTTCGGGCGCTTCACGGGCTCCGTGAACTACACCTATGTGGATTCGCAGATCGAGCTGGAGGAGGTGGCGGGACAGGTGCAGACGAGCCTGGATCGGCCGCTGGCGGGCCAGTCGGCGAACGTGTTCAATCTGAGTCTGGACATGGATCTGCCCGAGCTCGGAAGCAGCGTCCGAGTCCTCTACAACTACTTCGACGACCGCATCGTGGACGTGGGGTCGGTCGGCCTTCCCGATATCTACGAGGAGGGCCGCGGGATCCTCGACGCGGTCTTCACCAGGCGGTTCGACAGCCTGAGCCTGCGGGCGTCCTTCGACAACCTGCTCGATTCCGAACACCGATTCACCCAGGGCGGCGAACTCCAGCGACTCTTCAAGCTGGGCCGGTCCTTCTCCCTCAGCCTCTCCTACGCGATCCGCTGAGGAACCTGATCCGCTTCCCCCCCCCCCTTCTGTTCCGGCCGGATATCGCAGTGAATCCGCCCCCCGGATCACGGAGGGGATGGCCGGTGATTTCTCTCCCCACGAACGGGGTTCCGACCCCCTGAGCGCATCCGGAAGGAGGCATGTTCCATGCGCACAACACTTCGGACCGCCGCCGTGCTTGCGGCCGCCCTCTTCGTCTTCTCGGCGTGCGAAGACGATTCGTCCACGCCGGCGCCGACGTCCGCTCCGGCGCCGACCACTGGACCGGAGTCGTCTGGTCCGGCAACGGCCCGCGGCACGATCTCCGAGGATACGACCTGGTCGGGTGAAATCCTGCTCCAGGGCGCCGTGTTCGTCGCCGACGGGGTCACGCTCACGATCGAAGCGGGAACTCGGATCTTCGGCGACAGTGCGAGCAACGGGACGCTCATCATCAGCCGGGGCGGCAGGATCATGGCTGAGGGCACGGCGGATGCCCCGATCGTCATGACGAGCGACCAGGTGGACGGTGAGCGCGCTCGGGGAGACTGGGGCGGCCTCATCATCAACGGACGCGCTCCCCTCAATGTGCCCGGCGGCATCAAGGAAGGGGAAGGTGACACCGGCGAGTTCGGCGGCGATGATCCGACCGACGACAGCGGCGTCCTGAAGTTCGTCCGAGTCGAATTCGCGGGTACCGAGTTCAGCCCGGACAACGAACTGAACGGTGTCGCGTTCCAGGGTGTGGGCAGCGGTACGGTGGTGGACTACGTCCAGGTCCACTACAACAAGGATGACGGCTTCGAGTGGTTCGGCGGCACGGTGGACGCGAAGCACCTCCTCGTCACCGGAACCGCGGACGACAGTTTCGACTGGACCGACGGCTGGACCGGTCGCGGTCAGTTCTGGATCGCCCAGCAGCGCGGTGACGACGCGGACAACGGGATCGAGGCCGACAGCAGCAGCGACAACAACGACCTCGAGCCGCGTTCCAGCCCGACTCTCTACAACGTCACCCTGATCGGCGATCCGGGGACCGATCTCGGTGACGAGAGTGACATCGGGATGCTGCTCCGAGAGGGCACGGCGGGCGAGTACGGCAACTTCATCGTGACGGGCTTCAAGGATGAGGGACTGCGACTGGACCAGACGGCCACCTACCAGCAGGCCGTCGCGGGCAACCTGGTCGTGATGAATTCGATCTTCCACAACAACGCGGCCGGGAACTTCGGGGACGGCGGAAACAAGGGTGAGGCGGACCCGTCCGTGATGGCCCTCGTCGCTTCGGCCAATGCGGCCGGGGCAGGCATCAGGGAGATGGATCCGATGCTGGAGCAGCCGTACTACCACCCGGGCCACGGCGATGAGCCGGAGGAATTCGGAGTCTGCCCGACCGCGGGGTCTCCAGCGCTCACCGGCGCGGCGATGCCGCCGAACGACGGCTTCTTCGAGGCCACGAACTACATCGGCGCCTGCGATGTGGGCGGCGACTGGTTCCAGGGCTGGACGATCCTGAGCTCGAACTGACAGCGGACGAGCCGTTCGGAGGAGCCTCCTTCCGGTGACTCCCTCGGGTTCGGCCGGCGGAGTCCGGGGGTCGGGGGGCGGCGCCGGACTCGCTCTCGGGTTCGCTCTCCTCTTCGGGTGCGCCGGAGCCCTCGAGAGGACGCCCTCGGACCAGGACACGGCTCGCGAACGACGGACAGGACCTCTGGGGTCGCTGCGCTTCACCGCTGCGGCGGCCCCGGATCCGGACCCGCATCTTCCCGAGCTCGGGGGTCTGTCCCCGTCGGCTGAAGCCGCGGCCCGCGCGTTCCTCGGCGGCCTCGAGACGGGGGATGCGTCCGCGCTCGAGGGCCTGGCGCTATCCGAGGCCGAATTCCGCCATTCGGTCTATCCGGCGCTCCCCGCCAGCCGGCCCGAGCGGAACACTTCCGCCAGGTTCCTCTGGGAGCTGATGGAGCCCAGAAGCCGGAACTCGCTCGCGACCACCCTGAGGCGGTACGGCGGACGTCGTCTCGCTTTGGTGTCGGTGGATTTCCTGGGCCAGGTGACCGACTACGGGCCGTTCCGGGTCCACCGGGAGACCGTTCTGACGCTTCGTGATGAGGACGGAGAGCGGATGGTGGCGCGGCTCTTCGGGTCCATGGTCGAACAGGACGGCCGCTTCAAGATCTACAGCTTCGTCGTGGACTGACGGGCGCCGACCGGTCCGCGCCCCGCGCTCCCTCGAGCCCGGTCGCGGTGCGGCATGGAGCGCGGCCCCGATGGTGAGAGTGAGGGACGCTGGGGGCCTCCGACTCGCGGTGCGTCACGAATGAGCCTTGAATCTGTCATCGTGTCGTCATATTGTCACGCACATGACACGGCGATCAGACGGGAGGACGCCGGGCGGGGGTCGAGTCCGCCCCCGGTTCCGGGTGCTGGCGCTCGGGGTCCTTCTGATCGCCTCCACCGTCTCCGGAGCGTGGGAGCCGGACGAGGAAGTCCTCCCCCGGAGCGTCTATGTCCCGGTGCGCTTCGATGTCGCGCCGTGCCTGCGGGAGGTCGTCATCCGCACCGAGGAGGGGCGGGTGCGGGCCGTCGCTCCCGGCCGGATCGTGAGTCAGTTCACCTTCTACGACCGCCTCGACGGAGCGAACCCCGCGTTCGAACGGCTCACGATCGAAGGCTGGGTCGAGCGGGAACGAGGTCCCGAGTCGCCGGACCTCGACCGGCCGCGGCGCGAGCGGTTCCGGGCCGGTGTCGTGATCACGCCCATCAGCATCTACGTGGCGAAGAAGCGACTCGACCTCGAGACGATGGAGCGGATCTCCCGCTTCCGCCGGCGCGTGGACCTGCGCCTTCCCGAGCGGACGCTCCGTCTCCGTCCCCCCACGACCTGCGAGTGATCTTCGGCCGCCGGCGTCGCTCGCGGCGGGCGCGCCTCAGGATGCTGGTGAACGGCGGTCGCCCCGGGCCGTCGGCTCCAGCACGAAGGCACCGTCTTCGAGACGCAGCGCGGTGAGGAAGCCGCCCCAGACGCACCCCGAATCGAGCCCGACGACGCGCCCGTCCCCGGCCGGGGCGGAGGTGAGCCCGAGCGCCGCCCAGTGGCCGAACAGAACCGTGAGCCCGGCGGGGAGCCGCACCGCTTCGAACCAGGGCCGACGCCGTGGCGGCAACGTCTCCGGTGCGCCGTCGAACCCGAACCGCGGCTTGCCCGCCGCGTTCACGCCCCGGATCCCGGTGAGGACCCGCGCGTCCCGGGCGGCCCGAACGAGCCTTCGGGCGCGCTTCCCGGTCGGCTGTCCGCTCCCCGGTCGGTCGCCGCGCGCCACGTAGAGCGCCTCCAGAAAGCCCCGCCGGTCACCGCGCAGGGCCTCCGCGGCGGCGGTGGCGCGGCGCTCGGCTTCGGGAACGGTCCGGCGTGGGTGGAGCCCGGCGTGGACGAGAAGGAACGATCCCACCCGCGCGGTGAACGGACGCGCCGCGACCCAGTCGCATAGCGTCCGGGCGTCCGGCGCCCCGAGTACGTCCCGGAGCGTGTCCCGCCGCCGGGCCCCGAGAATCCCCTCGCGCTGTGCGAGCAGGTGCAGTTCGTGGTTTCCGAGGACGGAGTTCGCCGAGTCCCCCTGCTCGACGACCCACCGCAGCATGCCCAGCGAGTCCGGTCCCCGGTTCACCAGGTCCCCGACGAACCACACCCGATCCCGTCCGCGCCGGTAACCGATGCGGTCTGCAAGCCGCCGCCATGTGCTACAACAGCCCTGAACGTCGCCCACCACCCACGTCGCCACGGCGCGCGGATCGTAACCGGCCAGCAGATGGTCTCAGTGCTCTCGCGTGGGCATGGGGGATATCGAGCTGCCCGACGAACCCTCCACGCCCGACGGCCTCTTCGGCGCGGTGGACCTGGGATCCCGCAGCTTCCACCTGACGGTGGCCCGGGTCCACGGGGACAACATCGAGGTCGTGGACCGGCTCCGCGAATCGGTCCGGCTCGCGGCCGGCGTCCGCGACAAGGGCCTCGATGGGGCGACCTGGACGCGGTGCCTCGATTCGCTGGCGCGCATCGGGGAGCGGATCCGCGACATTCCGGAGGCGCAGACCCGGGCGGTGGGGACGAATGCCTTCCGTCAACTGCAGAAGCGCCGCGATGTGCTCGGAGAGGCCGGCGCGGCGCTCGGGCGGCGCGTCGAAGTGATCTCGGGCGCGGAGGAGGCCCGCCTCATCTACCACGGCGTTTCCTCGACCCTTCCGCGCGGCGATGAGCGGCGGCTGGTGATCGACATCGGCGGCGGCAGCACCGAACTCATCATCGGCAGCGGGGGTTCGCCGATGCGCACCGACAGCCTGTTCATGGGTTGCGTCTCCTTCACCCGCCGCTTCTTCCCGGGAGGCGCCATCCGCAAGCGCTCGTTCTCCGCGGCCGAGACCGAGGCCCGGCGCGAGTTGGAGACGGTCGAAGAGGGCTTTTTCCGGCTGGGCTGGCGGGATGCCTACGGCTCCTCCGGGACGGTGCGGACCGCCGCCAGACTCCTTCGCCCCACGGGGGGGCTGACCCGTCGCGGACTGAAGCGCCTGCGTCACGGCATGCTTCGGGCCGCCCACGTCGAGGGGCTGACCCGAGGGCCGGACGCCATTCCGGGGCTGGGCCTCGAGCGGTCGTGGGACTTCCCCGGGGGCGTCGCCATCCTGCGCGCGGTGATGAAGACGCTCGACCTGAAGAGCGTGGTCGCCACCGACGGGGCGCTGCGCGAAGGAGTCCTCCATGACCTCATCGGGCGACGGGGACACCGCGATGTCCGCGACGCCACGATCCGGAACCTGATGGCCCAGTACCGGGTGGATCAGGAGCAGGCGGCGCGGGTCCGGGAGACGGCGCTCGCCGGGCTGCGGCAGTTGGGCGGCCGGTGGAGCCTCCGACGCGGCCCCCACGGGAGGTTCCTCCGCTGGGCGGCGGCGCTTCACGAGATCGGGCTCTCGGTCTCGTTCAGCGGCCACCACCGCCACGGCGCCTACATCGTCCGCAACTCGGACATGCCGGGCTTCTCCCGCGACGACCAGGAACTCCTCGCCGTGCTCATCGAAACCCACCGACAGAGGCTCCGTCCCGGGCGGTTCGAGGAGATGACCGCCGCGGGGCCCACGACGACCGGGCGGCTTGCGGCGATCCTGCGGCTGGCGGTGCTGCTTTGCCGGAGGCGCAGCCGCGAGCCGCTCCCGCGGATCCGGGCGGTCGGGGGCGACGACTTCCTCGAGCTCCGCTTCCCTCGGGTGTGGCTCGACCGTCACCCCCTGACGCGCGCCGGGCTGCGACGCGAGGCGGGCCAGCTCCGCCGGCTCGGCATCGAACTGCGCGTCGAGGCTCGGGGAAGGGGGCCGGGGCGGCGCCGGACGGGAGACGGGTAGCAGCCTGTGGATGAAGTCGCGTGAGCACCGAGAGTGGCGAGGCGCCCGGCTGACGAGGCGCGCGAGGGAGGAATACCGGGTGTATTCCGACCGATGCGCAACGAAGAGCGCCCCGGAGCGAAGCGGAGGGGCGCGTTCAGCCGGGATGCATCGCCGCTCGAATGCCGCGTGACTTTGTCCACAGGCTGCTAGAGCTCCTCCGGGACTCGCCGCCGGGGCCGATCGCTCCGCGGATCAGTCCCGCTTCTTCTTCACTGTCGTCGCGAACGCCCCGCCGCCGAACTGGCGCCGCAGGGGCTCGCGGGTTTCCAGGTCGTAGCGATCTCCGGGCTGGAGGAAGTAGAACCCGCCGCCGTTCGGGAGCACCCGGGTGTTGTCGTAGATCGCGACGTAGCCCTGGCCGATGACCTCGAACCCGGCGCCGCGCACCACGATCGCGGTGTCCTCGTCAATCCCGATCCCGAGCAGTTCCGGACGCGCCTCGACGATCTCGAGGAGGTCGAAGTGGCGGTTTCGGACGAGGAGGTGCTGATCAATGGCCACGCCCCGGAAGAAGGAGAACCCCTCCTCGTGGTCACCCATCATGATCGTGTTGCCGCTGGTGTCGCCCCGGGCCAGGTACTCGCCCTGGATCGTGGCCCCGGCCGAGGAGCCGCCGATCACGCCCCCGCGTTCGAGGAGGGCGTGGAGTTCCCGCTCGGTGGCGGTGTCGGCGTAGGCGTCCACCAGCCGCCACTGGCGCCCGCCGGGGAACCAGACCCCCCGGGCCCGGCGGATCGGGGCCGCGAAGTCCTCCTGGTCGGCCTCCTCCCGGTCCCAGGTGTGGAGCACGGTGAGGTCTGTCGCCCCGAGCTCGCGGAACCGGCGCGCGCCGGCGTACCACGCGTCGTAGTCCTCTTCGCCGCCGGCGGTCGGGATGATGACGATGGGGGCGTCCGGGCCCCCGGCGAGGTCGAGGAACCGTTCGAGGATGGCCTCGTCCCGAAGCGCGCCGCCGACGATGACGAGCGACCCGCGGTCGGGACCGCGCTGGGGGAACTGGGCTGCAGCTCCGGCTACGCCGAGAAGGCTGACGGCGAGGAAGGCCAGGAAGAGTCGGGTGCGTGGCATGGTTGGGTTCCCTCCGCGGATCGCTCCCCTATTCTGTGCGATCCCGCCGCCATGGAGCGTCGCTCGTTATGGAGCGCCGCTCTCCAGAGCGGCACAGCGGTCCGTGGTCGCGCCGGGCGGTATGGAGCGCCGCTCTCCAGAGCGGCACAGCTACCGACCTTGCCCTGTCGCCCGTGCCGGTCTGGAGACCGGCGCTCCATGCGGTGCCGCTCTGGAGAGCGCACGGTTACCGACCTTGCCCTGTCGCCCGTGCCGGTCTGGAGACCGGCGCTCCATACGGTGCCGCTCTGGAGAGCGCACGGTTACCGACCTTGCCCTGTCGCCCGTGCCGGTCTGGAGACCGGCGCTCCATACGGTGCCGCTCCGGAGAGCGCACGGCTACCGACCTTGCCCTGTCGCCCGTGCCGGTCTGGAGACCGGCGCTCCATACCTCGACGCGCCCGACATAATCGCCGCCGTGCGGGACATCGTGGTCGGAACCGCTGGCCACATAGACCACGGCAAGAGTTCGCTCGTCCGCGCCCTCACCGGCACCGATCCCGATCGCCTCAAGGAGGAGAAGGCCCGCGGGATCACCGTGGACCTCGGGTTCGCCCACCTCGAGGACGGCGGCTTTCGCTACGCCTTCGTGGACGTCCCCGGGCACGAGCGCTTCGTCCGGAACATGCTGGCGGGCGCCGCCGGGTTCGACGTGATGCTCCTCGTGGTGGCCGCCGATGAGTCGGTGATGCCGCAGACCCGGGAGCACGTCGAGATCTGCCGCCTGCTCGGGGTTCGGGCCGCCGTGGTGGCGCTCAGTCGGGTGGACCTTGCCGACGATCCCGAGTTCGTCGAGCTGGCGACGCTCGAGACCCGCGAACTCCTCGAAGGTACGCCGCTCGAGGCGGCGCCGATCGTCCCGGTCTCCTCCGTCACCGGAGCAGGGCTCGATGCGCTCCGTCAGGCGCTGGCCGCCGCCGCGGCCACTGCGGCCGTCCGGGACCGGGGCGGCCCGCTGCGGCTCCCGGTGGATCGCGCCTTCACCATGCGCGGCTTCGGCGTGGTCGTCACCGGCACGCTCTTCTCGGGACGGGTCCGCGTCGGTGACGACGTCGAGGTCCTCCCCGGCGGCCAGCGAGCCCGGGTCCGCGGCATCCAGGTGCACGGAGACCCGGTGCCTCAGGCGTTCGCGGGGCAACGGACGGCGCTCAACCTCTCCGGCGGCAGCCGGTTCGCGGTCGAGCGGGGATCGGCGGTCGGGTCGCCGGGCGAGTTGGGTCTCGCTCCGATGCTCGACGCCTCGCTCGAAGTGCTCGGATGGGCTCCGGCGCCCGTCGCCGACGGGGAACGGGTGCACGTCCACATCGGCACCGCGGTCGCGCTGGCCCGGGTCCGCCTCCTCGGCGATCGCTCCCGGCTCGACCCCGGCGAGAAGGGCCTCGTCCAGCTTCGCCTCGAGGCGCCGTTGGTGGCTCTCCGTCGGGACCGGTTCATCGTCCGGCGCTACTCCCCGGTGATCACGATTGGTGGCGGGCGGGTGCTGGATGCGAATCCGCCGAAGCGGTCGCCCCGTAGCGCCGTCGCCCTGCGCCGCGTCGAGAGGCTCCGGGGCGCCGATGCGGTCGAGGCGGCCCGAGCCTTCCTCGATGAAGCGGGCGCCGCCGGTCTGGACCAATCCGTTCTCGCCCGGCGGCTCGGGCTCCGGTCCGCGGGCGGGCGCCGGCTGGTTTCCGGGCTCGTCGAGTCCGGGGAGCTCGTCCCGGTCGCGTCCCGGGGACGCGGGGCGACCGGCCCGGGCCGCACCCTCCTCGCCGCCGGCGCGGTGGAGCGTCTCGAACACCGCCTGCTCCAACGGGTCGCCGCCTGGGAATCCGCCCATCGGCTCCGTCCCGGCATGCCGGTCGAACAGCTCCGCGAGGAGGCGGGCGTCTCGGCCGGGGTCTGCGACGCCGTGCTCGACCGGCTGGTCGCGGCCGGGAGGCTCGAACGCGACCGGGACACGGTGCGCTCCGCTGACCGCCGGGTGGAGCTCACCGCCCGCGAAAAGGAAGTCCGGGACGGTCTCGCGCAGGTGCTCGAAGGCTCCGGCTACACGCCGCCGACCCTGAACGACCTCGCCGCGGAAGTCGGAGCCTCCGTCCTGCTGGTGGATGCCCTGCGCCGGCTGCTCGCGCACGAAGGCCGCGCCGTCCTCGTCACTCCGGAACTGGCGTTCGACGCCACCCACCTCGCCGAGGTGCGCCGCGCCGTCGTGGCCCGGGGAGCGGTCCGGCGGGAGATGGATGTGGGGTGGTTCAAGGACCGCTTCGGGCTCAGCCGGAAGCACGCCATCCCGCTGCTCGAATGGCTCGACCGGGAACGCGTCACGATCCGGGTCGGGAATGCCCGGCGGATCCGCGCTTCGGCGCTGTCCGATGCCGCGGGCCGGGCACCTCCGTGAGGCGCCCGGAACCCGGCGCCCAGCGACCGGTGGGCGTCCGGAACACCTGCGCCGAGCCGCACATTCCGCTCCGCCACTCGTCGTAGGGGCCGGCGTCCCGGACCGGCTCGAATCCGCAGCGTCGGAGGACCCCGACGGACGCTCCGTTGGCGGGGAGTACGAGTGCGAAGACCTCGCGCGCCCCGATCGCGGCGGCGACCGGCAGCACCGCCCGCACCGCCTCGGTCGCGTAGCCGCGGCCCCACGCCCGGCGGGCGAGCACGTAGCCGATCTCGACCTTGTCCGGCGTGCGGCCGTGGATGCCGACGCCCCCGCAGACGCGGCTGGTGCTCCGCTCGACGACGGCCAGATCGAGGCTCCGCGACTCGGGCGCCCGGCCCCGAGCGATCGCCTCCCGAAGGAAGGCGAACGTCTGGTCCTCCCGATTCGGGCCCCATCGCAGATGGCGGGTGACGAGCGGGTCGGCGGCGTATTCCTGGACATCGGGGAGATCGGAGAGCCGGAACACCCGGATCTCCAGCCGCTCGGTCCGGATCGGTCGGAACCCGCGGGGAGCCGCTCCCCGCCGGGGATCAGGCATTCGTGTTTTCGGCGGCGCGCTTCACATCCCGGAGGTCGGCCTCGAGCGCCTTCCGGACACTCGACAACATGACCCGCCCGAGCACGGCGGTCATCAGCCGCGACATGAGGGACCGGGGGTGCGCGGCGAACTCCAGCGCGACCCGGGTGCCCCCGCCCTCCGGCGTGAAGTGGTAGGTGGAGACGTAGTGCGCTCCGTGCGAGTCGGCCTCGATCGTGACGGTTCGCGGTGGGTCGAACGCGGTGATGCCCATCTCCTCGGTCGCTCTCCTGCCGTGCATGACCCGGGTTTCCCTCCATCGGGTTCCGGGCCCCACCGGACCGTCGGTGAGCAGCTCGATCCGCTCGATGCCGCCGACCACCTCGCCGAAGCGGGGGATGTCGGTGCTCAGGGCGAAGACGCGCTCGGCGGGAGCTTCGATCCGGGTTTCGACACGGACGCTGCGCATTGCGGGAGAGTATCCGGCGGCCCTTCCCGCCGGCAGCCTCGTGGACGCGATGTGTGGGAGGGGATGGCCCATCTCGCTTGGCCCGGGCGGTCCGCCCTAAGATCGCGGCGATGAACTGGTTCCGTCCCGCGTCGGCCGTCCTTCCGATCGTTGTTTCCTTCGGATGCGGAGGTCCGCCCGAGCCGGCGGAGCATCCCCTGGCTCCGGGGATCCGCGCCCTCGTCGAGACCGCGCTCCGCGAGGGTCCATCTCCGGGGGCTTCGGTGGCGGTCGAGCTCGACGGCGAGCCCGTCTTCGCCGACGGGTTCGGTCTCGCGGATCTCGAAAACGACGTCCCCGCCACCGCCGACACGGTGTACCGGATCGGGTCGGTGACGAAGCAGTTCACCGCCGCCGCCACCGTCCTCCTCGTCGAGGACGGGACGCTGGACCTCGACTCCGACCTGCGCGAGCACTTCCCGGACTACGACACCGCCGGGTTCCGGATCCCGGTCGAGCGGCTGCTGAACCACACCTCCGGCATCAAGGGCTACACCGAGATGGAGGAATTCTGGGCGCAGTCGCGGCTCGATCTCGGCCATGAGGCCATGCTGGACCTGTTCGGCTCGGCTCCGTTCGAGTTCGAACCCGGCGACCGCTACCAGTACAACAACTCGGGCTACTACCTGCTCGGCGTCTTGATCGAGCGGCTCAGCGGCGACTCCTATACCGATTTCCTGCGCCGCCGCTTCTTCGAGCCGCTCGGGCTGGAGAGCACCCACTACCTCGACAACAACCCGATCGTCCGTTCCCGCGCCGAGGGCTACGAGCTGGCGTCGGACGGCGGGTTTCGGAACGATGACCCGCTCAGCATGCGGCTTCCCTATGCCGCCGGATCGCTCGGTTCCAGCGTCCTCGACCTGCTTCGGTGGCAGCGGGCGCTCGTGGGAGGCGAAGCAGTCAGCGCCGCCGGCTATGAGCGCATGACCGCCCCGGGCGTCCTCGTCAGCGGCGAGGAAGCGCCCTATGGGTACGGGCTCGGCCTCGCGGAGGAGCACGGTTTCGCCAAGGTGTCCCACGGCGGCGGCATCAACGGCTTCCGCGCCCAGCTCGCGTGGTATCCGGAGCCCCGGCTCGGGATCGCGGTCCTGATGAACTCCGGCGCCGGACGTCCGGGAGTCCTCGAAAACCGCATCGCCCGGCACGTGCTGGGCCAGGAGCAACCCCGGATCGAGGAAGTGGAAGTCGCGCCGGAGGTCCTCGAAGCGCTCGCCGGCGTCTATGACTCCGGCCGATCGCCACTCCGGGTGCGGTTCGAGGACGGGTCGCTCCATGGACTCGGCGGGCGGCTGGTCCCGGTGGAAGGCGGGGCGTTCCATCCGGAGGGCGATCCGTTCACCGAGGTCCGCTTCGACCCGCCGGCGGCGCCCGGCGAGCCGGCCCCCGGGCTCACGGTCACCAGAGCAGGGAACTCCACGCACTCCCTCCGCGTCGAGGACCCCGGCGCCCGTTGACCCGACCCTCCCGCTCCTCTCGCCGCCGTCCGGCCTTTTCGCCCCGATCGCTTCCGGCCGCCGCGCTCCGTCGCCGTCGCCGGAGCCCGGGAGACCCGGCGGCGGAACGGCTCCTCGAACAGGGGCCCCGCGCGCTCGAGCCGGAGGAACTGCTCCGGCTGGTGCTGGGCGCCGGGACCGCGGCGCTGGCGCAGCGGATCCTCGCCGAGGCCGGAGGTCTGTTCCCGCTGGCGCAGGCGCCGCTCGCTCACGCCGGGCGAGCGCCGGGACTCACCCGGGTGCGGCTGGTGCGTCTCGTGGCGGCCCTCGAACTGGGACGACGGGCGCTTGCGCCCCAGCGGCCGGAGCCGGTTCAGCTCGTCGAGCCGGAGCGGATGGCGGCGTGGTTGACCGCCCGGTTCGGCAACGGCGCCCGCGAGGAGTTCGGGGCGGTCGCGCTCGATGTCCGGGGCCGGCTCATCCGGGCCCGCGTGCTCGCCACCGGATCCCGGGATTCGGTGCCGGTCCATCCCCGGGAGGTGTTCGGTTTCGCCGTCGAGTGGGGCGCCGATTCCCTCGTGCTGTTTCACAACCACCCGTCCGGGGATCCGTCGCCGTCGCGCTTCGACCGGGCGCTGAATCGCCGTCTGTGCGACGCCGGAGACCTGCTGCGGATCCCGGTCGTGGACCACATCGTGGTCGCCGGCGCCGGGCGCTACTACAGCTTTCTGGAGGGGGGCGCGATGTGACCGGCCTCTCCGGTCAGGACTCGCGGCAGGACGGGCACCGGCCGTAGAGCTGGTGGCGGTGCCACTCGAGGCGATACCCGTGAGCCGCCGCCGCCTCCTCCTGGATGCGTTCCACTTCCTGCGACACGAATTCGTCGATCCGGCCGCACCGGACGCAGATCAGGTGGTCGTGGTGGTCCCGCGAGAGCGCCGGTTCGAAGCGCGTCAGGCCATCCTTCAGGTCGATCGAGGAGGCGATCCCGGCGTCGCAGAAGAGTCGGAGCGCACGGTACACCGTCGTGCGCCCGATCGAGCCGTCCACCTGTCGAACGCGGTCGTGCACGTCGTCGGCGGAGACGTGACCCCCCATCCCGAGGAACTCGTCGAGGATGAGGCCTCGCTGGCGGGACTTCTTGAGGCCCCGCTCGCGCATGAACTCGCGGAGGCGCACGGTGGCCTCGCTGCGAATCTGCTCGACCGGCGCTGGCGCTGCGGTGAAGTCGGTCACGGGGAGGAGAGAACTCGAAGAGAGTAACCCCGTCCCCCTCCGCTTCTACAATCCGCCGCCCGGTGCGCATCCTCCATTTCGATCTCTCGGCGGGGGTCTCGGGCGACATGCTGCTCGGGGCGCTCCGCGATCTCGGCGCGCCCGCCGACGTGTTCGAGGGCGTGGCGGCGGCGCTCGGCGCTCCCGGCGCGCTTTCGTTCCGGGAGGCCTCGCGGGCCGGAATCCGCGGCCTGCGGGCGGAAGTCGAAGTGGGTTCGACCCCCACCACGCGACATCTCCACGAATTCCTCGACGCTCTCGATCGCAGCCGGCTTCCGGATCCGGTCCGGGAGCGCGCCGCCGCCCTGCTCCGTCGCATCTTCGAAGCCGAGGGGCAGATCCACGGCCAGCCGGCGGAGCGCGTTCATCTCCACGAGCTCGGCTCGCTGGACACGCTGGTGGACATCGTCGGCGTGGTCGCGGCGATCGCCCATCTCGCCCCCGATCGGGTCACGGCGTCCCCGGTGAACGTCGGGAGCGGCTCGGTGGACGCCGAACACGGCACCCTCGAGGTCCCGGCGCCCGCCACCGCGCTCCTCCTGCGGGGGGTTCCGACGTTTTCCGACGGCTCCGGCTTCGAGCGCGCTACGCCCACGGGAGCGGTTCTCACCGGCCTCGTCGAGTCCTTCGACGGGTGGCCCGCATTCACGCCCCGAACGGTCGGTTATGGACTCGGCCACCGGAACCCGAAGCACGGCCGTCCGAACGCGTTGCGAGCCGTCCTCGGGACGGCCGAGCCCTTCGCGTCGGCGACGGAACGGATCCGGGTGGTCGAGGCCACGCTCGACGACATGCAGCCCGAGTTCGTCCCCCACCTGATCGAACGCCTCCTCGCCAGCGGGGCGCTGGACGCGTTCGCGTCGCCGGCGTCCATGAAGAAGGGCCGTCCCGGTTTCACGCTGACTGCGCTCGTCGAGACCGCCCGGTGCGAGTCGGTGTGCGCCGCGTTCTTCGAGGAGAGCACGACCCTCGGGGTTCGGACCTGGGAGGTGGAGCGGCGGACCCTGGCTCGCCGCCAGGTGCGGGTGGCCACCCGGTGGGGGGCCATCGGCGTGAAGCTCGGCGTGCGCGACGGGCGGGTGGTGAACCGGGCCCCCGAGTTCGAAGACTGCCGCCGGCTCGCGGCCGAGGCGGGGGTTGCGATGAAGGACGTGTACCGGGAGGCGCTCGCCGCGCCCCTGCCGTCGGACGCGCACCGGGCAGGGGACGAGTGACCGACTCCCACGCCCATCTGGAGCTCCCCGCTTTCGCTCCGGACCGCCGGGCCGTTCTGGAGCGCGCCCGCGCCGCCGGGGTCCACACCGTCGTCGCCATGGGAACTCTGGACGCCGACCGCTCTCACGAGCGGACGTTCTCGCTGCTGGACGAACTCCACCCGGGCGGAGCCGATCACCCAGACGCCGCGCTGCCGCAGCTCTACACCACGATCGGTTGCCATCCGCACGATGCGAAGGACTTCGACGCTCTGGGCGGCGAGGGCCGGCTCAGGACCCTGGCCCGGCGGCCGCGCCTCCTCGCCATCGGGGAGGTGGGGCTCGACTACCACTACGACCTGAGTCCCCGGCCGGTCCAGCGGGATGTGTTCGGGCGACAGATCCGGGCCGCCCGCGAACTGGGGTTGCCGGTGGTCGTCCACCACCGCGATGCGGAGGACGATTTCCTCGAGATCGCCGACGCCGAAGGACTCGACCAGTGTGGCGCCGTACTCCACTGCTTCACCGCGAGCGCCCGCCTCGCGCGGGCGGCGGTGGACCGGGGCTTTCTGATCTCGTTCTCGGGCATCCTGACGTTCCGCAACGCCGACGCGCTGCGCCGCGTCGCGGCGGAGATTCCGCCGGACCGACTGCTCGTGGAGACCGACGCCCCGTTCCTCGCTCCGGCGCCCCGTCGCGGAAAGCGGAACGAGCCCGCCTTCGTGGTGGAGACGGCGCGCCGGCTCGCGGAGGTCCGGGGCGAGACGCCGGAGGCGGTCGAGCGCGCGACCGACGCGAATTTCCGCCGATTCTTCCGGCTGGCCCGGGCGGCCACGGTGTGAGCCGAGGTCGCCGGAGAGAGAATCCCCCCGCCCCGTGACCGTCACGCGCACTCCCCCACCCCTCGTCGGACTCATGGACGAGCTCGCCCCCGATCTGGCCGAAGTCGAACGCGTCCTCTCCACCCGGGTGGACAGCGACCTCGAACTCGTAAAGCAGGCGAGCCGCTATCTCTATCGCAGCGGCGGCAAGCGATTGCGCCCCATCCTGCTCCTCATGTCGGCGCGTGCGGTCGGCGGCAGCGACCGCGCGCCGTGGTACGCGGCGATGGTCGAGATCGTCCACACCGCGACCCTCATGCACGACGACATCGTGGACCGCGCCGACACCCGGCGCGGCAAGGAGTCCCTGAACAGCATGCTCGGGGACGACCTCACCGTCCTCCTCGGCGACTTCCTCTACATCCAGTCGGTGGCGCTCGCGGCCGAGAAGGGAGACCTGCGGTTCGTGACGGCGCTGTGCGACGTGTCGCGGCGCCTCACCGAGGGGATGCTCCTCGAGGCAGCCCGCGGCGGCGTGATCGGCCTCCGTCGGGAAGAGCACCTCGAGATCCTCCGCCTCAAGACGGCGTGCCTGTTCGCCGCCTGCGGGAGGATGGGCGCCATGTGCGCCGGCGCGGCCCCCGGGATCGAGGAGGCGCTGTCCGACTACGGCACCCACCTGGGCATGGCGTTCCAGATTGCCGACGACGTTCTCGACTTCACGGCCAGCGAGGCGCAGATCGGAAAGCCGGTGCTGATCGACCTCCGGGAGGGCCACCTCACCCTCCCGGTGCTCCACGCGCTGGAGCAGGAGCCGGAGGCGGTCCCGCTGGTGGAGAGGATCCTCGAGACCGGCGATCTCGACGAGAAGGACGCGCGATCGGTGCTGGCGCTGGTGGATCGGACGGGGGGACTCGCCGCCGCCCGCGAGGTGGCCGAGGCGCACGCGGAGGCGGCGCGGCAGGCGCTCGCGCCGGTCCCGCCCTCGCCCTACCGGGACGCGTTCGCGGCGCTGACCGGCTTCGTGATCGAGCGGCGCGGCTGATCCCGGCGCTTCCCCCCTACCGCCACCGGCCCGGGCGGACGCCGCACCCGGAACGCGACCCGGAGGGCCACCGGTTCCTCGATCGTCTCCCCGCGGGCTGGCTGCCGGCGAAGTTGGTCCGGCTCGAAGACCTCGCCGAGGACCGGCTGTTCCGCTACGGCGTACAGCTTTGTGAAGCCGGGTACTTCTGGGAGGCCCACGCGGTGTGGGAGGAGCTGTGGCGAGCCGTTCCGGCGCAGTCCGCCGCATCACACCTCCTGCGCGCCCTGATCCAGAGAGCGGCCGCCGCGCTCAAGCGGGAGCTCGGAAACCCTGCCGGAGCGACGAAGCTGCTCGCGAAAGCGAACGCGTCGCTCGCCCGCGCCCGCTCCCTCGCCCGGCGCAACGACGATCCGGAACCCCGCCTCACTGTCATCTCGATCCTGGTTGACAATGCGTTGTGCGCGTGACGGAGACTTCGCCGTACCGGAAGACTCGGGTCCTCTCGGCTCCCTCATTCTGTCCCTCGCTCCCACCGCCTCAGTATGCCCGATTCCCCCGCTATGATGCACTCATGTGGAAGGCCCGCCGTGCGCGGAGTCGTCTCTCCTCCTATGAGTACCTCGCAGCCAGTCGCCCCTGCTGACGGGCCTGACCCTCGGACCCTTGGTTCACCGGAGGGGCAGGACCCCGTTCTCGTCCCGGCAGAGCTTGGACAACATGACGGAGTGGAGGATGAGCATCTCGTCTCGCCGGACAGCGAGATCACCGACCCTTTCGATCCCGCTCGGATTCGGATAAGGACCAAGATTCTTCTAGTCCAGCAGCTCGTCAGGCGCCTGAAAGAGAATGAGATCAACCTCGCACCGGATTTCCAGCGGAATCTGATCTGGAGACGGCACCAGAAGACTCGTCTCATTGAATCCTTGCTCCTCAAGATCCCGCTGCCGGTGTTCTACGTCTCTTCCGATGAGAACGATGACTGGGATGTCGTGGACGGGATTCAGAGGATGTCCACGATTCGGGACTACATTGATGGGCGCTTTCCGCTGAAGGGTCTCGAATACTTGACTCAATTCCGAGGGACCATTTTTGAGGATCTGCCCCGTCGCATGCGGCGTCGAATTGACGAGACTGAACTCCTCGTCAACATCATCGAGCATGGCACACCGCCTGAGGTGATGTTCAACGTCTTCACTCGGATCAACACTGGAGGCACTCCACTGAAGGCCCAGGAAATACGCCACGCGCTCTATTCCGGAGCGTGGCGTGGCTTCGTAAAGAGTCTCGCCGAGGATGAACCATTCTTGAGGGCCACGTGTAGCTCAATCAAGCCGGCCCGCATGGAGGATCGCGAATGTGTTCTTCGATTCGTCGCATTCTACCTTAAGCCATGGCAAAGCTACGAGACCGGAAATTTTGACGGATTCCTTCGGGATGCGATCGAGATGCTCAACAAGGCAAGTGATGAGAAGGGCGTCGATCGGATTCGCACTGACTTCAATCGCGCCATGCGTGCCGCCTCTCATATCTTTGGCGATCGGGCGTTTCGCAAAATGTATCCTGGAGATGTGAAGCGTCGGCCCATCAACAAAGCTCTCTTCGAGACCTGGAGCGTTGTTCTCTCTCGCTGCTCTGTACGCAAGGTTGAGAACGTCGCCGCTCATCAAGGTCGGCTCGTTGACCTGTTCAAGGACAGGCTGGCGTCCGATAAGGGCTTTGAACGGTCTATTTCGGCTGGAACCGGTAGTCCACGCTCGGTCAGGAAGCGTTTCGAAACTGTCGTAGCCTTGGTAGAGGAGTGTGTATTGTGATCTCAGCGATTCGTCTGAGGAACTTCAAATGCTTTCATGCCCTGGAGCTGGCGTGTTCTGCACTGACCCTGCTTTGCGGTCTCAACGGCGCCGGGAAGAGCAGCGTGATTCAGGCGCTCCTTCTCTTGCGTCAGTCATTCGAATCGGGGGACTTGCATGGGGGACGCCTGCACCTCAACGGGCCCTGGGTGGACCTCGGCATAGGAAGCGACGTATTCAGCGAGGATGCCGCTAGATCGGACTCTCTGTCCATAGGGTTCACCACGTCGGCCGGGGAGGAATTCGAGAGTGAGTTCGAATACGTGAAAGAGGGGAATGTCCTGAAGGGTCGGCCGGTGCCCCGGGTCACTGACGAGATGCATGTGATTCCTCCTTTGGGTGGGGATTTCGCGTACCTGGAGGCGGAGCGTGTCGGACCTCGGAAGCTCTATCCTCGATCGGTGTCGGCGGCCGAGCGCAGGACTCTGGGCCGACGCGGTGACCTCACGTGGAACCTGTTGGCTGGAGGCAGCCACACGCTCGCGAAAACGGATCCCCGGCGCGCATCCGCGGATAGGCGGCCCCTGAGGGATGTCGTGGACCACTGGCTGCAGGCGATCAGCCCGGGAGCGAGAGTGGACTTTGATGTGGTCCAGGACGCCGACGCGATCGTCGGCCACTTTGCCTTCGACCGGGTCGAGGATGTGCCGACACGGAGCTACCGCACCACTCATGTCGGGTTCGGTCTGTCCTACGCGCTCCCGGTGATCGTGGCGCTCCTCGCACCGCCGGCAGCTCTTGTTCTGATCGAGAATCCGGAGGCGCATCTGCACCCATGTGGTCAGACCCGTCTCGCCGAGCTGGCGGTGCGTGCGGCTTTGGCCGGAGTCCAGGTCATCGTGGAGACTCACAGCGACCACTTCATGGATGGTGTCCGGATCGCCGTGGCGCGCGGACTGATCGCGAGAGATCAGACGACCTTCCATTACTTCGAGCGGTCGGGGTCCGAGGCATCGGTGACGACCCCCGAGATCGACTCGGACGGACGCCTGTCCGAGTGGCCGTCGGGGTTCTTCGACCAGCATGAGGAGAATCTCGCCCGATTGCTTACAGCCAAGTCCTGAAGTGCGGGAAATCGTTCTCAACGAGGCCAGCTTCCCTCGTGCAGATGTTGTTGAGCGGCGCGTGGCCATGGGGTGGCTGTCTGGGCTCTCCCGAGGCATCGCCTACCTGACGAAGCAAGGCGTTGTGGCGCCGACCCTGCGTACGAGGGTGTCGCTCTCTCAAGTACCTCTCGGTCACGGAGTCTCGCTGATGAAGCGCCTCATTCATCTGGCCAGGAGCCGCGAGCGGGACGATGCTCTGTTCCTGTTGAGACTGGGGTCCAAGAGTCCACTTCTGACGGATCTCGGAGCGGAGGTGGTGGATCGCTTTCGGGGCTGCGAGGCGCGTGGCATGGAGCCGCCTGATGGCGAGCCTCTCGTCCTCTGTGCGCATCTCGATGCGGTGGCAGCGGGCGTGCCGTCGAATGATGCATGGGACCGCGACACTCTGACCGTACGATTCGACGAACTGCAACGCGACGGGTCCCTTCGTGAAGTGGAGGAGACGATTGACCACGTTGCACGGCAGTGCCACGCGCAGGCGATTCGATTTCGCCATGTGGGCCAGCTCCGGACTGGACTCACGCACGAGACTCTCTGGGTTGCGAGAAGCAATGCGTTTCCGAACCTCGTGTTCGGGCTCGATGTGGAGGACCAGATCAAACGAGTGGCCACGACGACCTTTCCGACCGTAATCCGGAGGCTGTCGGAACTCGATCAGGCAGCGGCCGAGTGGCGAGGCTCCGGCGGCCCCGCTCCGCCATGGAAGAGCAAGGTGACAGGGGAATCGAGTTCCGTCATGGCCGATCCTCGCCTTCGTCGGGCGCGCAGGTTCCGGTTGGCTAGAGGCGGTAGCGCTCTATTCGAGTGGCACGCCCGGTTCGGGGCCAGCGGGCGTATCCACCTCCGATTCACGCCGTCCCGCCATGAAGTCGAGATTGGCTACATCGGGCCGCATCTGCCACGGTGATCCGATTTGAAGGGGGCCGAGCTTCGATGAGTTCCGAGGGTGAGGGCGGACCGGGCAACGGACCGAGTGCGACCTCGATCAAGAGGCTGGACGGTGTCCTACCCAGATGTATGCCCCAATCCACCATCACGTCGCGGGGCCGGACCACGATTCCCAAGGCGGTTCGCGACGCACTCAGGCTCCGCGCCGGGGACCGGGTGCGCTACTGGATCCAGGACGGGGCTGCCCGGATCCGGCCGGTGCGGTCCATCGAGAGGTTGCGGGGCTCTTCGAAAGCGGACGGCCGCGTACTCTCACTCGAACAGATGGATTGCGCGATCGTCGACGGGGTGCTCGGATCGGGGTCCGCGCCGAAACCACGGTGACCGCCCGGGGGCGTGGGTAGGATCCGGGGGTGCCCGTCCGTCCCCCGACCTCCGAAGACATCTCGGTGCTCGTCGTGGACGACGAACCGATCATCCGCCGTTCGCTGCGGCGGCGGCTGCGCTACGAGGGCTGGGCGGTCGCGGAGGCGGCGTCCGGTCCGGATGCGCTCCGCGCCCTGGAACGGCAACCGGCGGACCTCGTCATCCTCGACATCAAGATGCCGGGGATGGACGGGATGGAGGTCCTCCAGCGGATCCGCAAGCAGAGTCCTGGCGTCGCCGTGGTCATGCACACCGGCCACGGCGACATCGAAACCGCCGTCAAGGCGATCCAGGCGGGCGCCGCCCACTTTCTCGAGAAGGGCGGGCGGGGAGACATCGCTGCGGTTCTCCGGATGGCCATCGAGAAGACGGCGACGCTCGAACGGAAGCGGCTCGGCGCCGAGAACCGCCAGCTCGCGGAGGAGGTCGCGGCGCACCGCGAACGCGCTGGCGCCGGGAGGAAGCTCGTCGGGTCGTCTCCCGCGATGGATCAGGTCCGGGGCCGGATCGCCCGGGTGGCGGACAGCGATGTGCGGGTCCTCATCACCGGCGAGTCCGGCACCGGCAAGGAGGTCGCGGCCCGGCTCATCCACGCCGCCAGCCCGAGATCCGGCGGACCGTTCGTCGAGGTGAACTGCGCGGCGATCCCGGAGGAACTGATCGAGAGCGAGCTGTTCGGCGCCGAGCGCGGCTCCTACACCGGCGCCCATCGCCAGCGGATCGGCAAATTCGAGCAGGCGAACGGGGGCACGCTGTTCCTCGACGAGGTGGGCGACATGAGCCCGCGCACCCAGGCCAAGGTGCTGCGCGCCCTCGAGGAGAGCCGGATCACCCGGGTCGGCGGCCAGAAGTCGGTCGAGGTGGACGTCCGGGTGCTCGCCGCGACGAACCAGGACCTGCGGGCCTCCGGGTTCCGCTCCGATCTCCTGCACCGTCTGGAGGTCATTCCGATGGTGATGCCGCCGCTCAGGGACCGGCTCTCCGACATCCCCGAGCTGGTCCGCCACTTCGTCACCGACCTCGAGTCACGCCATGGCCAGCGACCCCGCCGCTTCACCGAGGCCGCGCTCGCGGCGCTCGCCGCGCACCGGTTTCCGGGGAACGTGCGGGAACTGCGCAATCTGGTCGAGCGACTGCTGATCCTGTGTCCGGGCGAGGAAATCGGGGGAGACGACGTCCGGGAGCATCTGTCGCCGGCGAGCGCCGAGAGGGCGCGGGCCCTGGGCGCGGTTCTCGCCTCCCGCCTCGCCGCCTGCGGGGGCGACCGCGCCGCCGCCGCCCGGAGCCTCCGGACCACGCCCGCCCGCCTCGACGAGCTGCTCGCCGAATTCCCGGCGGAGCCGACTCCGTCCCGGCGGTAGAATCCTCCGTTCCCATCAGGGCGGACGCCCGTCTCCGGCGAGGGCCGCAGCCGGTTCGGATCCCGAAGCCCCGAAGGTCAGACCCCGAAGGTCCCGAACCCGACCGTCATCCGACCGTCAGGGGTTCACAGCCCTGCTGCGCTCCAGTCTCCGGCCCCCTTTCCCTCGTTTCGATTCTGGTGAACCCTGCCGCCTCTTCGACTTCCTTCCCCGGGCTCGCCCCCGGCGCCGCCCCGTTCGCACGCCGCCACATCGGCCCGGGGCCCCGTCAGCAGAAGGCGATGCTCTCGGAGCTCGGGCTCATCTCGCGCGCGCGCCTGATCGAGGAGACGATCCCCGAGGACATTAGAACCCGCGAGGCGCTCGATCTGCCGCCCGCGCTCTCCGAGGTCGAGCTCCTCGGCGCCCTGCGCCGGATCGGCGCCCGCAACCAGGTGCGCCGCAGCTTCATCGGGCGCGGCTACTACGGAGCGGTTACGCCGCCGGTCCTGCTGCGCAACATCCTCGAGGATCCGGGCTGGTACACCCAGTACACGCCGTACCAGTCGGAGATTTCGCAGGGGCGCCTCGAGATCCTCCTGAACTTTCAGACGCTCGTCTCGGATCTCACCGGCCTTCCGGTCTCGAACGCCTCGCTCCTCGACGAGGCCACCGCCGCCGCCGAGGCGATGGCGATGTGTTTCCGGGCGGTTCGGGGCCGCGAAGGGTTCATCGCCGACGAGAGGCTCCATCCGCAGACCCTCGCCGTCATGAGCACCCGGGCCGAGGCGATGGGCATCCGCCTCGAGATCCGCGACCTCGCCGCCGGTTCGCTCGAGCTGCCCGACCGGCTCGGCGGGGTCGCGGTTCAGTATCCCGACACGCTCGGAACAATCCGGGACTGGCGGCCGCTCGTCCGCGCGGCGCATGACGTCGGCGGACTCTTCGTCGCGTGCTGCGATCCGCTCGCGCTGACGCTCCTCACGCCGCCGGGAGACTTCGGAGCCGACATCGCGGTTGGATCCACCCAGCGGTTCGGAATGCCGATGGGCGGCGGGGGCCCGCACGCCGCCTTCCTCTCGACCCGGATCAGCTTCCAGCGGCGGGTTCCGGGTCGGGTCGTCGGGATGTCTCACGACTGCGACGGACGGCCCGCGTTCCGGCTCGCGCTCCAGACCCGCGAGCAGCACATCCGCCGCGATCGGGCCACCAGCAACATCTGCACCGCGCAGGTCCTGCCGGCGCTGGTCGCCTCCGCCTACGCCGTGTGGCACGGCCCGGAGGGACTCCGGCAGATCGCCCGGCGCATCCGTCGGCTGACGCTCGGGCTCTGCGACGGCCTCGAACGGCTCGGCTTCCGCACCGGCCGCCACCCGGTCTTCGACACCCTCACCGTCCCGTTGCCGGAAGCGGAGGCCAACCGGATCGCCGCCGCCGCCGAAGCCTCCGGGATCAACCTCGGCCGCGTCCGCCGCCGGAGCAAGCACATTCCCGAGGGGATCACCATCGCTCTCGACGAGACCGCGACCCCGGAAGATCTCGACGGGATCCTCGCCGCCTTCTCCCGGGGCCGGCGGGGCGTGGTCGCCTCCGAGCTCCTCGAGGCTCCCCTCGAGGACGCCCCCGGCGGTCGGCATGCCCTCCCTCTCGCGTTCCGCCGGGTCAGCGAGTACCTCACCCACGAGGTCTTCCAGCAGGTGCGCTCCGAGCACGAGATGCTCCGCTACCTGAAGCGGCTGCGCGACCGGGATCTGTCGCTCACGACCTCCATGATCCCGCTCGGCTCGTGCACCATGAAGCTGAACGCGGCCGCCGAGATGATCCCGGTGACCTGGCCGGAGTTCTCCGAGATCCACCCGTTCGCGCCGCCGGACCAGCTCGGCGGGTTCCGCGCGGTGGCGGAGGACCTCGAGACCTGGCTCGCGGAGATCACCGGGTTCCACGCGGTCTCCCTCCAGCCGAACGCCGGTTCGCAGGGGGAGCTGGCCGGGTTGCTGATGATCCGGGCGTTCCACCGCAGCCGCGGGGACGACGCCCGGAACGTCTGTCTGATTCCGGCCTCGGCGCACGGGACGAACCCCGCGAGCGCGGCCCTCGCCGGGATGCGGGTGGTTCCGGTCCGGACGACCCCCACCGGCGAAGTCGCGCTCGACGATCTCGCCCAGAAGATCGCCCTGCACCGCGGTCGGATCGCGGCGCTCATGATCACTTATCCCTCCACGAACGGCGTGTTCGAGGAAGGGGTCCGCGACGTGTGCCGCATGGTCCGCGACGCCGGCGGCCGGGTCTATCTCGACGGCGCGAACATGAACGCGCAGCTCGGGCTCACCAATCCGGCGCGGATCGGCGCCGACGTGTGCCACCTCAACCTGCACAAGACGTTCTGCATTCCTCACGGCGGCGGCGGGCCGGGGATGGGCCCGGTGGCGGCCACCGAGGAGCTGGCTCCCTTCCTCCCCGGCCACCCCGACGCGGTGGACCAGGGCCCGCAGCGGATCGGCGCGATCTCGGCGGCGCCGTGGGGGAGCCCCGCGATCCTTCCGATTTCGTGGGCGTTCATCCGGCTCATGGGCGCCGACGGGCTCCGCGAGGCGAGCGAGGTCGCGATCCTGTCCGCGAACACGATGGCGTCCCGGCTCGCGCCGCACTACCGACTGCTGTTCACCGGAGCCCGCGGGCGCGTGGCCCACGAGTTCATCCTCGACTGCCGTCCGTTCAAGCGCTCGGCCGGGATCGAGGCGAACGACATCGCCAAGCGCCTCATGGACTACGGCTTCCACGCGCCGACGATGTCGTTTCCCGTGGTGGGGACGCTCATGATCGAGCCGACCGAGAGCGAGTCGCTGCCCGAACTGGACCGGTTCTGCGACGCCATGCTCCGCATCCGCGAGGAAGTCCGCGATATCGAGGAAGGCCGCGCCGACCGGGAGCGGAACCCGCTGAAGCTGGCGCCCCACACCGTCGCGGACGTGACGGCTGACGTCTGGGACCGTCCCTACAGCCGCCGCCAGGCGGCGTTCCCGGCGCCGTGGGTCGAGGACGGCAAATTCTGGCCGCCGGTCGGGCGGGTGGACAACGCCGCCGGCGACCGCAATCTGGTCTGCAGTTGCCCGGACGACTGGCACTCCTCGGCCTCCACCGTGTCCATGCCCACTCCCGGCGAGGAAGGCCCCGTGTGACCGAAAAGAGATCCCTGCGCGCCTGCGCAGCCCAGATCAGCCCCGTCTTCATGGACAAGAAGGCGAGCGTCGAGAAGTACGCCGAAACGCTCGTCGAAGCGGGTCGGCAGGGCGTTGAGTTCATCGTGACGCCGGAGACCGGGATCCCCTGCTATCCCTACTGGCGGAACAACTTCGGCTACACCGACCCCGAGTCGGCGCGCCGCTGGAAGGAGACGGTGGTCGAGTTCTACGACCACTCGGTTCGGATTCCGGGACCGGAGACCGAGATCCTCGGCCGGGCCGCGAAGAGCGCCGGGCTCACCGCCGTGATCGGGCTGAACGAGCAGGACGACCGGCCGGGCTCCCGAACCCTCTACAACACGATGCTGTTCCTCGGCCCCGACGGCGAGATCCTCGGACGCCACCGCAAGCTCATGCCCACCCACCAGGAGCGGTTCTTCTGGGGACGCGGCGACGCGAGCGACCTGCGCGTTTTTGAAACGCCGTTCGGCGTCCTCGGCGGCCTCATCTGCTTCGAGAACCACATGACGCTCCTGAAAGGCGCCATGGCGGTTCTGGGAGAGGAGGTGCACGCCGCCTGCTGGCCGGGCTACTGGTCCTACGCCGGACCCGGGAACACGATCCGGGACATGAGCGGCGCCCGCCATCCGCTGCACCATTCCGACCAGGACGCGGCCGTCCGCGAGTACGCCTTCGAGACCCAGACCTTCGTGGTGTCGGCGTCCATGTTCCTCACCGAGGACCAGGTGCCGGACGAGTTCCCCTACAAGGAGACCACGAACTGGAAGTGGGCGATGGGGGGCAGCGCCATCGCCACCCCGTTCGGGACCTACGCGGCCGAGCCGATGTTCGGCCGGGAAGGGCTCGTGATCGCCGATCTCGACCTCGCCGACCGGATCGTGGCCAAGAACGTGTTCGACTGCATGGGCCACTACTCCCGCTGGGATGCGGTGCAGTTGCGGCTCAGCCGGCAGTCCGTCGGCCCCGAAGTCGGCGCGGATTCGCTGCCGTCGGGACTGCCGGCCCCCTCCGGGCTGGCCGCCGCGCTCGCCGCTCGGCTCGCGGCCGCTTCCGGAGCGGAGGGTCCGGGCCTCCCGCGGACCGTCCTCAGCTCGGTCCCGCCGAACCAGGCGAAGCCCTTTCTCGCCGCGCTCATGGAAAAGTTCGGCCCCGGGCAGGTTTCCGCGCACCGGGTCGAGGTGGACGGCGACGATCTCGACGAGCTGGGGCGCTCGCACGGACTGTCCCGCGACGAGATCGTCTCCCTGATCCACGACTTCCTCGATCTGATCCGGCGGCGCAGCGAGTTCGTGGTGCCCGACCTCGATCTCGATGGCCCCGCGGACGCCTGAGCCAGCCGACTCTTGGCGCTCGCGCTGCTCACCGTCCATCTGGCGGGCCTGCTCGTCTTCGCCTGGACCTGCTTCGCATCGGTCACGGACGAGGGGATCGCCGGGCATATCTGGCTGGGCCTCGCCGCGGTGATGCTCGTGGTTTTCGCCCACACGATGAGCTATCTCTACCTGGTCGCGATGACCAGCGTCATCCGGAAGGCGCTCGCCGGGGAGAGCGGGCCGCCGGTTCTCGTGGATGACCCCCGAGGCCCCGAGCTCCTGAAGCGCAGCAAGCGCCTCAAGGCCGGCGTGGCCTGGTGGGCGATGGGGGGCATGGTCCTCCCGATGGTCGCGTTCATCCTCGGCGGAGGCGCCCACACCCGCGCCTTCCCCCCGCTCGTTCACTCCGGCGCCGCCTATGCCGTGCTTGCCTTCACGGCCGCGGCCGCCGTGGTGATCGGCCTCGCCCTGCTGCGCCAGAACCGGATCGTGGAGGCGTTTCAACTGGCCGCCCAGCCCGCCCGGCCGGAATCCTGAGCCGGTTCTCCGGTCTCGGGATTTCCGGCGCCGCCGTTGTACGATCGCTCACCATGTTCCGCGCCGCCTCGACCCTGCTGTTCTCGCTGATTCCGGCGGTCTCCGCCGCCCAGGTGATGGTCGCGCCTCCGGACGCCTCGTCGGGTCCCGACACCGTGTTCGTCGAGGAACTGACCTGGACCGAGGTCGGCGCGCGCGTCCGGGACGGGGTGCGATCGGTGATCGTCGCCACCGGAGGGACCGAGCAGAACGGCCCCCACATGGTGCTGGGCAAGCACAACTTCATCATCCGCGCGACCGCGGAGCGGATCGCCCGCGAACTCGGCGACACGCTGGTCGCGCCGGTCGTGGCCTACGTCCCCGAGGGAGACGTGTCGCCTCCCAGCGGCCACATGCGGTATCCGGGGGCGATCACTCTGCCGGAGGAGCACTTCATGGCGCTTCTCGAGTACGCCGCCCGCGGGTTCGCCCTCCACGGTTTCGAGAACATCATCTTTATTGGGGACAGCGGCGGGAACCAGCGGGGGATGGCGCAGGTCGCCGAGAAGCTGAACGGCGCGTGGGAGAGCGGCGGCGAGCGGGCGCGCGTCCTCTACGTCCCCGAGTACTACCGCGGCAACGGATTCCGCGACTGGCTGCTCGAGCAGGGGATCGAGGAAGAGGCCATCGGCAGGCACGCGGGCGTCACCGATACGTCGCAGCTCTGGTACGTGGCGCCCGAGCAGATCCGCCCGGAAGCCCGGCGTCCGGGAGGGGGTTTCGAGGGAAGCGGCGTGAGCGGCGATCCGACGCAGGCCAGCCGGGAACTCGGCGAGAAGGGCATCGAGCTGAAGGTCGAGACCACGGTCCGCCGCGTGCGCGAGATGCTCGCCGCACGGGAGCGCGACTGATGGGGGACGCGCTCGAGCCGCTCCCGCTCCAGCGCCATCACTTCGACATCCCCCGGGATGTCGTCTGGCTGAACTGCGCCTACATGGGCCCGTTGCCGGCGGCGGCCGCGGCCGCCGGGGAAGAAGGGATGCGCCAGAAGCTCCATCCGTGGGGTATCGAGCTGGACCACTTCTTCGCGCCGTCCGAAGCGCTGCGGCGGGCCTGGGCCGGCCTCCTCGGCGCGGATGGCGAGGACCTGGCCCTGACGCCGTCCGCCAGCTACGGCCTCTCGCTCGCGGCGCAGAACCTGCCGGTCGGTCCGGGCGAGGAGATCCTGGTGGCCGAGGAGCAGTTTCCGTCGAACGTCTATCCGTGGACGGCGAAGGCGGAGCGTTCCGGCGCCCGCGTGCGGGTCGTTCGGCGTCCGGCCGACGGGGACTGGACCGCGGCCGTCCTCGAGGCGCTCGGTTCGCGGGTGGCGGTGGCGGCGCTGCCGCAGGTCCACTGGACCGACGGCGGCCGCTTCGACCTGGAGCGGATCGGGGAGGCGGCGCGTCGGGTGGGCGCGGCGCTCGTCGTGGACGCGACGCAGTCCCTCGGCGCCCTCCCCTTCGACGTGGAGCGGATCCGGCCCGACTTCGTCGCCGGCGCCGGTTACAAGTGGCTTCTCGGTCCCTATTCGCTCGGTTATCTCTACGTCGCCCCGCACCGGCGGGACGGCGAACCGCTCGAGCACAACTGGATCCAGCGCGCGAACGCCGCCGAGTTCGCCCGCCTGGTGGATTACACCGAGGCGTGGCAGCCGGGGGCCCGTCGCTTCGACATGGGTGAGCGGTCCAACTTCGCGCTCGTCCCCGCCGCGCTGGCGGCCGCCCGGCTGATCGCCGAATGGGGCCCGGCGGCCGTTTCCCGCTCGATCGCACCGAAGACCCGCCGGCTCGCCGCCGGCGCCGAACGTCTCGGCTGCCGAACGGCCCCCGAGTCCCGGCGCGCTCCCCACTACCTCGCGGTCTCGCTCCCGCCCGATGCGGGGGAAGGAGCCCTCGAGCGGGTGCGGCGGACGCTCTCGGAGCGGCGGATCTTCGTCAGCGTTCGCGGCGACAGCGTGCGCGTGACGCCCCATCTCTACAACGACGACGAGGATCTCGACCGCTTTCTCGAGGCTCTCGCCGCGGCGCTTTGAGGAGGGCACAGGTTGCGGGCGTATCAGGAGGTCGTGCGGCGGGTTCTGGAGACCGGTGTCCGCCGCCCGAACCGCACCGGCGTGGACACGCTGGCGGTGTTCAACCTGAACTACGAGGTCCGTCTCGATCGGGGTTTTCCGCTCCTCACCACGAAGCGCATCGCGTGGAAGAACATCGTGATCGAGAACCTGTGGTTCCTCTCGGGGGAGACGACGATCGGGCTGCTGCGCCGGCACGGCTGCCGGTTCTGGGACCCGTGGGCGGATGACGAGGGCCGGGTGCCGAGCGCCTATGGGCACCTGTGGCGCCATCACCCCGGCTCCTCCGGCCCCACCGATCAGATCCGCTGGGTCCTCGAGGAACTGAAGCGCAACCCGATGTCCCGCCGTCTGGTGGTGAGCGCGTGGTCTCCGGAAAACGCCGCCGGGAGCGCGCTCCCCCCCTGTCACTTCACCTTCGTGCTCAACGTGCAGCGGGACCGGCGGGGCGAGCGGGTGCTCAACCTGCACCTCACCCAGCGAAGCTGCGACATCGCGCTGGGGCTCCCCTACAACATCGCCGGCTACGCCCTGCTGCTCCATCTCTTCGCGGCGTGGTCGGGGATGCGCCCGGGCGTTTTCGCGCACTCGTTGGTGGACGCGCACATCTACACCCGGAAACCGGACGGGAGCGGGGCGAAGTACGACCACGTCCCCGGCCTGATGCGTCAGGTCGAGCGCGAGCCGCGTCCGCTCCCCCGGCTCGCGCTCTCGGAGACGGTGCGGTCCTCGTTCGATGGAACGCTGTCGGTTCTCGACCGGAGCCTCGACGAGATCCTGTCGCACTTCCGGATCGAGGGCTACGACCCCCACCCGCCGATCCGGTTCGCCGTCGCGGTATGACGGATCGGGCCCTTCCGGCGTGGGTCACCGACCCCGAGGCTCTTCCTCCCCGGCCGTTTCGGGCGAGCATGGCCGCGGTCTCTCCGGAAGGGATCATCGGGATCGACCAGAGGATCCCGTGGAACTACCCGGCGGACAAGCGCCGGCTGTGGCGGCTCACCCGGGGCGCGACGGTGGTGTTCGGGCGGTTGACCTGGGAGACGCTTCCCCGGCGCCCGGTCCGCAACCGGCGCAACCTGGTCGTCAGCCGCCGCGCCGTGCCGGGCGCCGAGACGTTTGGTTCGGTGGCCGATGCGGTGGCTGCGTCGGTGGGCGAGACGGTCTGGTTCCTCGGCGGGACCGGCATCTACGAGGAAGCCATGGCGTACGCCGACTTCCTCGACATCACCCTGATCCCCGACCGCGTGTCGCCGAATCCCGGCCAGCGCGCGGTGTACTTCCCCCGCGTCGCCCCGGACCGGTGGCGGGCGGGCCCCCTGATCCCCGACCCCGACGAACCCGGGGTCGCCCGTCGCCGCTATCTGCGGCGAGAGGAAACTCGATGAGCGACCAGGAAATCACCCTGATCGGCGGCGCCGGCCTTCCCAAGCCGGCCGGCCCCTACAGCCCCGGCGTCCGCACCGGAAATCTCGTGTTCGTTTCCGGACAGGTCGGCGTGGATCCGGCGACCGGCCAGGCCCCCGAGGGCGTGGAAGCGCAGACGGAGCAGGTCCTGAAGAATGTGGCCAGCATCCTCGAAGCGGCCGGCTCGGGCCTCGACCGGGTCGTTCGCTGCGGCGTGTTCGTGGCCGACATGAGCCGGTTCGCGGAGATGAACGCCGCCTACGAGCGCATGTTCGGGGACCATCGGCCGGCGCGGACGACGATCGAGCCGCAGGCGCTCCCGGGCTCCGGGTTCCTCGTGGAGATCGACGCCATCGCGGTCGTCTGAACTCGTCCGCCGGGCTCTACGCCTCGTCCATCGCGTTCCGCACGTCGGTGCGCGAGAAGTCGTTCCCCTTGAACAGGAGCGGGAGATTCCGTTCGCGGGCGAGCAGGTAGGCGAACATGTCCCCCAGGTTGAGCCCGGCGGGATGGTGCCCTTTCCCCCACGCTCGAAACGCGGCGGACGCCATCCGCGCCTGTTCCGCGGTCACCGGCTCAATCCGCACAAAGGGCTGGTCCAGGAATCGGTTCGCTTCTTCCCGCAAGTGTGCCGAACGGCCTGTGACTGCGGCGAGCTCGACGGCCGTCCCGGCAGAAACTGCGACGGGTCCCGGGCTCTGGAGCAGCTTCCTGAAGCGATCGTGGCCGGGCTCCCGCCGGAAGATGGCGACGAGGGCCGAGGTATCCACGACGATCACTTCGGGAGGCCGTGTTCGTCGTAGATCACATCCTGAAGCGCCTGCGACAGTGGTTTGTCGTGGTCAAGCTCCGGATCGTCGGCCAGCTCGGCTGCGATGAGGTCCGCGTTGTTGCCGAATTGGTTCAGCAACGCCCCAATTGCATCCGGCGTCAGCCCGTGCGGTTGCGGGGTCTGCTCCTCCAGCGCCGCGATGGCTCTTTCGAGCACGGCTGTCCGGGAGCCATTGCCGTTCATGCCGAGAAGCGTCGCCAGCTTCTCGACCCTGGCTTCGAGATCGGGGGTCAACTGGATCGCCATGGATTGTCCTCGCCCGTCATCGTAGCGAGACAGTGGCCCGCGCGCCCGGTGCCAGCTTCGCGACGCGGGGCTACTGCCCCTCGATCGGCGCCAGCGTGAGCGGGTCGCGCTGGGGCAGGTGGGTCACCTGGCCGCCGAGCAGATCGGCCATCGAGGCGCGCCCTTCCGGGTCGCCGGGCTCGATGTCGTCCCAGACGCCGACGACCAGCATCACCATCTCCTCCGGCTTCAGGACTGCGCGCGCCGCCGCCCTCACGTCCTCGGCGCTCACCGCCTCCACCTGCTCGCGCCAGCGAGTCCAGTAGGCGTGGTCGCGGCCGAGAAAGGCGTCGGTCGCGAAGATCGAAGCCCGCGCCCCGGCGCTCTCGAACCGGCGGGGGAAGCTGTCCACCAGCGCCCGCCGGGCGAGGGCCAGCTCCTCCTCGCTCACCAGCGCGTCCTGCATCCGGTGGAGTTCCTCGAACGCGATCTTCGCCGCCAGCGCCACCGTCGAGCTCTTGGACTGGTAGCCGAGCGAGTACCCGCTCGGCCCGACCGGATCGAACCGGAACCGCCCACCAGCGCCGTAGGCGAGGCCCTCGTCGGAACGGATCCGCTGCATGATCCGGGAGGTGAAACCGCTGGCGCCGAGGATGTGGTCCATGACCTGGATCGCGGCCCGCTGCGGGTCGTCCCAGTCGTCCCAGCGCGGCGCGAGCCTCCCGATCCGCACCTTGCCCTGCGGGATGTCCTTCTCGACGTGGTAGATCCCCGGTTCGGGCCTCGCGACTTCCCCTTCCGGCGGCCAGGTGAAGTTGGCGGCTTCCGCTTCGGGCCATTCCGCCAGCTTCGCCTCGAGGGTTTCCAGGATCTCGTCCGTCTCAACGTCCCCGGACACCGAGAACACCATGTGCTCGGGGCGCCAGGTCGCCGCGTGGAACGCCCGCAGGTCGTCGGCCTCGATCGCGCCGAGATGGGCCTCGGTCATCTTCCGCCCCCGGTAGTGGTTCGCGCCGTACAGAAGCAGATCCCACTCCCGCGCCAGCATTCGGTCGGCGTCGTCGTTCCGCTGTTTGAGGCTTTCGAGCAGGTTCTCCTTGCGAATGCCGAGCCGGGTCTCGTCGAACCGGGGGCGCCTCAGCACGTCGAAGAACAGGTCGAGGCTCTCCTCGAAGACCGGCGTGATCGTGCGGAGCGAGGCTGACGCCTCGGCGTCGCGCGAGGAGGTCGAGATCGAGGCGGCGAGGAATTCGATTCGCTCGTCGAGCTGCTCCGGAGTGCGCTCCCCGGCGCCGCCGTCCCGCATCATGGCGGCCGTGAGGGAAGAGAGTCCGATCTGATCGGCGGGATCGAGGAAGCCGCCGATACGCAGCGTCACGCCGATCCGGATCAGGGGCAGGGTGTGGTCTTCGACCACGATCACCGGCACGCCGCCCTCGAGGGTGTGGTGAACCGCCGAGCCGTCCGGCGTCTCGAAGACGAAGTCCGGGAAGACGAGCTCCTCGGGGCGGTCCGGGATCGCGGCGTCCTGGCCCATCGTGGGCGCAGCGACCAGCGCAGCCGCCAGCGCCAGCCGGCCCGAACGGGACATGAGATCGCGGTGGCGCGTCACGAGCCCACCTCCTCCGGGGCTTCGGCCCCGCCTTCGGGGTCGAGTTCCGCGATCCGTTCCCGGATCACCTGCTCGACGTATTCGAGCGCCCCCGCCATCTCCGGCGGCGCCTGGGACCGCATCGCGGTGAACTGGGCGAGCGCTTCCTCGAGCGCCGCCCGGTCGGTGGACTCGCGGATCTGGCGGATCTGCGCCATCACCTGACTCCGCACCGGAGCGGGCAGGGCTTCGAGCTCCGCCGGAATCTCCTCCGATGCCGTCCCCTCCTTTCGGTAGTAGTGCGCCACCGAGCGGTTCGACTCGGTCAGGTAGTGGGCGGCGACCCGCTGGACGTCTTCGGCTGTCACCGCGAGGGTCTGTTCGGCCCACTCGTTGATGTACTCCCAGCTCCCGAGCGAGTCATACACGAGAAGCTGGACCAGCAGGAAAAAGCCGCTGTCGAGCCGCTCGAAGGCGGCCGCCGCGACCTGGTTCTTGACCTTCTGGAGCTCCTCGTCGGGGATGGGCTCCTCCGCGAGCCGCGTGAGTTCCCGCTCGATGGCGGCTTCGAGATCGGAAGGCGTGGCGTCCCCGCGTGATTCGGCGCTGACCTGCAGGTAGCCCGCCCACTTGCGGTTGTCCTGGAACGCGGATGCCGAGCTTGCGATCTCGTCGCCGAGAACCATCGTCCGATAGAGCCGGCCGGTGCGCCCGTTCAGCAGTCCGGCGAGGACATCGAGCGCATACTGGTCGCGGTGCTGGAAGGCCACGGTGTGGAATCGGACCGCCACCTGCGGCTGGCAATCGCAGCGCGCCGTCATCCGCTTCTCGGCGTTCTGCCCCATTTCGAGCGTCACCACGTCGGGGGCTTCCGGCCCCGGCTCGAGGCGGCCGAAGTAGCGCTCGGCCAGGGCCTTCGCCTCGTCGAGGTCGAAGTTCCCGACGAGCGCGGCGGTCAGGTTGCCCGGGGCGTAGTAGGTGTCGTAGTAGTCCTGCGCCTGTTCCAGGGTGAACACCTGCAGGTCCGAGGGCCATCCGACCACCGGCCACGAGTAGGGATGCGACTGCCAGAACAGGGCGTCGAACGCCTCGTTGAACTCTCCGGTGGGAGTGGACTCGGTGCGAAGCCGACGTTCCTCGTGAACCACGTCCCGCTCGGCGTAGAACTCCCGGAACACCGGTCGCAGCAGGCGCTCCGACTCCATCCAGAACCACAGCTCCAGCCGGTTCTGCGGCACCGTGATGAAGTAAACGGTCTGATCCGGCGAAGTGAAGGCGTTCATGCCGGTCGCTCCCGCCTCGGTGTAGATCCGGTCGAACTCGTCCTTCACCATCAGCTCCCGCTGCTCCTCGATCAGTTCGTCGAAGCGGCGGCGCAGCTCGAGGAGCTCCTCGGGCAGATCCTCTTCGCCGAACGGGTCTTCGATCCTCCCCAGCCGGGCTTCCCGGCGGCGCTCGCGGTAGATCGCCCGGATCTCCTCCTGGACCGCTTCCTGTTCTTCGATGATCGCCTGGTCCCGCTCGGCGTCGGTCGTTCCGACGGTCGGCGTGCCCTTGAACATCATGTGCTCGAAGAAGTGACTCATCCCGGTGATTCCGGGCCGTTCGTTCGCCGACCCCACGTGGGCGACCCAGCCGGCGGAGACCGTCGTCATCTCGGGCCGCACGACCGCGAGAAAGCGCATCCCGTTCGCGAGCTGGAACTCCTCGACGGGGACGCTGGTCTGAGCCTCGGTGAGCCCCGGCGACAGCAGGGTGAGCCCGGTGAGGCCCAGGGACGGGAGGAGGAGGCGCGATCGCGGGCGCCGGTGCGCGCGACCGCTCCGAAAGAATGGTTCGGGCATGGAAGGCATGGTAGCGAACGCTGCCGGCGCGCCGGACTCCAGTCCGGCAATTTGCGTCCGATGCCGCACCCTTGCGCGCGCTCTGCCGGCGCGCCGGACTCCAGTCCCTTTGCCGGGCCCCCACCGGGAGAACTGGCGCCGGACTCCAGTCGGCAATTTGCATCCGGTGCTGCACCCTTGCGCGCGCTTTGCCGGCGCGCCGGACTCCAGTCGGCAATTTGCATCCGATGCCGCACTTTGCCGGCGCGCGGGCGCCGCCGGGTTTGTCCACAGGCTGCTACGATCGCCCGGCGCCCCCTGGTTCCCGTGCCGCAGGTGAGCCCTCCCGCGGGGCGAGTCCTTCCTCCTCCCCGAGTCGCGGTGCGCGAGGTCTCCGTTCCATGAGCAGCCTGTTTGCGGGTTTCCGTCCCGGCCGCGCCGCGGCCTTCGTCACCGGCGCCCTGCTTCTCGCAGGGACGGTCCTTTCTCCCGTCGCCGACGCCCGGAGCACCCCGGTTCGCGCCCGCCACGGGATGGTGGTGTCGCAGAACCATGTCGCTTCCGAGGTCGGGGCCGCCGTCTTGCGCGAAGGCGGAAACGCTGTGGATGCGGCGGTCGCCACCGCTTTCGCCCTCGCCGTGACCCATCCGACGGCCGGGAACATCGGTGGCGGCGGGTTCCTCGTGTTTCGCGCCGGAAACGGCGACGCCATCGCCTACGACTTCCGGGAACGGGCGCCCGCCGCGGCCACGCCGGACATGTGGCTTGACGAGGACGGCGAGTACAGCTTCGAGATCCACCATCTCAGCCACAAGGCGGTCGGAGTCCCGGGCACGGTGGCCGGGCTCCGGCTCGCGTGGGAGGAGCAGGGCAGCATGCCGTGGGAGCGGCTCGTGCGGCCGGCGGTGGAACTCGCCCGGGACGGTTTCGTGGTCTCCCACGGTCTCGCCGCCTCGCTCGCCCGCGTGCTGGACCGGATGAGTCGTTACCCGGCTTCGGTCGCCCAGTTCTCGAAGGACGGCACCCCCTACGAGGCGGGTGAGGTCCTCCGTCAGCCGGATCTCGCGGCCAGCCTCGAGCGCATTCTGGAAGACGGCGCCGACGGCTTCTACACCGGACGGACCGCCGAGCTCCTCGTCCAGGAGATGGAGTCGGGCGGCGGCCTGATCACGATGGAGGATCTCGCGAACTACCGGGCGGTGGCGCGCGAGCCGATCCGGGGCGACTACCGCGGTCACGGGATCCTCTCGATGCCCCCGCCGAGTTCGGGTGGCGTCGCCATGGTTCAGATGCTCAATATCCTCGAGGGGTTCGATCTCGCCGGCAACGGGTTCGGCTCGGCGATCAACATGCATCTCATGGCCGAGTCCATGCGGCGGGCCTATTCCGACCGGGCGCTCCATCTCGGCGACCCGGACTTCAACCCCGCCATCCCCATCGAGCGGCTGACGTCCAGGGCCTACGCGGACGAACTGCGGCTCACCATCGCCGAGGATCAGGCGTCGGTGTCGTCGCCCACCAGCTTCGAGTGGACCACCGAGAGCAGCGAAACGACCCACTTCTCGGTGGTGGACCGCGAGCGCAACGCCGTCTCCCTGACCTACACGCTCGAATTCGGCTACGGATCGGGGATCGTCGTGCCGGGCGCGGGATTCCTTCTGAACAACGAGATGGGCGACTTCAACGGCGCCCCCGGGCTCACGAACGAGCGCGGCCTCATCGGGACCGACCCGAACCTCGCCGAGGGCGGGAAGCGGATGCTCTCCAGCATGAGCCCCACGATCGTGACCAGGGACGGCGAGCTGTTCATGGTGACCGGCACGCCGGGCGGCCGCACCATCATCAACACGGTGATGCAGACGATCCTGAACGTGGTGGACCACGGAATGAACGCGCAGGAAGCCGTGGATGCGGGTCGGATGCACCACCAGTGGCTGCCGGACCGGATCAACTACGAGCGCCAGAAGTTCTCGCCCGATTCCCTTCGGCTCCTCGAGGCCCGCGGCCACACCCTGAACGAGATCGCAGCGCAGGGCGCGGCGGAGGTCATCGTCGTCACCGAAGATGGCTTGCTCGAAGGCGGCGTGGACCAGCGCCCCCCGGACGGCGGCGCGGCCGTCCACGACGAGCTGAACCCGGCCGACCGGCCGAACTGACGTCGTCACAAGCGCCGGGAGAGTCCCCCAATGTTCCAGAACGCTCGCCGAGTCGCCTTCGCCGCGGCCGTCACGCTCACCCTCGCCGCCACGACCGCCGCGGCGCAGGAAATCGCCGCACTGGACGGGGTTTACAACTTCGTCCGGATCGGCGACCGGCTCTCCACATCGGGCCAGATCACCACGGCTGAAGTGGGCGCCGTGAAGGACGCCGGATTCGACATCGTGGTCAACCTCGCCCCGGCCCGCGAGGACCGCAACTTCGAGGAGGGCTTCCGGGTCACCGAGGCCGGGATGACCTATGTCCAGATCCCGGTGGACTGGCGGGAGCCCGCGCTCCGGGATCTCGAGCTCTTCTTCGACGTCATGGATGCGAACCGGGACCGGGACGTCTTCGTCCACTGCTTCGCCAACATGCGGGTCTCGGTCTTCGTGTATCTCTACCGGACCCTGCGTGAGGGAGTGGCCGACGAGGAGGCCTGGGCGGATGTGCTGAAGGTCTGGGATCCTGGATCCGACCCGGAAACGGCGCAATGGCCCCGCTTCATCGCGGAGGCGCGCCGCCATTTCGCCACTCCGTAGGCCTCCCCGGCCCCCGTCGCGGGTGCCTTCCTCCCGACGGAGCCCCGTCGCGGCGTCGTACGCGAGATTGAGGGGCGTGCGAGCGTCGCCGAGCGAAAGGCAGTCGGAGTCGGCCCGGCGGAGCCGGCAACGGGCTGAACCCGGGCGGTGTCGGTCCGGATCAACACCGCGTCAACACCGCGGAGGGTTTTTCGACCCCTCCCGCGCCGGGCTCAGCGCCCGGGTTCGTCGCTCTCCGCCGGCGTCACCGGGAGTCGCGCCAACACATCGATCCGGTCCGCGATCTTCTGAGCCGGCCCGCGGAGCTGCTCGACGGTCCAGTCGGCGGCGTACCCCTCGGTCACGTCGCGGGCGCGTGAGTGGTTCACGAGCCGCTTGGTGAGCGAGCGCGGCAGCATCAGGTCGCGCTCGGCCACGGTGATGAAGCAGTTGCGCAGCCCGTGGAACCAGAAGCGGGTCCCCGCCGCCTTGGAGATGCGCCGGTGCAGGTGCTGCAGCTCCACGACGTGGCCGGTCGAGCCGCGTGAGGAGGGGAAAACCCACTTCTGGCATCGCGCCGCGCTCGGGCGGGGTGCGCCTCGTCGCCGCTTCAGGATCGCGGCGAGCTGGTCCGTGATCGGCAGTTCGAGCGGGTTTCCGGTCTTGGTCTCCTCGACCCGCAGGATGCGGCGGTCGAGGTCCACCCGGGCCCAGTCGAGGGCCGTGATCTCCCCGCGCCGCATCCCGGTGTAGAGCGCCATCCAGAAGATGTCCCGGGTGCCGGGAACGCGCACCTCGGCCTGGATCGCCGAGCACCACCGCGGCAGCAGCTCCGCCGGGTCGGAGATCCGGCGCCGCACCGGCCGGTGATAGCGGCCTCCGCCCGCAAGCCACAGCTCGACCGGATTCGCCAGGTCCTTGAAGTCCACCACCGGACGCCGGTACACCGAGCGCAGCAGCGAGATGGAGTGGTTGCCGATGGCCCACCCGTGCCGTTCGGAGACGAGGTGGAACCGATTCTCGACGTCGCGACGGGTGATCGAGTCGAGGGGCCGGCTGAGCCAGTCGCCGAGGCAGTAGCGCATCTGACCCCGGTAGAGCGCGAGAGTGCTCGCCTTGAGGTTCGGGTTCGCCGCCAGATAGTCGGCGAAGGCCTCCCGCAGCGTGATCATCCCCCGGGCGCGGGATCGCTCCTCGGCGGGGTCGTCTCCGGCGGCCACGCGGCCGAGTAGCCGCTGCGCGAGCAGGCGCGCGCGGCGCGGATCGATCCGACCGTACCGACCGATCACGACCCGCCGGTTCCGCGCCTTGCGCCCGCCGTGGCCCACGCGGTAGTTGAGGACAAATGCCTTGGTGCCCGTCGGCTGGACCCGGACTCCGAACCCGATCAGCCGATCGTCCCAGGCGATCCATGGCTTGGAGCCCGGGCGCAGCGCCTCGATTTTTCGCTTGGTCAGTCTCGTCCTGACCTTTGCGACCCGCTTCCTCGATGCCTTTTTCATGGGCCGTCAACGATGAAGCACCGGCAACACCCGGTCAACACTGTTCAACACGCCGATCAACACGCAGACTCCCGAACTCGCCCCGGCCCCCCGGGGCAGAGAGAACCCCTTCCAGTCGGGCAGTCCCGAAACGGAAGCCGGTCTGTGACTTACGGGCCACGACTCCCGCCGGTTCCGTCATCGTCGCTTAATTTGCAAGGCCCTCCTTCTTACCGTGTTCCTGGGTGCCGGTCTCGTGCTCTCGGGCTGCGGTGAGGACGAAACCCCCGCCCCGGCGCCGGCTCCGGCCCCTGCGCCACCCCCTGCCCCCGAGCCTGAGCCCGAACCGGAACCCGAGCCAGAGCCCGAGCCGCCCGCCACGCCTACCGGCCTCATGGTGTCGGAGACCACCGAAACCTCCATCACCTGGACCTGGGACGCCGTCGAAGGCGCGATCGGTTACGCCGTGCAGGCCAGCGCGGATCAGGTGTTCGACGACTCGGACATGATCCACCCTGACGGCCGAGACCACCTTCACCGCTTCGGACCTCGAGCCGGGCACCACCATGTCGGTCCGCGTGGCCGCCGCGGGAGCGCTCGACGGGTCGCTGCAAAGCGCGTGGACGACCCACATCACCGCTACGTCGGCGGTGCCGCCTCCGGTGGTGATTCCGGTCCCGACCGGCTTCATGGCCGAGGGTGGAGACGGCTCCATCACGTGGAGCTGGGACGCCGTTGAGGGCGCCGACGGGTATGCGATCCAGATCAGCATGGACGAGATGTTCGATGACATGGACGAGACGGACTACCCGATGGAGACCTCGCACACCGTCGAGGATCTCGGTTACTCCGAGAGCAGGTTCGCGCGAGTCGCGTCCACTGCCGGTGAGGGCGACGACATGATGATGAGCATGTGGACCACCCACATGACGGGCATGTCGAACGCACCAGCTCCCCTGCCTCCGCCTTCCGTGACGTTCTCCCTGCCGGACGGTCAGAGCCACTTCATGGTCGCGGACGACGACGATGACGAGGCCACGGCCATGGCCTGGATCAACCCCAAGACCGTCGTGGAGTCGGACTCCACCGCGATCATCACTCCGATGTTCGTGGAAGGCGCCAACGGGGTCCATGTGGGGGCCAGTGACGACAACATGCCGTTCACCTACGTGGGAGCCGAGGACAACTGGGAAGTGCTCCAGAGCGCCGTGCTCGACGGTGGCGCGACCTTCATGGTCCAGCGGACCACGATGGGCGCGAACCAGGAGATGGAGCCGAGCAGCGACGTGTCCTACGTCACCTGCGGTCCGTTCGAGTGCACGGAGGGCGAGGACGCCCCGACCCTCAGCATCGCCAACTCGACCGTCTGCTCGGCTTGGGATCCCGAGGTGGACATCCAGGTCGGGAAGATCGACAATGATGTGATCCCGCCCGAGGATGACACCACGGACGCGAATGCCTATGCGACCGGCGTTGACATCAACGATGGTGTTGACCTCGGCATCGTGACTACTTCCAGCCTCAAGATGAACGTCAAGCATGTCTTCTCCGGCGTTGCCGGTGGCACGAACACCTCGACGACGGTCGAAGCCGCGAGTGGCAGCAACAAGACTCTGGCCATGAAGACGGTCGCATCGATCCACGTTGATCAGGACGGTGACGTCACTGGTGCCGGGACGCCGGCCGCTCCCTATGGTGTCAATGAGGAAGCCGTCTGCGAAGATACCGCCAACGGTATGGGGCGGTACGACCAAGGCAGCCTCACCGACAAGCCCAAGGGCTGCTTCCGGTTGCGCGGACCGGGCGCAGGCAGAACCGACAACGACCCCGGCAAGGGTGCCGACTACCTCTCCGGCTGGACCATCGAACTGTCCCCTGTCGACGGCGACGTGACCTGGGGGCGTGTCGATTGGGAAGATGATCCGTTCGAGGAACTGACCTGCGGCGATGCGGATCCGATCGTGGTCGCCGACCACGTGGACATCTGCGAGATGTTCGACGCCGAAGTGGACAACGCCACCGGCAAGGGCTGGAAGCCGACCGTCGTCTTCGGTTCGGAGGTCGCGGGCTTCGACGCAACCGCTACCGGTGCCAACCCCAACGCAGTTGTCATGTGGAAGGCCACGGCCAGCCCGGGCACCGGAGACCAGATGTTCAAGACGATCTGGTTCGACGACAACCTCGACGGCACGCTCCTCAAGGACACCAAGGACCGCCCGATGGTGGATGGAACTCCCGGCGACGACAACAACAACGACTCCCCGGTTCCTGGCGACAAGTTCAACGACCTCTACAACCACAACGAGCGAGCCAGCAACATCGATGCGATCTGGGAACTCCTCACGGACTCGAACAACGACCTGACGATCGCGGGCGACCTCGGCAAGGTGGACCTGGTGAGTTCCAAGGACGACCGGGATACTGCTGACGACGAGCGGACCATTGAAGTCGAGTCGTGCCCGTCGGATACCAGTTGGGCTCCGAGAGACGGTTACTCCGCGGACGGCACTGGCACCACTAGGACCGTCACCGCTTTGGATGGCACGGGGTGCAAGACCGCAGTTCAAAGAACGGACCGCTTGGCCGGCGTGGCCCGGACTCGGTCCGCGGATGCGACCGCGGCTCATCCCGACGGTAACGCCGACAACTACGAGACGGGCGGTCCGGACGCGACGTTCGAGGAATACACCACCACGGCCGATAACACTGCGGCGAACCGCACGGTGAGCGATGCGCACGCAGACTTCTTCAAATGCAGCGAGAGCGACGGCGGTGATGACGACGACAACACTCTCTGCGACGCGGTGGAATGGAACCGTGACGCCGAGGTTATGTTCGCCGACGGCACCTTCGGTTGCTCCACAACCCGCGATGTCTCGATCACCTGCACGTGGGACGCCGACGGTGGAATGGCCCAGGGCCGCAACGCTCTGCCCTCCGAGTTCATCGCAGGCACCAACAAGGGTTTCTTCCTGAAGTGCGAGGCGAACTAGGGATCTGCGTCTCCTGAGATTCGTCTGATCTGAATCACACGGGAACCCCGGGGCCATCTGGCCCCGGGGTGTTCATGTGTACCGGGTGGTGCCGACGGACAGGCCGAGATCCACAGTTTGGCGATGGAGCTTGGCACCAGGCCGCAGTCCGGGCGTCCTACTGTCCATAGGCCAACAACTCGGTAAAGGATCCGGGCGCCGCCTGACGCTGCTCCGGGCCGACGCCGCGGGCCAGTACGTCGAGGCGGCGCGAAGTTGTCGGGATCTCCGACCGGATGGAGTCCAGCACCCTGACGGGGACGGGCCGCCGGTCACCGCGGGCGCGGCGGCCGTACTGGAGTCCGGCGCCCCGGCGCGCTGGGTGCGTACACGCGAAAACCCCGGGGCCGAATGGCCCCGGGGTTCGGAGTCAACTGGTAGCGTTGACTGGTTGGCCTTCGAGGTTTACTGTGCGCTGGCGGTGCACTTCGCGAAGCTGTCGACGGTGGCAGCACTGAAGGCATCAGCCGCTGTGCCCCGCCTCTGGCTAAGCGTTCCCTGCGCATCCCATTCGCACTCAATGGTCACGCTTCTTTCTGTCTTACAATCGAAGAGCCCATCAACGAACATCACGTCGAAGGTCTCCTCCCACTTGGCGTCGCAACCGTCGGCACCGTCGTCATCGGTGCACATGTAGACATCATCAGTGACGGCGTAGTTGTCGGCCCTACCGTCGGGGTTGCCCGGAGCGGTGGTCTCATCCACTGTGGTGCCCGGGTTGTCCATGGCACTCAGCAAGTCAACCTTGCCGAAGTCACCGCGCGTCGGATCGTTGTCCGAATCGATAAGCGGTTGCCAGATGTACTCCACGTTGCTCGCGTCCTGGTTCTGGTTGTAAAGGTCGGTTGGACCTCCCCGCCGAGCAGTGTTGTGCGAGGACCGCTTTCGGATGTTGCCGTCGAGATCGTCGTCGAACCAGAGGGTCGTGAATCGGTCGCCGTCAACACCTGCATAGTCGCCTGGCGCTTCTGTGACGGTGGTGTCCGGATCGTCGACGGCGAGCGGAGCGCCGATTCCGACACGCCATTCGGTAACCCGAGCGTGCTGCGTAGTGGCATCCGGCGCGGTCACGTCAGTTTGCGTGAGGGTCTGCACCCAGACCTTGCCGTCCCGTCCGCCCCAGCCGCGGTTCTGCGACAGCGCGTAGTCCACTTCGGCCTCGAAGATGGTGCAGACATCGGTATCAAGGGCGTCCATGGCCACAACGGTCACGGGGTCGCAGGTCAAGTCATCGAACTCCTCCCAGTCGACCTCTCCCCAAGTGACGGCGGAGTCTTTTGCGGTGAGTTTGATGGAGTAGCCGCTTAGATAGTTGGCGCCGCCGGTGGAAATCAAGCGGAAGCAGTTGTTTGGCATGTGGTTACCGCCGACATTCTCTTCGTAGATATCTTCCGAGAAGCACGCCGACAAGTTAGTGGTGGTGTTCAATTCCAATAGGTCGTTGGCGGCGATTCGGATGCCGGGCCGATAGAGGTTGTTCTCGTTGGCAGCTGGCGTCGCCGCGTTCTTTCGATCCATTGTGAGCGACTTTCCGGAGCCGTTGGCGGCATCCGGGCCGGACACGTCGTAGTTCTCGCCGTCGTCGACACCCGAGAAGATATGCGTCACGGTCATCGACGCGCTGGAGCTCGTCTCCCATCCGACATCGATCCCGTCATTTGAATTGGTGAAGTCGCCGGTAGTCGCGTCCTCCGTTTCGGCCGCTTCCGTACGGAACACGTCGTTGTCGATCAGACCCGTGACGAGCGTCGCTTCTGGATCCCAAGCATTGCAGGCCGCGGACTGGGCGATGAGGGCCGGCGGGGCCATGCCTTCCTGGCAGGCCCACGGTCCGCAGGTGTAGTAGGACACGTGGTTGCTCGGTTCCATCTCCCGGTTTGCGCCCATCGTCGTCCGCTGGATCATGAAGGTCGCGCCACCGTCGAGCACGGCGCTCTGGAGCATTTCCCAGTTGTCCTCGGCTCCCACGTAGGTGAACGGCATGTTGTCGTCACTGGCCCCCACATGGACCCCGTTGGCGCCTTCCACGAACATCGGAGTGATGATCGCGGTGGAGTCCGACTCCACGACGGTCTTGGGGTTGATCCAAGCCATGGCCGTGGCCTCGTCATCGTCGTCGTCCGCGACCATGAAGTGGCTCTGACCGTCCGGCAGGGAGAACATCACGGAAGGCGGAGGCAGGGGAGCTGGTGCGTTCGACATGCCCGTCATGTGGGTGGTCCACATGCTCATCATCATGTCGTCGCCCTCACCGGCAGTGGACGCGACTCGCGCGAACCTGCTCTCGGAGTAACCGAGATCCTCAACGGTGTGCGAGGTCTCCATCGGGTAGGCCGTCTCGTCCATGTCATCGAACATCTCGTCCATGCTGATCTGGATCGCATACCCGTCGGCGCCCTCAACGGCGTCCCAGCTCCACTTGATCGAGCCGTCTCCACCCTCGGCCATGAAGCCGCTCGGGACCGGAATCACCACCGGAGGCGGCACCGCCGACGTAGCGGTGATGTGGGTCGTCCACGCGCTTTGCAGCGACCCGTCGAGCGCTCCCGCGGCGGCCACGCGGACCGACATGGTGGTGCCCGGCTCGAGGTCCGCAGCGGTGAAGGTGGTCTCGGCCGCAGGGTGGATCATGTCCGAGTCGTCGAACACCTGATCCGCGCTGGCCTGCACGGCGTAACCGATCGCGCCTTCGACGGCGTCCCAGGTCCAGGTGATGGAGGTTTCGGTGGTCTCCGACACCATGAGGCCGGTAGGCGTGGCGGGCGGCTCGGGCTCTGGCTCGGGTTCCGGTTCGGGCTCAGGCTCGGGGGCAGGGGGTGGCGCAGGGGCCGGAGCCGGCGCCGGGGCGGGGGTTTCGTCCTCACCGCAGCCCGAGAGCACGAGACCGGCACCCAGGAACACGGTAAGAAGGAGGGCCGATCGGCCCGTGCGCCTTCCTCTGGCTGGCGGCTGATGGGGATCGAGCTGCTTCCGTTCAGCGAGGCCGCGGCCCTCCACGACGTCGTGCTCCCGTCCCACCATCGGGACCCCTTCGATCGCGGTCTCGTCGCGCCGGCCATCCTCCATGGAATGACGATCGTGTCCCCCCGGCCGCGCTCTGTCCGGCTATCCTGGTCCACTCCGGCGGTGACCTGACGCAAGCCCGGGCCACCGGAACGCGTCCGCATGAGCCGACAGAACGGGTCACCGGTGGAATCCTTCGACGATTCGACATCTGGACCGGCGATCAACCGACGGATCGTCGCATCCATATGTCAAGTTGGGCTAATGGGTTCAAGCCAATGTGCATTGGACAACCGACAACTGGACGATAGTAGAACCGACATCTGGACGGTATCATCGCTGGCGTATGACCGCTCACCCGCCATTCGTCCCGCGCCTCCTCGCGGACACGATCGAGCGCGAGCTTGCCACGATGCCCGTGGTGGCGGTCATCGGTCCCCGGCAGGGAGGGAAGACGACCCTCGTCCAGCGGATCGCCGGCGACCGGGCCTACATCAGCTTCGACGACGAACCCGCCCGGCGCGCGGCGGAGTTCGATCCCGTCCGTTTCGTCGAAGCGTTGCCGCGCCGGGTGACATTGGACGAGATCCAGCGGGTTCCGCGGCTCCTGCCCGCCATCAAGCGGTCTGTCGATCAGGAGCGCCAGCCGGGGCGTTTTCTGCTGACGGGCTCGGCCAACCTCCTCTTCCTGCCGAAGGTGAGCGAGTCTCTCGCCGGGCGCATGGCGATCACCGACCTCTGGCCTCTCACCGAGGCGGAGAAGGTCGGCCGAGCAGGACGCTTCCTCCGTCGTCTGCTCGACCACCCCATCTCGCTTCGCGTCGGCGGTGATTCCGTGGCGCCCTCTCCGAATGTCGAGACCCGCATCGTGAGCGGGGGCTTTCCGCCGGTGCTGGCTCTGACTCCAGCGACCATCCGGAGGTGGCACCGGAACTACCTCCGGACCGTGATCGAACGCGATGTGCGGGATGTGGCGAGGATTCGGAACATCGGAGAACTCCGGCGGCTGCTCACGCTCATCGCGACTCGCAAGGGCCGGATCTTCCAGGCGACCACTCTCTCCCGCGACATCGGTCTCCACCGGACCACGGCCGAGCACTACCTGACGGTGCTGGAACGGCTGTTTCTGGTTCGACGGCTGCCCGCCTGGCATCGAAGCCCCGGACGCCGCCTGATTCGGTCCCCGAAAGTACACCTCGTGGACAGCGGGCTCGCCGCGACGCTTGCCGTCCTGACCGCCGACGACCTGGTCGTGAATCGCGATCTGCTGGGCCACCTCCTCGAGTCCTTCGTGGTGCAGCAAGTGATCGCGGAGGCGGCCTGGACCGATCCGGATCTCGAGTTCTGGCACTACCGGGACAAGGACCAGGTCGAAGTGGATCTGGTGATGACTCGAGGCGCACGAACCTGGGGATTCGAGATCAAGGCCTCGTCCACGATCTCGGCTCGCGACGCCCGTGGTCTGGCGCGACTCGCGGCCCGCTGTGGATCGGACTTCGCCGGAGGGATCCTGTTCACCACCGGACGCGATGTGCTGCCGCTCGGCGATCCGCGAATGGTGGCGGCGCCCGTCAGCGAGCTGTGGAGTGGGTGAAGGCGGGACAACCCGTGACGCGCCGCGCGCCGGCAAGGCGCCGGTGACCGGCGCTCCGCGGGGTCAGGCGGTCTGGATGTCCCGGAGGGCGGCGAACAGCGCCTGGTGGTCCTCGGTGAGCCCGACCGAGATGCGTAGGAACGTGGGGAGGCCCCACCCGCCGCCGTCCTGGACGTAGATCCCGCGGTGGAACAGCTCCCACACCAGCGGGAGCGCCTCCCGGCCGGTGTCCGCCATCAGGAACGGCGCCCGATGCGGCCACGCCGGCCAGCCCATCTCGCCGAAACCGGACCGCAGCTCATCGAGGCCCTCGTCCACCGTCCGGACGTAGGCGTCCACGTGCTCCGTGTCGTCGAGCGCGGGGCCGCAGGCGACCGCCGCGGCGGTGTTCAGGCCGAAGTCGCCCCACCAGACGCCGGTGGCCTTGTCGAACATCGGGCCGGATCCGAGCACGTAGCCGAGCCGCAGCCCCGCCATCCCGTAGGCCTTGGAGAAGGTGCGGGCGACGATCACCGGACCGTTCGCCATCGCGAGGGACACGGCGTCCTCTCCCTCGTCGAGGAACTCGGCGTAAGCCTCATCCACGATCAGGATCCCGCCGTCGGGGACCCGCTCGGCCAGGGAGACGATGTCGGCGCGCGAGACCGGGGCGCCGGTGGGGTTGTTCGGGTTCGCCAGATACACGATCCGGGTGTCCGGACGGATCGCCTGACGCATCGCCGCGACATCGAGCGTCCCCTCGGGGCCCATCGGAGTGCGGATCACTTCCGCGCCGATCGCCTCCGCGACGCCGCCGCACCAGCCGTAGGTGATCTCGGGGAGCACGAGGCTCGTGGTTCCCGGCTTCAGGAACCCCCAGGGGAGGAACTGCAGGAACTCGGTCGAACCGCAGCCGATGAGGACGTTCTCCCGGGCCACTCCGTGGTGGGCGGCGATCCGGTCGCGCACCGAGTCGGGGTAGTTGTAGGCGTGGCCGGCGCCGAGCCCGTCCGCCGCGATCGCGGCGAGAGCGCGCGGTGACGGGCCGAGCGGGTTCTCGTTGAATCCGATCCGCACCGCGTCCGGCCCGAAGCCACCCTCCGGCCAGACCGGGAGCGGCCCGGGACCGTCGGCCGCGGGGGCGGAAGAGGCTGGGGTCGGAGGCGTCTCTCCCTGCTCCGACGAGTTCGCACGTTCGCATCCGGCGAGAGCCGCCCCTCCGGCCGCGGCCGCAGCCGCGCCGGCGACGGCTCGCAGGAAGGAGCGGCGGCTCGGACCGAGCCCGGCGGGATAGCACTCGAAGCCGGGAGGACGAACGCCCGGCGGAAACGGGGAGAGCGACATGGGAACCTCCGCGGGGCCGACTCCGGGCCCCGGAATGGGAGCCTATCCGCTTGGCCCGGGGCGCCGGCGCGCCGGCGAGACGCCGCCAGATCAGTGGCGCCAGCTCGTCGTGTCGGCGCCCGGCGGCGCGCTCCGCTCGATGCGCTCGACGATCCGGGGGGCGAACATCTGGATGTAGCGCAGACGGGAGAACGCGTTTTCGCGGGTGTGGTCGCCGTTCCAGCAGTGTTCGTCGCCGTCTCCGTAGTCCACCTCGCCGCCGTAGGGCGGATCGGTCGTGGATTCGAGGAACGCTTCGGTCAGCTCCACGGCGTTGTTCAGGTAGTAGTTGTCCATGTCGCCGACGTAGATGTGGAGCTTTCCCTCCAGCCGGGGCCCGAGCGTCGCCCAGTCGCGGCGGAGGATGTGGGTGAGGTCGTAGTTCTCCCGCCAGTGGGCGGCGACGTCCGGGTTGATCTCGCCGGTGATCTTGTCCCAGATCCGCTGCGGATACCCGTCCTCTCCAACCGGCGAATAGACGGCCTCCCAGACGTCCCACTGCTGCCCGGAGCGGGTGCGGGTCCCGAGCACGAGTTCCCGGTGGTTCATCTCCTCGAGCGTCGCCGAAATGTGGCCCCGTCCGTCGCGCCGCCCCGGTCTGGCGGTGCGCTTGAACGGACTGTCGAGGAAGTAGGCGTTTTCGTCCTCGTAGAGATCCACGACCGTGAACGCCTCGAAGGAGATCGGATCGGGACAGGCGATCCACGCGCCGTTGTAGTCGTCCGGGTAGAAGACCTGTGCGGCCATCGCCTCCCAGCCACCGGTGGAGCCACCGTAGAGGAAGCGCGCCCAGCCCTCGCCGATGCCCCGAAAGCGTCGCTCGATCTCGGGGATGAGCTCGTACGTGATCGCGTCGCCGTAGGGGCCGAGGTTCTCCGAGTTCACGGCGTAGGAGTCGTCGTAGTAGGGGTTGGCGTGCTGGACCTCCACGACCAGCATCCGGGGGAAGTCCTCGCTGGTCCAGTCCTGATGGAGCTCCCAGGCGAGTTCCTGCTGGATCCGGTTGTAACAGGGGAGGTCGAACCGGGCCGAGTACTCGCACTCGAGATCCGGATTCGGCGGCTCCTCGCGCCAGCCGCCGAACGTGTAAGGGAAGTGGCCGTGGAAGACGGCGATCGGGTAGCGCGCCTCGGGATGCTCGTCGAAGCCGTGGGGGATGAGAACCCACGCCCCGAGTTCGGTGGGCGTTCCCCAGAACTCGGTCAGCAGGTCGCTCTGGATGCGCACGTGCTTCACATACTCCGACTCCGGCGGGACCGGCAGCGGAGGAATCTCCTGATCGAGCACGACCTCGATCTCGGCCGGGTCGTCCGGACCGAGCGACACCGTTTGCGGCGTCGAGTAGAGGTTGCCGGGCTTCCGGTTCCACACCTGTCCCTCACCGCGGTCGGGGGGGAGCTTCACCGTGTGGCCGTCGGCGCGCTCGTAGGTCTGGTAGCGGTTCAGGAGCGCCTGGACCCGGTATTCCCCGGGCGGGACGTCCGCGAGAGTGCGGATCGGGTAGCCGAAGGCGTCGGCCTCGACCGACACCGGCTCACCCGGCGCCCACGCCTCGACGTCCACGCCGAAGGCCAGTTGGGTGTCGGGGCCGTCCACGATCTGAAAGCGGGGCTCGGCCGAGTCGTCCCGGGAGAGCATGAGCACCAGGCGACCGTCGAGAGGCCCGGCGCTTCGATCGGGGTCCAGAACCACCGAGAAACGAGGGCCGGAGGACCCGGAGCAGCCAGCGACGGCCAGTGTCGCCACGAGAACGAGCGGCGGGCTCAGACTTCGCATCGCATGCCTCCTTCCACCGGATCCCGGCGGTATGCAGCGCCGCTCTCCAGAGCGGCACTGTTGGTACGTAGGGGAGTATGAAGTCCTGACCCCTGCACGCGCCCCGGACTCCAGTCCGCCAATTCTCCGTGCCCCACAGCAGAGGAGGCGGCGCGGCCGCGCCACCTAGCGCCACCCGCAGCTCCAAGCCCTCGTGCGTTTGATAGAGGCACTCTGGGCGAGATGTTATACTCATGGCCCTGCTCCGTGCCCAAGGAGTTCGGAAATTAGGGATAAACTCATGCCTCAGACACCAACCGGCCCTCCTGCCATCCAGCACCCCAAGATCGAGTGGAAAGACGGGGAATTCATTGTAACCCTGCCCATGCCTGACAAGGGGGAAATACGGGCGAAGTGGAAGCCTGTCGCGACCTCAGTTATCCGCGTCCGAGAAGTGGGCACGGACAGGTGGAGCTTCGGATTCGAGACACCTCTGAACAGCTGCAACATCATTGGCCTCGACCCGGATCGAGAATACGAGGCTGAAGTCAGGTATAAGACCGCGGACGGCGAGGGACCACCGAGGCGGATGCGAGTGCCGCACGTGACGACTGACTTCACACAGCTACCAAGAATGCCCGTTTAGGAACCACTTGGCCACCCATCCCCACCCCACCGCCCGTTCCACAGGCGCATCGGAGACGGGAAACGTCAGGGAGGAACGATATCTGGCACCAGCGTGCAAACAAGGACTTTCAGCGTGCCTTGGAGCAGTGTAGTCCGGGGGCACTAAGGGGATCAGATGAACACGGCCGTTTCTTCCGACAAGAACCAGCCGAGGATTGAGTGGAACGACGGGCGGATTCATGTGTTCCTTCCAGCTGGCGATCGAGCGATCAAGGCGAGTTGGGAACCTGGAAACACTACGGTCATTCGTATCCGGCAAGAGGGTGAAGACAGGTGGAGTCCCGGCTTCGAAACACCCTTGAACACTTGTTCTTTCGTTGGTCTGAAGCCGAAGATAACGTACGAGATTCAACTCAGATACAGGAACAAGGACGGTGAGGGGCCACCCACCACGATCCAGTATGCCGTCCCTGCCCAAGAGGCAATTCTGAATGATTGATACGCTGCCTCTGGTTGCCGTTAGGTCCGGAGAGAACGGACACCTGGATTGGACTCTTCTCAATTCAGAACCGGTCAGTTATGAGTTCCAAGATCTTCGAGAGATGCCTCTTGTTGAACAAAGGGAGGACCAGGGGTTGCGCTATTCGATAACGAGCCACACGTCTGAATCGGCGCTGTGGGCGCATGCCATGGCCTCCATCGGCGCTGCAGCACGGGGCTTCGCTGAAGCGTGGCTATTCGTACACAGGAAAACGCGACCCCCGGAAGATGACAGGAGCGTACTTTGGCGGATAGCACGGAGAAGGGTTGAAAGAAGGAACGGAGGCTAACCACCGGTCACAGGATGGATGACAACACCCACGATATCGCACGTGAGAGAATTAGGCTCGAGCGACAGATCGTGTTCGGTACACTTCTCCTACTTGGTTTCCTAGGTTGGCGGGATTGTCTCTTGGCTGTTGCCTGTGTTGCCGCAGCGTCTGGAATAAACGTCTGGAAGGCGAAATCACTCCTTGAAATCGGAGCGACTGAATCTGATAGCGGCACGACTTAGTGGACTTGGCGTATCAAGACCGAAGGAGTTGTGTGGAGTCGTGGAGGGGCCGTGGCCAGGACGTCCGAGGCGGCGGTCAGATGGTGCGGCAAAACTCGGACCATCATGCGCTGGCTGTGATTGGACTCTACGGAGTCCTGGCTCGGGCAGGCCGTAGACGCGCCGCCCCGCGCGCGTGCGTGCGACTTCCCACGTGGCACTACCAGGATCGGCCCACACGAAGAAGGCCATGCAAGCCGCCTACTCCCCTGCCGACCGGGGTTTGCTTCCGTCGCCGCGCTCAGCTCCGCCGCATCCGAAACGTCCCGCATCGGCGGCCCTGAGTGAAGGAGTGAGCGCCCGTCCGCGACAGGCAGATGGCACTATATTCAGCCGTCGGCGCCGGAGCTGAACGAAGAGGCCACCTGTCGCCCCAACAGCCGCGGTTTTGGCCAAGTCCGAGCTGACGCCGTGGTGCGGGTCTTGGAGGTGGGGTTTCGTGCCACTCGGAGGCCGGAATCACCTCGAAACCGCCTCGTCTTCGCGCCGCCGCCTGTGGCTCAGATAGAAAAGTGACGAACTTGGGTCCAGGCGGGCGCGCCGGCACCGTAGGTCAGCGCTCGCGCTCGGCGAGCTTCCGCTCCAGCTCGCGGAGGCGCTCCTCGGTCTCCTCGAGGCGACGGGCCAGATCGCCGAAGTCCACGTCGCGCATGCGCTCGCGGGCCTGGGCCATCGCCTCGCGGACCGTCCGCTGGACTTCCTCGCTGTCCACGCCCATCCGGGGCAGGTCCATCTCGAGGCGCTCGAAGTTGGGTCCTTCGAAGTCGCCGCCGAACCAGACGCCGTCTTCCCGCTCGGCCAGCGTGGCGGTCAGCGTCTCGGTGGCCCCGGAACGCACAACGGCCACCTCGACCGTGTCTTCCGGTTCCAGACGGCTGATGCCCCGGACGATGTCGCGCGACCGGTCCACCGCCTCTCCGCTGACGGCGGTGATGACGTCGCCGACCCGGAAACCCGCCGTCGCCGCCGGGGAGTCCTCCTCGACCCGCGAAACGAGCACTCCGGCGTCGCTGGGCGCGCCGTAGAACTCGCGGAGCTCCTCGGTGATGTTCAGCAGGCTCACGCCGAGGTAGCCGCGGCCGAGCGAGCTCAGGACGATCCCGCGCACCGGCCCCTGCATCCGCACTTCGTGGACGCGGGGCTCGGCCTGCACCCACCACGACTGCGCCGCCGCGGAGGCGGGGATGGCGAGAACCAGTGCGATCGCGACAAGGAGGAGGCGGGAACGGAGGAAGGACTTCATGGGGACTCCTTCGGGAGGGTTGGAGGGCGTCAGCGCCGCGTCCGGTCGGACGCGGGGAGAACCCTCGGGGACACGGAGGGCGAGCGGGCCGGGAAGCCGCCGCCGTCGAGAAGCGACTGGAGATCGAGGAAGACGCCGAGGTCGTCGTCGCCGCCGATCCGCATGAGCGGGACGACGGGAGAGCCGGCGTTCTCCGGCGCGCCCGGGAATCGGGCGCGTCGCAGGGACGGAGTCTGGTCGCCCCCGGGTGCGCCACGAAGCGCGTCCATGAGCGCCATCGCCTCCCGGAGGCTGCGGACTTCATCCTGAAGGGCCGCGAGCTCCTCCCGCGGGTCGGCGGGCGCGGACTCGGCCACGACCGGAGCTGCCGACTCCCGCCCGAGGGAGATCGCGAGCGCCGACGCGAGGACCACCGCCGCGGCGGCGAGGAACCACGGCCGCCGCCTCCGCCACCGCTCCTCGGCGCGGACCCGGTCCATGACCCCATCCGCGAAGCCCTCCGGGGGCTCGGGACGGGGCAGTTCGACGATCATGCGGCGGATCTCGGCGTCGGTGGGGCGATTCATCAGGTGGTGGGCTCGAAGGAAGCGCTCTCGAAGGCGGGAGCGAGCAGGGCGCGAAGTCGCATCCTCCCCCGGTGAGCGCGTGATTTCGCAGTGCCCTCCTCGATCTCGAGCATTTCGGCGATCTCGCGGTAAGACCAACCCTCGAGGTCCCGGAGGAGGACAGCCTGGCGGAAGAGAAACGGGACCCGCGGCAGGGCGTGTTCGAGCGCCTCGCGAACCTCGGCGCGCCAGGTGCTCTCGTCAGGGGACGGCTCGGCCGCCCGGGGCGCCGTCGCGGCGCCCGCGACGAGGGCGAGTCCGTCCCCCGATCCGGCGGGGGCGTCGTCGAGGGAAAGATGGAGGCCGCGACGGGAGGCGCGGCGCCGATCGCTTCGGACCAGGTTGGCGGCGATCCGGAACAGCCACGCCTCGAACCGACCCGATTCCCGGTAGCGCCCGGCAGCGCGGTAGGCGCGGACGAAAGTCTCCTGGGCGAGGTCGGCGGCCGAGGACGGATCGTGCACGAGGCTCATGAAGTAGCCGAACAGACGGCGCTCGTAACGCTCCACGATGGGAGCGAAGGCCTCCGCGTCACCGGCCGCGACCCGCGCCATCAGCTCGGCGACCGACGCGCCTCCGCTGCTGCCGGCGGGCGAGGCCGCCGGGGCGAGAGGGGCGTCGGCGGTGAGGGCGGTGGTGGCCATCGGCGTTCGTTCGGAGTCAACGCCCGCGGGCGGAATCCGTTCCCGCCGCGACTCGGCCGACGGAGGCTCCGCCGGTCAGTCGCCGCCGCTCGGGAACCCGAGACGGCGACCGTGGGGGCGTCAGGAACCCGAGACGGCGACCGTGTAGGCGTCAGGAACCCGAGACGGCGACCGTGTAGGCGTCAGGATCCCGAGACGGCGACCGTGGGGGCGTCAGGATCCCAAGACGGCGACCGTGTAGGCGTCAGGATCCCGAGACGGCGACCGTGTAGGCGTCAGGATCCCGAGACGGCGACCGTGTAGGCCGCCGGGCCCCAGGTGAATCGGAGCGAGTCGCCGGTCCACGCGATCTCGAACGTGTCCCCGCCGCTCCCGGAGTCGTCCGCGGACAGCGGGATCCGGGCGACTTCCTGGTCCGCGATCGCGGCGTAGCCGGAGAGCATCGGCCACGGCTCGGCGCGCATCGCCTCGGGGGCCTCCGCCCACAGCTCGCCCAGCGCGATGCCCTGGTGCCGGTTCACGAGCAGCGACCACGGAGCATCGTTGGCCGGGATGTGCAGATAGAGGCTGTAGCGGCCCGCCGGGATCGCCTGCGCGCCGATGCGGATGTCGCCGCTGGTCTCGAGGATGGTCACCTGGTTCTCGCCGGCGCGCCAGACGCGCTCCTCGGGGAGCATCGCGAGCAGATCGGCGAGCATGCGGTCGCCGAGTCCGGGACGGCCGTGATCTATCGTGACCACCGCCTCGCCGACTTCGGCCCGGAGCGCGCCCCGGGGGTTGGGGTCCTGGGCGGCGGCCGGCAGGCCGCCGACGGCGGCGAGGAGGAAGGTGAGGAACGGGATTCGGGACATGTGGGGAACTCCTTCAGAAGGTGGCGCCGCCGGCGCGTTACGGCGCGCCGAGGGTCGTCTGATACGCGACGCCGCCCCACGAGAAACGGATCATCCCGGCCTCGGCGGCGATCTCGAAGATGTCGCCGTCGGATGGCGCCTCGGTCTCGTCGAGTGCGATCCGGGCCTGCTCCTCGTCCTCGATCTGGCCGTAGCGGGCGACCGCCGGCCAGAGTTCATCGTGCATGTCGGCGGGCGCCTGCGACGAGAGCTCGCCGAGCGGGATGCCCTGGTTCCGGTTCACGAGCAGATGCCAGCCGCCGGACTCCGGAATGTGCAGGTAGAGGCTGTATCGGCCCGCCGGGATCGTTTCGCCGCCGATCATCACCGGGGCCGAGGCCTCCAGCGTGGTGACCTGATTCTGTCCGGCCCTCCACACCCGATCCTCCGGGAGCATGCCCATCAGATCGGACAGCGCCCGACCGTCGAGCCCGGGGCGGCCGTAGTCGATCGAAACGGATGCGGCGCCGACTTCGATGGTTACGGCGCCTCTCGGGTTCATGTCCTGGGCGGCCGCTCCCGGCGCGACGAGCAGACCGACGAGGGCGATGAGGGAAGGGGAACGTGGCATGGAGAACTCCTCTTGCGGGACGAGCGGGGTCACGGCTGAACGCGCGTCAGCCGTAGAGCATGAAATAGACGATGAGCCCGGTGACCGAGGCGGTCAGCCAGACCGGGACAGCGACACGCGCCCACCGCCGGTGGTGCGAGAAGCGGCGGCGGGCGGCGAGAAGCGCCGTGCTCACGACCAGCGGCACCGCGGCCGCGGAGGCGAGGATGTGGGTGATGAGGATAGAGAAGTAGATGGGCCGCAGGAACCCGGTTCCGGGATAGGGGGTGTCGCCGTGGTAGTGGTGGTAGGTGATGTAACCGGTGAGGAACAGGCTTCCCGAGATCAAGCCGGCGATCTGGAGCGCGGCGTGGAGTCGTCGTCGGCCGGTCCGGATCGCGGCCACGCCGAGGCACACGAGGAGGGTCGTCGTGGCGTTGAACCCGGCGTTGATCCGCGGGATGGCTGCGGTCCACTCCGGGACGTCGGATGGGGGGGCGCGCAGGTAGAGCTGCCACATCAGGAAGGCGAACACGGCGCCGCTCGCGAAGAACGCGGTGCGGATCGTGGAGCGGACATCGTCCCGGGCGCTGGCGGCCACGGCGGAAGGATAGAGGCCGGCGGGAAACGTCGCCCCACGTCTCCCGAGCGCACGGTGGCGGGAGGAAGTCTCGTGGCATAGAGTTCCTGACATGGCGGACGCACCGCAACCCGGTAGATCGGAACCCGCGACGGACACCGAGCAGATCACGACGGTCGTGGATGCCTCCGGGCGACTCGTCGTGCCCGCCCGGTTTCGACAGGCTCTCCGATTCCGGGAGCGTCAGCGAGTGGTTGTCTCGTTGAACGGCAAGACGCTCGAGGTCCAGACGGCGGAGGATGCCCTGGATGCAGCGGTCGAATACGTGCAGGCGCTGGCGAGAAAATACGACACCCACGCGGATGGAGGCGTTGATGCCTTCCTCGCCGAGCGACGTCGCGAGGCGAAAGCTGAGGAAGCGGAGGCAGGGGACCGTGCGGCGGGTCGTGCTTGATGCCTCCGCCGTCCTCGCTCTGATCCTCGATGAGCCCGGAGCCGGAGCCGTTCGCGTAGCTCTCCAACGGGGAGCGGTCATGTCCACGGTCAACCTGGCCGAGGTCGCTGCCAGACTGCGTGAGTCCGACTGGCCGACCGGGAAGATCGAGGCGAACATCGCCCGACTCAACGTGGCGGTCATTCCCCTGGGTCGAAGAACCGCCCTGATGAGCGGGGATCTCCGTCCCGTGACCCGCCGGTGGGGGCTGGGTCTGGGCGATCGAAGCTGCCTCGCCCTGGCTCAGGAGCTCGGTCTCCCGGCCGTCACGGCGGACCGCGTGTGGGGTCGGCTTCATATCGCGGGCATCGAGGTCCGCCTGATTCGATGATGATCGCGCTCCAGGGTCAGCGCGCCGGTCTTCGCCGGCTCTCCCGGTACGGGCTCTTCACCGTGTGGAGCGCTGGGCTCCAGACCGGCACGGGAGACAGGACCAAGCTTGGTACCTGTGCCGCTCTGGAGAGCGGCGCTCCATAGAGAGCGGTGCTCCATCGTGCCGCTCTGGAGAGCGGCGCTCCATACCGCCGGCGCGCCGATAGAGGTATAGTTTGCGCATACTATGCACTCCGACGCCGATCAGACCGACAAGCGGCGGGCGCTTGTGCGCACGGCGCTGGTCGAGGGACGGTTCCGCACCCAGGCCCAGCTCGCCGCCCATCTCCGCTCTCTCGGACACCGCGTGAGCCAGGCCTCGGTGAGCCGTGACCTCCGCGAGGTCGGCGGCCAGAAGATTCGGGGTCGCTATCGCCTCGCTCCCGGGGTGGGGGGCGAGCTTCCCGGACTCGCGGGACTCGTGGCCGGCTTCGTGACCGCCGGGCCCCACCTCGTTGTGATCCACACCCTGCCGGGCGGGGCGCAGCGGGTCGCCCACGCCATCGACACCGGCGACTGGCCCGAAGCGGCCGGGACCGTCGCCGGGGACGACACGATCTTCGTGGCCACGGCGGCGGCGGCCGACCAGCGCCAGATCCTCGAGCGGCTTCGTACGGCGCTCGCGGCAGCGAGCGAGGCGCCCGCATGAGCCACCCCACCACTCCGGTCGGGACGATCATCCTGGGCGCGTCCGGCTACGTCGCCGGGGAGCTGCTGCGGTGGATCGCCGGGCACCCGACCCTCGACCTTCTCGGAGCCGTGTCGAAGAGCCACGGCGGAGCGCCCATCGCCGACTCCTTTCCCCATCTGAGCCTCGCCTTCCCCGACGACCGGTTCGTCTCCCCTGATGACGTTCCCGCGCTGCTCCGCCGCGGCGCCGGGAGCGTCGGCCGGATCGCCGCTCTCTCCGCCGCGCCCCATACCGCCTCGGCCCCCCAGATCGCGGTCCTTCTGGAAGCGGCCGAAGCCGTCGGGATCGAGGTTCCGGTCGTGGACCTCTCCGCCGACTTCCGCCACCCCGACCCGGAGACCTTCGAGCGGATCTACGGCGTCCCCCATCCGACCCCCGATCTCCTGCCCACGTTCCGATCCGGCCTTCCCGAGTTCGAGGCGGGAGACACGACCGGCATCCGCATCGGGCATCCCGGCTGCTTCGCCTCCGCGGTCGCGCTCGCGGCGGCTCCGCTCTGCCGCACCGGCCGGGTCGGCCCCGAGATTCACGTCGCCGCCATCACCGGGAGCACCGGGTCGGGAGGCTCGCCGAAACCCACGACCCACCATCCGTTCCGGCACGCCAACCTCTACACCTACAAGGCCCTGTCGCACCGTCACGCGCCCGAGATGGAGGACATGCTCCAGCCGCCCGGCGGGGCGCGTCCCCGGGTGCGATTCGTTCCGCACTCGGGGCCGTTCGCCCGCGGCATCCACGCCACCGCGTTCCTGAGGCCGACGAGCCCGATGAGCAACGACGCCCTCGACATCCTCTACCGGGACTTCTACGCCGAGGCGCCGCTCGTTCGGGTCTCCGACGCGCCCCGCCTCAAGGAGACGGTCGGATCGGCCGCCGCGGTCGTCGGCGCCCGGACCGACGGCGAGACGATCGTCGCCATGTCCGCGATCGACAACCTCGGCAAGGGCGCGGCGAGCGGCGGGGTCCAGTGGATGAACCGCCTGCTCGGACTGCCCGACGACGCCGGCCTGACCACCCCTCCCCCCGGCTGGCTCTGATCGAGCCGCCAATAGAGCAAAGCCATGCCCGCCGAATCCCCGTTCCTGTTTCCGGTCTATGCCCAATTGCCGCTGGAGCCGGTCTCCGGCGCCGGAGCCCGGATCCGGACCGCCGACGGGCGGGAGCTGCTCGACTTCTACGGCGGCCACGCCGTCTGCGGCCTCGGGTATGGCCATCCGGCGGTGAACGCCTGCCTGCGGGGCGTGGGCGAGCGGCTCCTGTTCCAGACGAACGCGGTCCCGAACCGGGAGCGCGCCGAAGCGGCCGAGGCGCTCGCCGGGTTCGCTCCCGACGGCCTCGACCGCGTGTTCTTCGTGAACAGCGGCGCCGAGGCGAACGAGAACGCGTTGCGGCTCGCGTTCCGGGCGCGGGTCGGCCGGACGACGGTCGTCGCGGTCTCGGGCGGCTTCCACGGCCGCACCGCGGCGGCGGCCGCGGTGACCGACGGCTCGCCCCGGTGGTACCACTTCCCCGCTCTGCCATTCGAGGTGCGGAGGGTCTCCCGCGACGACCCTTCGGCGCTCGATGCGGCGGTGGACGAGTCGGTTGCCGCCGTGATCCTCGAGCCGGTCCAGGGGATGGCGGGGGCGGTGGCGCTGTCGGACGCGGTGCTGACCGCAGCCCGCCGCGCCTGCGACCGCTCCGGAGCGCTCCTCATCTTCGACGAAGTCCAGTGCGGCATGGGTCGCAGTGGCCGCGCCTTCGCCTGCGAGTGGTCCGGCGTCACACCCGACCTCCTGACCACCGCCAAGGCGCTCGCGGGCGGCTATCCGGCGGGCGCGGTGCTCGCCCCGGCCGAGCTCGCCGACGCCCTGCCGGTCGGATCGCTCGGGACGACCTTCGGAGGCGGGCCGCTCGCCGCCGCGCTCGTCACCGCCGTCGTCCGGGTGATCCGCGAGGAGGGTCTCCTCGCGCGGGTCCGCCGCCTCTCCGATCGCATCGCCGCCGAGGCGGTCACCGGGCCGGTCGTCGCGGTCCAGGGCCGCGGCTTCCTGCTCGGGCTCGTCTGCTCGCGTCCGGCGCGCGAGGTCCGGGACGGCTTGCTCGAGCGCGGCATCCTCGCCGGGACCTCGACGGACCCGGCGGTGCTGCGTCTCCTGCCGCCGCTCACGCTCGGCGATGAAGATGTGGACGCGCTGGTCGCGGCGCTTTCGGACATGGGAGCGGAACAATGAACGCTGGCGACGGCGACCCGCACCCGCTGCGCGAGATCCATCGGCTGGAGGACCTCGGCTCCGGCCGCATCCGGGACATCGCCGGCCTCGCCGCCCGGCTGCGGGAGCGGCCCGAGCCGCGGGCGCTCGAGGGGAAGGTGCTGGCGCTGCTGTTCCTGTCGCCCTCGCTGCGGACGCAGGCCTCCTTCCAGGCGGCGATGACGCGACTCGGCGGCGGCAGCTTCGTGATCGCCCCGGACCGGTTCATCCACAAGCTGGAGTTCGATCCGAACGCCGTCATGGACGGCGCGGCGGCCGAGAACATCGCCGAGGCGGTTCCGGTGCTCGCCTCCTACGGCGACGCCTTCGCGGTGCGGGCGTTCGCCGGGCTCGACGACCTTGAAGACGACCTCGCCGACGCCCGCTTCGAGCGGATCCGCGCGCTATGCCCGAAGCCGTTCCTCAACATGGAATCGGCGATCCGCCATCCCTGCCAGTCGCTCGCCGACTGGCTGACGCTGGACGACCTGGCGATCCCCGGCGCGTCGGCTGGCCGTCGGGAACGGCCGGGCCGGTTCGTGCTGTCGTGGGCGCGGCACACGAAGCCCCTGCCGCTCGCGGTCGCCGCCGACACGCTGCGGATGGCGTCGCTCCGCGGGATGGACGTCACCGTGCTCCGGCCCGGCGGCTTCGAGCTGCCCGAGAGCCTCATGGAGCAGGCCCGGGGACTGGCGGCGGCGAGCGGGGGCCGCGTGCGCGAGACCGAGGATCGGGCGGAGGCGATGGAAGGAGCCGAGGTGCTCTACGCGAAGTCGTGGTGCGCCACCCGGCACTACGGCGACCGCGACGCCGAGCGGGCGCTGCGGGAGGAGCAGATCGGCTGGACGGTGGCGGAGGACTGGTTCGACCGCGCCGCCCCCGATTGCCGGTTCCTCCACTGTCTGCCGCTGCGCCGCGAGGTCGTGGCGCGCGCCGAGGTGCTCGACGGGAAGCGAAGCGAAGTCGTGCGGCAGGCCGAGAACCGCATGTGGGCGCAGATGGCGGCGCTCCACCGGATGCTGCGATGAACGAAACCGACCCGATCCTGACTTCGGCCGACGACGACTCGGCCCACCGGAGCGTCCGGGTGCGGGCGCTGATGCACGCTGCTCCCTACCTGCGCCGGTTCCGCGGCAAGACGTTCGTCATCAAGACCGGTGGCGCGGCGCTCGCCCGCCGCGAGGACATCCGTGCGCTGATCGAACAGGTCGCGCTCCTGTTCCAGCTCGGGATCCGCATCGTGGTCGTCCACGGGGGCGGCCCCCAGTCCACCGAGCTGGCGCGGGCGCTCGGAGTCAGCGCCCGGTTCGTGGAGGGGCGCCGGGTCACCGACGAGAAGGCGCTCCGGATCGCGACGATGATCCTGAACGGCGAGATCAACACCCAGATCCTCGCCGCCTGCCGCGACCTCGATCTGCCCGCGATCGGTCTTTCGGGAGTGGACGCCGGACTCATCCGCGCCCACCGCCGCCCCCCGGTGGAAGTGCGGGAAGCCGGGGGAGCGCGGACGGTGGACTACGGGTTCGTGGGCGACATCGAACGGGTGGACACCAGCCTGCTCGGGCGCCTCCTCGACATCGGCGCGCTGCCGGTGATCAGCCCGCTCTCGGCGGACGCGGCCGGGACGCTCCTGAACATCAACGCCGACACGGTGGCGTCCGCGCTCGCAGTGGCGCTCGGGGCGGAGAAGCTGGTCCTCATCGGCGAAGCGCCTGGTCTCCTCGCCGATCCCGACGATCGAACGAGCGTGGTCTCCTTCCTCGATCTCGCCGGTCTGGAGCGGATGCGCGAGGAGGGGAGCATCCGCGACGGGATGCTGCCGAAGGCGACCTGCATCCGCAACGCGCTCCTCGGTGGCGTCGGCCGGGCTCACCTGCTTCCGGCGGGGCCCGACAGCCTGCTCCTCGAGGTGTTCACCCCCGAGGGTCTCGGCACCCTCGTTGTCCCCGAGCTCGAGGAACTGTCCCACGCCGAGCGCGACCTCCGCCGCCGCGACGCCTCGACTGCCTGAAGCAACGCCTCCAGCCCCGTCGCTCAGTCGGAGAAGAACCCGGGGCGTAGCTCTTCAGGAGGCACGAACCGGGATGCCTGCCGGTAGATCGCCCGTACGGTGCTGACAGCCAGCTCGGGATGAAGGGGAACGGTCAGCGACTGCCGGCGACCCGATTCAGAGATCCTCGTGAGCCGGGCATGGCTGCCTCGGACCCGCTCCACCGAGAACCCGACATCTGTCAGGATCCTCAGGACTTCTCGTGATCGGAGCCGCCGGAGGCGCGGCATCAGGCCGCAAAGGCGGAAGTCTCGTAGCTCACGACAAGTCGCGAAGTGTCAGAGAAGCCGAGCCGATCCCGCTCAGTGCGATCGAAGTGGAGCGCGAGGGCCTCTCGAAGGTTGACCAGGGTCTCGTCCAGCGTTCTGCCCTGTGTGACCACCGCGACTTCGAGACACTCGGCGACGAACCACTCGCCGCTCGCCGTGATCACGGCATGGATGGCGGACGACACGCCGCCTTGATCGCCGGTCATGGAACGGTCGCCGGTGGTAGCACTTGCACGAGCGAATTGTAGCGGCGCTCTTGCTCGCTTCGCGCCGTGTCGAGGGGCAGCGCGGGGGCGGTAGGAAACCCTGCGCATCGTCACTCGCAACACACGGGACTTCAAGGGCACCGGGGCGCTAACCGTGGATCCCCGGGTGGCATCCTGAGCTCGGCCAACCGACTGTCGGAGAGAATCGTGCCCGGGCGCCGCCCGGATCGGGGAGGAAGAGACGTGGACGAGAAAGTCTGGAACGTGCTCGACGACCCCCGCTTCCGGGAGTATCACCGGGGCCGGAAGCCTGAGTTCAACGCGTTCGACGTCCTCCGGAACGCGGACTACGAAATCCGCCAGAGCAACGTGCTGGCGTGGCTTCTCCGGTCTTCCGAGACCCATGGCGTCGGCTCCGCTTTCCTGGAGTCGTTCGTGGGCCATATCCGCGAGAGGCTCCGGGATGGGGACGCGGAGCCCCTCCCGGAGCTCGGCGTCGCGGTGTCAAACGTCGAGATCCGGCGGGAGTGGAACGACGTGGACATCACCCTCGCATTCGAGCGGAAGAAGTGCCTGATCGCCGTGGAGAACAAGATGTCGCCGGCGACGGTGGCGCACGTGAAGCAGGTCCGGCGTTACGAACGGACCCTGCGGTGCCTATACCCCAGCCACACGGTGAGGAGCGTTCTGCTCACCACCTCTCCAGAGGGGAGCTTCCACGCTCCGGGCATGGCCAACGTGAGCTGGTGGGCGGGGGTGCGCGAAGGTATGGGCGCGCTTCTGGAGCGCCGGGAGCCCCGGCGGTTCCGCTCTCCGAGCGTCAGGGCGTTCATCCACCAGTATCTGGTTCTTCTCGACCGCTGGCTCGATTCGATGGGAGCGAACGGACCGCGCGCGATCCTCGACGAGCATAGGGGGATTCTGGAGGAGCTGCGTCGGGTGCTGGGGGAGGGCGGGGACGCCGCTGTCCTCGCGAGGGTCCCGGTGGACCGTGAGCCGTACAGCGAGACGCTTCTCCGACTGGTCAAGGAGAGCGGACAGAGCCCCATGGACTTGCGGGCGGTGGTGTCCCGGTACTTGCGCGGACGCGGCTGGACGACCATGTCCTCCCAGAATCCTGGGCAGACTCACTACTGGTTGACCTGGACCGATACGGACCTGGCCGAGACGGCCAAGCGGCTGGGCGGCGGGCGCGACACCCTACGCTGGGCGCTCACGTTCCGGCATCATGGGGTCTGCGTGGGTTTCTTTCTCTACGACCCTCCCGGCGAGGCCAAAGGGAAGGAAACCCTGGTGGATCGACTGCGGGCCTTCGTGGAGGCGACCCCGATCAACCGCCAGAGGCCCAACGGCTACGAGATGGTGGGCCGGGGCTTCGGCGGGCACCGGCTCTACTACAAGAACGTCCTCCCGCACGAGGATCTCTTCAAGCTGTCACGATCGGAAGCCGGGAATGAAGTGATCCGGAGGCTGAACGAGTTCATGGACTCGGACCAGTCGGAGTACAAGCGCATCGCGGACTATTTCCACGGCCTCGCCTTCAGGCCCGATGACCCCAGCCCCAGGCCAGAAGGGTCGGCGTAGCCAGACGTTCGGGGCTCACGTGGCCGACGCGCTTGCTTCGCTTGAGGCGACCGGGAGCCGCGAGGAGGACTCGGCATGTTGCGCGTGATCGGTCTCCACCCGGCGGCCGCGGTCGCCGTCGTGGCGGTGGACTCGATGTTGTTCGGCGCCACCGCGGCCACGCTCGGTATCGGGTGGCTGGCGTCCATTCCGGTCGGTGTCGCCCTCGGGGCCGCGGTGACGCTCGTCCAACGCCGAACGCCGGGGAACGACCTCGATCTCGCCGTCGGCAAGGGACTCATCGTGGCGATCCTGACCGCGATCCCGACCCCGCTGCCATCCTTCCTCGTCGCCGGCGCCGGAGTCGCGGGCGGCGTGGAACTCTGGCGCTCCCGGAGGCGCAGGCTCACGCCGCCCAACTCCTGATCGGACTCGTCCTGCACGCGGAGCTCGGGTCTTTGCCCCCGGGGCGTTCGCCCGGTCAGGTCGTCGCCCGCCGAGTCTCCCGAGAAGACGACATCTGGCCGGATGGATGACCGACAGATTGTCTGAAGCCGGCCACGTTCTCGGGCTCGACTCCGTCGCTCCTGTGCGACGTATCTCCCGCAGGGCGGCGAGGAGCGCCCAACCAAAAAGGTCTTCGGGAGCGCGACCGAGATGGGGAGGCCGCCGTCGCCGCCGGCCTGGACATGGATCCCGCGACGGAGCTACTCCCACGCCAGTGCATTCATCACGTGCTAGCATCGAGATGACTCTGGGAGGTGCGCTCGTGAGTACGACCATCACCGTCCGCGGATTGACCGAGGGGGAGAAGTTCTGGCTGCAGGCGGAGGCCAAGCGGGCCGGGGTCTCGATGGAGGAGTTCGTGCGCAGGCTGATTCGGCGCCGGCGTGAGCGAAGCGCCCGGCGTCGCAGCGTCGGCGAGATCGCCCGTCGCTACTTCGGCCCGGAGCATGGCGTCGAGTTGCCCCCGCGCGGCCGAGACAAGTATCCCCGCGTGGACTTCTCGGGCCGCTCGGCGCCCGACGACGAGCTCACCTGAGCGTGTCGCCGCGCTGGCTGCTCGATGCAAACATCGTCGCGGAGCTGATGAGGCCGGCCCCTGACCGCCGCGTCGTGGCGTTCCTGGATCAGCTTGAGGTCGGGAGTCTCGCGATCTCGACGGTCACCGTCTGGGAGATCCTGAACGGCCTCGGGCGGATGCCCGTCGGGAAACGGCGCCGGGACCTCACGGAGCGCTACCTCATGTTCGAGCGGGACCTCTTCGGAGACTGGGTGCTCCCCTGGACCCACGACGACGCTGGGGTGTGCGCCCAGATTCTCGAGGTCAGACGACGGGCGGGGAGGCCGCTCGACGATCAGCTTCCCGAGGCGTTCCTCGCGGCGGTCGCGGTGACCCGAAACCTGCGGATCCTCACCCGCAACACGCGCGACTTCGAGGGAACCGGGGCGCTGGCCGTGGATCCGTGGGTGGCGCCCTGAGCTGAGCCGACCGGCCGTTTACGGAGCGCCCCGCCCGGCGGCCCCGGGATCGGAGAGAATCCAGCATGGACGAGAAGCTTCGGACCCTGCTCGACGACCCCCGCTTCCGGGAGTACCACCGGGGCCTGAAGCCGGAGTTCAGTGCGTTCGACGTCCTCCGGAACGCGGACTACGAGATCCGCCAGAGCAACGTGCTGGCGTGGCTCCTCCAGTCTTCAGAGACCCATGGCGTCGGCTCCGCGTTCCTGGAGTGGTTCGTGGCCCATGTCCGCGAGCGACTCCGGGATGGGGACGCGAAGCCTCTCCCGGAGCTCGGCTTCGAGGCGTCGAGTGTGGGGGTCTGGCGCGAGCGCGACTATGTGGACGCCACCCTCGCCTTCGAGCGCGAGAAGTGTCTGATCGCCATCGAGAACAAGATGTCGCCGGCGACCGCCGCCCACGTGAAGCAGGTCCGGCGCTACGAACGGGAGCTGCGCATCAGGTATCCCGGACACGCGGTGAGGAGCGTCCTGCTCACGACTTCACCGGAAGGGAGCTTTCACGCTCCGGGCATCGCCAACTTGAGCTGGACGTCGGTCCGCGACCGCATCCGCGCGCTTCTGGAGCGTCGAGAGGGGCGGCGGTTTCGGGCTCCCGGCGTCCGTGCGTTCATCCGGCAGTACCTGGTCCTGCTCGCCCGCTGGCTCGACCCGGTGGAGTCACACGCCTTCCGGACGCTGCTCGATGAGCATCGTGAGATCCTCGGGCAGCTCCGTCGAGTGCTGGGGGAGGGCGGGAACGCTGCGGTCATCGCGAAGGTGCGCGAGGACCGGGAGATCTACGGCGAGACGTTGCTCCGGCTGGTGAAGGAGAGCGGGCAGCGGCCCATGGACTTGCGTCGAGCCGTGTCCGCGTACCTTCACGGACGCGGCTCGACACCGATGTCGTCCCAGAACCCAGCGGGTACTCATTACTGGCTGACCTGGACCGATCCGGACCTCGCCGAGACGGCCGAGCGTCTGGGCGGCAGGCGAGACACCCTTCGATGGGCGCTCACGTTCCGGCATCACGGAGTCTGGGTGGGCTTCTTTCTCCAGGATCCTCCCGGCGAGGCCCAGAGGGAAGAAACTCTGGTGGATCGGCTGCGAGCGTTCGTGGAGGCGACCCCCATCAATCGCCAGAGGCCGGACGACTACTCGATGGAAGATCGGGGCTTCGGCGGGTACCGCCTCTACTACACGAGCCTTCTGCCGCACGACGAGCTGTTCGCGCTGTCGAGATCCGCGGCCAGGACGGAGGTGATCCGGAGGCTGGAGGCGTTCATGGAATCGAGTGAGTCGGAGTACGCGCGGATCGTCGACACCTTCCGCTGCCTCGCCTTCCGACCCGAAGACCCCATCGCTACTTCGGAGGAGTCGGCGTAGGCGGACGCCCCGGGGATCGCGTCGCCGATACTCTGGCTGCACCTGCGACCATCCCGCCCTGTAGCCCTCGCGCGGTGGCGAACCAGCGCTCCGGCGCGGGTGCGCGGACGGCCGGCCGCCCCCGGGAATCCGCCGGTGGCCCTCCGTGACTCAAGCGACCGCGCATGCCTCGGTCCGTCGTGCTGCTAGTCTGCAACCAATGACCTGGGTAGCGGGCGGCGGATGCGGCGGTGGTCCGCGTCGCTCACGTCATGACCGAAACAGGGGACGGTGCCGCGACGATGGAAGGAGCCTCGCGCCTATCCGATGGGGGGTGTCCAGTGAACAGTGATCTGCTCCTGACTGCGGTGCCGGTCGGCCTCGCGAATCTCGGGGCCATCGTGGCGGCGTGGTGGGCGATCCGCCGCGAGATCCGGCATGAGATCGGCGACCTGCGCGAGGCTGTTCGCGACGGCCTCGGGCAGGCCCGCCAGGAGCGCCTGGAGCTTCGGCGGGAGATAGGCGGCCTGCGGTCCGAGGTCATGGGCATTCGCGAGCGGGTCGCCCGGATCGAGGCCAAGCTGGGCATCCCCGCATAGTCGGTCTCGTCGCAGCCCTCGTGCGGCGGCGCCTCGAGCGGAAGCGGGAGCCTTCCAGTCTCTCGCTCATCGCGAGCGCCTCGAGCGTCAGCGTCGTATAGAGGGCCCGGCGCGCGGATCAGCGCACGAAGAGGAAGTAGTCGTGCGCGGCGCGGGAGGCTTCGGCGATCGCCGTTTCACGTCCGGGCACCGGGAGATCGGACTCCTTCACGAACCCGACCATGACGACGTGCCCGGCGTCCCCCGGCAACGTGATGATCCCCACGTCGTTCGTGGTGCGCCCGATGGTGCCCGTCTTGTGCGCCACCACAGTCCCCTCCGGGAGGCGTCCCTTGATCCGACCGGCGCCGGTTTCGCAGCGCTCCATGATGTCGATGAGCAGATCCCGGCTGTCGGTGGAGAGGCCCTCGCTGTTCCATATCTTCTGGAGCAGGTCCGCCATGCCCCGCGGCGTGGCGGTGTCGCGAACATCGGACTCGAACTGGTTGCGGGCCTGCTCCCGCATGTCGTCGGAGACGCGCCCGTAGTGTTCGGTGTAGGTGGCGCGCGTTCGCTCGTCGCGCGGCGGGAGGTCGTCGGCGCCGACGTAATCGGTGATCAGGTCGGCGGTGGAGCGGGCGACGTGGACGCCCTCGACGCCCAGTTCGCGCATCCGTTCGGTGACGCGCTCACCACCTCCGGCGGCGCGCAAGCAGAGATCGGTCGCCGAGTTGTCGCTGATCAGGAGCATCAGCTCCATGAGGTTGAGGATGGAGAGCGAGACCCCCGGATCGTCGAACAGGCGACTCAGCGTGCCGCTCCCCGGGGAGAGGTCGGAAGGATCCAGCTCCACCATCCGGTCGAGGGCGAACTCGCCTTCGTCCACGCGTCGCAGCAGCTCTACCGCGATCGGCACCTTGTAAGTGCTCGCCATCGGGAACGGCTCGTCCGGGTTCAGGAAGGCAGTGCGTCCGCTCTCGAGGTGGATTGCGGCGAGCCCCATGCTGCCGCCGGAGAGCGGCTCGAGTCGCGCCCATTCATCTTCGAGCGCCGTTTCGCTGCCGGACTGGGCGATGGCGAAGGGACCGGCGAGGAGCGCCACGGTCACGCTGGCGGCGATCCGACCGATGACGGGAACGCGGTTTCTCATGATTCTGACCCCTCCGGCGACTCGATATGGGTGTGGCGGAAAACCTACCAGAGCGGCGGCGGCTTCCTTGTGGAAACGTGTCGCGGGACTTTGGTACGGTTTCTCGACTGGTACGTATGGAACGGATCGTCTATTGGGCCAAGGATGCCTCCGAGGGGGACGCGGGGACTTCTGGATTCGTCGCTGGTCTCGCCCGGTTCGTGCTGTGGCTGGGAGTGGTGGTCGTCGGATCGGCGAGTTGCGCGCCTGAGCAGGACGGGCTGATCCCGACGGCGCCGCGCCTGCCTGCCCCCTCCGAGTCGAGTTCGCCCGGGGCGCCTGGCCAGGGCGGCGCAGGAGGTGGGACTGCGGGGAGTTCCGTGCAGCAGAGTCCCGGTGGCGGCGACGGCGATGGGGATGGCGATGGCGATGGCGACGGGGACGGCGATGGCGACGGGGACGGAGATGGCGACGGGGACGGAGATGGCGACGGAGACGGCGACGGGGACGGAGACGGCGATGGCGATGGCGATGGAGACGGCGATGGAGATGGAGACGGCGATGGCGACGGAGATGGAGACGGGGATGGGGACGGTGATGGCGATGGGGACGGGGATGGCGACGGAGATGGCGATGGCGATGGAGATGGGGATGGCGACGGAGACGGGGATGGCGACGGAGATGGCGACGGGGACGGAGATGGAGACGGCGATGGCGACGGGGACGGAGATGGCGACGGGGACGGAGATGGCGACGGGGACGGCGATGGCGATGGCGATGGCGACGGAGATGGCGATGGGGACGGCGATGGCGACGGGGACGGAGACGGCGATGGCGATGGAGACGGCGATGGAGATGGAGACGGCGATGGCGACGGGGACGGAGATGGCGACGGGGACGGTGATGGGGACGGCGACGGCGACGGAGATGGAGATGGCGACGGGGACGGAGATGGCGACGGGGACGGCGATGGAGACGGCGACGGGGACGGGGATGGCGATGGAGACGGCGACGGAGATGGAGATGGGGACGGCGATGGAGATGGAGATGGCGACGGAGACGGGGACGGCGATGGCGATGGAGACGGCGACGGAGATGGCGATGGCGACGGAGACGGGGATGGCGACGGAGATGGCGATGGCGATGGCGACGGCGACGGAGATGGAGATGGGGACGGCGACTAGGCCACCGGTCCAGACGCTTCCCACCGCGTGACGGACGCGGCCTCCATGCCTCCGCAGCCTGGCCACCCGGTAGGCGCGAGTTCATCCTTGTTCCCGCGGTGGATGCGGGCCGGATGGCGTCGGGTCATCGGCGGTCGGAACGGCTCCGATCGAGGGGCGCTCGTCCTTCCCGACCCCACCACGCTCGATCCCGCGGCGCGATTCGTCCACATCGCGGCCGGACTCGACACGGCTCCCCTGCTCGCGGAAGTCGAGGCGGAGCAAGGGAGGTGGTTTGACGACACCAGCCGTCAGCGCAAGGTGCGGTGTCAGCGGGACACGCTCAACATCTTCCTGCGCGCCGCTCGGAAGCCCCTACCCCCCGGCGCGCGCAACGCGAACGACGTGCACGAGACTCGGACGATGCGCGCCGCCGCCAACTTCCCCGAGATCCTGTCCTTCTGCCGACGCGTTGCTTCGTTGCAGGAGGGGGAACTGGGGCGGGTCGCTCTCGTGGCGCTCTTGCCGCAGGGTTGGGTGCGGCCCCACACCGACTTCGGCGCGTATTACCGCATCCGCGACCGATTCCACCTCGTCCTGCGAAGCGCCGGGGGGAGCGCGCTCACGGCAGGCGGTCAGGCTGTCGTGATGCGGGAGGGCGAGCTCTGGGCCTTCGACAACAAGGTGAGGCACGAGGCCCGGAATCCCTCCGACGAGCGCCGGATCCACCTGATCTTCGACGTGCTCCCGGGGCCTGGTCGCGGCTACTTCGCTCGGGCGCCGGCGGCCTGAGTCCGCTGCCCCAGCCGCTTGACGGCCGCGGCGAGGGCATGGGCGGCCGAGTCCACCCGCACCGCGTTGTCGTAGGCCTCGACGCGGAGGGCGCCCAGCACCCGCCGGCGGTGGTGGATGTAGAACGCATCCTCGGAGCTGCGGAACTGCAGTTGCCGCAGGGACCGGAACCCCCGTTGGATCACCCGCTCGTAGGCCGCTTCGCGTGCGTGGTCGCCGACCAGGCCGGCGAGCAACGCCGCATCCGCGAGCCCCTCGAGGTAGGCGCCGGTGGATGCGGCGTGCGGGGGGCCGAAGTGGGGTCGCAGGGGGTCGTAGAACCGGCCGCGGAGATCGGGATCCAGCTCCTCCCACTGCTGCATGGGGAGCAGCCAGTCGTTCATTTCGAACGCGAAATCCGCAAATGCCCGGTCCCCGGACTGCTCGAACAGCGACTCCGCGGCCTGGGTGTGCCACGGGATGAAGGCGGGGTTCCGGTTCCGGCGGTGGCGGTCGCGGCAGAGCGCGAACGCGGTGGCGCATCGCCGTAGAGATGGCGCGCCTGGCCAGCCTCGCCGCCGGCGCTCGGCCCAGAACAGCAGCGCTTCGCCCGAGTAGAAGTTCCAGTTCTGACCGTCGCGCTCGGCGGGGAAGAAGAAGGTGCGAAAGCCCGACTCCGCATCGGCGAGGGAGTCCACCGCCCGGGTCAGCATCTCCAGCTCGGTACGGAAGGAGGCTGCGGCCGGACTCTCCAGAATCGCCAGCCCGGCGAGCGCGGCCGCACCGAGTTTCGCACCGGTCTTCTCCGCGATGACGCCGCGGCCATCGCCGAGATTCACGAAGTAGCGCTTCAGGTTGAATCGGAGGTTGCGGCGCGCCCCTTCCCGGATCGCTGCGTCGTCTCGCATCTCTCCGAGTCGGGCGAGGGCGATCGAGGCGAGGAAGCGACGGATCGCGTTGTCCGCCGGCGAATACTCACCTCGGCTGGGCCAGTACTTGTAGGGAAGCGCGCCGTCGGTGCCGAGGTTCGTGAGCATCCAGCGACCGATGCCGTCCGCAAGCTCGGCCTCCCGGTCTCGCCCGGCCGCCGGCTCCGGTGGGATCAGCCTCTGGCAACGGAAGAGCTCGGGGCAGTCCGCCGTCTCACCGGAGGGCAGGAGAATCTGACGGGCCGAAAACGATCGCAACCCTCCCGTCGCCTCGAGGTCTGCCGCCGTCAGGTCATAGCGTTCCCGGAAGCGCTCGATAGCCCGCGGGAAGCTGAGGTTCGCGGCGATCATCCGGGTTGGAGCGAGCCGTTCAACGTGAGGGCCACCGGATATTTCGATCCCGATCCGCCCCCGCGCTCGGGGGATGAAGACCCGTGAGGCGCGGTTCCACGGCACCGGCTGGAAGTCCCGCGCAATCGAGACTTCGATCCGTTCCCCCGGGGAGGCCCGCACCCGGCGCGCCAGTTCGCCGAGGGGCACTTCCGGAGTCCAGCCGGATCGCCTCGCCACGCCGTCTCGCCGCACGCAGTACCAGAGGCGGCCGGCGGATGCGTCTCCGGTCACCTGGGAGAACCTCGGTCGGACGGAGCTGGCAGGCTGCGCATCACGTCGGGATCCCGGGAGACTCCGGGTGGAACAGGATCTCACGGAACGACCGCATACCGGGGGCTCCGGTTGGAGGCCTGTGGTTTGCTTGCACCACCTGACGATGCTTGCGTTCTCTGTGCCCGGGCTCTCCCGGCGGCTGCTTCGGGCCCGGGCGATGCTCGCACCATCGGTCGTGGGTGGGCTGACGGCGATCTCGGCGCCGGTCTGGTCGCAGCCCGCGTCGAATCCGCCGCCGGAGCGAGTGCTCACCGTCACGCTCGCCGACCTCGACGACGACGCTTTCGACTTCCTCATCGGGTGGGCGCGCGGCGATGGCGACATCCTGGAGCTCGCCGCGCGGGGAACGGCCCGGTTCGCTCTCGTCGGGGGGCTGGAGCCGGGGCTCCGGGTGCTGGGTGGTGCGGTTCGGTACCGGGAGAGCGTGACGTCGTCCGTCCGCGCCCGGCTTCGCGCGGAGCCCCGTCGCAGCCGTGGGAGCGCGCGTCGGGCATCGGCGGTACGCAGCGCATCGGATGCGGCGCGGCGGGCTCTCCGGGACGCCGCCCGGCGGAAGGCGCGCGATGGTCGGGCGGCCTCCCGGCCTCCCCGCGGTTGGCGGGGAACGCCCCGGTCGGGGAACGGTTCCGGTCGCTCGATGCCGCCCCCGACACTCCGGGGGGGCGGCGAAGCGACTTCCGGCGGTCGCGCCCGTCCTCGCGCGCCGCGCGGCGTCGGGGCCGGCTCACGGGCGCCACGGAGTTCCGCGCCAAGGCCAAGAGGCTCCGGGAGTTCCCGGCGTCGGCCCGGGTAGAATCGGAGCCCTTATTCGCCGCCCGCCGGGGCCCCATCCGGACCCGGTTCGCTGCGGCCCTCCCGGCCGTCCCATCGCGCCGGCGCCCGGGCCGCGCTCACCTTGGAGGCTTCGTTCCCGATGCGCCGTTTCCCTGTTCCGAGCCTGAGCCGCCCGTTCGGCGCGCTCCTCGCCTCGCTGCTGTTCGCCGTTCCGGTCTCGGCTCAACCCGACCCGGATCTGCTCGACGCCATGCGCTACCGGTCCGTCGGGCCCACGCGCGGCGGCCGGGTCACCGCGGTGGCGGGCCACCGCGCCCAGCCGGGCACGTTCTACATGGGCGCCACCGGTGGCGGCGTCTGGAAGACGACCGACTACGGACACAACTGGCATCCGATCTCCGATCAGTCGTTCCGGAGCCCGTCCATCGGCGCCATCGCGGTGGCCGAGAGCGACCCGGACATCGTGTACGTCTCCACCGGCTCCGACGGTCTGCGGAGCAACGTCATCATCGGGAAGGGCGTGTATCGCTCGGACGATGGCGGCGCCACCTGGAACGACGTCGGGCTGGAGAACACCGGGAACACCGGGGCGCTCCTGATCCATCCGGAGGACCCGGACCGGGTCTGGCTCGCCGCGATCGGGAATCCGTTCGCCCCCAACCCGGAGCGCGGCGTGTACCGCACCCGCGACGGGGGGACGAGCTGGGAGCTCGTGCTCCACGTCTCGGAGCAGACCGGCGCGACCGACCTCGAGTTCGCCCCCGATGACCCCGACACGATCTACGCCTCGATGTGGGAGGCGGAGCGGAAGCCGTGGACGATCCGGTCCGGCGGCATGGAAGGCGGCGTCCAGCGCTCCACGGATGGCGGCGACACCTGGGAGAAGCTGGAGAACGGACTCCCGACCGGGTTGCGCGGCAAGTCCGATCTGGCGGTCTCGGCCGCCGATCCGGATCGCGTGGTTGTGCTCATCGAGGCCCCCGGCGCCGACGGCGGCGTGTACCGGTCCGATGACCGCGGCGATACCTGGAGGCAGGTCTCCGATTTCCAGCCGATCCGCAACCGGCCCTTCTACTACACGAACCTCCACGCGCACCCCACCGATGCCGACACGCTGTGGGGCATGGCCGAGGGTTACTGGAAGTCCACCGATGGCGGTGAGAGCTGGGAGCGCAAGTTCACCCCCCACGGAGACAACCACGACCTGTGGATCAACCCGGACCACCCGAACATCCAGATCCAGGCGAACGACGGTGGCGCGAACGTGACGCTCGACGGCGGCGAGACCTGGTCCACCCAGGAGAACCAGGGCACCGCCGAGCTGTACCAGGTGGACGTGGACGACGCCTTCCCCTACCGCCTCTACGCCGGGCAGCAGGACAACTCCACCATCTCGGTCCCGAGTTATCCGCCGCACTATCGGCCGGGCGGCCAGACGGCCCACTGGGAGGCGATCGGGGGCTGCGAGACGGGTCCGGTCGTCCCGAAGCCGGGGGATCCGGGCGTGGTGTACGCCAACTGCAAGGGGCGGTTCGGGCTCTACAACATGCGGACCGGGCAGGAGGAGCAGTACTACGTCGGTTTCTGGAACATCTACGGCCACAACCCGAGGGACCTCCAGTTCCGCTTCCAGCGCACGGTGCCGATCCACGTCTCGCCGCACTCCCCGGAGCGCGTTTACCACGCCTCGCAGTACGTCCACGTGACCGAGAACGGCGGGCGGACGTGGCGGACCATCTCGCCGGATCTCACCGCGTTCACGCCCGAGACCCAGGTCGTTTCCGGGGACCCGATCACGCTCGACGTGACCGGCGAAGAGCACTTCGCGGTGCTCTACGATGTCCAGGAGTCGCCCCACGAGGAGGGCGTCATCTGGGCGGGGGCGAACGACGGACCCATCCATGTGACCCGCGACGGCGGCCGGACCTGGAACGAGGTGACTCCGCCGGAGCTCGGCCCCTACGGACGGGTCCAGAACATCGAGGTCTCTCCGCATCGTCCGGAAAAGGCCTACGCCGCCGTGTTGCGCTATCAGCTCGGTGACTTCACCCCGCACGCCTACCGGACCGAGGACTACGGCCAGACCTGGACCCGGATCACGGACGGCATGAACGGGGTCCCGAATGACCATCCGGTGCGGGTGGTTCGCGAGGATCCGGTCCGCGAGGGGTTGCTCTATCTCGGGAGCGAGTGGGGCATGTTCATCTCGTTCGACGACGGAGCGAGCTGGAGCCCGTTCCAGCAGAACCTGCCGATCACGCCGATCACCGACATCAAGGTCGTCCAGGGAGATCTGGCGCTCTCCACGATGGGCCGGGGCTTCTGGATCCTCGACGATCTGTCGCCGCTGCGCGATGAGGCGGCCACGATGGCCGGGGCCGGCGTGCATCTGTTCGAGCCCCGCGACGAGATCCGGTTCCGCACCAGCGGTGGCTTCGGCGGGGGCGGAACCCCGGCCGATCCCGAGTACCCGACGCCCGGACCGCGCTTCACGTATCGGCTGGCGTCGGATGGCGGGTCGGCCGAGATCGTCGTGCGCGACGCCGACGGCGAGGTCGTGCGCCGCTTCGAGAGCGGCGGGCCGGACGCCTCCACCGAGCGGACGCAGGGGATGCGCGCTCCCGGATTCCGCGGGCGCGGCGTCGCTCCGGTTCCGACGACCGCCGGAGTCCACCGCTTCACCTGGGACATGCGGCACTTCGGAGCGAAGAACGCGGAGGGCGATCCCTCCGGGCGCGGTCCGCTCGCGCCGCCGGGTCGTTACACGGTGGAGCTCACCGTGGACGGCGAGACCGTCTCAAGCGACTTCCGGCTGAACATGGATCCGCGCGTGGTCGCCGAAGGGTGGGTCACCGCCGAGCAGGTCCGGGAGCAGGTCGCGCTCGCGCTCAAGGCTCGGGACATGCTGGGCGAGGCTCGGATGGCGGCCGCGCGGCTGGAGGCCGGCATGGAATCGGGCTCCAACGAGGCGCTGACCGCGATCCACGACGAGCTGGTGACCGACCCGATGCGCTACTCGCAGCCGATGCTGGTGGACCAGATCTCCTACCTCGCCGGGAACCTCGACAGCGCCGACCAGCCGCCGGGGCAGGACGCCATCGAGCGCTACGCGGAGCTTCGGGCGCAGCTCGACGATGTCCTCTCGCGCCTGGATGCCGCCGGCGTCGGGGGCGAATGACGCTGTGGAGCGCCGCCGGCGCGCCGGCGCCGGCATCTAGATGACTGACGCCCTCGTCCCTGACCCCGGCCTCCGGATCAACGGCCGCCGGCTCGTCGAGTCCATCGTCCAGCTCGCCCAGATCGGCGCGACCCCGGAAGGCGGCGCCCAGCGGCTCGCCTTCACCGAGGCCGACGGCCGGGGCCGCGACCGGGTGAGGGCGTGGATGGAGGAGGCGGGGCTCGAGGTCCGGGTGGATCGGATCGGGAACTGCTTCGGCCGACGTCCGGGAACCGGATCGCCTGACCTCGCGCCGGTCCTCCTGTGTTCGCACGTGGACACCGTCGGCAACGGCGGTCGCTACGACGGCAACCTCGGGGTGCTCGCGGCGCTCGAGATCGTTCGGACGCTGAACGACGAGGGTGTCTCCACGGTCCGGCCGCTCGAGATCGCTTTCTTCTCGAACGAGGAGGGCTCCCGCTACCACCCCGACATGATGGGCAGCTACGTGTACATCGGGGGGATGACCGCGGAAGCGGCGCACGCGCTGGAGAGTCCCGACGGCGAGACGACGCTCGGGGCGGAGCTCGAAGTCATCGGCTACCTCGGCGAGACTCCGGTTCCCGGACCGGTCCCGTTCGCGTGCGTCGAGCTCCACATCGAGCAGGGTCCGGTGCTCGAGTCCGAGAACATCCTGTTCGGCGCCGTGACCGGGGTGCAGGGCATCCTCTGGGAGGAGATCACGATCATTGGCGCCGCCAACCACGCCGGCACGACCCCGATGTCCTTCCGGCGCGACGCCGGGCTCGCCGCCGCCGAGGCCACGGTGCTCGCCCGACGGATCGCTTCCGAGATTCCCGGGCAGGTCGCGACGGTCGGGCGGATGGCGCCCTCGCCAGGGCTCGTCAACGTCGTCCCCGGCCGGGTTGTCTTCTCGGTGGACATCAGGAACCCCGACTCCGATCGGCTCCTCGAGGCGGAGCGTCTCTACTTCGAAGGCCTCGACCGGATCTGCGCCGACGAAGGAGTCCGGTACCAGCGTCGGGAGCTGGCGCGTTTTCCCCCGAATCACTTCGACGAGCGCGTCATCCGGCGCGTGGAGGCGGCGGCCCGGGTCCTGGACGGCTCCTGCCGGCGTATGCCCTCGGGAGCGGGGCACGATGCGCAGATGCTGTCGCGCGCATGTCCGACCGGCATGATCTTCATCCCATCGGTGAACGGCATCAGCCACAGCCCGGACGAGTGGAGCCGCGACGAGCACGTGACGGCCGGAGGCAACGCCCTGCTCCTGGTCGCCCTGTCTCTACTGGACCAACCCACCCTCCGGGACTGAAGGCCCCGTCGCGCGAAGCTGAAGCGGTCCGCTCCGCGGCTCCGATTCAATCGTTTTCGCCGGGCGGCTCCGGTGCGTCGTCCCTCGGCGTGACGCGGAAGACTGGCACAGTCAGCGTAGGCAGCGACATCCGGGCCAGGGACGACTGGACCAGTTCGCGCCAGTAGGGCCAAGCGTTGAACACGGCGTTGAAGTCGCTGAACGCCCGGAGCTCCTGATCGGAGAAGGGCTCGTCGTCCGGGAGGTGATAATCGAGCTCGAACGTACCCCGGATCTCGGCCTGGAGGGTCTCGTCGTCATTGCGGTCCCTGATCTCCCAACCGAGTCTCACGAGGACTCGAAGCGAACCACGAGGTTCCTCACCGTGGAGGATCTCCGCCTGGTGCGAAGTCGTGACCTGGATTGTCTCCGCGACCTCCGAGGGTTCCACCAGGGAGCGACAGAATGCCTCCTGGAGCCTGACGCTTCGGATCTGGACGACGGAGACGAGTCGGGTGAGATCAGCCATGGTGAGTGCCTCCGGGGGCTGCCGTCCGAATGGGGCGGCGTTGTGTGTGATCCGGGTCGCCCGTGACTCGTGGCATCAACCGCCGGTGGGCGCGGGTCTCAGCGTCCATTAGGCGCTCCTCCTGACACACGCCACTGGGCTTCGTCGTGCTCGTCCAGAATCCGTGCGGCGCGCTTGAGGTCACGAGGAACGAGGGCACCTCGTTTCTTGCGCAGGCCGGAGGCTACGATGAACGTCGGTCCGGGGCCAAGCCGTCCGAGAAAGCGGATCTGGGAGCTCTTGAACTCCCAGAGCGCTTGTCCGCCGATGTCCCGCAGCTTCTTGAACTTCTGTCTGTTATGGATCTTCCCTGTTTCTGCCATGCGGTTGAAGAGCGCCTGAACCTTCGCCGCTTGGGGATCGGGGAGTGCGTCGAAGAAGTCACGCGCGGGAGACTTTCCGGATGCCGTGCGGGCCCAAACGACCTTGCCCCACGGACCGGACGCGACAACCGATCCGGCATCCCTCCATCCGGGGTGCGAAGGCCGTGGGTCATGGGGACCGTGGGTCGCGCCCTCCCGACGCGTGCCGGTCGGCGTTCCCACCGCCGTCGGCAGGCCTGGCGAGCGACGGGCCGTCCTGCGCCCCGTGGGCCACTTGGTCGGTTTGCGACGACGAGTGGCGGCAAGCAATCCGCTCTACGCGGCCGTTGTCAACGCGACCGTGTCGGGCGCTAGTGTCGATCTTTTTTGAGTCGAGGCCTTAGTGTCCCAAGCGACCGGACGCGGGGACCAAACAGTCACCTTGACAGCGCGATTCTGCCTCTTGTGGGCCCGTGTCATCACGAACGAGGGCCGGAGCGACAGCGCGGACGCGACATCCGAAACGGTCCGCAGCGTGAAGTTCCTGCTTCCCGTGAGCAAGTGCGAGACGAAACTCGGGCTGCGTCCCAGCCTGTGGGCCAGCGCGGCCTGCGTCAGCCCGGCGTCCCGCAGTTCCTGGGTGAACTGCTCGGTGACATCCAGGATCAGCTCCTCCTGACGCAGCAGGCGATGGAACTCCGGTCCCCTGCGCGGCAGCGCCTCGGCATCTCTCATGAGGATCTCCTCGAGGGCGGCGCAGGTCACGCTGCTCTCTGTTCAACCGGGGAGTTTACATATATATCAACTGCGATCAAGCGGCGGCTTCGGCGCTTCTCCGCGTGGGGGGCTCCATGCAGTGCGACGCTGCGAGCTGCACTGCCTCGGTGAATTGCCGGACTGGAGTCCGGCGCGCCGGCGGGGCTGGAGTCCGGCGCTCCGTACGGCGCTCTCGCTGCTGGACCTGGAGGCGCCTTGGCCGACGCAGCGTGGGGTCGGCGGATCGCTCGGACACTTGCTTGCTAGGATCCCGTCATGAAGCGGGAGCCTTCCTCCTCCAGGCCAGCCCGCCGGTGGAGCGCGGATTGGACCGTCATTGGTGTGGGCATCGGCTTGGCCGGGCTCATCATCACCCAAATCGGAGGTCTTCGCTCCGACCACCGCGAAGACATCGCGCAGGTACGCCAGGAGATCATGCAGGTGCGCCGGGAGATCATGGATCTACGCGAGGCGGTCGTGGCCAACGGCAAGGTTCTCGCCCGTATCGAGCAGGCTCTGTTTGGTCCTCCGGCGAAGGTCACACCCGCAGACCAGCAGTAGGAAACGGATCACCGGACCGGGGGAAGGTGGGGACTCCGTACGGATAGAGGAGTCATCCGACCCTCCGGATCGGCCAGCCGCGTTGTGGTTACGACGCTCGAATACAGCCTCCGCACGACGCTCGTCATCGCATAAGGGTCCGGCGGTATGGAGCGCCGGACTCCACCAGTTCTCCCGGTGGGGGCCCGGCAAGGGACTGGAGTCCGGCGCGCCGGCAGAGGCGTCGGCATCGCCGGCATGACGTTCCATACTCTCCCCGGGGGGCGGAAGGCGTGGCGACGGTGAACGATACGAACGAGACACGCGACCGCCGCGCCCTGTTCCTCTTCGGGCCGGTGCGGGACCTGGTCCTGCTCATCGCGACTCCGGTCCTGATCCTGCCCCTCGCGTTCCTGTTCACGGGTCGAGAGGCGGCCTACACCGTGGGGCTGCTCGTCGCCGGCTTCGGTGCGCTCGGCCACCACCTCCCCGGAATGATGCGGGCCTACGGCGACCGGGCGCTGTTTCGGCGGTTCCGGACCCGCTTCCTGCTGTCGCCGGTCGTGTTGCTCGCCGCTGCGCTCGGCTTTGCCCTGAACGGGCTGAACGGCGTCTCGCTCATCGTGCTCGGGTGGGGCATCTGGCACGGCGCCCTCCAGGTTTACGGCTTCCTGCGCATCTACGACGCCCGCGTGGGGGCGTTCTCGCGGAGCAACGCCCGGCTTGATCTCGCGATGTGCATCGGCTGGTTCGCCCTCGGCGTGCTCCACTCCGACGGCCGGCTCGGCGAGATGCTGGAGCTGTGGTACGCGCTCGGCGCGCCCCTGATTCCGCCGGAGACGTTCCTCGGCTTCCGCTTGGTCTTCGACTTCGCGGTGTACGGGCTCACCGCTGTCTTCGTGTTCCGCGCCGGGCGGGATCTGATCGCCGGGCGCGGGCAGCACCCGGTGAAGCTGCTCGCCGCCGCGATGTCCTTCGGGTTCTGGTGGTGGTGCTCGGCGATGGTGCCCCACGCGGTTCTGGGAGTGGCGCTCTTCGAGGTGTTCCACGATGTCCAGTACCTCTCCATCGTGTGGGCGTTCAATCGGCGGCGGGCGCGCGACCGGGACGCCGGCGCGTTCACGCGGGTGGTCTTCGGCGGCGGGCGAGCCATGGTTCTGGTGTACGTCGGCCTCGTTCTCGGCTACGGCCTGATCCGGTTCCTCCCCGAAGTGGCGACCTCCGCCGCGTTGCAGCAGACCGTCTTCGCCGTGATCGCCGCTTCCACGATGCTCCACTTCTATTTCGACGGGTTCATCTGGAAGATCCGGGAGCGCGACACCGGCAGCAACCTCGGGATCCGGCGGGGAGGGAAGGGCGTCGAGGCGCCCCGACCCACCGGGCCCCGGGCCGGGAGCGCGCTCGGCGAGGCCATTCTTACGCCGCACTTCGCCCGGTGGGCTGGTCTGTTCGTGGTTCCGCTCGCCGGGTTGTTCTTTCTCGAGACTCGCGCCCCGGCCGCCCCGCTGGTGGAGCGCTACGAGAATCTGGCCGCGCTCGCGCCGGGGAGCGCCGAGTTCCACCACAACCTCGGGTTCGCCTACCGCGAGGCGGGGGACCTCGACGCCGCCGAGGCCCGCTACCGCCGCGCCATCGAACTGGACCCGGAGTACGCGCGCGCCCACGCCAATCTGGGGATCGCGCTGTTGTCCCGGGGAGCGTGGGAGGAGGCGGAATCCTCCCTGTCCCGCGCCGTCCGGCTCGATGACGAATACGCCGCCGCCCACCACAATCTCGGGTTCATCCACGAGCGGGTCGGGGGCCGGCTGGCCGCCGACCGGCACTACCGGCGCGCGATCGAGCTCGATCCGACGCTCGTCGAACCCCGTCTCGGGCTCGCGCGCCTCCATCTCGCCGCCGACAACCGGAGCGCGGCGATCCCTGTCCTCGAGGCGGTGCTGGAGCTCGACCCGGCGCTCGCGGAGGCCCATCGGAACCTGGGTCTGATCCGGGCGGCGCGGGGCGAACACGCCCTCGCCATCCGCCACCTCGAAGTCTCTCTGGAGCAGGTCCCGGATGATTTCCCTTCTCTCGACGCGGCGGCGTGGATCCTCGCTGTGTCACCGGATCTGCGCGATCCGGAGCGCGCCGTCCGCTACGCCTCCACCGCCTCCGAAATGGTCGGACACCTCTCGCCGACCGCGGCCGACACCCTGGGAGCGGCGCGGGCGGCTGCCGGGGACTTCGATGCGGCGCTCGTCGCGGCGCGGACCGCGGAAGCGCTCGCGATGGACGAGGGGAACCACGAGCTGGCCGCGGAGATCCGGACCCGGATCCGGCTCTACGAGGCCGGGCTGCCGGTGACGGTGGAGCCGGAGCGATGACCATCCGTACGCTGGGGGTGCTGCTCGGAGCCATGCTCGGGTGTTCCACGGTGGCCGCCAGCCAGGCCGTGACACCGATGGCCGAGCGGCACCGGGCCTTCCTCGAGGAGGAAGTCGTTTACATCATCGCCGAGTCCGAGCGCGAAGCCTTCCTCGCACTCGAAGGCGAGGAACTCCGCGATGCGTTCATCGCGGCGTTCTGGCGGCGGCGCGATCCGGACTCGACGACGGCGGAGAACGAGTTCCGCGAGGAGCACGCGGAGCGGATCGCCTACGCGAACGAGTTCTACGGCCGCGACACCGGCCGGGCCGGATGGCGCACCGACCGGGGCCGCTACCACATCACCCTCGGCCCGCCGCGAACGAAGGAGGACCTCGCCCACTCCGACGCGATCTATCCGGCGGAACTGTGGTTCTACAACGATCCGGCGCTCCTCGAACGGGGACTTCCGCCGTTCTTCTACCTGCTCTTCTTCCGCCGTTTCGGAGCCGGCGAGATGCGGCTCTACAGCCCCATCGAGGATGGCCCGCAGTCGCTCCTCGTCGCCCCGTCCCGATTCGTCCAGGGGGACTTCCGCCAGGCGCTCGAGGCCGCCTACAACGACCTCTACATCATCAGTCCGGAGCTCGCGTCGTCGGCGTTCTCGTTCCGCACCGACGAAGGCTCCAACTTCGGGGACATCCGCGGCTTCGGCACCGTTTCGCTCCTCGACGAGATCTGGCGCTCGCCCACCTTCGCGGTGGACACCAGTTACGCCGAGCGCTTCGATCCGGGCGTGGTGGAGAGCGACTATCTCTTCAACTTCGTACGCAGCGACGGCGTCTTCCACGTCCTGCCCGGTCCCGGGGGCTACTACCTCCACTGGGCCATCGAGGCGCCGGCGAGCTCGCTCGCGGTCGTGCGCGATCCCGAGACCGGCCGCCATGGAGCGCTCTTCATCGCCTCGGTGGAGGTCAGCGACCGGGACGATCCCGGGCGCGTGTTCTACGAGGACCGCGCCGAGTCCACCTTCGCGGTCTCGTCCGACGAGACCGGCGCGCTCGGAAGGCCGTTCCTGTTCCGGGGAACCGTACCGGTGATCTCCGGATCGAAGGAGTTCCGGGTCGTACTTCGGAACCGGGCGTGCCCTTCGCGGGTGGAGGAGGAGTGTCTGCGCGCCTACACGCTGCTCACCGGGACATTCGAAGTTCCCGAGGTCCGGTTCGATGTCCCTCAGTTGACCGTCCCGGTGCTCGGTTGGGAGACCGAGGTCGCAGGCGACGCTCTCTACCGGGGTTACCGCTTCGGGAGGCGTCGGATCGCTCCGAATCCAAGCCGCGTCTTCTCCGCAAGCGAGATGCTGACCGTTCTCTCGGAGCCGCTCAATGCGCCGGAAGGCGCCAGGGTGGAGTGGTCCGTCTCGGCCGACCCGGAGGATCCGATGTGGGCCGATGGCGCTCCCGAGCCGCGGATCGGGTCGGTGCCCGCCGCCGCGCCGCGCGAAGGGCCCCTCGTCGTGCGTCAGGCGCTCGATGGCCTGCCGGGGGGCCGCTACCGGATCGAACTCCGCCTCGCGGAGGGGAACGGGACGATACGGGCGCGGCATGACGCGCCGTTCACGGTGACGCCCCGCGCCGAGGTCCTGCGCCCGGCGGTGGACGGCGGGATCGCCGAGTTCCGGCCCGAAGTGGCGGGTGCGCCCGAGCTCGCCCGCGCCCGGCAGTGGGAGATCGCGGGCGATCCGGCGGCGGCGCTGGCGTGGGCCGAGTCGGCCGTCGCGGCGGGGTCAGGCTTCGTGCCCGCCCGCGAGTTCCTCGGGGGACTGCTGCTTCGAGGAGACGATGGGTCGCAGGTGCCTCGGGTCGTGGAGCTTCTCGCACCGGTCTTCGAAGCGCATCCGGACCGCTACGACACCGCCCGCAGCCTGGGTGAGGCCCGGGTCCGCAGCGGCGACTTCGAGGGGGCGGTGGCGCCGCTGGTCCGGGCCATGGAGCTGCGCGCCCCGGACGCCGATCTGCTCGTCCTGCTCGCCACCGCCCGACTCGTGCTCGGCGAGGAGGCCGAAGCCGCGCGGCTCCTCGACCGCGCCCACGAGCTCGACCCCGGGAACGAACGGGTCCTTGCGCTCCGCCGCCGCTGAGGGGTCGAAGGCGGCGTCGTCGCGCCTGGTGAGGGTTTCCGACGCCGCACGGGAATATGGGAAGACGGTAATATGGGCCGATGAAGACAACGGTTGACATCCCGGACATCACGTTGCGGCAGGTCAAGACGATCGCGGCAGCGCGCGGCGTAACGATGAAGAGCATCATCGGTCAGGCGTTGGACGAGTGGGTTCAGCGTGCCGCTCCAGCGCACCGGAAGCCGGTCGCAGAGGGGTCGGATCCACCCTGGATGGAGGGATTCGGCGAGCTCGCGCACCTGGGAGACGAGCACAAGAGGGTGCGTGCTCTGATCGAGGATGCGTTCGAGGAGATCGAACCCGAGGATGCCCGGTGATCCTGGATACGAATGCGGTATCCGAGTGGGCTGAAGGGCGTCGGAAAGTCGAGATCGTTCTTCGGTCCGCCGGAACACTCATCGTCCCCACGATCGTTGTGGGCGAATACCTCTACGGGATCCGGCAGTCCCGGTATCGCAGCGAACACGAACGCTGGCTGCGGCGACGCTTCCGCTCGGTCGAGGTAGCCCACGTCTCCGGCGAGACGGCCACCCACTACGCCGACATTCGCCTGGAACTCAAGCGAGCCGGCAATCCAATTCCGGTGAATGACGTGTGGATCGCCGCCGTCGCCCGGGAGATCGGCCTGCCGCTCCTGAGCAATGACCGCCACTTCGATGCGGTCTCCGGGCTTCGGCGGATCTCCTTCTGAGCGCGCGGGCTCAGCCGGCCCGGTGCTCGGCCCAGCCGAGGTAGGCGTCGAGCTGGTGGACGAGGAAGAACGGCAGGTTCAACAGCCGAAACTTCTTTCCCGCGACAGTCTGCGCTGAGTGGAGATGGACGGGCCCGTCCCACAGCCGCACGGCGAGATCGTGGTCCACCCGCTCCATGAACTGATGGAGCGACCGCAGCGCGCCGCTCTTGCCGGACTTCACTTCCACCGGGATAAGACGGTCACCGCGCGGGTGCAGGTAGTCCACCTCGGCGGTTGCTCCGGGTCGCTGGCGTACCCAGAATCGCGGCTTCTGCGCGGTTCCGTGGTCGGCCGCGAGGAGCTCGAGGCCGACGAGGTGCTCCACCAGGCGCCCTCGGTAGCGGGCGGCGAAACGGCTGGGCTGGATCAGACCGGCCTGAAGCCCGGCGCGGTAGTTCACGAGCCCGGCATCGAGGAACAGGAGACGGGGTGACTTGCGCCGGTCGGGGAGGGCCGGGGGCTCGGTGCTCGTCGTCGGGTGCAGAAGGTAGAGCAGCATCGCCCGTTCGAGCGTGCGCAGCGCCTCCCCCATTTCGCGGGAGCGGTAGTTCGAGGCGCCGAAGCCCTGGTAGGTGATCCGCTCTCCAGCGACCAGCGGCGCGGTCTCGATGACATGCCGGAGCTGGGCGAGCCGCGCCGGGCTGGTCGCGTACTTGGCGGCGTCGTCGGTGAACGAGACCAGGAGACCCTCGTAGAGGCGCGCCAGGCTGCGGATGTCGCGGCGGCGGAGCCAGGACGCCACGATTTCGGGCATCCCGCCCACCAGCGCGTAGTCGTGGAACAGGCGGCGGAGCACCGCCACCGCGTGGCCGGGGCAGGGGATCCGTGCGAGAGTGTCCACTGATCCCTCGTGCGCGGCGGCTGCGTATTCCGCGAAGTTGAGCGGGTAGAGCCAGAGGAACTCGACCCGGCCGACCGGGAAGCTGGCGCGGTCACGATCGAGCGCGACTTCGAGCAGGGACCCGGCGGCGATCACCGGGAGATCCGGCCGCTCTTCGGCGAAGTCGCGCAGGAGGCGAATGGCGTGTGGAGAGCTCTGGACCTCGTCGAGGAACAGGAGCGTGTCCGGCTCTCCCGGGTCGCCACTCCGGGTGAAGAAGATGGCTTCGAGCGTTCGGTCGAGCGGCAGCTCCTGGTCGAAGATCTCCCGGTCGCGGGGGTGGTCGAGGTTCAGGGCGACGAACTGCCTGAACCCGGTCCCGAACCGGTTCACGACCGTGGTCTTTCCGACCTGACGGGCGCCGCGGAGCACGAGGGGTCTTCGATCCTCGCGTCCGCGCCAGGCGCGAAGGGCGTGGAGGATGCGCCGCGGAATCACACAAATACCCTGATGGATAGAGCATGTTTTGTCACAGATTACGGGGTATTTGTGACAACCCTCGACTCGGCGCGAGTCCGACCCCCTCCGCTGCGGGTGCGGAGGAGGGCTCGAGACCCCGGGTTGGCGCCGGAAACAGAGCGGGCGGCGGGGCCCGAAAGCCCCACCGCCCGATTGGCGCCTGGAAGTTCTAGAACTGGTAGCGGGCGCCGACCTTGAAGGTGCGCGGCTCGAGGAAGCCGATCACCCGGCCGTAGGCAGTGCCGGCGCGGGTGATCTGATTCAGCACCGGGTTCGCGTTCGTCATGTTGAAGCCGTCGAGAAAAACGGACAGTCGGTCGCGGTCCCAGAGTGACAGGTTCAGCTCGGCGCGGACGTCGAGGATGTACACGTCATCCGAGCGCTCGGTCATGTCGGAGAGCGGGACCTGGTTCGTGCCCGCGCCGCCCGGGATCGCCGCCGGGAAGAGCGGCGCGTAGTTCCAGCCGCTCTGCGCGCGGTACTGGAAGGAAACCGCCATGGGAATCCTCGGGATGTCGTAGCGTCCGATCGCTTTCAGGTTCCAGTTCGTGTGGTCCTGACGGGTGCTCACCGCCGAGTTCCAGTTCAGCCCGCTCCCCTGGATGCCCAGCGTCCAGGGATCGGCCTGGGTGTCGGCGCTGCCGCTGCTGCCGCAGCATACGAGCTCGTTCCGCCATTGGTAGTGGAAGCTGCCCTGGAGGAACAGCCCGCTGCGGAACCGGCGGCTCAGCCCGGTCTCGATGTTGTCGTAGTTGTTCCAGTCGAACCCGGAGGGACCGGTCCGCACTTCGTTCGCGGTGCTCGTGCCGGCGGGGGGCCGGGTGAGCGTCGTGATCGTGCCGAAGCCGTCCACGGTGGGGCAGGGGAAGACCTCGTCGCCGCAGAGGATCGAGTTGTGGATCAGCGCGTCGAGGAGCGCCGGCCGGTAGGTGTCGAAGACGCCGCGGTCCATCTTGCGGACGTAGGACAGCCGGAAGTTCGTCTCCGGCATGATCTCGCTCTCGATCGAAGCGGTCACCTCGTCGTAGTAGCGCTTCGTGCCGAGATCCACCGGGAGGCCGCCCTCGACGCGCCCCACCGGAAGCCCGGTGCCGGCGGACTGGCTGAGCAGCGCGCCCAGTTCGTTCTGACCGTCGTAGATCCCGTTGCCGTTCGGGTCGTTGAACTCGAAGACGACCTGGTGCCGCGCCGCCGGGTTCGCGCTCACGAATCCGTCGGGGCCGACGTTGTGGGTGTAGCGGCTGACCGACGCCTTGACGACGGTCCGGCCCTCGCCGGTCACGTCGTAGGTCACCGCGAAACGGGGGTAGAAGTCGTTCCAGGTGAAGATGGCCTTTTCCTGGATCGAGACGCCGCTCAGGAAGAATTCCGAATACTCGGGTGCGAGGTCGGAGGAGTTGTAGTAGCCGTGCTGGTTCGCGATCCGGATCCCCGCGGTGATCGTCAACCGCGGGTTGATCTGCCAGGTGTCCTGGGCGAAGAAGTGGAGGTTCCGGTCGCGGGTATCGGAGCGCGCGGTGGGGACATTCGTGAACAGGATCTCGGAGGTACCCATCGGGTTCGACGGGGAGACCAGGCTGGAGCGGTCGCGGTACTGGATCGCGCCCGATTCGATGTTGGAGAAGAAGAGCCGCGCGTCCTCCATGTAGTCCACGCCGAACTTCAGGTCATGGCTCCCGCCCGCGTCCGGGACGTAGTAGTTCAGGATGCCGATGAACTGGGGCCGTTCCTTGTCGTAGGTGAACGGCCAGATGCCGGCGCCCGTCCGTCGGGAGGTGTCCACGTCGATCCGCGGTGGGTTCGTGCCCGGGTCCACCGCCGGGACCATCGGCCAGGTGACTCCGTAGTACATCGCCTTCACGTTCGAGAAAGCCCGGTCGTTCCAGACCCGCTGCCATTCGGCCTTGTGGACCCAGGTCCACGAGTCCTGGGCGAGGCGCACATCGGGCGAGTTCAGCGCGTTGATGCCGCGGTTGGGCCGGTTCTTGAGGCCCCACTGGCTGTAGCCGATCAGTTCGTCCTTCTCGGAGAGCGCGAAGTTCACCTTGGTGTAGTAGTTCCGAAGGACGGCCTCTTCCTTGATCACTTCGGGATCGAGCCCGGAAATCGCCCGGTGGGTCAGGTTGTTGTTGTAGGCGAGGAAGAACCAGGCCCGGTCGCGCCAGAGCGGCCCGCCCACATCGGCGTGAGCCTCCCAGTAGGTGAGCATGTGGTTCGTGCCCGCGCCCCGGTCCTCGAGCTCGGAGGTCAGGTTGTCACCCACGAACCCCTCGCCGAGGTAGTCGGCGTAGAGCAGCGCCGAGAGGTCGTTCCCGCCGGTCTTGATGTCCATCACGATCGTGTTCCCGGCCCACGCGTTCTCGACATCGGCGCCGGCGTTCGAGATGTTGAACTGGTTCACCGTGAGGCTGTCCATGTAGAAGCCGAACCCGCCGGTGCTGAAGTTGGAATCCACGCCGTCAATGACGATCCGGTTCTGGTCGCGAAGACCAAACGCGTCGAAGCCGGACTGCTGCGCCTTGTGCGAGCCCGCCACGTCGAAGCCCCGCATCCGGATCCCGGGGGTGAGCGCGAGCATCGCGTGGGGGTCGGTGGAGTTCGGCACCTCGAGGATCGCGGTGTCGTCGAAGGTCCCGCCGAACCGGCTGGATTTCACGTCCACCACCGGGGACTCGCCGGTCACCGTCACCGTCTCGGCGACCGCCGCCACCGAGAGCGTCTGGTTCACGGTGAATGTCTGCCCGGTGATCACCGAGACGCCCTCGCGAACCACCGTGCCGAAGCCGGACAGCTCGAAGGTCATCGTGTAGCTGCCGGCGGGAAGGCCCTGGAAGCGGAACGAGCCGTCCACGTCGGTCACCGCCACGCGGCTTCCGAGCAGGGCGTCGGATTCGAGGGTCACCGTGACGCCGGGCAAGACGAGACCCTGCTCGTCGCTGGCTACGCCGTCGAGCCGCCCGGCCGTGATCTGCGAAAAGGCGAACCCCGGCAGGAGGAGAAGCGCGACGATCGCCGCAGGTCGCAACAGTCTCGGTCTCATGGGTTCGACATCTCCTTGTCTGGGTGGGTTGCCTTCGCGCTCCGGGCCCCGCTCGGGGAAGCGGCCGGACGGGGAAGGACTCCCGTTGGGATCGGCGCCGGAAAAGCGCCGAGTCGGTGGTTCCGGCCGCAAGGGCCGAACCAGCGGAGAACGACGCCTCTGGAGGCCTAACTCCATGATTCTCAGTCGCTTGGCCGAGTCATGTCAAATGGCGTCGGCGGGTTCGAATTCGGCGGATTGGACGCGATCCAGAATATTCGACGCCTCGTGGCCGATAATTCGGGCGTGACCGATCGGCGAGCCGCCCCCGAGATCCTCCGCGCCCTCGAGGTGCGCCCTCGCATCGAGCCCGACGCGGAGATCGGTCGGAGGGTCGGTTTCCTGCGGGAGTACCTGGCTTCCACCGGCGAGCGAACGCTGTGGCTGGCCGTTTCCGGCGGCGTGGACTCGGCGCTTTGCGGCCGCCTGTGCGCCCTCGCGGTCGCTGAAGGGAAGAACGATGGCCACCGGTTCGTGGCGGTGCGGCTCCCCTATGCGGTGCAGCGCGACGCCGCCGCCGCCGAGCGGGTCATCGAGTGGATGCGGCCCACCGACGTGGTTCGGATCAACATCGAGGACGGCGTCCGGGGTCTCGAGGCGGCGCTCCCCGGGGAGCGGCTTCGGGGGCGCTCCGCCGGCGCCCGCGACTTCGCCCGGGGCAACACGAAGGCGCGGATGCGAATGGCGGCGCAGTACCACCTCGCCAACCTCGAGGGCGGCCTCGTCGTCGGCACCGACCACGCCGCCGAGGCGGTGACCGGCTTCTTCACCAAGTTCGGGGACGGCGCAGCCGACGTCACTCCCCTGTTCGGCCTCACGAAACGCCAGGTGCGGCGGCTCGCCACCCATCTGGGCCTCCCCCGGGAGCTCGTCGAGAAGCGCCCGAGCGCCGATCTCGAGGATCTGCGGCCGGGCCTGCCGGACGAGGACGCGCTCGGGCTCACCTACGACCAGATAGACGACTACCTCGAGGGGCGCATCGTGGAGGGGGAGGTCGCCGACCGGATCGAACGCCTCTACCGGGCGACCGCGCACAAGCGGCGACCGCCGGTCACCCCCGGCGACCGGTGGTGGAGGCCCGGTGCGGCTGCTTCTACGTCTGCTGCAGGAGGTAGGTGATGAGTCCGACCGCCACCACCCGATCGTTGTCCTCGACGACTTCCACCCGACAGGAGACGAGGGTCCGTCCCTTCCGCACCACTTCGCCGATCGCGAGCAGATCGCCCTGGACGACGCCCAGGATGTTCACCTTGTACTCGACGAGTCGGATTCCGACCGTGGGCGCGATGGACGCCGCGGCGAAGTGGCCGGCGACCACGCACAGGGTTCCCACCACGCCCCCCTCGAGCGGCCCGGGCTCGGTGTTCCGGGTGACCCCGGGCAGGTGGATGCGCGAGACGCCGTCATCGGCGTAGTCCAGCCGAAGTCGAAGCTCTCGCGCGAGCGGAGACTGGTCGAGGGCTTTCTGGAAGCGTTGCTGGCGGGCGTTCCGCTCGCGCTGGGCTGGTGTCATGTTGGGATTCCCGGACGCTCCCCGCGACGGGAGGCGGATCGGCCGGAACACTCTCGGCTCGGGCGGGGTGGGCGACCGGCTCGGCGGGGCGCCCCGCCGACGCGCGTGGAACGACTCCTCCGGGATGCGCGCCCGCCGCGGCGGGGACGGTCCCTCGGGTTCACTCCGAGGCGGGGCCGGGTTGCTCATCGAGGCACTGGCGGGCAAGGGCCGGCACCGGGGACGGAGACTGCGCGCCCCCGCCCGCTCTGAATTTCGGATGCTATCAGAAGGGAGCGGTCCGGTGGCCGGCCAGTTCCCGCGTAACATTCGGCCCGATCGTGCCCAGCTCGCTTCCCCGCCGCGCCGGCGATGTCCCGACTCGCGCCTGACGCGATCGTGGTGCGCCAAGGCGTGGCTGACGCGAGCGTCCGACCGGCTCCGGCGCCCGATCCCTTCGACGTCTGTGTCATCGGGAGCGGACCGGGGGGATACGTCGCCGCGCTCAGGGCCGCCGCCGCCGGGTTGCGGACCGCCGTCGTCGAGAAGGACCCGAAGTTCGGGGGCACCTGCCTCCACGTCGGGTGCATTCCGAGCAAGGTGTTCCTCCACACCGCCGCGCTCCTCGACGAGATCCGCGGAGCCAAGACGCATGGCGTGGTCGTGGGGGCGCCCGAACTCGACTGGCGAGGCCTCCAGAGCCGGAGTCGAAGGGTCATCGGCAAGCTGTCGGGCGGGATCCGGCTCCTCTTTCGCCGGGCGGGAGTCACCGCGTTCCACGGGATCGGCCGGCTCGCCGGACCGGGACGCGTGGAGGTGACGCTCGCGAACGGCGCGGTGCAGACGCTCTCGGCGCGCAACACGATCCTGGCGACCGGCTCGACCGCCCGGACCCTCCCGTTCCTCCCGGTCGATGGAGACCGGGTGGTGACGAACGCCGAGATGTTCTCGCTCCCGGAGCGCCCCACCCGCCTCGGGATCATCGGGGCCGGAGCGGTGGGCTGCGAGTTCGCTTCGATGTTCCGCTCCTACGGCGCCGCGGTGGATCTCATCGAGGTGCTGCCCCGGGTCCTGCCGCTCGAGGACGCCGAGGTCTCGGAGGTCGTCCGGAAGGCGTTCCACCGACGGCGTATCGGCGTCCACACCGGGGCCCGCGTGGAGGGGGCGGAGGTGTCCGATCGGGGAGTGCGCGTGCGTTACCGGGTGGGCGACGCCGTCAACTCCAGCGATTACGACCGGCTGCTGGTGGCGGTGGGCCGGGCGCCGCGCACTTCGGACATCGGGCTCGAGACGGTCGGGCTCGAGACCGATCGGGGCGGTTTTCTCGCCGTGGACGGCGCGTGCCGGACGGCGGCGTCAGGGATCTACGCGATCGGCGACGTGGTGGCGAGTCCGCAGCTCGCGCACGTCGCTTCCGCGGAGGCCGACAGCGCCGTCTCCTCCATCGTCGGTCGGCCGGCGCCGCCGCTCCGCCGCGAGCGCCTGCCCGCGGCCACCTACTGCGTCCCCGAGGTCGGCTCGGTGGGGCTCAGCGAGGAGGCGGCCCTCGAGGCCGGGCACGAGGTTCGGGTGGGCCGGTTCCCGTTCGCCGCCAACAGCAAGGCCAACATCCTCGCCGATCTGCACGGGTTCGTGAAGGTGGTCGCGGAGGCGCGCTACGGCGAAATCCTCGGCGTTCACATCGTCGGACCCCACGCGACCGATCTCATCGCCGAGGCGGTCGTCGCGCTCGAACACGAGGCCACGCTGGAGTCGCTGGCGCGCAGCGTCCATCCTCATCCCACGCTCTCGGAAGCGGTCGCGGAGGCGGCCCTCGCCGCGCTCGGGTCGCCGCTTCACGCCTGACCGGCGCGGGACGATGGCCGGGTCCCTGTCGCCGCTGTGGCGGCTCGACCGTCGGCCGCTCGCCTACCGCGAGGGCGCCTCGCTGCAGCGCGAGCTGGTTCGCCGCCGACAGCGCGGCGAGATCCCCGACCTGCTCCTCCTCACCGAGCACCCGCCCGTGTTCACGCTGGGACGGATGGCGCGGAGCGAGCATCTGCTGGAGTCCGCCGAGGGCCTTCGCGCCGCCGGCGCCGAAGTCTGTCCCACCGAGCGCGGCGGCGACGTGACCTTCCACGGGCCCGGGCAGCTCGTCCTCTATCCCATCTTCGACCTCGCCGGGTGGAGAAAGGACCTCCACGCCTACCTTCGGGCGCTGGAGGGGGTCGTGATCGCCGCCGCGGCGAGTCTCGGGGTCCGGGCCGGCCGTCGCCCGGAGCTGACCGGAGTCTGGTGCGGCGAACGCAAGCTGGCTTCGATCGGGGTCCGGGTCTCCCGCTGGGTGGCCTCCCACGGGGTGGCGCTCAACGTGAACACCGACCTGCGCTGGTTCTCCCGCATCGTCCCCTGCGGCATCGCCGGCTGCGAGGTCACGTCGCTGGTGCGCGAGCTGGGCCGCGACGTCCCGCTCGACGGCGTCGCCGACCGGGTGGCGGAGGCGTTCGCGCGGCGGTTCGGTCGGCGGCTCACGCTCGCTCCGCCGGATCTCGTCGGCGAGGAGGCATGGCCTCCCCGGAGTCGGGACGCGGCGTAGGAGTCCCGGTGGTCACCTACCTCGCGGCCATCCGGCGGGCGCTCCGCGACGAGATGGAGCGGGATCCGCGCGTGCTCCTCCTCGGCGAGGACATCGGACGCTACGGTGGAGCCTTCCGCCTCACCGAGGGGTTCCTCGACGCGTTCGGGCCGGACCGGGTCTTCGACACGCCGATCAGCGAGGAGGGGTTCACCGGCGTCGCGGTGGGCGCCGCCCTCGAGGGCTTTCGTCCGGTCGTCGAGTACCAGTTCCTCGATTTCGCCGCCAGCGCCTTCAACATGATCACCAACTTCGCCGCCCGCTGCCGCTACCGGACCGGGGACGGCGTGGCGCTCACGCTCCGGGGCCCGGCCGGCGGCGGAGTGCGCGCCGGTCCGTTCCACTCGCAGAACCTCGAGGCGGCGTTCGCCCACACGCCCGGCCTCAAGGTGGCGGCGCCGGCCACCGTCAGCGACGCCGCCGGGATGCTCCGCGCCGCCATCCGGGACGACGACCCGGTCCTCTATCTGGAACACAAGCGCCTCTACCGCAGTCTGAAGATCCCGGACGCCGAGTTCGCCGCCGCACCCGAGCTCGTTCCGCCCGGGCGAGTCGCGATTCGGCGGCGAGGCGATGCGGTGACGATCGCCGCTTACGGCGGCGCCGTGGGTCTCGCGCTCGCCGCGGCCGATCAGCTCTCCGCCGAGAACGGCATCGAGGCCGAAGTCGTGGACCTGCGCTGGCTCGCGCCCCTCGACGAGGAGGGGCTTCTCGACTCGGTGCGGCGGACCAGTCGCCTGGTCGTGGTCCACGAGGACCACCGCAACCTGGGTTTCGGAGCCGAAGTGGCGGCCCGGGTGGCCGAGCACGGCTTCGAGGATCTCGACGCCCCGATCCTCCGGGTCGCGGCCGCCGACGTACCGATCCCCTACGCCGGGGAACTCGAGGATGCGGTTCTGCCGAGCGCCGCCGGGGTCGTCGCCGCCTGCCGGCGGCAGCTCCGCTACTGAATTCAGCCTGTGGATGAAGTCGCGTGAGCACCGAGAGTGGCGAGGCGCCCGGCTGACGAGGCGCGCGAGGGAGGAATACCGGGTGTATTCCGACCGATGCGCAACGAAGAGCGCCCCGGAGCGCAGCGGAGGGGCGCGCCAGTTCTCCCGGTGGGGGCCAGGCGGGATGCATCGCCGCTCGAATGCCGCGTGACTTTGTCCACAGGCTGAATTGGCCGCGACGCCGCGCCCCGGGCGTCTCCGGGGATCTGGTTGGCGGCGTGGTACGAGGATCGAACCAGCGGCCCCGCCTCCACGTGCCGGAGCCCGATGGCGCGTCCCCGGGAAGCGAGGTCGTCGAACTCCGCCGGAGGGACGTACCGCTCGACCGGCAGGTGGTTCGGCGTGGGGCGCAGGTACTGCCCGGCGGTCAGGATGTCCACGCCGGATGCGACCAGATCCTCCATGAGCGCATCCAGCTCGTCCGCGGTCTCGCCGAGCCCCAGCATCACGCCGGTCTTGGTGAGGGCGTCCGGGCGCAGCCGCTTCGCCTCCTCGAGAATTCCGAGGGACCACCGATAGCGCGCTCCCGGTCGGACCCGCCGGTAGAGCCGGGGCACCGTCTCGACGTTGTGGTTCAGGATCTCGGGAGCGGCCGCCATCACGATCCCGAGAGCCTTCCGATCGCCGCGGAAGTCGGGGATCAGGGTCTCGACGGTCGTCTCCGGCATCCGGCGCCGGACGGCGCGGATCGTCTCGGCGAAGATCCGCGCTCCGCCGTCCCCGAGGTCGTCCCGGTTCACCGACGTGATCACCGCGTGGCGCAGTCCCATCGCCTCGACCGCCTCGGCCACCCGCTCCGGCTCTTCGAGGTCGAGCCCGGTCGGGCGCCCGCTGGTCACCGCACAGAAGCGGCAGGAACGGGTGCAGACGTCGCCGAGGATCATGAAGGTCGCGGTGCCCTCTCCCCAGCACTCGGCGAGATTCGGGCAGCGAGCCTCCTCGCAGACGGTGTGCAGGCTCTTCGAGCGGAGCAGCCCGCGGAGCCGGGCCCAGTTCGGCCCGGAGGGGAGTCGCACCCGCAGCCAGTCCGGTCGGGGGCCGCGGGGTACGCCCCCGGAAAGGGGGGAGGAAGTCGTCCCGAGGACCGGGAGCGGGATTTCCCCGTGGCTCACGGCTCGCCGTCGGGCCAGTTTTCGAGGCGGCGCTTGACGGCCGCCATGAACTGATCCGCCACCGCGCCGTCAATGAGGCGGTGGTCGAACGAGAGGGCGAGGAACACCATGGAGCGCACCGCGATCGCGTCGCCCTCGATCACCACCGGACGCTTGTGGACGCCGCCCACGCCGAGGACCGCCACCTGGGGTTGGGCGATGATGGGCGTTCCGAAGAGTGCGCCGTACGGGCCCGGATTCGTGATCGTGAAGGTGCCCCCGGTGACTTCATCGGGTTGGAGTTCGCCGGAGCGGGCCCGGTTGGCGACATCGTGGATCCCGCGCGCGAGTCCCACGAAGTTGCGCTCGTCGGCGCCCCGGACGACCGGGACGATGAGCCCGTCCGGGAGCGCCACCGCGATCCCGAGGCCCACGGTGCGGTGGAAGACGATGTCGTCCCCGGCGATGGATGCGTTCAGGATCGGGAAATCGTCGAGGGACTCGACCGCAGCGCGGGCGAAGAAGGGCGTCAGCGTCAGGCGGAGGCCGGTTCGTTCCTCGAAGCGGCCCGCCGCGGCCGCCCGGACCGCCATCACCCGGCTCATGTCCACCTCGAACACGGTGGTGACGTGCGCCGAGGTCCGACGCGAGCGCCCCATGTGTTCCGCGATCGTGCGACGCATCCGGGACATCGGCTCGGTCCGGTCGCCCGCCAGCGCCGGAACCGGGATCGGCTCGGGTTCGACGACGGGGGTCGGGCCCGGCTTCGGCGGCAGCTCCACGGGGACCGGGGGCGCCGGAGTCGGCGGTTCGGCGGGCGGCGCAGCGGACGCGGCGCGGTTCGCGATCCAGTCGAGCATGTCCTGCTTGGTGATGCGGCCGCCCTCTCCAGACCCGGGGACGTCGGCGAGATCCACGTCGTTCTCGCGCGCCATGCGCCGGACCAGCGGCGAACTCCGCGGGCGCCGCCGCCTCGGTTGCGGCTGCGGCGGCTCATCGGCCGGCCGGGCCTCCGCCGCCTCGGTCTCGGCCCCCGATTCCTCCGGCGCCGCGCCGTTGCCGGATTCGGTGGGCTCCCACGACTCCCCTTCGGCAGCGATTCGCGCAACGACCGTGTTCACTTCCACGGTCTCGCCCTCCGGGACGAGGATCTCCGCCAGCCGGCCGGTCACCGGGGAAGGGACTTCGGTGTCCACCTTGTCGGTGGCGAGGTCGAAGAGCGGGTCGTCCCGCTCCACGGCGTCGCCCGCCTGCGCGCGCCACCGGGTGATCGTGCCCTCGGTGATGCTCTCCCCCATCTGGGGCATGATCACATCGGTCGCCACGGGCGCGGAGTGTACCCGGAGGATTCAGCAGCCGGGGGACAGACTCACGCGGCTCCATCCGCCGGCTGCCAACCGACCGGGAGGTGGAGCGAGAGGAACTCGAGGGCCCGGAGGATGAAGGCGTGGACCGCGTTCCGGTCCGTTTCCCAGCGGAGCAGCGCCCGGCCCAGATCCGCCCGGAAATGGAGTTCGACCAGGGGATAGGAGGGGCGCGCCCGGAGCTCGGCGAGGAACTCCGCCTTGGCGGCGAAGGGGGCCTCGGGGACGTCCTCGCCGTGGAACGACAGCAGCGGCGCGACGATGTCGCCACCCTCGCCGGTGAGCGAGAGTCGGCGATACCGCTCCAGATTGCCGCGCAGCGGGCCGAGGCCGCGTTCGAGCCCGGCTCGCCGCGCCGGATCCAGCACCCGGTGGAGCCGCTCGAAGTCGGCGGTTCCGAGGGCCTCGATGCCGCACCCGAATCGGTCCGGGTGGCGCGCGAGCGCCGCCAGCGTCAGGAAACCCCCGTACCCGACCCCGAGCAGGCACGGCGGATCGGGGCCGATCCCGGGGAGGGAGGCCGCCGTCTCCGCCGCCGCCACGAGGTCGGCCAGATCGCCACCGCCCCAGTCGCCGTGGCTCCCTTCGGCGAACGCGGCGCCCCGCCCTCGGCTTCCTCGGAGCTCGGGTACCAGGACGGCGTAGCCGCGTCGGGCGAGGAGCTGGACGATCGGGTCGAACCCGTCCCTCCAGTCGGTCCGCCAGCCGGCGCCGTGGGCGCCCCGCAAATGGACGAGCAGGGGAGCTCCCGGTCCGTCGTTCTCCGATCGAACCGGGCGATACAGGAAGGATTCGATCGGGGGGCCGTCGGCCGCCCGCGACTCCACCCGTTCCGGACGGGCGAAGGTGCGGACATCGATCTCCGGGAACAGCGTCTCGCTGACTCGCTCACGACCCCCGTCCACCGGGAACGACCAGACATCGCGGGGGAACGCGGCGCTCTCGTGGACGGCGAACAGCCCGGACCCGTCCCGCGCCCAGCGCAGCCCCTCGTGGACGCCGGCGCCCCGGGTCATGATCCGGACCCGGCCCACGGGCGCCAGCCGCCCGTCGTCTCCCCGGGAGAGGCGCGCCCGGTGGATGCGGCGGCTTCCCCGGCTGGCCCCGATCCACGCCAGTTCGAGGCCGCCTTCCGCCGCCGGGGCGAAGCGCGGCTCGGAGAGGTCCCCGTCGCCCGCGGTCAGCCGGGAGGACGCGGTTTCCCCTCCGGCGTCGGCGAAGCGCAGCTCGTCGAAGCCCGGGTCCCCGGCTGCGGCGCACTGCGGCGAGCAGGCGGGGCCCGCCGCCCACGCCACGCCGCTCCCGTCCGGGGTCCACGACGGCGTCCCGCGCGCGGGGCCGGCGTCGTCGGCGGGGAGATGGATGGCTTGGTCGGGACCGGAGGAGATGGCGACCGACCGGCGGTCATCGTCGGGCCCGGTGGCGACGTAAGCGATCCGGTCGCCGGCGGGAGACCAGGCCGGAACCCCCTCGTCGCCGGGGCTTCGACTCCATCGGACCGGCTCGCCTCCCCGCGCCGGGTCCAGCATCCACACGTCGTAGCCGGTGTCGGGCTCCGACGGACGGTCCCGCTCCCTCCGGTCGGGTCGGGGCCGCCGGGCAAGGAACGCGATCCGCTCGCCGTCCGGCGACGACGACGCCGATCGCACGTCGAGTTCGGCGGGCGTGAGCGGCTCGGGCTCGCCTCCGGGCTCCAGCCGGAACAGACGGCCGGTCCCGGGCTCGTCGCCTCGGGGTCTCCGGCCGGAAACGAAGACGACAGCGAGCCCCTCGCCGAGAAAACGGGGCGCCGAGTCCCAGCGGCGTCCCTCGGTGAGCCGGCCGGGGCGGGCGCCGGGCGCGGTGAGAAAGAGGGTGGAACGGTTCCCGGTGGCGACGGCGACGACGGCGCGGCGCCCATCGTGAGACACGTCGAAATCGAGGAGCAGGGGGAGCGCGAGCGCGGCGCCCGGTTCGAGCCCGGCGGTGGGTTCGATCGTCCGGGAAGGGTCGGGCTGCCCGCCGGCGACGCCGGCGGCGAGCCCGATGGCGGCGAGGGCACCCGGGAACAGGCGGCGGGCGCGCGGCAAGGCCATGCGAGAACGATAGATCCCCTCGGAGCGCCGCTCCTATGGAGCGCCGCTCTCCAGAGCGGCACGATGGAGAGATCCAGGCCATTTGGCGCAGCCGTGCCGCCCTATGGAGCGCCCTATGGAGCGCCGCTCTCCAGAGCGGCACGATGGAGAGACCCAAGCGATTTGGCGCAGCCGTGCCGCCCTATGGAGAGCCCTATGGAGCGCCGCTCTTTATGGAGCGCCGCTCTCCAGAGCGGCACGATGGAGAGACCCAAGCGATTTGGCGCAGCGGTGCCGGACTGGAGTCCGGCGCTCCATAGAATGTGCGGGTATTCCATGGATTCCCGTGCGTACCCTCCGATCCGGTTCGAGACGCATCCGTCGCGCTACCGCCACTGGCGGCTCGAACCCGAGGGCCGCCTCGCCTTCCTGACGCTCGCGGTGGACGAGGCCGGCGGACTGCGCCCCGGCTACTCGCTGAAGCTGAACAGCTACGACCTCGGCGTGGACATCGAGCTCGCCGATGCGGTCGAGCGCCTCCGCTTCGAGCATCCGGAAGTCCGATGCACCGTGATCCGAAGCGCGATGGACCGGATCTTCTGCTCCGGGGCGAACATCTACATGCTGGCCTCCTCCTCCCACGGGTTCAAGGTGAACTTTTGCAAGTTCACCAACGAAACCCGACTCGCGATCGAGGACGCGAGCGCGCTCAGCGGACAGCGCACCGTCGCGGCGCTCGCTGGAACCTGCGCCGGCGGCGGTTACGAACTCGCGCTCGCCGCCGACGAGATGCTGCTCGTGGACGACGGCAGCTCCTCCGTCTCGCTGCCCGAGGTGCCGCTGCTGGGCGTCCTCCCGGGGACCGGAGGTCTGACCCGGCTGGTGGACAAGCGCCGGGTGCGGCGGGACCGGGCCGATGTGTTCGCGACTCTCGCCGAGGGCATCCGCGGCCGACGCGCCCTCGACTGGGGCCTGGTGGACGGCCTCGCCCCCCGCAGCCGCTTCGAAGCGCGGGTTCGGGACCGGGCGGAGGCGCTCGCTGCTTCCTCGCCGGTCGCGCCGCCGGGAGCGAGCGCGGGCGTGGAGCTCGATCCGCTCGAGCCGGAGGAATCGGACAGCCGGCTGCGCTACCGGCACGTGGAGCTGGAATTCGACCGGAGCGCCCGCTCGGCCGAGCTCACCGTTCGGGCGCCGGAGGACCCGTTTCCAACCACGGCGGAGGGGCTGCGCGGCGCCGGCGGATCGCTGTGGCATCTGCGTCTCGCCCGGGAGCTCGACGACGCGCTTTGCCGGTTGCGCTTCAATGAGGCCGAGACCGGCGTGATCATGATTCGGTGCGCCGGGGATCCGGATGCGGTGCGGGAGGCCGACGAGCGACTCCGGGCGCTGGAGGGGGCCTGGCTCGCGCGCGAGTCCCGATACCGCATGGCGCGGGCGCTGCGCCGGCTCGACCAGACCGCGCGCAGCTTCTTCGCCGTCGGGGAATCCGGCGAACGATTCATCGGCACGCTCGCCGAGCTGCTCCTCGCCAGCGACCGCTCCTTCCTGTGCGACGACATCGACCGGCCCGCGGGCGTCGAGCTGACCGCGCTCAACTTCGGCGCCTACCCGATGGGCAACGGGTTGTCCCGGCTCGAGACCCGCTTCATCGGCGAGCCGGAGCGAGTCGAAGCGCTGCGCCGGCGGGGAGCGCTGCCGGCCGCCGCCGCGCTCGAAGCAGGCCTCACGACCTTCGCTCCCGACGATCTCGACTGGGACGACGAGCTGCGCCTCGCCATCGAGGAACGCGCCGGCTTCTCGCCGGATGCCCTGACCGGTATGGAGGCGTCGCTCCGCTTCGCCGGTCCCGAGACCATGGAGACCCGGATCTTCGGACGGCTGTCGGCATGGCAGAACTGGATCTTCCAGCGTCCGAACGCCATGGGGGAGCGCGGCGCGCTGGCTCTCTACGGCAAGCCGCGTCGTCCCGCCTTCGACTGGGAGCGAACCTGAGAGGCCGCCATGTCCGAACTCGACGCCCGCATCCCGAACAACGTGGATCTCTCCGGAGACCGGCGACTCCAGCGGGCTCTGCTGCGGTGGCAGCCGGCGTTCCTGCGCTGGTGGAGCGAGATGGGGCCGGAGGGTTTCCAGGGCGACGAGGTCTTCCTCCGGACCGCGGTCTCGGTGGAGCCGTCCGGCTGGTCCCACTTCGATTACGTGCGGATGCCCGACTACCGCTGGGGCATCTTCCTCGCGCCGGCCGTTCCGGACCGCCGCATCGGCTTTGGCGACGCTCTCGGAAAGCCGGTGTGGCAGCAGGTGCCGGGTGAGTTCCGGGCCGACCTGCGCCGGCTCATCGTGACCCAGGGGGACACCGAACCGGCGAGCGTGGAGCAACAGCGGCTGCTCGGGAAGTCCGCGCCCAGCCTCTACGACCTCCGAAACCTGTTCCAGGTCAATGTGGAAGAGGGTCGCCATCTGTGGGCGATGGTCTATCTGCTCCATTCGTGGTTCGGCCGCGACGGCCGGGAAGAGGCCGAGGCGCTTCTCGCCCGCCACAGCGGCGACGAGGACCGCCCCCGCATCCTCCAGGCGTTCAACGAACCGATAGACGACTGGCTCAACTTCTATCTGTTCACGATGTTCACCGACCGGGACGGGAAGTACCAGTTGCTCGCCCTGGCCGAAAGCGCCTTCGATCCGTTGTCGCGCACGACGAGGTTCATGCTCACCGAGGAAGCGTTCCACATGTCGGTCGGTGAGACCGGGGTGGGTCGGATCATCGAGCGGACCGCGGATCACATGGTCGGGGACGACCGGGATCCCCGCGATGCGGGCCTGTTCGACCTGCCGCTGATCCAGCGGCACATCAACTTCTGGTTCGCTGCGTCGCTGGATCTCTTCGGCAGCGAGATCTCCTCGAACGCAGCGCACTACTTCGCGTCCGGTCTCAAGGGGCGGGCGCGGGAGACGCGTCGGGACGACCACGCGGCGCTCGACGGGGTGCGCGTGCTCGACGTCCCGGAAGCCGGAGAGTTGGTCCGCCGCGAGGTTCCGCTCCGCAACGCCATGAACGAGGTGCTCCGCGACGACTACATCGCCGACTGCGAGCGCGGCGTGAAGCGCTGGAACCGGATCCTCGCGGCTCGTGGGCTGCCGGATCGGCTCGCGTTGCCCAGCCGCCGGTTCCATCGTCGGATCGGGGTCCATGCCGGAGCCCGCTTCGATCCCGACGGCCTCCTCATCTCCGAGAGCGATTGGCGGTCTCGCCGCGACGGGTGGCTTCCCACCGCGGACGATCGCGACCATGTCCGCCACCTCATGCGCCCGGTCACCGAGCCGGGGAAGATCGCGAACTGGATCGCCGAACCGCGGCGCGGCGTGCACGGCCGGCCGTTCGGGTTCGAGTACGTGCGTCGGGCCTGAGTCGGGAACCGCCGTGGATGTCTTCCTCGCCGGCGCCCGACGCACGCCGATCGGCCGCTTCGGGGGAGCGCTCGCTCCCCTGACCGCTCCCGAGCTGGGGGCGGCTGCGGCGCGGGCGGCGCTGGACGCTTCCGGCGTCCCGAAGGAAGCCGTGGACGAGGTCATCTTCGGCAACGCCCGTCAGGCCGGCGTGGGGCCGAATCCGGCGCGCCAGGTCGGGCGGCGGGCCGGTCTCGCCGACCGCGTCCCGGCGCGTACGGTGAACCAGGCGTGCGCCTCGGGGCTCCGCGCGATCCTCGACGCCGCCGCCGCGATCCGGTTGGGAGAGGCCCGGGTCGTCCTCGCCGGAGGCGTGGAGAGCATGAGCAACACGCCCTACCTCCTCCCCGGGGTGCGATGGGGCGCGCGGCTCGGAGATGGCCGGGTCGAGGACGGGATGTACCGGGACGGCTTCCATTGCCCGCTCGCGGATCAGCTCATGGGGGAGACCGCCGAGACTCTCGCCGACCGATACTCGATCTCGCGGGAGGCGTCCGATCGCCACGCGGCGAGCAGCCAGAACCGGGCGGAGGCGGCGTGGGACAAGGGCCTCTTCGACGCCGAGGTCGTCCCGGTGCGGGTCCGCGGCCGGAAGCGCGCGACCGTCGTCGCGCGCGATGAGCACCCCCGTCGGGGCGTCACGCCCGAATCGCTGCGCCGGCTGAAGCCGGTGTTCCGCCCGGACGGGGTGGTCCACGCCGGGAACTCGTCGGGGATCACCGACGGGGCGGCGGCCGTCGTGGTGCTCTCGGAAGACGCCGCCCGCGAGCACGGAGTCGAGCCGATGGCGGGGCTCGCGGGCGCCGCCACCGCGGGCGTGGACCCCCGGGTCATGGGGATCGGCCCGGTCCCGGCGGTGCGACGCCTCCTCGATCGCGCCGGACGCCGGCTCGACGAGATCCCGCTCGTCGAGCTCAACGAGGCGTTCGCGCCCCAGGTGCTCGCCTGCTTCCACGATCTGGGGATGGATCCGGAACGGGTCAACGTCAACGGCGGCGCCATCGCGCTCGGCCACCCGATCGGGGCCACCGGCGCCCGGATCGTGGTGACGCTGCTTCACGAGATGGAGCGCCGCGCCGCCCCCCGCGGGATCGCCACGTTGTGCGTCTCCGGCGGCATGGGCGTCGCCGCCCTCTTCACCCGCTGAAGCAGATGACCGACCTCGAGATCCACCACGGCGACAACCTGGAGGTTCTTTCGCGATTCGACGACGATTCGTTCGACCTGATCTACATTGATCCGCCATTCAACACCGGACGCGAACAGTCCCGCCCCCGGATCCGGGCGGTTCGCGACCGAAACGGCGATCGAACCGGGTTCGGCGGGCGTCGCTACCGCACGGTGAAGCTCGGGACTTCAGCTTTCTCCGATGTCTTCGACGACTTCCTGGCGTTCCTCGAGCCGAGACTGCGGGAAGCGCGACGACTCCTTTCGCCCACGGGGAGCTTGTTCGTGCACCTCGATCCCCGCGAAGTCCACTACTGCCGGGTATTGCTCGACGCCATCTTGGGCAGGAGCTGCTTCCTCAACGAGATCATCTGGGCCTACGACTACGGGGCGCGATCGAAGCGACGCTGGTCGGCGAAGCACGACAACATCCTCTGGTACGCGGCCGACCCGCGCCACTACACCTACCGGTACGAAGCGATCGATCGAATCCCCTACATGGCGCCCGCCCTCGTCGGCGCCGAGAAGGCGGCGCGGGGCAAGACGCCCACGGATGTCTGGTGGAACACCATCGTCAGCCCGACCGGGAAGGAAAAGACCGGGTATCCGACCCAGAAGCCGCTCGCCATCCTCCGCCGGATCGTCGAAGTGCACTCGAATCCCGGCGACCGCGTACTCGACTTCTTCGCCGGCAGCGGCACCACCGGAGAGGCTGCGCTGCGCGCCGGACGCCGGGCCGTACTCGTGGACGAGAGTCCCGAGGCGATCCGGGTGATGTCGCGTCGTCTCGCGTTCGCCCACCCGACTCTCTACGAGAAGGGTCGGGCTGTTCCGCTGCCGCCGTTGGAGAAGAGACCCCATGAGTCGAATCCAGGACCCCGACGTCAACATCCTGGCCTCCTGTTCGTAACTCCTCCGCGATGACTACCGGCGCGCCGACGACTTGACAGTCCTTGTCGCGTGGATTCGATCCAGGCCACTTGTCGCAGCCGTGCCGGGCTCGAGTCCGGCGCTCCATAGGGGGGCGCCGGTCGAGGGGGTTGCTCGGTGCCGGCCCCCCACCGGGAGAACTGGTGGAGTCCGGACTCCACCAGTCCGCAAGTGGTGTGATGGCGGTTCTGCCGGGCCGGTGAGGTCATCGTCGAACCGAACCGACCGGCGCCGGGTGCCGGCGCGCCGGACTCCAGTCCGGCAATTCACCAAGGCGGTTCGGGTCGCGGTGCCGGACTGGAGTCCGGCGCTCCATAGGGGGGCGCCGGTCGAGGGGGTTGCTCGGTGCCGGCCCCCCACCGGGAGAACCGGCGGAGTCCGGCGCTCCATAGGGCGCTCCATCGGGGGGCGCCGGAACCATCAGCGGCGGTTGCGGAAATACTCGATCTGCCAGCGGCGGACGGCGCGGTTGTGCTCGCGCAGCGTCCGGCTGAACTCGTGGGTTCCGTCGTTGCGGGAGACGAAGTAGAGGAGATCGGTCTCCTCCGGCCGGAGCACGGCGTCGAAGGCGGCGGCCCCGAAGGATGAAATCGGCCCCGGCGGAATCCCCGGGACCCGGTAGGTGTTCCACCGAGACTCCATCTGGAGGTCGTCGCGGCGGATGTTGTTCCCCCGGTAACCGTTCCGCCGCATCGCGTAGAGAACCGTTGGGTCCGACTGGAGCGGCATCCCGATCCGCAGCCGGTTCCAGAACACCGAGGCGATCCGGGGACGCTCCGGCGCGCTTCCCGTTTCCTTTTCGACGATCGAGGCCAGTGTCGCCAGCTCCCGGAGAGACCGCCCGCTCGCCTTCCCGAGCGCGCGGCGCTCGGCGTCCCACATTCTTCGGAACTGCCCGACGATGACTTCCACCACCTTCGCCGGCCTCACTTCCGGAGAGAGGCGATAGGTGCTCGGGAACAGGTAGCCCTCCAGATCGGTCGCCTCCGGATCGAGGTCCCCGATCAGGCGGCGGGTCATCGCCCCGTCGCGGAACAGCGCTTCGAGCGCCCCCGCGTCCCCGAAGCCCTGACGCTCGAGGGCCGCCGCGGTCGCTTCGATGTCGAGGCCCTCCGGGATCGTGAGCCTCACCGTCGCCACCTCGCCGCCCGCGATCCGTTCCATGACCTCGAAGCCGGTGAGCGGCGCGTCGAAGCGGTAGAGACCGGCCTGGAGGCGGCGGTCGAGTCCGCGTTCCTCGACGCCCCACGCGAACGCCGCGGCGTCACGAATGACCCCGGAGACCTCGAGTCGCTCGGCGAGCGAGTCCACCGTGGACCCGGACCCGACCCGAAAGACGACTTCGCCGCCGTGAGCGGCGAAGGGTGCGGTCAGGGCTCGCTCGTAGTCGTCGAAGCGTCCGAACCAACCGGCGATGGCGGCGGCGATCGCGGCGCCGACCACGGCGAACAGCCACCGCGCCGGCGACGAAACGCCCGGCGGGGCCGACATCGAGACCCGCGGCCGCCGGCGGATCCGATCCGGGCGGCGGGTCGGTCCAGCTAACCCGGCGGGCGCCGGAGGTACCGGACCGCGAGGTCCATCCACGGATCCTCCTCATCCAGCTCCGCAACCCCGACCCCGAGCTCTTCTTCGAGGTCGCTCACGCTCCGTGTCGGAGCCACGCCGACTCCCAGGATGTCTTCGCCGTCCGGTGTCTGGTAGTGCGACGTGGTGAGCAGCAGGGCGTCGCCGGCCGGCAGTTCCACGAGCTCGGGAACGCCGGTCCGTCCGGCGGTCCGGCGGCCGAGGAGTTCGGTTTCGGGCCGCTCCGTGAGGGCCGCCGCGAGCACTTCGCCGGGACACACGGTGTCCTCCGCGATCAGCACGATGAGGGGGCCGCTCCAGCCGTGATCCGCTGCGGCGGGCGGGATCTCCGCGAGCGTTTCCTCCTCCCGTCCGCCGGGGCCCCGCCGCGCCAGTCGGGCGCCGGTTCCGACGGTGAACAGCGCGGCCGCCTCGACGCCCGCGCCGCAGTCCACGTCCAGCCCGCGGCTCTCGCGCAGATCGAGCACCATGGCGTCGGCCCCCGCCTCCCGAACGCCCGCGATCGCGGCCCCCAGTTCGGTTGCGGCGCCCGGGTGGAAGCGCCGGATGCGCAGGGTCGCGACCGAGCCGTCGAGGGTGGTCTCCACCGGGGGCGGCGGGAGGACGGCGCGTTCCACGACGATGGTCGTCGAGTCGGCGTCGGCCTCGTTCCTCACTTCCAGCTCCACCGGACTCCCGGACGCTCCCTCGAGCAGCAGCCGGGCCGCCGGGATCCGGAGATCGCGGGTGCCGCGCCCGGCGATCGAAACGAGCGCCGCCCCTTCCTCCAGTCCGGCCGCCTCGGCGGGCGATCCAGGCAGGATGTCGTCCACATGGATGTAGTAGCGCTTTTCGAGGCCGATTCCGATCGAGGCCGGGAACTCGCCGCTCCGGCGGTAGCGCTCGGCCTCCTCGGCGCTCAGATAGGTGCTGTCATCGTCGAGCGCATCGAACAGGCCGCGGATGGCGCCGTCCATGAGCGTATCCGCCTCGACCGGTTCCAGGTACTGCTCGCGGACGAGCATCAGCGCCCCGTGGAACACCTCGAGCGATTGATACACGTCCCGCTGCAGCGCGGCGGCGGGAGTGGGCAATCGAACCGATGGGAAGCCGGAAAGTCCGGCCACCATCGTGGCCGTGACCCCGCCGATCAGGACGCCGACGGCCACCGCGCCGGCCTTCATCCACCGGCGGGGTCGGGGAGACAAGGGCCGCGGCCTCGGTGTCGTCGGTCCGGCGCCCGGAGTCGGCTCTGCTGTCGGGTTCAGGAACCGGAGACCTGGAACTCGACGACCTCGGTGACCGACTGCTCGCCGAGGGCGTCCCGGATCGTGATCTCGGCGGTGTAGTCGCCCGCCTCGAACGGCTCCTGACGGCCGTCAGCGAACAAACGGGCGAGGGGCACGTCCACGATCGCGATCGAGAGCTCGGCCGAGGCGAGCTGGAAGGCGCTCGGGTTGTAGCGTAGGTACTGGGTCCCATCCTTCGTGAAGGTGATCTGCCAGGAAAGGCTCGCCTGGTCCCCGTTCGCCTGGTACCCGTAGGCGTTGAACACCACCCGGAAGGCGTCGCCAGGCGCGTACACCGGCGAAACCCGCGGGATGAAGTGGAATCCGCCGACGAGCAGCGCCCGGCCCGGCACGGGAGTGAAGTCCTCGATCCGGCTGCCGTCGCTGAAGCGGGCCAGCGTGGACACGGTGAGCGTGTCCGCATTGAAGTCAGGCGACTCCAGGTCGATGTTCATCGTCCCGTAGGCCTCGCTCCGCGGATCCCGCACTCCGATCCGGACCGTGTAGAGCCCCGCCGGCATCTGCATCGGGAGCTCGATCACCGCGCCGCCGTCCTCGGTGCGGGCCAGGTCCACCTCTTCCTCGGCCTGTCCGATCACGGTTCCGAGGGCGTCCTCGACGCTGTAGAAGACCTGGACCCGGTCCGCGACGCCCGAGGCGTCCGGAATCCGGATCACCGCCGCCACGTAGGTGTCGTTCGTGTTCGAGCGGAAGTAGGCGAAGTCGGGATCCATCGTGATCGCGCTGCTCGTTTCTCCGCCGTCGCGGAGCGCGTTCAGGATCTGCTTGGCCGGGCTGTTCGGATCGAACAGATCCTCCAGCTCGCGGAGTCTGCCTTCCTCGTCCAGGGCGTAGTTGATGCTCGGCCACGCGATCTGGCGCTGCCGGGACCGCTCGAGGGCGGCTTCGATCTCCTCGTTCCGGATCAGGCGCATCCCGAGGTTCGTCATCCGGAACTCGAGTTCGAGCCCGTCGGGCAGACCGCGATCCGGGTTGGGCACGTAGGTGAACTTCATGCCGCCGCCGCCGGGGCCGCCGAAGCCTCCGCCGCCGCCGCCGGGACCGCCGCCGCCGCCGGGGGCGCCGCCACCCTCGGCGACCGGATTGTTCCCGGTCGCGCCCGCGGGCGGCCTGGCGCCGCCGGGACCGCCGCCGCGTCCACCGGTCTGCTCCCGGTTGTCCGGCGGGCCGAGCAGGAGCATGACGAGCGCCATGTCGGTCTCCGAGCCCTTCTGGCCCCGGCGGCCGAACTGGTCGTCAGCCTGGTTCCGCCAGTTCTCGAAGCCGTCCTGCGCCTCGTTCGTCCGGTTCGTCGGGGTCGGATCGCGCCGCGCCCAGAACAGCTCCCGGAACAGGTCGCGATCGTCGCGATCAATTTCCTGGAAGAGCTGCCGCTCCTGATCGGTCATGATCGGGCTGACCTCTTCCATCCAGCGCCGGTCGCCGCGGCTGAGATCGTTCTGGGCCAGGGCGGAGGCGGTGAGTCCGAGGACCAGCGCCGCGCCGACGAGCAGGGGAGGGAGGATCCTCGGGGTCTTGGTCATGACGTCTCCGGCGAAGGTGGCCGCGGGACGGAAGCGGCCCGAATTTGCGAACGTGAAGCCGTCAAGAATACGCTTCGGGCAGCGTCCCCGCAACCGGAAACCGGGTCCCGGGGCCGCGCTACACTCGCTGATCGTGTCTTCTCTCCCGGCTTCTGCAGTCCGTCAACGGCGGTTCCGCTCCGGTCTGATCCGTGAGACGCCGCGCCGCCGGTTCGCCGCCGTGATGCTCGGAGCGGCGGTGTGCGCTGCGGCCGCGTGCGGCACCGCGCCGAAGCGCACGTGGACGGTGGAGGAGATCCGCGCCGATCTGAACCACCGGATCACGCCGGAAGTTCTCGCGAGCGTCGAGATCCCGTTCGAGATCGACGACGAGATCCGCGAGCTGGCGTTCCGCGTCACCGAGAACCTGCGCTCCGACCGGGAAAAGATGCTCGCCATCATCCGCGCCATCCGGCATCACACCGGTGGCTCGATCGCCTACGACTGGCTTTCGAACAAGACGGCGAAGGCGGTCTTCCGCGAGGGGCGGGGGAACTGCCTCGCCTACACCAACCTGTTCGTGGGGATGTCCCGGGCCGTGGGTGTGGACGCTGTCTATGTGGATGTCACCACGATCGAGGCGGTGTCCCGCGAGGCCGAGGTCATCGTGAACAGCGGTCACATCACCGGGGGCGTCAAGGACGGCCCGGACCTCATCGTCGTGGACTTCACCGCGACCCCCGAGCGGCAGTACGCCGGGCAGCGGATCATTGACGACTTCGAGGCCATCGCCAACTTCTACAACAACCAGGGCTTCCTCTACGGCTACTTCGCCGAGGCCCTCGCCGATCAGGGCGGATTCGATCCGCTGGCGCGCGAGCTCGAGATGTACGACCTGGCGCTCTCGATCCGCCCCAACTTCAACCGCGCCCGGAACAACCTCGGGGTGGCCTACAAGCGCCGGGGACGGGTGGACGAGGCCATCGAGCAGTACCGCCTCGCGCTCGAACTCGAGCCGCGCTTCACCGAGGCGCGGGCGAACCTGGCGAGCGCCTACTACGCCACCGGGGATACCGGGCTCGCGATCCGCGAGTTCGAGACGGCGGCGCAGTACGACCGCTCGAACGCCTACGTCCAGTACCACCTCGGGGTGCTGCACTACCACCAGAAGGACTATCGGCAGGCGGCCGACTACTTCCGCAAGGCGATGTCGAGGGACCGGCAGATGGCGGACGCCCGCTTCTTCCTCGGCGAGACGCTGATGAAGATGGGCGACGAGGAGGGCGCGATGGACGCCTACGAGCGCGCGATCTCCATCGATCCGAACTACATCGCGGCGCGGGCGAAGCTGGATCAGCTCCGGGACGCCCGTTCGGGGCGGGACGGTTCCGGGTCTCCCGGCCCCTCCCGCTGACCGGCCTTCCGGTCAGCGACGCGCGCGGTTGCGGGTCTCCGGCAACACGACGGGCCTGAAGGCCCGGGACCGGAGGGTTCTCGAGAAGCTGGGCCAGCGGCGGCTCCCGCCCTCGGCGCTCGTGACGCGCGAGTTCGCCCGGCAGCTCGCCGGGGTCTCGCGGAGGATCCGGCGCCAGGTCGGGGTGCTCGTGAACCGGAAAGGAACCGTGACCTGGGTGGGCGTCGGGGACGCGCACCGGATCGAGCTGCCGGATCTGAAGCGTCAGCGCGCCGCCGGCGTGCGGCTGCGGGGCCTGCGCTGCGTTCACACCCATCTCGATGACGAGCCGCTGACCCGAGACGATCTCGCCGACCTGGCGCTGCTTCGGCTCGATCTGATGGCGGCGCTCGCGGTCCGCGAGGACGGGTTGCCGGGCCTGGTTCACGCCGCCCACCTCCGGCCGCCGGGACCCCATGGCCGCGACGGCGACGCGCCGTGGCAGCTCCTCGAGCCGGCGCCGCCGTGGGGCCTCGAACTGGATTGCGCGGCGCTCATCGCGGACCTCGAGCGGGAGTTCGCCCGGTTGACGCCCCGACGGCGGCCCGGCCGCCGCTTCGCCGGACGGGCGATCCTCGTGGGAGCGGCGGACCGCGGTGATGGCGATGTTCGGCTCGAGGACGCGGTTCGCGAGCTGGGCGAGCTGGCGCGCGACGCCGGACTGGTCGTCGTGGACTCGGTCCTCCAGCGCCGGGCGCGCCTCGACCCCCGCACTCTCGTCGGGAAGGGCAAGCTGGAGGCGCTCGTCATCCGGGCGCTGGATCGGGGCGCCGACGTGATCCTGTTCTCGCGCGATCTGACCCCGTCTCAGGCCCGCAATCTGTCGCGGGCCACCGACCTCAAGGTCCTGGATCGCAGCCAGTTGATCCTCGACGTGTTCGCCCGGCGGGCCACGAGCCGGGAGGGGAAGATCCAGGTCGAGCTGGCGCAGCTCCGTTACCGGCTGCCGCGCCTCGTTCAGCGGGACACGTCCCTGTCGCGGCTCGGCGGCGGGATCGGCGGTCGCGGGCCGGGGGAGACCCGCCTCGAGGTGGATCGGCGGCGGGCGCGCCAACGCATTGGGCGCCTCCAGCGCGAGCTGAAACGGGTCGCGTCGCACCGACAGTTGCGGCGGCGGCGCCGGGATGCGCGCGGGCTCCCGGTCGTTTCTCTGGTGGGTTACACGAATGCGGGCAAATCCACGCTGCTGAACCGGCTCACGCGCAGCGATGTCCCCGCCGGGAACCGCATGTTCGAGACCCTCGACCCGGCGAACCGGCGGCTTCGGGTCCCGGTGGAGCGCGAGGTGCTGCTCGCCGACACCGTGGGCTTCATCCATGAGCTCCCGCCGGATCTCATCGAGGCGTTTCGGGCCACGCTCGAGGAGATCTCGGCGGCGTCGCTGCTCCTTCAGGTCGTGGACGCGAGCGAGCGGCGTCTCCAGGCGCGCTCCGGGGCGGTCGAGGCGCTGCTTCGGGAACTCGGCTTCCACCAGATCCCCCGGCTGGTTCTGCTGAACAAGGTGGACCGACTCGGCGCCGCGGCCCGCGCCGCCCTCCCGCGGCGGCTCGCCGGGGTCGAGACCCACTGCGTGTCGGCCCGAACGGGGGAAGGGCTCGATGCTCTCCTCGAGTCGGTCGCCCGTCTCATCCCGATGCGCCGCCCGGGCCCGCCGTCAGCCCGGGTTCGAGAGGCCGCCCCATCGGTCGCGTCCCGCTTCGGCGCCGAGATGGAGGAGGCTCGCGAGGCGTAGCGGGTCGGCCTCCCCGGCGGCCACCGCCGCCTTGACGCCGCAGTCGGGCTCGGTGTCGTGGGCGCAGCCGGCGAAGCGGCAGCGCGCGGCGAACGGCGCGAGATCGGGATACGCCGCCCGCACCTGCTCGCGAGCCAGACCGTCGATGCCGAGCGCGCGCACGCCGGGGGTATCCACGATTTCTCCTCCCTCGGGCAGCTCCAGCGCCTCGGCGCTCGTCGTCGTGTGTCGTCCCCGCCCGCGGCGATCGAGCGACCCGCTTCTCCGGCCGGGGATCCCCAGCGCCGAGAGCAGTTCCGTCTTCCCGACCCCGGAGTGCCCGAAGAGAACGGATCGTCCGGCGGCGGCCGCTTCCAGCAACGCCGGGATCCCCTCGCCGGTCAGCGCGCTGGTGCGATGGATTCCGAGTTCGAGAGCCCGGTAGCGGCGGAGGTCCGCGTCCAGCCGGTCGAGATCCGGTGGCTGGGCGAGATCCAGCTTGTTGAACACGAGCACCGGGGTCACGCCGGCGTCGTGCGCCACGACCAGTGCGCGGTCCACGAAGCCGGTGCGCCACGGTGGTTCCCGGAAGGCCGAGACGACGAAGAACCGGTCGAGGTTTGCGGCCACCACCCGAAGCTCCCGTCGGTCGGGCGGACCCATGGCCCGACGCAGCGCGTTCCTCCGCGGCAGCACCTCGACGACGCGTCGCCGCCGGCCCACCGACTCGATCTCGACCTCGTCGCCCACGACGACGATCCCGGCGCGCGATCGGCCTCCTGGCCCGAACAGCCGCCCTCCCACCGCGCATCGCGCGCGCCGGGTGCGGCCCGCCGACGTGATGCGCGCCAGCACGTCCCGGCGGCTGACGCGGACCACGGTCCCGCGAACGGTTCCTGCGTCCGCTGTTCGACCCACGGACGCCATGGTACGGAACCCCGCTCATCAGAGCCTGTCGGCCCGCCACCGCCGGCGCGTCGGCAGGGGACTGGAGTCTGGCGCTGCATCCCGCCATGCCTCTGCTAATTTCCTGTTCTCATGGCGCACCCGCCACCCGACGCCGGGATCTCCGGCCGCATGCTCGCCGGCCTGGCCACGGCCGCGCTGGCGCTGGGTCTTTTCGGGCCCGGAGCGGCAAGGGCCTCGACGGTCGAATACGTTCCGCTCGGTGAGATGGCGCAGCGCGCCGATCAGATCCTGACCGGGCGCGTCGTCGGCGTGCGCAGCCAGCTCAGCGTGCGGCGCACCAGCATCCACACCTTCGTCACCATCGAGGTGGACGAATGGCTCAAGGGGGGCCGGAGCGGGTCCGTCGTGACCCTGCGGGTGCTCGGGGGAGAGGCCGAGGGTTATCGCCTCGTCATCGCGGGCGGGCCGTCTTTCGAGGTCGGCGAGGAGGTCCTGGTCTTCACGGATGGCGGCGCCGGACGCATACCGACCGTGTTCGGGCTGGGGCAGGGGAAGTTCCGGATGGAACGGGACCCGACGACCGGGCGGCGGACGCTCTCCCGCTCGCTCGCCGGGCTCACGATGATCGGACCCGACGCCCGCGCTCCCGTCCGATCGGCGCCGGCCCCGCCCGCCACTCTCGGCGAAGTCACGGCGGTCGTCCGCGCCGCGCTCGCGGCCCACTGACGGTGAGAGATTCGACCGCTTCGCGCCCGATGCGGCCGCTGGTCGCCGCGACCGTCCTTGCGTTCGCCTTCCCGCTGGGCGGGCCCGCCCCGGCGTCCGGCTACCAGCTCGTCGGCGGCGCCAGCTTCCGGTGGCCGCCGCAGCTCGACGCCGTGCCGTACTGGGTGGCGAACCGGGACGACAACTGGATGACCGTCGAGGAGGTCGTAGCCGAGACCCGCGCCGCCGCGGACACCTGGGGCGCGGTGGCCCAGGCCGACGTCTCGCTCAGCTACCAGGGGCTCACGAACCTGCGGCCGTTCGACTTCTTCGATCGCACCAACACGATCGGGTTCTCCACCCGCGAACACCTGCGCGAACTGGGACTCTCGGAGTCCACGCTTTCGGTGACGAGCTGGCTCAACTTCGTCGGCTCCGGACACATCGGCGAGTCGGACATCCTGGTGAATCCGGCGTTCAACTGGACCGATACGCCGGAGCGGGGCGGCTGGGATTACCGCTCGCTGCTGGTGCACGAAATCGGACACTTCCTCGGGTTGGGCCATTCCAACGTGGGACGCGACACCGGAGATGGCCTGATCCTCGGATCCGCCGTCATGTGGCCCTATTCCTTCGGCTCCATGAGCAGCCTCGGTCGCACGCTGACCGACGACGATGTCGCGGGCATTTCGGTCCTCTACCCGGGGCCGATGCGGGAGACCGGCGTCATCCGGGGCGTCGTCCGTCGCGACGGGGACGGTGTCGCTCACGCTCACGTGACCGCCTTCGAACCCCAGGCGGATCACACCGTGGGTGGTTGGGCCGATGCGACGGGAAGGTTCGAGATCGGTGGCCTGGTCCCCGGTCGCTACGTGATCCGGGTGAATCCCATTCCCGACGCGCACCCGGCGGGCGCCTACTTCTTCAGCCGCCAGGTCACCGATCGGGACTTCAGCGTGACGGTCCTCACCCGGCTCGTGGTTGTTCGGAGGGACGAGGCCACCGAGGTGGAGATCGAGGTCCGTCCGTGATCCCGCGGCGGCTGGGTTCCGCCGTCGCGGCGCTCGGTTGCGCGGCGCTGCCGCTCGTCTCGTCCCCCGCCGTCGCCGCCCCCGGCGCGAAGGCGCTCCCCGAGCCGTCCGCCGGGCTTCTGGACGCCGCCCGCAGAGCGGGTGGGCGCTACGCGCCGGTGGTGACCGGCGCCGGGGAGTCGGCGACCGCGCCGCAGGCGGGCGCCGGGCCGGTGTTCGCTCCCGGAGGCATGTGGGCCCGGGCCGAGGCGGCGGCCCTGATCGGAGGCCAGCGCGTCAATCAGGATCTCGGCTTCTCCCGAAACATTTTCCAGACCGTGTCGGCCGAGGCGGACGATGTGGGATTCGGGGAGCACTACGGCGCGCGCGGCACCCTTTTCGTGAACCCCTATCTGGGCCTCGAGGCCGGCTATTCCCGGACGACCACGGTCTTCGAGATTCGGGTCGAGGACGAGGACGCCGGGCTGGTGCTGTTCGATGAAGGGCTCGTCCAGGAGAGCAACGAGTTCACTGCCGCGGCGGTGGCTCAAGTGGCGCTGGCGGCGGTGACGCCCTATCTGAGCCTCGGCTACGGTTGGAGAGAGTCGGAAGTGGAGGGTGACGCGCCGTTCCGCAGCGGGGCCCTCGTCTTCGGGGCCGGGATCAAGGTGCCGTTTCCCCTGTTCCCGGCGGCGATCGCCTTCGACTATCGGTTCGTGCGCTACGGCGCCGCCTCCGCGCCGCTCGATCTGGTCGAGGGCGGCACCGACGGCGCCTCGGTTTCGGCGCTGACGCTCGGCATCCTGTTCCGCTTCGGCGAGCGCGACTGAGGCGCTTTCGCGGGTCGTCGCGCCATCGGCTCGCGGTTACAATGCGCCGCCGCCGTCGGGGCGGCGATCCACCCTATCCGACGGCGATCCGGGCGTCCTGAACGGCCCGGACGGGCAAGCCGGTGTAGCTCAGGGGCAGAGCAGCTGATTCGTAATCAGCAGGTCGGTGGTTCAAATCCACTCGCCGGCTCCCGCCGCGCCGCCGGGGGTCAGGGATCTCCCCCCCGCGGGACGTCGTTTCGCCGCCGAAGCGCCCCCAGTGCGAGTCCGCCCCCCAGAGTGAGGACGACCGGCATCCCCCCGTAGAGCAGGATGCCGACCGGGCCGAGCAGACCCCCGACCACGACCCCGAGCGCCGAGACCGGACTCACGAGCAGCCAGCCGACGACCGGCCAGCGCGACGGGCGCGCGGGGTTCCGGGCAAGGCGGCGCCGGGTCCAGATCAGGGGGAGCGCGAAAACGCAACCGGCGAGATACACGACGAGCAGGTTGCCGAGGGCCGCCGGCGGGATCCCGGACGGGCCGTCGCCGACGCCCATCACCGAAAGCCGGGCGCCCGCGACGATGACGAAGAGCCCGAGGTAGGCGCCGCCCCAGAGGAAGGCGCCCGCGTAACCGGGGCGGGCGCCGGCGCTCATTCCGCGAGGTGCTCGGGAGGCCCGTCGAGCTGGACGCCAAGCTCCCGGAGATCCTCGGGCCGGCCCAGCAGCGTGAGCTGGTCGCCGATCTCGAGTCGCTGACTCCCGCGCGGGGCCAAGGTCACCTCGCCCGAGGGCGAAGTCACCGCGAGCGCCAGGATGTTCGTCTCGCCGCCGATCGCCGCCTCCGCGACCGACTTGCCGACGAGCGGCGAGTCGGCGGTCACCGGGAGCGCGCCGGTGTCGAAGTGGCCCCCGGCGACGTCCTGGATGCCGCGGGTGAGCCGGGCCGCCCCCTCGTGGGTCAACATCCAGAGGAGGAGCTCGCCCGCGGTCCGGTGGGGCGACACCACGTCCTGCGGGTGAGCGCCCGCTCTCTCGAGGTTCGCCACCGATCGTTCCTGTTCGGAGCGCGCCACCACCCGGATGTTGGGCTGGAGTCCGGTCGCGGTCATCGTGATCACGAGGTTGTCGCCGTCGTTGGGAAGCAGCGCGGCGACCACCGCCGCGCGACGCACGCCGGCCCGCTCGAGGACTTCCTCGCTGGTCGCGTCCCCGCGCAGCACCGGGATCGCCTTGCGGATCGCGGCCTCGGCGACCTCGGCGTCTTCTTCGATCACGTTGACCCGGTACCCCTCCCGGATCAGGCCGGGAACGACGGTCCTGGCGATCCGCCCGTAGCCGCAGACGATGATGTGGTTCTTCATCCGCTGAATCCTCCGTTCGAGACGCCGCCGGGGCGCACCCCGGAGTCTCTCGCCGATCCCCACCAGGGCGACTCCGAGCGACGCGACGCCGCCCACGATGAGCCCGACGGTGAACATTCTCCCGCCGTCGCTCAGGTCGTGGACCTCGCCGAATCCGACCGTGGAGAGGGTGATCACGGTCATGTAGAGGGATTCGCGGAACGTCCATCCCTCGATGGCCATGTAGCCGGCGGTTCCCGTTGCGATCACCAGCGCGCCCAGCAGCAGCGACGGCTGGACCAGCGAGAGGACGAGCCGCTCGGCGCCGAGCGGGTGACGACGCCGCCACCGGCCCCGCAACCACCGACGGACCGTCGAGAGCCTCGACATCGCCAGCGTCCGGAACGAAACCGCCTACGCCATCCGGCAACCGATGGCGGAATGCGTCAATCCTGAAGAAGAGCCCGAAGAAGAGCCTGAGGGAGGCGCCGCGCGACGGATTCGCGGGGAAAGTTCCGGATGACGCGGATAACGCAAAAGAGCCCTGGTGGCGGGGGCGGGATTCGAACCCGCGACCTTCGGGTTATGAGCCCGACGAGCTGACCTGACTGCTCCACCCCGCGTCCAAGGGGACGGGAAATATAGCGCACTTGCGTCCCGACGCGCCAGTCCGAAAACGACAGCGCCGGAATCCGAACCCGGCGCGATACGGGAGGAAGCCGGTGGCTCGCGGCGGAGCCACCGGCGCGGACCGGGGAAGAACCCGCGGCCCGCTCCCTGGGTTGGGCGGGCTACTCTGCGGTCGCCTGCCCGTGAGAAGGCGTCAGCCCTTGAGGCGGTTCACCGTGCGCATGGCGACGACCGACACCACGCCAGCCGTGATCGCCATGGAGAGTCCGCCGACGATGCCGTCGAGCTGCATCCCGATGGCCGGAATCGAGCCCAGGACATCCGAACTCGCGGCGAGGTGCGCGCCCAGGGCGACGAGGAGGTACTCGGACGGGCTCTCGGCGTCCACGTTCATGGCGCCGTGCACGAGGCCGGCGAGGACGAGCAGGAGGCTCGCCATCGGGATCATCCCGGTCGCAAGCCCCTCCACCACGGCGATGAGGGCCACCAAGCCCACCAGAATCCTCTGCATGTTGTCTCCTTACTACGGCATCGCAGTGCCGCTTTGAGGCGCCGAGCCCGAACCCCACAGGTACGGGAACCCGAAGCTGACGCAATCCATCCGAACACCCTTTCTATCATGATCGGGCGCATGCAGTCAACGAGGGCAAGTCGCCATACGATGCCGCCCCTGTGACTCGGCGGCGGTCGTTTTTCCCGGCCGCCGCGTGGCTCTTCGTCGGTTACCTCCTCGCGGTGATCCTGTTTGGAGCGTGGGTGCGCATCAGCCACTCCGGAGACGGCTGCGGGGCGAATTGGCCGACCTGCCACGGCGAGCTGCTCCCGGCCGATCCCGGCGCCTCGACGCGGATCGAGTTCACCCACCGGGTCACGAGCGCGTTGTGCGGCGTGTTCAGCCTCCTGCTCCTCGGGTGGTCGTGGAGGCGGCACGGGCGGGGGCCGGTCACCGCCGCCGCCGCTCTCACCCTGCTGTTCATCGTCTTCGAGGGGGCGATCGGCGCCGGGCTCGTGCTGGGAGGGCTCACCGGCGACGACGACTCGGGGGCGCGCGCCGTCGTGATCGCGCTCCACCTCGCGAACACCCTCGCCCTGACCGCCTTCGCCGCCCTGACCGCGTGGCGCTCGGGACGCTCGGACCCGCCGTCCCGGTTCCTGCGCCGGCGCCGCGCCGCCTTCGCCACCGGCATCGCCCTCTTCGTCATCACGGCGATGACCGGGGCGGTCACGGCGCTCGGCGACACGCTGTTTCCCATGGAAGTGTCGGACGGAGGGCGTCTGGTGGCCCGGGTCCTCGACGGCGTCTCCGCCGGGAACCACTTCCTGGTGCGTCTGCGCGCCATCCATCCGGTCGTCGCGACGGTCGCGGCGGTCTGGCTCTGCTGGCTGCTGCGCCCGGAGCTCGGGAACCGCTGGGCCCGGGTGACGCTCGCGCTGGTCCTCGCCTCGGTCGCGATCGGGGCCGCGAACATCGCCCTCGGAGCCCCGGGCTGGATGCAGCTCGTCCACCTCGGGGGGGCGCAGGCGGCGTGGATGGCTCTGATCCTGACCTGCGCGTCGCTCGAGCCGCTCGGCTACGATACGGGGACGCGGCCGCGCCGGTGAGATCCGAGCGCGAGACCCGGCGGCGGACCCTCGAAACGGTAGGCGCGGCGCGCGAACCCGGGGGCCCGCCTCCCGGGCCGTGGACCCGCGCCCAGCCCGTCGTGACGCCCTCCGAGACCCCGGCCGAACCGCTTCGCGTCGCGGCGGAGGTCCCCGCCGCGCTCGAAGAGCTCTCCGCGATCGACAGCGAGCCGGATGTCGCCGCCTGGCGGATCCGATGGTTGGGTCGCCGGTCGCCGCTCGCGCTGGCGCTTCGCGGCCTCGGGAAGCTTCCCGCGTCCGAGCGCGCCGCGGCCGGGCGCGCCCTGAATCGGGCGAAGAGCGACCTGACCGAGGCCTGTCGCAACCGGGTCGCGGCGCTCCGCGACCGCGCCACCGAACGCCTCGGCGCGCTCGACGTGAGCCTCCCCGGTCGGTCGCTTCCGCGCGGCGGGCTCCATCCGATCACGCTCACCGAGCGCGCCGTGGTCGCAGCGTTCGCCGCGATGGGCTTCCATGTCATCGAGGGGCCGGAAGTCGAACTCGACTACTACAACTTCGAGGCGCTGCGCATCCCGGCCGACCACCCGGCCCGGGATGCCATGGACACCTTCTGGCTGGCGCCGCGCGAGTCTTCGGACGGGGCCGACGCGCGGCCGTCGCGCCCGCTCCTGCTCCGGACGCACACCTCCCCCAACCAGATCCGGTTCATGGAGGCGAACGACCCGCCGATCCGGCTCATCGCGCCCGGCCGGACGTACCGGAACGAGGCCACCGACGCCACCCACGAATGGATGATCACCCAGACCGAAGTGCTCGCCGTGGATCGGGGGCTCACGATGGCGCACCTGAAGGGAACGCTCTACGAGTTCGCCCGACGGCTGTTCGGGGAGGATCGCGAGATCCGCTTCCGGTGCGACTACTTCCCGTTCGTCGAGCCGGGCGTCGAAGTCTCGGTGAGCAGCCCGGGCGGTTGGATCGAGATCCTGGGCGCCGGCATGGTCCACCCCGAGATCCTCGCCCGGATGGGTTACGACCCCGAGGAGTACACCGGTTTCGCCGCCGGTCTCGGGGTCGAGCGAATCGCCATGCTCCGTCACGGGATCCGCGACATCCGCCGCTTCTACGAGAACGACCTCCGCTTCCTGCGCCAGTTCTGATTCTGACTGCCCCCCCGTCATGCGCGTCCCGCTGAGCTGGCTCGAAACCCTCGTCGCCCTCCCGGAGGACATCCCGGCGCTCGCCCACCGGCTGACGCTGGCCGGGCTCGAGGTCACCGACATCGAGCGGGTGGGCGGCGAGTGGAAGGGCGTCGTGGTGGGGAGGGTGCTGGAGGTGAAGCCCCACCCCGCCGCCGACCGGCTCCGGCTCGTCACCGTGGACCGGGGCGATGGGGTGCAGACCGTCGTCTGCGGCGCTCCCAACGTCGCGGAGGGCCAGGACATCGCGTTCGCCGGCGTCGGGGCGATGCTCACCGATCCGCGCACCGGGCGGCTGCGCAAGCTGAAGAAGTCGCGGATTCGGGGCGTCGTGTCGGGAGGGATGGTCTGCTCGGAAGCCGAACTCGGGCTCTCCGGCGAGCACGCCGGGATCCTGGTGCTGGAAGACGCGCCGGCCGCCGGAACGCCGCTCGCCGACGCCCTCGGCGATCAGGTGCTCGTCTTCGACCTGACGCCGAACCGCGCCGACGCGCTCTCGATGGTGGGCGTGGCGCGCGACGTGGCGGCTCTCACCGGCGCGCGGCTCCGGTTCCCCGACACGGGCCTTTGCGCCGACGGGCCGCAGATCTCCGGACGCGCCGGGATCGAGGTGGCGGTGCCCGACCTGTGCGCCCGGTTCACCCTCGCGCTCATCGAGGACGTCCGGGTCGGTCCGTCGCCCCCGTGGATGCAAGAACGCCTCGCCGCCGCCGGGATGCGTCCGATCAGCAATCTGGTGGACATCACGAACTACGTGATGCTGGAACTCGGACAGCCGGTCCACGCCTTCGACGCGGATCGGGTGCGGGATCGCCGGATCCTGGTCCGGCGCGCCGAAGTCGGAGAGACGCTCACCACGCTCGACGGCAAGGAGCGGCGACTCGACCCGGAGCGGCTCGTGATCGCCGATCCGTCAGGTCCGATCGCGCTCGCCGGGGTCATGGGCGGGCTCGAGACCGAGGTCACCGACGAGACGCGGAACATCCTCCTCGAAGTCGCGAACTTCCATCCCGCCAGCGTTCGCCGCACCGCCCGGGCGTTCGACCTGTTCTCGGACGCGGCCCGGCGGTTCGCGTGGGGCCTGCCGCCCCAGCTCGCGCCGCTGGCCTCCGCCCGGGTCTGCCGGCTGCTTGCGGAGCACGCCGGGGGACGGGTGGCCGAGGGCCTTCTCGACTACTGGCCCGAGCCCGAGGGCCCGATCCATGTGCGACTGCGGCGGTCGCGCATTCCGCAGGTGCTCGGGATGGACGTGCCCCCGGCGGCGGTGGAGGAATCGCTGCGGCGGCTGGGATTCGGGGTCGAGTCGGTGACCGGGTCCGACCCCGCTCGACCGGACGGCGCCTTGTCCGTCAACGTGCCCTACTGGCGTCGCGACGTCCGGGCGCAGGACGACCTGGTGGAGGAAGTCGCGAGGATCACCGGCTACGACGATCTGCCTACGGACCCGATCGAGGGGGCGGTGCCGCGCCACCCCCGGCTTCCCGCCCGCGAGCTGCGGGAACGGGTGCGCGACCTCGGGGCTGATGCCGGACTCTTCGAAGTGCAGACCTACTCGCTGGTCTCGATGGAGGACCTCGCCGCCGTCCTCCCCCCGGGATCGCTCGACTCTCCGGCCCCGGTGCGCGTCGAGAACCCGCTGGGGCGGGCCCGGGACACGCTGCGCACATCGCTTCTGCCGGGCCTGTTCCGGGCCGCCGCCCTCAATCTGGATCGAGGCGCCCGCTCGGTGCGACTCTTCGAGGTGGGTCGGATCTACCGACCGGGCGCCGATGACCCGCACGGACGGCCCGCCGAAGAGGAGCGCGCCGTGGCGCTCATGGCCGGGGTCCGGCCGGACCGGTTCGCAAGTCCCACGACGGAATCGCTCGACTTCTTCGACCTGAAGGCGACGCTGGAGCGGGTGCTCGACGGACTCCGGCTCGAGGCCCGGTTCCGGCCGACCGAACGGTTCGGGATGCTGCCCGGTCGGACGGCTGCGGTGGAGGTCGCCGGGCAGGCGATCGGCTTTCTCGGGCAGGCGCATCCGGACACCGCCGGCACCTTCGGCGTCGGCGTCGAGACCTGCGTGTGGGAGCTCGATCTCTCCCGGGTGCTGGGGCTCGCCCCCGAGGCGAGCGCTCCGGTCGCCGCCGTCCCGCTCCCGCGTCATCCCTCGGCCTCGGAGGACTTTGCCTTCGTCGTCGGGCCCGGCGTCCTGGCCGCCGATCTCGCCCGGGAGGTCGCGAGCCACCCGCTGGTCGTGGAGGCCCGCATCTTCGACGACTACCCGCTGGACGGGGAAGCCGGAGGCCAACCCGGCGCTCGCTCGCTCGGGGTGGCGGTCCGCTACCAGGCGCCGAACCGGACGCTCGCCGAGAAGGATCTGGTCAAGATCCGGCGAACGATCCTGAAGCGCGTCCGCCGCTTCGGAGCGGTCGTCCGCGGCGCCTGAACCGGAGCGGTATGGACCGCGGCTCTCCACCAGTTCTCCCGGCCAGTTCTCCCGGTGGGGGCGGGGCGGGGTGCGGCGCAGTCGCCGCGAGAATCTGCCGGACTACCGGCGCGCCGGCGAGGAAGTGGAGTCCGGCGGCGGAACGTGAGGCAGTGACCCGACCCCGGAGCGCGAGCGCCAGCGGCTTCATCGCCGCCTCGCCCGCCACCCGCGCCCTGCTCGCCGAGGCGGAACGCGTCGCCCGCTTCGATGTCCCGGTCCTCATCGAGGGCGAGACCGGCTCCGGCAAGGAGCTGCTGGCCCGATTCCTCCACGATCGAAGCCCCCGGAGAAAGGGCCCCCTCGTCGCGGTGAACTCGGCGGCGATGCCCGACAGTCTGCTGGAAGCGGAGCTCTTCGGTCACGCCCGCGGCGCCTTCACCGGGGCGCACCGGGAGCGGGCGGGCCTGGTGGAGGCCGCGTCGGGAGGCACGCTCTTTCTCGACGAGGTCGCCGAACTCTCGCCGAGAGGCCAGTCCCTGCTCCTGCGCACGATCCAGGAGCGCGAGTTTCGCCGCGTCGGGGAGACGCGGACGCGCCGCTCCGACTTTCGACTGATCGCCGCCGCCCAGCGGCCTCTCGCCGAGTTGTCGGTCGAGGGCGGGTTCCGGAAGGATCTGCTCTATCGCCTCCAGGTCGTGCGCCTCCGGATCCCGCCGCTGCGCGAGCGGCTCGACGAGGTGCCGGCGCTCGCCCGCGCTCTCCTCGGGCGCCAGGCCAGCCGCTACCGGTTCCCGACTCCCGATCTCGACCCGCGGGCGCTCGATCGGCTCGCTCGCCACGACTGGCCGGGGAACGTGAGGGAATTGGAGTCGGCTCTCGTGGCCGCGCTCATTCGGCGACCCGGCGCCGCCCGCCTCGGCGCGGGTGCGTTCGACGGTCTCGTTCCGTCCGCGGAGGCGTCGTCCCCGGACCCCGGGGACTCCGACGCGTTGGCGCGGCTGCTGGCGCTTCGCCGCCTCGCCGTCGCCCGCCGCGCCTTCGAGCGGCTCCTCGTGCTGCGCGCCCTGGAGCGCGCTTCCGGGAACCGGACCCGCGCCGCCCGCGACCTCGGCATCACCCGGCAGGGGCTCGCCCGGGTGCTTCGACGGGTCGGCATCAGATAATTGACGGATGCCTCCGATGCTTCGACTCCTCCGGGCTCCCCGGGTCCTGCTCGCGGTCGCCGCGATCCTCGTCGCCCCCGGCGCCGGACTCGGCCAGGAGCGCGCCGTCCCCGGGTCGGCGCCGGTCCTCGACGACCTGCCGCTGCGCTCCATCGGCCCGGCGGTCATGGCCGGGCGGGTCACCGAGCTCGCGGTGGTGCCCGGCAGGCCGCACCAGTTCTACGTGGCCACCGCTTCGGGAGGGCTCTTCCGCACCCGGAACAACGGCGCGACCTGGGACGCGATCTTCGAGGACTACGGCACGACCTCGGTAGGCGCCATCGCGCTCGCGCCGTCGGATCCGGCGACCGTCTGGGTGGGCACCGGCGAGCCAACGAATCGACAGAGTTCGGCCTTCGGCAACGGGATCTGGCTGTCCCTGGATGGAGGCGACTCGTTCCGCTTCGCCGGGCTTCCCGCGAGCGAACACATCGGCCGAATCGTGGTGGATCCGGAGCGGCCGCTGAGGGCCTTCGTCGCCGCGCTCGGACCGCTCTGGCGCAGCGGCGGCCAGCGCGGCGTGTTCCGCACCGAAGACGGCGGTGTGACCTGGGAGCATGTCCTCGAGATCTCGCCCGACACCGGCGCGGTGGATCTCGAAATGGACCCGCGGAACCCGGCGATCCTCTACGCCGCCGCCTACACCCGGCGGCGTCAGCCGTGGGGGTTCAACGGGGGCGGCCCCGAGTCGGGCATCTACCGCAGCCACGACGGAGGAACGACGTGGGATCGGCTGGAGCGGGGCCTGCCCGAAGGGCCCATCGGCCGGATCGGGATCGAGATTTCCGAGTCCGACCCGCTGACGGTGCTCGCGCTCGTCGAGCACGCCACCGAGTCCGGGCTCTACCGCTCGGACGATCGGGGCGCGAGCTGGACCCGAATCTCCGACCTGAACCCCCGCCCGATGTACTACTCCCACGTCGAAGTGGACCCCAACGACGCCCGCCGGGTGTACGTGCTCGGCGCGCCGTTCTACGTGTCCGACGACGGCGGCGTCACCTTCGAGGTGAACCGCCACATGACCCCCACCTACGACATCGGGGTCCACGGAGACCATCACGCGCTGTGGGTGGATCCGGCGCTCGGCGACCACCTGCTGCTCGGCAACGACGGCGGGGTTTACGAGTCGTGGGACCGCGGCATCACCTGGCGGAAGATCAACAACATCCCGCTCACCCAGTACTACGCCATCTCGCTCGACGACGAGATCCCCTACAACATCTACGGCGGCGCCCAGGACACCCATTCGTGGGTCGGCCCGTCGGCGACCTACCGGCAGGCGGGCATCCTGAACGCCGACTGGAGGCAGACCAACTTCGGCGACGGCCTCGACCAGGAAGCGGTCCCGGGTGAATCCGGCGTCGCGCTCGTCTCCTCCCAGAACGGCGGCATCGTGCGCTACGACACCGCGACCGGCAACCGCACCCCGATCCGCCCGTTCCCCGAGCCGGAGCAGAACCGCTACCGGTTCCACTGGCTGTCGCCGATCGCGGTCTCGCCCCACACGGAAGGCAGGGTGTTCTTCGCCGGCAACCGGCTGTTTCTCTCCGATGACCTCGGCAGCGACTGGCGCGCCACCGATGACCTGACCCGGCAGGAGGACCGGAGCGAACTCTCCATCCTCGGCGTTCTGCCAGCCGAGGGGATGCTCTCGATGAACGACGGGGTGGGCGCCTGGGGGACGATCACCACGCTCGCCGAATCGCCCCTCGTCCCCGGTCTGCTCTACGTGGGAACGGATGACGGGCGGATCGCGGTCTCGGACGATGGCGGCGAGACCTGGGACTTCGTCGAGACGTCCCTTCCGGTGGACGCCCTGCGGGCCACGATCTCGCGGGTCACCCCGTCGGCGCACGCCGCCGACCGGGTGTACGTGGCCGTGGACCGCCACCAGCTCGGCGACTTCACGCCGCTCCTGTTCGTCTCGGAGGACCGGGGCGGCGCGTTCCGGCGGATCGGCGCCGACCTTCCGCGGGGATGGGTCAATGACATCGTGGAACACCCCGATGGCGAGGACTTCCTCGTCGCCGGAACCGAAGTGGGCGCGTTCCTCAGCTTCGACCGGGGAGAGAGCTGGATGCGCGTCGGGGGCGGCCTGCCCCACGTCCCGGTGGACGACATCGAGATCCACCCCCGGGAGCGGGACCTCGTGTTCGGCACCCACGGCCGCTCCATCTACATCCTCGACGACGCCGGTCCGCTCGCGCTCCACGATCCGGAGACCGACGCGCCGGAGCTGTTCGCGCCCCGTCCCTCCCGCATCTTTCTGCCGTGGAAGGACGAAAGCTACGAGGCGCAGGCCCGATACGCCGGTGAGAACCCGCCCGCGGGCGCGCTTCTGACCGTGTTCCTGCCCGACGGTGTGGAGGACGCCCCCGGGCTGGAGATCCGCGACGCGAGCGGCGAAGTGCTGGCCCGTCGCGAGATCGAGGCCCGTCCCGGCTTCCAGCGCATCGTGTGGGATCTGCGGCCGACTGCATTGGGCGGAGGCGATCCCGACGCCGATGGGATCTGCGCGATCCCGCCCCCGCGGGTCGCGGCCGGAAGCTACGAGGTGCGGCTCGCAGGGGACGGATCGGGGCAGGGGGAGCCCGTCCCGCTCGAAGTCCGCCTCGCCCCGAACACCGGCGTCTCCGACGAGCAGTACGCCGAGCGGACCGCGTTCCTGACCGAAGTCCACGCCGAGATCCGGAGCGCCTGTCGCGCCGCCGAATCCGCTGCTTCCACGAGCGACCTCAGCGACGAGCAGCGGGACGCGCTCCGCGAGTTGCGCGGTGGCGGCGGATTCCGGAATCCGTCCGCACTCGGTCTCCTCGCCCGCCTGTTCGGCGAGTTCACTGGCGACCAGGTGCGGCAGGGCACCCTCCACCCGCCGACCCCGGTCCACCAGCGCCGGTTCGAGATGCTGCGGAACCGCCTCCGGGAGGCGGCGCGCATCGTCGCTGCGAACTGACCCAGGAAGACGTCCCCCGGTCCGCCGCGTCGGTAAGGTGGCGGGAGTCCCATGACGCCCTCCGGCGCTGGCGTTCCCACCCCCGGACAGCCACTCTCGACCGCGCACCTCGATGCGAGCATCGAGGAGCTGCAGGCCGTGCTGCAAGGTCTGGCCGATCACCATCCCGGCGACATGGCCTACCGGATCCATCGCTCCGCCGCCATCAGGCAGTTCGAGCTGATCCTCGAGCTCTCCGGGAAGCTCCTGAGGATGCGGCTCCGCGATTGGTTCGCATCGAACCGCGAGGTGGACCGCCTCGTGTTCAAGGACGTGTTCCGCGCGGCGGCGCGGTTCACGCTGCTCAGCGCCGACGCGTGTGAAAGGTGGCTGGAATACCGGGACCACCGGAATGACACCGCGCACGACTACGGCGAGGCGTACCCCGAGGCCACCCTCCGGATCCTGCCGCGCTTCGTCGAAGACACCCGGGCCCTCCGCGATGCCCTCGATGCCGCATACGACTGAACGACTCGATCTCCTGCCCCGGCACCGGGAGCGGATCGTCCAGATCCTCGCCGAGCATCTCCCCGACGTGGAGGTGTGGGCCTACGGCAGTCGCGTCAACGGGAGGAGTCACCCCGGCAGCGACCTCGATCTTGCGCTCCGGGAGCCGAATCTTCGGCCGCTCGACCCGGCGGCGCTGCGTCGGGCTCGCGAGGCATTTCAGGACTCGACGATTCCGTTCTTCGTCCAGGCCCACGACTGGGCGCGGCTCCCCACGTATTTCCACCGGGAGATCGAGAGTCGCTATACGGTTCTGCGCCGGTCGCTACCCGGCGGGAACTGATCCGCCCGGCGCCACTGACGGGGCCGGTTTCGCCGACCGGCCGCGGTTCCGCAGGGCGGCGGTCGTGACCGGAGGATGGAACCCGGCGCCCAGGATCAGCTCGGCGCCCGCCAACACCAGCGGAGCGACGTAGGCCACCTTGGGTGAGCCGGTCTCCTCATCCCCCTCGACGCTCGGGTCATCCCACAGGAATTCGACGAAACCTCCCCCGGCGGCGGCCTTTTCCAGATACTCTTGCGTGATCCGAACCCCGTTGGCGTCCTCGAGATCGGAGAGGTCCTCGCCTTCCAGTTCGGGCCGCGCGGCGTGGAAGAACGCGAAGCCGTCGAGCGTGGCGACGAAGAAATAGACTCCGCCGCGTCGCCAGTCGCCTTCCGGTCGGAACGTCTGATCGAAGAACGCGTAGGCCTCCAACGGTTCCGTCAAATCGGCCGGAACCGTCTCGACGCCGGCCTCCACGAACGCCTTGAGGGTGTCGCGATCCACGACGTCTTCCGCACGGACCGTCGGCGCGGCCGGCCCCGGCGGGTCCGGCTCCGGCGCGGGCGCGGGAGGCAGAGCCGGTGCGGGCGCGGGAGTCGTGGTGGAGTCGTTCTCGCACGCCGACAGGCTCAACGCCCCGAGCGACAGCACCGTTACGCGCGCGATCCAACCGGCGTGGTGATACGACCGAAGTACAGCGAGGGTCATGGCGTCATCGTAGCCCGCATCCCGCCTTTCGTGGTTGCGGCAGCCGGATAACTGCGGGGCCGGTGCGCCTTGTTCTCTCAGTCAGGCTGCGACTCGATGACGCGCTTCACCCGGCTGGCCGCTCTCCGGGACCGCCGCTGCGGTTACCGGAGGATGGAAGGACTCACGGTGGTGACGGTGGCCGCCCCTTCACCTGGTGAACAGGACGCCGAACCCGACAACCAGGACGATCACCAGTACAACGAATTCGGCGACGAGCCACCGCATTTGAGTCACGAGGGTGGCCAACTGCCGGTCGCGCCTGGCGCCGTCCTTGATCAGCTTGTCCAGTTTGGCGGTTGTGGAGTCAAACCGGGCGCCCACGGCATCAAACCGGGTGCCCATGGCATCGAACCGGGAGTCCATGGCGTCGAACCGCGAGTCGAGCCGGGCGTCCATGGCGTCGAACCGGGCGTTCATGTGCGCGCGCAGCCGCTGGATCTCCTCGACGACGGGCTGGCTCCGGGTGGCGGCGACTTCCACGATCATGGCCTCGGTGTCTCGTTCCGCAGTATAGGCGACCACGGCGTCGGCTCCGGCGTTCACGAGCGCCCTGAAGAGCTCGCCCCTGGCCCTTGCGGGTCGCCTGCTGTTATGGAGCGCCGAACTCCAGTCCGGCACGGGAAGAGGCGGGCAGGCGCCTCCGCCCCTCACGGCAGGACCGTGGCGATGTCGAGGAGCGGGTCGAGAGAGGGAGTTGGGCGGCCGCGACCCGTCACCGCGTGAAGAGGAAACCGAACACGGCGATCAGAACGGTCACGAGCACACCGAATCCGGCGAGAATCAACCGTGTCTGCGCGGCGAGCGCCGCCAACTGCCGGTCCCGCCGGGCGCCATCCTGGATCGCGTCGGCGAGTTGAGCGCCCATGGCCTCAAGCTGCTTGCCCACGGCCTCGATCTGCTTGCCCACGGCGTCGAACCGGGCGTCGATGGCGTCGAACCGGGAGTCGATGGCGTCGAACCGGGCCTCGAACCGGGCGTCGGTGGCGTCGAACCGGGCATCGGTGGCGTCGAACCGGGCCTCGAACCGGGCGTCGGTGGCGTCGAACCGGGCTTCCATGTCCCTCCGGAGCCGCTGGACCTCCTGGAGGACGGGCAGGCTCTGGGCGGCGGCGACTTCCACGATCATGGCCTCAGTGTCTCGCTCCGCAGTATAGGCCACCACAGCGTCGGCTCCCGCGTTCACGAGCGCCCTGAAGAGCTCGCCTCTGGCCACCTGCGGACCGTTGGGACGGGGACGCGGCTGTGCCGGGTGGTCGGCCGTCCTGGAAGGGGCCGACGGTCGGGTCTCGGTCGGATGGGACATCAGAGGAGCTCCTGGGTCTGTAGTCGAGGCGACGGGATGCCGCCTCCGCCCCTCCATAGACGAGATTCCGGGAGATTCATGCCGGATTGGAGCTCTCTGTCGAAGACTCGGTCCCAGCAGAACCCAATCGGCAGTCCTGAGCACGCTCCCGGGAACGTTGCTACTTTCGTTCGATGCCAGCCGCCTCCTGCGGGGCAGACGCTTGGGCTACGGGCGCGAACTCCCGGACGTAGTCCATCAGGCTGGGGATGCCCGGCTCCCAGTCCGGACGCCCCTCGACGCGCCAGACGAACCCAAGCTGGGCGAGGCCATCCAGCCCCGCCGCCAGTTCGGAGGGATCCCTCTTCGGACTCCCGAGCCCATGGGCGAGGGCGGCGTTCAGCGCGGGCCGGTTCAGCACGGGGCCGTCGCGGAACGCTGCTGCGACCGCGAGGAGCCCCCCTTCTTCGCCGCGTGCCCGCCCACGACGTCACTGATGCAGTGGTCCACCGCGCCGAAGAACCAGCACCAGCCCTCCGCCCGCGTCCGGAACCGCGCCGTGTCCGTGCCCCCCAACTCGTCGGGATGCCCGGTGCGGATCCGGCTCCCGTAGCTCCGGTCGCCCCGCGGTTTCCCCGCCGCACCGGCGCCAGCAGTCCGTTTTCCCGCATCAGCCGCAGCGCCGGGTTCTTGCCCGCGACGATCCCCTTGGCCGCCAGACGCGTCCGCACCTTCCGGTGCCCCTCACCCACGAATGGGCTCTCCGACAGCACGGTGCGGATCTCCACGACCAACTCCTCGTCGCTCAGCTCCGTCTTCGGGCCGCGCTTGCCCGCCACGGAATTGCCCGCGCCGCCGGTCGCCGGGCGCAGCGCGTACACGCTCGATTTAGGCACGCGCCAAGCCTCGCACACCAGCGTCAGCGGGTACGACCGCCCAGTCGAGGGACTCACCCGCCCGCGCGCCTCAAGAGCCTCCTCAGCTCGCCCCAGAACCCCCTTTTCCAGGAGTTCCGCCTGGAGCTCAACATGCATCGTCATCTCCCCAAGCTTCGCGCGGGTTCGCATCTGCCCCCCGCCCGGCGCGTGCCGGCCTTAAGGCCCTCGCTCGCCCCCTCCAGGAACAGCCGCCGCCAGCGCTCCAGCTCCGGCGCCGGCACCTTGATCTCGCGGCTCGACTCCCCGAGACCCTCGCCCCGAAGCAGCCGAAGCACGATCTCCGACTTCCGACGCGCGCTCCACCGCTTCGGAAGACCCTCGCTCCCGGTCTCCGTCGGTCTCTCCGCCATCGCCGCATCGCTTCTCTCTGGACCCCGTAACCTTGAGTCGTGCTAAACGAGTGTCCAGAAAAACCGGGTGCGCTACACTCCTTGACAGCCTCACGTGATAGACCTCGGATCGGAGTGGAGCCCATTCGGTGAACGACAACCCCGTCCAACTCTGGTCAGACGAGCCAGCGTCGACCGATCTCCTAGCGTTTGGCGCTGTCGCCGAGACCGCCGTCGACGCGGTGCTAGACGACACGCTTGACCCGATTGCCCTCGGCATCTCTGGGCCTTGGGGAAGCGGGAAGAGCACGGTGCTCAAGCTGATCAGAGCCGAACTGGAATCACGATACGCGGTCGGGGAGAACGAGGCCAATACGGCCGACCGGATTCTTGTAGTAGAGACGGACCCTTGGAGGTACGACCCGGACGTCGGAGCCAAGGGAACGCTCATACTCGAGGTCCTCAACGCCGTGACGACCGAACTGGAGGCGGGCGAAGGCGCGCGCGGGGAAGTCGAGGGGGCTCTGAAGCAGCTGACCAAGCGGGTCAACTGGGTGAGGGCACTCAAGCTTGCCGCTCGCACCTCGATCACGCTGCAACTCCCTAGAATCGATGATTTGGCGAGTCTTGTTGGCGAAGGCGACGTAGACGACGCCTCTGAGCCGCGGAACCTGGACGAGTTTCGGCACGACTTCGCGGAGCTGCTAGCAGACGAACAGCTCAGTCGTTTGCGACGGGTCGTGGTGCTGGTCGATGATCTCGACCGGTGTCTGCCGGACACGGTCGTTGACACTCTCGAAACGATGAGGCTGTTTCTGTCGGTCCCGAAGATGTCTTTCGTCATCGCCGCCGATGAGGATCGCGTGGCGGATGCCCTTCGGAACCGTTATCCAGCGGCCGATGGATCGGCTGGGGAGACGGAAGCGCCCGCTCGCCTCTATCTGCACAAGATCGTGCAGACGACCCTTCGCCTTCCCGCCCTAAGCCGGTTCGACACGGAAGCGTATCTGCTGCTGCTCCTCCTACAGCGGCGGACCGCGGCGGATCTGACTGACGCTCACTTCAAGCAGATCGTGGAGGGCTGCGCGGAACTGCGCATCTCCGGCAGGGCCATCGATTCGCTTCAGATTCCAGAGAGCCTCGACATCGCTAAGGAGATGCAATTTGCTGCTCGCCTCACACCGATCCTTTATGAGAAGCTGCTGGGGAGTCCGCGACGAGTAAAGCGGTTCTTGAACGATCTCAACGTTCGTTCGTCCATCGCTCGACGTCGGGGGATTGAACTCAATGTGTCGGTGGTCGCGAAGCTCATGGTGTTGGAACTGCTACTTCCGGAAGAGTTCGAGACCGTTCTCGGCTGGCTCGCCCGGGGCGAACTCCGGCGTCAGCTCGCAAGTCTTGACGAGGTCGCGGGCCGGACTGTCCCGACAAGAACGCTCGACGGATTCGAAGATCGAGAGCCCTCGGAGAATACATCCAAGAACACTCGAGCGATCAAGACTACGCGCGGGAAGTCTGGTAGGTCCGCCGCGGCCAAGACCGAGGACAAGAACGTCGAGACGGAGAGATTTGCGGACAACCTCATTCGGTGGTCGAAGCTTCCACCGTCCCTTGAGGGCATAGACCTGAGTCCCTATTTGCACCTGGCAGCATCCTTTTCCGGGACTCCCCTCATCGACTCGGGGTTGCCCGAGCGACTCAGGGATGTCGCTGCCAACCTGCTGTCGTCGAGTCGCGCCTCCCAGAAATCGGTCACCGATGGGGATATCGCGAGCCTCACCCCGGCTGATGTCCAAGCGTTGATCGAACACCTCGGCAGAATGGCTCGGGATCGGCCCAGTGATCTCATAGCGGGCGTCGGTGGAATCGTGCGTGTGGCGAGAGTTGCTGCTGCCGCACCGGTTGCGTTGGCTGCGCTGAAGACGATCCCGGTAAAGGAGGTCAAGGCACCGGTGGTCCTGCTGTTTACGGGCCAAGATGCGGTAACCTATCAAGATGTGCTTCGGGCATGGGCAGACGGGACAGACGATCAGCGCGTTGCGAAGGCCGTCGCTGTTCAACTTTAGTGGCAGGCGGCGAATAGGTGGGCACGAGTGGTGGATACACTGGGGCGGGCGGGAAGCCAGGCAAAGATACCAGCGAGGGCTTAGGGGTTTGGCTCGGTGCCTTGCCAGACGGCTCGAGCGGCGATCCAGAATCGGACGGAACCGAGAAACCCGTTACGGCGCTTCCGGGAAGGGTCGTGAAGGGTTTGGTGGGTTTGCTCGGGCCCAGCGGTTCGGGTGGAGGTGGAGTCGCAACCGGGGGTAGTGCCGCAACGGGGGGAAGGGGTCGTACTCGGACGGGTTCCGGTCGATCAGCACGCCGCCTCGCCAGCGTCGGCGGTCGGGCTGCAGCAGGCGCATATGCGTTCGTGCGCAAGGATGCAGCAGAATTGCGGCTGCTGGGTCTCGACTACGATGCGCTCCAAGAGCTAGACGATCCCATTGAGGTGACACGTCGAATCGTCGATGCAGTGTGCGGTCACCAGACCAATGGCACTTTGGAAGAGAGCGAGGAGCGGTACGTCGCGGCTTCTGTAGCCGATTGGTTGCTGGCAACGAGCGAACGTGGGGAGCTGCCCGATGTGGACGACATCGCTCGGTACGCGATAGCTGCGATTGTCAATGAGGTCCTTTCATCGGAACTCGGCGCGATACTGCACGATCAACCCGAGATGGTTGCCGACCCTGAGGAGGAGTTGCGCGATGCGGCCATGGTTCTTGCGGGGCAAGCGGAGTTCAGCGCTTCAGGACCAACGGCGGAAGAGTTGACCATGGCTATCGAAGAAGGGATCGAGAAGCTCCGAGAGATTTACGGAGATGGATCGTGAGCTTCAGGTATGAGTTGAAGCTTAGGCCTCGTCCAGAACGAAGTGCGGACGATCCTCTGGCAACGTTCTATTGGCCGGTAGAAGGCCCATCGAGCATTGCCGCACCCTTCGGCCCCCGTCTTGGTTCCGTGGGGGCGGTATCTCCGCTCAATGTCGACTTGGTGCGCATAGCGGTTCTGGTGCTTGCTGCGGACCGCTCGACGATTCGGGCCGTCGGCACAACAAACTGGTCGAGCCGGGACTTTTCCCTAATGGTGCCAGTTTCCGATGCGCGGGCGTGGGACACTGTCTCGGACGAGCTGAGTGGCATGCTTGCATTCCTCACTGGGGACACATGGACCATCGAGTTCAGGAGCTCGACGCCGCCCGAGGAGCAGACCGCCGAGGACTCCGACTTGCAACGGCCTTCTCGGGTGGTTCTGATGAGCGGAGGTGCCGACTCCGCCCTCGGTGTGCTTGAGTCGCGACGTCAACTCGGCCCAACTGAGTCGCACCTACTCATCTCGCACTACGGCCTCACGATGCTGGCTCCAATCCAGTGTGCTGTCGCAGAACGTGCATCGGACATCGTTCCTGGGCAGGCCGAGACGGTTAGGCAGATTCGGCTGGTCCGACGACAGAAGCAGGTGGACGGCTCGCAGTTCAAGAGCGAGACATCGTCTCGATCGCGTTCGTTCCTCTTCTTGGCGCTCGGGCTCGCGTATGCGTCTATCAACACCGTGCCGGTTTGGATTCCCGACAACGGGTTCACGTCGCTCAATCCTCCCTTGACTCCGAATCGACGGGGCAGTCTCTCAACCCGGAGCACTCATCCAGCGTTCCTAAACCGGCTCTCGCGGATCTTGGAGCAGGTCGGAGCTCATCCGACCATCGTGAACCCGTTTGCGCGCATGACCAAAGGGGAGATGTTCCGTGATGCAGTGAGCCGGTTCGGAGAGTCCAAGATCAGCGACTATCTCGGCGCCACGCATTCTTGTGGCCTCACGGGTCAGCGGGCAAAGGGAATCTCCACAAGGAGCCAGTGCGGGGTCTGTTTCGGCTGCGTGGTTCGCCGCGCCGCCTTTGCAGCCGCGGAGTTGCCCGACCTAACCCCGTACGCCGATGCAAACCACTCTGCTGGTCTTGCCAAGTGGCTTCAGAAGAAATCAGTTCTTCCCGACGTGCGGCGCTTTATGCGGAGAGGCGTGACCAGACGGGACGTACTCTCAATGAGCCTACCGTATGACTACTCGCTCAGTGAGGCCCGCAGCCTCTGCGAGCGTGGCCTGGAGGAGCTGCGGATGCTCGTGTCATGAGAGTCCTTCCACCACTCGACCTACACGCCCACATCGACACGGGAATCGAGGCCACCGACTTGATCGCGCTGCGGGCCATCGTGTTCGCGGTCACTCGTTCACTCGACGAAGGCGAGCAGGCTCTCAAGCGGCATGACCGGACCACGGTCTGGGGCGTCGGATGTCACCCAGGCTTGGTCGGCGTTCAAAAGGCTTTCGATCCGAAGCGTTTTCGGGCGCTTTCCGAGATGACTCCGTATGTGGGAGAGATCGGGCTCGATGGCGCGTCACGGGTTCCTATGGACATCCAACGACAGACGCTCGCGAGTGCGCTTAGCGTGCTCCAGAGGACTCCACGCATCACATCGCTGCACAGCTACAAGGCGACAAGTGAGATCCTGAGCACGATAGCCGAGTATCCGCAGCCCGGGCTGATCCTCCACTGGTGGCTGGGTACTGAGAGTGAGACGGATCGTGCTGTTGAGTTCGGCTGCTACTTTTCGGTCAATCGTTCATCAGCTCGCCGGACGGAGCTTCTCTCAAGAATTCCGCTGGATCGTGTGCTGCCGGAAACGGATCATCCGTTTGGCAACAGGGGCCGCGGGGTTCAGAAGCCGGGCGATGTCAGACACGTCGAGGCTGCCCTGGCGGAGGCCCACTCTCTCACTCGGGTGGAGATTCGCAAGCAAACCTGGACGAATCTTGTGTCAATCGCGCGCGAGAGCAGAACCGGCCCACTGCTTCCCGCGCAGATCAGGCGGCACCTGGCGGTGGTGTAGGTGGGCTGGCGCAAACACGCGCCTTGGGAAACTCCGCCCGGACAAGTTACGGTCTGAGCCGGTCCAAGCACGCGGCCCAAGACGGCTGATCGTGGTGACGGAGGGAGCTATGGCCGAGAGTGGGTGACGGCATGATCAGGCGGCGGCGTGGATTTCGGTCTTGTCGGCCTGCTGGCCGTCCTTCAACTTGGCGCCATCGAGGACCAAGGGCAACTTCCGGCTCCCGTTCAGACGATGCCAGCTCTCGCTGGCCGCCATCACGAGCTTGAACACCATTGTCAACGCCGTCCGGTGCGACAGGCAACCCTGGCTCCTCACCGTCCGGTGTCGCACCGTCGCGAACACGCTCTCGATCGGGTTCGTCGTCCTGATGTGCCCCCAGTGCTCCGCCGGAAAGTCGTAGAGCGCCAGCACCGCCTCTCGATCCTTCTCCAACCTCCGAATCGCCTTCGGATACTTCGCCCGATACTTCGCCGAGAAGATCCGCCAGCGCTCGCTCCGCCTCCCGCCGATCCGACGCCATCCAGATCTGGCGCAGATGCGACTTCGCATTCTTCTGCCTCGACTTCGGCAGAGCACTCAACACGTTCGTCGTCTTGTGCACCCAGCAACGCTGGTGAGCCGTCCCCGGGAACACCCTCTCTAGCGCCTTCCAGAACCCCAGCGCCCCGTCCCCGACTGCCAGTCGAGGTGGCGCCCGAAGGCCCCGCCCTCTCAGATCCTCCAGCAGCTCCCGCCAACTCTGGCCGCGCTCCGGTCTCTGACACGTCGCGGATCGCTAGCTCGGCAACCATGACCTTCGTCACCGCCACCCGACGCCTCCGCGATCGTCAACCCGATGGACCTCCAACGGCTGGCGACAGTCGCGAAAGTGTCGCATTTTCGATGCCCATTGACACCGGAATGGCCCCGGAACCCTCCAGGCCACTCACAGGAGTGAGTTGACCGCCGCGGCGGCGTCATCTCCCCGGTCAGCTACTCCGACGAGATGTTCGGGCGCCGTGGGCGCGAACGGCGTCTGTCCAGCGCGCCCTCAGCCGTGGACCGCGGGCTCCGCGACCGTGACCTTCGTCACCGCCCTCGCGCGAACCCTCGACCATGAATGCGGCGGGCCTCCCACCGCGGGCCGCGACCCCGAAAGTGTCGCATTTTCGATGGCCATTGACACCCTCCCGCCAACGCCGCCCGCCAGTACTCGGATCACTCTTGCCTGCCCGCGTGAACTCGGGCACCATCCCCACCTCGATCAAGACTCGTGTCTCACCCTGATTGACGCGGATGTCTCATCTTGATTGACGCGCCGCAGGCTTGCAAATCCTAGTGACACGGGTGTTTCCCGTGTACGCCCGTAAGTTCATTGACTGCTCGTACTTAGGGACAGCATGCATCCATCAACTGTCAAACTCGGGTGGGTCCGTCGCATCGGCGGGAGCCGATTCTAGGGCCGTCCGCGGCGCAGGACCCATGCCCGGTGTGGCGCCAACTCAATCGGCGTGAGCCAAGCGCGGCGAACCGGATGAGCTTGCGGTCCCCGGTGTTCCGTTCGTCCTCCGGATGCGCGTGGCACGGAGGTTGGGCGAAGGGTCAGATCACGCGCGAGCTCGCCGCAGGCGCTTCAGGTCGGCCTTCGCTGTCCGTGCCTTAGAGCCTTCAGAGCCGCTCGAGCTCACCATCCAGCGGCGCCCGGTCGCGCGAATGACGGTGGGTAATGCCGACAGCGCCTGCGTGACACTTCGCGTGGGCAGACTTGCCAGCATCGCGATTTCTGCGGAGGTGGCCGGTCGCCCGAGATTCAGCAGCGCCGCCTTGGCTCGGGCTCGTGGAGCAGGGTGGAGCGCCGCGTGGCCAACGACTTCGTGAAGCCCAAAGGCGGGGAACAGAAGGGACCATTGAGCGCCCCAGTGCGCCGGAAGTACCTCCGACAGACGATCTTCCGGGATGAGGCCAGCGTCGTCGGCCAAGCTCCGCACGGCGCGTCGTCGCGAACTCGCCAGACGGAGGGCGTCGTCGTCGAGACACGCCTGCCCGAAGACGGTGTAGCCCGTGTTCTCTCGGATCGCATCGCGCATCAGGTCCGACGATCGCTCTTCGGCAGGAGGTAGAAGCCGGCAGAGAGCGGATTCCAGGTCCCGGCGGTCGCATACGGATCCGAGAACCTGCCGGAGTACGCGCCCGAGTTCGGCAGCCCGCGGCCTCACCGCTTCGCCGAGCTTGCGTCGGACTCTCGTCTCGACTGCCCTGGCCGTGGCCGCGTCGCCGCCGATGTGGCGTCCGACGTCTTCGAGCGGCACGGCGGCGCGAAGGAGACGACGGCGGGTGACGAGCCGTTCGACGGCCGAGAGGCTCTCGATCGCCTCGTGGACCCGATCCCGGAGTCGGTCCACCGGAGACCGGCCGGGGCCCAGCAGATCGGCGATTCTCACCTGGTCGAGCTCCGGGTTTCGGCGAAGCTCCGACGTGATGCGACGCAGACGCGGGTGAAGTATGTCCTTGAGGGTTTCGGCGCGCTTGAAGAGGGCCGCCATCTCGAGGACGGGCCGAAGTCGGGTTCTCGCATTCCGCCAGGACGGCGGGACAGCCGGCTCCGTGCCCTGCCGTTCGGGCCTTGGCGTGGACGGCTCGCGTATCTCTAGGCGCTTGGGCGAGGAACGCGCCCGTCGCCCGTCGCTGCGACTGGATTCGATGAGCCAATCCTCCAGGGCTCGAACCAGGGCCGCCAACTGCCGGGGCCCGAACCCGACGCCGGTGAGAGAGTGGAGATGCCGCACCGTCAGGGGGCGGCCGTCGCCCGGCAGCTCGCCGAGGGTGAGGCCCGCCAGGAGGGCGTTTTGCTGGTGGAGCGGGAGGCGCAGTTCGCGGACGATCCGCAGATCGAGGCCACGCGGCCAGACGATGCTGCTGGCGGAGATCAGTCGCCTCCTCGCGACCGCTTCGAGGGCTCGGGCGAGATCCCGGCGGCACCGCAGCGCCTTCTTGTGGGACAGCGGCGGGCGAGGGGTCTGGCCCCCGTTGCGGGTCGGCTCGCTGACCATCATGCGGGAGCTGTCGCTGTGAAACGCGCACTTCGAACATGCATACGAGGCGCTCCGCGGCGGTGCGGGCGTCAGGCTCCCGCGCTCCCGCCGCCGAGCAGCGCCTCGGTGCCCACAGCGCGGCGGAGTCGCTTCATGAGAGATGCGGGATCGTCGGCGAGGCGCTCCACCGCGCTCTCGAACAACTCGGCCTTTCTCTCGAGGATCTCTTCGAGCCGTTCTTCGATTGTGTCGCGGCAGCAGAAGCGGTAGATCCTCACGTCGTTCTTCTGTCCGATGCGCACGATCCGGTCGGTCGCCTGACGGTTCGTGGAAGGGTTCCACCACTGGTTGAACAGGAATGCATGGTTCGCTTCGACCAGGGTCAGCCCTTCCCCTGCGACTCGAGTGGATGCGAGCAGAACGAGCACCTCGGGATCCTCACGGAATTCCCGGACTGCCTGATCCCGTTCCTCGCCGGTCATCTCTCCAACGAGCAGCCGGGACGCGTGAAGTCCGAGGGTGCGACTGACCCGGGTGCTGAGATCTCGGAGCGGCCCCAGAAGGTACGAGAAGACGACGGCCTTCTCTCCCGCCTCACGGATGCGCGGCAGGAGCTCCATGATGCGGTCTGCCTTGGCGCTGCGCCCGGTGGCTCGGTCGAAGTCACAGACTTCCCGTAACCGGGTGAGCAGAGCGAGTTCGTTACCGCCGTCGCTCGCATTCCTCACCTCGGCGATCGCCTGACGGTAGGCTCGCTCCTGCTGGGGCGTGAGGCCGATCCGCTCCACCGTGTCGCGCACTGGCGGCAGTTCCTTGAGCACTTCGCTCTTTCGTCTGCGAAGCACGTAGGTGCGGGCCTGGGCGCGCAGGGACGACGGGTGCAAGCGGGCGTCGCCGGCAGAAAACCGATGCGGCTCGATCACGGACAGGATGGTGGCCAGATCGTCGGCATCGCGTTCCAGCGGAGTTCCGGTGACCGCCCAGAAGCGCTGTGGACGGAGTTCCATCACGCCCGCCGTCAACCTTGCCGTTCGCTTCCGCAGCCGATGCGCCTCGTCGGCGACGATGAGGTCCGGAGGGTGGGACCTGAGCGCCTCGGGAGGGTCGCGCATCTGCTCGTAGTTCGTCAGCAGGACATGACGCCGCCAGACGAGGGCGCGCCACGCGGCTTCCTTGACTCCCGCCGACGGAGTCACGGTGGCCACGCCAAGCTCGGGAGCCCACTTGTCGAACTCCGCGTCCCAGTTCGCGAGCAGACTCTTGGGGCACAGCACGAGGATGCGCCTGAGTTGCGCGCGGTTCACGAGGAGCCGCGCCGCGGTGATGACCTGCACTGTCTTTCCGAGCCCCATGTCGTCCGCGAGGATCGCGCCACCCGGGCGGGAAAGGATCCACTCCACGCCGTCGCGCTGGAACGGATAGAGCGACCCGAGTGGCGGGGGCCTGAGCTCCTCATGGTCCAGCACCCAGGGTCGGATCAGATGCGCCACCCCCAGCCGGAGTCGCCGGTACTCCTCCACGGAGGAGGCGTAGGCTCGTCCCCGCCACGGATTCAAGCCAGGGATCCGAACCTCGACGGTTTCGCCTCCCTCTCGGCGCGACTGGATCGTCACGTCGAGCTCTTCCGCCCAGCGGGCGGCGCGATCCGTCCTCCTGCCGCGTAACCGCCTCGGCGCTCTGTTGCCGGAGGAATCGCGGACCAGCCGCACCGCAGGACTGCGCCCAAGCGCGGGACCGGTTGTTGGGGCGCCAACAGTCACGGAGCGCGCTGTGAGGTTGAGATTCCGGCCGGGTCAGGCCTTGGCAGCCGCGGCGATTCGGGTTCGCAGGGCTTCGACGCGCCGCCATTCGTCAGCGGCGTCGGTGTGCGAGAGCGGCGGATAGAGGAGGTCGCGCCAGTCTTCCTTCAGTTCGGCGAGGCCTTCGGCATCGTGGTCGTCCAGCCCGACGAGCCACCGCAGCAGTCGGTCCGCCAACAGGAGAACCATCTTTCGATCCTCGCTGCGAATTTTCCAGCCGAGGCGGGATTCGATCGGAACCAGAAGGAGCCGCCGCCACGGTGGGTCGTGCATCTCCCACGGGACGGCCCCGAGCGGCGAGAGGGTGCGCACCATGTCTTCGGTCGAGGCGTCCTCGCCAAGCTGCGCACGATTCAGCATCGCGCGCACGACCCGGATGAACAGCTCCTGACCGATGGGCCAGAACACGAGGTGGTCCTGGTAGCCCTCGGGATTGGGATCGGGGATCTGGTGCGCCCGCATCTTCGTCGGTTCCTCCGAGAGCGAGGGAACGACTTCCAGGATCGCGTCCCAACAGCGGGACAGCGCCTCGTAGTCGGCATCCACCAGGTGCTCCTCGGGACGGAATTGCAAGGACGCCTTCAGGCCCTTCGGTCCTCCGAGACGCCGTTCCCGGTCCGGTGTCGTCAGGAGCGTCGCGTTCATCGCGTAGAGCGTCTGCAGACTGGTGAAGTGCGGCCCTCCCGACTTCAGGTTCTTGCCCTTGGTCAGAACCCGGAACGACTCTCGCTGGCGTCCGGCCGCCCGGAACTGGCGATGGTCCGAGATGAGTCGCCGGGTGACGATGGCGAAGACATCGTCCTCGTCCATGATGATGTTCGTGTCCCTGTCGGTCGGCTTGGCGTAGCGGTTCAGGCTGGAGAACAGCCGTCGGTACCGCTGGAGCCAGACGGCATCGTCCTGGTGCTGTTCTTCCCGGGCCACGACGATGACGGACACCTGCTCGGAGGCGAACCCCGGCGGAGCGCCTCGTCGGTCCGCGAGCAGCTCCTTGATCGCGAAGAGCCGGTGCTGTCCGTCGAGCGCGTAGTAGTGCGGGTCATCGTCGAATGCGAGGACACCCACGCTTTCGCGAAAGGAGCGGGACTTGATCCACTCGGAATGCTGTGCCAGCTCGAAACTCGGGTTCCCCCCGATCGCGGCGACCACGAGGGACGAGAAAAAGCGATCCTCTCGCTGGGTCAGGTAGTTCAGCAGACCGCCCTTCACGCGCGACTCGTCGAGCTCGCGCTGGATGGCGTCGCTGAGGGTAGGGTCCTCCCACTCGTCGGTGGCGAGATTGATCTCGTTGGCCACTTCCCGCATCGTCATGCGGACGATGTAGTAGTTCCAGTCGCCCATCCGCGCCTTGATGGCCGGGTACATCTGCATGGAAGATCGTCCCTCTCTTCTGAGCAATCCAATAGTAGGGCTAAGAGCTGCTCGCGTCGCCCTGACGCCGTGCCAATATGGCCTGCATTTGTCGCAGTATCTGGCCGGCTCCGTATTCGCCGGTCTGTCCCTTGAAGTGGCCCTCTTTGCTAAGGTTCAGTTGACCAGCCAAGTGCTCTAGGTCATGCTCGACCGCGCCCCAGTTCATCGCATCCGCCGTAGAGTTATACTCGTTCTTGAACCGATCCTGAAAAAGCCTACAGTACGCGATCAGTCCTGTCAGCTCTAGGAGCTTTGACCGCCGAGCATTCCTCGGCTTCCCAAAGTCGTCCCATGCCTCTGTATGAGTACTCCGGATCGTATCCCAATACCGGACGAACATGTCGAACTTGCTCTCCTCGGCCGTGTTGTCAAACTGTCCTGCGTCGAACATCCGCTTCACGTTCTTGGCGATCGCACTCAGCTTGAACAGAAACTTCGTGCCCCCCAATCCGGTCTTGTCAACCTGCCCAACGAAGGGTGAACACGCCTTCTCCGCTATCTCCCGAGCCACGCGATTGTGCCACTCGTGATCATTGATGATCGTCTGCAAAGAAGGCGGCACACCCTTCTGCGTTGTATTGATCGTATGGAATACCCATTTTTCCTGGTCGGGCGTGAGCTCTTGGTACGCAACGAAATCGACTTGACGAGGTGTCTCGTGTTTCTTAAAATGGGAAATAAACCCGCCCCGCCTATGTTGACCATCAATCACATTAGCCGGTGCCTCCACACTGATGGCACCGAACTCTGGTGTGCCATCATAGGCCTCAAACCGCCACTTACCGCGAGCGTTGAGTACGACTGGCGGCGCGAACGTCTGACTCTCACCCCGTTCATCCAAGTACTGGGCGAACTTTTCTTGGCGATTCTTCGTCGCGGGCCTCTGATAGCCCTCTCGGCCATCAAGGCACATCTGTTCCCGAACGTGATTTGCTCTGCTCTCTTCGAAGACATGGACTTGAGTCACCTGTCGTGCGACGTCAGAGGAGAAGGCACCCTTGAAGAGAGTGAGTGTTCCACGGGTGACACACAAGCAGTGTGCGATTCGAACGATAAGGTTAGCCAAGAGACTGCTCCATTGGTTGGACCAAGAGATCGGGGATCCGGGATAGAATCAGAACTGGAATCGATTTCGGGGGGTCCTCGACGGCATACTGCTTGAGCCACTGAACTCCGGTGTCGTGTAGTGGATCGGTTGGCGACGCTGACCAGCAGATGATCAGGTCAACGTGATGCCCGGAGTGACCGTGTCTGATGAAGTTGCGGAACTCGTGCTCGAATTCGATCGGAGCGTAGCGCTTGGGGACATCATGGGGCACGATCTGAAAGTGGCCAATGCTATCGGTGTCCTGTCGTGGGGTGTGTTCCAGAACATGGCACTGAGTCAGTGGTAGGGCATCGGCTCCCTCCAGCTTGAAGTAGAGCGCGAGAACGTCATTCTCGGACCTAGGCGCATGTAGAATGGGTCGGCCGTTCAAGAACACAAATGGAGCATGCGTAAGACGCTCCGCACGGATTGCGATGCGTTCGGCCGCTCGGGCGGAATGTTGATCCTGGATGTGATCTCGGAGCGAGATAGCACCTGACGCACGCCCCTCGTTGCGGAGCCACGTCCTTACAGAGTGCGAGACTTGGCTCCACGATTCGCTTTCGATGACCTGCCCGCGATCGTCCAGTTGGAGCATTTCGCGTGGCGAATACACATCCAGGGAGTGGGAGAGACGGTGGCGCGGATGTGGATTTAGTGTGTCGGCGAGTGCGCCGAGGAGATACTTCGCTCCGGTCGGGGGAGGAGTGGCCGGGATCCCTCCGTCGAAGACTTGCAGTTTGGTGATCGACTTGCGGCTAGTGGACTCCCACAGCAAGAGATCGGCGACGATGCCATGGTCTAGTTCACGGCGCGTGCGATGGATCTTCGCACCCGCGGGCAGTGCGTCCAGGGTACGTTGATTGTGGGCCCTTCTGGTGATGGTGGTGTGCCCGTGTGAGAGCAGTGAGAACGTGACGCGGAGCGGTGCGAGAGCAGGAGAACCACAGCCGACGACCGTACTAGAGAGAAGTGCTTCTGAGAATGCATGTGCATTCGAGAGGCGCGATGGGACGAAGGTGTTGTGGTAGTTGTAAAGCGCTATGGATGACTGATTGGGTGAGACGGCGGGGACAGAGGTGAGGGGGAATGTGAGTGAATTCGCATCCGGATCCAACACACTCCGTGGGTCCTGTACGGTGTGGGAGTGTGATGGCGTCGTGATGGTGAGACGGTCACAGTTGAAGACCTCGGGGACGGTTCCGTCTAGGGCGTTGAGCACTGATGGGGTTTCACGGCTCCGAGAGATGTGCGGGAAGGTGAACTCTAGTAGCGTTACATTGGCATCCGGTTTCGTCAGACGGATGGAGCACTGCCGCCAGTGGCGCACGCTATTGATGACCCGCACGACTTGGAGTGGGTCGTTGCGTTGGAGCCGGAGGGCATTTAGGGAGCGCGGGTGGGCACGAAGCGCGGGAGTCATGGCGAATTGGTGAGGCGGGTTAGGGGCTAGAGGACGGGTCGCGGCGAGAGGACTGTCCGATCGGTGGCCGATTTGAACTGCGCAGCTATGGTTCGAGCGGCGCGGGAGGGGACACTGGGGCCGCAGGACAAGCGGAGGGTGGAGTAGGCGTCCTCACTTGTCAGGCCGATGGCGCGGAGGACATGGGAGGGCTCGGGGGTTCCGGCGTGGCAGGCGGAGGCTGCGGAGATGTCGAAGTCGGGGAGGCGCGAGATCAGCGCGTCCGCGTTGACTCCGGGGAACGTGATCGAGGTCGCGTGCGGGACGCGGTGGTCCTTCGCGCCGTTGATGCGCGCCGTGGGGCAGCGGCGCAGGATTTCGACTTCGAGTTCGTCGCGGAGGGCGGCGAGGCGCAGGGCGTCGGTTCGGAGGCGGGCCACGGCCTCGGTGGCGGCGGTGCCGAAGGCCGCGATGCCGGGGGCGTTCTGGGTGCCGGGACGGAGGCCGCGCTCGTGCCCTCCGCCGAAGATGATCGGGAGGATGGGGGCGCGGTTCGGTCCGTTCCTCACGAACAGGGCGCCGACGCCCTTGGGTCCGCCGCACTTGTGCGCGCTCAGGGAGACGAAGTCCACGCCCATCGCCTCCACGTCGAGGGGGGTCTTGCCGAGCGCCTGGGCGGCGTCGGTGTGGACGAGGACGCCGTGCTTCCGTGCGAGGGCGGCGGCTTCGGCTACCGGCTGGATCGTCCCGATTTCGTTGTTCGCGGTCTGGATCGAGAGGAGCAGGATGTCTTCGCCGAGCAGGTCGTCGAGGGCGTCGAGGCGGACCCGTCCGTCGGGATGAACGGGGGCGAGGCCCAGCTCGAAGTCCCGCTCGGCCAGATGCCGAGCCGGGGCGAGGACCGAGGGGTGCTCGATGGGGAGCGTGACGATGCGGCGGCGCTTTGGGTCTCTGCCACGTTCTGCGGCGTGGCGGGCGATGCCGAGGATCGCGAGGTTGTTGCTCTCGGTCGCGCCTCCGGTGAAGACGACTTCCTCCGGGAGGGCGTTGATCGCATCGGCGAGCTGCTCGCGGGCGGTCGTGATGCGGGCCGCGGCGCGCTTGCCCGAGCGGTGGGCGCTGGACGGGTTGGCGTAGTCGCGCTCGCTGACCTCGATGAGGAGTCGGCGCGCGGCCTCGGTCATCGGGGTCGAGGCCTGGTGGTCGAGGTAGAGGCCGGGAGCAGGCCCCACGTTGGGGTGCGAGGCGGCTCCGGTGCCGGAGTGCCGGAGAGCAATTGCCGGACTGGAGTCCGGCGTTCCGGCGGTGGCGGCGCGAGTCGGGAGAGCAATTGCCGGGCCCCTACCGGGAGAACCGGCGGAGTCCGGCGCGCCGGCGCGGGCGGCAAACGTCACTTGTGGCAGATGAGGCAGCCGTCGTCCTCATCGTCTGGGGCTTCGAAACCGAAGGCCTGGGTGAGCCGATCCGGCCTTCGGCGGGCGGCGCGGCGGGCCCGGTCCTTCGCTTCGTGGTCGAGGATGGCCGCCTTGCGGTCCGGGTCCTCGATCTGCGTCAGGCTCTCGTTCTGGACCCAGGTGTAGCCCTGGTCTTCCTTCTCGTAGGCCTTCGCTTTCTCGTAGAGATCGGGATGCTGATCCTTGAGGCGCACCCACTCGCCGCGGCGCTGGAAGAAGCAGAAGTAGCAGCCGGAACGGGAACGCCACTCGTAGTAGTTCGGAAGGCCGACGCCGCTCTGCTCGAGGATGCGCATCACGTCGGTCTTGCCGAGCCCGTCGTCGCGGAACGGGAAGACCGCCCGGATGTTGGGCTTCGTCGAGATGTAGCCGCCGCGGTTCTCGTCGGCTCGGATGCCCACATAGAGCAGCGTCGGGTCGTCCCCGACATGGCGCTCGAACGGCTCGATCTTGAGCTGGCGGGTGCACCAGCGCGCGCTCGGAGAGGGGAGGAATCCACCGTAGAGCTTCAGGTAATGGTCGAAGCCGCGCTCACCGTGTTTCGAGGCGAGCCGGATGATGGGACGGTCGAGTCGGGCCTCGATCCGGTCGAGGTACTCGTAGGTCTCCGGCAGCTCCTTGTGGGTGTCGCAGAAGACGTATTCGTAGGGGGTGCCGGGGTGCTGTTCGCGGAGGTAGAGCGCGAGCGCGGTCGAGTCCTTGCCGCCGGAGAGGGTCACGACGTGGCGCGGCTCGGGCTGCCCGGGAAGGAGCGAACTCATGCGGCGGGATGGCCCTCGGCTGCATTCCGGTTGCGGCGGGCCAGGAATGTCTCGAAAGCCGCCTCGAGGGTCTCCCGGGAGAAGCCGGCGGGATCGAGCGCCTTTCCCAGGTGCTCGACGAGATCCTCAGTCGAGCCGGATACGAGTCTCGGAACGGCGGTCGCCACCGGTCGGGGTCGGGCGTGGGACAAGAGGTCGGTGATCCGGTCGGCGTCGAGCCCGAACAGGCGAAGCCGGGCCACCACGCCCTCGGCCTGGGCGTCGTTCCAGCGGTCGGCGGGGAGGCCGCCCCCGAGGGGGAGGGCGACGACGACTCGCCAGTCGCGTTCCGCGTTGCGCGCCCGCAGGATCGCTCCGAGCAGGCGGCGCAGCCCGTCGTCCGCTACGTGCGGTTCGAGGTCCCGGGCGCGCGCGGTCAGCTTGCGCAGCCTTTCCGCTCCGCGTACCCCGGAGACGCGAAGCGCCTCCGCAAGCGCGTCCTCGATTCGCCGGAGCAGCTTCGGGAAGGCGTCGCGGCACTCGTCCACGGCGCTGGTGAGTTCCTCGGCATAGCGCTGTCCTGCGCCGGGGTCGGCCAGATCCACCCGGAGCGCGGCCGGAAGATCCCGGAACACCAGATCCCAGGGATCCCGCGCGGTGAGCATTTCGCCGCGGACGCGTTGCGCCGCCGTGCTGATCCGCCGGGTGTTGCGGCCGTAGGGGGGAATCCCGGCGATGGTTCCCACGAGGTGGCGGGTGACGCGCACCAGGAGGGCGCCCGGCTCTCCCCGGGCGCCGATGCCGAGCGCTTCCACGACCTCCTCCAGGATCCGGCGCTTCTCGCCGCGGGGACGGAACGAGCGCACGGCGAAGGTCTCGGGTCGGCGCAGCAGGCGCTCGAGCGCCTCGATCCCGGCGTCCGGGACGAACACGTCCTCCTCGTAGAGCGCGACGGCGGCGCCCTCGGCCGCGAAATAGAGCGCGAGCAGCACCGGGAACGGGCCGTCGCGGAGCCCGATGGGTGGAGCGGCGAGCGCGTCCCGCAGCTCGGTGACCGGCCGCGGCGCTTCGGTGGCGCTCGCGACGAACTCCCGGATCGCCCCCCAGGCCGGCCTCCACGACGGCGCGGTCGGAGCGGTGAAGGCCCATTCCCCGTCGCGCTCCCGGAGGAATCCCCCCGCCTCGACCAGCGAGGCGAACATGCTATATTCGGGAGGGAAGCCCGTGATCCCGAGGCGCTCCCGGGGTCCTTCGGTGATCGCGGCCATCAGGCTCCTCCGCCCAGCGGCCGCTGCGGAGGAGAGCTTCCGGCGGTTCAGCAGTTCGTTGCGAAGTGTCGGGGCCTGGTCGTAGGCGGCGTCCATCGCGTCCGTGAGCAGGGCCTGAAGCTCTCGGGAGGTCCGGACCTCCTTCGGTTCGCCGTCCGCGAACCAGCGGGAGAGCGACGGATCGAGGACGTGGCCGAGAAGGCCCAGCGCCGACCCGGCCGCCGCCTCGAGCCGCTCGCGGGCGGCGCGCTCCCGCGCCCGCACCTCGCGAAGCGCCGCCGGGTCGCCCTGGAGCTCGGGGATCTCGTCACGCACCCGCTTCCACCCATCGAGTTCGGCGACGGCGGCGGAGAGTTCGCTCCCCACCCGGGGGATGGCGGCGATGACCGGTCGGCCGTCCCCGCTGTCGGTGATCGCCTCGGCGACGGCGGTGGACGGGTCGTCCTCCTCCGAGAGCAGGAACAGCACGACGCCATCGGACTCGGGTCCGCGCTCGTTCTCGGACGGCTGCGCCGCTTCGGGCGCCGCGGTGTCGGGGGATGCGAGGCGCACCTCGAAGTGCCGCAGCGTTCCGCTCTCGGTGCTGTGGCGGCGGGCGATGAGGGGGCGCGGCTCGCTGACGCGGCGGAGGCGCTCGTGGAGAGGCTCGTCCAGCCGCTCGGACACGAACTGCTCGAACGCCTCGTCGAGGGCGATGTCGGACCCCTCCCACAGGCCGAAGGCGGCCCGATGCCGCCGCCAGAGCAGGATGGAACGCACGGTGAGTGTCCTGATCGCGGCCGCGATCTCCTCCCGCGAGCAGTCGTCGCAGGCGATCTCGATCCCCTCCCGGCTCGCGCGCAGTCCCACGCCTTCGCCGTAGAGCGAAAGGAGCCCGACGGTCTTGACGACGCGGGCGGCGAGCGGCGGCGCATTGGCCGGGATCCGTTCCAGCGCCGAGGCGATCAGCGCCCAGCGGCGGGCGTCCGCGCCGGTGAACGCGGCGGCGCCGAGGGCGGCCGACAGGTAATCGTGGAGCTGATCCAGCCGGTAGAGCGGGACCGGTCCCTCGTCCAACACTCGTTCGTGGGCGAGGAACTCGCGGAATCCCCACGGCTCGTGGCTGGTGAGAAACGCGAACAGCGATCGCTCGTTCTGCGCCGCCTTGCTGCGGAACAGCGGCCACAGCAGGAGCGCCGTCACCGGGTGGAGCGGCGCGCACTCCGCGAAGGCCCCCCGTTTCGCGGGAGCGCCGAGCGCAACGAGCCGGTCCGACGCTCTCTGGATCTGGTTGGCGAGGCGCCTGGCCAGGACCGGATCGCCGACCTCGATCGCCTGCCCCAGAAGATCGAGCGCCTGATCGGTCGGCAGCGCGAACGGGAGGTCCCGGAAGCGCCCCTGGACCTTCTGCCATTCGGCCCGCTCGGTGGAGCCGAGCCGCCGGTGGCCGAGGTAGTCGGCGAACCCGGCGTGGAGCACTCCCACGAACACGACCGGCTTCGGGCTGCGCGCCGCCGCTTCGGCGAGCTGCTGGAGGAAGAAGATGTCCTCCCCCGGCGTCGCTGCGGCGTGCTCGAGATACTTCCCGAGCTCGTCCACCACGACCAGCAGGCCGCCGGGGCTTGCTTCCGCCGCCTCCCCGAGCAGCGCGGCGCATTCGTCGCCGGTGGCCTCCGGCCCGGGCCCGACGGTCGGCTTTCCGGAGCAGCGGGTGATCGCGGCCGCCAGAGCCTCGGCGATCCGGGGGATCAGCGGCGCCGGGCCCGCCTGCAGGAGGACGGGTTCGAGGACGGGGCCATCGGAGAGCCGTTCGTCGCGGAGCCGCGCCGCCTCCGGGTGCGTCGGGCTCCGGCTGGAGAGGACATCGGCGAGGAACAGCAGGAACGCCGACTTCCCGGCGCCGTAGGGGCCGGTGAGGGTCCAAGCCCGGGTGCCGTGGGGGCGACTTAGTTCGTCGAGCAGCGTTCCCGCGATCTCGCGGATCGCGCCGGTGACGAGATAGCTGTCCGGTCCGCCCCCGCGGCTCCAGTCGTCCACCAGGTGGATGGACCGATGGAAGTGCGACGGGATGCGTACGGCCCGGTCCAGCCGGGTCCCGGCGAAGAGGTCGGTCGCGGGCGCCGTCATGGGCGCTGCTCTCCCAGCAGCTCGACGGGGCGACGGACGGCGCGGCGACGTCGCACCTGGCGCAGCCCGGCCGTCTCGTCGTAGTCGAGGCCGTACTCCGATGGAAGCGCCTCCAGCGCGGCGACCAGTCCCCGGTCGTCCATCCGGAAGGCGGCCCCCGGGCTCCCCGGGTCATAGAGGAGCCGCTCGAGCGTGAGCGTTTTCTGTCCGGAGGCGGCTTCTTGCCAGAACTCGTGGATGGCGAATCCGAGGACGCCTGCGGGCAGGGTCGGGCGGGGCCCGCGGGGCAGGGCGAAGTTGCCGCCGCCGAGCGGCTGGAGGAGGCCGAGCTCGGCGAGGGGACAGTCGAAGGTGTCCTCGACCGGGCGCCGCGGGTGGGGCCGGGGCGGCAGGTAGGTCCGCAGGAAGACGTCCACATCGCGACGCAGGGAGGCTTCCGAGACCGGCCGAAGGGTCTTGCCGACGATGGTGCGGGAGAGCCACCCGGTCAGCTCGTCGCGGGTGAACGTCCCACCCGGGAAGCAGGTGAAGACGAGGTGCCACGTCGAAGCGGGCGCCTGCCGCCCGGTCAGGCGCCAGTGGAGGAGCCAGAGAGACCGGGGGTCTTCGAGGTAGGGGTCCGCGCCGGGGGCGGCGTCGGCCGCTAGGGGATCAGATTGTGGATGTCTTAGTGGATGTCGTCTGGCGGGGGGGGGGGGGGGGGGGGGGGGGGGACGAATTGTGTCGTCCCGAACAGGTGCGCCCCGAGTCCGGTGAGACGAGCCTCACCCCGCCCGACCTTGATCACGCCGGTGGCCTGCGACCAGTGGCGGATGGAGGCGACCATGTTCTTGCCCACGCCAAGTCGCACCAGAGCGTCCTTCCGGCGGAAGAGCTGCCGATCCTCACCGATCCCGAACGCCGCCTTGGTCAGCCAGCCGTGGCGGAAGGGGAACGTCTGATGCCCCGAGAAGCGGAACTTCGGAATCGGGGTCAGGGCGGCTTGGGCGCGCATCGGTGAGGATGGGGAATACATACCACACTTTCCGTCCGACTCCACCCTCGGATGGGACACCCCGCGTCACATTTCGCTAGACGGCGCGCAACATCCTAGGAAGGGAGCCTCCTCGAGACAGCCGTCCGAGCATCCGACCAAAGCAACGAAGCCGCACGGCGGCTGATGCAACCCCGCGGGTCCTGGAGGTCGCGCCTGGCGTGCGCCCAAGGTCGGCCAGGCTGACGCGCCGCTCATTCCTCGCCGCGCAGAATGCGATTCGTCTCGCCGGGATTGGAGATCAGAAAGTACTGGTTGACGATGCCATAGGCTCGCGGGAACGAGAGAGAGTCTGCGTCACCGATTTGCAGCTCGACGAAGAAGCGACACGAGCCCCCGAAGGTGTCCTCTCGATCTCCGTAGGCGAGGATCCTCGCCGCGTGCTGCTCGAACTCGCCTCGATCCAACAGACGGCGTTCTACGACGTCCGAGACGCCCGCAACGGTGGAGACTTGCGAGTCGTACTCGCTTGACCACAGGCGGCTCACGATGAACTCCAATGCGGGTGCGACCTCGACACTCAGCAACGGAACGATCAGTGAATCCCCCGTTCGAAGACAGGGGCGCGCTCCGATTCGGAGTACTTCGATCCTCTCGGACGCCTTACGCAGTCTGCGGCGCAGATCCGATTCGGTGCGGGTGGCGCTACGCACCTTCTGGTTCAGCCCTTCGATAGTGTTCTTGGCTTGCTGCAGCTCGGCCAGCGCCGCCTCCAAAGCCTCCGGATCGGCCGCGACGGCTGCGAAGGCGAGCGCGGCGACAGCGAGGATGGTCATCAGGTCTGCGAAAGCCGGCCATGCCGTCAGCGGAGCTCTTGAACGCCTCATGACGGGCGCCGCCTTATTCTCTGCAGGATCCACCCCACGGATGGGAATGAGGGTTCCACGTGAATTCGAACCGGCGCATTGGCTCGATCGAGTTTCCGTGCTGTGTTGTGTAGCTCGCCAGCCGCGTCCTCGAATCTCCGGAGTACTGGCTCGAAACCGCGCTTCGTGGAAGTCTGCAGTGCTCGTGTCAAGGAAGACTGGAACTCCTCGGTCACTCGAGCTACCCGTCCGAGATGGTCCGCTGACTTCGTGAGTGCGTCGAGGGACCGCTGGAGTCTGGTGTCGGCTTGCGTGAGGCTCGCGGCGAAGCCCCTGGCGTTCTCGGGCAGAGTCTTGATGGCCTCACGCAGCTCCTCGCCCACGTCGTGAAGGGATGCCAGCAGGGAGTTCTCGACGCGCCGGTAAACCTGTTCCAGAGTCTTGGCGACCACGGTGGATGTGTCGTTGAGGAAACGGGTGTGCAGGTCGCGCATCAGCCGTTCCGTCTGTTCAGCGCGTTCTTCCGTCTCCTTTTCGATGGCCCGGACCAGATCCTGGATGTGCTGCCGCGCTTCGAGGCCGAACTGCTTGCCCAAGGTGCCGGCCATCGCCTGCACTTCCTGGGTGAACCGGTCGGGAAGTCCGTAGACCGTGGACGCGATCGTGGCCACGGCCTTCTCGACCTTCGCCATGGAGTTCAGCCACTCCTCGTCCCGGATCTCGGCCACTTCGGCCCGTTGGCGCTCCCACTCCTTGAAACTGTTGGCCGTATCCTCAAGGATGCCCTGCTGGCGGTCCAGCACCTCTCGGACGCCGGTGACGAATGACTGTTGGTCACGACGGATCTCGGCCTCCCAGTGCTCCATCGCCGTATCGAGGGTCTGGCTGAGGCGATCCGGTAGGGAGTGCAATCGCTCGGTGGAGGCGAGAAGGAGTTGCGTGGCCGGGGCGACCTTCCGCGCTGCCGAGGTCAGGCCGTCTGCACTGCTCTTCAACTCGGCTGCCGCCTCCAGAGCGGCCTTCGATTGCCTCTCCGTGACTCGGCTCAGCTCCCCGATGCTCTCGTCGAGACGAGCGAATGCCTCCGGGAAAGTGCGAACCGCCTCCCGAAATGCGTTTCCGAGCTGGTCGCGCACCGCCTCCGCGAACCTCTCTGTGGGAGGGCTTGCGTCGCTGCGCGCCTGGAGGGCGTTGCGATACTCCTCCAGCGACGCAGCGAATCGCCGATCCGAGATGCGAAACAGTCCGAGCGTGATGGCGAGGTTGTTCACTATGCCGAAGAGACTGGCCAAGAGAGCTGGTCCGATCGCATCCGTCAGGTTGGAGAGCGCCGTGGTCGGGTCGCCGGAGCCAAGAAGCCGCAACGACAGCACCGCCAGTGTGCCCCCGATGCCGAGGACCAGCGCAGCGTGCGCTGAGGTGCGGATGCCGTCGAGCCGCTGCTCGTGAACGCGATCTGCCTCATCCATGTAGCGGACCCAGTCCGGCCCGTCTCCGCGGGTGGCGCGACTCTGGATGTCCGGATTGAACCGCTGCTCAAGCTCATGGAGGGCATCGGAGTCGCTCTGCCGGGCCAACCGCAGGGCCCAGACGAAGACAGCGACCTGAACGACCCCCAGAACGGTCAGGGTGGGATCGAAGATCATGAGCCGCGGAACCGGAGGAGAGTCAGTTCAAGCCGGTGGTCGTCGGGCTCCAGGCGGGCTCCGTCGAGCAGGCCGTCGAGCTGAAGAGTCCTGCCGAGTCGCTCCACTTCGGTGTACCACTCTGTCCAGTCGGGGCTGTTGTTCCTGGTTTCCGCTTCCAGAAGATGCTGAGACCACGTTTCGACCAGCGAGGTGTCGCTCCGATCATCGACCGTTCCGACGACTTCCAGAAGGAGTGACCGGTCGCCGCCCTCGGTGATGTCGGTTGCTTGCGGTGCGTCCAGCCAGCTCGCGACGGCGGAATCCGCACGGACCCCGTCGAGAGCGCAGGAGAGTGTGACAGGCGTGTCGGGATTGACGCTGTAGTAGTCACGCTCTCCCGTGCGATAGAGCTCGTACTGTGGACCGTCCTCACCGTCGTGCGCATGGCAATCCATTGCCGCACGGGCTCCGAGAGTCCGGCGAGTGAGGAGTTCCCACTGCACTTCGGTGCTCGGATCGACTGCGGTTATGCCTCGAACGAGGGAGGCCAGAAGAGAGGCAACAGAATCTTCGTCTGCGCCGATCAATAGGACGTAGAACGGGGTCAAGGCGACTGTTTCGAGGCGTTCAAAGCGTCTCAGACTCTCGTTGTACCAACAGCCGAGGGGCGGTCCTCTCGGACACGCGGTGGGATGAAAGACGCCCCAGTACTTCGCTCGGACACCCAGGATGCCGACATGATGGTGGCCGGAGCGCACATCGTCGGACTGGAGCCAATTGCCGAGGGCATTCAAGACGGCTATCGGTCCGGTAACGCCGGCCTGATCGCCAGTGGCCATCAGATCGGTGATGATGGCTCCCGCTTGGACCTGGCCACTTCCGAGTCCGACCAGTAGCCTCTCGACGGAGAGGCCAAGACGGGTCGCTTCACCGTCGAAGAGGGGTCGAGCGAGGTTGGGGGCCGCGCCGAGCACGGTCAACTCGTGGCCGATCGCGTGCCAGTTGACCTCGATACCGGTGCCGCCGTAGAGGCGCGCGAGGTGCTGCGCGGTGTTCTGGACCGTCGTGCGGAACGAGGAGGGCGCGCCGCGATTTTCGGGGAGGGGAAGGAAGCCAGCCATGGGATGAGAGATGTCCAGGTAGAGCTCTACGGTCGCCTCGGCGCTTGGCGCGGGTTCGGACGATGACCGAGGGGACTGCCACGCTGGCGTCGCAATGCCCTCGATTGGAGGTATATCTCCCGCGAGCTCCGTGGGCTCCGCGCCGCATTGTTCCGTGCAGGTGAATTCGACGTCCACGCGGCGTCCCTCGTCGCGGATGCGGGCCACGGGGCTCGCTGGAGGTCCCGGCTCGGGCCCCGAAGGGGGTGGGTCACCGTTGCTTCCACCGTTCCCGCAGGCAACGGCGAGAACTGTGACCGTGGCGACGCCGGCCAAGCGACCAGGCTTCCGGGCCTGTTCGCGCATTGCTCGAATTCGCATCCGCACTTCTCCTCTGTTGACTTGCACCGGGGGCCGATCAGGCTTGCCGGCTAGCTAGCTGCTGTCGGGTCCCGCACCACGAAACCACCGATCATCCGAGTCAACCGATGAGGCCGCGGACTTAAGCGACCTCGCCCCGCTCGACCAGGGTGTAACCGTCTTCGCCGGTCCAACGGCCTTCCGCGACCCGCATCAGGCGGCCGGTGCGCGCGGTCAGCCCGCCGCTCCCGCGGTCGTCAAACCACGCCTGGACCGCCCGAGGCGGCCGGCCGAAGCTGGGTAGGACGAAGAAACGGGTTTGCGATGTCGTCCCCTGGACGATCAGGGCGCTGCCCGCCAGGTCGATCCGGTCGCCGTTCAGGACCTGCGCCGGGATCTCGCGTTCCGCGAGCACGTCCTGGAGACCCCGCTCGTTGAAGTGCCCGTCCCCATCGCGCTGGTACTCCTCCCACGCCTGGATCAGATCCTCGGGCCGGAGCTTCGGCTCGGGCGCCGGCCCGACCGTCGCGGTCGGCGCCGTCGTTCCGGGGAGGGCCGGCTCTACTTGGGATTCCGGCGGTTGAATCGGCGGCGGAGAGATGCCGGCGGCGGCGAGCTCCGCCTTGGTCGGAGGCGCGGGGTTCGGACGAACCGGGGTGGGGTCTGGCTTGGCGGGCCCTCCGATCGGGTCCGGCGCCGCGCCCGGAACCGATGCCTCCAGCTTCGGCGCGCGCGGTTTCCCCGGCGTGTCGGCGTACAGACCGAGCGCGCCGCCAGCCAGCAACAAGCCTGAGAGGGCCGCCGAGGAGAGCGTCAAGGCCAGTCTGTAGTCGGTTTGGCCACCGAACCATACGACCGCCAAGGCCGTCGCAATCCCGAGAAAGTAGATGCCGAAGACCACACCCAGGAGTGCGAGGAAAGTGGTTCCGCCGGTGCGACTCATTCGTCGCCGCGGAAGCGCCGCGACTTGAAGGCGATCTCCCAGACGAGCGCGGCGATGGGCGCCTTGAAGACCACTTCGGTCGTCTCGCCGAGTTCGCGAAGCCTCTGATTCAGCTCACGTTTCCGCTCCGGCTCCAGATCGGAGATCTCCTGTCGTCTGCTGGCATCGGGGTGACTCAGTTGGATAGGAGGCTCCACCTCGTGGAGCTCGACCTGAACGTTGCTGCCGCCCGTCTCGACGGGCAGACGATCGAACCAGCGGATGCAGCTCGGATGCGGACTCTCGCCGTCCTCGGATCGACCAGGACCTTCGTGGAGCAGATCCAGCCGTACGAGCGCGTGGGAGTGACTGCGGATGTCGTCTGGAGCGAGCGACTGGCCAACGACATTCAGGATGGGCGCGGCCTTCGGGTTCGGCTCGCGGGATCCCTCCGGCCGGCACGGCGGTGGGGCGATCGTCGGGCCACGCCCGCCCGCCCCATTCCGGGTCCACAGACCGACGCTCCGCCACAGAGGCTCCAGTCCTCGCCATGCGTTGTGGTCGCCGGCCCGCTCCGTCCAGAGTTCCGCGACCCGCCCTCCGATGTCTCGGCTGATCTTCTCCTGGATCTCGGTATAGGTCGTCGCCTCCGGCCACAGGCGCCAGCCGTTGCCGCGCAACTGGACGAGAACCCGAAGGTCGTGGTGCCCGCCGGGCCGCTTCTCCAGCACGGTGGTGTACCAGTGGCGCACGAGGAATGCGGCGAGGCTTCGCGCCATGTACTCCGTGACCAGCCGGAAATAGCGCTCGATGAGCTCGCGCGCCCGCTTGCCATCCACAGCGAGAGCGAAACCACTGAGCTTCAGGTGGTGGTGCCGCTGCGCCGTTCCGTCGCCGTCGCCGAAGAGCTGCGGAGCGCCCACGGACCGCATCCAGGCGCGCAAGTGCGTCTGCACATCCCGGTTCCCCGATCCCCAACCCTCGGGCAGGAAGTGGTCCGGCCGGCTGGCCATGATTCCGAGCAGCTCGTTCCCGCCGATCCTGGCGCTGTCCGCGACCTCTTCGAACTCGATGCCCGGCGCGCCGTTCGCTGAGAGGAAGAGATCGAGCGTGCCGCCTCCGAGGTCGCCTACGAGGCAGACTTCACCGAACCGTTCGGTACCCCCCTTCGCAGCGCGGGACTCGTTGTAGATCCCGATGTTGTCCACGAGGCGTAGCTCGATTCCGAAACTCTCCTGTCCTGTCTTCCGGACCCGCCGGAGCGTTTCCCGGAAACTGTCGAGTTGAGCCCGGGACGTGCGTAGCGGGTACGAGAACGTCAGAGCAGCGCGCGTCGGGATCGCGTCGAGGCTCCGCCAGATGATCTCGGCCATGACGAGCTCCATCACCATTCCGAGATAGATCTCGCGTAGCGCCGGCTCCTGGCCTTGAAACGCACGGGACGAGGCGTCCCATTTGAAGTCGAACAGCAGATGGCGGGCGAGATCTTCGCGCCGCATGTCCATGAACGGAATCACGCAATCCCGTCCCGGGACCCAATCCTTGATCTCGTCTGCCTTCAGCGCTGACAGCGGTTGGATCGTCAGAAGCTCCGATGGAAGAAGTCCTCGATCTCGCACCAGTGGAGTCGGGTCGTCGCTGTAGGTCGGCATCCAGACACTACGCGCCCGCAGCCCAGCCTGGTCCAAGTCGGCGCTCACATGGTCCCAGTCCTCGCTCACATGCACAGTAAGGCCAACGCGGTCTCCGTTTGCGAGCATCGCCCCGTGGCCGAGTTCGGGCGGCAGTTCGACGAGCCGCTTCTTGCCGTTCACGCGGGACGCGGCCACGGTGTGAGAGGTGCCGAAGTCGATACCGATCTCCGCTTCGACGTCCCGCTCCACGAGGGACTCCAGGTTGACGAGGTAGATCCCCAGTTGCGTCTGGCTCTGGTCGTTCTCGAGGCACAGCGCCAGCGGAGGGCCGCCGCTGTGGCCACGTCGACCCCCGGTCCGGAACCGGACGGGGTTCGACCCCTCCTGCGTCAGCTCGTCGCCGAGGCGGGTTTGACCGGTGGCCGGGTCGAGCCAGAGCGGCCTCAGGTGGAGCCGCGCGTCGCTGCAGCGCTCGTAGATGTAGTAGGTGCGCCAGGACGGGCGGTCACCGGCGGCGCGGAACCTGGGCCACACCATCCAGTGCGCCCGGTGGGGATCGCCGGTGAGCGGAAGCTGGATGGGCACGATGTCACTGCGCCCGGCAAGATGGAGCTCCCAGGTCGCCACACGATCGCGGCTTTCTCCCTTGATGGTGGCCCGCTGAAGAGCGCAGGGCTGCCCGGTGCGCAGGAGATCGAGGACGCGCTCGCCCTCGGCTGTCTCGATGAGTCCCGGATAGCGCGAGCGCAGCGGAATGTCGGGATACCGCAGACTTCCATCGGCCACCGAAGAACCGGGGACCGGCCCCTGCGACATCGGGACGGCATCGCGGACCATGATGGATTTGCGGGTGAGCAGTTCGACATCCTCGAAGACAGCAGCCCTTCGACGATCGGCCGAAAGCAGGGCGAGCTGCCTCTGCTCGGGCTTGTACCCGAACGCCGCGATCTCCCCGCTCTTCTGTAGATGTTCCAGGTGCTTCCGCCACAACCCGCGCACCGGATGCTCGATTCCCGGCGCCTCGAAGTCCACCATCTTGAAGGTGACTCCGGCGCGAGTCCGGACCCTTCGGAGACTCGGAGTCTGCGCGAGGAACGCCTCACTCTGGACCCGCTTCGTGTCCGTCTCCGGCCAGTAGTTCCCGGAGCTCCTCGTCGGCAGAGCGATTCGAACTCGAGGCGCCTCGGTGTCCGGTCCCCAATAGGCGGGCAGCATCTGGCCCCAGCCGGGAGGCGCTGAGGGATCGGCCGTCTCGTGCTCGAAGACCGAGGTCCACGGAGGAGGCGTCCCTTCGTGTGCGCGCTTCTCCTGCTCGATCCACATCCGGATCTGGCGGATCTCGTTGCGGATGTAGCGCCACCTCGATGCGGGCGCTGTCCTCCACTTGTGGGACTCATCAGATCCGGTGAGTTCCTGCCAGAGCCGGCGCCAGGCATCTTCGCGCGTCGCATCCTCGGCCGACGGGGTCGGGCAGAGGAGGGTGTAGGGAGAGTTGAACCCGAGAACGACTTCGCCACCGAGCTCTTTCTTGACGACACGGAACCGTGCGAAGTCTCGACCGTGTTCCTCTCGGGCGTCGGCGACCACGGAGTCGAGCGCGGGTCGAGATCCTGGACGGCCCGGACGGATCTCACGGAGCTCCAATCTACGCGTCACCAGACCCGCGAGCAGGATCTCTAGCTGGCGAACCGCTGTGCGATTCCCCTGTTCGATCGCGTATCGGAAATGCTCCGCAGCGGCCAGAGGATGCGGCCATCCGTTCTGGGAGATCCGGTCCGGGGCGACGAATCCCTCGACGGTGGCGTGGAGCGTCGGGTCCGGCACACGGATCAAGTTTCCGGCTCGTCCTCCCGCCACGTTGAGGCTGTCGCCTGCAACGAGGGGAGGCCAGTAGCCTCCGGCCGCACCGGCAGGCTCTCCACCACCCCTTCTCTCAGCAGCAATCCCGGACGCCGTCCAGTGGAACAGTTCGAGAGCCGCCTCCTCCGGTGACATGCCGCCGGCTGGCGGCGCGAGGGGTCGCTTCTGGAGTTGCTGCCCCCATTCGCGAGGTAACCACCGCGTTGGCGGCGCCGAGGGCTCCACTCCGAGCACCTTCTTCATCCAGACGATGTGCGGGCGGAATTCCTCGACCGTCTGACGTAACGCATCCGCAATGGCGGTGGGGGGGCCAAACCGCTCCATCGCGGTATGGATGGGCGGGCGGACCCGCCAGAGGTCGCTCCAGCCGGTGGCGACGGAGGAGTCCATGGCGGTCGCGGCGTCTTCGAGCGTCTGGGCGAGTTGCTCGGCGCGGTCGGCCAGATCCTGGAGCGTGAAATCGTCCTTGCCCGGCAGACGAGTGCCTCCTCCGAGTCGAGTGCGATCCTCGGCGGCCATCTGGTAGAGGCCGGCTTGGGTGGAGTCTCGGGCGAGGAAGTGATGCAATGCGCAGAGGGCGGCGACCCCGTGGATGTACGACTCCTGGATCGGCTGCTGCGTATCCGATGTGTAAGTGCGTCGCTCGATCGCTCCGGCCGGCATCCCGACGGGTACTGTGGCCACTCGCTTTGCGAGCCGGTCACCGAAGTAGGCAAAGGCGGAGTTCGCGTTCTCCTCCATGGATCGGTTTCGCCGGTTCGCCTTCCGGGAAGTTTCGTCGTCCAGTCCGTCGAGTTCGAAGCGGAACCAGTTCATGACCATGACGGCCATGACATGCGCTCGCCTGGCGGCGAGCTGGGTCGCCAGAGTCGGTGTCACCGACGCCCCGGTTCCTCCGACGGAGGACCCCACGACCGCGATCCGTCCACTCTCGTTCAGGAGATTCCTGTACGCGCCGTCGTGATTCGCGTCGGCTTCCCCGGTATCGAATTCCTTGAGGCGCAACAGCAGCGATCCCACGGCTGGCGACCCCATCATGCCGTGGGAGTACCGGATCTCCCTCTGCCGGCGGGAAAGGAACACATCGAGCCAGGGCGAGCTGCCGAACCGGCCGGTCAATGTGTCTCGCGGCGGCCGGGCCCACTCCCGATCGCTCCCGACCGGAAGGGGCGTAACGACCTTCAGGTCGGGAGATCCTGATCGGCCGGTCGTCGCCCGCCAGTCCCGTCGCCCGGGATGAGCGTCGGTCGTTTCGCGGACGAGTTGCCACGCCGTCTTTTCGAAGTTTCCGTCCCCGAAATCCTGGTCCACCAGGTAGAGATTGGGGAACAGCAGCGGCTGGCCATCGGCGCGGCGGAGGAAGCCGAGGGCGTGCCCGAGGACGTGAAGCCGCGCTACGGCGAGCGCCACATGGGCGCCGGTCCCGCCGCAGACGACCAGAGCGTTCTTCATTTCCGGTAGCTCCCCTCATAGCTCCGTTTCGCCAGGATCAGTCCTGCGACGCACGCGCCCGACACGATGCAGGCTCCCGCGAAGAGGGCCAACACGTTCGCCAGCTTGCGCGCCGGAGCGCAGCCCTCCACGTCGGAGATCAGGAAGGAGAAAACGATCGAGCCGATCAGGGCGGCCACCGGGAGGACGACAGCCCACCGGGACCGGGGATTCTCCGCCGAGGCGCGCAGATCCCATTGGGCGAGCTGCCTGCGCTGCGCCCTCCAGACCACGACCAGGGAGATCAGGCTGATCCCCACGGCGATGAGGATCAGCGAGAACCAGCGACCCGGCGTGTTGCACCAACGGCCGGATACCAGGCCATCGTCCCCGCAGGCGCTCATCAGGAGGGACAGCGGCCAGGCGATGAGGAGCGCTCGCCACGCCGCGGTCTTTTGCGCGACGGCTCTCTTCGGCGATACGAGCGCTGCGCCCGGACCGAGAGGCGAAGTCCAGGACCGCCTTCTCGAGGCCCCCTCAACCGAGGGCTCCGCGCCGGATGGCGCTCGCTCGACGGACACCATGGCCGTCGAGCCGACTAACGGATCAGGGCTCTCGGGGGGGGGGGGGGGGGGGGGGACAGAATTCGTCCCAATGCGCTGGCTCGACAGCCCCGTCCGTCGCGCGGCGACGAGGCCGGTCTCGATCCTGTGGACGGATGGCAGTGCGTTGCTGAAGCGGACGTGCCCTGGGGCCTGCGAGTGTTCGGCGGGAGGATCAAGATGGCTGCGGGACGCATCAGCGGGCGGGAGTACTTATCACATTCTGGCCAGATCCCCGCCGCTACCTGGTTGAGAATGAGACATCTCGCGTCATGGCTGGTTCAGAGAGCCGGGTGCCGGAGATCGGGGTTCCGGTCGTGTGGGCCACCGTCACGGCTGGGCGATGCGATCAGAAATCTCGCGCAGCTGCCTGACCACATGGTCGAGTACCTCGGCGTACTCGACGCCGGTGCGAAGCCAGATGGGGATCGCGGGGGTGCCCGGAACCATGAGACGGGTCCGCTCCCGGACCTGCTCGGGAGGCAGGGTCTCCCGCCATCGGTAGCAGACCAGCCAGACCGGGGTCTCACGGTGGTCGGCCCAGAGGTCGGTGTGGAGGCCCAGCCAGGCGCCCGCAACTGCCTCTGCCGTTCCGATTCGTACGTACATCCCGTAGCCGAAATATTGGGAGACCTTCTTGAGCCCGGTGCGGTCCAGGAAGCCGTCGCGCGTGCCCTGCGCAACGGCATCGTCCACCAGTCGGCGCAGGTCCCGCATTCGTCGTCCGATCCCGCACGCGAGCTCGTGAGGACGAATCGGCAGGAAAGCGCTCCCGTCCTCCTTGTCGCACAGCGCCTGGAGCTGCTGGACATCGGCGCGCACGTCCGCGGCTCGTTCGGCGACTGCCTTCAGCAACACCCTCCAACTCGTGAGCATGACCCAGCGCCGATCCGACATGGGGACACTCCACACCCCGTTCGTGACTCTCGGAGAACCCGGTTCGGGGAGTTGCAGTTGGCGCTGGACCTCTGCCCAGAGCGACTCGCGCCGAAGCTCCGGTCCGATGATCAGCAGCGTGGCCGCCTGGTCCCGCGGGAGAAGGCGGAAGTAGCAGGCAGCCTGCTTCTCCGCGAGTCTGGCCCAGAACTTCACTTCCGCGATGACGGATTCGGCGCCATCCGCCGCGTATCCCACCAGATCCGGACGAGCCTTCCCGTTCCTGTAGCCAACCTCGGTTCCGATTCTGGCGATGCCTCGGCCTTCCGCGCCCGCCGCCGTCAGCAGATCGGCGACGGCCGCCCTGGCCTTTTCCGAGCGCGACAGGATGTGGCCGAGGGCCTGGGTGGCCAGTGCCTCGGTCTGATCTGTCAGCCTTGGGGCGAGATGGGCGAGCAGGGATCCGTCGTTGTCGGCCATAGGAGTCTCCCGGTGTGCGGCGCGTCAATCAGGGTGAGACGCGCGTCCTGATCGAAGTGGGGGATGTGTGCGAGTCGAGGCAGGACGCAAGGTCCTCAGGAACCCGGTCGGTTCGTCCGAGTTCCGGCAGTCGTCACACTCGGTTGTCGGCGTCGGGCGCTCCCGTGAAGAGATCGGTGAGCAGGGTCAGTTTCTCTGAGACTTCCTCCGCGATCGCGTCCGGCTCCACAAAGTCCACGAGCTGGTGGAGGTCCCGCTTCCGGAGGAGCATGGCGTGGCCGAGGCGGTGGGCGAGCTGGCGGAAGAACTCCTCGGCGAAGTCGCTGAGTTTGATTCCCGAAGTCTGAGCATTCCAGACGAGGCGCGCCGCGTCGGATTCCAGGGCCTTCCACGTCCGGAAGTCGCCCTCCCGTCCGTCGAAGATCCTCTCCAGGACGAGCTCGTCAAGCACCTCATCGGTTTGCGGGCGAAACTGATCGAAGAGCGGCGAATTGCGGTAGGCGTCAGCCGTGTACGCTCGAAGCACCTCGGGGCTGACAACATAGTTCTCGATCTCGTACCGTTGCCAGTGGGATTTCGTCAGGCCCGCCTTGTGCGAATCTTCTCGCCGGGCGCCATTCCGGTCGAGGATCGCCAGCCCTCTCAATTTCGGCAGCAGCGGTCGGAGAGCGAAGAAGTGATGCTCGGGACTCAGGCCGAAGCCGTTTTCGACTCGCTCCAATTCGGATTCGAGATCCTGTTCGGGGTGGTTGTTCCGAACGTAGTAAGCGTTCACGTTCTCGTCCCATGCCCTGGCTGCGCGGTGGCCTATCTTCTCGGCGAGGGCGCGCAGGATGTCGAGATCGGTGGCACCTTCAACGTAGAGAACATACCCCCGCTGGCGAGCCCGAAGATAGTGCTCCGCGCCGTAGTTCCGCAGCGCGCTGTGGATGTCGCTCTTCGAGGCCAGGTCATGCGCCTCTCCGCCATGAAGCAGTGTCAGGTTCCGGTCGAGTGCTTCTTCCAGGATGACTTCGGAGTGCGTGACGAAAACGACCTGCGAGTCGTTTTGCGCGGCTTCATCGCGAAGGAGAACGTAGGTCTGGCGCTGGCGAAGGATCTCCAGATGGGCGTCCGGTTCGTCGATCAGGAGTACGCTTCGGGGGTGCGAGTGCAGGTACGCCAGCATGAGGAGAACCTGCTGGAGTCCGCGACCGGCGAGGGCGATATCCATGGGCCGGCGGATCTCGTCTTGACGATAGAAGAGGTCGATCGCACCGCGACCCGTTTCGGTGGGGTCCTCCAGGTCCACGGCGAACAGACGCCTCATCATGGCCCTGATGCGCAGCCAACGCTCGCGGTCGTCTCGAGAGACCAGGAGACACAGGTTGCGGAGGACCTGAGCCGTCTGCCCCTGTCCGAGGAGAACGTCGATCCGCCCCGGTTGAATGACCGGCTCCTCGGTCTCGATGCCCGACATCGGGTAGAGCAGCCGCACATCGAGTCCGGCCGCTGCCTCGATGAGCTCCGGTTTCCCGAGAGTGGCCTCGTCCGGAGTGCAGTAAACGGTCTCGTCGCCGAAGCAGCGGAACCGCATGGTCAGGGGTTGGACCCGGTTGTCGTGAAGAACACCGAGCGTGATTTCGAGCGGTATGTTCTGCGCCCCGGTTCGGACCGCCATGTTGTGCCAGTAGTCGCGTGCGCTTCGAACCGGGACGGCGACAACGGCGAGTCGGTTCAACCCGGTCGCGGTCCGCTCCGTGGGCGGAGCCTTGCCCTTGCGGTCGAACCAGGTCTGCACGGCCTGCGACCAGAGCGCGATCGCCTGGAGTGCGGTCGTCTTGCCGCAGTTGTTGGGACCGACGAGGACCGCGGGATGGTCGAGTTCGATCCGGACGCGGTCCCCGAACCTCTTGAAGTTGCGAACTTCGAGATAGTGGAGGTGCCTCATCGTCTCGTCCCGGAGCGCGGCGAGTCATACCACACGGCGGGCGGATTTCGTCTCGGTTGGGACGAGGGGGGATGCTCTCGGGCGATGCAAGTCCGTGACGACGACCAACGCCGGAGGTGGCCGAGCAGGGGGATGGTCAGGACAGGAGGGCGGTCGTGCGACGGGGGCGGGCGTTCGCAGGCAGAGAGTGGATGACGGTGCGGAGTCGGGTGAGGTCGGGTGGGCGGTCCACGTCCCAGTGGGTGGGGAGGAGGTGGACGGTGAGTCCGGCGGCGTGCGCGGCGGTGCGGGTGGCGGCGGCGACTTCGGGAGTTCCCCAGGGGATGCGGTGGAGCAGGGGATCGAACCGGGTGGGCGCGGATGCGCTGGTGGCGAGGGCGAGGAGCACGTAGCCGCCGTCTTCCGCTGGCGCCAGAGCCACGTCCGCGCAGTCGAGGGCGGCGAACGCTGACGCGATGAGGCTGGTCGGCAGGAGGGGGGCGTCGGCGCCGATGAGAGCGAGTCGGCTGACGGATTGGGCGCCGGCGTCGTGGACCGCGCGGCGGAGGCGGGCGCCGAGGTCGCCCTTCCCCTGGGGGACGGTGCGCCACTCGGGGGGCGTGGTCAGAGGGAGCGGGGCCGGGTTCGCTGCGGGCTCGGCGAGGCGGAGTTCGAGGCCGGTCGCTCGGGCGAGGTCACGGGCGAGGCGGTCGAGCAGGTCCTCCGTCATGGCGCGCTGGAGCGCCGCGGCTTGTTCGGGTGTGAGAGGCGGCACGAGCCGGGTCTTCGCCTTGCCGGGTGCGGGGCTGCGGGTGAAAAGGGTGAGGCGGCGCGTGGGGATCAAGGCGTCAAGGCGGGTGCCGGCGCGCCTCCCTGCCGGCCCGCCGGCGCGGTGGAGCACCGGCTGGGAATTACCGGCCCCCCACCGGGAGAACTGGTGGAGTCCGGCGGCAGTTCTCCCGGCCAGTTCTCCCGGTGGGGGCGGGCCCCGGCAAGAGACTGGATTCCGGCGCTCCGGTTCAGCGCGCGATGGTGGCTTCGCGGCTGGTGCGGTTGCCCTGGTCGTCCTCGACGGTAATCACGACCGAAGCGGCCGCCGGCGGGAAGTCGGCGACGCGCGCGTCGAAGGTCTCGGTCGGCGAGTCGCTGATGCCGTCGGTGGGGAGGAGAACGATCGGTTCCTCGCCATCCACGGTGACGGTCGCCCGGCGGATCGGGGTGCCCGCGTCCTCGGCGGTGAAGCGCACCTGTCCCGCCGCGGTGACGTTGACATCGGAGATCTCCGGCGGGGTGTTGTCCACGGTGAACGGACGGCTGATCCGCTCGCCGCCGAGCGCGCTCTCCGGTGGGTTGTCCGGTGTGTCCCGCGCCTCCACCCGCAACTCGTAGCGGCCGTCGGGCATCGTGCGGGTGTCCCAGGCGACGATCGGCTCGCGAAGCCCGTCCCGAAGCGGCTGCCAGGCCACGTCGCCCCGCTGCCGCCACGAGACCCGGTAGCGGAGCCGGTCTCCGTTCGGATCGCTCGCCTCGAAGGTCGCGGTCCGGACGCCGTGGCGGTAGAGCTGACGGCCGCTGACACCCTGCAGGCCGCTGCGCGGCGAGCCGTTTCGCGCCGCCTCGGTGGTCTCGGGGAGGTGCTCCATTCCCTGGAGTTGCGGGGTTTGCTGCGAGAACATCTCCTCGAAGGCGCGTCCCGGAGGGTGCAGCGTGATCCCGGTGACCCGGGGCGCCCGGTTCGCCGGAAGGTAGGCGGCTTCCAGCGAGACGAGCTCGGGGGACGAACCACCGTCGGATCGGAGGACGGCGCGCCACTGCAGGAAGCGGGCGGGGGGACTCGGGACGGCGCCGTCCGATGTGGCGGAGCTCCAGTCGCTCCACGTCTCGTCCGGTTCGGAGGTGTTGCCGCTGCGCGTTTCGACCGCGAGCGTCGAGCCGGGGGGCACCCGGGCGTCCCAGCCGATCCGTCCGAAGGTCGCCGCCCCGCCGGCGTCGAGCGCGGCCGAGACATACCGGCCCTCGGTGCGGGGAGAGTCCGTGAGCCGCAGCACGCGGCCCGGGTTCGAGGCGCCGAGGAAGATGGCGTCGCCGCGGCGCACCGCCGCCGTGACCTGCTCCGAGTCGGCCCGGAGCACGAGCGTCGCCTCGCCGTCCCGGTTGATCCGGAGCACCCGGCCCCGGTCGCCGGTCCCGAGGAGCAGCCGCTCGTCGCGCAGCATGGCGAGCGCGAGCGGCCGGTCGGTGTCCGACTCCCAGATCGCTTCGGCGGCGCCGTTGGGAGCGATCCGGTAAAGCGCGTTCCTCGTGGATGATCCGGACGCTCTCCCGGCCGCGCGGGACCCGGCGGCGGCCGCGATCACCCGGAAGGCGGTGGATGTGGCGACGCTCGGCGTCGGGGGCGGGCCGGCGGGCGCGGCTCCGACGGCGCCGGCGCCGGTGGGGTCGGGTGCAGGGGAAGGAGCCGGGGAGGCCGAGTCGACGACGGCTGCGGCGAAGACTTCTCCGGCCGAATTCACGGCGAGGGCGCGGATCTCCTGCTGCGCGCTGTCGTGGAGCGCCATCGCGTCTCCGTCCGCGGAGAGCCGGAACACGATCCCCGACGGGGAGGTCCCCAGATGGATCGTTCCGTCGTCGGAGCGATGGAGCGCGGTGATGTTTTCGTCGCGTGAGGTGAACAGCGTCTCGGGGGCGCCGGTGGGCTGGAGACGGACCACCGACGCCGGCATCCCGGTGGCCGCGAGGACGCTCCCGCCGGGCTCGGCGGCGAGCGCCCACACGTAACGCGCCCCGGTGTCGCCGAGGACGCCGCGCTCGCCCCCGGACGCGATCCGGTGGACGACGCCGCCCGGCGAGCTCGCGTAGTAGATCGTCCCGTCGGATCCGACCGCGACGGCGTGGACGCCGGCGTCCCCCGTCTCGGCGAGCGTCTCGGGGTCCCCGGCGCCGACGCGGGTGAGCGCTCCGGGGGCGCCGCTTCCGGCGACGACGGTCCCCGAGTCGCTCGCAGCCAGCGCCCACACGAACGGGTGGCCGGGGTCGTGGAGGGTGGTCAGGATGGGCGACAGGCGCACCTGCCCCTCGGGGCCGATGCTGACGCCCTCGCTCTCGCCGCGCAGGAAGTCCGGAGCCGTATCGAACCGGAAGAAGCTCCGGCCGCCGGCGAGGGCGGTCGGCAGCGCGACGAGCAGCAGCAGGAGCGCGCGCCGCGCCGTTCGCCGGTTGCGTGGGGTTGCCGGTCTCATCGCTCTTCCACCTGAAGGTCGAGCCGCTGGGTCCCGGAAACCGTGGCGTCGAGGTCGAGGTGTCCTTCCCACAGCACCGAACCCGCGAGCGATCGGGCGACGCCGCCGGACGAATCGCGCGCGATGACCGACCGGACGCTGGGAGGGAGCGCCGGGAGGTACTCCCCGGCCACGACCGCCGCCGAGCGGGCGTTCCCCACCAGCCGGACGTAGAGCCGGCTCGCCCGTCGGCGACGGCCGATGGCGCGGAAGATCTGGTCCACGTGCGTTGGCGTCGTGTTGGCCCCCAGCCGGGCGTCGTGCGCCGAAGCCCCCAGCGCGTCGCTGACGAGGAGCTGGAGTCGCTGTCCGGCCGCATTCGCGGGGATCGGAACCGCGATCTCGCGCATGCGCTCTCCGCCGCGGTAGTCGCGGGCGGCGACCCGGAGCGTCGCGTCCTCGCCCGGGCGGACCCGCGACGAATCGAGCCAGGCGCGGGTCAGGGTTGCGGTTCGCGCCCGCTCGCTCGCGGTGACCTCGACCTCGATGCTTCGGACCGGGATGCGCTCGACCGGGTTGGAGAGGAGGAGCTGTACCGGGGCGGCGACGAGTCCGGCGGCGCTGAGCGCGAGGCCCCCGGTTCCGGAGGCGAACACGTCCTCCACCGCGAGCGTCCGGCCGTCGGCCACATTCATCCGGGCGCTCAGCTCGAGGGTCTGGGCGCCCGCCGGGCGCTCCTCCTGCGACAGGATCGAGATGAGGCCCGAAAACGCCAGCAGCGGCGTGAACAACTCGTGATCCACCAGTTCCAGCTCGTAGGTCCGGCGGCCGCCGCGGCTTCCCGTGACGAGGACCTCGAGCGGGATCATGCGGGCGCGGCTCCCGAGTCGGCCCCGGATGCCGGTCTCCCGGTCCTGGCGCCAGACGCCGACGACCGGGCCCGCGCTCGCCATCTTGAACGAGTTGCTGAGCGACGCGATCGAGGCCTCCACCCGCGCCGCCTGCATCGGAATGGACATCGTGCCGAGCCCGGTGAAGGGATGGCCGAAGGCGAAGACCTCCCCGGTGATCTCGTCCACGTGGGTCACGGTGCCGCTCGCCATGAGGAGGAGATCGCCGCCGATCAGGGTCGCCCCGACCGGGCTCCCGGGCTGCAGCGTCGGGGCGGATTCGGCGCTCTCCTGGAGCCAGGTCGCGCCGCTCGCCGGGAACGGAAGGCCTCCGACCGAGAGCTCCATGCCGAGTTGCCGGAACAGCGGCGACAGGATCCGGTGCGCCTCCGGCGTCATGCCGCTCGCCGCGACCGGGGTCAGGATAGGGGCGAGCCGTGAGGCCGCTTCCCCGAGGCTCTCGGCGTCCGCGGCCGGGAGCGGGGCGTACCCGGGCCCGGGATCCAGCGATGGCGACCCGCGCCCGTCGAATCGGAGGACCGGAGCCGGACCGACGCCGGACGCGAACGCAGCCGGCGACGATCCGGTCAACGGCTCCTCGGTGAACCGCACCATCTCCTCGAACGGGGTGATGCCGCAGATCGCGTCCTTCGCGAACGGGAAGGCGTAGGCCACCGCGCCGAGGAGGCGTCCATCCACGTACACCGGGCTGCCGCTCATGCCCTGCATCACGCCGGTGTGGGCGAGCGGGCCGCCGGAGAGGCGCGCGAGGATGATGCTGCGGCCCGCCATCGCGCCTTCGAGTACGCCGAGGATCTCGACGTCGAAGGTCTCGATCTCCTCGCCGAGAAAAACGGTGCGGCCCTCGCCGACCATCCCGGCGCGGACTTCGGCTGCGGGAAGGATCTCCTGCGCCGCGAGGGGGAGGGAGAGGACGGTCCCGAGGGCGAGCGCGAGGAGAGGGATGACGGCCCGGGAACGGGCAGCGGGGATCGGCGGCAAGGTGACGGAGGCGGCCCGGAATGCTACCCGCAGCCGTTGGCTCGGTCCGGAGGCGCCGAGGAACGCCGGGTGTTACCAGAGAGTGCGCACACCGGACGAATCGCGGAGCCGAGCGTCTCGGGTGACGAGCACCGCGCCCCGTGATCGAGCGGTCGCCGCGATGATCTGATCCGCGGGGTCGCCGGCCAGAGAGGCGGGAAGCCGGCAGCTCTCGACCAGCACGTGGCCCGGTTCTCCCGGTAGGGGCTCGAGCGGCGCGATCTTCAAGCCCGTGTACTCAGCGCGGGATCCAGCCAGTCATCCAGACCACGGTCGAGCGCGAGGCGCCCCTTCTCCACGTTCTTCGCCACCTCCCGGGTCGAGATGGGAGACAGCCACAAACTCCCTTCTTCGAGGCTGGAGGAGATCGTGGCGCGGGCGCGCGCCGACAGCCGGTCGTCTTCCGTCACCCACCTGATCCAGGCCATGCGTGTCAAGGACGATCGGCATCCCACGCCTCTCCCGTTTCGTACGGGCTCCCGCTTGCCCCCTTGCCCCGAGGACGCTTCCCTTGAGAGTGGGACGAGGGCGGGGGCGTGGAATCGGAGCGAGCTGCGCGACCGGTCGGCCCCGCTTGGTGATCACGATCGGGGTCCGGGTACGGGCTACGTCATCGAGGAGGCGCAGGCACGCGTTCTTGAACTTCCCTGCTGCGATCTCGGTCATGGCGCACTGTAGCCATGACCAGACGGCCATGGCTGGGAGCGTTGATCAGCCGCGCCGCGCCGACGGCGGTTAGGATGGGGCCATGATGCGGGTCTGGAGCGCGCCCCGACGGTCGCCCATGGCGGTCCCGGTGCTGGCCATCGTGCTGGCGTTCGCCGTCGTGTGTCCCATCATGGCCGCCCCGGGCATTCCCGATGTGCAGGGGTGCCACGGCGGGACCGAGCCCACTCCCGTGGAACAGGCGCAGGAAGTGGTCGCGTGCTGCTCGTCGGTCACGGTGCCGAAGAGCGTCGCGCCGGCGCCGCGCGCCGGCAGCCTGATGTTCCCCGCCGGCAGCGCCGCGCCGCTGTGCGGAGCAGCGGCAGCGGTGGAGTCGGACCCCGATCCGGCGTCCCATCGGCGCAGCGAACTCCGATTGTTCCTCATCTGCGCCTCGCTGCTGATCTGAGTCCTCGCCGCCCGCGCGTTCGGTCCGGCTGAGCCGGACTCCGGTGGGCGGTCGCCGCCCGAGCGGCGCCGCCGCGGAGTTCCCCCGCCGCCCGATGACCGGCGCGCCTCCGGAGCCTGCCTGCCGCCGACGCCCCGGGTGTGGGGCGTCCGGGCGGCCGGTCCGACCTGGCGACGAGCCGCCCTTCTCCCCGTTTGCTCTCACGACCCCTCCTCTCCCCCATCATCCTGCTACCCATCCTCCTGCTCAGGGCCGCCCCGGTGACGGCGGTGGGAAGTCCCGCCGGCGCCTCCCGCGCGATCACCGCCGCGGAGCCGGAGCTGCGGCGCTGTCTCGACTCCCTCGTCGAGCGGCACCCGGCGCTTCTCGCGGCCCGCGCCGACCATGAGGCCGCCCGGCAACGAGTAGCCCAGGCCATCGCCCTTCCCGACCCGGTCCTCAACCTGAGCCGGTCGCTGCGAAGCGTGGAAACGCGCGTGGGCCCCCAGACCGCGGGCGTGACCCTCACCCAGTCGTTCCCGTGGTTCGGCGAGCGCGAGCTGCGCGGCCGGGTCGCCCTCTCGGAGGCGGAGGCCCGACTCCGCGTCGCCGGGGCGGCGGAGCGCGAGATCGTCGCCCGGGCCAAGCGGGTCTTCTACGACCTCGCCTACGTGGACGCCGCGCTCCGGTTGACCGACGAGGAACAGTCGCTGGTGGGCCACTACGAGGTCCTGGCGCGGGCCCGTTACGCCACCGGACAGGGCCTCCAGCAGGCGGTGATCCGGCTCCAGGCGGAACTCACCCGGATTTCCGAGCGGCGGCATCAACTCGAAGGAGAGCGTCGAGTCCTCGGCGTGCGCCTGAACACCCGGTGCGGCCGGGCCCCGGACGCCCCGGTCCCCCCGATTCCCCCGGTCGAGCGGCCCACGGTGGCCCTCGACCGCAGCCATCTCCTGGACCTGGGGGAGCGGAACCGGCAGGAACTCCTGGCCGCGGCGGCGCTCGTCGAGGCCGGTGAAGAGGCGGTGGAACTCGCCGGCATGAGCTTCCGCCCCCGCCTCACCGCGAGTCTCGCCCTGATGAACGTCTCCGGACGCGACCCTCGGGACGCCTTCGGGCCGCTCCCTCCCGACGAGGGCAGGAACGCGGTCAGCGTTTCGGTGGGCGTCTCGTTGCCGGTGTGGAAGGAGAGCTACCGGGCTGGCGTCGAAGAGGCCGGATACCGGCTCACCGCCCAGCGGCGCCGTCTGGAAGAGGTCCGGGACGACATGGAAGACGCCGTCGAACGGGCGCTGATCCGCATCGAGACGCTGGACGATCAGATCGCGCTGCTCGACACGGTGCTCATTCCCCAGAGCGAAGCAACCCTGCTCGCCACCGAGACGGCGTACCAGACCGGGCAGGTGGGCGTTCTCGACCTGCTCGACAGCGAGCGCGTCCAGATCGCCGTTCGGAGGATGCGCGCCCGCTACGTCTCGGATTTCCTGATCGCCCTCGCCGACCTCGAACGGGGCGTCGGAGTCGGCTTGCCGCCTGGCGACGGGAGACCATCATGAACCGGACATTCGTCATCGGCGCCGGCGCCTTCGTGGCTGGCGCGGCGGTCCTGGGCCTGGCTGTTTTCGGTCTCGGGGGCTGGGAGTGGCCACCCCGTTTCGCCGTCGCCGCGGAAGGCGGCGGGGAGCTGGACCCGGGCGCCGCGGATTCCGAAGCCGACCGGGAGATCCTCTACTGGCGGGCGCCCATGGACCCGAACTTCACATCGGACCGGCCCGGCAAGTCACCGATGGGGATGGACCTCGTCCCGGTGTACGCGGACCCGGCGCCGCCGACGGACCGGGAGATCCTCTACTGGCGGGCCCCCATGGACCCGAATTTCACTTCGGACCGGCCCGGCAAGTCCCCCATGGGGATGGACCTCGTCCCGGTCTTTGCCGACGAGGCCGAAGACCGGCCGGAAGGAACGGTGCGCCTTGATCCGACCTTCGTCCAGCGCATCGGAGTCCGGACCGCGCCGGTCGCGCGGCGGGACATCGCCCAGACGATCCGGACCGTCGGGACGCTCGCGCACAACGACAGGCAGATCGCGTGGATCAACACGAAGTTCGACGGCTGGATCGAAAACGTCGCCGTGAACTACCTCGGTGAGACCGTCGAGAAGGGACAGGTGCTCTTCGACATCTACAGCCCGCGACTCGTCAACACCCAGACCGAGTACCTGCACGCGATCGACTACGCCGCGAGGCTCGACGCCGCGCAGTTCCCCGACGTGGCGGAGCGGGCCCACTCGCTGGTGGAGTCGGCGCGCGCGCGACTTCGCACCTGGGACGTCACCGACGAACAGATCGCGACCCTCGAGCAGGAGGAAACGCCGCGGCGCACGCTGTCGGTGGTCTCCCCGGTGACCGGGGTCGTCGTCGAGAAGATGGACGAGGCCCTCGACGGGATGTACGTCCAGCCCGGCATGAACCTCTACAAGGTGGCGGACCTGACGACCATCTGGGTGGACGTCGAGATCTTCGAACACCAGGTGGAGGCCATGCGGATCGGCCAGCGGGCCGAAGTGGAACTGCCCTACGTCCCGGGACGGCCCTACACCGGATTCATCCGCTTCCTCTACCCCCACTTCAACCAGGAAACGCGCACGATGACCGTGTCCATCGAGCTCGCGAACCCGGACCTGATGCTGAGGGCGGGCATGTACGCCAACGTGACGTTCGACATTCCGGTCGCCCGGAACGCGCTGACCGTGCCCGAAGAGGCGGTGATCCGCAGCGGAACCCGGGAGCTCGTCGTTGTCGAGCTGTCGCCGGGGCTGTTCCGGGTCAACGAGGTCACCCTGGGAGCGAGCGGCGACGGGGTGTTCGAGGTGCGTGACGGCGTCGCCGACGGGGATCGCATCGTGGTCTCGGCGCAGTTCCTGATCGATTCCGAGAGCAACCTGACGCAGGCCATCAAGGCGCTCGAAGACGAACCGGCGCCGGAGGAGACCGAAACCCCGGCGGCCGACATGTCGCACCACCACCACTGAGGGCCGGAGCCGAGAACCATGCTGACCAGGACGATCGAGTGGTCGCTCCGGAACCGGCTGCTCGTCCTCGCCATGAGCGCCTTCCTGGGTCTGGCCGGCTACCAGGCGCTCCGGGCGATCCCGCTGGATGCGCTTCCCGATCTGTCCGACGTGCAGGTGATCATCTTCACCGACTATCCGGGTCAGGCGCCGCAGGTCGTCGAAGACCAGGTGACTTACCCGATCACGACCCGGATGCTCGCGGTTCCGTCCGCGACCGTGGTCCGCGGCTACTCGTTCTTCGGGTTCTCGTTCGTTTACGTGATCTTCGAGGACGGCACGGACCTCTACTGGGCGCGGAGCCGGGTTCTCGAAGTCCTGAACTACGTGAGCGGCCGGCTGCCCGAGGGCGTCACGCCGACGCTCGGCCCGGACGCGAGCGGCGTGGGATGGGCCTACATGTACGCCCTTCGCTCCGAGGAGCAGGATCTCGCCGAGCTGCGGTCGCTGCAGGACTGGTTCCTCAAGTACGAACTCACCGCGGTTCCGGGCGTCTCGGAAGTGGCGAGCGTCGGGGGCTTCGTCCGGCAGTACCAGATCACGGTGGATCCGAACCGGCTGCGCGCCTACGACATTTCCCTCGCGCGGATCCGGGACGCCGTGCGCCGCAGCAACAGCGACGTCGGGGGGCGCGTCTTCGAGACCGCCGAGACCGAGTTCATGGTGCGCGGGGAGGGGTATCTCCGGGGACTCGACGACGTGCGCCGCATCGCGCTCGGGGTGGATGCATCGGGCACCCCGGTCACCGTCGAGGATGTGGCGACCGTCCAGTTCGGTCCGGAAATCCGCCGCGGCCTCGCCGAACTGAACGGCGAGGGAGAAGTCGTGGGCGGCATCGTGGTGGTGCGCTCCGGCGAGAACGTCCACGAAGTCATCACCCGGGTCAAGTCCCGTCTCGCAGAACTCGCGCCGGGTCTGCCGCCCGGGGTGGAGGTCGTTCCGGTGTACGACCGCACGGTCCTGATCGAGAACTCGGTGGCCACCCTCCGCCAGAAGCTGATCGAGGAGATGGCGATCGTGGCGCTGGTGTGCGCCGTGTTCCTGCTCCACCTGCGCTCGGCGCTCGTCGCGGTGATCACGCTGCCGCTCGCGGTGCTGACCGCGTTCCTCGTGATGACCGTGCAGGGGGTCGGCGCGAACATCATGTCGCTCGGCGGCATCGCGATCGCGATCGGGGCCATGGTGGACGCCGCGATCGTGATCGTGGAGAACGCCCATCGGCACCTGGAGAGGGACGGCGGCCGGGTTCCGCACTGGCGGATCATCGCCCGCGCCTCGACGGAGGTCGGCCCGACCCTGTTCTTCGCCCTGCTGGTGATCACGATCTCGTTCGCGCCCATCTTCGCGCTGGAAGCGCAGGAGGGCCGGCTGTTCCGGCCGCTCGCGTTCACCAAGACCTACGCGATGGCGGCCGCCGCTCTCCTCTCGGTGACCGTCGTTCCGGTGCTCGCCGGCTACTGGATCCGGGGGCGGATCCGGCCCGCCGGGAAGAACCCGGTCACCTGGCTCCTCATGGCGCTCTACCGACCCGTGCTCCGGCGGGTCCTGCGCTGGCGCTGGGCGGTGCTCGCGCTCACGATCGCCGCGGCCGGCGCCACCTGGACGCCGATCTCGCGCCTCGGGTCGGAGTTCATGCCTCCGCTGTGGGAAGGCGACCTGCTCTACATGCCGACCACGCTCCCCGGAGTCTCCGTCACCAAGGCCCGGGAGATCCTGCAGCAGACCGACCGGATCCTGCGGGAGTTCCCCGAAGTGGAGCAGGTCTTCGGCAAGGTCGGGCGGGCGGACACCGCCACCGATCCGGCGCCGCTGAGCATGATCGAGACGACGATCCTGCTGAAGCCGGAGAGCGCGTGGCGGCCCGGCATGACGCCGGACCGGCTCATCGCCGAGATGGATGACGCCATCCGTTTTCCGGGGCTCACCAACGCGTGGACGATGCCGATCAAGACCCGCATCGACATGCTTTCGACCGGCATCAAGACGCCGGTCGGAATCAAGCTGGCGGGTCCCGACCTCGCCGTGCTCGAAGCCCTCGGCGGCCGGGTCGAAGCCGTGATCCGCGATGTGCCCGGCACCCGCTCGGCGTACTCGGAACGGGCCATGGGCGGCAACTACCTGAACTTCACGATCCGACGGGACGCCATCGCGCGCTACGGCCTCACGGTGGGCGACGTGCAGGAGGTCATCCAGTCGGCGATCGGCGGGATGAACATCACGACCACGGTGGAGGGACTCGAGCGCTACCCGGTGAACCTGCGCTACAGCCGCGACCTGCGCGACAACCCCTCCGAGTTCGGCGACATCCTGGTGCAGACCCCGACCCGGCAGCAGATCCCGCTGGCCTTCCTGACGGACATGTCGTTCGTCAAGGGGCCGCCGGTGATCAAGAGCGAGCAGTCCCGGCCGAACGCGTGGGTTTACGTGGACATCGAAGACGTGGACGTGGGCAGCTACGTGGAGGAGGCGCAGCAGGCCGTCGCCGCGGCGGTGGAGATTCCCACCGGCTACAGCCTCGGCTGGAGCGGTCAGTACGAGTTCCTCCTGCGGGCGCGGGAGCGGATGGAGATCATGATCCCGCTCACGCTGGTGCTGATCCTCATCATCATCCAGATCAGCACCCGGTCGGTATCGCGCACCCTGATCGTGGTGTCGGCGGTGCCGCTCTCCCTGATCGGCGCGTTCTGGCTGCTCTACGCGCTCGGCTACAACCTGAGCATCGCGGTGGGGGTCGGGATCATCGCCCTCGCCGGGCTGAGCGCGGAGACCGGGGTGGTGATGCTGCTCTACCTCGACCGCGCCTGCGAAGCGGCGAAGACCGAGGGTCTCCTCACGGACCGCGCCCAGCTCGCCGAAGCGGTGTTCGACGGAGCCCTCCGGCGGGTGCGTCCGGTGGCCATGCTGACCGCCACCACCGCGCTCGGCCTGCTGCCCATCCTGTGGAGCTCCGGGGCCGGGGCCGATGTGATGAAGCGAATCGCGGCGCCCATGGTGGGCGGGGTGGTCACGGCGGCGTTCGTCGTGCTGCTCGTGTTTCCCGCCATCTACTTCGTGTGGCGCGCCCGGGAGTTCGGCCGAAGCGCCGCCTAAACTCCGCCCGGCATGAGGTCCGGACCCGACGGGCGCTACTCGCGACAGACGCTGTTCGCCGGGATCGGCGAGGCGGGACAGGCCCGGCTCGGGAAGGCGCGCGCGCTCGTCGTGGGAGCGGGCGCGCTCGGTTCGGTGTCGCTCGACATGCTGGTGCGGGCCGGGGTGGGCGCGGTGCGGTTCGTGGATCGCGACACCGTGGAGCTGTCGAACCTGCAGCGCCAGACGCTCTATGCCGAGGCCGATGCGCGGGAGGGCGCGCCGAAGGCGGAAAGCGCCCGGCGGCGGCTGGCGGCGGTGAACCGGGAGGTGCGGCTCGAGCCGCTCGCGCTCGACCTCCACGCTGGGAACGCGAAGGAAGTGACCGAGGGCGTGGACCTGATCCTCGACGCCACCGACAACTTCGAGACCCGCTACCTGTTGAACGACGTCGCGGTCTGGCGGGGGATCCCGTGGATCTACGCCGCCTGCGTGGGCAGCTACGGGATGACGTTCACGATCGTCCCGGGGCGGACCGGGTGCCTGCGCTGCGTGATCCCCGATGTTCCTCCGCCAGGCTCCTCCCCGACCTGCGACACCGCCGGAGTGATCGCGCCGGCGGTGGCGGCGGTGACGGCCTACGCGGTGGCCGAGGCGCTCAAGATCCTCGCCGGCCGCGCCGAGACGGTCGCCACCGGGATCTGGCACCTCGATGTGTGGGACCGGACCTCCTACCGGATGGAGGTGGGCGGCCCCGATCCCGACTGCCCGGCGTGCGGCCGACGCGACTTCGTCTTCCTCCGCGGGGATGCGGGCCCGGCGACCGTGACGCTCTGCGGCCGGAACGCGGTCCAGGTGCGGCCGGGGTCCGGGCCGGATCTCGGTGGGTCGTTCCTCGAGGACCTCGCGATCCGGCTGGCGGCGCTGCCGGAGGTCGAGTCGTCGGTGCGGCGATCTCCGTTCCTCGTGCAGTTCGAGGCCGAAGGAAGGCGTCTCGTCGTGTTCCCCGACGGCCGCGCCATCGTGCACGGCAGCGGCGACCCGGCGGAGGCGCGCACCCTGGTGTCCCGCTACATCGGCAACTGACGCCCGGAGACCATCGCATGACGCCCCCGACCCCCGATCCGTTCCTGCGCGCCCCTTCCGGCGCCGTGACGCACGCCGGCGCCGAGGCCCGGCGGCGGCGGTTCGTGGAACAGGCTGCGGCCGAGGTGTTCGACGAGTGGGGCTACGAGGAGATCCTGCTGCCGCTGTTCGATCATGCCGGCGTGTTCGCGCGCGGGGGCGGCCGCTGGTCGGAGCGCGCCAGCTACCGGTTCACCGAGGGTGGGGACCTGCTCGCCCTCCGGTCCGACTTCACCGCGCTCGCGGCGCGGGCGGCGGCGAGCCGGCTCCCGCGAAGCGCCTCCCGGCTGCATTACCGGGGCGAGCTGGTGCGGCGCCCGGCGCCCGGTCTGGCGCCCTCGCTGATGCGAGAGGTCGGGGTCGAGCGGTTCGCCGCCGGCTCGGGCGCCGATCTCGAAATCCTGCTGCTCGCGTTCGAGACGCTCGAGCGGCTCGGGGTCCGGGGGGCGTTGTTCACGCTGGGTCACGCCGGGTTCCCGCTGTCGCTCCTCGACGAGGCGCTGGCCGTCACCGGGAAGGCCGACCGGGAGGTCCGGCGGGCGGAGGCGCTTCGGGGGCTGTGGCGAAGGGATCGCGGCCGGATCGCGCAGGCGCTCGGGGACCGCGCCGGCCCGGTCGCCGGCGCGCTCGACCACGCGGGCGGCGCCGAGGTGCTGGCCGCCGCCTCCGGGGCGGATCTGCCGGATCGGGCCCTGCGGGCGCTCGCGCGGCTGAAGGCGGTGGCGAAGGAACTGGAAGGACTCGGGCTCGACGACCGTTTCCGCTTCGATCTCGCCGAGTTGCGCGGTTTCGACTACTACACCGGGCTCATCTTCGAGGTCCACGCCGAAGGCGCGGGACGCGAGATCGGGGGAGGGGGCCGTTACGACGACCTGCTCGCGCGGTTCGGGGATGCCCGGCCGGCGGTGGGGTTCGCGCTCTCGGTGGACCGGATCGCCGGGATCCTCCCCGAGGCGGGGGCATCCGGCGAAGCGCGCACGCGGGTCGCACCGGGACCCGCGAGCGGCGCTGACGCTGGGGAGACGGCCCGCCGCTTCCGGGGGCGCCGGGCCGGGAGACGCCTCGGGTCCGGGGCAGCCGTCAATGTGGACGGCCGGATCCTTCCGTCCGACGCCCCGGTCGTGAGCGCCGTGGATGGGGCGTTCCTCCACGGGGAGGCGGTGTACGAGAACCTCCGGACCTACGGAGGCGTCCCGCTCCTGTTCGAGGAGCACCTCGAGCGGCTGCGGCGATCGGCGGAGCGGTTCGGCATCCGGCTGGCTCCCGCGAACGCGGAGATCACCGCCCGTCTCCACGCGACCCGTCAGGCCGCCGGCGGGGACGGGGAGTCCTCGCTCCGGATCACCCTCACCGCCGGGTCGGCGGCCGGCGCTCCCTCGCTCGTGATCCTGGTGCGGCCGCTCGCTCCGCTTCCGGTGGATCCGGAGCAGGGCGGCGTCGGCGTGCTGCTGACCGACCGGGTGCGGGCGGTCCCGGGCGGGCTGCCGCCGGGAGTCAAGACCACGAATCTCGCCGGGCAGCGGCTCGCGGTCGCGGAGGCCGGCGCGGTGGGCGCCCACGAGGCCCTGCTGCGAAACGACCGGGGTGAGCTCACCGAGGGGGCGACCTCCAACGTGTTCCGGGTGCAAGGCGGCGTGGTCCGCACCGCGCCCGTCGGAAGCGGGCTCCTCCCCGGGATCACCCGCGCGCTGCTGTTCGAGGCGCTCGACGAGGCCGGGATCCCGTGGGTCGAGGAGACCGTGCCGCTGGCTCGCTTCGGCGAAGCGGAGGAGGCGTTTCTGACCAGCTCCTCCCGGGAGGTGCTTCCGATCGGGTGGTTCGTGGACCTCGAGGGGCGGCGCCGGTCGGTCGGTGACGGGCGTCCGGGCCCGGTGACTCTCGCGGCGCTGTCCGCCTACCGACGGCTCGCGGCCCGGCGGCTTGTCCGGCCCGGAGGCTGACGCCCGGCGGGGCCCCGGGTTCTCCGCCCGGTGTGCTACTTTCTGCTCCGGATGCGCGTGGCTCGGCTCCCCGTGCGCGGTTCGGGAGCGGCCGTCCCCGCGGCAACCACCCGGCTCGGGGGTTTGACCCTTTGGGGGTGGGCGGCGGCGTTTCCGGGCGTGGTGGCGACATTCTTGGGCGTGGTGGCGACATTCTTGGGCGTGGTGGCGACGTTCTTGGGCGTGGTGGCGACGTTCTTGGGCGTGGTGGCGACCGGGGCCGCGTTCGCCCAGACGCCGGTGGATTTCGAGACCGCCCGGTTCGAGCGCCGACTGCCGGCGACGCGGGCGACCGCCGAGATCGTCGTGGACGGCGTGGTGACGGACGCCGAGTGGTCCGAGGCGCCGGTCGCTTCGTCGTTCACGCAGGGCAATCCGTTCGAGGGGATGCCGGCGACGTTCCGGACCGAGGTCCGGGTCCTCTACGACGACGAGTTCCTCTACGTGGGCGCGAAGGCGTTCGACGACGACCCGTCCGCGATCATCGTGAACGACCTGTCGCGCGATTTCTCGACGCGCGCCGGAGACATCTTCGGCATCGTGGTGGACACCTTCCACGACCGCCGCAACGGGTACATGTTCGAGACGAACCCGGCCGGAGCCAAGTTCGACGGGCAGGTCTTCAACGAGGGGCGCGAGTTCAATCGGGACTGGGACGGCGTCTGGTTCGTGGAGACCCGGACCACCGCGGAGGGCTGGGAGATCGAGATGGCGATCCCGTTCCGGACGATGCGGTTCCGCGAGAGTCCGGAGCAGGTCTGGGGCATCAACTTCCTGAGGCGGGTCCGGCGGCTGAACGAGGACTCGTTCTGGGCGCCGATCCCGCGTTTCTTCAATTTCGCCCGGATCTCCTACTCCGGGACGCTCGAGGGGCTTCAGGGGCTCGTCCCCGGAGGGCGATTCAAGGTGACGCCCTACGCCTCGGCGACCTCGGCGCCGGAGGAGGGAGACGAGGCCGGCGCGCTCGACTACGTGACCGGAGGGGTGGACGCCAAGGTCCTGATCGGCACCGGCCTGAACCTCGATCTCACCGCGAACACCGATTTCTCCCAGGTGGAGGCCGATGTCCAGCAGGTCAACCTGACCCGGTTCAGTCTGTTCTTCCCGGAGAAGCGCGACTTCTTCATCGAGAACTCGGGGATCTTCCGGTTCGGCGTCCCGTCGGATTCGCGGATCACCCAGTTCCGCGCCGACTTCGGGCAGGCGTTCAACCCGGCCACGCTGCGCGCCACCCAGAGCCGGGGGGACGATCTCTACCTGTTCTTCAGCCGCCGGATCGGCCTCTCGGAGGACGGGGTCCCCATCCCGGTCCTCGGCGGCGGCCGGCTCACCGGACGGGCGGGGGCGTGGGAACTCGGCGCGATGAACATCCAGACCGGCGACCACGAACTGACGCCCGCCGAGAATTTCTCGGCGGCGCGGGTCCGGCGGAACGTGGGCGCCAACTCGGATGTGGGGGCGATCTTCCTGAATCGGGAGTCGGGTTCCGGGAGCGACCACTACAACCGTTCGGTGGGCGCCGACGCGAACATCCGGGTCACTCCCGAGCTGGAGCTCAACTCCTACTGGGCGCGCACGGCGAGTCCGGGGCGCACTGGCGACCAGAACGCGGGGCGCTTCGCCGCCAACTACGACAGCCGGCTGTGGCAGCTCCGGGCGGCGTGGTCGCATCTCGGGGAGGACTTCAACCCCGAGATGGGGTTCGCGCCGCGGCTCGGGGTTCGGCGGATCCTCGGCTACGTCGGCTACCACTACCGCCCCGAGCGCTGGAGCGGCTTCCTCCGGGAGTTCAACCCCCACCTCGAGTTCAACGACTACGTGGACCCCGAGGGGAACCTGGTGAGCCGCTACACGAACGCCCACTTCTCGTTCCGGCACCAGAACGGGGCGATGCTGGAGTTCGGCTACAACCACAGCATCGAGAACCCGTCGTCCGAGTTCGCCATCCACCCCACGACCGTCGTCCCCGCGGACCGCTACCAGTACGAGGACGGTTTCGTCATGCTCTTCTCGGACCCCAGCCGTCCGCTGTCCCTCAACGTGCGCTACGACTGGGGGACGTTCTACGGAGGGGACCGGAAGGCGCTGAACCTGAGCACGGTGGTGCGCTTCGAGCCCCGGTTCACCGCCTACGCGGGCTGGACCCGCAACGACATCGTGCTGCCCGGCGGCGCATTCGTGGCTGATCTGTTGACCGTCCGGATCACCCACACGTTCACGACCCGGATGTTCCTGCGGGCGCTGATCCAGTACAACAGCATCACCGAAGAGTGGGACACGAACATCCGCTTCAACCTGATCCACCGGCCGCTCTCGGACTTCTTCATCGTCCTGAACGATCGGCGGCACGTCCTGGGCGGGCCGAACGATCGGGCGCTGATCGCGAAGTACACCATCCTGGTGGACTTCTGACCTGAACTCCCGTCAGCGACGGGAAAGGAGACATGACATGCAGACCATCCTGTCCCAGCACCGGGACTCCGCGTACGCCTTGCTGCGCATCGTCGGCGGATTCCTGTTCGCCTGCCACGGGCTCCAGAAGATGTTCGGTCTCATGGGCGGGACGCAGCGCGAGCTGATGAGCCTCATGGGGCTCGCGGGCTTGATCGAGCTGGTCGGCGGTCTCCTGATCATGGTCGGCTTCATGACCGGGATCGCCGCCTTCATCAGCAGCGGGCAGATGGCCGTCGCGTACTTCATGGCGCACCAGTTCCGCGCCGGCGAGGACGAGATGATGCTCGGCTGGTGGCCGATCGAAAACCGGGGCGAACTGGCGGTTCTCTACTGCTTCCTGTTCCTGTTCGTCGCCATGGTGGGCGCCGGGAAGTGGAGTCTGGACGGCCGGGGGCTCCAGTTCTTCGCCAAGGTGGACGCCGGGCGGGGCAGCTGACGCCCACGCGCCGTCAGCGTCCCGGCAAGGGAGCGCCGCTATCGAAAGCGGCGTTCCAGGGTGAGTCGGCGCTGTAGGGACCGCCCCGGTTCTCCCGCTTGCGAGGTTGGGCCGGGCGAATCCGTATCCGGCGCCAGTCGGATCCGTCTCTCGGTGCCGGGCCCCGCCCCCACCGGGAGAACTGGCCGGGAGAACCGGCGGAGTCCGGCGCTCCGGGGGGAGAGGTTCGGAGAGAGGGGATTCTTCCCACCTCTCCGAGAGAGAAAGAAGTGTTGATCGCAGCCTGGAGCGGAGCGAAGGCTGGGATCAGAGGCGCGGAGCGCCGAGCGGGCCGGGGGCATGGAGCGCCACTCTCCAGAGTGGCACTCGCGAGGAGTCAGCCCGGCCGGAATTGCCGGACTGGAGTCCGGCGCTCCAGAGTTACCTCCGGCGACGTCTCGGGATGACCCGGAGCTGCTCCGGCTCGCGGACGGTGATGAACAGCGTCTCGCCCTGCTGCTCGACCTCGCCGCTGGCGCGCACGATGCGCCGCTGGGCGTAGCGCTTCTCGGGGTCGGCCCCGCCCCAGTTCGGGATCGCGCTCAGCGGGATCACCGCCTGGAAGCCGGTGGACGTGTCGGCGTCCAGATAGACATAGACGCCGGTCCGGTTCCGCGCGACGCGGTAAACCCTCGACTGCACGACGACATCCTCACCGACGTGCTCCTCGGTGATGTCCCCCGAGCTGAGGGGAGCCTCTTCCTCCTCGGCTTCGGCCTCCTGGGCCATGGCCGCCCCCGCGCCCAGAATCACAAGCGCTGCGGCGAGCAGTGCACGGCGAATGCTCAGGAATCCATCGGCTCTCATCGAATGCTCCTTCAGGGGGCCGAGCTCCGAAGGCGGGCGCCTCCGCGTGACTGGACCCCGATCTCCGCCTATCGTTGTAACAAAGAGCACCGGGGTGGGTCAAAGGAGACCGCGGACCGGCCGGGCGGGGGGGTGGCGCCGCTACCCGGCCGGCGCCACATCGAAGGCGACGATGTTCCGCCGAGCGCGGCTGAACTCCACGCCGACCAGGTGGATCGGATGCCCGGAGGCCCGGTACTTCCCGGCGTAGCCCCGCTCCTTCAACTGCCGCAGCGCACTCCCGTCGGCCTCGCGGTCCACGACCTTGAACTCGACCAGGACCACCGAGCGCGGCAGGCGGATCGCGAGGTCCACCCGGCCCCGGCGGCTGCTCTCCTCCGCGACCAGATCGAGCCCGGACGCGGCGCACCAGGAGTAGAACACGCTCGCGTAGTAGCCCTCGAACCGGGCGAGGTCGTTCCGGGTATGCCACTCGTAGGGGATGGCGTCGAAGAAGGCGCGCAGCAGCTTCTCGGCGCCCCGGAAATCGCCGGATTCGAGCAGCGGCGCGAGGCGCCCGGCAGGGGCGTCGCGGCCGGCGTCCCGGGGAGACATCGCCCGGAGCAGGTACTCATTGAGGCTCTGTCGTACTTCCCGGTTCGGGTAGCCGAGCTGGAAATGGGGCCGCCCGGCGAGTTCCTCCTCCCCGATGATCGTGAGGTAGCCGGTCTGAAACAGCAGCGCCTCCGGCTCGATGCGCCCCACGTCGAAGGACGAGAGGAGTTCGCTGGTGCCGAACATGGTCTCCAGCGACGGTGCGAACAGTTCGCGACGGCGCAGGATCTCGACGAGGAACGACGGAGTCGCGGTCTCGAACCAGTGGATGTCGAAGTCGCCGGTGGCGAAGAGAAGCAGGATGTCGTACGGGTTGTAGACGCGCTCCGCGCCGCGCCACGAATAGCCGTTGTACCAGTCGCGGATGCGTTCGCGATCGAAGTTCGGAAGCTCCGGGGCGAACACCGCATCGAGGTCCGCTTCGGTGTAGCCGCAGATCGAGGAGAACGGCGGGGACAGGGTGATGTCGCGCAGGTTGTTCAGCTCGGAGAAGAGGCTCACCTTGGTGAATTTGCTCACCCCGGTGAAGAAGCTGAACCGGATGTGCGCGTCGCTGTCCTTGACCACTCCGTAGAAGCCCCGGAGGAAGTCGCGGTTCGCTCGCGCCGCGTCGGGATCACCGAGAACATCGAGGATGGGCTTGTCGTACTCGTCCACGAGGACCACGACCCGCCGACCGGTCTCCCGGTGCAGGGCCTCGATGAGATCGGCGAATCGCCCGGCGGGCGACCCGCCGCCTACGGGTATCCCGGTCCGTCGCTCCGTCGCCGCGAGCTTCTCCTGGATGCGGGTCCCCACGGCCTCGGGGTCCGAGTAGTTTCCCCCGCCGAAGCTGAGCCGGACGACCGGTCGCCGCGCCGACCAGTCCCAGCGGTCGTGGATGGCGAGGCCCCGAAAGAGGGGTTCGTTCGCCTCGAACAGCTCTTTCAGGGTGTCGAGGAACAGGCTCTTGCCGAACCGCCGCGGTCGGGAGAGGAAGAAGTGCTTCCCCTGGTCCACCAGCCGCAGGGCGTACGCGGTCTTGTCCACGTAATAGCACTCGTCCTCCCGGATCTCGCGGAAGGTCTGGATGCCGATCGGCAGCCGCCGGCGGGTCATGGCCCGACGATACACCGGGCGAAGTGGCGGATCGGCGAGCGAATCAGCCGGGCGGGGGCGGGGGAGGCCGGGCGGCGAGGAGACGCAGAACGGCGAAGCAGCGATCCACCCAACCGTCGTAGCGCGCCGCTTCGAGCGGACTGTCGCGACGGACCGCCTGCGGGCTCTCGCCCTGGAGGAGCCGCCACGACTGGTAGTGGATGTCGCAACTGTCCACCAGGGCCTGGGCGTCCTGCCCGATGATCTGCTCCTGCACCGCAGCGAAGGAGTCGTCGGTGGAGTCGCCCGGCAGCATCGTCACCGACACGAACACGGTAAGCACCTCGACGCACGCCGCGCGGGTTGCCCCCGCGGTCTCCGCGGCGAGTTCCTCGCGGCGCTGGATGGGCAACTGCCGCACCGCGAACTCGGCCTGATCGCGGCAGTGGGCCTCGACTGGCGCCGTCCCGCCGGGTAGCGCCATCAGGGTGTCGAGGGCGCGCTGCGGCTCCATCACCGGGGCGTTCACGGCGCACCCGGCGGCGAGCGCGAGGAGAACGGCCCGCGAGGCGCAGCGAACGGGTGTGGCGACCGGCAGCATCGGGGGATCCCGGCGGCGACGGTAGCAGGCGGAGCGGTCGCTATCCTTCGCCGCGCCGTGGAAAACCCGCTCGTCGCCGTGCTGCCCACCGGCCGGTTGCTGCGGGCGGCGCGGGCCGTCCTCTCCGAAGCGGGGATCCCGCTCCCCGACCGGGGGAAGGTGGATCGTCGGCTGCGCCTCGCCGGACCCGGCATGGAGGCGATCTTCGCCAAGGACCGCGACGTGCCCATCTATGTCGAACACGGGGTCGGGGACTTCGGGCTCGTCGGTCGGGACATCCTCGAGGAGCAGCCCGCCCACGTGTACGAGCCGCTCGATCTCGGGGTGGGGCGCTGTCGGATGGTCGTCGCGCGACCGTCCGATCGTCCGTTCCCGGAGCCGCCGGTCCGGATCGCGACCAAGTACGTCCGGGTGGCCGCCCGCCACTACCGGGACCGGGGCATCCCGGTCGAGTTGATTCGGCTCTCCGGCGCCATCGAGCTGGCGCCCGCGATGGACCTTGCTGACGGCATCGTGGACCTGGTGGAGACCGGCGTCACCCTGCGGGAGAACGGGCTCGTAGAGGAGGAGACGCTGTTCGAGAGTTCGGGACGGCTCATCGTGAACCGGGCCGCGTTCCGGCTCCGGGGGCCGCGGCTTCGACCGGTGCTCGATCGGCTCCGCGCCGCGGTGGAGCCGGCTTGAGCGCGCTGCTCCCGATCTTCGCCGGCAGGCGCGCCTACCGGGCCGACCCGCGCCGAAGCGAGGACGCGGCGAGCGGTTCCGCCGGCGTCCGGGATCAGACGGCGGCGATCCTCGATCGGGTCCGGCGCGGGGGCGACCGCGCCCTCGTCGAATGCGCCCGGGAGTTCGACCGGGTCGAGCTCACCCCCGAGCGGATCGCGGTGTCCCCCGAAGAGCTGGCCCAACTCGCCGCCGCCGCCGATCCGGCGGATCGCGACCTGCTGCGGCGGGCCTCGGATCGCATCGCCGCCTACCACGAGCGCCAGCGCGAGGCGTCGTTCGCGATGGACCTCGGCGGCGGCTCACGGCTCGAGTGGCGCGTTCTTCCGCTGCGGGCCGCCGGCGTCTATGTGCCCGGCGGCGCCGCGGCGTACCCGTCCACCGTGCTCATGAACACTGGCCCGGCGCGGGTCGCGGGGGTTCCCCGCATCGTCCTCGCCACCCCCCCGGGGGCTCTCGAGCGGAGCCCGCAGCTCGCCGCCGCGGTGGCTGTCTCGGGCGTTTCGGAGGTTTACCGGGTGGGCGGCGCCCAGGCCATCGCCGCCCTCGCCTTCGGCACCGAGACGGTGCGGCCGGTGGACGTGGTCGTCGGACCCGGAAACCAGTGGGTCGCGGAGGCGAAACGCCAGGTCGGCCACCTTGTGGGAACCGACTCGTTCGCGGGCCCTTCCGAAGTCGTCGTCGTCGCCGACGGGAGCGCCGGGGCAGGGCCCGGCCCGGCGTGGATCGCCGCGGACCTGCTGGCGCAGGCGGAACACGGCTCGGGGGAGGAGCGCGCCGTCCTGATCACGACCTCCCGCGCCCTCGCCGAGGCGGTCGCGGCTGAAGTCGCGCGTCAGGCCGAGAGCCAGCCGAATCGGGCCACCATCGGGCGGGCGCTCTCGCGCCACGGCGCCGCGGTCGTCGTCGGGAGCCTCGACGAGGCCGTCGAGCTCGCGGTCGAGTTCGCCCCGGAGCATCTCGAGGTCTTCACCGAGGATCCGGAGGCGCTCGCCGGCCGGTTCCCGACGGCGGGCGCCGTGCTTCTCGGGCCTCACTCGCCGGTTGCGATCGGCGACTACGGCGCCGGGCCGAACCACGTGTTGCCGACCGGGGGGACCGGCCGCTTCGCGTCGCCGCTCTCGGTCGCGGACTTCACGCGGCGGCAGAGCCTGATCCGCTACGAGCGGGACCGGCTCGAGGCGGAGCGGGAGGATTTCGAGCGCTTCGCCCGGATCGAGGGATTCGAGGCGCACGCGCGCTCGGTCTCCATCCGCTTCGCGGACGATGCTGTTGCCGGCGGGCCGGCTACGGGGAGAACTGGCGCCTGACTGCCGGGCCCTTGCCGGCGGTATGGAGCGCCGCTCTCCAGAGCGGCACTGGGAAACCAGGCTGCTCCAAGTCGCAACGCGATAGCCGGCGCTCCATCGTGCCGCTCTGGAGAGCGGCGCTCCATAGCCCTCAGTGAATTGCCGGACTACTGCCGGGCCCCCACCGGGAGAACTGGCGCCGAACTCCACCCAAGTTAGTCATTTTGTGAACATGTGGTGCCGTAACCATATGACCTGACTTCCGTTACAAGACAGGCGAGTGCCCACAGGGGCACTACAAGGATCGCCTACCGCGCCGCCGCTTCGACGTGCCGGCGGCGATACAGACCGGGACGCACTCCCATCAACCGTCCCACCTCCGCCAGCTCCGCCCCCACCCGGACATCCTGCCGGTTCACGATCAGCGACCCGTCCTCCGTCCGCATCGTCGTCGTCACCCGCCCCCACGGCCGCAGACGATCCCGCAGCGTGCTCCAGCTCGACCGGATTCCCGCCGCCCGCAGCCGCGTCCGGATCAGCCGCACCGCGTGATACGCCAGCAACGCAATGAACAGGTGCGCCGCGATCCGCGCATCCTTCCGATGCCAGATCGGCCGCAGCCCCAGATCCACCTTCAACGACCGGAACGTCGCCTCCACCCCCGTGAGCCGCCAGTAGGTCCGCAGCACCTTCTCCAGCTCCCAGTCCCGGTGGCTGGTCCGCAGCAGATACGCCCCCGCGCTCGCGTCCGCCTCCTCGTACTTCTCACGCCGATTCCACTTCACCGCCGTCGCGTTCGGCCCCTTCCCCTTCTCCACCTTCACCTCGTACTGCTTCCCCACCCGCGCAAAGCGCTCCTTCAGCCGGCCCACCTTCTCCACCACCCGGTCGTGTCGCTTCATCCGATACCGGATCGTCAGCCCCTCGTGCAGCCGCGTCAGCTCCCCCTCATACCGCGCCCGGTACCGCGCCAGCGCCGCTTCGTCCGTCGCCTTCCGCCCCTCGCTCACCGCGCACAGCCGCAGCTCCCCCGACTCCTCGCCCAGCCGCCACGCCCGAACCTCGTGCCCCGCCGCCGTCCGCAGCTGCGCCTCCGGCTCTCCCTCCGGGGGAGCTGGCCGCTTCGACCGCGAGACCGTGATCCAGTCATATCCCTGCTCCCGCAACCAGCCCAGGTTCTCCTCGGTCGCGATCCCCGCGTCCATCACCACCGTCGGCCTCCTCTCCCCCTCCCGCAGGCCCCCCTCCAGCCGACGCACCGAACTCTCCAGCGTCGCTGGCTCCGACACGTTCCCCGGCAAAACCTCGAACTGCCTCACGAACCCCGCGCCGTCCAGCGCCAGCCCCAGCGTCACCAGCCGGCAGTCGCTCCGCTTCTGCTTCGACCGCCCGAACCGCAGCAGCTCTCCCTCCGTCGTCCGCCCTCCCGTGTGCCACGTGTTCGTGAGGTCATAGAACACGATCGCCTCCGGCTCCCCGAACAGGCTCCGCGCCCGCCCATACAGCCCCTCCTGAACCTCATGGCGACGCCGCCACAACGCGTCCCCGATCCGCAGCAGCTTCGTGTCCGACACCCCCAGCCCCCCGGCCAGCCCCAGCAGCTCCAGCGTCGCGCTCTCCTCCCGCAGCCAGCGCTCCGTCCCCAGCTCGCTCGTCGGATACAGCATCTTCGCCATCACCAGCGCCGTCGCGATCCGCGCGTCCCGTTCCGAGAACCCAACTCCCCGCAGCAGCTCCCCGAAGCCCAACTGCTCCAGCGCCGCCAGGCTCACCCGCTCCCCGCCCACGCTGCGCACCCCGCCCTCGTGGTCCAGCGTGTCCAGATCCACCGTCGCCCGCTTCGGCCCCGGCCCCTTCTCCAGCTCTTCCCCCCGGGCGCGCAGACGACGCACCAGACCCTCCGCCGCCCGCCGAACCTCCGGCTCCGGCTCGATCAGCGGCTGCTCCCCGTGGAACAGCCTCCGCGTCAACTGCGCAACTTCCCGCCACCGCTCCCGCGGCACGTCGTACCCCACTCCGAGGTTCAACAGCGTCCGCTGGCGAACCTTGTCGCCGAACCGCTCGCTCTGGACCAGGCGATGGACGATGGACGAACCGGTCTTGCGGCGCACTCGGGTGGCCCGGATGAACATGAGCCAATCGTGTCGCATTGGCGGCTTCGAGTAAAGGAGTAAACGCCCACTCGCCAAAGAAGTTGGCACTACATCGGGGGTTTGGCGCGGGGATCGGAGGAAAAGGCCACTCGACCCCCCGAAATGGCCTTGGTTTGGGGCAAATCCGGGCTCTGCGGGCCACTTTGGAGCCGAAACCGCCCCGATATCGCCTCAGCTCTCCGACGCCGGCCGCCGGCCAGACGGAAAAGTGACTAACTTGGGTCCAGGTCGGCAATTCCCGATTGGCACCGACCATGCGTCGCCTTGACGGCGCGCCGTCAAGGGGGGCGTCAGCTGCCAATTGCCGGACTGGAGTCCGGCGCGCCGGCAAGACGCGCCGCTCTCTATGGAGCGCCGCTCTCCAGAGCGGCACTGGGAAACCAGGCTGCTCCAAGTCGCAACGCGATAGCCTGCGCTCCATCGTGCCGCTCTGGAGAGCGGCGCTCCATAGCCCTCAGTGAATTGCCGGACTGGAGTCCGGCAGGCCGGCAGTACCATCCGCCGCTCGCCATGAAGCCCGTCCCTCTCGACTTCGTCCGCCCCGAAGTCATGGAGCTCGCCCCCGACATCGGCTCCCGACCCGATGTGCCGATCCACCTCGACTGGAACGAGAGCCGCTGGCCGCTCCCCCCGGACCTCCTCGCCGGGATGGCGGAGGCGACCGCCACCGCGGACTCCCGCCCGTATCCGGACGGCGGCTACCCGGCGGTGCGGGAAGCCATCGGCGCGCTGGCGGACTGGGACCCCGAGGGAGTCGTCTTCGGCAACGGCGGCGACGACATGCTTCAGCTCTCCGGGATGGCGCTGACCGGACCGGGGCGGGTCGCGATCTACCCCTCGCCCGGCTTCTCGATGTACCCGTGGGCCATCCGGCTGGCGGGGGCCGATCCCCGACCGGTCCCGCTCGGCGAGAACCTGGCTTACGACGTCGCCGCGCTGGAACGCCGCATCGTCGCGGAGCGCCCGTCGCTCGTCCTCCTCACGAACCCGCACAACCCGACCGGCGAGCTGCTCCCGCTGGACGCGGTCCGGCGCCTGGCCGATGTGACGCCTGGCTTCCTGCTGCTCGATGAGGCCTACCACGAGTTCGCCGCCTGGAACGCCCGCTCGCTCCTCGACGAGTTCGGCAACCTCCTTCTGCTTCGGACCTTCTCCAAGGCGATGGCGATGGCCGGCGCCCGGCTCGGCTACCTGCTCGCCCGTCCGGAAGCCGCGCACGCCATGCGGCGCGCGCAGCCCCCGTTCCCGGTCGGGGTGTACACCTGCCGGGCGGCGGCGGTGGCGATGCGGCGCCGGGATCTGCTGATGGATCTGACCCGCCGGATCACCGCCGAGCGCTCGTGGCTGGCGGACCAGCTCAAGGGCGTCGAGACGGTCGAAGTGTGGCCCTCCCAGACGAACTTCCTGCTGTTCCGGACGCCGATGCACAGCCCGGTGCTGCGCCGCCGGCTGATCGGCCACGGGGTGTCGCTCCGGGATTTCTCCGCCCATCCCCGCCTCGCCGGCACGCTGCGGGTGACGGTGGGGACCCGGCAAGAGAACCGGGTGTTCCTGCGCGGGCTCCGCGACGCGCTCTCGACCCCGGTGGACGAGGCCGAGATCGCCGCGGTCGCGGGGCCCGACTCGCCGATCGGGTGAACCGGGTGTCCGCCGCCGCCCCCCGCAGGGCCGCCCGCGAGCGGGCCACCCGCGAGACCCGGGTCGCGGTCTCCCTCGATCTCGATCCGGTCGCGCCCACCGTGCGGATCTCCACCGGCATCGGGTTCTTCGACCACATGCTCGACTCCTTCGCGCGCCACTCCGGGATTTCCCTCTCGGTGGAGGCCGAGGGCGATCTCCACGTGGACCCGCACCACACGATGGAGGACGTCGGGCTCACGCTCGGGGACTGTCTCGCGGCGGCGCTCGGCGATTTCGCCGGCGTTCGCCGGTTCGGTTCCGCCCACTGCCCGCTCGACGAGGCGCTCTCGCGGGTCGTGGTGGATCTGTGCGGGCGGCCGTTCCTCGCCTGGCGGGTGGACTTCCCCGCCGCCCGGGTGGGGGAGGCCCCCACCGAGCTGTTCGAGGACTTCTTCCGGGCGCTCACCGATCGGGCCCGGATCACGGTCCACGTGGATGGCCTCACCGGCCGGAACAGCCATCACATCGCCGAGACCGTGTTCAAGGCGTTCGCCCGCGCGTTCGCCGAGGCGAAGACCGTGATCGGGGCGGAGGTGCCCTCGACCAAGGGGACGCTCTCTGTCTGAGCCGGTTGCCGGCGGGCCGACGGTGGTCGTGGTGGACCACGGGGCGGGAAACCTCGGCAGCGTGGCGCGGGCGCTCGGGCGCGCCGGCGCGGATGCGTTCCTCACCTCCGATCCCCAACGGGTGGCCGCGGCGCGGCGGCTGGTGCTCCCCGGGGACGGGCACTTCGGCGAGGCGATGACGGCGCTGCGCCAACGGGGACTCGAGGAGCCGGTCCGGCGGGCGGCGGAGCGCGGGGCGTGGCTCCTCGGGATCTGCGTGGGGCTCCAGATGCTCTTCGAAGAGAGCGAAGAGGCGCCGGGCGTTTCCGGTCTCGGCCTGCTCCCCGGCCGGGTGCGGCGTTTCGACGGCTCGCTCCGGGTGCCCCACATCGGCTGGAACCAGCTCGAGGACATCGGGGGGACGCCGCTGTTCGATGGAATCCCGGAGGGCGGCTACGCCTACTTCCTCCACTCGTTCCACGCCGACCCCGACAATCCCGCGCACCGGCTGGCGGTGACCGACTACGGCGTCCGGTTCGCCTCGGCAGCGGGGAAGGACCGGATCCTCGGCATCCAGTTCCACCCCGAAAAGAGCGCCCGGCTGGGAGCGGCCGTCCTCCGCAACTACCTGAGGCTGTCGTGAGCCGGGGTCCGTCACCCGCGATCGAGCCGATCCCGGCGGTGGATCTCTCCGGCGGGAGGGTGGTGCGCCTGATGCGCGGGGAACGGGACCGCGAGACGGTGTACGGGCGCGATCCGGTGGAGGCGGCGGCCCGGTTCGCCGACGCCGGCGCCCGGCGGCTCCACGTGGTGGATCTCGACGCCGCCTTCGGGGATGGCGGGAATCGCCGCGCGGTGGAGCGCCTCCTTCAGGAGTCCCCCCTCGCGGTCCAGGTCGCCGGCGGGGTGCGGACGGTCGAGGACTACCGGGCGCTCCGCGATGCGGGGGCGGCCCGGGTCGTTTTCGGCACGGTCGCGGTCGAGTCGCCGGAAGTCGTGGAGGCTGCGATCCGAGAGGATCCAGAGGGCGTCGCCATCGCGCTCGACGTGCGCGGCGGACGGCTTCAGACCCGGGGGTGGGTGGATCCGCCGCCGGGCGCGGAGACTTCGCCGGCGACGCCCGAGGCGGCGGCGCGGTCGTGGGCGGAGCGCGGCGCCGCCACGCTCATCCACACCGGGATCGAGCGCGACGGCACGATGGAGGGCCCCGATCTCGATGCGGCGCTCGGGATCGCGGTGGCGTCCGGCCTTCCGGTGATCGTCGCCGGGGGGGTCGGGAGCGCCGAGCACCTGCGGGCGGTGCGGGATCGCAGCGCGGGTGAGCCCGGCGCGAACGTCGCCGGCGTGATCCTGGGACGAGCCCTCTACGAAGGGCGCCTCACGCTCGCCGACGCGTTCGCGGCGCTCGCCTGATCCCGGTCAGCCGCCCGTCGGTCCGTCGTCGGTCCGGGCCGGACGTCGCCGGCGGGCGAGTTCGGCGGCGATCCGCCCCGGAGGCACGCTCCGGCTCTCGAACAGAACGAGCAGGTGGTAGAGGAGGTCGGCGGCCTCGTCCACGAGCTCCCGGTCGGTCCCCGCCGCTCCCGCGAGCGCGACCTCGACTCCTTCTTCACCGACCTTCTGAGCGGCGCGTCGTGGTCCCGCTTCGAGGAGGCGCGTGGTGTACGAGCCCTCAGGAAGGGTCCGGGCGCGACGGTGGACCACGCGCGCCAGCTCGCCGAGCGCCGCGTCGAGGGCGGGGGCGCCGGCAGCCTCGCTATCCCCCGCGAGCGGTCGGAAGAAACAGGAGGTCTCGCCGGTGTGGCAGGTGGGCCCGGCGGGCTCGGCGGTCACCAGCAGGGCGTCGCGGTCGCAGTCGCTGGCCAGCGAGACGAGGCGCAGCTCGTTCCCGGAGGTCTCCCCCTTCCGCCACAGCGTCTGGCGGCTCCGCGAGAAGAAGTGGACCGTTCCGGTGCGGAGGGTGCGTTCGAGCGCCTCCCGGTTCATCCACGCCAACATGAGGACGCGCCTGGTGGAGGCGTCCTGCACGATCGCGGGGACGAGCCCGGCGTCGTTCCAGCGGATCTCGGCTTCCATGGCGCCGGTCAGCGGGGGTCCTCGGCAGGCGTCAGGCGGCGCAGGGGGCGAGTTCCGGTTCCGGGGGTCGCACCGGGATGCCGCGGGCGGCGAGGTGGCGCTTGGCCTCCGGGATCGTGTGGATCCGCCGGTGGAAGATCGTGGCGGCGAGCGCCGCGCTCGCGCCGGTCCGCTCGAAGACCTCGGCGATGTGCGACAGATCGCCCACGCCGCCGGATGCGATCACCGGAATCCGGACCGCCTCCGCCGCCCGTCCCACCTGATCGAGGTCGTAGCCGTCGCCAGTGCCGTCGCGGTCCATGCTGGTGAGGAGGATCTCTCCGGCGCCGAGCTCCTCCCCGCGCTGGATCCACTCGATGGCGTTGAGCCCGGTCGGACGACGCCCACCGGCGGTGAAGACCTCGAAGCCGCCATTTCCGTCGCGGCGCGCATCCACCGCGAGGACGAGGCACTGCGAGCCGAACTGGCGGGACGCCTCGCGCAGCAGTTCGGGCCGGCGCACCGCGGCGCTGTTCACCGAAACCTTGTCGGCGCCGGCGCGCAGCAGCCGGTCCATGTCGCGGACGGTGCGGACGCCGCCCCCCACGGTGAACGGGATCGAGAGCGCCTCGGCGACCTCGTGGACCGTACGCAGCGCGGTGCCGCGCTCCTCCCAGGTCGCGGTGATGTCGAGGAGGCAGAGTTCATCGGCCTCTTCGGCGTCGTAGGCGACGGCGCTCTCCACCGGATCGCCCTCATCGGTCAGGTTGACGAACCGGACCCCCTTCACCACCCGCCCGTCCTTCACGTCGAGGCAGGGGATGATCCGCCGCGCCAGCACGGGGGGAGGATATGTCGGAGCCGGCGCGCCGGCAGCGCTCCTTACCGGCGGGGGAGCTTGTCGTCGAGGGTGGCGGCGTGCCAGACGAACGCCGCCATGATGACCGCGTTCTTCTTCAGATCCTCGATCGGAAGGGTGTCGTAGAAGTCGAGGTTCGTGTGCCCTCCGGTGCCGCCGACCCGGGCCTGGAGGAACTGGAAGCCGGGGAGCCCGACCTCGTCGAACGCCACGTGATCCGTGCTCCCGACGCCTCGCGGCGCGAGCGTCGTCATGCCGAGATCGCGGAACGGCTCCATCCACCTGGCGAAGATCGGTCGCACCCGCTCGTTGTGCTGGAGCCAGACCCCGCGATACAGCCCGGGCCCGTAGTCCTGGTTGAAGTACACCGAGAGGTTGTCGTAGTCGGGGCCGGGATCCTCGCGGGTGCCGAAGTGCCTGGCGACGTAGGCGCGGGAGCCGTAGAGCCCCTGCTCCTCGCCCGACCACAGCGCCACCCGGATCGTCCTCCGCGGCTCGGCGCCGATCGCCTTCAGGATCCGCACCGCCTCCAGCATGACCGCGACCCCGGAGGTGTTGTCGCTCGCGTTCGGGCTCGCGTGCCAGGTGTCGAAGTGGGCGCCGAGCATGACCAGCTCGTGGGCGAGGTCGCTCCCCGGGATCTCGCCGAACACGTTGTTCGCTTCGGTCCGCGCCTCGCCGTGGCGGTTCCGGATCTCCACCTCGATCCCGACCGGAAGCCCCCGCCGCCGGATGCGGTACATCCGGTTGTAGTGCTCCGGGGTCACCGCCACGATCGGAACCGACCCGAGGGTGGCGTCCCGGTCCCACCGGTCCACCTTGGCCCCCGGGCGTGCGAACCCGCGCACCGCTCCCGGCCACCCGCTGCGCGATTCGAGGACGACGGCGGCCCCCTCCTCGACGTAGAAGCGCAGCCGGTCTTCCGGCGTCAACGCGTCCGGGTTCGGAAGCGGGCCCGAGCGGGGCGAGGTGAAGGGAGGGTCGTCCGCGGGCCGGGACGGCACGACCTCCTCCTCCGCGAGCCGCCGCATCTCCTCGTCGGTCCGCCGGGGCGTTCCGGTGGCGAACCGGGTCCGGTCCACCGCGGCCGGCGGCGTGGAGAGAACGGCCATCCCCGAGAGGCGGCCGCGGAGCGGGTCGAGATCGGCCCGGGAGCGGACGTCGGCGATCACGGCCTCGAGCCGGAGCCGCCCATCGGTCCCCGGGGTGTGCGCGATGGGGTAGCCGGTGAGCCGGTGGTAGGTCGGCTCGGTCATGTGGATCTCGAAGTACTCGTTGTCCCAGCTCACCCCGTAGTCCATGAACGGTTCCCGGACGATGCGGCTCAGCCCGATCCGCTCCATCTCGGAGACCACCCACTGCTGCGCCCGTTCCATGGCCGCCGAGTTCGTGAGACGGCCCCCGAGCACGTCCGTCATCCACGACAGGGTGGCGGGCAGCTCGGAACGGGTCAGGCCTTCCTGTCGGATCTTCGCCACCATCTCGGAGTCCACGTCCACCGGTTGCGCCGCGGCGGTCGCAGCGGCCAGAGGAAGGGCGGCCAAGGACGGAAACAGGAGTCGGGTCATGGGTTGCGAGCCTACCGATTCCCCCCCCGAGGCGGGGACGGCGCGCGGCTCAGTCCTGCGGTTCCTCGCCGAAGTGCTCGGCGAACCAGTCGAACATCCGTCGCCAGTGGTCGAGGAAGTCGGCCTCGGTGCTGGCGCGTCCGGCGCCATGCCCGCCGGCGGTGTAGTGCACCCACACGACCTCCTTCCCCAGCCGCCTGAGGGCGTAGTACATCTCGCGCTGGTTCGTGGCGGGCACGTTCCAGTCGCCCTCGCCCGAGAGCATGAGGAGCGGTGTCTCGATGCGGTCCGCGAACAGAACCGCCGAGTGCGCGATGTACTTGTGCGGCTGCTCCCACAGCGTCGCGCCGATTCGGTCCTGTCCCACCTCGGCAGCCGCGTAGTTGCGGGTGGTGATCTTCGGCGAGTCGCCGAGGAAGGAAATGATGTTGACCTTGCCCGACACGTTGGCCGCCGCCGCAAACCGGTCGGTCTGCGTGATGAGGAGGTTCGTCGCGTAGCCGCCGTAACTCTGCCCGTACACCCCCACCCGGTCCGCCGCCACGAGGCCGCGCTCGATGACCTTGTTGATCCCGTTGGGAACCGCCTTCAGCCACGCCTCACCCGGAAACCCCTCCTCGAAGCGCACCGAGGGCCGAAACCCGAACCACCCGCGGGCGGTGATCAGGTTCATGTTCTCGTTGAACCCGTTGTCGAAGAACTCTTCGTAGATCTCCGCGACCATCGGATAGACCCGCCCCGGCTCGTATCCCACCGGGTAGTAGAGGATCCCGTAGAGCGTGTTGCCGTCCACGTCGAGGTACTCGACGAGCTCGCTCCGGGTCAGCGCCACGGCGTCGAGCTGCGGATTCGAATTCGTGAGTTGCCGCGCCCCGGACCCGTCCCCGCGGGCCGTCCAGATCTCGTCCGGATGGTCGCCGTCCGACCGGGCGAAGACCAGCGTGGACCCATCGTCCGAGACCTGCCAGGACCGGTAGAGGCGGTCGTCCAGAATCAGGGTCTCGATGTCGCCGGACGCGGTGTCGAGTCGCTCGAGGCCCCGCCGCCAGCGGTCCCGGGCCGATGTGGAGAAGTAGAGGCGCCGGCCGTCGGCGCTCCAGCCCTGAATCTCGCGGCGGGGACGCTCGTCCTCATCCTCTTCGAGTTCGAGCACCGTGCGCATGTCGTCGCTGGCGAGATCGAGGAGGAGCCACGCCCGCTGCGAGGACAGGAGGAGCTGCCCCCCGGAGGGGCTCCAGCGTTCGACCTCGAAGCAGATGGCGCCGTTCGCGCCGCCCGCCTCCGCATCGGCGTCCGGGGGGCAATCCGGCTCGTCCGCATCGCCGCGATGATTCGCGGTCACGTCCACCGCCTCGTCCTCGTTCACCCGCCGCACGAACACCGCGCCCTCGTCGGCGTAGGCGAAAGCGTCCCGGGACTCGTTCCAGGCGACCTCCAGCCGCTCCTCCCCGGTGTTGTGGAGCGAGACCGGCTCCGAGCCGGGCGCGAGATCCAGCCGGAACAGTTCGTACTCGGTTCCGTCACGGCGGGTGTACGACGTTCTCGTGCGGGTGGCCGTCGAATAGGCAAGGGCGGACCCGTCTTCCGAGAAGTCGGGGTCCACCGGCGTCGCCGCCGATAGAACCTCCCGCACGCTGCCGTCGGCGACCGAGACGAGCACCGTCTCCATCCGATCGGCGAGGTTGCGCACGCGGTCCCAGGCGAGGAAGTCGTTGCGCGAGTCCTGGACGATCACGTCGGCGTCGGTGAGCGCGTGGAACGCGGCGCGCGCTTCCTCCGCCCATCCATCCGGCCGAAGTCCCAGCAGGACGCTGGCGCCGTCGGGCGACCAGACCAGCGGCGAGGAGGACGCGATCTCCCGATCGGTGCGCAGGGGCAGGGTCCGGTCCTCGCCGCGCGCGACGTCGAAGAGGCGGAGCCGGTACCGCCCCTCGAGAACCGCGAACCAGGCGAGGCGCCCTCCGTCCGGGGACCAGGCGGCGCCCCGCAACGGGACGGGGTCCTCGTGGAGCCAGGTCCGACCTCCGGTCCCGGTGTCGATCATCAGCAGCCGGGTGGCGACCGGGGAGATGTAGGTCGGGTCGCCGAAGCGCTGGTGGTCCACATTCAGCCGGTCGCGACGGGACCTGACCGTCACCGCCACCCGGGCGCCGTCGTCGGTCATGGCCGCGATCGCCGGAGTGCGCACGTCGAGCGCCGCCTCGGGGGTGAACCGCGGCTGGGCGCCCGCGGGGACCGTCGCGAGCCATCCCAGCAGAGCGCCGGTGGCGGCGAGGGAGACGGCGGCGCGAACGAGGACGGAGGGAAGGGCCGGAAACCTGCGGGGCGTCATGGTGCGCCTGACGATACCCACCGAGGGCGCGGCTCCCGGTCGCCGGCAGGGTGCAGGCGCGGCTCCCGGTTGCCGGCAGGGCGCCGGGCCGGTCGGCCGGGCGCCGGATCGGCCCCCGCGGAGCCGGCGGACGGGGCATCCCGGTCCCGAAAGGGGGCGCCGGCGGGGGTGCGCCGGCGCGGATTCGGCAGCCCGCCCCGATGGTAGAATTCGGCGGATGCAGCTCGACGGCGCCGCCCAACCTCCGGAACCCGGCCCCGGTCCCGTCGAGATGCGCCCCCGGTCCCGCCATGCCTCTCACCAAGACGCCGCTCCTCGCCGAGACGGTGTGGAAGCTGGTGTCCCGCGGGGCGTTCGCTAACGCGCACCGGATCCTCGCCAAGCTCCATCCGGCCGATGTGGCCCAGGTCCTCGTGGACCTGCCGGAGGCCTACCGGCTGAAGACCTTCCGGGTTCTGTTCCAGCGGGACCTGCCGCTCGCCGCGTCGGCGCTCGGCGAAATGGGGCTCGACCGCGGCGGTGCGCTCCTCATCCGGTTCGACCCGCCGGAGGTCTCCCAGGTCCTCCAGGAACTCGACCCCGACGACGCCGCCCACTTCCTCACCGCGCTCCCCGAGGAGCAGCGCGAGGAAGTCCTCCTCGGCATGCGGACCCGGGAGGCCTCCGATGTGGAGGACCTCCTCCAGTACCCGGAGGAAACGGCGGGGCGCATCATGAACCCGAAGGTGTTCTCGCTGCGCGAGGACACCACGATCGGCGAGGCGATCGGGCAGCTCCAGCAGTCCCCCGATGTGGAGATGGTCTTCTACATCTACATCGTGGACCGGCACGACACCCTGGTCGGGGTCCTGTCGCTGCGCCAGCTCCTTCACCGCCGTCCGGACGCCGTCCTGTCCGAGGTGATGATCACCGACGTGCTGCGGGTCCGCACCGATGTGGACCAGGAGGAAGTCGCCCAGCTCGTCGCGAGCTACAACATCCTCGCCGTGCCGGTCGTGAACGCGCACGGGAAGCTGATGGGCGTCATCACGGTGGACGACGTGATCGACGTCATCAAGGACGAGGCGACCGAGGACATGTACCGGATGGCCGGACTCGGCTCCTCCGAGAGCGTCGCGACGCGGGCGTCGCGGTCGGTCCGCATGAGGGCGCCGTGGCTCGCGGTCAACGTCGGGACGGCGTTTCTCGCCGCCTCCGTGGTCAGCCTGTTCGAGGCGTCCATCGCCCGCTTCGCGGTTCTCGCCGTGTTCATGCCGATGGTGCCGCTGCTCGGCGGCAACGCCGGGAACCAGACGTTGACGGTCATGGTCCGCGGGATCGCGCTGGGCGAACTGAGCTGGAAGAACAGCCGCAAGACGCTGTTCAAGGAACTGGCGGTCGGGGCGGTGAACGGCGTCATCCTGGGCCTGCTCATCGGCCTGGTCGCGTGGCTGTGGAAGGGGGACCCGAGGATCGGCGTCGCCCTCGCCCTCGCCATGGTGGGAACCCTGGTCACCGCGGCCATCGTGGGCACCCTGATGCCGCTCACGCTGCGGTGGCTGTCGGTGGATCCGGCGCTCGCCTCCTCGGTGTTCGTCACCACCGCGACCGATGTGGCCGGGTTCTTCCTGTTTCTCGGCCTCGGGACCCTGCTGCTCGCGGGCCTCTGACGCGGCGTCGTCATGCCGCTCCGACAGTCGCGCTGCTTCGTGCTCCGCACCCACCGGGTGGCCGAGGCCGATCTGGTGGCGGTCCTGTTCAGCGCCGACGAAGGCAAGGTTCGGGGCTGGGTCCGGGGCGCCCGCCGGCCCCGGTCGCGGTTCGGGAACTCGCTCGGGATCGGCAACGAAGTCGAGGCGGGCTGGTTCGAGCGCGAGACCCGCGATCTGGTGCAGGTGGACCGGTGCGAAGTCGTCGTTTCGGCGTTGCCGCTGTTACGCGATCCCCTGCCGGGCGCCGCGCTTCGCTACCTTTCCGAGCTCATGGAGACCTTCGCCGTGGAGGGCGAGCCCCAGCCGGGCCTCTTCCGCCTGCTCGCCGCCTGCCGGAACGCGCTGCTCGCCGGCCGGCCGCCGGCCCTGGTGACGGCTTACGCCGAGGCGTGGGTGCTTCGCTTCGCCGGCCTCTACCCGCGTCCCGGCCGCTGCGCCTGCGGCGCCGGGTTCGACGCCGGCGGCGCCCGCTACTTCGCCAGCGGACCGGTGTTCGCCTGTCCCGAATGCGCCCGCGGCCGCGCCGAGCCGGACGCCAGCCTCTCGGCGGCGGCCCTCGCGGCGCTCGGCGATTTCTGGCGGCTCGGGCCGGGCCAGGTGGCGGCGCCCTCCCGGGCCGAGGCCGAGCTGTTCGAGTTCCACGGGCGGCTCGCGCTCGCCGCCGCCGAGCGCCCCCTGCGCGCCCGTTCCCTCCTCGAAGCCATGCTGCGTCCGGCGGCGCGGCCCGCATGACCTGCCGCGCCCCCCGTCCCCACCGGGGGAGGACCGGAGGGGTCCGGCGCTCCACGACATGACGTTCCAGGACCTGATCGCGACGCTCACCGGGCTGTGGGCCCGCCGGGGGGCGGTGGTCGTCCAGCCCTACGACATGGAGCTCGGGGCCGGGACGATGCACCCGGAGACCTTCTTCCGGGTGCTCGGCAAGGATCCGTGGAGAGTCGCCTACGTGCAGCCGTCGCGGCGGCCCGCCGACGGACGCTACGGCGAGAACCCGAACCGCCTCTACAAGCACCACCAGCTCCAGCTCATCCTGAAGCCGGCCCCCGAAGACATCCAGGATCTCTATCTCGAGAGCCTCGCCGCCTGCGGGGTTCGGGCGGAGCAGCACGACGTGCGCTTCGAGGAGGACAACTGGGCGTCTCCCATGCTCGGGGCCTGGGGCGTCGGCTGGCAGGTGCTGCTCGACGGGCTCGAGATCAGCCAGTTCACCTACTTCCAGCAGGCGGGGGGCGTGGATCTGTCCCCGGTCTCGGTGGAGATCACCTACGGGCTGGAGCGGCTCGCGATGTACATCCAGGACGTCGGCAACGTGTATGACCTCGAATGGGCGCCAGGCGTCTCCTACGGCGCGGTCCGGCGTCCCGACGAGGTCGAGAATTCGCGTTACGCCTTCGAAGCGGCTGACGTGACCGGCCTGTCCCGCGGCTTCGACGAGGCGGTCTCCGAAGGAGAGCGGCTCCTGAACGACGGACTCGTCATTCCGGGTTACGAGCAGTGCCTGCGGGCGTCGCATCTGTTCAACCTGCTCGACGCCCGGGGGGCGGTTTCGGTGAGCGATCGGGCCGGGCGCATCCTCGCGGTGCGTCGCCTGGCCACGCTGGCCGCCGCCCGCCATCTGGAGGGCGGGGCCGCATGAACGGGGAACGCCCGGGCGAGACCGCCGAGCTTCTCGTCGAGATCGGCTGCGAGGAGCTTCCGGCCGGTTGGCTCCCCGATCTGGTCGGGGGCTTCGCGCGTCACCTCGAGGCGGCCCTGGGGAACGCCCGCCTCGGCGCCTCGGTGGTTCGGGGGCTGGGCGGCCCCCGCCGGCTGGTGGCCCACGCCGTTTCGGTCCCGGTGCGGCAGCCGGACCGGGAGGAGACGATCACCGGTCCGCCGGCGCGGATCGCCGGCGGCCGGGGGGCGTGGACCCGCGCCGCCGCCGGGTTCGCGCGAAAGCACGGGATCGCACCGGCGGGACTGGATGCGGCGCTGTCCCTGGTCACCACGCCGAAAGGCGAGTACGTGGCGATCCGCCGCGCGCTCCCCGGCCGTCGGGCCTCCGAGATCCTTCCCGGCGTTCTGGAGGCGGCGCTCAGGTCCCTCCACTTCCCCAAGGCGATGGAGTGGGACGCCCGGATCTCCGGCGCCGGGTTCCCGTTCGGCCGGCCAATTCGCTGGATCGTTTTCGTGTTCGGCGGCGAGGTCGTTCCGTTCTCGATCGAGCGGCCCCACGGGGAGGCCGTCGTCGCTTCCGATCGGAGCCGCGGCCACCGGTTTCGCGCCCGGGACGGGGCGGGTCATGTGGAGCGAGGCGTCCCGCGTCTGCCAGACAAGCCCGGCGCTTCGTTCCCGGTCCGTTCCTTCGCCGAACTCGAAGCGGGGCTCGAGAGGCGCTTCGTCTGCCTCGATCCGGCGGAGCGGGCGCGACGGCTCGAGGCCGCGGTGGCCGGCCGGGAGGCCGAGGCGGGGGCGAGCCGGGCTGGTTCCCTCCCGGTGACGGAGCTCGCCGACCTGGTGGAGTGGCCCGGAACCGTTCTGGGGCGCTATCCGGAGACCTTCCTCGCGCTCCCGGAAGAGATCCGCCACGCGGTCCTCGTCCACCATCAGAAGTACATTCCGCTCGCGGGGGCGCCGGCGTTCGTCGCGGTCACGAATCTGCCCGACGACCCCATCGGGGCGGTCCGCCGGGGCAGCGAGCGGGTCGTGCTCGCCCGGCTGGAGGATGCGCAGTTCTTCTTCGACGAGGACCGCCGCATCCCGCTGGCGGCCCGGCGGAGCCGGCTCGCCGGGGTCCTGTTCCATCGCCGCCTCGGCGCCTTCGATGCGAGGGCGGCGCGGCTGGAGCGGCTCGCCCGCCGGATCGCTCCTCTCGTGGAAGCGGACCCCGCCGCCGCCTCCGAGGCCGCCGGGCTCGCCAAGTGCGACCTCACGACCGGGCTCGTGGGCGAGTTCGCCTCGCTCCAGGGCGTGACCGGTGGGTTGCTGCTGCGCGACGAGGGCGCGCCGGAGCGGGTCTGGCGGGCGGTGTACGACCACTACCGCCCGGGCGGACTCGACGGCGAACTGCCCGGCACGCCGGAGGGGGTCGCGGTCTCGCTCGCCGATTCGGCGGATGCGCTCGCCGGGCTGACGCTGGCCGGCGAGGCGGTCTCCGGGGGAGGGGATCCGTTCGGCCTGCGGCGGGCGGCGTTCTCGGTGATCCGGCTGCTCGCCGATGCGCCCGGAGCGACCCTGACGCCGGAGCGGCTTCTCGAACTCGCCCTCGAGGGCTACGACGCGTTCGGCGCTCCCGAACGCGATGAGGCCCTCGACCGGCTGCGCGCCTTCTTCCGGGACCGGCTGCTCCACGCGCTCTCCCGCGGGGGACGCGATGCGGAGGCGCGGGCGGTTCTCGCCGGCCGGACGCTTTCCCTCCGGGTGGCCGACGCCCGCCGACGGATCGAAGCGCTCGCCACGGCGCGGGACGGCGACGACCTCGTCGCGCTCGCGGCGGCGGCCACCCGGGTGCGGCGGATCCTGCCCCCGCCGCCCCGCGACCTGCCTCCGATCGAGCCGGAGCGATTCGCGGAGCCCGCCGAGACCGCGCTCCACGACGGGCTCCTCTCCGCCGGACGTCGGGTCGGGCGCGCCTTCGCCGGGGCCGACTACGCGGGCGGGATCGCGGCCCTCGCGCGGCTTCGTCCGGCGGTGGACCGGTTCTTCGACGACGTGCTGGTGATGGCGGAGGACGAACTGGTGCGGAGAAACCGCCTGGCGCTGCTGGCGGCGCTGGACGGCCTGTTCGCCGAGGTCGGCGACCTGCGCGAGCTGGCCGGGCGAGCGCCCGCCTGATGGGCCGCATCCGGCGGCTGCCGCCCGTCGTCGCGAACCAGATCGCGGCCGGAGAGGTCGTGGAGCGGCCGGCGGCGGTCGTGCGCGAGCTGGTCGAGAACGCGATCGACGCGGGGGCCGGGGCGGTCTCGGTCGCGATCCGGGGGGCGGGGAAGGCCGCCATCCGGGTCACCGACGATGGAATCGGGATGCGTTGCGAGGACGCCCGCCTCGCGCTGGAGCGCCACGCGACGAGCAAGATCGAGTCGGTCGAGGATCTCGCGGCCATCGGCTCGCTCGGGTTCCGCGGCGAGGCGCTGCCCTCGATCGCCTCGGTCTCCCGGTTCCGGCTTCGCACCCGGGAGCGCGGCGCCGACGCCGGGTGGGAGCTGTTCGTCGAGGGCGGGGCGGCCCCGGTGGAGAAGCCGGTGGGTATGGCGCCGGGGACGGTGGTCGAGGTGCGGGACCTGTTCTTCAACATCCCGGCCCGCCGCAAGTTCCTGCGCTCCGACCGGACCGAGCGCGCCCACATCGTCGCGACGCTGGAGAATCTGGCCGCCTGCTGGCCGCCAGTGCGGTTCGAGCTCACGAGTGACGGCCGCGCCGTGCGCCGCCTCGACCCGGCCGAGGATGCGGCGGGTCGGCTCGCTCAGCTCGAAGGGAAGTGGGCGGAGGAGGCGATCGCGGTGGAGGCGTCGTCCGGATCGCTGGCCGTTCGGGCGTTTCTCGCGCCGCCGATGGCGCCGCGTGGCGCCGCGTCGGGGTTGCGTCTGTTCGTGAACGGCCGACCCGTCCGAGACCGCCGGCTCTTCCATGCCGTGATCGAGGCGTATCGGCGGGTGTCGAGCCTGACCGGGATCCCTCGGGGGCGCGTCTTCCTCGAGGCGGCCCCGGAACAGGTGGACGTGAACGTCCATCCGGCGAAGTCGGAAGTCCGCTTCGCCGACCACGACGGCGCCTACCAGGCGGTGTTCCGGAGCGTGCTCGCCGCGCTCGAGGGAGCGCCGAAGCAGGTGGATCTCGGCCCGGCGCCCGCCCGCCGCCGGCCGTCGGGGAGCGGCGGGAGTTCCTCCGGGGAGGTCGCCCCCGGCCGCCGCTCCTTCGCCGGCGGCGCACGGGACTTCGCGGCCGACCGGCCGGCGGACGGCCTCGCGACGGCGGAACTGCTCTACGGCCGGGGCTCCGGCGGGCCGAATCCCCCCGGGTACCTCGACTTCGGCGCGGCCGCGCCCGCGGTGATCGGGCAGTTCCGGCAAAGCTACATCCTCGCCGAGGATCCCCACGGGCTGGCGCTCATTGATCAGCACGCCGCCGAGGAGCGGGTGCTCTACGACCAGCTCATGGATCCACCCCCGGACGCCGCTTCGGCGCCGCTCCTCCAGCCGGTGACGGTCGAGCTGTCGTCGAGCGAAGAGGCGACGCTCGAGCGGGACCGGGACCGGCTCGCCGCCGTCGGCTTCGCGATCGAGGACTTCGGCGGGGAGTCGGGGGCGCGTTGCTGCCTGGTCCGCCGGGTGCCCGCCGCTCTCGGGGTGAGGGACGGCATCGCGGTGCTGCGCCGGGCGCTCGGGGGAGAAGGCGGCGAATGCGTCGAGGACGCCGCCCACGACGCCCGCGCCCGGGTCATGGCGCGGCTCGCGTGCCACGCCGCGGTCACCGCGAACACGCCGCTCGCTCACAAGCGCATGGAGGGTCTGGTGGCGGCCCTGTGGCGGACGACCAGGCCCTCGACCTGCCCCCACGGCCGCCCGACGGTCCTGCGGATCGACACCGCGTTCCTCGAGCGCCGCTTCGGGCGAAGATAGGCGCATGAGCGCACGTCGAAGAACCCGTCGGAGGTCCCGCCGCGACGGACTCCAGTCGTTGCCCGCCCCGGTCCTCGGCGCCTGGCTGCGGTACTACGTCGGTCGAGGCCTGCAGCTCGCGGGCATCCTGTTCGTCACCAGCGCCGGCGTACTGTTCTTCGGCGCGGACGCCGAGCGGCGGATGCTGGTGACGACCGGGGTCGGGGCGGCGCTGTTCCTCGGCGGGTGGCTGCTCGCGAAGCGGAAGCCCCCGACAGGGGACTGATCCGGCTCCGGGTGAACCCGAACGGCGTGAATCTCAGACCCCATCCGTCGGGTTTTGCCATCGCAGCCAGGGAAACCGGCCGAAGTCTCGATCGAAGGAGACCATGGTGGCGCCGTGCGAGATGGCGAGGGCCGCCAGGTGAGCATCCATCGTGAGGTTTCCGGCGGTACCGACTGATACGACGAGTCGGCGTAGATGAAGCCAGTGCTCGCCGCTCTCCCGGATGATCCGAACGCCGGGATCAGCCAGCCAGTTGGAAGCGACACGAGTCGCCTCGCCGACGCTCAGCGGCCGTGGGAGGGCTCCCGGGCGAGTGGACACGCGGAGGAAGCCCAGAACGACGGTCCACGGGAAGCCAGTCGGTTCATCGCTCGCGATCGCTGACTCCAGCCAACGTCGAGCGACCTCGTGATGCGCGGAGGCGGTGTTGATCGCATACACGAGGACATTCACGTCCACGATCTTCACTTGCCGGCCTCCATTTTCCGAAGGATCTCCTCGTCTTCGAGATCCGCGGCGATCTGGAGGGCCTTGTCGAGGTTCACCAAGGGCTTGCCCAGGTCGAAGACTTCCTGCACGAAAGGACTCGAGGCCCGGCCGCGTCGCCGGTTGGCAAGTCCAGCGCGCAGCGTCTCGTTGGCTGTCTGCGTCAGCGACTGCTTCCTGGTGCGGGCGAGGCGCTTGAGTTGCCGGAGGATGTCGTCATTGATGGCCAGCGTCCTGCTCATGGCCGGCATCCTAGCATCGGGAACGACGCATCGGGGCGGTCCCCGGACGGAGCGGTGGGGGCGGCGTCTCCCCCGCGGTCACGGGCTTCGGGACGCGAGTTCCCCGGCGAGTTCACGCAGTCCGATCCCTTCGACGCCGCGGCCCGCGGGGTAGCGATGGGTCCCGCCGCCGACGAGGAACGAGCGATCCGGCCGCAGCACCTCCCGGGCGATGTGGAAGCCGCGCGCCGGCCGAGGGGATCGAGCCCACTTCACTTCGATGGCCCATCGCTCGCCTCCGGGGAGGTCGAGGACGAGGTCCACTTCCGCGCCCCCGGCCGTTCGAAAGAACCCGGCTTCGGCGAAGTCCGGGGCCGCCGCCAGCAGGTTCTCGATGACGAAGCCCTCCCACGAGCTCCCGAGAACCGGATGGCCGGTGAGGGCGTGCATCGCGGGGAGTCCGAGGAGTGCGTGTACGAAGCCGGAGTCCCGCAGATAGATCTTCGGTGAGCGGACGAGCCGCTTGCGCACGTTGGGGAGCACCGGCGGAAGGCGCCGGACGAGCAGCAGGTCGGCGAGCGTGTCCAGGTAGCGGTTCACCGTGTTTGCGCTGACGCCGAGCGAGCCCGCGAGTCGGGAGGCGTTCAGCAGTCCTCCCTGTGAATGCGCCAGCATGGTCCACAGGCGCCGCAGCGTCTCCGCCGGGAGCCTCGGGCTGAGCCACGACAACTCGCGCTGGAGGTACGTCCGGATCAGGTCTCGCCGCCGCCGGAAGCTGGCCCCATCGTCGGCCGCGAGGAACGATCGCGGGTAGCCCCCCCGGAGGAAGAGCGCTTCCAGAGAGTCTCGCGGCGGGGATTTCTCCGCGGGTGGGACTTCGAGTACATCGAACGGTCCCAGATCGAGCTCGGTGGCCCTCCCGGCGAGCGTTTCCCCGGTGCTCCTCAGGACATCCAGCGATGCCGATCCGAGGATCAGGAACCGGTTGATGTCCCGTCCACTCTCCCGTCCCCGGTCCACCACGCCGCGGAGCGTCAGCAGCAGTTCGGGCGCGCGGTGGATCTCGTCGAGGATGACCAGCCGGTCCTCGAGCCGTTCCAGCGCCCGCCGCGGGTCGGCGAGCCGCGCCCGGTCGTCGGGATCCTCCAGGTCGAAGTAGATGGCGCCCACCGCCTTTCCGATCCGCCGCGCCAGGGTGGTCTTTCCCACCTGGCGCGGCCCGACCAGGATGACGGCCGCCTCCTCCGCCAGCGCCGCCCGAACCACGGGCTCCAAGCGTCGTTCCATCCCCGCTTATCCTACAGAAGATGGAGGATTTGCGCACTATGATGCGCCCATCGGAGCGCCGGTCAGCGCGGGCCGACAGGCGGCACCGCTACGGGAGGCAGGCCGGGGCGGGGGAATTGCCGGACTGGAGTCCGGCGCGCCGGCATGAGACTGGAGTCCTGCGCGCCGGCGGTATGGAGCGCCACTCTCCAGAGTGGCACCGGGATGCGCACTCCGCCTCGCGAATTGCCGGACTGGAGTCCGGCGCTCCGGGAGGCGCTCCGGGCCGGCGGGTCGTTTACCCGCCGATGCCGTCGGCGGTGAAGAAGCTCACGACCGATTCGAGCTCTTCCCGGCTCTGGTCCAGCTTGTACTTCAGCACCCGATGGAGGGTCGCCATCCCGACGACCCGGGGCCCGTCCATGACCGGGAGGTGACGGAAGCCGTTCGCCACCATGATCTCGAGCGCGTCCCCGAGCGGCGTGTCCTGGGTGACGGTCATCAGATCGCGCGTCATCACCTCTTCCACCGCGGTGGCCTTCGGGTCACGCCCCTCGGCGACGACCCGGCGCATCAGGTCGAGTTCGCTGAACATGCCGAGCAGGATGTTGTCCTCGAGGGCGACGGCGCACGCCCGCACGCCGCTTTTCACCATGGCGCGGGAAGCCTCGTCCGTGGTCATCGTCGGAGACACACAGGTCGCAGGCCGGTGACTCACCTTGACGATCAGCGTATCCATGGGTTCGGTCCTCTTCGGCTTCCGCCGGGTCTGCCGCCGAAGCAGCTCGCGGCGCTTTGGTTCTCCTCGGCTCCGGCGGTCTCCACGATCACACCCGATCCTGCTCCGATCCCCCTGAACGCGAGCTGCGCTTCGTGACCCGCCGGATCCCGTAGTCTCGCAGATGCCCGGCGGGTTCGCAATTCGCGCCGGCCGGCGGAGGCGCCCGGTCGCCGCGAGAGCGGCCGGGTTCGGGTCAGCGGGGGCGCGGGCCCGGGCGGCGCGCGCCGAGGGGCATCAGCCGCCGTCGCCGCGGTAGCGCAGGCACAGGCAGGTGATGTCGTCGGACTGATCCGCCTCTCCGGCGTGGACCCTCACCGCTTCGACGACGCGGGCGCTGGTGGAGGCGGCATCGGAACCGGCGGTCGCCTCGAGAACCCGCACCAGCGCATCCTCGCCGAACTCCTCCCCCTCCTCGTCCATCGCCTCGGTGATGCCGTCCGTGTAGAAGAACACCAGGTCTCCCGGGTCGAGCTCGAGGGCGCCCGCGGGAAAGTCGAAGTCCGGGACCACGGCGAGGACGAGACCCGAGTCGCAGGCGATCTGTTCCACGCTGCCGTCCTTCTTCACGATGTACGGCAGGTTGTGGCCCCCATTGGCGAACGCCAGCCGGCCGGTCGCGGGGTCGAAGGTGGAGTAGAAGAGGGTGACGAACATCGCCTCTTCGTTGGATTCGACCAGCATGCGGTTGACCTCGGACACCGCCTTGCACGGATCCGACTCCCCGATGGCCGTTCCCTTCATGAGCGTGCGGCTCACCATCATGAACAGCGCGGCGGGCACGCCCTTGCCCGAGACGTCCGCCATCACGACGCCCATCCGTCCGTGCTCGAGCGGGAAGAAGTCGTAGAAGTCGCCGCCCACCTCGAGGGCGGGCGTCATCGAGGCGTGGATCTCCAGGCGCGGGTCCGATGGGAACACGGTGGGAAGGATGGACTCCTGCATCCGCGCCGCCAGCCCGAGCTCGCGACGCAGGGCGACCAGCTCGTCCCGCGAACGCACCGCTTCGCGCATGACCGCGCCGTGCGCGAGCGTCCTCGAGATCGTGGTCTCGAGGTCGCCGAAATCGATCGGCTTGGTGATGAAGTCGAAGGCGCCATGGTTCATGGCGGTGCGAATGTTCCGCATGTCGCCGTAGGCGGTGACGATGACCGCCATCAGGTCGCGGTCCAGCTCGCTCAGGTGGCGCAGCAGGGCCAGGCCGTCCATCCGCGGCATGTTGATGTCGGACAGCACCATGTCCACATCGTCGTGCTTCTCCAGTGTTTCCAGCGCCTCCACCCCGTCGTGGGCGAAGACCAGAGTGAGCAGCCCCTTGCGCACCTTGCGCCGGAACTTCTGCCGCAGCAGCACCTCCAGATCCGGCTCGTCGTCAACGACAAGGATCTTCGCCAAGCTCGTTTCACTCCGCCGGTGGGGCCTCGGCAGGCCCGGTGGATCGCCTCGCGACTGGCTCGGTCGTCGCCGCGCCGGTCTGGTCCAATACAATGTATCCGAACTTGAACCGGCGCAGATTCCGTCGGCCCCAACCCCAACCTCACGCAGCCCATCGCGGCGCGGTCGGAGGAAAGCGTATGAACGTGGAGACCACCTACTCCGGAACCTCGGCGGTGGCGGCGGTGAGCGGTCGGATCGACTCGGCCACCGCCGCCGCCTTCAACGAGGAGCTGAACGGGATTCTGGCCAAGGGGGTCAGCCAACTCGTTCTCGACTGCGACGGTCTCCAGTACATGAGCAGCGCGGGGCTCCGAGTCCTCCTGATCGCCATCCGCAAGACCAACGCGGCCGGTGGCGGGCTGGCGCTTTGCCGCGTATCCGAGCACATCCGCGAAGTCCTCGAGGTGAGCGGATTCGTCCGCCTCGCGAAGGTCTGCGACACGCCGGAAGAGGCCCAGGCGAGCCTTTCGAGCTAGGCCGCCCCCTTGGTCGCGACCCGCGCCGCCATGACCCGAGGGCCGCATTGTCCTCGGCGCGACCCCCCGGTCGCGGAGCGCCGCTGCGCGCGCCGCGGACCGGGCTTTTTCACGCCCTCGCCTTTAAGTCGCTGAGGCCAGGACCAGGCACCCACGGAGGGAGCCGCCATGAGACCCAGAAGCAGATTGAACAGCGCCCCCGGTTGGCTGGGGCGCGTGGCCTGGAGCACGGGGCTCGCGCTGGCCATCCTCGTGATCCTTCCCGCCGCGGCGTGGGCCCAGGAGGCCGTCGCCGAGGGCGCGTTCGTCCTCAACACCTTCTCCTTCCTCATCTGGGGGGCGCTGGTCATGTGGATGTGCGCGGGCTTCACCATGCTGGAGTCCGGATCGGTGCGGTCCAAGAACGCCTCGATGATCTGCCTGAAGAACATCGGGCTCTACGCGATCGCCGGGCTCGCCTACTACGTCATCGGCTACGGCCTGATGTACACCGACGTGGGCGCCGTCATCGGATCGCTCGACCTGTTCTACGGGCCGTCGGCCGATGAAACCGCGCTCCTCGGCGGAGACGAAGGCGTCCTCGCCGCGGTCGTGGGGAACAACTACGCCGTCACCTCCGACTGGTTCTTCCAGATGGTCTTCGTGGCGACGACCGCCTCGATCGTCTCGGGCGCGCTCGCCGAGCGGGTCAGCCTGTGGGCCTTCTTCGCCTTCACCGCGGTGCTCACCGCGGTCATCTATCCCGTCGTCGGGGCGTGGACCTGGGGCGGCGGCTGGCTCTCCCAGATGGGCTTCCAGGACTTCGCCGGCTCCACCATCGTCCACTCCACCGGGGGCTGGGCCGCGCTGGCCGCCCTGCTGGTGATCGGGCCGCGCTGGGGGAAGTACCGGAAGGACGGCACGATCAAGCCGACGCCTCCTTGCAACATCCCCGGCGTCACGCTCGGCGTCTTCATCCTCTGGCTCGGGTGGTTCGGCTTCAACGGAGGGTCGGTGCTGGCGCTCGACGGCGCCACCAACGCCCTGCTGATGAGCAACGTGCTCGTGAACACGAACCTCGCGGCGGCCGCCGGGGTCATCACCGCGCTCCTCGTCTCCAAGCCCATCCTCGGGCGCATTGATCTGTTCGCCGGGCTCAACGGGGCCATCGCCGGTCTGGTGGCCATCACCGCCGGTCCCGACATCGTGGACGGTCGGATCGCGATCCTGATCGGTGCGATCGGCGCGTTGATCTGCACCGCCGGCATGAAGGTGCTGGAGCGCAGGAAGGTGGACGATGTCGTCGGCGCCGTGCCGGCCCACCTCTTCGCCGGAATCTGGGGCACGCTCGCCACCAGCATCGCCGCCGGCGCCAACATCGGCGTGCAGCTCCTCGGCATCGTGAGCGTGGGGGTGTTCGTCTTCACCGTTTCGTGGCTCGTCTGGACCGTGCTCGACAAGACGATGGGCGCGCGGGTCTCCAAGGACGTGGAGATGATCGGGCAGGATGCGGCCGAGCTGGGGGTGGACGCCTATCCCGAGTTCGTGCTCATGATCGATCCGGACGAAGACAGCGACTACCGCGACGCGTAGCCGCCGGGCCACCTCCCGGCGCGGCGCCGAGCGGCGCCCGCCGGGGGGCGCGGGATGCGGACTTCGCGTCCGCGTCCGCTGCTAGCCTCCCGGCCGTCGCCGTGGTCATCGCCATCGTCTGTTACCCGACCCACGGCGGGAGCGGCGTCGTCGCCTCCGAGCTCGCGATGGGGCTCGCGGAGGCCGGCCACGAGGTCCACGTCGTCAGCTACGCGGCGCCGTTCCGGCTGCGGCGGTTCCACCCCGGACTCCGCTTCCACGAGGTGGAGATCGCCTCCTACCCGCTGTTCCGGTTCCCCCCGTACACCCTGGGGCTCGCGACCAAGCTGGCCGAAGTGGCGGACGAGTGCGGTGGGCTGGACGTGATCCACGCCCACTACGCCGTACCGAATGCGGTCAGCGCATTCCTCGCGCGCGAGATCATCGGAGACGGGCGCACGCGCCTCATCACCACCCTCCACGGGACCGACATCACGCTCGTCGGCGCCGACCGGTCGTTCGATCGGGTCATCCGCTTCGCGCTCGAGCGGTCGGACGCGGTCACCGCCGTCTCCCGCTACCTCGCCGAGCGCACCCGCCGCGACTTCTCTCCGCACCTCGATGTCGAGGTGATCCCGAACTTCGTGGAGGTCCGGGAGCGGCGGCCGGGGAACGAGGGTTGCGCCCACGAGGCGTGGGCGCCGAACGGCGAGTCCATCCTCATGCACATCTCGAACTTCCGTCCGGTGAAGCGGGTCAGCGACGTGGTTCGGGTCTTCGAGCGGGTGCGCCGGGAGCTGCCGGCGCGGCTGGTGTTCGTGGGGGAGGGCCCGGAGCGGCTGTTCGCGCAGCAGCTCGTGCGGGAACTCGATCTGGTGGACGACGTGATCTTCCTCGGGCAGCAGGACGACATCGAGGGCCCGCTCGGCTGCGCCGATCTGCTGCTGCTCCCCAGCGAGCAGGAGAGCTTCGGGCTCACGGCGCTCGAGGCGATGGTCAACCGGGTGCCGGTGATCGCGACCCGCATCGGCGGCCTTCCCGAAGTCGTGACGCCGGACGCCGGCTTCCTCTTCGGCGTCGGCGACGTGGAAGGGATGGCCGGGGCCGCGCTTCGTCTGCTGCGCGACGAACCCCTGCGGCGCGCCATGGGCGTCGCCGGTCGCGCGCGGGCGGCGTCCCGCTTCGCCCGGTCCCGGATCCTGCCTCGCTACGAAGCGCTCTACCGCCGGGTGACGGAGCCGGCCGCCGCTCCGGTGGGCTGAGTCCGGTCAGCCGACGGGTCGCGCGTCCGCCGCGCGGCGGGCTTCGGCGAAGACCCGGTGGAACATCTCCCGGGTGAGCCGCCCGGTAAAGGTGTTCTGCTGGCTGGGGTGGTAGCTGGCGATGAGCTGCACGCCACCGGCGAGGTTGGCCCCCGCCGCGTGCCCGAAGCGGGGTCTCGGCGCCGGCGGCGGGCGTCCGGCTTCCTTCCACGCCCGCAGGAACGCGATGAACGCCACGCCGCCGAGCGCCACCACCACCCGCAGCCGGCTCCCGGGGCGCAGCTCCTCGACGAGGAACGGCCGACACGCCGACAGCTCACCTGCCGTGGGACGGTTCTTCGGGGGCGCGCAGTGGGCGGCGGCGGTGATCCGGGCGTCGAGCAGCCGGAGGCCGTCGCCCGGATCGGGGGAGTGGGGCGCGGTGGAGAACCCGAAGCGGTGGAGCGCCTCGAACAGCCACTCCCCCGAGCGATCCCCGGTGAACATCCGCCCGGTCCGGTTCGCCCCGTGCGCCGCGGGGGCGAGGCCCACGATGAGGAGCCGCGGGTCCGAACCCCCGAGCGACGGCACCGGCCGCGCCCAGTAACGCTCGCCCCGGTGGCGGCGGGGCGGGTCGGCCGCGACCGCCTCCCGGTGCGCGACGAGCCGGGGACAGGCCCGGCACGACGCAACCCGCTCGTCGAAGTCGGGAGCGAGTCCCGCGCCGGCGCCGCTGTGGTCCAATCCCGGCGATGCCTCCGTCGTCGTCTCCCGCGGGGCCTCCGCGGATCGCGGTCTCGGCATGTCTCCTCGGCGTCCCGGTGCGCTACGACGGCGACCACCGCCGCTCCGCCCGCGTCGTCGAGCGGCTCGGGGCCGCGTTCCCGCTGCTCGCGGAGTGCCCCGAAGCGGGCATGGGCCTCGGGGTGCCCCGTCCGAAGATCCACCTCGAGGCGGCCCCGACCGGGCCCCGCCTGGTGGGGAGCCGCGGGGAGGAGCTGACTGCGGCGGCGGCGGGGTACGCGCGGGCGGCGGCGAAGCGGTTCCGGCGGGCGGGGGTCTCGGGCATCGTGCTGAAGTCCCGGTCGCCGAGCTGCGGGCCCGGTGACGCCCGGGTGCTCTCGAGCGGCGTTCAGGTCTCGGCGACCGGGCAGGGGATCTTCGCCCGGACGGTATCCGAGACGCTCCCGGAGGTCCCGCGGATCTCGGATGCGGATCTCGAGGACCCGGCGCGGCGCGACCACTGGCTGACGCGAGTCTTCGCGCTGTGGGAGATCCGGCGCCTCGAAGCCACCGGACCGAAGCGCACCCGGCGGAACGCGCTCTACCGCTTCCACGCCCGCTGGAAGATGCTGCTCATGGCGCACGACGAACCGGCCGCCCGGCGCCTCGGGCGGGCGCTCGCCGTCGCGGATGATCCGGGAGCCGCCCTCGCCGCGTACCGCCGCGCGTTCCTCGCCGCGTTCGCCGGACCCGATGCTCCCGGCGCCCACCGGAACGTCCTCGAACATCTCGCCGGACACCTGAAGCACCGCCTCGACCCCGAAGCCCGGCGCGAGCTCCACGCCTCGATCCGAGCCGCCGCATCGGGTGATGCGCCGCTCGCGGCGCCGATTCGCCTCCTCGCCGCCCACGCCCGGCGGCTCGACGTGGCGTCGCTGCTCGATCAGGCCTGCCTCGACCTCCGCCACCCGGCTCTCGGCTACCGCGAGACGCCGTACGGAGCGCCGGACTCCAGTCCGGCACCGAGAGACCGACCTGAACTCCAATCCGGCGCCGAGAGACCGACCTGACCGGCGCGCCGGACTCCACCAGTCCTCCCGCCCGGTTCTCCCGGCCAGTTCTCCCGGTGGGGGCGGGGGCGGGGCGGGCGCGGGCCCGGCACGGGAATCCCGTTCGCCGGGAGGTCCTGCGGCGATCCGGTCAGTCCGATGCCTGACCCCAGTCCTCGACTCGAAGACCCGGCACTCGACGGAACTCCCGGTCGTTGCCGGTGACCACGATGGCTCCCAGGGCGCGCGCGTGGGCCGCGATCCACAAGTCGTTCTGACCGATCGGTTGTCCGATCCTCTCGAGAGCGCTACGGATCTCACCGTAATGCCGATCCACCGGCTCCGTCGCCGCAAGCACCGGAATCACCGACAGCACCGCTTCGACCTGCTCCCTGAGTCGCCTGGACCCTCGCCGCTCCACGCCGTAGCGGAGTTCACCCGCCACGACCACACTGACGGCAAAGCTGCCGGGCGGCAGCGCAGCGACTCGCCGGGCCAGGGCGCCGTCCGGGCGGCGAACCAGCGCCGAAACGACATTCGTGTCGAGCATGTAGCGCAGCCGAGCCACGCTAGAAGATCTCTTCCGGAGTGGCCGGCGGGTCCTCGACTGGTCCGAAGTCCAGGTCCAGGGGCCGGAGACCCGCAAGGACGGTGGCGAGGGAAGGAGCTCGTGCGACCGGTTCGAGAATCAGGCGGTTCTCGTCACGGGAGATGATGACGGCATCTGCGTCCATCTCGAACGCTCGGGGGATGCGGACCGCTTGATTGCGACCATTGCGGAACAGTTGAGCTCGCCGAGTGCGCGGTTCACGAGAGGCCGTTGAAAGCATAGGCTCAGCATAGGCCCAGATGTGCAAGCGATCAAGCGCCGTGATGTCGCCGGCGCGGCCGCTTACGATCCGGCGTTCCTGTCCCGTGCCCGGTTCCTCACGTCCCGGGCTGAAGACCCTGCCCGAGAGGAGGAGCGCATGAGCTCGAAACAGAGCGCGATGGAGGAGCCGCCGGCAGGGCTGACGACTCTCGACCATCTGCTGGAGAACGCGGCGACGAATGTCTGGCGGGAGGTCCGGGGTGCCCTGAACGCGGACGACCTCAATGCCGCGGTGGACGAATTCGTGGCCCTGAACGCCTATCGCCCGCAGTCGCAATTCCACGCCGGCCACCGCGACGCCCTCTTCGGGCGGAGTCTCGAGGCGGGGAGGAGCCACGGGGACCCGGCGCGGCTGCGCTGGTATTGGGCGGGCGCCGTCACCGGCTTCGCGCGGAAGGAAGATTGGGCTGCGATCGTCTCGGCCTCCGACCGGGAGCAGGTGGTTCGGGAGTTCGGCGCTGGTCGGAACTCGGCGGCGACGACAGCCGTGTCGGCCATCGTCAAGGCGTTCAGGCAGCAGGGCCGGAGCGACGAACTCGGGGGCCTGCTCCGGAAGGAGGCGGTGGCGGTTGTCCCCGACCTCTTCGCCTCGCTTCTGGACGCGGCGACCGATCTGCTGCGAGGTCTCCAGACCGGAGAGGCGCTTGCCCTCTACGAGCTGCTGATGGACGCGGCGGAGGGCATGGAATCCACCGGAGCGTCGCCCCCGCCCCGTGCGCTGAATGACACGCGGCGCCGCGCGGCCCACTGTCTTCGCCTGTTCCACGAACATAGACGGGCGCGAGATCTGTTGGAGGTGCTGCTCGAAGAGGACGACGACCCGAACATCCGGGCCATGATCGAGGCGGATCTCGGCCTGCTCGACGGCGAATTCCGCAACATGGGCGACGTTGAGCTGCCGCTTCGAAAGAAACACCTCGACGACTTTCTGGGTCGGCTCGTGCGGGGTGAAGAGCGCTTCAAGCGGTCCGCCGACGCGGATGTCCCCTATTCAGCGCACGGGAACTATCTGCTGGGTGTCCTGCGGTTGGGACGCGCCGTCCTGAGCGACGAGGATCGGGATTGGCGGGATGCGGAGGAGCATCTCCAGCACGCCCGCACCCAGTTTCGCCAGCGGGGAAGGGCCTACTCGTCGGGTTTCATCGCCCGAACGGATCTCTACTTCTCCATCGCCCGCTCCCAGCGGCTGAAACCGGAAGGGCTTGCCCATGCGGCCCGGGTGTTCGCCCAGGCGGTCACCGATGGCCCTCGGCTTCCAGAGTATCTGGTCGGCCCAAGCCTTGAAGTGTTCGCCGTGGCCCGTGAACGGGATCTGCGCCTCGTCGCCTCGGCGATGATCGGGACCGCACACGAGGGGATCCTCGACGAGATGACGCGGTCCGGGGAGACCCTGAGGCATAGTCGGACGCTGGCGAATGAGCTCTGGCGGCGAGCCCGAAGCCCGGACCGATCGGCTGTGGAGCGAGTTGCGGACCTGCGCGCCTGCCTGGTTGGGTTCATGTTTCAGAGAAGGCACGACCGCGCCCGCCGTGCGCTGGGCCAGCTCGAGGATCTGGCGCACGACCGCGTCCACGTCCCTGAGTTCCTCGAGATCCTCGAGATCCTCGAGGATTCCGACCGCATCGATCCGGCGTGGAGCCACGAGGAGGCGCTGGTCGCCCGCGCTCGCTGCCACGAAGCCGCAGGGGACTTCGCACAGGCCGTGGGCGTGTTGCGGCCCCACTTCTTTCAGGCCCTCGCGCAGGATTCGCCCTGGGCTCTCCACGACGCCCAGGGGATCCTGGAGCGGGTCGGTGGATACGGAATCAGCCGCGATGCGTGGAGGGATCTCCAGAAGGCCTACAAGGCGAAGGCGCCAGATTCCGTACCGGCGAGTGTTCCGGCGAGACCGGGACAGGTGATCCGGGTTCTGGTCGTCGGTGCGGGTGAGCAACTGGCGAGGAACGAGAATCCGGTTCGCGAGAGGCTCGAGCGAACCCACCCGTACATTCGCGTTACGTTCGCCCGCACGGGCTGGGGCGCGAGGTGGATGCCCGCCTTCGAGGCGTTCGACAGGATGAAAGGCTCCCACCAGGCGCTCGTTCTGATGCGGTTCGTGCGCACGAACTTCGGGCGTCGCGTGCGCAAGGCGTGGCCGGGCGATCGTCCGTGGCGGTTCTGCTGGGGGGAGGGGCAGAGACTGCTCACCCGCACCATCGTCCGCGCCGCCGCCGCAGCCTCCACGAAGACCGGCTGACCCCAACGAGAGCGCTGTGCCGTAGAATCTCCCCCGAGGCGTTCAGCTCCGCACCGGACGACTCATAGCGGCCGGCCGTCGGGGCACACAGTCCGCTCTTGATCCTCCGAGGTCACTCCCTCGGTTGAGATCCGAAGCTCCATCACCAGCTCACGGACTCCCGGCGGTCCGGCCCATCTGCCGGCGCGCTGCTGCCGGCGCGCCGGACTCCAGTCCGGCAATTCACCGAGGGCATGGCGGGCCGCGGTGCCGCACGCGTACCGGGAGAACCGGCGGAGAGCGGCGCTCCATACCGCCGGCGCGCCGGACTCCAGTCCGGCAATTCGAGACGGAGCCGGGTGTTGCAGCCCGGCCAGAGCGGTCCCGACCAGGGACTGTCCTCAGCCGCACCAACCGGCGCCGTTGCCGGGCCCCGCCGGGCGTGACTCCCCCTGACCGGGTCCGCCCTTACGATCCGCCGCGCCGCCCGTGTCCGAAGTCCTCCCGCGCCAGCCGCCCAACGTTGGCGAGCTCGTGCGGGTCCGCCAGCGCCACTGGATCGTGGAGGACGTCAACGCATCGGAGACCCTCGGCCACTCCGCCCGCGTCTCCCTCGCCTGTGCCGACGATGACGCGCAGGGCGAGGAGCTCACCGTCTTCTGGGACTGCGAGCCGGACCGCGCGATCGTCGAGTCGGAAGCGTGGGACACCCTCGGCAAGAAGAACTTCGACCCCCCGCGCCAGTTCGCCGCCTACCTGAACACGCTCCGCTGGAACGCTGTCACCGCGACCGATCCGAAGCTGCTCCAGGCGCCCTTCCGAGCCGGGATCCGGCTGGACGCCTACCAGATGGAGCCGCTTCGGAAGGCGGTCGCGATGCCGCGCGTCGCGCTCTTCATCGCCGATGACACCGGTCTCGGCAAGACGATCGAAGCGGGATTGATCGTTCGGGAACTCCTGCTCCGGAAGAAGGTCCGTTCGATCGTGATCTCGGCTCCCGCCTCCGTCCTGGAGCAGTGGCGGGCCGAGATGGAGGAGCGCTTCGGCCTTCGCTTCGAGATCCTCGACCGCGCCTACTTCGCCCGGATGCGCCACGACCGCGGTTACGGCGTGAACCCGTGGCGGACACACAGCCGGTTTCTCGTCTCCCACAACCTGCTCCGCGACGAGACCTACGCCGCGCCGCTGCGGCTGTGGCTCGGCGACCGCCGGCCCGGCAGCCTGTTCATCCTCGACGAAGCGCATCACGCCGCCCCTGCGAGCGGGCAGGGCTACGCCATCGATTCGAAGTTCACCCGTGCGGTACGGGACCTCGTGGGCCGCTTCGAGCACCGGCTCTTCCTTTCCGCCACGCCCCACAACGGCCACTCGAACAGCTTCTCGGCGCTCATGGAGCTGCTCGACCCCCAGCGCTTCACCCGCGGCGTCAAGCTCCGGGACGATTCGGCCCGAAAGAACCTGCGCGAAACCATGGTCCGGCGACTGAAGGCCGACCTCCGGGAGAGTCAGGGCGGGTTTCCGACGCGCATCGTCGAGCCGGTGATCGTGGACGGGCTCCCGGACGACGCTCCCGAACTTGTGCTGTCCGAACTCCTCGACGACTACCGAGGCGTTCGCGAGAAGCGCTTCAGGACCCGGACGCGCAAGCAGCAAGCGACTGCGGCGCTGCTCACGGTCGGGCTGCAGCAGCGCCTCCTCTCCTCCATCGAGGTGTTTGCGGTCTCGCTGGAGCGACACCGGAATACGGTTCGGAAGGAGTGGAAGCGCACGGGCGGCGCGCGCCCCGGTCGGGAGAGCGTCCGCGCCGCCGCCGACGCCTTCACCCGGGTTCCGGACGCCGACTCCGAGGACGACGCGGCGATCCCGGATGACGGCTCCGACGATCTCGATGAGGCCCGAGGCAAAGCGGGGCGGGACGAATCGAAGGCGGAGGAGGCTGCTCTCGCACATCTGAACCGCGAGGCCGAGGCTGGGGACGATCCGTCTGTCGTCGAGGCAAAGCTGTGGGAGCGGGAGCAGGTGCTCCTCGATCGGATGATGCGCATTGCCGACAAGGCCCGCGGGCTTCCCGACGCCAAGATGCGCGTCCTGCTCGACTGGATCCGCGACCACCTCTGCCCCGGGATGCCCCCGTGGGGGGAGTCCGTCCGTGGTGCCGCGCCTCGCTGGAATGATCGGCGCGTCCTCATCTTCACCGAGAACCGCGAGGGCACCAAGCGCTACCTGCGCCAAATGCTGGGGCATGCAATCCGGCACACCGACCGCGCCGCCGAACGGATCGAGACGATTGATGGTCTGGTCGCCGGACCGCGTCGGCGCGAGATCCAGCGGCGGTTCAACGCCCCACCGTCGGAAGACCCTCTCCGCATCCTGCTGGCCACCGACGCCGCCCGCGAGGGACTGAACTTCCAGGCGCACTGCGCGGACCTCTTCCACTTCGATCTCCCGTGGAACCCGGGCCGCATCGAGCAACGGAACGGACGCATCGATCGCAAGCTCCAGCCCGCGCCCGAGGTCCGCTGCCGCTACTTCAAGCTGCCGCAGCGGAAGGAGGACCGGGTCCTCGAAGTGCTGGTCCGGAAGACCGAGACGATCCGTCGCGAGCTGGGGAGTCTGTCCCGCGTCCTCGAGGAGGACATGGAGAGACGTATCCTCAAGCGCGGGATCCGCCACCGGGAAACGAACAGGCTGAAGCGGCTGCTCGGACAAGCGGAGGCCCGGCTCGACTCGGCGAAACAGGAAACGGCTCGCGAGGAACTTCCTGACGAACGGCGACGGGACCAACTCGAGAAGGCGATCGACGAGTGCCGTGGCCTGCTCCAGAAGTCGCGGGAGGAGACGGGGTTCGATGAGGCCGCCTTGCGCGACGCGCTCTCCTGTTCACTCGAACTGCTCGACGCCGAGCCGCTTCGAAGGCTGGACGACGCGGGCGAGGACTCGCGCTGGGAGTTCCCGCTGCATGTCGCATGGAACTGGGAAGGCACCCTCGACGCCCTCCGCGCTCCTCGGAAGCGTGACCAGAAGCTTGCCGAGTGGCGGCAGAGCGCGCCCATCCGGCCCGTCATCTTCAAGGACGCCGGCCGGTTGACCGAGGACCGGGTTCAGCTCCATCTGGAACAGCGGGTCGCACGGCGGCTTTTGTCCCGGTTCCGCGCCCAGGGGTTCGTGCACCACGACCTGTCGCGCGCCTGTCTGGTGCAGACGGCGGACTCCATCCCGCGCGTCGTTCTGCTGGGCCGCCTGTGTCTCTTCGGTCGCCGCGCCGAGCGGCTCCACGAGGAACTCACGATGGTGGCGGCGCGCTGGTCGCCGCCGCGGCCGTCGCCGGAGTCAACTGAAGCCGTACGCCCGGCAAGCCTCGGCGCGCACGGAGAATCTGCTCCGGAATTCCCTCGCTGCCCACGGAGGTCGTGCGCTCGCGCCGCGGCTCGTTCAGCGGTTGCGCGCAGCCGCTCGGCAAGACATCGAGGAACTGCTTCCTCACCTCGAGGAAGATGCAGAACGTCGCAGTCGCGCGGCGAAGGAACTCCTTGCGAAGCGGGGAGAGCGCGAGGCGACAGAGCTTCGGGATGTGCTGGAGAAGCAGCAGAAGCGCGTGGCCGCGGCGCTCGAGAAGCACGAGAAGGGACAGGGAGGGATCCAGCTCAAGCTGTTCGGCGACAACCGGGAAGCGCAGAAGCAGTACGAGGACGATGTACGGGCCTGGAGGTGCCGGATCGCGCAGTTCGAGCGGGAGCTCGCGTCCGAGCCCGCGAACGTCCGGCGGTTCTATGAAGTGAAGGCGACCCGATTCGAGCCCGTGGGCCTCGCCTACCTCTGGCCGGAATCGAACTGAGTCGTGCCGAGGATCCCGCCGGCACAGCGCGACCACCGGGACTGGCTCGCGTTGGCGCAGCCGACCGGGCTCGTCGTCGCGCCCGCCGCGCTCGTCCGACGAAACGCGATCCTCAACCGCCGCGACCGCACAGGTCAGGAGCTCCTTCGGAGGTGGCTCGAGAAGTTCGACCGGGACCGGATCGCGCTCGATCCGAGAGCGGCCTTCCGCGCCTTCGCGGAGTCCATCCTCGGATGGGGCTTCTCGTCCCATTGGTACGCCGTCCGGGGCCGGGACAACGACGAACGGATGAGGCTTCCATCCATCCGCCTCCCCGAGTACGACGAGACCCTGACCGCCGACTTCGCCGCCGGAGCGCCGGACTCCAGTCCTGCGGCACCGAGCGCCCCGGCCAGCCAGCCACCGGGAATTCGCAACCAGCCCGACGACATCCGGTCCAGCGACAAGCCTTGCCCGTGGCAGCTCGCCGTCACCGCCTACGGCCCCGACCAGCACCTCGACAAGCCCTTCCGCGGGACCGGCCGCCTCCGCGAGAGCCCGAACGCCCGCATGGAGCGACTGCTGCGCGAGACCGGGATCCCGGCGGGCCTCATCTGGGGGCAGGGCCGGCTGCGCCTGATCTCCGCCCCCCGAGGCGAAAGCTCCGGCTCGGTGGACTTCGTGCTCGCGCACATGAAGGAGACCGCGGGGAGGCCGCTCATCGCTGCGCTCCGCCTGCTGCTCGGCGAACCCCGGCTCCTCACCGCCCCCAGCAACGAAACGCTCCCGGCCCTCCTCGCCGAGAGTCGCGAGTACCAGAACGTCGTGAGCGAGAGGCTTGCGGCGCAGGTTCTCGGCGGTCTCTACGAGTTGCTGCGCGGCGTGGACGCGGCCGATGCGGACAGCCGTGGCGTCCTGCTCCGGGACTACGGAGACCGACAGCTCCACGGGATCTACCGCGGCCTCCTCACCGTGATCCTGCGCCTCGTGTTCCTGCTCTACGCCGAGCAGCGCGGCCTCCTGCCCGACGACGAGACCTTCACCCGCCACTACTCGCTGGGGGCTCTGTTCGAGCGGCTGCGCGACGACGAGGCGCGCCATCCCGACACCATGGCGCAGCGTTACGGGGCGTGGGCGCAGCTCCTCACGCTCTTCCGCATGATCCACGATGGAGCGGAGGCGGACGGCATGCGGCTTCCGAAGCGCCCCGGGGTCCTCTTCGACCCCGACGCCCACCCGTTCCTCGAGGGGCGGATGCGCGTCGGCGGTCGGCAGGCCCACGAGCGGATCGAGCCTCCCCGCATCGCCGACGGCGTCGTGCTCGCCGTCCTCCGGAATCTGCTCGTGCTCGACGGAGAGCGGATTTCCTATCGCGCCCTCGACGTGGAGCAGATCGGCTCGGTGTACGAGACGATGATGGGCTTCCGGCCCGAGCGCACGACCGGACCGTCGCTCGCGATCCGCTCCTCGAAGCCCCACGGCGGCTCGACCGTCCTCGATCTCGACGGGCTCCTCCGGATCGCCCCGGGCGCGCGAAGCGGTTGGATCCAGAAGCGCACCGACCGGAAGATCACCCCGCTGGTGACGAAGGCCGTCCGGGCCGCTTGCGACCCGGAAGCGCTCCACGCCGCTCTCGACCGGGTTGTGGACCGGGCGGCTACCTCGGACGTCGCGCCAGCCGGGTCGCTCGTCCTCCAGCCGACCGACGAGCGGCGTCGCTCCGGTTCCCACTACACCCCGCGGTCGCTGACCGAACCCATCGTTCGCCGCACCCTGGAACCCGTCCTCGACCGCCTCCGTCGGGAGGCCCGGGGCAGGAGCCCCACGCCGGCCGCCATCCTCGACCTCAAGGTCTGCGATCCGGCGATGGGCTCGGGTGCGTTCCTCGTGGAGGCGTGCCGGCAGCTCGGGGAGGCGTTGCTCGAGGGTTGGAGAGCGCACGGCGGCCGGCCCGAACTGCCGTCCGACGAGGACGAGACGATTTTCGCCCGCCGCCTCGTCGCGCAGCGCTGTCTCTACGGGGTGGACCGCAACCCGGTGGCGGTGGATCTCGCCAAGCTGTCGCTCTGGTTGGCGACGCTGGCGAAAGACCACCCCCTCACCTTCGTGGACCATGCGCTGCGGGCGGGCGACTCCCTGGTGGGGCTGACGCGCAAGCAGATCGAGCGCGTGAACTGGCTCGAAGGCGGGTCTCCCGATCTTCACGCCGCGCCCGTCATTGAGAAGGCGATCAAGGAAGTCGGCGAGCTTCGCCGGCAGATTCGCGAGGCCGGGGACGAGGTTCCGGACGCCGTTCGACGCAGTCTCTGGCAGGACGCCGAGAACGCGCTCTCGACGGTGCGTCTCTTCGGCGATCTCGTCGTCGCGGCCTTCTTCGACCGTCCGAAACCGAAGGCGCGCAGGGCTCGCCGGCGGGCGCTGGCGAAGGACATCACCGAGGGGCGCGCAGAGGAGCACCGGAGCTGGATCGAGGAGCTGCGCAGCGCCGATCCCCCGCTCGCGCCGTTCCACTGGGAGCTCGAGTTCCCGGAGGTCTTCGAGCGCGACAACCCCGGATTCGATGCGTTCGTGGGCAACCCACCGTTCGCCGGGAAGAACACCACGCGGGCCGCGAATCCGCAGCACTACCCGACATGGCTGAAGCACCAGCACCGGGAGAGCCACGGCAACTCCGATCTCGTCGCCCACTTCTTCCGTCGCGGCTTCGGCCTGCTCCGTTGGGGAGGAACGCTGGGTCTGATCGCCACGAACACGATCGCGCAAGGGGACACGCGCTCGACCGGCCTCCGCTGGATTTGTCTGAACCGCGGGGCGATCTACGACGCGACCCGTCGCTACCGCTGGCCGGGACAGGCCGCGGTGGTCGTCAGCGTGGTCCATCTCTGCCGCGGTGTTGTCCGGACGGCGAAGCGACTCGATGGCAAGCTCGTCGATCGAATCACGGCCTTCCTCTTCGATCAGGGCGGCGACGAAGACCCCAAGCGTCTCGAGGCCAACGCCGGAAAGAGCTTCCAGGGCAGCATCGTGCTCGGGATGGGCTTCACCTTCGATGACACGGACAAGAAGGGCATCGCCAGCCCCATTGCTGACATGGACCGCCTGATCGCGAAGGATCCGAGGAATCGAGAGGTCATCTTTCCCTACCTGGGCGGCAAGGAGCTGAACCAGAGCCCCACGCACGCCCACCACCGCTACGTCATCAACTTCCGTGACTGGCCGCTGCGCCGGGAAGATCTGGGCGACAAGTGGTCGGAGGCCGACAAAAAGCAGCGCAGGGCGTGGCTGCGCACCGGCATCGTCCCGCTGGACTACCCAGACCGTGTTGCAGCCGACTACCCGGACCTTCTTTCGATCGTGGAACGCACCGTGAAGCCGGCGCGGGCGCACCTCACTACGAATGCCATCGGCCGCAAGCGCGCACAGTTCTGGTGGCGCTACGGCTCACTGGCCAAGGAGCTCTATGCGGCCATCGCGGGGCTGGACCGCGTCCTCGCCATCTCTCGAGTGGGTCAGCAGGCGGCTGTGACACTCGTCCGCGCCGACCAGGTGTTCGCAGACTCCTGCATCGTTTTTCCTTTCGAGACCCATGCTGCGTTCGCCAGCCTTCAGAGTCGGCCCCACGAGGTCTGGGCGCGCTTCTTCGGCTCCTCGATGAAGGACGATCTGCGCTACACGCCCTCCGACTGCTTCGAGACCTTCCCGTTCCCGACAGGGTGGACCGCGCGCCAGGATCTCGAGGTCGTCGGCAAGGCGTACTACGACCATCGCACCGCGCTGATGGTGGCGAGAGACGAAGGGCTCACCAAGACCTACAACCGCCTCCACAATCCGCATGAGTACGACCCCGACATCGAGAAGCTCCGCGAGCTCCACGCCACCATGGATCGGGCCGTCCTCCACGCCTACGGCTGGGACGACATCCTGACCGACTGCGACTTCTTGCCCCTCCACCCCGAGGACGAAGAAGAGGACGATGGTGGCTCACGCCGAAGGACCCGCAAGTACCGCTACCGCTGGCCCGACGAAGTCCAGAACGAAGTCCTCGCTCGCCTTCTCGACCTGAACGCCCAACGCGCCGCCGAAGAAGCCGCCGCAACCAGGGGCGGTTGATTGTTGCGAGACTGGGCGCTATGCTGTCCTGCTGTCCTTTGGGGGGGAAATCTATGGATATGAATCTTGACTCCGTGTTCGGCTCGCCGCGCGAGGAGCCGGACCCGCAACAGATGTCGACCCTTACTCGGCACGACAAGTCTCGCTTGGAGAAGCTGTTCAGGATGTGGGACGGCTACGTGCTTAATTTCTCTGATCGAACGTTTGCGCAGTTCTTTGCGGAGGAAGCCGATATTCAGATCTATGAGAATGGGAGGTATAGCTGGCGGGCCAGTTGCTCAAAGGCAAACCTTCTCCGTGCGTTCTGGCATGTGGAATCGGATCGAACGGTCGCCAAGGTTCTGGATCGCCTGATTGACAGGGTAGTAGAGAAGGGACGATCTGAGGGGGATAACCTTGTGGTGGAGTGCCGCCGGATCGTTCGCCGACTCCGCGGTGACAACGCTGGTCTGGACGACCTCATGGAGATTGGCACTCTCCAGAGTCTGTCGCAAGTGGAGAGCGCGGTTCATCGGATTCGCGAGGCGGTCTCCAAGGATCCTGCTCTGGCGATTGGAAGTGCGAAGGATCTGGTGGAGACGGTGTGCAAGACGATCCTCGGAGAGAGCGCGATCGGCCGGTCAGAGGTGAGAAAGTTCCACTCTCTACTTCGTGCGACCCTCAAGGAGCTGGACCTCATACCGGAGGGAGTGCCCGAGTCGCGGCGAGGTAAGAAGGTGATCCAGGGAATTCTGGGGAGTCTCGGGACGGTCGGAAACGGCGTCGCGGAGCTGCGAAATCTGTACGGGACAGGCCACGGGCGGCATGGAGCAGCAGGAGGTCTCCAGGAACGTCATGCCAAGCTTGCGGTCGGCGCCATGGCCACGTTGGCCGTGTTCCTCTTCGAGACTCACGCGGCCCGACGAGCTGACCGGGTCGGGCGGCACGACGCGTGAAGGCTTGATGGCGAAGGAGTGGGGCGGTCGCTGCGCTTGGCATGATGCAGTCAAGCGCCGATCGGAACCATGACGGTTCGAGCCCGGTCGAGACTGCCTGGGAGTCTGTGCCACAGGAGATTCTGGACATCAGACGCGCGGTGATCGAGGAGGGTCGCAGAGTCCGGTCAAATGACTGTGCAGCGACCTGGACGACGCGAAACCGGCTCCACGGCGCGTCGAGCCCGCCTCCACAACAACTTCGCGATCTCCACCTTCAAGCCCAGCATCGAGTCGGCACCTTGCGCCTACCTCCCGCCGCAAGAGGCGGCATCTCATACCGCTGCGTCGTACCAACCACTTAAGTCGACTCCGACGGCATCAGACCCAGTGCTCATGACCTGGAGCATCAGGAATGCTGAGCGGCAAGGGGAGCGACGTGACTCGAGCTGAGCTGTGGGAAGCGATCCGCAACGGCGAAAGCTCCCAAGTCGGCTTCACGCGGGATGGTATCCGGGCGCATGAGCTCGCGAAACACCTGGTCGCGTTTGCCAACGTGGCGGGCGGATCCATTCTACTCGGAGTGGATGGCGACGGGACGATCTCCGGAGTCCGTCGCGACCGCGCCGAAGAGTGGGTGGAACAGACCTGTCGGACCAGAGTCGAGCCAGCGGTGATCCCGATTCTGTCCTGGGTCCGGGATGCCAGTCCGGGACGGCACGTCCTGGTGATCCAGGCCACGGAGGGGCCCGACAAGCCGTACGCCCGAATGGACCAGCGCTGTCCCAGCTACTACGTCCGTTTGGGGAGCAAGAGCCGGGAATCGAGTCGAGAGGAACTTCAGAGCACGTTTCCCAGGCCGAGCGGACGCCACTACGGGCTCAAGCCGGTGCCGGGCGCCCGTCTCGAAGCTCTGGATCGGCGGCGGCTCCAGAACTACCTGAGACACGTTCTCGGTGGCTCCGCCCCGCCCGATGAAGATCTCGAGGGATGGGAGAGGCTCCTGACCCATCTGGAGTTCATGACGACATCGGCGGGGCAGGCCGTCGCTACCGTCAGCGGCATCCTGTTGTTCGGGAGGCAGCCGAATCGCTTCCTGCCGCAGGCGGGAGTACGCGCCATCCGTTACCCCGGTCCGGAGGCTGACTACGCGACGCAAGCTGATGAGGAGCTGCGCGGGCCGATGGCGCCGCTGCGGGCGGCGGATGGATCCCTTGTCGAATCAGGGTGGGTGGAACAGACGCTGGACTTCGTCCGACGGAACACCCATCCCACGGCGAAACTCGTAGGAGGGCGACGGGTGGATCGGTGGGAATACCCGCTGGACGTCGTGCGGGAAGTCGTCGTCAACGCCCTCGTCCATCGGGACTACACGATCGCCGGCTCAGACATCACGCTGACGATGTACAGCGATCGTCTTGAAGTGAAGAGTCCGGGAGTCCTACCGAACATCGTCACGATCGAAGGAATGAGAGCCGGTGTCCGCTATGCGCGAAACCAGACGCTCGTGAACGTGATGCGGGACTACGACTATGTGGAAGGCCCCGGGATGGGAGTGCGCACCCGGATCATTCCGGGCATGAAGCGACACAACGGCACCGAGCCGGATCTGATCGAACAGCATCACGGATTCACGGTCCGCCTCTGGCGCGACCGACGAGAAGCGTGATCCGGCATTCTGCGATGCTTACGAGCGAAGCCTGCCGGGGTGCGTTGCCGCTCTGATCCGGAAAGCGGCGCTCCATACATCAGCGGGTGGATCGGGCTCGCCAGGCGATGAGGGCGTCTTCGATTCCCGCGATGAGCGGCTGGATGTCGCTCGCGTCCCGGTCCGCCTCGGCGCGGGCCACGATGCGGCAGATTTCGGGCGTGCTGCTCCGGAGCGCGTCGGCCAATTCGTGGAGCTTGTTCTTGGCGATCTCCCCGGGGGAGTCAGAAGCGTCGTCGTAGATCGCACTCAGCCGGTCCATCCGGAGAACCATGTCGTCGGGAGCAATCGGGAGCCTTCCGCTGATGGCGGCCGGCCGCTCGCGGAGCTGCTGCCACGCCCAGACTTCCGGGGCCACCCCTCCGGGGAGGAACAGCACCGGCAACTCCCGCCCCGCTGCCTCGCAGATCTTGTCGGTGTGCGCGCCCCCCTCTTTGTCGCCGTCGAGGACGAACACGAATTGCTCTATCGTCCCGAACTTGCGAAACGCCCTCGCGTGCCCGGCGAACTCCTCAGCTCCGGTATCCCGCCCGATGCGGACGGACTCGTGGTCGATGCGCTGGCGTGGCAGAACGATGTCCAGGACCCCCCGGAGCAGGCCCTCTGCCGCATCGTCCTCGCACAGCACGTTCAGCGCATCGCTCGACCGTCCGTAGAGGGCGTTCTGGACCAGATCCCGATAGGGCGGACTCACGCTGACGCGGCCGGCCTCGTCCCGCTCGAGGAAGATGCGCGCGTGTGGGGGAACCGCCTCCAGGACGACGGGACTGTGGGAGGTGACGATCACCTGGAGTTCATTGCGAAGCGCGAGCTGCTGGAGGTGCAGGAGCAGGAGTCGCTGCATCCATGGATGGAGGCCCGCCTCCACTTCGTCGATCAGGACCAGCGCCTCTCGGAGTTGGGCGATCTCGCGAGACAGGCGCAGGATCGCGCGCTCACCCGACGCCATATGGAGCTCCGAATACGCCGCCCCACTCTCCTGCTCGGCGAACAGGAGGTCCTTCCGTCCAGCCGACAGCGCGACCACTTGTTGGTAGCGGAACGGCAGCATCTGCTGTGCGAAGGCGATCTGCGACGCGGTGAGCGGGGTCTCGGTCGTGGCGTCGGCCTGGCGCGACAGGCTCAGGATGCCGCGAACCTCGGCGGGGTTGCTCAGATTGCTCAGCGTGCGGAGATAGACGGCCCGCTCGGGCTGGGTGCCGCCCCTGCGTCCGTAGAAGCTTCGATTCCAGCTCCTGCCTCGCCGCCACATCATCAATCGGTGCCCTTCCGGAGTCGAGTAGTCGAACTCGAGCGTGATCCCGTGTGAGTCGTCCGATCGGGGAGCGCCCTTCGGGCGATAGTCGGGAAACAGCGTCGAGGGCACGAAATCCCGGACCCCCGCCCCCGGCACCCGATAGGCGCACGCTGCCGCGAAGAGGACGGTCGTCTTGCCGGTGGAGTTGCCGCCCGCGATGACGCTCACCGGATAGTCGAACCGGACCCGAAGATCAGCAATGCCGCGGATGCCAGCCAGCCGGATCTCGGTGAGGAAGTCGCGGAAGTGGGGCTTCTTGCCCTGAAGGTGCTCCCAGAGCCTCCGAAGCCGCCGCGCCATCATGCCGCTCGCCCCTCCGCGCTGCTGCCGGTGCCGAGCCGCCTCCTCCTCGTGCGGACCGACCCGCTCGGAAGGGGAGGTTGCCACCTCGACGCCGGTGGGCCGCAGCGCCTGATGCTCATGCGGCGAAGCGTACCCCGATCTCTCCCGTTGCTTCCGCCTTAGGGGCGGAGGCGAGGTGACGCATCCTTTCCGGCGAGCGGTCCCGACCCGCCGTGAATTCCGCTACGGTTGGACCGTCCCGCCACGCCGCCCCAAGCTTCCTCCGCCTGAATGACCCTCCGCGTCCCGGTCCGCCGCGAGATGCTGCGCTGGGCGTGCGAGCGCGGAGGGCTGGACGAGGCCACCGTTCTCCGAAAGTTCCCCCGCTACCCCGCGTGGGAGGCGGGCGCGCCGCTGACGCTGCGGCAGCTCGAGAACTTCGCCCAGGCGTCCCGGACGCCGGTCGGGTTCTTCTTCGGGACAGGCGAGCCTCCGGTGGAGGAACTCCCGATCCCGGACTTCCGCACGGTCGCCGGGCGACAGGTCCGGCGCCCCAGTGGCAACCTGCTCGACACGATCTACCTCTGCCAGCGGCGTCAGGACTGGTATCGGGAGGAGGCGCTTGGCACCGGAGAGCCCCGCCGGGACTTCGTGGGCTCGGCCACACTCGAGGAGGGCTGGGAGCAGGTCGCGACTCGAGTGCGCGGCGCCCTTGTTTTCGATCTGGAAGAGCGGGCGCGGCTCTCGACCTGGAAGGAAGCGCTCCGACGATTCGTGACGCAGGCGGAAGGGGTTGGCGTACTCGTCATGGTCAGCAGCGTCGTTGGCAGCAACACGCACCGAAAGCTGGACGTCGAGGAGTTCCGCGGGTTCGCCTTGGTGGACGGCTTCGCACCGCTGATATTCGTCAACGGCGCCGATTCGAAGGCGGCGCAGATGTTCACGCTGGCGCACGAGCTCGTTCACCTATGGCTTGGTGAGCCGGGGGTCTCGGACACCGGTGCAAGGTCGCCCTGCCATCACGAGGTCGAACTCTTCTGCAACCGTGCGACGGCGGAAGTCCTCGTACCGCTCTCCGCCCTGCGCGAGAGCCTCGATCGCCTCGCCGATCTCGAGGAGGAAACCCGGCGGCTTGCGCGGCGGTTCAAGGTCAGCAACCTGGTGGTGCTTCGGCGGCTCTTCGATGTGGGAGCCCTCTCGCGAGCAGACTACGAAAGCGCCTGGCAGCGCGAGCAGAGCCGGCTCGCGGATCGCCCCCCGTCCCGTGGCGGGGACTACTACCGATCTGCCGGGCCACGAGTCAGCGAGCGCTTTGCGCGGGCAATCGTGAGCGCGGTCCTGGAGGGCCGGGAGTCCTACACCGAGGCCTTCCACCTTCTCGGCATACGCAAAGTGTCCACTCTCCACGATTTCGCTCGCCGCCTCGGGCTCGTGCCGAGAGGCGCGGCAGCGATGTGCTGATCCCGATGTGGCTGAGGTCAGAAGGCGAACCGTGAGGGACGACATTGGGACACACAAGGGCGCGAACGGTTCCGTTGGCCGAGCGCCGGCGGATTCGGTTGCGGTTCGGGACCGGCTCGAAGAAGCCCTGCGACTGAATCTGATCGGACCCGAACCCGGGCACGAACTTGCGGATGAGGAGCTCAGGGGCTGGACCCGCCCGTCGAGCTGGTATCTCACCGGATTCCTGGTGCCGCGAGAGGCGGCGTCGAAGGCCAGGTCGGACGCCGAGGCGGAGGACGATCTCGTCGCCGAGGTCCCCGCGACGGGCGGGCTCGCCGAGGAGTCCGCCGAGGACCTGAAAGCAGCGAAGCGCACCTTCTTCCCGTCGTCTGTGGGGCTCAGCTTCCTCGTACCCGGGGACGCGCGGGAGATCGGCTTGACCGTCTCCTGGGGCGACTATGAACGGGCGAAGTCAGCCCGGGCGACGGATGAAAGCGGCGGGCCTCTCGATGTATGGCGGCGGACGCCGCGCCGGACGACGGTGACGGCGCGAATCGGTTCGGGACCGGAGACACGGAGTCTGGATGTCCCGGACTCCGGAGGTCTCCGGCTCCATATCGTGGAGCGTCCCCTGCCGAGCCACTCGCTCGGACAGCGGATCCCCGCGGGAACCCGAGCCATCTCGGCTTTCCTCGTCAACGAGCGTCCGCCGCCCGACAAGGACCAGGCCGGAACGGCCGACATCTTTCAGGCCCGGATCGGTGTGCGATGCGACGCGGGGTTTGTGGGTCGCCCCGATCCCAGGGCGTCGCGCACTCACGCCTGGGACGACGAAGTGGCTGATCTCCACTTCGCCGACACCCCGGACTACGCGACCGGGCATGGAGTCTCGGCCGACTGGGACATCGGCGAAGACGGGACATGCCGTGACATCCGCACCGAGTGGATCCCGCGCGCCGAGGTCGAGAAGATCGAGACGGCGGAGATCCCGGGCGCGAACCTCTCGATGCGTGCTCTCGGGAGCGCTGCGGACGGAGCGGAAGTCGAGCGGATGTTGCGGCCGATCGTCAGCGAATACCGATCCTGGATCGCCAAGCGGGAGGCTGACCTAACGCAACAGGCGGAACAGCACCGCGAAACGGCGAGTGAGCTCCTGCGTCTCGCCGGGCTGGCGGTGAGTCGCATCGAACGGGGCATCGGGGTGCTGGTTTCCGACGCGGATGCGTTCGACGCCTTCCGCGTGGCCAACCGGGCCGTGGCCCGAGCGCTCCGGAAACGGAACGAACTCGACGATCCGAAGTGGCGAGCCTTCCAGATCGCGTTCATCCTGCTCAACCTCCCGGGGCTCGCCGATCCAACCGATCCCGACCGGGAGATTGCCGAGCTGCTCTTCTTTCCGACCGGCGGGGGAAAGACCGAGGCGTACCTCGGGCTCGCCGCGTTCGTCATGGTGCTCCGCCGTCTTCGGAATCCTGCCGCCGGGGCGCGGGCCGGGGCCGGAGTCAGCGTCATCATGCGCTACACGCTGCGCCTCCTCACCTTCGATCAGTTGGGTCGCGCCGCGGGACTCGTCTGCGCGCTGGAGCTGGAACGCGAGACGAAACCCGAACGCTATGGGGAGTGGCCGTTCGAGATCGGTTTGTGGGTGGGGAAGGCCGCGACCCCGAACGTGATGGGCCGCAGCGGCGAGAAGAGACGCGACACCGCGCAACGTCGCACGACGCGGTTCAGGAGGGATCCAGCCAGCAATCCCCCGCCGATCCCATTGGCGGAATGTCCGTGGTGCGGCGAGGAATTCAAGCCTGATTCCTTCCGGCTCACGCCCAACGCGAATCGCCCGACCGATCTCCGCGTGGGATGCGTCCATCCCGATTGCGACTTCACGCGCGACCGGGCGCTGCCCATCGTCGCCGTGGACGAGCCTCTCTATCGGAGACTCCCCGCCTTCCTCATCGCCACGGTGGACAAGTTCGCATCGCTTCCGTGGGTCGGGGAGTCCGGGGCCTTGCTCGGCGGCGCGGATCGCTGGGACCGGCGGGGGTTCTACGGGGCGGCGACACCGGGGCGCGGGAAGCGACTTCCACAGTCACTGCCGTCTCCCGACCTGATCGTCCAGGACGAACTACACCTCATCACCGGGCCGCTCGGCACGATGACCGGTCTCTACGAGGCCGCGATCGACTCGCTCGCAACCCGCGTCGTCGAGGGACAGAGAGTGCGACCGAAGATCGTGGCTTCGACCGCCACGGCGAACCGGTCGCGAGAGCAGGTGCAGGCGATTTTCGGACGAACCCTTACCGCCGTGTTTCCGCCCGCCGGTTTGGATCGGCGAGACTCGTTCTTCGCCCGAACTCGGCGGGCCACCGAGATTCCGGCGCGCCGCTACCTCGGGATCACCGCTCCCGGGCGCAATCCCAAAGCCGTCATGCAGAGGGTCATGCTGACGCTTGCCGGAGCGGCGCAGCGCGCCTACAACGAAGCCGGAGGCAAGGAGCACCCGAAGAATCCCGCGGATCCCTACATGACGGTCCTCTCCTACTTCAATGCGTTGCGCGAGCTCGGCGGCGGGCGGCGGATCATCGAGGAAGAAGTTCAGAGTCTCCTCGGCCGCTACGGCGGCAGGAGGCGGATAGGGGAAAGACACGGGCTCTTCCACGATCGGAAGGCAGCATCCGAGGTGATGGAGTTGACGTCGCGGGTTCCCACCGACAAGGTGGCTGAGGCGCGCCAACTGCTGGGCAAGCGGTTCGGAGAGCCGGGCGCGGTCGCGTGGGCGATCGCCACGAACATGATCTCGGTGGGCCTTGACATCCAGCGTCTCGGACTCATGCTGGTCGTCGGGCAGCCGAAGACGCATGCCGAGTACATCCAGGCGACCAGTCGGGTGGGTCGGGACGATGGGCGACCGGGCCTCGTCGTAACCCTGCTCAACATCCACAAGCCGCGCGACCGGTCACACTACGAGAGGTTCCGGCACTACCACGAGACGTTCTACCGCTCGGTGGAGGCCGCGAGCGTCACCCCCTTCTCGGCCCGGGCGCTCGATCGCGGCTTTGCCGGTGCGTTCGTTTCGTTCGCACGCCACCACGAGGCCGTTCTGACTCCGCCGTCGGGCGCAGGGCGAATCGCCGAGCGCCGCCGCGCCCTCGAGAGAGAAGCGTCCGCCCGGTTCCTCGAACGCGTGGACGAGCAGCCACTCTTCGATCAAGACGATCGTGAAGAGAGGAAGCGGAGCGTTCAGATGCGTAGCCTCGAACTTCTCGACGCCTGGGAAAGGATCCGGGCGCAGCTTGAAGGGACCGGAACCTCCCTCGTTTACCAGCCATACGAGACCGGCAGCGGTGCGGAGTTGCTCCGGGAAATTCTGGATCGCGATCAGGGACTCCACGACAAGTTTCGGATGGGGCGGTCCCTCCGCGACGTGGAGCCGGAAGTGTGGTTGCGCGTCAAGGAATCGTCGTCGTGAAGCGGAGCGGGAAGGCCTCCGGGCCGCGGGGAGTTATTCGGCGGAGTCAGGCCATCACCACGTTCGGGGTCGGGGCCCTGGTGGACCTGCCCAACCGCTCCGCCATCGTCGGTGACCTCGATGGCTGGAAGCCGAAGGAACCGATCCGCGAGCCGCGCCTCGCGGCGAAGCTGGCGCCGCTCTTCCAGGGCTCGAAGCCGCGTTTCATGGCGCCTCCGGCTGCACCGGATTTCCCGGGGGCCAGCGGCGAAGAAGTGCCGGCGTATCTCTTCCCCCGATGGTTCGTGGAACGACAGGCGCGGCTCCCGTCCGGAGCTCAATTGGGACGCGAACGCCGGAGCCGGCGCCTCGTCCATCGAAACGATCTCGACGCGCGGCTGCGTCTCGAGAAGAAGCCTGTCGTGGCCACTCGCTTCGTGCGGGGGTGCGGCAAGGGCCATGTGGACGATCTTCCCTGGCACGACTTTGTGCACCAGTCGGAGACCGGGTGTATCGGTCGGCTCCGACTCTCGGAGATCGGAGACACGGGCGATCTGGCCGAACTGCTTCTGCGGTGCAGTTGCGGGAAATCGCGGCTGCTCGCTCAAGCGAGACCGGAGGGTGCGCTCGGTACGTGCACCGGCGCGCGGCCGTGGCTGGGACCCGATGCGAGGGAGGACTGCGAGGAGAAGGCGCGCCTCCTGATTCGGACGGCGACGAACGCCTGGTTCCCGCAGTTGATGAGTGCGCTGTCGTTGCCCGACCAGGGGAGTGAGGTGGAACGCATCGTCGTCGAACTCTGGGACTTCCTGGATGTCGTGGAGGACCACGGCGACCTGGGGATCATGAAGAGGAAGCCCCGTGTTGCCGAGGCGCTCGAAGGGTTGGACGACGGCGAAGTGCTCGAAGCGATCGAGGCGCGGAGACGGGGGACGGGTGTCTCATCGGACCGGCCGTTGAAGCAGGTCGAACTCGATGCGCTGCTCGATGTACCCGAGGGCTACGGAGATGACATCCCGATGGACCCCAACTTCCACGCACGGCGACTCCCATCCCACGTATGGGATCCCTCCGGTCGCGCCGCGGGGCTCGGGCTCGCCTCCGTGATCCAGGCCCACCGTCTCCGCGAGGTCGTGGCTCTGTTTGGATTCACCCGTTTCGATGCCGTGACCCGAGATGTGGATGGGGAGTACGACTCGAAGGTCAAGACGGCCGCGCTGTCGCTCGGGGCGGACTGGCTCCCCGCCATCGAAAACCGGGGAGAAGGTGTGTTCCTCGAGATGGCCGCGGGCGCGGTTCAGGAGTGGGCCGGGCAACCGACGGTTCAGAAGCGGGTGGAGCGCCTCGCTGCCGGTCAGAAGCGGTGGAACGAGCAGGGGCGGAAGAGGAAGCGCGCGTTTCCCGGAGGTCCCTACGTGATGCTCCACACACTCGCGCATCTGTTGATCGAGTCGGTGGCGCTGCGTTGCGGTTATCCGGCCGCCTCGATCCGGGAGCGGATCTACGTGGACGAGGTGCGGAAGCGCTTCGGTGTGCTTCTCTACACCGCCGGCGCCGATGCGGAGGGGACACTGGGCGGGCTCGTCGAGCAGGCTCGCGGGATCCTCGACCATCTCGACGCGGCGCTGGAGACGGCGCGGCTCTGCTCCAACGATCCGGTCTGCGCGCAGCACGAGCCGGGGGACAGCCGAGAGGAACGTTGGCTCCACGGCGCCGCCTGCCACGGCTGCACCCTCGTCGCGGAAACGTCCTGCGAGATGGCGAACGACTACCTCGACCGCGCGCTGGTGGCGCCGGTCATCGGACGTCCGGACGCTGCGTTTTTCTCGCTCTCGTGACCGCCGCGCTGTTGGATCTCCCCGTCCATGTGCGGCGGCGGCTGGCGAGAGCCCTGGCCACCGGGTTCGTCGGTCCGCCGTTCACGCCCGCGGCCCTTCGAAGCGTCGTCGCTCTCTCCGCCGCGTCGCCCGATGTCGTATCGGTTCTCCGCAACTGGGAGCGGCTCGGAGTGCCGCCGCCGGCGATGGCCGCATGGCTGGACAGCCTGGGCGAGGTCGAAAGCAGGAGGGATGCTCCGCAGTTCGTCTGGTCAGGCCCGAGGGCATCCGGAGTCCGCTCCCGCTCCACCCGGGACGCGCTGGAAGGAGCCCTGGCGAGCGCCGGGAGGTCGGTGTGGCTGTCCACCTACGCCTATTTCGATGGCAAGCGGGCGTTCGAGGTCCTGGCGAATCGGATGGACGGCGTCCCGGCGCTCGAAGTGGTTCTCTTGCTGAACATCGAGCGGAAGCGCGGCGACACGACCCGCGAAGGCGACCTGGTCCGGCGTTTCGCTCGGCGGTTCTGGACGAAGGATTGGCCGGGAGCCCGTCGGCCACGGGTGTACTACGACCCACGCTCGCTCGACCCCTCGGGTGCGGAAGGCGTTCTCCACGCCAAGGCGCTCGTCGTGGACGAGGAGCAGGTCCTCGTGACCTCGGCGAACCTGACCGAGCGTGCGCTGGGGCGCAACATCGAAGTGGGAGTCCTGCTGCGGGACCGCGTGTTCGCCCAGACCGCAATCCTTCACTTCCGGGGCCTGATCGAGCGCAAGCTGATCGCGCCCCTGCCATCCGCGTCGTGAGGACGCGTCACTCTCGGCCCGAGTGGCACAGGGGACGACGTCCACGCCAGGTCGAGGTTGCCGGACTGGAGTCCGGCGCCAGTTCTCCCGGTGGGGGCCCGGCACGCGCCGGCTGGCCGGGTTGCGCCGCAAACGGAAGTTGAGCTGGGACTACCAGTGCCTCTACAATCACTCCCGAGTCGCAGGCCGATTCGCCTCGTTGACTCATCGCGGCCATCCGTCGGGGCACACAGTCCGCTCTTGATCCTCCGAGGTCACTCCCTCGGTTGAGATCCGAAGCTCCATCACCAGCTCACGGACTCCCGGCGGATCGGCCCAGCTGCCGGCGCGCCGGACTCCAGTCCGGCAATTCGACACGGAGCAGTGTCTTGCAGCCCGGCCAGCGCGGTCCGGACAAGAGACTGTCCCCGCCGGGAAATTGCCGAACTGGAGTTCGGCGCCAGTTCTCCCGGTGGGGGCCCGGCAAGGGATGGAGTCCGGCGCTCCGCGTTCCGGCAGCCCGTACCATTCCCGGTTTCCCTCATGGACAACGGCTCGGGGGCGGCCCCGGTACCCGCCGCGCCGCCCGACCTCCATCAGCGGAGTCTCGAGCCGGATGGCCCGCGGCAGGCGCGACTGGCGCTGACCTACGTTCCGTCCGCCCTTCCCGGGGCGCCGGTGTGGGTCTTCCTCCACGGACTCGGCGGGAGCCGTTCGGGGAGCAAGGCGACCCGTTTCCGTGACTGGCTCTCGGGGCGCCCTCCCGGCTTCCTCGCGCTGGACTTCACCGGCCACGGTGACTCGGGCGGGGATTGCCGGGGGCTGACCCTTTCACGCAACCTCGAGGACATCGGGCGGGCGGCGGCCTTTCTCCGGCGGGAGGCGCCCGGCGCGCCGCTCGTCCTGGTGGGCTCCTCGATGGGGGGCGTCGCCGCGCTCTGGTTCGCCGCGCTCCATCCCGAGGGGGTCCGACTGGTCGTCGCGATCGCGCCGGCGCTCGGGATGGCGACGCGGATGGCGGCGAGCCTCTCGGCGGCCGCGCGGCGGCAGTGGAGCGAGCGCGGCTTCCTCCCGGTGTCGATCGGCGAGGAGAAGCTGGAGATCGGCCCCGCGGTCGTGGAGGATGAGGGGAACTACCTCGACGAACGGCTGGCGATCGAGCTGACCGCGCCGACGCTGATCCTCCACGGCGCCGAGGATCCGGTGGTGCCGGTGGAGCTCAGCCGCGACCTCGCGGCGGGGTGCCCGGCGGTCCGTCTCACCGAGATCGAGGACGCCGGGCACCGGTTGCGCGACCACCGGGACTTCCTCTTCGAGGCGGCGTGGGAGCGGGACCGGGAGCTCGCCCATTCCCGGGTGTCAGGTCTGAAACGGCGTTGACCTCCCTGCTCAAGACCGTCGGACTCGAGCTCGCCGTTCTGGTCGCGATCCGGAACCTGGTTCTGCGCGGCGCGGCCCGCGAGTTCGTATCCAGCCGTTCTCCCGGGCGCGATCCCGCTCCGGAGGGCCCCGCGCGGCATCCCGACTCCGGGGCGAAGGGTTCCCGATGAGCGCGTCTTCGGTTCGCTACGAGCCGCAGGAACGTCCCCCGCTCCCGGCCGGGCTCGCGCTCGGAGTCCAGTTGGCGCTCGTACCGATCGGGGCGATCCTCCTCATCCCCGTCATCGTCTCGCGGGCCGCCGGGTTACCCGCGGGCAGCGAGTGGCTGACCTGGGCGCTGTTCGCGGCCCTGGTCGGCACCGGGCTGATCACGATTCTGCAGTCGGTGCGCCTGGGGCGGTTCGGCGCCGGTTTTCTGCTGACGACGGGTACTTCGAGCAGCTTCATCGCAGTGAATGTCGCCGCGCTCCGGTCCGGAGGGCCCGAACTCCTCGCGACGCTGATCCTCGCTGCGGGCCTGCTCTATCTCCTCATCGCCTTTCGGCTTCCCAGGCTGCGCCGGCTCCTCACCCCCACGGTCGCCGGGACCGTGATCATGCTGATCACGGTGGCCGTGATGCCTGTCGTGTTCGACATGATCGCTTCGGCGCCGGAGGGCGCGCCTGCTCACGCCGCCCCGCTGACCTTCTTCGTCACGCTGGCGGTGATCGCCGCCTTCGGAATGCGGGGGCGGCTCAAGCCGTGGTCGCTCGCGATCGGATTCGTCGCCGGCTGCATCGTGGCGTACCAGGCCGGGATCATGGACCTCTCGCCCGTCGGCGAGGCGGCGTGGTTCGGCGTGCCCGCGACGGGCTGGCCCGGCCTCGATCTCTCGTTCGGTCCCGAGTTCTGGTCTCTCCTCCCGGCGTTCTGGTTCGTGACTCTCGTCGCCGCGCTGAAGACCCTCGGGAACTCGGTGGCCGTCCAGAGGCTCTCGTGGCGAACGCCGCGCGCGCCGGATTACCGCGCGGTGGAGGGAGCGGTGGCCGCCGACGGCATCGGATGCCTGCTCGGCAGTCTCGGCGGCACGATGCCGATGACTACCTACTCGTCGAGCGTCGCGGTGGTCGAGCTCACCGGCGTGGGTTCCCGCCGCGTCGGGGTCGCCGTCGGCTGCGTGCTGATCGGGCTCGCCTTCCTCCCGAAGGCGGCCGCTCTCTTTGCGGCGGTTCCCGATCCGGTGGCCGCGGCCGCCATCCTGGTCCTCATGGGCATCCTGTTCACGGCGGGCATGCGCCTCGTGGTGGGGACCGGAATCGACCGGACCCAGGCGGTCATCGTGGGCGTCTCGTTCTGGGTGGGGAGCGCCTTCGAGTCGGGCCTCGTGGTTCCCGATGCGATCCAGGGCGCGTGGCGCGGGGTGCTCGAGAACGGCGTCACCATGGGTGGGCTCACGGTGCTGAGTCTCGTCCTGTTCCTCGAGTGGACGCGACCCCGCCCCCGGCGCCTATCCGTTCCGCTCGAATCAGCCGCGGCCGCGCGGATCAAGGACTTCCTGACGGGACTCACGAGGGCCCGCGGCTGGAACCGCGAGTCGCGGTTGCGCCTCCGGGCGGCGGCGGAAGAGGCTCTCCTGACGCTGCTCCGCCACCGCCCGGAGCCGGGGGGCGATCCGGATGACCGGCGCCAGCTCCGCTTCACCGCGCGGGTGGAAGGGCGCGAGGCCGAACTGGAGTTCGTCGCGGCCGGCGGCAGCGAGAACATCGAGGACCGGCTGGCCCTCCTCTCGGACGAGTTCGAGGTCGGGGAGGAGCAAGACATTTCCCTGCGCCTGCTGCGGCACTACGCCGGCTCCGTTCGCCATCAGCAGTACCATGGGCTCGACATCCTGAGCGTCCATGTGGAGGCATCCCGCTGAAGCGCCCCCGGAGGCGCCGGTCGCGGGCGCCGTTCCGGCGGCCCGACGCGCCCGGTCTTCATCCCTTCCCGGAGTTCCCATGAGCATTGCGTCGTCTCCGTCCGGGATCCGGTTCCAGCCCGACGAAAGGCCGCCGGCGCTGTTGGCGCTGGGTCTCGGTGTCCAGATGACGCTCGTCCAGGTGGGCGGGATCATCCTCACTCCGATCATCGTGATCCGGGCCGCGGGCGCGGAGGCTCCTCCGGGTTACCTGGCGTGGTCGCTGTTCGCCGTGCTCGTCGTGGCCGGACTCTCCACGGTCCTGCAATCGGCGCGTCTCGGTCGCTTCGGCGCCGGGCATGTCCTCACCATGGGGACATCGGGCGCCTTCATCGCCGTTTGCGCCACGGCGCTCGCAACCGGGGGGCCGCCTCTCCTCGCGACCCTCGTGCTCGCGTCGTCGCTGTTCCAGTTCCTGCTCGCCTTCCGACTCTCGTGGCTGCGGCGACTCATCACGCCGACGGTGGCGGGCACGGTGATCATGCTCATCGCGGTCACCGTGATGCCCATCCTGTTCGCGATGATCGGCTCCGCCCCCGAGGGCGCGCCGTCCTACGCCGCTCCGCTCACGTTCTTCGCGACCCTCGCCGCGATCGCCGGGCTCGGCATCCGGGGGAGCCGGGCGCTCAAGCCGTGGTCGCTCGCGATCGGGTTCGTCGTCGGGTGCGTCTTCGCCTCCGCGGTCGGGATCCTCGATCTGACGCCGGTGCGCGAGGCGGCGTGGCTCGGGACTCCGGATGGCGGATGGCCGGGTCTCGACTTCTCGCTGGGGCCGGCGTTCTGGGGGCTGCTGCCCGCCTTCGTGTTCGTCACGCTGGTCGGCGCGATCGAGACGCTCGGCGACGCGATCGCGATCCAGCGGGTCTCGTGGCGGGATCGGCGGGCGCCGGACTACCGGGTGGTCGAGGGCGCCGTCGCCGCCGACGGCGTCGGCAACCTGCTCTCCGGGCTGGCCGGGGTCGTTCCGAACACGACCTACTCGTCGAGCGTGTCGGTGACCGAGGTCACCGGCGTCGCCTCGAGGCGGGTCGGCGTCACGGTCGGGGCCATCCTCGCGGCGCTCGCGTTCTTCCCCAAGTTCGCCGCCGTGTTCACGTCGGCGCCCGACCCGGTCGTAGCGGCCGCGGGCCTCTTCCTCATCGGAGTCCTGTTCACCGTAGGCCTCCGCCTCGTGGTCGCGGAGGGGATCGGCACCACCCAGGCGGTCATCGTCGGCGTGTCCTACTGGCTGGGAGCCGCCTTCCAGTCCGGTCTCGTGTTCCCTGGCGGGCTCGACGGCGTGGCGGGTTCGCTGCTGGACAACGGCATGACCGCCGGCGGGCTCACCGCGCTCCTGCTCGTGCTGTTCACCGAATGGACCGGACCGCGGCCGAAGCGGCTCTCGGTCACGCTCGAGGCCGCGGCCGGAAAGCGAATCGAGGAGCTGCTGATTCGGGTCGCCCGGCGGCGGCGCTGGGACGAGGCCTCGACGACGCGGCTGGTGGCCGCCGCCGAGGAGGCGCTTCTGACGCTGCTGGACCAGCCGTCCGGGTCCGGAGCCGAGGCGGCGGGAGACCGGAAGCTGCGGTTCACCGCGCGGACGGGAAAGGACGCCGCCGAACTGGAGTTCGTGGCGGCCGCCGGCGAGGAGAACCTTGAGGACCGGCTCACGATGCTGTCGGATCGGCCGGAGGCGCTGGAGGAGGCCGAGATCTCGTTGCGGCTGCTCCGGCACTACGCGAGTTCGGTGCGTCATCAGAAGTACCACGGCCTCGACATCCTGAGTGTCCACGTGGATGCGGTCCGCTGAGCGCCCGGGGCAGCACGTCGCAGCGAAGCCGGCCCGGCGGCCCGGGCGCTGGATCGGCCTTGCTGCGGCCGCGCTCGGGTGCTTCGCTTCGAGTGCCTCGGGAGCCTCGGGCGCCGAGGTCTGGACGGTCGCGTCCGGTGAGGTGCGGGTTCGCTGTGCTCTCACGGTCGGCGGGAGCTTCGATGCGGTCACGCCGGCCATCTCGGGAACGCTCGCGTGGGGTCCCGAGCCGGCGGGTCGCCCGGGCGGCGGGGCGATCCGGGTGCGGCTCGACTCGCTCGACACCGGCATCGCGCTTCGGAACGCCCACCTCCGTGAGAATTATCTCGAGATCCACCGGGGGGAGGCGTTCGAGGACGCGGTTCTGACCGCGGTGACGCTCGACCGAGCCCCGGCGGCGAGTGAAGGCGAGTTCGACGCCGCGTTCAGCGGTTCGCTCCGTCTGCACGGCGTGGAGCTCCCCATCGCGGGAACGGCGCGGCTCGGGCGGAACGGCGATCGGATCCGCGTCGAGGCCCGATTCGACCTGAGCCTCGAGGCGTTCGGGATTCCGCCGCCCCGGTACCTCGGGGTCGGCGTGCGCGACGAAGTCCGGATCTCGGTCGCTCTCGAGGCCACCGTCGCGCCGTCTCCTCCGAGAGCCCCGACGTGACCCGGAATCCCGGGCTCCTGCTTCTGGGCGTCTGGCTCGCGGGTGTGGGCTCGTTCCCCGCCTCCGCCGGGGCGGAGCCGAAGTTCCTCTCGAAGCAGTACCCGCGGTGCAACGCCTGCCACTACTCCCCGGCCGGTGGTGGGCTCCTGACCCCTTACGGACGTTCGCTGTCGCACGAGGAGATCTCGACCTTCGGGCGCCGGGCGGGCGCGGCTTCCTTCGCGGACGGCCGCGCCGAGGAGGCGTTCCTCTTCGGCTTGCTCCCGGACGGTGGTCCCCTCCAGCTCGGGCTGGACATGCGGCCATCGAGGCTGCGGACCGAGGTCGCCGGCCGTGATATCCCGGACCGGAACCTCATGATGAACCTGGACCTGCAGGCGGCGTGGCGGTTCGGGGAGTGGACCGCCTACGGCGTCCTCGGGCGCCGTCCCGGCGGTGGTCTGGTCTCCTACGAGCACTGGGCGGAGCGCAAGGTCTCGGACCGGATGAGCGTACGCGGCGGCCGCTTCCTCCCGGCCTACGGGGTCCGCTTCAGCGACCACACGATGCTCTCCCGCGACCGTCTCGACCTCGCCGAGGACGACCAGATCTACGGCGTGGAGGTCGGATTCTCGGGCGATCGGACGCTCGTCCAGGTCGCCGCCGGGCCGGGGCGAGCCGAATCGTTCCACGAAGACGATGGGAGGCGCGCCTTCACCGCGAGCGGCCGCCTCCAGCGGGATCTCGGCTCGCGCACGGTTCTGGTGGGGTCGGCCCTCTATCGCGGCGAGACGCAGCGCGCCTCCCGGAGCGCGGCCGGGGGCGTCGCGTTCGGGTACGCGCCGTTCCCGTGGCTCGTGACCTGGGTCCAGGCGGACGCCCGGTTCCCCGGGCTGGCGGCCGGCGACCGCAGTCTCGTTCTGGTCAACCAGACTTCAGTCGAAGTCTGGCGGGGCGTCTGGGTCCGACTGGCGCCGCACACCTACCGGGCGGCGGGAGATCCGCGCGCCGAGATCCGGCGGATGGTTTACGGGCTGGACCTCTACCCCCGCACTCACTGGCACGTGAGCCTCTCCTGGTATCGGGACCGATTCGTGTTCAACGATCGGCTCGACTCGAGGTGGCTCGGGCAACTGCACCTCTACCTGTGACCGACGCGAAAGCTGCTGGTAGGGTCGGCTCCATGTTGCGACGAGCCAGGGCTGTCTTCCTTCCCGTCGCGGTGGCGGCCGCGGTCTTCTCCGGCTGTGGGTCCTCCGATGGCGATTCGATCCCGGCGATCCCGTTGACCCCGGCCACGCCCGCACCCGAGCCCACTCCTCCTCCCGCCGAGATCCTGACGCCGACGCTGGCGAGCATCCAGGCGCTCATCTTCGATCCGCGCTGCGTGGGCCACCACGGCGACCACGCGACCGAGGCCGGGCTCGACCTCCGCGACGGGATGGCCCGGGCCAACCTCGTGAACGTCCCTTCCGTTCAGGCGGCGCTGGATCTGGTGGAGCCCGGAGATCCCGAGAGCAGCTACCTGGTGCACAAGATCGAGGCCCGGGAGGGCATCGTCGGGGACCGGATGCCGCCGGGCGGCGCCGCCCTGACCGAGGACGAAATCGCGGCCATCCGGGACTGGATTCGCGCCGGCGCGCCCGGGGAGTGATCGCCGGAGTCTGCTCGCCGGCGCAGCGGGAGGAGGGTCCCGCCGCGCCTCCCGGAGAACGGACCCGTCGGGTATCCTCGCTTTCCCGGTACGGTTCATGTCCGGGTTTCTGCGGTGACAGGGGGAGGAGGATGCCCGTGACGGTTTCCCGGTTGGGACGATGGACGAGGCGGGGTCGCCTCACCGCGCTCGCGCTCGCGGCGGTGGCGGTGGGTGGCCCGGGGGCGGCTGACGCCCAGACCCCCGAGCAGATGGACTCGGTCCTGAACCGGCTCGAATGGCGGAACATCGGCCCCGCGATCATGGGCGGCCGCATAGACGACATCGCCGTCGTCGAATCCGATCCCCGGACCTTCTGGGTGGGCACCGCCTCGGCGGGTGTGTGGAAGACCGAGAACCACGGAACCACCTGGATCCCGCAGTTCCAGAACGAGGAGGTCTCTTCGATCGGCGACCTCGCGGTGGCGCCGTCCGACCCTTCGGTCGTCTGGGTGGGCACCGGGGAGCCGGCGAACCGGCAGAGCAGCTCGTGGGGGAACGGCGTGTACGTCTCGCGCGACGGCGGGACGACCTGGACGCATCGCGGCCTTTCCGACACCCATCACATCGGCCGGGTGCTCGTCCATCCGGCGGACCCGGACACGGTGTACGTGGCGGCGCTCGGCCACCTCTGGGGGCCCAACGAGGAGCGCGGCGTGTTCCGGACCCGGGATGGCGGCGAGACCTGGGAGAAGGTCCTCTACGGCGATCCCGACACCGGGGCGGTGGATCTGGCCATGGATCCGGCGAGCCCGGACATCCTCTACGCCGCGCTCTACCAGCGGCGGCGGCGCGCCTACGGCTTCGCCGGCGGCGGAGCCGGCAGCGGAATCCACCGCACCACCGACGGCGGGGAGACCTGGACGAAGCTCGGGGGCGGGCTGCCCGAGGGCGACACCGGCCGGATCGGGCTCGACGTGTACCGCCGCGATCCGCGGGTCGTCTATGCGATCGTCGAAAACCGCGACGGCGGCGTCTTCCGCTCGGAGGACCGCGGGCTCACCTGGACCCGGATGAGCGACACGAATCCGCGCCCGATGTACTACAGCCAGATCCGGATCGATCCCAACAACGACCAGCGGATCTGGGTCCTCGGCACCCGGATCCACTACTCGCAGGACGCCGGCCGCACCTTCGACACCGAGTGGGTGGAGCGGATCCATGTGGACCACCACGCGATGTGGATTGATCCGGCCGACTCGGATCACATGCTGCTCGGCAACGACGGCGGCATCCACATCTCCCGGGACCGGGGCCGGACCTGGGACTTCGTGAACACGATCCCGCTCGGGCAGTTCTACGAGATCGGCTTCGATCTGCGGACGCCCTACATGGTTTACGGAGGGCTCCAGGACAACGGGAGCTGGGCGGGTCCGTCGCGGACGCTGTTCCGGCAGGGGATCAGCAACGAGGACTGGTTCCGGATCGGGGGCGGCGACGGCTTCTACACGCAGGTCATCCCGAATGAGCCGGACACGGTCTATATCGAGTCGCAGAACGGGAACCTCCGGCGGCTGAACCGGGCGACTTCCGAGACCAAGACGATCCGCCCCCGCGAGGAGCCGGACGACGGCGACCGCTACCGGTTCGACTGGAACAGCCCCATCGTCGTCTCGCCGCACGATCCGAACACGGTGTACTACGGCGGGAACCGGCTGTTCATCTCGCGGAACCGTGGCGACGAGTGGACCCGGACCGACGACCTCACCAGGCGCCTCGACCGGGACGAGATGCCCATCATGGGCGTTCCGGTGACCGACGAGACGCTCTCGCGCCACGACGGGATCTCGACCTACGGGCAGATCGTCACGATCTCCGAGTCTCCGGTGGAGGCGGGAGTGCTCTACGTCGGCGCCGATGACGGGACGGTGCAGCGCAGCCGGGACGGCGGGGCCACCTGGGACGACATCACCGGCAACCTGCCCGGGGTCCCGGAGCAGACCTACGTCACCCGGATCATCGCCTCCGCCCACGCCGCCGGCCGGGTGTACGTGACGCTCGACGGCCACCGCAACGACGACTACACGACCTACGTGTTCGCGAGCGAGGACTACGGCGACGGCTTCCGTTCGCTCGCGGACGGCCTCCCGCCGGAGGCGGCGCTCAACGTGATCCGGGAGCACCACGACAACGAGAACCTGCTCGCAGTCGGCGGGGAGTTCGGAGTCCACATCTCGATCGATCGGGGCGCGAGCTGGCGACGGCTCGCCGGGCAGATTCCCACGGTCCCGGTGGACGACCTCGCCTTCCATCCCCGGGAGAACGACCTGATCCTCGGCACCCACGGCCGCAGCGTCTGGATCGCGGATGACATCACGCCGCTTTCGACGCTCGATGCGGAGGACTTCGAGGCCGACATCCACATGTTCCCGATCCGGGACGCGGTGGCGTGGCGCATGTACACCCACAAGGGGAACACCGGACACAAGTTCTACATCGCCGAGAACCCTCCCGAGGGCGCCTTGATCCACATCCTGGCGAAGGAGGCGGGGGAGGCCGGGATCACCGTGCTCGATGCCGATGGGCGGACCGTGCGCTCGCTCACGGTGGACCTCGATCCCGGCCTGAACCGGACGAACTGGGACCTCCGGCACGATCCGCCGATCCCGGGGCAGGGAGGGGGCTTCCGCGGGCCGCCTTCCGGTCCGCGCGCGCTCCCCGGGACCTATACGGTCCGAGTCACTCGGGACGAGACGCAGTCGGAGGCGACGGTCGTCCTCTCCGAGGATCCCCGGCTCGGGATCTCCGAGGCCGATCGGCAGGCGAACCACGCCGCGCTGACCCGGCTCGCGGGGATGCTCCGCCGGATGGCCGAGGCCCACGAGGCCGCCGCCGCCACCGCCGCCGAGGCCGGGGAGCTGCTCGAAGCGTTCGGCGAGGACGCGGACGAGGATCTCCGCTCCGATGTCGCGAGCTTCCGGGAGGCCGCGCAGGAAGCCGCGAACGGGCTTTCCCGGAACGAGGGGCGGCCCGGATTCAATGCCTGGCCGCGGCCGCTTTTCTTCCGGATCGCCGCCGAGGCCCGCACCCTCGACGCCTACACCGAGGCCCCGAGCCCCCAGGTCGAGGCCCGCATCGCCGCCATGGAAGGCGAACTCGAGGAGCGTCTCGCCGCCTCGGAGGCGGTCCGGGAGCGGATCGAGGGACTGAACCAGGCGCTCCGCGCCGGTGGACCGCCGCGGCTGACGCCGCGCCCCGGCGCCTGACCCGGGCAATCACCAATTCACAGGAGGACCATTGATGCCAGCCCTGACCCGAGCCGAGTTCCTGAAACTCTCCGGCGCCGCCGCGGCGGCCGGGCTCACCACCGCCGCCGGTTGCCAGACCGGAGGCGGATCCAGTCGTCCCGACATGATCGTGACGAACGCGCGGGTGTACACCGCCGAGTACGCGAGCGGCGGCCCCACGATGGATCGGGCCGAGGCGTTCGCGGTCACGAACGGGCGCTTCACCGCGGTGGGATCGAACGACGAGATCGCGAACCTCGCCGGGCCCGGGGTCGAGGTGGTGGACGCCGGCGGCATGACCGTCGTGCCGGGGTTCATTGACGCCCATTGCCACCCGGGCGGGATGCGGGATCTGTTCGAGGTGAACCTCGACGTCCGTACGGTGGACGACATCAAGCTCGCGCTGCGCGCCGCCGCGGCGGACACCCAGGCCGGCTACTGGGTGGACGGGTTCAAGTACGACGACACCAAGGTCACCGAGAACGGCGTGTACCGCCGGATCAACAAGCACGACCTCGACGAGGCGGTGCCGGATCACCCGGTGAGCGTCTCCCACCGCGGCGGCCACATCGCCTGGTACAACTCGAAGGCGTTCGAGATGGCGGGCGTGGATAACGATGTCGCCGATCCGATGGGCGGCCGGTTCGAGAAGGACGAGAACGGCGAACTGACCGGACTCGTCGAGGAGAAGGCGCTGGACGTCTTCGACGGCGTCGGGCAGCGACGGGTGTACGGACGGACCGAGTTCGCGCAGGGCGTCGCCCACATGTCGAAGCTGATGACCGCCGCCGGCATCACCAGCGTCCACCAGACCGGCGGCGACAGCGACGGGTTGCGCGCGCTCGAGGACGCCTATGCGGCGGGCGAGCTCCGTTACCGGATGTACTACTTCGCGTCCGGGGGCTCGGAGCTGTTCTCGGCGCTCAAGACCGCGGGAATCCACCGCGGCTTCGGGAACGAGTGGCTCCGGATCGGGGCGGTGAAGTACGGCGCCGACGGGTCGGCGTCGGGCCGCACCATGTACATGAGCACTCCGTACGAGGGAACCGACGACCACGGGATCCTGACCATGACGCCGGAGGAGATCATGGAGGCGGTCGAGGACGCTCACGCCCATGACTTCCACATCGGAATCCATGCGAACGGCGATCTGACGATCGGTTACGTGCTCGACGCTTACGAGAAGGTGCTGGCGGATGCCCCGCGCGATGCCCGCCATCGTCTCGAGCACTGCTCGCTGGTGAACCCCGATCTGCTCGCCCGGATCCGGGACACCGGCTCCATCCCGACGCCGTTTTGGACCTACGTCCACTACCACGGGAACAAGTGGGTGGAGTACGGCGAAGAGAAGATGAAGTGGATGTTCGCCCACAAGTCGTTCCTCGACTACGACATCAAGGTGGCGGGCGCCTCCGACTACGTCCCCGGACCCTACGAGCCGATGATGGCGCTCCAGGCCATGCTCACCCGGAAGGACATGGAAGGCCGCATCTGGGGCGAGAACCAGAAGGTCACGATGGACGAGGCGCTGCGCATCGGCACGATCAACGGGGCGTGGGCGTCCTTCGAGGAGAACCTCAAGGGCAGCATCAAGGCCGGGAAGCTGGCTGACTTCGTGATGCTCGAGGAGGATCCGCACGACGTGGCGGCCTCCGACCCGGACCGTCTCAAGGAGATCGTCGTCCACCGCACGGTGGTCGGGGGCCAGACCATGCACCAGGTCTGACGGAGCGCGGGACCCCGGTCCGGTCGGAGCGCCGGACTCCGCCGGTTCTCCCGGTAGGGGCCCGGCACCGAGAGACCGACCTGACCGGTGCCTGCCTGCCGGAGCGCCGGCCTCCGGTCCGGTACTGTGGCAGCATCGGCCCCGCCTGAACCCATGTCGAATCAACCCCTCCGGAACCGGATCGCGGTCGTCGCCGGCGCGACCCGCGGCGCGGGGCGCGGCATCGCCCGGATGCTGGGAGCGGCGGGCGCCACGGTGTATTGCACCGGTCGCAGCGTTCGGGGTCACCCCGCCACCCCCGGGCGACCGGAAACCATCGAAAAGACCGCAGAGTGGGTCACCGCTGAAGGCGGCGTCGGCATCGCGGTCCGCACCGACCACACCGTCGAGTCGGAGGTCGAGGCGCTGTTCGCCCGGATCCGCGAGGAGCACGGGCGTCTGGATGTCCTGGTGAACGACATCTGGGGCGGCGACCCCCTGACCGAGTGGGGATCGCCGTTTTGGGAGCTGGACTGCGCGCAGGGGTTCGAATTGGTCGAGCGCGCGGTCCACACCCACATCCTGACCAGCCGGCACGGCGTCCCGCTCATGCTGGGGAGCGACGACGGCCTGATCGTGGAGGTGACCGATGGCGACACGCTCGGCTACCGGGGCAATCTGTTCTATGACCTCGCCAAGAACGCCGTCATCCGGCTCGCCTACGCGATGGCCGGCGATCTCCACGCGCACCGGGTGACGGCGGTCGCGATCACGCCGGGCTTCCTCCGTTCCGAGGCGGTCCTCGACCACTTCGGCGTCACCGAGGCGAACTGGCGTGATGCGATCGAGCAGGATCCGTATTTCGCCGAGTCGGAGACGCCGTGCTTCGTGGGTCGGGCGGTGGCTGCGCTCGCGGCGGATTCGCGGGTCCGCAAGAAGAACGGCCGCCTGCTCTCGAGCTGGGATCTGGCCCGCGAGTACGCCTTCAAGGATCTCGATGGACGCCGCCCCCACTGGGGCAGCTTCTTCCGCCGGAAGGTGTCGGAGATCGTGGAGCGGGCGAAGCCTCCAGACGACTTCGACCGCTTCGTCGTGCGGACCCGCTTCCACCAGACCGAGCACGATTTGTCTCTCGTCGCCGAGGGCCGTCGCCTCCGCGCCTGGCTCGCCCGCTACGAATGAAATGCTTCTTCCGCCGGAAGGTGTCGGAGATCGTGGAGCGGGCGAAGCCTCCAGACGACTTCGACCGCTTCGTCGTGCGGACCCGCTTCCACCAGACCGAGCACGATTTGTCTCTCGTCGCCGAGGGCCCTGGCTCGCCCGCTACGAATGAAATGCCGCCGCTCCATACCGCCGGGCCCCCACCGGGAGAACTGGCGCCGGACTCCAGTCCGGCAAATCTCCTGATCAAGCTGGCTCCGGCGTCAATTGCCGAACTGGAGTTCGGCGCGCCGGCATCGCCGGCATGACCCCCTGAACCTGCGAGTCGCCATGTTCCGCTCCCTTCCAGCACTCCTCCCCCTGTTCGTCGCGCTCGCCGTCCCCGCGGCGGCCCAACCTCCCGACCCGCAGCCCCGTCCCGTGGACCGGCGGGCGTTGCTCGGCGGCGTTCCGACCTCCGACGATCCCCGCCGGGTCCCCGCGCCGCCGGGCGAGCGGGGCCCCGCGGGGGTCCGCGTGCTCTTCGGCGGGTTCGTCTTCGACGGCACGGGGTCCGAGCCGACTCCCGCGAGCGTCGTGATCGAACGGAACCGCATCGCCGCCGTCCTGCCCGAGGGCGACACCGGATGGCCGGCCGGCGCCGATGTTCTCGATGTGCGCGGCCACACCGTGCTCCCCGGGCTGATCGATCTCCACACCCACCTCACCTACACCGAGCCGGGGGTGCCGCAGGCGCTCGCGATCGACCCGGCGCACCAGATGCTCCGGGCCATGGAGCGGCTCCATGTCTTCATCCGATCGGGCATCACCTCGATCCGGGACACCGGCTCCGCGGGCACGGTCCCGTTCATCGTGAAGGACTGGGTGAACGAGAACCGCCTTCCCGGCCCCCGGGTATTCGCCGCCGGATCGCTCATCACCGGGACCGGCGGCCACGGCGCCGAGGGGTTCTCGATCCATCACCCGCTCTACGGCGGGATCGTGGAGGCCTCCGGTCCCGACGAGTGGCGCGACGCGGTGCGCCAGCAGTTCAAGATGGGCGCCGACCTGATCAAGGTCGCGAGCCACTACTCCCGGGAGGAGATCGCCGCCGCCGTGGACGAGGCCCACGCGCTCGGGCTCAAGGTCACGGTGGACTCCGAGACCTTCTACACCGGCTGGGCGGTCGAGGCGGGCGCCGACACGATCGAGCACCCGCTGCCCCGCACCGACGAGGTGATCTCGATGATGGCCCGCGCCGGGACCGCCTCGGTGCCCACGATCATCACCTACGACTACATCTTCAACGAGCGCGGCAGCTACCACAGCTCCACCTCACGCCGCTTCGAGCTGAACGGGGAGATCAGTCGGGCGATGCTGCGCAAGCTGAAGGACGCCGGGATCCTGATCGGCGTCGGGACCGACCTGATCCTCGAAAACTATCGGGACCTCCCCTACGCCTACGTCTGGGAGCTGGAGGCCTACGTGGAGTCGGGCTTCACCCGGGCCGAGGCGCTGGTCGCCGCCACCCGGGACAGCGCCCGGATCCTCGGCATGGACGACAAGCTGGGCACGATCGAGCCGGGCAAGCTGGCCGACATCCTGATCGTGGAAGGCGACCCGCTGACCGACCTCGGCGCGCTGGCCAACGTGAGCGAGGTGTTCCGCGACGGCTGGTGGGTGGTCCGCAACGGGGAGGTGCGCCCGACTCCGCCCGAGACGCGGGTCCGTCCCGGCCCGGGGATGGAGGGTCCCGAACGCTGACGGCGCAGGCGGAGCGGCCCGTGCTCCGCGCTCATCCGGCGTCCGGAAGCTGGATCTGGCCCTCCCCGTGGCCTCGTGGCGCAGGAAGCGGGACAATGCGCCCGTGCGCTTCTTCAACACCGCCGGTCCCATGATTCCCGGGGATCACTACCAGGTGCCTCCGCTCTCGAGGATCGACCTCGAGGAGGTGCTGTGGCTGATCCGGCAGAAGCGGTACTTCGTGCTCCACGCGCCGAGGCAGACCGGCAAGACCACGGTGCTCGGCGCGCTGGCGGACCACCTGAACGCCGGCGGGGAGTACCGCTGCGCCTATGTGAACGTGGAGCCGGCGCAGACGGCGCGCGAGAACGTTCGTTCCGCGATGCGCGTCATTCTGAGCAGGCTCGGCGCTGAGGTCCGACACACGCTGGGAGAGGAAACCGTGCGGCGCCTCTCGCCAACGGCGCTCGACTCCGAGGGGCCCGAACAGGCGCTGGCGTTCGTTCTGGCGGAGTGGTCGGCCTCGGACCCGCGGCCGGTCGTTCTCTTCATCGATGAGATCGACTCGCTGGTCGGCGACAGCCTGGTCTCGGTGCTGCGGCAGCTTCGGGCTGGCTACCGCGATCGCCCCCGGCGATTCCCCCAGAGCGTGGTCCTCTGCGGCGTTCGCGATGTCCGCGACTACCGGATCCACGTCTCGTCGGGGAGGGATCCGGTGCTCGGCGGCAGCGCCTTCAACGTCAAGGCGGTGTCTCTCCGTCTCGGGGACTTCACCGAGACGGAGGTGCGCGGCCTCCTGTCGCAGCACAGCGCCGCAACCGGGCAGGAGTTCACGGCGCCGGCCGCGGCCGAGATCTGGAGGCTGAGCCGGGGCCAGCCGTGGCTGGTGAACGCGCTCGCCTACGAGGCCTGCTTCGCCCGCGAAGGGGTCAGGAACCGGGCGCAGCCGATCACGGCCAGTGTCGTGGAAGCGGCGCGGGAGCGCCTCATCCTTCGGCGGGACACCCACCTCGACCAGCTCGCCCACAAGCTGGAGGAACCTCGGGTGCGCCGGGTCATCGAGCCGCTCCTGAGCGGGGAGGATGCGGCGGACGCGGTGCGACCGGACGACATCCAGTACGTGCGCGACCTCGGCCTCATCGGACCTGGCCGGCCCATCGAGATCGCGAATCCGATCTACCGGGAAGTGATCCCGCGCGAGCTGACCTGGGTGGCGGAGCAGATGTCGTTTCCGGACGATCCCGCCTGGTACGTCGGATCCGACGGCCGACTGCGGACGGCGAAGCTGATGGCGGCGTTCCAGCAGTTCTTCCGGGAGCATTCGGAGCACTGGATGGATCGCTTCGCTTACCGCGAAGCCGGTCCCCAGCTCCTGCTCCAGGCGTTCCTGCGGCGGATCGTGAACTCCGGTGGTCGCATCGAGCGGGAATACGGCGTGGGCCGTCGGCGGATGGACCTCGGGATCGTGTGGCCGCTCGCCGGGCCGTCCCGTTCCGGGGCCAGCGCTCCCGGGCCGTCGCAACGGGTGGTCATCGAGTGCAAGATCGTTCGCCGCGGCCGCGAACGAACGATCCGCGAAGGGCTTCGTCAGACACAGGCGTACGCGGATGCCTTCGGGGCGGAGGAGGGACACCTCGCGCTCTTCGATCGGCGACCGGGGAAATCGTGGCGCGAACGGATCTTTCGCCGGGACGAGGAGGCCGGGAATCGCCCGGTCATCGTCTGGGGAATGTGACTCGGCGCCGCCCCGCGAGGGGGCGGATCCTGCTTCCTCGGGAGGGAAGCGCCCCGATCACTCCCCGGTGGGTGCGTCCAGGCTCCAGGAGCCGTGCGCCGCCAGCCGGAACGGGCTCACGGTGATCTCCGGCTCGACGTACACCGGCTGGAAGGCGCCGTCGGGCGAGGCGCAGATCACCCAGGTGGCCGAGGTGCTCGTGGGCGGCCAGAGCCCGTTGGGTTCGGGCTGAGGCAGGGTGACTCCGTTGCTGCGCCGCTCGGGGTTCGAGAACTGCGCGGAGAACGGCATGCCGTAGCCGATGCTGTCGCAGACGTGCCACAGGCGGCCGGTGTAGTCCACGACGTAGGTGAAGGTGGCGAGATCCTGCTGGTCGCGCAACTCGTAGAGCTGGCGGAGGAGACGCTTCTCGGTGAAGTTCGTCACTCCGGGCATGCCGACCTGGCGGTTGCTCTCCGCGAGCAGTTCGCGCGTCTGTTGTCGCTGTTCCCGGTCCGGGTTGTCCACGCAGCTCCCGCCGACGAGGAGGGCGAGCGCGGACAGGGTCCAGGAGATCGAGACGCGTTGGAGCTGTGACACGGGGTTCCTCCTTCAGCGGAGCTGGGCGATGTAGTCCCGGAGGGCGGCGGGGAGGTCATCGGGATGCACCGTGGAGGCCTCCACCAGGATCTCGCGGCGAAACGCCTCCCGTTGCGGGCCCTGTGCGCCCTCGTGCGCGAGCTGCAGGCGGGTCAGGTGGCTGATCTTCCCCTGCACGTAGGACTGGGAGCGCTCGAAGACTTCCCGCTGCGCGTCGCGCACCTGGGGCGCCCAGAAGCGGTAGCTGAGCAGGTTGGCGCCGAAGAGAAGGTTGGCCGCCAGCCAGATGGCCACGAGGCCCCCGAGCGCCCACAGCGCGAGTTTCAGATTTCGGCCCATGATTCCAGCCTCCTGAGTCGTCTGTGATGGGATCGGAGAGGAGGCACTGTAGCGCGTTGACCGGAGAGAACGCGCCGCTCACCGTTGGGGAGTGAACCGGCGTAACCCCGCGTTGGTGGATGGGCGGCCACTCTGTCGCGTCCGCGCCGGTGCGTGGCTCGTAGTCCAGCCTCATCCCCTCGTCGAGAGCCGGGGAAGCCTCGCTCCAGACGACCCGAGAGGTGCGCTTCGCCAGCTTGGGCGCCGCGAAGACATATCGCTGGTCGTACTCGCGGTAGAGCGTCGGAAACAGACTCTCGAACCGGAGCGGAATGTCCGGAGGCGGCCATTCGCGCGCCACGTTCACCGGGCGCGGCTGGATCAAGGTGAGCGCGAGCGACTCATACCGGGTGATGTCGTTTCTGATCCCGCGTCGCCCCGTCAGGCCGAGAAGCACATCGTGGTATCGCCGGATCGAGTCCACGACGGCGCCGTCCCGACGGATCGCGATGTCGCTGGACCGCACGGCGCCGTCGGGCGCCGCGTGGACGACGCTCGCCTCGTCGTGAGAGCGAAGCCCTTCCCGGTTGCCTCGGAGGAGGTGGAGGAAGCCGTACACGAGGTTGGGATAGGCGATATGGAGGTTGGTGCAGTCTCCGACTGCTTCTTCCATCCGGTTCGTGAGATTGCGGAAGGCGTTCAGCGTGCCCTTGACGGAAACCGCGAGGCACGGACCAATGTCGCGCTTGGCGACGGTTACGTCCACATCCTTGGTCTTCAGCCCCCCGATGACGGTCTGCTCGCCCGACCCTCCCCGCGCTGGCGCGTGCTCCAGGAGCCATTGGCGCCGCTGCCGTCTTGCTTCGAATGGTGGCCTCGGCGTGATCTCGTCCGGAAGAAAGCCCCCTTCCACGACAAGGCGACAGGCCACGTACCAGTGAAGCGGTCTGATGTGCGCCTGGCTCTGGGTCTTTCCCGTCGGATAGGCGAAGAGTGTGAGAGCGTCTTCCAGACCCAGCCAGCGGCAACGGTTCGCCGATCTAGCCACGATGTCGCCACTGCTGCATGAGGTCCACGCCCTCGCGCAGGAGCCGTTCGCTCTCTGGTTTCAGGTCTTCGCGGCTCACAGCGACCCGCAGGGCCTCGCGCGGCTCCAGTTTGAGGACGCCTCCGCCGAGCGGATGCCCCTCAATCTCGCAGCTCATCGCAGTGAGCGGAGTGTTCCAGCGCCGGCGGAGGGCTCCGGCAGAGATGAGGATGGGTGAGGCGGACGGCGTGCACGGCGTTGGTGCATGTGCATTCGGCCAGGTTCTCGACGAGCGAGGGCGCGCGGCCGCTCATGTAGGACAGGAAGACGTCGGGAACGGTGACGTTCGGCACGGTGTACCAAGGGTTCCGGACGCGGCATTTGTACCGCTCTCGCGCCTTTCTCCCCGCCTCCGAGTCGAGATGCCGCCGAACGCCGGACGTCTCGGCGGAACGCGAGTCGAGCCGCAGCAGGAAGTTGGGCGCATCACTGCGGCGCCATTCGGCGACGGTGTCCCGAGTGATCGGTCCGTTCTGCAGGTCACGCCCGCGCCGCACGGTCGGCGTCAGGCACGATTCCGGGATGTCGAGATCTCGCGCGCGGGAAGGGCGCATGTGAAAGAAGTCGTTGTCGCCGGAGACATATCCGATTCCCACCCGGGCGATTTCCCCGAGGGTGTGGCTCCCGGGCCGCTCGACGAGCCGCCGGTACTCGCTCCGCACCCGTTCCGGCAGGAGAAACGGACGAAGCCGGCGCCGCCACTGACGCCACTCCCGGATCGGAATCTCGACTCCCGGAGCCCGGTGCGCCGTGGGTTCGAAGCAGTCCAGAGCGCTCAGGTGGAGCCTCGTCGTGGAGCCTCCGAACCCATCGGCGAACAGCAGCCACGCGTCCTCCGAGAGCTCCGGGAACAGTTTGCGCCGAATCGCAATCACCCGGGACCGCCTCGAAGCGGCTGGCCAGCCAGGGCAGCAGGGGCGCGGCGTAAGGAGCGTGTCCGATCTCCGCCGGGACCACGAACGCGAGCCGACCCCCCGGCTTGAGCAGTGAGCCCGTGGCGATCAGGTAGGGAACCCAGGATGACGCCAGTCCCGACAACGGCGCCCCCAGGGCGCCGCAGAGCCGCCGCGCCCGTTCTCTCGTCCGTCCGGCGAACCGCTGATAGCGGATGAACGGCGGATTCCCCGCCGCGCACTCGAACCGCTCCGTCGTCGAAGAAGCCCATTCGAAGAAATCGGCGCCTTGCGCCGAGAGCTGGACGAACCGGTCATGAACCGCTGCATCGTCTCACGGACATGGGCCGAAGCACGTCATGCGGGCGACTCGAACCGGGAGGGGAACCCGTCAGCTCGCAACGACGGGCAGGGGCGGGAAGCTCCGCCAGCCGCCGCGGGTGAAGTCGGGGAAGTCCCGCGGGCGGCTGCGGTCGGCGACCGACTGTTCGCTGAGTTCGGTCACGGCGCTCAGGGCGGCGGCGTCGTACACGTTCATCTCGGTGGGGAGTCCCTCCTGGAGGCAGCGGATCAGCCGGTAGTCCTCGAGGTAGTCCATCCGGCCGTGTCCGAGTTCCTCGCCCGGGGCCGCGACGTTCTTCCACAGCGGATGCTCGTATTCGTCGAGCCAGGTCTCGGCGTCGTCCCAGCGGTGCGATTCGCTTCGGCCCTCGACGTAGATGCGGTTCGGGTAACCGTGGAACAGGCCTTGGGTCCCCTGGACGAGATGGATGCGGCTGTAGGGCCGGGGCAGGTTCGTGTCGTGGACCACCGTGATCGTCCGCCCGAGCGCGGTGCGGATCAGGCTCAGGTTCACGTCGCCGAGCGCGAACCGCTCGGCGCGTTCGGGAGCGCTCTCGGGGAAGTGCTCGCGGGCGTAGCCCTGAAGCCCCCGCGACGGGCCGCTCATCGAGACGAGGTAGTCGAACCGGTCGCCGCGGCCGATGTCCATGCAGTTGGCCACCGGTCCGAGCCCGTGGGTCGGGTAGAGGTTCGCGTTCCGGGCGCGGGAGTGGGCGCGCCGCCACAGTCCCTCGCCGCGGTCCGAGAACTTCACTCCCCGCAGGTCGTGCAGATAGCCGCCCTCGGCGTGGAGGATCTCGCCGAAGACGCCCCGCCGGACCAGGTGGAAGACGAGCATCTCGAACCGCCCGTAGTTGCAGTTCTCCATCATCACGCAGTGGCGGCCGGTGCGTTCGGCGGTCTCCACGAGCGCCCAGCACTCTTCCAGCGTGGTGGCGGCGGGCACCTCGGTCGCGGCGTGTTTGCCGTTCTCCATGGCGGCGAGGCAGACGGGGACGTGGAACCGCCACGGGGTCGCGGTGAAGACGAGGTCGAGGTCCTCCTCGGCGCACATGCGCTCGAAGTCGCGTTCGCCGCGGGTGTAGAGGGTCGGGTCCGGACCCCCCGCCTCGCGGATCCAGCCGCGGGCGCGCTCGGCGTGCTCCGATCGGATGTCGCAGACGGCGCGGATCTCGACGCCCGGCGAGGCCTTGCCCACCGCCAGCAGGTTCCGGACGTGGACCGAGCCCATGCCGCCGACTCCGACGAATCCGATGCGCACGTTGGGGAGGGGCGCCACCGCGAGTGGCGCCGCCGGTCCCTCCTGCGCCGCCAAAGGGCGACCGGCGCCGAGGCCGGAGGCTCCGACGGCCGCCGAGGCGCGAAGAAGGTCGCGTCGGGTCCAGCCGTCGGGTTGCCGGGATCGGTCGCGCGGCGGCCGGGAAGGAGGAGGAGGGGTCGGAAGGGAGTCGTTCGTCATGGGGTAGAGAAGCTGAGGGGGCCGGAAGGCGCCGGCCGGATCCCCATCCGGCGACCGGCGGCCCCGGTGAGGGAGGCTTCGAAGGCGAAGCCCCAGAAGGCGGCGAGGGGGGCGAGCAGCAGGGTGACGCCCACCACCAGTTCGAGAAGCCAGAACACCACCGCGAGGGCGAGGACGAGCTGGACGTAGAGCGCGGTGTGCCGGCGGATCTGGCGGATGTGGGACTCGAAGTCGAACGCGGCGGCAAACCGGCCCGTGGCGAGCCCGAGCAGGGCGGCTGGGAGGAATGCGAACGCGGCGATGCCGAGCAGCGAGCTCACCAGGGTCAGGACATCCCCGGTGAAGTTCCCGAGGATTCGGGCGACGGCGGCGGGGAGAGCGAACGCCAGGGTCACGAGAAGCACCCGGAACCCGTCCCCGAACAGTTCGCCGAGGTCGTTCCACTCCGGGAGGGTGACGGGTTCCTGTCGCAGGGCGGCGCGCAGGACGCGGATCCGGTAGCCGGCGAGGGCGAGCCAGCCGATGACCGGGACCACGGCCGCGACGATCCCGAAGACCCAGCGCCGCAGCGCCCCGGGGTCCCGGAACGGAAGCCGGGCGAGGCGGAGCAGTTCGTCGAGACTGAAATCGCGGTTCGGAGGGGGAGGGGGCGGCGGAGGAGAGGGCATCCCCTCAGTCTGCCTCAAAGCACGCCGCTCCGGGAGAAGTTCCGAGCAGGGGTTTCGTCCATGGCAACCGATGATGTGGCACTTGCCGTGGAGTTGCCCGCCGTTGAACGCCCGTCCGGACCGTACGGCCCCAGGGCGCGCGAGGACGACGAAAGTCGGGTCTGTTGAGCGGTCCGTCGCCGGCCTGTTGGAGAGCCGCGGGATGGCTCGGTGAGCGAGCTCCGGCCGCCCGACGGAGCCGGAAGGAATCTGGTCGGTCACGAGGATGACGGCGCGCTCCAGGCTCCGACCGGAGCGAGTGTCGTCCTCGGACCGAGCGTTGGTGGCGCCGGCGGCTAGAATGGAGGATGGCGTCGGGGGGGTGACGAGGGGGCCATCGCGAAGAGCGTGGGATGCGGGACGAGGAGTGCCCGGCAGGGTCGCGTGCGCGACCCGACCGCGTCGCGACCCCTCGACGCATCTCACCAGACAGGCCTCGGAACGATCCGAAGGAGCACATGATGCCGAAGGTCGTAACCCGCACGCGACGAGTGATTTCCTTCCTCGGCCGGGTCAACGACTATGCGCACCGTCAGTTCATGTCGTGTCTGCATGACTTCCGCGAGCGCGGACACCGGGATCTCGTGCTCGACTTTTCGTTGTCCGAGGCGGCCTTTCCCAGCGCAATGATTCCCCTCCTCGCCTGGGTGGATGGATTGCGCCGAGAGGACATCGGCGTCACGATCAGGCTCCCGAGGGACGCCAGACTGAAGCGCTTGTTTCTCAATGCGAACTGGGCTCACTTCCTGGAGCCAGGGCGCTTTCCGGAGAGCGAGATTGCCCATGAACGCCACCTGGCGGCGCAGCGCTTCGTGGATTCCGAGCAGCAGCAGAATCTGGTGAACGCCTGTATGGATGTCGTGATTCATACGAACGTGCTCGCCCGGGATGTGATTGCCGGGTTGGAGTGGTCCATCAACGAGATCACGGACAACGTACTGAATCACGCCCAGTGCGCAGAGGGTGGCATTGCGCAAGTCAGTACGTTCCAGGAGAAGGTCGCCTTCGCCGTGGCCGATTCGGGGCAGGGAATCCTGTCGTCGCTCAGAGAAGGGCACCCCGAGCTGCGGACGGATGAGGACGCCATCGGTGAAGCGATGAAGGCGGGCATCACACGGAATCCGGACGCGGGCCAGGGGAATGGTCTTGCGGGAGCGCTGAGAATCGTCGAGATGTCCCACGGGAGGTTCGAGATCACATCAGGCGTGGCGCACATGGAGACGGGAACGAGCCCGGCTGACGGAAGCCCCTTCTCGCAGAGTTACCGAAGGTCGGCCCATCAGAGTTTTCGAGGAACGTTCGTCTATGTCGAGGTCGGGCTCCATGCGGAATTCCGGCTCGCCGAGGCCTTGGGGTTCGGTGGCAAGCTGCACCAGCCAACGGATCTCATCGAGCTGTCGTACGAGACCGAGGCGGGAGATGCCCTCGTCCTCGAGATGCGTGATCAGTCCACGGGTTTCGGATCGCGCCTGGCGGGCCGCCGGCTTCGCAACCTGTGCGAGAACTTGCTGAATGCCGAGCCGTCGAAGCCACTCATCCTGGACTGGAGCGGTGTGCCGCTTGTCTCCAGCAGTTTCGCGGATGAATTCGCCGGGAAGTTGTTTGCGGCGCTGGGCCCGCTGACGTTTTCGGCGCGGGTGCGAAACCAGCGGATGGAAGCCATGGTTCGCGGCCTCGTGGACAAGGCCATCATGCAGCGGGTGGCGCAGGTGACGAACGGTGTTTCCGAACACAGGCGGAGGCCTTTCCCACCTGGCAGCCGGGCGGCCTACGGGCCCGAGGACGGGTAGGGCGGAGACCGGCCGCCTGGCGCCTCGGTGAGCGTTCGCCGTGGTCCGATGGCGGAGACGACCTTTCCCGCCGCCCGGCGGGCCTCCCGGAGCGCGGCGCCCGCCGGCGGGCTCGAGGCCGCGATGCCCTTCTCCCTGCTGCGGCGAACCCGCAGGGCGCCCGGTTCAGAGGCGGCGGACGTACAGGTGAGACGCGACCGCAGCGGCGACGATCGGAACGGTGTTTCCGATCGCCAGCCACAGCGCGTTCCGCATCGTGACCCAATCCGGGCGCGCCGAGACCAGGGCCAGGTTGATGCAGAGCGCGGCGGCTGCGGCGGCGACCATGAACCATCCCGCCGCCCGTTTCAGCCTGTGGATAAAGTCGCGTGAGCACCGAGAGTGGCGAGGCGCCCGGCTGACGAGGCGCGCGAGGGAGGAATACCGGGTGTATTCCGACCGATGCGCAACGAAGAGCGCCCCGGAGCGAAGCGGAGGGGCGCGTTCAGGCGGGATGCATCGCCGCTCGAGCCCCTACCGGGAGAACCGGGCCGCGTGACTTTGTCCACAGGCTGAATTGGCCGGATACCAGATCTCCGGCGACGAGAGCGTCTTGTCCGTCCTCATGCCGTAGAACCGGTTGGGCGGGACCAGACCCAGGGTCATGGGAGCCGCCACGGCGAGAAAGAGCAGCGGAATGCCGTAGATCAGGATCTCGATGGTCATGTCGGCTCCGGGATGCAGCTCAGATGGCGGCGAGGACCTCTCCCACCGCCCGGTGGGCTTCCCGGATCGCGGCGTCCGAGTGGGGGCTCGCCGCGGCGTCGGCGTTCGCGATCGCGATCCGGCCGAACGGCTGCCGCGCCCGGACCACCGGCCGGTCATCCCCGGCCTCGAACGCCCACTCCGGCGGGTCGAACAGCGGGTTGTAGGAGTAGGTGTAGCCGTGGGGCCAGCGGTTCACCGTGATCGCGGCGATCTCCCGATCGGGATCGAATCCGGCGCCGCCGAGCATCCGGCCGAGCTGATCGCGCAGTCTCGCCTCCACCGTCTCGAAGGTCGTGTGGAGCATCTCCATCCGCCCGATCCGGTGCTGCTCCCTCCGCGACTCGCCGCGGGCGCCCGGGTAGCGGTTCATGCGCACGACCAGCGGTTCGTCCGGGCTCGTGGCCGTCCGGTATCCGCCGACGGCGAGCGGGGTGGCGAGCGAGACGCTGGTGCAGTAGCTGCCGGGGGCGGCGATGGACGACACCCCCGCCTCCGTGAACGCCCTCCAGCTCCGGACGAGCACCGAGGTGTACTGGAGCGGGGACTTCACCGGCCACGCCAGCGCGTCCTGCTGCTCTCTGGGAAGCCCGGGGATCAGGTAGGGGATCATGTGGTGCCAGCAGGCCATGACCACCCGATCCGCCATCAGGCGGTGACCCCGGTTGTCCCGGACGTAGGTCACCCGGACCGGGCCGTGGCTCGTCGGCTCCACCCGGATCACGGTCGAGGAGAGCCGGATCCGCGTCGCCGAGCCGTCCCTGTCGAGGCGGCTGTAGTCGAGCGGCGCGAGGATGATGTCGTCGAGCGTCGAGCCGGGCGCGGCGTCCGGGATCAGGCCGCGCACGAGGAGCCGCGCGATCGTCGCGTTGCCGTCGGGGAAGTAGAGGTCCGGGAGCCCCTCGTCGGCGCGGGCCTGGTTCTCCCGTCCGTGCTGGCCGCCGGGCTCGTCGGCGAGCGCGTCGGGCGGGGTCTCCGGGATCTCCATCCCGGCAAAGCCCGGCCAGCCCTCCTCCCACGCGTAGCGGGCCGGGAGGGCGTCTATCCCGGTGCAGAAGATGCTGCGCGGGCGGTGGTCGAAGAACCAGACGACCTTCGGATCGCAGCCGACGTGCTTCACGAGGAAGTCCTCGTAGCTGATCGTGGCGAGGTAGGTCTTTTTTTCTTCCGGGCTCAGATCCGGCAGAAAGTCGGGCTGGTCGGGGTCGTGGAGGCGGAGGAGATCCTTCCGAACCGCCTCCGGCATCGGCGTTGCCGCGAGGAAATCCTCGAGCCCGACGCCTCGCGGGCCCCTCACCAGGCGGTCCTCGCCCCACGTCTCCTGATCGAAGAACATCCCGGATCCGAGGCCGAGCCGCCGGTAGGTGTCGCGCACGCCGGCGAGGCTGTCGAGATATCCCGCTGCGTCGATGCCGAGTTCGGTGAGCAGCCCGCCGGCGATCTCGCCGTACTGCGACGGGGCCTCCACGTTCAGGGTGCCGCCGTTCATCAGGAACGTCCGCCCGTCCATCCGGAACTCGTTCCGCTTGGCGTGGCCGCCGAAGTCGTCGTGGTTGTCGAGGACGAGGATCCGGGCGTCGGGTCCGGCCTGCTGGCGGAAGAAATGGGCGGCGGCCAGGCCGGAGAGGCCGCCTCCCACGACGACGAGGTCGTAAGACTCGCCGGTCCCGGCCACGTTCCACATGCGCCCCTCGTGGACGAAGGCGTGGGCGGCCTCGAACGACCCGGGGTGCGATCCGCGCATCCCGGTGCGCAGCGGCGGGTAGGACGCGGCGCTTCCATCCTCGATCGCGGCCCGGAACGCGGGCACGTCACCGCAGGCGAGCGCGGCGCCGGTGAGGGCCACCGGTACGCCCGAAAGGAAATCGCGCCGGGTGACGCCGTCGCGGGAATGCCGGGCGCCGGGGACCTTTTCCATGCTCGAGCCTCCGTTTCTGGGAAAGGAGCCCCGCATCCCGGCGGGCGGTCCTCGGGTCGCCTCGGGGCCCGCGGAAGGGGGGGCCGGTCGCTAGTATCCCATCGGGGCCCGGCTGTCCCCGGATCGGCCTCGTCATGCCGCTTCCTCCTTCGGACCCGTTTCCCGCCCGACCCCCCGGCGGCAAGTTCGAGCGGGTGCGCGCGGTGGTGCGTCGGATCCCCCGCGGCCGGGTGAGCACCTACGGCCGGATCGCCCGGGCGGTGACGGCCGCCGGATACCCGCTCTCGGCGCGGGCGGCGGGCTGGGCGCTCCGGCATTCGCCCCCGGACGTCCCCTGGCACCGAGTCGTCAACGCCGCCGGCGAACTCTCCGCCGAGCGGGGCGGAACCTGTCCGCCGGGGCTTCAGCGGGAGCTGCTCGAGCGGGAAGGCGTCAGGTTCGACGACCGGGGGCGCGTGGCCCTCCGGCGGACGCTTTACGAACCGGCGCCCGAGGACGCCTGGTTCTTCCCCGACCGGGCGCCCGGGACGCGGGGCGCCTCCCAGCGATGATGGGTCGCGAGCGGGACTGGCTCCGGTCGCCGCGATGGGTGGACGCGGCGGGCGCGTTCTGCGCCGCGCTCTATTTCGGCCTCGCGCTCCTCGCCCGGCGCCCCGGCGAGCCCGACGTGGCGGCGTTCCTCCTCGTTTCCGCCGCGGTCGCCGCCGTCACGTTTGCGCTCTACGCATGGTGGGGCGGCCGATCGGAGGCGTTTCCCGTGGGCCGGCTCCTGCTGTGGGCGGTCGTGTTCCGCGCGATCGGGCTCTTCGGGGGACCGCTGTTCGAAGACGACTTCTTCCGCTACCTCTGGGATGGGTTCCGGTTCGCCGAAGTCGGAACGCCCTACGGCGTCCCGCCCGAGGCGCTCTTCGCCGACCCCTCCGTCCCGCCGCGCTTCCAGGAGATCCTCGGCCAGATCAACTTCCCGGAGCTGCCGACGATCTACGGCCCCGGACTGCAGTGGGCGTTCCGGTTCGGGTACTGGCTGGCGCCGGGCCATGTGATGGCGCTTCAGGCGCTGTTTTCCGTGTTCGACCTCCTCACGGTGCTGGTGCTGCTCCGCCTCGCGCCGCCCCGCGGGGTGCTCCTCTACGCCTGGTGCCCGCTGGTCGTGAAGGAAGTGGCGTTCACCGCGCACCCGGACGGTTTCGCGGTGTTCTTCCTGCTGGCGGCGGTCCTGCTGGCCCGCGGCCGCCGGCTTCACGCGGCCGCGGCGTGTCTGGCGTTCGCGACCGGCGCCAAGGTGCTCGCGCTGGTGGCGGCGCCGTTCGTCCTGCGCTCCGCCCGCCCCGCCCACGGGGTCACCTTCGCGGCGGGACTCGGGGTCCTCTACCTGCCCTTCGTGTGGCCGGGAGGGGCCGACCTCGCCACCCTGTTCGTGTTCGCGCGCGAATGGGAATTCAACGCCTCGGTGTTCGCGCTGCTCGGCGCATTCCCGTCCGATCCGGTCGCCCGCGGCGTGTGCGGCGCCCTCTTCCTGGCCGGAGCCGGGTGGCTCTGGCTGCGCTCCGGCGGCGACGGGTCCGCGGTGTTCCCCGGGGACCGGCTCTACGGGCTGCTTCTGCTCCTGTCCCCGGTCGTGAACCCGTGGTACCTGTTGTGGCTGCTCCCGTTCGCCGCGATCCGCCCCTCCCCGTGGGCGTGGACCGCGTCGGTCGCGGTGCTTCTGTCCTACGCCACCGGACTCAACCTCGAGGACTTCGCGATGCATCCCTTCGGGCACCCGTGGTGGGTTCCGCCGCTCCAGTACGGCGGGATCGCGGCGGCGGTGGCCCTTCCGAGGCTGCTTCGGACGAGGCGGGGCGACCGAGCCGACCGGCGCTGATGCACCGGGGACTGAGGGTCGGAGTCGTCGTTCCGGCGCGGGACGAGGAGCGGAGCATCGGCCCGGTGGTGGCAGGCCTCCTCGCGCTCCGCGGCGACGACGGCGGGCCGCTCGTGGACGACTTCGTGGTGTGCGACAACGGGTCCGACGACGCCACCGCGCGGCGGGCCCGGCAGGCGGGCGCCCGGGTGGTGCGGCAGGAGACGCCCGGTTACGGGATCGCGTGCCTCACCGCGCTCGCCGCGCTCGAGCCGGTGGACGTCGTCCTGTTCACCGATGGCGACCACTCGTTCGAGGCCCGCCACGCGTTGCGGCTCCTCGACGGCATCGTTTCGGGCGCCGATCTGGTGGTCGGGTCCCGGGTCCTCGGGAGGGCCGAACCCGGCGCGGTCACGTTGCCGCAACGGGTGGGCAACCGGGTCGCGAGCCTTCTCATCCGCCTCCTGTGGCGACGGCGGGTGAGCGATCTCGGCCCCTACCGCGCCATCCGGACGGCGGCGCTTCGGCGCCTCGACATGCGGGACCGCGCGTACGGGTGGACGGTCGAGATGCAGGTCAGGGCGATCCAGGTTCGGCTGCGGATCGCGGAGGCCCCGGTGGACACGAGGCGCCGTCGCCACGGCCGCTCCAAGGTGGGTGGCACCGTCCGCGGCGTGTTCGGCGCCAGCGCCGGGATCCTCGGGATGATCGCTAGGCTTCGCACCCAGGAGGTGCTGACCCGCCTCCGACGCCGCCAGACCGATTCGCAGAAGGGAGAAGATCAGTCATGACCCGGACCGTTTCCTCCGTCGCCGCCCTCGACGGCTCTTTCCTCCCGGCGGTCGCGGGGCTGCTCGCCCTCTCGTGGCTGGCGGCCGGGTGCGCCGCCGGCGGTTCGTCCGGGGCGGGGGTCTCGTGGGAGGAACACGACGACCGCAACGCGAACACGATCGCTCACTCGGCGTGGCAGGCCATCCTCGACGGCTATCTCCGCACCGACGACCCTTCCGGCATCCACCTCTTCGACTACGGCGGGCTCCGGGCGAACGAGGCGGATCACGAGCGCCTGCGGGACTACCTCGCCGATCTCGAGGCGGTGGATCCGCGGACCTACTCGCGCGACGAGCAGATGGCCTACTGGATCAACTTCTACAACGCCCTCACCGTCGAGACGATTCTCGGGGAATACCCGGTGGACTCCATCCGGGAGATCCACGAGGGCATCGTGCCGCTGTCCGGCCCCTGGGGCGACGAACGCGCCACGGTTCTCGGGCAGCGGCTCACGCTCGACAACATGGAGCACGACATCCTGCGGGCGATCTGGAAGGATCCCCGGATCCACTACGCAGTGAACTGCGCCAGCCTCGGATGTCCGAACCTGGCGCCCGAGGTCTATACCGCGGCGCGGCTGGAGGAGATGCTCGAGCGGGCGGCTCGGGACTACGTCAACCACCCGCGCGGCGCCGAGCTCCTCGACGAGGCCTTCGGCGTCGTCTCCAGCATCTACACCTGGTTCCAGGAAGACTTCGGAGGGAACGAAGCCGGGGTCATCGCGCACCTGCTCCGCTACGCCGAGCCCGAACTCGCCGACGCCCTCCGGGGCTTCGAGGGCAGCCTCGACTACGAGTACGACTGGGACCTGAACGACGCCCGCTGACCGACGTTTGAGGTTGGCTCCGACGGACGCCGGGGGGCGCCCGTCGGGAGCCGGGCGGGTCGGCTGGTCCGCGCCCGCCCCAGGCAGCCTGTGGACAAAGTCACGCGGCCCGGTTCTCCCGGTAGGGGCTCGAGCGGCGATGCCCAGTTCTCCCGGTGGGGGCCCCGCCTGGCCCCCACCGGGAGAACTGGCGCGCCCCTCCGCCCCCCCCACCGGGAGAACTGGCGCTCCGGGGCGCTCTTCGTTGCGCATCGGTCGGAATACAGCCGGTATTCCTCCCTCGCGCGCCGCCCCTACCGGGAGAACCGGGTCAGCCGGGCGCCGCCCCGCCCCCACCGGGAGGACTGGCCGGGAGAACTGGGCCACTCTCGGTGCTCACGCGACCTTATCCACAGGCTGCAAGGAGTCAGTTCGTGATGAAGCTGTACGTGACCCCGACGCCGATCACCGACGACGCCGCGGTGTTGCGGCCGCCGATGACCTGGCCGTAGAAGCCGCTCAGCGAGAACGCGTCGTTCAGCGTCGCGAGAACTCGTCCGCCGACGAGCTGGGCGTCCTCCTGGAGCTCGGGGAAGCGGTCCGGAGCGAACCCGGGTCCGCCGATGTCGAGCCCGCTGTCGTCACCGTTCACCATGCGGTAGTCGGCGGCGACCGAGATCCGGTCGGTCAGCGCCAGGAAGGCGGCGAGATTGACGAAGGTGTCTGCGGGAATGTTGGCTGACCGGACGCGGTAGCCGACCTCGCCCGAAACGCCCAGCCGATCCGCGAACCGCCCCACGATCACCGAGGCTTCGGCGCCGTTGCCGCCGTCACCCAGCGAGTTGATGTGGCCGGTCTCGTAGCCGCCGGCGGCGATGACGCCGGCGCGGATCGCGACGCTGGGAGCGCCGTTCGTGACCAGCTCGTCCACGACCCGCCAGGTGAGCGCGACGTTGGTGTCCACCAGCCCGCTGAACGACTCCTGCGGCGTCGGGCCGACCGGTCCCGGGATGTGGCTGCGACCGAAGCCGGAGCGCACGTCCACCGCGACCGCGTCGGTGAGGGCGTAGTTGAAGTCCAGCCAGCCGGTGGTCTGGGACAGCTCGGCGCCGTTGCCCGGCGTCGGTCCCTTGTTCTCGGCGCGCCAGAACTCGGTGGCGGCCTGGTGGCCGTAGGTGATCGTGACCGACCCGCTCCGCGGCTCGGCGATCCAGGGAGATCCCTGCGCGAAGCCGGAGGCGGTCGTGGTCAGAAGGAGAGCCGCCCCGAGGGCGGCCGATTGGAGAACGCGACGGTTCGTTCGCATCGGGTGGGTCCTCCCTAGAGCCGGAACCGGCGGCTCAGGAAGTAGTGCACCGTCTCCATGCGGAGATTGCAGTCCTCGACGCCTTCGCCGCACAGGGCCTGCACGGCCTCGTCGTCCGGGGTACCGGTCGTTTCGCCGTCGTAGGCGGCCTCGAGGCTCGCCGTCAGGCTGCGGGCGCGATCGGCGTCGAGCTCGCTCTTCGCGAGCGGGCACTCGTCGTCGCAGACGAGTTCGGAGTAGGTCAGCGCCTTGCCCTGGGCATAGGCCGCCCGGGGACTCAGTTTGCCGGCGCCGACGCCGATGGAGCCAGACGCAGAACCGGCGCTGGGGAGAACCGCGAGACCTGCGGCGAGCAGGACTCCGGCGAAGATCGTTCGGAGCACGGGATGGACCTCCTCTGGTCTGTGAGAAGCATGGTCGTCGGCCTCGGGCCCGCCGCGCCGGAGCGCAGTCCCGGCGCCCGAAGTCGCCGTTGCCGGAGACCCTATAGCAGCGAAGCCGGATCCCGGCGCGCCGCCGCGCAGGCCCGGTCGGCGCGCCGGGTCGGCTCGGGGAGACGGAATCCGGCCCCGGCGGCGAGGACGAGCCGAACCGCCGCCTCGAGGTCGAGGCGGTGTCCGACGCTCACGAAGACCGGCGACACGCGGGCCCTGGTTCGGACGACGGCGCCGACGGTCTCCTCCCGATGGACCAGGAGGGTCCGGGACCCTCGTTCGAGGCCGGGCGGGTCGAAGTCACCCACCAGGACGCTCTTGGCGCAGCCCGCGGTCGGCAGGCCGGTGAGCACGCCGAGATGGCAGGCGAGCCCGAACCGACGGGGGTGCGCCAGGCCGTGCCCGTCGGTGATCACGGCATCCACCGGGGTCTCGAGAGAGGTCAGCGCCTCGAGAGCCGCGGGCGCTTCCCGGAAGGAGAGGAGGCCCGGGACGTAGGGGAAGGACAGCGGCCGCCGGATGGTTCGCGTCTCGACCACGGCGCGCTCGCGGAGGTCCCACGCCACCGCTGCCGCCACCACGTCCCGGGCTCGGCCCCCGGCGGCGCGGGGGAAGGCGGCGTCCACCCCGGCCACGATGCGCGGCGCGAAGCCATCCGGGGGGCTGGAGACGACGCGCGCGGCGAGTTCGCGCTGGAGCTGGATGGCCTCGCGCGGGGAGAGGTCCCATGGGTGGGCTGGTGAAGCGATCGGAGGGGGGCCGTCGGGTGGGGTGATCACGGCGGGCTCCGGCGCAGAGTACCCGGCGGACCAGGCACCGCTGAGGACATAATCGGGGCCGGAGCCCACCCATGCAGCGAATCGCCTCCGCCCTCGACGTGAGCTACTACGAGGAGAACCAGGTGACGGTCGCGGCCCGATGCGACGACCCATGACGGCCGGCTCGACGCCTGGCAAGGTCCGCCTCCTGTCCGGCGGGAACCCGCAGATCCCGAAGGCCGACGGGGACGCCCCGGTGCAGGCCTGGATCGCCGCCATGCCGGGCTGGAAGAGCGATCTCGGACGCCGGCTCGACGCGCTCATCGAGCGCGCGGCGCCGGATGTGGTGAAGGCGGTCCGATGGAACTCGCCGTTTTACGGGACTCGCGAAACCGGCTGGTTTCTCAACGTCCACTGCTTCGCCCGGCACGTCAAGGTGACCTTCTTCCGCGGCGCGTCGCTCGATCCGCTTCCGCCGCATCGGGGCAAGGACCCGGACGCCCGGTGGGTGAACATCGAGGAGGGCGCTCTCGACGACGCGCAGATGGAGGCGTGGGTGAAACAGGCCGCGGCGCTCGAGGGGTGGGGGCTGACCTTTCCGACCTGACCGCACCGGGGGAACGTCAGCACTCCCCGGTTTGGCTTCGACAGATTGCCGGGCCCCTAGCCCCCACCGGGAGAACTGGGGGAGGACCGGCGGAGTCCGGCGCTCCGATATAACGCTACCGGTAGAGCAGGTAGCGCTCCCGGACCGGATCGAAATCCGCGCGTCCCGCGGTGGCGGCCGCCGCGAGTTCCTCGACTCCGTGACCCGCCTCGATCCCTTCGCGCAACGCCGGGGAGCCGGAGAGGATGTCGATGGGCAGTCGCTCGAACTCGTACTCGTAGGGGGGCTCGCGCCACTCGAACGGCTCGGGCCAGAGCAGCCGAATGTGGGCGATGAGCGCGATCCCGCTCCGATAGGGCCGGTAGGCGCCGCGGTCGGTGACGTGCTGCATGACCCCGCCGCATTCCTCGCCGGCGTGCTTGTGGAAGGTGGGGCGGAATCGCACCGGACGGAAATGCACTCCGGGGAGCCCCTCGCCGTTCAGCGCCTCGGCGAGGGCTCCGCTCTCGATCCACGGGGCCCCCACCATCTCGAACGGGCGGGTGGTCCCGCGGCCCTCGGAGAGATTCGTCCCCTCGATCAGGCAGCCGCCCGGGTACACCGCCGCGGTGTCGAGGGTCGGCATGTTGGGCGAGGGAGGGAGGAAGGGGAGGCCGGCGTCGTCCAGCCAGGTCTCCCGCCGCCAGCCCTCGCAGCCGACGACCACGAGGTCGGCGCCGATTCCGTGGCGGCGGTTGAGCAGACCGGCGATCTCTCCCGCCGTCATCCCGTGGCGGTTGGGCAACGGATAGAGGCCCACGAACGAGAGGTGGTCCTCGCGGATGAGATTGCCTTCGACCTCACGCCCTCCGATCGGGTTGGGGCGGTCGAGCACCACGATGCGGCGGCCGGTCGCGGCGCACGCTTCCATCGCGTGGGCCATGGTCCAGATGTAGGTGTAGTAGCGGGAGCCGATGTCCTGGATGTCGAAGACCAGCGCATCGAGCTCCGCCAGCATGCCCGCGGTCGGCCGGCGGACCGAGCCGTAGAGGCTGTGGACCGGAACCCGCTCCTCGGCGTCGGGGATCTCGACGAGGTCCTGCTCGACCGCGTCGAACCCGTGCTCGGGGGCGAAGAGCGCCGCCAGCGTCACTCCGGGGAGCCCTGCGACCACGTCCCGGGCGTGCCGGAACGTCGAGGTCACCGAGGAGGGGTTTGCGATCAGTCCGACCCGGCAGCCGCGGAGGAGGTCGCCGAGGTCGGGGAGGCGGTCGAGGCCGGTCCGGACCGGGGAATCATTCATGTCCCGAAAGGCTACGCGAGCGACCCCGCGTGACGCCTGCCGGCTAGACTGAGACCATCCATGGCAGCTCGGACGGTCTCCGCGCGGATCCTTCCGGTGGCGCAGGCGCAGCTTGCGGACATCGCCAGCCACGGGGGCGAGAGGATCGTGCTCCAGGAGGGTGGTGAGACGGTGGCGGTGCTTGTGTGTCCGTCGGACCTGAAGGCTCTGGAGGCGCTCGAGGATCGGCTCGATCTCCTCGACGCCCTCGAGGCTCTCGCCGACTTGCGCGCGTCGGGCGGGACGGACTTCGAGCAGCTCAAGGCCGAGCGCGGTCTCTGAAGCGACGCGTCGTCTTCTCCCGACGCGCCACGCGGGATTTTCGAGCTCTTTCCGGTCGGTCAGGCTCTCGCGAGGCGTCTCGCCGAGGCCGTTGAGGCTCTCGCGCGGGATCCGCATCCTCCGGGCTGCCGCAAGCTGGCGGGGTTCGAAGACCTCGGGCGGGCTCGCGTGGGCGACTTCCGCATCGCGTATGCCGTGGAACCGAACCAGCTCCAGATCCTGATCCCGGCGCCTCGCGGACGCGCATACAAGCAACTGCGCCGGCGCCTCCGATGACCCCGGTGGGATACTTGGGTGCCGGCGACGGGAAGGGCCGCGCCGCCAACGGAGGTTCCCCGTGACTGCTCACACTCCTGTTCTCGCGCTGCTGCTCGCGCTCGTGGCGCCGGCCGCCACGTTCGCCGAAGACGATCGGTGGACTCCGGCGCTCTCCATGCGCTACCACCGGATCTCCGGGGTCGCCATCTCGCCCGACGGCTCGCTGGTGGCGTTCGGCGTCACCGAGCCGCTGATGGAGGGAGAAAAGTCCGAGTACCGGACCCGTATCCACGTCGTTCCGGCGACGGGCGGCGAGGCCGTGGCGTGGACCCGGCTGGACGACTCGGTCGGTTCCGCCACGTTCTCGCCCGACGGGCTCTACCTCGCCTTCACCAGCTCGCGCGGCGGGGAGCGTTCCCAGGTGTTCGCGCTGCCTCTCGCCGGGGGCGAAGCGTGGCAGCTCACCCACGCCGAGGCCGGGGTCCGCTCCTTCCGGTTCTCTCCCGACGGGCGCAGCGTCGCCTACACGATGTCCGATCCGGAGACCGAGGAGGAGAAGACCCGCAAGAAGGAGAAGCGGGATGTCGAGCTGGTGGATCAGGACTTCCGCTACGCCCATCTCTACGTTGCGCTCGTCGGCGACGGACCGGATCCGGACGCCGAGGACCGCCGCATCACCCGCGGGGCCTTCCACGTGACCGGATTCGACTGGTCGAGCAGCGACCGCATCGTCTTCACCCACCAGGACGACCCCCGGATCAACACGAACCGCCGCTCCGGGGACCTCTCGGTCATCCATCTCTTCGACAGCGCGGTGACGCTGCTGCGGGGCGGCGCGGGGATCGAGAGTTCGCCGCGGGTCTCGCCGGACGGCGCGACCGTCGCGTTCCGCTCCACCGGGGACCAGCCCGAACCCGTAGGGCTCGGCGACGTGTACACGATCCCGGTCACCGGCGGGCCGGCGACGAAGCTGGCCGAGACGCCGGACCGGAGCCCGGGGATCCTGGGCTGGTCACGCGACGGCTCGGCGGTGTACGTCGCGGAGGCGCACCGCACTTCGCGCCGCGTCTTCGCGTTGCCGTCCGACGGGAGCGCTCCGACGGCGCTGACTCCCGGCCCGGGGGTGTTCCGCTCCGCCGCCGTCGCCACCGAGGCCGACGTCATGGCGTTCACCCACGAGACGCCGGACACGCCGTGGGACGTGTTCGCCGCCGACCTCGCCGGCGGCGGCGGACCGTCGGCCGCTTTCGAGCCCCGCCGGCTCACCGATCTCCACGCCGAGGCGCCGCGTCCCGCGATGGGGGAGACCTCGGTGCTGACCTGGGACGCCGAGGACGGTCTCGAGATCGAGGGACTGCTGACCCTGCCTCCGAACCACGCGGCCGGAAACCGCGTCCCGCTCATCCTGAATGTCCACGGCGGGCCGGCCGGGGTCTATTCGGAGACCTTCACCGGCGCTCCGTCCATCTACATGCTCCAGTACTTCGCCGCCGAGGGCTTCGCCATCCTCCGACCGAATCCGCGCGGATCCACTGGCTACGGCAAGGAGTTCCGCTTCGCGAACGTCATGGACTGGGGCTTCGGCGACATGGATGACCTGATGGCGGGCGTGGATCTGCTGATCGAGCGGGGCATCGCGGATCCCTCCCGGCTCTTCATCATGGGCTGGAGCTACGGCGGCTACATGACGTCGTTCGCGGTCACCCGGACCGACCGCTTCGTCGCGGCGAGCATGGGCGCCGGGCTGCCCAACCTGATCAGCATGGTCACGACGACCGACATCCAGGACTACCTCGCCGCCCACATGGGCGGGGACTTCTGGGACGACTACGAGGTCTATGAGGCGCACTCCGCGATCTACCGGATCGGCGAGGTGACGACGCCGACGCAGGTCATCCACGGGGCCGAAGATCTGCGCGTCCCGTTCACGCAGGGCCAGGAGTTCTACCGGGCCCTCGACCGGCGTGGCGTCCCGACCGAGATGGTCGTCTATCCGCGGACGCCCCACGGACCCCGGGAGCCCAAGTTCCTCATGGATGTCTCCGAGCGCATCCTCGCCTGGTTCCGCGAGCACACGCCGGAAGCGGAGCTCACCACCGAGCGGTGACCCGCTCCGGATCGAGAGACGACACCTTGACTCTTCGACACGTTGCGGCGTTCCCCCGGGGACGACGTCCCCGCCCATTCGCGACCGCCCCCGGGTTCGCGCTCGTCCTCGTCGCCGCGGCGTGCGGCGGCGGCGGCGCGGAGGTTCCGGAGCAGGACTCGCTGACGGTGCTGAGCTGGGGGGGCGCTTACGAGCAGGCGGTCCGGAAGTCGCTCATCGAGCCGTTCGCCGAGGCGCGGAACGTGGATGTGAGTGTGGCGACCTACAGCGGCGGATTGCGCGAGATCCGCACCCAGGTCGAGTCGGGACAGATCGAGTGGGACGTCGTGGACCTGGAGATCTTCGACGCCCTGCGGGGATGCGAAGACGGTCTGCTGGAGCGGTTTCCGGCCGAGCTGTTGGCGCCCGCCATGGAGGGCACGCCCGCTGTCGAGGACTTCGTCGCGGGGGCGCTGAACGAGTGCGGTCTCGGGACGGTGCTCTACTCGGTCGTTCAGGCCTACAGCGTGGACGCGTTCCCCGGGGAAGCGCCCGCCGCCGTCGGAGACTTCTTCGACCTCGATCGGTTCCCGGGGCGCCGGGGCCTGCGCCGCACGCCCCAGGGCAACCTCGAATTCGCCCTGCTCGCCGACGGGGTCCCGAAGGACGAGGTGTACGCCGCTCTCGCCACGCCGGAAGGCGTCGAGCGCGCATTCGGACGGCTCGAGGGCATCCGGGACAGCATCATCTGGTGGGATTCGCCCTCCGAGCCCGCGCGACTGCTCGCCTCCGGGGAAGTCAGCATGTCCACCGCGTTCAATGGCCGGATCTTCCACGCGCAGGTCGTGGAGGAACTGCCCCTCGCCATCGCGTGGGATCGGCACATCCTCGAATCCGCCCAGTGGGCCATCGTCGCCGGGACGCCCAATCTGGATCTCGCGCTCGACTTCGTGCGGTTCGCCGGGGCCCCCGAATCCATGGCGCGGCTCGCCGCCCGGATGGCCTACGGACCGGTACGGGCCTCGGCGATGCGGTTCATCACGACTCACCCGGATCTGGGCATCGATCTCGAGCCCCATCTGCCGACCAGCGCCGCCCACGCCGAGGGCGCGCTCCGGAGCGACGGGCCGTGGTGGGCGGAGAATCTGGACTCCCTGAACGAGCGCTTCAGCCGCTGGCTCGACGGTTCCTGACGGCGCCGCCGCGCGGCGCGGCGACGACCGGGGTAGCATGAGGCCATGGTCCGTCGCCGGCTGCCACTCGGGATCCAGAGCTTCCGGAAGCTGCGGGAGGACCGGTGCTACTACGCGGACAAGACGCCGTGGATCGAGCGCCTCATCGGCGAAGGGAGCTACTACTTCCTGTCCCGTCCCCGGCGGTTCGGGAAGAGCCTCCTGCTGGACACCCTGAAGGAACTGTTCGAGGGGAACGAGCCGCTCTTTCAGGGCCTTGCCATCCATGAGGGATGGGACTGGTCGGTCCGGCACCCGGTCGTGCGGCTCGACTTCGCCGGCGGCAGCTTCCGGTCTTCGGAAGATCTGGAGGCCGACCTGACCATTCAGTTCGATGAGCTCGAAGAGAGGTTCGGGCTCACGCGCCGCTACCACCGACCGCGGGACCGGTTCCGACGGCTGATCCGGGCGCTCCACGAACGGGCCGGTCGGCGCGTCGTCGTGCTCGTGGACGAGTACGACAAACCCATCCTGGACGCCCTGGCGCACCCGGACGTGGCGGTGGCGCATCGCGAGGCGCTCCGCGGGCTCTACGCCGTGATCAAGGCGAGCGACGCCCACCTGCATTTCGTCCTGCTGACCGGAGTCAGCAAGTTCACCAAGGTGAGGCTGTTCTCGGAGCTGAACAACCTGACCGATATCACGATCGACCGGCGCTACAGCGCGCTCTGTGGCTACACCGAGGCCGACCTCGACTCCGTCTTCGCCCCCGAACTCGAAGGACTCGACCGCGAGCGCGTTCGCGACTGGTATAACGGCTATTCGTGGGGCGGATCGGAGCGGGTGTACAACCCCTACGCGCTGCTCCGCCTGTTCGATAGCGGGATCTTCCAGGCCCACTGGTTCGAGTCGGGAACGCCCACGTTCCTGGTAGAGACCCTGATTCGACGACGGGTCGCCTCTCCGTCGCTGGAGGGGAAGTGGAGCACGATGGATCTGCTCTCGGTGTTCGATGTGGAGCGCATCGGGACGGACGCGCTGCTGTTCCAGACCGGCTACCTCACGATCACCGGAGAGAGGCCGAGTCGGCGTGGCGCGACCTACCGGCTGGGGTATCCGAACCGGGAAGTGCGGGTCGGCCTCAACGAGCATCTGCTGCGCGAGCTGGTGAGGAGCCCGGCGCGGCGGGACGCGAACAGCGTACGGCTGGAGCGGCTGCTGGAAGTGCACGATTGCGCGGGGCTCGAAGGACTCTTCCGCGCCTTCTTCGCGAGCATTCCGTACGAGTGGTACACGAAGAACGACATCGCCCGCTACGAGGGTTACTACGCCAGCGTCTTCTACTCTTACTTCGTCGCGCTCGGATACGACGTCACTGTCGAGGAGTCGAGCAATCACGGGCGGCTGGACATGGCGGTCCGGGCTGGCGGCCACATCTACCTGTTCGAGTTCAAGGTCGCCGAGCTCGCTTCCACCGGCGCGGCGCTCGCCCAGCTTCGGGAGCGGGACTACGCAGCGAAGTACCGGGGCCGGGGGGAGCCGATCCATCTCGTCGGCGTCGAGTTCAGTCGCAAGATGCGGAACATCACCGCCTTCGAGTTCGCCGACGCCTGACCCGGCCTCGCGCCGCACCGGGTCGCGATCTACAGCAGTCGGACCAGGACCGACGTGTCAATCCCGTAGGTGCGGGTCATGCGGTTCATTCCGGAACCGGTGGATGTCGAACGTCCCCGCGCCCCTCCGGATGACGTGGCGGAGGGGGGCCAGACGGCTCAGATCCACGCGGTGCGGCACCAGGAAGAAGCCTTCGCGCCGTTCGTCGAGGCGAATCCGGTCCCCGGGCTTCAGCCCGAGCGCATCCAGAACGCGAGCCGGGAGAGTCACCTGGCTCTTTGAATCGACCTTGAGCACCATGACCAGGGACTCTACCGGGGTCTGGGTGGCGGGAGCTCCTGCTCCGGTCGCGGGGCTCTCGCGATTCGACGCCTCCATTCACCGGTCTGATCCGGCGCCAGCGTTTCCGATCGGTCTCACGGCCGCCCGCGGGTTCCGCTCCGCCGGCGCGGACGGCGTCCAGGCCCCTGGTGCGCGTCCCGCGCCCGTCGTGCGAGGTCGAGAAGGAAGTCGTCACGGCTCACGACGGTCTCCCGGGTCAAGCACGACCGGGCGGCCGTCACCGTCCACGCACATCTCCAGGCCCGCTCCGTCGAAGGCTTCGCACAGGCTCTCCCCATCGGGTAGGGAGAACACCGCCAGGACGCCTTCCCGGCGCCGCTTGAAGCGAACGAAGTTCCGGGGCCGGCCCCCAACCCGCAGACCGACGCAGTTCTTCTTCGGGTTGAGTTCGAGGTCCGGCTCGACGCGCCGCAATAGACGGGCCATCTCGTCCAGGATCCTCTGTCGCGAGCCAGACTTGGTGCTCGTCGGGGGCGGTGGAGGCGGGGAGGCAGACGTCTTGCCCGGCGGCGAGCCCGCGGGCGCCGCGGCCGAGAACGCTCAGACTTCAGTCGGTTCGTCGGAGGCCGTCGCGGTTGCGGAGGATGCGGACACACCGAGGAGCCCCGAGCGCGTCTGTTTGGCCGGAGTAGTAGCCGCTGCGGCAGTTTCGGACTCGGGCGTGATGAGCGGGCGGATCGGGGCAGAGACACGTTCAAGCGCCGGGATTTTCTTCTCGGTGGGGACGAATTGCCGTCCCTCGAACTCTCTCGCCTTCGGGAGCAGGCGCGACTCGAACGAGCCCACGCTCCTGTTGTAGTGTTCGACGGTCTGCCGGAGCGCCTTCCCCGTCTTCTGAAGGTGCCCAGCGAAAGTCGAAAGGCGCTTGAAGAGCTTCCGGCCCAAGTCTGCAATCTTGCGCGACTCGTCGGCGATCTGCTCCTGCTTCCACCCGTAGGCGATCGCCTTGGCGAGGGCGATGAACGTTGTGGGCGTGCTGATCACAACCCGCTGGCTCGCTGCGTAGTCGAAGAGCTCGGGGTCCTGCTCGATCGCGCGGGCGAAGAGAGCCTCGTTGGGGAGGAACATGACCACGAAGTCCACCGAGTCAGGGACCTGCTCCCAGTACTCCTTGCGCGCGAGACGCTCCACGTGGGCGCGAACGTGGCGGGCATGTGCTTCGTTCGCATCCCGCCGACTGCCCCTGGTTTTCGCCTCCACTGCGTCCAGGTAGCCCTCTAGCGGGGTCTTGGCATCCACAACGATCGCCCTGCCTCCCGGGAGTCGCAAGATGACATCGGGACGCTTGCCGTCCTTGAGCGTGGGCTGTTCCTCGAAGTCGTGGTTGCGCACCAGGCCCGCCATCTCGAGAGCGTTGCGTAGCTGGAGCTCACCCCACTGTCCACGAATCTCGGGCCTCCGAAGCGCCTGCACCAAACGGCCCGTCTCCGTGCTCAGGGTTTTCTGTCCGTCCCGCAGGCCCCGCACCTGTTCATCCAGCCTCCCCTGCGATTCGGCGCGGTCCTTCTCGAGGGCGTCCACCCTGTTGCGGAATTCGCGGAGCGTCTCGTCGAGCGGCTCGACCACGGTCCGGATCTCCTTCTGGCGAGCGCCCAGATCGCGTTCCGCCGCCTCCTTGTGCTGCTCGAACCGCTCGGTAACGAGCTGAAGGAAGTTCTCGCCGCTCCGCTCCAGCGCCCGGGCCGAGAGCTCCCCGAACTTCGTCTCGACCTCCTTCCCGAGCGTCCGGAGTTCCTCCAACCGGGCTTCGTGGGCGCTCTGTTCCGATAGGAGCGCCGCTTCGGCTTGGTGGGCGCGCTGGAGGGCCTTGCCGAGGTCCGCGCGGAGCTCCTCCTTGCCGGCGGCGTGGGCGTCGAGCCGAGAGGTCACGTCGTCCTTGTAGGCACCGTGAGCCTCTCGCTCGGCCTTGAGCGTCGCCTCGGCGGCGGCGGCTTGAGATTCCAGCCCGGCGAGACGTGTCTGGAGAGTCTCGGTGTCGCCCTCGAGCGCCTGGTTGCGCTGCTGCAGCTTCCTGGTTCGCCCATACAGCAGCGTGTAGGTGAGTCCGGCCCCGACGATGACGCCGATGACCACGGTGACGATGTCCATGCCGCGAAGCGTGCCGGGTCGATGTGCCGGAACGCGTCACCCGAAGGTGAGCAGGTGCGACGGACGGGCTCCGAGCTGCCGCCAGCCGGTCGGACCGCCTCGTTACACTTCGCCGCTTCCGCCCCGTCGGCGCTGGGGGCGGCCCGCTCGGGAACCCGCATGTGACCGGCGTCGCCCCCCGAACCCGCTTTCCCCTGAGGAACCCCCCGAGGAGAACCCGGATTGATCCGCAAGCAGGACGCCCTCGAATACCACCGCATGGGCCGGCCCGGCAAGATCGAGGTCCGGCCGACGAAGCCCACCCGGACGCAGCACGATCTCTCGCTCGCCTACAGCCCAGGCGTCGCGGAGCCCTGCCGCGAGATCCATCGTCGGCCCCGCGACGTGTTCGAGTACACCGGACGGGGCAACCTCGTCGCGGTCGTGTCCAACGGGACCGCCGTCCTCGGGCTCGGCAACATCGGGCCGCTCGCGGCGAAGCCGGTCATGGAGGGGAAGGGGGTCCTGTTCAAGCGCTTCGCCGACATTGACGTCTTCGACATCGAGCTGAACGTCACCGACCCCGAGGAAGTGGTCCGGGTGGTTCGCGCGCTCGAACCCACGTTCGGAGGGATCAACCTCGAGGACATCAAGGCGCCGGACTGCTTCCACATCGAAACGCGGCTGCGTCAGGAGATGGAGATCCCCGTCTTTCACGATGACCAGCACGGGACGGCGATCATTTCCGGTGCCGCGTTCCTGAGCTGGCTGGAACTCACCGGCAAGGATCCGGCCGAGGTCCGGCTCGTGATCAACGGAGCGGGCGCCGCCGGGATCGCCTGCGCCGAACTGGCGGAGAGCCTGGGCGTGCGTCACGAGCACGTCGTGATGTGCGATTCGCGCGGCGTGATCTACGCCGGCCGTTCAGCGGGCATGAACGAGTTCAAGGAGCGCTACGCCCTCGACACCTCGTGGCGCACCCTCGACGACGCCATGCGCGGCGCCGACGTGTTCATGGGTCTTTCGGTGGCCGGCGCGGTGACGAAGGAGATGGTCGTTGCCATGAACGACCGGCCCCTCGTGATGGCCATGGCGAACCCGGATCCCGAAATCACCTGGGAGGACGCGAACGAAGCCCGCTCCGACGTCTTCATGGCCACCGGGCGCTCCGACTACCCGAACCAGGTCAACAACGTCCTCGGCTTCCCGTTCATCTTCCGGGGGGCGCTCGATGTCCGCGCCCGCTCGATCAACATGGAGATGAAGCTGGCGGCGGCGCGGGCTCTCGCCGAACTCGCCCGCGAGGACGTGCCCGATTCGGTGATGCAGGCGCACGGAAAGGAGCGCATGCAGTTCGGGCCGGAATACCTGATCCCGTCGCCGTTCGACTCCCGTGTTCTGCTGTGGGAGGCGCCGGCGGTGGCCCGCGCCGCCATTGAGAGCGGCGTGGCCCGCATCGGAGTGGAGCACGAGGCCTACGTGGCCCAGCTCGAGGCCCGGCTCGGCCTCGAGCGCGAGGTCATGCGAAAGGTCGTGGGTCGGGCCCGACAGGTGACGCGCTCGGTCGTGTTCCCCGAAGGTGAGGAGCCCAAGATCCTGCGCGCCGCCCAGCGGCTCCTCGACGAGCGGATTGCGCGCCCGATCCTGCTGGGAGACCCCGACGTCATCCGGCGGCGCTGCGAACGCCTCGACGTGGATCCGGACGCCATGGAGATCCGCACGGCGGGCGACGCCGCCCCCCGGGCCGAGGCTTATGCCCGCGAATTGTTCGCTCTGCGGAAGCGGCGCGGCGTCGATCTGTTGAAGGCGCGCGAACTCCTCCGGAACAAGAACTACTTCGGCGCCATGATGGTCCATCTCGGGGACGCCGACGCGATGGTCGCCGGCGTCACCCAGAACTACCCCGAGACGATCCGTCCGGCGCTCCAGGTCGTGCGCACCCGCTCCGATGTCCGCCGGGTGGCGGGCGTGTATCTGATGGTGTTCGAGAACGAGATCAAGTTCTTCGCCGACGCCACCGTGAACATCGACCCGGACGCGGAGGAGCTCGCCGACATCGCGATCCAGGCCGCCGAGGTCGCCCGCCGCTTCGATGTCGAGCCGAGGGTGGCCCTGCTGTCCTTCTCCAACTTCGGAAACGCCCCCCATCCACGCTCCAACAAGGTTCGCGACGCCGTCCGGATCCTCCGTCGGCGCGTGCCCGACCTGATCGTGGACGGCGAGATGCAGGCCGATACGGCGGTGGTCGAAGAGATCCTGCTGCAGGACTATCCGTTCTCGCGTCTGGATCGAGCGGCGAACGTGCTGGTGTTCCCGAGCCTCGAGGCGGGGAACGTGGCCTACAAGCTGCTGCAGCGCCTCGGCGGCGCCGAGGCCATCGGACCGCTGGTCACCGGCCTCCGCCGGCCGGTTCACGTCCTCCAGCGCAACTCCAGCGTCGAGGAGATCGTGGACGTCGTCGCCATCGCGGTCGTGGAGTCGCAGGAGAACGCGGGCGGCGGGAATCTGTTCACGCCGGGCGACTGAGGTTCACCGCGCCCCCCGCACCCGGTCGTAGAGCGGCGCGATCCGCCGCGGAGGGATCCCCGCGAGCCACGCCGCCAGAGTGGCGTAGTCCGCGGCGGCGGTGAGCGCGCCGCCGAGGCGGCGCCAGTGCCCGTCGTCGGTCGTCACCGCGGAAGTCGTCGGGCGGAGCCGCCCGATCCGATGGAGGCGGCGCGCGAAGCCGGCATCCTCCATGATCGGCTCCTCGGGGAACCCACCGGCCGCGGCGAAGGCGCTTCGCCGACAGAAGATGGCCTGATCCCCGTAGGGAAGACGGAGGAGGCGGGCCCGGAGGTTCGCGCCGCGGGCGCCGAGACGCAGGAGTCGGCGCCGGGACTCCACTCGCTGGAGAAACCAGCCGCCGACGACCGCCGGCGCGGCGAGCGTCCGCGCCACCTGCCCGGCGGCGTCCGCCGGGAGGCGGCAGTCCGCGTGAAGGAAGAGCAACACCTCCCCAGCGGTCTCCCGGGCCCCGAGGTTCATCTGCCGGGCGCGTCCCGGTCGGCAACGGAGGACTCGGGCGCCGGCGGCCCGGGCCACCGCGACGGTTCGGTCCGAGCTGCCCCCGTCCACGACCACGACTTCGGCGCCGGGGGGCGCGGAGCGGATGGCGTCGCCCACCGTGGCATCGGCGTCGAGCGCCGGAATGACGACGGCGAGGTGTCGCGACCGGGGCGCCGACGGACGGAAACCCGGCGGTCCTCGACGAGCGGAAGGGGTGGGTGAGAACGTGGTCTTTACCTCCGGGCGGGCCGGCCGGTAGAATTCTGCCTGTCTCCGGCGCCCCGCGGGCGCGCCGGATCTTCATGGGCGAATATCTCGGCATCCTCGTCGCGACCGTGTTCGGCGTGGCCTTCGTCGCGGTGACCCTGGCTGTTTCCTCCCTGGTCCGCCCGGTGAATCCTCTCCCCGCGAAGGCGATGCCCTACGAATGCGGCGAGAATCCGGTCGGCACGCCGTGGGGCGTTCAGTTCAACATCCGGTTCTACGTGTTCGCGCTCGTCTTCCTCATCTTCGACGTGGAAGCGGTGATGCTGCTTCCGTGGGCCCTCGCCTACCTCGATCTCGGCCCCGGCGCTCTCGTCGCCGGGCTCGTGTTCCTCGGGATGCTGGTGCTCGGCCTCGCCGACGTGTGGGTGAAGGGCGACCTCGAATGGGTGCGCAGCGAGGAGCGGCGCGCTCTCAAGCGTCGGACCGCCGCCGCGGCGCCGGCTCCGACGGGAGGCCCGTCCTGAGTCGCCCGCGGGCGACGACTGGCGGTTCGTCCCGGGCTCGCAGCGAGCGAAGGAAGACGGTTTGGACCTGATCGGAACGCTCGGCCGCAATCAGGTCGCGCTCACCACCGTGAACGCGATCGTGAACTGGGCGCGGTTGTCGGCGCTGTGGCCGATGACGTTCGGGCTCGCCTGCTGCGCCATCGAGATGATGGCGACCGGCGCCAGCCGCTTCGACTGGGATCGTCTCGGGCTGATCCCGCGCGCGACCCCACGCCAGTCGGATGTGATGATCGTGGCGGGAACCGTGACCCACAAGATGGCGCTCCGGGTCCGGACGCTCTACGACCAGATGCCGGAGCCGAAGTACGTGATCTCCATGGGGAGCTGCGCGAACAACGGCGGCCCGTACTGGCAGTACGGCTACCACGTCGTCAAGGGCGTGGACCAGATCATCCCGGTGGACGTGTACGTGCCCGGGTGCCCGCCCCGGCCGGAAGCGCTGCTCTACGGGATCATGGCCCTCCAGGACCGGATTCGGGAGAAGTCGCTCCTCGATGATCCCCGTCCCGGCCGCACGCCGACGCCGGCCAAGGCGGGGGTCCAGGTGACCGCGGCATGAGCGGCGCCGGGATCATCGAACGGCTGATCGCGCGCATCTCGCTCGAGGAGGGTGCTTTCGAAGCCGACGCCGAGGCGGCCGATCCCTGGATCCGGCTTCCGGCGGGGCGTCTCCTCGAGGCGGCGGAGTTCCTCAAGTCGGATCCCGAGCTCGACTTCGACACGCTGCATTGCCTCTCCGGCGTGGACTGGCCACAGGCCGACCCACCCGCGATCGAGGTCGTTTACCACCTGTTCTCGCTGACCCGCAAGCACTGGATCGTGCTCAAGGTGCGGGTGCCCCGCGCCGGCGGGAGCCTCCCCACGCTGGAGGGGGTCTGGAAGACGGCGAACTGGCACGAGCGCGAGACCTGGGACCTGTTCGGGGTGCGCTTCGAGGGGCATTCCGACCATCGCCGGATCCTCCTCCCGGCGGACTGGCCCGGCCACCCGCTGCTTCGGGACTGGGAGTGGCCCGAGACATGGCACAAGATCCCGGTGAAGGCCGGTCGTCAGATGCACGAACGCGCCGAGGGCGGCCAGATGAGCGGCGTGGGGCCCTTCGACTGAGCCCGATGCGCGGCATGAAGACGAACGATCCGGTGTCCGGCTCGACCGGGCCAGCGGCAGGTGCGCGATGAGTTCCCCGCGACTCCCCGGATCCACCGGGTTCGACGGAGCTCCGCTGGTCACGCTCTACGACGAGGATCTGCCGCCCGACAACTCCTACGCGTTCTCGCCCGACGAGCTGGAAGAGGACGAGATGATCCTCAACATGGGGCCGCAGCACCCCTCCACTCACGGCGTGCTGCGGATCGAGCTCAAGACCGATGGGGAGATCATCAAGGACAGCCGCCCGCACATCGGCTATCTCCACCGCAATTTCGAGAAGCACGCCGAAAACATCGACTACCAGGGCGTCATCCCGTTCACCGACCGGATGGACTACGTCGGGTCCATGGGCAACAGCCTCGCCTACGCCCTCACCGTCGAGAAGCTCCTCGGGATCAGCGTCGGCGAACGCGTCGCCACGATCCGCATCATCACCGCCGAGCTCCAGCGCATCGCCAGCCACCTGCTCGCGATGGGGACCTACGGGATGGACATCGGGGCGTTCACCCCGTTCCTCCTCTGTTTCCAGCAGCGCGAGCGGGTCCTCGACCTGTTCGAATGGCTCTGCGGCGCCCGGCTGCTCTACAACTACAACTGGGTCGGGGGCGTCTCGCACGACCTTCCCGAGGGCTGGACCGATCGGTGCGGCCGCTTCCTCGACGAGTTCGTCCCGGTGCTCGACGAGGTGGACCGGCTTCTCAGCCACAACAAGATCTTCATCCGCCGGACCGGCGACGTGGGGATCATCCCGCCCGAGATGGCGCGCGACTACGCGCTGTCCGGACCGAACCTGCGGGGTTCGGGGATCTCGTGGGATCTGCGCCGGGACGACCCCTACCTCGGCTACGAGACCTACGACTTCGACGTCATCACCGGAACCGCGGCGCACGGACCGATCGGCTCCTGCTGGGACCGTTACTTCGTCCGGGTCCGGGAGATGTACGAGAGCGTGAAGATCGTCCGCCAGGCGCTCGAGCGGCTGCCGGCCGAAGGCGATGTCCGCGAAAACGTTCCCCGCTTCATCCGTCCGCCGGCGGGGGAGGCCTACTGCCGCAGCGAGGCGCCCCGGGGCGAACTCGGCTTCTACATCGTGGCGGATCACAAGAAGCCGATCCCGTACCGGGTCAAGGGGCGCTCCCCCTGCTTCGTCGCCATGGGGCTCTTCCACGAGATCACCCGCGGCGAGATGATCGCGGACATCATCGCCATCATCGGCAGCCTCGACATCGTCCTGGGAGAAATCGACCGGTGATCACCCGCTTCCGGCAGGTCGAGATGCGGCTCATCGGGCCGCTGACCGCGCTTCCGATCGTGCTCGCCACGGTCGTGCTCGCGACGATCGCGGCGCTCCCGTTCGTGTCCACGGTGCTCTCGGAGCTGATTCGGGACACCGTCCCGGCGGGCCTCCAGCACGTCGTCACCGTGACGCTCGGCACCGTCGGTTTCGTGGCCATCCTGGCGCTGAACCCGATCTACGCGATCTGGCTGGAGCGCAAGGTGGCGGCGCACGTCCAGGATCGGCTGGGCCCGATGCGGGTGGGATGGCACGGGCTGCTCCAGAGCTTCGCCGACGGCGTGAAGCTGTTGTTCAAGGAGGATCTGGTCCCGAAGGATTCGGACCGGGTTCTCTTCCGGCTCGCGCCCATGGTGGCGATCGCCGGCGCCTTCGCCGCCTTCGTGGTGATCCCGTGGGGCGTGCGCGCCGACGGGGCCGTGCTCGCGGTCTCGAACCTCAACATCGGCGTCCTCTACTTCGTGGCGATCACCTCGCTCGGGGCGCTCGCGGTGTTGATGGCCGGGTGGGGATCCAACAACAAGTACGCCCTCTACGGCGGCATGCGCGCCGCCGCGCAGATGGTCAGCTACGAGATCCCGACCGCCATCCTGATCGTCGTCGTCGTGGCGCAGGTCGGGAGCCTCTCGCTCCCCGAGATCGTGGCGGCGCAGACCGGCGGTTTCCTCGGGGTCTCGAACTGGCTCGTGTTCCAGCTCTTCCCGCTGAACCTGATCGCGTTCGTCCTGTTCTTCATCTGCGGTCTGGCCGAGACGAACCGGACGCCTTTCGACATCCCCGAGGCGGAGTCGGAGCTCGTCGCCGGTTTCCACACCGAGTACAGCGGGATGCGCTTCGCATTCTTCTTCCTGGCCGAATACGGGAACATGCTGCTGGTCTCGATGCTGGCGGCGCTCCTGTTCCTCGGCGGCTGGGTCGGGCCGGTGGGTTCGAACCCTCTCCTGCTGTTCGCGAAGGCGTTCGGGCTGGTCGTCGTGCAGATGTGGCTCCGCTGGACGCTGCCGCGCCTCCGGGTGGATCAGCTCATGGCGGTCTGCTGGAAGTACGTCATCCCGATCTCCTTCTTCCTCCTCGTCACCGTCGCGGTGCTGAAGAAAGTTCTCTGACCCCACTTCCCTTCCTGATCCCCACCGACCCCCACCTTCTGCGAATCGCCACGAGAATCGCCAGGAGAATTGGATGAAGCGCTATTTCCTCGACATCTGGGAGAGCCTCAGTACGGTCCTGATCGGCATGGGGGTCACCCTGCGCCATCTGTTCACCCGTTCGGTCACCCAGCAGTACACCGCGGACGAGCTCCCGGAAGAGCGGTGGAAGTCGCCGCTCGACATCCCCCGGGAGTCGCTCATGGAGCGCTCCCGGATGCGGCTCCACGTGAAGATCGAGGACTGCATCGGCTGCAAGCAGTGCGAACGCGCCTGCCCGGTGGACTGCATCCACATCGAGAACGAGAAGCGCCTCCGGACGTCGCCGCCCATCTTCGCGGCGGGCGGAAACGCCATCAAGCAGACGGTGGTGCAGTTCGACATCGACATGTCGCTGTGCTGCTATTGCCAGCTCTGCGTTTTCCCCTGTCCCACCGACTGCATCCAGATGACGCCCAACTACGAGTTCGGCGGCGCGGTCAAGGGGGATCTCCTCTACCGCTTCGCCAAGGAGCCGCGCACCGCTCCTCCCGCTCCCGCCGCGACGGCGGCCGGCCGCTGAGGGAGATCCGGAAGACGTCATGGACATGACCGCGGCGCAGGTCGTCTTCTACGGCGCCTGTCTGGTGATGCTGGGCTCGGCGCTCTACGTGGTGCTGGGCAGGAACCTGGTCCACTGCGCCTTCGCGCTGGTGGCGACGCTGGTCGGAGTCGCGGTGTTCTACGTGTTCCTCGGCGCCGATTTCCTCGCCGGCGCGCAGGTGCTCATCTACGTGGGCGGCATCCTCACCCTGCTCCTGTTCGGGGTGATGCTCACGAACCGCATCTACAACCTGAACATCTCGACCGGGGCGGTCCAGGTCTTGCCGGGGGCGGTGGCCGCCGGGCTCGTCTTCGCGGTCCTGGTGTGGATCATCCGGTCGGTGGACTGGAACGCCATGGACACCGGAGATCCCGGTCCCACGAGCGAGCCCCTCGGGAAGCTGCTCGTTGGCGACTACCTGCTTCCCTTCGAGATCGCGTCGGTTCTCCTGCTCATCGCGCTCATGGGAGCCGCGATGCTGGTCCGGCGGAGGACCCGTCCGTGATTCCGCTCGAGCACTACCTCATCGTCTCGGCCGCCCTGTTCTCGGTGGGGGTCTTCGGCATCCTGACCCGCCGCAACGCGGTGAACGTCCTCATGTGCATCGAGTTGATCTTCAACTCGGCGAACATCAATCTGGTGGCGTTTTCCCGATTCATCGAGGGGGCGCTCGGGGGTCAGGTGTTCGCGCTCCTCGTGATCGTGGTGGCGGCATGCGAGGCGGCGGTCGCGCTCGCCATCGTGATGTCGCTCTACCGCATCACGAAGCAGGTCAACCTGGACGAAGCCGCGGAGCTGAAGGGGTAGTCCGGTGTCCGACGTACTCGCCAGCCTGGGCCGCTTCCTTCCCGAGCTCCTTCTCATGGGGGCGCTCGCCATCGTCATCGTGGCCGACCTCGCCACCCAGACGTGGTCGCTTGCGAAGAGCCGGAACCTGCTCACCGGGCTGACCCTGGTCGGCCTCGGAGCCGCGTTCGTCGCCTCCTTCGGCGAGCCGGGCGGCGGGAGCCTGTTCGCCTCGATGATCGCCGACGACGGGCTGCTCGGCGTGCTCCGTCCCCTGTTCGCGCTGACCGCGATCTTCGTCCTGCTGTTCAGCCTGCGGTCGAAGGAACTCGATGGCGTGCGGATGGGCGAGATGGTCGCCCTGCTGCTCACCGTCACCGCCGCGCTGATGTGGATGGCCGGGTCGGTGAACCTGGTGATGATCTACCTCTCGCTCGAGACGGTCTCGGTGGCGTCCTACATCATGGTCGGCTACCTGAGTTCGGACCGGCTCTCGAACGAGGCGTCGCTCAAGTACATCCTGTTCGGCGCGGTCTCGACCGGGGTGATGCTGTTCGGGCTGTCGCTGCTCTACGGCCTCACCGGAACCCTCGACCTCTACGAGGTTCGGGCCGCCCTCGCAGCCAATGACGCCGGCCCGGCGCTGATCCTCGTGCTGCTGCTGGTGGCGGGAGGCATCGGATTCAAGATCGCGGCCGCCCCGTTCCACTTCTGGTGTCCCGACGTTTACACCGGAGCGCCCACCCCGGTCACCGCCTTCCTGTCCGTGGGGCCCAAGGCCGCCGGGTTCGCGGTGCTGATCCGCTTCTTCTACTCCGGCATCGCTCAGCCGGGCGCCGACGGGACCTTCACCGCGGTCGGCGGGGTGGACTGGCAGGGACTGCTCATCGTCCTCGCCGTGATCACGATGACGCTCGGGAACGTGGCGGCGCTGCTCCAGACCAACATGAAGCGGCTGCTCGCGTACTCCTCCATCGCGCACGCCGGAACCATCCTGATCGGGGCCGCGGCGCTGAGTTCCGCCGGAATCGGTGCGGTCGCCACCTACCTGGTGATCTACCTGTTCATGAATCTGGGCGCGTTCCTCGTCGTGATCCTGGTGCACCGGGCCACCGGGACGTTCGAGCTCGACGGCTACGCCGGGTTCTGGAAGCGATCGCCGCTCCTCACCGTCGCGATGGGGATCTTCCTGTTCTCGCTCATGGGGATCCCGCCGTTCGCCGGCTTCTTCGCCAAGCTGTACGTCTTTGCGGCGGCGATCGAGGCGGATCTCGCGTGGGTCGCCGTCGTGGGCGTCCTGAACAGCGCGGTGGCCGCCTTCTACTACATCAAGGTTCTCCGCATCATGGCGGTGGACCGCGGGGACGGCGCCCTCCCGGCGCTCCGGTTCAGCCGGCTCGACGCCGCGCTGCTCCTCGCTCTCGTGGTGCCCAACGTCGTTGGGATACTATTCGGGGGCGCTCTGGATCAGATCAGCGAAGTCGCTCAGCGACTTCTGGATCTTGCCTGAGTCGCTCCTCCTCTCTTTCCTTTCATAGCCCCTGAAGGAGGCGTTTCCGCGTCCATGTCTTACTGGATTGCTGAGCCCTGCATCGGAACCAAGGACACCGCCTGCGTGGATGTCTGCCCGGTGGACTGCATTCACCCGACGGCGGACGAAGACGAGTTCGAGGAATCCGAGCAGCTCTACATCGACCCGGACACCTGCATCGATTGCGGCGCCTGCGAGCCCGCGTGCCCGGTGACGGCGATCTTCCCTGACGAGGAGCTCCCCGACGAGTGGGCTCACTACCGGGAAATCAACGAAGAGTTCTACGCCTGAGCGTTCCCGGGTCCGGCGCGTCCTCTGAGAGGCGCGCCGGTCATCGGTCGCTCGCGATCTGAGGCGCTCCCGACGCCGTCGGTGCGTCAGCGGGACGCGGCCAGCATTCGATTGGCTTGTCCTTCGTTTCTTCGGTGAGCGATCGGCGGGCCCGGTGGGGTCGCGCCGCCGCCGCGCTGTTGCTGGCGGCGCTGTTGCTGGCGGCGCTGTTGCTGGCAGCGCTGTTGCTGGCGGCTGGGGGCTGTTCCGCGAGAGGGGGGCTGGCCCTCCCCGACGCGGCGGCCATCGCCGCTGGCGAGCGCGCCCGCGCCGCCCTCGAGCAGGAGCGCCGGCTCTACAGCGACGATGCCCTCGCGGCGGCGCTCGGCCGGATCGCCCAGCCGGTCCTCGACGCCACCCTCGCCGCCCGGGAGCCCGGAGCTCCCGCCGTCGCGGCGAGTCGCGGCTGGCGGGTGGTGGTCCTCGACGACCCCGAACCGGAGGCCCTCCTCCTCGCCGATCGTTCGGTGTTCCTGTCGCGGGGCGCGTTGATCGCGCTGGAGGGCGCCGCCGGCTTCGAGGCGCTGATCGCCGAGGCGGTCACCCGCTTCGCCGGCGGAGCCTTTCGGGCGCCGCGCGGCGAGGCGCTCGTCGAGCAGCCGCTGCCGCTACCCCTGCCGCTCGCGGATCCAGCGACCGATCCTGCTGCGTCGGAAGCGGGGATCCCGGCGGAAACGGGCATCCCCGCGCCCCCTGAAGCCGACCCCGCCGAGTGGATCGAGCTCCTCTCGGGCCTCGTGTACGGGGAGCGACCGGAGTTCGGCGCGGCCCTGGGCTCCCGCCTGCTGTTTCCGGTGGCGGACCTGCAGCTCGTCCTTCCCGCGGGAGGGAGGTTCGCATCGGATGGTCGCCGCCGGTTTCGCGCGCCGCTCGGGGACCAAACGGCTCCCGCGTCGTCGCTGAGCGTGCGCGAGTTGCCGCTCGCGGCGGATGAGCCTCCGGTGGACGGATCGCTGGCGGCAGAGCGCGCCCTCATCGAGCGTCTCGCCGGTCGAATCGTCGCCGACCAGCAGGCTGCCGGCCGGCGGGCGACCGTTGTCGAGTTCGTTCGGGTCCGGGGGTTTCCCGGCGTCCGCGCGCGCTGGGACGACGGAGAGGGGGCGTCGGGGCGCGTGGCGATCCTGAGGACCCCGGGGGCCTGGGTCGAACTGGCGGCCGATTGCGGTCCGACGGGCTCTGGAGCTTGCGAGGCGGCGTTCCTCGACGTGCTGCGCACCGCGGACCGGCTGTGGGGCGAACCGGCGCCGGGCCCCCTCCGGCTGCGGGCGCGGGAGGTGGACCGGCCCGGTCCCGCGCTGGAGGTGATTCGACGCCTGGCCTCCACGAGCGATGTCGCCGCCGAGGAGCTCCTCCGGGTGAACCATGCCTGGCTCGAGCGCGAACTCGCGGTCGGGGATCGGGTGCTCGTGCTGGAGCGTGACCCGGCGGCCCCGATCGCCGCCGATCCGATGCCGCCCCCGGAGTCGTCGCGGTGAGCCCGCGGGCAACAGGATCGAGGCGGGGCCGGTTCCCGATCCGGATCCACTCCTCGTGGATCGTCCTGATCGCCGTTCTCTCGGCCCTGTTCGCCGTCATCTACGGGCGCTCCGAACCGGCCCTCCCGACGTCCACCGCAGTCGGGCTCGGCGTCCTCACCAGTCTGCTCCTGCTCGCCTCGGTGCTCGTTCACGAGGCGGCGCACGCGGTCGTGGCGTCGCGTTCGGGACTCGAGGTGAAGAACATCACGCTGAAGGTCTTCGGCGGGAACACCGAGCTGGTCCGCGAGCCCCCCGACCCGCAGTCCGAGCTGCGGATCGCGATGGCCGGGCCGATCGCGACGCTGGCGCTCCTCGCCGGGTTCGGCGCGGTGGGCCTCGGGGCGGTCCCGGCGCCCGATCCGGTCCGCGCGGTCGCCGCCAATCTCGCCCTCATCAACCTTCTGCTGTTGGCGTTCAACCTCATCCCGGCGATTCCCCTCGACGGGGGCCGGATCCTGCGGGCCGTCCTGTGGTCGGTGTGGAATCGGCCGGTCGCGGCCACTCGCGCCGTCACCGCCGCCGGACGGTCCTTCGGCCTGCTGTTCGTCGGGTTCGGCGTCCTCGCGCTGTTCGGCGCCGGCGGCGCGGGGGGAGGCGCGCAACTCGTGTTCGCGGTGCTGTTCGTCCTGATCGGCTTCCACCTCCGGGGGCAGGCGGCCGAGATCACCCGGCACCTGTGGATCGCCGACACCCTCGGCGGGATCACGGCCGCTCACCTGCTCGACTTCCGGATCCTCCCGGCGGAGCGCACCGCCACCGGGCATGACCTCGCCTCGATGGGCACGTCGCACTCCGAGATTCCGGTCGTAGAGGATGATCGCCTGGTGGGCGCCGTGCGCGTCGCGGACCTTCACCGCCACCCGGCGGAGACCTGGGACGACCTGACGGCGGACGGTCTCATGCGGACCGAGATCACGACGCAGACCGTCTCCCCGGATGACGCAGCGGCCTCCCTTCTCCCGCTGTTCGCCGCCGGGCGGCGATCGGTGGCCGTCCTCGACGGCGCCGAGCTGGTGGGCTTCGTGACCATGGAGACGCTTCGCAAGCGGCTGCTCCTCCGCTCCGGCGCCTGACCCGGGCGCCACCCGACAAGGACCGATCCAGCGATGGCCAAGGCTGCTCCCCCGACCTCCCGGACCCGCGTTCGCCGCCTCCCCGCCCGCGGCGCCTACGACCGGTCGGTGATTGACGAGATCCTCGACGAGGGTCTGGTGGCGCACGTGGGGTTCGTCCACGACGGCGCCCCGTTCGTGATCCCGATGGGCTACGCCCGCGACGGGGATCGGATCCTGCTGCACGGTTCGGCGGCGAGCCGGCTGATGCGTCTTCTGGCCTCCGGCGTCGAGGCGGCAGTCACCGTGACGCTCCTCGACGCTCTGGTGCTGGCCCGGTCGGCGTTCCACCATTCGATGAACTACCGCTCGGTGGTGGTTCTTGGCCGCCCGTCGGAGGTGCGGGACGATGAAGCCAAGCGTCGCGCGCTCGACTGCCTGGTGGACCGGCTGGTGCCGGGCCGGGCGTCGGACTCCCGCCCGGCGAACGCGCGCGAGCTGCGGGCGACGCTGGTCGTCGAGTTGCCGATCCACGAGGCTTCGGCGAAGGCTCGGAGCGGGCCGCCCTCCGACGATGACGAGGATCTCGCGCTCCCGCACTGGGCTGGCCTGATTCCGGCGCGCACCGTCTGGGGGCCGCCGGCGCCGGCGCCCGACCTGCGGCCGGGGATCGAGGCGCCCGCCTATGCGGCCGGCTACCGTCGTCCCGGCGAGGCCGGATAGACTTCGTGCGGCCCATGTCCAGCCCGAAACTCGCCTCCCGGGCGCGGCTCGGTCTCGCGCTCGTCGCCACCGTGTTCGGGGCGGCGGTCTCGGCCGTGCTGCTGCTTCGCCACTATGGACTCGATGCCGGCGCGCTCGCCGCCGCGGCTTGCGATCCGACCTCCTCGGGGTGCACCGAGGTGGCGGCGAGCTCGTGGTCCGCGGTTGCCGGAGTTCCGCTCGCCGCGGTCGGGCTGGCGTTTTTCGTCTCGGTGGGCGCTCTGATCGCGCTGGCGCTCCTCGCCGATCTCGGCCTCTCCAGCCGACCGGGTCGGTTGGCGCTCGGCCTCGTGGGTCTGGCGCTCCTGGTGGACCTCTTCCTGTTCGCGGTTCAGGCCTTCGCCATCGGCGCATTCTGCTCGTTGTGCATCTGGACCTACGGCGCGAACGTGGTCGCCCTGTGGAGTCTGTGGCCGGCGATGCGGCCGAGCGTCCGTCGCGGAGGGTGGGAGCCGGCGTCCGGGACCGCGGTCGAGCGGCTGGCGGTTCGGGCGTTCTGGCTGGCGACCGGCATCGTGGTGGCGTTCGTCCTCGTGGTCAACGACGGGCTCCGCGAGCGCGGCGAGGACGATCAGGTGGACGTCTCGATCCTCGGCGTCCGCTCCGCGATCGGGGCGCCGGACAACCTCGGGATCCCGCTGGCCCCGCTCAGCGCGGCCGGCGCGGCGCCGCAGTGGAGGAATCCCACCTTCCGGCAGGCGCGCGTCGAGGACGTGAGCCTCGAGGGCGCGCCGCGGAAGGGGCCCGAGAGCGCCCCGGTGACGATCGTCACCTTCTCCGATTTCCTGTGCCCTTCCTGCCGCCGGTTCGCGCTCGCCTACGACCAGTACGAGGACGGTCCGACCGGGCCCCATGTCGAGCTCTACTACCGGAACTATCCGCTGGATCCGACCTGCGCCAGTCACATCCCGCGGATGGTCCATCCCGGCGCCTGCCAGGTGGCGCTCGGCGCGGTGTGCGCCGACCGTCAGGGGAAGTTCTGGGACTACCACGACCAGGTGTACGCCGCGCCTCCCACCGATCCGTCCCCGTCCGACGTGATCGGGATCGCGGAGGAGGCGGGGCTCGACCGGGACCGCTTCGCGGCGTGCCTCGATGATCCGGCGGCCCGGATGGCGCTGGACTTCGACATCGCCGAGGCCGTGCGGCTGCAGGTCACCGGGACTCCCACGATCTTCATCAACGGACGCCGGCTCCAGAGCTCGCTGAACGAGTTCGCCGACGCCGTACTCTGGGAACTCGAGAAGGCGGGCATCGAAGTCCCGCAGAACTGACGGACCCGGCGGCGACCGGGAGGAGAACCGCATGCACGACGTGAACTACCTGGCGGTCCTGGTGGCGGGACTCATCCCGATGATCGTGGGGGCGCTCTGGTACGGCCCGATCTTCGGCAAGCGCTGGCTGGAGCTCATGGAGACCACCGAGGAGGAAATCGCCGCCGGGTTCAACCCGCTGAAGACCTATGGCGTCTCCTTCCTGCTCGCCCTGGTCACGGCGTGGGTGCTGGCGCAGCTCCTCGCGTCGCTCGGGGGCGATGCGCCGATGGCGGCTGTCCACGTTGTCCTGCTGCTCGTCGTCGGGATCGTGATCCCGGTCGCGCACCAGTCCGTGGCGTTCGAGCGACGCAAGGCGGGTCTCGCCGCGCTCAACGTGGGCTACAACCTGGTGGCGCTCTTGGGCCAGGCGGTGCTGCTCGCGCTCTGGAACTGACTCACTCGTCCCGAGGGCTCAGTTCCCGGCAGGGGCGCCTTCGAGCAGGAAGTCCGCGAAGCTCGGGATCCCCATCTCCCAGACCCAGACATCTCGCTCCCAGAGGACGCCGAGATCGGTCAACGTGTTTCGGAGGCTGACGGCGTCCATGGCCACCAGGCCGTCCCGCGTGATGCTTTCCAGAAGATCCACCAGCGCGACCTCGCTCATTGCGCCGCCGTTTCGGGCGATCGCCTCGGCGAGCGGCCGCAACACCCCCGAGAGTCCGCGGTCCACGGCCTCGTCGTAGCGGCGCTTGTAGAACCGCCGCTGCTCCGGCTCCGCCGTACGTCGCGCCGCGGCGGCGGCATGCGTCGTGATCGTCGGGAGACCATCGCGTCCGGCCGCTTCCCATGCCGCCTCGCCGAGGAGTTGAATGAAGAACGGGTAGTCGCGGGTCCATTCCGCCAGTTGGGCCGCCGCCCGGCTCTCCATCGGACGTCCGGCCGCGGCGGCAGGCTCCTCGAGGGCCCGGAGGGTCTCGGCCCGTGAGATCCGCCCGATCGGGACTTCGGCGAACTGCCTCTCGTTGAAGGTCCCCGCCCGGCGAATCCGGCGAGGGGCATCCGGTGTCCCGGCCGCGATCAACCAGAAGGGCAGCGACTCGCGCCCGACATGCTGGATCGCGCCGAAGAAGCTCCTCGCGGCATCGGCGGGGAGGATGTGGACTTCGTCCAGGAACATCACGAGCGGCGCCGGCTCACGCCCAACCCATGACTGCAGGAGGTGCGCGAGGTCGTCCGACAGGGAACCCGGCTCGAAGGACGCGCCAAACGGTCCGGCCTGGACTCCGGTCCGCTGGCTCTCGCCGAGTCGCCGGAGGCGAGAGGCGATCGAGGCGCTGTCCCTGAACTCGGCTGCCGGAAGGACGCCGGTGCGGAACCGCCGATCCTCGGCCTGACGAACAATCTCCTGAGCGAGGATCGTTTTCCCGTTCCCCCGTGGTCCGTAGAGGAGGAGGCTCCTTGACGGGGTGATCCCTGCGTCCAGATCGTCGAGACCCCGCTCGGCGCGCCGCAGCTCCGCGGTTCGACCGGCCAGGAGCGGAGGCATGGCTCCGGCGCCGGGCCGAAACGGGTTCCGACCGGATCGAAGTCGGATTCCGTTCGAGGCGGTCTCACCGATCATCTGCGGGCTGTTCCGAGTTGGGCGCCCATCTCGCCCGGCCCGAGAACCGGGCGAAGCATCCGCTCCGCCCGGCCGTCGAGGACTCCGGGATCAGCCGGTCTTTCCGGCGTAGAACTCGTCCGTCTTCTTCGCCACCACGCCGCCGAGGAACAGCAGCCCGATCAGGTTCGGAAACGCCATGAACCCGTTCAGCAGGGTGCCCACGTTCCAGACGGTCTCGACGGTGACCAGCCCGCCGATGAGCAGCAGCGCCACGTAGAGCACCCGGTAGGGGAAGATGCCGGTCTGGCCGAACATGAATTCCCAGCAGGTCTCGCCGTAGTAGTACCACCCGATGATCGTGGAGAAGCCGAACAGGAACGAGCACACCGCGACCACCATCGGCGCGAGGAAGTCGCCGAACGTCGTGGAGAACGCGGCGGAGGTCAGGTCGCCACTGGCCGCCTGGTACTCCGCGGCCGTCCACAGACCAGAGGAGAGAATCGCGAACGCGGTCATGCTGCAGACGACGATCGTGTCGATGAACACTTCGAAGACGCCCACGAGACCCTGATCGGTGGGGTGCTTCACCTGGGCGATGCCGTGCGCGATGGGGGCGCTTCCGAGGCCGGCCTCGTTCGAGAGGACGCCCCGGCTGATTCCGGCGGCGATGGCCTGCCGCACGCTGGCGCCGATGAATCCGCCGGCGGCCGCCTGCGGCGAGAACGCGTGGGAGAAGATGGTTCCGAAGACCTCGGGCAGCGAGTTGATGTTGATCACGAGATACGTGAGCGCCATCCCCAGATAGATCACGAGCATCGTGGGGACGAGCTTTTCCGCCACCGAGGCGATCCGCTTGATGCCTCCGAGCAGCACGGCGCCGACGGCGGCGGTGATGAGCAGCCCCGGCACCCACGGCGAGACCTCATACCCGAAGCGCGAGGCCGCCTCCACGAAGGTCCGCACGATCGTGTTCGACTGCGCCATGTTCCCGGTGCCGAGCAGCGCGGTGGCTGCGCCGAACACGCAGAACATGATGGCCAGAGGCTTGGCGTAACTCTTGCCCTTCAGCCCGGCCATGATGTAGTACATCGGCCCGCTGGCGAAGCGCCCGTTCTCCTTCCGGGTGCGGTAGGTGACGCCGCAGACCGCCTCGGCGTACTTGGTGGCCATGCCGACGAGCGCGGTGATCCACATCCAGAAGATCGCGCCGGGTCCGCCCACCAGGATCGCGGTGGCGACGCCGCCGATGTTGCCGTTCCCGACCGTCGAGGCGAGCGCGGTGGAGAGCGCCTGGAATGGCGTGATCTCGCCTTCGGCGCCGTGCTGGTCGTGGCTCATGCCCCGGACGACGCGACGGATGCCGGCGCCGAAGCCCCGGATCTGCACGAACCCGGTGCGGACGGTCAGGTAAACGCCGCACACGACCAGGAGCAGTGGGAGGGCGTACCACTGGTAGATGGCGTTCGACGCCCAGGCGATGAATTCGTGGAAGTCCATGGAACTCTCCGTGATGACGGAAGAAAGTGCGCTATCCGGCGATTCGGAGCAGGATGAGGAACACGAGCGCGGCGGGGGAGACGAACCGGATCAGGAATCCCCAGAGCTGCGGACTGGGGAATCCGGCGCCTTCGCGCCGCAGCTCCTTGCCTGCGTTGGCGGCGCCCCAGCGCCAGCCCACGAACAGGCTGATCAGCAGTCCGCCGATCGGAAGCGCCCATTCGTTCCACACGTTGACCATCAGGTCGAAGAACGATCCGCCGATTCGGGGCAGATCCGCCAGGACGGCCGGTCCGCCGCCGAACGACAGCGCGCACGGGATCGAGACGACGAAGCAGAAGAAGCCGACCGTAGCCGCGGCCTTCCGCCGGGGCCAGCGCCACTGGTCGATCGCGTGGGACACCGGGACCTCGAGCAGCGAGATCGTCGAGGTGAACGCGGCCACCGACAGCAGCAGGAAGAAGGCGGCGCCGAACACGAGCCCGCCGGGAAGCGTCGCGAAGAGCTGGGGGAGGACGGCGAAGATCAGGCCGGGCCCGCCCGAGGACGGATCGAATCCCGCGATCGAGAAACCGGCGGGGAAGATGATGAACCCGGCGAGGAGGGCGATCAGGGTGTCGATGCCCACGATGGCCATCGCCGCCGACCGGATCTTGTGGGACCGGTGGAGGTAGCTGCCGTAGGTGATCAGCGCTCCCATCCCCAGACTCAGGGAGAAAAACGCCTGTCCCACCGCGGCGCCGAGGATCCCGGGATCGCGCAACTGCGACAGGTCGGGACGCAGGTAGTAGGCGAGCCCCTCACCGGCTCCCGGGAGGGTGACGGCGCGGATCGCGAGAACCACGAGGAGTACGAACAGGACCGGCATCATGATCCGGGACGCCGCCTCGATCCCCCGCTTGATCCCGCGGTTCACGCACCAGGCGGTGACGGCGAGGAACACGCCGGTCGCGAGGATGTTCCCCCAGGATTGGCCGGCCACCTGGTTGAACAGCTCGCCCGAGGCCTCGGGTCCGCTGGCGAGCCCGCCGGTCACCGCCAGCCAGAGGTATTGCACGGTCCATCCGGCGATCACCGAATAGAAGGACAGGATGAAGGTGCCGGCCGCGACCGCGAGGATCCCGATGAGCCACCACGGCCCGGTCGGAGCCAGTCGGCGGACCGCGCCCATGGGCCCGAGCTGGCTGTATCGGCCCACGACGATCTCGCCGAGCAGGATCGGGGCGCAGATGAAGACGACGGCGATCAGATAGACGAGGACGAACGCGGCCCCGCCCCCCTGACCGACCTGGGTCGGGAACCCCCAGATGTTGCCGAGCCCGACGGCTGAACCGGTGGCGGCGAGGATGAAGCCGGTGCGCGAGCCCCAGCGGCCGCGATCTTCAGACATGCGTTCTGCTCCCTCGGTCACGGCCCCACGGGCGGCGCCGTTTCATTCGCCCAGCCGTCGGATTTCTCCGGCGGGCGTGATGCGGAAGATGGCCCGGGCGTGGGCGTCGGCGACCAGGAGGTCGCCCCCGGGGAGCGCCGCGAGTCCCTGGGGGCTGATGAGCGGCTCTCCCCGGACCAGCACCGAAACCCGTCCCTCGGCGCTCACCCGCCACACGCAACGGGCGTAGCCGTCGGTGACGTAGAACCCGCCGTCCGAGGCCCGCGCGAAGTCGTGTGGAAACTCGAAGGGAGGCGATTCGATCAGCGGGGTGGCCGTGTCCCCGTCGAGGCGCAGGATATTCCGATCGGTGAGGACGTGGATTTCGGCGTCGTCCGGTCCCACCAGGATGGCCCGGGGGGCCGCGATCTCGGCGATGTCTTCGATCCCGTCGGCTCCCACGCGTCGGAGTCGCCGGGTGACGCGGTCCACCGCGAGGATCTCCCCCGAGGGCAGCAGCGCCACGCCCCACGGGGTCACGAACCGGTCGTCATCCGGGATGCGCTCGATGGCGCCCGTCGAGACGCGGTAGAGACCCATGGTGGCCGGGTCGCTCGCCACCACCGCTCCGCCCGGCTCCGGCGCCAGGTGTCGGATGCCGAACAGCGGTGTGCGGGGAAGCCCTTCGCCCCGGGCCACGACTTCGAACGCGCCGCTCTCCCAGCGCAGCAGCGCCGCCGCTTCGAGATCGGCCACCAGCACGCCGCCGTCAGCCGCCAGCGCCACGTCCACCGGATAGATCAGCTCCTCCGCGCCCGAAGGAAACGGCGCCAACAGGACGCCAACGAGCATCGCGGCTGCGCCGGTGGTTCGGCGCGCGCGTGAAGCAGGCTCCGGGGCGTTCGTCCAAAGGCCGCGACGAGAGTGCAAAGGGAGTCAGCAGCCTGAAGACAAAGTCACGCGGTATTCAAACGGCGATGCCCAGTTCTCCCGGCCAGTTCTCCCGGTGGGGGCGGGGCCCCGGCTGAACGCGCCACTCCGCTGACGCTCCGCGACGCTCTTCGTTGCGCATCGATTCGAAAGACACGGCGTTTTCCTTCCTCGCGCGCCGCCCCTACCGGGAGAACCGGGTCAGCCGGGCGCTTCGCCGCGCTCGGTGCTCACGTGGCTTCGTCCACAGGCTGCTACGCGGCCCGCGCCGGGACCCGAGTGTATCAGGGCTGGCAGGGAGCCTCGGCGCTTCGCTGCTGTACAATTTCCGCCCTATTCGAGCGGACGCCTGGGGCATCTTCAGCGGGGATCCAGCCCCGCCGGGGTCCCCGGGTTTTCCGCTCTTCGCGTACGAGCGAGTCCCGCTCCCGGGAAAGTCCCCCCGCGGCCCCGCGAACTCGGGACTCCCTCCCCCTGTTCGGCCCGAACGGAGGCACCGTGGACACTCTCCTCTACCTGACCCCTGCTTTCGGCGCGGTGGCGCTCCTGTTCGCCATCGGCCGGGCCCGGTTCGTCGGCCGTCACGACCCCGGGACCAAGCGGATGATCGAGATCGGCGCCGCCATCCGCGAAGGCGCAATGGCGTTCCTCCGCCGGGAATACACCGTTCTCGCGGTCTTCGCGCTCGTTGTCGCAGTGCTCCTCTACGTCGCCAACCTGTCGAACGGGACGCAGCTCGTGGGCCTGTCCTTCCTGATCGGGGCGCTCGCCTCGGCGGTCGCCGGGTTCTTCGGGATGCGGGTCGCGACCTCGGCGAACGTGCGGACCGCGAACGCGGCGCGGCATTCGATCGTCCCGGCCCTGCGGGTCGCCTTCGCCGGGGGCTCGGTGATGGGGATGTCCGTCGTCGGACTCGGGATCCTGGGCCTCTCGGGCCTCTTCCTCCTCTACACCTCGATGTACGGCGTCACGGCGGACGCGCTTCAGGGCCAGGTGCTCCAGGTCCTCTCCGGCTTCAGCCTGGGCGCGTCCTCGATCGCGCTGTTCGCCCGCGTGGGCGGCGGGATCTATACGAAGTCGGCCGACGTGGGGGCAGATCTGGTCGGGAAGGTCGAGGCCGGAATCCCCGAGGACGACCCCCGAAACCCTGCGGTCATCGCTGACAACGTGGGGGACAACGTGGGCGACGTCTGCGGGATGGGCGCGGATCTCTTCGAGTCCTACGTGGGGGCGATCATCGGCGGGATGGTGCTCGGGGTCACCTACGCCGCCTCGTTGGAGGCCGCCGACCCGCTCCGGTTCGTGATCCTCCCGATGGTGCTCGCGGGCTTCGGGATCGCGGCGAGCATCCTCGGCACCTTCCTGGTGCGCACCCGGGAAGGCGCGAACCCGCAGACCGCCCTCAACCTCGGCACGCTGGGCGCCGGCGTCCTGATGCTGGTCATCGCCTGGCCGGTCATCGGCATGCTCGTCCCCGAAGTTCAGGGCGCGCTCTACGGCTGTCTGGTCGGAGGCCTCGTGGTGGGAGCGGCGATCGGCCTGATCACCGAGTACTACACATCGGACGCCCGTCGTCCGGCGCAGGCGGTCGCCGAGGCCTCGAAGACCGGATCGGCGACGAACATCATCGCCGGCCTCGCGCTGGGGATGCGCTCCACCGCGCTGCCGCTTCTGCTGATCGCCGGAGCCATCGTTCTCGGCTACGAGCTCGCGGGTCTTTACGGCATCGCCCTCGCCGGGCTCGGCATGCTCGCCACCGTCGGGATCCAGCTCGCCGTGGACGCCTACGGCCCGATCGCCGACAACGCCGGGGGCATCGCCGAGATGGCCGAACTCCCCGCCGAAGTGCGTCAGCGCACCGACAAGCTGGACGCGGTAGGCAACACGACCGCCGCCATCGGCAAGGGCTTCGCGATCGGCTCCGCCGCCCTCGCCGCGATGGCGCTCATGTCGGCCTTCCAGCAGCAGGCCGAAGTCAGCCCCTTCGAGCTCTCGCTCGCGAACCCGGTGATCCTCGCCGGGCTCCTCATCGGCGGCGCCGTTCCGTTCCTGTTCTCCTCCATCGCCATGCAGGCCGTGGGCGAGGCAGCCTTCGACATGATCCAGGAGGTGCGCCGCCAGTTCCGGGAGATCCCGGGACTCCTCGAGGGTGAGCCCGGGGTGAAGGCCGAGAACGCGAAGTGCGTGGACATCGCCACCGCCGCCGCGCTCCGACGCATGGTGGCGCCCGGCCTCATGGCGGTGCTGATCCCGGTGATCGCCGGATTCCTCGACAAGAACTTCCTCGCCGGCCTCCTCGCCGGCGCCCTCGTGAGCGGCGTCCTGCTCGCCATCTTCATGGCGAACGCGGGCGGCGCCTGGGACAACGCCAAGAAGTACATCGAGGGCGGCGCCCACGGCGGGAAGGGGAGCGACGCCCACAAGGCCGCCGTCGTCGGCGACACCGTCGGCGATCCGTTCAAGGACACCGCCGGACCCGCGATCAACATCCTGATCAAGCTCATGTCCGTCGTCGCCCTCGTCATCGCCCCCCTGATCCGCTGACGGAACGCCGGACTCCGCGGTTCTCCGGGTAGGGGCCCGGCACCGAGCGGTCCGCCCGACCGGCGCCTCCCCATCGGAGCGCCGGACTCCAGGCCGGCACACTTGCCGAAGGCGCGGGCGCGCTGCGCGCAAGCGGACCGCGAGGCAGGTACTTTCCCGGATTCCCGTCCTCTCGATAGCACATGACCTTGTCTCCCGGCCCTCTCGACCAGCGCGACGCCGGCCGGAGTCATCACCGCGCCGAGCCGTTTCGGCCCCGGTGTCTCGCCCTCGACCTCGAAGTAGGCGCGAAGGACGACAAGATCCACGCGATCGGAGCGATCCGCCCCGACACCGAACGACGCCTCCGCCACAAGGGCCGCTCCGGACTCGAGGGGGCCCTGAGGGAACTGGATCAGCTTGCGGACGGGGCGGCGTTCGTCCTCGGCCACAACCTGATCGAGCACGACCTGCCGTACCTGAAGGACGAGAATCCGAACCTGCGTCTACTCCGGTTGCCGGTGGTGGACACGCTGCGGCTCAGTCCGCTCGCCTTTCCCCGGAACCCCTACCACCACCTCGTCAAGCACTACAAGGATGCGGGTCTCCGCAGCACGAGCCTGAACGACCCGGAGCGCGACGCTCGACTGGCAGTCGATCTGTTCCGGGAAGAGCGGGAGGCTCTGACCGCGGGGGCCTCGGGGCTGCTCGCCGTATGGCACTGGCTCAGCACGACGAAGCCGGGCCCCAGCGCTCGGGGGATGGACCGTCTCTTCCGGGACCTTCGCCAGCAGCCTCGACCGTCGCGGGCTCGGGCGCAGGAGGCCATCCGGGCCCGGCTCGACGGCTCAGGCTGCACGACGGCCTCCGTCGAAGTCATCGACAGAGTGGATGACCACGGTTGGCCGCTCGCGTACGCGCTGGCTTGGCTCTCGGTGGCCGGAGGGAACTCCGTCATGCCGCCCTGGGTTCGCCACCAGTTCCCCGAGGCAGAAGAACTCGTTCGACGGCTGCGCGATGATCCATGTGCGTCTTCGGGATGCCGTTGGTGCCGCGAACACCAAGATGTCCGCCGCCAACTGAACCGGTGGTTTGGCTTCCCGGACTTCCGTCCTGAGCCCCGGGCGCCCGACGGCAAGTCCATGCAGCGCGCCATCGTCGAGGCCGCCTTGGCCGGCGAGCACGTCCTGGGGATCCTCCCCACCGGCGCGGGCAAGTCCGTTTGCTACCAGTTGCCCGCGTTATCTCGCTACGACCGAATTGGCGCCCTGACGGTCGTGATCTCGCCCCTCGTGGCCCTCATGGCGGACCAGGTGGCGGGCCTCGAGAAGCGCGGGATCACCGGCTGCGTGACGGTGAACGGCCTGCTGTCGCTGCCGGAGCGCAAGGAAGCCCTGAACCGCATCCGACTCGGCGGCGCCGGGATCGTGCTCATCGCGCCCGAACAGCTTCGCTCCCCGACCGTGCGCAAGGCCCTGGATCAGCGCGAAATCGGCGGCTGGGTGCTCGACGAGGCGCACTGCCTCTCCCGATGGGGCCACGACTTTCGCCCGGACTATCTCTACATCGGGCGCTTCATCCGCGAGCGGGCGAAGGAGAGCGGAAGCCGGATCCCACCAGTGATGTGTCTCACCGCGACGGCGAAGCCGGATGTGAGGGACGACATCGTCCGGCACTTCCGAGACAAGGTCGAGATCGAACTCCGCGTGTTCGACGGCGGTGCCGAGCGCGACAACCTCGACTTCGAGGTTCGGCAGTCAACGCCGGCGGACAAGGATCGGCACATCCTCGAATCCGTCGAAGCGAATCTTGCTCCCGAAACCCGGGGTGGAGCCATCGTCTATTGCTCGACGAGGAGGCGCAGCGAGCGCGTCGCCGAATTCCTGAGAGACGCGGACGTAGCCGCGGACCACTACCACGCCGGCATGAAGCCGGAGGCACGCAAGGAAGTCCAGGAGCAGTTCATCCGCGGCGAGTTGCGCGCCATCGCAGCGACCAACGCGTTCGGGATGGGCATCGACAAACCGGATGTCCGGCTAGTCCTGCACGCCGACGTTCCCGGATCGCTCGAGAACTATGTGCAGGAGGCGGGACGAGCGGGCCGTGATGGTTCTCTTGCGAAGTGCGTCCTGCTCTACTCGCCTGACGACGTCGAGCGGCAGTTTGGCCTGTCCGCTCGGTCCCGTCTGGCGCACCACGAGATCGTCGCCATCCTGAAGGCGCTCCGCCGACTGGACGGTCGGAATCGGAGGCACGGATCGACCAGGGAGGTCGTTGTGACCTCGGGCGAGATCCTTCACGAAGAGACGGAGGAAGCGTTCGAACGGGACAAGGCCACCGACGACACCCGGACTCGCATGGCGGTGGCGTGGCTGGAAGAGGCGGACTTCCTCGAGCGCAAAGAGAACCACACGCGGGTCTTCCCGTCTTCGCTCCGTGTTCTGTCGATCGAGAAAGCCGAGCAGAGACTCATGGGGGAGAAGGGACTCTCCGCTTCGGAGCGGGGGCGACTGCTCGGCGTTGTCCGGACGATTCTGGAAGCCGACGCCGACGAGGGCATCTCGACCGACGAGTTGATGGCGGAATGCGACCTTTCATCCGCACAGGTGGCGTCCGTACTCGCGCGGCTCTACGGCTTCGGCATCACGACAGACGAGACAGCGATCACCGCGTTCGTGCATCGCGGAGTCTACGATTCGTCGGCCCGTCGACTTGACGAGGCCGGGAACGTGGAGTCAGCCCTCATCGCGCACCTTCGCGAAGCGGCTCCGGACCTGACCGTGGGCGAGAGTTCCCGTCTGAATCTCCGGATCGCTGCCCAATGCCTCCAGGACGACGAAGTGATGGGCGCGCGTCCCGAGCGTCTCGTGCGGATCGTCCGGAGCATCCGTTACGACGGACGCGGCGAGGGACCCGACGCCTTGGGAAGCTGGACGGTGCGGAAGAAGGGGCGGTGGGCCGCGGAGATCACCCTGCGCAGGGAATGGGAAGAGCTCGAAGTCCTCGCCTCGAATCGGCGCCGAGTCGCCGGTCGTCTGTTGACCTATTTTCTGGAGCGGTTGCCCCAGGGCGCTTGGGGCAAGGACCTTCTGGCGGAGACCACGTTGGAGGAGCTGGGCGGGGTCGTCCGCAGCGAACTGTTCGCGAGTTCCGCTGCCGATACCGAGGAACTCACCCATCGGGCCATCCTCTGGCTCCACGAGCAGGAGGTCATTCGAGTCCACAAGGGGTTGTGGGTCTTTCGCCCGGCGATGAGGATCCGGATGCAGCGACAGCGGCCTGGTTACACGAAGCGGGACTTCGAGCCGCTGCGGCTCCACTACACGCGACAGATCCTCCAGGTCCACGTGATGAAGGAGTTCGCGGAACGCGGCGTCAAGGCGATCGGTGAGGCGCTGCGGCTCGCAATGGACTACTTCACGACGAACGAGAAGCAGTTCCTCGATCGGTGGCTATCGGGCCGGGAGGAGGAGCTGCGGGTGCAGACGACGCCCGAGTCAAGGCGACGCATCGTCGACGACCTGAGAAATCCCGAGCAGGAGACGATCGTCGCGGATGACCGGCAGGACACGAACGTGCTGGTTCTGGCGGGCCCCGGATCCGGCAAGACGCGCGTCCTCGTACACCGGATCGCCTACCTGGTCCGCGTTCGGCGCGAGGATGCCCGCGGCATCGTGGCGCTCACGTACAACCGCCACGCCGCGGTCCAGATCCGTCGCCGGCTCCGGGAGCTGATCGGCGACGACGCCCGAGGGGTGACCGTCCTCACCTGCCACGCGCTGGCGATGCGGCTGCTGGGCCGTACCTTCGCCGACCGAAAGGAACGTCTGGACAAGAAGAAGGTCTTCCGGAACCTGTTGCGCGAGGCGACCGATCTGCTCGAGGGAAAGGACCTCCCGCCCGACGAAGCAGGGGAGGCGGATGTGCGACGCGAGCGGTTGCTCGCCGGTTTCCGTTGGGTGTTCGTGGACGAATACCAGGACATCGGGCCGGAGGAATATGCGCTGATCTCTGCCCTTGCCGGGCGCACGCGGAGCGACGATGGCGAGAAACTGACGCTGTTCGCCGTCGGCGACGACGACCAGAACATCTACTCGTTCAAGGGTGCGTCGGTCCGCTTCATCCGGAGATTCAAGGAGGACTACGGGCCGCACGTTGCCCACTTGACGCAGAACTACCGCTCCACGCGCCGCATCATCGAGGCGTCGAACGCCGTGATCGCCGAAGCCCGCGCCCGGATGAAGAGGGAGACACAGCGCATCGGGATCAACGAAGCGCGACGCGAAGAGCCTCCCGGAGGGTGCTGGGAAGAGTTCGATCCGGAGGGATGCGGCCGGGTCCAGATCCTTCCGGCCGGACATGACTTCGCTCGGCAGGCCGTCGCCGTCGTCGGGGAACTTCGCCGTCTCGCCGCCCTGGATTCGGAGTGGAACTGGTCGCGATGCGCCGTCGTGGCCCGTGAGTGGACGCTCCTCGATCCGGTGCGCGCCGTCTGCGAGGAGGCGGAGATCCCGGTCCAGATGGGTAGCGAGCATCCGTCTCCCTTCTGGCGACTGCGAGAAACCCGCGAGTTCGTAGGATGGCTGAGAGCCCGAGAATCCCGGCTCGTCGAGTCCCGGAGGCTCTTGGCATGGATCCGGGAGAGACGCGCCAACCCATGGGGCGACCTGCTCCGGCAGGCGGTAGAAGAACATGGCGAGGAGGCGGGAGACGGCAAGCACTCGGTGGAGCACCTCATCGAGTGGCTGGCGGAGTGGGGATACGAGGTGCACCGCCGTCAGCGGGGACTCCTTCTCACGACGGCCCACGGCGCCAAGGGACTCGAGTTCGATCACGTCGCCGTGCTGGACGGCGGCTGGGACCGAACCAGCGACAACGAGGACGCCGATGCATCCCGGCGCCTCTTCTACGTCGCGATGACCCGAGCCCGCGAGACGCTTCTCCTCTCCCGGATGGAACCCCCGACAGCGCTCCTGAAGGGTCTGTTGAACCTACCCGGCGTCGTGCAGCGCGAACCCGCTCCGGGGAAGCCGGTGCCTGCCGAAATGCGCTTCCGCAGTCTCGGGATGAAGCATGTGGATCTGGGATTCGCCGGTAGCTATCACGCCGGCCATCCGATTCATCGTCGGATCGCCAATCTCTCTCAGGGTGACGCCTTGACGACACGCGTCAACCGGCCCGGATGGGATCTCATCGACACTTCCGGTCAGCTCGTCGGCCGCCTCGCCCAGAGGTTCGACCCGCCAGACGGCATGCGCTGCCGCTCTGCCAGCGTGGCGGCAATCGTCTCCTGGAGCCGCGCCGACTCGAAGCCCCAGTACCTGGACCGCTGCCGCTGCGACGAATGGGAAGTCGTCCTCCCCGAACTCGTCTTCGAACCGGACCCCGAACCCCTCCGATCCGGATGGCGCCCTGTCGCCATCGGAGGAGGAAAGGGCCACACTCCACAAGGAGTGGTTTCGGAGACGCCGCCCGGCTGAGCGCGTGCGCCAGGCCATCGAAGAGGGACGGATTTCGCTCGGACGCGGGGCCGAAAATCTCCACCTCTCGCGGGAGGCGATGCGCGTGCGTGCGCGTGAGTGGGCGAAGGAGATCCGGCCCCGGATCGGTGACGCTGCTCCGGAAGGCGGTGAACACCGTGGCTGATCTCGCCGTACGTCAGTCGGCTCTCGGCCGTAAGGTGAGGCGGAGTTCGCTGTTGCCTCGGAACAAAGACGAGGCAGTGCAGATCTTTCTCCGGCCAGTACTGCTCATGGATTCTTCCGCCAACGCATGGACGTACTACTCTCGATCCGATAGATCCCGCCCCTGCCAGCGGTCGTGGTCCTTCGCCCCAAGCGCCTTCGGCCGCCCGATCGGCCCGGGACTCAATCCCGATGCATCCGCAGCGACCAAACGCCCCCAGCGCTGGTTCGTGACGGGCCAGGTGTGAGTCAGCGCCGCTTTGTCCAGAGGGTGAGGCGAAGTTCTTCACCGAAGAGTTCGTACTTGGGGCGGCGGCCGGAGTGCGCTTCACCGGCCTCGAGGATGCGCCGGACGCCTTCTCCGCGGGACTCGAGAAACACCCTTGCCGTCCGGTGACTGTGGATTCGGGACAGGAAGTTCACAAGGAGCTGGTTCCGCGTGAAGACCCGGTAGGGCATCTCCTCGAGCGTCATGGTGTTCGGCAGCTTGCCGGGGCTGTAGAGCTCGAGCCGATCGGCGAAGAGGAAGAGACGAATCTTGGAGCCGTGGATCGAGTAGTCGCGGTGCGCGACGGCGTTCACGAGGGCCTCGTCCACGACATCGAGGTCGAACCGTTCATCGCCGGCGATAAGCCGGATGAAGGCGACGGCCGCGTCGATCTGGTCTGGCGCGGGCCCGCGGAGGCGCTCCTCGTGGACCAGGTCATCGGATGAGAGGCGCGTGCCTCCGTACGCGGCTGCTTCGATCCAGGCGCTCCGCAGGTGCTCTGCTGGTTGCTTGCCGAACGTCAGGAGGCCAGCCGCGGTGGGGCGGTCAGTTCTCCGATCGTCCCGGACGATCACTCGTGCGTTACGAAGAAGATCCAGCCAGGGGATGGTCGGAGAGCGGCCGAAGAACGACTCCAGCCGGTTCCAGTCGAGATCGTTGACGTCGGCGGCGAACACGGGTTGCTCGTCGAAGACGTAGCCGCGGCCGCGATCCTGGAAGAGTCGCGCGAGCTCGGGCGGGTCGAGGTCACGTTTGGTCGAGCCGACGCGGACGAGGTAGCGCCCTCCCACGGTGCGGTGGACGAAGTTCCCGCGGGGCACTTCCGCCAGCATGACGTGGCGTTCGCCTCCCGCGTCATCCGGAAGGAGCTCGCGGCGCAGGGTCGGGCGGATCGGCGGGACGCAATTGTTGGACGCGATGTTCACCAGCCACGTCTCGACCAGACCGACGCGCTCCGGTGGGATCCCGACAACCCCGCCGGAGTCGCTGACCCCGAGGAAGAGAATCCCGCCCACGCCGTTGGCGAAGGCCACCATCTCGCCCGCCATGTCGTGGCTATTGGGCGAGACGACGCTCTGCTTCCCGAAGCGGACCTCCTTGAACTCGGCTCGGCTGTCCTCCCCGGCGCGGCACTGCCGGAGGATCTGGTCGCGTGTGTCCATCATCGGCTCGGGGGCTCTCGAGGCGTCATCTCTCGGCCGCAGCGATGGTACTGACGGGGCGCATCGGGACGGTTTCGCCAGCAGGTAGGCGCCGGTCGAGGGGGTGGCGGCGCCGGGCCCCTATCGGGAGAACCGGCGGAGTCCGGCGCTCCGGCGGGCATCAGAAGCGGAGGGTCAGGCCGAGCTGGGCGCGGCGGGTGTCGCCCAGACCGGAGCGGAGCGAGCCGTCGAAGTTGAAGAGCAGCGAGCCGGTGGCGGTGTCGAGGAAGTTGTCGTTGTTCGTGAGGTTGAAGATCTCGAGAACCGGTTCGAGCGCCGCGCCCGAGGGCAGGGGGATGCGCCGGGAGAGGCGCAGATCCCAGGTGAAGAAGGCGTTGTCGCGGCGGAGCGTGTTGCGCTCGAGGATCGCGCCGTCGGGGCAGATGCGGTCGGATGGCTGGTTGGCGCGTTGGCCCGGGGTCGCGCACTGCTCCGAGACCGGGGAGGCGGAGAGGACGCGGATCACGTTGCTCCACTGGACGCCGAGGGGCAGTTCGAGGAGCAGGTAGCCGCTGATCTGATGGCGGCGATCGCGGTCCGACCAGCCGAACTCGGGCTCGAGGTTCGACGCGTCGGCGTAGCGGAGCGTGAACGGGTCTCGTTCGTTGTCGTCGTCGGAGCGGTCGAACCCGAGGGTGTAGTGCGCTTCGAAGCTGAGCGGACGGTTGCGCAGTGTGCTCCAGCCGCGGACGCCGAGCGTGAGGGCGTGGTAGCGGGAGCGGGCGCTGCTCTCGGCGACCGTGAGGGCGTTGATTCCGCCGCCGCCGGGGTGCGTGCCCACGCCGAAGGGCGAGCCGAACGCCGGGTCGTTGCGGTTCACGAAGCGGAAGAGCTGATCGGTGCGGGCGTGGATGTAGCTCGCGCTCGCGGCGATGCCGTGGCCGAGGTCGTGATCCAGCCCGACGTGGAACGACCAGGTGCGCGGGAGCTCGAGATCGCGGTCGGCCACCTGGATGTCGGGAAGGAACGGGGCCTCGTCGCCGATGATCCGCTGATCCAGCGCGGGTACCGGGCCGAGAAAGGTGTCGGCGCTGGCGCGGAAGAGGGTCTGCTGGAACGCGCCGTTCGTGGACCGGTGCTGGGCGAAGACGAGCATCGGGATGCGGGCCACGTAGCTGCCCGCGGCGGCCCGCACGACGGTGGATCCGTCCCCGGCGATGTCCCACGCGACCCCGAGCCGCGGCTGGAAGTTGTCGAGGTCGTCGGGGATGCGGCCGTCGGAGGGGAACGCCGGATCGTCGAGGTAGGGAGCGAAGAAGGCGTCCTCCGGCTCGACGAAGACATCGGGGTGCCAGCTCCCGTCCCAACGCAGGCCGAGGTCGAGACTCAACCGCTCGTCCGGGCGCCAGGTGTCCTGGAGGAAAAGTCCGAGCTCGGTGGTCTCGAACGCCTGGCGGCCCAGTTCCGTGGGAGGGACGCCGGGAACGGTGGCGGATTGCAGGTAGAGAAGGACCGGCCCGGTGATCCCGGATCCGTCCGGGCAGGACCCGGTCGTTGTCGAGGAGCCGTCGGAGCAGGTGACGTAGCCGCTGCCGTGGGTCGCGAAGCCGATGAAGCCGTCCACCGAGTAAAAGATGTAGCGGCCGGCGGCGAGCCCGATGAACTGCTGTTCGGCCCGGGTCCGGTTGTACTCCAGTCCCACCTTGAGCAGGTGGTTGCCGATCGGCGCCGAGAGGTTCTCCACGACCTGCAGGCGTTCGTCGAAGGACGGGTCGATCGGGAGGAAGAACGGGAGGCCGATCCGGAATCCGTCCTCGAAGTCCATCGTGATGTCCGGGAACGGCAGCCCGCCGAGGACCTCCAGCGAAGGCGGTCCGGGGGGAAGGGTTGCGCCCGGCATCACCGGTCCCTCGTAGAGCCGCGGACGGTCCTCCCGCGCCCACTGGATGCGGAGCTCGTTGGAGACGGCGTTTGCGAGCAGAGACCGGAGGCTGCCGTTCACGGCGTGGGAGCGCACCCGCTCGATGCCGTTCGCGGAGGCACCCCACGAATCCACGTCGAAGGAGCCGTTCACCTGCTCGGCCCGGCTGAAGTTGTACTTGAGGGATGCCTGGTGCCGGTCGCTCGCGTTGAAGTCCAGCTTGGCGAGGAACGCCCGGGCGTCATCGGTCCGGTGGATGGGACCGAACTCATCCTCGAAGAGCCCCGGCCAGTGGTCCTGCAGGAAGCGGTCGAGGGTCTCGAGTCGCGCCGGGTTCCGGACCTGCCGGACCTGCTGCTTCGTCTCCGCCGCGGCCTGCTGATCCCAGGCGGCGAAGAAGAACGCCCGATCCTGAACCAGCGGCCCTCCGAGGGTGGCGCCCGTCTGGACCCGGTGGAACTCCGGCTTCCCCCCGCCGCGCTCGGCCGGATGGGGCGCGGCAACGCCGTCCCACTGGCTGAACCCGTGGGCGGATCCGCCGAGCTCGTTGGTTCCGGACTTCGTGACGATGTGGATGAAGCCGCCCGACGAGCGACCGAATTCGGCGGATGCTCCCTGGTTCACGATGACCAGCTCGGCGATCGCGTCCCGGTTGAAGGTGAACGCCGGGCGCTGTCCCCCGCGCTGCTCGCCGAAGAACGGGTTGTTGAAGTCGGCGCCGTCCACGATGAAGTTGTTGAAGATGCCGCGCTGCCCGTTGATGTTCAGCTCGTCGCCGTCGGGGCCCTGCGAGATCGAAGCGCCCGGTGTGAGGAGCGCCAGATCGAGGAAGTTCCGTCCGTTGCTCGGCACGGCATCCACAACTTCCTCCCGGATCCGCTGGGACCTGGTGGCGTCGGTGCGGTCCACGACGGAGGGCAGTTCGCCGAAGACCGTCACCGCTTCGCTCGTCACCAGGGTGAGGTCGAAGCGCAGGTCCAGCACCTCGCCGATCCGCAGAATCGCGCCCTGGATCCGTCCGGCGCCGAACGATCCCTCTCCGGTCGCGAGGACATCGTAGATTCCGGGCGGGAGCAGCGACCGGACGAAGACGCCGGACGGGGAGCACTCCACGGTCGTCACCAGGTCGGTGTCACGGTTCGTGATCACGACGACCGCGCCGGGCACGGGGTTACCCAGGGGATCCAGCACCTCGCCGCGGATCACCCCGGTCGTGGCGCCGGCCTGACCGAACGCGGTCCCGGCGGCGAGGAGCAGAATCGTCGCCGCCACGAGGACGCACGGACGGAGGATCGGCGACGACATCATGGAGTCCAGGTCGTTGATTCGGGTCGCGATCCGACCGGTCCCCGGGATCCGGGGAGGGATCACTCGCCCGGTGACGGCTGGAGCCGGTTGAGCAGGGTCTGCGCTTCCTGGGCGAAGGGGTCGTCCGAAGGCACATCACGGAGAAGCTCCACGGCCTCCCCGAAGCGCTGCTGGGAGAGGCGCGTCACCGCCATGAAGAAGCGGATGCCGGGCTGGTTCGGATTCAGGCGGTAGCTGCGTTCGAAGGCCTGACCGGCGGCGTCCGGGTTGCCGTCGAGCACATGGAACCGCCCCAGGTTGAGCTGCTGGGGGGCGTCGTCGGCGTAGAAGTTGCCGCGGATCGCGTGGACCCGCTTCGCCTCCTCGAAGCTCGTGGCCGCGCCGCCGCTCAGCTCCCGGATGCCCAGGTTCAGCAGCGAGATCGCCGTGTTCATCCGAACCACCTGGCTCTCGTCCTCGATGCGGGCCATAACCGTCTCCCGGACGCCCGGGAAATCGGCGTCTCCCGATTCGCCGAGCTTCAGCGACGCCACCGCGCGGACCAGAGGATGGGGGTCGTTCGCCGCTTCGACGAGCGCCCCCGTCGCGCGGGGATGTGCTTCGGGGTCCGCCAGATAGCGGCCCAGATGTCCGGCGGCGTTCGCGCGATTCACCGGTCCCTCCGCGGGGTCCGCGGCGATCGCGAGCAATTGGTCGAGCGCTTCGCGGCTCAGCTCCCTAGCACCCGAGTAGGCGTCGGCGCGGCGTTCGATCTTGGCCCGCCTCGGCGTGTCGGGACCCCACCACTCGTCCATGCGGGCCGTCGCCCATTCCGGTGACTCGCCGGTGTGGCACTCGTTGCAGGCGTTCGGGACGCCGTAGCGCGCGGTGTTGCGCGGGGAGGGGATCGAGATGCTGTGGTCGCGCATCTTCGCCCGGATGCTGGTCACGCTCCGGGGCATGTGGCACTCGACGCAGGAGCTCCCCTCGCTGTCCGCGGCATGGAAGGTGTGCGCCGTCAGGTCGGCGCCGATCCCCTCGTGGCAGCCGGTGCACAGCGCGTTGTTCGTAGGGAGGAGCTGCTCGTTCTGTTCGATGTCGGGCCGGTGCGGGTCGATGTGACACGAGGTGCAGGTCACACCTCCTTCGACGAAGCACTCGCTCTGCCAGATCCCGAGCGTATTGGTCGAGAAGCGCCGGGTTTTCCCGTCCGGATACCAGGTCGGGTCCTCGGAAGGTTCCTGCGTGTATTCGAGCAACGGGAAGAAGTGGTCGAAGTAGTCGTCGCCCGCCGAGAAACCGAACGCCATCTGGTCCCGGAACGAGTGGCACTGGGCGCAGACCATCGAGTTCCGTTCGTGGTCGAGGCGGGTCTGCAGCACGATGTGGACGTCGGGATCGTCGCCGTAGCGGTCCAGGTTCTGGTACTTGTCCACATGGCGGCTGCCCGGTCCGTGGCAGCGTTCGCAGGTCGTCCCGAAGTCCAGCCAGCTCGTGTCGTAGCGCTCCTCCCCGGGGCGATAGCCCTTGACCTGGTCGCTCACGTGGCAGCCGAAACAGTTCTTGTTCCAGAGTTGCACCGGGACGATGCCCTCCCTCTGGTCGGGAGCGGCGATTTCCAGGTTGTGGAACCACTCGCGCCGGAGGATGTCCCATGTCGGCGGCAGCACGATGACCCGGCCATCCTCGAGCGTGGTCAGGTAGTGCTGGATCCGCCGGTTCCCGAGGGTGTAGTTCACCCGATGCTCCTTCGGCTCGCCGGTGAAGAAGGACTCGGTGATGAAGTAGTTCGAGCCGGTCCGGCGCACCCGATACGGCTGGCCGCGGAGCCGCAGGGAGCCGACGCTGAAGTCGCCCCGCACCCCCTGCGGCGACGCCGGCTGGACCATCTTGGAGTGCCGCGATGCGGTCCACGACTCGTGCGCCGCTTCGTGGCAGACGACGCACTCGGCGTTGCCCACCATCATCGCCGGCTGCTCGTTCAGGGGAATGCTCGGCGGGTCCGGTTGCGCCGTCTGCGGCTGGCTGGCGCCGAGAGCGAAGAGGGCGAGCGTCGCTACGGCGGCGGTTCCGGCGCAAGCGAGCGGCAACTTCATCGGGACGCCTCCTCGATCCGATGGACCTGGCGCGGGGTCGGCGACTCGACGGTGGTCGCAGCCCCGGAAGGCCAGGCGATCACGGCTTCGGTGGCCCGTCCCGCCGGGCCGAGGCCGAAGACGACCGCGAGCTGGTTCTGTGACGCGTACCCGGTGGCACCCTTGACGAACCGGGTTTCGGCGCGAGAGCCGCCGGCGGTCTCGATCATCAGGGTGATCTTCGCACCGATCGCGTCGAGGTTCGAATCGGAGCCACGGAGCCGGAACCCCACCCAGCCGTTCGCGTTGCCTCCCTCGTTCCGGAACAGCCGCCCCGGGCCTCCGTTTTCGCTCACGGCGAGGTCGAGGTCGCCGTCTCCGTCCACGTCCGCGAAGGCGGCGCCGCGGGCCACCATCGGTCGGGCGAGGTCGGCGGAGCTGGAGGTGACGTCGGTGAACCTCCCATCCCCCAGGTTCCGGAACAGGTGCGGGCTCTGCCGGTAGGTGACCCGCTGCTGGACCGCGGCGATGTCGTTCTCGACGTGCCCGTTGGCGATGAAGATGTCCTGCCGTCCGTCGAGGTCGAAGTCGAAGAAGAACGCCCCGAAGGCAAGCGTGAGCAGGCTCTCCCGGCCGATCCCCGAGACCGGAGCCTGATCGATGAAGAACCCCACGCCCTCGTTCCGGTAAAGCGAGACCATCTCGTTCGAGAAGTTGCCGATCACGAGATCGGGGAAGCCGTCCCCGTCGTAGTCGGAGGCGTCGATCCCCATCGCGCCCCGGGCGGCCCCGTTCTCGGCGAACGCGATTCCGGCGAGCACTCCGACATCCTCGAATCGTCCGCCGCCGAGGTTCCGGTAGAGGGAGTTGGGCTGGGTGTCGTTGGCGACTGCGAGGTCGGGGAGCCCGTCGTCGTCATGGTCGAGGATGGCGACGCCGAGCCCCTTCGCGGTGGGGTCGAGCAGTCCGGCCTCCGCGGTGATGTCGGTGAAGGCGCCGTCGCCGTCGTTGCGATAGAGCGCGGCGCTCGCGCCCCGGTAGGACTCCGGGGTGCAGTAGCTCTTGTTCGACCCGTCGAGGGCGCAGAAGATGTCGTCTTCGACCGACCACTCGACGTAGTTCAGGACGAAGAGATCCAGGTCCGTGTCCCCGTCGGCGTCGAACCAGGTCGCCCCGCTCGAGAACCCGGGGTGGGCCACCGCGGCCGCCCCCGGCGCTTGTGTGAAGACTCCGCCGCGGTTTTCGAGGAGGCGGTTCGGGCCGAGCGCCGCGAGGTAGAGATCGGGGTCGCCATCGCTGTCGTAGTCGCCGGCCGCGGCCCCGATGCCGTAGAGCGGGAAATCGAGCCCGGCGGCGGCGGTCCCGTCCTCGAAGGTCCCGTCCCCGCGGTTGAGGTAGAGCGCGGCCGTGGGCTCGGGTCCCTCGCCGCGGCGCTCGGGCCAGCGGCGGCTGTTCACGAACAGCAGATCCTCGTCGCCGTCGCCGTCGGCATCGAAGAAGACCACGCCGCTGCCCATCGTCTCCGGCAGGTATTTCTCGCCGAAGGCGCCGTTCTCGTGGACGAAGGTGATGCCGGCCTCCTCGGTGATCTCCACGAAGCGGACTTCGGCGGTCGCGGTGTTGGACGCGACGACGAGGACCGCTGCGGGGACCATCGCCCGCACCAGCCCCGGAGGACGGTTCATACGGTAGGACTCCCGGCGATCGGCCGCCACGCACGACCCCGGTGGCCGAACTCGAACCGCTCCGGACGAAACATCTCGGCGAGGATCTCGAGGCTCTCCACGAGCCGGGGCCCGGGCCGGTTGAAGTACTGGTTGCCGTCGGCGGCGAAGACCCGGCCGGTGCGAACCGCGCGCAGGTCCGCCCACGCCGGCTGCGCTTCGAGGAGCGGCAGGTCCTCGAGGGTTCGCTCGAGGTCGAAGCCGCACGGCGAGACGACCACGACGTCCGGATCGGCGCGTCGGAGGTGCTCCCATTTCATCCAGGGGGAGTGTCGTCCCGCCTCTCCGAAGAGGCTTCGCCCGCCTGCCATCTCGACGAGCTCCGGCATCCAGTTCCCGGCCGCCATCAGCGGATCCACCCACTCGATCACCGCCACCCGGGGCGGCTCTCCGCTGCGCCCTGCCGCCGAGGAGATCGCGTCCATCCGGTCCCGTAGCCGGCGGACGAGGCGCTCCCCGTCCGCCTCGGAGCCGATCGCGCGCGCAACCCGCCGGACGTCCCGGAACACGTCGGCGAGCGAGTCCGGCTGGAGCGGCACGATTTCCGGCCGGGCGCCGACGCTGCGCCGGAGCGCCGCTTCCACGTCGCGCAGGCTGACGGCGCAGACCTCGCACTGGGTCTGGGTGATCACGTGGGTCGGCGCCAGCTCCTCGAGCGCCTCGATCCGCACGTCGTACACGCCGAGCGCATCCAGTGGATCCGCGCCCCGCACCGCGTCCTTGACCTGAGCGTCGATCTCGCCGCTGGAAACCTCCACTCGGATCTTCGGTGCCGTGACGGCGGGCAGATCCAGCACATCCTCGGGAAAGTCGCACTCGTGCGATCGGCCCACCAGCCGATCCCGGTAGCCGAGCGCACAGACGATCTCCGTCGCGCTGGCGATCAGGGAGAGGACGCGCAGCTCGGACAAGGTGGGCTCGATTCGATCACTCCGCCAAGGCCGGGTCGCGGCCCACCCGGCGGGGACGAGGGGCCAATGACTCTACTTCCAAACCGCCGCGGTGGCTGTGCCACCGTCGGCCGCAGCAGAGAGCCGCAGCGAAGCGCTGGACGGGGCCGGCGCCAGAGGTCTCGTGCGAGACTCCTGCGGATGAAGGTCAGCGCCGATGGACGGGTGACGATCCCCGTCCGGCTCCGTCGTCGCCTGGGGCTCCTCCCGGGCACTGAGGTTCGCTTCGACGAAGTGGGAGGCGCTGCCGTGATTCGGCCGGTGCTCAACAAGCGGGAGCTCATCGAAGAGCGCCTGCGACAGGTGAGCGGCGTGGCGGGTCCCGGGCTCACGAGCGATGAGGTCTTGCGGCTCACCCGGGGGAGGCGCTGAGCGGTCCGGTTGTTCCTTCTGCACTTCACACGTGTTCCGTGCCCAGCGAGTGAGTCACCACTTGCGTTCGACGGGCGACAAGAGCGGCGTGGGGCGCGTAGCCCGAAGGCCGACCGCCCGGGCGACATGGGCCGGAATCGTCGGCCGCTCCAGTCCGCGGGGCTCGACCTTGACCGCGCCTGAACCGTATGACTTGCCCACGAAGGGCAGCCCCGCGAGCGTGTCGGGGTGGTGGAGGCTCGCCGTGAGAGCATTCAGGAACTCCGCGTCGTCGGACCTGGGATACACGCACGAGAAGTTGCTCAGGGGAACGACACCGGCCAGGTTGCGCAGGAACCGTGTGTTCCGTCGGCCGAGATACGCGAACAGCAGCGGAGGCGGACGACGACGCTCCATGCGGTACCACGGGCGGCGGGTCGAAATCAGCGGTCGGCGGTGATAGCCGGCGGATTCGCCCCGTTCGAGGTAGGCGCGCATCGGTGTCGGGAACTGATCTGGAGCCCGCCCGTCCGGTGTGAACAGCAGGGTTGGCCGGCCCCGCCGATCCAGATCATCGAGAGTTGAGCTGCTCACTTCGCTTCCGGGTGCGTCGCGTGTGCGTCCGATCGCGGGTCGGAGGAAGTCGTCCGGAAGTTCGAGCGCCCGAACTCGCTCCCGGGTCAGGAAGAAGAAGTCGTTGGCTCCGGTCGCGATTCCGCGGACGACGGCGGCGCAGTCTCCGAGCAGAAGGTCGTCGGGATGGCGTGGAGCGGCTGGAGGCCTCGAGAGTCCCGACTCGACCCCCTCGGCTGTCGAACGGTTCCGCCACTCGACGTCTGAGCCGGAGGGCGTCCGAAAGCCGGATCGCGACCATTCGGCGAGGGCGGCAGTGCCCGGTGTCCGGCAGCGAGCCCAGACAAACTCCTCCCGGGGGGCGAGATTGGCGAGGAAGAAGACGACCGGATTCGTGTCCACCTGCGGAAACGGCGTGGCCTCGGGCGCGAACGTGAGCACAGCGTCGATGCGAAAGCGTGATGCGATCCACTCCCAGAGGACTGGGGCGAACACGCCCTCGCAAGTGTCCGCCGGCAAAATGAAGGCGAGCCGGCCTCCCTCATCCAGCAGTTCGAGAGCACGCAGGAGGAAGAAGACGTGGAGGCCCGTGCGTCCGTCCAGTCTGCGCCCGATGGTCCGAAGCGCGATGCTGACGAGGAGCCGCTTGGTGGCTGGAGGCAGCCGGTGGTGGCGGATGTACGGCGGGTTGGCGGCGATCGCACGGAATCGTGTCCCCGGCGTCCAGGTCAGGAAATCGGCGACTTCGATCCGACAGAGCTGTTCGCTGGTGAGCTCACCGGAGGCACACGCCTCTCGCAGGATCTCGGCATGGAGTTCGGTGCCCAGAAGAGCGATCTGTCGTCCTCGGCGTTCCGCATAGTGCGTGGCCGCCCTCAGGAACGCTCCGGTCCCGACCGCCGGATCGATGAGGTGATCCGATCCCCCGCCAAGCGCATAGCCGACCATGGCGTCCGCGACCCAATCGGGGGTCCAGAACTGGCCCTTGCTGCGGCGCTTCTCTCGCTCGGTCCCGGCGGAGGCAGCGGGTTGCATCCAGCCTCAGAGTGACCCGCGAAGAACTTGGCGAGTTCGAGGGCTGACTCCGTGGGGCGGGCGGGAGGACGATTCGACCGAGGACCTATCCCGACCAGCCATCTGGCGGCCAGAAGTAGTGAGTCTCGCCGCACGGCTTCACCAAGCGCTCGTCGGAAGTCGTTGGCAGGGTGTGCAGGTCAAGCTTCCACGACCCATCGAGTCCGTGGATGACCGGAAGAACTGAGATGGCGGCATCCCACTCGTGCTCACTCATGGCCTCTCCCTTGGGTTCGATCTTGGCGTCCAGCCAGTGATTCAGACGACTTGTCATATCGGATGCCTTGTCAGTGAAGTTCCAGACCGTCTCGCACCCTGCGTAGTAGAGGACCTTGGGGTGCGTCTCGGTAACGCGGATGTCATGCCACTTCTGACGCACGGCGATCAGTACCGCCATTCCGTTGGTGCTCATGGAGCCCCGGAGCGCATTTGGCGCCACGACGGATCCCTTCACGCGGCGATACTTGTCCCGAGCCCGGAGCCATCGATCTCCAGGACGGTAGCCAACACGACTCGTGCTCCAGCACGTAAGCGTGTCGATGCCAAGCCCCAAGGGTGAATCGAGAGCGAGAATCGCCTTGAGTACCGCCCCGGCGTGCGGCAGACGCTCGGTCGTCACCGTGACCACGTGGCCGTCTCTCACGTCAGCCAAGGCAAGTCCATGGCTGTCTTGGCCACCTGGGTCGTAGCCGATCAAAGTTCCGGTCATACGATGAGAGTACCGCTTTGACTCATCGTCAGAGTCCAGCGCTGGACAGGGCTCCGCTCGGCTTCCCGCTCACGCCGGGGGGGCTGAGTGCTTGAACTTGATGTCCTCGACCGGTGCGGCGAGGCGGTCGTCGAAGTAAGACCAGTTGGAGGGACTCGTCATGGGCTCTGCGGAGCGCGCTCGCGGGGGAAGTCGCCGGTGTGTTCGTGGATCGGGAGGCGCTCGTTGTTGTCCTCGGGGTTCGCGCGGCGGTAGTCGCCGGTGAGGAACTGCGCCGACTCGTCGGCCTTGAAACGGAGGTAGAGCGTCCGATGGGTGGCGGCTCGCTCGGGGTCGCGCAGTCCCTGGTAGGCGAGCATCAGGTTGTAGTGGGCTTCGAGGTCCTCGGGGTCGATCCGCAGGGTCCGTTCGAGCACCTCCACGGCCGCCGGATAGTCGCGCTTCAGGAACAGCAGCCGTCCCACCTGGTTGTTCACCACCCGGTCCCGCGGGTGCTGTTCGAGGACGGCCCGTAGATCCGCGAGCGCGGCGTCGTACTCCCCGAGGGCCTTGTGCGCCATCGCCCGGAAAAAAAGCGCCCGCGGAAGACCGGGGGCGAGATCGAGCGCGCGTTCGAGCGCCTCGAGCGCCCGCTCCGGGTCGCCCTCCTGGACGTGGACCCGAGCCCGGTTCACCGCGGCGTCCGGATAGTCGGGCGCGAGTTCCTCCACTCTCAGGAACGCGGCCTCGGCGCCCCGGAGATCCCCGGCGAGGAGGAGCGCGATCCCGTAGTCGTTGAACCGAAGCGCGCGCACGAGGCTGGAATCGGCGGGCTCCTCCCTCACCGCGCCCTCCTCCGCGCCGACCGGGAGCTGGACCGTCGCCGAGGCCATCTCGATGACCGGGATCACCGGCGCCGTCCGTGCCGGATCGAGCGCCACGCTCCGGTCGTCGAAGTGAGGCGTCACCTCGCCGTCATCGTCCAGCGAGCCGCGGAACACCCACTGCGTGTGCCCCCACTGGAACTTCCGGTAGTTCAGCCGCGCCGTCAGCTTCACTGGCCCCTCCACATCCTCGGGGACCCGGAGCCGGTAACGCACCGCGTGGGCGGCGCCGGGAGGGATCTGGGAGATGTAGAGCGCGCTGCGCGCCGCCCACGCGTTCCGCTTGTCGATCGGGTTGCCGCGGCCGTCGAGAAGGAGAGAGCGGAAGAAGTGGGCGGAGGGATCCACCGGGGCGTCGCCGGCAATCGCCGGCGGCTCCCCGGGCTTGCCGGTGAACCCGCTCCAGAAGAACGGGACCCCGTGGCGATCTTCGGCGCGGAACTCGACCCACGCCTCCTGCGCGTCCACGGTGCCGCTCGGGAAGAAGTGCCCCACGCCCCGGGTCCGGACGACCACGTCCACGCGGACCGATTCTCCGGGCGCGAGCGCCGGGAGCGCCTCGTCGAGGGGAGCGGTCACTTCACCCACCGGCCCCGCCGCCGGATAGCGGCCGGGGGCGGCGAGGGCCTCCTCCCCCACCGCGAAGGTGGAAGCGAGCGCGAGAGGGTCGGCGCCCGGCGCTCCTCCGCCCGGTTCGCCCGCCGCCGAGCCGTCCCCGGCGTCACGCACCAGGGCGAAGATGTCCACCGTGACCTGTCCGGCCCGCAGGAAATCGCGGACCGCGTCGAGCTGCTCGTCGAGCCCGAAGTGAGTCGGAAGCGCGGTGTTGGCGGCGGCGAACCGGTGGGAGCGGATCAGGCCGTCGGGCGCCGCCGGATCCTCGCCGGGAACTTCGGGCATGTGGCACCCGGCGCAGGTCTCGGGCTGGTCGGGGTAGTAGAACGACCGGGCCCCCTCTCCGGAGACGCCGCTCGCCTGCCAGTTGTCGTAGCTGTTGAAGCCGCGCAGCCAGCGGTAGTGGTTCACCGGCTGGTCGAGGTGGACCTTGTGGCACGACGAGCAGAACGCCGAGCTGTCGCCGGTGTGGAGCGGCTTCAGGAACGCGGTCCGGTGGGGCTCGGGGTCGAGGTGGATCACGAGGTCGTGGAGGGTCCGGAGCAGCGGGTCATCGGATGCCGCGAGGTCGTGGATCGCGGGGTACTCGATCACGAAGCCGGCGTTGCCCGAGGTGTCCTTGATCCGGGTCACCGCATGGCAGGAGACGCACCCCAGCCCCGCGCTCGCGGACGGGCGGTCCACGATCTCGGCGATCGGACGGTCCATCTCGCCGCTGAACAGCAGCGCGTGATCGTGGCACCCGGCGCACCACTTGGATGGCGTCACCCCCACGACCTCCTGCATGTACTCGATCGAGCGGCGGTACCAGGGGTTGTCGAAGGACGCGAACCGGTGCGCCGACTCGCTCCACTCGCGGGTGATGTCGCCGTGGCAGCGGCCGCAGGTCTCGCTCCCGAGGAAGAACTCCTCCGGGATGAGGTCGCCGTGGGCGGTCTCGGCGGCGGACGGGAAGAACGGGCCGTCCTCGCCCCCCATCGCCTCGCCCGCCATCTCCGCCGGCGGCAGCCCGGCGTTCAGGACCGGTCCGGGCTCGGGAAGCGCCCGCCGCAGCGCGCCGCCGACGGGAAGGGCGACGGCGACGAGCAGCGGAGCGAGGAGGAGCCGTCGGTGGGCGAACAGGACCGCGAGACCGGCGGCCGCGACGAGGTGGGCCACGAGGAGCGGCCGGGTGGCGGTGGACGAGCCGAACACCGCGAGCGCCGCGCCGGTCGCGGCGATGAGACCGCCGGCGAGAAGGAAGAGCCGCCGCAGCGGATCCTCCCGCAGCGCGGCGCCGATCCGCTTCCAGCTCCAGAGCGCGAGCTTGATCGCCGCGATCCCGAGGACCGGGTGGAGGAGGATCTGCGCCGCGTGGAAGAGATCGGCGCCGCGGGCGGCGAGGAGCGCTCCCGAGTTGAGAAGAAGGAGCGCGGCGACCCCGAGGAGGAGGCGCGGCTTCCGGACCATCGGCCTCCGTCTCAGTCCGACGACTGTTTCGCGGTGGAGTCCACCCCCGCTTCCCGAAGGGCGCGGCGGGCGATCCGGGTGATCAGCACCGTGACCAGCACGAACGCGGCGAGGCCGACGACCTGGAGCGCCAACTGCAGCGTGTCCTCGCTCCCGGATGCGGTGCGGGCGACGTTGCCGCCGAGCCAGCCCAGGTAGATGTAGAGGCAGGTTCCGGGCAGGATGCCGGTTGCGGACGCCAGCACGTAGGGGCCGAAGCGGACGCCGGTGAGGCCATAGGCGTAGTTCAGGAAGGTGAACGGAAACACCGGCGTCAGCCGGGTCAGGAAGACGATCATGCCTCCCTTCGCCGACACGGCGCGGTCCACCGCGGCGAAGGAGCGCTTGCCGGCGACGAATCGGCGCACCCGGTCGCGGCCCAGCCGCCGGGCCGCCAGGAAGGCGAGCGTCAGCCCGGCGGTCGCCCCCACCCACACCGAGAGGGTGCCCTGGACCGGTCCGAAGACGAGTCCGGCGATGAGGGTGAGCGCCGACCCGGGGACCGCGAACACGGTCGCCACCGCGTAGATCGCGGCGAAGGCGGCGAGTCCTGCCGGGCCGAGTTCGGCGGCGGCGCGTCCGGCGGCTTCCAGCCACTCTCCGACCGGGAGGACGACGAGCAGGGTCGCGACGAGGGCGAGCACCGCCCCGGCGATCAGGTACTTCTTCATCGACGCCTCCGGTAGAGCCAGGAGAAGATCGCCTTCGCCCGCGGCGTGAGCCGGGTGCGCTGGTAGGCGTCCCCGACTCGCTGCGCCGCCTGCGCCCAGGTCGGGTAGGCGTGGATGGTGCCCGAGATCGCCGAGAGCCCCACGCCGTGTCGGGCTGCGACCAGCAGCTCGTGCAGGATCTCCCCGGCGCGGGCCCCGACCACGGTGGCCCCCAGGATCCGGTCCTTCCCGGCCTCGGTGACGACCTTGACGAACCCCCGTTCCGAGGACTCGGTGATCGCTCGGTCGAGGTCGTCGTTGGGAAACCGGTGCGCCGCGATGGCGGTTCCGTTCTCTTCGGCGTCCGCTTCGCGCAGTCCGAAGTGAGCGATCTCGGGGTCCACGTAGGTGACCCAGGGCACGTAGCGGTAGTCGGCCTTCGCCCGCGGGACCGGCCACGGGAGCAGGACGTTGCGGACCACGATGCGCGCCTGGTAGTCGGCGGTGTGCGTGAACCGGTAGGGGCCGGCCACATCGCCGAGCGCATAGATCCCCGGCGCGTTGGTGCGGAGCGACGCGTCCACCGGGATGCCGCGACGGGCGTCGTGGCGCACCCCGGCGGCGTCGAGGCCGAGGTCGTCCACGTTCGGCGAGCGGCCGGTCGCGACGAGGAGCCGCTCGGCGGTGATCGTTCGCCGGCCCTCGGGCGTCTCCACATCGGCGCGGACGCCGCCGTCGGGCTCGGGCGCGAACGAGCGAACCCGAGCCCGGTTCACGACCTCGATGCCCTCGTCCTCGAACGTCTCGTGGAGGACCTCGGAGGCTTCGTGATCGTCGCGGGAGAGCAGCCACTCGACATCGGTCACGATGGTCACCCGGACGCCGATCCGGGCCATGACCTGCCCCATCTCGCAGCCGATCGGGCCGCCGCCGAGGACCATCAGGGATTTCGGCGCGGTTTCCTGTTCGTCGAAGAACGTCTCGTTGGTGAGGAACGGAATCTCGTCCAGCCCGGGGATGGGGGGAATCCAGGGACGGGTTCCGGTGGCGATCGCGAAGTTCGAGCCGCGAAGGCGGGTCCCGTCGTCGAGTTCGACCTCTCGCGGGCTGACGAATCGGGCGCGGGCCTCGAAGACATCCACGCCGAGCCCGGTGAACCGCTCGACCGAGTCGTTCGGCGCGATCGCAGCGCGGCGATCCCGCATGTACGCGAAGACGCGGTCGAAGTGGATGCGCGGCTCTCCGACCTCGATCCCGAAGTGGGGAGCTCGCCGCACCGCCTTGGCCGCCTTGGCCGCCGCGATCAGCGCCTTCGAGGGCACGCAGCCGTAGTTGAGACAATCGCCACCCATGAGGCGGGATTCCACCAGGGCGACCCGTCCCCCGAGGCCGGCGGTCCCGGCGGCCGTCACCAGGCCCGCCGTGCCGGCGCCGATCACGACGATGTTGTATCGCCCCTCGCCCTTCTTCATTCGGTTCGCTCCTCGCCTCCGGTCGGCGGAACTCTATTCGTTCCGCCCGTCCCGCTTCCCCCGCCGAACGCTGCTACGCTGACAGCCGATTGACGTCGAGCGCCTCGCCGAACCGCACCGGGGCCGTCGTCGCGAGCCGGGGCGTCCTCGGGATCGACGAGGCCGGACGGGGCGCTGCGCTCGGTCCGCTCGTGGTCGCGGGAGTCGTCCTCGATCCGCGGAAGGCGGGGGCGCTCACCCGCCTCGGCGTGCGCGACTCGAAGCGGGTCGGCGCCGGGGAGGCGGCGCGCACCCGGCGCCGGGCGCTCGCCGCTCATGTGCGCCGGCTCGCGGAGTGCGTGGAAGTCGAGGTCTTCCAGGCCAGCGAGGTGGACCGCTTCGTGGAGTCGGGCGGCCTGAATCAGCTCGAGCGCAACGCGGCGGAGGAGATCCTTCGGCGGGTGGGCCCAGTGCGGCGGGTCGTGGCCGATGGCCGACGGCTGTTCGAGGCGCTCGCCGCGCGTTATCCGAACTTCGAGGCGGTGGACCGGGCCGAGGCGCGTCACGTCGCGGTGGCGGCGGCGAGCGTGGTGGCCAAGGACCGGCGCGACGCGCTGTTCCGGCGGATCTGCGAGGGGTACCGGGACCGGTTCGGCGAGGTGAAGGGCGGCGGTTACGTGAATCGGGCCACCCAGGCCTTCCTTCGCCGCCACCACGACGCGACCGGCGAGCTGCCTCCGGAGACCCGTCGGAGCTGGAGCTGGGATGTCGTCCGCGAGCTGGCCGGGCCCCGCTCGCTCTGGGACGAGTAGTCCCTCCAGGGCGCGTCAGGGGCCGGCGGCGAGGTCTCGCGCCAGGATTTCCAGATGGCGGCGGGCGCGCGGCTCCAGCGACCGGTTGTAGAGGATCGCGGCGGGGTGGTAGAGGGCGATGAAACGGTAGGCCGGCCACTGCGGAAGCCGAAAGAACCGCCCCACCTGCGCGCCGAGGGGCCCCTTCGCTCGCTCGGGAGCGAAGCGGCGCAGGGCCGTCGCTCCGAGGAGGGCGACGACCCGGGCCGGCGAGAGGGCGAACTGGCGGTCGAGAAACGGGCGGCAGGCGGCCACTTCTCCGCTGCGCGGCGCCCGGTTGCCGGGCGGTCGGCACTTCACCACGTTCACGATGAGCAGATCCCGCTCGGGACGGATCCCCGCCGCCTCGCACAGGCGGTCGAGGAGCTGGCCGGAGCGTCCGCAAAACGCGCGGCCGGAGGCGTCCTCCGCGGCGCCGGGCGCCTCCCCCACCGCGATCGCCCGGGCCTCGGGGTTGCCCCGGTCCACCACGATCCGGGTCCGGCGCTCGGCGAGCGCGCATCGGCGGCACCCGCTCGCCGCCAGCCGTTCCCGGAACGCGCCGTAGTCGCGGGCGTCGAGCGCGGCTGCGGCTGCGGGCACCGGCGGCCCTCGGCCTCAGCCGTCCCGATGTTCGCCGAAGACCGCCCGGAGCCCGGAGCTGATCTCCCCGACGGTGGCCCTTCGCTCGACGGCTTCGAGGATTGCCGGCATGAGGTTGCCGCCGGCCGCCGCGACCCGACGGACCTCGGCGACGGCCGCCGCGGCTGCCTCGTTGTCGCGGGTCGCCCGGGTGCGCCGGACCCGTTCGACCTGGGCGGCCTCCTCGGCGGGGTCGATGGCGAACGGCTCCACCGGCGTCGTCGCCCCCTCCTGCGAGAACCGGTTGACGCCCACGACGACCTCACGCCCGCCCTCGAGATCCTGTTGCCAGGCGTAGGCGGCTTCCTGGATCCGGGCCTGGACGAATCCGGACTCCACCGCGGCGGCCGCCCCGCCCAACCGGTCCACCTGGCCGATCCATGCTTCCGCCTCCGCCTCGAGCTCGTCGGTGAGCGCCTCGATGGCCCACGAGCCGCCGAGAGGATCGGTGGTCGCCGCCACGCCGCTCTCGAACGCGATGACCTGCTGGGTTCGGAGCGCCAGCCGCGCGGTGTCGGCGGTCGGCAGTCCGAGCGCTTCGTCGAGGGCGTTCGTGTGGAGCGACTGGGTGCCGCCGAGGACGGCGGCGAGCGCCTCGAGGGTGGTGCGGACGACGTTCACCTCCGGCTCCACCGCGGTCAGCGTGGAGCCGGCGGTCTGGGCGTGGAACCGAAGCATCTGGGCCCGGGGGCTGGTCGAGCCGAAGCGCTCCCGTAGCAGCCGGGCCCACAGGCGCCGGGCGGCGCGGAACTTGGCGATTTCCTCGAGGAAGTCCCGATGCGCGTTGAAGAAGAACGACACCCGCTGCGCCACATGGTCCACGTCGAGCCCGCGCGCGACCGCCTCTCCGACGTAGGCGATGCCCGCGGCGAGGGTGAAGCCGACCTCCTGCGCCGCGGTGCAGCCCGCCTCGCGCATGTGGTAGCCGCTCACGCTCACCGGATTGAACCGAGGGAGTTCGGCGCGACACCACTCGATCACATCTCCGGCGAGCCGCATCGAGGGGGCCGGAGGGAAGATCCAGGTGCCACGGGCCGCGTACTCCTTCAGGATGTCGTTCTGGACCGTCCCCGAGACCCGCTCCGGGGGTACGCCCCGGCGTCGGGCCACGGCGGCGTAGAGCGCGACCAGGATCGCCGCGGTGGCGTTGATCGTCATCGAGGTGGACACGCGGTCCAGCGGGATGTCGGAGAACAGCGTCTCCATGTCGTCCAGCGAGGCGATCGCGACCCCCACCCGGCCCACCTCGCCGGCGGCGAGCGGATGGTCGGAGTCGTAGCCGATCTGGGTGGGAAGGTCGAACGCCACCGAGAGGCCGGTCTGCCCCTGCTCCAGAAGCGCCCGGTAGCGCCGATTCGAAGCGGCGGCCCCGGCATAGCCGGCGTACTGCCGCATCGTCCACCGCCGCTCCCGGTAGCCGCCGCGACGGACACCGCGGGTGAACGGGAACTCCCCGGGGACGCCGATCCCGCGTTCGCCGCGGGACGGTTCGTCGGGCCGGTAGAGCGGACGCAGCGGCCGCCGCGACCGGCTCACCGCCGATCGGCCGGCCCGGGGGCCGGGGGCGCGTCGCCCGGGGCGCAGAGGAACTCGCAGACCACGACCTGATCCCCCCAGATCGCCGAGCGGCTCGGATCGAGCGGACAGAACCGGACCAGCTCCTCCTCGAAGAACAGCGGACAGGCCTCCGCGAGGCGGGGCCCGATCTCCCCGGGCTCGGTGATGGTGATCTCGAGCCGCCGCGCGGTGGGTTGCCAGCCCTGGGCCTCGCCGAGCGCGACGAGATCCTGCCGGAGCCGCTCCACCAGCGGCCGGGCCTCGCCGGCCGACAGCTCCCGATCGTGAATCCGCTGCAGGATCGTGCGGGCGCGGTCGCGCAGCGCTTCGAGCGATGCCTGGGGCGTCTGCGCCAGGGCCGCCGCCGCGCCGCAGAGGACCAGCGCCGCCGCCGCCCTCACGAGCCGTCCCCGGATGCCGGGAGCCGCTCTCGTCACTGGAGTGGCTGGACGGAAGGGGGCTTCCACAGCGCCTCCTCGCCGCGGTGGTCCACCAACCATTTCCGGAGCGGCACGTCCCGGGGCTGGGGTTGGTACCAGCCGACCTCCGTCTGGCCGTCGCCGAGAAGCTGGCGGAGCACCGGGTCACACCGGGCAAGGAGCTCCGGGGGTGCCTGCGTGTAGTCGAGGGGGCGCAGCCACCGGAAGCTGTACCCGAAAAACAGCGCCTTCCGCACGGTATCGGAGGTGTTGCGTCCGTGGCGGTGCCACAGCCGCCGGTCGAAGATGGTGGCGTCCCCGGGAGCGGCCGATAGCCGGGTGAGGCCTTCCCAATCCGGATCCGTCGCTTCGGCGGGCGGCGAATCGAGGCGGTGACTCCCGGGGATCAGCTCCATCGCCCCCGCATCCGGGATCCGGGTGTCGGTGAGCCAGTAGGCCACCTTCACCGAAAGGCGCGGGGCCGGGCGCTCGAGTTCCAGCACCGGCCGGCCGCTGTCCTGATGCCATACCGGCCTCCGGCACTGCAATCCGCCCCAGGTCTCCGGCGGATACTCCACGAGATGGGAGATGTAGAGCTGGATGTTCCAACCGAGGATGTCCCACACCTTCGGAAAGGTGCGGGGCCAGTCCACCAGCTCCACGAAGGCGGGGTCGAACCGGATGACCGAGAAGCGGGACACCATGTCAGCGGGGGCGAGCTGGTGACGCGCCCGCTCGGACGCCACCAGCCGGTCGGCGGCCCCGGTGAGGCGCTCGACGTCGGACGGGGCGAGCGCTCCGGGGATCGTCAGGTAGCCGTCGCGCTCGAACCGGGCGAGCTCCTCCGCGGTGGCGATGGCCGAGAGGTGGTCGTCGGTGAGTCCGCCGAAGCGGCGTCCGGCGAGCGGGAAGCGCAGGCTCGCTTCGGCCGGTTCAACCGGGGGTTCGACGAGGCGCGCCATGGTGAGAGCTCCGAGGTGGCGGGATGGGGACCGGGCGGCGACGGCCACCGGCCGCGCCCGATCCGCCCGGGCCATTAGTATTGTGGATTGTGAGTCGCCGTCGGCGCCTGCAGCTTCTGGCGGGGTGGGCCGTGTTCCTCCTGCTGGGCGCCAGCATCTACCTCGGGCCCTATTTCGCCGCCTGGCGCATCCGGGAAGCGGTCGCCGCGGGCGACACCCAGACGCTCAGCGAGTTCGTGGACTTCGCCGCGGTCCGGGAGAACCTGAAGGCCGAACTGCGGCGAACGGTCGGGGCGTCACAGCGGGCGCGGGAGCGGCGGAACGAGCAGGAGACGGCGTCGGCCCCCGACGAACCGCAGGATGTCCGCGCCACGATCTCGAGTCAGCTCGCGGTCGCGATGGGCGAGGCGCTGATCGACCAGTACGCCACGCCGGAGGGAGTGGATCAGGCGCTCGGCGACCGGCCGGCCGACGAGGGGTGGGGCTCCTTTCTCGATCTGGCGGGGCCCCGCGAGGAGGGGGAGCGGGTGTCGGTGCGCGCCGAGTACGACGGGTGGAGCGATTTCACCGTCCGGCTCGCCACCCGCCGGCCCGACGATGCGGACCCGGAGGAATCGCTCTGGGCCGACATCCTGTTCGAGCGGCAGGGTGTGTGGGCGTGGCGCGTCACCGGCGCGCGGGTGAGCCCGGCCACGATTCCCCATCTGGCCCGGTAGGTCGTCAACTCCGACGGACGCCGACGGGTGCGTGGCGATCATCCGCTCCGGCCTCGCGGCGTCCCGGCGCGCGATGAGGCCCGCGCCAGCGAGGGCACCCCGTCCACGCCCGGAGCTTCCACCGCGCAGGCGGCGGTCGCCGCCGCCAGCCGGCCCGCTGCCGCGGGGAGCATCCCCTTCCACCGGGCGATGGTCAGCGCGGCGGCGAACACGTCGCCGGCGCCGGTCGGATCCACCTCCCGGGCCAGCGCCGGAACGATGGATTCGGCCGAGCCGCCCGGGCCGCGGAGGAGCGCCCCGCAACGGCCGCGGGTGATCGCGACCCACGGCGTCCGAAGCGCCTCGATGTCGGCGGGAGACGCTGGATCCTGTTCCGACAGGCAGACCAGATCCACCGTGGACAGGCGGTGGGGGAGCGCAACGGGCAGCCGGCGCCGGTGGACCCGTCCCGCCTCGTCGAAGCGACGGAGAAAGCCCTGGAGCGCCGCGCCGGCGAAACTCCGGCGTCCCGTCCGGCTGCAATCGGATGGACGGGGAAGGGGCGGGCCGGCGATGCCGATTTCATCCACGACGGGCGCCCACAGGACCGCCGACCCGGGAGGGAGCCCGGCGATCACGCCATGAATTACCTGGTCCGGAATGCGCTCGGCCCGGCTGCGAACCCGCTGCGCGCGCGAACCGTCGCTCCGGTAGGTGTTCACGAACCGGGTCCGGTCGGGGGAGGGGACGCGCCGGATCTCGATCCCGGTCAGGGATGCGAGCCACGGGAAGTCGCGATCCGCCGACGTCAGCAGGGTCGTCGGAACGCCGAAACGATGGGAGAGCAGACTGGCGTAGGCGGCGGCCCCTCCGAGTCGTCCCTCACCCGATCGGGGATCCACATCCTCGGTCAGGTGGCCGACGACCAGCAGCCTCGGCGCCGGGTCGGCTGATTCGGGGGACATCGGTGCTCGTCTGGACCTCTCTGGTGGCGCCCCTCCGGCGCCGGACGATGATCTCCGGCGGTGGAGCGGTGCTGGGGGCGCTGTTCTATCTTCATCTCGCCCGGTTCTACGGGTGGTCGCTCCTCTGGATCCTCGGGGGTCTGGTCGTGGCGGCGCTCGTCCTGCGGTCCCTGGGGAGTGCGCTTTGGGCGTGGTCGCGCCAGCCGTTCGCGGAGTGCGATCTGGGGCTCATGGAGGTCGCTGCGCCGGGCGGATTCGTTCGCGCGGTGGTTCGGGTGGAGGCGCGCCGCCCGATCCGGATCCGCCGGGCCACGGCGCGACTCGTCCTCGAGAGCCGAACGACGGACGGCGAGACGCGGCAGTCCTGTCGGGTCGAATGCGCGCTGTCGCTCGGGCATCGTCTCGACCCGGGGCAGCGGGCCGAGGCCGAAGTGGCGCTGCCGGTCCCGGAGGACGCCCCGTTCTCCTTCCGATCCTTCGGGAGTGAGGCGCGGATCCGGTGTCTGGTGCGGGTCCGCCTCGAAACCGCGCCGCCCGGGGAGCCGCCGGATGCGACGGACGACGGGTTTCCGCCGGTGGACCAGGAGATCGAAGTCCTGATCGCGCCGGGTTCGGAGCCTCAGGAGCGCAGTCGGACGATCATCGCCTCGTAGCCGCCGCCCCGGATCCCGTCGGCGAGCGCCCGCGCCTCGGAACGACGGGAGAACCGGCCGATGCGGACCCGGTGGACCCCATCGCCCGCCACCACCTCCGAGCGGCCGTACCCATGCTCCCGGAGCTGGCGGCTGACCTCGGTCGCCGCTTGCCGGGACCGGTAGGCGCCGACCTGCACCGTGTACACCGCGCGCGGAGCCGGCGACACGACACCGACCCGCACCGGCGCCACGCCGCGCTCGAGCATGCCGAGCCGGCGGGCGGCCTCGTGGGAAAGATCGATGATGCGGTCGTGGACGAACGGCCCGCGGTCGTTGATCCGAACTTCGATCGCCCGGCCGGTGTCGAGATCGGTGACGCGGACCATCGTGCCGAAGGGCAGGGACGGATGCGCGGCGGTCATCTTTCCGGGATCCATCCGCTCTCCGCTCGCGGTCGGTCGGCCCCGTTCCGCGATCCCGTACCAGGAAGCGGTTCCGACCTCGGCGAACTCGCCAATTGCCGGTGGGCGCACGGCCGAGCAGGCGCTCAGCAACGCCGCGGCGCCGGCGGCGAGGAGGAGGGCGCGCCACGGTTCGAACCGGGTCGGCCGCTCGAGGCGACGGGAAGGGGTCGTCATCGGCTCCGGTAGCGCGCCGCTTTCCACGGAGCTCCGCCGCGGGGAATCGAGAGCGAACGCCACCGCGGGGCCGCGCGGCGCGCCAGCAGCACGATCTGTCCGGTGTGGTACGCGAGGTGGACGATCTGGCGGGTGATGGCCCCCTGAACCCGGAACGCCTCGCCCCGGATCCGGACCGTGCGTCCCAGATGCTCCTCGCCGAGTTCCGCCATCGCGCCCTCCATCACGGCGAATGCCTGGTCCCATTCCGCCAGCAGCCGGGAGCGATCCATTTCCTCGCGGGGCTCGAATTCGCTCTCCCGATCGCGATCGGGCTTCTCGCCGTCCGTGAACAGGAAGTCCGTCCACCTCGACCGCAGGTTCCCGGCGAGATGCCGCACCAGGATGGCGATCGAGTTCCCATCGGGCGCCGGCCGCTCGTGGAGGGCCTCGTCCGTCGGGACCTGCGAGATCGCGTTCTCCGCCAGCCGGCGCAGCCGTCGGAACTCGAAACGGGCGTCGGCAAGGAAAACGGCTCCCGGCGAGTCGCTGTCTGTCCGGGAGACCGGAGGATCGGCGGGCGAGGCGTGGGGCATTCGGAACGAAGGGACGGAGCCGCGGCACAGCGGCCCGGCTCGGCTGCGGTCGGGTGAGATGGAATCCGTTCACGCGCCCGGCTCGTCTCCCGGCGGCCAACCGATCCCGCCGGAGCGGGTCCATCCGGGCGCCGGGACGCGGGTTATGGTAGCGGCGATGCCTGAAGGCGCTCGCTCGAGGCGACCTCCGGACCGAACCGACAGGTAACCCGACCGAGACACCTCAGACAATGCCTGAACTATATCGGCCTTTGTCCCAAGATGGCAAGGACTTGCGTAGTTCGTGACTCCCGCCTCTTCGGAGTGCTCCGGGCGGCTGGATGGGCCGGCGCGGCGACTTGAAGCCGGCGTGGCGCGGATGTCCCCGGGGGCGACTTCGCCGACGACGCTTCCGGAGCGGCCCGACCATGGGTACGATTCGCGCGCATGCGAAGAGCGGGACCGATTTCGAGGCGGCGATTCCTGGCCACGGCGCCGGCCGCCGGCGCTGGACTGGCGGCGGCCGGGAATCTCGTCGAAGCGGGGAACCGGGGCGGCCGGCAGCCGTCCGCGGCGCTGGAGGGGAAGAGTGGCCTCCGCGTCCTGAGCGAGCGACCGGTGAATGCGGAGACCGCGATCCCGGATCTCGACCCGCGGCAGACGCCGAACGACAAGCACTTCGTCCGGAACAACGGAGAGGTGCCGGCGCGCGCCCTCTCCGGCGACCTCGCCGGCTGGGGCCTCGACATCACCGGCGAAGTGGAGACGGAACTCCGCCTGGATCTGGACGGCATCCGATCCGGGTTCGAGAACGTGAGCGCTTCGCTGGTCCTCGAATGCGCTGGAAACGGACGCGCAGCGTTCCGGCCCGCGGTAGCGGGCAACGCGTGGTGGCTGGGCGCCGTCGGGTGCGCCCGCTACACCGGCGTCCGCCTTCGGGACGTGCTCGCCTCCGCGGGAGTGAAGGACACGGCGGTCTATGTGGCCTGGTACGGCGAGGATCCTCACCTGAGCGGGGATGCCGCCGAGGTGCCCATTTCCCGGGGGCTGCCCCTCTCGAAGGCGCTCGACGAGTCCACGCTGCTGGCGTGGGAGATGAACGGGGAGCCACTTCCGCCGCACCACGGGTTCCCGTTGCGGATTGTCGCCCCCGGCTACCCGGCGTCCGCGAGCGGGAAGTGGCTTACCCGGATCTGGGTTCGCGACCGGGTCCACGACGGGCCGAAGATGACCGGCTTCTCGTATCGCGTGCCGCGCTATCCGGTGGCGCCCGGTGCGGAAGTGCCGGAAGAGGACATGGAAATCATCGGTGAAATGCCGGTGAAGTCGCTCATCACCCGGCCCGCGACCGGCATCCAGCACCCGGCGGCGACGCCGCTTCCGGTGCGGGGCTGGGCCTGGGCGGGTGGCGGCCCGGTCCGCGCCGTCCACGTCAGCGCCGACTTCGGAGCGACCTGGATCGAATGCCGCCTGGACGCGGCGGAGAACCGCTTCGCCTGGCAACGGTTCGAGGCCACGGTGGGCTTCGATATCGCCGGACACTACGAGATCTGGGCCCGGGCCACCGACGACGAGGGGCGCACCCAGCCCATGGTCGTGCCGGGATGGAATCCACGCGGCTACCTGAACAACGCGATGCATCGCATCGCGATCACGGCGGTGTGAACGAAATGACAAGACCCGTATTCCTGGCCTTCCTGCTGGTGGCTGCCGTCCCGTTGGCGGGCGTCGCGCAGCCGGCGGCGGACAATCTGAAGGACGGCGAGAATGTCGAAGTCGTGCGGAACAACTGCCTCGCCTGCCACGACGACAGCTACATCACTTCAGCCAAATTCGAGCGGAGCGAATGGGAAGAGCTCCTCGAGGTGATGGTGGGCATGGGGATGGAGCCCCTCGATGACGAGACGCGCGGCCTGGTGCTCGACTACCTGGAGACGGTCCAGGGACCGGGCGGCGACGGAGGCGACGAGGAGGAATCCGCCGTCGCTCCGGACTGGCCGTGGGGAGAACCGTTGTATCCGCCGAACCCGGTGGACTGGTCGAGAGGATCCGGTTCCGGCCGCTAGCGCCAGGCAGGGAAGCCACGCCCCCAGATTTGCCTCGGTCGGGAGAACCGGTGGGGTCCCGCATTTCATAGGGTAGGCTGCCAGCATGGGCATCTGGGGGACGATCATCGGCGGAGCCCTCGGCTGGAGTCTCGGTGGCCCGCTCGGGGCGATGCTCGGCGCCGCCATCGGCTCGAACCTGGGAGCGGCCCCCCGGACCGAGACTCACGCCGCGCCCCGATCCGGGCGCATGCCCCCGCCGCCTCCGCGCCGCGATCCGCTCGAGGAGCGGCGCCTGGCGTTCTTTGTGGCCACGTTCGGGGTCATGGGCCACATCGCGAAGGCCGACGGCCGCGTCAGCGAGGAAGAAGCCCGGCTCGCCCGTGAGGTCATTGACGGCCTCGCGATGGGCGCGCACGAGCGGGATCTCGCCATCCGGCTGTTCAACGAGGGCAAGTCCCCCCGGTTCGACCTCCAGGGCGCGCTCACCCAGCTCGCCCATGTGGCCGGAAGGCGCCGGAACCTCCTGCGCAGCTTCGTGGAGCTCCAGTGGAAGGCGGCGTGGGCCGACGGAACGATTCACCCGGCGGAGCGGGCGATCCTCGATCATGTCGGGCGCTCCCTCGGTTTCTCGGCGGCTGAAATGGCCCAGATGGAGCGAGTCGCCGCCGCCGCGTTCGAGCCCCGTCGCCGTTCTCCGGACGAGAAACTCGAGGAGGCCTACGCGGTGATCGGCGTGCCCCGCGACGCTACGGACGACGAGCTGCGCACCGCGTACCGCCGACTGATGCGCCAGCACCACCCCGATCGACTTGCGGCTCAGGGGCTTCCGGAAGAGATGAAGGACGAGGCCACTCGTCGGACTCAGGACATCCAGAAGGCCCACCAGACCATCCGAAACGCGCGTCGCCGCGCGGCCTGACTCAGTCCGGCCGACGAGCCGCCCGCCGGGGACGATCGGCGAATCGGTAGCCGCCGCGCCGCTTCGGGATGCGGCTCGCGAGCTGGCGACGGGAGATGCCGGGGATCCGCACCAGCTTCCACGGAGTGCGGCTGCCGGTCAGGATCTCGATCCGGCCCGCTGGCGTCCCGGTGAGTCGGCCGAGCAGCCACTGCAGGCGCAGGTTGTCGCGACCCTGCTGCGCTTCCACCTGAACCCACGCCCTCAGGGTGCCGTCCCGGTAGAGGGCGACCCGCTCCCGCGTCGCTCCCCCCTGGACCCGGACGCGCATAACGACGCCCCGAAGATCCGCGAACTGCTGGCGCGACTCGCGCTGCTCACGCGGACGGGTTCGGGCGGCAGCACGGAGTGGCCTGCGCCGGGGAGAGGAAGCTGAAGCCGGGACGGGTTGGGACGCCATCAGGAACCGGATTGCCGCAGGGCGCGGTGCGTCGGCGCCGCGCCCGGGCCGAAAGACGGAAGGAAGACATCCGCAGTCTAGCGCGACCTTCCGGTCGCCGCCACGCCCGATGGCCATCGAAAACGTGACCTCCAGCCGTCGAAAGCGTGACCCTTCCGGGGTCGGGGCGATCGGCCCGGAGATCGGGAAGCGCCGGAGCGGCAGGAGGCCTCCCATCCACTGCCTCGGTCGGGTTTGGGCGCCGTCGCGGCGCGCCTTCGCGAGCGGCAGGAGCGGGGTGAGCTCTACGTGGCGGCACCCGTCCGGCTCACGCAGGAGGACTGGATCGGGCCCGGACGCTACGTACTCGCGATCCGTCTCGAGCAATTCGCTGACGCCTCCCGCGAAGTGCGCCTCTTCCACGGCGCGGAGCGTCTCGGAGGGGGAGAGCGGCTCACATGGGCTGACGCGCGGCGCCTGGCGGACCGGGCCACGAGCGCCGGTGAGGACTGGCACGGCTGGAGAGGCGCGGTGGACCTGGACGAAGCCGCGACGGTGGCGGACGACCTCTTCTTCGTTCTCGCAGCCCGCGCCGATGAAGTCGGGCTCGATCTCGAGGAGCGCCTCGAACACCGGGTCCAGGCCCAGTTGGAGGCCATCGAGCGCGCCGGGACGAGAGCCAGGGATCAAGCGCGCTCGGTCGCCCGTCGCCATCGCGAAAGGGGTCGCGAGAATCTCGCGAGAGCCACCGAAGCCAAGGTCCGGAAGGAGCTCGCGCGCCTGAAACACCGGCGTCGCCGCGCTCTCGATCTGCGCCGCGGCGGGTCGTCAGAGTCGGCCGACGTGGCGTTGGGGCTGGTGAGGGTCGAACCCCCGGATGTGGGAAGGTCAGCGTGAGGACGTTTTCCGCCTCGCGGGGTCCACGGCTTCGTCGAGACCGGCTCGATTACTCCCGACCGGGCAGCTATCCGGCCGAGTGCGACATCATCGTCGGGTTGGATTTCGGGACCTCCTGCACCAAGGTCGTGATGCGGGCGCCCGATCTGCCGCGCTCTCCGGTGTTTCCGATCCCGCGTACGCGTTCGGGAAGCTCTCGTTGGCTGTGGTCGGCCGGGATGATCTGTCGGCCCAGCGGGAGTTTTCTCCTGCTCCCCGGCAAGTGGTCGGAGGATCTGAAGCGGCCGCTGCTCGCCGCCGGCGATACGCAGTCGCGTGAGCGGACCCGAACGGAGGTTTGGGCCGCTGCGTTCCTCGGCATGGTGCTGCGAGCTATGGCCGAAAGTGGGTGACGGCATGATCAGGCGGCGGCGTGGATTGCGGTCTCGGCCTGCTGGCCGTCCTTGAACTTGACGCCCTTGAAGACCAAGGGCAACTTCGGGCTCCCGTTCAGCCGACGCCAACTCTCGCTGGCCGCCATCACGAGCTTGAACACCATTGTCAACGCCGTCCGGTGCGACAGGCAACCCTTGCTCCTCACCGTCCGGTGCCTCACCGTCGCGAACACGCTCTCGATCGGGTTCGTCGTCCTGATGTGCCCCCAGTGCTCCGCCGGGAAGTCGTAGAACGCCAGCAGCGCCTCTCGATCCTTCTCCAGGCACCGCACCGCCTTCGGATACTTCGCCCGATACTTCGCCGAGAACGTCCTCAGCGCTCGCTCCGCCTCCCGCCGATCCGACGCCATCCAGATCTGGCGCAGATCCAGCTTCGCATTCTTCTGCCTCGACTTCGGCAGAGCATTCAACACGTTCGCCGTCTTGTGCACCCAGCAACGCTGGTGAGCCGTCCCCGGGAACACCCTCTCCAGTGCCTTCCAGAACCCCAGCGCCCCGTCCCCGACCGCCAGTCGAGGTGGCGCCCGAAGGCCCCGCCCTCTCAGATCCTCCAGCAGCTCCCGCCAACTCTGCCCGCTCTCCCGGAAACCCGTCTGGAACCCCAGCAGCTCCTTCCGTCCCGACGCCGTCGCCCCCAAGACAACGAGGACGCACTGACGGTCCTCCTCCATCCGGCACCGCAGATAGATCCCGTCCGCCCACACATAGACATACTCCCGGGTCGAGAGATCCCGCCTTTGCCAGCGATCGTGATCCTTCGCCCACTCCGCCTTCAGCCGCCCGATCACTCCCGGACCCAGCCCCGACGCCTCCGGCCCGACCAGCGCCGACAGCGCCTCCCCGAAGTCTCCCGTCGAGACGCCCCGCAGATACAGCGTCGGCAGCACCGCGTCCAGCGACTTCGTCCTCCGCGCAAACCGCGGCAGGATCGCCGAGGTGAACCTGATCCGGTCCCCCTCCGTCGCCCCTCGGTCCCGAGCCTTCGGCCGACGAACCTTCATCGGCCCGATCCCCGACAGGATCTCCCGCTCCGGGCCATGCCCGTGACGGACCACCCGCTGCTGACCCGTCTCGAGCCGACGGTGCGCGTGGGCCTGCAGGAGGGCCTCCAACTCCGCCTCCACGGCCTGCCGCAGCAACTTCTGCGCACCCCGCCGCAAGATATCCGTCAGAACATCCCGGGCTCCCTGTGGTGAGGGCGGCTCGACCCAAGTACTCTCTCTCATGGCGTATCACTCCTCCTTGGAGATGTGGAAGCTCGTTACTCCCACGATACGCCACCCCCTCCTCCGTCACCCACTTTCGCGCATAGCTCTGGTGCTGCGTCAGGCACGCGAAGGGCTACTTCTCGCGGAGTCTCGCATCTTCCGCCCGTTTCGCAGCCTGCGGTGGGAGATGAACATCGGCTTTCCCTCGGGGGATGTCGGGTAGGAGACTGTTCTTCGACGTCGATTCCGTCGTCTGGGGTCGCGCGGCCTGGGTGTTATCCCTGGAGGAGAACGTAACTGTGGAACGGGCGCAGACCGCGCTGCGCGAGGCGCAGGATGGTCCGGACCATCTCGAGGAGTGCCCCGTAGAAGCGTTTCCGGAGAACGTTGCCGGAGCTCAGGCCTACGCACGGGGGACTTCGCGCCGGAATGGACTTCATATCCTGCTGGACATCGGCGCCACGACCGTGGATGCGGGCGTGGTTCGAATTTGGAAGGACGGGGATGAGGATGACTGGAGGCTCATGGCGGCGCGGGTCGCTCCACTCGGGACCACGGCGTGGAACGAGAGGCTCCTCGACGCATTGGCTCAACGGAATCCCCGTGAGGCATCACGACTGAGGCGGCGGCGCGACCCCCTGGATCCGGAAGCGGGCGATCTCGATCTCCCTACGAGGCTCCTCGATTCCGATGCGCTGGCCAGCATCAGGAACGAGTTCGCTGATGAACTCCGACGGGGTGTCGTCGGCTACGTTCTAAAGCAGACGTTCGATTTCAAGGACTGGATGTGGAACCAGCGCTACGAGGGAAAGGAATTCCCGGTGTTGCTCATGGGGGGCGGCAGCAAGTCGTCCCACTACCGGAAGGCACTCCGTGGCGTCTTGGAAGCTTTGCGCGCACAATTCTTCCGTGCTGGGCTGCCTCCCCTGGGCGTGATTCCCCCGCTGTCGAATCGGTACGAAGCTCTCCGGCGAAGGGCGCACCGGCTGGCCGTCGCCTTCGGGCTCAGCTTTCGTGCTCTCAACCTGGGCAGGATCCGGTTGCCGCACGAGACTCCCGACCGACCGGTCGAGGCGACACACCCCAGGAGGCGGCCCTTCGTGGACAAGGATCAGGTCTGAGGCGGTGGCCCTTCGGGCCGAGCGTGGCCCCGGTCGTTCGTGGGCGGTGGTCAAGGGGACGCTGGGGTAGAGTGGCGGAGTGCTTCGGGAGAGCAACGGTCGGCTCCACCATCTGTCGGGTGGGGCCGCGTGTGTGCGCTCCCGAGTCCCGAACCGTCCGGTGACGCGGACGGGGGCGCGCGACTGCTGGCGGCGATTCGCCGGGATCCGATCCCGGTTCGCCGGGCGGCTGGGAAGAACCTTGGTGTCTTTCGTTCGGCAATCGGTGGATTCATCCTCATGACCAGAGAGCTCATGACCGTCATCGGCGTCGGCGCCGCCCTCATCATCAGCGTGGCCGTCTTCGTGAGCGGCGGACAGCAGGCCATTCGCGAGGATCTGCGCGTCGGACAGCAGTCCCTTCGCGAGGATCTGCGCGTCGGACAGCAGTCCCTTCGCGAGGATCTGCGCGCCGGGCTGGAAGCCGCCCGGGCCGAACGGCGCGCCATCCGGGAGGAGATTCACTCCCTTCGGCAAGGTCTCCGTGAGCTCGGAGAGCGGGTTTCCCGGATCGAGGCCGCCCTCCGACTGACGGGGGACGGAACCGAACCGAGCCCGTCGTCTCCCTGACGGAGGACCGGAGCCGCCGCCGCGGCGGAACCGTGGCCGGCCCCGGTGGCGCTCAGCGCCCGGGGGCTCCCTCCTCCGGCCCTTCGTCACCCTCTTCGTCTTCCGGCGGCTCGGGAGGTCGTGGGCGGTTCAGGCGGATCGAGACGCCGCCGAAGAACTCGCTCTCGTTCCGCTTCACCTGGTGGTCGCCGTCGAGCAGGTACTGCAAGACGGCGCGGTCCCACGAGAGACCGGCGGAAGCCACCAGCTTCATCCAGTCTCCCCGCGCCGGTTCGTCGGGCGCTTCCGTGCCGCCCGACCAGATCGTGATCTTCGGGTCGTAGGAAAAGCCTCCGCCCCGGCCTCCGCGCCCGCCGCCCGAGGCCCGCCGTCCCTTGATCGGCATCTGGATGTTTACGCCGTCGTGGATGTCCCAGCGGAACGACTCGGGATCGAACTGGATCCCGTAACGGCGGTAGCGGTCGTAGGTGCGCTGGTTCATGGTCGTCACCGCACGGTTGGCCTGGATCGCGTCGGTGATGTAGCCGCGGATCTTCAGCGCCTCGTCCTTGTGGCGGGGCAGCTCGGGGTCGTCCACGACATCGAATCCGGGCATGAACCAGCCCTTGTTGAAGCCCCAATTCCGCTCGGTTCGGCGGCCGGCCCGGACCAGTCCGCTGAACTCGCTGAACAACTGGACGAGCTGGTGCGCCGGATAACCGTGCGGGTTCAGGACGATGTCGGGGAGCCACATCCGCCACAGTCGGGGCCGCACTTCCGCCTCGGGGTAGATCGGCATGGGTTGGCCGGCATCGGATGTCGAGTCGATGCCGAGGGACGCCCAGTAGCCGGCGTGGAGGATGTGTTCGGGATTGACCTGGTGCATGTCCCAGGCGAGCTGGGCGCCATCCGGGTTCTGGACGGGGTGGATGACCACGTTCACCCGGTCGAGGGCTGCCCTCTCTTCAGGATCGGTGAGCAGCATCTCGGCGAGGCGCAACACGTGAGACGTGGAGGAGACCTCGTTGGCGTGCTGGCGGGCGGTGTAGATGATCGTGGGCTTCAGGAGGCTGGCCTTTCGCGCCGACAGGTGGCTCGCCTCGACCGGCGGCATCAGGTCCATCGCCCAGACGGACTGGCCCAGGTAGCTCTCCCCGATCCGGTACACCGTGGCTTCGGGGAACTCCGACATTCGGGCGAGGATCCCGTAGGCCTCGGGAGGCGAGATCGGGGTGTCCCACTGGACGAGCTGGTCGTCGTCCCCGGTTTCACCGCGGAAGGCCATGATGTCCGGGAAGGGGGGTGGGTCGCCGTTCGCGGGGAGGCTCGCCGTGCGGCGGCTGTCGGGATCGTCGTCCCACGTCCACCCCGCAGCCAGATCCAGCCGGCCCAGCCCGGCGAACGCCAGCTCCTCCCGGTACAGCCCGGCCTCGCGCAGATCGCCGAGCAGCTCCACGACCCGGGTCGCCTGCTCCGCCGACAGGATGCGCGCGTCGGCCTGATCCTCCCCGTGGCGCTCGACGTACGCGGCGTGTTCGTCGTCGTCGGTGTCCACCTTGACCCGCAGTCGGAGATGCTCGACTCCGGCTGCTCCCGCCCGGACGCCGAGCGAAAGCGCCCGCGGTCGCTCGACTTCGACCCTGGAGAGATTCCGGCGCACCGAGCCCGTCCGCCCGTCCGCCGCGACGTAGTCCACGACCACTGCCGGGCGACTGGTCCGGAAACCGGTGAACCGGATCCGGGCCGTCCCCGGAGTCCCGTCCTGCTTCGGGTGCATCCAGGGGATGACCCGGCCCGGGTAGGTCAGCTCGGTCCCCATCGAGTTCCGGCCGATGAGCCGCCAGAAGGTGTGCGTCACGAAGTAGATGTCTTCGTGGAGGGCGTCGTGCGTGGACTCGATCTCCTGCTCGAGGCCGAGGAGCCGCTCCGGCTCGGACAGCGACAGGTCCACGCGCAGCTCGCCGAAGTAGGGCGCATCGGCGGGGCCGCGGGGCTTCCCTTCATGGAGCTCCATCACATAGTCGTACATCCGGGCCAGCGTGTCGGCCTGGTAGTGATCCCAGAAGGACTCGGCGTCGGTGGCGATCCGCTCGTCCACGACCGCCTCGCCGTTCACTTCCGCGAGGAGGCCTCCGGTCGGGACCTGGATGAGTTCGTAGTCGGGATAGCGGTCGAGGAAGGGCCGGGTGACCATGCGCCCTTCGAACACCTCGTTCAGGATCACGTTGCCCGAGGCGTCCTCGGCCACCACCTGGTACGCCGGAGCGTCCTCTTCCTCCCGCAGCTCGTAGCCCACATCCCCGAGATCGAGCGAGAGCGCCTCGGCGAGGATCTCGTCGGCCGGGAACATGGCGTGCTGGAACCGCAGCGGGGTGTGCATCGCCTGCTGCGGCCACTCCGGCGGCGGCCGGTGCCGCCGGAACAGCAGCCGCAGCCGCGTCGTGGCGGAGCCGCGTTCGCGAAGCTCCACGAGGCGGGGCAGGATGACCTCCTCGATCCACGAGTAGCCCTGCCGGTAGGCGGACAGGATCCGGACATCGGGGTTCGGAGCGCCTCGGTTGGCGAGCTGGGCGCTCACTTCATCGCGGAGCTGTTCGCGGATCTCGGGGGGCTCGCTCAGGAGAGCCCGGATCCGCACCCCGTCCCCATGATCCACGGCAGGAAGAACACGGTTCGCGACCAGGTTCCGGAACGCCTCCACTTCCGAAGGCACCGTGAACTCCTCCTCGTGGAGCACCGCCGCGTTCTCGACGTTCCGGTCGTCGAGTTCGATCGCGACCTCGCCGAGCCCGAGATCCGCAGCGTGGTCGGTGAGGAACCCGTCCAGACCCGGCGCCGGATCCTTGAGCGACACCAGGATCCGGGAACTCTCGATGTCGAGGTGGCGAATCTCGGCGCTGATGCGTTCCAGCCGGTAGGCGGCGGCCGCCGCCTGGCCCGCCGGGGTGCGGAGCGACAGGAACCGCCACATGGCGTCCTCCACGCCGGTGACCGTCGGATGGTCCTTGGCGCGCGCGCCGGCGTCGAGGTGAGGCAGGCCGAGCGCCGCCTGTTCCAGCGCCCGCTCCAGCCCGGCGACGTCGCCGCCGGTGACCGCCAGCGCCGGGTTTCCGCCGAAGGCGTCGGGGACCACTCCCACGTAGCCCTCGCCCGGCGCCAGCGCGGGCAGGTCGAGATCCTCGAGCAGCGGGTTCGCGTCAGCCGTCCCGGTGAGGATGAGCGTGGGAGCGCTCTCCAGGTCTCCGAGCGAGTCGGGCGTGGCCGCAACCGGGAAGTCGAGACCGGCCGACTCGAGCCCCAACCGCGCGGCCAGAGACAGCGCGGCCCGCGGCGTCTCATCCGTCACGACCAGCCGGGAATCGAGCCGGTCGGGGATCCGGTCGCCGTTCGAATCGCCGAGCAGTCCGTCGGGCTCGTAGAGCACCGAGAGCCCCAGATCGTCCTTGCCGCCGGATCCGGGGCGCCCCGGGACGGGTCCCGGCTCGATCGCCGGCGGGGTGTTCTCCAGTGTGGCCTGTTCGGCTCCGCCGGCATGGGCGGCGCTGACGACCAGCGTGGCCAGGCTGTCGAAGCGGAGATCCTCGCCCGCGGCTTCCACCGCGGCTGCCGCGCGCGCGGCGGCCTCGGCGTCGGCCGTTTCGACCCGGACTTCCGCGGCGGTGAGGCTGTCGGCCGCCGCTTCGACCTCGATCCGCACGGTCCGGATCCCGGTGGCGTCTTGCCCGACGGACTCCGCGACGGCGGCTTCGAGCTCCTCGAGGGTCGCCCCGCGAACGCGGAAGATCCGCGGCGCCCGCGAAGCCAGCCAGGCGGCCGCCGCCGCAAGACCGGCGTCATCCCCGCCGACCACAGCGACGACGGGAGCATCTCCGTCGAGGACCTGCACGACGCCGTGGCCGGCGGCTGGAGAGGCGCCGCCCTCGGTCCCGAGAGATTCGAGCGCCCCGCTTCCGATGGCGATGGCGAAGCCGGACTCCCCGCCGAGCGGCAGATCCATCGCGAGGGTTTCGAGCCCGAGGCGGGCGGCGATCTCGGCGGCGGCGGCGACTTCGGCCCCCGAAGCGTCTTCCGCGAGGACGATCCGCGCCCGCACCCGATCGGCGAGACCGTCGTCGTTCGTGTCCTCGATGGCCGCGCCGGGGGCGTAGAGCGAGGCGAGCGAGAGCCGGGCGTCGGTTTGGCCGGCGGCCATCGCCGCGACGAGGTTCAGACCGAAGCCGAGAACGAGAGCCTCGCCCATTCGGGCTCGCAACGATGGTGTGCCGCTCATGACCTGCCCTTCCTTCCCGCTTCCTGACACGGAATCAGCGATTGTAGGGGGTCGGTGCGCCCCGGTCGGCGGCTATTCTCGGGGAGTGCGCGCCGCCGGGTACCGCCTTCCCGTCCGTTCGGCTCTTGGAATCGGACTGGTGGCCCTGGCTGCCGCCGGGTGCCGCTCCTCCGTCTGGCCCGGTCCCGAGGCGACCCGGGAGGCGCTGGTTTCCCTCCATGCCGAAGTCCGGTCACGGGTGCTCGCGGGCGATCTGGCCCGCGCCGACGGCTTCGCCTACGCCGTGGACATCGGCGAGCTGCTGCGGTTGGCCGCCCGGGTTCGGGACCGGAAGCTCTACGACGCGCTTCGCGGCTTCGCCCGCGAGCGACTGATCGTTGACGACCCCGACGATCCGTTCACCCGCGGCTTCGTGATCTGGCGGCGTCCCCCGCAACCGGTCCCCGGAAACGATGCGCCCGACGCGTCCGGAACGACGGAAGCGCTTCGGGTTTCGGAAGGACTCTGGGAAGGGGCGGCGGCGTTCGGGCTCCCGGGGGACCGGGATCTGGCGGTTCGCATCCTGGACGGCTACGCCCGTCACGCATCCGAAGCCGCCGGGCTCCTGCTCATCCGCAACTACTTCAACTTCAGCAGCCGCGACTTCGCCACGAATTCGTTTCTCGTGGACTACGCCCCCGACCATGTCGCCGAAGTGGCCCGCGCCAGCGATCGGACCGACCTCGCGACGATCGCCGCGGGAAGCTACGAGATGGTGCGGGCCGCGCGGACGCCCGCCGGGCTCCTCTACGACGTGTTCCAGCCGGAGATGGTGACGCTCTACGACGACGAGCGCACCCTGATCCACTCGCCGCGCGACATCGTCCAGACCTCGAACGCGGCGGCCATCGCCGCCACCGCGCTCGAGGGCGCCCCCGACGTCGCTGACCGGATCCTGTCGTTCTGTCGCGAGCGGATGCCCGGGCTGCGGCTCGCCTACTACGGACGCACCGGGGAGGAGGCGCGGGAGAAGCGCCCGGGGGTGGAGATCTGGGGCACGCTGACCGAAATGAGCGTCCGGCAAGCGGACGAGGCCTCCCTCCGCGCCTTCGCTCCGTTTCTGGTCACGAACTCGGTCACCGATCGCATCCCGGAGGACGCCTTCCTGTATGTCGCGGCGCACCTGCTGCAGGGGCTCGAGGCCCTCGACCTCCACTTCGGGACGCCGCGCGGTCCTGCCGGGGAGCTGATCCCGCCGACCGGCCCGGTGTGGGAACCCGAAGAGGCGGGCATCGAAGCAGCCGGCCACTGAATGGGGCTCCCCGCGCGTTCGACTCAGGGCCCGCACCGGGCGACGGCTCCGCTCGCAGCGGGTCTCGCCCTGAATCTCCTGCTGGGGCTCGAGGTGGTGGCCTCGTTCCCGTGGGTTCGGCCGACCCTGTCCCTCTCGCCCGATCTGCTGGCGCTCGTTCTGCTCGGATGCCTTCTTCCCGTAGCGCGCCCCGCTCGCCCGAGTCCCCGTTTCTCCACCGGACGCGCGGTCCTCGCCGGGGGGCTGTTCGGCGTCGCCGGGCTGCGGATCGCCGACCGCATCGCCCGTGAACTCCTCGGACGGCCGCTGGATCCGGCGGGCGATCTGCCCCACGTGGGCAACGTCGCCGAGATGCTCGCCACCGTCCTGCCGACCGGCGCCCGCTGGGTCGCCCTTCTGCTCGCCGCGGTGGCCGTGATCGGATTGGCCGTCGGCGTCCACGTCGCGCTGGGCGCGCTGGCGGCGGTGCGGACGCGGACCGCGCGGACCGTCCGCCAGGCGGCCGCCGGCGCTGCTGCGCTGCTGCTCTGTTTCCCGTCGCTCCAGCCGCCCGGCGGCTCGGCGGCTGTCTCGGCGCTCGCGATGGCGTCCGCCGAGGTGGCTCCGGCGGTCGAGCTCACCGAGCCTCCGCTTCCGGCCGCGCCGGATCTCGGGGGCGCCGATTTCCTGGTTCTGTTCGTGGAGTCCTACGGAGTGGCCGCGTTCGAGGACCCGGGGCGGCGGCTCCGGCTGGAGGATGCGCTCGGGCGGCTGGAGGCGGACGCGGCCGCCGGCGGATTCGACTTCCGCTCGGCGCAGATCCAGAGTCCCACCTTCGGCGGTGGGTCGTGGAAGGCGCACGCGGCGCTCTTCTCCGGTGTGTGGGTGGACCGCGAGGATGGCTACCGGGCGCTTGTCCGATCGGATCGGGAGAGCCTGGTGCGTCGGTTCTCCGCCGCCGACTATCGCACCGTCGCGTTCGAGCCCGGGATCCAGGGACCGTGGCCCGACGGGGGCTGGTACGGCTTCGACCGGATCTTCGACGCCGCCGCGATCGGCTACGACGGCCCGGCGATGGGCTGGTGGAAGATCCCGGATCAGTTCACTCTCTACGCCCTCTACCGGAAGGCGCTGGCCGTCGCGGAGCGCCCGCTGTTCGCCAAGGTGTCGCTCATCATGAGCCACATCCCCTACTGGCCGGTGCCTCCCTATGTGAGCCCGTGGACCCGCTTCGACGAGGGCGCGGCCTACGACGGCCCACTCCGATCGGTGGCGCACGACGACGCCCGGGACCAGGCCCAGCTCTCCGAGCGCTACGTCACCAGCCTCGAGTACGAGTTCCGCATCCTCGGCGGGTTCCTGCGCGGCTTCGTTCCAAGGCGCTCGCTCGTCGTGGTCGTCGGGGACCATCAGCCGCCGCGGTTGAGCCTCCACGATTCGGACACCTGGGCGACGCCGATCCACCTGTTCTCGCAGGACCCGGCCCTTCTCGCGCCGTTCGATGCGCTGGGCTTCGAGCGGACGCTGATTCCGGAGCGGGGGACCTCGTGGCGAATGAGTGACTTCCCCCGGGATCTCTCCCGGCTCTTCCCGCCCGGCGGCGTCGGCGATGAGCGCGGGAGATCCGGGGGGAGCTGACTCGGGGTGCAGCCGATGCGGGCCTTCCTTCCCCGCGTGCTCGCGTACGGGCTCGCCGGGCTCGCGGTCTCGGTCGGAGGACTTGGACTGCCGGTCGCGGGAGGGTTCCTCGGCGTCCTGCTCACCGCGCCGGTTCTCGTCGCGGTGATCGTGCGGGAGCCGGCGCCCGCCGCGCTGGGCCTCGCGAACCGGGTCACCCTGGGCCGGCTCGCGCTCGTCGCCGGACTCGGGGGCCAGGTTCTGTGGGCGCTGATCGCGGCGGACGATCGGCTCGTCGCGAGCGGCTGGACGCTGTGCATCGCCTACGGCGTCGCCGCGGTTTCGGACGCCCTCGACGGACCGCTGGCCCGACGCTTCGGGGGCGCCACCGCGTTCGGGGCGCGGCTCGACGCCGAAACCGACGCCCTCGGGATCGCGGCCGCCGCCACCGCCGCGGTTTCGCTCCTTGGAACCCTGCCCGCCTGGTACCTCGTCGCCGGACTCGCCCGCTACCTCTTCGCGGCCGGCCTGGCCCTCGGACGGCGCTTGGGGCGCTCGTCGGCGCCGCTTCCTCCCAGCCCGTTCCGACGGCGGCTCGCCGGGTTCCAGATGGGGCTTCTCGTCGTCTGCCTCGGGCCGTGGGTTCGCCCGGAGTGGGCCGGGCCTTCGACCCTCGCTCTCGGCGGCGCCCTCCTCATCGGCTTCACGATCGACTTCCTCTTCGGGGCCGAGGTACTCGATCCCCGGGGTTCCGGCTGGCGGAGCGTCGCCCGTTGGCTTCGGAGGTCCCGACGACCGGCCGCCATCTCTTGCGCGGTGGCCGCCGTGGTCCTCGGCGGGCTTCGGCTGGCCGGGCCCGGGACCGGGGCGTGGGCGCTCGGAGCCTTCTTTCTGGGCTGGCTGCTGTGGCCGGAGAGCCGGGCTCCGGGAGTCAGATCCGGGACAGGAGGCGGTGAACCGTGTCCAGGCTCTCGCTCCAGCTCGGGTGGGCGTCGTAGCGCGCCCTCGCCGCCCGCCCCATCCGGGCGAGGCGGCCGCGGTCGTCGGCCAGGGTCCGCAGTCGCGACGCGATCCGGGAGGTCGGATCCCCGACCGGGATGAGGAAGCCGGTGACGCCGTCGGTCACGAGTTCGGGCGCCCCGCCGCTCGAGGCGGCGAGCGCCGGGAGCCCGAACGCGAAGCCCTCCAGATAGACCATGCCGAACCCTTCGTGGGTCGAAGGGACGGCGAGCAGGTGGCTGCGTCTCAGCAGCGCCGCCAGCCGCACCGGGTCGAGCTGGCCCTCGAACTCGACCCGGCTCCCCAGATCGTCGGCCCGCGCCCGAGCTCGGACCCGGGCCGCATAGGCGGGGTCGGCGTCGTCGCGGCCCGCGATCACGAGCCGCCATTCGGGGACGACCGACACCGCGTCGAGGAGTTCGAGGACGCGCTTCCGGGGAATCAGGTTGCCCACGAACGCGGCTCGCAGCGGTTGGCGCGCTCGGTCTCGGATGTCCTCGGGGTCGGGCCGGTCGGAGGGCATCGGACCGCCGCCCAGTCGGCCCCGGCCGGGTGGCGCGACGACGAACGGCAGGTCGCGTCCGGCGAGCGCAACCGCGGCCCGGGCGCTCGCGCCGCTCGGCGCGACGACGGCGTCCACGGTAGCGAGGTAGGCCCCCTCCTGTTCCTGCAGCCGCCAGCGTTCCCCCTCACTCCGCTCCGGCTCGTCGCAGGCGAGGTGGTGCACCAGCGCGATGACGCGTGGACGCCTCTCCCTGTCGCGCAGCCGCCGATTCGCGGACGCGAAGACCCGGTGGAGCAATTCGTCCTGAATCACCGCGGCGGCGCCCGCAGCATCCTCCGGTGTCGCCTCGTCGTCGGGCCCGAACGCCCGGGCCATGACCCGATGGCCCCGCCGCCCCAGATGCCGCACGAGCTCCCGGTCGTAGAGGTTTCCCCCGCTGATCCGATCCAGAGGCGGCGCCCACAGGGTGACCGGACCCGAGGTCCGGTTGGGGGAGCGGGGATCCGGTTCCGTCCCGCGGTCCCCGGGGCGGTGGATTGACGGCGACACGGTGGCGTCCGCGATCATCTCCGATAGGCCCCTGACATGATCGGCCGCGACGAAACTGGAGGAACCCCATGACCCAGTTGTTCTCCCGCCGCGCCGCGGCGCTCCTGCCCATCCTCGCCGCACTCGGCTGCGCTGCCGAGCCCACCGTACCGGGCGCCGATCTCGCGGTCGTCGGCGCCAGCGTCATCCCGATGGACTCGGAGCGGGTCCTGGAGAACCAGACGGTTGTGGTCGCGGACGGCCGGATCGCGCATGTTGGGCCCGCTCCCGAGGTCGTGCTCGACCCGGCGACCCGGGTCGTCGCGGGCGAGGGGCGGTTCCTGATCCCGGGCCTCGTCGAGATGCACGGCCACCTCCCGGGCGCGAACAGCCCGCCCGCGCTGACCGAGGACGTGCTCTTCCTGTATCTGGCGAACGGGGTGACCACCGTGCGCGGAATGCAGGGCCACGCCAGCCAGCTCGAGCTGCGGGACCGCATCGCCGCGGGGGAGCTGCTCGGGCCGCGCCTCGTGGTCGGCAGCCCCTCCATGAGCGGGCGCATCGAGACGCCGGAGGAGGCGGTTCGCCTCGTGCGGGAGTACGCCGAGGCGGGGTTCGATCTCCTCAAGGTCCACGAAGGGTTCACGCCGGAGACGTACGAGGCGCTCGCGGGAACAGCCCGGGACCTCGGGATCCCGTTCGGAGGCCACGTTGCCGACGAAGTGGGTCTGGTCGCCGCGCTCGAGGCCGGACAGGACACCGTGGATCACCTGGACAACTTCGTCGAAGCGCTGATTCCGGAGGAGGATCGGGCCGGGATGGAGGCGCTTCGCGGGATCGCCGGCCTCGTCGAGCGGGTGGATCGGTCGCGGCTCCCGGGCGTCGTCGAAGCGCTGGTGGAGAGTGGGGCCGCCGTCGTCCCGACCATGGTGCTGTGGGAGTCCGGCATCCTCCCGACCCGGCCGTCCGGGGAGCTCCTCGCCGAGCGGCCCGAAGTCCGGTTCATGCCCGCGGACACGGTGGCGCGCTGGGTCGAGGCGGTGGACGGCGGGCTGGAGCGGCTCGGCGCGGAGAACACGGCCCGGATCGCCGGGCTCCGACGGGAGATTCTCGGCGCGCTTCACGAGGGCGGCGCGACGATCCTCCTCGGGACCGATTCCCCTCAGATCTTCAGTGTCCCCGGCTTCTCGATCCACGGGGAGGCGGTCTCCGGTGTGGAAGCGGGCATGACGCCGTGGGAAGTGCTCCACTCGGGCACGCTCGCCGTCTCGCGCCATCTCGCCCGCGGCGGTCGGATCGAGGACGACTTCGGCGTGATCGCGTCCGGAGCCCGCGCCGATCTCGTCCTCCTCGAGCAGAACCCCATCGAGGACATTGGCGCGACCCGCACCATCGCAGCCGTGATCCACGGTGGCCAGGTCCTGATGGCCGACGACATCGCGGCGACGCTCGAGGAGGTCGCCGCCCGCCGCGCCGCCGGCGAGTGACCGCCGCCCTTCTTCGACCCATCCCGGGGGGAGTGGCGCTTGCCCGGCGCGTGACGTAGGGTGCGGCCCATGGCTGCCGTTCGAACCCACATCCGTCGGAGGGAAGACCAAGGCCGCTGGCCCGACGAGAGCCGGCGGGGCGAAGGCGTCCCTGTCCCGGCGCACCCGGTCGATCGGCGCGCTCCCGACCGCTCCCCCAGCGGGCCGGCGCGCGAGGTGGAGGCCGCTCTCCGGGAGATGTTCGGAGCCGTGCCCGATGCGGAAGCCCCGCCCCGGGAAGAGTGGAACCGTCGCTGGCGACGAGTGCACTCCAGTGGATAGGGTCTTGGTGGACACGGATGTGTTCATCGACCACCTACGGGGTGCGCGACCCATCCCGGTGTCTGCCGCTCGTCTGTCTTACTCGGTGATCACGAGGGCGGAGCTGTTCGCGGGGAACCGGGGACTGGATGCTGTCGGCAGGCTCCTTGCCCCATTGGAGGAACTCCCCGTCAACCGGGGGATCGCCGAGCTTGCCGGGGGGATCCGTCGCGACACCAGGATCGAGTTGCCGGATGCCCTGATTGCGGCGACCGCGCTGCTTCACGGCGCCGCCCTCGCGACTCGCAATCGCGAGGACTTCGGCCGTGTTCCCGGTCTTCGCCTGCTCGCGCGAGACGGCTGAAGCCGACCGCTGTCGACAGCGGCGAGAGTTATCGGGCGGTCAGTCCGCGGCGTGGCGGTTCCACGCCTCCATGGTTTCCCGGATCGCGTTCAGCCACTCGTCGGAGTGGTCAAGCAGGTCCGCGAATCGCGGCGACTTCCCGCTCTCGACCACGCGCCAGCTCCAGGAGTTGCCTTTCTTCCGCACCGCTGCTCCGGGAAGCAGCTCCGCCACTTCCTCGAGGTAACTCACCCCCAGACCGATGTCGCCGTCCTCTTCGGCTCTCGAGGCGATGAAGCTCGTGTCGAGTGTTCCGTCACGGTAGAACGTCCCGAAGTTGACCTTCTTGCCGTCCTCTCGCGGCCAGTGGAGGATCAGGGAAGCCGTGCCCGCGCTCACGACCAGACCGAGATCCTCAGCCTGACCGAAGAAAGCCCGGAGTCTGTCCGGCAGGGCCACGTCGAGCTGGCCGATCTCCCCATAGAACTCGTCCTCGGTGATGGGCCGCCTGCCGCCCGGTTGGGGGGAGGGGGTGACGGGCGAAGTGATGTGTGGCTTGCCGTCCCGCATCCGGATGACGCCGCGCTCGATCTCCACGGTGCGCGCCAGGACTCGCGGCTCCACGATCAGGCCCTCGGGGGCGTCGCGAGTGGGCAGTTCGAGCAGCGCCAGCTCGACGAGACCAAACGTGAAGAGGATGCCGGTGAACTGGCGGAGGTAGCCCGCGATCCGTTCGACGTCCTCGCGGATGCCGTCGCCCACGACGAGCAGCAGGAAGCGGCCGCTGGCCAGGTTCCGGGTCACGCCGTCCACGAATGACGCCTCGTCGGGACTGTCGAGTTCCTTGCGGACCAGATCGAACGGACCGTGCGAGTCCCCCTCCGGCCCGCGCGCCCGGCGCACCGCCTTGTCCAGGTCCTCCCAGGACCAGCGGTTCAGTTCCTTGGCGTAGTCGAGGATCTGGGCGATCACCTTCCGCCGCGCCTCCGGGTTCCTCCAGAGCTTGCACTCGACCAGAGTAAGTCGCCCCGCGGGATTCACGTAGGCGAGGTCGATGTACCCGGCGGGAGTCTCCAGCTCTCGGCAGAGCGGGATCGCCGGGCCGAACGCCTCGTCGAGTTCTCCGATCGGCAGGATCTCCGGACATCGGAACAGCAGGTCCTGGAGCCAGGCTTCGTCGTAGGTGGCTGCTCCCGGCTGCGCCGTCATCCGCCGGCGCCTCAGGAACACCGGTCGGGCGTCGTTGCGGCCGAGATAGATCGTGCGGCCGTAGCGCGAAGGCGGTGGACGGGACACGAGGCGAGGGGCCGGTCCGGTCAGCGGGGAATGGGCCGGCCGGGGGTCCGGGGGATTCCGGCGGCGTCGGCCGCGGCCGAGATCTGGTCGAGTTCTGCCAGCAGACGGCCGAGCTCCGCCTCGGCTCCCGGCAGGGCTTCGGCCACGATCTCGGCCTGACGCCGGTGGGTCGTGGTCGGGTCGGCGGTGGACCAGAACGCCCCCACGACGCGCTGGATCCGGTTGTGGAGTCCGGGGAGAACGGCTTCCCGGCGCACGCTCACGGTCTCGTCTCCGAGAAGCATCTCGCGGAGATCGAGCAGGCCGTTCCGCACCGGCGCGATCCGCTCCCGCAGCCCGGCTTCGGCGGCGGAGGCGTCGAGTGCGGCGGCGAGCGCCGAGGCCCGTTCGAGGCCTGCTTCCAGCCGGGAGACCGCGCCGAAGACCCGGCGCTGGAGATCGGCGACCCCGGTCTGGAAGTCGTGGAGCGCCTCTGGATCGGCAGCCGGAGCGCCGACGGCGGCGAGCCGCTTCGGCGTGAACGTCTGCCGCTCACCGAGGGTCTCGCTCTCGCCCCGGACGCGCCGCACGAGTCCGGCGGTGTAGGTCCCGGGCATCGCGAGCGGCCCTCCGCGGGCGCCGCCGGGGTTCGGATGGCGGAGGTCCCAGGCGATGCGGTGGAGGCCCGCCGACTTCGGGGCTTCGATCCGCCGCACCAAGCGTCCGTCCTCGTCCCGGATCACGACGAAGACCGCTGGCTCCTCATCCCGGTCCTCGGCGCGGAGCTCATCCCAGGTGGGGTAGGGGAGCGGCTCGCCCGCCGCGGCCAGCGCCCGTTCGCGGGCCCGGCGCTCCTCGCGGAGGCTCCGGACCGGTTCGCGGAGGTGGTAGGTGATGACGGCGCCGAACGGAGGGTTCGGGGCGGTGAAGAAGGCGTCTCCGCGCTGGGCCTTTTCGCCGCCGCCGAGTGGGTTCGCTTCCACGTACATCCACGGGTCCTTGACCGGGAACACGAACCCGTCCGCCGCCAGCGCGTCCCCGTCCAGGTGGCGTAGCGGGCTGTAGTCGTCGAGGATGTAGAAGCCGCGGCCGAATGTGGCCGCCACCAGATCGTTCTCGCGGGTCTGGATCTCGAGGTCGCGGACCGGGATCGTGGGGAGCCCACCCCGGAGCCGCACCCAGTCGTCGCCGCCGTCGAGGGTCGTGAACAGTCCGAACTCGGTCCCGAGGAAGAGCAGTCCCTCGCGTTCGTGGTCCTCGTAGATCGTCCACGCCGGGTGGTCGTCGGGCAGGTCGCCGGTGATGTCGGTCCAGGTCACTCCGCGGTCGTCGCTGCGCATGACGTAGGGGGCGAAGTCGCCCTCCTTGTGGTTGTTGAACACGGCGTACACCGTGTCTTCGCGGTGGCGCGAGGCGTGGAGATCGGCCACGTAGGTTCGGGGCGGAACGCCGGGGATCTCGTCCACCGCCCGCCATTCGAGCCCGCCGTCGCCGCTGATCTGAATACGACCGTCGTCCATCCCGGTATAGAGCAGGCCTTCGACCAGAGGGGACTCGTCGAGCGCCACCATGTTCCCGTAGGTCGAGGTGAACACGTTGCGCCACACCGCGTCCACGCTCCACGAGCGACCCATGACGGTGCGCTCGCTGCGGTCCACGCCCCGGGTCAGGTTCTCGCTGATCGGAGTCCAGGTGTTCGCCCGGTCGTCGCTGCGATAGAGCCGGTTCGCTCCGAAGTAGAGGCGCTGGCCGTTGTGCGGCGAGATGAGCAGCGGCGCGTCCCAATTCCACTTCAGCGGCGGGTCGTCCGGCTCCGGCTGCGGCTGGATCTCGAGCCGCTCGCCGGTTCTCCGGTCGAAGCGGGCGATCCCGGCGTACTGGAACTGCGCATAGAGGATGTTGGGGTCGTCGGGGTCCACGCGCGCCTGGAAGCCGTCGCCTCCGATCACGTTCAGCCAGTCGCTGTTTCGGATGCCGTGGACATTTGTCGTGCGCACCGGGGCGCCGAGGGTGGCGTTGTCCTGGGTGCCGCCGTACACCCGGTAGAACGGAAAGTCGTTGTCGATGCCCACCCGGTAGAACTGGGCGATGGACTGATTGGCGTGGAACCGCCAGTGGTCGCCGAGGTCCCAGCTCTCGTAGATCCCGCCGTCGGTGGCGATCATCAGGTAGTCGGGGTCGTCCGGGTCGAACTCGAGGTCGTGGTTGTCCACGTGCTTCCAGCGGGTGTTCAGGCCGCGCCACGTCGCTCCGCCGTCGTCGGTGACCTGAACGACCACATCCATCGAGTAAACCCGCCCCGGGCGGTGCGGGTCGGGGAAGATCTCCATGTAGTACTGCGGGTCCACGCAGATGTAGTCGCTGCGCTTCTCCCAGCTCTCGCCGCGGTCGGTGGAGCGGTAGAACCCGCTCGCGTCGTCCGAAGCCGCGATCAGGGCGTACACGACGTCGGGGTCCTCGGGAGCGAGCGCAAGCCCGATGCGGCCGATGTCGTGGCGATCGGATGAAGGGAGGCCGCGGGTGAGCTGTCTCCAGGTGTCGCCACCATCCTCCGACTTGTGAATCCCGCCCTCGGGACCTCCGGCGACGAGGAGGCCGACATGCCGCCTCCGCTGCCAGGAGGCGGCGTAAACGATGTCGGGGTTCCGCGGATCGAGCACGATGTCGCTGATCCCGGTGTCGTCGGAGATGTGGAGAACCCGCTCCCAGGTTGCGCCGTCGTCCCGCGACCGATAGAGCCCCCGGTCGCCTCCCGAGCGCCACAGCGGGCCCTGCGCCGCGACGAACACGGTGTCGGAGTCCCGAGGATCGAACACGATCTTGCCGATGTGTTCCGACTCGTCCAGCCCGAGATGCTCGAAGGAGTCGCCTCCGTCGCGGCTGCGCCAGATCCCGTTCCCGTAGCCGACCGATCGCTGTCCGTTGTTCTCGCCGGTGCCCAGCCAGATCTCGTTCGGGTTCTCGGGATCGAGCACCACCGTCCCGACCGAATAGACCGGATAGTCGTCGAAGATGGGCTCCCAGGTCGTGCCCCGGTTCCGGGTGCGGAAGGCGTTGCCGGACGCCACCGCGATGTACCAGGTGGCCCGGTCCTCCGGGTGGATCGCGACGTCGGAAACCCGTCCCGATCGCGCCGCCGGGCCGATGCCGCGCAGCTTCAGGCCGGAGAGCAGATCCTCGCCGATGGCCGAGGTCTCCTGGGCGCCCACCGCCGGAGCAGCCAGCAGACCGATGGCGAGAACGAGTGGGATAGGCGGGCTCGGGAGCATGGGGGCCTCCTGCTTCGGCGATGTCACCGTCCGGACGCCGGCCGGTGCGTTTCGGCGCGGGCCGCGTCGGTCATCATTGCTGGCCGAAGGGTATTCAGCCTGTGGACAAAGTCACGCGGCCCGGTTCTCCCGGTAGGGGCTCGAGCGGCGATGCATCCCGCCTGGCCCCCACCGGGAGAACTGGCGCGCCCCTCCGCGCCCCCACCGGGAGAACTGGCGCTCCGGGGCGCTCTTCGTTGCGCATCGGTCGGAATACACGCGGTATTCCTCCCTCGCGCGCCGCCCCTACCGGGAGAACCGGGTCAGCCGGGCGCCTCGCCACTCTCGGTGCTCACGCGACTTTATCCACAGGCTGAATTGGCAACCATGTCGAAGCGGACCGTTCTCGCCGTGGCGCTGATCGGCGGAGCGGCGCTGCTGGCGCCTTGGCTGTCCGGGCTCGCAGCGGATACGGAGCCGGGAGCGGCCGATCCCGGGGAGGTTGCCGTGCGCCCTCCCGGGACCGGCGTCCTGATCGAGCGCCTGCGGCGGACCAACCTGCTGAACGGCGAAGAGATCCACCGCCGGCTGGGTCCCGGGGGCGACATGTCTTCGCTCGACGACCCGGAGCCGGTGCTGCGGTGGCATGCGTCACTCCCCCGGGACACCGAGGTGTGCGGGGTCCGGTTCGCCGGTCCGGAGCGGGTGGATTACCGGCTGCAGACCTTTCCCGACCGCGCCAGCGCGCTGGCCGCGGGCTTTGTCGTGACGCACCGCCATCACTGCGGCGCCTGTTCCTCCCTGCGCGATCTCGCCAACTACCTCGCGCAACCGGACCTCACGACTCCGGCCCGGAGGTGCGCCCGACGATGGACCGCCGCCGGCATCGAGGAGTGTTTCCGGGAGGAGATCGGTTTCGGAGAGCGTTGCGCCGCGACGTGGACCCGAAACGCGCTGCGCACCAGGCGGCGGTGCGCGGCGACGTGCATCGCGCACTACGGTCTGTGGAACCTCGTGACGAACGACATCCGTGCTCCCAATACCGATGAACACGGGAACCTGAATCCGTGCCTTCGGTGTGACGAGCGCGTCTCGGGACCGGGCTTCCAGTACGCGGCCGGCCGTACCCGGCGCAGCTCGGGCCTGACTTCGGCGATCGCGCGGCCCGCGGCCGAGATCTGTCCGGTGGACCACCGGCTCTACTTCCGATAACCGGGGCCGCCCCGACGCGATCTTCGCGAACCGCCACCGGATCCCGCAGACGGCGCTCCATCGTGCCGCTCTGGAGAGCGGCGCTCCATAGGCGCCGGTGTGATCGCGGTGCCGCTCTGGAGAGCGGCGCTCCATAAATCAGTCGGTCAGGGTGGCGACGTGCGCGGCTGCGGCGCGCGCCTGGCCGTCCACGTTGTAGCCGCCCTCGAGCAGCGACACCACCCGGCCGCCGCAGTAGTGGTCGGCGACATCCATGAGGGTCCGGGTCATCCGGGCAAACGCGTCGTCGCTGACCTCGAACGAGCCGAGGAGGTCGTCGCGGCGGCTGTCGAACCCGGCCGAGATCACGACGAAGTCGGGACGGAACCGCTCCACCGCCGGGAGGAGCACCCGGTCCCACGCGGCGAGCATGTCCCGGTCGGTGGAGCCGGGTCCGAGGTGGACGTTCAGGTTCGTCCCCGACCCCGAGCGCGAGCCGCGGAGCGCCGGATCTCCGGTGCCGGGGTAGTCGTACCAGTTGTGCGTCGAGAAGAACAGGACCGACGGATCCTCATAGAACGCGTTCTGCGTGGCGTTGCCGTGGTGGTAGTCCCAGTCCACGATGAGGATCCGTTCGTGCCCGCAGACCTGCTGGGCGTAGCGCGCCGCCACCGCCGCGTTCGAGTAGAAGCAGAAGCCCTCTTCGGCGCCGGTGTTGTTCGCGTGGTGGCCGGGGGGCCGCACGGCGCAGAACGCGTTTCGGAGGCGTCCTTCCGAGACTTCGCGGATGGCCGCGAGCGCACCGCCCACCGCGAGCTCCGCGATTTCGCCGGTCGTCGGAATGCGGCGGATGCGGTCCACGTGCTCCCGGGTGTGGTGGGAGAGGAGGGCGGCGAAGGGGTCGGGCCAGTTCTCCACCGGAACGAGCACATCGAGCAGGCCGGCGGCGGCGAGCGCCTCGCGGATCTTCACCAGCCGCTCGGGAGATTCGGGGTGGCCCCGTCGGATGTTGTGTCGCAGGAAGGCCTCGCGGTACACGAGTCCGGTGCGGTTCAGAGGGTTCGCGGGCATGACGTCCAACGATATCGGAGCCCCGGCCGCCGCTCCGCGACCGGTTACGCTCCGCGGCCGAGCTGTCCGTGCCCCACCACCGCGACCACTCTCACGACCATGGGCATCGGCCCTGGTGGAAGTCGTTCCGGACGACGGCGGCGATCGGCTACTCGATCCGCCACTACGGCGGCCCGTGGAACGCTGCGGTCGTCGAGCGGGCCGGAGTGCGAGCGGGAGACCGGGTGGTGGACATCGGCTGCGGCCCGGGTGAGTCGGCCCTGCTCGTCGCGCGGGCTGCTCCCGGAGTGAGGGTCGTGGCGGTGGATCCGGCCTGGCCCTGCTGCGCGGTGACCCGGCTGCGGTCGCTCGGGCAGATGGGTCGGGTCCGGGTCCGTCGGGGGGCGGCCGAACGGCTCCCGGTGACAGACGGGTGGGCGACGCTCGTGCTCTCGGTGAACGCCTTCCATCACTGGGCGGATCCGCGGCGCGGTCTCGGCGAGGCGCGTCGGGTGCTCGCTCCCGGCGGACGGCTCGTGCTCGTGGACGAGGACTTCCCCCCCGACCACCATCACACCCGCTTCCACCGGGAGCGCGGCGGGAAGCCGCCCGTTCACGCGGGCAGTCCCGAGGTTGCCGAGTGGCTGGCCGGGCTGGGCTTCACCGGCGTGACGCTGGAGCATCTCGAGGATGCGGACGGGACATCGCATCACTGCCGGCTGGCGCGGACGCCGACCGCTGGTGCCGAAGGGGGGACTCGAACCCCCACGGGATAACTCCCATACGCCCCTCAAGCGCACGTGTCTACCATTCCACCACTTCGGCAAGCGGTGAGGCGGACCGGAAGCTGCTGTCCGCCGTAGCCCGCGAATTATAGGCGCGGGAGAGCCTGGTTGGTCGGCCGGCGGGGTCGGGCCGGCTGGTTCCGGTTGGGAATTGCCGGTGGGGTCGGGCCGGCTGGTTCCGGTTGGAAATTGCCGGGCCCCTACCGGGAGAACCGGCGGAGTCCGGCGCGCCGGCACGCGCTGGCAGTCCGGCGCGGTGAAGAGAGGGGAGGGGTTCGGAGAGGGGAGATCTGTCTCCCCTCTCCGAGAGAGAACGTAACGCCGACCGCAACCTGGAGCGGAGCGAAGGTTGCGATCTGAGGCGCGGAGCGCCGAGCGGATCGGGGAGGGGGAGCCGCTTTGGCGGCGCCGACGGCATGATCCGGCGTGGCCGGATGGATTCTCGGCTCCCTCTCCCCGGCCCGCCCGCCCTTCCGGCGCTCCGTCAGGCTTCCGGCTCTTCTTCGCTCTCGCCTGGTTCCGGCTCCTCGGGGGCGGCGAGACCCGGGTCGGTGTCCTCGATGACCCCGGGCTCGGGTGCGGCTTCCTCCTCCGCGGGCGCCTCGATCGGCGCGACGCCGATGTCGTCCACAACGGTGCGTTCGCTCTCGTCCGAGCTCGCGTAGCCGAGCAGTAGCGAGGTCACCATGAACGCCGCGGCGGTGCCGGCGGTGATCTTGGTCAGCAGAGTGGCGGTGCCGCGCGCTCCGAACGCCGCCTGGGTTCCGGCCCCGCCGAAGGCGCTGGCCAGATCCTGTCCCTTCCCCTGCTGGGTGAGGACCACGAGGATCAGGAAGGCGCAGATCAGGACGTGGAGGATGGTGAGGAGGATCGTCATGGGGGTCATCCCTGCCGGGGGCGCCGGCTCATCCGGCGGTGCTACAGATACTCAGGAAGGACGCGGCTCGCAGGCTCGCTCCGCCCACCAGCACACCGTCCACGTTCGGCCCGGCCAGAATGTCAGCGGCATTATCCCCGTTCGCCGAGCCGCCGTAAAGGATTCGCACCCGGGAGGCCGCCGTTTCGCCGGCGAGAGCGGCGAATCGGCGCCGAACCGCGGCCGCCATGGTCTCGGCGGTTTCGGGCGTCGCGGTCCGGCCGGTCCCGATGGCCCAGACCGGTTCATAGGCGATCACGAGCGCGGCGAGGCCCGGCTCCGGGAGTCCCCCGGCGCCGGCCTCGAGCTGTCTCCCGACCACCGCTTCCGCGTCCCCGGCGTCGCGCTCGGCGAGCGTCTCTCCGACACAGAGGATGGGGATCATCCCCTCGCGGAGCACCGCCTCCACCTTCCGGCGCACGAGCGCGTCGTCGTCGCCGAAGACCTGGCGGCGCTCGGAGTGCCCGACGAGCACGCAGGAGCAGCCGGCGGCGGCGAGCATCCTGGCGGAGACGGCGCCGGTGAAGGCGCCTTCCGGTTCGGGGAAGACATCCTGAGCGACGAGCCGCAGGGGGCTGCCGATCCGGGCGATCTCCCGCCCGGCCGGATCGAGCGCCGGGAACGCGGGCGCCACGCCCACCTCGGCCCCCAGTCCGCCGAGCCCGGCCGAGATCCGGGCCACCAGCTCGGCCGCTTCCGGTCCGGTCCTGTGCATCTTCCAGTTGCCGATCACGAACGGACGGCGGTCTGGCTGGGTCGCGGTCATCCGATCCCCTCCCGAGCTGGTCGGTCCGGGAGCGCTTCGACTCCCGGGAGTCGTTTCCCGGCGAGGAAGGCGAGCGACGCCCCCCCGCCGGTGGACAGGTGGCCGATCCGGTCGGCGACTCCGGCCCGTCGGATGGCGGCGGCCGAGTCGCCGCCTCCGACGATGGTCCGGGCGCCCCGGGCGGTGGCGTCGGCAGCCGCTTCCGCGACCGCAATCGTTCCGGCGCGAAACGCCGGGTTCTCGAACAGACCCATCGGGCCGTTCCACACGACGGTCCGGGCGCGGCGCACGGCCGCCGCGAACGCTGCCGCGCTGCGCGGTCCGATGTCGAGCCCCATCGCGTCATCCGGCGTCTCGCTGACCGGGAGCGACTTGCCGTCTGCGGCATCCGGGCCGGACGCGACCCGGTGATCGGTCGGCAGGGTCAGTCGGTCGCCGTGCCGCTCGAGCAACGCCTCCGCCTCGCCCGCCTGTCCCGGCTCGACCAGCGAGCGTCCGACCGGAAAGCCACGGGCGAGAAGGAACGTGTAGGCCATCGCGCCCCCGATCAGGATCTGGTCGGCGTGGGCGAGCAGCGAACGAATCACCGGGAGCTTGTCGGAGACCTTGGCGCCTCCGAGCACCGCGACGAACGGGCGCGGCGGGTCCCGGAACACCGCGTCCAGCGCGGCGAGCTCGGTCTCGAGCAGGGGTCCGGCGGCGGCCCTCGGGAATCGTCGGGCGCACGCCTCCACCGAGGCGTGAGCCCGGTGGACCGTCCCGAAGGCGTCGTTCGCGTACTCGTCGCCGAACTGCGCCAGCCGGGTGGCGAACGCCGGGTCGTTGGCCGTCTCACCCGGATGAAAGCGCAGGTTCTCCAGCAACAGGGTCTCCCCCTCCGCCAGCACCGGGACGTCGGGCTCCGACCCGTAGCCGACGGGCGGGTCGTGGAATCGGACCGGCGATCCGACCCGTTCCGCGAGTCGCGCCGCCACCGGCCGGAGGCTCAGCGCCGGAACGACGCGCCCTCGCGGCCGGCCGCCATGAGAGGCCACGACGACCGCCGCGCCGGCCCGAAGAGCCGTACGAACCGCGGGCGCCGCCGCGCGGATGCGGGTGTCGTCGGCGACCGTCCCGGCCGACAGCGGGATGTTCAGATCGGTGCGCAGCAGAAGTCGCCGCCCGCGCAGGTCGAGGTCCGCCAGACGCAGCTTGCGGGCGGGGGCGGCCATGCCGCGCGAACCTTATCCGCAGGCCGGGCCCCCACCGGGAGAACTGGCGCCGGACTCCAGTCTCATGCCGGGCCCCCACCGGGAGAACTGGCGCCGGACTCCAGTCTCATGCCGGGCCCCCACCGGGAGCACTGGCGCCGGACTCCAGTCCGGCAATTCACGAGGCGGAGTGCGCATCCCGGTGCCACTCTGGAGAGTGGCGCTCCACACCTTGCCGGCGCGCCGGACTCCAGTCTCATGCCGGGCCCCCACCGGGAGAACTGGCGCCGGACTCCAGTCCGGCAATTTCCCCGCCGTCGCGCCTCTCGGGTACTCTCCCCGTCCACACATTGGACTTCAGGTTCTCCCGAGGGTGGTTCGCCGCCCGGGGGAGCGAAGAGGGAACCGGGTGCGAATCCCGGACGGCCCACGCCACTGTGATCGGATAGGAGCCCGACCCGGCCGTCCCGTTCTCGGGACGGCGCCCACTCCCGGCGCGCCGGGGGGAAGGGGGGAAGGGCGGGACGCCGCTTGCGCGCGTCCATTCCGTGAGTCAGGAGACCTGCCCGAGGTCCGGAACCCCACCACCTCTTCGCTGGGAAGGGAGCCGGTTCATTTGAGACCAACGCACCTTTGCGCCGCCGGACGGCCGATGCGGGCCGCATCCGGGTTTGCCCCACGCGGAGGGACTCCCGTGTTTCACGGAGGACTCTCCCATGTCGTTTTTCCCATCAGCCTCCGCGGCTGATCCCCCCTCCGGACGCCGGGCCCGCCTTCGGCTCGCGGCGGCCGCCGTCACGCTGCTCGCGGCGACAACCGCCCTCGCGGTTCCGCAGTCCCCAACGGGGCTGCCGGTGCTGGTCGAGGACGCCGCCGGACGTCCTGCGGCGGCCGCGACCGTCACCATCGAGGCGATCGCCGGCGGCGTCCGCGTGTCCGCCCGTACCGACGAAGCGGGGACGGCGCGCTTCGCCGAGGTGGCGGACGGGCTCTACCTCGTATCCGCCCGTTCCGCCGACCTGTCGGCCTCTCCGGTGGAGGTCGAAATACGCGGGGGTGGGGCCGATCCGGTCGAGCTGACCCTTCGGTTCGCCGCCGTTCGCGAATCCGTCGTCGTATCCACGGCGTTCGCTCCTCGGCGCGAGGCCGATGCCGGAACCTTCGTGGACTCGCTCTCCGCGGAGTCGCTCGAAGCGCGCGGGGAGTGGTCCGTCCCGGAGGCCCTCCGCGGGATTCCGGGGACGCTTATCCGCCAGGACGGCGGGCCCGGCCGTCTCGCCCACTTCCAGATCCGGGGGCTCCCCGCTTCCTCCACGGCGGTCATCGTGGACGGGGCTCCGCTGCGGGACACGGTGGCTATCCGTGGAGATGCGATCTCGCTGTTGCCCTCGCTCGGGCTCGTCGGGGTCGAACGGATCGAGGTGCGGCGCGGCGGCGGTTCCACGCTCTACGGCAGCAGCGGCATCGGCGGAGTGCTCCAGATCGTGACCCGCTCCGGTTCGGGGGGTGACGCGACGCGACTGGCCGGCGGCTTCGGACAGAAGGGTCACCAGGCGATCCGGGCGGACTGGGGCGTCGGGCTCGGTCCAGGCGGTTCTCGAGGGAACGTCTCGATCGGACTGGGTCACGTCGGCGTCACCGAGGGAGCGGACGGCGACGATCCGTTCGTGAACCGCACCGCGGCCTTGCGCGCCGGGTGGCGTCTCGGCTCCTCGCTGCGGGTTTCGGCGCGCGGCCTGTACTCGAACTCGAGCGTTGGCCTCAACGAGAGCCCGAACCCGTTCTCGGGGCTGGGGCCCGGCATCGTGGACGCCGTGGCCGCCTCCCCCGGCATCCTAGCGGCCTACGAGGGCGGGACCCCTCTGGAAGCCCTCGACCCGGGGAGCGCCACCTTCCTGCCTTCGGCGAACGACCCGGACGCGGAGCAGCGGACCAACTTCCGCTCCACTCTGGTCCGGCTCGACCACGCTGTTGCCGATGGCTTCGCGTGGAGCGCGCGGCTCCAGGACTTGAGGACCCGGCGGGAGAACGACGACGGCCCGGCCGGGCCGAGTCCGTGGGATCCGTCGGCGATCCGGACCATCTCCTACGCCGGCACGGTCCGGAGCGCCGCGCTTCGCGGGGACGTGTTCCGGGGCGCAGGCCGGTTCATCGTGGGGGGCGAGATGGAACGCGAAACCGCGGAGACGATCAACCCCGGGTTCCGCACCGACCTGGGACAGTCGAGCGTTTCCGGTTTCGCACAGGCCGAGACGACCGTCGGGGCAGCCTCGCTTCGCGGAGCGCTCCGGGCCCAGCGCTTCGACATCCGGGATGCGGAACTGACGCCTCCCGAGGGGAGTCCATGGCGGGGGGCCCTCCCGCCGGTGAGCGCGGGCGCGGTGACCGGTGACGCATCGGCCTCGGTCGCCGTGGGCGAGGGGCTCCGGCTTCGCGGCTCGTGGGGGCGCGGCTTCCGGGCGCCGTCGCTCTACGAACGGTTCGGGACCTTCTACTCGTCGTTCGGCTACTCGGTGTACGGCGATCCCTCCCTCGCGCCGGAACTCACCTCGACCTTCGACATCGGGTTCTCGGCGGAGACCCGGGACCGAAGCGCCGGGATCCGGGCGGCGTACTTCCGCTCCCAGCGGCCGCAGATCATCGCTTTCGGCTCGTTCGACGCCACCACCGACCCGTTCGGTCGCCGGAGCGGCTACGAGAACACCGAAGCGGGGACGGCGCAGGGCGTCGAAACGGCGCTTCACTTCGTGCTGCCCGCCCGGACCCGGGGGACGCTCCACGCGACCTGGACTCACGCCGATCCCCCCGAGAACGCTCCCGACGCCCTCGAATCCGATTGGCTGAGCCCCCCGGTCCAGGGCGGCCTTCTCCTCTCCGGTACTCTCCGCGAGCGCTTGGTGTGGAGTGCCGACCTCCACTTGACCTCGGCGATGTACGCGCCTCTCTTCGATCCGGTGACCTTCGGAACCTTGGTCTTCCGGTTTCCGGGAATGCGCCGGCTCGACCTCGCAGCGGGCTTCGATCTCGGCGCCGGCATCCGGATTCGGGCGATCGTGCGGGACGCGTTCGATGACGCCGCCTACACCAGTGGAGGGTTCCAGGCGCTTGGTCGCGTGGCCCGTCTCCAGCTCGAGTGGCGCAACTGAGATCGGACCGATGAGCATCTCGACCACGCGCGGCGACGGCGGGACGACCCAGTTCGGCTCCGGCCGGGTCTCCAAGGGATCCCTCGAGGCGGAAGCGCTGGGGGCGCTCGACGAGTTCGGCGCCGCGATGGGCTTCGCCCGCGCCCTGTGCCCCGTCCCTTCGATCTGCGACCGCGTGGAGCATCTCCAGCGCGCCCTGTTCACGGTGGCGGCCCAACTCGGGGCGCCGCCGGAACAGCGCGACGCCAGCGCCCGCGAAGAGCTGTCGGCGCTGCTCGAGGAAGTGACCGCGGAGGTTCACCGGCTCGAGCAGCGCGAAGGGATGCTCCGGGATTGGGCGCTTCCCGGGGGCCACGCCGCGGCGGCGGCGATGGACGTGGCCCGCACCGCCTGCCGGCGAGCCGAGCGGACGGTGGTGCGGTTGTCGAAGGCGGCGGGGTCGCGGATGCCGGTCCGGCTGGCGCTCCTGAACCGGATGTCCGATCTGATCTGGCTCTACGGCCGGGTCATCGAAACCGAAGCGGGCGTCAGCGGCGCGCTTCGTCCTCCGAGGCCCCGCCGGGAGAGGTCCTGAGCCCGTCCGTCGGTCAGACGCCGCGGGCTCCGATATGCCGGATCAGATCCCGGACGCGGCAGGAGAAGCCCCACTCGTTGTCGTACCAGGCGAGCACCTTGAGCGCGTCGCCGTCCACGATCTTGGTGAACGGCGCGTCCACGATCGAGGAGTGGGAATTGCCCTGGAAGTCCACCGAGACCAGCGGCTCGGTGGACACCGCGAGGATGCCCTCGAGCGAGCCCTCGGCGGCGTCGGTGAAGGCGGCGTTCACCTCGTCGGCGGAGGCCGGGCGCTCGAGGAGCGCGGTCAAATCGGTCAGCGAGACGTTGGGTGTCGGCACCCGAACGGAGATCCCGTCGAGCCGCCCTTCGAGTTCGGGGAGCACGACGGTGACCGCCCGGGCGGCGCCGGTGGAGGTCGGGATCATGTTGACGGCGGCGGCCCGACCCCGCCGGAGATCCCGGTGCGGTAGATCGAGGAGGCGCTGGCCGTTGGTGTAGGAGTGGACCGTGGTCATGATCCCCTTGGCCAGCCCGAACTCCTGGTGAAGCACCTTCGCCACCGGCGCGAGACAGTTCGTGGTGCACGAAGCATTCGAAAGGATGTGGTGGCGCTCCGGGTCGTAGCTTTCATGGTTCACGCCCATCACGACCGTGAGGTCGGCGCCCTTGGACGGCGCCGACACGACGACCTTCTGCGCCCCGGCGGTCAGATGCTTCGCAGCGTTCTCGCGGGCGGTGAACAGCCCGGTGGACTCGACGGCCACGGCGACCCCGAGGTCGCCCCACGGGAGGGCCGCCGGATCGCGCTCGGAGAGGACGTGGACGCGCTTCTCGCCGCCTGATGCGGTCTCGACGACGAAGGCGTCGTCCTCTACCCGCACCGGGCCGGGCAGGGCGCCGGCCACCGAGTCGTACCGGAGCAGGTGCACCAGGGTCTCCACGTCGGTGAGGTCGTTCACCGCCACGACTTCGAAGTCCGGGTCTTCGAGAGCGGTGCGGAAGATGTTCCGCCCGATGCGGCCGAAGCCGTTGATCCCGATGCGCACGACAGCTCCTCTCGCGGCGGATCCGGCCGCCGCAGGTGGCGGGATCGTAGGAGATCCTCCGCGGAGCGTCAACGCGAGTCCCGCGTCTTAGAGGAATGAGTCCTAACAACTCAGATAATCTGCGCCGTACTGCTTGACATGCGATGCGGACCGGTCTATATTCCTCCTGCCCGCCGGGAACCGGCTGGCGTTCCAACGAAACACCAACCCTCATGCCAACCCTTATTGGAGGAAGCCCCATGAACCAGATGACCCTGTTCACCCCGTCGGTTCGGCGTCTCCTCGCCGACCCGTTCTTCGCTCCGTTCGAGCTCGCCCCGGCCTTCGACCGGGCGCCGAGCGGCGGCGCGGCCACCGCGTCCCGGCCGACCTGGGCGCCCCCGGTGGATGTCCACGACTCCGGCGCCGAACTCCGGATCGACATGGAGATGCCTGGAATCGGCCGGGACAACATCTCCGTCCGCTTCCACGACGGTCGCCTCACCATCGAGGGACGCCGGGGCGCCGCCGCGCGGACCCCGGAGACCCCGCCCGCCGACGAGGCCGCGAACGGAAACGAGGCGCCCAGCGTCGAAGTCCGGCCTCAGCCGCACGCCTGGAGCCGCCGCGAGCGCTTCCACGGCGTGTTCCGCCGGACCTTCACCCTTCCCGACACGGTGGATGCCAGCCGCATCCAGGCCACGACCTCGAACGGGATCCTGACGATCGTGCTACCGAAGCTGGAGAAGGCGCTGCCGCGCGAGATCGAAGTCCAGGTCCACTGACCTGACGCCCAGGCGCGCCGGCCCCGCCGGCGCGCCGTACTTGCCGGGCCCCCACCGGGAGAACTGGCGCCGGACTCCAGTCCCATGCCGGGCCCCCACCGGGAGAACTGGCGCCGGACTCCAGGCCGGCAATTCCAGACGAGCGGGACCGTCGCAGGCTCTCCAGCGTGGTACCCGCCAAGGACCAGCCTTGCGGGGAAATTGCCGAACTGGAGTTCGGCGCGCCGGCGGCCCGGCGCGCCGGACTCCAGTCCCATGCCGGCGCGCCGGCGACCCGCCGACCGGGTCAGGCGGACAGGAACGGGTAGCGGTAGTCCTTCGGCGGCGAGAAGGTCTCCTTCACCGTCCGCATGCTGGTCCACCGCAGCAGGTTGGAGCCCGCTCCGGTCTTGTCGTTCGTCCCCGAAGCGCGGCCGCCGCCGAACGGCTGCTGGCCGATCACGGCCCCGGTGGGCTTGTCGTTGATGTAGAAGTTGCCCGCGGCGTGGCGAAGCGCCCGGTAGGCCTGTTCGCACGCAAAGCGGTCGTTCGCGAACACGGCGCCGGTGAGGCCGTACGGGGACGTCGTCCGGCAGAGCTCGAGCGTCTCGGCGTACTGGTTGTCCGGGTAGAACCACACGGTCAGGACGGGTCCGAAGATCTCCTCCTGCATGAGCCGGTGCTTCGGATCCTCGGTCACGATCATCGTCGGCTCCACGAACCAGCCCTTCGACCGGTCGGCGCCGCCGCCCACCACGACCTCGCACGAAGCGTCGTCGTGAGCGAGCTTCTGGTAGCCGGTCACCTTGTTGAAGGAGCGCTCGTCAATGACCGCTCCCATGAAGTTGGAGAAGTCCGACGTGTCTCCCATGGTCAGCGTCGAGGCGTCGGCGCTGAACCGCTCGAGGAACTCGTCCCGGATGCTCTCGGGCAGATAGGCGCGGGAGGCGGCCGAGCACTTCTGGCCCTGGTACTCGTAGGCGCCCCGGATCAGCCCGGTGGTCAGCGCCTCGACGTCGGCGGTCGGATGCGCCACCACGAAGTTCTTGCCGCCCGTTTCTCCCACGATCCGCGGGTAGGAACGGTAGTTCGAGATGTTCTCGCCCACGGTCCTCCAGATCTGCTGGAACGTGGCGGTCGAACCGGTGAAGTGGACTCCGGCGAGGTCGGGGTGGGTGAGCGCCGGCGGCCCCAGCGTGGGTCCGTGCCCGGGGATCATGTTCACGATGCCGTCCGGCAGCCCGGCCTCGCGGTAGAGCTGCATCAGGTACCACGCCGAGAGCATCTGGGTTTCGGCCGGCTTCCACACGACCGTGTTCCCCATGATCGCGGGCGCGAGGGGCAGGTTGCCGCCGATCGCGGTGAAGTTGAACGGGCTGACGGCGAAGACGAACCCCTCAAGCGCCCGGTACTCCATCGTGTTCCAGACGCCCCGCTCCGGGGTGCCGACAGGCTGCTGCCGGATGAGCCGGTCGAGGAAGTAGGCGTTGTAGCGGAGCATGTCGGCCAGCTCGCAGGCCGATTCGATCTCGGCCTGGTGGCAGGTCTTCGACTGGCCCAGCATCGTGGCCGCGTTCATCCGCGCCCGGTGCGGCCCCACCAGCAGTTCCGCGATGCGGAGGTAGAGGCTGGCGCGGGCGCGGGGGTCGAGCTCGGACCAGGCGTCCCACGCGGCGGCGGACGCCTCGATCGCCTTGTCGACGAGCTCCGGCGTCGCCTCGTGGTAGCGGGCGAGAACCCGCTGGTGGTCGTGCGGGCATCGCACCTCGGCGATCCGGCCGGTGCGGATCTCCTCGCCGCCGATGATCACCGGGATCTCGACGACTTGCGATGACTGTCGCGCCAGCTCGGCCTGCAGCTCGGCCCGCTCGGGGCTGCCTGGCAGGTAGTCGAGTACGGGCTCGTTGGCGGGGCGGGGAACGGCCTGGATTCCCTGACTCATCTAGACTCTCTCCTGGGAGGTTTCCGGGGGGATGAAAGCGGGGAATCCTACCCGGACCAGCGCGGGAGAGGGTTGTCGGCTTTCCGGGTCCGCCCCGGCGGTCGCGGACGGGGGTCCTGACGGAGATCTCCTCCGCACGCTTCCCGATCGGGTGCTACGTGCCGCGGAGCGCCTTCGCCCGTGGCTCCGGGAGACGCCGTTCGAGGCGGCGCCCGCGCTTCGGCCGGTGGCCGGGCAGGCGGTCCGCTGGAAGCTGGAGTGCTTCCAGGCCACCGGCTCGTTCAAGGCCCGCGGGGCGCTGAACCGCCTTCTCGTGCTCCGGGAGGAGGCCGGTCCGGCCGTGCTGTCGGACGGCGTCATCACGGCCTCGTCGGGGAACCACGGCCGCGCGACCGCCTACGCTCTTTCGCTCCTCGGGGGCCGCGGGATCGTCTATCTCCCCGAGTCGGTCGCTGACTCCAAGCGCCGCGCGCTCGAAGACCGCTACGGCGATGTCGTCGAGCTGCGGCTCGTGGGAGAGGACGCGATCGAGGCGGAGCTCGCGGCCCGGGCCGAGGCGGATCGCACCGGACGGCCGTTCATCTCCCCCTACAACGACGCCGAGATCGTGGCCGGTCAGGGCGTCGTCGGGCTCGAGATGGACCGGGCCCGAGGCGACGCACGACTCGACGCCGTGCTGGTTCCGGTGGGAGGCGGGGGTCTCATCGCGGGCATCGCGGCGTGGCTCCGGCGCGCGCGGCCGGAGATCCGGATCGTCGGCTGCCAGCCGCGCGCTTCGGCGGTGATGGCGGCGTCGGTGCGGGTCGGTCGGGTGCTCGGGTCCGGGGACGAAGTGCCCTTCGAACCGACTCTCGCCGACGGTGTGGCCGGTGGCGTGGAGTCGGGGGCGATCACGCTCGAGCTCTGCCGCGAGCTCGTGGACGAGTGGGTGCTGGTCGAAGAGCCGGCGATCGCGGCGGCGATGCGATTCGTCCACCGGGTCCGGTTCGCGGCGGTGGAAGGGTCCGCGGCGCTCCCGGTGGCCGCCCTCGGGAAGCTGGACCCGGCGCCGGAGTCCCCCGGGCTGGTTCTCTCGGGCGCCGGGATCAGCGCCGCCGGCCTGCGCCTGCTCGCGGAGGCGGACCCCGGCTAACGCGATCGTGCGGCGGGTGGATGCGCTCCCGGCGGCGGGGGCTCTGGCTCGCGTTCAGCCTCGCCGCAGCGCACCCGGGTTGCGCGCGGCGACGTGCTCGACCAGCGTGTCGAAGAAGGCTTCGAATGGTTGCGAGGTCGAGAGGATTGTCGGACTCCGATCGAAATCAACACGGAGGAGCAAGAAGTCTTCGACCGTTCCCGTCGTCCACGCTGGAGGCCTGCGGCCAGAGAGCGACTCCAACCGGCCAGTCAGAAGCTCGCACCAGGTCGCACCGTGTCGGGGCGAGAAACGATCCTTCGCGACGTTGAAGATCATCACGTAACCGGTGACTATTTCGGGGGAGTGAAGCTGGACGTTAGCGACCTCGCCCATCATGTCGTCAATCCGGTTCGGCACAGTCCCTCCGAGGTTTCGAAGGAGGGACTTCAAGGAGAGGACCAACCGGAACTTTCCATCGATACAGCAGGCGACATCCCACTTCTTCGTTCGTCCTGCTCCGGGAACATCGGCCTCCTTGGTGACGGCCTTCAGTCCACGCCGGGTCAGTTGCTGAACACAGTAGTCCGCCAGGCGATCCAGGCGCCGAACCGATGTCGCCTTGCCTTCGACGACGGCGATCCTGTGGAGTTCCGTGACTGCGTCCTGAGCTGTTAGCCGGAGGGGTATGTTCATGAGCCAGGAGGTGTTTGGAATTGCTCTGGAAGTGGGCCGCAGTGGAGTTCGGCCGGGCTCAGCAGGCCCGCCGCGTCCCGCCTGAGACGACGCTCAGCCATGGTGAAGTAGTCAGGATCGACTTCGATACCTAGAGAGTTGCGCCCGCAACGGGCGGCGGCCACCTGTGTCGAGGCGGTGCCCGTGAAGGGATCGAGAACCGTGTCTCCCACAAAACTGAACATTCGGATGAGTCGCTCAGCGAGGGGGACCGGGAACGGCGCCGGGTGACGCCGGGTCGAAGCGCCTCCAATGTCCGACCAGATCTGCCGGAAGGACTCTCGGAACCGGGTCTCCGAGAGCAGACTCAGAGTCCGCGCTGGGAGCGTTGGTTGGCGGTAACCGCCGGGTTTGCGCTGCATCAGGATGAATTCGATGTCGTTCTTGATCACGGCGTTTGGCTCATAGGGTTTGCCGAGAAACCCTCCCCCGGAGCCCCGCTCCACTTCGTGCGCCGCATTCGCGATCTTGTGCCAGATGATCGGCGCGAGGTTGTCGAATCCGATGGCGCGGCAGCGCTCCTGGATCGAGGCGTGGAGAGGCACGACCGTGTGGCGCCCGTTGTTCTTCTTGCGCGAAAGGCACACATCCCCGACGACGCAGACGAGCCGCCCGCCCGGCGCGAGGGCGTGATGACAGGCCTGCCAGACCTGGTCGAGAGCGTCGAGGAACTCCGTGTAGTCGTGGATCCAGCCGAGCTGGCCGGTCGAACGGTGATACGCCTTGAGCGTCCAATAAGGGGGCGACGTGAGAGCAAGGTGGACAGAGTGTCGAGGCAGACGCACCCGCCTGGCGTCGCCCAGGAACAGACGGTGCGTGGTCGGCGCCCTGGCCGAAGCAGCTTCGATCGCCGCCATCGCGAACGGATCCCGGGCGATCCGCGGCAGATCGCGCGAGGGGTCCTCGATGGGTCCGATCGAGTCGGGGACGAGGGCTGCCAGACCGGCAACCTCCGCGTTGTCACGGTGGATGGCACGCGTCACCGAAAGCGGAGTTGGCGGTCCGGGGAGCGTCGCTGCGCCATGTCCGGCGGTCACATCCGTACTCTACTTCCTGGAGGTGACGCCGGCTGTCGCTCCGGGAGTGTTCGAGGGTGACTCGCTCGGCCCGGTTCGCGGCGGTGGAAGGGTCCGCGGCGCTCCCGGTGGCCGCCCTCGGGGAGCTGGATCCGGCGCCGGAGTCCCCCGGGCTGGTTCTCTCGGGCGCCGGCATCAGCGCCGCAGGCCTGCGCCTGCTCGCGGAGGCGGACCCCGGCTAACGCGATCGTGCGGCGGGTGGATGCGCTCCCGGCGGCGGGGCGTGCGGCGTGTTCATCGTGACCAGGAGCGTCGAGAGCAGCATCCCGGCGATCCCGATCCACAGCCACGGGCCGCCCCGGAGCGCCGCCCCGGAGCGGAACACCGTCCACAGCGCGGTAACGGTGACCGCGCCGCCGAACACCACCGGCATGACGGCGTGGGGGATGCGGGCGCCCCCGCTGAACATGGACAGGGTCAGCCCGAAGGCGCCGGCGGCGCCGAGGAGCCCGGCGGCGAATCCCCACGCGAGGGTGCTGCCGGAGAGCGGCAGAAACGAAAAACTGTCCCCCCGGAGCCACATCCCGATGAGCCCGCCAACAATGGCGACGACGAGGTACGCGATCCCGATCCCCACGTAGGGCTTGAACGGGCTCGCCGCGGCGTCGGCGAGTCGGGCCTGGCCCAGCGTGGGCCCGTAAAGGCCCCAGGCGAGCGCCGTCACCAGCGCGAAGAGGAACGGGAAAAGGGTGCGCACGGGGGGACCTCCGTCGGCTCCGATGATACGGGCCGACGGCCGTCCGGCGACCGGCGGACGAGCCGTTTTCCAGAGCGCGCGCGCCCGTCCATACTCTTTCCCCTGCGATGGCTCCTACTCTCCTTCTCCACGAGCTCGGCCCGGGCGATGTCCCGGGTCCTCGAGGCTTTCTCCCCGTTTCCGACCCGCTCGAGCAGCTCCCCTCCGGCTTCGAGGTCTGGGATCAGATCGCGGCCGAGCTGCCTGCCCGCCTGGTCAACGGGAGACTCCGGGCCGACATCACCGGGATGCCGGAGCTCGATCCGTCGTCGCTCGAGGACGGCCCCGAGGTGGAGCGGGCGATGCTGCTTCTGTCCCTGTTGGCGGGGGCCTTCGTGCACGGGGGCGCTCCGGTTCTGGACTCTCTCCCCTCGTCGCTGGCCCGTCCGCTCGTCGCGCTCTCGAAGCGACTCGGGCGACCGCCGGTTCTGTCCCATCAGAGCCTCGTGCTCCACAACTGGCGGCGGCTGGACCCCGAAGGCCCGATCGGGCTCGAGAACCTGGCGCACCTCGCGGGGGCTCACGGGAGCACCGACGAGCTGTGGTTCCTGATGACGACGGTCGCGATCGAAGCGGAGGGCGGCGCGATTCCGGCGCTCGCGATGCGGCTGGCCGCCGCCGCCCGCGCGCATGACTCGGAAGAGGTCGTGGCCGGGCTGTCGCAGGTCGCCGCAACGATCCGGAGGCTCGCCGACCTCACCGAGGGGACCCGCGAGCACTGTGACCCCCACGTCTTCTACCGCCGCGTCCGTCCCGCATTCTCCGGCTGGGCCGCCCCGGGAGTCCGCTACGAGGGAACCGACCTGACGGAGCCCCAGGTGCTCGCCGGGGGGAGTGCGGCGCAGAGCCCGCTCATCCAGTTGTTCGATGCGATCCTCTCGGTGCGGCACCTGCCCGGAGCGCGAGGCATCCACCAGGACATGCGCCGCTACATGGCCCGCGAGCACCGGCGCTTCGTCGCGGCGGTGGAGGCCGACGGGGCGGTCCGGCGTTTCGCCGAATCACCGGCGAATCGGGGCGGGTGGCGGGCCTACACCGAGGCGGTGGATGCGCTGGCCCACCTGCGCCGGGTCCACATGCGCCTCGTCCACGACTACATCACGGCGCAGGCGAGACCGGGTCGGGCCGCGCGCGGGACCGGCGGGACCGACTACGGCGCCTTCCTCGGGACGTCTCTCGACGGCACCGAGCAGGCCCGCTCGCGCAGCCTGTGAGAGGACGGCTCAGGCGAGGGTGGTGACGGCGCCCCGGGCCGCGGAGGAGACCTCCCGGGCGTACTTGGCCAAGACGCCGGTCGCGTGGTCGTTGGCCGGAGCGGGGTCCGGTCGTCGCGAGTCCCGTCCCGGCATCTCCACGTCGAGGCGCCGGGCATCGAGGTCGATGCGGATGGAGTCCCCGTCGCGGACCAGCGCGATCGGTCCGCCAGCAGCGGCTTCGGGCGCGACGTGCCCCACCATGAATCCGTGCGTCGCGCCGCTGAACCGGCCGTCGGTGATGAGCGCCACGCTGTCTCCGAGCCCCCGGCCGATGACCGCCGCCGTAACCCCGAGCATCTCGCGCATCCCCGGGCCTCCGCGGGGCCCCTCGTAGCGGATCACGATGACGTCTCCCGGACGGATCCGCCCCTCCTGAACTGCGGCGAACGCCGCCTCCTCGGAGTCGAAGACCCGCGCCGGCCCCTCGTGCCGCGTGCGGTCGTGACCGGCGAGCTTCAGGACGCAACCCTCCGGTGCGAGCGACCCGGTCAGGATCGCCAGCCCGCCGCGGGGCTTCACCGGCGCGCCCGCGGGACGGATCACCTCCTGGCTGGTCGTCTCCGCCGCCGCATCGGCGAGCTGCTTCAGCGACGCTCCCGAGACGGTCGGAGTGTCCTCGAGGAGGTCCAGTTCGAAGAGGCGGGCGGCGAGGAGGCGCATCCCTCCGGCCGCCTCCATGTCGGGCGCGGTGAAGCGCCCGCCGGGTTTCAGGTCGGCGAGCACCGGCGCGCGGGCCGAGACCCGGTCCATGTCCTCGAGCGTGAGCGCCGCCCCCGCCTCGTGCGCGATGGCGAGGAGATGGAGCACGGCGTTCGTGGAGCCGGCGGTCGCGGAGACCGAGGTCCACGCGTTCAACAGCGCCTCGCGGGTCAGGAACTCCCGCGCCGTCCGCCCCTCCCGGAGCAGTTCCATGACCCGCTCTCCCACCTTGCGGGCCACCCCGCGCTTTCGCGGATCGGTCGCCGGGATCTCGTTCCCGACCATGGGCGAAATGCCGAGGAAGGCGGTCGCGACCGACATCGTGTTCGCGGTGAACTGCCCGCCGCAGGCGCCGGCGCCCGGACAGGCCGCCCCCTCGATCTCCCGGAGCGCGGCGTCGTCCATGGCGCCGGCGGCGTGAGCGCCGACGGCTTCGAAAACGTCCTGGATCGTCACGTCCCGGCCGCGGAAGGCGCCGGCGGCGATCGAGCCCCCGTAGAGCATCAGCGACGGAAGATCCAGCCGCGCGAGCGCCATGACCGTCCCGGGGATCGTCTTGTCGCATCCGGAGATGGCGACGACGCCGTCGAACAGGTGCCCCCGGGTCACGAGCTCGATCGAATCGGCCACGACTTCGCGCGAGACGAGCGAGGCGCGCATGCCCGACGACCCCATCGCGATGCCGTCGGTCACCACGATCGTGTTGAACTCGAGCGGCACCCCTCCGGCGGCGCGGATTCCCGCCTTGACCTCGGTCGCCAGCTCGCGCAGGTGGCTGTTGCAGGGGGTGATCTCGGTCCAGGTGTTCGCCACCCCGATGAGCGGCTTCCTGAAGTCCTCGTCGGTCAGGCCCACCGCCCGCCACATGGCCCGGGCCGGGGCGCGGCTCGGTCCGCTCTTGATCTCGTCGCTGCGCATCGTTTTCGCCTCCCCGCGACCCCGGTGCGGGGGTCGGTCGCGGGGCTCTACTCTCTCACGCCGTGTCGGTCGCACGCGGGACTTCCTCCCGCTTCCTGGTCTTCGGGGCCGGCGCCACCGGGAGCGTCTTCGCCGCCCGCCTCGCCGACCGGAACCCGGTCGCCGTCGTCGCCCGGGGGGCGCGGCTGGCCGAGATCCGCCGCAACGGGATCCGGGTGGAGGGAGCCACCGAGGCCTCGTGCCGGCTGCCGGCCGCGGAATCGGCGGCGGCCCTCGCCGACCCCCCGCCCGACTTCGTCCTCGTCTGCGTGAAGGCGCCCGACACCGCCGTCGTCGCCCGGGCGCTCGCGCCGCTGGGGGCGGGGCCGATTCGGGTCTCGCTCCAGAACGGGCTCGGCAACGAGGAGATCCTCGCAACGGGCGGCTTCCCGGTGATCGGCGCCGTTTCGAACAGCGGCGCCACGCTGCGTCCGGACGGGGTCGTGTTCCACGCCGGGTTCGGGGAGGTTGCGCTCGGCGTGTTCTCGGGGGCCGCGGCGTCCGCCCGGGACCGGCTCGCCGCCCATCTGCGGCAGGCGGGGTTTCCGGTGCGGCCGGTTGCGGACATCCGGGCGCCGCTGTGGGACAAGGCGATCCTGAATGCGGCGGTGAATCCGGTGACGGCGCTGCTGGGTCTGCGCACCGGCGAGATCCTCGGACGCTCCGGCGTGTGGCGGGTCGTCGTCGAGCTCACGTCGGAGGCGGTCCGGGTCGCCCGCGCCGAAGGGGTTTCGGCGACCGAGGCGGCGGCGCTGGACCGGATTCGCGCCGTCGCCCGGGCGACGCGGGGGAACCGCTCCAGCATGCTGCAGGATCTCGAGCGGGGCGTCCCCACCGAGATCGGGGCGATCAACGGGATCGTCGTCGAGCGCGCCGCCCGCCACGCCATCGAGACGCCGTGGAACCGGTTGATGCTGCGTCTGGTGCGCGCTCGCGAGCGGGCGGCTCCCGAGCGGGAAACCTGAACGGCCGGAATCAGTCGTCCGCGGGGCCCCGCCCGATGGGCCGGGCGGGGTCGGCGCACCACTCGGACCACGAGCCCGAATAGACCGCCACCCCGGAGGCCCCGGCCAGCTCGAGCGCCAGCGCGTTGTGCGCCGCAGTGACTCCGGACCCGCAGTAACAAACGACCGGTCGTCCCTCCCGCTTCGCGATCGCGGGACGGAGGCGCCGCCGCAGATCCCCCACCGCGAGGAACCGGCCGTCGGGCCCCAGGCTGCGCTTCCACAAGTGGTTCCGGGCCCCCGGGATCCGTCCGGCGACCGGGTCGATCGGCTCGGTCTCGCCGCGGAATCGCTCCGGCTCGCGGGCGTCGAGGAGGAGGTGGCGCCCGGCGGCGAGCCCCGATTCCACCTCGGCGAGATCCACCGCGAGGGCCGCCACTGGCCGCGCGACGAAGGCCGCCGGAGCTCGGGCCTCGTCCCCCGCCGTCAGTTGGCCCCCGGCCGCCGTCCATGCGGGGAGTCCGCCGTCGAGAACAGCGGCGCCGTCGTGTCCGAGATGGCGGAGCGACCACCACAGGCGGGCCGCGAACATGGCCGACATGTCGTCATAGGCCACGACCCGCGTGTCGCCCCCGATTCCGAGCCGGCCGAGTCTCTCGGCGAGGTCCGCGGGGGAGGGCAGGGGATGGCGTCCGTTCCCCCCGGTCTTCGGGGCCGAGAGATCCTGCTCGAGGTCGGCGAATACGGCGCCCGGGATGTGGCCTTCGCGGTACCGGGTCCGGCCCCAGGCCGGGTCGAACAGGTTGCACCGGACGTCCACGACGACGAGCTCCGGGTCACCGGCGGCGAGGCGCCGGCGCAGCCAGCGGGCGGAGACGACAGGACCGAACGAGGAAGGCACGGGCGCGGAGGGTACGTCCTCCCGGAACGGGCCGCCCCGGTTACGGGGCGTCGAACGGAAGGGCCGCGCGATGTCGGGTCAGGTCCAGCAGCCCGGCGCTTCTCGTCGCGAGCTGCCGGAGGACCCTCCGGTACTGGAACAGGTCTCCGATCGGCCGCAGGGACCTCACATCCGGCTCCAGACAGGTCGGGATGAAGCTGGAGCGCCACAGCGCCGACTCCAGCGATCGTGAGCAGTACAGCTCGACTTCGTGGACTTCGAATGCACGATTCTGACCCGAAGGCTCGCTGGCGGATGCCGCGTTGTGCATGGCGCGACATATTGATGCCGGCGCGATAGGCTCCATGGATGCGCACCACGGTTCGACTGGACGATGCCCTTCTGCGGGCGGCTCGGGAGGAGGCGCTGCGCTGCGGGACGACGCTGACCGCGCTCTTCGAAGAGGCGCTCCGCGAGCGTCTGGCGCGCGTGACGCCGGCTGCCCATCCCCGCCCCCGTGTCCGTCTGAAGACGGTGACGGGCAAGGGAGTGCGGGCGGGAGTGGATCTGAGTCACTCCGCAGCCCTGCTCGACTTCATGGAGCAGACGGAATGATCCTGCCCGACATCAACGTGCTCATCTACGCCCATCGTGGAGAGGTACGCGATCACGCGCGTTACCGGGCATGGCTGGAGGAAACGGTGTCCTCCGATTCGGCATTCGGGCTCAGTGACCTCGTACTGAGTGGGTTCGTCCGGATCGTGACCCACCCCCGGATCTTCAACCCTCCGAGCTCATTGTCCGACGCCCTGGAGTTCGTCGACGCGCTGACAGATCAGCCGAATCGGGTTCCGGTCGCGCCCGGACCCAATCACTGGGCGATCTTCCGGCGTCTCGTGGCCGAGACCGGCGCGCAGGGCAACCTGATTCCAGACGCGTGGCTGGCCGCCCTCGCGATCGAGTATGGGTGCGAGTGGATCACCGCCGACCGCGGCTTCGCGCGGTTCCCCGGACTCCGCTGGCGCCATCCCCTGGAGACGTTCCACTGAGAGGCCTGGTCCTGACACGGGAGCGGATCGCTCGTTCGGCGAACGGCCCGGATGGGGCCGGGGTGGACCGGGTCAGTTGCCGCCGGAAGCGTCCTCCCCCGGCTCCCGGAGCCGCACCGCCCACAGTCCACTGTTGAAGTCAGCGAGGAAGATCGTCCCCTTGTGGGGCTGCGGGCCCCAGGTGAAGGCGGCGTTCGCGAGGAAACCCTCGTTGTCCTCGGGGAAAAACCGGGCGATCTCGCGGTCCTGCCGGTAAAGATCCCCGATCAGCTCCCCGCTCACGTCCACCACCCGCAGGCCGGCGTCGTAGTAGCCGACGTACATGATCTCCTCTTCCCAATCCACCCACAGGTTGTGGGGGCCGGAGTCGGCGAGCTGGAAGCGGGCCACTTCCTCCGGGTTGGCGGGATCGGTGAAGTCCACGAAGTGGAGCCAGCCCTTCGCCCGCGACGGGATCTCCTCTTCCCACAGGATGCCCCCGGCGTCGGGTCGGCGCGGGTTCAGGTAGAACGCCTCATCGCCGCCGATGACGTAGAGCTTGCCCGTCGAGGGGCTTTGGAACGGCCACACCGCGTGGTTCCATCCGGTGATCTGCGGGAAGCGACCCATCTCGACCGGCGTGTTCGGGCTGCCGCCCATCCCGCCGCCGCCGACGTCCACGAGCACGAGGCCATCCGTCCGTCCCGCCTGGTAAGCGACCCCGTCCCGCACCCAGACATCGTGGACGGAACGCCCGGGCGAGTCGGTCTCGTAGCGCGAAATCCGGAACGGATTCCGCGGATCCTCCACGTTGATCACGTCCCAGCGGCGGCCGTTGTTGACCGCGTACACGTGGTTGTTGTCGAGGAACACGTTGTGGACGCCGCCGGTCAACCCCTGATCGAAGGACGCGAGGATCTCGACCTCGCGCGGGTTGGTGCAGTCGAGGAGAACGACGCCGTTCCTCCGGTTCGACGCGCCCTCGCGGCTGATCGCGCACAGCGTCCCGTCTTCGGAGACCTTGACGTCGTTGACCGTCCGGGCGTCCACCTGGACCGTGTCGACGAGTTCCATGTTCCGGGGGTCGGTGACGTCGTAGAAGTAGGCGTGTCCCTCGGCGTTCCAGGTGCCGTGGACCGCGTAGTCCCGTCCGTCCACGCCCTCCCACACCCACAGATCCCCGGTCACCCGGTCGGAGACCCGGGCATGCCCGAGGAACTCGATTTCGCGCTTCACGTTGCGCGGGACAACGCGCACGCTCCGGCGCGCCAGCCGGTCTCCGCTCATCGCGACCACCGTGTAAACGCCCGGCTGCTCGGCGACGAACCGTCCGTCGGCCAGGATCTGCGCCGGGGCGCCCGCCGCGAGCGACTCCGGCCGGAACGAATCGGGCCGCGACTCCACGGCGAACCGCACCGCGGGTCCCCGGACCCGGTTGCCGGTGGCGTCCTCGGTGTGCGCCTCGAAGTGGATCACGTCTCCGACCCGCACCTCCTCCTCGGCGGGGGCTTCGAGGGCGACGTGCGCGGTCGGGTTCGGCAGCACCTCGACCGCGTGGTAGATCGTCATCTCGCCGCTCATCGCAGCGACCTCGACGCGGCCCTCGGCGAGGAAGGAGACCAGGCCGAACGGGTCAACGACGGCGACATCGGGGTCACTCGTCCCGAAGGCCGCCTCGATGCCGCGCTGCGCCTCGCCGGCGGCGTCTTCTCCCGCCAGCGAGAACCGCACCTCGGTCCCGACCCACGCCCGGGGCGGGGCGCCCTCGAAGAAGATCTGGGCCAGCGGCGGATCGTTCACGACCACGGTGATCTCGGCGCGGAGGCCCGGATCGGAGCGGCTGTAGTAGTCCCAGCTCCCGTCGAACGCCTGGTCGGGAAGCAGCGCGGTCACCTCGTGTTCCCCGGGCCGGTTCGCCGAAACGAACCCGGCGGGCGTGACGGTGAGCGCCAGGCGGTTGCCCGAGAAGAAGACGACCTGCGCTCCCTCCACCGGCTCGCCGGCGGCGTCGAGCACGCTGGCGGTGAGTTGCGCGGTCTCGCCCACATCCAGCTCGAGCGACGCCGGCTCGATCGCGATGGACGCCGGCTGGGCCGCTGCGAGGGCCGGGAGCAGGAGCGCCGCGAACACGGCGCCTGAACGGAGGCTCGATGCGGAACGACGGGTCATGGGGGCGGCTCCTTGCGGTTGAGCGAAATTAGCAGGGAGGGCCGGCGCGCCGGACTCCAGTTCGGCAATTCAGCCTGTGGATGGAGTCGCGTGAGCACCGGGGAACTGGCGCTCCGGCTCGGCAACGTCCCCGCAGGTTGGTCCCTGGCGGGTACCACACTGGAGAGTCTGCGACGGTCCCGCTCATGTGGAATTGCCGGACTGGAGTCCGGCGCGCCGGCAATACGCCGGCAATGCGCCGGCAGGGACGGCCGGCTCGTCGGCTCCGCGTCCCGTAGGATTCCCGTTCCCGGACCCCGGAAACCTTGATCCTCGAAGCCCGCTGGCCACTCGCCCTCCTGCCGCTGCTTGCGGTCGTGGTCCTGGCGGCGCGTCGCTCCGACCTCCGGTGGCCGCTGCTGCGCCTCCGCGCCTCGCTCACGCTGCGCCTGCTCGCGGCGGGGCTCCTCCTGCTCGCGCTCTGTCGGCCGGTCGTGCGCCCGGGCTCCGGAGACATCTCGGTGGCCTTCGTGGTGGACGTCTCCCGAAGCGTCGCCGGCGGCTCGATCCAGGATGCGGTGGAATGGTCCGCAGCGGCGGCCCGCGGCGTCGGTGCGTCGGACGCCCACTTCGTCGCCTTCGCCGACCGGCCGGTCGCTGTGGAACAGGCGGAGGAGCTCCTCGGGGTGCAGGTCTTCGACGGCGCGGTCGCCGCCGGACTCCCGCCGGAGGACGCGCTGGATCAGGGCAAGACGAACATCGAAGCGGCGCTCCGGTATGCGGCGACGCTGTTCCCGCCGGACCGGTTGAAGCGCCTCGTCCTGTTCAGCGACGGCCGTGAGACCGACGGCGAGGCGGCGGCGGCGATCTCGCATCTGAGGGAAGCCGGAATCCGCGTCTTCCCGGCGCCTTCGGGGGTACGGACCGACGGCGGCGGTTTCGTCTCCGGCGTCGAACTCCCCGACGACGTGCGCGCGGGTGAAATGACCCTCGTCGAGGTCGAGGTGTTCTCCGCTTCCGGCGGTCCCGCCGAAGTGCGCGTCCTCGCCGGGGCCGCCGACAGCGCCGAGCGCGAAGAGCTGGCGGCGGTTCGGGTGGAGCTGCCGCCCGGCGCCTCCACCGTGCCGGTGCCGGTCCGGATCGAGACCGACGGGATGACCGTCGTGGAAGCCGAGATCGGGGTCGCCGGGGACCGGTTGGAGGGGAACGACCGGCGCGCAACCTCGGTCGCCGTGGGACCGCCCGCCCGAATCCTCTACGTCGAGGGTCGAGCGGAAAGCGTCTCCTATCTGCGTGATGCCCTCGAATCGGAGGGCGTCTCGGTGCGGGTCGCCCCGGCGGCGGCGCTCGGGGTGGTGGATCTGAACGAGTGGGACGCCGTGGTCCTCAGCGACGTGCCGCCGGACCGACTCCCCGATCCGACCATGCGCCGGATCGCCAGCTACGTGCGCGACGACGGGGGCGGGCTGGTGTTCGCCGCCGGGGAATCGAGCTACGGCGAGGACGGCTACTCCGAGTCCGTGCTCGAGGAGGCCCTCCCGGTGGACTTTCAGATCGAGGAGAAGTGGAAGGACCTCTCGCTCATCATCGTCCTCGACAAGTCCTACAGCATGTACGGCCGGAAGATCGCGCTCGCCAAGGAGGCCACCAAGGCGGCGCTCGACCTGCTCGAGGACACGCACCGGTTCGGCGTCGTCACCTTCGACTGGAATCCGTACACAACGATTCCGCTTCAGACCGTCTCCGACCGGGAATGGATCAAGGAGGGGATCAGCCGGATCCAGGCGAGCGCCCAGACGAACATCTATCCGGCGCTCGAGCGCGCCTACGAGCAGCTCGCGGAGAGTCCTTCCAAGGTGAAGCACGTGATCCTGCTCTCGGACGGCAAGACCTATCCCGACGACTACCAGGAGCTGGTGACCCGGATGGAGGAGGACGAGATCACGATCTCGACCGTGGCGGTCGGCGAGGAGGCCGATCGGGAGCTGCTCGCCGACATCGCCGAATGGGGCGACGGGCGCAGCTACTTCATCCGCGACGCCGCCCGGGTGCAGCAGATCTTCGTCGAGGAGACCCAGATCGCCCTCGACGCCACCCTGATCGAGGAGCCCTTCCACCCGGTCGTGCGCCAGCGGGCGCGGGTGCTGGACGGGCTCGACTTCGATGTCGCCCCCGAGCTGAAGGGCTTCGTCGCCACCATGGCGAAGGACACCGCCGAAGTGCTCCTCGAGGGGCCGGACGAGGAGCCGTTGCTCGCCCGGTGGCAGTACGGGTTGGGGCGGGTGTCCATGTTCACCTCCGACTCCAAGAACCGCTGGGCCGCCGACTGGATCGGGTGGGACGGTTACGGGAAGTTCTGGACCCAGGTCGTCCGCGATGCGATGCGGCGGGGATCCGGCGCCGACGTCGAGTTCGCGGTGAATCGCCACGGCAGCTCGGCCGCGGTTTCCCTGTCGCTGATTCGGGAGGACGGCAGCTTCCCGACCGGCGTGGAGCCCGAGCTCGAGGTCCGCTACGCCGGGCTGGTGGGACGCACGACGGTCCGCCAGACCGGCCCGGGGCGGTACGAGACCGAGGTCCCGCTCGACCTGCCGCCGGGGGCCGCCGCCGAGTTCCGCATCCTCGAGGATTCGCTCCCCGAGGATCTGGCCGAGGGTGGGGATCTCGAGCGGGCGATCCACTTGAGTTACCCGGACGAGTACCGGTTCCTGCCGCCGGACGACGAGGCGCTGGCGCTCCTCGCCGCCGAGACCGGAGGCATCGTAGCCCCGACCCGCGCTCAGGTGCTCGCCGCCGGCGGGGACCGGGTGATCCGCTCCCGTCCGCTATGGCCGCTGCTCGCGCTCCTGGCCCTGATCGCTTACCTGCTCGACCTCTCGGTGCGGCGCACCCCGTGGGTCTGGACGGGTCTGGCCCGCGTCGTCACGACCCGCCTCCGCCCCGCGTAGGTGTCGGAGCGCCGGACTCCGCCGGTTCTCCCGGTAGCGGCCCGGCGCGGCGGCCGTTGCGTTTCGGTGCGCTTCCTCCGGTAGTCGCCGGACTCCAGTCCGCCGCTCCGACAGACGCGCCTTGCTACGATCCCGGCGATGGGTCTCGACACCGCCTCCCGGACCGATGGGCCGCGGTCGGATGTCGTCGCCATCAGAGCGGACATCGCTGCGCTCGAAGCAAGGCTCCAGCGCTGGGTCATCGGACTCGCGATCGCCATCACGGCGCTCTTCCTCACCCTCGGGGGAACGGTCGTCGGGTTCCTGGCCGCAGAGCAGCGAGAGGCCCGTGAGGACTTCCGGTCGTTCCAGCAGACGGCGGCCGAAGAGCGGCGGGCGTTTCAGGAGGCGATCCGGTCGCTCACCGATCGGACCGCCCGCACCGAAGAGCGCCTTGACAACCGCATGTCGACCCAGGCGCTCACGCCCCGCGGCGAGTAAGGATGCCGTGCTCCGACGCGGGCTCGCCCTGACAGGCCTGACCCTCGCCGCCTGCGGGGGAGGGGATCCAGCCGTTCCCCCATCGGTGCTCGAGGTCCCGTCCACTCCAACAGCCGCGGAGCCGGTGCCCACTGCGCCGCGCCGGGCGCACGTCTGGGTCGAATCGGTTCCCGGGTCAAGGGGCGCCTACTCCGTGGGAGATCCGATCCGCCTGTATGTCAGACAGGACCGGGAGGCGCGAGTCGAGGGCTCCCCCCGGCTGGCGATCACCGTCGGCGATGCCGTCCGGTTCGCTCCCATCGTCCCCTGGCCCGGCTCCAGTTCTGCCATCAGTTCGCCTACCGGGTGCGGCTGGAAGACCTGGACGAGGATGGAATCAGCATCGAGGCGGATGCCTTCGACTTTGCCGAGGGCGCGTTCCTGAACGCGGCCGGCGAGGAAGTCGAAGTCGAGATCACCAGGGTGACACCGACCGAAACCGGTGCGGCTGTCGGACCCGGACGGGACCTGGAAGCGCATCCGGTCCTCGGAAATCCGCCGCTTGAGAGTTGCACCGACCAGCGGGAACGGGCCCTGAATTACCACTGGGGCCGCCGGCAAGTGGTCCATGAGTGGCAGCCCGACCGGCCGATCCGCTTCCGTATCGAGGCGGAGCCGATCATCGAGGGCGGGCTTCGGATCGGCCGTCCGAATTTTCTCGATGAGGAGGTCGTGGAGCCGCTCCGCGACATGGCCCGCCGCTTGGAGGAGCGCTTGGGCTACCCGATCATGGACCCCGACGCTCTGCCTGCCGGGGACGACTACACGGTGTTGGTGGCGTGGCGGGATCACGTCTGGAGTCCCGGATGGGGCGCGCCCGATTGCCCCGAGCACCTCGGGAGCTCGTGGAACGCGCAGGGCTCTCCGCCTGCGACATGGATGAATCGCCACCTGTTCGACCCCGACATCACCTGCGCGGGCTACCCGCGAGACCGCGATTCGGAGACCATCATTCACGAACTGGCGCACGTCTTCGGAATGAGCCACAGCCCGCTGGTGCAGCCCGAACGGTCCCAGTTCGTATTCGCTTGGATGAGCGTTCCGTTGACGCAGATCAGCGGCGGGGACAGCGACTTTTTTCTGCTGACCGAGGATCTGGACAACCTCGGGTGCGTGTTCCCGCATCCGAATTTCCCGCGCTGAAAGGCAGGGAGTCCGGAGGATCGCCGGGCGCTTTCCCGGAAGGCGGCCCCATGAGCGGCGCGGTGATCCGCCGCTACTCGGACGGGTCGGAGGCCGCCGGCCCGGCGGCTCGGGCTGCCGTTCTGATCGCGCTGCGCCGCATCTTTCCGCCGAACGGCGGGCGCGGCCGGATCGGCTATTCGCTGTCGGGGGTGGAGGCGGGCGCGGGGCGAAGGTAGGCGAAGGCCCCTTCGAGCCGGGCGACCCTCTCCCCGAGCGACTGGAGGTCGGCACCCACGGAATGGAGGTCGGAGCGCACGGACTGAAGGTCGGAGCGCACGGACTGGACCCAAGTTAGTCATTTTGTGAACATGTGGTGCCGTAACCATATGACCTGACTTCCGTTACAAGACAGGCGAGTGCCCACAGGGGCACTACAAGGATCGCCTACCGCGCCGCCGCTTCGACGTGCCGGCGGCGATACAGACCGGGACGCACTCCCATCAACCGTCCCACCTCCGCCAGCTCCGCCCCCACCCGGACATCCTGCCGGTTCACGATCAGCGACCCGTCCTCCGTCCGCATCGTCGTCGTCACCCGCCCCCACGGCCGCAGACGATCCCGCAGCGTGCTCCAGCTCGACCGGATTCCCGCCGCCCGCAGCCGCGTCCGGATCAGCCGCACCGCGTGATACGCCAGCAACGCAATGAACAGGTGCGCCGCGATCCGCGCATCCTTCCGATGCCAGATCGGCCGCAGCCCCAGATCCACCTTCAACGACCGGAACGTCGCCTCCACCCCCGTGAGCCGCCAGTAGGTCCGCAACACCTTCTCCAGCTCCCAGTCCCGGTGGCTGGTCCGCAGCAGATACGCCCCCGCGCTCGCGTCCGCCTCCTCGTACTTCTCACGCCGATTCCACTTCACCGCCGTCGCGTTCGGCCCCTTCCCCTTCTCCACCTTCACCTCATACTGCTTCCCCACCCGCGCAAAGCGCTCCTTCAGCCGGCCCACCTTCTCCACCACCCGGTCGTGTCGCTTCATCCGATACCGGATCGTCAGCCCCTCGTGCAGCCGCGACAGCTCCCCCTCATACCGCGCCCGGTACCGCGCCAGCGCCGCTTCGTCCGTCGCCTTCCGCCCCTCGCTCACCGCGCACAGCCGCAGCTCCCCCGACTCCTCGCCCAGCCGCCACGCCCGAACCTCGTGCCCCGCCGCCGTCCGCAGCTGCGCCTCCGGCTCTCCCTCCGGGGGAGCTGGCCGCTTCGACCGCGAGACCGTGATCCAGTCATATCCCTGCTCCCGCAACCAGCCCAGGTTCTCCTCGGTCGCGATCCCCGCGTCCATCACCACCGTCGGCCTCCTCTCCCCCTCCCGCAGGCCCCCCTCCAGCCGACGCACCGAACTCTCCAGCGTCGCTGGCTCCGACACGTTCCCCGGCAAAACCTCGAACTGCCTCACGAACCCCGCGCCGTCCAGCGCCAGCCCCAGCGTCACCAGCCGGCAGTCGCTCCGCTTCTGCTTCGACCGCCCGAACCGCAGCAGCTCTCCCTCCGTCGTCCGCCCTCCCGTGTGCCACGTGTTCGTGAGGTCATAGAACACGATCGCCTCCGGCTCCCCGAACAGGCTCCGCGCCCGCCCATACAGCCCCTCCTGAACCTCATGGCGACGCCGCCACGTCCCCGATCCGCAGCAGCTTCGTGTCCGACACCCCCAGCCCCCCGGCCAGCCCCAGCAGCTCCAGCGTCGCGCTCTCCTCCCGCAGCCAGCGCTCCGTCCCCAGCTCGCTCGTCGGATACAGCATCTTCGCCATCACCAGCGCCGTCGCGATCCGCGCGTCCCGTTCCGAGAACCCAACTCCCCGCAGCAGCTCCCCGAAGCCCAACTGCTCCAGCGCCGCCAGGCTCACCCGCTCCCCGCCCACGCTGCGCACCCCGCCCTCGTGGTCCAGCGTGTCCAGATCCACCGTCGCCCGCTTCGGCCCCGGCCCCTTCTCCAGCTCTTCCCCCCGGGCGCGCAGACGACGCACCAGACCCTCCGCCGCCCGCCGAACCTCCGGCTCCGGCTCGATCAGCGGCTGCTCCCCGTGGAACAGCCTCCGCGTCAACTGCGCAACTTCCCGCCACCGCTCCCGCGGCACGTCGTACCCCACTCCGAGGTTCAACAGCGTCCGCTGGCGAACCTTGTCGCCGAACCGCTCGCTCTGGACCAGGCGATGGACGATGGACGAACCGGTCTTGCGGCGCACTCGGGTGGCCCGGATGAACATGAGCCAATCGTGTCGCATTGGCGGCTTCGAGTAAAGGAGTAAACGCCCACTCGCCAAAGAAGTTGGCACTACATCGGGGGTTTGGCGCGGGGATCGGAGGAAAAGGCCACTCGACCCCCCGAAATGGCCTTGGTTTGGGGCAAATCCGGGCTCTGCGGGCCACTTTGGAGCCGAAACCGCCCCGATATCGCCTCAGCTCTCCGACGCCGGCCGCCGGCCAGACGCAAAAGTGACTAACTTGGGTGGAGGTCGGCGCGGATGGCCTGCCGATCTTCGGCTGCGCTGCTCAGGCCGGTCAGGATGACGGCCGCGAGGGCCGCGCCGAGCGTTGCGAGTCCCACCCCAACGGTGATGATGGCCCAGAATTCCGGGCTGCGGCGGGGATGCGGGACGACGAGGCTGCCGCCTGTAGAGGGAGTGTCCGGGTTCACAGGCGAGTCATTTCCTCAGTGGGCGGCGCTGGCCGTGTTGCTCTGGTGAAGGGAGGACAAAGTGAACGCCGCGCCCCGTGGCGGGGGCACCGCCCGGAGCGTCAGCCGCACCACGGGAACGGGAGGTCGATGCGCGTCGTTCCCCGGGCGCGTGATGCTGGTGGGCCTACGAGTGCCGCACACGACCAACGCCGACGAGGTGCTCCTCTCGCTGGGGACCTGTCTGCATCGTCCGTTGTTGCGGCCATCGCCCCCATTGGACCACGCGACGATAAGCGGTTCAACCGCGGCGAGCCCCGGGTCGATCCGAGAGTGACTCTCTGGCCTGCAGGCTGGGCGAGACGGCCCACTCTCCGGCGCGCGGCAGTTGGGGAACGCCAATCAGCGACTGCGCCAGGCCGGGAAGCCGGAGGCGATGGTGAGGAGCTGCATGTTCTCGGTGCCCTCGTAGATCGTCCCCGCCTTCGCGTCCCGCCACAGCTTCTCGGCGAGACAGTCGGTCGTGTAGCCGGTCCCGCCGTGGATCTCGATCCCGAGCGACGTGACCCGCTCCGCCATCCGTTGCGCGGTCAACTTGGCGATCGCGGCGGCGTGACGGAGGTTGTAGCCCTGATCGGCGAGGCGCGCCGCGTTCCAGGTCGCAAGCCGCGCCGTCTCGACGCGCGCCGCGGCGTCGGCGAGCGCGAACGCGACCGCCTGCCGGGTGCGGATTGGCCGGCCGAACGTCTTGCGCTCCGCGGCGTAGTCGGTGGCGAGATCGAGCGCCGCCTGCCCGATCCCGACGAGTTGCGCCGCGATCCCGATCCGCCCCTCGTTCAGGAGCGCCATCGCGAGGGCCCGTCCCTCGCCGACGGTCCCGAGCACGTCACGCGCCTGCACGAAGGCGTCGGTCAGGAACAGCGGGGTCGTGCTCGACGCCTTCAAGCCGACCTTGCTCTCGGGCCGTCCCACTTCGAGCCCCGCGTTCTCGCGCTCCACAAGGAATGCGGTGATGCCCTCGGGGGTCCGGGCGAAAAGCAGGAAGAGTCCCGCCTCCCGACCTCCCGAGACCCACGCCTTCGCCCCGTCCAGCCGGAACCCGCCCGGGACCGGGCGCGCCGTGGTCGAAAGAGCGAAGGCGTCGCTTCCGGCGTGCGCCTCGGAGAGCGAGAACGCTCCGATCCGTCCGGCGGCGAGTCCGGGCAGGAAGCGTGACCGCTGATCGTCGGTTCCGAACCGTTCGACCGCCGCCGTGATCAGGGTGTTGTGCACGTCCACGAGGAGCGCCACCGCCGCATCGGCGCGGGCGAGCGCCTCGACCGTGAGCACGACGCCGAAGACGCCGAGCCCGAGCCCGCCATGCTCTTCCGACACCGAGACCGCGAGGAAGCCGTTCTCGGCGAGCGTCCGGAGCAGGTCGTCCGGGATGCGACCGGCGTTCTCCATGGCGCGCGAGCGAGGCGCGATCTCGTGCGCGGCAAACTCGGAGACAGCGGCGAGATGGAGCCGTTCCTCCTCCCCGAGCACACTCAGCGGGGGCGGGCTCCCGTCCCCGGGGACCGGCGTCCGGAGGGCGGCGGGATCTTCGAAGGCGTGGACGGACACGGGTGGCGCCGGCTACCCCGGCGGTCGGGAGCTCAGCCGGACGACGGCTCGATGCCGTCCGGCCCTCAATACTCGGCCAGCCGTCTGAAGGCCTCGAGCAGGTCCTCGGGCTGCGGGAGGATGGCCTGCTCGAGGCCGGGACAGTACGCCACCCAGGTGTCCTGTGCCGCCACCCGCCGCACCGGGGCGTCGAGGTCCTCGAAGAGCTCGTCCGCGACCCGGGCGGCGATCTCGGCGCCGTAGCCGAAGCTGCGGGTGTCCTCGTAGGCGACGAGGACCCGATTCGTGCGGCGGACGCTCTCGCAGACGGCGTCCCAGTCGTAGGGGGCGAGCGAGCGGAGGTCGAGGATCTCGACCGAGATCCCCTCGGCGGCGGCCTTCTTCGCCGCGAGCTCGGCCCGATGCACGAGGGCGCCGTAGGTCACCACGGTGAGATCCTCGCCGCGCCGAACCGTCCGCGCCTTCCCGAACGGGATCATGTAGTCGGGGCCGGGGTCGGGGCTCTTGTTGTAGGTCTGCCGGTAGAGGTGCTTGTGCTCGAGGAACAGCACCGGGTCGTCGCAGCGGATCGCGGTCCGGAGCAGTCCGGCGGCGTCGAGCGCGGTGGAGGGCATGACCACCCGAAGACCGGGCAGGTGGGTGAACAGGACTTCGGCCGACTGGCTGTGGTACGGGCCGCCGCCGGTGACGTAGCCGCCCACCGGCACCCGGATCAAGAGCGGGGCCGAATAGGCGCCGTTGGAGCGCCAGCGCAGGCTCGCCAGCTCGTTCCGGAGCTGCATGTAGGCGGGCCAGAAGTAGTCGAGGAACTGGACCTCGGCGACCGGGCGCAGCCCCCGGGTCGCCATCCCGGTGCCGACCCCGACGATCGTGGCCTCCGCGAGGGGGCTGTTGAAGACGCGCTCCGACCCGAATTCGCGCTGGAGCCCGTGCGTCACCTTGAACACGCCGCCCTTGCCCTTGACTTCCCTCAGGATCTCCTCGCGGCTGGCGTCGGCCACGTCCTGGCCGAACAGCAGGATCCGGTGATCCCGCGCCATCTCGGTCCGGAGCGTGGAGCGGATCAGGTCCACCATCGTCCCCGGCTTCGCCCCTTCCTCGAAGCGGGGCGAAGTCTCGAAGTCGGCCGAGGAGGGATCCACATCCGGGCTGTAGAGGTGATCGCCGACCGATTCCGCCGGCGCCCACGGCATCGCAAGGGCTTCGGCGGCGGCGTTCGCGACTTCGGTCTGCGTGTGGTGGCCCAGATCTTCAAGTTCCTCATGGCTCGCCGCCCCGGAGGCGGTCAGCCGGTCCCGAAGCCGCAGCACCGGGTCGCGGGCGCGTTCCCCTTCGAGTTCGACGCCGGTCTTGTAGTCGCGGTCGTCGTCCGAGAGCGAGTGGGACTCGTAGCGGACCACCCGGGCGCGGACGAGCGCCGGACCTTCCCCCGACCGGACGTGGTCGAACGCCTCGGAGAGGGTTCGCCACGACTCCTCGTAGTCGCATCCGTCGCATTCGAGGACCCGCAGATCCGGGAAGTTGGCCGTGAGCGGGGCGATGTTGCCTCCCGCGGTCTGGTGCTCCACCGGCACCGAGATCGCGTAACCGTTGTCCTCGATCAGGAACAGCACGGGAAGACGCCGTAGAGAGGCGCTGTTCAGGGCCTCCCAGAATTCGCCCTCGCTCGTCGAGCCGTCCCCGCCGGAGACGAAGGCGATCCCGTCGGAGGCCGCCGGCATCCCCGGAAGGCGATGGCGAACCAGGTACCGCTGCGCGTGGGCCACGCCGACCGCGTGCAGGAACTGGGTGCCCACGCAGCTCGAGTGGATGGTGAGCCCGAGCGACCGCTTCGAGAAGTGCGACGGCATCTGCCGTCCGCCGCCCGAGGGTTCCTCCGCCGCCCCCCACGAGCTGGCGAACTGTTCCCTGGGGGTCAGCCCGAGCCGGGTGGCGAGCGCCCGGTCCCGGTAGTAGGGGAAGATCCAGTCGTCCTCCGGGCGGAGGAGCGACGCGGCGGCGGCGGTCACCGCCTCGTGCCCGATGCTGGTGATCTGGAAGAACGCGCGGTTCTGCCGCTTCAGCGCGATCTCCCGGAAGTCCACCTCCCGCGAGGTCAACATGGCGCGGTAGGCGTCCATCAGGTGGTCCGCCGAGAGCCGCGGGAGGTCGTCGAGATCCCCGTCCGGCCCGGAGACGACGCGGTCCCGGCCGTTCTCCTCGTCGTTTCGCGGGTTGCCGTTCACCCGCCCGGGAAGGCGGGGTTCGTCGGTCTCGCCCTCCACGCCGCGATCGTGCTCGGCGGCGCGCGGGAGGAGTCGGTCCGTCATCGCAGCGAAGCTCTGGACCGCACCGTTCGCGAGATCAGGCCCCGACGGAGGGCGCGCCGGGTCCAGCGAGAACCGGCGGGATGGAGACGATGAAGCAGCGCAAGGAGGACGGCAGACCCTGAAGGCAGCCGGAAATCCTAGCAAACCGGGGATCACGTCCCCTCCACCGGCTGCGGGGGGCTCCACGACCGAACTCCAGCCCGCCGACCCGGGTCGGGCCGGTAAAATGCAGCGCCGGGAGCTACCGCACCGACCGGCGCCCCGACCATGACCGAGCCCGCGACCGAGTCCGATCTCGGCAGCGTCTTCGTCTCGAACTACCCGCCGTATTCCCGGTGGAGCGCCGACCAGGCGCCGGCGCTCGAAGATGTTCTCGGGCAACCCGTCGGGCCGGCGGCGCCCGAACTCGGGCTCTACCTCCACATCCCGTTCTGCCGGAAGCGGTGCAAGTTCTGCTACTTCCGCGTCTATACCGACCGCAACGGCAAGGAGGTTCGGCAGTACCTGGACGCCCTCGCCCGGGAGGTGGAGCTCTACGCGGCGCAACCTCTGCTCGCCGGGCGACCGCTCGACTTCGTGTACTTCGGTGGCGGGACGCCGTCGTTCATCAGCCCGAAGCAGTTGCTGGGGCTGGTCTCCCGCCTCAAGGACGCATTCTCCTGGGCCGGCGTGGACGAAGTCGCCTTCGAGTGCGAGCCGGGCACGCTGACCGAGGCCAAGGTCCGGGCGATCCGCGAGATCGGCGTCACCCGGCTGAGCCTGGGTCTCGAGAACATGGACGACGGGATCCTGCGCGAGAACGGTCGCGCCCACACCACCCGGGAGATCCACCGGTGCATGCCGTGGGTCCGGGAGGCCGGCTTCCAGCAGGTCAACGTGGATCTCATCGCCGGGATGCTCGGCGAGACGTGGGAGCTGTGGCGGAAGACGGTGGACGAGACGATCGCCCTCGACCCGGACAGCATCACCGTGTACCAAATGGAGCTTCCGTACAACACGGTGTACGCGAAACGCATTCTGGGGAACGACGACGACGCCCCGCTGTTCGCGAGCTGGCAGACGCGGCGCGACTGGCACGCCTACGCCTTCGAGCAGTTCGCGGCCGCCGGCTTCGAGCCCTCGAGCGCCTACACTGTGAAGAAGAAGGGCCGCGGGGCGCGCTTCGTCTATCGCGACGCCCTCTGGCGGGGGGCCGACATGATCGCGGCGGGAGTGTCCTCCTTCGGACACCTGCGGGGGGTCCACTACCAGAACTCGTCCTCCTGGGACGACTGGCTCGGGGCGGTGAGCCGGGGTTCCTTCCCGGTCCAGCGCGCGCTGCGCACCTCCTCGAAGGAGCGCCTGATCCGGGAGACGATCCTCCAGCTCAAGCTCGGTCACCTCGACCCCGGCTATTTCCGGGACAAGTTCGGGATCGAACTGCGGGAGGAGTTCGATTCCGCGTTCGGCAGGCTGGAGCGCGACCGGATGGTGACTCTCGATGACGACGCCATCCGGCTCACCCCGCAGGGCCTGCTGCGGGTGGATTCGCTGCTCCCCGAGTTCTACGAGCGCGCGCACCGGGAACTCGCGACCGCCTGACCGGGACCTCTGACCGGAGCGATGTTCCCGGAGCCGCTCGATGTGGTCGTCGTGGGCGGCGGCCCGGCGGGCGCGGCGGCGGCGACGCTCGTCGCCCGGCGGGGCTACCGGGTCGGCCTGCTGGAGCGGGAGAAGCATCCCCGGTTCAAGGTCGGGGAGTCGCTCGTGCCGTGGACGTGGGACACCCTGGACCGCCTCGGGCTGGTGGAGCGCCTGAAACGGAGCCACTTCCAGAAGAAGCACAGCGTCCAGTTCTTCAGCTCGTCCGGCCGCGGCTCGGCGCCGTTCTACTTTGCCGAGACCGACCCGCACGAACGCTCGACGACCTGGCAGGTGCGGCGCAGCGAGTTCGATGCCCTCCTGCTCGAAGGCGCCGTGGAGAACGGCGTCCGGGTCCGGCGAGGGGTCCAGGTCCAGGACGTTCTCTTCGACGGCGAGCGCGCCATCGGCGTTGTGGCCCGGGGGCAGGACGGCGCGCCGGCGGAGATCCCGGCCCGCGTGGTCGTGGATGCGACCGGACGCCGGGCTCTGATCGCGCGCCGTCTGGGCCTGCTGGTTCCCGAGCCGTACCTCCGGAAGGTCTCGATCTTCACGCATTTCCGCGGGGCGCGGCGCGACGCCGGGAGGGACGAGGGGGCGACGCTGATCCTGCGCACTCGGGGAGGCGACGCCTGGTTCTGGGTCATCCCCCTCGCCGGCGACGTGACGAGCGTCGGAGTCGTCGGAGACCTCGACCGCCTGACCGGTTCCGGCGAGGATGCCCAGACCCGCTTCGAGGCGGCGATCCGGGACTGTCCGGCGCTCGAGGAACGGCTCGTCGGGGCGGAGCAGGTCATGCCGGCGCGGGTGGCGCAGGACTTCTCCTATTGCGCCGAGCGCATCGCGGGCCCGGGCTGGGTTCTCGTCGGGGACGCCTTCGCCTTCCTCGACCCGATCTACTCGACGGGCGTCCTCCTCGCGCTCCGCTCCGGGGAGTGGGCGGCCGATGCGATCTGTGACGGCCTCGCGCGGGGCGACCTGAGCGCTCGGGCTCTCGGCGCGTTCGCGGACGAGTTCGTCGCCGGGATGCGGGCGTTCCGCAAGATGGTTTACGCGTTCTACGACCGGGACTTCAACTTCGCCGACTTTCTGAGGGCGAACCCGGAGTGCCGCCAGGGCGTCATCGCCATCCTGTCCGGCAACGTGTTCGGCTCCGGGGTGGAGAGCATCTTCGGACCCATGGAGCGGATGGCCCGCCTCCCCGCCGATCGGAGCGTCGGCGCCGTCTGACGCCGGGCCAGGGCCCCGTGCAGCTCGGCGAGGTTCTGCGTCGCGCGGCGGGGCGCGCGCCGCGAAAGACCGCGGTGATCTTCGGCGGCCGCCGTATGTCCTTCGCCGAGTACGACCGCCGCGCGAACCGGTTCGCCCACCGCCTGATCGCCGCCGGGGTCGAGCCCGGGGACCGGGTCGCGACCCTGCTCTTCAACAGCCCGGAATACGGCATCGTCCACTTCGGCAACGCCCGGGCGGGAAGCGTCCTGGTGCACATTCCCCCTCTCTACGCGCCCGCCGAGATCGCGGACATCCTGAGCCGCACCCGGCCGCGGGTGCTGGTGGTGGACCCCGAGGCGGCGCCGAAGCTGACGCCGGAGGCCCGAAGCCGGATCCCCCTCGTGGTTCGCGGCGATCGGGAGGCGTTCGCCGCCGCGCTGGCCGGCTGTTGCGCGGCTCACCCGGACCGGGAGGTGGACCCTCGGGCGCCGGTCGCGATGACCTTCACCGGCGGGACCACCGGCGGCCCCAAGGGCGCGGTCGTGAGCCACCGGGCGCGCTACGTGTCGGCGCTCTCCACCGCGCGGGAGCATCAGGTCACGGCGGAAGATGTGGTCGGGGTCGTGACGCCGATGTTCCACGCGGTGGGTCTGATGATCTGGTACCAGGCCTCGATCCTCGCCGGCGCCAGCGCGGTCCTGTTCCGCGCCTGGGATCCGGCGCGGTTCGTGGCCGCGACCGAGCGGCATCGGATCTCGTCGGTGTTCCTCGTCCCGGTCCAGGTGCGCGACGTGTTGCAGTCCCCCGCCTTCGACCGCCGCCGGCTCGCCTCGCTCCGAAACCTGGGCGTGGGTGGCGCGCCATCGTCTCCAGAGCTGATCGCCGCGTGGCGGGAGGCCATGCCGCACTGTGGCTATACGGATCACTACGGCCAGTCGGAGACCGGACCCCTCACGATCCTCCGACCCCGGGATGCCGCGACGCACGCCGGGACGGTGGGACGTCCGGCCCGCGGGGTGGAGCTCAGGATCGTGGACCCGGAGGGCAAGCCGGTCCCGGTGGGGGAGGTGGGAGAGATCGTGGCGCGGGGGCCCTTCCTCATGGAGGGCTATTTCGACGACGACGCGGAGACGGCGCGCTACTTCCGGGGCGGCTGGGGCTGGACCGGCGATCTGGCGCGGTCGGATGAGAACGGGTACATCACGCTGGTGGGCCGATCGCGGGAACTCATCAACTCCGGCGGGTTCAACATCGTCCCGGCCGAGCTGGAGGCGGTGCTCGGCGCCCATCCCGGGGTGGAAGACTGCGCCGTCTTCGGCGTGCCCGACGCGCGCTGGGGGGAGGCGCCGGTGGCCTGGGTGGTCCGGTCCGACGATGTGGCGGTGGAGGAGCTGATCGCCCACTGCGCCGAGCGCCTCGCCCGCTACAAGCGCCCCCGCGAGATCGTGTTCGTGGACCACATCCCCCGGACCCCGACGGGAAAGGTCCCGAAGGCTCGCCTCCGCTCCGCAACCCTGAAGCGCCGGGCCTGAGGGCCACGGACCACGACATCGCGTCGCGTGGGAAGGCTCGTTAGGGGCCCTCTATCTCCACCAAGTAGTGAGACGACCCCTGAATCAGGCGCATCCTCGCGAGAATCTGCACTATGGCATCGTCGTCCTCTATTGCGGCGCGTCAATCAAGATGAGACATCCGCGTCAATCAGGGTGAGACATGAGTCTTGATCAAGGTGGGGATAGTGCCCGCGCTCGCGCGGGCTGGCAAGGGCGACAGGAGTCCTGGCGAGCGGCGTTGGCGGAAGCGCGCCAATGGCCATCTCGAAAGCATGTAACCACCCAGCCATCCGGACCAACAGGGCGACTCATTTTCGCGAATAGCCACTTCGCCCGGATCGCCCGCCAGTCCCCTGGCACCTTACCAGCCCAAGGAATGCCGAATCCTTCGCCAAGAGATAGCGACCAAAGCGGGCGGTCAGTTCTTGTATTGCTTCACGCGCTTGAACCATGTTTGCACGATCGCGAGTTCATTCTCCAAATCGGTGATATCGGGCGCTACGTAGTTGACCATTACGCTCTTGTCGTGGCGCTTCGCCCACTTCGATGCCCGGCTGTAACTGGCTTGAAACTCCCTATTGTCCCTATCGGAAAAACGCGCTATTGCCTTGACCATCACAGGACGGACCTCAATTCCCCCCTCAGCTAGAATCAACCCGACTAGTTCCTGTCGAAACACGCTCTCCCACGTTTCCGAAAGCTTTCCGGCCCAAACGCCGACGGCATCCTCGTAGGCTCTCTCATCCCACTCCAGGCTCCCTCTCTCGATCCGAGCCAAGTCCGCTTTCAGTTCACCCAGGCGCGAGCCGACTTCCTTTGCCTTCCATGGGTGTGCGGTGGTACAAGCGCCAGGCTTACCGCCATCCGCACGACGTCGGACCACGGACCGTTCCGCGACCGAGACGCTCCGGCCCATGCTCTCCCGCTTTAGGTCTGCAACGAATGCCACATCGTGCGTGAAGACAATCACCTGGCGATCTTCGGCGAAGGTCGCCAACCGTGCGGCCACCAGTTCACGACGAACATGGTCAAGCGATGTAACGGGATCGTCCAGGATCAATGCAGATCTTGAGGTATCCAAATGGGCCTCAGTGAAGAATGCCGCGAGGCCCAACGCGGTTCGCTCGCCTTCGCTGAAGACACGCGGTAGCTTCACATCTTGACGCGCCCCCACCAGCTTAGGCCGATGCGGCAAGGCCCCTCGCTTTCCGCGTGTGCGGGACATCGTCACGCGTTCCAGGTGCAGCCGATCCGTTTCACGTGTGAAGGCATCGCGAATGACATCGGTGATGCTCTCCTCCGATAGTTCCTTTATCTTTCGAGTGATAGACCCCGTTGCAGCAGCGGACTTTGCGGATTCCAGAGCGTCCCTCTCCCTCAACCGTGAGATCTCACCAACAATGATCTCGCGCGACGTCTTGATCTGAAGCAGAAACTGCAGTTCGCGGCGCTGAGCCGTCACCTTTGCAAGTTGCCGTTGGACAAGCACCGGGTCGCCAAGACTCGCAGCAAGTCCCCTGGCGCTCGCCGACGCCTCCGTTAGTTGAGCCAGAAGGGCGCTCGAGTCGATTTCGGATCGCGGAAGTCCCCTCGCACCTGTGAGTGCAGCGACGGTTCGATTTCGCAGGTTCCGGTAGGCTTTGAGCAGTGCGGTGCACTGTGCCACAAGACCGATGTGGGTTGGGTGGAGGTCCCGCAGGTATTGGGCAACATGCTCAGGCGAAACGCGCAAGCTACGCAGTGTGGCTACTTGTACATCATGAGTCCGCTGTGCTTTCGCTAAACGCTTCTGTGTGTCGTCCTTGACAAAGGTCTCAAATGCAGACAACCGATCGCGTCCCGCCGCGTCGAGCGTTTGCTGACACAAGACGCATCGGCTGTCGTCTTCGACCATCGGGAACGGTCGACTAGGATATGCGTATTCTCGCGAAAAGCGAGTCGCCGACTCCCACAGCGCCTTCCAAGCGCTGCTTCCGACGCCAGCAAGAGGCTCTGATGCGAATGCTCCTGCGGTAGCGTTGGCCGCGGCTTGGAGGGCCTTGAGCTCGTCGCGATTCTTCTGGAGCGAGGCCAACGCGTCGCCATCGACTGCAGATTGCAGGCTGTCGACGTGCCTTTGGAGGGCATCCAATCTCTCGGCTTGGCCTACGAGGCTCCGTCGTTCCGAGCTCTTGTCGGCACTGCCAAGGAGACGCTCTCTCTCCTTCAGTTCATCGATGGTTTCTGGCATCGCATCAAGCTGAGAGATCAGCTGGTCCAAGCTATTGACGGAAGTACTGCCGGAGAGTCGTTCGAGGAATCGACCGAGGTAGGTGTTTCTCAGCTCTGGCGGAGCGGTCGGCAGTGCTGTTGCTGATCGAAGGTTATCCGACAGCCTAGAATCGATCCGGCTCCGCACTGCGATACAGGCACGGATGAGACCATCCATGACTAAGAGAGCTGAGGGTCGATAGGGAAAATCTGATTCGGCGGCGACGTAGGCATCCCCGCATGCTCCATCGTAGAACAGAATCCGCTGTAGTTCTGGTTGTCGAGGCTTAGGCCAGGAAACTGTCTTGTCGTGCTCACCCACCCGAACGGAAAGGCTAGCGGTTGGCTTCTTTTCCGCCGTGTCCCGAAACACATCCGATAGCACCTCCTCTTGGTGCCGTGCCCGCGTGATGCGCTTGAGCAGTCGTGCGTAGCCAGACTTCCCACTGCCGTTGTCGCCGTAAACGATGGTGAGGCCATTGAGCTCAAAAGTGAGCGGCCGATCGGAGGAAAGGGCATTCACATGGGCGGTACTTGAGATCGAGAGGATCCGAACGGAAGGGTCGTCGGGGGCCGACTTGGGAAAATGCTCCAATCCGAAGGCAACTTCGGAATCGACTTTGGGAGCAGCGATGTCGTCGACGAGCCGATCGTAGTCCTCGTCGGAAAGCAGTTCACCAACCGCAGCCCTGCGCATGACATCGCGCTGCCAAGTCGGACGTTCAGTGCTCCAAGCGACGATCCTCTCTTCTAAGGCCATCCCGATTCACCTCCCAACGGCGACCGACTGGATGATAGTGTACGCCCTGCTCCAACTCCGAAACTCGACCGGAACCCGTGCGGCAGGGGCGCGATCTCGTTCCGGCGCAGGAGTTTGCGCAGCTGACCGGAGCCCAGGGGCTTTCGGCCCCCTCGGGTGAAGATCAACCGGGCGGCTCCACCATCCAGCGCCCGTGCCTCCTCCAGAATCCCTTTCGCCCGGCGGCACAGGGGCACCAAGTGCTCCCGTTTGGACTTCGTGCGCGTTCCGGGAGCCGTCCACACTGCGTTGCACCAGATCAATCTCCGGCCACCCGGCCCACCGCACCTTGCCCCACCTCGCCGCCGTCAGCACTAGGAACTCGAAGGCCAGCATGGACCCGGGCATCGCGTTCGAGGCCCGCACCTTCCTGACGGCCGCAGCCACCTCGCGATGCGGCAAGACCCGCACGTGCCGCACCACGACATCCTGTGGACCGAGCACCGACACGACGCGGTCGCAAGGGTTGTCGGTCCTGTATTCCATCGCCACGGCCCACTCCAGGACCGTGCAGATGCGCTGCGCACGAGCCGGGCCGTACAGGCCTTCACGTGCCAGATGGGGGAAAGGATGCCCAGGACATCGCCGCTCGTCACCTCCGAGACCGGCATCCGGCCGATGCGCGCAAAGGCGTAGCGCCGCACACTCGCCATCCAGTCGTGGGCCTGGCTCGGATTGGGCCAGCCGGACCGCTTCTGCTCCACCACCTGTTCGGCGGTTGCGGCGAAGGTCGGCATGTTCCGGGCGCGGCCGTCTCTCGGTCAGGGGATCACCCCCCTCGCGGGCCAGCTTGCGGTTCGCCCGTGCCTTCTCGCGGGCCTCGGCGAGCGAGACCAGCGCCACGGAGCCGAGACCGAAGTCGCGGCGGCGTCCGCGTATGACGAGGCGTTGGATCCAGCTCCGGGCTCCACTCGGCTTGACGAAGAGGTAAAGGTCGTTGTCCTCGCGGAGCTCCCGCAGGAAGTCGAACAGGGCCGGGGTGATCGGGTTCACACCGGGAGCGCCGGCCATGGAGCGCCAGACTCCAGTCCGGCACTGCCCGAAGCCGGGCACGGCCACCTCGGACTCTCGCGACGGTCCAGGGCGGGAGGCGCGTCATTCACCCGCCAACTCGATCCGGTAAGCGGACGGGCCGATTCCCGAGTGCTTCTCCGCAACGATCTTCACGATGGCGTCGTCGTCCTGGAGCGCGCACCAGAAATGGGGGTGCACCTCGGCGTTCTCGGGCCGACCGAAGGACGGGTGAAGCCCGGCCAGCGGATGGGCGTGCATGAGGCCGTCGCAGAGCCCCGCGACGAAGTTGTCGAGGTCTCCCTTTTCGCCGGGACTCATGCGGATTCGCACGGTCAAGCGAATTCCCCTCGTGAACGGCGGCTCTGTCCGCAGGGCCTGATGCGCGGCTTTCCTGAGAGCAATCAGCCGCCGCGCCTCGATCTCCTTGCCCCACATCGAGTTGGCTCCGTCCTTCTTGGGGGGCAGGGCAGGCACGCCGAACCTGATCTTGCGCATGGGCGCCTCCGCACTCGTTGTTCCGCGGGGCTAGGGTGGCCTCGCCAAGCCTGAACCCTACTCGCGCCGCCGAGTCGGTTCCGGTTGAGCGTGGCCCGGCGTGAATTCCACGTCCACGGCCTGCGCGAGGAACGCGACGAACGGCGCGCCGGTGCGGGCGATCCCGGCGAAGGCCTCGGGGAAACCCGGCCGCACCGTGTCTTCCTCAGGGAACTCGGCGACGGCGACGAAGTCCTTGCGCTTCAGGTCGGCGACGAGGGGGTGGTCGGGCGCGTAGCCGCGGGGCGGGCGCTTCAGCGAGTCACCGGTCAGCGTGAAGGTTCGAGCGAAGGCCGGCGCGGTCGTGATTCGGGTCCAGGCATCCTGCCGCTCGTGGATCGCTTCCCGGACCTTCCTCACCGCCGGGCCGGGGGGTCGCCAGACGCCGCAGCCGGCGAAGCACATCCCCGGTTCGAGGTGGAGGTAGAACCCGGGAGCATGGGCGTCCCGGCCCGCCGCGTGGCGGAAATGGGCTCCCACGTTCGTCTTGTAGGGGGTCTTGTCCGGTGAGAACCGGAGGTCTCGGTAGATCCGGAACAGCGACCCGCCATTCGGCCGCGGGTCGGCCACGAAGTGGGGGCTGATCTCGGCGAGCGGCGCGGCGAAGTCGGCGATGAACTCCAGCATCGGGTCGCGTACGTCGGAGAGGTAGTGGGCCCGCTTCGCCTTGAACCACTCCCGGTCGTTGTTCTCGCGGAGCTCCCGCAGGAAGTCGAACAGGGCAGGGGTGACCGGGTTCACACCGGAAGCGCCGGTGCTATCGGTCGCGAGTGCCGGGCCCCTACCGGGAGAACCGGCGGAGTCGGGCGCTCCATGAGGCGCTCGGGCAAGAGGGGGGAGAGGTTCGGAGAGGGGGGAGTCCTCTCCCATATGCGCTAACTTAGTATGCTTCTCCTGCCGAGGCAGAATGGAGTCTTCGGCAGGAGGGACGGATGAGAGAGGAATGGAGGCTGTTGCGTTCGTTCCTGCCGCCGAACTGGCGGGAGCTTGCGGTTGAGGAGGGGGCGCTCAGGAGACACCGGGGAGTCACCTCGATCGAGAACCTGCTCCGAGTGCTCCTGATGCACCTGTCGTGTGGCTATTCGCTGCGCGAGACGGCGGCGCGGGCACGTCGAGCGGGTCTCGCGGAGATGTCGGACGTCGCGCTGATGAAGCGGCTGCGGCAGGCGGGGGGCTGGTTCCAAGCCCTGTGCGAGGCGCTGTTCCAGGAGCAGGGGCTGTCGCGGAGCAGCGAGGAGAGATGCGAGTTCCGACTCGTGGACGGGACGACGGTGAGGGAGCCGGGGAAGTCGGGGTCGTTGTGGCGGATTCACTACAGCGTGCGGCTGCCGACGCTCGAGTGCGACTTCTTCCGGGTTACCGGGGTGAAGGGCGCGGGAAGCGGGGAATCGCTGAAGCAGTTTCCGATTCGTCCGGGGGATCGGGTGGTGGCGGATCGGGGCTATGCCCGGGCGCCCGGAATCGTTCATGTGGCGGCAGCGGGTGGAGAAGTGCTGGTTCGGGTGAATACCCGGGCGCTGGCGTTCGAGACCGCTGACGGAAACTCCTTCGACCTCTTGACGCGAGTTCGTGACGTGAGGTCGGCGGGAGAGTCCCAATCCTGGTCGGCACAGGTCGTCGCCGCCGACGGCGCGAGGGTCAGCGGCCGGGTATGCGCGGTGCGCAAGAGCCGGGAAGCGATCCGGCGGGCGCAAAAGAAGCTCCGGCTCGATGCGCGCCGCAGGAGAAAGAAGCTCCAGCCCAGCACGCTGGACCCAAGTTAGTCATTTTTGCGCTCGGGCGCCAGGTGGCGTCTGGAGGGGAGACGGTTTTCGGGCGATTTCGACCCCCAAAGTGGCCTACGCGGGCGCAATTTGGCCCAAACTGGAGCCGTTTTAGGGGGTCAAGTGGCCTTTTCGTCCAACTCCGACCTCCACCCCCCGATGTAGTGCCCTCTGCCTGCCCGGGAGGGCGCTCACTCCTTTACTCGGGGCCGCCGATGTGGGACGATTCAGATCTGACGGAGCTGGAAGGAGAAGGAGAGCAAAGTCCGGTCGGCAGCGCAGTTGACGGCTGGATCGGCTCTCTTCGTGCGGGCGATCCTTGTAGTGCCCCTGTGGGAAAACGCCTGCTTTCTAACGGGCAGTCGGTCATAGAGTTACGGCACCACGAAGTCACGAAATGACTAACTTGGGTGGAGTTCGCCCGATTCGTGATCGTCTTCACCACCTTTCCCGAAGAGGAGTTCTCCGCCGAAGCGGTTCTCGAGTGGTATCGAATCCGCTGGCAGGTTGAACTCGTGTTCAAGCGGTTCAAGTCCCTGGCTCAGCTCGGTCATCTGCCCAAATACAACGAGGACAGCGCTCGAGCGTGGCTCTACGGCAAGCTCCTGCTGGCGCTCCTTGTGGAGAAGGTCATCCGCCACGCCGAGTCCATTTCCCCCTGGGGATACGACTTGGAGAAGGCACAGGAGCCCCAGCGCGTGGCGTGAGTTCGCCCTCGTTCTTCACGAGGTTGCCCGCGCCATTGATCCCCCGCTCGCGCTGTCTCGCGTCGTCTCCGAGTGGAACGCGATCTCGCGGGATCTGGCGGAACCACCTCGCCTTCGGCGCCTCCAGATCGCCAACTTCTTCCCATAGCCATGTAAGTTAGCGCCTATGAGGATCCTTCTCCCCTCTCCGAGAGAGAACGTGATGCCGATCGCAACCTGGAGCGGAGCGAAGGTTGCGATCCGAGGCGCGTAGCGCCGAGCGGGCCGGGGAGGGGGAGCCGCCTTGGCGACGCCGACGGCATGATCCGGCGCGGCCGAATGGATTCTCGGCTCCCCCTCCCCGGCCCGCCCGGTCCTACTTCGCGAGCGCTTCTCCGGGCTTCTTGGCGAAGAGGCGGTAGTCGTAGCTCCGGTCCTGGTCCTCGGCGAGCCGCATCCCCTCGTCGTAGGGGAACATGTGGATCGCGTCATAGTCGGGAGGACAGAACTTGGCGCAGAGCTGACATCCGATGCAGGTGTCCACGTTGACGTCGCACACCTGACCCACGGCCTTCGGCTCGGGGTCGGGAACGAGGGTGATGCAATCCTTCACCGGGCAGACGGCGATACACATCTCGCACCCACGGCCGAAGCACTTCCCCGCGTCAACGAAGGCGAGGATCCGCGGCTTGCGCTTCCGGGGTCCGGTCAGAAGGACATCCTGCATGGGCGGGAAGGCTATCATCCGACCGTGCCCCCGCCCGAGCCCCAGCCGATCGGGGGAGAGCCCCCCGAACCCGGTACGCACTTCCGGCGTGGACTGGGCCTTCGGAAGGAGATCATCGGCCCGCTCACCGAGGACTATCGCGGGCATCTGGTCCGATTCGCCCGCGACCACGACTACCGGATCCGCGCCGGGGAACTGCGTTTCGTCCTCGCCCGCGAGTTCGGGTTCTGCTACGGGGTGGACCGCGCCATCGAGTACGCCTACGAGGCGCGCGCCCGCTTCCCGGATCGCCGCATCTTCCTGGTCGGCGAGATCATCCACAACCCCTACGTGAACCGTCGGCTGAGCGGGTTCGAGATCCGAATCCTGGACCACGCCGCCACGCTGGACGAGAAGTTCGACGCTGTCGAACGCGGAGATGTCGTGCTGGTCCCCGCCTTCGGCGTCGCGGTGGACGAGCAGGAATTCCTCCGCGAACGGGGAGCGGTCCTCGTGGACACGACCTGCGGCTCGGTCATGAACGTCTGGAAGAACGTGAGCCGCTACCGCCGGGACGACTTCACCTCGATCGTCCACGGCAAGTGGGCGCACGAGGAGACCCGGGCCACCGTGTCCCGGGCGGGGTCCTACCTCGTGGTTCGCCACCTCGAAGAGGCGGAAGAGGTGTGCCGCTACATCGAGTCGGGCGCCGGCGTCGCCGAGGCCCCCTTCGACCGCGAGGAGTTCCTGCGCCGCTACGCCCCGCACGCCTGTTCCGACGGCTTCGATCCCGACGCCTCGCTCGGCCGCGTCGGGCTCGCCAACCAAACGACCATGCTGGCGACCGAATCGCTCCGGATCGCGGACCGCTTCTCGGACGCCATCGAGCGCCGCTACGGCGCCGAGGCGCTGCCGTCCCGGTTCCGCCACTTCGACACGATCTGCAGCGCGACCCAGGAGAGGCAGGACGCAGTCATCGAGCTGCTCGAGACGACGCTCGATCTGGTGCTCGTGATCGGCGGCTTCAACTCCTCCAACACGGCCCATCTCGCCGAAATCTGCGGCAGGAAGTTCCCGACCTACCACATCGCCGGCCCCGAGTGCCTGAGCGCCGACGGCCGGATCAGCCACCGGCGCCCCAGCGGCTCTCCCGACGCCGGGACCGTCGTCACGGATCGGGACTGGCTCCCCGAAGGTCCGCTCAGCATCGGCGTCACTTCGGGTGCTTCGACCCCCGATGTTGTGGTGCATCGGAGCCTGGCGCGCGTTCTCGGGCTGCGCGGCCTGACCGAGGACGATTGCCGCGGGGAGCGCTCCGCGTGACCCCGGCGGCGCCCGCCCGGCGCCGGTGAAACCGGCCGGCGGGTCGGCCGACCCGGCTTCCGGCAACCGCTTCGGCGGCCCGGCGGAGCGCGCGGCCCCCCACGCCCGCCCCGGCCTCCCGGCGCCGTGGAACCCGGCCCGCGGGTCGCGCCGGTTCCGGGTCGCGAGCGATTTCGAGCCGACGGGAGACCAGCCGGGGGCGATCGAGGCGCTTGCCGAGGGGATCGGCCGCGGGGATCCGGCGCAGGTCCTGCTCGGGGTCACCGGCTCCGGCAAGACGTTCACCGTGGCCCGGGTCATCGAGGCGGTGAACCGTCCGGCGCTGGTCATCGCCCACAACAAGACGCTGGCGGCGCAGCTCTACCAGGAGTTTCGGGGCTTTTTCCCCGACAACGCCGTCGAGTACTTCGTCAGCTACTACGACTACTACCAGCCGGAGGCGTATGTCCCGGCCAGCGACACCTACATCGAGAAGGAAGCCACGATCAACGACGAGATCGATCGCCTCCGGCTTTCGGCCACCCGGTCGCTGTTCGAGCGCCGCGATGTCCTGATCGTGGCGAGCGTTTCCTGCATCTACGGCCTGGGCTCCCCCGAGGCCTACTACGGGATGCTCGTCGTGTTCGAGGAGGGGGCGGTGTTCCCCTCGCGTCAGGCGCTTCTCCGGAAGCTCGTCGAGATGCAGTACGAGCGCAACGACGCCTCCCTCGAGCGGGGCCGGTTCCGGGTCCGCGGGGACACTGTGGAGATCGTGCCCGGTTACGACGATGTCGGCCTCCGGGTCCGCCTGTGGGGAGACGAGGTCGAGCGGGTCTCCCGATTCGACCCGCTGACCGGGCGCGAGCTGGTCCGCGAGCCGCGCGCCACGCTGTTTCCCCGGACCCACTACGTCGCCCGCCAGGAGGACCTCACCCGGGCGCTGGTCAGCATCCGGGAGGAGCTCGACGAACACCACCCGAAGCTGGTCGCTGAAGACAAGCTCCTCGAGGCGCAGCGCCTCATGCAGCGCACGCTCTTCGATCTCGACATGCTCGCGGAGTCGGGCCACTGCCACGGCATCGAGAACTACTCGCGGCACTTCACCGGGCGCGCCCCGGGCGAGCCGCCGCCCACCCTGATGGACTACCTGCCCCCCGACATGCTGATCGTCGTGGACGAGAGCCACCAGACGCTTCCCCAGATCCGGGGCATGTACGCCGGCGACCAGGCGCGGAAGCGGACGCTCGTGGAGCACGGGTTCCGGCTCCCCTCGGCGCTCGACAACCGCCCCCTCGCGTTCCCCGAGTGGGAGGATCGGATCGGCCAGATGATCGCGGTCTCGGCGACTCCGGGCCCCTGGGAACTCGAGGCTGTCGGAGGTGTGGTGGTGGAGCAGATCATTCGGCCCACCGGCCTTCTCGACCCCGCCGTCGAGGTGCGCCCGGCGGGGACCCAGGTGGACGATCTGCTCCACGAGATCCGTCAGACGGCGGCGCGCGGCGAGCGCGTGCTCGTGACCACGCTGACGAAGCGCATGGCCGAGGATCTCGCCGAGTATTACCACGAGCTCGGCGTGCGCTGCCGGTACATGCACGCCGACATCGACACTCTCGAGCGGGTCCGGCTGCTGCGTTCGCTCCGACTCGGCGAGTTCGACGTGTTGATCGGGATCAATCTGCTGCGGGAGGGGCTCGATCTCCCCGAGGTGGCGCTGGTCGCGATCCTCGACGCCGACCGCGAGGGTTTTCTCCGTTCCGAGGGCGCCCTCATCCAGACGGTGGGGCGCGCGGCGCGGAATCTCGCCGGCCGGGCGATCCTCTACGCCGACCGGGAGACCCGTTCCATGGAGGGGGCGCTGGGCGAGACGCGCCGCCGCCGCTCGCTCCAGGAGGCCCACAACCGGAAGCACGGCATCGTCCCGCGGTCCGTCGTGAAAGAGATCTCGGATTCGCTCGCGCCCGGCGACGGGGGCGAGGCCGAAACGGCCGTGGAAGAGGAGGACTGGGCGCGCGCCGTCGGGCTGTTCGAGCCTCCTCCGGAGGAACCGGAACGGGTCCAGCGCGAGGTGACGCGACTCCGGAAGGAGATGCGCAAGGCGGCGCGGGAGCTGGAGTTCGAACGGGCCGCCCGCCTTCGCGATCACATCCGTTCCCTGCAGCAGCGCGCCCTGATGCCGGAAGCCCCGCCCCGAGAGCTGGCCGGGGCCCGGCGGTGAGCGACGCCGAGCCGGCCCCGTGGAGGGCTCCTCCGGGAGAAGCCGGTTCTCCCGGCCGCACCGCACCGCGCCGCATCCGGCTCCCGGGGGGTAGAATTCCGGCCCCTGCGGGGTGGCCGGGGTCCCGCCCGGCGCCCCCACGGTTCGGCGCCGTTCCCGCCGCACCTCCGCCGGCCGGCGGAGCATCCCCATCGAGAGCATGACGACGGAACCTGACTCCGGGCCGCCCTCGGGCGGCCGCATCCACATCGAGGGAGGGCGCCTGATGGTGCCCGACCACCCCACGATCCCATTCATCGAGGGCGACGGCACCGGGCGCGACATCTGGCGCGCCAGCGTCCGGGTCTTCGACGCCGCGGTGGAACGAGCCTACGGCGGCGCCCGGCGGATCGAGTGGCTGGAAGTTCTCGCCGGCGAAAAGGCCTTCAACGAGACCGGCGAGTGGCTTCCCGAATCCACGATCCACACCTTCCGCGACTACCTCGTCGGGATCAAGGGCCCGCTCACGACCCCGGTCGGCGGCGGCATCCGGTCGCTCAATGTGGCGCTGCGCCAGTTGCTCGATCTCTACGTGTGTCTCCGGCCGGTGAAGTGGTACCAGGGCGTTCCCAGCCCGGTCCTCCGTCCCGACCAGGTGGACATGGTGATCTTCCGCGAAAACAGCGAGGACATCTACGCCGGCGTCGAGTACCGGGAGGGCAGCCCCGAGGTGCGGAAGCTCATCGAGTTCCTGCGCGACGAGATGGGCGTCCGGAAGATCCGCTTCCCGGAGACCTCCGGGATCGGGATCAAGCCGGTGAGCCGGGAAGGCACCGAGCGCCTGGTGCGGGCGGCGATCCGCTACGCCCTCGAACACGGCCGCCGCAGCGTGACGCTGGTGCACAAGGGCAACATCATGAAGTTCACCGAAGGGGCGTTCCGCGACTGGGGCTACGCCCTCGCCGCCCGCGAGTTCCGGGCGGACACGGTGAGCGAGCGGGAGAGCTGGATCCTCTCGAACCGCGAAGGCGACGCCTCGATGTCGTCGGTGGACAACGCGCGCGCCATCGAGCCGGGTTACGACCTGATGCCGTCGGACCGGCAGGCCGAGGTTCGCGCCGAGGTCGAGTCCTGTCTCGAGGCCCTGTGGGCTTCCCACGGCGACGGGCAGTGGCGCAACAAGGTGCGCGTGAAGGACACGATCGCCGACATCACCCTCCAGCAGGTGCTCACGCGGGCGAGCAACTTCGACGTGATCGCCACGATGAACCTGAACGGCGATTACCTCTCCGATGCGCTGGCGGCGCAGATCGGCGGCATCGGGATCGCCCCCGGCGGGAACATCAACTACGACACCGGTCACGCGATCTTCGAGGCCACCCACGGCACCGCGCCGAAGTACGCCGATCAGGACAAGGTGAATCCGGGGTCGGTCATCCTGTCCGGGGTCATGATGTTCCGGCATCTGCGCTGGGACGAGGCCGCCGACCGGATCGAGGCCGCTCTCGAGGCCGCGATCGCCCAGAAGCGCGTCACCTACGACTTCCACCGCTTGATGGACGGCGCGACGAAACTCCCGACATCCGGCTTCGCTGACGCCATCATCGAGAACATGGGCTGAGGCGCGGGGACGCGCGTCGCCCTCGCGGCGGCGTCGCCCGCGCCCGGCCGAACCCACAGGAGAACGAGCCATGGGAGCCGGGAGACGCTTCAAGGTCACGGTCGTCGGCGCCGGCAATGTCGGCGCGACGACAGCGCAGCGGTTGGCGGACGCCGGCCTCGCCGATGTCGTCCTGATCGACATCGTGGACGGCATCCCCCAGGGCAAGGGACTCGACATGCTCGAGGCCTGCCCGGTGACCGGCAGCGACGTGTCCGTTTCGGGGACGTGCGACTACCAGGACACCGCCGGGTCCGACATCGTCGTGATCACCGCCGGGCTGCCCCGGAAGGCGGGGATGAGCCGCGATGACCTGCTCCGGAAGAACCACGCCATCGTGAAGCAGGTGACCGAGTCCGCGGTTGCGGTCTCGCCCGACGCGGTCCTGATCGTGGTCTCCAACCCCCTCGACGCGATGGCGCAGACGGCGCTCCGGACGAGCGGGTTCTCCCGCCAGCGGGTGGTGGGGATGGCCGGCATCCTCGACTCGGCGCGGATGCGGGCGTTCATCGCGGCGGAACTCGATGTCTCGGTCGAGAACATCCACGCCTTCGTGCTCGGCGGCCACGGTGACGACATGGTCCCGCTGCCGCGCTACTCCACGGTTGCGGGCATCCCGTTGCCGGAAGTGCTCGAGGACGATGCGATCGAGCGGATCGTGCAGCGGACCCGGCAGGGCGGCGGCGAGATCGTCTCCTACCTGAAGACGGGTTCGGCCTACTACGCGCCCTCGGCGGCGATCGCGGAAATGGTGGACGCCATCCTGCGGGACCGTCGCAAGATCCTCCCCTGCGCCGCCTACCTCGACGGCGAGTACGGCATGGAGGGCATCTATCTGGGGGTTCCGGTGAAGCTCGGGCGCGGCGGCGTCGAGGAGATCGTGCAGATCACCCTCACGTCCGACGAGCAGGCCGATCTGGACCGGTCGGCTGCCGCCGTCCGCGAGCTGATCACCAAGATCGGGGTCTGACGTGAACCTCCACGAGCATCAGGCGAAGGCGCTCCTGGCGGAGTACGGCGTGGCCACCCCCCGGGGTCGGGTCGCGTTCACAGCGGAGGAGTCAGTGGCCGCGGCCGAGGATCTCGGCTACCCGGTCGTGGTGAAGGCCCAGATCCACGCCGGGGGGCGCGGCAAGGCGGGCGGCGTGCGGCTGGCGCGGGATGCGGATGCCGTCCGCGCCGCTGCCGAGGCGCTGCTCGGGAGCACTCTGGTCACGAAGCAGACCGGCCCCGAAGGGCGCGTGGTCCGGCGTCTCCTGATCGAGGAAGGCGTGGACATCGCCCAGGAGCTCTACGCGAGCTTTCTGGTGGATCGGTCCAGCGGACGCCCGATGGCGATCGTGAGCGCCGCCGGCGGGATGGACATCGAGGAAGTCGCCGCCACCGACCCCGACCGGATCCTGACCGTCACCGTGGATCCCGCCGTCGGTCTGCAGCCGTTCCAGGCGCGCCGCCTGGTGTTCGGGCTGGGGCTTTCCGGGAAGGTCGCAGGAGGCGCCGCCCGGTTTCTGACTTCGCTCTACCGCGCCTTCGAAGGCCTCGATGCCAGCCAGGTCGAGATCAATCCCATGCTCGTCACCGGCGACGGCGAGGTGCTCGCGCTCGACGCCAAGGTGAGCGTGGATGACAGCGCGATGTTCCGCCAGCCGCGGGTTTTCTCCCTGCGCGACGTCCACGAGGAGTCCCCGCTCGAAGTGGAAGCGAGCCGCCACCACCTCAACTACATCAAGCTGGACGGCACGGTCGGCTGCATGGTGAACGGCGCCGGTCTCGCGATGGCCACGATGGACATCGTGAAGCTCGCCGGCGCGTCGCCGGCCAACTTCCTCGATGTCGGTGGCGGGGCGAACGCGCAGCAGATCGAAAACGCCTTCCGGATCCTGTCCTCCGACCCCTCGGTACGCGCGGTCCTGATCAACATCTTCGGCGGGATCCTGCGCTGCGATCGGCTCGCGGAGGGTCTCATCGCGGCGGTCCGCTCGCTCGGGGTGACCTTGCCGATCGTGATCCGCATGGAGGGCACCAACGTCGAGATCGCCCGCCAGATGCTCGAGGAGTCCGGTCTGGACTTCACCACCGCCTCCTCGATGCAAGACGCCGCCGAGAAAGTGGTGGCGCGGCTGGGGGACGCTTAGCCATGGCCATATTCGTCGGAAGGCAGACCCGCCTCCTCGTCCAGGGCATCACCGGGCGCGAGGGCGCGTTCCACGCCGCGCAGTGCCGCGATTACGGCACGACTCTCGTCGCCGGGGTCACGCCCGGCAAGGGAGGGCAGGAAGCGGTCGGCGTCCCGATCTTCGACACCGTCGCCGAGGCGGTGGAGCGGACCGGAGCGAACACGTCCTTCGTCGTCGTCCCGCCTCCGTTCGCCGCCGACGCGATCGCCGAGGCGATGGACTCGGGAGTCGCTCTCGTCGTCGCGATCACCGAGAACATCCCCACCCGGGACATGGTGCGCACCATGCGGGCGGCGGAGGGCGGAGCGTCCCGCCTCGTGGGACCCAATTGCCCGGGCGTCATCGCCCCCGGGCGGGCGAAGGTCGGGATCATGCCGGGCTTCATCCACCGCGAGGGCTCGGTCGGGGTGGTCTCGCGAAGCGGCACCCTCACCTACGAAGCGGTCCACCAGCTCACCGCACGGGGGATCGGCCAGAGCACCTGCATCGGGATCGGCGGCGACCCGGTCATCGGCACGACCTTCGTGGACGTGCTCGAGCAATTCGAAGCCGACGACGAGACCGAGGCCGTCATCCTGATCGGCGAGATCGGCGGCAGCGCGGAGGAGGAGGCGGCCGACTTCATCCGCCGCGGGTTCAGCAAGCCGGTGGTCGGATTCATCGCCGGCCAGACCGCTCCGCCCGGACGCCGGATGGGCCACGCGGGGGCGATCGTCATGGGCGGCAAGGGCACCGCCGCCGACAAGATGGAGGCGCTCCGCTCCGCCGGCTGTCGGGTGGTCGAAAGCCCCGCCGATCTCGGCGCCGCCATGGAGGCCTCTCTCGGCGCCCGCTGAGAAAGGAACGGACACGATGCTCACCTTCACGATCGTGAAGCCCGACGCGGTGGCCGCCGGCGACACCGGCCGGATCCTCGCCGACCTCGAGGGCCGGGGATTCCGCATCCGCGCGATGCGGATGGTCCGGATGACCCGGCGGGAGGCGGAGGGCTTCTATGCCGTTCACCGGGGGCGGCCCTTCTTCGACGAGCTGACCGCGTTCATGTCGTCGGGGCCGGCGGTGGTCGCCGTCCTCGAGCGCGAGAACGCGGTTCCCGCGCTCCGCGAGGCCATGGGGGCGACTGATCCGGGTGAAGCGGACCCGGGCACGATCCGCGCGGCGTACGGTCGGTCGATCGGGCGGAACGCGATCCACGGATCGGATTCGGAGGGGAACGCCGCGATCGAGATCGGCTATTTCTTCCCCGGCGTGGAGCTCGTCTGAGGTCGGAATCGGAGGCGATTCCGCGCAGACCATGCCGAGCATCAAGCCCGACCGCTGGATCCGGCGGATGGCCCGCGAGCACGGGATGATCGAGCCCTTCGTGGACCACCAGGTCAGCGAGGGCGTCATCTCCTACGGCCTCTCGGCCTACGGCTACGACATCCGCGTCTCGGACGAGTTCAAGATCTTCACCAATGTCCGCACCGCGATCGTGGACCCCAAGAACTTCGATCCCCGCAGCTTCGTGGACTACAAGGGCGAGGTCTGCGTCATCCCGCCCAACTCGTTCGCGCTCTCCAACACGATCGAGAACTTCCGGATGCCGCGAAATGTCTATGGCATCTGCCTCGGCAAGTCCACCTACGCCCGCTGCGGGATCATCATCAACGTGACCGGGTTCGACGCCGAATGGGAGGGGAACGCCACCCTCGAGATCTCGAACACGACGCCGCTTCCGTGCCGGATCTACGCCGGGGAGGGGATCGCCCAGGTGCTCTTCCTCGAGAGCGACGAGCCGTGCGAAGTCAGCTACCGCGACCGGAAGGGGAAGTACCAGGGGCAGGAGCGCATCACGCTGCCCACGATCGGCCGCCGCAGGGACTGAGCGAACCGGCGTGGAGCTGATCGCGGGGGAGGCGCTCCGGCGGCGTCTCGAGCAGAACCCGCCGCTCCTCGACGGGCTCCTCGACCCCGATCTCCAGATCCAGATGAACGGGGTGGATCTCACCCTCGCCGGGGTGGCGCGCTTCGACGCCGCCCCCGGTCGGGTGGACTTCGACAACTCCGGGCGGGAGATCCCGGCGTCGCACCCGCTTCCGCCGCACGCTGACGGGACCTGGCGGCTCGGCCCCGGCGCGTTCTGGATCCGCTACCACGAGGTCGTGAACATCCCTCCGGATGTCTTCGCCATCGGTCGGACCCGCTCCTCGCTGCTCCGCAGCGGCGCCCAGATCGGGACTGCGCTGTGGGATTCCGGCTACAGCGGTCGCAGCGGCTCGCTCCTCACCGTGCACCATCCGTCCGGCATCCGGCTGACGCCCCGGGCCCGGGTGCTGCAGCTCGTCTTCTTCCGTCTCGAGCGTCCCGCGGACCGCCTCTACTCGGGGGCCTACCAGAACGAATGACTGCCGGCGCGCCGGACTCCAGTCCGGCAATTCCACCAAGCGAGGCTGCCGGCCGCGGTGCCGCTCTGGAGAGCGGCGCTCCATACCGCCGGCGCGCCGGACTCCAGTCCGGCAATTCCACCAAGCGAGACTGCCGGCCGCGGTGCCGCTCTGGAGAGCGGCGCGCCGGCAGGCAGCTCCCCCGTCCGGCCGATCCTCAGAGCAGGCGGAACTCGACTTCGATCTCGGCGAGGACGTCCACCGCTTCGCCGCGGAACGAGCCGGGGACGAACAGCCACTCGCGCACGGCGGCGATCGCCTTTTCGTCGAGGCCGGCGTCGAGGCTGCGGACGATCCGGGCCGGACCCACGCGCCCGCTCGAGAGGATCACCACTTCGAGGACCACGACGCCCTCGATCTTGCGGGCGAGGGCGTCATCGGTGTACTCGGGAGTGACCTGCCGGCGCAGTTGCGGCGGCTGGACCCCGCTCCCGATCCGGTAGGCGCCGCCACCGAATCCCCCTCCGAAGCCCTCGCCGATCCCGTCGCCATCGCCCTCGCCGATGCCGCCTCCCTGGCCGGTCCCGGCGCCGCCGCCGCGTCCGGGCCCGGCGAGCAGGCTCGAGGCGTCGCGGAGCAGCCCGGCGAGCGATTCGGCGTCGGGCATGGTGTCGGCGAAGGGCGCCCGGATGGCGTCCTCGAGCATTTCCTGATCGACCTCACTGGCGTCGGGGTCGTCGAAGACGAGGTCGGCCGGATCGGGGGCGGTGACCACCGCGGCCAGCGCCAGATCCTCGCCTTCGAGCTGGTTTTCGGCCGGATCGGACTCGGTCTCGTCCCCGCCTCCGCCGCCCCCGCCACCGGGTCCCTCCTCCACGAGGAACACGAGGCCGGGCAGCTCGAAGCCGTCCTCCCCGTCCGTGATCTCCTCGGCCGTGAACACGCCGAGCACGATCAGGGCCCCGAGGGCGCCGTGGAAGAGCGCCGCCGACGCGAGCCCGCGACGGCCGGTGTGGAGCCCGGCGTCGAGATGGTCGAGCGGGAGCCCGGTGATCGGACTGACATCGACCGGTCCCGCCTCCCGATGCAGCCGGCGCCACGCAGCCGCGATCCGTTGCCGGAGGGCGGGTGGGGAAGGAGCCTTCGGGGGCATGAGCACGGGTCCGAGCCGCATTGTAGCGACGGGGTCCAGGGACGCCGATCCGCGTGGTACCCTCCGCGCCCGCTGCGGCCGGACCCGGGGCGGGAGGCCGAACCGGGGCTTTCGCGGACCGACAGGTTCCGTTCCCGTTCCCCCACGTCACCATGATCCTGCCTTTCGGAGGCCGCACGCCGATCGTCCCGGCGACGGCCTTCGTGGCGCCGGGCGCGTCCGTGATCGGGGACGTGACTCTGGGCGAGGATGTCTCGATCTGGTTCGGGGCCGCACTTCGGGGCGACGTGAACTCGATTCGGGTGGGCGCCCGAACGAACATCCAGGACGGGACCGTGGTCCATGTGAACGCCGGCCGGGAACGCACGGTGATCGGGGAGGAGGTCACGGTGGGGCACGCGGCCGTCGTCCACGCCTGCACCGTGGGGCGGCGCTGCCTCATCGGCATGGGGTCGGTGGTCCTCGACGGGGCCGAGATCGGGATCGAGGCGATGGTCGCCGCCGGCGCGGTGGTGCCTCCCGGCCTGCGGGTGCCTCCGCGAGTCCTGGTCCGGGGGGTTCCGGGCCGGGTGGCGCGCCCGCTGACCGACAGCGAGATCGCGCACCTGGCGCGGTCGGCGACCAACTACGTGGCGCTCAAGGACCGCTACCTCGTTCCCGGGGCGGCGTCGTGAGCGTTCCGACCCGCCCGACCCACCACTGCGCCGAGCTGCGGCGCCGCCACGCCGGCGAACGGGTCGTCCTGATGGGCTGGGTGGAGCGGGTGCGCGATCTGGGGGGGCTCCTGTTCCTCGATCTGGGCGACTACCGCGGAACTACCCAGGTCGTCGTTCGGCCGGACACCGCCGCCGCCGGGGTGGCGAAACAGGCGGGCGGTTGGTGGGTTCTCGCCGTCGAGGGGACGGTTCTGGCTCGCGAGCCGGAGACCGTGAACCCGGCGGTGGATACCGGGGAGATTGAGCTGGAGGCCGACGTCGTACGGGTTCTGAGCGAGGCGCGCACGCCGCCGTTCCCGGCGACCGGGACCGATGACGTGGCGGAGGACCTGCGGCTGCGCTACCGGTACCTGGAGCTCCGGCATCCCCGGCTCCAGCGCAATCTGCGGATCCGCGGGCGACTCGCCTCCGAGATCCGGGCGCACCTCGACGGCCACGGTTTCCTCGAAGTCGAGACCCCGTTCCTGACCCGTTCGACTCCCGAAGGCGCGCGCGACTATCTCGTCCCCTCCCGGGTCCACCGGGGCCGGTTCTACGCCCTCCCCCAGTCCCCCCAGTTGTTCAAGCAGCTCCTCATGATCGGGCGGATGGACCGCTACTACCAGATCGCCCGCTGCTTCCGCGACGAGGACCTGCGGGCCGACCGACAGCCCGAGTTCACCCAGGTGGACGTCGAGATGTCGTTCGCCGATCCGGAGCTCGTCATCGGGATCACCGAAGGCCTGTTCCGGCGGGCCCTCGGCGCGGTCGGGATCGAAGTGCGTCCGCCGTTTCCCCGGTTCACCTACGCGGAGGCGATGGACCGCTACGGCGTGGACCGCCCCGATCTCCGCTACGGCGCCGCCATCCGCGATCTGACCGACCTCGCCCGCGGCTCGGGTCACCGGCTCCTCGACGGCATCCTCGAAGGCGGCGGCGCTCTCCGCGGGATCGCCGCGACCGGGTGCGCCGGCTTTTCCCGGAAGCGGCTCGACGAGCTCCAGAGAGCCGCGGTCGCCGCCGGGGCCGGCGGGCTGTTCTGGGCCGCGTTCCGCGACGGGGCAGTGCGCTCGCCGCTCGCCGGGACGCTGGGGCCGGATCGCCTGATCCGGCTGCTCGAGGCCGCGGGCGGCGGCCCCGGCGATCTGCTGCTGCTCGTGGCCGGGGACCCCCGCGCCGCGTCGGTCGCGCTCGGCGCGCTGCGGCGACGCCTCGCGGAGAGCGAGGGCTGGATCGGGATAGACGCGTTCCGGATGGCGTGGGTCACCGACTTCCCCCTGTTCGGCTGGTCGGAGGCGGAGTCGCGCCTCACCTCGATCCACCACCCGTTCACGAGCCCCCATCCAGAAGATCTCCCCCTGCTCGCCGACGAGCCGCTCCGGGTCCGTTCGCTCGCCTACGACGTCATCGCGAACGGTTACGAACTGGGCGGGGGCAGCATCCGGATCCACGATCGGCGCACCCAGCAGCGCATTTTCGACGCGCTTCGGATCCCCCCCGACGAGGCGCGCGAGCGGTTCGGATTCTTTCTCGAGGCGCTCGAGTACGGCGCTCCGCCCCACGGCGGGATTGCGCTCGGCTTCGACCGGATCGCGATGCTCGCGGCCGGCGCCCGCAGCCTGCGGGAGGTCATCGCCTTCCCCAAGACCACCTCCGCGACCGACCTCATGACCGGCTCGCCGGGATCGGTACGGCCTTCGCAGCTCGATGAAGTGGGCGTCGCCCTCAAGAACCGCGACTGACGGCACCTCTTTCCGCCAACCGGGGTGGGCCGTGGGTGCACGACAATCTTGCGAAGAGTGAGCCGTTGGGCGCTCGCATTCGATCCGGCGCTGTGTTAGCGTCAAACCGACTCATGAGTTCCGTGGCGGAGGCCTCCCAGCCCTCCGACCGCCGTCGCCATCCGTGCTGAGCCGTCCTCCCGAGCGGCCGCGCCGGCGATCCACCGCGCGGGCTCCCTCGCTTCCGTCCGCCCCGCCTTCGGACGCCGCCCCGGGCGGAGGGCTGCGTCCCATGACCCGCATTCCGATCCCGGGAGCGGGTGGCCTCTCGTTCTTCGGCATCCGCGACCGGAGTCTCCGGTCCCTCGAGGACTCCACCGGACTCGTGCTCGCGAGTCGCGGCGACATCCTGCTCGCCGAAGGGCCGGGCGACCGCATCGCCCTGCTGAGCGCGGCGCTCGAGGGTCTGGCCGAGCTGCGCGGCGAGCTGGGTCGGCGCTGCCGGAGGACCGATGTGCAGGCGGCGCTTCGGATCCTGAGCCAGGATCCGGGGGCCTCCCTGCGCGACTACTTCGTGGACACGGTGATTCGGCCCGCCCCGGGCAAGATCGTTCGGCCGCGGAGCCTCGGTCAGCTCGAGTACATCCGGGCGCTGCGCGCCAAGGAACTCGTCCTCGGGGTGGGACCGGCTGGCACCGGCAAGACCTGGCTGGCGATGGCGGTGGCGGTCGAGTCGCTTCGGGCGCAACAGGTCCGACGCATCGTCCTGACCCGACCGGCGGTGGAGGCGGGCGAGAAACTGGGCTTCCTGCCTGGCGACCTCATCGACAAGGTGGACCCCTATCTGCGCCCGCTCTACGATGCGCTCCACGACATGATGGAACCGGAGCGGGCCCAGCGCCTGCGCGAGCGGGGCGTGATCGAAATCGCCCCGATCGCGTTCATGCGGGGCCGGACCCTGAACGACGCGTTCATCATCCTCGACGAGGCGCAGAACACGACTTCGGAGCAGATGAAGATGTTCCTGACCCGCATGGGGAACGGAACCCGGGCCGTCGTCACCGGGGACATAACCCAGAACGACCTGCCCCCCGGGCGCGTCAGCGGCCTCGTGGAGTGCCTCTCGATCGTGGGGCACCTCGGCGACGTGGGGCTGGTCCGCCTGGAGGACTCCGACGTCGTCCGGCACCGACTGGTGCAGCAGATCGTGAGGGCCTACGCCCGCAGCGAACAGGCCCGGGCCGCCCGCCGGAATCGCGCCTCCGCCGCCGACCCGGTGGACGAGCCCGCCGCCCTGCCGGGCTGAGTCCCTCCGGTCCGAGGATCCGTGGCGCCCGACCCGCCGCTCCGGAGTGACGCGGCCGCCGGCGCCCGGTCCGCTGGCGACGGTCTTCCTCCCGAGCTCAGGACGCGGGTGTTTCAGACGTTGATGCGGTGGCGGGACGCGCTGTTCGCGCGCACCCAGCTCATCGGGGCGCTCTTCGCCGTCGCCACCGGGCTCCTCATCTGGCCTGGACTCGGGCTCGATCCAGCGATCTACGAGGTGGGCGAGATCGCCGCGCGCACCGTCAGCGCCACGGAGGACTTCACCTACGAGGACGAGGCGGCGACCGAAGTGCGGCGCCGCGAGGCGGTCGAGCTGGTCCCCGACGTTTACGACTTCAACGCCCAGGTCCGGGAGGAGGTGCGCCTCCGGATCGCCCGGTCCTTCGAGTTCGGCCGGGCGGCGCTTGCCGCCGGGATCGTCGAGGAGTCGGACTTCCCCGAGAGCCTCGATCGGACGATCGGCGTCGAGGTGGCGCCGGACTCGCTGGAACTGCTCCTCGAAACGGAGTTCGGCGAGCAGGTTCAGCAGAGTCTGACCGACGCCGTGACCAGCGTCCTGGCCCGCGACATCCTCGCCGAGAAGGGCGCGCTCGCCGCGCTCCAGCGCCGCATCCAGCGCCGCGACCCCCAGGGCGGCGGCACCACCGTGATCGCTGATTTCTCGAACGTGCTGTCGGTGGACGAGGCCCGCCGCGCCGTGGAACTCCAGGTCCTCGCGATCTCGGAGCTCGACACCGCCCGCCGGCGCGTGCTCGCGGCGCTGGCCGCGAGTCTGGTGCGACCCACCCTCCTCCACAACGAGGTCGAGACCACCGATCTGCGCAACGCCGCCCAGGAGGCGGTGGACCCGGTCGTGATCCAGGTGCGGCGCGGTCGCACGATCGTGCGGGCCGGCGACGAGGTGACGCCGCTGGCCGGCTACCTGATGCAGGCCATGCGGACGCCTTCGGACGGAACCTCCGCGTGGGCCGGGCTGGGCGCGATGGCGTTTTCCGCGCTGCTCGCCGTCCTGCTGGGTTTCCTGCTGGCTCCGGCGCGCGAGGAGCCGCGATGGCAGGCGCACGCCTTTGCGCTCGCCGGCGCCGTCATCCTGATCCATCTGGTCGCGAGCCGCGGCGCAGGTTTTCTGGGCCGGGCGGTGGCGGCGCAGCTCGTCGCCGAGCCGTTTTCGGATCCGGCGGTGTACGTGTGGGCGGTTCCGGTGGCTTCGGTGGCGCTCATCATCTCGGCCCTCGAGAATCGGCGTTCGGCGGTGGTCACCCAGACGCTCTTCTCCATCGCCCTGACGCTCATGACCGGGAACCTGACCCTCGGCCTGTTCGCCCTCCTCACCGGTTTCGCCGGGATCGTCTTCTACTTCCATTTCGAGCGCCGGGCGCACCTCCTCCGGGTGGGAGCCCGGATCGGACTGGTGGGGGCGGGTCTGATCGTGGCGCTGGCGCTCGTCGGGGGCGGGGGGGGCGGGGGACTCACCCGCATCGTCTTCGAGGCCGCGAGCGCTTTCGTCGGAGGCGTGCTCGCGGCGCCGGTCGTGACCGTCCTGCTCCCGCTGCTCGAGCCGGTGTTCGAGCGGACCAGCGAACTCCGGCTGATGGAGCTCGCCCGCCGGGACAACCCGGTCCTGCGTCAACTCGCCCTCGGCGCGCCCGGGACCTACCAGCACAGCGTCCTCGTGGGGCTCCTGTCGGAGGCCGCCGCCGATTCGGTGGGGGCCAACTCCACGTTCTGCGCCGCCGCGGCGCTCTACCACGACATCGGGAAGTTGAGTCGGGCCAACTACTTCGTGGAGAACTTCCGGGGATCGAGTCCTCACGACGACCTCGCTCCCGAGGAAAGCGCCGGCATCATCCGCCGCCATGTGACGGAGGGGATCCAGGCGGCGAAGAACCTGAACCTGCCCAAGGACGTCCTCGACGTGATCCCGCAGCATCACGGCACGCGGCTCATCCGGGTGTTCTACGAGAAGGCGCGGCTGGCGGCGGAGGCCCGGGGCGAGATGGTCGAGGAGGAGGCGTTCCGGTACCAGGGGCCCCGGCCGCAGACCCGCGAGGCGGCCATCATCATGATCGCGGACAGCGTGGAGGCGGCCGCCCGCAGCGTCGAGGAACCCACCCGCGAAAAGTTCGAGCGGGTCGTGGACCGGATTCTCGAAGCCGTCGTGGACGACGACCAGCTCGTCGAGTGCGATATCACGCTGCGCGACATGAAACGGATTCGCCACAGCCTGCTCTCGACGCTGCTCGGCATCCACCACAAGCGCCTCTCGTATCCGGGTTTCGACTTCGGGAGGCCGGCCCGTGGATGACCCCGAGGGCGGTGGCCCTCCCGAACCCGGTCGGTTCGAGGTTCAGAACCGACAGCGCGGGTTCCCGGTGGACTCCGCCGGGCTCGCCCGCTTCCTCTCCCGGATCGCCGCCGACGTGGCGCCGGGGGATCGGCGCGGCGCGACGCTCCGGATCGTCTCCGATCGCGCGATGCGCGAGCTGAACCGGACCTACCGCGGTTTCGACCGCACCACCGACGTCCTGGCGTTCCCGGCCGATCTGGCGGACGGTCCGGAGGACGATCCCTACCTGGGCGATCTGGCGATCGCCGCCGAGACCGCCGCCCGCCAGGCCGCGGAGCACGACTACAGCCTCGATGCCGAGCTGCGCGTCCTGTCGGTTCACGGCCTGCTCCACCTGTTCGGCTGGGACCACGAGCGGGACCGGGGCGAAATGCACCGGCTGGAGGCCCTGCTCCGGAAGCGTCACGGGCTCCCGGTGCGGTCCGGGGACGAGTCGTGACGGCCGTCTGGGCGGCCCTGCTCCTCGGCGCCGGCGCGCTCGTCGTGCTGTCCGCCCTGTTCGAGATCGCGTTCTTCGCCTCGAGTCCGATCGCGATCCGGGCGCTGGGTGATCGCGGCGAGGAGGCCCGCGCCCACCGGGAACGGCTCGCCGACCCGCTCGCCGTTCTGATCCCGGCGCGCGGTGGGCTCGCCTGCGGCGCCGCGGTGGGGGTCCTGGCGCTCGATGGGGCCGGCCTGGTCCCGGCGGCGCCGGCTCTCCCGGTGGCCGCGGCGGCCGCGGCCGCGTGGTTCCTGCTCCGCGAGGTGATCCCGTCGGCGGTCCTGCTCCGGGATCCGGAGGATGTCCTCGTTCGGCTGCTGCCCTGGTTCCGGCGCTGGGAGCGGCTGTCGCGCCCGGTCGCAGAACCGATGCTTCGGCAGCTGCGCCGGGCCTTCCCGCTCACCCCCGAGCCCGACGACGACGCCACCAACGAGGAAGTTGCGGCGTTCCTCGAGACCGGCGCCGAGGAGGGCATCCTCGAAAGCGACGAGGCCGAGATGGTGCGCGGGGTGCTCGAGCTCGACGACACGCTCGTGCGCGAAGTCATGACGCCACGCCCCCAGGTGGTCTCCCTCGGCGCGGAGGCGACGCGGGCCGATGCCCGGGCCGTCGTCACCGGAAGCCGCCACCACCGGATCCCGGTGTTCGGCGACGGAGACCTGGTGCTCGGGGTGGTGGATTGCGTGGATCTGTTCGGCGGCGGCGGCGGTCGGGAGGGGATCGCCTCGCTGGCCCGACCGGCGCCGGTCGTTCCCGAGACGAAGCGCGTGGACGATCTGCTGCGCGAGTTCCGGTCCTCGCGGCAGACGTTCGCGGTGGTCGTGGACGAACACGCCAGCGTTTCCGGCATCGTGACGCTGCGCGACATCTCGGAGGAGGTCGTGGGCGAGGTCCATGACGACGACTCCCCGGCGGAACCGGATCTGGTTTCGGAGCCGGACGGCGCGGTTCTCGTGCGCGGGGCCGCCGAGGTGGACGAGGTGGCGCGCTCGGCCGGGATCCCGTTCCCCGAGTCGCTCCGCGGCGCCTCCTTCGACACCGTCTCCGGATTCGTGCTGGCGGCGTGGGGACGGATTCCGGCGGCGGGCGAGACGCTCCGGAGGCACGGTCTCTCGATCGAGGTCCTCGAGGCGGATGAGCGGCGGGTGTTGCGGGTCCGGATCAAGCCGCTGCCCGAACCGGGAGAGTCCGGTTGATGGGCGGCGACGGCGGTCCGCCAGCGGCCCCGATCGGCGGGGACCCCTCCCATCGAGCCGGATTCGTCGCCATCGTCGGTCTGCCGGGGGCGGGCAAGTCCACCCTGCTCAACCGGTTGGTGGGGCGCCGCCTCGCCATCGTCTCGGGGAAGCCGCAGACCACGCGCCGGCGCATCCTCGGCATCGCCCGCCGACCCGGGGTGGAGATCGTCCTCCTCGACACCCCCGGAGTCCATCGGCCGAAGACCCGATTGGGGCATGCGATGATGCGAGCGGTGGGAGAGAGTCTCGGCGGGGCCGACGTGGCGCTCGCGGTGGTGGACGCCACGCTTCCCTTCTCCGACGCCTCATCGAACCTGCTGCGCCGGATGGCGCGTTTTCCCGGGCCGCGGGTCGTGGGTCTGAACAAGGCGGACGCGGCCTCGTCCCGCCAGATCGCCGCGCTCGAAGCGATCTACCGGGAACGCCGGACCGGGGAGGTGCTCGTCTTCTCGGCGCGCACCGGGGCCGGGGTGTCGGGGCCGCTGGTGGAGCGTCTCCGACACAGCCTCCCGTTCAGCCCGCCGCTCTACGAGGAGGGGCAGATCACCGACCTTCCCGAGGCGTTCTTCGCCTCCGAGCTCGTCCGGGAGCGGATGCTCCGGAATTTGAGACAGGAGGTTCCCCACGCCGCCGCGGTTCGGATCGAGGCGTACGACGACTCCGGCGATCTCGTTCGGGTCGAGGCCTCCGTGCTGCTCGATCGCGACTCCCAGCGGGGCATCGTGATCGGCCGCGGCGGGCGGATGCTGAAGAAGATCGGGACCGAGGCGCGCCTCGCGCTCGAGAAACGGCTCAGGCGCCGGGTCTTCCTCGGGCTCCAGGTCAAGGTACGCCGCCGCTGGCGGGACAATCCGGGCATCCTCCGGGATCTCGGCCTCGATGGATGACCCGGAGCGCCGGACTCCACCAGTTCTCCCGGTGGGGGGCCGGCACCGAGAGGCCGACCTGACCGGCGCTATGGAGCGCTCCAGGCCCTCAGCCTGTTAGACTCCCCCGACTCCGAGCGCCGCGCCGCCTCCCGCAGGCGGTCCCCGGAACTCCGATTGACCCCACCATGTTGAACATACGACTCGCCCGCACCGGCCGGAAACGGGACGCCCATTTCCGCGTCGTGGTCTCGGACACCCGCTGTGGCCGCGTGGGTCGCATTGTCGAGACCGTCGGGCACTACCACCCGCGCTTGCCCAAGGACGCCGAGGGCCGCCTCTCGGTGGATTCCGAGCGGACCCGTTACTGGATGGGGCAGGGGGCGCAGCCGACCGCCACGGTGCGGACCCTCCTGAAGCGGACGTCCTCCGCGGCCGACGCCGACGCCGAAGCCGCCCCCTCCGATCCCGAGAGCTAGGGCCGGGGCGCATCGCCGCGCTCCCCACCCGCCCGGGACTCCGGCTTTCCATCGAACTCTTCGCCGCTGCGTGATCCGATCGCACTCGACACCATGGGCAGCCCGACGGCATCCGCCGCACCGCCAGGCGAGGCGGCCGATGTCGTCGTCGGCCGCGTAGCCCGGCCGTTCGGCCGCCGCGGCGAAGTCGTCGTCGAGGCGCTGACCGACGACCCGGCCCGATTCCTCGAGATTCCAGCGGTCGAGACCGGGCTCTCCGGCCGCGCCGGCGTCCGTCGCGCCATCGCATCGGTGCGTCTCCTGAAGGGGCGGCCAGTCCTGCGTTTCGAGGGCGTGCGCGACATCTCCGGCGCCGAAACGCTCCGGGCGCATGAACTCCGGATCCGGCCCTCCGAGCGCGTTGCGCCTCCAGACGGCCAGTTCTACCTCGACGACCTCGTCGGCTGCACCGCGGAGGCCCGCGACGGACGCCGCCTCGGCGAGATCGTCGGGCTCGAGGACACCGCCGGTCCCAGCCTGCTCGTGCTCCGCGGAGAGGGGGGCGGGGAGGATCTGATCCCGTTCGTCGAGGCCCTCTGCGTCGAAGTGGACCTCCCGGCCTCCCGCCTCGTGCTCGATCTGCCCGACGGCCTCCTGGGTCTGAATGCGCGTTGACATCCTGACCCTGTTTCCGGACATGTTCGCCGACGTGTTCGAGCACGGGATCGTCCGGCGGGCGCGGAAGGCGGATCTCCTCCGGATCGAGGTTCACGATCTCACCCGCTGGAGCGACGGACGGTTCCAGCGCGCCGACGACGCGCCCTACGGGGGCGGCCCGGGGATGGTGATGCGGGTCGAGCCGCTCGTCGCCGGAGTCGAGGCGATCCGCGGTCTCGACCCGGCGCCGCCGCGCACCCTTCTGCTGTCGCCGCGGGGTCGCCCGCTCGATCAGGTGTTCGTCGCCGAGCTCGCCGCCGAAGCCCGCCTGTTGCTGGTGGCGGGCCGCTACGAGGGGGTGGACGAACGCTTCCTCGGCCTCACCGGCGCGGAGGAAATCTCGGTGGGCGACTACGTGCTGTCAGGAGGAGAGATCCCGGCGATGATCGTCGTGGATGCGGTCACCAGGCTCCTGCCCGGCGCGGTCGGTGACAGCGAGTCGGTCGTCCGCGAATCCTTCCGTGACGGGCTTCTCGAACACGCCCACTACACTCGCCCGGCGGAATTCCGGGGGGCTCGCGTTCCTCCGGTCCTGCTCTCCGGAAACCACGCCGCGGTCCGCCGGTTCCGAAGGGAGGAGTCGGTCGCGCTCACCCGGGACCGCCGCCCGGATCTTTATGCGGCCTGGGCCCGCTCGGGTTCCTCTGGACCCGCTAGCGCTCCGCCCCCGTCCCCGTTCGCCGCCGCCCCGGAGGCCACGCCCCGGGAGACCAAGCCCCAGGAGACAAGCCATGACGCCCACCGAAGCCCCATCCGTTGACGCCGGGGAGACCGGTTCGCCGGCGCCCGCGCTCTCCGCCGGAAGCCCGACCCGATTCCCTTCCGGGGAAGAGGTCATCCGTGAGCTCGAAGGGATGGATCTGCGAAGCGATCGGCCCGATCTGCGCCCGGGCGACGCCGTTCGGGTGCATGCCACGATCCGCGAAGGGGATCGCGAGCGGATCCAGGTCTTCGAGGGGATCCTGATCGCCATGAAGCACGGCGGTAACCGCCGGACGATCACGGTCCGCAAGACATCGTTCGGCGTCGCGGTCGAGCGCATCTTCCCGCTGCACTCGCCCCTCGTCGCCCGGATCGAAGTCGTCCGCTCCCACCACGTGCGAAGGGCCAAGCTCTATTTCCTCAGGAAGCGCAAGGGGAAGGCGGCCCGCCTGCGGGAGAAGCGCCGCTGACCGCGGCCGATCCTGGTTCTTCGGCGCCGGGCTTTCCCGGCTCACCGGATCGTCCGGTTTCCTGCGCCGTCCTCGGCGTCCGCGGCGCGGACCCGGCCACGCTCCGCCGCCTGCGCCGCCGCGGCGTGGACTTCTTCCAGCTTCGGGATCGCGCCGCCACCGATCGGGAGTTCGAAGGATTCCTCGAGCGGCTCTCGGAGCGCGCGCCGGAAATCCTCCCCCGGGTCCTGGTGAACGACCGCCTCGCGCTCGCCGCCACCTTCCCGGTCGCCGGCGTCCATCTTCCCGAGTCCGGGCTCCCCGCCGCCGCCGTGCGGGAACGTCTCCCGCGGGGGCGGCTCCTCGTCGGACGTTCGGTCCACTCCCTCCGGGGCGCCGTTCGCGCCGCCAGGGACGGAAGCGACTACCTCATCCTGGGTCCGTTCGCACCGACCAGCGACCCGGTCACCGGACCGAAGACGCCGTTGCCGCGCCGCGTCTTCGGGGACGTCGCGGCTGCCGTCACCATCCCGGTCTGGGCGATCGGCGGGCTCCGGGCGGAGACGATCCCCGGCCTGCGGGGACTCGGCCTGTCCGGGTTCGCCGCCATCCGGGGGCTCGCCAGCCCCGACCGGGCCGCGTCCACTCTCGCGGCCGCCCGGTTCCGGTAAACTGCGGACCCGCCCCATGACCGCCCGCGCGGCCCTGTCCCTTCTGGCTGCGCTGCCATGCGGCCCCACGCTCGCGGTTTCCCAGGAATCGGATCCCGCGCTCGATCAGGCGGCCGAGCGGCGTTTCCGGAGCGCCGAGCGCTTCTACGCCGGGGGCCGCCATGCCCAGGCCGTTCGCGACTTCGAGGTCATCCTCGATTCCATGGCCGGCGCCTCGGTTGCCGACGACGCGGCGCTCCGGATCGCGCGGCACCGATTCGAGGTGGAGGGCGACGCCGCCGCCGCCGAGGCGATGGTGGATCGGCTTCTCCGGGAGTTCCCGGCCGGCGACGCCGTCCCGGGCGCGCACCTGCTGCGGGGAGAGATGGCGCTCGCGGCCTCGCCGCCGCGGCCGTCGGACGCGCGAGCCGAGTTCGAGCGGGTGCTCACCACGGCCGGTCCCGATGGATCCCGGTGGTCGTTCGCAGCGCTCGGCGGCATCGCGGGGGTGGCCGAGACCCGGATGGAGGACGAGGCGGCCGCCGGCGCCCTGCTGGCCGCGCTCCACGAGAGTCCGCCGCCGCCGGACCCGGCGGACCGATTCGAAGCCCGGCTCCGACTCGCGCGGGCGCTGGCCCGCGCCGACGGGACGGGCGCCTTCGCCGAGATCGCGGCGCTGCGCGCCGATCTTCTGGATCGGGTCAGCGACCCGGCCACCGATCCGGCGGCCGCGGACGGCGCCCGGGATCTGGCGGAGCGGGCCGAGGATCTCTCGACGCTCCTGAGCCGCTTCCAGGCGCGGGGCGGGCCGGTGTGGCGGCTTCGGGGAGCCCTCCGTCCTCCCCGGGAACTCGACGAGCCGATCCGGGTCCGGTTCGCCGGGGACCGCATCCACGTGCTCGACCGCGACGAGGACGAGCTCCAGACCTTCACCGCGCAGGGAACCCTCGAGGCGGCCTACGGTCTCGACGATCCGCGCGACGCCGCCATCCTCCGCATCGGGGACGCGGTGGTTCCGGTGGTCGTGTCGGACGACACGATCGCGGTAGGCGGCAACATCCTGCCGCTCTCCGCTCCCGCCACCGGGCGCGGGCGCCCGCTCGACCGGATGCGCGCGGTCGCGGCCGCGCCGGAGGGCCTCTGGGTCTGGGACGATCGGGAAAAGGCCGTCTTCGCTTTCGATCTGGCCGGCCGGGCGCTCGGCCGGATTCCCCACGGGCCCCTCGACGAGGTCCGCCGGATCGTGCGACACCCGGCGGGGTCCCTTGTCGTGGCGGACGGAGAGCAGGGGGTTGTCGCCTTCGACGAGCAGGGAACGCGCGTCTTCCAGCTCCGGATCGGACCCGCCCTCGACGACCCGGCCGATGTCGGGTTCGACGACCTCGGCCATCTCTATGTGCTCGACCGGGAGACGCCGCGCCTCTCGATTTTCGACGCGGCGTTCGGCTCGGTGGCGACGCTCGAAGGCGCCGCCTGGCCTTCCGCCGCCCGCGAGCCGGTCTCCTTCGACGTCGGGCCCGATGGCGGCCTGTTCGTCCTGGACGACGCCACCCGCAGCGTGGTCGTGCTCCGGTGACTCTCGGAGCGAACCCCGCCTGGGGGGCCCTGGCGCTGGTCGTCGCGGTGTCGTCGGTCGCGGCGCCTTCGGTCGCCGTCGGGACGCCCCCGCAGGACGCCGGCCCGGACCTCGCCGCGCTCGCCGACGAGCTGAGCGGCCTTCGCAACGCGGCCTCCGATCCGGACACCGCGCTCGGAGCGATCGTTCGCCTCACCGCCATCCTCGAGGAACTGGACGCGCTGCGGGACGCCGCCGGAGCGCTCCCCGCGATCGAGACCGAGTTGAACCTGCGCGGGCTCGAGTATCGGGCTCGCGCCCACGTGACGCGCGGTCAGACGGACCTCGCCGCCGACGATCTGCGTCTCCTCGTCCTGGCCGACCCGGCGCACCGGCTCGAGGCGGTCGGCTTGACCCCCGCGGTCCTCGATCTCTTCGAGATGCAGCGGTCGGGGCTCCTCGCCCACCTGAGCGTCGCCACCGAGCCCCCCGGCGCGACCGTCTTCGTTGGAGAGCAGGCCATCGGACCCACGCCGCTCGCCGGCCACCCCATCTTCGCCGGCCAGGTCCGGATCCGGGTCGAGCGCCCGGGGTTCGCCCCGGTGGACGAGGGGCGGCGGGATCTGCTGCCGGGGGACCTCGTGATCCTCGAACACGAACTCGAACGCATCGGGCCGGTCCTGCCGGTCGTCACGGCGCCGGCCGGGGCCACCGTTCGCGTCGGTGGCCGCGTCGTCGGCGTGACCGGAGGCGAGCTTCCCGAGGATCTGCGGCCCCTGGTGCCGCCGCGCTTCGCCAACGAGACCTTCTCCGCTCCTCTCGACCTCGCCGTGCTGGTCGCCGGGCCCAACGAGATCACCATGGAGGCGCCGTGCCGGCGTCCCTCCCGGTTCGTGTTCCATGCCGACGAGGTGCGGGACTATCTGCCGCGGTTCGTGCGGCTCGGTCTCTCCACCGGTGGCCTGCGCATCGAGAGCGACCCCGCCGGCGGGGTGGTGATCCTCGACGGCGAGGAGCGGGGCGTCACCCCCCTGTCCTTCTCGGCGCTGTGCTCGGGTCCGCACCGGGTCGAGATCCGGCACGAGGTGGGCCGGTGCGCGCGTTCGTTCGACGTGACCCGCGGTTCCCGCGCGGCGGTGCGGTGCGAGGTGCTCCCGGGGCTGCTCCTCGAGCGCTCCGACCTCGACGAGACGCCCGGGCTCGAGCCGGCCGTGCGTCAGGTCCTGGAGGAGGCGCGCGAGTTCCATTTTCTCGAGGCCGACGACGGGGGCGGCGTCCAGGCGCGGGTGCGCGTCGTCGTTCCGGAGGCGGGGTCCGGGCCGGCTCGGGTCGAGTTCCGCGCCGCCGGCTCACCAACACCCGACCGGGCGGAGTTCGATCGCTTTTCTCCGTCGAGCGCCGGGGACGCTCTCCGGGCGCTTCTCGATCCACCCCAGCGGCGGCGCAACTGGATCGGCCTCACCGCCACCGTGCGCCGCGTCGTCGATGGCGAGGGAGAGGCGCGCCCGTTCCGGGTGACCGGTCTCCATCCGGGCGGCCCGGCGGCGCTCGCGGGCGTCGAGCCCGGGGACGAAGTGCTTCAACTGGGTGGGGAGGCCATCGCTGACGAGCTCGCCCTGCGCCGCGCTGTCGCCGCCGCCGAGCCGGGCGCCACCCTGGATCTGCTCGTCCGTCGGGACGGGGCGGACCGGCTCCTGCGGGTCGAAACGGCCGAGACGCCGGTGCTGCCGGAGGCGCGCGGAGGGCGATGCAACCGCCGGCTGGTCGCCCTCGAAGGCGAGCTGGCGCGTGGGGACCCGGACCCCACCCGCCGGCTGGAGGCGGCGGCCTGCTGGATCCTGCTCGGGGATCCGGGACGGGCGATGCGGGACCACCTGGCTGACCTGGACTCCGGCCCGGCGCCGCTGTTCGACGCCGGCGTGGGCCGGGGCACCCTTCTCTACCAGCGCGGGGCGGCGCTGGCCGCACTCGGCGAGGCCGCCAGGGCGAGCGCGGCGTTCGAGGCGGCCGCGGCGGTGCCGGGCGCGACCCTGCGGACTCACGACGGTCCGGTGCTGGCTCCCCTGGCGCGGCGCCGAGCCGAAACCGCCCACTGAGGACGCTGTGAGCGAGGGCGCCGACCGGGGCGAGGGGCGATCGTCCGCGCCCCGGGTCGTCCCGCCCTTGTACCGGCTCATCGTGGACACGGTGGAGTCGGGCGCTTCGGTCCCCGAGCGCCGTCCGCCCCCGGCCGCCTACGGCATCGAGGCCCGGGAGACCGTCATCGGGCGGGACCCCGCTGCCGACATCCGGCTCGACGACGGGTTCGTCAGCCGGCGCCACGCCGTCTTCCTGCTGCGCGACCACGAGCTCCATCTCGAGGATCTGGCGAGCACGAACGGCACGCGCTGCAACGGCGACCTCGTCGAGACGCGCATCCAGGTCCGCCCCGGGGACATCCTCGAATTCGGCAAGGCTCTCTGCCGGATCCAGTCCGGGATTCCCGCGCCGGAGCGCGCCGCGTGGGACGAGCCGGAGGAAGACACCGAGGACGATGAGGACCGACCCGGGGAACCGGACCCCGGCGCCGCCGCCGCTCCGCCGCCGTGGACCCTCGTGGGCCCGATCGCCGGCGAACCCCGAAGAACCAGGCTGGCGGCTCTGGGCGCGGCGGCGGTCCTCGTCGCTGCGATCGTCCTCCTGTTTGTGGCGCTGCGGTGAAGGGGGATATCCCGGTGCGGCCGCGGGCTGTCGCTCCGCCGGCGGTGATCGGGGTCGTGGCGCCCGCGAGCCCGGTCCGGCTCGAGTACGTGGAGGCGGGAGAGCGGCATCTCGAGGCGCTCGGGTTCCGGGTCCGACGCGCGCCCCACCTGTTTTCCCGGGCCGACTACACCGCCGGCAGCCCGGAGCAGCGCGCCGGGGACTTCCTCGGACTCCTCGCGGATCCGCAGGTGGAAGCGGTGCTGTGCGCGCGGGGAGGCTACGGCTGCCTCGACCTGCTGCCCCGGGTTCCGACCGAACGATTGCGCGCCACGCCCAAGGCCATCATCGGGGCCAGCGATGCGACCGCGCTGCTCGCGCTCGCTTCGAAGGCGGGGGTGGTCTCGTTCCACGGCCCGATGCTGGCCCAGCAGATGGCCCGGGGTGAGGCGGCGTGGGACGCGGCGGAGTGGGTCTCGCTGCTCTCGGCCGACGCGCCCGGAGCCCGGCTGCCGTGGCGCGGCGCGGCGCCGCTCCATTCCGGCGTCGCCGAGGGTGTTCTCCGCGGCGGGTGTCTCTCGCTGGTCGCGGCGCTCGTCGGGACCCCGTGGGCGGTGGGCTTCCAGGGCGCCATCGCCGTGCTCGAGGACATCGCGACGAAGCCGTTCCAGATCGAGCGGATGTTCACCCAGCTCCGCTACGCCGGGGCGCTCGACGGGGTGCGGGGGTTCGTCTTCGGTGAGATGCCGGGCTGCGTCCAGCATCCGGATCAGGGCTACACGACCGCCGACCTCCTCCGCCGCCTGACGAAGGACCTGGGCGTCCCGGCGGTGTTCCGGTACGCAACCGGTCACACCGAACCCGGCTCTCCCTGCCGCACGATCCCGCTTGAAGTGGCCGCGCGCATGGACGGGAACGGGCTCACGCTTCTCGAGGCGCCGGTCCGGTGATCTCGGGACTCGCCGCGGGCGATCGGCTCCACATCCTCGGCGTCGCCGGAACCGCGATGGCCTCGCTCGCCGGGTTGCTCGCACGGTGTGGGTACCACGTCACCGGCTCCGATCAAGGCGCCTACCCCCCGATGTCCACGCTGCTCGCGCGCGAGGGCATCCCGGTCCGGTCGCCGTATGCGCCCGAGAACCTGCCCGGCGACGCCGCCGCGGTGGTTGTCGGCAACGCCGTCTCCCGGGGGAACCCCGAGCTGGAGGCCGCGCTCGACCGGCGGCTCCCGCTCGTCTCGATGCCGGAGACGCTGCGCGAGCTGGTGCTGCGTCCGCGGCGTCCGGTCGTCATCGCCGGCACCCACGGCAAGACGACGACGACCTCGCTGCTCGCGTGGATTCTCCGCGTCGCCGGGCGGGACGCGGGGTTCCTGGTGGGCGGCGTACCGGAGGACTTCGGGACCAGTTTCCGGCTCGGCGGCGAGGGGGAGCCGTTCGTCGTGGAAGGGGACGAGTACGACACCGCCTACTGGGACAAGGGCCCCAAGTTCCTCCACTATCTGCCCGAGGTCGCCGTGATCGCCAACGTGGAGTTCGACCACGCCGATATCTACGCCGACTTCGCCGCGGTGCGGCGGGCGTTCTCCTTCCTCGCGCGCCTCCCGCCCCGCGGGGGGCTCCTCCTGCTCGGCGCGGATTCGCCCGCGGCGCTCGAGCTGGAAGGACACGCTCACACCACGGTCGAAACCTTCGCAGTTCCCGGGGGAGCGGTGACGGCCGATTGGGTCGGCGCGCCGGGCGCGTCGGGACCGGAGGGGAGCCGGCTCGAAGTCCGGCGTCGCGGCGAGTCGCCCGTCGTTCTCGAGGGGCGGTTCTGGGGCGTCGCCGCCGCCCGGAACATCGTGGCCGCCTCTGCGGTGGCGCGCTGGCTGGACGTCGAATGGGACGGGATTCGCGAGGCGATCCGCACCTTCACCGGGGTCGCCCGGCGCCTCGAAGCGATCGGCGAGACGCCGGACGGCATGATCCGGGTGGTCCGCGACTTCGCCCATCATCCGACGGCCGCGACCGCGATCCTCGAGGCCGTCCGGGGCCGGTGGCCGGACGCGCGGGTGGTGGCGGCGTTCGAGCCCCGCTCGTTCACCTCTCGCAGCGACCGGTTCCAGTCGGATTTCGCCCGGTCGTTCGCGGCCGCGGACGCCGTGCTGCTGGCCTCGCCCGCCGGAGAGTCCCGGGGGCGTCGTCCCGAGGGGGGCCTCGACCTCGCTCGCCTCGCCGCGGAGCTGTCCGCCGCCGGCGTCCCCGCCGAGGTCCACGACGACCATGCCTCGCTGGTTTCGGCCGCGACCGGTGCGGCGGGCGGCGACCGCCCGACCGTGCTCCTGTTCCTCTCGAACGGCTACTTTGGTGGCGCTCCCGAAGCCACCGTCCGCGAACTCGGCGCGACCCGGTAGGCCCGCCGCGCCCTTGCCGGGCCCCCACCGGGAGAACTGGCGCCGGACTCCAGTCCGGCAATTTCCAACCGGCGCCGGTGGCGTTGGTAGAGGGCTCCCGCATTGCCGGACTGGAGTCCGGCGCGGCGAGGGGGGAGAGGTTCGGAGAGGGGGGATCCTTCTCCCCTCTCCGAGAGAGAACGTGATGCCGATCGCAACCTGGAGCGGAGCGAAGGTTGCGATCTGAGGCGCGAAGCGCCGAGCGGGCCGGGGAGGGGGGCCGCCCTCGATGGCTCGTCGGACGTCATCAGTGCCGTTCCAACGGATCCGCGGCCCCCTCCCCGGCCCGCCCGACGTTACCGGCGGATGATGTGGGGTAGCAGCGCCTCGCGGTCGAGGTCGGCGCGCCGGGCGATCCGGGGCGTGATGGTCAGGATGATGTCGGACTCGCGGGAGTCGTCCTCGTTCTTCGCGAACAGCCGTCCGAGGACCGGGAGATCGCTGACTCCCGGGAGCCCGTTCAGGGTGGTGCGCTCTTCCTGGCGGATCAGCCCCGCGATCATGCTGGTTTCCCCGTTCCGGAGCCGGAGCGTCGTGGTCACGCTGCGGTTTCCGAAGGTGGGCAGCCCCGAGTATCCGGTCCCTGACACGTTGTCGAGGCGAATTTGTACGTCGAGGGTCACGCTGTCGTCATGGTGGATCCGGGGCACGACCTCGATGCTCACGCCCACGTTCTCGTACTCGAAGGTCGTGGTCGGTTGCTGGGCGAGGCCGCCGGTGGCGATCGGGGCGAAGGTCGTCACCGGAACGGGGACGCGCTCGCCGAAGTCGGCGGTCGCGGTCTTCCCGTCGGAGGCGCGGAGCTGGGGGTTCGCAAGGACGTGGGTGTCCGAATCGGTCCGGACGAGCTGGAGGATGGCTCCGGGGAGTCCGGCCACCCGCAGGCTGGAGCGCGCGTAGGGGTTCGTGAGCAGCGTATCGAGCCGCGGCGTCACCGACGCGGAGATGCCGGAGGCCTCGCCGGAGATCAGGGGCAGCCCGTAGTGCTCGAGGCGGGTGCGGTTGACCTCCATGAGCTCGACGTCCACCACGACCTCCCCCGGACTGCGGTCGAGCGCGCGGAGGATCCGGGCGGCCGCCGCGAGCTGGTCGCGGTTGTCCACGATCGTGATCGAGTTCGTTCCCTCGTTGGCGGCGATCTGGCGCAGACCGAGCACGATCCGGAGCGTGTCGGAGGCCTGGGTGATGTCGGCGGTGGAGAGATAGAAGGTCTGCGCGACCTCGTCCTGGTAGCGGGCGCGCTTGTCGAGGGTGTCCGGGATGATCGTGATCAGCCGCGGGCTCTCGACCCGGAAGAAGTGCCCGGTCGTCGCGGTCACCATGCGGAGCGCGTCCTCGAACGTCGAGTCCGCCGCCTCGACCGAGACGGTCCGATCCCGGAAGTCGCCGTCGAACGCCATGTTCACGCCGCCGATTTCCGCGAGCGTCAGCAGCACATCGCGCAGGCTGGCGTCCTGGAACACGAACCGGGCCGGGGCGCGGGCGCCGTCCAGCACCTCCATGCCCAGCGGCCGGCCGAGCACCTCCTCCTTGATCGCCGACAGCGTCTCGAGGCTGGCCTCCTGATCGCTGGCCTCGGCCGCCGCCTGGACCTGGAGGAGACGCTCCTGGTAGGCGCTCTCGTTCGGGGCGAACAGGACCGCGGTGCGCAGCTCGTCCTCGGCGCCCCGGTAATCGCCGGCGTTGGCGCGGCGCTCTGCCTCGGCGGCGTGAGCGCCGGCGGCGCGCTGCTTGGCGCGGACGAGCGACTGGGTCGCCTCCGGCGACGCCTCCTCGGCGGCGGCGCGGGCGTAGTGCGCGACCGCCTCGTCCCAGCGTCCGCCCCGTTCCGCCGCGGCGCCGGCGGAAAGCGGCTCGCTGCGGACGGCGCACCCGGAGAGGATCGCTCCGGCCAGGACCGCGATGACGGCTGGAAGCGGGCGGCTCACCGGGGGTTGCCGGAGCCCGCGCCCGCGGTCAGGACCTCCGTGCCGGGGGGGATCGTGAACCGGAACAGCGAATCGGGCGGCGGGTCGCCGAAGGTGAAGTCGGAGAACCGGAACTCCGTCCGGTTCCCCTCCGGGTCCTCGGTCGCGATGGCCTGGATGCGGCCGCTCCCCTCCTCCACCTCGAGCCGGAGCGAGGCGATCTCGCCCGGTTCGCGAGGGCTCAACCGGACGGCGGTGAGCCCACCGGCGCCGTCATCGGCCGGCGGGAGGTTCCCGGCGAGGTAGGCGTCGAAGTGGTCGAGGATGGCCGCTTCCCCGGTGAGGACGCGGAGCGGGGAAGCGCGTCCGGCCGCGCCCTCGTCGGTCCCGAGGGCGCCGACCACGACCTGCTGGTCCGCGGGGACATGGAACCAGGTGGTCTCTCCGTCGGTGACGAAGACCTTGGGCTCGGGATCGTCGTACTCCCACCGCATCCGGCCCGGGTTCCGCACCCGGAGCGTGCCCGTCTCCATCCGCTCCCGTCCGAAGATGCGCGGCGTGAATCGCTGCTCGAACCGGGCGGCGAAGTGGGGCAGGGACCGGTGGTAGTCCTCGATGCGCCGGATCAGAGCCGCGACGTTCTCGGTCGTGTCGCCGCGGGCGACCGAGACGGCGGCGTGCGCGCCGTCCGCCGGGGGAAGCGACGCCGGGCCCCCGTCGTCCGGCATCTCCCCCACCGAAGGGGCGGGCGCTGCGGGTGACGGCGAGTCCCCTTCGGAGATCGCCTCTTCCGATGGAGGCTGGGGATCGGGGTCTTCCGCCGATTCCCCGCTGGCCTGCTGCGAAGCGGTCTGGGCGGTGGTCCCCCCGGTCGCCGGCCGCGCTTCGGCCTCCTGGGGGGTCTCCCCGCCAGCGGGCAGGCCGGCAGCGAGCAGTCCGCCGAGGAGCAGCGAGACCCGGGCCAACCCGCGGGAGTGGAACCGGAAGCGCCACTTCGGTCGGAGGCGGCGGGCGATGCGGGATTTCACAGTCGTTTCGGGACTCCCGGAGGCGCCGGTCTTCGCCCGGAGCCGCTCGGGTTCCCCTCCGAAGAGGCGGTGGTGGACGGCACGGGGATCGAACCCGTGACCTCGGCATTGCGAACGCCGCGCTCTCCCTGGCTGAGCTAGCCGCCCGTACCTGGATGATATTGTAAACGCTCGGCGCTTCTGTCCTCGGCGCCGGGGCCGGGCCGGGTCAGCCCTCGGGCCGGATCGCCGTTTGTCGGAGCGCGTGGTCGGCGAGGACGAGGCAGGCCATCGCCTCCACGATGGGCGCCGCCCGAGGGAGGACGCAGGGGTCGTGGCGGCCCTTCCCGGCCAGCTCGACGGCGTTGCCGGCGGCATCCACGGTGGTTTGCGGCTTTCGGATGGTGGAAGTCGGCTTGAACGCCACCCGAAACACGACCGGCATTCCGGTGGAGATGCCGCCGAGCACTCCGCCGGCGTGGTTCGTCGTGGTCACGACCCGTCCGCCCTCGGTCCGGAAGGGGTCGTTGTGCTCGCTTCCGGTCCACCGGGTTCCGGCGAACCCGCTCCCGATCTCGAACCCCTTGGAGGCGTTGATCGCCAGCATCGCCTTCGCGAGGTCCGCCTCGAGCTTGTCGAACACCGGCTCGCCCAGGCCCGGGGGGACGCCGAGAGCGCAGCACTCGATCACGCCTCCGAGCGAGTCTCCGGCGGAGCGGGTCCGGGCGATCAGGTCCCGGATCCGTTCGGCGGCGTCCGGGTCGGGGCAACGCGTCGGGCTCTGTTCCACCAGCTCGCGGGTCACGCTCTCGGGGTCCACCACCGCCTCCACCTGTCCGACCCGCCGGACCCAGGCGTTCACGGTCACGCCGTAGCGGCGGGCGAGGAACAGCCGCGCCACCGCGCCCGCCGCCACGTGCGCCACGGTCACGCGCGCCGAGGACCGCCCTCCGCCCCCCGGATCGCGCAGTCCGTACTTGGTCTGCATGGTGAAGTCGGCGTGCCCCGGGCGGAACGCGGCGCCGAACGCCCGGTAGTCGGCGGGACGGGCGTCGCGGTTCCGCACCGACATCGCGATCGGATGGCCCGTGGTCCGTCCCTGGTACACCCCCGACTCGAGCCGGATCCGGTCGGCTTCGCGCCGCGGAGTGACGAGCTCGCTCTGTCCGGGGCGACGCCGGTCGAGGTCCTCCTGCACCGTGGCCGTCTCGAGCGGGAGGCCCGGGGGGCAACCGTCCACCACGACGCCGATACCGGGCCCGTGGGACTCGCCCCACGCCGTGACCCGGAAGAGCTGGCCGAACGAGCTACCCGGCACCCGGTGTCTCCTGCCGCAGCGCCGACGCCCGCCCCACCGCCCGCTGCATTTCCGGCCCCATCCCATCCCGACCGGTCCAGGCGGCGAACGCCGCCTCGGCCTGGAAGACGAGCATCGCGAGGCCGGGCACGATTCGTTTCCCGAGGACCTCGGCCCGCCGCAGCAGCGCGGTGCGTCGGGGCTCGTACACGAGATCGAAGATCACGTCATGGCCGGCGATCGCCTCATCCGGCGCCGCCCGGGCCCGACGCCAGCCGTCGCCACCGGGTCCGCCTCGCATTCCCATCGGTGTCGCGTTCACCAGCGCCTCGCCGGACAGTCGCTCCCGATCGCCCCAGGGCGCGGTCCCGACGCCGAACTCTCGGGCGAGGCGCGCGGCCTTGCCGTCGTCCCGGGAGACGACGATCGGCCGGGCGCGACGGGCGAGCAAGCCGCTCAGGAGCGCTCGGGCCGATCCTCCGGCGCCGATCACCGTCACCCGTCGCCCGTCGAGCCGTCCTCCCGGAAAGGCTTCCTCAAGCGCGCGCATCGCGCCGGAGGCATCGGTGTTCCGTCCCACCAGACGACTGCCCACGCGGACGATCGTATTCACCGCGCCGATGCGCCGGGTCTCGGGGTCCACCTCGTCGAGCAGGTCCAGGACCGCGGTCTTGTGAGGGACGGTGACGTTGAGTCCGGAGACCCCGAGGAGCCGCGCGGCGTCGAGGAACGACCCGAGTTCGGCCGGCGGCACGGCGAACTTCCGGTACGTCGCCTCGAGCCTGGCGGCGCGGAAGGCGGCCTCGTGCATCGGGGGGCTCAGGCTGTGTTCGACCGGGTGGCCGACGACGCCGTACACCGGGACCGGCGCGACCAGATGACGCCCCCAGCGGCGGTACCGCGAGCGGACCGCGTTCACGTCGAGCTGGCCGGGGGCCGTCGCGACGCCGCCGGCCGGGGGGGCGTAGGTGGCGAGCGCGCCCCCGAGCGCTCCCGCGACCACCCGGAGCGCGGCGCCCCGCTCCCCCAGCCCGATCCCGATGGCGCGCCGCGAGTTGCTTCGGGCGTCCCGCAGGAAGCGGCCGACCCGGGCGAGGTCGTCGAAGCTGCGGGTCCGAACCGCCAGCTTGCGAACTGCGGGACCGGCGCCCCCGTCCATCGAATCCATTCCGTCGGCGACGGAGCCGAGATCCGGAGGGCAGCCGGCGAAGTCGTGGACCGACCCGAGGATCCGGACAGCGGGCGCCGCCGCCCGGAGTCTCCGGGAAAGAGTCCACTCCGAGCGGCGATCGGCGGCGACCTCGAGGTCCACGGCGCCGGCCCCCGCCCGGGCCGCCCCGAGGAGCAGGCGCGCGCGCTCCTCCTCGGCCCCCGCGAAGCGGCCGCCCTCGTCGGGTCCGCGGACCGTGACGATCAGCCGCTCGCGCCGACGCGGGGGGAGGGACCGGATGACCCCTCGGAGTCGGGCGCCGCCGAGCCCCGCCCGGGCGAAGCCGTCCCACCGCAGCTCCACCACATCGAGCGGCCCGGCGTCGCCGAAGGCCTCCGCCGTCGCCCGCTCCGGGGTGCGGTCGCGATCTTCGCCGGCGGCGGCGACGACGGCGAGGTGGGGGCCGAAGTGGGCCGTGACCAGCCGGTCGCCGGCCTCGCTCTCCTCGTCGCTCCAGACCTCGGCGTCGGCGGCCTCCCGGTACGCCGGGGTGCGCCGGGCGAGCACTTCCGGGATCTCGGCGGCGGCGTCTCTCGCTCCGGGAAGAAGCGGCGGCCGTCGGGCCCCATGCTTCGATCGTCCGAGACGCGCCTCGATCACCTGGAGCGGCGCCCGGATCCAGACCACCGCGCCCAGCCTCCGCAGCAGCGCGAGGTTCCGGGGCCGCTCGAGGATGCCGCCGCCGCAGTCCACGACCAGGCCCTCTCCGGCGATCGAGGCCAGCTCGACGGTCTCCTCGTCCCGAAACGCCTCCCAGCCGTAGCGGGCCACGAAGCCGGGGATCGGCCCCAACCGAGCCTCCAGCCGCTCGTCGGTGCTGACCCGCTTCCACCCGGTCCGGCGCGCCGCGATCCGCGCCGCCCGACTCTTGCCCACCGCCCGCGCGCCGATCAGAACCAGGTTGCGGAACCAGCGCGGATCGAACCATCCGGTCGGGAATCCATTCATGGGACGGCGCTCTCGCGCGCCACCGACGCGCCGAGGCCGCTGAGCGCGTTCCAGAATCCCGGGAACGACTTGCGGACGACGCCGGGGGAGCGGACGCGCACCCCGGGGATCCGGAGTCCGATGAGGGCGAGTCCCATGGCGATGCGGTGGTCGCCGCACGGCTCGATCGCGCCGCCGCGCAGTCGCGAGGGCCAGATCGCGAGCGAGTCCTCCCCGGTCTCCACCCTCGCCCCGAGCGCCGTCAGCCCGGCGGCGAGCGCCTTGATCCGGTCGCTCTCCTTGAGTCGGAGGTGGGCGATCCCGGTGATGCGGGTCGGCGTGCGGGCGAACGGAGCGAGGGCCGCGAGGGTCGGGACCGCGTCGGGGAGTGAGCCCATGTCCAGATCGGCGCCGAGGAGCGATTCGGTTCCGGTGACCCGAACCCGGAATCCGCCCTCGCCCATCTCCTCGGCTACCTCGCACCCCATCCGCCGGAGCAGGGAAGGGAACCGGCGTTCGCCCTGCGGCGAGTCGGGGTCCAACCCCCCGACCTCGACCTGTCCCGGCGCTCCGTCCGGGCCGCTGCCGAGCGCGGCCGCCGCGAGGAAATAGGTGGCGGTGGTCCAGTCCCCGGAAACGCGCCGCGCTCCGGGGCGGTAGCGCGATCCGGCCGGCGCCCGGAACCGCAGCCCTTCGTCCCGCTCGACGCGAACGCCGCAGCGTTCCATGACCCGCACGGTCAGATCGAGGTAGGAGGTCGAGGCGGCCGGCCCGACGACCTCGACTGCGAGGGATGCCCGGCTTCGGGGAGCGGCGAGGAGGAGGGCCGAGGCGAACTGGCTGGTCTCGGCGGCGGCGATCCGGACCCGGCCGCCGGCGAGTGTCCCGGAAGACACGGTGAGCGGCGCGAAGCCGCCGGTCGTCTGGATCCGGCCGCCGAGCGCTTCGAGCGCCCGAACCAGCCCGAGGATGGGTCGCTCGTGGATCCGGGCGCGGCCCCGGAGGGTCACGGGCCGGGGGAGTGTGGCGGCGGCGGCGGTCAGGAATCGGAAGAGGGTGCCGGATTCCCCGACGTCCACGGTGACCGGGTCGTCCCCGCCGGCATTCTGTTGGTCCCGCAGGACCGCGTTGACCGGCCGGGCCGGCAGACCGCGAATCGCGAGGGTCCCGCCGTCCGGCCGCACCCGGCAGCCGAGCGCCCGGATCGCGGCGATGGCGGCGGCGATGTCCTCGTTGTCAGGGAGGCCGGAGAGGCGGGTCTCGCCGTCGGTGAGCGCCGCTGCGACGAGCAGCCGGTTCGCTTCGTACTTGCTGCCGGGGACGGAAACGGCGGCCCGCACCGCTCGTGGGCCGGGGCCGACGCGGATCATGTCGGGCCCCGCCCCCACCGGGAGAACTGGCCGCGAGAACTGGCGCCGGACCCCAGTCCGGCGATTCCGTGCGCTGGGCCGATTCTGCAATCGCGCCGCTCCCTGCGTCACAGCCCGATCCGGGCCAGCCCGGCGTCGAGCGCGGAGGCCGACACCGGGAACGCATACCGGCGGGCGGCGCCCTCCCCCCTGGTCCGAACCCTGCCGATCCCCCCCAGCAGGACGAAGCGGAGCCTCCCCCGACGCGCCTTCTTGTCGCTCCCCATCGCCTCCACGACTTCGCTCCGGGAGAGGCCCGCCGGAGCGCGGGTCGGGAGCCCGGCGGCGGCGAAGAGCGCCACGACGCGCTGCTCGTCGCGTCGGCCGAGAGCGCCTTCGGAGTGGGCGATCCGGCACTCGGCGACGATCCCCACCGCGACCGCAGCTCCGTGGGAGAGCCGGTAGTCCGAGGCCCGCTCCAGTCCGTGCGCCACCGTGTGCCCGAAGTTCAGGACCTCCCGGAGCCCCCCCTCGCGTTCGTCCGCGCCAACCACGGCTCCCTTCATGCGGATGCTTCCGGTGATCAGGCGCGTCACCTCCGCCGGTTCCCGGCGCGAGAGCGCCGTCAGGTCGTCCTCGAAGGACTCGAACGCGTCGGCGTCGCTGGTCGCAGCCATCTTGAACGCCTCTGCGAGCCCGTCCCGGAACTCCGCGTTCGGCAGAGTCCCGAGCACTTCGGTGTCCACCAGGATCGCCGCCGGCTGGTGGTAGGCCCCGATCAGGTTCTTGCCCCAGCCGGTGTTCACACCGGTCTTCCCGCCCACCGACGCGTCCACTGCGCCGAGGAGCGTGGTCGGAGCGCTCACGTACGGGACGCCGCGCAGGTAGGTCGCCGCCACGAAACCGGCGAGATCGGTCACGACGCCGCCGCCGAACCCGACGACCACGGTGTCCCGCCCCATCCGGCGGCGCAGGAGTTCGTTCTCGACGCGCTCCTTCTCCGCGCGAGTCTTGTGTTCTTCCCCGGACGGGACTTCCACCACCGTGGACTCCGGCGGGAGCGCGGCTTGCAATCGGGCGGCGTGGAAGTGGAGGGCGCGCGCGTCGGCGACGGCGGCCACGCGGAAACCGGAGAAGCGGTTCCGGAGGAGCCGGGGCAACCGGTCGAGGGCGCCGGGGCCGACGAGCGCCTCCGCCGACCACCGGCGCGGCGGAGCGCTGAGGGGAACCCGCGCCAGCGCGGAGCCCGGGTCCGATGCGGGAGCCGGACTCACCCGCCGGTGGAGACCCGCACCGGGACCGGTTCCGGCACCGAGCGCCCGAGCGCCGCGCCCACGCGCCTCAGATCTCCCATGAGGTCCTCGAACTGGCTGGGATACAGAGACTGCGCGCCGTCGCTCAGCGCCTCCGCCGGGTTCGGGTGGACCTCGATGAGAAGCCCGTCAGCGCCCGCCGCGATGGAGGCCAGCGCCAGGGGGCGAACCAGGCTCTTGTTCCCGGCGGCGTGGCTGGGATCGGCGATCACCGGGAGGTGGGTCTCCTGCTTCAGGATGCCGATCGCCCCCACGTCGAGCGTGTTCCGGTAGGCCGTCTCGAAGGAGCGGATGCCCCGCTCGCACAGGATGACCTGCTCGTTGCCCTGCAGGATGTATTCGGCCGCGAGCAGGAACTCCCGGATCGTGTTCGCCATCCCGCGCTTCAGGATCACCGGCCGCTTCACCAGCGCCACTTCGCGCAGCAGGTCGAAGTTCTGCATGTTCCGGGTGCCGACGCGGATCACATCGGCGCATTCGGCGGCGATCTCCACGTCCCGCACGTCCATGACCTCGGTCTCGACGAGCACCCCGGTCGCTTCCCGGATGCGCTGAAGGATGCGGAGCCCCTCGCGTCCGAGGCCCTGGAACGAGTAGGGCGAAGTCCGCGGCTTGAACACGGAGGCCCGCATGACTTCCAGTCCGAGCGAGCGCACCATGTGGGCGGCCTTGAGCCCCTGTGCCTCGCTCTCGAGCGCGCACGGGCCGGCGATGACGACCAGATCGGACGACCCGAGTTCCTGGGTGCCGAGCGCGATCCGGGTGCTCTCGCGGTGATGGGTCCGGTTCGCGAGCCGGTAGGGCTTCGGGAGTCCGTAGACCTCCTTCACCGCCGGCTGGGTGCGCCAGTCGGCCTCGGTCTCTCCCGAGAGGTCTCCCAGCACGTGGATCTGCACCCGGACCGCCGCCCGGTGAACCGCGTAGTCCAGACCCCGCGCCGCGATGCGGCGCGCCACGAAGTTGATGTCCTGGGTCGTCGCCCCCTGGTGCAGGATGAGCACCATGGTGGCGGGTTCCGGTGGTCGGCGTGGCATGGGGACCCCCTTCAGATCGGAGTCAGGTCGAGAAAGTTGCGCAGCAGGCCTCGGCCGGCGGGCGTCAGGATGGACTCGGGGTGGAACTGGACCCCCCAGAGGGGAGCGGTTCGGTGCCGGATCGCCATGATCTCACGATCGTCGTCAGACCGTGCGGTGACCTCCAGTTCGGATGGCAGCGGCTCTCCAGCCGCCAGCGAGTGGTAGCGGGCGGCGTCGAACGGGTTCTCCAACCCGGCAAAGAGGCCCCCGCCATCGTGACGGATCGGGGACGTCTTGCCGTGGACCAGTCGGCGGGCCCGCCGAATCGAGCCGGAACAGGCCTCGATGATCGCCTGGTGGCCGAGACAGACGCCGAGAATCGGAACCCGCCCGGTGAGCCGGCGCACGAGGTCCACCGAGATGCCCGCCTTTGCCGGGGTGCAGGGCCCGGGCGAGATGACGATCCGAGCCGGACCCATCGCCTCGACCTCGCCGACCGTGATCCGGTCGTTGCGGAACACCACCGGTTCGCCGCCGAGCTCGCCGAGAAGCTGGACCAGGTTCCACGTGAACGAGTCGTAGTTGTCCAGGACGAGCGTCATCGCGGCCTTCAGGCGAGCCCCCGGTGGGCGAGTCGAAGGGCGGCCAGCACAGCGTCCGCCTTGCGGCAGGTCTCATCGTATTCGGCCGCCGTGTCCGAATCGGCGACCACGCCGCCGCCCGCCTGGAAGTAGGCGATCCCGTCCCGAGCCACCAGAGTTCGGATCGCGATCGCGGTGTCCGAGGCCCCACTCCACGAGAAGTAGCCGACCGCCCCGCCGTACACACCGCGGCGATCGGTCTCCAGCTCGTCGATGATCTCCATGGCGCGGATCTTGGGGGCCCCGGTGAGGGTCCCCGCCGGAAAGGTCGCCCGCAGCGCATCGAACGCGTCGAGACCCGGGCGGAGTCGTCCCTTGACGCGCGAGACGAGGTGCATCACATGGGAGTACCGCTCGACCTCGAAGAAGCCCTCGACCGCCACGTCGCCGAACCCGGCGACCCGACCCAGGTCGTTGCGGGCGAGGTCCACCAGCATCACGTGCTCGGCGCGCTCCTTGGGATCCCCGAGGAGTTCCCGCGCGAGCGCCTCATCCTCGGCCGGATCCGCTCCCCGCCGACGGGTTCCGGCGATCGGACGGGTCTCGACGGTCCGGCCCTCGGTGCGGGTCATCATCTCGGGCGAAGCCCCCGCCACGACCAGGTCCCCGAAGTCGAGGTAGTACATGTAGGGCGACGGATTCACCACCCGCAGCGCCCGGTAGAAGTCGAACGGGTGAACCGAGAGCGGGACCTCGAATCGCTGGGAGGGAACGACCTGGATGATGTCGCCGGCCGCCACGTAGGCCCTGGCTCTCCGCACGCGGTCGAGGTAGTCGTCTCGAGTCACGTTCGATGTCGGTTCGGGGAAGGGGCCGGGTTGGACCGGCGAGATTCGCGCGCTCTCGGGAAGCGGGGCCCACAGCCGCCGCAGCTCCGCCTCGATCTCGGCGACCGCCCGCTCCCAGGCGGAATCCGGGTCCTCCCCGGGGTGCACGGTGGCGTTCGATACGACTTCGATCACGCTCCGGGCGTGGTCGAAGACGATGACCGTGCCGGTGAGCAGGAAGGCGGCATCGGGTAGCCGGAGGGAGTCTTCGGTGGAGTCGGGGAGCTCCTCGAACCGGCGCACCGCGTCGTAGCCGAGGTAGCCCACCAGGCCCCCGTGGAAGGGAGGCAACCCCTCCGGGCGCGCCGGCCTGGCCGAGGCCAGGACCGCCCGCAGCGCATCGAGAGGGTCCCGGCTGGTGGTCGTCGAAACCCCGCCGTCCGCGAGCGATCGCCGGGTGATCACTTCGCCCCGGGCCTCGATGATCTCGCGCGGCCGGGCCCCGAGGAAGGAGTAGCGAGCCACCGTCTCGCCGCCTTCGACGGATTCCATGAGAAACGAGGGTCCGCGTCGCCCGAGCCGGAGGAAACTGGAGACCGGCGTGTCGCAATCGGCCACGATCCGCCGTCGCACCGGGATCAGATCCGCCGTACGCGCGAGTTGGCGGAACTCCGCGCGCGACGGCGTGAATCGGCCCCGACTCGGCATGCCGGGGGAGTGTAGGGCGGAGCGACCCGGGGCGTTTACCGATCGTCGGCGCCCTCCAACCGGCGTCCGTCATCTGCTCCGACCACCGCGAATGCCCCCGAGTCGGCCGGACACCGAGACCGAGCAGCGTTCATTCGAGGGCGCGACCCCGCCGTAGAGAAGTGGCGGTGTCGGCGCCCCCCATGGCAGGGGGCTCCGGTGGCTCCGTGGCTCCGAGCCCCGAGAGGAAGGCCTCAAGCGGTCCGAAAGCGGCGTGGTCCAGGTTCCAGTAGCCCTTCTTGGCCGCGATCCCCACCGGCGGATGCGGCTCATCCTTCGTCGCGAGGAAGGCGCGCGCTCGCTGCTTGTCGCGTCGGACGCTTGGAGGCGACACTCCGGCGCACTCGAAGAAGGCCCGAATGCAGCGCTCCATGTCCGTTTCGAGCGTCCGGCAAAGCAGAGTCCCCAGCATTCCGGATCCGGAGTTGTCCGGCAGGATGAACGCTCCGGTCTGGACCTGTCCCCGCGTCCATTGTCCGGCGCGGACAGGCCTCACCAGGCCCGAGTCCGAAAGGGTGTCGCAAACACTCTGGAACGCCTGCTCCGCAGGTCCGGCCTCCGCGTCCCGCACGACGGCGACCCGTCGGACCGCTCCGAATCCGGATCGTTTCACGAAAGCGCGCAGGAAAGCGCGCAACTGGGTAACGCCTCCGAAGTTATGGATCTGCGTCTGACCCACGAGGCCCGGAATCCGGTCCTCGAGGAAGGCGAGGAAGAAGTGCCGCGCGTCCTTGCCTTCGACCAGGAGCTGCGCCGGACATCGGAGGGGCTCCGGGGCCCGCGGCGGTCTGGCGTCGAAGCCTTCGCCCCCGGCCACTCAGCGGATCTCGAAGCCGTTGCCGATCGAGGTGGCGATCTCCGAGTGGTCGAGCGTTACGCAGCGGAACTTCTCGCCCTCGCCCTCGGCCCGCTCCAATCGGTGGTACCGGAGATTCCCTCCCAGCGACCGACTGGCGGCCCGCAGACATTCGTAGCTGTGGGTCGTGGCGAAGACCTGGGCCCCGTAAATTCGCGCCGCTTCCTCCACGGCGCTCCAGACATCCTTCAGGAGAGAATGGTGGATTCCGTTCTCGAACTCGTCCACGAGAACGAGACTGTCCTGAGCCTCGGCGACCGCCAGAATCAGCCGGGCGACTCGGGTCAGCCCTTCGCCCATCTGCGAGAGCGGCAGGAGCTCATCCAGACCGATGTCTCCGACCAGCACCGGGACGCCTGAGGCGGAGTTCTCCTCGACGGCCTGGAAACGAGGCTCGAGAATGCGAAGGGCTCTCAGCAGAAGGTCGGACTGTTTCTTTTTCCGCAGCCTCGCCAGCAGGTGAACGTCCTCCGCCGGGTTTCCATTTCGGGCGCTGACGAACGCGACGGAGGGTGTCCGGAGCGCACGACCGCTGTGTTCCACGTCGCGACCACGAAGCTCGATCCGACCTGCCTCTCCCTGTTGATCCGGTTGCCGCCACGAGGTCACGACCGTCTCGCGGCCATCCGTGATCGGGACCGCGAGTCCCGTCGCGCGATCGCGATCCGTGGGGCGGTCCGATCGGAGCTGAGCCCGGACCGCGTTGACTTCCTGCTCCGCGGAGCTCGCGGGCGCGACACACATCTCGATCCTCCGTCGACCGGCGTCGTCATCCTGCGCGTCGATGCGAACCGCCCGTCCGAGGTCGAGGCCGAGAAAGAGAGGCTGCCAGAAGGTGTTGAGGAGGGGGCGGTCCTGCCCCTCGATGACGGGCACGCCGCGAGCCGCGCCGATCTTGATGACTGCCTGGGGGCTTCCGACGAGCGCGAGGAGGTAGATCGCTTCCAGCAGGCTCGTCTTGCCAGCGCCGTTTCGGCCGCCGATCAGGTTGATGCGGCCGAGTCCTTCAACCTGAAGGTCTCGGAAGAGTCGGAAGTTACGGACCCGGAGGCTGGTGAGCATGGTCGGGTCGGGACACCAGCGGCTCGGGGTACTACCGGTCCACCCACTCTTCGAACATCGAGGTCATCTCGTCGATGTGATCGGCCCAGAAGCGCCAGTCGCTGCGAAGGCCCCGCTCGAGGTTTTCCGGCGTCAAGGGCAAGTGGGGCGCGAGCTCCACTCCCGTTGCGGGATGCCGGATGACGAACGGCAAGGCCGACCTTCTCGACGGGCTGTAAGCGCCCCGCCGCGCGAGAGTCGCGTTCGCCTCGGTGGAAGAGGCGAGACGGATGAAGCGGAAGGCGTCGCCGAGCCTCGATGTGCCCCGCACGATCGCCAACTGACCGAGATCCACGACCTGTCCGTCCCACACCATCGTCATTGGATGCCCCTCGACGAAGTGGGCGTGGAAGATCCTGCCGCTGAACGCGGTCGTCATGGCGACATCGCCATCCGCGAGCAGGCGGACCGGGTCGCCGACATCGGTCCACCACTGGATGTGGTCGCGGATCGTGTCCAGCTTGCGCAGGGCCCGCTCCTGCCCCGCCTCGGTCCGGAGCGTTTCATAGACCTCTTCGGCGGGCACGCCGTCGGCCATGAGGGCGAACTCGAGGTTCACCTGCGGGGAGCGCCGCATCCCGCGTCGGCCCGGGAACCGCTCCGGGTCGAAGAAGTCGGCGATCGTCGTGGGTTTCGAGTCGGGGAAGCGCCGATCGTCGTAGGCATAGATGGTGGAATAGATCGTTGCCCCGATCCCGCACTCGGTCGTCGTGTCCGGAAAGAAGTCCTCTTCCGCCCAGGTTCCGTCGGGGGCCGGAGCCGCCATGACGAACGGGATCGGTTCCAGGAGTCCCTCCTCGCAGGCCCGGACCGTGTCGAAGATCTCCATGTCCACCACATCCCACTCGACATCTCCCGACGTGACCTGCTCCCGGATCTCGTCGAGCCCGCCGTTGTACCGGACTCGCCGGATCGGGATGCCGGTCTGCTGTTCGAACGGTTGGTAATAGGCGGCGTCGCTGGCCTCGGTGTAGAAACCGCCCCAGCTCACCACGGTGAGCGCATCGTCGTCGCCGTTTCCGCAGGCGAGGGCTGCGAGAAGCGCGAGCGCGGGGCCCGATCCGGCGGAGCGGGTCAGGCGGCCAGGGATCCGTCGGAACGCGATCATGGAGGGGGATAGTAGGCCGGCTTCCGCGCGCGCTTGTTCCCGACCGACATATCACGCAAGGGCCTGGCGGTGTACCGCTCGAGTGGCCGGGCCCGTACCATTCGGCGCGCCATGTCACTTGAGGCCCTGCGGGCACGGATCGCGGCGGCCGACCGGGCTCTGCTCGACGCGTGGGCGGAGCGCGAAGCGGCGGTCCGGGCCATCGGCCACTTCAAGGCCGAGCGGGACATCCCGATCCACGATCCGGTTCAGGAAACCCCCGTGATCGCCACCGCCCGCGCCGGCGCGGCGGCGCGCGGCCTGCCGCCCGATGCCGCGGAGAGGGTGCTGCGCGTGGTCATGGAGACTTCCCGCGCGCAGCAGGAAGCGATTCGGGTGCGGGCCCGCCACCACGGCGCCGGACGGAAGGCGCTGGTGATCGGCGGCCTCGGCCGCATGGGGCGATGGTTCTGCCGGTTTCTGACCGACCTCGCCTACGAGGTCACCCTGGCCGATCCGGCCGTCTCCACCGAGGAACCGCGCGCCGTCCGCGACTGGCGGGACGCCCACCGCTCCGACTGGCGGGTGACCGTCATAGCGACCCCGATCCTCGCATCGGCTCGCATCCTGGAAGCGATGGAGGAGCGCGAGTGGCCCGGGCTCGTGTTCGACATCGGGTCGGTGAAGGCGCCGCTCCTCCCCGGTCTCCGCCGTCTCGCCGCCCGCGGCGTCCGGGTGGCCTCGGTCCATCCGATGTTCGGCCCCGACGTGACTCACCTCCACGGCCGGCACATCCTCGTCATGGACGCCGGGGACGCGGACGCCGCCGGAGAAGCGGCGGCGCTCTTCCAGGACACGATGGCCGAGATGCTGCGCCTCCCTCTCGACGAGCACGACCCCCTGATCGCCTACGTCCTCGGACTCTCCCACGCCCTGAACCTGGCCTTCCTGGATGCGCTCCGCACCAGCGGCGAACAGGCGCCCCGCCTCGCCCGGATCTCGAGCGTGACCTTCGATCGCCAGCTCCGCGTCGCCGCGTCGGTTTCGGGTGAAAACCCGCATCTCTACTTCGAGATCCAGCGGCTGAACCCCGACGGCGCCCACGTCCTCGCCCGCCTCGCGGGCGCGGTCGAGCGCCTGCGTGACGCCGTCGCCGAGGGAGAGGGAGAGACCTTCCGCGCCCTCATGGAATCCGGCCGCGCCTGGGTCGAAGCCCGCCAACCCCCGGGCTCCCGGTAGGCGCGATGCCGGGGAGAAGACAGGTCCGAACACCTCCACCGCCCCGGTTGAAGCAGCGGCGACGATCCCTGCCCACGGTGCCAAAACGACGTACAGTCTTCGCATGCAGCAAGGATCCGTAAACCCTGCCCCAAGCTCGGTCCGAAGCGAGCGCATCAACCTGCGTCTCACACCCGCGGCAAAGGCGCAGATCGCGCGGGCGGCTTCGTTGGGAGGGCAGACCGTTAGCTCGTTCATCGTATCGAGCGCTGTCAGGAGCGCAGAGAGAGCTGTGGATCGACACGCGAGACTGACTCTCACCGGCGAAGATGCCAAGGTGTTCTTCCGTGCGCTCGAGAATCCACCTCCGCTCCGTGACCGTCTGCGCGCGGAGTTCGAAGAGCATGACCAGCGCGTCATCTCGCGTTGACCAAGTCGGATCGGTTCGTCGTCGAGCCGCTCAGCCGAAGGCACGACCGGACCGCGTTCCGGTGTGGCGCGCCGGCGCTCGACCGGTACCTCAGACGCCAGGCGGGCCAGGATTCGCGCCGCGGGTTCGCACGGGTCTTCGTGGCCACGGCCGCGGACTCGAAGAAGGTCGTTGGCTTCTATACACTCAGCGCAATCTCGATTGATGCGGACAAACTACCGCAACGCCTTGCCCGCAAGTTCCCCCGTTATCCCGTCCCGTGTGTCCTCCTCGGCCGGTTTGCCGTGTCGCATGCGGTCCGAGGGCGCGGGCTGGAACGCCTTCTGATGGTGAACGCGACGCAGCGCGTCGTCACAGCGAGCGAGTCGATTGCGATCTACGCGTTGCGCGTCGACGCCAAGGACGATGACGCAGAGCGCTTCCATAAGGCTTGCGGATTCAGTTCCCTTCCATCCGCTCCGCTGAGGCTCTTCCTTCCGCTCGCTCGGATGCGACGAGGGCATTGAGCCAACGGAGCAGAAGCGTGGGTGCTGCCGTCTCCCGAGTGCTCGGGGCGGCAGGAGCCCTGGGTTCCGTACCTCGCGGACGGCATGCCGCGCCGGCTGTCAGTCCGGCATCCCCCCCTTTCGTTTCAGACAGCCGGGCGTCACCAATGTAGGCCGAGAATGATGCTCGCGCGCGAGATGACGATAACGCTCGAAGGAGATCACGAATGCTGGTCTATGCAAACCATCTACGACTTGAGGGCGCAGGTGCTGAGGACGCCGTCTTCAGAGCGGTCGGCGGATGGCTCAAAGAGAAGCTCGGTATTGGACTGCATCCGAGCCAAGGCATGTGTTCGGCAAGAGTGAGTTCGCGGCGAAGGAGTCGAAGGTGGTAATGGGCAGTCCGAAGTTGCGGCAGCACCGGATCTTCTCCTACGATGGGCACGAGGTGGAGATGTACAGGCATCTCAAGATCGGTGCTGCGGATGACGTGACGAAAACGATACGAGTCCACTTTCACTGGGATGCGGAGCGAGAGAAGATCGTGATCGGGTACTGCGGACCGCACTTGCCCGTCCCAAGCCACTGAGAGCGAGGACCAGGGGACTTGGCTGTGGTCCGCAGGGAGTCGCCATCTATCGCTTGACGGCGACCCCGAGGACCTCGAAGCGGGCGCCGTAGAGGAGGGTGCCGGAGCCGAGGTAGGCGCGCGCCGGGAATTCCCGGGTGAAGAAGGTGCGATAGACCTCGTTGAAGGCCTCGTAATCGGCCACATCGGAGGAGTACACCTGGACCATGACGAGATCGTCCATCGTCAGTCCGGCCGCCGTCAGCGTGTCCTGGACGTTGGTCAGGACGTTGCGGGCTTCCTCCTGCGGGGTGTCCGGGACCGTCTGGTCGGGCCCCAGGCCGAGGTTCCCCGAGACGTAGAACGTGTCGCCCACCATGACGCCGCCGCTGAAGGGAAGCCCGGCGTCATCCGGCGTGCGGGGGTTGACGTAGCTGCGCTCCGGGGGAGCCTCCGGCGCGGGCGACGGGGGCGGCGGCTCGGGGGCGCAGGCCGGCAGCAGGGCGAGGAGGAGCAGACAGGGCAGGGGATGGCGTCTCATGTGGCAGATACTCTCGCGATCCGGCGTCGCTTCGCCACTCGTGCAGAATCACTCTCGCATCCACCGGCACCGCGCGGTCCGCGTACACGAAGAGTGGGTTGACTTCGGCCTCGGGCACTTCCGGGTACGAGGTCACGCACCGGGCGACCGCGGCGGCCGCCTCGACGACTGGCCGGAGGTCCACGTGGGACCGGCCGCGGGCGCCGGTCAGCAGCGCGGCGATCTTCAACTCGCCGAGCGCCGCCGCCAGCTCTTCGTCGTCCACCGGCAGCACCCGGTGCGCCACATCGCGCAGGACCTCGACCCACACGCCGCCGGCGCCCACGGTCAACACCGGTCCCAGCCGGGGATCGCGGTAGGCGCCCACGAGCAGCTCCGCCACCGGGGGGTCCAGCATCGGCGACACGGTGGCGGCTCGCTCTTCGGAGGGGAAACCGCGAGACCGCGAATAGACGGCGGCGTTCGCGGCGATCCGCTCGAACGCGGCGCGGGCGGCTTCGGCGTCGGCGATGTTCAGCTCCACGCCTCCGGCGTCCGACTTGTGGGTGATGTGGCGCGAGAGGAGCTTGATCGCGACGAGCGCACAAGCGCGGGCGGCGGCCTTGCCGGCTTCGTCGGCGGAACGAACGACCGCCACGGGTTCGAACTCGAGTCCGACCTCCGCCAGAACGGCGCGCGCTTCGGTCTCGGTGAGGGTCGCGCGCCCTTCTCGCCGCGCGGCGGTGATCGCCGGGTGCGGCCCGGGCGGGACGGTGGGCGGTGAACCGGCGCTGGCCCGAAGCCACCGCCCGGGCGACCGCTCTCGTATCCCGCCCCGGCGGTGGAGCTCCGCCGCCGCGCGGCAGGCGGCGTCCAGCGATCGGATCACGGGAACGTGGGCGCGCCGCAGCGCGTCGAGCGGCGGGCTGGCGTGTGACGCGTACTGCGAATGGACGATGAGTCCCTTCCCCAGCGCCCGCATCGCGCCTGCCATCGCGCTGGCCGCTTCGAGCTCGGAGGCCGCGAGGGTCGCCGAGAATCGCATCGCGTAGCCGCCGAACATCCCGACCAGCAGCACGACGCCCACCGCCGGATCCCGCGCGACGACCTCCAGGGCGCGGGCGAGCGCGCGCGGATCCGAGTCCGCCGCGCCGGCGACATCCACCGGAGAGAGCACGGCGGCGGCCGGACCCAGCCGGCGCCGCAGTTCGGCCGAGGTCGTCGGCGCGAGTTCGGCGAGGGGCGCGTCCAGCTCCCCGAGCGTGTCCACGACCAGAGTGCTCTGGCCGCCCCCGTCCGACAGGACCGCGATCCCGGCGCCGGGCGGGGCCGGAGGTTGGGATCCGAGCGTGGCGGCGACCGGCAGCAGTTCGTCGGTGCGCCGGATCTCCACGATTCCGGCCTGGGCGAATCCGGCGCGCAGCCGGTCGTAGGAGCCCGCGACCGACCCGGTGTGAGAGAGCGCTGCGCGCGCTCCGGCGGCCGTCCGGCCGGACTTGAGGGCCACCACCGGTTTGCGACGGGTGACAGACGATGCCGCCGCCAGAAGTCCGCGCGAGTCCCGGCAGCCCTCGATGTGCGCGATGACCACCCGGGTCTCCTCGTGGCGGCCGAGATAGTCCAGCACCTCGCCGAAACCCACGTCGGCCTCGTTGCCGAGGCCGGCGCAGATCGAGACGCCCAGGCCCGGCTGCCGGGTGATCTGATTCATCAGGTCAAGGGCGATGTTGCCGGACTGCGCGATGAGCGCGACGCCGCCAGCTCGCACCCCGCGGGCGCCGATCAGATTGACGCCCCGGGACAGGTTGAGGAGCCCGGACGTGTTGGGCCCCAAGACCCGAACTCCGGACTCGCGGGCCGCGTCCCGGAGCCGGACCTCGAGACGCACTCCCTCCGCTCCCGACTCGCCGAAACCCACGGCGAGCACCACGGCGCCCCCGATCCCCCGCTCGCCGCAGGCGCGCACCAGCTCGGGAGCGGCGCCCGCCGGCGTGCAGAGAACGGCGAGATCGGCGGCCTCGGGCAGCGCCTCCACCGACCGGTGGACCAGACGCCCGAGGATCGTCCCGCCGCCGTGGTTCACCGCGTACACGCGGCCGGCGTAGCCGGACTCGTCCAGCGCCCGCAGGATCTGATGGCCGCGCTTCGCCGGGTTGGCGCTCGCCCCCACAACCGCGATTGAGCGCGGTTCGAAGATGCGCTCGAGCGTCATTCTCCGCGGTAATCGGGACGGCGCTTCTCGTGGAACGCCGCGATGCCTTCCCGCCAGTCCGCGGTGCCGAAGATCTCTTCGAGGACCACGCGTTCGCGTTGAAGCGCTTCCTCGCGGGTCAGCGCGGCCGCGGGGCCGATCAGGCGCTTCGCCGCCGCGAGCGGGATCGGGGCCCGCCGAGCGAGGCGGCGCGCCAGCTTCAGCGCCTCGACGAGGACCTCGTCGGCGGGCGCGGCGCGGTTGAGAACGCCGAGGGCGGCCGCTTCCGATCCCGAGAAGAAGTCGCCGAGGTAGATGAGCTCGCGGGCCTTGAGCACACCGACCCGCTCGGCGAGCGTGTACACGGTCCCGCCCCCGACGAAGGTCCCGAGCGCAATCTCGGGCAGGCGCAGCTTCGCGTCGTCCGCCACGATCGCGAGGTCCGCGGAGAGCGCCAGTTCCAGCCCGGCGCCGATCGCGTGCCCGTTTACCGCAGCGACGATGGGCTTGGGAATCGTCTGGAGAAGACGGTTGGCGCGCTGCCCGAGGGCGAGGTAGGCGCGGCGTTCCTCGGGCGTCGGTTTCCGGTCGCGATGCGCCTTGAGATCGGCTCCCGAGCAGAAGGCGCGCCCGGCGCCGGTCAGCACGACGCAGCGGACCCGGCTGTCGTCGCGGGCCCGCTCCAGCTCGCGGAGTAGAGCGGCGTAGAGGGCGGCGTTCACCGCGTTCAGGCGGTGGGGCCGGTTCAGGGTGAGGATGAGGAGCGCGCCGTCCCGCGACGCGAGCACCTCACTCCCGGGGGACATGGACGCCGCCGCCGCGAAGCAGCGAGTGCCCGGCGAGCGCCATCGTGGCCTCGCCGTCGCGCACCGCGAAAACTCCGTTCACCAGGACATGCACCGTCCCGCGCGAGAACTGATGGGGGTTCTCGTAGGTCGCCATGTCCTCCACGGCTTCGAGGTCGAGGACGGCGATGTCGGCGGCATGGCCCTCGCGGAGATAGCCACGGTCGTTCCATGCGAGGAAGTCGGCCGCGAGGCCGGTCATGGAGCGCACGGTGAACGGCAGAGTGATCAGCTCCTCGTCGAGGACGAGGTCGCGGATCTTCTTCGTGAACGAGCCGAACGCGCGGGGATGGGTGACCGGTCGGCTCGGACCCGGGTCGCGCCCGTCGGTGCAGGTCATCATCCAGTCCCGCTCGGCGAGATGGCGCAGGTTCTCGGCGTCGTAGAGCCCGAGATTCATCACCGAAGCGTTCCCGTCGCGCAGGATCCGACGCGCCGCCGCCGGCGGGTCGAGGCTCCATTCCTCCGCGAGATCCTCGAGCGTCCTGCCATTCAGGTCGGGCCGCTCGTCGGCGAACAGGATGCGCTGCGCCCCTCCCCGGATCGCGAGCATCTCCCGCGTCTGCTCGGCGATGAGCGCCACCGTCTCGGGGTCGTCGAAGCGTTCGACCATCGCTTCGTGCCCGCCCACCACGGCCCAGCCCGGGATCGCGTAGGAGCGCAAATTCGACTGCGTCGCGGTGTACATGTGGTGCGCGCCCGCCACCTCCACGCCTCGCTCGCGCGCCGCCTCGATCAGCGCCGCGCCCTCGTGGGCTCGGCCGTAGTTGTGGGCGCCCTGGGCGTTGAAGTGGCTGAAGATGACCTTCGTCCCCGCTTCCTCGCCGATCCGGATGCCCTCGGCGATGGACTTGAGGTAGCCGAACGACGGGTAGGCAGCTCCCAGATCGCGGTCGTGGGTGTCGTAGATCGCGTTCGGATACGCCGCGGCGACCCGGTTCAGCTCGATGACCTCCTCGGTCTCGGCGTAGTTCCCCGGCAGGTAGAAGAGGCCCGACGACAGCCCGTGGGCGCCCTCCTCCATGCCCTGCCGGACGAGGTTCCGCATCGCCTCCAGCTCGTCGGCGTCGGGCGCCCGGTCCTCCATCCCCAGGACCTGACGCCTCACCCAGTTGTGCCCGACGAAGAGGAAGGCGTTGACCCCGATACCTTGCTCGTCCCACCGGTCCATGCGCTCTTCGACTTCGGCACTCCCGCCGCCGTCGAGCCCGAGCGCGACCGTCGTGATGCCCTGGTGGAGGAAGGCGCGGGCATCGCGTCCGTGGTCGGAGTCCAGCTCGGCGTGCGAGTGCATGTCGATGAAGCCGGGCGTGACGACCCGCCCGCTCACGTCCACGGTCTCGGCGGCGGTCCAGCCGGCTGCGGCCGCGTCGCCCACGAACACGATGCGGTCACCGGAGACCGCGACATCGGCGACCACGGCCTCGCCGCCCCCGCCGTTGAGGACCGAGCCGCCGGTCAGGAGAAGATCGGCGCGGTTCTCGTCCCCGCAGCCGGCGGCGAGGACGACGAGGGCGGCTCCGAGAGCGCGCCGGAACCGGCGGCGCTCCATCAGCCGCCGCGGGTGAACTTGCGGACCATCTGCTGCCGCACCTCGCCGCCGTACACGTTCCCGTCGGCGTCCACCGCGATGCCTTCCGGCCCGCTGGTCACGGGCTCGGCGCCCGGTTCGAGGTCGGAGACGTCGTCAGGGAGGAAGTACTGGATGGATCCGTCCACCGCGCTACCGATGCGGATGCCGCGTCCGAAGCCGGGATTCGCCTCCGAGGTGGATTCCGAGTCCGCGACGTAGATCGTGTCGTCGCCGCTGATGAAGATGCCGCTCGGCCGGCCGAACTGCAGCCATTCCTCGAGGAAGTTGCCGTCCTGGTCGAAGAGCTGGATTCGGTTGTTCGACCGGTCGCCCACGAAGAGGCGCCCAGCGGAGTCCATCGCCAGCGCGTGCGGGTCGCGGAACTGTCCGGGCCCGGTTCCGGTCTCCCCGAAACTCCCGAGGAACTCCCCGTCCGCCGAGAACTTGACGATCCGGTTGTTGCCGCTCGCGTTGTGGCCGTCAGCGACGAAGATCGTTCCGCCGGGAGCGACGAGCACGTCCGACGGCATGTTGAACTGTCCGTCGCCGGTTCCGGCCACGCCCGGCTCGCCGAGCCGCATCAGGACCTCGCCCTCGGGACTGAACTTGATCACGAAGTGTCCGAGGCCCTCGGGAACCATCTCGTCGGGCACGAATCCCTTGGCGTCGGTGACCCAGACGTTCCCGTCGTGGTCCACGAACATGCCGTGGGGCCACGCGATGAGCCCGGCGCCGAAGCTCCGGAGCGACTCGCCCTCGGGGCTCATGAGGACGACGGTGTCCACTTCGGGACGATCGCCGCAGAAGTTCGCGCCGCACCGCTCCGCGACCCACATGTTCCCGTCGGCGGCGGGGTAGATCGCGCTCACCGCCCCCCAGGTCCGCTCGCCGGGAAGGTCGCCCCACATCGGAGCGCCGGTGAACGGGTTGGGATAGTCGTCGTGCTCCGAGATCGCCGGCTGCGCCGGCTCGCTCGTCTCGCCACCGCTGCAACCGGCGGCGCCGACGAGGAGCGCGGCTGTGAAGAGCAGACCGGCCGAGGCGGCCCGTTCGAGATTCGTGGATTGGTCCATGGGTGTCCTCCGTTCCGCTGCCAGCGGACCCCGGATTCTAGGAGGGAAGGCTCCCGGGGGGATCCCCGGCGACCGGTTCGCCGCCCAGCCAGGTCCCGTCGGTCACCAGCTTGGCGTAGCCGACGGCGAGCGTGGGGCCGCGTTCGGCCGTGATCCCCGCGAGCGCGTCCTCGACCCGGTCCCGCGCCGCGGTCAGCGCCGGGACCCGATCCGCCGCTCCGGTGGCGCCGAACCAGATGCGGAGCGGCAGCTCGCCCGCCTCGGCCAGTTCGAGGACCTCGTCCACCGCCTCCAGCCCCGCCATGTCGTGGACGCCGGTGAGCCCCAGCCGCGAGGCGGTTCGGAGCGTCGCGAGCGTGGCGACGCGGCGCTGCTCGGCGTCGAGGGGCGGGACGTGGCGGGTGACCAGCGCTCCCGCCGTCTCCAGCAGGATGCCGGTGGGCGCGCCGTTCGGACGCCGCAGGATGCGTCCGCCAGGAGGGTCGGGCATTCCGGCGTGGACCTCGGCGATCTCGAGCGCGAGCGAGTTCGCCCAGGTGGTGTGACCATCAATGTCGGAGAGCGCAACCGGGTTCTGCGGGGTCACGGCGTCGAGATCGTCCGCGGTCGGAAACACCCCGCCGCCTGGGGTGTGGTCCCAGCGGCCGCCCACGATCCAGGCCCCCGGACCGAGTTCGGCGGCCCGCGCCGCCACCCGCTGCACCCACTCGGCGCGATCGGCGATCCCGGTCAGGTCCACGCCGCGCACGAGGGAGAGGCCCGAAGCGAGGTGGACGTGCCCGTCAATGAGGCCGGGGAGGGCCGCCGCGCCGTCGAGCTCGAGGATCCGGGTCTCCGGTCCGATCCAGCGGTCCGCGCCCTCGGCGTCGCCGACGAACACGAATCGGCCGTCCCGGACCGCGAACCCCTGCGCCTCGGGAGCGTCCGGGTCGGCGGTGTGGACCGTTCCGCCGCGGACGACGAGATCCGCGGGGATCTCTCCCCCGCAGGCGGCGAATCCGGCGGCGAGAGCGAGCGCCGGGCCCATCGGCGTTCGGCTCCTTCGAAGGGGAAGAGGACCGGTGCGCCGCAGCCGGAGGCGCATCGCCTCAGGTTCGCTTGGCGGCGAGGCGGACGATCCGGTCGCAGAATGCGGGGAACGAGACTCCCACGCACGCGGCCGACTGGGGCAGCAGGCTCCGGGTCGTCATCCCCGGAAGCGTGTTGGCTTCCAGCACCGCGGGCTCGCCGGCGGCGTCGAGGCGGAAGTCCACCCGGGAGAAGTCCCGCAGTCCCAGCGCCCGATGGGTGGCGACGCCGAGCGCCTGGATGCGCCTCGCGAGGGACTCCGGGATGTCGGCGGGGAAGATCTCGTCGGCGAGGCCGGGCGTGTACTTCGCGTGGTAGTCGAAGAGTCCGCGGTGGGCCACGATCTCGCCGACGCCGAGCGCCTCGGGGCGGTCCGATCCCACGATCCCGACGGTGAACTCGCGGCCGGGGAGCATGGCCTCCATGAGCACGAGATCGTCGTGCCGACGGGCTTCCCCCACCGCCTTGCGGACCGCGGCGAATGACCGGGCCCGGGTGAGCCCCACGGACGAGCCCACCCGCGACGGTTTCACGATGACCGGCATGCCGAGCGCCTCGATCTCGGTGCGGCAGGGGCTCGGGTCGTCCCGGTCGCAGACCACGAATGCTGCGGTCGGAATGCCGGCGCCGAGGAGGACGCGCTTCGCCGCCGCCTTCTCCATCGCCACCGCGCTCCCGAGCATGCCGCTTCCGGTGTAGGTGCGGCCGCCCAGATCGAGGACCGCCTGGAGCCGCCCCCCTTCGCCGTCGAGCCCGTGGAGGACGAGGAAGCACACGTCGGCGTTCCGGATCGCCGGGAGCCTCAGCAGTCCCGGCAGATCTTCGATCTGACGGAGGCGGGCGAGTTCGGTGGCCCGCGGTGGGCGGTGGCCCACCCGGAGCGCGAGGGAAGAGCCCTCCCGGTCGGGTCCGAGCGCGCCGTACACCGTGTCCACGGCGGTCACCTCGTGCCCGGCGGCGCGGAGGGCGCGAAGCACCTCCCCGGCTCCGGCGAGCGCGACGTCCCGTTCGGGCGTCGAGCCGCCGGTGATCAGGGCGACGCGGAGCGGGGCTCTCCCGGGTCGGGTCATCACCGGGACAGGGCGAGGCGGACCCGCTCGGACAGCGGCCGGGCGGGGGCGGCGAAGGCTCCGAGAACGAGCGCCGCGAAGCCGACGCCGAGGGCGACGGCGGCGGGAGGACCGGCCACCATCCCGGGGAGGGCTTCGAGCAGGAACAGGGTGGCGAGTCCGGCCCCCATGGCGATGGCGACGGCGCGGCCCCCGACCCGCCGCCACGCGAGTCCCAGCGTGAGGGAGGGGGCCAGCCCGGCGGCGAAGACCGCGAATCCCATCGTCCCGAGCCACGCGATCAGCCCGCCGCCGCGGAGGTGGAGGGCGGCGACCGCGAGCGCGGCGAGACCGACTGCGATCGAGGCCCCGCGGGCGGCGCGGAGCCCGGAATCGGCGGGCGCCGGACGGCCCAGCGCGGCCGGGAGATCCCGGACCAGGACCGCGGCCCCCAGGTTCAGGAACGCGTCGCTGGTCGAGAGGATCGCCGCGAGGACGGCGGCGCTGATCAGCCCCGCCAGCATCGTCGGCGCTTCCGGGAGAGACAGCACCGCGAGCGCCGCCTCGTCGGGGTGAGCGAGGGCCGGGAGTCGGCCCGTCGCGGAGAGGGAGAGCGCGGCGGCGCCGAGGCCGATCCAGACGAGCAGGCTGAGAGCCTGCGCCCCTCCGATCACGGCCGGCAGCGCCCGGAGCGCCCGCGGGCTCTTCAGCATGAGGAACTTGTGGAGCATATGGGGCTGGCCCAGGACTCCGACCGAGAACAGCAGCAGGAAACCGAAGGCGGTGGCCGGATCGAGGACGCCCAGGGGGTGGAGCCGCTCCGGAGCGACCGCCGCCGCGATCCCGGAGGGGCCGCCCACGCTCCCGAGCGCCCACGCGAAGGCTGCGGTCGCGGCCACCGCCATGACGATCCCCTGAAGCACGTCGGTGTTCACCGAGGCCACCATGCCGCCCGCGAGCGAGTAGATGAGAAGCAGAAGGAACCCGGCGAGCAGTGCGGAGGTCCCGTCCACGCCCGGGAACGCGACGGTGGCGGCGCGGGCGAGGGCGGCGAGCTGCACGCCGAGGTAGATCACGCTGCCGAGCAGGATGACGGCGGCGCACATCGCCGCCGGGGCGCGCCCGCCGAAGCGGAAGCGAACCGCCTCGGGCAGGGTCTCGGCGCGGCTCGCCTCCGCGATCAGGACCAGGCGGCGGCCCACGGTTCGGACCAGGAGCGCCGCCGTGAAACCGGCCGGGAGCACGATGAACAGCGACCCGAAGCCGATCTGGCTGGTGAGCCCGGGTCCCCCGAGGAAGACGAACCCGCTGAACGCCGAGGCCGCCACCGCGAGGCCGGCGCGGACCGGGCCGAGCCGTCGGCCGGCGACGAAGAAGTCGGTCGCGGTGCGGGTGCGCCTCCAGGCGAGGAGGCCGACCACCAGCGTCAGCGCCAGGAGGGCCGCCGGAATCATTGCCGGCGCGCCGGACTCCACCAGTTCTCCCGGTGGGGGGCCGGCAATTCCCAGGGTGAAGGTCGGCGTGGTAGCGGTGCCGGACTGGAGTCCGGCGCCAGTTCTCCCGGTGGGGGCCCGGCAGCGCCGGCAGCGCCTGCAGCGCCGGCACGGAGCCGCTCCAGGTCCGAGTCCGAGGGCGGCTCGAACGACACGGCGGACCCGACCGAAGTCAAGACGAGCGGGACGACGAAGACGCCGATGACGAGGGCCCAGAGCGCCGCCGGAAGCCCGTAGGGACCGACCCCGTCGAGCGTCGCGGCAAGACCGGCGCCCGCGGCCAGCGAGACGGCGAGCCCCACGGTTGTCCATCGGTCCACCCGCTTCCGCCACCCGCCCGCCGCCGCTCCGCCCGCCGAGCCGGTCGCCCAGGTGAGGAGGATGGCGACGACGACGAGTCCGGCGACCGCCACCGCCCCGCCGCCCGACTCTCCCGGACCTGGCGCGACGATCCCCGCCGCGGCGAGGGTCACCGCCAACGCCGCGGCGAGCGCGCGGATCACAGGAGTCCCCGCCCGGGGCTGCTCGGTACCATGCTGCGCTCCTTCGGAGGGTTCCATGCTAGTCCGCGCCATTTCGTTCTCGACCCTCGCGACTCTCGCCGCCGGCTGCGCCGCGCCCGCTCCCGCTCCCGAGGCTCCCGCGATTCCGGCCCCGGAGACGGTCGCCGGCTGGCGGATGGTGGACCTGAGCCACGGCTACGGCGGGGGCACGCTCTACTGGCCCACCGACACCCGCGGTTTCGAGCTGAACACGCTCGCCGAAGGAGAAACGCCCGCCGGGTTCTTCTATGCGGCCAAGGAGTTCGCCTCCGCCGAGCACGGCGGAACCCACCTCGACGCCCCCTACCACTTCGCCGAGGGGCAGGTGGATGTCGCCGGCCTCCCACTGTCCCGCCTCATCCTCCCCGGCGTGGTCGTGGATGTGAGCGCGGGGGCCGATGCCGACCCGGACTACCGTGCGAGCGCCGCCGACATCGAGGCCTGGGAGGCGCGGAACGGGCGCATCCCGGCCGGGGTGGCGGTTCTCTTCCGCACCGGCTGGGCGACGCGCTGGCCCGACGCGATGGCCTACCTCGGGGACGACACCCCCGGCGATGCGAGCAGCCTCCATTTCCCCGGGCTCGGCGCTGACGCCATGCGCGCCCTCGTCGAGCGCGACGTCGGACTCGTCGGCATCGACACCGCGAGCACCGACCACGGACCCTCGACCGACTTCATCGTCCACCAGATCGGCGCCGCCGCCGGGATCCCGAACCTCGAGAACCTCGCCGACTTGTCGGCTCTTCCGGAGTCGGGCTTCCTGCTCGCCGCGCTCCCGATGAAGATCGAGGGCGGCAGCGGGGCGCCGGTGCGGGTGGTCGCGCTCATCCCGCCGGAATGACCGCGCCGGAACGTTCGGTTCGGCGTCGCCGTTCCTGACTCCTTCACTCCACCCCCCGCCGGGCAGCTTCTCTCGCCCGAACCCGCCGAGCGAGCCGCCCGATGACCGAAGAGCGCCCGAAGCCTCATCTGCTGGCGCGGATCGCCGCGCTGGTCGCCGAGGCGTTTCGGGGATCCGACCGCGATCTCACTTCGGGTCCGCTCGGCCCCGCGGTGCTCGTCCTCGCGGTGCCGATGGTCATCGAGATGGTCGGCGAGTCCATCTTCGCGGTGGTGGACGCCTTCTTCGTCTCGCGGCTCGGTGCCGATTCGCTCGCTGCGGTGGGGCTCGCCGAGACCGCCCTCCACCTCGTCTTCGCGGTGGTGATCGGCTTCACGTTCGGCGTGACCGCAGTCGTGGCGCGGCGCTACGGCGAGAAGGACCGCCGCGGGGCCGCCCGGGCCGGGGTCCAGGCGATCGGGCTCGGGATCGTCTTTTCGGTTGTGGCGGGCGTGGCCGGAGCATGGTTCGCCCCCGACCTGCTGCGCGTCATGGGCGGGGACGCCGATGTGGTGGCGGCCGGGACCCTCCACGCCCGCATCTACTACGGCGGGATGCCCACGATCATCCTCCTGTTCCTGAACAACGCCGTTTTGCGCGGCGCCGGGGATGCGCAGTCGGCGATGCGGGCGCTGTGGATCTCGAATGCGATCAACATCGTCCTCGACCCCTGCCTCATCTTCGGGTGGGGCCCGTTTCCGGAACTGGGGCTGCCGGGCGCGGCGGTCGCCACCACGATCGGGCGGGGGATCGGGGTCCTCTACCAGTTCTGGGTGTTGGCGCGTGGGAAGCGGCTGCGGATCCGGCGGGAGGATCTCGCCGTCGAGTGGAACGTCGCGAAGAATCTGTGCTCGGTGTCTCTCGGCGGCATCGGCCAGATGCTCGCCGACGTGCTGCCGTGGATCCTCCTGATCCGGATCATCTCCGGCTTCGGAGCGGTCGCGGTCGCCGGGTGGGTCATCGCCATCCGGGTGGCGCTCTTCGTCATCCTCCCGGCCTGGGGCCTCTCGAACGCCGCCTCGACGCTCGTGGGCCAGAACCTGGGGGCGGGAAAGCCGGAGCGCGCCGAACGGGCGGTCTGGATCACCGCCGGGTGGAATGTGGGCTTCATGGCCGTCGTGACCATCGGGTTCGTCTGGTTCGCTCCCGAAATCGCCGGCCTCTTCAGCGCGCCGCCCGAAGTGCTCGCCATCGCCGCGGTCGCCTTGCGGGTGGTCAGCTACGGCTACATGGCGTACGCGCTCGGCATGGTGATCCGGCAGGCGTTCAACGGCGCCGGCGACACCCGCACGCCGATCTGGATCGACATCCTCTGCTTCTGGCTGTTCGAGATCCCGCTGGCGTGGGGACTGTCCCGCACCGCACTCGGCGTGGACGGGGTGTTCTGGGCGGTGGCGATCGCCTACTCGGCCTCCGCCGTGGTCAGCCTGCTCTGGTTCCGCCGCGGGAAGTGGAAGACCCGGAAGGTCTGATCGCGCGGCTCGTTCCGACGAGGAAGGCGTAGATCTCGGCGAGCTCGGGAAGCCCCCGGTAGCGCCCCGAACGGCCGCCGTGCCCGGCGTCGAGGTTCGTCCGCAAGAGCATCCGTCGCGTCGGGTCGGCGTTTCGCGCCCGAAGCCGCTGGACCCACTTCGTCGGCTCCCAGAAATGCACCTGGGAGTCGTGGAGGCCGGAGGTCACGAACAGGTGAGGCAGGACCGTGCGGGGCACGTTCTCGTAGGGGGCGTATCCGGCGATCCGGCGGAAGAACGCCTCGTCGCGGGGGTCGCCCCACTCGTCGTACTCGTTCGTGGTCAGCGGGATCGTCTCGTCGAGCATCGTGTTCAGACAGTCCACGAACGGCACCATCGCGACCGCCCCGGCGAAGAGATCCGGCGCCCGGTTCACGACCGCGCCCATGAGGAGCCCTCCGGCGCTCCCGCCCATCGCGAACATCCGCTCCGGATCGCAAAGACCCCGGTCCCGCAGTCGGCGCGCGCAGGCGATGAAGTCCTCGAACGTGTTCTCCTTGGCGTGTTGTCGGCCCGCCTCGTACCAGGCGCGCCCGAGTTCCTGCCCGCCCCGGATGTGGGCGATGGCGAAGGAGAAGCCCCGGTCGAGCAGGCTGAGTCGGGGCCGGGAGAAGATCGGGTCCATGGAGATGCCGTAGGCCCCGTAGCCGTAGAGCAGGAGCGGCGAGCCGGGCCCCGGCGGGTGATTCCGGTGGTGGACGAGCGAGATCGGGATCCGGGCGCCGTCCTGCGCCCGCGCGGTGAGCCGCCGTTCGGCGTAGTCGGCCGCCCGGAATCCGGGCACGTCCTCCCGCTTCAACTGCCGCCGGCGTCCGGTTTCGAGCGAGACCGCGAGCGTACGGGGCGCGGTCTTCGGGCCGCTCACGACGACCCGCACTTCCGCGGCGTCCGGCTCGGGGTTGTCCTCGGCGTCGAGCGCGCGAAGCCGCCCGGGGAGTGGGACGATCCGCTCGGTGCGCCGCTCCCAGTCGAGGATCGCGAGTTCCTGCCGACCGTTACGCCGTTCGAACACGGCGGCGGCGGCGTCGAACAGCTCGAACCCCTCCACCAGCACCCCCTGCCGGTGCGGGATCAGGTCGTCCCACCGCGCCGCATCGTCGGGGTCGTCCCCGGGAGCGAAGACGAGGCGATAGTCGGGGGCGTCCCGGTTCGTTCGGAGGACGAAGCCGCCGCGGAAGTGGTCCAGTTCGAAGAGGTGCTTCGTCCCCCGCCGGACCAGGCGCCGGGGGGCGGCGTCGGGGTCGGCCGACGGGACCGCCCACGCCTCGGCGTCATCGGTCTGCTGGCAGTGGATGAGCAGCAGCTCCCGCGACCGGCTCTCCCAGACCGAGACCTGGTACTCCTCGTCGGCTTCCCGGTACACCACCCGGTCCGCCTCCGGGGCATCGCCGAGACGGTGCCGACGCACCTCGTCCCAGCGGAGCGTCTCCCGATCGAGCCGGACGTAGAGGATGGTCCGTCCGTCCGCCGCCCAGACCAGGTTGGGCGCCGCCCCGGGAATGCGGTCCGCGAGGAACTCGCCGGTGCGGGTGTCGAGGAAGCGGATCTCGTAGATGCGCCGCCCCACGCCGTCCACCGCGAACGCCAGCAGGTCGTGCCTGGGAGCCACTTCGGCCGCACCGAGGTGGAAGTGCCCGGCGTCCGGCGACCCGTGGGCCGCCGCCGCGAGCCGGTTCGGGTCGAGCAGGATTTCCTCGGGACCTGGTCGGCCGCGGGGCGTGGTCGGAGCTCGCCGCCGGGTCAGGAGCGCGTACTCGTCCCCGGGGCGGTAGCGCGACTGGTAGAGGAACGGGCCGTGGCGGAGGGGAGGGGAGGCGGCGTCGGGGACGATCCGGCTCCGCATTTCGGCCTCGATCCGGTCGCGGAGCCCGGACCACGGCGCCAGGACGCGATCGGTCCAGGCGTTTTCCGCCTCGAGGTGGCGGATCGTGTCCGGATCCTCGCGGTCCCGGAGCCACGCCCACGGGTCCTCGAAGCGCCGCCCGAACCGCTCCCACCGGCGCGGCCTCCGCGCCGCGACCGGCGGTCCATCGTCCGTCCCCGCGGGGGAGAGTGGCGGGGACTCATCCACATCCGGCACGGCGCGCGGAAGAATATCTGTGCCCCCTCCGCCGGTGCGTCAAACACTCAGGCCCTCCCGGCCGGGTCTCGGGACCATCGCGTTCCAGGCGCGTTCCTCCAGCTCCCACGGCACGCCCCGGCTCCGTTTTGCCCGCGGGGGACTCGCGTAAGGAACGTTGCCGTCGCGGCGCTCAGACATCCTCTTTGGCTCGGATCGAGCGCGACGTTGCTAGGTCAGTCCCGCCACCCGATCCTCCACTACTGTCCGGCTGTCCGTTCTCTCCTCCGCGGGTCCGAGATTGCTGTTCCTCAGGAGATTTCGTGGCAGCGCGCCCCGCGAAGTAGAAGCTGACAACCGCTACGCTAAGCGTACTGAGGGCAGCCAGGACTTCTCCGAAGTACTCCCCGGATACGGCCTGACCGAAGAGAAAGAAGTTGACCGCTGACCCCAGAATGAGCAAGGCCATCAATCCACGCAAGGAGCCATTCGGAAGGCCCAGCCCGCGGATCTGAAGTCGGTAACGCTCGTCTGACGCCTTTCCGTTCAGAATTGGCAGTGCCCTTCGAGTTAGACTCGCTGCCAGCAAAGGCAGAACGACGAGGACCAGAATGAGCAGAATGGCCTGTGCCCAAAAGAGTGCCCGACCATGCTTCGAATGCGAGTCACTAGCCTCGTCGGCACGATCGCGTTGGTCATTGGCGTCACCGGCCCCTGCGTCTGCCGGCTCGGGGACTGTCTGCCCATCCGGCGGCGGTGTTGACGGATCCTGAGTAGCTGTATCGGTCTCCTGCGAAGGCTGCTGTGTGTGAGCCACGCTGGAGAAAGTGAGCAGAATGCCGAAGAAGAGACATCGGAGAGTAGTTGACATGATTTCACCGGCAGGATTGACCTGCTGTTATTGAGAGACGCACTCTGAGAGCGGTCGGTAGCGTGTGGCGAGACCGAACTCTCGCGGATTCACAGGATCGATGAGTGCTCGAAAGTGTCCAGAGGTGAAGAGAATCGGTGACGCTTGCGCCATTCCACCAGGAGTGCATCGGCCTGTGCGACCGTCAGATGTTTGGCCCGAATCAGACGGATCACGACGTCTTCCGTCTGCCAGATCTCGATCTCCGGGAAACGGTCGCGGCCCACTGCCCGCGCCTTGCGGTCCTGGATAACGGCAGGCCAGCCGCGTGAACCGGCCAGAGCGAGGACTGAGCATTCCCCAGCGCCCAGTCGTCCGCTGTCCTGGAGGTCGGCGAAGAGGGCGAGTTCTTCGGGATCGGTGAGATGCTCCACTTGGAGGACGTCGGCGCGCACCGCGTCCACGACTGCACGTCGCTGTTGTGGTCGCGTGACCTCCTCGAGAACTTCGCCCGGCACGACCACCTGCCGGTCCAACTTGCCGAGCAGGTCGATCCGGCGGACATTCACGAAATTCAGAAGGACGGAAGTGTCCAGAGCGAGAGGCTCTTGCTCCTCCTGATCGGGCATGGAGATTCTCAGGCGGCGAGATCACGGAGAATGTCCTGGTCGATTTCGAGCATGCGTCCGATCTCACGGAGTCGACCACTTGAAATCACATCTCGGCGTGAGGCCTCCAGAGCCAGGTGGAGCACCTGGACTTCCAGTTCCGGGTCCCGGTGCTTTGTCGCGAGGTCGCCACGAGGAGCCTCCGCGCCAGTGGATGCCCTGACGGCGCGCAAGTATCGATTCGCAGCGTCCTTCTGCCCGAGGAGTTGGTGCGTTCGCCGGGCAACCGTGAGACGCACCGACTTCAGGCGCCAGGTAGCGGCTTCGTAGCTCACGCCGAAGTGGCGGGCGAGAAGAGCCACATCCGTGAACGCGACCCCGCGGGAACCGGGGGTGCGCACCGTCCCGCGGATCCCCTCTTGGGTGACGGCATCAAGGGCAGCCTCTTCCGAGCGGGAGCGCCGTCTCTTGCCCAGCCCCGACAGGAAGCTGCGAACCCCGGCCTCCGGCATCAGGAATGCCGCCGCGAACGCGTTTGCCCTCTGTTCGACCTTCCTTCTGCTGTGTTGGCGGTTGGAGACGGTTGCCGGCGAATCGCGATCCATCAGGGCGTGCGCGTACTCATGCGCGTAGGAGAAGCGCCTGCGGACCGCGACATGTCCGAGGTTCACCACGATCCCCATCCCGAAGTCCGGGCTGTTCAGGAAGAAGCCGGAGATGTCGTCCGGGAGTTCCAAGGCGGCTGGCCAGATGCCGGAGCCCGCGAACGTCCCGGGCAGGCGAAGTGGCGCTTGTCCGAGATCGAGCCGGTGACGTTCCTCTTCGGCGACCCGTGCGCCCTGGGCCAGCGCCTCTCCTACGGAGCGGGGCGTCGGTACCTCATACCGCGGTGGAGCGGTCCCGGCTCGATCGCCGAGGAGTCGCCTCAGCGAGGCGCCCGTGCGGAACAGGCGAAGGCAACGCGACACGTGTCGCTGCGCCTCCCCGCCCTCCAGGTCGGGGGCCGCGCGGAACAGGGCGAGGATCGCGTCGTCCCGCTCCGACGGGGGCTTCGGGTCCACGAACCACCGGAAGGACCGGCCATAGAGATCGGCCAAGCCGGCGAGCTCGATCGAAGAAACCTGACGGCGTCCCGACTCCATGAGGCTGATCGCGGAGCGTGGCACCCCGAGCGTGGCGGCAACCGCGTCTTGCGTGATCCGGCGACTCCTGCGGGCAAAGCGGAGCCGCCTTCCGATCGTTGCGGCCGTTGGCGCCATGAGTCCCTCCGGGTCGTTGTGATCCGTACCGCGTCGAAGAGAGTCGACTGCGGACGGCACCGGCTCTCGCCGGCAGCTAGACCCGAGTCCGATGCTACTGAATCGAACACAACAAGTCAATACGAGGACTAATGCCGTTTGAATATCAGACCGCCCACTGGAACGGGCGCTTGGCGAGGCTGCTGGGCTTCCCGGAGGCCGAGGCCGCCTTCGGACCGAGCACGACGAATCCAAGGGTCGGGTTGTCCTTGAGTTCCGAGGGGCTCCTCGGCAGGAGATGAACCTTCGCGCCGGCTTCTTCGCGCCCGCGGTCAGGGACTTCGCCTTCCGGATCCCGGCTACTAGTCGCTCCTCGACCCGCGCATCGGTCACGCGCTGGTGGATCGCCTCCTCGTGCATCTGTCGCAGGTTGGGACGATTGCCGAGCGTCCAGGTCCCGGGCAGGTCCTGACCACCAGAGCCTCCGGTCGAGGTCCCGTCCTCGTCGTCGAGGAACCAGGAGATGTCCCGCCAGCGACCGAGGCCCTTGTCGAGTTCGATGCGGTCCCGGGAGCCGCTGCCGATGAGCCGACGCAGCTCTGGCGTGTGCGCCTTCTGCCCGATGGGCTGCGAGTGGAGGAAGACCGCGACGACGGCCTGCTCGACCTCCCGCCTCGACGAAAGCGACGGCACCTCACTCTGGACCTGTTGGGCCCGCTTGAGTTCGGCCTCGAGGAGCTGTTTCCATTCGGTGCGCTTGCCTCTCGTCTCTTCCGCGGTGGCGACGCCTGCGAGATCCGATAGCGCCGGAGCTGTGCTCGGAGCGTCCTTCCTGCCCAGGAGCACCGCCGGCCCGATCACAGGGCACTGATCCCAGTGTTCGGCCTCCCGCAGTCCGATCGCCAGCGTGCGGAGGATGCCGCGGGTGCGCTGGAAGCCTTCGAGCTGGGTCCACCGGCTGTAGAAGACTTCGGTCAAGTCGGGATGGAACGGATAGCTGGCCGCGAAACGCTTCTCCTCGGCCTTGCCCCGTTTCTTGCCCGTGCAGCGGACGAGGTGGCGTCCTAGCCCCGCGTGGACGTCGTGCGCCTCCGCCCGCAGATCCGGGATCGGATCGGTTTCGCTGAGGCCCTGCCGCAGAAGTGGTGGGAGCCTTATCTGCCGTCGCAGCTCTCGGTTGCCGGGACCGACGCGGGCTGGGGGAGTCGCGAGCGTCCGGGGCGCCGTCGTCGGGCCGCTCACGACGACGCGGACCTCCCTCGCGTGCGGCTCCGGGTTGTCGTCGGCGTCGAGCGCCCGAAGCGTCCCTGGGAGCCGAACGATTCGTTCGGTGCGCCGCTTCCAGTCGAGGATCGCGAGCTCCTGCCTCCCCGCCCGCCGCTCGAACACGGCGGCGGCGGCGTCGAACAGCTCGAACGCCTCCACCAGGACGCCCTCCCGCGCCGGAACCAGGTCGTCCCAGTGTTCCGGGTCGTCGGGGTCGTCCCCGGGAGCGAGGACGAGCCGGTAGTCGGGGGCGTCCCGGTTCGTTCGGAGCACGAAGCCGCCGCGAAAGTGGTCCAGCTCGAAGAGGTGCTTCGTCCCCCGCCGGACCAGACGCCGGGGGTCGGCGTCGGGGTCGGCTGACGGCACCGCCCACGCCTCGGCGTCGTCGGTCTGCTGGCAGTGGATGAGGAGGAGTTCCCTCGACCGGCTCTCCCAGACGCTGACCTGGTACTCCTTGTCCTCCTCCCGGTACACGACCCGGTCCCGGTCCGCCTCCGGGGCACCGCCGAGACGGTGCCGACGCACCTCGTCCCAGCGGAGCGTCTCCCGATCGAGCCGGACGTAGAGGATGGTCCGTCCGTCCGCCGCCCAGACGAGGTTGGGAGCCGCTCCCGGGATGCGGTCGGGCAGGAACTCGCCGGTGCGGGTGTCGAGGAAGTGGATCTCGTAGATGCGCCGCCCCACGTCGTCCACCGCGAACGCGAGCAGGTCGTGCTCGGGGGCGACCTCCACCGCGCCGAGGTGGAAGTGCCCGGCGTCCGCCGCCCCGTGGGCCTCGGCGGCGAGCGCGTTCGGGTCGAGCAGGATCTCCTCCGGGCCGGCGCGGCCGGGTCGGCGCTCTCCGCCGCGTCAGAAGCGCGTACTCGTCCCCGGGGCGGTAGCGGGACTGCTAGAGGAAGGGGCCGTCGCGGAGGGGAGGGGAGGAGGCGTCCGGGACGATCCGGCTCCGCATATCCGCCTCGATCCGCTTGCGGAGCCCGGACCACGCGGCCATCGCACGGTCGGTCCAGGCGTTTTCCGCCTCGAGATGGCGGATCGTCTCGGGATGCTCCCGCTCCCGGAGCCACGCCCACGGGTCCTCGAAGCGTCGCCCGAACCGCGCCCACCGTTGCGGTCGCCGCGCCGCGACCGGCGGTCCCTCGTACATCCGCGGCGGCGAAGGCGGTGCGGAGTCGTCGCGGTCCGGCATGGCGCGCGGAAGGGTATCCGTGCCGCCGCCCGCCATCGGGAACCTCCTCGTGGGTCCTCACCCAACGATCGAACGTGTCCACGAATTCGGGAGAACTTCAGCAATGAGGCGCTCCATAAGGCGCCCTATGCCCGGCGCGAGCTGGTTTTCGTAGCGGTGCCGCTCGGGAGAGCGGCGCTCCATGAAGGGCGGCGCGTCAATCAGGACGAGACAGCCCCGGGGAGCGAGTGATCCGTCCATCCTGCGCGCCTCGCGCCACCGGTGTCCAGGCCTCGCTCGCCGGTCGGGTTCCCCTCCCGGCGAGCGGGGCTCATCCTGGCGCCCGTCCTCCTCATTGCCCGCAAGGATCGGAGACCATAGACTCCCATTCAAGACACAACAAAGCGGATGCTCCCGAGGGCTCCGAGACCCAGCCGAGTCCACTTTGGCCTTGCCCTCGGACTGTCCAACGCATCAGGACCACTTCAGGGCTCAAGAGGAGACATCAGCTTGACAGGGGCCGGAACCGCGCCGAATCCTGGAGGGGTATCGCTTCCCCGAGGCGCCTTCTCGGCTCCAGCGGAGTAGGTGGCCCGAGTAGGTCACCATGCTGCGCCGCCTGTTTTTTGGATCCAGTGCAGGGATCATCATCGTCATCGCGGTGGCTACGTCGGTCGGTGTGACGCTGCTGCTCTCACGGGCGCCTGAGCCGGAGAGCCGGGAGTCGCCTCCCCGGATTCCGTTCGCGCAGACCGCGCGCGTTTCGGCCGGATCGGGTCCCATTCCCGTGTACGGGTCCGGCGCCGTGCGGCCAGGCGCGGAGATCGACATCGCACCGCAGGTGGGCGGCAGGGTCGTTTGGGTGGATCCGGGGTTTCAGAGCGGGCGCAGGGTCGAAGCTGGCCGGACGCTGTTCCGCATCGAGGAGGCCGATTACCTGTACCCCCTGCAGGAGGCCGAAGCGAATCTCGCCGCGCGCGAGGTCGCTTTCCTCCAGGAACAGGAACACGCGACGATCGCGCGCGCGGAATGGGAACTGTATGCCGGGCGGCAAGGCGGCGAGGGTGCGCAGTTCGAGGCGAGTCCGCTCACCGCGAGAGAGCCTCAGCTCGAGGCTGCGCGCGCCGCACTGAGTCGCGACGAAGCCCGGTTGGCGGACGCGCATCTCGCGTTGTCCCGAACCCGCGTCACCGCGCCCTTCGATGGCGTGGTGCGTTCGGAGTCCGTGGATGTGGGACAGCTCGTGAGCCCCGGACAATCTGTGGGGCGGTTCCTTGCCTCGGATGCCGTGGAGGTGGTCGTCCCGCTGTCCGATGCCGATGCGTCGCTGATCCCGGGCCTGTGGGAACTCCAGGCCGGTGACGGCGAGAGGGGTAGGGTGGCGGTGCGGGTGATCGCCCGATACGGAGAGGCGATGTACGTCTGGGAGGGCTACGTGGACCGCGTCGAGGCGACGCTCGACGCGCACACTCGAACCGTCGGCGTGATCGTGCGCGTGTCGGACCCGTTCCGTTCCGGTGTCCCGGCGAGCGGATCCAGTGCGGCCGGCGCCCCGCCCCCGCTGCTCGTCGGCAAGTTCGTGGACGTGGAAATAGACGGCGTTTCGCCGGAGGACTACTTCCGGATCCCGCGCGCGGCGCTGCAAACAGGCAATGATGTCTGGGCGGTGAGCGAGGACGGCGTCGTGCGCATCGTTCCAGTCCAGGTGCTGCAGCGAGCGAACGATGAGGTCTTTGTGACCGGTCCTCTCGAGAGTGGCCAGCGAGTGGTCACGGGTGGGATTCCGTTCGCCACCGAGGGGATGCGCGTCCAGACCGGAACCGACGCGGTGCGATGAGTCCCGGCACGGGTCCCGGGCCGGGCAACGGCCGCGAACGGTCCGGCCCGATCGCCTACATGGCGAGCAACGGCATTGCGGCCAATCTCCTGATGGTGGCGATCTTCGCGGCCGGACTCGTGTCGTTGACGGGCCTCGATCGCGAAGCCTGGCCTACGACACCCTTCTACCATGTCGAAGTCTCGATGGCCTATCCCGGCGCCACGCCGGAGGAAATCGAGGAGTCGATCGTCGTAAGGATCGAGGACCAGGTCAGCGGGCTGGACGACGTGAGGGCGGTCAAGTCCGTAGCGGCTCCGGGCATGGCCTCCGTGCGTGTCCAGATGGATTCCCGCACGGACATGGATCGAGCTATGGACGACATCGAATCTGCCGTCAATCGGATCGAGTCATTCCCGGCCGGCGCCGAGCGTCCCCGGTTCCGCGAGATGGACAACCGCATGAGCATGATGCGGCTTATCGTCCACGGCGACATCTCCGAGCGCTCGCTGAAGGAACTTGCGTACCAGATCGAAGATGACCTGACCGCGCTGCCCTCCGTCTCCCAGGTCGAAGTCAGCGGGGTCCGGAACTACGAGATCTCCGTCGAACTGCCGCTTCACCGGCTGAAGGCCCTCGGACTTACGCTCACCGATGTCGCCCATGCGATCCGACGCAGTTCGCTGAACCTGTCGGCCGGCAGCATCAATACCCGTGAATCCCAGGTTCGAGTGCGGACCCTCGGGCAGAGCTACGACCAGCAGGACTTCGAGGAGATCCCCCTCCTCAGCAGCCCGGACGGCACGGTCCTGCGCCTGGGCGATATCGCCCAGGTCCGCGACGGTTTCCAGGAAGCAGACCTGATTGTCCGCCACCAGAACCACCCCGCCCTTTTCGTCGAGGTCTTCCGGGCCGGTGGCGAACAGGTGATGGATGTCGCCACCACCGTCCGCGAGCACCTGGCGAACGAGGTGATCCCGGCTTTGCCGGACGGCGTGGGCATCACCTTGTGGAACGACGAGTCCCAAGTCTACGAGGAACGCGCCAATCTTCTCCTGAAAAACGGCGCCCTCGGCCTGTTGCTGGTGTTGATCGCACTCAGCCTGTTTCTCCACGTCCGGCTTGCGGTATGGGTTGCGGTGGGCCTCGTCGTTTCGGGTGTCGGAGCCCTCGCCGTCATGATGGCGCTCGACCTGGCGATCAACGAGATCAGCCTGTTCTCCTTCGTCCTCGCCATAGGGATCGTCGTTGACGACGCCATTGTTGTGGCGGAGCACATCCAATACGAACGCAATCGCGGGACACCCGGGGTCGCCGCCGCGATCCGCGGCGTCAGGCGGATCAAGGTGCCCTTGACGTTCGCGGTCCTTACGTCGGTGATGGCCTTCGTCCCGTTGTTGCTCATCCCGGGCGGCGTCGGCGATGTATGGCGGGCCCTGCCGATCATCATGATCGCCGTGCTGCTGGTTTCCCTGGTGGAATCGCTGCTGGTGCTGCCAAACCACCTGTCACACCTGCCCGGCCCGGAATCGGCCCCGACCAATACGTTCGACCGGTTCTTCTCGGGACTCCAGCGTCGTGTCGACGCTCAGCTCAACCGGTTCGTGCAGGGGCCCCTGGACCGGACCCTGCGGTTCGCCACGGACCGGCCCGGAGTGACGATGGTGGGCGCTGTCGCGATGCTCGTTCTGAGCATCTCCCTGCTGCCCGCGGGCGTCGTTCCCATGACGCTGGCCGACGGCGTCGAGGGTGATTTCGCGACGGTTGTTCTGGAAATGCCCGATGGGGCTACCGCTTCGAGAACGGACGAAGTGGCGCGGGAGCTGGAGGCTGCGGGCCGCCGGGTCATCGAGCGACTGTCACGCGATCGGCCCGCTGATGCGCCACCGCTGCTGAGCGGCGTTACGGTGACGGTCGGACTGGGATCCAGAGTCGAAGGGGGACTCAACCCGGAGCCCACTCTCAATCCGCAGGCCAATATCGCCACCATCGAGTTCAAACTCCTCGGCGCACAGCAGAGGCGGATCTCCACCGGAGAGGTCGTGCAGGCGTGGCGGGAGGAGGTGGGTGTTCTGCCCTACGTGCGCGGCATCACGTTCAGCGGCGAGATCTTCACCCTCGGGAACCCGGTCGAGGCGGTACTGTCCCATCCCGACCCGGAGCGCCTCGTCACGATCGCGGACTCGGTGGTAAGCGGACTACGCAGCGTACAAGGCGTCCACGACATACGGTCGGACCACGCAGCCGGCATCCCGGAGATTCAGTTGGAGCTGCGCCCCGAAGCGCGAACCCTCGGTCTCACCCTGCAGGAGTTGGCGGGGCAGGCGAGGGCCGCGTTCTTCGGGGCGGAAGCCGTCCGGGTGCAGCGCGGCCGGGAAGAGGTGCGAGTCTATGTGCGCCTGCCCGAGGAAGAGCGCAACTCCATTACCGATATCGAAGGCTACCTGATCCAGACGCCGGGCGGGGACGCGGTGCCGATCATCAGTGCGGCCACGCTGAGCCCGGGCGTGGCGCCGTCGGCCCTGCGGCGCAGGGATGGCCAGCGCGTCGTCACTGTCACAGCGGATGTGGACGCCTTGGTGATTTCCAGCAACGAAGCCAACGAGATCCTGGCCGGTTCGATCCTGGCGGATCTGGTTGCGACGCATCCGGAGTTGACCTACACGTTCGGGGGTGAACAGCAGCAGCAACTGGAATCCCTCGGCGCGCTGTACCGTGGGTTTGCGATCGCCATGATCCTGATCTACATGCTCCTCGCGATCCCCCTCCGTTCCTACACGAAGCCGTTCATCATCATGGCCGTGATCCCCTTCGGGTTCATCGGCGTGATCCTGGGCCACTGGATCCTGGGTGTGGCGTTGAGCGCCATATCCTTCATGGGGATCTTCGGGCTCAGCGGGGTGGTGGTGAACGACTCCCTGGTCATGATTGATTTCATCGACCAGAAACTCAGCGACGGCGCCGCGCCGAAAACGGCGGTCGTGGAGGGCGCCAAGGGACGCTTCCGTCCGATCATGCTCACTTCCGTGACGACGTTCCTCGGGTTCACGCCCCTGATCCTGGAGCGCTCGATCCAGGCCCAGTTCCTGATCCCCTTTGCCGCGTCGCTGGGCTTCGGCATTCTCTTCGTCACGGCGATTCTCATGATGGTTGTGCCGGCGCTATACACCCCGCTCCTGCGCCTGCGGCCCGCGTTCCACCGTTCCGGTACGGGTGCCGCGTAGCGCATCTCGGAGACGGCGAGGCGAACACCGATGATGGACACGGCGCAAACGGCGCACATGGCGGAGCGTTCGACGCCTGAACGCTTGAGCCTGGTTGACGAACTCGTCCTGATCCTTCTCGACGAGAAGGCCGGCTACTTCCATCAGGTACCCGGCTGGCAACTGAACTGCGCGGTCGTCGGCGGAGTGCTGGCGGAACTGTCCTTCCGGTCGCGGCTCGACTCGGATCTGGCATCCCTGTTCGTCGTGGACCCGACCGAAACGGGCGATTCCGTCCTGGATCCGATCCTGAAGCAAATCGTCGCCGCACCGGAACGCCGCACGGCCCGGTACTGGATCGAGCGGCTCGCCTCCCGCGCCGAATCGATCATCGATTTGACTCTGGCGCGCCTGGTGGAACGGAAGATCCTCCAGCACCACGATGGCGAATTCTGGACGCTGGCTCCCACCGTCCTGCATGGGCAGCAGTACGGGACCTCTGCGGAAGGCGCGCCCGACCAGTTCATTACGGCGCGCATCGGCAAGCTCCTCTTCAACGATGAGATTCCGGACCCCAGAGACGTCGTCATCGTATGCCTCGTCAATACCTGCGACGTCTTTCGCCTGATCTTTGAACTCGATGAGAAGGCGGAGGAGCGCATCAGGTACATCTGCCAGATGGACTTGATCGGCCGGTCTATTGCCGATGCGGTCTCTCAGAACCTCGTCGGCCCAATCCGTAGGCATTCGGCGTTTACCAAGAAGATTCCGACGGTTCCACTACGAAAACTGCTGGCCAATCCGCACCTCCGGGACGGCAACCTGAACGCCCTGTTCGGGCACCTTGCGGAAGAGTACGGCCCGGTGTTCCGTATCCGCCCTCCCTTCTCGAAGCCCATGACGTTCCTGGCCGGGCTCGAGACGAACCGCTGGATGCACAAGCAGGGGCGGATGTACCTGAGAACCAGGGACTACTTCAGCGACTTCGAGAAAGTGTACGGCGCGGCCGGCGTCCTCCCCGCTCTAGACGGCGCCGATCACTTCCGGCTTCGCAAGTTCCTGTGGCCGGCCTATTCCAGGACACGGCTGGGCGGCCAGATGGATCAGCTCTACGGCAAGGGCCGCGCGTACATGGCTGGCCTGAGAGTTGGGGAGTCCTACCGCGCCACCTCCATGTGCCGGGCGCTGGTCAACGCCCAGCTCTCGCCGCTGTTCATCGGCGTCGACACGCAGGATCTCATGGACGACCTGATGGTGTACAAGGAGCGGGCGCTGAGCGTGCATATCGCCCGACTCCTGCCCAGGTTCACGCTGAACACCCCGGGTATGAAACGTCGGGCGAGAGCCCTCGACACCCTGATGCAACGGGTGTTGCAAGTCAACACGCCTGGCCAACGCGCGGACGGACCGCGGAAGCTGGTGGACGATTATCTCAGCCTGCATGCCAGCGACCCGCAGTTTCTTCCGGAGTCCAACCTGCTCTTTTCTTTTTCGGCAGCCCTGATTGCCAGCGTGTACCTCGGCGATACGTTCAGCCTCATGGTTTACGCCATGGCGGCGCGCCCGGAGTTGTACTCCAGGATTCAAGCGGAAGCGGATGTCCTGTTCGCGGGCGGCGACCCGGCAAAGGAGGACTTCACTCCCGCCGGAATCGACGTGACGCATCGCTTCCTCATGGAGTGCCTTCGCGTGTACCCGATCGTGCCCATGTCGATTCGCAACGTCATGAATACCTGCGTGGTCGAGAACCATGAGCTGCCTGTGGGGGAACGGATCCACGTCGCGATGACCGCCACGCATTACATGAGCGAGGTCTTTCCCGATCCCCACAAGTTCGACATCGACCGCTTCCTGCCGTCGCGCAGGAAGCATGACAGCCTCGGGTTCGCTCCGTACGGGCTGGGCACGCACCGGTGTCTCGGAACTGGATGGATGGAGCTGCACCTGGCGGTCAATCTGCTGATGGTGGCGCACCATTTTACGGTTGAGGTGTCGCCGGCGAAGTACGCGCGAAAGCTCCGATTCAACCCGTTTCCGTCGATGAAGCCGAGCAAGAAGCTGAAGTTCCGCATCGCGGAGCAGCGGCGGGAGTTCCCCGCGTGAGACGGCGCCCGATGCGGCTGGGCGAACTGTCGAGAGCGCTGAGGGAAGTGTACCGCGGCTCGGACGGCGCGCGTCGGGTGCGGCGCTTCAACGGCTGGGTTGACCGGGCGGCGGCGGAGGCCGGAGGCGCGGGCGGCTATGCCCATTCGGAAACGGTTCGGGATTTCTACGAGCTGTGCAACGGGTTCATGGTGTGGAGTTGGGGCGAATCTCTGCACTTCGCGCCCCTTGCGCCTCATGAGAGTCTGGAGCAGTCCAAGATCCGGCATCAACGCGCGATGATCGCCAAGCTGCAGCTGGAGCCGCGTATGACGGTGGTTGACGTGGGTTGCGGAGTCGGCGGTCCCATGCGCCGCGTCGTCCGCGAGACCGGTGCCAGGGTCGTGGGGATCAACATCAGTGAAGCCCAGCTCGCGCAAGCGAGGAAGTTGAACGCAGAGGCGGGACTCGATGGCCGAGTGGACTTCAGGAAGTGCAGCTTCATGGACATGAGCGCCATCGAGGACGACACCTTCGACGGGGGTTACGCCATCGAATCCACGTGCCATGCGCAGAACAAGGAGCGCGCCTTCGCGGAGGTATTCCGCGTGCTGAAACCTGGCGCCCTGTTCTGGGGTCAGGAAATGTGTATGACGGACCGGTTCGATCCGAACGACGGGCGGCACCGGGCGGTCAAGCGGCGGCTCATGCGCGGTATCGCGTTGTACGACATCGCCACGTTCGGGGAAGTGAATCACGCGCTCGAAGCCGCTGGGTTCGAAGTCATCGAGGGAAGGGACTGGAACGTTCAGGAGGGACCCTCGACACCCTGGTATCAACCCATGGAGAGTCGCCACGGGACGTTGGGAAACGCGTTACTCAGGCTTCCTTGGGGCCGCAAGATGTTCATGGTGGGATCGAAGCTGGCCGAGCTGTTGCGGCTCTTCCCGAATGGCGCGGCGGAAGTCGTTCGGCTTCTCGATGGCACGGCGGGCGCGTATGTCGCGGGCGGCAAGACGGGTATCTTTACGCCGCTGTACTGTTTTCTGGCTCGCAAACCTTCTCGGGCCTGAACCCAAGTTAGTCATTTTGTGAACACGTGGTGCCGTAACCATATGACCTGACTTCCGTTACAAGACAGGCGAGTGCCCACAGGGGCACTACAAGGATCGCCTACCGCGCCGCCGCTTCGACGTGCCGGCGGCGATACAGACCGGGACGCACTCCCATCAACCGTCCCACCTCCGCCAGCTCCGCCCCCACCCGGACATCCTGCCGGTTCACGATCAGCGACCCGTCCTCCGTCCGCATCGTCGTCGTCACCCGCCCCCACGGCCGCAGACGATCCCGCAGCGTGCTCCAGCTCGACCGGATTCCCGCCGCCCGCAGCCGCGTCCGGATCAGTCGCACCGCGTGATACGCCAGCAACGCAATGAACAGGTGCGCCGCGATCCGCGCATCCTTCCGATGCCAGATCGGCCGCAGCCCCAGATCCACCTTCAACGACCGGAACGTCGCCTCCACCCCCGTGAGCCGCCAGTAGGTCCGCAACACCTTCTCCAGCTCCCAGTCCCGGTGGCTGGTCCGCAGCAGATACGCCCCCGCGCTCGCGTCCGCCTCCTCGTACTTCTCACGCCGATTCCACTTCACCGCCGTCGCGTTCGGCCCCTTCCCCTTCTCCACCTTCACCTCGTACTGCTTCCCCACCCGCGCAAAGCGCTCCTTCAGCCGGCCCACCTTCTCCACCACCCGGTCGTGTCGCTTCATCCGATACCGGATCGTCAGCCCCTCGTGCAGCCGCGTCAGCTCCCCCTCATACCGCGCCCGGTACCGCGCCAGCGCCGCTTCGTCCGTCGCCTTCCGCCCCTCGCTCACCGCGCACAGCCGCAGCTCCCCCGACTCCTCGCCCAGCCGCCACGCCCGAACCTCGTGCCCCGCCGCCGTCCGCAGCTGCGCCTCCGGCTCTCCCTCCGGGGGAGCTGGCCGCTTCGACCGCGAGACCGTGATCCAGTCATATCCCTGCTCCCGCAACCAGCCCAGGTTCTCCTCGGTCGCGATCCCCGCGTCCATCACCACCGTCGGCCTCCTCTCCCCCTCCCGCAGGCCCCCCTCCAGCCGACGCACCGAACTCTCCAGCGTCGCTGGCTCCGACACGTTCCCCGGCAAAACCTCGAACTGCCTCACGAACCCCGCGCCGTCCAGCGCCAGCCCCAGCGTCACCAGCCGGCAGTCGCTCCGCTTCTGCTTCGACCGCCCGAACCGCAGTAGCTCTCCCTCCGTCGTCCGCCCTCCCGTGTGCCACGTGTTCGTGAGGTCATAGAACACGATCGCCTCCGGCTCCCCGAACAGGCTCCGCGCCCGCCCATACAGCCCCTCCTGAACCTCATGGCGACGCCGCCACAACGCGTCCCCGATCCGCAGCAGCTTCGTGTCCGACACCCCCAGCCCCCCGGCCAGCCCCAGCAGCTCCAGCGTCGCGCTCTCCTCCCGCAGCCAGCGCTCCGTCCCCAGCTCGCTCGTCGGATACAGCATCTTCGCCATCACCAGCGCCGTCGCGATCCGCGCGTCCCGTTCCGAGAACCCAACTCCCCGCAGCAGCTCCCCGAAGCCCAACTGCTCCAGCGCCGCCAGGCTCACCCGCTCCCCGCCCACGCTGCGCACCCCGCCCTCGTGGTCCAGCGTGTCCAGATCCACCGTCGCCCGCTTCGGCCCCGGCCCCTTCTCCAGCTCTTCCCCCCGGGCGCGCAGACGACGCACCAGACCCTCCGCCGCCCGCCGAACCTCCGGCTCCGGCTCGATCAGCGGCTGCTCCCCGTGGAACAGCTTCCGCGTCAACTGCGCAACTTCCCGCCACCGCTCCCGCGGCACGTCGTACCCCACTCCGAGGTTCAACAGCGTCCGCTGGCGAACCTTGTCGCCGAACCGCTCGCTCTGGACCAGGCGATGGACGATGGACGAACCGGTCTTGCGGCGCACTCGGGTGGCCCGGATGAACATGAGCCAATCGTGTCGCATTGGCGGCTTCGAGTAAAGGAGTAAACGCCCACTCGCCAAAGAAGTTGGCACTACATCGGGGGTTTGGCGCGGGGATCGGAGGAAAAGGCCACTCGACCCCCCGAAATGGCCTTGGTTTGGGGCAAATCCGGGCTCTGCGGGCCACTTTGGAGCCGAAACCGCCCCGATATCGCCTCAGCTCTCCGACGCCGGCCGCCGGCCAGACGCAAAAGTGACTAACTTGGGTGAAGAGGCGCCCACCGTCCGGTCTTCACGTCCTAGGCGCCATCACCGGGTCCAGATGGAACGGGCGGAAGCATCGGAGTTGTGGCTCCGGTTCTAACGGCTTCGGTGGACGTGCTTCAACCCGGGGAAGGGAGGGGCTGTTCCGGTGCGCCGAGGAAGCCCTGTTCGAGGAACGCCATCGCGCCGAAGAGCGCGCCCCAACTGTGGAACGGGTCGCTCGAGAGGCGTTCGTCGTCGCCGGCGCCGGTGATCGAGGAGTAGTTCTCGCTGACATAGCCCTTCCGTCGCCACTCCGAGAGGAACATGTCGAGCGATTTCGAGGAAAGCTCGGCGGCGGCTTCCCGTTCGTCGGCGGCGCGGAGTCCGAGGTAGGTGAGGAAGTTCAGCGGCGGCCAGATCGCGCCCTTCCAGTAGCGCTGGCGCGGGAACGACGGGTCGTCGCGGGCGGTGGACGGGAGGACGAAGTCGCCCCAGAACGCGTCGGGGTCGAGCAGGTGCTCGCGGAGCATTCGTTCGGCGCGGTCCGTTGACGGGATCCCGGCGAGGAGCGGGTAGAAGAGCGTCGGGGAACGGCGTTCCGAGAAGCGCTCCAGATCGGTTCGGTAGTTCAGGTAGATCCCGCGCTCCTCGACCCAGAGCCGATTCAGCGCCTCGGCGTAGCGGTCGCCGCGCGCCTCCAGCTCCTCCGCCTCGGTCGGGCGCCCGAGCCGGCGGGCGATCTCGGCGAGGGCGCGGCAATCGGCCACGTAGAGGCTGGTGAGCCCGACATCCTGGAGCTCGAGCGTGCCCCGCTCACGATGGAACGGCACATCCTCGTACATCGGCGAGTCGTCCATCCCCGATTCGTACCCGGCGGCGGTCTTCGTGCGCACCACCGGCTCGTCGAACGGGTTCCTGGCGGCGTGGGAGCCGTAGGCGAGCAAACCGCCGTTGTCCCGCGCCGGCGGCCACCACCGGTTCCAGGCGAGGAGCGCCTCGAACGCGGCCTCCTCGAACCACCGTTCCGGGTAGCGCCGGATCACCTCCCGCACCAGGATCCCGCCGACGGGCGGCTGGGACCGGTCCCAGGATTTGGAGCCGTTGCCCCGGTTGTCGTTCGGCAGGAACCCTTCCGGCGTGTGGCCGCGCAAGTGTTCGATCGCGTTGGCGAGGGCGAGGTCGCGGCTCTCGAGTCCGGCGAGCCAGGCGAGGAAGAAGTTGTCCCAGCCGAAGAGCGCCACTCCGCCGTACTCGCGGTTCCAGAGGCGACCCACGGTGGAGACGACCCGTTGGTGGCGGGGCTCGTAGATCGTGTTCCACGCGAGGACGGACGTCACCGCGGTCCACGCCTCCGCGAGGCCCCCGAAGGCGGCCGCGCGGGTCTCGAGCGTCGCCCGGCTTCGGTCGAGCGCCTCCTGGAGATCGGCCGGGGAGGCGGGGGCGTCGCCGGTCGCGATCCAGACCGGTTCGTCGAGGCGGACGACGCGGTAAGGAGCGAGCCGACCCGCGTACGGATCGGTCTCGGCCGTCCCGACGACCTGGATTCGCTGCTCGCCGGAGGGCAGAGACGCGCGGAATCCGTCCGGTGTGGCTTCGACGGTTCCGGGGTGGTTCCAGACCGGGCCCGCCGAGACGACCAGTTCGTAGGGATAGGGCGGGTCGGGGGCCGGTTCGACGAGGACGACGAGGTTCTCCCCGCGCCGGCCGAACTCGACCCGGGCGGCGAGCCCCTGCCATTCGACGTGGAGCTCGCCCCAGGAGCCGTCCACGGCGCGGGCGCCCGGTCGCACCCGCTCGGCGTGCTCCCCGGAGCGGCCGATCAGGGCCTCCGCGAGGTACCCCTCCTCGAGAAAGTCGTGGCGCTTCAGGGCGAGATCCACCGCGAGCCCCTCGGGGAGGAGGACCCAACGCAGCACGCTGCGGCTGTCCCAGGTGTTCCAGCCGGTTGCGAGCCGCTTCTGGATCGCGCGGTACTCGGGCGTGTCGCCGAGCGCGGCGTCGTACTCGGCGTGGCGGTCCGGCCAGTCGGGTTCGGTGGCGGCCTGCGCTTCAGGCGTCGGGTGGCCGGGGTCGGCCCCTCCGCAGGCGACGAGGAGAGGTACGGCGAGGAGGAGTGGCCTCATGGCGCGGGGGGTCTTCAGCGCCGGGCCTCTATCGGGAGAACCGGTGGAGTCCGGCGCTCCGACAGAGGGGCGTCGGCCGGGAGGACTTCTCGGTGCCGGGCCCCGCCCCCACCGGGAGAACTGGCCCGGAGAACTGGCGGAGTCCGGCGCTCCGAAGGCGCGCCGTCACTCCATCTTCCAGAACGCGATGCCGGACGCCTGCTTGCCCACCTCCACGACCGCCTCCCGCTCCGTCGTCTCGAGGCTGTAGAACTCCACGCGGCCCGGCTCACCGCCGATCTCCTCGACGGTCACGATGGCGAAGCGGCTGTCAGGGGTGATCGCGACGCCGTGGGTGATCCGCGCCGAAGCGGGGACCGACGCCCGCTCGGCGCCGGACTCGAGATCCCAGAAGCCCACCGAGTGGTTCGCCTTCTCGGTCACCACCAGGTGCCGGCCGTCGGCGGACACATCCACGTTGTAGGGGCCCTTCTGCGTGTGGAAGCGGCGCTTCGGCGCCCACGCCTCCAGATCCACCTCGAGCACCTGATCGAGGCCCTGGAGCGCCACGTAGGCGAAACGCCCGTCCGCGGACGGCTGGACCCAGGTCGGGCTGGCGCCCGGCGCGCCGCCCATCATGTGGTGGGCGTGCTCGCCTCCGTCGGCCTCCACCGCGACCGTCGTCGCGTTGTCCTCGGTGAGCCGCATCCGGCGGCGCGGCGAAAGCGTCATCGAGTCGATCTCGAACAGTTCCGCGCTCATCATCGCTACCGAGTAGGCGAGCATGCCGTCGGGACCCACCCGCGACCCGTGGGGCATGACCCCCTGCTCGACCTGCGCGATTTCGGTCATGGAGACCGTGTCCACGACCGAGATGGACGACGGCACGTGATCGCCGTGGAGGTTGAAGTTCACGACGAACAGGAACCCGGTCGCGGGGCTGATGTCCATCGTCGCCGGGAACAGCCCGACCGTCGTGTCCGCGATTTCGAGATCGGTCCCGGTCTCGAACTTGTGGATCGTCCCGTAGGGCATCCCGTGGGCGATCGAGACGTACCAGTGGCGCCCGTCGGGGGAGACCCGGACCCCGTGCGGCCCCTCGATCTCGTTCGGCAGGATCCCCACCGGAATGCGTCGCACCAGTTCGCCCCCGTCCGGCCCGAAGCGGACGAGATCCACGGTGTCGTCGGACTCGGCCGCGATGTAGGCGAAGTAGTTCGCGTCGGCGCTGGTCTGCGCCGCGGCTGCGCCGGCGAGCAGCAGCGCGGCGGCGGCCGACGGAAGAAGGAGGGAGAGACTCGGGAAACGACGGATGGGCATGAGTGCGCTTCCGATTCTATGGGGCGGGTGGCGCGCTCATCGGTCCGGCGACGCCCCCAGCGGTCGCAGCTCCTTCCAGCGCTCGATGAAGGCGACGGCGGCGTCCACGAAGGCCTCCGCGGTCCGGCGGCCGCGTTCCACGCTCGAGTCCTCGAGATCGCGCTCGCTCCAGACGCCGGTGTCGGTCATCTCCCGGGTGGAGGTGCCCTTGCCGGTGGCCTCGGCCTTGAGGGACTCGGCGAGGAACACGCGGAGCGCGGTCGGGTCGCCGACGACGACGTCGGGGAGCATGGCCCCAAGGTGATCCGGCGCGCTCAGCGTGGCGGTGCGGGCGTTGCCGAGCTCCACCAGATCCGGGATCAGGTAGAGGGAGGTCGAGGTCTCGCCCACGCCGCCGTGGCGATCGAAGACCGCCGGTTCGTCGGTTGGCGCCGTGTCCCGGGCCTCACGGAACGGGCCCGCGGCCTGGCCCAGCTCGACGGCGATGCCCTCGGTTTCGTGGTTGATCCGGTCGGCGATGTACTGCGAGATGACGCGGTTGCCGCCATGGGAGTTCAGGACGAGGAAGCGGCGGAACCCGTTCTGCATGAGGCTCTTCGCGGCCTCGAAATAGACCTCCTGGATCAGCTCGGCGGGGAGGGTGACGGTGCCGGGGAAGGCCTGGTGGTAGGGGGAGTTCCCCGGCAGGAGGATCGGAGCGACGAGCACATCGGTCCGCTGCGCGATCAGCTTGGCCCGTTCGAGGCCGTTCAGGAAGTCGGTGCCGATGGGCAGGTGCGGCCCGTGCTGCTCCAGCGCCCCCACCGGGAAGATGACCATGTCGGTCCGGGTGAGGAGGTTCTCCACCTCGGTCCAGCTCATGTGGGGCAGGTAGTTGCGGATCTTCGCCTCGCCCCAGACCGGGTTGGTCTGGGCGGAGGCGGTTCCGGCGGCGAGCAGGCCGGCGATCAGGATGGGGGCGAGGCGGTAGCGGGGTTCGGACATGGGCGGCTCCTCCAGAACCGCGAGTCTATGGAGCGTCGCCGGCGCGCCGGACTCCAGTCCCACGCCAGCGCGCCGGACTCCAGTCCCTTGCCGGCGCGCCGGACTCCAGTCCCACGCCGGCGCGCCGGACTCCAGTCCGGCACCGAGAGACCGACCTGACCCGCGCCGCCGGCGCGCCGGCAGACCTGCAGCTACTCCGTCTTGCGGGTGGCGCGGATCACCATCGTGACCGCAGGGGAGGCGAAGTAGGGCGGGGCGTCGAGCAACGCGATCGGCTCCCGGGGCTCGGTATCCGCCGACTTGTACTGGTATTCGCCGCCAGTCGCCGTGCCGGCGTCGTACGCCGTGAGCTCGACCTCGATCTCGCCGAGCCACTCACCGTCCTCGGCGGCGCATGCATCCGAGAAGCCGACGAACCAGTCGGGCGTCGGCGCGATCATCTGGGCGTAGCTGAAGCATGGCCGTTCGAGGCTCACCTCGAGCGACGGGTCCGGCGACAGGAGGAGTGCGAGCATCTCGGCCTGATCGCCGAAGACGACTTCCGCTCCCGCCGCCTCCGCCTCCATCAGCAATTCCCAGGAGGCGCCCGCCTCGGCAAGCAGCTTCATGCCGTCCGACGCGATCTCGCCGGGCACCCAGGGCGCCTCGCCGGGCGCGTGGGCCACCATCGCGAGCGGCGGCGCGAAGTGCACACCCGACGGGAGGGTTCCGGGAACCCGGGGGCTGATCAACGGCTCCGGCTGGTCGAAGGTGTAGGTCGCCGTCTCCGGTACCGGCTCGGGCGCGGGTTCCGGCGCCGGTGCCGGGGTGGGCGCCGGAGCGGGGGCCGGGGCGGGTGCATCGGCATCGTCCGCGCACGCGGCGAGAGTGAGCGCAGCCGTCGCCACGGCGAGCAGGGCGGCGCGGGAGGCGGAGAGTGGCGGGGTCTTCACAGCGGGGAGGCTCCTTGGGTGACCGGCGGCGGGCGAAGGCGACCCAACCGTGGCAGAGGCCGAAGTCTAGTCAAAATGAAACCGGTTTTCATGTTTGGCGCGTCTTCACGAAACCGCGAAACTCCTGCGGGCGGCGTCTTGCAGCACGAACGCGGAGGCGGTCCGGATCGGATCCACGCCCGGTTCGAGGCCGACACCGTCCCCGCTCCGCGACACCGCGATCCCGCTCGGGCGGCCGAAGTTGCCGGTCAGGGCGCTCTCGGGGACCACGTCCACCTCGTGGCCCCGCACTTCGAGCTGGCGCGCCACGCCCGCGGCGTCCGCCGTCCGTTCGTCGAGCGTCAGCGGCCCGACATCGGCGTGGAAGCCCGGCCCCTCGGCGGCCCGCGCCATGGAACGCCCGCGGCCGAGGAAGCGGGCGAGCAGCATCGTGACCGCCGAAATGAGGCGTCGTCCCCCGGGAGAGCCGGCCACGGCGAGGAGCGAGCCGTCCTCCAGCACGAGGGCCGGCGCGGCGGCGTGGAGCGCGTAGCGCCCGGGAGCGGGCGAAATCCGGCCGCCGGGGCGGGGGTCGAACCACATCATCCCGTTGTTCAGCGGGTAGCCGAGTCCGGGGACCGCGAACGCCGATCCGAACCGGCCCCCGAGCGTCGCCGTGAGCGAGACCGCCATCCCCTCCCGGTCCACGGCGTTCATGTGGGTGGTGCAGTCGCCGTCGGGGGTCGCCGGGGTCTTCCGGTCGGGCGCTTCGGCTCCCGGAGGGACCGGCTCGGGCGGGTCGGCGACCCGCGGGCCGTCGGGGTGAACGCCAGCGCGGAGCGCCGCCAGATAGTCCGGGTCCATCAGCCCGGCGAGCGGAACCGCGACGCTCTCCGGGTCGCCGAGCCAGCGGAAGCGGTCGGCGAACGCGCGCCGCAGGGCCTCGGCGGCGAGGTGGAGGAATCGAACCCGACCCTCGACCGAATCGCCGCCGCGGTCGAGGCGCCCGTCGAAGGCGTCGAGGTGCGCCAGCGCCGCCGCCAGGGTCGGCCCCCCCGAATTCGCCGGCAGGGTGACGATCTCCCGTCCGAGGAACCGGACGCGGAGCGGCTCCACCTCGCGAACCGCCGGCCGGGCGAAGTCCACCTCCTCGAGCACCCCGCCCGCTTCGCGGATCCCGGCGGCGAGGCGGCGCGCGAGGTCGCCGCGGTAGAACGGCTCGGGTCCGTCGGCGGCGAGGCGGCGGAGCGAGGTGGCGAGGTCGGGCAGCCGCAGCCGGTCGGCGGGCCCGGTGGGCACGAATGGACTGCCGTCTTTCCGGGTGTAGAGCCCGAACGCTCCCGGCGAGCGACGGAGCCGGCGGGTTCCGGCAGCGAGGTGCACCGCGAAGCCCCAGTCGGGGACGAAGCCCTCCTCGGCGAGCCGCATCGCCGGCTCGACGACCGTGGGGAAGGGGAGCCGCCCGAAGCGGGTGTGCAGCTCGGCGAGGACCGCGGGCGCGGTCGGGGGCAGGGCCGCCGTCGGTCCGGTCTCGGCCCGGTCTCCCTTCGTCGGAGGAAATCCGTAGAGCCCGCCGCCGACGCCGGAAAGGGGCTCGAACATGTCCGGTCGCGCCCGGGCCGGACAGCGGGCGCTCCCGTCGAGCGCCGTGACCCGCGGGGGCGCGCCACCCGTTGCCGGTTTGGCGACCAGCCCGTACGCGGTTCCGCCCAGCCCGCTCATCGCCGGTTCGAAGATTCCGGCGGCGAGCGCGGTCGCGACGGCGGCGTCAGCGGCGTTGCCGCCGGCGGCGAGGATCTCCGCGCCCACCCGGGCCGCTCCCCGGGTCATGGCGGTGACCGCGCCCCCGCCGCCCGCGATGCGCCGCCGGGCGGGGGTCGGGATCGCTTCGACGAGCTGGGACACCGGTGCGGTCCGGGGCGTCTCAGGGACGGGCGAGGTCGGGGAGCAGGCACTCGCGCAGGAGTCCCCGCTCCGCGTTGCCGCCGCACAGCGGAAGGATCAGCCGACGTCCGCCCAGGCGCTTCGGATGCTCCAGCGCCGCCGCGACCCCGGCCGCCCCGGCCGGCTCCACGACGAGTCCCAGGGTTCGGTGGAGAACCCGGACCGCTTCCCGGAGCGCGGTCTCGCTCACCTCGACGACCTCGTCCACGACCTCGCGCATCACGGCCACGGCTTCGGGAACCGGGACCCGGACCGCGATGCCATCGGCGGCGGTGGCCGGCGTCTCGGCAGCGGCGGCGCAGTCCCCGGTCTCCCACGCCCGCCGCATGACCGGCGCGGCCGCCGCGACCACTCCGAGGACCCGAACCTGCGGCTGGTAGCGGCGAACCCAGAGCCCCATCCCGCCGATCAGGGCACCGTTGCCCACCGGGGAGACCAGGACATCGCCGGGGTCGTCCGCCTCGAAGCACTCCAGGGCGATGGTTCCGGCCCCCTCGGTGATCTCGGGTTCGCGGCCGTCTTCGACGAAGGTGGCTCCGATGGAAGCCGCGAAGACGCGTCCGGCCTCCTTGGCGGCATCGAAGTCATCGCCCTCCAGGCGGACGTCGGCGCCCAGGCGACGCATGGCGGCGACCTTGTCCGGGTTGGCCCGCACCGCGGAAAAGACGGTGAGCGGGATCCCCGCCCGCCGAGCGGCGAAGGCGAGGCCCTGACCGAAGTTGCCCGCGGACCCGGTGACCCAGCCCGCCTTCCGCCCGGTGGCGTCGCGGGCGGCTTCCGCGCCCCGCCGGGCCGCGAACCAGCACGCCCCGCGCGCCTTGAAGCTGCGGATCGGGTTCAGGGACTCCACCTTGACGAAGGCCCGGGCCCCGATCGCCTCCGACAGTTCCTCGGCGGTGAATTGCGGGCTGTCCCGGAACCCGGGCGGAATCGCGACGTGAGCGGCTTCGATCCGCTCCGCGCGCGGCGTGGACATGGCGGGGCGCATGGTAAACGGGGTCCCGCGTACACTTTGTCCGTTGCGGTCCCGTCAGTCGTCGGCCACCGGGCGGCCGGACGGACGGGCGCGAGGAGGACCAGCGAGATGAAGGCACCCGAGACGCGCGAGTCCCGCGGAGTGACCCGCCGGGAGTTCGTCAAGGCCGGGGCGGGGGGCGCCGCCTTGCTGTCGAGCGGCCTCGCCCGCCCGGCCCGCGGCGCCCCGGCGGTCCAGAGTTCCGGACCGCGGCCGCTGGTGATCGCCTCCGGCAACGGCAACCGCTACAAGAACGGCGGCGACGAGGTCGTGGTCGAGCGAGCTTTCCGCCTCATGACCGAGGGCAAGGACATCCTCGAGAGCCTGGTCGCGGGCGTCGAGATCACCGAACTCGATCCCGAGGACGCCAGCGTCGGCTACGGGGGCCGTCCCAATGCCGACGGGGTCGTGCAGCTCGATTCCTGCTGCATGCACGGACCGAATCGGCGCGCTGGCGGCGTGGCCGGCATCGAGGGCATCCGCACCCCCGCCGCGGTGGCCTATCAGGTGCTCCAGGTCACCGATCACCACCTGCTCGTGGGGAAGGGCGCGCAGCGCTTCGCCCGCAACATGGGGTTCAAGATCGAGGACGACCTGAACACCGAGCGGTCGCGCGAGATGTGGCTGGAATGGAAGCGCCGGATTGATCCGGGGCACTACCTCGACCCGAAGAAGCGCGCCGACGCCGGGCACGCGGCGGGACTCTCCATGGTCCGCGACCGGCTCATGGACGAGGAGGAGTACTACGGCACGATCAACTGCGACGGCCTGAACGCGAACGGTGACCTGGCCGGCGTGACCACGACGAGCGGTCTGGCGTGGAAGATCCCGGGCCGCGTGGGCGATTCCCCCATCCTCGGCGCCGGGCTCTACGTGGACAACGAGGTGGGCGCCGCCGGCTCGACCGGCCGCGGGGAGGCGAATCTCTACGGCTTGTGTTCCTTCCTGATCGTCGAGGAGATGCGCCGGGGCGCGCACCCGAAGGACGCCGCCATGACCGCGCTTTCGCGGGTCAAGGACAACACCGTCGAAAAGCGCCTGCTGAACAGCCGGGGGCTCCCCAACTTCGGGCTGTCGTTCTACGTGGTGAACAAGGCGGGCGACTACGCCGGCGTCTCGATGTACGCCAGCGAGCGTTCCACCTTTGCGCTTTGCACCGAGAACGGCCCCGAGTCGGTTGCGATGGAGCCGTTCCTCGAGGGATCGCCCTCCGACTGATCCGACCGGTGCCGATTCAGGCCGAACCGCCGGAACGTCGAGTTCGCATGCAGCGCCGCGCCGTGCTCCCGGCCCGGTCTCGGCACGGCGCCGGGACCGAGAAGACGGGCCGGGAGGTCCGGTGGAGAACCCTGACCGGGAGAACGGGGGCGCTCCACCGCCTCGCGGCCAGTGCTCTGATGCTGGGCGCGGCGTTCGCCCAGCCCCCGGCGGACGAGGGCGCCGAGCCGCTGCCGCCTCCGCCGACCATCTTCGACCTCTCCTGGGACGTGGAAGACCCGGACGAGCTGCTGCCGCCGAAGTCGTTCCAGAACCGGTGGCGGCAGATCTGGGGAGCGGTCGGGATGCGGGCCCACTACTACCCGTCCCAGTTGAGCGGCCCCGAGAACTGGCCTCCGCAGCTCTTCGCCGGCGGCATGAACTACAGCCTCTGGCGCGACCCGGTGACCGGTTGGCGCGAGGGGACCTCCCCCTGACCGGGCGGGTCGCAGGTCGCTGATCGGGTGCGGATCCTCAGTTTCACCGCCGGGGCGGGCGAGATGCTCTGCGGGAGCTGCATCCGCGACAACGCCCTCGCCCGCGAGCTGGGACGGCGCGGCCACGAGGTTCGCCTCCTGCCGCTCTACCAGCGGAGCCGGACCGACGAGGAGAGCGTGTCCGAGGCATCGGTTCGCTTCGGCGGGGTCTCGGTGTTCCTCCAGCACGCGGCCCCGCTGTTCGGCCGGAGGCCGTTCGTGAGCGCGCTTCTCGATTCCGCCCCGGTCGTGAACTTCGCCGGCCGTTTCTCGGGCTCCACCGAGGCGAAGCGCCTCGGGCCGCTCACGATCACCACCCTGCTCGGGGCCCGGGGCCCGGCCCGTCCGGCGGTCGAGAGCCTCATGCGGTCTCTGGAAGGGGAGCGCTTCGATGCGGTGCTTCTGCCGAACTCGCTGTTGCTCGGTCTCGCCGAGCCGCTGAAGGCCGTGCTCGACGCGCCGGTGGTGGTGACCTTCTCCGGCGAGGACCTGTTCCTCTCCCAGCTTCCCGACGACCATGCCGGGCAGGCGCTGGATCTGATGCGGGAAGCGGCGACGGGCGTGGATCACTTCGTCGGCGTGACCCGCTACCACGCCGACGACATGGCCGCGCGGCTCCGCGTTCCGCCGGAGCGGGTGGCGGTGGTGCGGCTCGGCGTGGATCCGGCCGGTTTCCCGGAGCGACCCAAGCGCCGCCTCGCCGAGGATCCCTCGCGTCCGGTGACGATCGCCTACCTCTCCCGGATCGCACCCGAGAAGGGACTGGATCGCCTCGCCGCCGCGGTCGCGCGCGTCGCGAAGCGCCCGGGAGCGCCTTCCCTGCGGGTTCGCGCCGCCGGCTGGATGGCTCGCAGCCAGCGCGGCTACCTCGCCCGGGTGCGCCGCCGGTTCTCCCGGATCCGCGGCGCCACGTTCGAGTACGAGGGGAGCCCGGGGCGGGAAGCCAAGCTGCGCCTCCTCCGCGAGAGCGATCTGTTCGCCCTTCCCGCGGCCTTTCCCGAGCCCAAGGGCATCCCTCCCATCGAGGCGCTGATGGCCGGGACCCCGGTGGTCCTTCCCGCCACCGGCGCCTACCCCGATCTCATCCGTCGCACCGGAGGCGGCGTCCTCGCCCCTTCCGCCGAACCGGGGGACTTCGCCGCCGCGCTCGACCGCCTCGTCCGGAACCCGGAGGAGCGCCACCGTCTCGGCGCCGAGGGTTTCCACCGGGTGCGGGAACAACACGCCGCCCACCGGATGGCCGAAGACATGGACGCCGTCTGGCGCGACCTGGCGCGCCGCCCGCGCGCCGCCTGAACCGATGACCGACCCCCACCAGGCCCCCTCACCCGAAGCGGTCGCCGCCGCCCGCACCCGGCTCGACGAGCACGTGCGCGAGATCGTCCGCTGGCACTTCTCGGAGGAGACCGGCTGTTCCTTCTGGCTCGATTTCCGGAAGCGGCTCGATTTCGATCCCCTGACCGACATGCGCGGCTTCGACGATCTGCGGCGCTTCCCCCCGTTCGAGGACAACTGGCTGCGTGGCGGCCCGGTCCGGCGCTGGGTTCCGAAGCCGTTCCAGGATCAGCCGCTGTTCGTGTTCGAAACCGGCGGCACGACGGGACTCCCCAAGAGCCGCGTCGGCATCCGGGACTTCCGGACCGACTACGAGCTGTTCAGCGACCTGCTCCCCGACGAGCACTTCCCCCGGGGCTCCAACTGGCTCATGCTGGGCCCCACCGGCCCGCGTCGGCTGCGTCTTTCGGTGGAGCACCTCGCCCAGCACCGAGGCGGCATCGCGTTCTGTCTCGACCTCGACCCCCGCTGGGTGATCAAGCTCATCAAGCGGGGCTGGACCGAGCACCTGAAGGCGTACCAGGAGCACGTCATTGATCAGGCGGTGACGATCCTCAAGGGCGGCCACGATGTCCGGTGCTTGTTCGCCACGCCGAAGCTGCTGGAGGCGCTGTGCCTTCGTCTCGAGGACCAGGGAACCACGCTGCGCGAGGCCGGGGTCCGGGGCATCTTCTCCGGTGGCACCGAGTTCACGCCGCAGTGGACCCGCTTCGCGATGGAGGAGCTTCTCGACGGCGTCTTCCTCCAGCCCACTTACGGGAACACGCTGATGGGACTCGCTCCCGCCCGTCCGCCGACTCCCGCCGATGGCTACACGATCGCCTACTACCCGCCCATGCCGCGCGCGGTGCTGGAGGTCGTGGACCCCGATTGCGGAGACCTCGTGGACTACGGCGCCACCGGACGGGTCCGGTTGACGACCCTGACCCGCGAGTTCTTCGTGCCCGGTTTCCTCGAACGCGACGAAGGCGAGCGCGAGGGGCCGTGGGGTGATTTCCCGTGGGACGGCGTCAGCGGGGTCCGCCCGTTCGGCCGCATCCCCGGCGGCACCACGGTCGGCGTTTACTGAGGCGTTTCCGGGGTCGGCGCGATCAGCCGCACCGACGGAAAGTACGAACGGTAGCGGCGCACATCGCGCGTGATGAGGGTCAGCCCGGCCACAGCCGCGTGCGCCCCGATGTAGAAATCGGGAAGGGGAGATCGCTTCGCACCGCCAGCCCGGCGGTAGCGGCGGAAGGCCCGAGAGGCCGGAAATGCCGCGCTATAGGGGAGGACCACTCGCTCGATTCCAATCTCACGCAGCCACCGGTTGAGCGCCGTCGCTCCCTCGAAGTCGAGCGCGACCTCCGCGTAGATCAGCGGGTTCACTTGCGTCGGTCCGTTGGCGAGGGCGTCCTCCAGCGCCGAGAGGGACCACGCCTTCCACCGCGGATCGCCCGTGGAGATGTCCAGGAGGACATTGGCGTCCACCAGGAACATCTACTCCTCGCCCCGCGTGAGCCGCATGATCTCGTCGGTCGTGAGCTGTCCCGTCCCGGCGCCGACCGCGCGCTGCAGTTTCCGGCGAATCAGCGCCCGTCGGCTCAGCCGCGAGCGGAGGATGACGCAGTCCTCGCCCGCCTCGAAGCTCACCTCGGTGTGTGGCAGCAGCCCGAAGGCCTGCCGGAGTTGCTTGGGAATCGTGACTTGCCCCTTGGACGTGATCCTCATGGTAAGGAAATATAGCCCCCGCGTGTAATACCCCCAAGGGGAACTCTACGTCGCGCAATCGGCCTCTCGAGCCCCGGCGCGAGCGTCATGACGCAAGAGGGCCGGCGCCCACTTCCCGCGTCTCGGATCCGGGCCACGGGGAGACTGTCCGCAATGAAGAGGCAGTGATATCAAAGACTATGATGATGGCACTCCCCTCGAAGGGGACACTCCCATGGCCAGCCTCACCGTCCGCAGACTCGACGACTCTCTCAAGCAGCTTCTGCGGGTTCGCGCTGCCGAGAATGGCCGGTCCATGGAGGAGGAGGTTCGCCTCATCCTGCGCACCGCCCTGACCGGGCCGCAGCCTCCCGCGGATCTGGCTGAGGCGATTCGAGCCCGTTTCCGACCTCTCGGGGGTGTCGAACTCGAACTCCCGTCCCGGGATCGAATGCGGCCACCGCCGGACTTCGACTGACCCGCGCGTGGTCCTGCTCGACACGAATGTCGTCTCCGAGTTGATGCGGCCGCGGCCGCACGCTGGGGTTCGTGCGTGGCTGGCCTCGCAGCCGGGCGCCGAGGTCTTCCTCCCGGTCATCGTCGAGGCCGAGCTGCGCTACGGCGCCGCGATCCTGCCGCCGGGACGGAGACGGGAACGATTGGCGGAACAAATCGCTCGGATGCTCCAGGACGATTTCTGCGGTCGCATCCTCCCCTTCGACTGCGACGCGGCGCAGTCCTACGCCACCTTGGCGGCGAGCCGGAGGGCCGGGGGCGATCCGATCCGCAGCATGGACGGTCAGATCGCCGCCATTGCCCGCTGCCGCGGCGCCGCGCTCGCGACGCGGAACGTCCGCGACTTCCGGAACTGCGGCGTCGAGGTCATCAATCCCTGGCGCGAGCGAGATTCGTGACGAGCCGAGGTTCTCCGGCGTAACTCGACCGCAGTTCCAGCCCGATCCCCAGCTTCGCCGAGGAGATGCCGATGCGGCACGACACAATCGCCCGGACGGGCCTTTCCCTGACGCTGGCGGCGGCCCTCGTGCCCGCCGGGAGCGTCGCGGCGAACGCGCAGTCCGAGCCCATTCTGATCCGCGCCGAGCGGATTCACACGGTCACCGGCGGAACGCTCGAAGGCAGCGAGATCCTGATCCGGGACGGGGTGATCGCAGCGGTTGGCTCGTCGGTCGAGGCTCCGACCGATGTCCGCGTCGTCGATGCCCGCGTCGTGATCCCGGGGCTCATCGACTCGCACACGCACGTCGCGCTCGACCGCTCGTCCCGCTCGCGCATCGCCGGTCCGGTAACCGCCGAATGGAAAGCGGTGGAGCATCTGGACCTCTCGGACCCGATGCTCCAGGTGGCGCTCTCCGGAGGCGTGACCTCGCTCGTCACGCGGTCGGGCAGCGGGATCATCTCCAGCGGGCAGGCGGTTGCGCTGAAGACGAAGCGCGATCCCGGCGAGGACATGATCCTCAAGCCCTACGTGGATCTGAAGATGGCGGTCCGACCGCTGATCAACCTGCGTCCCGGCGAGACGCCGCAGACCGTGATGGGCTGGTACGCCACTGCCGACGACTATTTCCGTCGCGCCTCGGAGTACCTGCGGCAGCAGGAAGCCCACGCGGCCGGGGAGGGCCCGGCCCCGGAGCATGACGAACGCATGGAGGCGTTCGCGGCCGTGATCCGCGGGGACGTCATGGTCCACGCCCACTCGCACTACCCGAGCGAAGTGATGATGGTGCTGCGCCTCGCCCGCAAGTACGGCTTCTTCGATCGTCTGGCGCTCGCCCACGCCGAGGAGATCTTCCCGATCACCGAACTCCTCGCCGGAACGCAGATCGTCCCGGTCATCGGGCCGATGATGATCGTCCAGTACTGGGGCGATCCCGAGCCGCTAAATCTGCTGAAGGACCTGCTCGACGCCGGCGTGAACGCCGCCATCCAGACGGACATGTCGAACCAGCACTTCAAGGACTTCCGCGAATACGGGGCGTTCCTCGCCCGCCACGGCCTCACCGACGAGCAGGCGCTCGAAGTCATGACGATCAACGGAGCGCGCGCGATGATGCTCGACGACCGGATCGGCAGCATCGAAGTGGACAAGGACGCCGATCTCGTGCTCCTCGATGGGCACTTCCTCGACCTGACCGCCGACCGGATCGAACGGGTGTTCGTGGACGGCGAGCTGGAGTACGAGCGAGACCGCGTGTTGCAGCCCGAAGGCCCGCGAGCCGTCGGCCCGTTCAGACCAGTGTCGGGAACCGTGACGGCGGAAGACGAGAACTTCGCCATCACCGGAGCCCACGTATTCACCGTGAGTCACGGGGAGCTCCGGAACGCCACCCTCGTCGTCGAGGGGGGCCGGTTCTCGCAGGTGGGGGCGGATCTGGCGCCGCCCGCCGGCATGGCGGCGATGGACATCGGCGGCCGGGTCGTGATGCCGGGGACGGTGATCGGGCGCGCCTTCCCCAACGACTGGATCGGCGACCTCAAGTGGCAGGTGCAAAACGACGAGATCACCGCGCCGATCGTGCCCGAGATGAATGCGCTCTACGCGGTGGATCCGTGGTTTCCGTCCTACCGGGTGAACACGAACGTCGGCGTGACCGCGATCCACGTGACCCCGGGGACGCGCAACCTGATCGGCGGCAGCGGCGTGGTCGTGAAGACGCCGGGGCTCGATTTCGAGAAGATGGTGCGCCGCGAACCGGCGAGCCTCGTGTTCGCGCTCACGCGGTCGGCGCTTAGCGAGTGGGCGGACGAGGCAGGGGAGCCGCTGACGCTCCAAAGGGCCTCCGGCATGATCCGGCAGACGCTGGACGCCGCCCGCGACTACGCGGAGGCGTCGGAGCCCCGGGACCACGACCCCCGCCTTGAAGCGCTGCTCCCGCTGTTGCGGCGCGAGATCCCGGCGATGATCCACGCAGATCGGATCCCCGAGATCGAGGAAGCGCTGGATCTAGCCGAGGACTACGGGCTTCGGCTCGTGATCACCGGCGGGGTAGAGGCCTACCGACTGGCCGACCGGCTCGCCGCGGCGGACGCGGGTGTCATCCTCGGCAACTCCGGCAGTTATGCATCGGACATCCGGGGCGGTGGCGAGGGATGGAGCGTCGAAGGACCGGCGATCCTGAACCGGGCGGGAGTGACGGTGGCGTTTTACGGTCCGGGCGCCTCGCGGCGGGCGTCACCGATCGGACGTCTGGGTGGCGAGCCGATCCTGAACGCGGCGTGGGCCTTCCGCAACGGCGTTCCGGAGGTGGATGCGCTGAAGATGGCGACGCTCAACGCTGCCGAACTCGTCGGAATGGGAGATCGCATCGGCAGCATAGAACCGGGCAAGGACGCGGACTTCGTCATCCTCGAAGGACATCCCTTCGACTACCGCGTCCTCCCGCAGTGGGTCTTCGTGGACGGAAGGCTGGAATTCGTTGGCGCTCGATGAAACGCGTCGCCCTTGCCACGCCATTGCGGGGACGTGGGACCACGCGCCCACAGCGTGCAGAATCTCTCTGGTTTCCATGCGAGCGCCGGGTTCGCTCCGCGTGTATCCGGAGGATTCGGTGCGCCTTCGCCTGATGGAGAAGGACGCCTTCAGCGACGATGTCTGCGCGACCTGGAACATCACCCTGGACCGCAAGACCCTGGACGAGGGCGGAATGGAACTGGAGCGGTGTGGGCGCCCGATCCCGCGCGTCTGGATTCGACGGGATTCCCCGTAAGAGGTCTTCGCCTTGGGGCTAGGAGCCTGCGCCGCAGAAAGTAATGCGGGGTGACGGCGCGGTGGTGGTGGAGGTCGTCGGTGGCTGTAGCGGGTGTTCTGGAAACGAACTAAGTCGTTGGTATAATGTGTTGTTATGAGACGCAGTGCGTCCGGCGTGAAGAACGGCGGCGCGAGGAGGGGATGGAAGATGGCGACGCGATTCCGGCCATATGAACCGGACCAGATGGCGCTGATGCCAGCGAAGCCCAGCGACTGGCTTCCCGCGGACCACCTGGCCCATCAGGTCCGCGACATCGTGGACCATCTCGACCTGGAGCCGTTCTACGCGCCGTATGCGGGCGACGGGCGGCGGAACTCTCCGTACTCGCCGAAGATGATGGTGACGATCCTGATCTACGGCTATGCGACCGGGGTGCGGTCCTCGCGGAAGATCGCGCAGAGGCTTCACGAGGATGTGGCGTTCCGGATGCTGGCGGCGAAGAACTTCCCGGCGCATCGGACGATCTGCGCGTTCCGGAAGCGGCACCTGTCGGACTTTCGGCACCTGTTTCTGGAGGTGGTCCGGATCGCGCGGGAGATGGGGCTGGTTCGGCTCGGGACGCTGTCGATAGACGGGACGAAGGTGCGAGCGAACGCGAGCAAGCGGAAGGCGATGAGTTACGGGCGGATGGTCCAGGAGGAGGCGCGGCTGTAAGGAGGAGATCGCGGAGCTGTTGGCGGCGGCGGAGCGGGCCGATGCGGAGGAGGACGAGCGGCTGGGTGAGGAGGTGCGAGGCGACGAGTTGCCGGCGGAGTTGGCCCGGAGGGAGGAGCGCCTGGAGGCGATCCGGGCGGCGCAGGCGCGGCTGGAAGCGGCGGCGCGGGAGCGGGACGACGCGCGCAACCGCAAGCCGGGTCAGGATCGGCCAGCGCGGGGAGGTCGGCCGTACAAGCTGGGGTACGGAGAGCCGGACCCGCGAGCGCAGAGCAACTTCACGGACCCGGAGAGCCGGATCATGAGGACGAGCACGGAGGGGTACCAGCAGTGCTACAACGCGCAGACGGCGGTGGATGGCGAGAACCAGCTCGTGGTGGGGGCGTCGGTGACCGACAACGGCAGCGACCAGGGAGAGCTGACGGCGCGGCTGGACGAGGTGGAGGCGGACTTCGGAGAGAGGCCAGAGGAGGTTCTGGCGGATGCGGGATACAACGGTGAGGAGGAACTGGCGGAGCTGGAGACGCGAGGGATCGTGGGCTTTGTGGCGCTGGGTCGGGAGGGGAAGAAGCAGGGAGCGGTGAACGCGGAGAAGCGGCCGGCGGGGGCTCGGATGGTGAAGAGGCTGGCGACGCCGGAGGGGCGGGCGCGATATGCGAGACGGAAGTGGCTATCGGAGGCGCCGAACGGGTGGATCAAGGAGGTGCTCGGGTTTCGCCGATTCAGCTTCCGGGGGCTGGCGCAGGTTCGAGCCGAGTGGGACCTTGTGTGCCTGGCGGTGAACATCAAGAGGATCGGTGCGCTCCGAGCCGCCTGAGTGCGCTCTCGGGGTGTTGCTGGCCGTCGAAAATAGGACAGATGTGGCCATCGAAAATGAGACACATCGGGCTCGGGATCGTGGGCCTGATCCGGGGGCTGGTGAGGTCGAGGTGGCCTCGGGTTACACACGCGTCTCCACTCGGAGAGGGAGGCGCGATGATCGGGAGAGAGCAGCGGGTGCTACTACGGCATTACCTCGAGCAGGGACTGACGAAGGCGGCGATCGCTCGTCAGGTAGGCGTGAGCCGAAGCACGGTCCATCGGTGGATCGCGACCGGGCAGCTGAACCGGGATCTGGACGACGAGGCGGTGAGGTATGGGCCGCGGGCGCGGGCGCGGGCGCCGTCGAAGCTGGACCGCTACAAGGGGATCATCGGGGCTCGGCTGGCGAGCCATCCGAAGCTGACGGCGGCGCGGCTGTTCCGTGAGGTTCAGGCTGCGGGCTACGAGGGGAGCTACAACCAGGTCAAGCGGTATGTCCGGGGGATCCGGCGGGGTCCGGCTCCGGAGCCGGCGCGTCGGTTCGAGACGCCGCCGGGGCATCAGGGGCAGGTGGACTTCGCGAACTTCCGGCTGCCGTGGGGGAGGCGGTATGCGCTCGTCGTGGTTCTGGGCTACTCGCGGCTGATGTGGCTTCGGTATTACGAGCGGCAGACGATGCCGGTGGTGATGCGGGGGCTGGAGGCGGCGTTCCGCGCGTTCGGCGGCGTGCCGTCGGAACTGCTGTTCGATCAGATGAAGGCGGTGATCACGTCGGACGGGCGGCGCACCGGGGGCCGGGTGGTGGAGAACCGGGAGTTCCTGCGGTTCAGCAACCACTGGGGCTTCCGGATCCGAGCGTGTCGTCCGTATCGGGCGAGGACGAAGGGGAAGGTCGAGCGGCCGATCCGGTACATCCGGGAGAGCTTCTTCTACGGTCGGGACTTCGTCTCTGACGAGGACCTGAACGCGCGGGCGGAGGAATGGCTCACGCGGGAAGCGAACGTGCGGGTTCACGGGACGCTGAAGGAGCGGCCCGCGGATCGGTTCGAGGAGGAGCGCGGACACCTGGGGCCGCTGGCGCGGTGGCCGTATCGGCCGGTGACGCCGCGGCCCGGTCCCCGGGATCGGCGGCGAGGTCGGCGAGGAAGCTCACCGCTTCAGGTGGATGTCGAGCGTCGTCCGCTGGCGACGTATGCGCAGATCGCGGAGGAGATCGGATGAAGACACTGTCACGCCGGGAACGGATTGCGGCTCAGCTGGCCGACCTGAAGATGCCGGGAGCTCTGGAGGCGCTGGACGAGGTGCTGTCCGGAGTGGACGGAGGAGGCACGACCGCCTCGGAGGCGATCGAGCGGCTGCTGCGCGCGCAGATCGCGCTTCGGAACAGCCGGCGGCTGCAAACGGCGATGCGTTCGAGTCGGCTGCCGGCGATCAAGACGTTGGCGGATTTCGACTTCAGCTTCCAGCCCTCGATCAAGCGGGAGCAGATCGCGTCGCTGCATGAGCTGGGGTTCGTGGAGCGGAAGGAGAACGTGGTGTTCCTGGGGCCGCCGGGAGTGGGGAAGACGCACCTGGCGATCAGCCTGGCGATCACGGCGGCGGAGAACGGTCGGCGGGTGTATTACGGGACGCTGACGGACCTGATCGCCTCGCTGGAGGAGGCGGAGGCGGCGGGTCGGCTGAACCAGCGCCTCAAGACGCTGACCTACCCGTCGCTTCTGGTGGTGGACGAGATCGGTTACCTGCCGGTGACGCGGAACGGGGCGATCCTGTTCTTCCAGCTGGTCAACCGACGTTACGAGCGGGTCTCGACGGTGCTGACGTCGAACCAGGGGTTCGAGAACTGGGGAGAGATCCTCCGCGACGAGGTGATGGCGGCGGCGCTGCTGGACCGGCTGCTGCACCACTGCCATATCGTGAACATCCGGGGGAACAGCTACCGGATGCGTCGCCGGATGGAGCTGTCGAAGACGATCCACCCGACCGGGGCTCACGCCCGCGAGGCGGGGCAGTCAGCAGCGGGAGGCCCCCGGTGACGAGGCCGCGCGTTCCGGGTCGCCTCGCTCCGGTCGCTCCGCTCCCTCCGCGTTGCGACCCGGAACGGGCCCGATCCTTCCTCGTCACAGACAGGAGTGAGCTGACCGCCGCGCCCCCGACATCTGACCGATCAACGACTCCTTCGAGAGGTTCGGGCGCCGTGGGCGGGACCGGCGTCCGCTCAGCGAGCCCTCAGGCGAAGACTACCGACACGCCGTGGGCCGCCAGCCCGGCAACGATGACCTTCGTCACCGCGACCCGAGATCTCCGCGATCGTGAACCCGATGGACATCCAGTGGCAGGTGGCGGTCCCGAAGGAGTCGCATCTTCGATGGCCGTCGTCGCACCCGACGACATTGACCAGGACGATCCACTCGACCGGGGCTCACGCCCGCCAGGGGCAGTCGGCAGGGAGAGGCCCCCGGTGACGCGCCCCTGCGTTCCGGGTCGCCCCGCTCCCGTCGCTCCGCTCCTTCCGCGTTGCGACCCGGAACGCGCCGGATCCCTGCTGGTCACGGACCGGAGTGAGTTGACCGCCGCGCACCGGACATCCGCGCCGACCGCCTCATCTCCGAGGCTCCCCGCCGGGGCGAGTCCTCAGGCGAGGGCTACTGAAACGCCCCGCACCGCAAGTTCAACCCCAGCCCCGACGACCCAGGTCTCGGTCGCCTCGCACCTCGACGACCACGGACGAGCCGGGCTTCCCACAACGAGTCGCGACCCAAAAAGTGTCGCATTTTCAATGGCCAGAAGTGTCGCATTTTCGATGGCCATTGACACTCGGGGGCGGTTTTTCGGTGTGTACGGGCCAAAAACGCCCCAAGAACGCCCTGTAGGGCGGGTTTCGGGTCCGGCAGCCTCGTCCCGGCGACTCAATCCGCCTATGATCGGGCTCTGCGTCCGGCTCCGACCACTACGCGCCTGATGCGAGGACACTCCCGTGGCGCAGGCTCCTAGATGAAACCGAGTCGGAGAGCGCCTCGGTGGCCTGACCCACCGCCTCCCGCGAGGCGTTCCGCCGCCTGATCGAGAAATGCGGGCGTGGCGAGATGCCCCTCATCGTACTGTCGCATTTTCGATGCTCCTTGGCCCGCCGCACGAAGGGAGAGACACAAGGAGGCGGTTCGTGATGCTCGACGCCCACGCGCGGGGTTCCGACCCGGATGGATCGGACTGGTTGGCCCGCCGTCGGCTCTAGACTGCTCGTATGGCCACCCGTTTCTCGATCGAACCCGCACCAGTGGCGCCCCCGGCCTTGACTTCCAGCGCGCCGGCTGGCATCCCGAATCTGGACGACAGCTCCCGGAACCTCCTCGGAGGGGCTCTCGCGCGGGCCCCGATGGAGAACGAGGAGATTGACGCCGACGAACTCCGGGCCATTCGCGAGGGACTTGACGACCGCAGGGCGGGAAGGGTCGTGACCACACGTGAACTGGAGCGTGAACTGGGGATTTGACTGTCGGCGTCACGTGGTCTGGGTGCGCGAGGCGTGACCTCAAGCGTCTCGATCGGCGAGCCACAGGTCGCGTTGTTGGGACGTCCAGGGCGCTCGTCCACAGGCTGAATTAGGCCGATGGATCAAGACGGGCTGCGTCTCCTCCACGCGCGTGGCCCGCAGTTTGTCCACGACAGATCACTGACTGCTGTTCCTCGGAACCGGCGTAGAGATCGAGCACGCCCGGCTCAACCCAGAGCGGCGCCACCACCCCGGCCAGTCGGGGCCCACCATGGGGCGGCGGTTGAGGCTGGGGATTCCCGGTTCCAACTCGAGCCGTGCGTTGGCTCGCCAGATGAAGCCGAGGTCCGAAAGCAATTCGGGGGCTTGACCCACCGCTTTCCGCGAGGCGCTCTCCGCGAGTCCCGCTCGAATCGCCTGCTTCAGTAGCGGATGGCCGATGACCATGGCGGTACCGTGACCGAGGTCGCGGGGGGCATGGGGACCGCCGCCGCCCAACCGCAGATAGATGGCAGTCACGCCGCACTCACAGTGACCAACCCTCCGGACGGCGCGCTGCCTTCGACGGCGCCGTCCGGATGTGGCGCGTCACTCGAGTGAGTGCCGCGCCCGGCGCTCCTTGATCCATGACCGCGCGTCATCCTTGGCCCTCACAGCGTACTCGTCGTCTCCGTTGTACTCCGCCAATAGCCTTAGCATCTCGTCCAACTTCTCTCCAAACAGACTGGCCATCCGTTCACGATCGATCTCGTAGTGTCGGACCATCTTCGTGCGACCCGCAACGCCCATTACTGTGTAGCTACCCGTACCACCGGCCAGATTGGCAAGCTCAGGAACAACGGCATCCGGGTCATGCTTGGCGCCACCGATCAGGAGTTGTGGCAGGAAGTCGCGCCAAGCGGCATAGGCCGACACGCTGCTGTCGTCACCTGATTGCGTAACCAGTCCCATCACCGTGTACGGATGCTGTTTGGTCAGTGCTCTTGCCAAACACCGACCCGAATGCAGTTGCCTGCGTACAGCCGAGACCATCGCAGATCGAATGTTGCGCCTTTGATCGTCCGACACGACGCCGTGCGATCCTGTCCAGTAGTAGTAGAGATCGTTCGCGAGGTTCAGGCTTCCCGAGATAGTTCCAAGAATCAGACCGTGCAGCCATTCATCGAATTGACCGTTCTGAGGCTGTCGCCCGCAGGTACGCCATAGAGCGATAATGGCCGGGTGGTCGCCCGCCGCGGCCGCGCCATCTCGCTCTAGGACACCTGTGACGACCGCGCTGGTCAATTCCATCAATTCCGTATCCGGCGGAACTGTGGATAGGTGGAATGCCGAGAACTTCTCCCACACTCCGGCGTAATGACCGGTCTCTCCCGATTCGCCGAGGAGGCTGGCGACAAGATTCCCTCCACGCGTACGTCGCCAATCTAGAATGTCACGCAACACCGTCTGGTCGCGGAGCTCGTCGAGATCCAGAGCCTCGGCGGCAATTCGACGGAAGTAGTCAGTCGGTTCACTCATATGGAGCCCCTGCGGCGAACGCGTGGAGGAAACTACCGGACCCTCCATCAACTGCTGAATGTCAAGGAGATCCACCAGGCGCTGGACAGCACCTGGATTCGTAAGCCCCTTCTTGGCTTCCTGCCACTCTTGCTTCACGGTCATGGTGCGCGGCAAGATCTCGCTAGGCTCGTGGCGTGCGGCATCGATAGCACCGGTCAGGAAGTCGTATGCCGGCTGTTCCGCCTGGCGAAGCGCTGCCAGTATGATGATGTCGTCCAGATCAGCCTCGCCGTGTAACGTCTGCCAGGTCTGATCGATCCGTCTCAAGGCATGCTTGAGTGCCCGAGGAGTGCGCAGGAGCGAGACCAGCGCGTCGACGGGAGTATCCGCACCTGCGCTGCTGAGGTACTCCTGCATCCCATTTGATGTGGGCTCGGTCAGCATGAGCCGACCACCGTGGGGGCGGCTCGGATGAGGGTCGATGTCGGAGAAGGTCGTCGTCCATTGCTGGTAGGCGTGGGCGAGGAGACCACGCGCCTGCTGTGTGCGCACAGGCGGTACCAACTCTATCGTGTCGCACAACTTGGAGTAGTCCAATGACGAGCGCCCTGGATGGAGCGCCAGAATGAACATGGCGCGGTCTACCTCCTGACGGAGGGCCCAGAGAAGCCGGGCGAGGTGCCTGGTGTCGAAGCGCGGGCCGAGACGCTCCACGTCCTGCACGATCAGCACGAGTCTGGCATCCAGGACCTCGAGCAAGGGAGATAGCCGTGCGAGCACTTCAAGCGAGTCGGTCGCCGGATCGAGGCCGAAGACACGTGCGAGTCGACTCGTTGGCTCAGCCGCTACGAGGCGTTGGTACTTGAGCGGCAGGTGTCGAAGTTCGAGTGTGTCGATGTGAGCGTCGAGAGCCCCAACGATCTTGTCCAGCGCGAGACGAGGAATATCCTCGGGCTTCGGAACGGCCCACACATCGAAATCCGCGACGAGGACCGTCGGCGTAAGGGCATTCATTTCAGCACGGGCGAGATTGAGGATGCTCGTCTTGCCGGTCCCGAACTCACCTAGAAGAGCCAGAGGTCCTCCCTCAGCGCCAACGCGACGCGCGATCCGTTGGGCAATACGGTGATGTTGGAATAGGTCGTGTTCATGGTGTGTGATCGGATGCTCGCCTGAATGGATCCAATTGTCGATGCGATGCCATGACGTGTCGCGTTCGGCGGTGGGCGTCTCGTGAGCTTGTGCGGCGGCGCCACTGCTTTGGGACCGACGCAGCAGGATCGCCATGCCCATCGCGGAGACAGGAAGTACAAAGGGGTAGATGCGCTGCCAATCGGTAAGGACAGAGTGAGGGCGCAACTGAGGTGATAGGTGTTCGCCCACGGCGGCGAGAACACCTCCGAGGAGGGCTGCGAGCCACAGGGGAGGGTACTTGGGGATGCTGCGCCACTGGCCTGCTCTGATTCGGAGGGCGCCAATCGCCACGTAGAACACAAGGACGGTCCCCACCCATGCGGCGAGGCCGCCGAAGAATGGCGAGTAGGGGAGTTGCAGCGCAGAGAGGTAAGTCCAGGCGAGCGGTAGCAGGAGCTGAAGGGCGACGGCGACGACAACGGTCAGTGCGAGTACGAGCTCCCACCGGCGGATCGAATGGCCTGCTTTGGGCATGGACGAGCGAAGCATAGTGGAAGTGGGTAGGCCGGGGGACTGAGAGTACGGGTACGGAGGAGCACTTCGGCCGAAGCGATGGGGGCCGTGGACGCCGGGCCTCGGCAAGCGCCCCAGCGCGGCCACATCGCCGCTCAGCAGGGCAGCGTTTCCGATTCGTGTTCGTGACTCCGGATGTGGCCACACATGACTGCGTCACCTCGCTCGTGTGACCCGCAGTCTCTCGTCCTCAGCGGGCCGCTGCGCATCGGGGCTGGTGTCGGATCTCGGAGGCTACGGGTTCCACACGGAGCGGGACCGTGATCCTGCTAGCGAATGGGCGTATGGAGCGCGGCCGAACTGGCCGGCCGTGACGGTTACGCGGTCGGAGCGAACTCCCGCACGTAATCCATGAGGCTGGGGATTCCTGGTTCCCACTCCGGCCGCGCCCTCGCGCGCCAGATGAAGCCGAGGTCGGAGAGCACTTCGGCGGCCTGATTTGCGGCGTCCCGCGAGGCGCCATTTGCGAGTCCCGCTCGAATCGCCAGCTTCAGCGCCGGGTCGCCGATGACCCCCCGCGTGCGGAAGCTGTCGGCCACTGCGCGGCCGACGGCGAGAAGATCCACGCGGTCCAGCTCGTCGAAGCGGTGGAGGTAGTACTCGCCCTTCTTCTCCTCGAAGTCAGGTCGGGCCCGGTCCAACACGTCCAGCGTCACCCGGCGTTTCGCGTCCGTCTGTCGCCACACCGCGCTCCCGAGCAACTGCACGAAGAACGGATAACACTGGCTCTCCGACACCATCGCCGCGAGCGCGTCGGGGGCGACCGCGATCCCCGCATCCTCGAATGGACGGCGGAGGGCCGCCGCCGCGGCCTCGTCGGCGAGACGTCCCACGCGCACGAGTTCTGCGCGATTCCAGAACGAGACGCCCATCTGGTTCAGGTGCGATCGCAGGTTCGGGGTTCCGGCCAGCACGAGCAGAAACGGCAATTCGCGGCCGACTCGCTGGCTGGCGTTCAGCAGGGTCCGCCCGGTGTCGCGGTCGAGAGTGTGGGCCTCGTCGAGCAGGAGAACGAGTGGAGCACGTCCGGAGCGCGTTTCGAGCACTTCGGCAGCGCCTGGCGGTCGCTCCCGACCGGGCCGCCACGTCATCCCGAACGCCGCCACCTCCGAGGGAGTGCAGCGTTCCCACCAGGTGTCGGGAAGCAACGCCTCGGCGAGCTGCTCGGGGCTCTTGAGATCGGACGGCGTGTGGCGGGCCACCTCGACACCGACATGGTTCGCCACCTCACGCTCCAGCCAGGCGAGGAGCACGGTCTTGCCGTTGCCGCGAGGCCCGTACAGGATGATCTCGCTTCCGGGAGGCACACCGACCGCGAGGTCGGCAAGCACACCCCGAAAGCGTCGCTGCTCGCGCTCCCTTCCAGCCAGGTACGGCGGGATGCCACCGGTCCCCGGGCGGAACGGGCCGTGCCAACTGAGTGGCAGCATGGCCGCAGTCTAAGCCAGCCCGGGCGGTGATCTGCCCGCGCTACGCTGACTCCATGGCGTATGCCCCGCCCGCCGGCGCGGATGCCCGATTTGCGGACCTCGCTCCCATGGTTCCGCTTGCTGGGTGGGAGCGTGTCGCGACGGCGCCGGTGGCGACGCTCTTCGCGGCCGAGCGGCGCACGCGCTACGGGAAGCTCCGGGTCTATGCCGACACGTCCGTGATCGGCGGCTGCGAGGATGAAGAGTTCCGCGAGGCCTCCCGCCTCCTCATCCAGAAGTGCAGGCGCGGCGAGATGACCCTCGTCGTGTCATCGCTGACTTACCAGGAGCTCGAAGACGCACCGCACAGGGTTCAAGAAGTGCTGGAATCTGTAGGCGACGCTGACCGAGACGTGATCGGCGTCACGGAAGAAGTGAAGAGGCTGGCGGGTCGCTATGTGGAGGCTGGCGCTCTCACCCATGGAATTCGGGCCGACGCCGAGCACATCGCGGCAGCCACGGTGGCCGGTGTAGATCGCCTGGCGAGCTGGAACTTCCGGCACATGGTGAATCCGTGGAGGATCCGCCGCTACAACGAGGTGAACCGGCGCATGGGCCATTCCCCTGTCAGAATCTGCACTCCGCAGGAGATCCACGATGAAGAGTGAACCCCGCACCAAGAACTTCGACTGCCTGAAATGGACGCGCGAGGCCCGGGACCGGATCAACGCGGAGATCGCGGGCATGTCCATGGAGGAGGAGCTTCGGTGGTGGGAGGCCCAGCGCCCGACCGATCCTGTTCTGGCGAAGCAATGGGAGAGTCGGAAGCCGCCGACGGGCGGACGACTCCCCTCTCGGGAACGCGCAAGCGCTGGGGACCGCTGATGGCTCATTTCCCTCTGGAACCTGCAGAGGCGAATCCGGTCGTCGCTCCCTGCGAAGAAGTTCGACTGCCTGAAGTGGACTCGCGAGGCTCGCGACGAGACCAGCGCGGAGATCGCGGGCATGTCCACGGAGGAGGAGCTTCGGTGGTGGGAGGCCCAGCGCCCGACCGATCCGTTTCTGGCGGAACTGTGGGACGAGAGCAGGGCGCCCAGGACCAGGCGCCGCACCGCGTCGGACGCACCGGCGTCAGCGATTGCGGCGCCGTGAAGTCTGTGAAGTCACCTGCCGCCGGGAGTCCACCACTCAGCCGGTGGGCCACCGAGGAGAAGGCGTTCGACTGCCTGAAGTGGACGCGCGAGGCTCGGGACCGGATCAATGCCGAGATTGCGGGCATGTCCATGGAGGAGGAGCTCCGGTGGTGGGAGTCCCGCCGCCCGACGAATCCAGTCCTGGCGAAGCAGTGGGAGACACGGAAGCCGCCGACGGGCGGACGACTCCCCTCTCCGGAACGCGCAAGCGTTGGGGACCGCTGATGGCTCATTCCCCTGTGGAACCTACAGAGGCGAATCCGGTCGTCGCTCCTGTGAAGAAGTTCGACTGCCTGAAGTGGACTCGCGAGGTTCGGGACGAGATCAACGCCGAGATCGCGGACATGTCCATCGAGGAGAGGCTGCGGTGGTGGGCAGCGCAGAGGCCGACGGATCCCTTCCTGGCGAGGCTCTGGGACAGAGGGAGGCCGCCGGAGGAGCTGCGCCGTCGGGCGGCAGAGAGCCGCGAGAAGCCAGACCGTTGACGGGCTCCGGGAGATGGCTCCCGGAAGCCGGGTCGCGCTGAAACCGTGCGCCCCGAATCACACGGGACGCGGGATGTCCCGTCCACGGTGCACACTCGAGTCGATCGGATGTCCGCACCCCACCCCTACAATCCGCGGCCTCCCGACCCGATGCCCATCCTGCTGAGTCCCCTGGTCGTCTCTCCAAATCTGGGGTGCTGCTCGCCCGGGCGGGCCCTCCTCCTGTTCCGCGCATTGCCGGGCCCCTGTCGGGAGAAGCGGCGGAGTCCGGCGCTCCGACGCGACGTGGGTCCTCCCCAGCGCGGCCCGAGGAGTTCCCGCCGATGAACCAGGATCTGAGCTGGGTCGCCGGCTACATCTGGGGCATCGCCGACGATGTGCTCCGCGACGTGTACGTCAGGGGCAAGTACCGCGACGTGATTCTCCCGATGACCGTGCTGCGTCGGCTGGAGGCGGTCCTCGAGCCGACCCGGGAGAAGGTGCTCCACATGAAGGAGCGTCTCGACGAGATCGGGCTCGTCGAGCAGGACGGTGCGCTGCGCGCCGCCGCCGGGCAGGCTTTCTACAACACCTCGAAGTTCACGCTTCACGACCTGCGCGCCCGCGCCAGCCGGCAGCAGCTCCGGGCCGACTTCGAGGACTTCCTCGACGGGTTCTCGCCAAACGTCCAGGAGATCCTCGACAACTTCGAGTTCCGCAACCAGATTCCGCGCCTCTCGAAGGCCGACGCGCTCGGCGCTCTCATCGAGAAGCTGACCGCCCCCGAGCTGAACCTGGGCCCGGAGCCGGTCCGGGGAGATGACGGCCGGGTCCTCCGTCCCGGGCTTGACAACCACGGCATGGGGACTGTTTTCGAGGAGCTGATCCGGCGGTTCAACGAGGAGAACAACGAGGAAGCGGGCGAGCACTTCACCCCGCGCGACGCCGTGACCCTCATGGCGAAGCTGATCTTCCTCCCGGTCGCCGACGAGATCGAGTCCGGGACCTACCTCCTCTACGACGGCGCCTGCGGGACCGGCGGGATGCTGACCGTGGCCGAGGACGTGCTGCGCGACATCGCGAAGGACCGCGGCAAAGCGGTTTCCGTCCACCCGTACGGCCAGGAGATCAACGGCGAGACCTACGCCATCTGCAAGGCCGATCTGCTGCTCAAGGGAGGGGGCGAGGCGGCCGACAACATCATCGGCGGTCCCGCGCATTCGACGCTCTCGGCTGATGCGTTCGCGAGTCGCGAGTTCGACTTCATGCTCTCCAACCCGCCCTACGGGAAGAGCTGGAAGACCGATCTGCAGCGCATGGGCGGCAAGAAGGAGATGCGCGACCCGCGCTTCGTGATCGAGCACGGCGGTGATCCCGAGTTCTCTCTGGTCACCCGTTCGAGCGACGGGCAGATGCTGTTCCTTGTGAACATGCTCTCCAAGATGAAGCAGGGGACGAAGCTCGGCAGCCGCATCGCCGAAGTGCACAACGGCAGCTCGCTCTTCACCGGCGCGGCGGGGCAGGGGGAGAGCAACATCCGCCGCTGGATCCTGGAGAACGACTGGCTGGAGGCGATCGTCGCGCTTCCGCTGAACATGTTCTACAACACCGGGATCGCCACCTACGTCTGGGTGCTCACGAACCGGAAACCCGAGCGCCGGCGCGGCCAGGTGCAGTTGATCGATGCGACGAAATGGTTCCGACCGCTTCGCAAGAACCTCGGCAAGAAGAACTGCGAGCTGGGCGCGGAAGAGATCGAGCGCATCTGCCGGACCTTCCTCGATTTCGAGGAGAGCGAGGAGAGCCGGATCCTCGACAACCGCTCCTTCGGGCACTGGAAGGTCACCGTAGATCGGCCGCTGCGGCTCGCTGTGGATCTCTCGGTGGGTCGAAGGGAGCGGTTGTTGGCGGCGTGTCGGGAGGCGGGGGACGTAGCGCTCGCCGAGGCGGTCGGCGCGGTGGCGGAAGGGATGGGCGCCGGGCGGCACCGGGATCTCGGCGCGGTCGAGGAGGCGGTGCAAGCCGAGTTGAAGCGGCTCGGCGGCCGGGCCACGCTCACGATCAAGCGCAAGAAGTTGCTCCGGGGCCAGCTTGGCGGCCGCGACGAGACGGCGGAGCCGGTCGTGCGCAAGGTCCTGCGGCGGGGGGTGGTGGCGGACCCGATCCGGGGACGGTTCGCCGTGGGCGAGGGGAGGCGAGCCCGCGTGGTCGAGTACGAACACGACCCGGACCTCCGCGACACCGAGCAGATCCCGCTGCTGGAGGAGGGAGGCATCGAGGCGTTCCTTCGGCGCGAAGTGCTGCCGTGGGCACCGGACGCCTGGTATGACGAGCGGAGCATCAAGGTCGGCTACGAGATCAGCTTCAACCGGGTCTTCTACAAGCCGAAGCCGATGCGCACGCTTGAGGAGATCACCGCCGACATCCTCGCCGCCGAGCGCGAGTCCGAAGGGCTGCTTGAACAGATCACCCGGGGTTTCCTCGCGCACGAGTCGCCTCTGGAGGTGGAGCATGACGAGTGACGCGGCCAGCAAGAGGTTCGACTGCGTGAAGTGGACGCGCGCTACGCGCGACAGGATCCACAACGAGACGGCGGGCATGTCCCACGCGGAACGTCGGCGGTGGCGGGAAGCGCGGATCCGGAAGAACGCTCCCCTCGCTGAGCTCTTCGATCGCAGGACTCCCCCCGGCACAGCACTGCGCCCAGCGACTGGACCGAGGTGCGGCAGGAGCAGGTCACGGCTGCCCTGGCGGCCCGGGGAAGGCCAGGGGGAGCGTCCCAAGGTCTTCGACTGCGTGGGGTGGACCGGCGAGATCCGGGACCGCGCCTATGGGCGGACGAAGCCCATGTCCCACAAGGAGCGGCGTAGCCAGCTCGACGAGGGCCTTCGGAACGATTCGTTCGTCTCTCGGCTGCCCAGGGCCCGGATCGTTCGCCCCCGTCGCGGTCGCGAACCGCGGGACGGAACCGAGCTTGTCCCAACGGGCGGACTCAACAGATCATGAGCGACACGCTGACCGCCAAAAGCGAGGGGAAGAGGGACATCCAAGAGATCATCTTCGAAGTGATGGAGGCCCCGGACGGCGGATACGATGCCCGCGCGCTCGGCTACGGCATTTTCACGCAGGGCGACGATTGGGCCGATCTGACGGAGATGGCGCAGGACGCCGTGCGCTGCCACTTCGGAGACACCGATCTTCCGAGCGTGATCAAACTGCGCTTGGTACTGCGGGAGGCGCCTCTTACATGAGCCTCCTCCTCGATGCCGGTCGCTGCTCAGGGAATCGTAGGGGGAGCTGGCGGAACGCATGACGGCTCATCTCAAGCCCTATCCGGCCTACCGCGACTCCGGCGTCGATTGGATTGGTCGGATACCGGAGAACTGGTGTACGGCGGCTCTTCGACATCGCTATGAGCAGTGCCTCGGCAAGATGCTGGACACCAAGCGCATCACCGGACATCACCTGGTGCCGTACTTGCGGAATGTGGATGTGCAATGGGACGCAATCCAAACCGAAGACCTTCCCGAGATGGATTTTCGTCCTGACGAGATACTTCGGTTTGGACTCCGCGCGGGAGATCTTCTTGTGTGCGAGGGAGGGGAGATCGGAAGGTGCGCGATCTGGCACGGGGTGATCGAACCGTGCGGCTTTCAGAAGGCGCTTCACCGGCTGCGGCCCCTGGAGCCCGAGCGGGATCAGCCGCGCTTCCTCTTCTACTGCCTCCTCGTGGCCGCGACCAGCGGTGCATTCACTGATGGCCATGAGAGCACGATCTCGCATCTAACCGGCGAGAAGCTGCGCGCCCACCGGTTCCCATTTCCGCCGAGAATGGAGCAGGGTGCGATTTCACGGCACCTGGACGAGGAAACCGATCGGATTCGACGGTATGTTCGAGCCAAGGAGCGGCTGATCGAGTTGCTGGAGGAGTACAAGCAGGCGCTCATCCATCAAGCTGTCACGGGCCAGGTCGATGTCCGAACCGGACGACCGTATTCGGCCTACAAGGACTCCGGCATGGACTGGCTGGGCAAGATTCCGTCGCACTGGCCCATGGCTCGCGTCGGCGTGATGTTCAGGCAGCGGAAGGAGCCGGGTCCTGTTGGGTTGCCGATCTTGGAGGTGTCACTGAATACGGGTGTCAGGCCCCGGGAATTCTCCCCGTCGGCCCGTAAGCAGGTCATGCGCGACCGGAGCGGGTACCAGAGGGCATGTGAAGGGGATATTGCGTACAACACGATGCGAATGTGGCAGGGGGCGGTCGGTATCGTGCCATCGGATGGTCTCATCAGCCCCGCATACGTGGTTGCTACTCCGTCCCCTGGAGTCAGTGCTGAGTTCTTCTGTGCGCTGCTCCGAACAAGGAGCTATCGCCACGGGATTGATATGAGGTCGCGTGGGATCGTCAAGGACAGGAACCGTCTGTACTGGGAAGACTTCAGGCAGCTTCCTGTGCCGTTGCCATGTGCGGAGGAACAGCGAGCAATCGCTGCCTGGCTCGTTGAAGCGGGAACGGGGTGGAGGCGGGGTGCCGAATGCGTGCGGAGTCAGATTGCTCTTGCTGAGGAGTTCCGGACGCGGCTGATCAGTGATGTCGTCACCGGGAAGCTCGATGTGGGCGGAGTGGCGCCGCTGGCGGAGTCGGGGGTCGGGATCGAGGCGATGGTCCGGGAGGGGCGGGGGTGAGCAGCGATTTCAGCGAGCGGAGTCTCGAGATTCTCATCTGCCGGGCGCTGACGGGAGATTCGTGTGAGCCCTCGTCGGGAGAGCGGACGGGCGAGGGGCCTCGGCCCTACGGGGGAGTCGGCTGGTCCCCGGGGGACCATCGCGACTACGATCGGACTTGGTGCGTGGATCTCTTCCAGCTCCGCGCCTTCCTCGACGCGACCCAGCCGAAGTTGGTCCCTGCTCTTCGGCTCGACGAGGATGGCCCGACCCGACGCAAGTTCCTCTCGCGCCTCCAGGGTGAGATCAACAGACGGGGCACGCTCGCGGTCCTGCGCAACGGAGTGAAGCACGGTCCTCACGAACTCTCGCTCTACTACGCCACGCCATCGGCGGCGAACGAGACCGCCCGCCGTCGCTTCTGGCAGAACCGCTTCACCGTCACCCGCCAGCTTCGCTACAGCCGCGAAGAGACCGGGCGCGCGCTGGATATCGCGCTCTTCATCAACGGGCTCCCGGTCTTCACGTTCGAGCTGAAGAACCTCCTCACCCGGCAGACCGTCCGCGACGCCGTCGAGCAGTACAAGAAGGACCGCAACCCCCGGGAGCCGCTCTTCCGGTTCGGCCGCTGCGTGGCGCACTTCGCGGTGGACGAGAACGAAGTCCGATTCTGCACCCATCTCCGCGGCAAGAAGTCGTGGTTCCTCCCCTTCAACTGCGGTTTCCGCTCGGGCGCCGGGAATCCGCCGAACCCGACCGGACTGCGCTCGGACTACCTCTGGCGCCGGGTTCTCGCCCGCGAGAGCGTGGCCGACATCCTCGAACGCTTCGCCCTGGTCGTGGCGCCGAAGGACGCGAAGGGCCGCGGCAAGGGGAAGGTTCAGATCTGGCCGCGTTACCAGCAGCTCGACGTGGTGCGGCGCCTCCTCAACGACGCCCGTCGCAACGGAGCAGGGAGAACCTACCTGATCCAGCACTCGGCAGGGAGCGGGAAGAGCTTGTCCATCGCCTGGCTCGCGCACCAGCTCATCCCGCTGGAGCGCGCCGGCGAGACGGTCTTCGACTCGATCATCGTGGTCACCGACCGGCGCATCCTCGACCGGCAGATCCGCGACACGATCCGCCGCGCCACGCAGGTCAAGTCCACCGTGGGCCACGCCGAGCGATCCGGTGATCTGCGGCGGTTCATCGAGCAGGGCAAGAAGATCATCATCTCGACGATCCAGAAGTTCCCGTTCATCCTCGACGAGATCGGCAACGAGCAGCGGGGACGGAACTTCGCGATCGTCATTGACGAGGCGCACTCCAGCCAGGGCGGGAAGACCGCCGCCGCGATGGGCCGCGCGCTCGGCGAAGCGGGAGCGAGAGGCGAGGCGGAGACTTACGAAGACGAGATCAACCGGCTGATGGAGTCGCGGAAGTTACTCGGGAACGCCAGCTACTTCGCCTTCACCGCCACGCCCAAGAACAAGACGCTGGAGATCTTCGGAGAAGCCCACCCGCAGCCCGATGGAACGGTCAAGCACCGCCCCTTCCACAACTACAGCATGAAGCAGGCGATCGAGGAGGGCTTCATCCTCGACGTGGTGCGACACTACACCCCGGTCCAGAGCTACTACCGCCTCGCCCGAGCGGTGGACGCGGATCCGGAATTCGACGTCCGCAAGGCGCACAAGAAGCTCCGTCGCTACGTGGAGGGGCACGATCACGCGATCCGGCTCAAGGCCGAGATCATGGTGGACCACTTCCACGAACAGGTCGTTGCGCCCCGCCGGGTGGGCGGCAGGGCCCGGGCGATGGTCGTGACCAGCGGCATCGTGCGCGCGATCCAGTACTTCCACGCGATCCGCGACTACCTGGGCAAGCGCCGGAGCCCCTGCCGGGCGATCGTCGCGTTCTCGGGCGAGAAGGAGTACGACGGCGCGGGCGCGACCGAAGCCAGCCTGAACGGCTTCCCGTCGTCGAAGATCGTGGACACGTTCCGGGAGGACCCCTACCGCTTCCTCATCTGCGCCGACAAGTTCCAGACCGGCTACGACGAGCCGCTCCTCCACACGATGTACGTGGACAAGCCGCTCTCGGGGATCCGGGCGGTCCAGACCCTGTCGCGGCTCAACCGGGCGCATCCGGGCAAGCGGGACGTGTTCGTGCTCGATTTCCAGAACGACACCGACACGATCGGGAAGGCGTTCTCGGACTACTACCAGACCACGATCCTCGCCGACGAGACCGACCCGAACAAGCTCCACGATCTTGAGGGGGAGCTGGACGCCGCCGAGGTGTACTCCACCGACACGGTGCGGAAGTTCGTGGAGCGGTATCTCGCCGGAGCCGATCGCGACCAGCTCGACCCTGTCCTCGATCGATGCGTGGAGGGCTACGTGAGGGATCTGAGTGAGGACGAGCAGGTGCGGTTCAAGGGTCGCGCCAAGTCGTTCGTCCGGCTCTACGCCTTCCTCGGCTCGATCCTGCCCTACAACAAGGGCGATTGGGAGGAGCTGTCCATCTTTCTCGGCTTCCTCATTCCGAAGCTGCCCTCACCGGTGGAGGACGATCTCTCGCGGGGCATCCTCGAGACGATCGACATGGAAAGCTACCGCCCCGAGAAGCAGGCCATCCAGAAGATCCTGCTCGAGGACGAGGACGCCGAGATTGATCCGGTGCCGGGCGAGGGCGGCGGAGGGATGGGTGAGGTGGAGCTGGACCTCCTCTCGAACATCGTCGCCGAGTTCAACAGTCGCTGGGGGAACATCCCGTGGGAGGACGCCGATCGGGTGAAGAAGCTCGTGACGCAGGACCTCCCCGCGATGGTGGAGAAGAACGCGGCGTTCCGCAACGCGCGGAAGAACTCGGACCGGGAGAACGCCCGGATTGAGCACGACAAGGCGCTCCGGAAGGCGATGATGGACATCATGACCGACGACACCGAGCTGTTCAAGAGGTTCAGCGACAACCCGGATTTCCGGCGCTGGCTGACGGCGGCCGTCTTCGACCTGACCTACCCCAACCGCAGCGCCGCATGAACGAAACAGCGAACACCCCCACCCGGGACGGCCGCGTGCGGCGGTGATCGGCACAGGAGCGAGGGTGCGTCGCCGGCTCAGCCGAGGCGAACTGCGCCAGAACACCGAGGCGAGTGGTGCGAGTGGCGAGCCCCTCGGGAAGGCTCTTGCCCGTGCTCCGATGGAGGACGAAGAGATCGACGCCGACGAACTCCGGGCCATTCGCGAGGGACTCGACGATTTCGGGGCGGCCAAGTGTTGCTTCGAGTTCGGCCTCGGCGACACGCGGCGGGCCAAAGGGTCCGGAGCCGCTCTGGCGGCTTCGCGCTGTCGCGCTGGACGGGACTCGCCTGCTCCGCCAGGCCCCGCTATGATGCTGTCGGCCCCTTGACGCGGTGATGTCCCCATGCTCACGATCAATCTGACGCAGGCCAAGACCCGTCTTGGCGAGCTCGTGCGCCAAGTTGAGGCGGGTCAGGAGGTCGTGATCACCCGCAGGGGCCGAGCAGTGGCCCATCTCTCGTCGGCCGTCCGGCCCGCGAAGCAGCTCGGACTCCGGGGACTCTCCCGGCTTCGGGCCACGATGCCACCGCTGCGGCGTCCCGCCGCGGAACTCTTGCGCGAGATGCGGGACGAGCAGTCCTGAGTGCTCACCCGGCTCCGGTGCGCTACTTCGACACCAGTTTCCTCGTTCCTCTCATCCTCCCGGAGGCCACGAGCGAGCCGATCTCCGCGTTCTTCGAAGACCTGTCTCACGAGGCTCTGGCGGTCAGCGACTGGACTCGCGTGGAATTCGCCTCGCTGCTCGCTCGCGAAGTCCGCATGGGCAGCCTCCCCCCCTCGGCTGCCGGTCAGGCATCGTCGGCGTTCGAGAGGATCGTCCGAGAATCTTTCGTTGTCTTCTTGCCAAGTCGTGATGATTTCGATCTGGCGAGAGCCTGGATCGGTGAGTTCACGACGGGGCTGAGAGCTGGCGACGCCTTGCACCTCGCCATTGCCAGGAACCGCGGAGCGGAGGCGATCCTCACGCTGGACAAACTGATGATCGCCGCCGGGCACACCTTGGGGTTGCCGACAGGGACAGGGATTCGCCTGCCGGGTTACGAGGGCTGACCGTACGCTGCCGCCACCGCCGCCGATCAAAGGGCCGGTGGCTTCTCGAGGTCCGGCGCCCGGGGCGCTCAGCCGCGGGAAGCTACCCGCGAGCTACTCCGCTTCCCGGTACTTGTCGAACCAGGCCACGATGTTCGCGATCTTGGCGATGAGCTGGCTGGGACGACGACTCATGTTGTGCGAGGCCCCCGGGAGGCGAACGACGCCGGTGTCTATGCCACGGAACTTGAGCGCGTGGAACAACTGGTAGGACTCCGAGAGCGGGGTGCGGAGATCCTCCTCTCCGGTCAGGACCGCCGCGGTCTCGTGTCCCCTTGTTCTGGGTGCTGATGCTTGCCTGGTGCTGGTAGCCCATCCGGTCCGTGTCAAGGATCGGAGGTCCCTTTGTCCGACACGGCCCAGTAGCCCCCCTTGTCGGGGCCGACCCTCTTGATCTTCCCGGCGGCGCGGAGTCGGTCGAGGCGGTAGCGGATCCTGGCCTCGGTGCTGTCGAGGGCGGTGGCGAGCTCCCGCCGGCTCGATGCGGGATTCTGTTCCAGGAGGGCCACGATGCGATCGGTCAGTGGTGCCGATTTTGGTGGCGTGCTGGATGTCCCGGGTGTGATCTCGGTGGTCCTCCGGGCGTTTCTGGTGGTTTTCTGGCGGTTTTCTGGTGGTTTTCTGGCGGTAGCGGATCCGCGTGCGGCGCCTGGCTTGGGATGGGCCGGCGCCAATCGAGGTCGTCGCCAGATCCGGGTCAGGAAGCCCGTGCTGACGTCGAACTCTGGCTCCGGCAGACTCGCCTCGGCGCATCGCCGAAACATGTCCACCGTCCCGGTTCCCATCTTCTCGATGTATCGCAGCAGGTACATCGGCTCGGCGAGGAGAGGATTGCGGGGTACTGAGGGGTGCGCGACGCGCAGTCGCTCCACGGTCAGAGGCGGTGGGAGGCGGCCCGAGTTCAGGATCTCCAGCCGATCCGAGTAGAGCATCACCTGGACACTGCTGTTGTCGGTGTAGTCCCGGTGAACCACGGCGTTGACGATGGCCTCGGTGACGACCTCCTTCGGAATTTCGTAGGTCACCGGCGCCTGGACGCGCTCCGACCGCGTCCCTATGGTGAGGTCGATGCGGCTCAGGACGAAGCCCGCTGCCTGCTCCACCAGGTCGAACACCGTGCCCTTGTAAACCTGATAGGAAGGGATCGGCTTGGCGACCTCCCTCCCATGGAAGTGGGCGCACTTGACCTCGGAGGCAATCAGGAACTTCTGCGGCTCCCGCGCGAAGAGCAGGACAGCGGCGTTCGTGAGCCGTCCCCGTCGCAACAGGTTCAGATGCCGAAGCAGATCTTCCGGAGGCGTCTCCTCGGGCAGCGGGAGCTGCCTCGCCCTGCGCGCAGTGCGGACGAAGCGGTACATCGCCGGAGTGTCCAGATCGTCGAGTGTCGCGCCGTGGCACTGAGCCGCGTCGAACGGACCGAATCGGATCAGCTCTCTGGTTTCGAGAACATGGATGAGCGCTGCGTAGAGCCCGGCCACGAGCTCCGCCGTGGTCCCGAATCGTCTGCGAACCAGACCCGACTGCGCCTTCTGGATGAGGGCGCGCATCTTCGCGTGGCGCGTTCGTTCCTCACCTCCCTTCAGGAAGATGAGCCGATGTTTGCCGCGTTCGGTGGCGCAGTCGAACTCCCGCTCGGTCGGGGAAACGCCATGCGCGTCCTCGAATCCATAGTCGGCGCCGAAGAGACCGACATAGATTTCCGCCCGCTCGACCTCGGCCAGATACACCTCGTCAGGCCTGCGGTCAGAGGCGGGTACGTCCTCGAAGAGAAACACCTCGAAGAAGCGCCGCAGGAGCGGATCCCCGCGCAGATAGTCACGTACGTGGAGCCGTTCCCGCGCGAATTCGCGCTGTACGCTGCTCAGAAAGATCCGGATCGGGGTCACGGGCCTGTTCACGGGTGACGAACTGGAGCTCGGCCAGCGTTCGGAGCAGGGCCGAGGCCTCCGGCCGGGAGGCTACTCCGCCTCCCGGTACTTGTCGAACCAGGCCACGATGTTGGCGATCTTGGCGATGAGCTGACTGGGACGGCGACTCATGTTGTGGGACGCCCCCGGAAGGCGGACGACGCCGGTGTCTATGCCACGGAACTTGAGCGCGTGGAACAACTGGTAGGACTCCGAGAGCGGGGTGCGGAGATCCTCCTCCCCGGTCAGGATCAGCGTGGGGGTCGTCACGTTCCCGGCCAGCGAGAGGGGCGAGAACTTCCAGTAGGGCTCCGGGTTCTCCCAGGGCAGGCCTTCGTAACGGCTGAAGTAGTAGCCGTACCAGTTGTCGGCGGTGAGGGTCTTGCTGATCCAGTTGACCACCGGCTTCTGCGAGACCGCGGCGCGGAAGCGGTCGGTCTTGCCGACGATCCAGGCCGTCAGGATCCCGCCGGCGCTGCCGCCAGTGACGAACAGGTTGTCCTCATCCACGTAACCGCGCGCGATCACCGCATCCACGCCCGACATGACGTCGTCGTAGTCGTTGCCGGGATAGTTCCGGTAGAGCAGGTCGCCGAACTCCTCGCCGTAGCTGGTGCTGCCGCGCGGGTTGGAATACAGGACCACGTAGCCGGCGGCCGCCATGAGCTGCATCTCGGCGGAGAAGCGGTCGCCGTAGTTCGAGATCGGCCCGCCATGGATCTCGAGGATGAGCGGGTACTTCCGACCGGGATCGAATCCGGGCGGCTTCACGATCCACCCCTGGACGGGGCGGTCGTCGAAGGAGGAGTCCCACCAGATCTCTTCGACCTCTCCCAGCGTCTTTTGCGCGAGGAGGTCCGCGTTCAGCGCCGTGACCTGCCGCACCTCGCCGCGAGGTTCGCCCACCGCGACCTCGCCCGGCGAGTCGGGTCGGCTCTGGTTGAACGCGAACGCGCCGTTGCCTGCGACCGAGAACGACCCGCCGCCGTAGGGGCGGCCGTAGGAAGTGCCGCCGAGGCTCTGTCCGAGGACCTCCACTTCTCCGTCGAGAGTGACGAAGGCCACTTTCGAGTTGCCCTCGTCGTCGTACTGGAAGTAGAGCTGGCGGCCGTCGTCCGACCAGATCGGATTGGAAACGCTGCGGTCGAGACCGTGCGTGACGACTCGGCGGTCGCCGCCGTCGAGATCCATCACCTCCAGGCGGGCGACCTGGTAGGTGCGAACCCGGTCTTCGTAGGAGACGAACGCGATTTGCTGTCCGTCCGGGGACACCGCCGGGCTGCGGTCGGGGCCGGGGCGGTCGGTGAGCGCGCGGATCTCGCCGCCGGCGACCGGGGCGATGTAGAGCTCGGAGTTCCGGTAGTCGCGCTCGTTCCCGCTCCGGTTCGAGGAGAAGACGAGGTGTTCGCCGTCGGGCGTCCACGCGGCCGGGCTGCCGTGCTGGAAGTCGCCCGTCGTCACCTGGATCGGGGTGCCGCCGTCCACCGGGAGCACGAAGATGTGCCGGTGGCCGAAGTCGAGATACCCGACGCCGTCCTGCCGGCTCCGGAAGCGGTCTTCCATGATCGGGGGATCGGCCCAGTCGGCGCCCGGCGGGGGTCGGGGCGGCGCGACGAGCTGCGGCGGAGGCGAGGGAACGAGCATGTTGAACGCGATCCGTTCCCCGTCCGGGGACCACCGCAGGCCGCTCGGGGACTCGAGGAGCTGCGTGAGCGTCGCCATCTCGCCGGTATCCATCCACCGGAGCTGGATCTGGCCTCCCGCGGTGTAGGCGAGCCGCGTCCCGTCGGGCGACCACCGGGGCGAGGATCCGTCGCCGAGGCGGCGGTGACCGGTTCCGTCGGCGTTCACAATCCAGAGTTCGCGGCGGGTGCGGTCGCGCATGATGTCCATCGAGGTGCGGACATAGACGACCTGGCTGCCGTCGGGGGAGATCTGCGGGTCCGCCGGGAACTCGAGCTGGAAGACGTCCATGGGCTGGAACGGCGTCTGGGCGGCGACGGCCAGCGAAGCGGTCGAAGCGACCAGCGCCGCGGCGAGGAGGATGGAGCGATAGGCGGTGGACATCGGTGTTTTTCTCTGGGGTTTCCTCTGGGAGCGCTCGAGCGCCGGATTCGACGGCTTCTCCCGGTGGGGGGTCGGCAAAGCAAGGCCGGGCGGACGAGTGGAGAGGTGCGGCATCAGTTGCCGGATGAGGTGCGGTAGCGCTCGAACCAGGCGATCTGGTTCGCGACCTTCGAGATCAGCTCGCTCGGCCGCCGGCTCATGTTGTGGAAGGCGCCGGGGATCCGGACGACGGCGGTCGGGATGCCCTGGAACTTGAGGGCGTGGTAGAGCTGGTAGGACTCGGACAGGGGGGTTCGGAGGTCCACCGCCCCGGTGATGATCATGGTGGGGGTGGTCACGTTCCCGGCGAGCGAGAGCGGGGAGAACTTCCAGTAGGGCTCCGGGTCCTCCCACGGCAGGCCCTCGTAGCGGTTGCCGAAGTAGTTGAACCAGTTGTCGGCGGTGAGGGTCTTGCTGATCCAGTTGATCACCGGCTTCTCGGAGACGGCGGCGCGGAAGCGGTCGGTCTTGCCCACGATCCAGGCGGTCATGATCCCTCCGGCGCTGCCGCCGGTGACGAACAGGTTGTCCTCGTCCACGTAGTCGCGGGCGATGACCGCATCCACGCCGGACATCAGATCGTCGTAGTCGTTGCCCGGGTAGTTGTGGTAGAGGAGATCCGCGAACTCCTCACCGTAACTCGTGCTCCCGCGCGGGTTGGCGTAGAGGACCACATAGCCGGCGGCGGCGAACAACTGCATCTCCGCCGCGAAGCGGTCCCCGTAGTTCGCGATCGGCCCGCCGTGGATCTCGAGCACGAACGGGTACCGACGGGCGGGATCGAAGCCGGGAGGCTTGACCAGCCAGCCCTGCACCGGTCGGCCGTCGAACGAGGAATCCCACCAGATCTCCTCGACTTCGCCGAGCGTCCGCTGGCCGAGCAGATCCTCGTTCAGCGCCGTGATCCGCCGGACTTCCTCGCCGGGTGCGCCCACCGCGACCTCGCCGGGCCGGTCGGGCCGGCTCTGGTTGACGGCGAAGGCCCCGGTGTCCGCCACCGAGAACGACCCGCTGGCGTAAGGGAGGCCCCACGACGACCCGCCGATGCTTTCTCCGAGCACCTGGATCTCGCCGTCGAGGGTGGTGAAGGCGACCTTGCGGTTTCCCTGGTCGTCGTACTGGAAGTAGATGCGGTGTCCGTCGGCCGCCCACACCGGGTTCGCCACGCTGCGGTCGAGGTCCGCGGTGACAACCTGCCGATCGCCGCCGTCCCGGTTCATCACTTCGAGGCGGCGAACCTGGTAGGTGCGCAGCCGATCCTCGACGCTCACGAAGGCGATCCGGTCGCCATCCGGGGAAACCGCCGGACTCTCGTCCGGTCCGTGCCGGTCCGTCAGCGCCCGGATCTCCCCGCCGCCGACCGGAGCGATGTAGATCTCGGAGTTCCGGTAGTCGTGCTCCCACTTCTCGTTCCGGTTCGAGGAGAAGAGGAGGTGCCGCCCGTCCGGGGTCCAGGCGGCCGGACTGGCGTGGTGGAAGTCGCCGTCGGTGACCTGCTGCGGGGTCCCCCCTTCCACGGACACGACGAAGATGTGGTTGAAGCCGAAGTCGAGGTAGCCGACGCCGTCCTGACGGCTCTTGAAGCGGTCTTCCATGATCGGCGGGTCGGCCCATTCCGCGCCCGGCGGCGGCTTCGGCGGGGCCACGAGTTGCGGAGGCGGGTAGGGAACGAGCATGTTGAACGCGATCCGTTCCCCGTCGGGGGACCAGCGGAGGCCGCTCGGGGGCTCGAGGAGCTGGGTCAGCGTCGCCGTCTCCCCGGAGTCCATCCAGCGGAGGTGGATCTGTCCGTCCTCGACGTAGGCGATGCGGCTCCCGTCCGGCGACCAGCGGGGTCCGCTGCCGGCCGCGAGTCGTCGGTGGCCGCCGCCGTCGGCGTTCACGATCCACAGTTCCTGCCGGTGACGATCCGTCATGACGTCCATCGAGGTACGGACATAGACGACCCGGCTGCCGTCCGGGGAGATCCGGGGATCGTCGGCGAACTCGAGTTGGAAGACGTCCATCGGCTGGAACGGACGGATGGAGTCGGAGGACGCCTGGGGCGTGGCGGCCGCGACCGACGGGACGAGAGCGGCGAAAACGACCGCCGCGGTCGAGAGGCGTGGGCTGGACATGGGACGGATCATTATGGAGGGGCGGTTTCCATCGGTTCTCCCGGCAAGAGCCCGGCAGTCGGGGAGCGCAGCCGGCTTTGAGCTGTACCGTGCCACTCTGGAGAGTGGCGCTCCATACGAGCGGCGCTCGGTAGCCCAGTACACTCGCTGTCGTGAACCGCGTTCCCGTCCTGCGTTGGGGCAGGCCCTACCAGAGCCTCGAGACGAACACCGTCCGCCACTTCCTGACCGGCGAGCCGGTCGCGACCGTGGACCAGGCGAACGGCGGCATCGTCCGCCGCGATCTGAGGAAAGCCCGCCGCGCCCGTCAGGTCCTGCGCGAGATCCCCACCCGCGACCTCCTCTCCATGCTGACGGAGGCGTCGCGGCTCTATCTGGAAGAGGACCTGCCGCTCGGCGACGGGCGCCAGTCCGCCGACGACTTCGTCCGCGCCCAGTCCGCGACGACCGGCCTCCCCGAGTCCATGTGCCGGGCGAACATGGAGAAGAACCAGTTCGTCCTCGAGCGGATGGACCAGGTGCTCGACTCGCTGACCCGGGGGCTCGACCTGGACATCCTCGCCTCCGGGCACGGGATGGAGTCGCGCGGCGTGCCGGTCTCCTACCAGGCCGAGACCCCGGTGCTCGGCTGCGTCCTGCCGTCCAACTCGCCCGGCGTCCACACCCTGTGGCTGCCGGTGATCCCGATGCGGATCGGACTGGTGCTGAAGCCGGGCCCGGAGGAGCCGTGGACGCCTTACCGGATGGCGGAGGCGTTCTTCGCCGCCGGGGTGCCGCGGGAGGCCATCTCGGTCTATCCGGGAGGGGCCGAAGTCGGGGCGGCGGTCGTCGAAGCGGCGCCGAAGAGCCTCATCTTCGGCAGCCGGGCCACCGTGGAGCGCTACCGCTCGAACCCGTCCATCCGCGTCCACGGCCCCGGTTTCTCCAAGATCCTCCTCGGAGACGATGTGGTGGACGACTGGGAGGAGCACCTCGACCTCCTCGTGGACAGCGTCTTCGCGAACAGCGGCCGGAGCTGCATCTCGTGCTCCGGGATCTGGGCATCGCGCCACACCGAGGAGATCGCGGCGGCGATCGCCGAGCGGCTCGGCCCGGTGGCGCCCCTGCCGCCCGAGGACCCGGCGAGCGCGCTGGCCGCGTTCACGGTGCCTGGCGCGGCGGCGGCGATCGATCAGGACATCGAGGACCGGGTCGCGGCGGGCGGGACGGTCGAGGTCACGGCGCCGCTGCGCGACGGGCCGCGCCTCGTGACGGACGGCAACGCCGCCTGGCTGCGTCCCACCGTGCTCCACTGCGACGGCCCGGAACGACAGGCCGCCAATGTCGAATACATGTTCCCGTTCGTCTCGGTCGTCCGCTGCCCGCAGGATCGGATGCTGGATGCGATCGGGGACACGTTGGTCGGCACCGCGATCACCGGGGACGAGGGCTTCCGGGAAGCGCTTCTCGAATCGCCTTCCATCGATCGGCTGAACATCGGGCCGATCCCCACCACCCGAATCAACTGGCTGCAGCCGCACGAAGGGAACATCCTCGATGTCCTCTACCGCGCCCGGGCGTTCCAGACCGCCTGAAGCCGGCGCGCCGCACCCCGACGCGATGACGTCCGGCGGCGGGAGCGGACTCGCAGTCCGGGGCCTGGTCAAGGACTACCCCGGCCCCGGCGGCCTCCTCCGGGTGCTCGACGGCGTGGACCTCGACGCCGCGCCCGGGGACGCCGTCTCGATCATGGGCGCTTCCGGGTGCGGCAAGAGCACCCTGCTCTTCCTGCTTGGCGCGATCGAGTTCCCCTCGGATGGCGACGTGCGGCTCGACGGGGTGGATCCCCACGAGCTGGGCGCCGACGAGCAGGCGAGATTCCGGCGCGACGAGGTGGGTTTCGTGTTCCAGGACCATTGCCTGCTGCCCCAGTGCACCGCCCTCGAAAACGTGCTCGCGCCGACCCTCCCCGATCGGCGCCCCGAGGACGGCGAACGGGCGGCCGCGCTCCTCGATCGCATGGGGCTTGCGGAGCGCCGGGATCACCTGCCGGCGGCGCTCTCGGGCGGAGAGAAGCAGCGGGTGGCGATCGCCCGCGCCCTCGTCCGCCGTCCCGGATTGCTGCTCTGCGATGAGCCGACCGGCAACCTCGACGGCGAGGCGGCGGGCCGGGTCGCGGATCTCCTGTTCGACCCCGAAGTGACCGGGGAGGGCCGCATCGTCGTCCTCGTCACCCACGATCCCGGCCTCGCCGCCCGCTTCCCCCGGCGCTTCCGGATGGAGGGCGGCCGCTTGCTAAAGGCCGGCTGACGGGGCGCGCTGGTGATGCGGGTCGCGGAGAGCCCCGTCGGGCTGGCGCTGCGGGGGCTCGTCCACTATCGGCGCAGCCATCTTCTGGTCGCGCTCGCCACCGCGGTGGCGGCCGCCGTGCTCGTCGGAGCGCTCGCGGTCGGCGACTCGGTGCGAGGGAGTCTGCGGGCGGCGTTCACCGAGCGGCTCGGCGAGGCTGACTTCGCGGTGCTGCCGCGCCACGACTTCAGCGATGACCCGGAAAACGGCCTCCCGGCCCGGCTCGCCGCCCGGCTCGAGCGCGACGCGCCCGGCCGTTTCGACGCCTTCGCCCCGGTCCTCCGGCTGGCCGGGACGGTGTTCCTTCCCGACGGGAGCCCGGCGGCGACGACGGTCTTCGGCGTGGACGAGCGCTACTTCGCGCTCCACGGCATCTCGGGCGGCATCGCCGCCGGGGCGGTCCGGGTGGGCCCGGCGCTCGCGGGGCAGGGGGTGGGGCCCGGGGACTCGCTGCTGGTGCGGGTCGAGGGGGTCTCGGGGATCGCGTCGGCGTCTTTCTTCGGCGACAAGGGAGATTCCGCCGTCACGGTCAGGCGCACGGTGGAGGCGTGGCCCGATCCGGCTCCCGGTCCGGCGTCGGGCGGCTTCTCGCTGTTCCCGGTTCAGGGGCCGGTGCGGGCCGTCTTCCTGCGGCTCGACGAGCTCCGGTCGCTGCTCGACGCCGATCCGGGCGGGCCGCCGCGGGCGAACGCGCTCCTGGTGCGACGGAGCCGCGCCACGCCGCGGGACCCGGAGGCCGACGAGGCCGCGCTCGCCGCCGCGCTCGAGGCCGTCGTCACGCTCGACGATCGCGGACTCGAGCTTCGCCGCGGCGCCTCCGACGACCTCGTGCTCGAGAGCCGGAGCCTCGCCCTGTCCGATGCCGTGGTCGAAGGGGCGAGTCGGGCCGCCGCCGGACAGGAGCTCGAGGCGGGCCCGGTGCTGACCTGGCTTGCGACCTCGATCGCGGCGAACGGGCGCGAGACCCCCTACTCGCTCGTCGCCGGGCTGCCCGACGGGTGGTTCCCGCCCGGGGAGGCCACCGGGGACACCCTGATCCCGGGGCCCTGGCTCGCCGAGGATCTGGGGCTCTCCGCCGGGGATCCGGTCGAGCTGTCGTGGCTGACGTGGGATGAGGCAGGCCGCTTCCACGCCGGCTCCGGGTCGTTCCGGTCGGACGTGGGCGTGGCGCTCGACGGCGTCTTCGAGGATCCGTCGCTCTCGCCCGAATACCCGGGGCTCACCGATTCGGCGCGGATGGGCGACTGGGATCCCCCGTTCCCGGTGGATCTGAGCCGGATCCGCGACGAGGACGAGGCCTACTGGGACGAGTTCCGCACTCTGCCGAAGGCGTTCGTGCCCTACCGCACCGCGCGGCGGCTGTGGGAGATGCGCCAGGGCGGCGCGACGTCGGTGCGCTTCCGGTCCAGCGAGGGGAGTCGAGTGGACGCGGGTCGGCTCGACGCGGCGCTCGTCGCCGAGCTTTCGGCGGCGGACTTCGGCCTGGTCCCCCTCGCGGTTCGGGCCGACGGGCTGGAGGCGTCGGAGGGCGCGACCGACTTCGGGCTCTACTTCCTCTACTTCTCCTGGTTCCTCCTCGTCGCCGCCTTCGTCCTCATCGCGCTGCTCTTCCGGTTGGGGATCGAGCGGCGGCTCCGCGAGATCGGGTTGCTCATCGCCTGCGGTTGGCCGCCGAAACGCGTCTCGCGGATGCTGCTCTTCGAGTCCGGGATCGTGGCGTTCGTCGGAATCGTGGTGGGGTCGGTCGCGGGACTCCTCTACGCCGCCGGGATGGTGCGACTGCTCTCCGGCGTGTGGCAAGGCGCCGTCGCCGGGACGCTCGGTGGAGGAGGAGAGGGGTTGCGGCTGTTCGTGCGCTGGGGATCGCTCGCCATGGGGGCGCTGGGCGCGCTGGAGATGGCGGCGCTCGCCGCGTGGTGGACCACGCGGCGCCTCGTGCGGTCGCCGGCCCGCGGGCTCCTCGCCGGAGCGTTGCCGTCCGGGGTCGGGACGGCAACCGGTTCACCCGTCCCCGGCCGCCGGTCCCGCCGGCTGGCGGTGCTCTTCGCTGTGATCGGCGCCGGGCTCCTCGCGGCGTCGGTGGCGGGCTTCGTCCCCGATGCCGGGGGGTTCTTCGGCGCCGGGTCGGCGCTCCTCGCGGCGGCGCTGGCGCTCGGCTGGTCGCGCCTCCACGGAGGGGGCGGCAGCCGCCGGATGGCCGGGCTGCGCGGGCTCGCGTTCCGGGCGAGCTCCTTCCGTCCCGGCCGCAGCCTCGCGGCGATGGCGCTGGTGGCTTTCGCCGCCTTCACCCTCGTCGCGGTGGAGTCGTTCCGCAAGCGGGCCGAGCCGGGTTCGCTCCCGGCCGGGGCCGGAGGCGTCCTCGCGTTGACCGAGACGGTGCTGGGGGTGCCGTGGGATCCCGCGAGCGCAGAAGGCGTCGAGGCGCTGAACCTCCCGGGCGACCTCGGCGGCTTCCGGGTGCGGCCGCTGCGGCTCGCCGGACACGAGGATGCGAGCTGCCTGAATCTCTACCGCCCGGCTCGCCCGCGGGTTCTCGGCGTGCCCCGGGCGCTCCGCGACGAGAACCGGTTTCCCTTCGCCGCCCACCAGAGCCAGACGCCGGAGGAGCGGGAGAACCCGTGGCGCCTCCTCGAGCGCGAACGGGATCCGTCCGATCCGATCCCGGTGGTCGGGGATCAGAACTCGATGACGTACGTCCTGAAATGGCCGGTTGGGGAGGAGCGCTCCTACCCCATCGGCGACGGCGGCGCTCCGGTGCGGCTGCTGCTGGTCGCGACGCTGTGGGACAGCCTGTTCCAGGGCGAGCTGCTGATGGCGGAGGAGGATCTGCTCGCGTCGCTCCCGGTGGAAGAGGGCTACCGCATGTTCCTGGTGGACCGGGTGGACGAGCCGGAGGCGGCCGGGCCGGAAGCGCTCGCCGCCGCCGAGGCCGGAGCGGCCGAGCTTCTCGACGACGCGCTCACCGACTACGGTGCGCAGACGACGGCCGCCCGCGCCCGGCTCGACGGCTTCCACCAGGTCGAGAACACCTACCTCTCGACCTTCCAGGCGCTCGGCGGTCTGGGTCTCCTGCTCGGAACGCTCGGACTCGGTGCGGTGCTGCTCCGGAACGCCGACGAGCGACGAAAGGAGTGGGCGCTCCTCGCCGCCTCCGGTTACCGGGCGCGAGACTTCGCAGTGATCGGCTTCTGGGAGAACGCGCTGCTGCTGACGGCGGGCGTCGGCGCCGGCTCGATCGCGGCATTCGTCTCGGTGCTCCCGGTTCTCGGCGAGCGCGAAGCGGGCGGCAGCCTCGGGCTCCTCGCGGCGCTCCTCCTCGGCATCCTCGCCTTCGGTCTGCTCACCGGAGCGCTCGCCGCCCGCGCCACCGCGAACCGTCCCATCCTCCCCGCCCTCCGGACCGAGTAGTCCCCGAAAGCCGCGCTACTCTTCGCCGTTTTTCAGCCCCGGGTTCGAGCCCGGTGCGGCGGACGTCGGTTGCCCACAAGGAGCCACCACCATGAACAAGGTCGTTCTGATCACTGGTGCCTCGTCCGGCATCGGGCGCGAGACCGCCATCCTGCTCGCCGAGGGGGGGCACACGGTGTACGCCGGCGCCCGCCGCGCGGACCGGATGGAGGACCTGAAGCAGCACGGGATCCGCCCGGTGGCGATGGACGTGACCAGCGCGGACGACAATCAGCGCGTCGTGGAGCAGATCCTCGCGGACGAAGGCCGGGTGGACGTTCTGATCAACAACGCAGGCTTCGGCCTCTACGGGCCGGTGGAGGACATCCCGCTCGACGACGCCCGGTACCAGTTCGAGGTGAACCTCTTCGGGCTGGCGGATCTCACCCGCCTCGTCCTGCCCTCGATGCGGGAGCAGGGCTCGGGACGAATCATCAACACATCGTCCGTGGCCGGCAGGGTCTTCACGCCTTTCGGCGCGTGGTATCACGCGACCAAGCACGCTCTCGAGGGCTGGTCGGACTGCCTGCGCATCGAGACGGCGCCGCACAACATCCAGGTCGTCGTCATCCAGCCCGGACTGATCCGAACCGAGTTCGGTCAGGTCCTCGGCGACCACATGGAGCAGTACTACGCGGGCAGCGCATACAAGACCCAGCTCGACAGCTTCCTCAAGCGCGCGATGGACCCGAAGACCCTGGATCGCGGGACCGACGCCAGGGTCATCGCCAAGGTGTTCGTCGAGGCCGCCACGACCGCGCGGCCGCGGCGACGCTACGTCAGAGGCGCGATGGCTCGGCCGTTCCTCTTCATGCGGAAGTGGTTCGGCGACGGGATCTACGAGTTCGTGCTGCGCCGCGCCTTCTGAGGGTGACGGCCCCGTCTTCAGCGTCGCGGCGGTCAGGGAGAGAGGATCCGGCATCATGAAGAAGCGCATGAAAACGCACCAGGCGCCCGGGCATCCGCCGCGGGTCCGTCGAGTGGGTGAGCCCCTGGAGTCCGGGCGCCGCTCCGTCGGTGGGGAGATCGCCGGAATCGAGGAACGCCGCCGCCTGCCTGCGGACCTCGAAGCCGACGCGGAGCGGCGTCGGACCGTCAAGAAGATAAAGCGGCTGCGGTTCCGGTCGCCGGAGAACGGAACATCGCTCGATCTGCTGCGCGAGCTCCGTTCCTGACCCACCGAGGCGGCGCGGCGCTCCTCAGTGTGCGAAGAGCGAGTCCGTGCCGTGGGCGCGGGCGAAGACCGCCTCCTGCTCGACGGTGCTGCCGTCCGGGAGGATGTGCCGCAGACTGATCCCCGCGTCGAGCAGCGCCGGCCCGATGAGCCGGGCGCGATGGCACCGCCACGGCTTGCTCTCGGCGCACAGCAGGCAGACGCGAAGTCCCCGTTCGCCGGCTGAGCGCAATCGCGCGATGCCGCGGCCGAAGCCGTCCTTTTCCCGGAAGCGCTCGTAGAGCGGGCGCCCGTTCCGGTCGTAGCAGTCGGGATCGTCGGAGCGGCCGCCGAGTTCGCGGCCCATGAAGACATAGCGCAACCCGGCGTCGGTCGTGATCCGGCGCAGGCGATCGCGACGGAAGTCGGGTTGATGGCGCGAGTAGGGCGCGGACCGAACATCCACGAGATACCCGATGTCGCGTTTCCGCAACAGCTCCATGATCTCGGCGGCCGTCCGCCCGCCGTAGCCAACGGTGAAGACCGCGCCCCGACGGGAACCGGTCCTCGAAGGGCTCATCGCTACGATCCTCCCCGGAGCAGAACATCGTGACCGCGCAGTACCGGAAGCCGGAGTTCAGCCGATCGCAGGTGGACCGGGCGGGTCGGATCCTCGCCGGAATCGAGCCGGAGACGAAGGCGATGTCTCGAGAACAAGCCCGCGTGGTCGTGGAGGGGTGGAGGGCATCGCACGCCTATCCGCTGCTCGCTCTCCGTATGCTCCTGGACAACCGTGTGCGCGCCGCAGACCGCGGGGGTCTGGTGGCGCAGCGGCTCAAGCGCCTCGCCTCCGTGGAGGCGAAGCTTCAGAGGTTCCCGACCATGCGCCTTGCTCGCATGCAGGATCTGGGCGGGTGCCGAGCCATTCTCCCCGATATCGCCGCCGTGGACGCGCTCGCCGATCTGCATCGTGGCGGGCGACAGGGCCATCGGCTCGTTGGATCCTGCGACTACATCGCACGCCCGAAGCGGAGTGGTTACCGCGGGATCCATTTTGTCTATGGCTACGGTTCGAGGGGAGCCCGGAAGGCGGCGTGGAACGGTCTCCGCATCGAAGTACAGATTCGTTCGCGCCTTCAACACGCCTGGGCGGCGGCGGTGGAGACGGTGGACGCCATCACCGGCACCGAACTCAAGATCGCGGGGGCGCGGAACGGGGACTGGGACCGGTTCTTCGCCCTCATGGGGAGCGTCATGGCCATCGAGGAAGGATGTCCGACCGTGCCGGGGACGCCGGTCGAGCTTGCCGAGCTCAGGGACGAGGTCGGCGAGTTGACCGTCCGGCTTCGCGTGTTCGAGACGCTTCGGGACATCGGTCATGCAATCCGTCGGGCCTCGGAGGTCTTCGCAGATGCCGACTGGTACCTCATCGTTCTTGACGCCGACAGGAGGTCCACGCTCGTCCAGGCCTACCGGAGAGGCGATTTTCCGGAGGCGCTGGCGGCCTACGCGGAAGCCGAGTCGGATGCGGAGGGCCGACCGGGATTGCAGGCATGCCTCGTGTCCGCCAGCTCCGCGGCGGCGCTCCGGCAGGCGTATCCCAACTACTCCCTCGACGCGAGCGCGTTCCTCGACTCCCTGGCTCTCCTCCTCGGCAAGCGTCCCGGATCGGCCTCCTGACGACTTCTTTCGCTGGCGCCCCCCAAACCGGGAGCCCCCGTCGCCATGCGGTGACGCGTCGGGGAACGCCGATGGTCAACGGTCTTGCCTCGGGACGCCGGCGCGGACGATACTTCCACTCATGACGGCAACCACTGTCAACACGACGTACGCCATGGATGAGGAGACCCAGCGGGCGCTCGAATCGCTGGCCCGCAGGTGGGGCGTCTCGGAATCCGAAGCTCTGCGCCAAGCGATCCGCGCTGAACTGGCTCGCGAGCCGGTGCCGACGATTCAGCCCGATCCGCCTCGCAAGGGTGTCCCGAACGAAGACGCCATCGCGGCGCTGCGCGAGCTTCACGAGTCCGTCCGCAAGAAGGGGTACGACCTCGACAAATGGGAGCGAGACTTCAAGGCGGAGCGGGCTGCGTGGCCGCATCCCGGTGAAGAACGGCGTTGATTCATCTCGACACCAGCTTTCTGATTCGGGCCGTCAGACCGGGGTCGCCGGAGTCGCGGCGGGCTCTCGCCTGGCATCGTGACGGCGACACACTGGTCACGAGCGCCGTGGCGTGGACCGAGTTCCTGTGTGGACCGCTCGACTCGGCCGACCTGGAACGGGCTTTCCGCCTGATCGGGCGTTGGCGCAGCTATGAGCCCTCCGACGCGGACGCTGCGGCGCGCCTGTTCAACGAGAGCGGTCGTCGGCGCCGATCTCTACGGGATTGCATGATCGCCGCGGCCGCCCTGCGCGACGGAGCGGCGCTCGCCACCTCGAATCTGGCGGACTTCTCGCGATTCGTGGGGTCGGGCCTTCGCCTGGTCGGGGAATCGTCCAACGGGAGAGTCTGACCCCTCCGGCGGGGGCTACTCGGGGAAGATCGCCTTCGGGATGAAGCCGGTGACGACCTGGGTGAGATCCACGACCTCCGCCACCGCGCTTCGGCGCGCCTATCCCAACTACTATCTCGACGCGAGCGCCTTCCTGGAGTGTCTGACCCTCCTGCTCGGGGAGCGTCACCGATCGGGTTCCTGACGACTGCCTAAGCGGGCGTCCCGCACCGCGCGCCTCCCTTTCGCCGCGTACGGCAGAGGTCACCCTCAGCCCGATGCTACGATGTGATTCAGGAGGCCGAGTCCGACACGATGTTGAGTCGTCTTTTCCTGGCTTGGGTGGTCGCTGTCGTCGTCATCGGCTGCGACAGTCTGGCATCGCCTGATCCTGAGTGGACCTGCACCGTCTCGCTGGAGGCGGAAACCGCGACCCAGGTCCTCACTGGCTCCGCCACCGCAACCGGCAGTTCGCGTGAGGCGGCCGAAAGCACAGCGCGGGCTCAGATCTGCAGCAATGCCACTCTCGGGCTGTCCGGCGCCGACCGGAGCCGATGTGAGCAACTGGGTGCGGCGCCGCAAGGCTTCCGTTTCCTCAGTTGGCGAATGGAGTCCTCCTGCACGACGGACTGACCATCGGGGGACTGACGGTCTTGGCGAGAGCTACTCGGGGAAGATCCCTTTCGGGATGAACCCGGTGACGACCTGGGTGAGATCCACGACCTCGCTCACCCGGAAGTCCACCGCGATGGAGGCGAGCGAGAGCGCTTCCGCCGCCGAGAGCCCTTTCTCCTCCTGCAGGAACTTCACTGCTTCCCAGGTCGCCTGCCGGGCGGCCCGGTCGAGGTCCAGATCAATCCCCATCACCATGTAGTGGTCATCGTTCTCGGCGCGCGGCGCGGTCAGCGTCCGGTCCTTGTGCACCGCGAAGCGAAAGACGCCGGTCAGCGACTGCTCGATCGCGGTGCCGCTCACCTCGCCGTCCCCCTGCGCCCCGTGGGGATCCCCGGCGTAGAAGAGCGCTCCCGGATGGAAGACCGGCAGGTACACCGTCGTCCCCGCCTTCAGGTCCTTCACGTCGAGGTTGCCGCCGAAGAGACCCGGCGGGCGCGAACCCTGAACGCCGGGGACGATGACTCCCGGCTCCCCGACGACGGGATCCGGCGCCACCGCCAGGATGCCCATGAACGGAGCGAGCGGGACCTCGATCCCGTGGGGAAGGAACGCCACTTCGCGACCGTCCGACATCCCGGTGCGGATGAGGTGGCGGGCCCCCGGCGGGATATCGAGCGCCGGGTCGTCCTCCCGGAAGCCGGGGTAGCTCTCGGAGAACACGCCGCCGCGGGCGGAGGTGTTGTTCACGCCCCACGGGACCCGGGTCTCGATGGAGAGGATCTCGATCTCGAGCACATCCCCCGGCTCGGCGCCCTCGACGTACACCGGGCCGGTGATGACGTGTCCACTCCGGCCCTCCCGGGGACGGCCCTCCCGCGAGGCCCAGAAGTCGAGCACATCGTCGGGGATCTCCTCCCGCGGCACGCCAAGCCCGGTGAGATACGCGACCGGCTCTTCGTCCTGCACCGCTCCGGCGTGGGTCAGCGTGTCCATCCGGACCATCTCGCCGGGCTGCACCCGGAGCACTGGATCCCGGTCGGTCGGGAACCAGCCCCAGACGACGTTCTCCGGTGTCGAGGGGACGAAGTGATCCGCCGTCGGTGTCGGGGACGGCTCGGCAGTGGGCTCGGGAGCGGATTCCATCCCGGCGCCTCCGCCTCCGCAAGCGGCGAGAGCGCCAGCCGCGGCCAGCGCCAGCGCCCGGGCGAAGTCGCCGGGTTGGGGGATCGTCACGATGTCCTCCTGAGGCACAGTCGAGGCGGCTTCAGCGGCTGATCCGCTCGCCCATGGCCGAGAGCGGACCGCGGTTCGGTCCGGTGAAGTCCGGGCGCACATCGGAGTCGGCCAGATCCCAAGCGAGCTGATAGACGAGCCGGACGATCCGTTCCAGTTTCTCGTATTCGATCCGTTCGGGCCGGTCGTAGATCGTGTGGTAATCCGGGTGGAGTCCGGTGTGGAAGAAGAGCGCCGGAACCCCGGTCTGGAGGAACGGCCATTGGTCGCTGCGACGGAGCAGGTTGGACGGGTTGTTGTCGTACCGAAGCCGCAGGTCGAGTTCCGATTCCCGGTTCGCCGCCCGCACCATGTCGGTGAGCGTGTCGCTGTAGCTGTAGCCCATGATGTTCACCGCGTTGGCGTTCGATTCGGCGGTCTGCGGCTCCAGCCCGCGGAACCGGCGGCCGCCGCCGCGCCGCACTTCCTCGTTGCGCCCGATCATGTCCATGTTGAGCACGGCGACGGTGTCGGAGAGCGGGCGCAGCGGGTTCTCCGCGTAGGCCCAGGCACCGAGGAGGCCGCGCTCCTCCGAGTTCCACCCCGCGAGCAGGATGCTGCGCCGAGGGCGCATCCCGGCGTCCCGGGCGCGGCCGAGCGCCTCGGCGATCTCGATCAGCGCCACCGTCCCGGAGCCGTCGTCGTCGGCCCCCGGCCACACCATGTTCCCGTCGGCGCCGTCGTGGTCGTAGTGGGCGCAGAGAATGACCCATTCGTCGGGCGCCTCGCTCCCGCGCAGCAGGCCGACCACGTTCCGGTCGGGGACGGTGGTGCGGGCCACCGCGGTCGAGAGTCGGACGCGGGCGTCGAGGTCCACCGGCGCGGCCATCCCGTCCTCCGCCATCCGACCGAGGCTCTCCAGCGTGTGGCCGCTTCCGGCGAGCAGGGTCTCCGCCACGCGCGGCGAGATCACCGCAGCCGGGATCTCGACCCGCTCGATCCACTCGGCGAGCGTGTAGCGGGGGACCCGACGGGGCGGATCCGGCCACGCCCCGGCGGCGCTCGCGGCGAAGTCGAATGAACCCGGGTGCTGGTGGACGTCCCGTACGAACAGGATCCCCGCCGCCCCGGCGCGGGCCGCCGCCACCGCCTTGCGGAAGGCGCGCGAGGGTTCGGAAGTGACCACGCCGTCGAAGCGGCTCGCCGGGTCCGCTTCCGCCGGTTCGTGGTCGAGCACCAGCGCGATCCGCCCTTCGACCTCGCCGCCCTCCCAGTCGTTCCAATCGAACGCCGGGGCGTGGATGCCGAATCCGGCGAACGCGATCGCTCCTTCGGCGCGGGCCGTCGGCGCGAACCGCTGCGGATAGAAGCCCTCCCGGAGCTGCACCCGCTGGTTCACGTCCCCGAGGATGTCGAGCCGGTTTCCGCCGACGAGCTCGGTGCGCGCCAGCCGGTAGCGGTGGTAGAACGACCCGTTCGGGGCCTCGAGACCAGCCCGCTCGAAGCGGCTGGCCACGAACTCCGCGGCGAGCGCGTTCTCCGGGGTCTCGGTGAGCCGGCCCCGCATCCCGTCGGAGGCGAGGAAGAACAGATCGGCCCGCAGATCCGCGGCGGTGATGGACTCGACTTCGGGCGCAGGGGCCCCGCTCTCCTGCTTAGCCAGGCCGAGGGACGGCCACATCATGCCGAGGAGCAAAACGGTCGTGGGCAGACTTCGGATGGCCATCATGGATTCCCTCCAGAGGGACAGCGAGTCTATGGCCGCCGATCCCTGTCGGGTTCTCCCCGAGTATGTTTCGACGAGACGGCGCAGCGTGGCGGGGAACGCAGCCTGCCGGGGAGGACGAAGCGATGATCGAGTCTGGAACTGCGGACCGGCTCAAGCGGGAAGGGCTCGTCTTCGCGCAGGGACCGCGGACGGTCGCAGGTCTGCGGGTTCATCGGGCGGTGAGCTGGATCGGGCGCGCCGAGCAGGCGGAGGACGCGGACGGCCGGTTCCTGTTCCTGTGGATCGCCTTCAACGCGCTCTACGCTGAGGATCACGAGCCGGACGGCTGGGGTTCGGAGCGGGAGGACCAGCACCGGTTCTTCGGGAGGATCGCCTCCTGCCGCGGCGCCTCCGAGGTGCACGACGCGATCTGGACGCGGTACAACGAAGCGATCCTCGGGCTGATCCGAAACCGCTATGCGTACTACGCCTTCTGGAAGCACCGAAACGGGGTCCCTGGGTTCGCAAAGTGGCAAGCGCATTGGGAGCGCGAGAACGCACGCATCCAGACGACGGTCATGAATCAGGACACCGGCGATCTGTTGAGGATGCTCTTTGATCGTCTCTATGTCGTCCGCAACCAGCTCCTCCACGGGGGCGCCACTTGGGGCGGGCGGCTGAACCGCACCCAGGCGGAGGATGGAGCCGCCATTCTCGGCAGCCTGGTGCCGATCTTCGTGAACATCATCATCCATCACCCCGAGCGGCACTGGGGGCGTCCGCACTACGCGCCCGGTCCGAAGTGGCGCGAAGCACTCGGAGACACCGCCCCGTAGATCGGGGCGCTGTCGCGCGACCGGCCCGGTCCCCCGGGCCCCGTTACGATTCGAGGTTCCATGACTCGCGCCCCCGTCCTCCTCGTACTCGCTTCCCTCGCCCTGGCGGCGATCCCCGCATCCGCCCAGGACGGCGATCCGCCCCGCGGCTTCCTGCGAGATCAGTGGGAGGAGCAGCGCGCCATCGAAGAGCGGTTCCGGGCGGTGCCGGATCCGGCCCGGCTCCGCGAGTACATGGAGTACATGACCGAGGAGCCGCACATCGCCGGGTTCGGCCACGGGAGCCTCCGCGTTGCCGAGTACGCGCTGGAGAAATTCCGCTCGTTCGGCCTCGAAGCCGCCATCGAGGAGACCGAGGCGCTCATGCCGATCCCGGTGGACCGCCACGTGGAAGTCCTCGGTCCCGAGCCCTACACGATGCGCCTCGAAGAACCCGGCGTCCCCGAGGACAAGGACTCTTCCGACGCCGGGCGGCTCCCCTCCTACAACGCCTACGCCGCCGACGGCGACGTGAGCGGCGAGGTCGTCTATGTGAACTACGGGATCCCCGAGGACTACGAAATGCTTGCCGAGCTGGGGATCTCGGTCGAAGGCAAGATCGTGCTCGCCCGCTACGGACGGAGCTGGCGCGGGATCAAGGCGAAGCTGGCGCAGGACAACGGGGCGATCGGCGCGCTCATCTACTCCGATCCGGAGGAGGACGGCTACTACCGCGGGCTCACCTATCCGGAGGGCCCCTATCGCCCGAAGTGGGGCGTCCAGCGCGGCTCGATCATGGACATGCCGGTCCATCCCGGCGACCCGCTGACTCCGGGCTGGGGCGCGACCGAAGACCGGGAGAAGCTCACCCGCGAGACAGCGCGCACGCTGGTACGGATCCCGGTGCTCCCGATCTCGTGGGGCGACGCGCTCCCGATCCTCGAGCAGCTCCGCGGCACAATCGCGCCGAACGACGACTGGAAGGGCGCGCTGCCCATCACCTACCACATCGGACCGGGACCGGCCGAGGTTCGGATGCGCACTGCCTACGACTGGCAGGTACGCCCGATCTACAACGTCGTGGCCCGGATCGAGGGTTCGCACTACCCCGACGAGTGGATCGTCCACGGGAACCACCACGATGGCTGGTGCGCGGGCGCGACCGACCCGATCAGCGGCGCGGTTCAGCTCATGGAGACCGCCCGCGGATTCGGCGAACTCCTGGCCGCCGGGATCCGGCCTCGGCGTACGGTGATCTTCGCGCTGTGGGACGCCGAGGAGTGGGGTCTGCTCGGCTCGACCGAATGGGCGGAGACCCACCGCGACGATCTCGGCGAGAAGGGGGTCGTTTACATCAACACCGACAGCACCGGGAAGGGCTGGCTCAACATGGCCGGGAGCCACACGCTCCAGAAGTTCCTGAACGAAGTCGCGCGGGGCATCGAGGATCCCGAGCGCGGCGTGAGCCTCTTCGAGGCCGCCCGAGCCCGGCGTCTCGAGACCGCGGCCAATCCCGACGCGCGGCAGGAGATCGAGCAGAGCGACGACCTCCGGCTCGCCGCGCTCGGCTCCGGCTCCGACTACACCGTCTTTATAGACCACCTCACGATGGCGTCGCTGAACCTCGGTTTCGGCGGCGACAGTCCCGGCGGCGTGTACCACTCGAACTACGACTCGTTCCACTGGTACAACGAGTTCTCCGACAGGGAATTCGTCTTCGGCCGCGCCCTGTCACAGCTCATCGGGACCTCGATCCTGCGGCTCGCGAACGCGGCGATCCTCCCGTTCGGCTTCACCGACCTCGCCGACGCGATGCGGGACTATGTGGAGGAGATCCGCGAGACCCACGCGGCGATGGAGTCGCCCGAGGAGATTGACTTCGCCGCCATCGAGAGCGCGCTCGACGCCCTTGAGGAAGCGGGCGAAGGCTACGAGGCAGCGCTCGCCCGACTCGATGACACCTCGGTCGAAGCGGTCCTCCAGAGCACGGAGGCCTCGCGGCTGAATCAGCTCCTCTACACCACCGAGCGCCGCCTCGGTCACGAGGAGGGACTGCCGCAGCGCGAGTGGTTCCGCCACCAGGTCTATGCGCCGGGGTTCTACACCGGCTACGGCGTGAAGACGATCCCCGGCGTCCGCGAGGGCATCGAGGAAGAGGAGTGGGACGCGGCCCGGTTCTACGTGCAGGTCGTCAGCGACGCGCTCGGGGCCCTGACCGACCAGGTGCGCGAAGCCGAGCAGATCCTCGCCGACCTGCGGTAACTGAGGGGCCCGGTGGGTCGCGCCGGGTCTCTCTTCGCCACCGCCCCCGCCTGGCCGGGCGATGAAGAGGCTTCTCGCCTTCGCCGCCATCTATCTGATCTGGGGGTCCACCTACCTCGCGATCGGGGTGGCGGTGCGCGAGGCGCCACCCTGGATCGTCGCCGGGACCCGCTTCGTGTTCGCCGGGGCGCTTCTCTACGCCTTCGCGCGTCGCCGGGCGCCGGCGCTGAGTCGCCGCGAGTGGCTGGAAGCAGGCCTTGCCGGGCTTCTCTTCTTCGGCGTTTCCCACGGCCTCGGACACTGGGCGCAGGTGCGCGTCCCGTCCGGGATCACGGCGGTCCTGGTCGCGACCGTGGGCCTGTGGATGCCCGGCCTCGAAGCGGTGTTCGTCACCCGTCGCGCTCCCTCCGCCGTCACGATCCTCTGCTCGGTGAGCGCGTTTCTCGGTGTCGTCGTCCTCCTGGCGCCGTGGTGGCCGGGCGAGCCTCTCGACCGGGCCGGCGTCCTGGCCATCCTGACGGCGCCGATCGCGTGGTCGGTGGCGAGTCTCTGGTCGCGGCGCCCCACGATGCCGAAGCACCTCCTCGCCTCGGCGGGGGCGCAGATGCTCGTCGGCGGCGCAGCGCTTCTCGCGCTCGCGACGCTCACCGGCGGATGGGCCGATCTGGACCTCGCCCGGGTTCGTCCGCGCGCCGTGCTCGCCTGGCTGCATCTGGCCGTGTTCGGCTCCATCGTCGCTTTCGTCGCCTACCAGTACCTGGTGACGCGGGTCCGACCGGCCCTCGCCGCCACCTACGCCTTCGTCAACCCGCTGATCGCCGTCTGCCTGGGCGCTCTGGTGCTCTCGGAGGAGCTGTCCCCGCGGGTCGCCCTCGCCGCGGCCCTGATCCTCGTGCCGGTGGGAGTGCTGCAGATTCGCGAGATCCGGCGCTCGCGGGAGGTCGCGGCTACCGGCGGGGAAGCCAGGGGATGAAGGCGCTCGTCCGTCGGACGTAGTCGGCGTAACCGGGCCGGTTCTCGCGCAGGCCCCGTTCGAGCAACGCGACTCCCGAGACCCTCACGATCAGCAACGTCATCAGCGCCGGACCGACCAGCGTCCACGTCCCTCCCGGCGTCGCCAGCGCGAAACCGCCGAGGCCCCACCAGAGCAGGGCGTCCCCGAAGTAGTTCGGGTGGCGGGTGAAGCGCCACAGCCCCTGGTCCATGACCCGGCCCGCGTTTCGGGGATCGGCGCGGAACCGCGCGAGTTGCCAGTCGCCCACCGCCTCGACGAGGAATCCGGTCGCGAATACGACGAGCCCGAGTCCATCGAGCCAGGACCAGCCGGCGGGAGACGACTGCACGTGCCGGAGCGGGGCGGCCACGATCCACATCACCACCGCCTGCAGCCAGAAAACGGTCCCCAGCGAGACGAGGGGGAACCGCCGACCCCAACGCCGCCGCATCGCCTGGTAGCGCGGATCCTCCCCCCGGCCATGGTTCCGGCGCAGGAGGTGGAGCCCGAGCCGCAGGCCCCAGATCGTCACCAGCACCGGGACCAGCCAGGAGCGTGCCCCCTCCGCATCTCCCAGATCGCGGTAGAGCCAGGCGAGCACGACGAACCCGGGTCCCCAGGCGATGTCCACGATCGAGGCGTCGCGACGCGCCAGGCTCGCCAGCCAGAGGAGGAAGCCGAGCCCGAGCACGACCCCGAGCCCGATGAGTCCTGGAGACAGATCCATCCTCAGAAACTCGCCGGCCGACCGGCCCGGATCTCCGTTTCGCCCGCCCGGAGTGGAGCGCGCCGCGCCCGAGGGGAACGTCGGGCGCTCCCGCCGACCGGGCGGGTCGTCGCGGGTCCACCGGTCTGATAGGAACGAGAAATCATTGGAATAGAAAACTTGTCTCTCGCATATCGCACCAGTGCGGCGCGGGGTCGTTACGCTCCGGGGTGATTCCGGGGTCCGGCGGGAGGCCCGCACCCCGGAGCAGCTCGAACCGGAGTCTCCCGGAGGTGACCCACATGTTGAAGCGAACGATAGCCCTGACCGTCATGGCGGCCCTCGCCGTCTCGGCCGGCCCGCTGGCGGCGACCGCGGCGGCCCAGACCGACCCGACGACGAACGAGGACTGGTGGCCGAACCGGCTGGACCTGAGTCCGCTGCGGCCTCCGTCCGGCGATGCGAACCCGCTGCCCGCGGACTTCGACTACCGGGCAGCGTTCGAGAGCCTGGATCTGGAGGAAGTGAAGGCGGATCTGACGGCCCTGATGACGGATTCGCAGGACTGGTGGCCGGCGGACTTCGGCCACTACGGACCGTTTTTCATCCGGATGGCGTGGCACAGCGCCGGGACCTACCGGGAGATGGACGGTCGCGGCGGGGCCGACGGCGGCCTGCAGCGCCTCGCGCCTCTGAACAGTTGGCCCGACAACGGCAACCTCGACAAGGCGAGCCGACTGCTGTGGCCGGTCAAGCAGAAGTACGGCGCGAAGATCTCGTGGGCGGACCTGATGATCCTCGCGGGCACGGTCGCGATGGAGTCCATGGGCTTCGAGTCCCTCGGTTTCGCCGGCGGCCGCCGCGACGCGTGGGCGGCCGAGGAAGTCAACTGGGGCTCGGAGCGCGAGTGGCTCGCCGCGGACCGCCGGGGCGACGACGACTCGCTCGATCCGCCGCTCGGCGCGACCCAGATGGGGCTGATCTACGTGAACCCGCAGGGACCGGGGGGCAACCCGGATCCGCAGGCCTCCGCCCACGCGATCCGGGAGGCGTTCGGCCGCATGGCGATGAACGACGAGGAGACCGCGGCGCTCATCGCCGGCGGGCACACCTTCGGGAAGGCCCACGGGGCCGCTTCGCCGGACGGGAATGTCGGAGTCGAGCCCGAAGGCGGTCCGATCGAGGCGCAGGGCTTCGGCTGGACGAACAGCTACGGGTCGGGCCACGGCGCGGACACGATCACGAGCGGGCTCGAGGGCGCCTGGACCTCCGCCCCCGCGCGCTGGACCCAGAACTTCCTCCAGAACCTCTACAACCACGAGTGGGAAGAGACCCGAAGCCCGGCCGGGGCCATCCAGTGGAAGCCGGCGGGCGGCGCCGCGGCGACAGCCGTGCCGGACGCGCATGACGCCTCGAAGCGGCACGCGCCGATGATGCTGACCACCGACCTCGCCCTGAAGGTGGACCCGATCTACCGCGACCTCACCTCGCGCTGGCTCGAGAACCCGGATGAGTTCGAGGCGGCCTTCGCCCACGCCTGGTTCAAGCTGACGCACCGGGATCTGGGGCCGACCTCGCGCTATCTCGGCGATCTGGCTCCGGATGATGTCTTCATCTGGCAGGATCCGATTCCCGAGGTGGACCATGCCCTCATTGATGCGCAGGACGCCGAGGCGCTGAAGGCCGACATCCTCGGTTCCGGGCTTTCCACCGCCGAACTGGTGCGGGCGGCGTGGGCCTCGGCTTCCACCTTCCGGGGCACGGACATGCGCGGCGGCGCGAACGGCGCCCGCGTGCGGCTCGCCCCCCAGAAGGACTGGGCGGCCAACGACCCGGACGAGCTCGCCCGGGTGCTCGGAACCCTCGAAGGCGTCCAGAGCGCCTACAACGGCGCGCAGTCGGGTGACAAGCGCGTCTCGCTCGCCGACGTGATCGTGCTGGGCGGCGCGGCGGCCATCGAGACCGCCGCCGAGAAGGCCGGGGTCCACGTGCGCGTGCCGTTCGCGCCCGGTCGCATGGATGCGTCCCAGGACCAGACGGACGTGCGCAGCTTCGGCCTGCTCGAACCGAAGGCGGACGGCTTCCGGAACTACTTCGGGAGCGGCAACCCGGCGACGCCCGCGGAGATGCTGGTCGAGAAGGCGTCCATGCTGAACCTGACCGTCCCCGAGATGACCGTCCTCGTCGGCGGCATGCGGGCGCTGGACGCGAACGCCGGCGGCGCGAGCCACGGCATCTTCACCGATCGCCCGGGCACTTTGAGCAACGACTTCTTCACGAACCTGACCGACATGGCCACGACGTGGTCGGAGTCCTCCACCGAGGGGATCTACGAAGGTCGGGATCGTGCGACCGGCGACCTCCGCTGGACCGCCACCGGCGTGGATCTGATCTTCGGTTCGAACTCCGAGCTGCGCGCCCTCGCCGAGTACTACGCGACGGACGGCATGACCGAGGCCTTCGCGCGGGACTTCGTCTCCGCCTGGTCCAAGGTCATGCAGCTCGACCGCTTCGACCTGGAGTAACCGAACCACCCTTCGGAGCGGCGCTCTCCCAACGAGCGCCGCTCTCCAGAGCGGCACTGTCAGTCCGAGGGTACCTGCCGTCTCCGTGGAGACTGGCGTTCCAAACGGCCAGCACCTTCGATCGTCTCGAGCATCTCGTTGTGGATCAGGCGCCAGTCGCGGTTCAGGTTCACGGTCCGCGCCTGGATGCGGAAGCCCTCGAGTCGAACGTCGGCCCGCAGTGCTTCGGCGCCGACCTGTGGGTAGAGCAGGATGCCCTCGTGCTTCGGGCCTTCGGGACGCTGGGCCTCCCGGTTTCGCAGGTAGGCGAGGAGTTGTTAGAGGTGGTCGGAATGCAGCTTTCCGCCATTACCCTGCCCCGATGAGAGTGCGCTCCCGTAGAACTTGGTGTCCGGGATGATCCGGCGGCTGGCCGACTCGAGGATCACGTCGGCCTCCATGACCGGGATCTGGGGGTCCAGGTCGCTCCGGAAGCGGGTCCCGGTCCTAGGCGATCCGGCGGCCGTTGGGATTCACCCGGTACTGGTTCTGCTCGCGGCGATAGAAGCCGGTGACGAAGTCTTCAAAGAGCGCCCACATCGTCGCCTCCTCGCGCCGAGAGTCGCGGAAGGCCGTGTGGCAGGTCGTCGGATGGCGACTATAGGGGTGACGACAGATTTGTGGCGAGGCTGGTGTCTCTTTGCTTTTCGGCGGATATCTGACAGTATGTATATCTGGCAGAGACAGGAGACCACTCCATGCCCGCCAACACCCTCGACTCCCTCCTTCGCCACCGCGACTCCATCCGCCGCAAGCTCTCCCGCATCGGCGATCTTCGTCCCGGCTCTCTCTTCTCCCGCCACCGCAAGTGCGGCAAGCGCAACTGCCGCTGCGCCCGCAAGGGCGATCCCGGCCACGGACCCTCCTGGTTCCTCCAGCGACGCGTCGGGAAGGCCATCCGGCAGCGCTCCATCCCTCTCCGCGCCCTCCAGAACACCCGGCAGCAGGTTGCCGAGCACCGGCGCCTTCAGGAACTCACCCGGGAACTCGTCGACGTCAACGACCGCATCTGCCATCTGCGATTGCGGGCAGACCGGCGCACCCCGGCCGCAGGTGGTCCAAAAAAGGGGGCCTCGCGACGCGCCTCGCCGCCGCGAGCGCCGCCGAAGTCGAGCGGCTGATCGGCGAGGGCCCGCTCGACGATCTCGACTTCGAGGTGGTCGAGACCGCCGCCCGCGCCGCGGCGCTCCAGATCATGGCCCGCCTGCTGGCTCAACGCCTGAATGCCGACCATTCCGACGGCCGCAACGCCCGGCTCTCCTGCGACTGCGGCGCCGATGCGCGTTACGTCGGCCGCCGCCCCAAGACCTTCACCACCGCCCTCGGGCCCATCACCCTCACCCGCGCCTGGTACCACTGCGAGTCCTGCGCCGCGGGCTTCGCCCCCCGCGACCGCGCGCTCGGGCTCACTCGCCAGTCCCTCTCCCCCGCCGCTCTCCGCATGACCGGCATCACCGCCGCCCGGCTCAGCTTCGCCGACAGCAGCGAACTCCTCCTCGATCTCGCCGGGCTCGGCATCCCCCCGAAGAAGGTGGAGCGCGCCGCCGAGGCTCTCGGCCGCAGCATCGCCGCCGACGAGGAACAGGTCGTCGAACCCGAGCCCTCGCCCGCCCATACCCTCTATCTCGGGCTCGACGGCACCGGCGTCCCCGTCCGCCCGACCGAGACCCACGGCCGCACCGGCAAGCGCCCCGGCCTCCCCGCCAGAACCCGCGAAGCCAAGATCGCCGTCATCTGGTCCGCCGACACCCGGGACCGGCACGGCAACCCCGTCCGTGATCTCCACTCCGTCTCCTACAACGCCGCCATCGAGACCGTCGCGATCCACGACACCGACACCGAGATCCCGCCCTTCGCCCGCCGCGCCCTCCGCGAAATCCTGCGCCGCCGCTTCCTCGACGCCCCTCGCCACGTCGTCCTCGGTGACGGCGCCGCCTGGATCTGGAACTTCACCGAGGAACACCTTCCCGACGCCATCCAGATCCTCGACATCTTCCACGCCAAGGGCCACCTCTTCGAGGTCGCCAAGGCCCTCTACGGCCCCGGCTCCGACCTCGCCCGCCAATGGGGCAAACGCCGACGCGACGAGCTCGACCGCGGCCACTTCGACGATCTCCTCGCCGCGCTCGCCGCCCACGCCAACTCCTGCGACGAGGCCAGCAAGGCCCTCGGCTACTTCCGCCGCAACCGCCCGCGCATGCGATACCCCGCCTTCCGCCGCCAGGGCCTGTGCGTCTCCACCGGCGTTCTCGAAGGAGGCTGCAAATCCATCGTCGCCCGCCGCCTCAAGAACGGCGGCATGCACTGGTCCGTCCCTGGCGCCAACGCCATCATCGCCCTCCGATCCGCCATCCTCTCCAACCGCTTCGACGACTTCTGGGAACGCCGCGCCGCCGGATGAGCCCTATCTCACAAATTTGTCGTGCACCCCGACTATAGGCAGTGCTTGACTCAGGTTTCTTTGGGCTGGTAGCGTTCGCGCATGGCTAAGGCGAACTGGGCGAACCGGACACTGTTCCACGGGGACAATCTACAGGTTCTCCGGGCGATGAACTCGGAGTCAGTGGATCTCATTGCCACCGATCCTCCATTCAAGAAAGGCCGGGACTTCCACGCCACCCCGGACAGCTTGGCTAGCGGGGCATCTTTTCAAGACCGATGGTCATGGGAGGAGGATGTGCATTCCGAGTGGATCTCGAAGATCCAGGACGATTGGCCCCCGGTGTGGGAGGTCATTGATGCCGCTAACGCCGTCTATATGCGCCAGACGAAGAAGAACCTGCGACGGCCTAGAGAGGAGGTTGGCTCCGACATGGGCGCATTCCTCTGCTTCATGGCTGTGCGGTTGCTCGAAATGCGGCGAGTGCTGAAGAGTAGAGGAAGCATCTACTTGCACTGCGATCCAACGGCGAGCCACTATCTCAAAGCTCTTATGGATGCAATCTTCGGCTGGAAGATGTTCAGGAATGAGATTGTCTGGGCCTATGGTCTGGGCGGTTCCTCTCATCGCTACTACTCTCAGAAGCACGACATCATCCTCTTCTACTCTAAGACCAAGCACTACTACTTCGACAAGCCGAGCGTGCCTGCTACGTCAAATCGAATGAAAGGGCAGACTAAGGGGGCCACAGATGTGTGGACCGGATTCCCGTCGCTGAATAACATGGCGAAGGAGAGAACCGGCTTTCCCACGCAGAAACCCCTTGATCTCTATTCGCGCATCGTGGCAGCTTCCTCTAGGGAGGGGGACGTCGTCTGTGATCCGTTCGCGGGCTGTGCGACGACGCTCGTGGCTGCCGAGCGTTTGGGTCGCGCGTGGGTAGGGATTGACATATGGCACAAGGCCAAGCAAGTCGTAATGGACCGGCTTCAACAGGAGGGACTAGCAACCGCATCCGGGGGGACGGGACTTCTATTGTGGAAGGACATCACGTTCACGGCCGATGAACCGCAGAGGACCGACGAAGGACATGATGCGGTTCCGTTTCTCCGGCCGAAACTGCGCCTCCATGAGCCACGTGGTCCCTACATGTCCAAGCCGAAGATGCGAGAGTTTCTGCTTGATCAGCACGGGGCGCGCTGTCAGGGTTGCGACCGATCCTTCGACGATCCCCGCTACTTGGAACTCGATCACAACACTCCACGCTCCGACGGGGGCCTTAATCATATCTCCAACCGAGTCTTACTCTGCGGCCCGTGTAATCGACTGAAGAGCAACCAGTACACGCTATCGGGGTTGCGCCGGATCAATAAGAAGCATGGCTACATGACCAGGCATTGATCGGTCGTGCTTGCCGGGAGCCGTTTAGGAGCTATCGCCGAAAGTGGATGACGGCATGATCGGGCGGCGGCGACTATTTCGGTCTGGTGGGCTGCTGGCCGTCCTCGACTGTGACGCCCTCGAGGGCCAAGGGCAACTTCGGGCTCCTGTTCAGACGACGCCAACTCTCCCTGGCCGCCTTCACGAGCTTGAACACCATTGTCAAGCGCCGTTGGGTGCGACAGGCAACCCTTGCTCGTCATCGTCGGGCGCCTTGCCGTCGCGAAGACGCTCTCGATCGGGCCAGTCCTCCCGGTGGAGGCCGTCGTCCTGATGTGCCGCCAGTGCTTCACCGGAGAGTCGAAATGCCAGCAGCGCCTCCCCTGTTAATGCGCATCGAAAATGCGACACTTTCGGGGTCGCGGCCCGCCTTTGGAGGCCGGCCCCATTCCAGATCGAGGAGGCGCGTGAGAGCGGTGACGACGACATGGCTGTCGGTGCCTGGTCGCCCGTGCGGCGGGCGGACTGCGGGTCGGTTGGCTGCCAGGTGTGGTTCGCCGCGGTCACAGCGCCGGGGGCGCCAGAGTGAGTGGCTGACGAACCACTCGCGGCCTTCGTCCCAGCCGAACGTCCCGACGACGGCGAGGAAGAAGAGCCGCCATCGCCGGATCCAGCGTTCGGCGTCCGGTCCGGGCGCACTGGCGAACACCGCGCGGGCCTTCTCCCGGTGGCGGTCGAGGTTCGCGAGCCATGCCTCGGCCGTCCGGGCGTAGTGGAGCCCGCCGACTCGCCACCGCGCCTCCAGCTCCAGAGGCCCGGCGAAGTGGTGCAGGAGGTCTTCCGATGGCATCACGCCGCCGGTGAAGAACTCGCGGGCCATCCAGTCACCGGGACCCCGGTCCTCGAACAGATACGGAGTTGTCCGGTGGCAGAAATGATGGAGGAAGAGCCTGCCGTCCGGGGTCAGCCAGCGCGTTACCCGGTCGAGGAGCCCGGCGAGGTTTCGCATGTGTTCCACCATCTCGATCGAGAGGACGCGGTCGAACTTGCCGTCCGGCTGGAAGCGGTTCACGTCTGCCGTCCGCACGGTCACGCCGTCGAAGCCCGCCTCCCGCGCCGCGCGGATCAGGAAGGACCCCTGCGAGCGGGAGTTGGACATCGCGGTGATCCGGCAGTTCGGATACCGCGCCGCGATCCACCGCGTGAGCGACCCCCACCCGCACCCCAGGTCGAGGATCTCCATCCCGTCCTCGACTCCGGCGCGGCTGCAAGCGAGGTCGAGAGCGGCGGCCTCGGCGCCGTCCAGCGTCCGGACTCCCTCGGGCCAGTAGCCGCAGGAGTACTTCAGGAAGCGCCCGAGCACGATCTGGAAGAACTCCGGCGGAACCTCGTAGTGCTGGGCGTTCGCGGCGTCGGTATCCGTGGCCAGCGGTCCCGACCGCAGCTTCTCCATGACCTCCCCGCCGGCGGCGGGCGCAGCCTGAAGCTCCCGGAGGCGCCGGCGGATCAGGAGACGAACGCCGAGTCGGAGCAGCGGATCGGGCAGGAGACCGCGCTCGGCGAGATCGAGGGCGCCCTTCATCGCAGGGGAGGGGTCCACCGGCGCCGCTCCAGTCGTCCCCGAAATCCCGGATTCGCGTAGAGGAGCTGAGCCACCGAGACGGTTCGCTCGAGGAAGCCCGCTTCGCAGTAGGCGAAATAGAAGCGCCACTTGCGCCGCTCCCACCGGGACACCCCGAGTTGGGCGATCCGATCCTCGTGCGCTTCGAACCGCGCCCGCCACGCCGCCAGCGTCGGGGGGTAGTGCGCGGTGAGGTCCTCGAGGTCGAGGAGGCGCAGATCGGACGCCGTCGCCGCGCAGGTCTGGATCCGCGCGAGCGACGGCAGCAGCCCGCCGGGAAAGACGTGGCGCTGCGTGAAGTCCACCGAGCGGCGGTAGCTCTCGTAGCGCTGATCCGGAATGAGGATCGCCTGGAGCAGCGCGAGCCCGTCGGGTCGGAGCAGCCGGGAGACGGCGGCGAGATAGTCGGGCAATCCGGAGTGGCCGACCGCTTCGACCATTTCGATGGAGACGAGCCGGTCGAACCTGCCGGGAAGCCGTCTGGCCAGCGTCCGGTAGTCCTCCCCGAGCACCGTGACGAGATCCGAGACGCCGGCTTCGGCCACGGCGCGCCGGGCGTAGGCGAGTTGCTGCTCGGAGATCGTGGTCGTCACCACCCGGCAGCCCCGCGTCCGCGCCGCGTGGATCGCGAGGGATCCCCATCCGGTGCCGATCTCCGCTACCCGGTCCCCGGGGCCGAGGTCCAGCTTGCGGCAGACCCGTTCCAGTTTCGCCTGCTGCGCCTCCTCCAGCGAGGCATCGGGGCGCTCGAAGACGGCGCAGGAATAGCTGAGGCCGGTGTCGAGGAACGTGGCGAAGAAGTCGTTGCCGGTGTCGTAGTGGGCCGCGATGTTCCTCCGGCTTCCGGCGGGAGTGTTCCGACGGAGGGCGTGCCGGAGCCGCCGGAGCGGTCGCGCGAGCCGGGCGGGGCCTCCGTCGAGTCGGCCGAGGGCGGCCCGGTTGCGGGCCAGGATGCGCACGACGGCGGTCGGATCCCCGGAGCTCCACCAGCCGTGGGACCATGCTTCGCCGGCTCCGACCGATCCGCCGAAGGCGAGCGCGGTCCAGCACACCGGATCGTGGACCGTCAGCCGGGCCGCGAGCGGCGGATGGCCGGCGACGCGCCCGAACGCGTGGCGAGCCGATCCCTCGGCGATCTCGAGCCGACCCGATTCGATCGCGCGGAGTCGCGCGAGCACCAGCGGGCGGGAGACGCGGTCCCGCCACCGGCCGCTCGCACTCAGCAGCGCCCGGGATGCGGATGGAACGGTGTTCTCTTGAGCCACAGCCTGAGGGCCTCCCAGTGGATGCGAGCGACGACCTGCACGGTCATCGCCGGGAAACGGACGAGCGCCCAGGCGAGGCGCCGGCCATGGATCTCGCGCCGTTCGAGGCGGAGAGCCGCTTCGAAGACGCGCGCGCCGCCCTGTCGGTTCTCGATGTGGACCACGAGCCGCTCACCCGGCCGGGTCGCCCGCCACCGGTACTCCATGTCCATGGGCAGGAACGGCGACACATGGAACTCCTTGCGAATCCGAGCCTCGCCGATCGCGGCCTCGGCCCCGGCGAGCACGTAGCAGTGGCGCTCTCCCCACGGCGTGTTGTGGACCTCGGCGACGAGGGCCTCCACGGTCCGGTCCTCCGGGTCGAAGCAGTAGTAGAGGCTCAGCGGATTGAAGCAGTGCCCGAAGCTGCGCAGGTGGGTGAGCAACCGGATCGCCCCCGCGGGGCGGCGGCCGGTCCGCGCCTCCACCAGGTCGCGCACCGCCTCGTCGAGCGGGATCGCCGGGTCGCCCAGATGGTCGCGCCGGTCGAACCAGACCAGGTTCCGGCGGCGCCCCGACCACAGCCAGCGGTCGGCGAACACGGTGTCCAGCTCGGAGAGGTCCAGCAAGGTCATGTAGAGCGGATAGTCGAAGGCGTGGGGGCGGGGCGAGAGCCTCCGGTGGCGTACCCGTCCCACGTAGAGCGCGCTGCGCCGGCCGCTCATTCCTCGATCCCGAAGCGCCGGGCGACCGCGAGCCCGCTCACGACGCCGTCCTCGTGGAAGCCATGCCCCCAGTAGGCGCCGCAGAAGTGGACCCGGTCGGTTCCGCTGACTTCGGCGTGGCGGGCCTGGGCGTCCACCGCCGCCTCGGTGAACCGGGGGTGAGCGAAGTCGAATCGGGCCAGCACCTGGCGCTCGTCCACCCGGTCCTCGAGGTTGAGGGAGACGCAGTAGGTCGTGGCCGTGGGCAGGCTCTGGAGCCGGGTCATGTCATAGGTCACCGCCACCGGTCGCCCGGGCTCGCTCCGGGTGCGGACGTTCCAGCTCGCCCAGGCGCGCCGCCGCCGGGGCAGCACCGAGGTGTCGGTGTGCAGGATCGCCGGGTTGGCCTGGTACCGGATCGCGCCGAGAACTTGCCGCTCGAGCCGCGTGGGCGGCGCCAGCATCCGAAGCGCCTGGTCGCTGTGGGTGGCGACCACGACCTGATCGAACCGTTCCCGGCCGACGTCGGTCACGACCTCCACGCCGTCCCGACGCCGCCGAACCCGACGCACCGGAGTCCGCACCCGGATGTGATCGCTGAACGGCTCGACGAGTCGGTCCACGTAGCGCTGCGACCCGCCGCGGATGACGCGCCAGACCGGTCGCCCGGACAGGTCGAGGAGACGGTGGTTGTCGAGAAATCCGAGCACGAATCGGGCGGGCGCGTCGAGGATCCGGCCCGGGTCGGTGGACCAGATCGCCGCGGTCAGCGGGATCAGGTACTGCTCGGCGACCGCCTGACCGAGGCGGCGGGTGGCGAGGAAGTCGCGGAGCGTCCCTCCGAGCCCGCTTCCGAGCGCGCGCTTCGCCGCCCGGTGGAACCGCAGGATGTCCACCAGGAAGCGGTAGTGGCGCGGCCGGAGCAGGTTCCGGCGGGAGGCGAACAGGCCGTCGAGGTGACCGCCGGCGTACTCCAGCCCGCTGTGTTCGCAGGTCACGCCGAAGCTCATCGAGGTGGGGCGCGTCTCGACGCCGAGCTCGGCGAGCAGCCGGACGAAGTGCGGGTAGTTCCGCTCGTTGAAGACGATGAAACCGGCGTCCACGGCGAGGGAGCCAGAGGGCTCGGTCACCCGGGTCGTGACCGTGTGCCCTCCGACGCGCTCCCCGGCTTCGAAGACGGTCACGAGGTGGCGCTCCGAGAGCAGCCGCGCCGCCACCAGACCGGAAACGCCCGCTCCGATGACTGCGACCCGCTGTCCCGGCGCCCGGCGCTCCCCCGGTCCCGGCGCTCCTCCGGTCGGGCCGTTCCATCGCGACGGCGACATCATCGGGCGTCCGGCGGGCCCGCGAGGAGTCGGCCCAGGGGAGGATCAGAAAACATGCAAATCAGTCTCATGACCGATCCGTAGCCAGAGAGCGACGATCGGAGTCATCGCGGAAATATACGATATTCTCATGCGGTACGGTCCGGTGTCGAGAAGACTGGAAACATGCATACCGTTCACACTTGGTTGACGACCGCGCAGCTCGCCGACGCCATGGGTGTCAGCGATTCTTCGGTGAAACGCTGGATCGACGCCGGCCGGATCGCCGCCAGCCGGACCGCCGGCGGCCACCGCCGCGTCCCGGTCGAGGAGGCGGTCCGCTACATCCGCTCCAGCGGCGCCGAAGTGGTCCGCCCCCGGCGGCTCGGGCTGGTCGCGGGCGAGCCGAAGCTCTCTCCCGGCGATTTCGACGACGCGCTGCACGGCCATCTCATCGCGGGCCGGGCCGCCGAGGCGCGCGGCCTGCTGGAGATGCGCTTCCTCGGTGGCGCGAGCGTCGCCGAGATCGCCGACGGGCCGCTTCGGAGCGCCATGGTTCGGGTGGGCGAGCGGTGGCGGCGGCATCCGGCAGGAGTCTTCGAAGAGCACCGGGCCACCGAGATCGCGGTTTCGGCGATGATTCGCCTGCGTGCGCTGCTCCCGCCGGCGCCGGATGCTCCGGTGGCGCTGGGGGGAGCGCCCTCCGGAGATCCGTATGTGCTGCCCTCACTCGCCGCTGCCGCCACGCTGGAGGACGCCGGAATGCAGGCCGTGAATCTCGGCCCCGAGACCCCGCTGGAGACGATCGCGATCGGGGCCGCGTCGCTCCGGCCGACGCTCGTCTGGTTGAGCGTCAGCGTGGCCGTGAACCCGCGCGCCCTGCGTCGGCGACTGCTCCGCGTCGCCGAAGAGGCGAGGAGCCTCGGGGCGGTTCTCGTCGTGGGCGGCGCTTCGCTGGACCGTCTCGCTCTGCCTCCGGCCGCGGCTCTCCACGCCGGCGGGAGCATGGCCGAGCTTCGCGCGCTCGCCCGCGGACTCCTGCTCGCGGCCCGGGCGACCGGGCGGGGGCCGGTATGAGCGCGCTGCGCCGAGCGCTCGCGGTTCCGGTCGTCTGGCTGGACAGTTGGAGCTACCGCCCGGGAGATCCCGAGCGGGGGATGCGGGTGGACTGGATGCGCGTCAGTCCCTTCCTCGTCATGCACCTCGCCTGTCTCGCCCCGATCTGGGTGGGGTGGAGTCCGGTCGCAGTCGGGGTGGCGGTGGCGCTCTATTTCTTCCGCGCCTTCGCGATCACCGCGTTCTACCACCGGCTGTTCTCCCACCGGGCCTACGAGACCTCGCGGCCGATGCAGTTCGTCTTCGCCGTCCTGGGCGCGAGCGCCGTCCAGCGGGGACCGCTGTGGTGGGCGGCGCACCACCGGCTTCACCACCGCCGGTCCGATGAGCCCGAGGATGTCCACTCGCCGCGCCAGCACGGCTTCTGGTGGAGTCACATGGGCTGGATCACCGCCCCGGCGAACTTCCCCACGCGGCTCGATGTGGTGCCCGACCTCGCCCGCTATCCGGAGCTCCGGTGGCTGGACCGTTTCGACACGGTGGTGCCCGCGGCGTTCGCCGGGTCCCTTTACCTGCTCGGGGTCTGGCTCCCCGGGACTACGGGTCCGCAGATGCTGGCGTGGGGATTCTTCATCTCGACGGTGGCGCTTTTCCACGGCACCAGCTTCATCAATTCGCTGGCGCACCGTATGGGGCGGCGTCGCTACGACACCCGGGACGACAGCCGCAACAGCCTGTTCCTCGCGATCGTCACCGTGGGCGAAGGCTGGCACAACAACCACCACCGCTATCCCGTCGCCGCCCGACAGGGATTCTTCTGGTGGGAGTTCGATCCGACCTGGTATGCGCTCGTCGTGATGTCGTGGCTCGGGCTCGTTCGGAACCTGCGTCCGGTGCCCGCGTTTCTCAAGGCTGCTCGGGCGAAACGGCCGACGTGACGCCCGCGTCACGCCCAACCTGATCCTTCCGAGCCCCCCGACCCCGATGCTCCCATCGCCCGTCCGGCCACGGCTCCCGCTTCGCCGACGGGCGATTCATCTCGCGGCGGCGCTCCTCGCCTGCGGGTTGCCGGCGGTTCCGGTTGGCGCCGCATCGCAGCAGGCGCCCCCGCCTCCCGCCGAGGCTCCGGTCGTCCGGGAGATCCGGGGCCGCATTCTGGACCAGGCGACCGGAGACCCGATCGGGGGCGCGACCGTGTCCGCGGCGGGCCGGACCGCCTCGGCCGGGCCGGACGGCCGTTTCGTCCTCGAGGCGCCCGCCACCGTTCGCGTGATTGCGGTCGCCGCCGAGGGGTACTTCGAGATCTCGGTCGCCGTTCCCGAGTCCGGGCCGGTCGAGATCCGCCTCGTCGCGCAACGCATCAGCGAGACGGTCCAGGTCGTTGCCGAGGCGCCCGAACTGGACCGTCCCGCCGCGGTGCGGGTGGAGCCGCGGGAGGTCCTCGAGACCGCCGGGTCGGTGGACAACATCTTCCGCGCCCTCGGGACCCTTCCCGGGGTGGCGCAGACCTCGGACTTCGGCAGCTTCCTCTCGGTGCGCGGCGGCGGCCCCGACCAGAACCTCACGCTCATGGACGGGGTGGAGGTCCACAACCCCTACCGCCTCTTCGGGCTGGTGAGCGCCTTCCATCCGGAGACGGTCTCCGATTTCTCGCTCTCTGCCGGCGGCTTCGGGGCCGCCTACGGGGACCGCCTCTCGTCGCTCCTCATCGTGAACAACCGCGGAGGCCGCCGCGACTACGGCGCCACCGCGTCGCTGAGCGTCACCGACGGAAACGTGGTCGGGGAGGGGCCGCTGCCGGGGCAGGGGGCGTGGCTGCTCAGCGCCCGCCGCACCTACTACGACGTCGTCGTGGGGCGCATCTTCGACCAGGACTTCCCCTCCTTCGCCGATTTTCAGCTCCGCGGCGACTGGTCGTGGGGTCCCGGCCACCGCTTCACCCTGACCGGGCTCCAGGGCCGGGAGGACACCGACTTCTCCTTCGAGGACGAGGAGGAGGGCGACGAGCGGGTCGCGCTGGACGGCGACACCGCGAACGACCTGCTCGCCGCCCGCCTCGACGCCGTCATTTCCGATCGAGCCACCTCCACGACGATCCTCGCCTGGTACCGAAACGTGGAGTCCCTCGACTTCGACGCCGAGTTCCGCACCGGGAGCCGGGTCGCGGCCGGGGCGGAGGACGAGTCGGAGGGGCCGCTCGAACTGCTCGGGTTTCGCCGCGAGCTGGCCGTCCGGGACTTCTCGATCCGGCAGGAGCTGGGTTTCGAGGCGGGGAGTCGGCACTTCCTCGGCCTGGGCGTCGAGCTCCACCGGCTGCGGTCGTCGCTGGACCAGGTGATCGAGGGGGTCCGCAACACGGGCGAGGCGAACCCGACGAGCATCCGGGGCGGCTCCGCCCTTCCCGACTCCCTCGACTCCGAGCTCGTCGGCCTGCGGGGCGGGGCCTGGGTCCAGGACACGTTCCGCATCAGCGAGCGCCTCTCCATCGAGCCGGGCCTGCGGCTCGAGTGGAGCACGGTCAACGGGCGAAACACCCTTTCTCCGCGGTTCGCCGCGAGTTGGGATCTGGGAGGCGGACTCCGCGCCCGCGCCGCCGGCGGCCTCTACACCCAGAGCCCCGGCTGGGAAAAACTCCTCGCCTCGGACACGCTGCTCGACCTGAACGCGGTGGATCGTCTCGCGCACGAGCGCGCCCTCCATGCCGTTGTCGGGCTCGAGAAGTCGCTCGGGACCGGAACCAGCCTGCGCGTCGAGGGCTACTGGAAGCGCTACCGCGACCTCCTCTCGGGCCGGCTGGAGTCACCCGAGGAGACGGGCCGGCGGGTCGCCCGCTACGACTTCCCCGATGAACTCGCCGCCTCCGTCCCCCGGGCGCCGCAGATCACCATCGCTCCCGAGAACGGGAGCCGGGGCGTCGCCCGCGGCGTGGACATCTACCTCGAACGCAACGACCCCGCGTCGAGGCTGGTGGGCTGGGCGTCGTGGTCGCTCGGGAGAGCCGAGCGCGAGGTCTGGGGCGCGCGGTTCCCTTTCGACTACGACCGCCCGCAGGCGCTGAACCTGGTCGGTGTGTACCGGCTCTCCAACCGGTTCACGCTCGCCGCCACGGGTCGCGTCGCGAGCGGCTTCCCCTACACGCCCGCGGTGGGAGTGCGGGTCGAGGCCGTCGAGGGCGACTCCGGCCGCCTCGTCCCGAACCGGGACGAGCGCGGCCGGCCGCTCTACACCGTGGACCTCGGCGGCGTGGACAACCTGAACTCCGCCCGCCTGCCGAACTACGCGCGCCTCGACCTCCGCTTCACCTACCGCCACGGCGGTTTCGGAGGGCGTTGGTCGGCCTATGCCGAGGTGCTCAACGTGACCGGGCGGGAGAACAGCGTCCGGATGCAGCAGGAAGTCGAACCTTCGCCCGACGGCGGGCTGCCCCTCATCAGAGACGACCCGGAGCCGGGATTTCCTCGCATCCCCACCGTCGGAATCCGCTTTCGCTTCTGACGCGAACCGCGCTCTGATCGCCGGAGCGGTTCCTCCCCGCGAGTGCGATACTGCGCCTCAGGTGCGCTTCTTCAACACGTCGGGACCGATCGTCCCCGCCGATCATTACCACATCCCGCCGCTCGAGCGCCTCGACCTCGACGAGCTGCTGCGGCTGATCCGCACGAAGCGCTACTTCACCCTCCACGCCCCTCGGCAGACCGGCAAGACCTCGGCGCTCTTCGCCCTCCGGGACCTGCTGAACGCCGGCTCGGCCGGAGATTTCCACGCCGTGTACGTGAATGTCGAAGTGGCGCAGCCGTCCCGGGAGAACCGCCGTTCGGCGATGCGCGAGATCCTCGGGGAGCTCGGTGCCGAGGCCGAGGAGTCACTCGGCGATTCGTTCGTCAACCGGATCTGGCCGGAGGCGCTCGAGCGGCGGGGTCCGGGCGGAGCGCTCCGCGAGGTCCTCGGCCGCTGGGCGCAGGACGCCCCCGCGCCTCTCGTCGTGCTCGTGGACGAGATCGACGCGCTGATCGGAGACACCCTCATCTCGGTCCTGCGGCAGTTGCGCGCGGGCTATCCGCACCGGCCCGGTCGGTTCCCGCAGACGGTCATCCTGTGCGGCGTCCGGGACGTCCGCGACTACCGGATGCAGTCGGAGGCCGCCGGGGCGCAGATCAGCGGTGGGATCGCCTTCAACATCGCCGCGAGGCGCCTGCGCCTCGGGGACTTCGGAAAGAGCGAAGTGGAGTCGCTTCTTGCCCGGCACACCGAGGAGACCGGACAACGGTTTTCTCCGGAGGCGCGGGAGACGATCTGGCGTCAGACAGAGGGCCAGCCCTGGCTCGTCAACGCGCTCGCCGCCGAGGCCTGCTTCGAGGACCCGTCCGGTCGGGAGCGCGCCAGAGAGATCACGCTCGCCGCGATCCGGGAGGCGCGCGAGCGCCTCATCCTGAGTCGCGCGGCTCCTCTGGACCAGCTCGCGCACAAGCTCGCCGAGAACCGGGTGCGCCGGGTCGTCGAACCCCTGCTCACCGGCGCGGACCGCCGGCGGTACGGCGCGGCGGACCTGGAGTACGTGCGTGACCTGGGATTGATCGCGAGAGAAGGCACTCCTCGAGTGGCCAACCCGATCTATGCCGAAGTGATCCCGCGGGCGCTGACGGCCGTCGTCGAGGACGATCTCGTCGAGGAGACCGCCTGGTACGTGGACCCGGAGTCGGGGCGTCTCGATGTCGCGAGGCTGCTGGAGGCGTTCCAGCAGTTCTTCCGCGAGCACTCGGAGGACTGGGTGGAGCGGTTCCAGTACCGCGAGGCGGGTCCGCAGCTTCTGCTCCAGGCGTTCCTCCATCGGGTCGTGAACGGCGGCGGCCGGATCGAGCGCGAGTACGGACTCGGACGCGGCCGGACGGATCTACTGATCGTGTGGCCCCGGGGGCGGACGGTGGACCGGGCCGTCGTCGAGTGCAAGATCCGCCATGGCGGCCTCGAGCGCACGATCCGGGACGGCCTGGCCCAGACGAGGGCGTACATGGACCGGTGCGGCGCCCGTGAGGGGCACCTCGTCGTCTTCGACCGGAACCCGGAGCGGACGTGGAGCGAGAAACTCTTCCGCCGCGAGGAAGCCGGGGCCGATGTCCCGATCACGGTGTGGGGGATGTGAGCCCGGCTGGGGTTCGCCTCCGACGCGGGTCCGAGCACAGTCCCCGCGCCCCAAGGGAGGATCCACCCGCGGAGTGGTCGGTAGGAGATATGCTGCGCCTGCTCGGCCAAGGCCGGCAAGGAGAAGGCGCGAATGGGGAGAAAGACGCATCTGCGACGCCCAAGGGGGGGCGTAATCGCAGCCCTCGCGCTGCTTCTTGCTGCGGCATGTGGGGATCCAGGTCCAGGTACGCCGCCCGGCAGTCCACAGATTCAGTCCCCTCCCGCCCAGAACGCTGAGCCGGCGTCGGGCGCAGCTTCACCGTCCGCGGAGCCGACACAAGGCCGGTCGTTTTCGATCCGGGGTTCCATCCTTACCGCCACTGGACCGGGCGGCGAAGGATGGGGGATCTGGGGCGCTCTCATCCAGGCCGAGAATCGGGACACGGGCGAAGTTGATGACTGGGACTGGTCGGACAGTGAGGGTGACTTCCAGGTCACTGGCCTCCGCGGGGAGGGCTACGTCCTCAATGTCCTTCCGCCCGCGGCTTACGACAAACCGCGCCCTCAGCATGTCTCCCGGCCACGCACCGGATCCTCCGTGCGGGGCGTGGACTTCCATCTCGACTTCGACGTCCCGGAGCCGGACGAACGGTTTGATCGCGTCTTCTGGAACCAGTTGCTCTTCGATGCTCACGATTGTCCCGCGTCAGACGACTGCCCCGGCTGGTTCGCAAACGGCGATCCGATCGGGGATCTCGCGGACAGGCGCTTGTACATCCAGTCGGATCCCGCGCCGAACTTCTACATCGTTACCGACGGCTTCAGCCGCCAGGAGATTCAAGAGATCGAGGAGACGATCCCGGGCACCGTCATCACGTTGAGCGGAGCCCCCGGCTACTACGGGACCATCGAGACGGGCAGGGACCGAGATGACATCGAAGGTTGGATCACCGTGCGCGCTGGCGCTCCCGAAGACGACGAAAAATGGTGTGGACTAGCCCTCCTTGGGAGGTCCGCCGGTGCGATTACGATTGATGCGGACAACCGAGACTGTGACTTCGGTCCTGTCCTGCGTCACGAGATCGGCCATGCGATGGGGTTGTTCCACGTGGAAGAAGGCGTGATGGCGAAGAGTGGTTTCGAGTACGAGTATTTCTCCCGCCGGGAGATCTACCACTCGCGGTTCGCCTACCAGCACTGGCGCTACATGCAGTATCGGGAGGGTCCACAAATGACGGCTCCCCCGCCACCTCGGAATGGAGCGGGAAGCGGTTACGTCATCAGTTGCAACCCGTAGGGATCACATCCGTAGTGGAAAAACACCGCGACCAGATACGAGATACGAGACGCCATGGTCCACAGGTGCAGAGTTCAAAGCTGTTCGCGAAGGCTCGGAGTGCGATCGTGAAGTCCCATGAAGTCCCATGCCATTGATCCGTTCCTGAAGCCTCCGGAGCCACGCGCCCTGCCTGAGGCGGCCGGCGGGGCCGATGAAGAGGAACTGCGCGGTGAGCCGGGCCGGCTGACGGCGAGCCCGGTCGGACGCCCCGAATCCCGTCCGCGTTCCGGTTGGAGCGACGCCGCCCGCCGGGCGCGGGCCGCCGGGGATGACGTCGAGCTCGATCCGCCTTTCCCGAACGACTTCGACGACGAGGACTGGGTCTGGTAGGACCGGATCCGCGTAGTGCGCGGATTGTCAGAGCGACGGCCTGCGGCCCGACTCCCCGCGCGTGAGGCGCGGAGGCGGGTCCGGGTTATGGTCCGGGGCGCTCATTCCTGGCGAGCGAAGGAGGCATCATGCGGAGGAGAACTTTCCTCGGGGCGGCGGGCGGCGCCCTGACCGCGCTCGCGGCGGATGCCGGGGAGCGGATCGAACGGGCGGCCCGACGGCTCGGCGGGGCGACCGCGCAGGAGGCGGCGCGGGACGAGGACTTCTGGTTCCGGGTGCGGGAGGCGTTCACGATCGACCGCAACCACATCAACCTGAACTCGGGGAGCGTGAGTCCGGCGCCCGCCACCGTCCAGCGGGCGATGCGGCAGTACTGGGACATCACGAACATGGGGCCCTCGCTCTACGTGGACGAGCTGCTCGGTCCGCGGGTCGAGGTGGCCCGCCGCCGTCTCGCGGACGCGTTCGGGTGCGGGACCGACGAGATCGCCTTCACCCGAAACGCCAGCGAGGCGATGGAGATCGTCCAGTTCGGGCTCGCGCTCCAACCGGGCGATGAAGTGCTGACCACGACCCAGGACTACCCCCGGATGCTCATGACCTTCCGCCAGCGCGAGCGCCGGGACGGGATCGTCCTCCGCACCGTCCCCTATCCGACGCCGCCCGAGGATCTCTCCGAGCTGACCCATCTCCTGGAGCGCGCCATCACGCCCCGGACGAAGCTGCTCCTGATCTGCCACACCACGTTCACCACCGGGCAGATCTTTCCGGTCGGCGAGATCTGCCGCATGGCGCGGCGCCACGGGGTGGAGACGCTCGTGGACGGCGCCCACGGTTTCGCCCACTTCCCGTTCACCCGCGACGAACTCGACTGCGACTACTACGGGACCAGCCTCCACAAGTGGCTGTTCGCTCCGGTCGGCACCGGCTTCCTCTACGTCCGCAAGGAGAAGATCCTGAACGTCTGGCCGCTCATGAGCGCTCCCGCGAGCCAGGACGACGACATCCGCAAGTTCGAGCAGATCGGCACGAACCCGATCGCGCTGCGCGGCGCGATCACGGAGGCGCTCACGTTCCACGACGGCCTCGGCCCGGAGCGAAAGGCCGAACGACTCGTCCATCTGCGACGGCGCTGGGCCGAGCGGGTGAAGGAGCTGCCCGGGGTCCAGGTGCTGAATCCTCCCGACATCCGGCAGGCCTGCGGCATCGGGGCGATGCGGATCGAGGGAGTGGATTCGGGAGAACTGACCGACTTCCTCGAGCGGAAGTACCGGGTCCACGTCCGGCCCCGTTTCATCGCCGGCGAGTTCGACTGCATTCGGGTCTCGCCGAGCGTCTTCACCACGCTCGAGGAGGTGGACCTCTTCGCCGCCGCCATCGAGGACGCGGTCCGCAACGGGGTCGCGCTGTGAGTTCCGGAAGCGCTCTGCCCCGCCGGGTCTTTCTGAAGGGCGTCCTCGCCGCGGCCCCGGCGGCGGCCGCCTGCGGTTCGCAGGAATCCCCGGACTCCGCGCCGTCGTCGCCAGGAGCGTCCGGAGGCCCGCCCTCCGGCGTGGCGCTCTGGGGCCAGGATCTCGGGCTCGGAGAGCTGTTCGTGAGCGACCGGGGGGAGACCGAGGTTGAGGCCTATGTCGCGAAGTGCGCCGATCACGGCGTTTCCCGCGTGTTCGCCCCCGGGGCTTCGCCCGAGCTCGTCGCCGCCGGTCGGGAGGTGGGTGTCGAGGTCCATCCCTACAAGGCGGTGGCGTCCCATGGCGGGATGAGGATGTACCCGGCGTGGTCCGCCAACTTCATGGTCCCCCGCTTCGGCACCGAAGCGGGGCGCGTCACGCTCGATGCCCACCGGCCGATCTGGAGCCACCCGCAGCGGATCGAGAGTCTGAGCGATTTCCTCCGGGAGAACCCCGAGCACCGGCACCGGAACCGGACCCTCTCGGACGAGATGCAGCCCTGGGAGCGGGTCTTTCTGAGCCCCGGCCTCCCGGAGGGACGCGCCGAGGAGGCGCGCGTGTTCGCGGAACTTCTCGCTCGGAGCGGCGGCGCGGGAATCCAGGCGGAGTTCGTCTCGATCAACGAGGACGACGCCGGAGTGAGCGCCGACGGTTATGAGGACTCGATCGCGGGCGCCTTCCGCGACGCGACCGGCCGCGATCCGTTCTCCATCCCGAACGCCGACCCGGAGTGGATCGCTTTCCGCGCGGACCGGTGGACCGACATGCTGCGCGCGATCCGGGACGCGGTGAAGGCGGTGCGCGCCGACGCCGTGTTCACGGTGACGGTCATCAACCGGGACCCGGAGGGATATCGGACGAGGATGCAGGACTGGCCGACGTGGGTGGATGAGGGGCTGGTGGACGAGATGCACCTCTGGTTCCGTTCCACCACCGACATCGCCGTCATCGAACGTCAGACCCGGCACATGGTGGAGAGGGTGGCCGGCCGGGTCCCCGTCGTCGCCGAGTTCTCCTGCTACCACCCCGGGAGTCTGCAGACCGAGGGCGCCATGCTCGACGCCGCCCGCGCCACCCGGGCCGCCGGAGTGGACGGGCTCGGGATCTACCGCAGCCACGCCGTCGAGCAGCTCCGCTTCTGGCCGCTGCTCGAGGCGATGACGCGGATGTGACCCCGTTCGCCGGGAGCGCTTACCCGGTCCGTGAGCGGCGGTCGGCGAGTCCGAGCGCGCCGGCGATCAGAACGAGCGCGAGCGGCGCTGTGCCGGCGAAGAGTCCGTACGAGACGCCGAGGGTCGGCACCCGGAGCAGGACGACGCCCGCGCTCGCGAGACTGGCGATGACGATCCAGCCGAAGCACCGCCGCTCCTTCCGGTAGGCGAGCGTCATCCCGAGCAGCAGCAGGCCGTAGCCGAGGCCGTAGGCGGCGGCGGTTCCCCGGCGAGCCGAGAGCGCGGCGGCGAGGTCGTCATCGCCGTTCGCCACTTCGGCTGGCGTGTAGCGGCCGGCGATCAGGTCGGTGTCCCGGGCGAGGTACGCCGAGGTGACCGAGACGAGCGAGAGCAGGATCGTGCCCACCGCAAGCAGGGCGAAGAGGATCCAGGAGATCTTGTGGGCGTGTTGCATCGGGGGCCTCCGAGGGTCCGGGCGACTTTACCGGCGCTTCGGCCGGGTCGGAGAGGTCGTCGTCGAACGCGGACGAGCCCTTCGGCATGGCCCTGGCCGGGAATTGCCGGACTGGAGTCCGGACTCTTCACCAGTTCGCAAGTGCACTGAGGACGGCTCTTGCGGGTAGGCGAGGTCATCGTCGAACCAGGGCCAGCGGTCCGGCGCTCCGGCAGCTCGCTTGGGAATTGCCGGACTGGAGTCCGGCGCTCCGAGGGGGGAGAGGTTCGGAGAGGGGGGGATCCGTCCTCCCTCTCCGAGAGAGAAAGTGACGTTGATCGCAACCTGGAGCGGAGCGAGGGTTGCGATCAGAGGCGCGAAGCGCCGAGCGGGTCGGGGAGGGGGCCGTTCTTGTAGCGCCGACTGTCCACACCTTCGCAGTTCCAACGGATTCCCGGCCCCCTCCCCGGCCCGCCCGACACTACCGGAGTCGGATCGTGTCCCAGGCGTCCCAGGCCGAGGTGTCGGAGAGGATGATCTCGTCCCCCTCGGCGAGGCCCTCGAGCACCTCGATCCGGTTCACCGAGCCGCGCCCGAGCCGCACCGGAACCCTCTCCGCCGCGGCGCCGTCGGGCGTGATCCGGAACAGGCCGACCGTGCTCCCGGGTTGCCCGTAGGCGGGACGGCCCACATGGAGGGCATCCGGGATCCGGGCGAGCTCGATCGTCCCATCCACGGACAGGTCGGGGCGCGCGCCGCGGGGCAGGGGATCCTCGAAGTCCACATCCACCGTGACGGACCCGTCCCGGACCGCCGGGTCCACCCGGACGACGGTCCCGACGACGATTCCGTTCCGGGTGTCCACGCGGGCGCGCTGGCCGGGCGCGAGGTCTCCCGCCCGGGTCTCGGGCACGCGCAGCACCGCCCGCAGCCCGCGCGGGTCGGCCACCCGGGCCAGGTTCTCCCCCGGACTCACTTCCTGTCCGACCTCGACGGGAAGCTCCAGGAGGATGCCGGCTTGGCCGGCGGGCACCGTGAGCGCCGCGAGCTGGCGGTCCCGCAGAACGAAGACGGCCCGGTAGCGGGCCACGGTGGCCTCCTTGGAGGCGAGCTGGGCCTCGGTGGACTCTTGCAGGATGGCGAGCCGCTCCTCTTCGAGCCCGCGGCGCGTGTCGAGTTCCTCGGCGCGCACCCGGCTGCGGCGGTGGATCAGCTCCCCGACGAGCCCCGCCTCGAACAGTCGCCGGTCGGCTTCGGCGCGGCGCCGTGCGCTCGCCGCCGAGTTCGCGAGCTCGCCGGTGGCGTTTTCCTGTTCGAGGAGATCCGACCGGACCTGATCCCGAAGGCGCCGGAGGTCGGCCTCCTCGGCCCGGAGCTGTAGCTCGGCGTCGCGGGTCTGCTGCACCAGCTCGGGGTTCGACAGCACCAGCAGGACCGTGTCGGCCTCGACCGGGGTGCCCGGCAGCACGCGCCGCTCCTCGACCCGGCCCCTGGTCTCGGCCGCGAGCCAGCGGATCTCCTCCGGAGGCACGGCGAGGACGCCGGGCGCCCGCACGTCTCGCACCAGCGCGCCCCGCTCGACGACCCCGGTCCACAGCGTGGCGCGGCTCACCTCCGGCGCGCCCGGGGCGGCGAGCCGGGTGAGGAGCCACACCGCAGCCAGCGCGAGGACGACGCCCCCGGTCACCGCGAGCCGCCGGCGACGCCTCCGTTTCTTCCTCCCCTCCGCGATCTGGAAGTCCATCCGGGATCTCCTACGCCGGGATGGTCAGTCGAACACGAGCGCCGGGAGGGTCAGGGTGAGCCACGGCGCATAGGTGACCAGCAGCACCGCCCCGGCGCGGATGGCGAGGAAGGGGAGCGCCGCCCGGTACACCTCGCCGAGAGGCCTCTTGAACCGGTAGGAGGCGAGGAACAGGTTCATTCCCACCGGCGGGGTCAGGTAGCCGAGTTCCAGATTCGTCAGGAAGATGATCCCGAGGTGCAGCGGGTCCACGCCGTAGGCGAGCCCGAGCGGGGTGATGAGCGGGACAACGACCACGATCGCCGAGTAGATGTCCATGAGGCACCCGGCGACGAGGAGCACCAGGTTCAGGAGCAGCAGGAAGAACAGCGGTGACTCCACGAACGACTGCACCCAGTCCACCGCCATCGCCGGGATGTCGGCGAAGATGAGGTAGTTCGTGAGGCCGAGCGCGCACCCCAGGATGAGCAGCACCCCGCCGATGAGGGTGACCGCGTTGCCCCCGGTCCGGACCAGGTCGCCGAAGGTCTTGCCCTCCCGGTGGACCACGAACTCCACGAACAGCGCATACAGCACCGTGATCGCCGCCGCCTCGACCAGGGTGGCGAGCCCTCCGAGGACCACTCCCAGCACCAGGACCGGAATCGCCGCCTCCCACTTCGCCTCCCACAGCGCCGACCACGCCGCGCGCCACCGGAACGGGGTCGTGTCCGCCTTCAGCCGGCGGGTGACGAAGATCGCGAACCCGGCGACCAGCGCGATCTCGAGGATCGCCGGCGCGAATCCGGCCACGAACAGCCGCTGGATCTCGACTTCGGCGACGAGGCCGTAGAGGATCACGGCCAGCGACGGCGGGAACAGGAGGCCCAGGGATCCCGCCGAAGTCAGGAGGCCGGTGGAGAACTGCGGCCGGTGACCATCCGCCGCCAGCATCGGGAACATGAGGCCGCCGATCGCGAGGATCGTCACGCCGCTCCCCCCGGTGAACGAGGTGAAGAACGCGGAAACCACGATCGCCACCACCGCCACCCCGCCCGGCATCCATCCGAACAGCCCCCGGAACAGCCGCACCAGCCGTCGGGGCGCGCCCCCCTCGGCGAGGATGTAGCCCGCGAGCGTGAACAGCGGGATCGTGGGCAGCGTGGGCTTGCTCACCATCCCGTAGGCCTCCGCCGGAATCGCGGATACGGGGTCCCAGTTCGTCCACAGCAGCACCGCGGCCACGCCCCCGAGCGCCACGAAGATGGGCGCCCCGCAGGCGGCCGCCACCAGGATCAACGCGACGAGCGGCAAACCGATCCCCGACTCGGTGAGGTCGAGCCCGAAGACGCCTTCGTGGAGGAGGAGCGGGAGGGCAAGTCCCAGCAGCGCGACCCCTTTTCCCCACCCGGTGGGTATGCGTCGCCACAACCGCCAGCCGATGAGCAGGAATCCGAGCGGCATGACCCCTTCGGCGGCCCACACCGGCACGCCCAGCGCGAGCTCCCGTCCGCCCCGCCACTCGGCGAGGATGAGCACGACGCTGGCGTAGGCGAGGACCCCCGAGACGGCCACGCCGACGACGCCCGAGAGCGAGGCGAGGAACGCCTTCCACCGCTCGGGCGCGGCGCTCGGCCCGGCGGTCAGGGAGAGCAGTTCGCCCCGCCGCGCCGCGACGGCCGCCCCGAGAAATCCGACCCACAGCGCGAGGTGCGGGACCCACATCTGGGAGCCCGGGATCCCGGTGGGGAAGAACGGCCGGATCGCCGCCTCCGCGATCGGGATGGCCGCCATCAGAAGGAGCGCGGTCACCGAGACCGCGTCCTCGAAGACGGCGAGCCGCCCCGGCGGGGAGCCGGCCGCCGCGCTCACGCGCGGCCTCGACGACGAGGCGGCGCCGTGCTCCGCAAGCGAGGACTCGGCAAGCGAGGACTCGGCAAGCTGGGACTCGGAGGGCGGCGCCCCGGTCTCAGCGCCCGGAGCCGCCGGCGCCCGCGCGGAATTCGTCGCGGATCCGGATCACCCGGTCGAGCACCGGGCCGGGGACGAGCTGCTCGCGCACCATGGGAATCAGATCCTCCGCGAGGCGCTCCCACTCGGCTCGGAACTGGTCGGAGGCCTCCACGACTTCGAGGTCGCGGCGCTTCATGGCGGCCAGCGACTTCGCCTCGGTGTCCCGATTCGAGGAGCGGAAGGTGGTCGCGGCGGCGTCGGCGTGCCGGGACACGATCGCCTGCTGCTCCGGCGTGAGGCGCTCCCAGCCGTTGTCGTGGATGATGAGCGCCGCCTGGAGCGGCGCCCATCGCAGGCTGTTCATGAATTTCGCCGACCGATACACCTGCGAGCCTTCGGCGTAGGCGATCGGAAGCGGGGCGGCTTCGACCAGGCCGGTCTGAAAACCGCTGACCAGCTCCACGGAGTTCACCTGGACCGGGTCGAAGCCGGCCCAGCGCAGCAGATCCAGCGCGGTCGGATCTCCGGCCGCGCCCGCGAGCCGCAGCCCTTTCAGGTCCTCGACGGTGCGAACCGGCTCGCTGGAGAAGAAGTGGAGCCAGCCCACGTCGGCCCACGCCAGAGCCCGGAATCCGTGCTCCTGGAAGGCTTCTCCGAGGGAAGGATTCATGACGTCGCGAACGTGATCCCATTCTTCGTAGTCGGCGAACACCATCGGGATGGACAGCGTCCACGCGCTCGGATCCAGTTCCGAGAGCCCGACATTCGAGACCGCCGCCATCTGGACCTGCCCGATCCGCATCTTCCGGATCATGTCGGATTCGTCGCCGGCGGACCCGCCGCCGATGATCCGGAGGCGTACCTCGCCGTCGGTGTCCCGACCGATATCGGCGGCCATCTTCCGCAGGGTGACGTGCCAGCTCGACCCGTTGGGCGCGAGGGTGGCGAGGCGCAGGTTGACCTGCGCCTCCGCGCTGGCCTGGAAACACAGCGTCGCCGCCAGGGTGGCGGCGGCGGCTCGGATGGCGGCCTTCATGTTCTTGTGCCTCAGTCCTCTTCTTCGTCGAGGAAATAGTCGTCGGTGCGTGAGAGGAGCCAGGCGGCGCGCTGTTGCGCCACCCGGTTCAGCAGCCGGGCGCCCGGCTCGGAGTGGATGTCGTAGTCGAGGGTCTGGCGGAGAAGCCGCTCGAACTCCTGCCGGTCGCCGGTGGCGATGGAGCCGCTCTCGGCCCAGTTCGTCCACAGGACCGGATGCCGCTCCGGGCCGATCTCGAGCGCGCGCTCCCACAGCTCGCGGGCGCGATCGAGCGAGCCGCCCGGCCGGATCGCCTCGTAGAGGCTCAGGTAGTCGTAGGCGACCCCGTCCTCCACCATCGGATCCAGCTCGAGAACCCGCTCGAGCAGCGCTCCCATGACCGCGAGGTCGCTGGTGGCCTCCGGATCGGCGGTGTTCATCGCGATCCACGCCCCGGTCGCGGTCCCGGTCCAGAGGGCGAGTCCGGCGTCTTCGATATCGAGCTCGGCGGCGGCGGCCCACGGGTCGCGGCTCAGCCGGCCGCCGATTCCGGGATGCCTCGTCTCGAGCCCGCGCAGACCGAAGTCCCGGGAGCGCTCGTAGAGCCGGGCCGCGCGGGCCCGAATCGCCTGCTCTTCGTCGAACTGGGTGAAGTCCAGCGTGAACAGATCCGGCTCCACGACCGCATAGGCGTAGAGCGCGAAGCCCTTGGTGGCGGAGAGGAGCATCAGCCGATGATCGGGCTCCTGAAGCAGGAGCGACTCGACGGTCTTCAGATTGAAGGCGAGGGCCTGCCCCACGAGTTCGAGATCGTCATCGGAGCGATACACCGCCTCGCCCTCGGCGAGCACTTCGGCGAGCGAGTTCACCGCCACGCTGGTGACCAGCGAACAACCGGAGGCCGCCGCCGCGAGCGCCACCGCGACCAGGGCGCCGGAGCGGGCGAGCGGCCGCGCCACGCCTTCCCGCCCGGTCCGGCGCGCCCCCACCGGCGGGGAATGCGGTTCCTGGCGCACGGGAAGAGGTTACTTCAACCATCCGGGTAGCCTTCGACCGTGACCCGTTCTCCGTTCCCCGCCGTTTTCCCGTCCCCCCGCCGCCACCGGATCGCCGCGGCGGCGCTCGCCGCCTGGTGGGCGATCCCTCCTGTCGCCGGCGGCGCGCCACCGGAAGGGAACGTCCCGCAACCGGAGGTGGAGGCCGCGGCCGACGATCCGATCGCTGGCGCCTGGCGTCCCCGGACCTATCGGATCGGAGGCGAGACGCCGGCGGAGCTGACGGTGGACGGACGGATCCGCTTCGACCCGGGGACGCCGGGCGAGTGGTTCGTGCTCTTCTTCGTGGTCGGGGCCGACGGAACCCCGCAGCGGGGATCGGCGGAGGGAGGCCAGTGGTTCCGCGAGGGCGAAGACCTGGTCCTCACCCATGCGTGGCATCTCTCGGCCGGGGACGCGGTGGATCCGCTTCCGGAAGCGCCGCTCCGGATGGCGTCGAGGTCCTTCGCCGAGGCGGCCGAGGGGCATCGGGAGCCCTGTCGGACCGAGGTCGAGGGGGACCGGATGACGCTCTTCTTCCCCAGCGGGAATTCGATGACGTTTCTCCGGGCCGGCCCCTGACCGCGGTTACGGGTCTTCGCCGGCGGCGACCTGGTAGCCGCGGGCGGCGAGCGCTTCGCGCAGCTCCGGAGAGAGGGGCGTCGGGCCGCCGGCCGCGCGTTCGCTCTCCTGAATCCACGCGACCGACTGGATGCGCCGGGTTTCAAGCTGGGCGCGGAGCGGCTCCGTCGTCATCCGCCCCTCGAGGTAGCGGTTTTCCGCTTCGTTCGGATCGCGGACGAGGTTGAACAGCGCGAAGACCGCCGGCTCCCCTCCAGGGGCCGGGATCCTCAGCATCCGGAGCCGCCCGTCGAAGACCGAGAACAGCCCGGCCGCCGTCTGCGAATAGAGGCGGCGGTGGGGGCGCGGATCCTGCCCGGCGAGGGCCGGGACCAGGGACTTCCCCAGGTAGCCCGCGGGCCGGGGGTCGGGCAGCGCGGAGCCGGCGCCGAGGAGATCCAGCGCGGTGGGCGCGATGTCGGCGAGGCTCACCGTCCCGGTGAACCGCACCTCGGCGGGGAAACGATCCGCCTCCGCTCCCGGCCATCCCAGCAGGATCGGGACACCGAGCGTCTCCTGGAACAGCCCCCGGGGCCGCGCGAACACGGCGCCGTGTTCGCCGAGCGATTCGCCGTGGAGGCCGGCCACGATCACGAGCGTCTCGCCCGCCGCCGGCCCCTCCGCCACCGCATCCAGAATGCGTCCGGTGGCGAGGTCCACGGCTCCGATGGCGGCGTCGTACCGGTCCACCGCCTCCCCGTAGCCGCCCGCGGAGTCCGGCGTCGCTGCGGAAGTCGGGGTCGGACCGGATCGGAACCGGGGCCCCTCCGGGGTGAGGCCGTCGTCCCAGCCCGGTTCGTCGGAGGATTCCGGATGCGGCGGTTCGGGGTCGGAGATGTGGAGCCACAGGAACAGGGGCGCGCCGCCGCCCGCCGGTTCGGGCTCGGCCAGCGCCTGCTCGGCGAAGTCGGCCACCGCCGAGGCCGACCCCAGCCCTTCGTGGTACTCGTCGAACCCGGCGTTGAAGCCCAGTTCGGCGGCGAGCGCCGGATGGGTGACCGCCGCCCGGGTCCGGTAGCCGGCGGAAGAGAGCATCCCGGCGAGGGTCGGTCCCGGGAGGAGCCGCGCCGGATCCCCGGCCGCGATGCGCGCCGGGGCCATGCCGGTGAGCGCGGCGGCGGCCGCCCGGCCGGTCTCGGGCCACGGCGTGATCCCTTCGGTCAGAACCGCTCCCGCGGCGCCGAACAGGTCCAGCCGCGGGGTGGCGTTGCGCGGGTAGCCGGCGATCCCCAGGTGGTCGCTGCGCAGCGACGACACGGTGACGAGCACGAGGTGGCGCGAATCCCCCGACGGGGCGACGCCGGCCGCTCCGCCGCACCCGCCGAGCAGGAGGGCCGCCCCGAGGGCGCTCGCCGGGAGCCGGAACCTCATCGCCCGCCCCCGCGCACTTCGATGCGCCGGACGCCGGCCGTCTCGGGGATCAGTCGCACCTCGAGCGCGTCGGCGCGGCGAAACCGACCCAGGCGGTTCGGCCACTCCACGATGACCACGGCGTCCTCCTCCTCCATTTCCTCGATTCCGAGTTCTTCCAGCTCGGCGGGCGCCTCGATCCGGTAGAGATCGAGGTGATAGACGGGCACCCGCCCCTCGGCGTAGGCCTGGACGAGAGCGAACGTGGGGCTCGTCACCTGCCGCGGGTCCACGCCGTAGTGCCGGGCCACCCCCTTGGCGAACACGGTCTTGCCGGCGCCCAGGGCGCCCTCGAGGTAGAACGCCCGCGCCCGGGGGAATCGGGCGGCGAGCGCGGCGCCGGCTTCGAGCGTTTCCTCCGGGCCCGCCGTGCGCCAGTCCACTGCCGGGGTGTGGCTGCCGGTCAACGGCCTCGCTCCCGGGCGAGCATCCGCACCACCTCGGCCACCTCGGTGGCGACCGCGGACGCCGTGACCGCCTCGACGCCCAGCCGGCTTCGGGCCAGTTCGCCGGCCCGACCGTGAACGAAGACCGCGGTGGTCAGCGCCTCGCGCGGCGCCAGCCGGCGGGCGAGCAGCGCGCCCACGACGCCGGTGAGAACGTCGCCGGATCCTCCGGTCGCCAGCTCGGGCCCGCCGGAGAGATTCACGTACACCCCGCCGCCGGGCTCGGCGACGAGGGTGCCGGGACCCTTGTAGGCCACGACCGCCTGGGTGACCGCCGCCAGCCTCCTCGCGTTCGCCAGCCGATCCTGCCCCGCCACCTCCTCCCCGAGCAGGCGGGCCGCTTCCCCGGCGTGCGGCGTCAGCGCGAGTCGGCGGTGGCTCCGGAGTTCTTCCGGGCATCCGGCGAATGCGTTCAGTCCATCGGCATCGAGGACCAGAGGCGCCCGGGTTCCGGCGACGAAGCGGCGCACGGCGTCCCGGGCGCCCTCGGACCGTCCGATCCCGGGACCGACCGCGATCGCATCGGTCCGGGACGAGCGGACGAACCCGGTGAGCTCGGCGACCGCCTCGGGGTCCACTTCCCCGTCCGGGTTCGCCGCGACCGGGAAGCGCATCGCTTCCGGCGGCAGGCCGTCGAGCGCTCCGGCCGGACCGGCCACGGTGAGCAGCCCCACGCCCGCCGAGAGGGCGCCGCGGGCGGCGAGCGCCGCCGCGCCCGGCATCCGCGCGGAACCGGCGAGCAGGAGCATCCGTCCCATCTCGCCCTTGTGCGCGTCGCGCGACCGGCGCGGCAGGAGGGCGGCGGCGTCCATCGCGCCGACGGTGCGCAGGCCGGTCGGTCCCGCCGACAGCCACACCCGGGGGATCCCGATCTCGACGACCGAGACCTCCCCGCACACGGCGCTCGCGGGGAACACGAAATGACACGGCTTGGGGGTGGCGAGCGCCACCGTCACGTCGGCCCGAAACACCGTCGTCGGCAACTCGCCGCTGTCCGTCATCAGTCCGGTGGGAACGTCCACGGCGACGTGGCGCGCATCAACGAACGCCGGATGGGAGTCGAGGTCGGCCAGGACCTCCCCGAGGAATCCCTCGATGGGGCGGGTCACGCCCGTGCCCAGGATCGCATCCACGACGACGCTCGGCCGGGTGCCGGTGAGCGGACCGTCGCGAAGGGCGCGCCCCCAGCTCCATTCGTCGGGCGCGGTGTGGACGTCGAGGGCGCAGCGGCGGGCTGTTTCGAGGTTGGCCAGCGTCTCCGGACCGAGCCGATCGAGCGGAGCGAGCACGAGGCCGGTTGCGCGCAGGCCGCGGCCGGCGAGCGTCCGAAGCGCCACCAATCCGTCCCCGCCGTTGCCGCCCGGGCCGCACAGGACGAGGATGCGCCCGTCGCCCTCCTGATGGGCGGCGGCCACGTCCGCGACCACGCGCGCCACTTCGCGCCCGGCGTTTTCCATGAGAACCCGCGCGGGGATCCCGGCATGCTCGATGGTTCGGCGGTCCGCCGTCCGCATCTGCTCCGCGGTCAACACGTCCATGACCCCGGGATTCTGACGGAAACGGCTCGAGGGGCCGCTCTCCACCGGTTCTCCCGGTAGGGGTGCGGCGCCGCTACGAAAACCAGCTCGCGCCGGGTATGGAGCGCCGGTCTCCAGACCGGCACCGCTACGGAAGGCCCGCGAGCCCGGAAATTGCCGGACTGGAGTCCGGCGCGCCGGCGCGCTTCCGGCGTACTCTCGACGGGATGACGCTTCACTTTTCCGAGGCCCTCGTGCGCGAGGCGCTCCCCATGGAAGACGCGGTTCGGGCCACCGAAGCCGTGTTCCGCGAGCTGGGCGTGGGGGCCGCCCGGAACCAGCCGCGACAGCGGGTCCGGGTCCCGGGACGGATGCTCCACACGATGAGCGCGGGGAGCGCGGGGCTCGGCTTCGTCGGATTGAAGACCTACCTCACGGGGCGGGACGGAGCCCGGTTCGTGGTGCTGCTGTTCGATTCGCGGCGCGGCGAGCTCGTCGCCATCCTCGACGCCGAGGCGCTGAGCCAGATTCGCACCGGGGCCGCCACCGGGGTCGCCGCCGACTGGCTGGCCCCGACCGATGCCGGAACCTGCGGGATCGTCGGATGCGGCTTCCAGGCAGAGGCCCAGCTCGAGGCGCTCGCGGTGGTTCGTCCGCTGCGCCGGGTCGAGGTCTATTGCCGGACGCCGGAGCGGCGCCGTGCGTTCGCCTCCCGCATGGCCCGCCGCCTCGGTCTGCCGGTGGAGTCGGCGGACACCGCCGAGGCGGTGGTCGCCGGGAAGGAACTCGTCGTCGCCGCCACCGATGCCCGGGATCCGGTCGTCCGGGGCGCCTGGCTGCGGCCGGGCGCTTTCGTCGCGGCGATCGGCGGGAACGCGCTGAATCGTCGGGAGCTGGACCGCGCGGCCGTGCTCGGGGCCCGCCGGATCGTCGTGGACGATCTGGAGCAGGCCCGGATCGAGTGCGGCGACCTGGCGGCGGTGGTGGAGGCCGGAGAGCTCGAGTGGGACCGGGTGGAGACCCTCGGGTCGGTGGTGGCCTCGGGGCGGAAATCGCTGCCTTCCGGAGGGGCGCTGTTCGAGTCCCAGGGGATTGCCGCGGAGGACATCGCCGCCGCCGCGGTGGTGTACCGGCGGGCGCGCGACGCCGCGACGCCGATCGCCCTTGATCCCTGACGACTGCCGGCGCACGACCGCCGGTCCCCGGCGAGGGGCTGGAGTCGGGCGAGGCGGCAGGGAAGTTGAGTCGGGGGAGTGGAGTCCGGCGCGGCGGCGACCCAGCGGGTAGAATGGCTTCATGACTCTTCCGCTCCAGGTACCGGTCCTTCTCTTCGGGCCGTTCGGCGCCACCGAGCTGCTCATCATCCTGGGGATCGTGATCCTGATCTTTGGATCCACCAAGCTGCCTCAGCTCGGCGCCGGGCTCGGCCAGGGGATCCGCAACTTCCGCCAGTCCATGAAGCAGATCACGGCGCCGGCGGAGGACTCCGACAGCGGAGAGTCCGGAAAGGACTGAGCGTTCAGACGACCACGCGCAGGCCATCGTGCGCGAGGTCGAACGGCGGATCGGGCGCCTTGCTCACCGCTTCCCCGGTGTGGACCAGCAGGGTGCGTCGCGCCCGGATCCGGGGCGCGGCTTCCGCGAGGTCCTGAACGCTGGTGTGGCCGGGCAGCGGCGCGACGCTGGTGCACTCGTGGACGAGGAGGTCGGCGCCCCTGGACTCCTCCAGGATCCTCGCGGTGAGGGTGGAGTCTCCCGAGTACACGATCGTTCGCCCGCCCAGGCGGACGGTCCATCCGAACGCCCATCCCCGGGGCTGGTGATCGGCCGGGAACGGCGTCGCGCTCCCTGACCCCGCGCTCGCCGGGAGCGACTTCGTCTCGCCCGGGAGCGCTTCCACGATGCGCTCGGGGAACGGCGTCCGAAACCCGGGATAGAGACAGGCGCGGAGCGCCGCCAACCGCTCCCGGGCGCCCGGAGGCGCGACGACGAGGAGAGGCTCGGAGCGCCCGGTGCGGAGTCCGTCGAGTTCGAGGAACGTCAACCCGCCGAAGTGGTCGCCGTGGAGGTGGCTCAGGATCACCGCCGCCACGTCGTCGGCCGCGAGTCCTTCGCCCCGCAGGGCGCCGGCGCATCCGGGGCCGGCGTCGAGCAGGACCCCGCGCCGCGCCCCCCGGGCCCGCAGGAAGATGGAGGCGTGACGTCGTCCTCCCGCGCCGAACGCGTTCGACGTGCCGAGGAAGCGCGCCTCCACCCCGTTCCCCGCTCCGGTTGGCGGCGTCCCGGTCCGTTCGGCCCGCCGCCGGCAGCCGCCGCAGATGAAGGGGCGGCGGGATTCGCCCTCCTCCCGCGCGCTTCGGATCCGCGAGCAGCGGCGGCAGGTTCGACGGTCGGGGTCGCCCAGCGCGTCCTGATTCCGCTCCAGCCAGCCGGCGACGCAGCGGGCGATCGCCGCCCGGTCTCCGGCCGCGAAGAGACGGCTGTCCTCGACCGGGTCGTCTTCCGCGCGTCGCCGCGCGAGGAGACGGACCTCGACCTCGCCGTCCTCCGCCTCCTCGGGGTCGGCGACGATCAGGATCTCGAGAGACACCGGCGGGTCAGCCCGCCGAGGGTCGGAGGAAGATCAGGTCCCGCTCCGGGTCGGGCGGACGGGCCAGACCCGCCTGCCGATACCCGCGACGGTCCACCGCGACCTGACGGTACCCGGCGGCTCGCACGCCGGCCGCGAGGCGCCCCCGCATCGGGGGCGAGAGCGCCCGCGGGATGTCGGCGGGCGCGAGTTCGATCCGGGCGGTGTCCCCATGGTGGCGGACCCGGAATCCCGAGAAACCAAGCGCGCGAACCGCCGCCTCGCCCGCCTCGACCGTCCCGAGCACCTCCGCGCTGATCGGGATCCGGTGCGGAACCCGGGAGGCCAGACAGGCGGAGGCCGGCTCCTCCGCCACCGGGAGACCGGCCATCCGCGCCAGGGACCGGATGTCGGCCTTCCCGAACCCGGCCTCGAGGAACGGCGAGCGCACGCCGTAGATCGCGGCCGCCCGCCGGCCGGGACGATGGTCCCCGAGGTCATCCCGGTTCGTCCCGTCGAGCACCGTGGCCAGCCCCCTCGCGTCCGCCAGCTCCCGGAGCCGGCGGTAGAGCTCCTCCTTGCAGTGGAAGCAGCGATCGAGGCCGTTGGCGCGGTAGGCCGCGGCGCCCATCTCCTCGGTGGAGATCCATTCGTGCCGGAGGCGGCGGGCGGCGAGGACCGCTTCGACGAGTCCGCGCTGGTGGGATGACAGGCTCGCGCTCACGCCGGTCACCGCGAGGCTGCGGTCTCCCAGGACGGCGAAGGCGCGCCAGGCGAGGGTGGCGCTGTCCACCCCCCCACTGAGGGCCACGACCGCCGAGCCGCAGTCCCGGAGGACCGCGTCGAGGGCGGTGCGACGACGGGCGAAACCGGTTCTCTCAGCCATCGTCCCGGGTCCACGCGCCGCTCTTGCCGCCGCGCTTTTCGACGAGACGCACCTCGGAGATTTCCATCGTCCGGTCCAGCGCCTTGAGCATGTCGTACACGGTCAGGGCGGCGACCGAAACGGCCGTGAGCGCCTCCATCTCGGCGCCGGTGGAGGCCCGGCACCGCACCCGCGCGCGCAGACGGATGCCGCGATTCTCGAACCTGGCGGCGATCTCGACCTGGTCGAGGGGCAGGGGATGGCAGAGCGGGATGAGGGAGGGGCACGCCTTGGCGGCCAGCGTGCCCGCGATGCGAGCCGTCTCGAGCACGCTTCCCTTGGGGGCGTCGCCGCGGCGGGCCGCCTCGAGCGCGGGAGGAGCGACCGAAACGAACCCCTCCGCGACCGCCTCCCGCGCCGTCACCGGCTTGGCGCCCACATCCACCATGCGGGCTCGCCCGCCGTCGTCGAGGTGGCTCAGCGCCGGGGAGCGAGGAGTGGTCACGCCCTCGGATCCTGCCATCCCGGGCCCGGGTCGGGAAACCCCTCGAGCGGAATCGCGGGAAGCCGGGCGCCCCGCGGCGCCTCACCGGCCCTCTCCGGGATCACCAGGAGGGCATTCGCCTGCCCGATCGCTCCCATGTCGGCTGAACCCACGGATCGGATCACATGCGCCTCGAGGACTCCGCCGGCCGCGGTGCGGACCCGGCCGGGCAGGAAGGCCTCGCGAGGCCCCCGGTTCACCGCCGGGTTCAGCAGCCGAACCCGGAAGCGGGGCCGGGCCACCGCCTCGATCCCCTCGAGGCGGTCGAGCGCGGGGCGGGCGAAGAGTTCGAACGTGGTGAATGCCGAGACCGGATTCCCGGGGAGCCCGAAGACGAGGGAGGGGGTCCGGTCGCTCTCCCGCAGTCCGAAGACGAAGGGCTTGCCCGGCCGGATCCGCACCGACGTCACGAGCAGGCGCACGCCGAGACTCTCGAGCACCGGTTCCACGAAGTCGAAGCGGCCCATCGAGACGCCCCCGGAGAGCAGCAGGGCGTCCGATTCCAGCCCGGACCGGATCGCGGCTCGAAGCTGCTCCGGATCGTCCCGAACGATCCCGAGGCGGCGCACCCGGAACCCGAGGGCCCGGCAGCGGGCGACGAGCATGGTGGAGTTGGCGTCCCGGATGCGCGCTGGTCCGGGGCGCCGGGCGCGCGGGTGGAGCAGTTCGTCGCCGGTGGACATCACCGCCACCGAGGGCCGCTTCCCGACGCGGACCCGAACCCTTCCCACCGACGCGAGAACGCCCGCGGCCGCCGCCGTGATGCGGCCGCCGACGCCGAGGAGCGTGGTCCCCGCCCGGGTTTCGCAGCCGCGCGCCGCGACGCCGGTTCCGGGACTGACCGGCGGCGGCGAAGCGCCCGGAGCCGGCCAGGTGACGAAGTCGTCCCCCGCCACCGAACGCCGCACCGTGTGCTCGACCATGATGGCGGCGTCAGCTCCCGGGGGCATCGGAGCGCCGGTCATCACCGCGGCGGCCTCGCCGGAGCCGACGATCGTTCGCGAGGTCTGACCGGCGGCGATCTCCGCCACCACCCGGAGCCGGGCCTCCCGGCCCAGGGATTCGGCGCGCACCGCGTAGCCGTCCACGAGGGCCCGGTCGAACGGAGGCTGGTCCCGGTCCGCGCGCACCGGGTCGAGCAGGACACGCCCGGCCGCGGCCGCGAGGCCGACGGTCTCGCCGTCGAGCGGACGCACCCGCCCGAGGACGACCTCGAGGGCTTCCGCGGCGGTGAGCAACGGCGTCTTCCCTTACCAGCCTGTGGACAAAGTCACGCGGCCCGGTTCTCCCGGTAGGGGCTCGAGCGGCGATGCCCAGTTCTCCCGGCCAGTTCTCCCGGTGGGGGCGGGGCCCCGCCTGGCCCCCACCGGGAGAACTGGCGCGCCCCTCCGCGCCCCCACCGGGAGAACTGGCGCTCCGGGGCGCTCTTCGTTGCACATCGGTCGGAATACACGCGGTATGCCTCCCTCGCGCGCCGCCCCTACCGGGAGAACCGGGTCAGCCGGGCGCCGCCCCCACCGGGAGAACTGGGCCACTCTCGGTGCACACGGGACTTTATCCACAGGCTGCTACGGCCCGGAGCGCGCCAGCGGTGTCCGGGGGTTCGACGGCGGGCCGCCCGGGCTCAGGCGTCGGCCTCGAAGCTGGCGAGCGCCTGCGCCTCCGTCTCGTACACCTCGAACATCGGCAGCACCCGCGCCACATCGAGCACCCGCACGACCCGTTCGCGGGGATGGAGAGCCTTGAGCGCCCCGCCGGCGCGCTCGACCCGGTGCGCGGACGCGACGAGTTCGCCCAGCCCACCGCTGTCGATCACGGAGACGCCGCTCAGGTCCACGACGATCCGCGCCCGGCCCGAGTCGAGCAGCACGTCCACGGCCTCCCGGAGCTGCTCGTCACCCTGCCCGGCCACCAGCCGGCCCTCGAGCTGAAGCACCGAGACGCGGCCGCGTTCCTTGAGGTCGAGATGCATCGCGTCACCCGATCAGCGCGTTCAGCGCCTGCCGATCAATGCGGATCTCGTATCGGCCCTCGATCCCCGCGAGGAACGCGTTCCAGATGCGCGCTTTCTTCTCTTCTCCCATCTGGGCGCGGAACGATTCCTTCTGCTCCTCGAACGCCGCGGCGTCGTAGGGCTCCACTTCGTTCACCCGGATCACGGCGTAGCCGCGTCCGGCGTCGAACGGACCGAGCATGGCGTCCGGAGCCGCTTCGAAGATGGCGTTCTCGACGGCGGGCAGGACTCCCGCGGCCCCCAGGGAGCTGCCCCGGAACCAGTCGAGGGCGGGCGTGGGGTCCGTCTCCGGAGCCTCTCCCGAGGCGATCGCCGCGAGGATGGCCTCGGCGTCGTCGCGAGCGAGGTCCATCGCCCGCTCGTTCCGGATCTGACTCATGACGTCGTTCCGAACCGTTTCGAATTCGGGAACGTGGGGCTCTCGCTCCTCGATCACCTCGAGGAAGGCGAACCCGGCAGTGAGTCGGATGGGCCCCGCCACCTCACCCACGTCCAGCGCGAAGGCGCTCGCCGCGGCCTCGGCCGAAGCCAGCTCGAAGACCACGCCCTCTTCTCCGAAGAACCCGGATTCCTGGATCATGACCAGCGGGCTGTCGTCGGTCAGCTCCTCCAGCCGATCGGCGCCGGCGACGAGCGTCTCCAATTCCAGAACGCGGGTGTTGAGTCGCTCGGTCGCCTTCTCGCGCCGGAGCCGCGTCTCGATGTCCTCCTGGACTTCGGACAGCTCCTGCGTCTCCGCGGGTTCGAGGCTCTCGAGGCGCACCACATGGAAGCCGTAGTCGGTCCGGATCGGCTCGCTGATCTCTCCCGGCATCATGGCGAACACGGCCTCCGAGAACTCGGGGAGCATCTCCTCGGGGCCGAAGAGACCCAGAGCCCCGCCGTCCTCCGCCGTTGCCTCGTCCGCCGAGTAGGTGCGGGCGAGTTCGGCGAAGTCCTCTCCGGTCCGGGCCCGCTCGGCGAGCCGGGCGGCGAGCGTTCGGGTGGACTCCTCTTCCGCCTCCGACCCCGGCTGCAACAGGATGTGGCTCGCCTCCGCCCGCTCGCCCATCTGGTACTGGAACAGGTTCCGGTCGTAGTAGCGCTGGATCTCCCGCTGCCGGACGACGACCTCCTCGGCCATGGTCTGCTCCGACAGCGTGAAGTAGCGGATGCGCCGCTCCACCGGCCGCTCGAAGGCCTCCGGGTCCTCGTCGTAGCGGGCCCGCGCTTCCGCCTCCGTCACCTCGATCCCGCCCAGCCGGGCGGCGGAGGAGAGGAACCACACGTCGAGCGAGGCGCTTTCGTTGCGCCGGCGGTACTCGTCGAGCAGTTCGAAGTCGGAGACGTGGGGAGACTGGGTGACGAGCGCCTGGAGCTTGGTGGCGAGAAGGTCGGAACGGACCGAATCCTCGAAGTTGCGCGGATCCATCCGCGCCGAGCGGAGCATGTCGAGGTAGGCCGCCGCGCCGATGAACGACCCCTCCACCTGAAAGGTCGGAGAGTTGGCGATCGCCGTCCCGACCTCCGCGTCGGTCACTTCGAGGCCCTGGCGCTCCGCTTCCCGGACCAGCACCCGCGCCCGGATCAGGTCGCCGGCCACCTGATCGGGGAGCCCGAGCTGGCGGGCGAGGCTCGCGGAGAACTGCCCGCCGCTCTGCTGCTGGTACTGCTGCGCGACCTGGCGGTAGCGGTCGAGGAAGTCCGAGGCGGAGATCGCCTCGTCGTCCACCCAGGCGACGCCCCGTCGCATGGCGGCGGTGGCGGGATCCCCCATGAAATCGGGGAAGTAGAGCGCCACGAAGGCGAGAATGACCAGTCCCAGGAGGCCGGCGCCGAAGAACCAGCCGACGGAGCGGCGATTGCGGAAATACTCGAGAATCATGAACGCGCGGCGGCGCGACGGAGGCGGGATTCCACCCGGAGCGGTCGGGAACAGCGTGGGCGGGAGCCCGGTGAACGCGCCGAACCCCCTAATTTACCTGCCGCCGGTCGTTGCGGCAACAGCCCATTGGTAAGATCCGCTCCGTGGGCAATCTCGCTGAGCGCCGCCGGTCCGCATCCGGTCCGGGCGGCCGAGGGCTTTGAGATCCGGGAGTCTTCTCTTCGATGCTGCGCTACCTCCTGAGCCTGTTCTCGCTCGACCTGGCCGTAGATCTCGGCACGGCGAACACGCTGATCTACACCCAGGAGGGCGGGATCATCCTGCGCGAGCCGTCGGTCGTCGTGGTCAACCGCCAGACCAAGCGGGTCGAGGCGGTGGGAACGGACGCCTACGCGATGGTCGGCAAGACGCCGGATCACATCCAGGCGATCCGGCCGCTCCAGGACGGGGTCATCGCCGACTTCGAGGCGGCCGAGCGGATGGTCAGCCACTTCGTGCTGAAAGCGATCGGGCGGCGGCGGTGGGCTGCGCCCCGGATGGTCGTGGGAGTGCCGCTCAACATCACGCCCGTGGAGCGGCGCGCGGTGCGGGACTCGATTCTGCGGGCGCGGGCGAGCGAGGTCTTCCTGGTGGATCAGCCGCTCGCGGCGGCCGTCGGGGCGAACATCGACGTCTCCAGTCCGGAAGGCAACTGCGTCGTGGACATTGGCGGGGGTACGACCGACATCGCGGTCACGTCCCTCTCCGGGATCGCCGCCGGGACCTCGGTGCGCGCCGCCGGCGACATGTTCACGCGCACGATCGGGGAGCACCTCCGCCTCCGTCACCGGCTTCTCGTCGGAGAGCGGACTGCGGAGCGGATCAAGATGCAGATCGGTACCGCGGTGCCCCCGCCGGAACCGCTGAGAATGCAGGTGCGGGGGCGGGATCTGAGCCTGATGGGTCCGGCCACGATCGAGGTGGACGACGCCGACATCCGCGAGGGGATCCAGCAGCCCCTCAAGGAGCTCCTCCGTGCGGTCCGGGTCGTCCTCGAGAAGGCGGACCCCGAGCTGGCCGCCGACCTGGTGGACCGGGGCATCATGCTGACCGGCGGCGGGGCGCTGCTGAAGGGACTGGATCAGTTCATCGCCGAGGACACGAATCTCGCGGTGCGCGTGGTTCCGGATCCGCTCGACTGCGTGGTCCGCGGCTGCGGCGCGATGCTGGAGCAGATGGATCTCCTGCAGGCGGTATCCAAGGCCGTATGAGTTTCTCGGGGCGCGCCGCGGAGGCGTCATTCCGCTTCGGGCGCATGAGACGGCGCCGAGTGGCGTTGTCCGGGGGCTGCCGGGATCGGGGCAGCTGAACGGTCCATGCGTCGAAGCCACGTCGTCGCGCTGATCGTCATCCTCGGTCTGAACTTCGTCGGTCTGACGTTCCAGACCCGCGCGAAGTCGGACCTGCCGGTGAGAGTGGCGTTCACGACCGTGTTCGGGAGCGTCCAGCAGATCCTCGCCTCCGCGCGCCGCACCACCGGCGCCCTGATGGACTCGCTGCGGGACATCGAAGAGATCCAGGGCGAACGGGAAACGCTGCGCGCGCGTCTGGCCCGGACGGAATGGGAACTCACCGTCGCCCGGGGGCAGTTGGCGCGGGCGCGGGGGATGACCGAACTCGACTGGGAGGCGCTCGCGCTCGGGGAACCGGTCGCCGCCGAGATCGTCGGCGTGAGCGCCTCCCCCCTCGATCGCACCGTGACCCTGAATCGCGGTTCGGCCCACGGCGTGAGCCGCAACGGCCCGGTCATGGCCGAGGCGGGGCTGATGGGACGGGTCGTCCAGGTGAGCCGCCGCTTCAGTCAGGTGGAGCTGATCACGTCGGCCTCCGCCGGCGTCGCCGCCCTCACCGTCGAGAGCCGCGCCCGCGGCCTCCTGCGCGGTGGGCGGACGCGGTCGGCCGACGGCGCGACCGAGCTGACGCTCGACTACGTGAGTGTGGGGCAGGCCGTTCAGGTGGGTGAGCTGGTGATCGCGAGCGGACTCGATCGGCTCTACCCCAAGGGTCTCGTGGTGGGCCGCGTGGCGCGGGTGCGCTGGGGTACCGGCATGCTTCTCGAGGTGGGGGTCGCGCCGGCCGTGGACTTCGACCGGGTCGAGCGCGTCTTCGTCCTGCCCCCGGAGACTGATCCGTCGTTGATCGACCCGTGACCAATCCGACGCCCGAGTCGCGGTCGAGGCGAGCGTTGCGCGTCGCGGTCCTGGTGGTGGCGGCGTTCCTGCTTCAAACCGTGGTCCGTCCGGGTCCGTGGATCGAACGGGTGGTTCCCGACTTCATCCTCGCGGCGGTCTTCGGTCTTGCGGTGCGACGCGGCGCCGGCCCCGGCATCGGTTTCGGCCTGGGGGCCGGCCTCCTCCAGGATTCGTTCTCGGGAGGGTTTCTCGGAATCCACGGCTCGTCGAAGCCGCTCACGGCGGCCGTGGTCGCCCGGGCGGCCGCGAGGCGCGGGCTCTCCCGCGCCGCGATCCTGGTTCTGGCGATCCTCGCCAGCGTCGTGGATGCGGCCGTCCTCGGTTTCCTCGCCTGGGTGACCGGGGCCGACGTCACCGGACGGCTTCGCGCGGTCGCGTTCGGTATTCCGCTGACCGTCGTGGCTGGCTGGTTGGCGGCCTGGTGGCTCGCTCCTCCCACCGCTTCCGAGATCTGACCGCTCGTGAACATGCTCCTGCGGCCCGGTCCTCTCGCGACTCCATCGGGAGGCTGCTAGCCCAATGCATCGTCCCCAATGGGTCGGCGCCGTCCGCCAGCGGCTCCTCTGGCTGCGCCTGCCCATGATCGGACTGGCGCTGGTCCTCGTCCTCCGCTTCTGGAATCTGCAGATCGTTCGCGGCGACGAATTCGCCGAGATCGCCCGTGAGAACTACCTCCGCGACGAGCGGCTGCGCGCTCCGCGGGGGCTCATCGTGGACCGGGACGGGCGCGTTCTCGCGGACAACGAGCCCTCGTTCGCCCTCGTCGCCGACTCCCGGGGGCTCGATCGGCTCGAGGAGATCGGAGCGCTGCACTCCCTCGAGGAAGAAGAGCGGGCGAAGCTCAGGACCGATGTCGTGCGCGGACCCACGCCGGTGCGGACGCGCATGGGCTTCGACGAAATGGTTTACTTCGAAGCGCGGCGCCGCGATCTGTCCGGAGTCCGAGTGGACTTCGGTGTGGCCCGGGTCTATCCCCTCGGCCCGGCGACCGCTCATCTGCTCGGGTACGCGGCCGAGGTCACCGCCCCGCAGCTCCTGCTCGAGGAGTTCGTCTGGGCGTCCGCCGGGGACATCGTGGGCCAGACCGGAGTGGAACGGCAGTTCAACAGCGTCCTCGCGGGTCGCGATGGTCGGCGGGCGCAGATCGTGGACAGCCGGCAGCGCATCCTCGGCGCCGACGATGTTCGCGGGGCCGCGCCCGTTCGCGGGGAGACCCTGCAGCTCAATGTGAGCGCTCCGCTCCACGAGGCGGCGCAACAGGCGTTCGGTGACGAGGCCGGCGCCTTCGTGGCGCTCGATGTCCGCACCGGAGCGGTTCTCGGGCTGGGGAGTTACCCCTCCGAGGATCCGGCTCGATTCCGGGCCGATCCGGAGCTGTTCCGCGCCCTGACCCGGCACTCGCGCACGCCGCTTCTGAACCGGGCGATCCAGGGCGGTTTTCCGCCGGGCTCGTCGTTCAAGCTGATCAGCGCCGCCGCCGCGCTCGCGGAAGGAGTCGTGGACGCCGACCGGAAGATCACCTGCAACGGCCGGACGCGGGTGGCGGGCCGGACCTTCCGGTGCCATCGGGCCCAGGGGCACGGCGCGATCGCCCTGCGGGAGGCGATCTCCAAGTCCTGCAACGTGTTCTTCTACCGGATCGCGGCGGAGATGGATGTGGATGTGCTGGCGTCGTGGGCGCGCGCCTTTGGCCTCGGGGAGCGCACGGGCCTGGATCTCAGGGGCGAGACCGCCGGCCTCATCCCGACGACGGAGTGGAAACGCCGGGTCTATCGCGAGCGGTGGTACCCGAGCGAGACGGCGTCCGTGGTCGTGGGCCAGGGGGCGGTCTCGGTGACGCCACTCCAGATGGCGCGGGTCGCCGCGGCGATCGCATCCTCGGGCGAACTCGTCACGCCCAGGCTGGTCTCCACCGCGCCCTCCCGGCGCATGTCCGGGATTGCACCCGAGCACTTCGCCCTGATCCGCGAGGGGATGCGGGAGGCGGTCGTTTCCGGTACCGCCTGGAGGGTGCGCATCCCGGGATTCGAGGCGGCCGGCAAGACGGGGACGGCCCAGGTGGCGAGCGCGACCCGGGTCGCACCGGACAACGAGGACCGCCCCTGGGAGTTCCGGACCCACGCCTGGTTCGTGGGGTTCGCCCCCTTTGACGACCCCGAGATCGCGGTGGCCGTGCTCGTCCAGCACGGGGGCGCGGGGGGAGCGGCGGCCGCTCCCATCGGGCGCGAGATTCTCGCCGCGTGGCGCGCGGCGACCCGGTCCGGAGGAGGGGCCCCCGTTGCTCTCGCTTCGGCGCGCTGACTCCAGCCCCCGTCCCCTGCCCGACATCGGGCTGTTCGTCAGCGCCGCGCTGCTGGTTCTGATCGCCACCGCGGTTCTCTACAGCGCGCTCCGCGGCATCGGCGAGGTGGTCAGCTTCCCGAACCACGTCGCCCGGGTCTTCGTGGCCGCGCTGGTGGCGTGGGCGGTGTACCGGATGGACTACCGCCGGCTGGCCCGCTTCTCGCCGATGCTGTTCGCCGTAGCGCTCGGCCTCGCCGGATTCGCGACGGTGGCGGCGGGTTTCCGCGCCGGAACGCGTCGCTGGCTCGACATCGGCCCGCTGACGCTCCAGCCGGGAGAAATGGCGAAACTCTCCCTCGTCCTGCTGCTCGCGTGGCTCATCGGTCGCTCCGGACACGAGCCGCTCAGCGTCCGGGCCAAGTTCGGCTGGTTCGTGGCGGCGGCCGGGCTGGTCCTCGCAGTTGCGGCCCAGCCCGATCTCGGCAGCGCTGCGATCCTCGCGGGCGTCGGCGTCGGGATGGTGTTCCTCGGGGGCCTGCGGATTTCTTCGTCGGTCGCGGCCTGGGGAGCGGCGGCGGCGACGGTGGCGGCGCCGCTCCTCTGGTTCGTCGGGCTGCGCGACTACCAGCGGGTTCGGATCCTTGCCTTCCTGAACCCCGAGAGCGATCCGCTCGGGGCGGGCTACCAGAGTCTGCAGGCAGCCATCGCGGTGGGCTCCGGCGGCCTGACCGGCGCGGGCTGGCTGCGTGGATCCCAGACCGAGTACGAGTTTCTTCCGGCGCCCCACACCGATTTCGTGTTCGCGGTGCTGGCGGAAGAGTTCGGTTTCGTGGGCGTCGTCGTTGTCATCGGCCTTTACGTCGTTCTGGGGTTCCGCCTCCTCTCGATCGCGGCCTCCGCCGCCGACAACCAGGATCCGCTCGGCGCGCTGCTCGTGGGCGGCCTGTTCCTCATGATCCACCTCCAGGCGGCCTACAACATCGCCATGGTCGCGGGTCTGGTGCCGATCAAGGGCTTTCCGCTGCCGCTGATGAGCTACGGGGGGAACTCGCTGCTCATCACCGGAGCGGCGATCGGCCTCGCCGGGGCGGTGAAGCGGCGCCACTGGCTGGCGTGACCCGGTTCCGACCCGCCCGCCGGCCGCCGTGCTAGGTTTCGGTCCGGCTCGCCCGGACCGACGCTGAGGATTCGGTCCGGGCCAGCCAGCCTCCGCCGCCGTGGTCCGCGAACTGATCGTCACCAGTCTCCCGGGCGAGACGCGGATGGCGTTGCTGGAAGACCGGGAGGTCGTCGAGCTCGGCGTGGAGCGCCGCGCCGGTCAGAGCGTTCTCCACGGCATCTACCGCGCCCGCGTCCAGCGGGTGGTTCCCGGGACCCAGGCGGCCTTTCTGGATCTCGGGCTCTCGCGGAACGCGTTCCTGCAGTCGGATCAGATCCCCGCCGCCTCGGTTGCGGGCGCGGGGGCGGTCTCCGGCCGGCGACCGCGGATCGAAGATGTGCTGCGACCGGGACAGGCGGTTCTGGTCCAGGTCGTGCGAGAACCGCTCGGTCCCAAGGGATACAAGGTGAGTTGCAACCTGCGACTCCAGGGACGATTTCTGGATTTTCGTCCCTTCGCCCCGCCGGCGGCCATCGTTCGCCGCACCGGGGCCGGTCCGCGCGAGGAACTGCGGCTCACGGCGCTCGTGGAACGCCGCGCCACGGTGAAGGGGGAGTGGGCGGCTCGCGCCGCCGCCGGACAGATCGAAGAGGAGACGCTCGCCGCCGACATCGCCCGGATCGAGGCGGATTGGCTGGATATCCGGAGCCAGGGGACCGAGGGGCCCCCGGCGTGTGTTCGCTCCGAGATCCCGATGGTGTTCCGGTATGTGCGCGACGTGCTCTCTTCGGGCTTCGACAGCATCCGGGTGGACGACGAGAACCTCTACGCCCGCTTGCTGAACTTCGTGCGGCAGGTGCTTCCCGGGCTCGAGCACCGCATCCGGTATTACTCCCGCAACTACCCCATCTTCCACGAGTACGGCGTCGAAAAGGCCTTCCGCCAGGCGACCCGGCGCCGAATCCGGCTGCCCTCGGGCGGCTCGATCGTGATCGATCCGACCGAAGCGCTGGTCGCGGTGGACGTGAACACGGGCAGCTTCAGCGGCGAAACCGGCGGGCGCGACGAGACCAACACGTTGACGAACCTGGAGGCGGCCGCCGAGACGGCGCGGCAGCTTCGTCTGCGAGGGCTCGGCGGGATCATCGTCATTGACTTCATCGACATGCGGGATCGAGCGAACCAGATGCGCGTGTTCCGGGCGCTCCAGGGGCACCTGCGCCGCGACCCCGCCTTCACCCGCTCGTCGCCGCCGGAGCCCCGCGCGGGGCTCGTCGTCGTGACGCGCAAGCGGGAACGTCCCTCGCTCGACGCGGCGGTCCTTGCGGCGTGTCCCGCGTGTCGTGGCGCCGGCCGGGTGCCGTCGCGGGCGGCGGTGTGCCAGCAGATCCTGACCCGGGTGCAGAAGCGGGCGCGCGACTTCGCCTCCGGCGTGCGGATCGAGGCCTCCCCCCAGGTGGCGGCCACGCTCCGCCGCTCCGCCGTTCTCGCCGAGATCGCGCGCGTCCTCGCCGGCCCGGTGGAGGTGCATGACTCTCCCCGTCTGCCGGAGCCCCGGTTCGAGCTCCGCTCACCGGTGGGACCGGACGACGGCTCCTCCGACGATGTGGTCGAGTTCGAGGTGGCGGCTGCGCGAGACTCCGGGCAATCGGCGGCGCCGGCGGCCTGATCCGCCGGGGAGACAGCGCGTGCTGGTGCGACTCGATGTGGAGACGCGCATCGAGTGGGTCGAGGTCCTGCTCGGCGTCTTCGAGCGGCACTGCCAGCAGCGCGGCTTCGACGGGGACGCAACCCACTGGATGGGAGCGGCGTTGCGGGAAGCGGTGACGAACGGGATGCGGCACGGGAACCGGATGGACCCGGCCAAGCGCCTTCGGGTCCGGATCGAGACCCGCCGGCCGGAGGCGGGACGCCCGGCCGTCAGGATCCAGGTCGAGGATGAGGGCGAAGGATTCGACTGCAGCGCGATTCCCGATCCGCTGCGAGGGGACAACCTCCTCAAGGGCAGTGGGAGGGGGATCTACTTCATGCGTCAGTTCATGGACTGCGTGACCTGGACCCGGACTCCGGCGGGAGGCACGCGGGTGGACCTCCAGCAGCGGCGGGTCCCGCTCGCGACGTGAACACCGGCCCCGGCCGCGCCTGCGTCGAGGCGGCGGCGGCAGGCGCGGAGGTGATCCGCATCGCGCACGCCCGCCGCGCCTCCGGCGGGTTCGGGATCAGCCGGAAGGGTCGCATCAATCTGGTCACCACGGTGGATCATGAAGCGGAACATGCCGTCGTGACGACCCTCCGGCGGCTCTTCCCGGACGTCCCGGTCCTGGCCGAGGAGCGCGGCCTGGTGGGGAGCGGCCGCGACGATCGCCGGTTCGTCGTGGATCCTCTCGACGGCACCACGAACTTCACTCACGGTTTTCCGGTGTTCTGCGTGTCGGTGGCCTACGAACTGGAAGGCGAGGTCGTCGCCGGCGCCGTGCTCGACCCGGTGCGGGATGAGCTGTTCACGGCCGAAGCCGGATCGGGGGCGACCGCCGACGGCGCGGCCGTCCGGGTCTCTCCGACTTCGGTTCTCGAGGAAGCGCTCCTTGCGACCGGGTTTCCCTACGAGCGCGAGCCGATGGATCGGGCCCTGGAGCTGTTCTGCGGCGTGATGCGGCGGGCCCGGGCGGTCCGGCGGGCGGGATCGGCGGCTCTCGACCTGTGCTCGGTCGCGGCCGGCCGGTTCGACGGATTCTGGGAAGAGACGCTCCGGGCGTGGGATACGGCGGCGGGTGAGCTGATGGTGCGCGAGGCGGGAGGACGGATCACCGACTTCCATGGAGCCCGGTTCCGCAACGGGGGACCGAACATCGTCGCGACCAACGGGCGCCTCCACGGCCCGCTCCTCGAGCTGCTCGCCGCCATCCGGGAGCACGGCGGCGACGCCGCCATCCGGGAGCACGGCGCCGACGCCGGCTGAGCTGACGGATCCCGCCCGCGTCGGGACGGGGCGGAACGGTCCGGATCAGAACCGGACGCGAAGTCCGATGAGCGCTCCGCTCCGGTCCAACCGGAGATCGCCGAACCCCTCGAAGCCGTCCCCGTGTTCGCCGCGCGATGCGGCGTAGCGGTACTCCACGAACAGCGCCCCGTACCCCAAGCGGGTGCGGAAGAGCGGCATTTCGCCGCCGACTCCGGCGAAGAAGCCCAGTTGGAACGAGCGCTCCTCGTAGTAGTCGTAGAAGATGTCGAACGTGGCCCCGTCAATGAACTCGCCGTCTTCCCAGTACTGATAGATCATGCCGGTGACTCCCGCGGCGAGGTAGCCCCGGACGCGCGCGGTGGGCGGCCCGAGGAGCAGACGCCCACCGAGGGTGAACTCGGTGATGGACAGCTCCGAATCGTGGAGGATCTCGCCGCCGTCGTCGTGAACGAAGTCCAGGTAGGAGGACGTACTGGTCGCCGAGCCGGACTCGACCCCCAGCGTGACGGCGAAGCGGGGCAGGAGCGCGAAGTCGCCCTCCACTCCGAAGCGCGCCGCGAGAAAGTCCCCCGCCTCGACTCCGAAGTCGAACTCGTTGTCGTCGAACAGCGCGCTCTCGACGGCGAGCATGCGGAAGCCGCTGTGGAACGAGAGGCCGTAGGTGGGCTCGCTGCGCCGCGGGCCCTGGCTGCGGGGCCCGGCGCCGAACGGAGGGCGGCGCCGGGGCTGGAGAGACCGCGCCTCGGCGGCGGCGGCATCGAGGAGCCGGGCGGCTTCCTTCGGGTCCTCTTCCGACCCCGGGGCGTCCGGTCCCGACGCGGCGGACCCGCCGGCCGGGAGGAAGAGCAGGACCGCGAATGCGAGCAGGAACAGGATCGAACGGGGCATCGGACTCCTTTCGGCAGGCCGCCGGGGCAAGATCGAACTCAAGGCCGGGGACGGCGGACCCCGGGCCGTACGCCGCGGGGCGCAATGGTCGTGCCACCAACCTCACGGCTCCGGCAGCCGAGCCGGGCGCCGGGAATTCAGCCTGTGGATGAAGTCGCGTGAGCACCGAGAGTGGCCCAGTTCTCCCGGTGGGGGCGGCGCGCGAGGGAGGAATACCGGGTGTATTCCGACCGATGCGCAACGAAGAGCGCCCCGGAGCGAAGCGGAGGGGCGCGCCAGTTCTCCCGGTGGGGGCCAGGCGGGATGCATCGCCGCTCGAGCCCCTACCGGGAGAACCGGGCCGCGTGACTTTGTCCACAGGCTGAATTATCCCCCGGATCGGGACCGGCCCCGCGAACTCGGCGTACTATTCGGGGGGCAAGCCCGGCTCTCGCGGGGCGGGGTCACTCTCCGGCGTCCCGGCGGGTGGGTACCCGGCCCGACGTTTCTTCCTCTTCCCGCCAGGAGGTTCCTTCATGCTCCGAGTCCTGTCCGCCGCTGCGCTGCTCCTCGCATCCGGCTGCCTCGGTCAGGACGCCCCCGAGCGGTTCAACCTGCCGTCGTTCGCCCACGCCGCGACCGGGCAGGAAGCCGACGAAACGGCCCTGAACCCCCAGTTCACCGCGCTCGCAGCGGTTCCCGATCCTCAGGAAACGCCGAATCGAGAGCGGACCGCTCCGGCGCTCGGACTCTCCGACGCGTTCGCGGAGGTCGCGCGGGTGGCGACTCCCGCGGTCGTCAGCCTTCGGGTCGAGCAGGAAGTGGACCTCGAGGACGTGCCCCTCCCGTTCCGCGATCTGGGGCCGCCCGGCGTTCGGGAGGGCCGGGGGTCCGGAGCGATCGTGGACCCGAGCGGCCTCGTGATCACCAACAATCATGTGGTCGAGGATGCGACCCGGATCGTCGCGGTCTTCGCCGACGGCGTCGAGGTCGAAGCCGAAGTCGTGGGAACGGATCCGCCAACCGATCTCGCCGTCCTTCGTCTGTTGGGGGAGAACGCCGAATCGTTCCCGCATCTCGGGCTCGGAAACTCCGAGGACGTGCGCGTGGGCGACTGGGTTCTGGCGATCGGGAATCCGCTCGGCAACAGCCACACCGTGACCGCTGGCATCGTGAGCGCCAAGGGTCGGGTTCTCGGCGGGGACTACCAGGACTTCATCCAGACCGACGCCGCGATCAACCCGGGGAACTCCGGTGGCCCGCTGGTGGCGCTGGACGGCCGGCTCGTCGGCGTGAACACGGTGATTCAGGCGTTCACCCAGCGGCAGGGGACGCCCGGGAACATCGGAATCGGATTCGCGATCCCCTCGAATCTGGTTCGGCGGGTTTACGACGATCTGGCGACTTCCGGCGAGGTGACGCGCGGTTGGCTGGGTGTGGCGATCACGCCGCTCAGCCCGCAGGTCCGCGAGGCCCTCGACCTCGACCCGGACATCCGCGGCGCGATCGTCACCAACTTCGCGGGCGAGGACTCGCCGGCGGAGGCGGCCGGGCTGCGCCGCGGCGATGTCATCACCCGGTTCAACGGTCGGCGGATCGAGGGATCCACCGATCTGCAGTTCGCGGTGGCGGACGCCCGGCCCGACGAACCCGCCACGGTGGACTTCCTCCGCGACGGCGAGGCTCGCTCGCTTCGGGTCACCCTGGGGCAGCGGGCCTTCGACGAGGCCGCCCCGCTGCGACGCGCGCTGCCGGCGCCGGAGCAGCCCCGGGAGGAGCCGACGGGCCGACTCGGCATCGTCGGAGCGTCGCTCGACCGGGAGCGGCGCCGGGAAATGGGAGCGGACTTCGACGGCATCGTGATCGAGGGCGTGGCTCCCGGCGGCGTCGCCGACGAGCTGGGTCTTCAGCGGGGGATGGTGATCACCGACGTGGCCAACGAGGCGGTGGCTTCGGTCGCCGATCTCGACCGGGTCCTGGCCGGCATCCAGCCGGGGGATCCGTTCGTGATCTGGATCGCCTTCGACCCTGGCTCCGGCGAGTGGCAGCGCACCCTGTTGGTCGCCGAGTTCGACGAGTAACCGGTCGGGTCGGTTTCGGTGCACTCCGCGCCTCCCTGTCCCGAGACCCGCCGCGCCGGCTCCGACAGCGCCCGCTCGAGGCTCTTCTACGGCCATTGCGCTCCCGTGCGACGGATCCAGCCGGGTGGGTGCGGAGGCTCCGGAAGCCGCAGTCAGCGGAGTCCATCGTGAGTCTTCAGTTTTCCGGTGCTCATCCGATCTCGAAGTCGGGTTCACCGGGGGCGTTCAGCGTCTCGTCGCGCCGGAGGAGCACGACTCCCACCCATGTGTGATCCCCCGTTCCCTCCAGGTTCTACGGTCTCCGAACGGGTCGTCCCAACCGCTGGTCCGATCGTCCTTCCGCTTCAGTCCTCGATGACGAATCGGAAGCCGGCGGCGCCCGGCGACCGTTTCGCGTTCGTCTCCTCGACTCGCTGAGAATGTCCGGCCGAGGCGCTCACGGCGTGGTCCGGAGGGTTCTTTTCCTCGCGGTCCTGTTCATCGTGTTCCTCGGGGCCATCGCCGGCCTCGGCGACGGGTTCCAGGGGCTCGGATCGGGCCTTCTCGACCGGTTCTTCGAGGCCTCGGCCAACCCCCTCGTCGGTCTGATCATGGGAATGCTGGCCACGACGCTGGTCCAGAGTTCCTCGATCACGACCTCGCTCATCGTCGCCCTGGTGGCGGCGCCCGACTCCCCGCTGCCCTTCGCCAGCGCGATTCCCATGGTCATGGGAGCGAACCTCGGGACGACGGTCACGAACTCGCTCGCTTCCCTCGGTCATCTCCGCGATCGAGCCGAGCTCGGGCGGGCCTTCGCCGTCGCCACCTGCCACGACCTGTTCAATCTGGGGGCGGTTGCGATCCTGCTGCCGATCGAGATCGCGACCGGATTCCTCGCCCGATCCGCCGGCGTGGTCTCCGGCTGGTTCGGCGGCTTCATCGGGCGAGGCGTGGACTACGAGAGCCCGCTCAAGGGCCTGATCGAGTGGGTCCCGCATGTCCTCGGAGGAGTCGCCGCCTGGCTCACGCGGTCCGAGACCCAGGCTTCCGCCGTCCTCGCCGTGGGGTCCGCTGTCGTCCTCGTGCTGACGCTCGGGCTCCTCGTGCGGACCCTCAAGGGCCTCACCGCTTCCGGCGCGGAGGACACCGTCGGGCGGGTCCTGGGTCGTTCTGCGCTGCTTGCGATGGGCGTCGGCGCGTTCGTCACGATCCTCGCTCAGTCGAGCTCGATCACGACCTCGATGCTGGTCCCGCTCGCCGGCGCCGGTCTGCTCGCCCTCGACGACGCATTCCCGGTGACGCTCGGAGCCAACGTGGGGACCACCGTGACCGCCTTCCTGGCTGCGTTGGCCGTTTCCGGTCCCAACGCCCACTTCGGCTTCGAAATCGCCACCGTGCATCTCCTCTTCAACCTCATCGGCATCGGGCTCATCTACCCGATCCGTCGGATCCGGGAGATCCCGCTCGCGGGCGCCCGCTTCCTGGCCCGGGTCGCGGTTCGGAGCCGCACCGCCGCGCTCGCGTACGTCGTCCTCGTGTTCTACGGGCTGCCAGCCCTTCTCCTGCTCCTCGGGAGGGCGCTCGGGTACTGACCCGCCGCCCGGGTCCGGGCCCGCCCCGGTCACCCGGACGACCTCGGCGAGAGTCGTCTCGCCGGCGAGCATCGCCCGGAGGGCGTTCTGACGCAGGCTACGGAATCCGGAGCGGCGAGCCATCGCGGAGAGCTGCTCGGCGCTTTGCCCGGCGAGGATCGCGGCGACCGCGTCGGACCCGAGCGAGAGGATCTCGAAGATCGCGCGGCGCCCGCGATATCCGGTGTCGCCGCAGCGGGCGCAGCCTTCCCCCTCCCGAACGCGACGGCCCCGAAGCCCGGGGGCGGCGATCACCTCGGCCTCCGCCGCCGAGAGGTGCTTCCATCGGGAGCACCGGGAGCAGACGGTGCGGACGAGGCGCTGCGCGACGACCCCGATCAGCGTCGTCGCGATCAGGAAGCGGGGGACGCCGAGGTCCGACAGCCGGGTCAGGGCCCCGGGGGCGTCGTTCGTGTGCAGCGTGGACAGCACCAGGTGTCCGGTGAGCGCCGCCTGAACCGCCATCTCGGCGGTGTCCTGGTCCCGGATCTCCCCGACCATCACGATGTCCGGATCCTGTCGGAGGACGCTGCGGATGGCGGCGGCGAAGGTCAGGCCGATCTTGAGGTGCACCTGGACCTGGCTGAGTCGGGAGTGGATCAGCTCGACCGGGTCTTCGATGGTGATGACATTCACATCCGGTGTGGCGACCTGCCGGAGGACGGAGTAGAGCGTGGTCGTCTTGCCGCTGCCGGTGGGGCCGGTGACGAGTACGAGCCCCTCCCGCCGGTCCAGCAGCGCCCGCAGTCGCGTCTCCTCGTCGGACGCCAGACGGAGCTGCTCGAGCGACGCGACGAGAGCGGTCGGGTCGAACACCCGAAGGACGGCCTTCTCTCCGAACACCGTCGGGAGGGTGGACACCCGGAGTTCGATCTCCTTGCCCGGCTCCACCCGCTTCATCCGTCCGTCCTGGGGACGACGCTTCTCGGCGATGTCGAGTCCGCTCAGCATCTTGACCCGGCTCACGACCGCCTGATGGACGATGCGGGGGAAACGGTGCATGGTGCGCAGGACGCCATCCACCCGAAACCGCACGACGGCGAGGTCGCGCTTGGGCTCCATGTGGATGTCGGAGGCGCGCTGCTCGAACGCCTGCCGCAGGATCGAATCGAGCGCGCTGACGACGGGCCGCGTGGTGGGCTCGAGATCGTCCCCGGCTTCCGCGCCGGAGGCGAACTCCTTGGTACCCGACGCTGCGGCGGAGGTCTCTCCGTGCTCGTCCCAGAGCTGGGTCTCGGCCGCCTCGAGCGATGTTCGCAGGTTGTAGAGGCTGGTGTTGATGCCCTCGATGTCGGATCGCGTCGCCACGACGACCCGAACCCGGATCCCGAGATAGCGCTCGAGGTCGCGGATGGCGTCTTGCGCGTACGGGTTCGCCATCGCTACCGTGAGGACGCCCTCGTCACGCGAGAGGGCGCAGATCGTGTGGCGCCGGGCGAACGGGGCGGGCAGCGCCCCGGTGACGACTTCCGGCGGCAGTTCGGCCGGATTGATGGCGCAGTAGGGGAGTCCGGTGTCCTCCGCCACCGCCTGGGCGATGTCCTCCTCGGCGACCAGCCCCTCGGCGATCAGGGCGGCCTCGCGGGAGGCGGCGGGCAGGGCGGCGATGCGGACCAGCGGGTCCGTCGTCTCCGGCGGCAGCTTCCCGCCGCGGCGCAGCACGCCGAGCAGGTCGGGTATCGGATTCGTGGGCTCGTTCGCCCGGTTGCGCCCTCGCTTCGACATGAGTGGCCTCCCGGGTGTGCATGACGGAATCGGGCGGGGAATCGCGCGGCTCGGGTCCGATCGGTCGGGCTTTGTGCACAACTCGCCCCGTGAAGAGTCGGGCGGGCCAGGGAGGGGGGCCGAGGTTCGTTGCAACTGCGAGAGCGTGGACCGTCGGCGCTACGAGTACGGCCCCCTCCCTGACCCGCTCGGCGCTTCGCGCCTCTGATCGCAACCTTCGCTCCGCTCCAGGTTGCGATCGGCGTTACGTTCTCTCTCGGAGAGGGGGGACGGATCCCCGGACGGATCCCCCCTCTCCGAACCTCTCCCCCCTCTTTGCCGGTCCCTACCGGGAGAACCGGGCCGCGTGACTCTGTTCGCCTGCTGTTGAGGATTGCTAAGATCCGCCCTCCGACGGAGGCGCGTAGCTCAGGGGGAGAGCGCTACCTTGACGCGGTAGAAGTCGGCGGTTCAAATCCGCCCGCGCCTACCATCCGCCGGTGGAGTCGCCGCCGGACGGTCCTCCTCTCCCGCGACGACCCGGACCGGAGATGCGCCCTTGAGTTCCTCCCCAGATCCCGCCGCACCGGCCCCCGATGCCGTCGCGCCCGCCGGACAGCCGCTGGCCGGATCCGCTCCCCGGGGAGCGGTCGCCGCCGCCATCCGTTCCGGGGACGTCGAGCGCGAAGTGGATCTGTCGCTTCGGCCCGAGACGGACGTGGACGTCCGGTTCCTGACCCCATCGGATTCCGACGGCCTCCACGTCTTCCGCCACAGTTCCGCGCATCTGCTCGCCGCCGCGGTGAAGGATCTGTTCCCGCAGGCGCGCTACGGGGTCGGCCCCCCCATCGAGGGTGGGTTCTACTACGACTTCGGCATCTCCGAGCCGTTCACCACCGAGGACCTTCGGCGGATCGAGAAGCGGATGCGCGAGCTCGTCCGGAAGCGCCTGCCGTTCCAGCAGGAGTTCCTCCCCAGGCGCGAGGCGATCCGGGTCTTCGAGGACCTCGGGGAGCCCTTCAAGGTGGAGCTGATCCGCGAGAAGGCCGGGGAGAGGGTCTCCTGCTACCGGGTGGGCGACTTCTTCGACTTCTGCGGCGGTCCCCACGTCCCCCACACCGGCTACCTGCGGGCGGTCAAGGTCCTGTCGAGCTCGGGCGCCTACTGGAAAGGGGATGCGACGGGGATCCCGATGCAGCGGATCTACGCAACCAGCTTCCCCGATCGCAAGCAGCTCGCCGAGCATCTGCACCGGATCGAAGAAGCGAAGCGGCGCGATCATCGCCGCATCGGCAAGGACCAGCGGCTCTTTCTCATCCTCGAGGAGGCGCCCGGTCAGGTCTTCTGGCTCCCGTTCGGGATGGGAGTCGTGAACCGGCTTCTGGACTCGATGCGGGCCCGCCTCGATCGCCGCGGGTACCGAGAGATCCGCACACCCCTGATCCTGAACGAAGCGGTGTGGGAGCGAAGCGGACACCTCGACCATTACCGCGACAACATGTTCTTCATCGAGTCCGACGAACACCGGTTCGGGGTGAAGCCGATGAACTGCCCGGGCGCGGCGCTGGTGTACCGCTCCGCCATCCGGTCCTGGCGCGACCTTCCGCTGCGCTTCTCCGAGTTCGGCCACTGCCATCGCTTCGAGCCGTCCGGCGTGTTGTCGGGCCTCACCCGGGTTCGGGCCTTCACCCAGGACGACGCCCACATCTACTGCCGGCTCGACCAGATCCGCGCCGAAGTGATCGAGTTGATGGACCTGGTGCGGGAGGTGTACGGCGAGTTCGGCTTCGAGGAAATCCACGTCGAGCTCTCGACCCGTCCGGAAAAGTCGGTGGGCACGGACGAGACGTGGGAGCGGGCCGAGCAGGCGCTCCTCGAGGCCCTCGAGGAGGCGGGGGACTCCCACGTGCTCAACTCCGGAGACGGCGCCTTCTACGGACCCAAGATCGACTTCCACGTCCGCGATGCGCTCGGACGCAGCCATCAGTGCGCCACGATCCAGCTCGATTTCTCGCAGGCGTCCGCGTTCGACCTCTACTACGCGGCGGAGGACGGCACGAGACAGGCGCCGGTTGTCATCCACCGCGCGATCCTGGGATCGGTCGAGCGCTTCTTCGCGCTGCTCATCGAGCACACCGCCGGCGCCCTGCCGGTCTGGATCGCTCCGGTGCAGGCCCAGTTGATCCCGATCGCCGACCGGCATCGCGACGCCGCGGCGGAGGCCGCCGCCGCGCTCCGGGTCCGGGGACTCCGCGTGGAGCTCGACGACCGACGCGAGAAGGTGGGACGGAAGATCCGTCAGGCCGAGCTGCGAAGGATCCCGTTCATGGCGGTGATCGGAGACCGCGAGGTCGAGGCCGGATCCGTCGCGGTCCGGACCCGCGGCCGGCGCGGGCAGCGCGCGCTCTCGGTGGACGCCTTCGGGGACGAAATCGAGCGGCTCGCGGCGGACCGTTCCCTGACGCCCTGAGGGCGTTTTCGACGGGACCCGACAGTTCGGATTGGCGCTTTGGGCCCGAACCGGAGATAATCCGGGGTCTCGCCACAACGCGGAGGTAAACCGACTATAGACAGTCTCAGAATCAACGACCGAATCCGGGCGCCGGTGGTGCTCGTTATCGGTGAGAACGGCGAAAAGCTCGGCGACCTTGTTCTTCCGGAGGCCCTTCGGAGAGCGTCGGAGGTGGGCCTTGATCTTGTCGAGATCGTCCCCCGACGTCGTCCGCCGGTCTGCAAGATCATGGACTATGGGAGGTTCCTCTATCAGCAGAGCAAGAAATCCCAGGAAGCGCGGCGTCACCACAAGCAGAATCAGGTCAAGGAGGTCAAGTTCCGCATCATCATCGGCGTCCACGACCGTGAGACCAAGATGAAGCAGATCAACCGTTTCCTCCATGAAGGGCACAAGGTCAAGGCCACCATCTGGTTCAAGCGAGCCCGGGAACGGAGTCGGCGCGACATGGGAGACCGCATCCTCGATGAGGTCGCGGCGCACTTCCACGAGATCGCGACCGTCGAATCGCGCTCCAGCATCGTCGGCAACCAGATGAGCATGATCCTCGCCCCCACGCGCCGCCTGCTCGATGAACTCCGCGTCGATCGCGCCCAGAAAGCCGCTCGCAAGGCTGCCGCCGGGCCCTCGACCTCGGGGAGTCGCCGCGCCCGCCGGGCGCGCGCCGCCGGCTGAAGGAGATTCCACCCTGATGAAGAACAAGCTGAAGACGCATCGCGGCGCCGCCAAGCGGTTCAAGCGGAGCGCGTCGGGCCGCATCCGGCGGCGGCGCGCGTACCACAACCACATCCTCACCAAGAAGTCGCCCCGGCGGAAGCGCCGACTCCGCAGCGGGGCGTGGGTTTTCAAGGGAGAGGCGAAGCGGCTCGCCCGCTTCATCCCCTGACGGAGAAATCATGTCCCGAGTCAAGCGGGGAACCCACCGCCGGGATCGCCGGCGTCGGGTTCTCAAACAGACCCGCGGTTACCGCGGGATGCGCGGCAAGCTCTACCGGCATGCGAAGCAGGCGGTGGATCGCGCGCTCAGCTACGCCTACCGCGATCGTCGCAACCGGAAGCGGGAATTTCGCCGGCTCTGGATCACCCGGATCAACGCCGCCTCCCGGGAGCGCGGCCTCCCGTATGGGCAGTTCGCTCACGGCCTTGAACGAGCGGGAATCGCGGTGAACCGGAAGCAGCTCGCCGAACTCGCGATCCACGACCCGCAGGCATTCGATCTCCTCGTGAATCGGGCGCGGGCGGCGCTGGACGGCCCCGCCGCCGGGTAGAGCCCTTCGGAGCCTGGTTGCCGGTGGAGCCGGATCCCGGCCGCGGTTCCTCGTCCCGCGCGGACGAGGTGCTGGGCCTCCTGGGCGATCTCGACCGGGTGGCGGCGGCGCTCGAGCGCGACCGCCGGCAGCGGGAGGGCGCGCAGTCGGAGGCGGCTCGTCTGGAAGCAGAGCTCGTCGAGACGCGGGCCCGGGCCGAGCGCGCCGAAAAGGCCGTTGCGCTGCTGCGGCGGGAGCGGACGCGGGTCCGGAAGATCCTGAGCCGGATCGCCGCCGCGCAGAAGGCGTCGTGAGCGACGGACCGGCCGACGCCGCGGTCGTCGTCGTCGAGATCGCGGGCCAGTCCTATCGGCTCCGGGCCGACCCGGCGGCGGGTGGCGGCGCCGGACTCGAAGCGGTGGCCGCCGTCGTGAACGAGCGCATGGCCGAGATCCTCGCCGCCGTGCCGTCACTGCCCCGGGACCGGGCTGCGGTCCTCACCGCGCTCAACGTGGCGGAGGATCTGCTCGTTTGCCGCGCCGGCGCCCGGGCCGCGACCGAAGCGGCGGTGGCGGCGGAGCGCTCGCGGCTGGAGGAAGCGGTGGGGGTCGCGGTGGCGGCGGAGCGCTCGCGCGTGGAGGAAGCGGTGGGGGTCGCGGTGGCGGCGGAGCGCTCGCGGCTGGAGGAAGCCGTGGGGGTCGCGGTGGCGGCGGAGCGCTCTCGGGTCGAAGGAGCGGTGGCGGACGCGGTGGCGGCGGAGCGCTCGCGGGTCGAAGGAGCGGTGGCGGACGCGGTCGCGGCGGAGCGCTCGCGCCTGGAGGAAGCCGTGGAGGACGCAGTGGCGGCGGAGCGCTCGCGGGTCGAAGGAGCGGTGGCGGACGCGGTCGCGGCGGAGCGCTCGCGCCTGGAGGAAGCGGTGGGGGTCGCGGTGGCGGCGGAGCGTTCGCGCGTCGAAGGAGCGGTGGAGGACGCGGTGGCGGCGGAGCGCTCTCGGGTCGAAGGAGCGGTGGGGGTCGCGGTGGCGGCGGAGCGCTCGCGCCTCGAGGAGGCGGTGGGGGTCGCGGTGGCGGCGGAGCGCTCTCGGGTCGAAGGAGCGGTGGCGGACGCGGTGGCGGCGGAGCGCTCTCGGGTCGAAGGAGCGGTGGCGGACGCGGTGGCGGCGGAGCGCTCTCGGGTCGAAGGAGCGGTGGCGGACGCGGTGGCGGCGGAGCGCTCTCGGGTCGAAGGAGCGGTGGAGAAGGCGGTCGCGGAGGAGCGGGAACGTCTCGGAAACGCCGTTCGCGAGGCCGTCGCGCGAGTGCGGGAGCGAGCCAGGGAACTCGAGCTCGCGATCGAAACGGAAGCGAAGTCAGCCGCGAGCCGTTGACTGGCGAGGACCGGCTCCTCGCCCGCATTCGGAGGAGCCTTCCCGACTCGTCTCCGCCGGGCGCCGCGGCGCCGGCGGAGCCGGTCGTCCTCGTGGGTCCCGGTGACGACGCCGCGCTGCTCGCCGGCGTGGCGTTCGGGTCGGGGCTCCTGCTCACGGTGGACGCCGCTGAAGAAGGGGTCCACTTCGAACGGGCCCTTCATCCGCTGCCCGCAGTCGGGCGCCGCGCCGTCGCCGCCGCCGCCAGCGACATCGCCGCCATGGGGGGGCGCCCGGTCGCGGCGCTGGTCTCGATCGTGGTTCCCCCGGACGACGGCGATGCGGCCCGCACGGTGATGCGGGCGGCGGGGCAGCGGGCGGCGGCGCTCGGCGCGCCCGTGGTCGGGGGCAACATCACCCGCGGCGATCGGCTGGGGCTCCACGTCACGATCGTCGGCCGGATGGAGGAAGCGGCGCAGCCGCTCCTTCGTTCGGGAGCGCAGCCGGGCGACGGGGTCTTCGTGAGCGGGCCGCTGGGCGGCGCCGCGCTCGGCCTGGAGATCCTCCGGCGTCATTCGGGCGGGACGACTCCGGAGGGCCCCTGGGTGCGGGCTCATCTCGACCCGCAGCCGCGGCTGCAGCTCGGCGCGGAGCTCGTCGGGGTGGCCACCGCCGCGATGGACCTCTCCGACGGGCTGGCTCTCGACCTCCACCGGCTGGCGCGCGCGAGCCGGTGTGGTGCGATCGTGGAGGCCGATCGCGTGCCCCGGCCGGGCTCGGCGCGGCTCGAAACGGCGCTCTTCGGCGGGGAGGACTACGAGCTCCTCTTCACCGGCCCGGCGGCCCGGGTCGCGTCCCGGGTGGCGTCGGGAGGCGCGGCCTGGTCGGAGGTCACCCGAATCGGCTGCGTGGTGACCCGCGGGGAAGGGGTCCGGATCGTCCACCGCGACGGGCGCTCGAGCGAGCTCCCGGCCCGCGGCTTCGATCCGTTCTCGGACTGAAGCGGCTCAGGCGACTGCGGCGGCGGCGGAGAGCAGAGCGGCCTCCTCCCACGGGGCGCCCATGAGCTGCACTCCGAACGGGAGGCCATCGCGCTCCCCGGCCGGGATCGCGAGCGCGGGCAGGGACCCGAGGGCGGCCAGGATGTTGAATCGGTCCGCGCGGTACTCCGCCTCGGGGGGATCGGCGGTCTCGAGCCGTCGGGGCGGGCGCGGGGACACCGGGAGGAGGATGGCGTCCGTGTCGTCGAGAAGCCGGAGCAGCGACTCGCGGGTCCGCTGGCGCGCCGCGGTGGCGGCTCCGTACACGGCGTCCCGGTATCCCTGGGAGAGGAGCGCCGCCCCGAGCAGGATGCGCCGGCGCACCTCGACGCCGAACCCGGCGCTGCGGCTGACCCGGTAGGCGCCGGCGAGGGTTCCGTCCGCGGCCTCCCGGCGACCGTAACGCAGCCCGTCGAACCGCGACAGGTTGGAGCTCGCCTCGGCGCAGGCGATCAGGTAGTAGGCGGCGACCGCGCTTTCCGGATCGGGCAACCGGGCGGTTCGAATGCGGGTCCCCGCGGCCTCGAAGCGCCGGACGCTCCGGTCGAAGGCGTCCCGCGACGCCGGGTCGAGCGAAGTGAGGCCGGCGTCGGAGCAGACGGTAAGCGACGAGGGCGCCCGCGGCCGGGCGGCTGCCGAGCCGAAGTCGGGGACCGGTCGGCGGGCGCTCGTCGCGTCGCGCGGATCCGATCCGGCGATGGCCGAGAGGACGCGGCCGATCTCGATCGGGTCCGAGCCCAGGACGCCGACCTGGTCCAGCGACGAGGCGTAGGCCGTCACGCCGAACCGGGAAACCCGACCCCAGGTGGGTCGGATGCCGTAAAGCCCGCAGTGCGCCGCCGGCTGCCGGACCGAGCCCCCGGTGTCGGTCCCGAGCGCCGCGAAGGCGGCGCCGGAGGCTACCGCCGCCGCCGACCCCCCCGAGGATCCTCCGGCGATGCGCCGCGGGGCCGCCGGGTTCCGGGTGGCGCCCCGGAAGCCGCGGGTCGTGGAGGAGCCCATGCCGAACTCGTCGAGGTTCGTGGTCCCGACGATGACGGCCCCCGCGTCCCGGAGCCGGGCCACCACGGTGGCGTCGAAGGGCGCCCGGTAGTCGGCGAGCAGCGCGGATCCCGATGTCGAGGGAAGGCCCTGAACCGCGATGTTGTCCTTGATCGCCACCGGCATCCCGAACAGGGACCGGCTCGCTCGTCCCTCCGGCTCGCGGTCCAGCGCGCGGGCTCGGTCGAGAGCGGCCGCGCCATCGAGGTGAAGGAAGGCGCGGGCGTCCCTCGCGGCGTCGGCGCGCGCAAGCGCGAGTTCCACCGCCGCCTCGGCGCCGGTTTCGCCCTCGCGCAGGCGGGCGGACCGTCTCCGGCGCTCGGCCGGTGGAAGCAGCAAGCGCGGCCTCAGAGAACGCCCGGGACCCGAACGAGATGTTCCTCGCCGACCGAAGGCGCGAGCGCGATGACCGTTCGGCGGGGAAGGCCGGGGCCGGGCCGGTCCTCGCGCAGAGGACAGGAGGGTCGGTCGGCGCCCGCCGGGGTGGAGCCGGCCGCGGTGGCGCGGGCCAGCCGCGTGATGGCGCGGGCGAAATCCTGAAGCGACTCGTGCGCCCGCACCAGGGCCTCCCGCTCCCCGGCGTCGCCCGGCGCGGCCAGCGCGGCCAGATCGGCGACCGCGAGGAATTCTTCGTCGGTCAAGGTGGGAGCGAGCACGAGACGAGTTGCCGCCGATCCCGGAGGAACCCGATCGGCTCCGGATGCCGGCGGCTCAGTATATTGCGGCGATGGTGACCCGAACCCCGATCCAGACGCCGCCGGACGGCCGACCCGAAGGCGCCGCCGAGCCGGAGAAGTTCGTCTTTCCCGCCGAATTCGAACGGCAGCGGGCGCTGTGGATGGCGTGGCCGACCGGCGAGCACTGCCGGGGGTTTTCCATCGAGCCGCTCCTCGTTGCGATCATCCGCGCGGCCCGGGAGCGCGTGGCGATCGAGCTGCTGGTCCAGAACGAAACGGAGCGGCGCCGGGTGGCGGATCGGCTGCGCCGGGAAGGCGTGGACGGGGGGGCGGTGACGCTGCGGCGGGTCCCCCACGCCGACGTGTGGATGCGGGACATGGGTCCCATCTTCCTCCGCGGCGACCACGGAGCCCTTCGGATCGCCGGGTTCGGGTTCAACCGCTGGGGTTACGAGGCGGAGGACCATCCGCTGGCGCGACTCGACGCGGCGGCGTCGCGGAAGATCGCCTCGCTGCTCGGGATCGCAGTCGAGCCGACGCCTCTCATCGGGGAGGGTGGCGCCCGCGAGTTCAACGGCGCGGGCGTGATGCTCGCCTGCGAAGCGGTCGAGACCCAGCGGAACCCGGGTTGGTCGCTCGACGCCATCGAGGCCGAGTTCCGCCGCGTCTTCGGGGTGAGGCGGGTCGTGTGGCTGGCGCGGGGGGTGGCCGAGGACGATCAGACCTTCGACGGTCCGCTGCCCGGCGGGATCTACACGTCGCTCGCCACCGGCGGCCACACCGACGAGTTCGTCCGCTTCGCGGATCCACGGACCGTGCTGCTCGCGGAGGTCTCGGCGGACGAGGCGCGGCGCGAACCGGTGGCGGCCAGGAACCGGGAGCGGCTGGAGGAGAGCCGCCGGCGGCTGAAGGCGGCTCGGGACCTCGACGGTCGTCCGTTTCGCATCCTCCGGGTGCCGCTGCCCGATCTGCGGGTGCAGCTCATGGGGCGCGGAGATCCCGTGTTCGAGCGCATCCGCGAACTTCGTTTCCGGGACGGCCGTTCGATCGAGGAGGACGAGACCATCCGGGTCGCGGCTGCGTCCAGCTATCTGAACTTCCAGGTGACGAACGGCCTGGTGATCACGGCCCGCTACGCCGGGCCCGACAGTTCTCCGGCGGCGCGGGACAAGGAGGAGGCGGCCTTCGCGGTGCTGCGGAAAGCCTTTCCCGGGAGGGAACTGGTGGCGCTCGATGCGATGGCGGTGAATCTCGGGGGTGGCGGGATCCACTGCATGCTCCAGCAGGAACCAGCCCGGGCGGACCCCGGAGGGGAGCCGGATCTGCAGAGCCGCGACGGTTGAAGAAGCAGTCCCGATCAGAGTGGCTCCCCTCCGGGGTCCGCTCGGCGCTCCGCGCCTGAATCGCAACCTTCGCTCCGCTCCAGGTTGCGATTCGACTGTCGTTTTCTCTCGGAGAGGGGAGACGAATCCCCCCTCTCCGAACCTCTCCCCCCTCTTCCGCAGCGCTGCCGGCGCCCTGCCGGCGCCCTGCCGGCGCGCCGGACTCCACCCAAGTTAGTCACTTTTGCGTCTGGCCGGCGGCCGGCGTCGGAGAGCTGAGGCGATATCGGGGCGGTTTCGGCTCCAAAGTGGCCCGCAGAGCCCGGATTTGCCCCAAATCAAGGCCATTTCGGGGGGTCGAGTGGCCTTTTCCTCCGATCCCCGCGCCAAACCCCCGATGTAGTGCCAACTTCTTTGGCGAGTGGGCGTTTACTCCTTTACTCGAAGCCGCCAATGCGACACGATTGGCTCATGTTCATCCGGGCCACCCGAGTGCGCCGCAAGACCGGTTCGTCCATCGTCCATCGCCTGGTCCAGAGCGAGCGGTTCGGCGACAAGGTTCGCCAGCGGACGCTGTTGAACCTCGGAGTGGGGTACGACGTGCCGCGGGAGCGGTGGCGGGAAGTTGCGCAGTTGACGCGGAAGCTGTTCCACGGGGAGCAGCCGCTGATCGAGCCGGAGCCGGAGGTTCGGCGGGCGGCGGAGGGTCTGGTGCGTCGTCTGCGCGCCCGGGGGGAAGAGCTGGAGAAGGGGCCGGGGCCGAAGCGGGCGACGGTGGATCTGGACACGCTGGACCACGAGGGCGGGGTGCGCAGCGTGGGCGGGGAGCGGGTGAGCCTGGCGGCGCTGGAGCAGTTGGGCTTCGGGGAGCTGCTGCGGGGAGTTGGGTTCTCGGAACGGGACGCGCGGATCGCGACGGCGCTGGTGATGGCGAAGATGCTGTATCCGACGAGCGAGCTGGGGACGGAGCGCTGGCTGCGGGAGGAGAGCGCGACGCTGGAGCTGCTGGGGCTGGCCGGGGGGCTGGGGGTGTCGGACACGAAGCTGCTGCGGATCGGGGACGCGTTGTGGCGGCGTCGCCATGAGGTTCAGGAGGGGCTGTATGGGCGGGCGCGGAGCCTGTTCGGGGAGCCGGAGGCGATCGTGTTCTATGACCTCACGAACACGTGGCACACGGGAGGGCGGACGACGGAGGGAGAGCTACTGCGGTTCGGGCGGTCGAAGCAGAAGCGGAGCGACTGCCGGCTGGTGACGCTGGGGCTGGCGCTGGACGGCGCGGGGTTCGTGAGGCAGTTCGAGGTTTTGCCGGGGAACGTGTCGGAGCCAGCGACGCTGGAGAGTTCGGTGCGTCGGCTGGAGGGGGGCCTGCGGGAGGGGGAGAGGAGGCCGACGGTGGTGATGGACGCGGGGATCGCGACCGAGGAGAACCTGGGCTGGTTGCGGGAGCAGGGATATGACTGGATCACGGTCTCGCGGTCGAAGCGGCCAGCTCCCCCGGAGGGAGAGCCGGAGGCGCAGCTGCGGACGGCGGCGGGGCACGAGGTTCGGGCGTGGCGGCTGGGCGAGGAGTCGGGGGAGCTGCGGCTGTGCGCGGTGAGCGAGGGGCGGAAGGCGACGGACGAAGCGGCGCTGGCGCGGTACCGGGCGCGGTATGAGGGGGAGCTGACGCGGCTGCACGAGGGGCTGACGATCCGGTATCGGATGAAGCGACACGACCGGGTGGTGGAGAAGGTGGGCCGGCTGAAGGAGCGCTTTGCGCGGGTGGGGAAGCAGTACGAGGTGAAGGTGGAGAAGGGGAAGGGGCCGAACGCGACGGCGGTGAAGTGGAATCGGCGTGAGAAGTACGAGGAGGCGGACGCGAGCGCGGGGGCGTATCTGCTGCGGACCAGCCACCGGGACTGGGAGCTGGAGAAGGTGTTGCGGACCTACTGGCGGCTCACGGGGGTGGAGGCGACGTTCCGGTCGTTGAAGGTGGATCTGGGGCTGCGGCCGATCTGGCATCGGAAGGATGCGCGGATCGCGGCGCACCTGTTCATTGCGTTGCTGGCGTATCACGCGGTGCGACTGATCCGGACGCGGCTGCGGGCGGCGGGAATCCGGTCGAGCTGGAGCACGCTGCGGGATCGTCTGCGGCCGTGGGGGCGGGTGACGACGACGATGCGGACGGAGGACGGGTCGCTGATCGTGAACCGGCAGGATGTCCGGGTGGGGGCGGAGCTGGCGGAGGTGGGACGGTTGATGGGAGTGCGTCCCGGTCTGTATCGCCGCCGGCACGTCGAAGCGGCGGCGCGGTAGGCGATCCTTGTAGTGCCCCTGTGGGCACTCGCCTGTCTTGTAACGGAAGTCAGGTCATATGGTTACGGCACCACGTGTTCACAAAATGACTAACTTGGGTCCAGTCCGGCAATTTCCCAGCCAGTTCCCTGCCTGCGCGCCGGACTCCATCCAGTCCCTGCCGGCGCGCCGGACTCCAGTTCGGCAATTCAGCCTGTGGATGAAGTCGCGTGAGCACCGAGAGTGGTGAGGCGCCCGGCTGACGAGGCGCGCGAGGGAGGAATACCGGGTGTATTCCGACCGATGCGCAACGAAGAGCGCCCCGGAGCGAAGCGGAGGGGCGCGTTCAGGCGGGATGCATCGCCGCTCGAATGCCGCGTGACTTTGTCCACAGGCTGAATTCCCAGCCGGAACCAGCCGGCGCCGCCTGGTCGGGGCGCCGGCAGGCTGGCCGTGAGTAACCTTCCCGGGACATGACGAACCCGCGGCTCGGACTCATCCAGCGCGCCGTCGAACCCGACCGCGAGGCCGCCCGCGAGGGAACCATCGCCGCGATCCGGGAGGCGGCGGCGCAGGGCGCCAACATCATCTGCCTCCCCGAGCTCTACGACCTCCCCTACTTCCCCCGCGAAGTCACCGCGCGCCTTTGTCGGCTCGCCGAGGAGCAGCCCTCGGAGCGCTCCCTGGAGCTGGGTCGGCTCGCCGGTGAACTCGGCGTCGTGCTGGTGCTCCCCGTCTTCGAGCAGGCGGCGCCCGGCGTCGCGTTCAATACCGCGCTGGTGTTCGACGCCGACGGGGCCCTCCTCGGACGCTACCGGAAGAACCACATCCCCGACGGACCGGGGTACCACGAGAAGTACTACTTCACGCCGGGTGATCTCGGGTTCCCGGTGTTTTCGACGCGATTCGGCCGCGTCGGGGTCGGGATCTGCTGGGACCAGTGGTTCCCCGAGACGGCGCGCTGTCTGGCGCTTGGCGGAGCGGAGGTCCTGCTGTTCCCGACGGCCATCGGCACCGAGCCGGAGCGACCGGACTACTCGTCCGAGGATGCCTGGCGGACGGTCATGCGGGGCCACGCCATCGCCAACGGCGTCTTCCTGGGGGCGGTGAACCGGGTCGGCGTCGAGGGAGGGACCACGTTCTACGGCGGCAGTTTCATCACCGATCCGTTCGGAGAAACCCTCCAGCAGGCTGGGGACGGTTCCCGGATCCTCGTGGCCGAGCTGGATTTCGGCCGCATTGGCGAGCTGCGGGAGCTTCAGCACTTCTTCCGCGACCGCCGCGTGGAGGCCTACGGGTCGCTGCGGCGCATCGTGCCGGCCCCGGTCCCCGACACCACCGCCGCCGCGATCGCTCCCTCTCGAATCGGCTGACGCCGGCGAGAACGCTTGAACGGACCGGCGCCGGTGGCCGGGCGCAGGGCGTCCGAGCAGACCCGGGAGGCCGTCTTTCTGACGCTCGGGGCGGTTTTCCTCGCCGCCCTGATCTCTTGCAATCTGATTTTCCGCAAGTTCTTCGCGTGGGAGCTGCCGGCGCTCTCGTGGCTGGGGCTGAACCCCCGGATGGAACTCTCGGTCGGGATCCTCGCCTATCCGGTGACCTTCATCTGCACCGATGTGCTCTCCGAGTTCTTCGGTCGCCGGCGGGTGGGGCAGCTCGTGACCGCGGGGTTCTTCGCCAGCGCGTTCGTCGTCGGGCTCGTCTGGGTCGCGAACGCGGTCCCGGCGACGAGCTGGAGCGCGCTGGACGATGCCGCCTTCGACCTCGCCTTCGGCATCCAGGGGGTGGCGGTCGCGGCCTCGATGGGCGCCTACCTCGGCGCCCAGTACATGGACATCCGGCTGTTCCACTTCTGGAAGCGGCTGACCCGCGGTCGCCACCTGTGGCTGCGCAACAACGCCTCCACCTTCACGTCGCAGCTCGTGGACACGATCCTGGTCACGGTGCTGCTCTCGGTGCTCGGCGCCAGCGAGATCACGCCGGACCGTCTCCCGATGCTCATCCTCGACGGCGTGATCTTCAAGTGGATCGTCGCGATCTGCGACACCCCGGTGATCTACGCGGTCGTCTGGTTTCTGCGCCGGCGGGTCGGTCTCGCGGAGGAGTCGGAGGCGGCGGTGAATCGCGCTGGACCCGAGGGGCTCCCCGCCTGATCAGACGAGGGAGACCTCCGACGCGCCCCGCAGGGCGTCGCAGGTTGTCTCCAGACCGGCCTCCAGCCGGATCCGCGGCCGCCATCCGAGCGCGCGGACCCGCGACGAATCCACCGCGTAACGGCGGTCGTGGCCCGGCCGGTCGGCCACTTCCTCGAGTCGCGCGCGGCGTCCGGTGCGGCGCGCGGCGATTTCGATGAGCTGCTTCGCCACCTCGACGTTCCTCCGGCGGTCGCCGCTCCCGACGTTGTAGATCGAGCCCGGCACTCCGTCCTCGAGGAGCCGCTCGAGCGCGGCGCAGTGGTCCTCCACATGGAGCCACTCGCGGACCTGGCGCCCGTCGCCGTAGAGCGGGACGGGGCGACCGGCGAGGGCCCGCAGGAAGAAGGTGGGAATCATCTTCTCCCGATGCTGCCGCGGTCCGTACGTGTTCGTCCCCCGACTGATCACGACCGGGAGGTCGTGGGTGGCGTGGTACGCAAGGCACAGGAGATCCGCGCCCGCCTTGCTGGCGGCGTAGGGGTTTCGGGGGCGAAGGGGGGCGTCCTCGGCTGCCTCACCGCGGGGCAGGGGGCCGTACACCTCGTCGGTGGACACCTGCAGGAACCTTCGCGCCCGGCCCGCGCTCCGGAAGGCCTCGAGCAGGACCGCGGTCCCGAGCGTGTCCGTGCGGGCGAACGCCTCGCCGTCCGCGATGGCCCGGTCCACATGGGTCTCGGCGGCGAGGTTCACGACGAAGTCGGCCCGGGAGACGATGGGCAGGACCGCCGTCCGATCGCAGATGTCCCCGTGGACGAACTCGTGCCGGGGGCTCCCGAGCGCCTTCCCGAGGTTGTCCAGCGAGCCGGCGTAGGTCAGCTTGTCGAGCGTCACGACCCGGGCGTCTGGTCGGCGTCGCAGCAACCGGTCCACGAGATGACTTCCGATGAAGCCGGCGCCGCCGGCGACGAGGTAGGTCACGGGAGCGGGCATGGTCTTCGGAGGACGCCGGCGGCGATCCCCGGGGGATCAGGGGACCTGGATCACGATCTTGCCGAAGTGCGCGCCGCGCTCCATGAACTCGAGCGCCTCCGGCAACTCGGCGAGCGGGAAGACGCGATCCACGACCGGACGAAGTTCGCGCGTTTCGACGAACTCGACGAGGTCCCGAAGCGCCCGGCGGCAATCGGTCATGACGCCGGCGATCCGGATCCGGCGCATCACCGCGGGGGCGAGCCCGATCTCCGCCTTCAGGCCGGTGAGCGCTCCGAGCAGCGCCACCGTGCCGCCCGCCGCCGCCGCCCGCAGGGACTGCGAGAGTGTTCCGGCGCCGCCGTTTTCCACGATCAGGTCCGCTCCCTCTCCCCCGGTGAGACGGCGCACCGAGCGATCCCAGTCGGCGTCCTCGATGCGGTGGATCCCGTGGGCGGCGCCGAGCTCGCGGGCGCGTTCCAGCTTCTCGTGGGACGACGACGTCACGATGACCCGCGCCCCGAGCGCGTGGCCGATCTGGAGGGCGAAGATGGAGACGCCGCCGGTCCCGAGCGTGAGGACGGTGTCTCCCTCCCGCACCGGGCCCTCGGTCACGAGTGCGCTCCACGCGGTCAGAGCGGCGATGGGCAGCGTGGAAGCGTCCGCGTGGCTCCACCCCGCCGGAGCCCGCACCACCGAACTGGCCGGAAGCGCCACCTGCTCCTGTCCCATCCCGGGGCCGGGGCCGCCGAGCGTCGAACCCGCGTACTCGCGGCGGAAGCGTCCGTCCTCCCACCCCATGACCGGATGGGTGATCACGCGGTCTCCGGGCGCGAACTCCCCGATGTCGGGACCGACGGCGAGAATCTCCCCGGCGCCGTCGCTGACCGGCACCTGGGGCAGGGGAAGGCGGGGGTTGTAGCGCCCGGACAGAATGAGCAGGTCCCGGTAGTTCAGGGACGCGGCGCCGAGTCGCACGACGACCTCGCCGGCGCCGGGGCGAGGCGGCTCGGCGTCCTCGAAGCGGAGGTGCTCCCGTCCGAAGCGGTCGAAGGTCCAGCGTTTCACGGCGGGAATCGTAAGCGGCCGGCGCCGGAGCGCCGGACTCCAGTCCGGCACCACTACGAAAGGCAGCGCTGCGCCGGGGCATTGCCGGACTGGAGTCCGGCGCTCCGGAGGTTGTGATCAGAGGCGCGGAGCGCCGAGCGGGCCGGGGAGGGGGCCGTACTCGCAGCGCCGACCACCCACACCGCCGTGTTCCAACAAATTCCGGCCCCCTCCCCGGCCCGCCCGGTGCTACTGTTGCGCCCTTCCATGTCCGGGGGCACGCTCTTCGACCGGATCATCCGGGGCGAGCTCCCCAGCTACCGGATCCATGAGGACGAACATGTGTTCGCCTTTCTCGACATCGCGCCGGTCAGCCGCGGGCATGTTCTCGTTGTGCCCAGGGAGAGTTGCGCCACGCTCGGTGAGCTGTCGGACGCTTCGGCGGCGGCGATCGGCCGGGTGCTCCCCCGCATCTGCCGCGCCGTCGCCCGCGCCGTCGGGAGTCCCCATTCCAACATCCTCCAGAACAACGGCGTTCCGGCCGGGCAGAGCGTTCCGCACGTCCACTTCCACGTCATTCCGCGGCTCGGACCTCCCGGCGCCCGGGGTTCGGGACTCTCCGCGAACTGGCGGCCCGGCTCGCTCGGCGCGGACGACGGCGAACGGATCGCGGCGGCCATCCGCGACGCTCTCGGCGATGAGCCGACCGATGCGGGCGCCTGAGGACGGCTTCGTCGGTTCGAGACCCCGAACCGGGCGCCCATCGTGAGTTCTTCCTCCACTCGCACCGGGGCGCAGATCCTGTGGGAGAGCCTCCTCGAGGAGGGAGTCGAAACCGTCTTCGGCTACCCCGGCGGCGCGATCCTGCCCGCTTACGACGCGCTGCTCGACTACCCCATCCGGCACATCCTCGTCCGCCATGAGCAGGGCGCGACCCACATGGCCGACGGGTTCGCCCGCGCCACCGGGAAGGTCGGGGTCGCAGTCGCGACCTCCGGCCCGGGCGCGACGAACATGGTCACCGGGATCGCCACCGCGATGCTCGACTCCTCCCCGATCCTTTGCATCACCGGTCAGGTCGGGAGCCGGCTGATCGGCACCGACGCGTTCCAGGAGACCGACGTCACCGGCGTCACCCTCCCGATCACGAAGCACAACTACCTCGTGACCGAGGTGGAGGACATCGCTCCGGCGCTCCACGAGGCGATGTACGTGGCCCGCTCCGGCCGCCCCGGTCCGGTCCTCGTGGACATCACCAAGGATGCGCAGCAGGCGTCCACCGAGGGGCGCTGGGACCGGGGGGATCTGGATCTACCCGGCTACCGCCCCCATCCCGATCCGCCCGCGACCGAACTGCGCCGCGCCGCCCGGCTGGTCAATCGGGCTGAGCGCCCGGTGATTCTGGCCGGTCACGGGATCCTGATCTCGGGCGCGATGACGGCGGTGCGCGACATCGCCGAGCGCGGGCAGATCCCGGTGGCGATGACGCTCCTCGGGATCGGATCGGTGCCGGCCGACCACCCCCTGAATATGGGGATGATGGGCATGCATGGGGAGTCCTGGGTGAACCAGGCGATCCAGGAGGCCGACCTGCTCCTCGCGTTCGGCATGCGGTTCGACGATCGGGTCACCGGGCAGCTCGCCAGGTACGCGCCGAAGGCCCGGAAGGTCCACATCGACATCGACCCGGCCGAGTTCAACAAGAACGTCCGCGTGGACGTCGCGCTCGCCGGAGACCTCGATGCGGTGCTCGCCCGTCTCGGGCCGCTCGTCGAGGCGCGGGACCGCTCCGACTGGCTGACCCGGATCGCCGGGTTCCGGGGCGACAATGCGGTGCGGGACATCCAGCACCTGCCCGACCAGGGCCGCCTCTACGCAGCGCACGTGATCCACGACATCTGGCGTATCACCGGCGGCCGGGCGATCGTGACCACCGACGTGGGGCAGCACCAGATGTGGGAGGCCCAGTACTACCGCCACAACGCCCCGCGCTCGTTGATCACGTCGGGGGGACTGGGAACGATGGGCTTCGCGCTCCCGGCCGGGATCGGGGCCAAGGTGGCCCGGCCCGACGACGAGGTGTGGGTCATCGCCGGGGACGGCGGCTTTCAGATGACGATGTGCGAGCTGGCGACCATTGCGCAGGAACGACTCAAGCTGAACATCGCGATCATCAACAACGGCTACCTCGGCATGGTGCGGCAGTGGCAGGAGTTCTTCTACGACCGCCGCTACGCGGGAACTCCCCTCCTGAGTCCAGACTTCGCCGCCCTCGCCCGGGCCTTCGGTCTCGGCGGAGAGGTCATCACCCGCCGCGACGAGGTCGAAGACGCGGTGCAGCGCGCCCGCGCCGACGAGCGCACCGTGGTCCTCGAGTTCCGGGTCGAGAAAGAGGACACGGTCTATCCGATGGTTCCGGCCGGGGCCCGGCTCCAGGACATGATCCGCCGCCCCCGCCACGAGACGTCGCCGGTGGGCGTGGAATGAGCGCCGGCTCGGCGGGGGCCCGGTCCGCCGCGATCGCCGCCCGGGTCTATGCCGTCTGGGTCGAGGACCGACCCGGTGTCCTGAACCGGATCACCTCGCTGTTTCGCCGCCGGGGTTTCAACATCGAGTCGCTCTCGGTCGGACGCGCCCGGGCCGCGGGCGTCTCCCGGATGACGATCGTGGTGCTGTGTGACGGGAACACGTCTCGGCGGCTGGTCGAGCAGCTCTCCCGACTCGTGAACGTGCTGCGGTGCGACGAGCTCACGGACACTCCCTCCATCCGTCACGAGCTGGCGATGTTCAAGGTGGCGGCGAGGCCCGAGGAGCGCACCCAGGTCATCCAGCTCGCGACCGCGACCGGCGCCCGGATCGTGGATGTGGCGCTCGAATCGGTCGTGATCGAAGCGACCGCCTCTCCCGGCCGGATTGACGGGCTCGCCGAGGTCCTCCGTCCCTACGGGATTCTCGAGCAGGTTCGCACCGGACTCGTGACCATGGCGCGTAGCGCGGCGAGCGTCATGACCGAGCCGGCGCCGCGCCAACTTCCCCGACGGGTGGCCTCCGCCGCCGAACCCGACGACGGCTCGGGCTCTGTCTGAAGCACCAAGGAGTTCTGTCCATGGCCAACATCTACTACGACGGCGACGCCGATCCCGCTCTCGTCAGCGCCCGGCGGGTCGCGGTCTTCGGTTACGGATCGCAGGGCCACGCCCATGCGCTCAACCTTCGGGACAGCGGGGTCGAGGTGCGGGTGGCGCTTCACCCGGGAAGCCGGTCGAAGGCGCGGGCGGAAGCCGACGGCCTCGAAGTGCTCGGGGGGGCGGATGCGGCCGCCTGGGCCGATGTCGTGATGCTGCTGACTCCCGACACGACCCAGGCGGGGATCTACCAGGAACAGGTCGCGCCGCACCTCGTCGCCGGAAACACCCTCATGTTCGCCCACGGTTTCAACATCCGGTTCGAGACGATCCGTCCTCCCGAGGATGTTGACGTCTCGCTGATCGCGCCCAAGGCGCCGGGACACCGGGTGCGGGAGCTGTTCCTCGAGGGAGGCGGCACTCCGGCGCTGGTGGCGGTCGAGCAGGACGCGACCGGCAACGCGCTGGCGTTCGCCCTCTCCTATGCCCGGGCGGTGGGGCTGACCCGCGCCGGCGTGATCGAGACGACGTTCGCCGAGGAGACGGAGACCGATCTCTTCGGGGAGCAGAGCGTCCTTTGCGGCGGGGTCAGCGAGCTGATCAAGGCGGGATTCGAGACGCTGGTGGACGCCGGCTACCAGCCGGAGATCGCCTACTTCGAGTGTCTGCACGAACTCAAGCTGATCGTGGATCTGATGTACCGGGGCGGGCTGAACTACATGCGCTACTCGGTCAGCGATACCGCCGAGCACGGCGACTACCACGGGGGGCGTCGCATCGTGACCCCGGAGACCAGAAAGGCCATGGAGCGCCTCCTCGAGGACGTGCGCAGCGGCGCCTACGCGCGCGAGTGGATCGAGGAGGATCGGGCCGGACGGCCCCGGTTCATGGAGAGGCGGCGACAGGAACAGTCCCATCCGATCGAGACGGTGGGCGCCGAGCTCCGGCGGATGATGCCGTTCCTGGATGCGGTCACGCTGAAGGAACGGGTCTGAGCGGAGGGCGGATTCCACCGGCGGCCCCGGCCGCCGTACCATTGCCTCCGTTTCGGAGGAGGAGGTTCGCCATGGTCCGATTGGTCGCGTCCACCCTGCTGGTCGCCGGGCTCGGGTTCGGGTCGGCAGCGGGAGCGCAAACCGCCGGCGGGGCCGTCCCGGCCCCCGCCCCCGTCCTGGGTTTCGAGCCCGGCGACGATCGTCGCCTGGCGATGTGGGATGAGCTCCTCGCCTACTACCGCCAGCTCGCGGAGGCGAGCGAGCGGGTCGAGCTGCGCCAGATCGGCGAGAGCGTGCTGGGGAAGCCCCTGATCGTCCTCTTCGTCTCGTCGCCGGAGAACCTCGCCCGGCTGGACGAGCACCGTGCGAATGCGGAGGCGCTGGCCCACGCCCGCATCCCGGAAGACGAGGCGCTGCGCATCGCCCGGGAAGGGAAGGCGGTGGTCTGGATCGACGCCGGCCTTCACGCCACCGAAGTGGCGCCGGCGCAGATGATGCCGCTCCTCGCGCATCGGATGGCCACCGAGGAATCGGAGGAGATGGACCGGATCCGCGACGGCGTGATCACGATCCTCATGCCCTGCATGAATCCGGATGGGCTCGACATCGTGGCCTCGTGGTATCGGCGGAATCTGGGGACTCCGTTCGAAACGACCCGCCCTCCCGAGCTCTACCACCACTATGTGGGTCACGACAACAACCGGGACTGGTTCATGAACAACATGCCGGAGACCGCGGCGGTGACCCGGATGCTCTACCACGAGTGGTTTCCGCAGATCGTTTACAACCACCACCAGACCGGTCCGGCGTGGGCCCGCATCTTCCTTCCGCCGTTCGCTGATCCGGTGAACCCGAAGATCCACCCGGGAGTGACGACATCGGTGAACCTGATCGGCTCGGCGATGGCGAACCGGTTCGCGATGAAGCGGATGCCGGGAGCGGTCTCCGACATGATCTACTCGATGTGGTGGAACGGGGGGATGCGGACGGTCCCCTACTTCCACAACATGATCGGGCTCCTCACCGAGACGTCGCACGCTTCGGCGAGCCCCCGGATCTACGACCCGGAGGAGCGCCCCCGCTTCGTCGGGAACCCTCGCCGCGGGCAGGCCGCCCCCACCGACGGCACCGACGTCTTCTATCCGTACCCGTGGCCCGGCGGCGAGTCGCGGTTCTCCGATCCGATCCGCTACACGCTGACCGCCTCCATGGCGGTGCTGGATGTGGCTGCCGACCTCCGGGAGAAGTGGCTCTTCGACATCTGGCGGATGGGCCGGGACGCCATCGAGGGGAGCGAGGCGAGCTGGATCCTGCCCGCCGACCAGTGGGATCCGGGGGAGTCCGCCGCCCTGGTGAACGTCCTGCTCGAGGGCGGGCTCACGGTCGAGCGCGCCCTGGGTGACTTCGAGGTGGGCGGCGTTTCCTATGGCGCCGGATCGTGGATCGTGCCGGGAGAGCAGGCGTTCGCCGCCTACGCCGACGATCTCCTCGAGCCGCAGGCCTACCCCGATCGTCGGCGAAGCCCCGACGGGCCGCCCGACCCGCCCTACGATCTGGCCGGGTGGACGCTTCCGATGCAGATGGGGGTGAGGGTGGATCGAGTCCCGGGCGTCGAAGTCCGATCCGAGACCGTGAGCGGTCCGGTGCGGGCGCCCGCCGGCGAAGTGGCCGAGGGGAGCTTCGGCTACGCGATCTCGCACCGGCCGAACGCCGCCGTCATCGCCCAGAACCGCCTGCTGGCCGCCGGGGCCGAGGTGGCGTGGGCGGCGGAGTCGTTCGCCTCCGGGGGCCGCGGCTTCCCCGCCGGCACCCTCGTCGTGCGGCGCTCCGATCCCGCGGTCGCCGCCGTGGAGGGCCTCGCCTCCGAGCTCGGTCTCGAGATCGCCGGACTCGACGAGGCGCCCGGAGTCGAGCTGTTCACCCTGTGGCCGACCCGGGTGGGGCTCTACAAGTCCTGGGTCGCCAGCATGGACGAGGGCTGGACGCGCTGGCTGCTGGAGAACTACGAGTACGACCTCACCAGCCTCTCCGACGACGATGTCCGCAGCGGGGACCTGAGCCGGTTCGATGTGCTCGTCCTCCCGCACCAGTCTCCCGAGGCCATCCTCCTGGGGCACCGACGCGGGACGATGCCGGAGGAGTACGTCGGCGGCCTCGGCCTCGAAGGGACGCTGGCTCTCCAGCGATTCGTGGAAGAGGGCGGAACCCTGGTGGCGCTCGACCAGGCCAGCGATTTCGTGATCGAGCAGTTCGGCCTGCCGCTGGAGAACACCACCGCGTCCCTCCCGCCCGACCGCTTCTTCATCCCCGGGTCGCTCATCCGGGCGGTGGTGGACGATGCCCACCCACTCGGTTTCGGCGTCCAGGGCGAGGTCGCGACGCAGTTCGTCCGGAGCCGGGCCTACGACGTGGTCACCCTTCCGCGGGAGCGGGAGGGCGGTCAGGAGACGACGCTCGAGTCTCCCCCGCCGAACGTCGAGGTCATCGTCCGCTACGCCGACGAGGACCCTCTCATGAGCGGCTGGGCGCTCGGCGAGGACGCGGCGATCGCGGGCCGGATCGCGATGGCGCGCGCGCCCTACGGCGCCGGGGAGGTCATCCTGTTCGGCTTCCGCCCGCAGTTCCGGGGGCAGCCGCGGGGCACCTACAAGCTGCTTCTGAACGCCCTGAACGGCGCCACCGTGGAGGACTTCGGCCGGTGAGGGTCCGGAATCGGCTGTTCCTGGGCTAGAATTCGCCTCGATCATGTCCCGCACCTGCCCCCTCACCGGGAAGCGCCCCCTCGCGGGGAACTCCATCAGCCACGCCCACAACAAGAACCGCCGGCGCCAGTTGCCGAACCTGCAGTGGAAAACGGTGTGGGTTCCCGAACTGGACCGCTCGGTCCGGCTCCGTCTGAGCACCCGCGCGCTGCGCACCATCGACAAGAAGGGGTTGCTGCCCTACCTCCGGGCTGAGGGACTGCGCCTGAAGGACGTGCTGCCACCGCGCGCTCACGCCCGCAACCTCTCCATCTGATCCGCCGCCGGCGGCGGAGATCCCAGCAGAGACCCCAGTCGCGGCGCGGGCCGCTGTCGGACCGATTCTTCCGGCAGCCGTCGCCTCCCGAACGGCTGGTATCCTTGATCCCGTGAGTCTTCTCGGGCGGGCGCTCGGAACATCGGCGCGCTTCGTTCCCGCGGAGGAGCTCGATGGCGTCGTCGCCAGGGACAACGTCGTTCTCCTCGATGTTCGGACCGCAAGGGAAGTGTTGGAGTCGGGGACCGTTCCCGGCGCAGTGCACATCCACCTCGGGGAACTCGCCGGGCGCCTGGAGGAACTGCCTCGCGACCGGCAGATTCTCACCACCTGAATGGTGGGACCCCGCGCTGCGCGTGCCGCGGCGATCCTGGAAAGGGCCGGATTCGAGGTCGTCGGATACTCCGGCCTGGTGAAGTACGAGGGCGCGCGCGACTACCGCACCGCCGAACAGGTTTCGCGAGGAGGATCGTGATGAGAACAGCGTGGAGAGGACCCGCGGCTGGCGCCGCGGCGCTCGTCGCCGGGATGGGGCTCATGGCCTGCGGCGGCGGTGGGGACGAAGGGGCGGGCGCCTCGTCGAGCGGCGAGGAAGCCGCCGAGGCGGCGCCCCGCGTGGAAGCGATGGACATTGACGCCGTGCTGCAAGACGGCGCGTTGCTCCTCGATGTGCGGACCGCCGAGGAACTCGCCGAGCACGGCACCCTCGACGGCTTCGTCCACATCCCGGTGGACGAGCTGGAGGCGAGGATGGGAGAGCTGCCGTCAGGCGTTCCCATCCTCACCGCTTGACAGGGTGGCGGAAGAGCCGCGCGTGCCGCGGAGCTGCTGACAGCGAACGGATACGAGGTCGCGGGTTTCTGCGGCCTCCGGGACTACGAAGGGGAGCGGGTCTATCCGGGAAGTTGATCCGGATCTGATCTGACCTCTCGGGGCGGGCCGGTGGGCCCGGTCGGAGCTCCCGTGTCGAGCTCGCCCGGTTACCGTGCGTCCGGAGTCGAACGGGGCCGGACGGAATCAGGCCCACAGCGTGGAGATGGGGGCTGCCTGGAGCCGCTCTCCGAGGGAGAAGTTGGCCTGGCCGGCGTGGAGCACCGCGCCCGCGACGAACTGGTCTCCGAGGGTGTCGCGGAGCCACGCCAGGTGGCGCGCATCCCGCCGACGCGGCGATCCGGTGGCCTTCACCTCCAGGCCGATCACTCCCCCGTCGGGGAGCTCGAGGATGAGGTCCACTTCCCGCCGCCCTCCGGCCTCCCTCAGGTGGTGCACGGCGGGACGCACCGTGAGCAGGTCGCACTCGGCGCGGAGCTGATTCGCGACGAACGTCTCGAGGATCTGTCCCAGTCGGTCTCCGTCCGCCAGTACGCCACCGGCATCGAGCCCGAGTAGCGCCGCCCAGAGTCCCGTGTCCGCGACAAAGCGCTTGGGCTGACGGACGAGCCGTTTGAGACGGTTCGTCGCCCACGCCGGCGCCACCCACACCGCTCCGAGGCGGGTGAGCCATTCCCGGTAGGCGACGCCGGTGCGGCGATCCACCCCGGCCGCCCGGTGGAGAGTGGTTTCCGATGCGACTCCGGCCGAGCCGATCCCCCAGGCGCGCAGGAACTGGAGCAAGCGAGCCGAGTCCAGCCGTCGCCTCGCAGGACGCCCGTGGAGCGCAATCTGGTCGGCGTAGCTGGCGTACCAGCGTCGGGACGCCTCCGCGCCCAGCGAGAGCGCCGGCTCGGGAAAGCCGCCGGCGACGGCGATCCGGACCAGTTCGCCGAGATCGGGCGCCTCCGGGGGAGGGAGGAGCGGGCATCCCTCCGTCAGGCGTTCGAGCAGCGGGCGGGGGACTCGTCCGAATCGCTCTGCGACGGAAAGAGGGTGCATGGGAATCCGGATGATGCGGCCCACGCCGGGCCAGGTCCGTGGGTCGGCCTCGGAGGTGACTGATCCGGTCAGGAGGAACCGCCCCGGCCGTCGCTCGACGTCCACGGCCCGCTTGACCGCCCCGATCAGCTCCGGAACCTCCTGCCACTCGTCGAGGAGGACCGGCTCGGGGAGACCGGACAGCGCCGCGTCGGGGTCCGCGTGGAACGCGGCGGCCCGAGTGGGCTGATCCAGGCGCACCACGTGCGCGGCGTGGCGCGTGGCGGTGGTGGTCTTGCCCGCGGCGCGCGGCCCGGTCAGCATCACCGCGGGGTGTTCGGCGAGCAGCGTCGGCAGCAAAAGGTCGAGTCTGCGCGTCCGGTACGCACACATGTTCAGAGACTACCGCAGAAACACGGGATTCAATGTCGCATTTGTGTAGCGCACATCTCCCGGCAAGGGCTGCCCGCGTCGTCGCCGTACGCGAGAAACCCCCGAGGCCCGAAGGCCCCGGGGGTCCGCCGAAGAGTGGTCGGGCTTAGGCCGCCATCTTCATCGCCGAGTCGAGCACCGTGGCCATCCTGGTCGCGGCGCGCTGCATCTCGTCCATCGTGCCGATCGAGATCCGGCAGCGGGTCCACAGCGGCGGGAACGGCCGGCCGACGCGGACGCCTTCGGCGGCGCAGGCCGCCTGGAACTGCTCCACCGGCATGCCCACATCCGTGAAGATGAAGTTCGTCTGGGCGTCGGTGGCGCTGAGGCCGCGGTCGCGGAAGAACTTCAGGATGAAGTCGCGAGCCTCGGCGTTCCGCGCCTTCTCGTTCACGACGTAGTCGGGGTTGTTCCGGTCCCGCTCCAGCGCGGCGTTCGCGGCGACCAGCGCCGGGATGCTGACCGAGTTGCCCATGTGGAACTCGGAGAGTTCGGCGATGGTGTCCTCGTGGGCGATCGCGTAGCCGATGCGCAGCCCCGCCATCCCGTAGGCCTTGGAAAAGGTGCGCGCCACGATGACCCGCGGGTTCTCGAGCGCCAGCGGGATCATCGTCTCGTGGCCGGGGGTGGTCACGTAGTCAATGTAGGCCTCGTCCACCAGGATCCGGAGGTCCTTCTCGGCGTCCAGCGCCCGAGTCAGGAAGTCTTCGCTGTCGGAGGGGTCCACCAGCGTGGCGACCGGGTTGTTCGGGTTGCAGTAGAACAGCATCCCGCTTCCCTTGACCGCGTGGAGCGTCTGGTCGAGGTCCATCCGGAAGTCGGGCATCAGGGGAACGGCCTTGGTGCGGTAGCCCATCAGCGCGGCGTAACCGAAGCACTCCTCGTAGGTCGGCAGCGAGCCGACGAGCGCTTTCTCGGCGCTCGCGTACTGATGGGTCGCGTCCACGAGGATCTGGGTCGAGCCGGCGCCGACCAGCACGTTGTCGGTGCTGACGCCGAACTTCTCGGCGATGGCCTCGGTGGCCGGGCCGAGGAACCGGAACGGGTAGCGGCCGGCGATGACGCCGTCGGGACCGAGGACGGAGCTGATGGCGTCCATCACCTCATCGCCGGGACCGAGCGAGTTCTCGTTGTTGGCGAGGTTGATCGCCTCCTCGGGCTGGATGCCCATCTCCGCGGCGAACGCATACTGCTCGCGGAGTCGGGAACGCACCATCGTGGCGGCGTAGAGGCCGGCGGCGCCGGCGGAAGCGTGCCGGAGGAATCGGCGGCGGGAGAGCATGGAGTGATTACCTCCTCGGTGGTTGGCCCGTGGGGAAGGGGAGCGGAGCTGCAGGCCCTATTGCTGCTGGTTGTCCGTCGCCGTCAGTCCGAGGACATCCGCGAAGACCGCGGTGGCGCGCTTCATCTCGTCGAGGGTGCCGATGGAGATCCGGGCGTGGCTGTTCTCGTACGGCGGGAAGTCCCGGCCGACGAACACGCCCTGCTCGGCGCAGGCCTCGCGGAACTCTCTCGCTGACCGGCCGATGTCCACGAAGACGAAGTTCGTCTCGCTGGGCACCGGGTCCAGACCGTGGCTGGAGAAGAAGTCGAGTGTGAACTTGCGCGCCTCTTCGTTGCGCTTGACCTCGTTCCGGATGTAGTCCGGGTCCTCGAGCGAGGCCATCGCGGCGCTGATCGAGAGAACCGAAGTTCCGAAGGTGAGCGCGAGCGGCGCCAGCTTGGCGATGGTGGCCGCCTGGCCGAGCGCGTAGCCGACCCGCAGACCCGCCATCCCGTAGGCCTTCGAGAAGGTGCGGCCCACGAACACATCCCGGTGCTTCATGGCGAGCTCGGCGCCGGTCTCGAACGCCGGGTGCGTCACGTAGTCGTAGTAGGCCTCGTCGAGCAGGATCGCGGTGTAGGGCGACTCCTTCTTGACGAAGTTCACGAAGTCCGTCACATCGGCCAGGGTGTGGACCGTGCCGGTGGGGTTGTTCGGGTTGCAGAGGAACACGAGCCCCGCGCCGATCGCGGCGCCGGCCATCTTGTCGAGGTCGAGACCGAGACCGCCCGTCATCGGGATCGCCTTGACCGGCGCTCCCACCCAGTTCGCGGTGCGGATCGGGTTCTCGTAGGAGCACTCGGCCGTCACCATCGCGCGGCCCGGACCGGTGTAGACCCGGACCGCGTTCCGCAGGATCTCCGAAGAGCCCGGCGCCAGCACGACATGCTCCGCGCCGCCGCCGAACATGCCGCCGATCTTCCGGCGCAGGTCGGCGTCGCTCGTCGCGGCGTTCATGGGGTAGCGCATGATCGAGCCGTAGGCGGCCCGGAGCCCCTCGACCGCGGCCGGTCCCGGACCGAGCGGGTTTTCGTTGCTGCTGATCCGGATCTCGTCCGTCTCGGGCGGCGGGATGACGACGGGTGCTCCGCGGAAGCCGTTCTCGGCCTCCCAGGCCTCCCGGCCCCGGGCGCTGATCGCGTGAAGAGTCGCGGCGCCGGCGCCTCCGCCGGAGCCCGCCAGACTCAGAAAACCGCGGCGGGTCGTTTTCATCGGTTCGTTCTCCTTGCGTCCCGGGAATCGGGACGGGAACCAGCGGACGGCTCGTCCACCGGGAAGGCCGGAGGTGGCGGGGGCGTCCCGGGAATGCAGACTACCAGTTGCGCCATTTCGCCGGGGATCAGTGGACCATCAGGTCGGCGACGAGCGCCATGGTGCCCCACTGCATCTTCATGCTGCCGTTCATGCCGTCGGCCATGAGCGAGATCGTGAACATCTCGGCGGATTCCTCGGCGGACTCGACATCGAGCGGCACGTCGAAGAGATCCTTTTCGGGGTCGTGGGCGAGCCCGGACTGTCCGGTCTCGCTGTTCACCAGCAGATCCCAGCCGTCGTCCGTCTTCCTCGCAAAAAGCGAGTAGGAACCGGCGGGGACCATGTTCTCGCCGAACATGAGGCTGCCGTCGGTCGTGATCGTGGTGGCGTCCTCGGACCCGAGCCGCCAGACCATCCCCGGAGTCACCTGGGACAGCATGTCGCGGCCGTTCAGGCTGGGACGGCCGTATTCCACCGTGACCATCTTGCCGGCGAAATCGGCTTCCGTCTTGCCGCGCGGGTTGTGGGCGAGCGCCACGCCCACGGAGACCACGAGGGCGGAAACGCCGAGGACCGCGAGGGACCGGGGACGGATTCGATTCATGGACAGGACCTCCGAGCGGGGATTCTACCGCCGGCTGCTAGGCTGACGCGGCCCGAGCCGTTTCCCCTCCGTTTCCCGATCCTTGTTCATGCACCGATCCGCTCCGAGTTCCCCGTTCCGTCGCGCCGCATTTCTCGTCCTCGCTGTCGCCCTTGCGAGTCCGGTCGCGGCGCAGGAGGAATCGGGCGTCCCGCTCGCCGAAGAGCACCGCGTCTGGCTGGAAGAGGAAGTCGTCTGGATCATCACCGAGACCGAACGCGAAGTGTTTCTCGGCCTCTCCTCGTTCGAGGAGCGCGAGTTCTTCATCGAGGCGTTCTGGCAGCGGCGCGACCCGGCGCCCGCCACCCGGGAGAACGAGTTCCGAACCGAGCACTACGAGCGGCTCGACTATGCGAACCGCTATCTCGGTCGCGACGCGCCTCGCCCGGGCTGGCAGACCGACCGCGGCAAGTACTGGATCATCCTGGGGGAGCCGCGCACCCGCGAGTCCTTCGATGGCCTGAACGAGGTCGTGAGCGCCGAGTTGTGGATCTATCAGGGGGACACCCGGCTCGGCCTGCCTCCCCGGTTCAACCTCCTGTTCTTCAAGAAGGAAGACATCGGGGAGTACGAGCTCTACCACCCGTGGGCGGACGGCCCGGACGCGCTGGTCCGCCGGGGAGAGCTGCTGAGGAACCGGCAGAACCAGGCGGTGGACATCCTCGAAACGGTTTCGATGGACCTCGCCCGCGCCAGCCTGGTGGTGGATCTGACCGATCCGAGCGCCGACTTCCTGCGCGCCACGAACACGATCGCTCCGGTGCTGGACACCGTCCGCCCCTCGATGAGCGTGGACAGGAATTTCGTGGACATCACCGAATCCGCGCAGAAGCAGGTGGATCTCGATGAGATCGAGGGTTTCCTCCGCCACGGCGACCGGGTGAGCGCGGAGTACTCGTTCCGGTTCGTGACGAGCGAGGCGGATTTCTCGGTGTTCTTCGGCCCCCGGAATACGCCCTTCCTGAACTACACGGTGAAGCTGGCGCCCGAGGACTTCTCGCTCGAGAGGAATGAGGATGCGGCCGAGTACGTGACCACGCTGGACATCGAGCTGGAGCTTCGTCGGCCGGAGGGGCCGCTCGTCGCGATGCACCGCAACTCACCGATGATCCGCCTCACCGAGAGCGAGCAGCGGTCGGCTTCCGGCCAGCCGTTCGCCTACCGGGACAACCTGCCGGTGCTGCCCGGCGACTACGAGGTGAGCGTGGTGGTGCGGAACCGGGCCACGTCGCAGTACACCGTGGCCAGCCAGCCGCTTCGGGTTCCGGCCAGCGGCGGCGGTCGTCCGGTGCTCGCCGACCTGATGCTGGCCTACCGGAGCGAGGCGGAGTCCGGCTTCGCGGGCGGGCCCCGATTCGGGACCTACCAGTTCGGCTCCACCGTTTTCGAGCCCGCGCTCGGGGGGTCGTTCTCGGCCTCCGAGACCCTGGTCGTCGTACCCCAGTCGGTGAACGCGGGCTCGGGCTTCACGACCCGGGTCCGCATCCTCTCCGACGAGCTGCAGGCCGCGGCGCCGCAGTTGGTGGACGAGCGCGTGGTCGAGCCGGGACGGCTCCTCGAGCCCCCGGTCGAGGAGTTCCGGCTCGCTGACTTCGGCGCCGGCCGCTACCGCGTCGTCGCGGATCTGCTCGACGCCGCCGGCGAGGTCGTGGCGAGCCGGGAGGCGCCGCTCACCGTCTCGCCCCGGTCCGAGGTGGCGCGGCCCGGATTCATCATCCGCCGTTCGTTCGCGACGCACGTTCCCGGCCTGCTCGCGCTCGCCCTCGGCGAGCAGTTCCTCGCCCACGGCCGGGTGGACGACGCCGTGATCGCGTTCCGCGAGGCGAGCGCGAATCCGGATCTCCCGATGGCGCGATGGAAGCTTGCGAGCGCTTTGCTGTTCAGCCGGAACGCCGACGAGGCGCTCGAGCTGCTGCTGCCCATCGAGCCGGATCATCCGAACGAGGTCGAGGTCGCCGAGGGGGTCGGGTTCGCCTACTACATCCGGCGGGAGTGCGGGGAGGCGCTCCCCCGGCTCGAGCACGCGATGACCCTCCGGGCGCCCGATCCCTCGCTCCTGAATGCGCTCGGCGACTGCCATCAGCAGACCGGAGACGGCGAGCGGGCCCGCGATCTCTTCCGGAGGTCGCTGGAGATGAACCCGTCGCAGGAGGGCGTTCGCGCCCGCCTCGCCGAACTCGGCGACCCGCAGGGCGCCCGGCGCTGACGCCGGGCCGCGGATCCCCCGCACCCCGTCCGTTCCGGTGCAGCCTTTCGAGGAGGCGCTCGCCGACCGGCTGGGTGGGCGCGCCGACAGCCCCCCGGTCCGGGACCGGCGGCTCGGGCCGCTCACCAGCTTCGGGATCGGGGGCGCCGCCGAGTGGTTCCTCGAAGCGCGCGCCGAAACGGTCCTGCGCGGGGCGCTGGCGGCGGCGCGGGAACTCGGATTCCCGGTCACGATCCTCGGCGGCGGTTCGAACCTCCTGATCGCCGACCGGGGCGTGCGGGGGCTCGTGGTGCGGGTGCGCGGCGGCCGCGCCCGGCGGCTGGAGGCGGCGCTCGTCCGCGCCGGCGCGGGGATCTCGCTGAACGCCCTCGTCCGGTGGACCACCGCGCGGGGGCTCGGGGGCGTCGAGGCGTGGGCGGGGACTCCCGGAACCGTCGGCGGCGCGGTGCACGGGAACGCGCACTTCGGCGGGATGGAGATCGGGGACCGGATCGCGTCGTTGCGCCTGCTCGAAGCGGACGGCTCGGTGGCGACGGTGGGGCCGGACGACGTGAAGCTCGCGCCCGGAGGGGGTGAACTCGGGGGCCGGATCGTGCTGTCCGCCGACTTCCGGGTGCGACCGGGGCGGGATCCGGACGAGCTGCGCCGGCGGGCCCGGGAGTCCATCGCCTTCCGACGCCGGACCCAGCCGCTCCGGGCGCGCTCCGCCGGTTGCGCGTTCCGGAACCCCGACCCCCGGACCCCGGCGCTTCCCCCGGAAATCCCGGCCGCCGCCGGAGCGCTGCTCGACCGCGCCGGACTCAAGGGCGCCTCGGTGGGAGGGGCCCGGGTCTCCCGGCTCCACGCCAATTTCCTGCTCGCCGCCCCGGGGGCCACCGCGTTCGACGTGCGCGAGCTGCTCGCCCGTTGCCGGGATGCGGTCGAGCGGCGGTTCGGCGTCCGGCTCGAGCCCGAGATCGGGTTCGTGGGGGCGTTCGACCGGTGACGGAGCGCCGCGGTCCCACCCGCCTTCGGATCGAGGGCGGCCACCCCATCGGGGGCGTCGTCACCGTCGAGGGGAACAAGAACGCCGCGTTGCCGCTGCTCGCCGCCTGTCTGCTCACCGAGGAGCCGTGCCACCTCCGGAACATGCCCCGGATCCGGGATGTGGCCGCGATGGCGTCGGCCCTCGAGAGCCTCGGCGCCGAAGTCGAGGGTGTCGGGACGACTGCCATCACGGTGCGCGCCGCCCGGCTCACCGGAGACCGTCCCGACCCCGGCCCGGTGGGAGCGCTCCGGGGCTCGGTCCTGCTCACGGCCCCGGTTCTCGCGCGCCGCGGGCGGGTGGAGCTTCCCGCGACGGGCGGGGACTTCCCCGGCCGGCGGTCGGTCTCGGTCCATCTCGCCGCGCTCCGCGCCCTTGGCGCCCGGGAACTCCCGGGTCCGGGAACGGCCCTCGAAATCCCCGACGGCTTCCGGCCGGCGTCGCTCTACCTGCTGGAGGCGTCCGTGACCGGAACCGAGACGGCGCTCCTCGCCGCCGCCGCGGCGCCGGGAGTCTCCGAGATCCGCCATGCCGCCTGCGAGCCCCACGTCGTGGATCTGTGCCGGTTCCTCGAAGGGATGGGAGTCGGCATCGAGGGAGCGGGAACGCCGACCCTCCGGGTGACCGGCGCCCGCCGCCGCGCCGGCGCCCGGTGGCGGCTCGGTGGTGATTTCGTGGAGGCGGGGAGCTGGGCGGTGATCGCGGCGATCACCGGCGGGGCGCTGGAGATCCGCGGCGCGGCGCCGCGGGACCTCGAGCCGGTCGTCGCCGTGCTGTCCCGACTCGGCGTGCGCAGCGCGCTTCGCGGCGGAGGCCTGCTGATCGAGCCCTCGGCTCTCCACGCCGCTCCCCGCATCACGACCGCGCCGTGGCCCGGCTTTCCGAGCGATCTGGTCAGCCTGGTGACCGTGCTCGCCGCCGCCGCCGAAGGCGCCACCCTGATCCACGACTGGATGTACGAGCTCCGACTGTTCGCGCTGGAGCAGTTGCGGGGTATGGGCGCCGAGCTCTTCCTCTGCGATCCGCACCGGATCCTCGTGAACGGCCCCGCCCCGCTGCGGGCGGGTGATCTGGACGCGCGGGACATACGATCCGGCATGGCGCTCATCGCCGCGGCGCTCGCCGCCGAGGGAGTGAGTTCGGTCGCGCCGCTCGAGGTCGTCGAGCGCGGCTACGCCGATCTCGCCAACCGGCTGCGCCGTCTTGGCGCGGTGGTGGCGGTCGAGTCGGGCGCCTGACGGAGCCTCGGAACCGGGAGGCATTTGACGCGGGCCGCCGCGGGGCGTTCCAATCGCAGGGACGGCTGGAAGCGCCAAGGGAGTCGCGCCGATGCCGGGGTCCGGTCGGGAAGGGCGGACCTCGCCCGAACGGGGGCGGGTGTGCCCGGGGCCCGGGCTCAGGGTCTCGCCAGGTAGGTCGTCTCGAAGCGGCGGATCGCCGGCAGGAGGTGCTGGCGGTCGTGGAGCGTTCCCGCGAACAGGTCGCCCAGCCGGTCGAGCCGTTCCGGGATCGTCTTCAGGGTGTGCCGCTGCGGGTCGAGGCCGCCCTCGAGCTCGTCCCAGTCGAGGGGAGTGGAGACCGAGGCGGCGGGCACCGGCCGCACCACGTAGGGGGGCACGACGGTCTGCCCGCGGCGGTTCTGAAGGAAATCCAGATACACCCGTCCTCCGCGGCGCGCCACCTGGCGCTCGACGGTGGCGATGTCCCGGTGTTCGCCGGCGACGTGGGTGGAAACCGCTTCCGCGAACTGTCGGGCGACTTCGTAGGGGTAGATGGGCTCGAGCGGCACATGGATGTGGAGCCCGGTGGCGCCGGAGGTCTTGAGCGACGGGCGCAGCCCGATCCCGCGGAGGACCTTCCCGAAGGCGCGGGCCAGCCGCACGACATCGGAGAACGGCGCGCCGCCCGGATCGAGATCGAAGACGACCCAGTCGGGATGGTCACGGTGGGTCCGGCGCGACAGCCAGGGATGGATGTCGATGCTCCCCAGGTTCGCCGCGTAGAGGAGCGCCGAGGCGTCGTTGCAGATGAGATATCGGATCGTCTCGCCCCGGCTCCCCGACGGGATCGCCTCGGTCTCCACCCAGTCCGGGGTGTGATCCGGCAGATCCTTCTGGTAGAACGCCTTGCCGCCAACGCCGTCGGGAGTGCGCAGCAGGTGCGCCGGGCGTTCCCGGAGGTAGGGGAGGAGGTGCTCTGCGACCTGGTCGTAGTAACGGATCAGGTCCCCCTTGGTGTAGCCCAGGTCCGGCCAGAACACCTTGTCCAGATTGGTGAACCGGACCGGGCGGGCCGCGTCGCGCCGCGCCCGCTGCCGGGACAGACCGGCCAGAAGGTGGCTCTCCGCCTCAGCGTCGCCGACGCCACGGGCGGGGATCCGCAGACCGTCCGCCGGGCCGCCCGGCCACCGGGCGTCGGCCCGGCGCGCGATCGAGCCGGGAAGCCCCGCCGCCTCGCAGGCGGCGTGGAACTCCTTGCCCCGGACCGCGACATGGTCGCCGAACAGCAGGCAATCGCTTGCCGGGAGCAGCGTGGACAGGAGGGCCTTGCGCTCCCGCAGCGGGACCGCGCGGAGGTCCCATTCCTCGTAGCGCAGCAGATCGTTCAGGTAGAGCACGACCGGAATCCGGTCGTCCCCGTCGAGCCGGGCCGCAAGCCGCGCCGGGGACGGGCGCTCGGCGCCATCGGTCGCGAGCAGGACGCCGTGGGCGAGGAGGGCTTCCGCTCGCAGCGCCTCCCCGGCGGCGAACAGCTCGCGGAGGGGTTCGGCCCACGAGCGGGACGCTCCGCCGTCGGCCGGAGCGAGCCGCACTTCGCCGGCGCGCCTCTCGAGGAACACCGGGATCCCGAGGAGCTGCGGCTCGAACAGGAAGTCCCGGTCCGAGAACGGGGCCGCCTCCCGCGGGGGTCGCATCGGACCCGGCGGCGGGCGGCCGGTCCACCGGCGGGCCGCGTCGAGGTCGAAGAAGGGCTGGCGATCGTCGTCGGCCCGGACGTAGCGGTCCCGCCCCTTGAACAGGATCCATTCGTGCTCTCCGCGCTTCGTCCGCACCAGATGCCATGCGCCGCGGAGCTTCCGGCCCCGCAGCCGGATCACCAGTTTTCCGGCGGCGACTCCCGCCGCCCCCTCGTCCTCGCCTCCCTCGGTGATCTCGTAGCGGCCCCGGTCCCACCGGGTCATCGTCCCGCCGCCGTACTCGTCCTCCGGGATGACGCCTTCGAAGTCGGTGTAGGCGAGGGGGTGGTCCTCGGTGCGAACCGCCAGCTTCTTGACGTCCGGGTCGTAGGTGAAGCCCTTCGGAACCGCCCACGACCGCAGGACGCCCTCCATCTCGAGCCGGAGGTCGTAGTGGAGCCGCCGGGCCTCGTGCCGGTGCACCACGAAGCGCCGCCGCGGGAGTCCCTCGGTGGGCGTCGTCTCGGCCGGGGGTTCCGGCGTTCGTCGAAAGTCGCGCTTCTCCCGGTAGGCGGCGATGTCTCGGGCGGAAGGCCGTGGCACGGGGCGTCGGGGGATTCTGACCGGAGCCGGAGTCGGCCGTTCGGGGTCGGCCTTGACTTGATCCGTGGGCGCGCTAATGTCCCGGCGCCCCGCCGGTCCCGCAACCGGTTCAAGGGGTGCGCTCGTCCCGTGCGCGGCTCCCAGGGTCCGGCTTTCGCCGGGTCCAACTTCCATCCGTCTCCTTCCTTCCTCACGGAGCCAGAACGGGACATCCATGGAGCGCCGGACTCCAGTCCGGCACCGAGGGGCACATCTGACCGGGGCCGAACACGCACGCTGGCCTGCGCTCCATCGTGCCGCTCTGGAGAGCGGCGCTCCATACTGACCGGTGGCGGTCTATGGAGCGCCGGACTCCAGTCCGGCACCGAGGGGCACATCTGACCGGGGCCGAACACGCACGCTGGCCTGCGCTCCATCGTGCCGCTCTGGAGAGCGGCGCTCCATACTGACCAGTGGCGGTCTATGGAGCGCCGGACTCCAGTCCGGCACCGAGGGGCACATCTGACCGGGGCCGAACACGCACGCTGGCCTGCGCTCCATCGTGCCGCACCCCGCCCCGCCCCCACCGGGAGAACTGGCCGGGAGAACCGGCGGAGAGCGGCGCTCCACAGGACGCGCCCGCTACCATCGCCCCGCGGTCCGCAGCGACCGGAAGGCAGGCGAGTGATGGCGGTGCACCCTCCCGAAAGGCATCGGCGCTGGCCGGTCGCAACGGCTCTGGTCGCGACCCTCGCCGTCACTGGATGCGGGGAGCCGGTCGTCGAGCCCCGGCTGGCTCTCGACGACATCCTCGAGATCCGTCATCCCGGTGCGCCGGTATGGCGGCCCGACGGTTCGTCGGTGCTGTTCGTCTGGGACCACAACCACCAGATGGACCTCTACGAGGTGACGCCCGGCGCCGGCGAGCCGCCCCGCCAGCTCACGCGCTGGGGCGATGCCTACGAGACCCTCGCCGACCTCTTCTGGGGCGCGGACGACGAGACCCTCTACTTCACCCGCAACGGCGTCCTTTACCGGATGAATCCGGATCTCGCCGGAACGCTCGAGCGCGTGTTCCCGGCCGAGCCCGGAGGCGAGTCGGGCTTCGCGCTCTCGCCCGACCGACGCGGGCTGGCCTTCGCGCGGGGCGGCGACCTCCACGTCCGGGATCTGGCGAGCGGGAGCGAGATCCGCCTCACGGCGACCGACGACCGGGTCGAGAGCGGGCCGGTCTGGTCGCCGGACGCCCGCTTCCTCGCCACGACCATCTCCCGCATCCGCACCGTGGACGAGGCGCCGGAGCTCTCCGGGGCGTCCGTCGTGTTTCGCCGGGCGTCCGCCTCCCCACCCGATCTCTGGATCGTTCCGGTGATCGCCGGAGGGGTGGCGCGACGGATCGCGTCGGGTCCGGAAGCCGCCTCGAACCCGCGCTGGCTGGACGCCGACCGCCTTGTTTTCCAGGAGGTCTCCCCCGATTACCGGACCCGCTCGGTCGTCGTCAGCGACCTGCGCAATGGATCACGCGACACGATTCACGAGACGACCGACGAGAAGTGGTGGAGCCTGAACTACCTCGGCGCCGAACCGAAGCCGTCGCCCGACGGGGCGTGGGTGGCGCTCGTGGACGATTCGAGCGGCTGGGACCGTCTGGTCGTGGTCTCGACCGCCGACGGCGAGGCGACCCCGATCACGCCGGAAGCCCAGGAGGCGCGCCGCTTCTCCTGGTCGCCCGACGGGAGCCGGCTCGCGTGGGATGCGAACGCCGACCATCCCGGCCAGCGGCAGCTCTTCGTGGTGGACACGGCCGACCTCCCCGTGGCGACCCCTCGGCAGCTCACCGACTTCCGGGGCGCGAACACCCAGCCGGCGCTCGCCACCGGGTTCCGGCTCACCTCCGAGCACGGCGGGTTCTCCCCCGACGGCAGCCGCATCGTCTTCCAGCGGACGGGGCCGCGCTCGCCGCCCGATCTCTTCGTGGTGGACGCCGGGTCGGGCGGCGCCGCGGCGCGGCTCACCGATTCGGTCCCCGAGACCGTGGACCCGGAGTGGTTCACCGAGGGCGAGTTCGTGCGCTACCCGGCGCGCGACGGCGGCGACGCCCCCGGGTACCTGTTCGTCGCCGAGGGAGCGGACGGGGGAGCGCTGCGCCCCGCGATCGTGTGGGTCCACGGCGACGGGATCGCGCAGAACTACGACGGCTGGCACATCCGCCGCGACTACGGGGCGTACCACGCCTTCCACCAGTTCCTCGTCGCCGAGGGCTACGTCGTGCTCATGCCCGACTATCGGGGCAGCATCGGCTACGGGCGGGACTTCCGGCAGGAGGTCTATCGCGACGTCGGGGGCGGGGATTACCAGGACGTGGCCGCCGCGGCGGAGTATCTGAAGACGCTCCCGTTCGTGGACGCCGACCGGATCGGGGTCTGGGGGCTCAGCTACGGCGGATTCATGACGATGCAGGCGCTCACGCTCGATCCCACTCTCTTCGCCGCCGGCGTGAATGTCGCCGGGGTCGGGGATTTCCGGCTCTGGTTCGAGGATCCGGGTGGAGTGTGGGTGGTGGGCCGGATGGGGACGCCCGCCGAGAACCCGGAGGTCTATGAACTCGGCGCTCCCGCCGACCGCGTGGACCGGATCGTTCGACCCCTCCTCATGCTCCACGGGACCTCGGACGTGAACGTCTCCTACTTCGAGTCCATCAACCTCGCCGACGGGCTGCTGCGGGCCGGGAAGGACTTCGAGCTCGTGACCTACCCGGGGGAATTCCACTACTTCCACCGCGACCACGTCCTGCGGGACGCCTGGCGCCGGGTCCATCGCTTCTTCGGGACGCACCTCGCTCCCGCCGAACCCTGACAGCGCGACCGCTCACTCGAGCGGATTCCAGACCCTGCGAAATCCGAAGTCCCGGAAGTCCTTGACGTTCGCGGTTGCGAACGCCGTGACGCCGTGGGCCCGCAGGTTCAACGCCAGGCGCGCGTCGTAGATTCTGCGGCGTCCGAACCCGGGCCGGGCCGCCTTCTTCCAGAGATGTTCGTGCAGTCTGACGCTGTCCTCGTTGAACCCGAGGAGACTCCATCGGGGGTGGCGACGATAGGTCTCGACGACTCGGGCGGCGTCCTCGGCATCGAGTGGTCGCCGGAGGACCGCCGGGTTCCGAAGCAGGGTGTAGAACTCGACCAGGACGAATTCCGAGAGGGCGAAGCCGTCATCTCGGGACGCCTGTTCCAGGAAGCGGCGGGCGCGGAAGTGCCGCGAACTCTCCCGGCTGAAGCCGTGGAGCAGGATGTTCGTGTCAATCGCCGTCATCAGGAACGGGCTCCGTCGGCAGCCGCGCGGAGTCTTCGAACGCCACCGCGCGAATCGCCTCGTCGCTGAGTCCCCGCCAGCCCACCGTGTCCGAGACCGGGACGCGCCAAACGGTCCTCGATTCGGTTCTCGCCGGGTGGCGGGCGAGGAATTGCTCGGCGGCGCGTCGCACCGTCTCGGCCAGTGACCACTCGCGCGAGGTTGCGAAGCGCTTGAGATCGCGATGGAGGGCGTCCGGAAGCTGGATCTGGGTTCTGATCACGATGTCAATCTTACATCGCCATTAGAACGATGGACCGAGGCGCCGTCGCCGGGCGCCGCGGTTCGGCGGTCAGCGAGGGTCGAGCAGGGCGCGGAAGGCGTCCGGGATCTCCATGCCGAGCGCGCCGGCCTGATCCAGGTGGGCCCGCGCGTCGTCGAGTCGGCCGCGCTGGCGCTCCACGTCGGCGAGCAGGAAGTGGATTCCGGCCCTCTGGCCGTCGCTGAGTCGAGCCGCGGCGTCGAGGGCCCGTCCCAGAACCGTTGCGGCCTCGTCCAGACGCCCCCCGGTGGCGAGGAGCTGTCCCAGTCCCTGGAGCGCCGCCGGGTGGCCGGGATCCTCGGCGAGGGCGCGGCGGAGCAGCCGCTCGGCGTCGCGTAGCTCGCCGCGCTGGAACGCGAGGCTGGATGCGCCCAGCAGGGTGGGGAGGTGCGCCGGGTCCGACTCCGCCGACCGGCGGTAGAGACGCGCCGCCTCCTCCTCCCGGCCGGAGCGGGCGAGCAGGTTCGCGAGGTTCGCCATCGTCGGGCTCGAGTCGGAGTCCCGCGCGAGCGCCTCCCGGTAGGCGGCTTCCGCCTCACCGGCGCGCCCGAGCCGCGACAACGCGTTGGCGAGGTTGTAGTGGAGGTCGGCGTCGTCGGGCCGCTCGCGGACCAGCTCACCGTAGAGCGCGGCCGCAGACTCGGGATCCCCGCGCTCGGCGGCGCGGCGGGCGCGGGCCTCCCGCGCCACCGAGTCGGCGCGCAGCGCCGCCACCGCCTCGAGGAGCGGGTCGGGGTCCGATGTCGTCCCGCGGGACGAGGAGGAAGCGGCGGCCCGGGCGCGACGGGCGGCTTCGAGCGCGACGTCGGGTTCTCCCCGGCGCCGGTGGGCCTGGGCGAGGAAGGACCAGGCCGCCGCGGATTCGGGGCGCCGGGCCGTGAGCCGCTCGAGCGTCTGGATGGCCCGGTCGAGATCGTCGTCCCCGAGGAGCCGCCGGGCGGCGGCGAGCGTCGCCTCGGCCGAGTCCGGATCCGCGGCCGCGAGCTCGCTCCAGGCGTCTCGAGCCGCTTCCTCTTCCCCCAGCGTCTCCAGGAGCCGGGCGCGGAGGGCGAGCGCCGGGAGGAAGCGGTCCCGGCGGCGCAGCGTCTCGTCGGTCAGCGTCCGCGCCTCGTCGGGAGTCCCGGTCTCGAGCAGGCGGGCGTGGAGGTGAGTCCAGCGGTGATCCGAGTCGTCGAGCCGCGCTGCTTCGGTGTAGGCGGCTGACGCTTCCTCGGGCAGCGAGTGCGCGTGGAGCACCATGCCGAGCCGTCCCCAGCCACCGGCGTCCCCCGGATCCCCCTCCACCGTCGTGGTCGCGGCGGCGATGGCGCGCGCCACCGCCGGCTCCATGTCCGAGGTCCCGACCCGGGGGATCTCGGCGGGGCCACCGCACCCGAACGCCGCGGCGAGAGCGACGGCGGCGAGAAGCGACGCCTGGCAAGGTCGAAACGCTAGACTGCTTCGACCTCCGGAGTTCACCGCATGGCCCTCAACATCAAACGCGACGAAACCTGCCGGCTGACCGCGGAACTGGCCGCGTTGACGGGCGAGAACAAGACGGAGGCGATCACCGTCGCGGTGCGCGAGCGCCTGGAGCGCGTTCGTCGGGCGCAGGGCGTCGAAGAGCGGATGCGCGCCCTCGAGACGATTGGAAAGCGCTGCGCCGCGTTGCTGGGGCCGGGCCCGGGCTCCACGGATCATGGGGACTGGTTGTACGACGAGCGGGGGCTCCCGAAGTGATCGTGGACAGTTCGGCCGTCCTGGCGATCCTGCTCGATGAGCCCGACGCACCCCGTTTCACCGAGCGTCTCGCCAGGGCATCGGCCTGTCGGATGTCGGTCGCCAACGCCCTCGAGGTCACCATGGTGGCTGAGGGACGGGGCGGTGCGGCCGCGGGAACCCAGGTCGAACGGCTGCTGGAGGAGGGACAGATCGAATTGGTCTCCGTGACTCCTGCTCAGCTCGCTTCCGCTCGGTACGCCTGGCGGCGGTTCGGCAAGGGGAACCACCCCGCCGCCCTCAACTTCGGAGACTGCTTCGCCTACGCCCTCGCCGACGTGAGCGGCGAGCCGCTGCTGTTCAAGGGGAATGACTTCACCCAGACGGACATCAAGGCCGCCTGAGACCGAGGGCGGGACCGGAGAGCCCGCGCCCCGCAGCAGCTCGACCCGCCGGTTCGGCTCCGGCGCCGGGAACGTCTCGGCCTCCCCGTCGGACCAGACGACCGTGACCGCCGTGATCCGGACTCCGGCGGGCAGACCGAAGTGGGCAGCCGGGTCGGAGGAGCTCAGGTAGGAGACTCCCGGGTTCGCCGGGGCGGTCCGAGCGCCCCGATCGGTGGCGAGCCGCACGGTCGCGCCGTGGTCGGGTCGGGTCGGGTCGCCGGTGAGAGGAAGGACGGTGAGCCATTCGCCGGCTCGGGTGGAGTTGTTCCGCAGGATGCTCGCCGGGGCCTCCGCGGCGGTGGCGACCAGGTCCAGGTCGCCGTCGCCGTCGAGATCGCCCGCCACCAGGCCGCGCCCGACGGTGAGGAGGTCCACCAGGTCCGGAGACTCCGGTCCGGCGTCGCGGAAGCCCGCGCCGGTTCCGGCCAGGAGCAGCAGGGGCTCGGCGTACTGCTCGAAGTGCGGTTCCGTTGGCGGCTCGCCGGTGGGACGCGCCACCCGTCCGTTTGCGATCACCGCGTCGAGACGGCCGTCCAGATCGAAATCGCCCGCCGTGACCCCGAATCCGGTGGTGCCCAAGCCGAGGCGTCCGAGGCCGAAACGGATGCTCGCGTCCTCGAAGCCGATCCCGGGCTCCGCCAGGTACAGCGTGTTCGTTTCGTTTGCGAAGTGGGTCAGGAGCAGGTCCAGGTCCTCGTCCCCGTCGAAGTCACCGAGCCCGATGCCCATGCCCGCCTCGGGACGGCCGAACCCGGAAAGCGCCGCGCCGAGGAGCAGCGCCTCCTCCCGGAACCCGCCGTCGCCCTGGTTCACCCACAGATGGTTCGCCTCGGTGTCGTTCGCGACGTAGAAGTCGGGTCGGCCATCCCCGGTGACGTCGTGGCAGACGACCCCGAGTCCGCGGGCGGCGAACGCGGCGATCCCCGACTCCCGGCTGCGGTCCTGGAAGCGTCCGCCCCCGAGGTTCCGGTAGAGGCGATCCGAGAGCCCGGGAATCTCGGTGGGGTTGCAGTAGTCCTCCGCGCCGGTGGCGGCGTGGCAGGTGAATCCCGGGTCGTAGTCCATGTAGCGGGTCACGAACAGGTCGAGCCGCCCGTCCCCGTCGTAGTCGCAGGTCGTGGCCGAGGCCGACCAGCCGGGTGTCTCCGGGAGTCCCTCGGCGGGGTGGAGCGCGAGATCGCCGTCATTCCGGAGGAGCGTCGCGGCGCCGAATCCGGTACGGACGAGGTCGGGGTCTCCGTCCCCGTCGAAGTCGCCGACCGCCACGCCCATACCGTAGGCCGGGTTCTCCGGAAGACGGGTCCCGCGCTCGAATCGTCCGTCGCCGCTTCCCATCCACAGCTCGTCCGGTCCGCGGCCCTGGACGAAGTAGAGATCGAGGTCCCCGTCCCCGTCGCCGTCGAACGCCGCCACCCCGGAGCCCATGATGCGGGGCATGAACCAGGGAGGCGCGTCGTCCACGCCGCGGCCGGTCCGATGAACGAACCGGACGCCCGAGTCCCCGGTGGAGTCGTCGAACCGGGGCTGGGCGGCGACGGATGCGCCGGGAAGCGCGACGAGTCCGACCAGAGCGAGCCCGGCAGAGAGGCGTTTGGTCAGCGGCGGAACACCGACCGGGAAGCGTTCGGTCAGCGGCGAAGCACCGACCGGGAAGCGTTCGGTCAGCGGCGAAGCACCGACCGGGAAGCGTTCGGTCAGCGGCGAAGCACCGACCGGGGGCCGATGTCGGCGAGGGAAGGGGCGCCGGCGAGCTGCATCGCGAGCCTCAGCTCGGCGCGGAGCATCCGGAGCACCGCCTCGACGCCGTCCTGTCCGAAGGCGGCGAGTCCCCACAGGTAGGCGCGTCCGATCAGCACCGCGTCGGCGCCGAGCGCGAGCGCCTTGAAGATGTCCGCTCCCCTTCGGATGCCGCTGTCCATGATGACGGGGATCCGTCCTCCGATCGTCTCGACGACTTCGGGGAGGCTCTCGAGCGTCCCGATGCCGCTCTCCTCGGCTCGGCCGCCGTGGTTCGAGACGACCAGCCCGTCCACGCCGTGCTCGAGGCTAAGCGCCGCATCCTCGGCCGTCACGATCCCCTTCAGCAGGATCCGCATCGAGGTGATGTCGCGGAGGCGCTTCACCACGTCCCAGGTGAGCGCCGGCTGATTCAGGCCCTCGAACCGGCTCCGTCCGGTGGCGTCGGCGACCTCGATCCCGTCGAACATGCTCTTGCGGGAGACATAGTTGGCGAAGCCGGGGCGGTGGCAGGTCTCGCAGTTCCGCGAGTCCAGCCGCGCCGAGAGCGGGGTGGTGATCCGGTTGCTGCCGGCGGGGAGGTCAACGGTGAGCACCAGCGCGGGGCAGCCAGCGGCCTCGGCCCGGCTTACGAGCTGCTTCGTGACCTCGAACGAGGTCGTTGGGTAGAGCTGGTACCAGACCGGCTCGCCGCGCGCCTCGTTCACCTCCTCCACGCCGGACGTCGTCACGGTGGACAGGAGCTGGACGTGGTCCACTTCCCGGGCGGCCCGCGCGACGGCGACTTCGCCTTCGGGGTGGAACGCCTTCTGGCTGCCGCAAGGCGCGATGGCGATCGGGGAGGTCCAGTCCCGTCCGAAGAGCGACAAGGACATGTCGGGGTCCGAGACGTCCACGAGCCGCCGGGCGCGGATGCCCACCCGCTCGAACGCGTGGCGGTTGGCGGCGAGGGTGCCCTCGCCGTCCACTCCGGTGGCGATGTAGCCGTAGTGCGCCGGGGGCAGGTTCGCCTGCGCCACGGCGCGGAAGTCGAAGATGTCGGCGGCGTCGCCAGGCGAGGAGATCAGCTCGCGGGGCGTCCGGCTCCAGCCAAACCGCTCCCGTTCGTCCCCGTCCGCGACCGGCGGTCGCTCCGGCTCGTCGGTACGCCGCTCCCAGCACCCGGCGGCGAGGAGCAGCGGGCTTCCGGCCAGATAGCGCAGCAGCCGACGACGCGCGGCCAGCGGCGTCTCGACGGGTGATTTCACGGCAGGGGGTCGGCCTTCGCCTCCGCCGGAGCCTACCGACCGGCCTGCGCCGCTTCAACCGCCGCGGCGGGGCGATTCGACCGGGGGGCTCGGCCCGCCGCCATCCGACGGGCCAGCCCGAGATCACGAGCAGCATCGAGCCGGTTCCGGCGGCCGCGGGGATGTTGCGGGCCCGGTCCCCGCTGCGGCGACCACGCCCGGTCCGCCCGCCGTGCGCCCGGAACGCGTATCATCGAATTCCGGTGACATTTCATGGGAGAGGGGCAAGCGTTCCGTGACCGCGCTGAGGAGAGGTCCGGTGGCGTCATGAATCCGCAGGGCCGATGTCGGGCTGCGCGCTCCGGGACCGTCATGAGCCGCCGGGCGCTCGTGCGCTCCGGGTGGATGGCCGCCCTGCTGGCGCCATGGACGAGATTCGCGGATGCCGCCCGCCCCGACGGGGAGGGAACGGCGATCGCGCCCTCCGTCCAGAATCGGACGGCGGGCTTTTCCGACGACGCCATCGTGCTCGGGACTTCGGCGGCGTTCAGCGGCCCTTCGGGTGGGCTCGGCATCGAGCTCTACCGGGGCGCGATGGCGTACTTCAGCCACGTGAACGCGAACGGGGGAATCGGCGGGCGCCGGATCGAGCTGCGGCTCTACGACGACGGCTACCAGCCGGACCCCTGCGTCGAGAACACGCTGAAGCTGATGCTGGAGGACCGGGTGTTCCTGTTGTTCGGCTACGTGGGGACGCCCACGGTGACGCGGGTGCTGCCGATGCTCAAGAAGTTCCAGGAAGAGCAGATCTACATGTTCTTCCCGTTCACCGGAGCGCAGCCGCAGCGGGAACCGCCGTACGGGGACTTCGCTTTCAACCTGCGCGCCTCCTACCGTCAGGAGACCGCCGGGCTCGTCGAGAACCTGCTCTCGGTCGGCCGCCGCCGGATCGCCGTCTTCTATCAGGCCGACGCCTACGGCCGCAGCGGCTGGGCGGGGGTGCGGGCGGCCCTCGAGCGGCGCGGCGAGACGATCGCCGCCGAAGCGACCTACCGCCGCGGCGCCCGGTTCACCGGCAGCATGCGGGCGCAGGTCGAAATCCTCCGGCGGTCGGCGCCCGACGCCGTGATCTGCGTGGGCGCCTACGCCGCCTGCGCCGCCCTCGCCCGGGACGCCGTGGACCTCGGGCTCGAAGTCCCCATCGCCAATCTTTCCTTCGTCGGCAGCGAGAACCTCGTGAACCTTCTGAGCGAGGGCGGGGGCGACGCCGAGAGAACCACCCGGTGGCTCGTCAATTCCCAGGTGGTCCCCAGCTACGAGGACGTCTCCGTGCCGGCCGTGCCGGAGTATCGCGATCTCATGGAGAGGTACGACCCGCAGGTCCCCGGGGAACTCGCCGCCGGCGATTACCGACCGCTGCCCCAGAGCTTCGTCAGCCTCGAGGGGTTCCTGAACGCGAAGCTGGTGTGCGAGATCCTGCGACGCTTCCACGAAGCGCCGAGCCGCGGCGGGCTCGAACAGGCGGTCTTCTCCATCCGGGACTTCGATCTCGGCATCGGCGAGCGGGTCTCCTTCGGCCCGGACCGCCGTCAGGGACTCGACCGGGTGTACTACACGGTCGTCGAGCGCGGGCGCTTCGTGCCGCTCACCGACTGGAGCGTCTTCGCCGCCTGAGCCCGAGCTCGCCGCAGATGCCCGCCGCCGTGAAAGTCCACCGGCTCTTCCAGCGGATGCGTTTCGGCATCTTCGCGCTGTTCGGCCTGATCGTGCTCTCGACTTCGCTCCTGTGCATCCGCACCGTGGACACCGAGCTCTCCGCCGAATACGCGGCCAACAGCCAAAGCATCGCCAAGACGATCGCCGACTCGAGCGTGGACATCCTGCTCAACCGCAACCTCGCGACGCTCCAGTCCCTGATCGATCAGTTCGTGGAAGTGCAGGGGATCCGCTACATCTACATCACCGATGAGACCGGGGCGTTCCTCGCGCACACGTTCGTGCCCGGGATTCCGACCCAGATCCTCGAAGGCGACCCCTTCGCCACCGAGCCGGTGGAGCGCGCCATTCCCGGCATGGGCGACTTCCTCGAGGTCGGGAGCCCGATCCTGGCGGGAGTTGCGGGGACGGTTCATCTGGGCATGGACCTGGATCTGGTCGCGCTGAAGATCCAGCGGGCGATCGGCCAGCAGGTGGCCCTCATCTCCATCCTGCTGCTCGGGGGCATCCTCGCCTCCAACTGGCTCGTCAACCTCGTAGCGCGGCCGCTGGCGGAACTCCTCGCCTACGCGGTGGAGTCCGCCCGACACGCCCCGGAGGGAAGCGCGCCGGCGGCGGGGCCCGGGAAGCTGCTCGAGCGCGACGACGAAGTCGGGCAGATCGCGCGGCTCATCCTCTATCTGTCCCGCCGGCGGTCGTCCAGCGGCCCCGATGCGCTGACCCCCGCCCCGGAGAGCCGCTCCGCGGCGTGACGCGGCGGGTCCCGCCCGGCGCGGATGAGGCGAAGCGGTGACGGGAACGCCCGGGCGGTCGTCGCGCCTATGGAGCGCCCCAGTTCTCCCGGTGGGGGTTCTCCAGAGCGGCACCTGTGGAGCGGCGAAGCGGTGATGAGATGGCCTGGGCGGTCGTCGCGCCTCGTCGCGGTGAGCGTCTGCACCGTGCTCCAGCTCTGCTTCGGGACGGTGTACGCCTGGAGCTACTTCCAGACGCTTCTCGTCCGCCAGTCCGGCTGGAGTTTCACCGAGACCGCGTGGGCCTTCAGTCTGGCGATTTTCTCGCTGGGGGTCTCGGCTGCCTGGGCCGGTCAGGCGCTCCCGCGGATCGGCCCCCGAAGGCTGGCCCTCGCCGGCAGCGCGCTGTTTTGCGGCGGCTACCTGGTCGCGGGCCTCGCGCTGCGGCTGGACCACGTGCCGCTCTTTTGTCTCGGGTACGGCGTCTTCGGCGGGATCGGCATCGGGATGGGTTACGTGACGCCGGTCGCCACCGTGGCGAAGTGGTTCCCCGACCGCAAGGGCCTCGCGACCGGGATCGTCGTGATGGGTTTCGGCGTGGGCGCGCTGCTGCTCAGCAAGGTGCTCGCCCCGGTCCTGCTGGTGCGAACCGCGGGCGATCTGCCGCTCGTCTTCTTCGGACTCGGCGGGGTGTTCGCGGCCATTCTCTTCCCCGCGAGCCTGCTGATGGGCAATCCGCCGTCTGCTCCTCGGGCCCCCGCCCGTCCGGAGGCCCGGCCGGCTCGCGACCGTGGCGAAGCCGCGCCGTCCGTCGGGTCCTATCTGCGGACCGGGCAGTTCGCGTTGCTCTGGACCGTGTTCTTCTTCAACATCGCCGCCGGCATCTCGATCATCAGTTTCCAGTCCGAGCTGCTGCAGGAGGTCTGGGGTCTCGCCGACCCTTCGCTCGAACCGGCCGTGCTCGCCGAATACGGCGCGACCCTGATCGCGGTGAGTTCCGTGTTCAATGGTCTCGGGCGTCTCTTCTGGGGCTTGTTGTCGGACCGGATCGGCCGGGTCAACGTGTTCCGGATCCTGCTCGCCACGCAGATGGTCGTCTTCGGCGTGCTGATGACCGAGACGAACCCCTGGATCTTCTCGATCCTCGTCTGCTACGTCCTGCTCTGTTTCGGCGGAGGCTTCGCGACCATGCCCCCCTTCATCATCGCCGTGTTCGGCGCCCGCCGGATGTCGGCGATCTACGGCGCCGTGCTCACCGCCTGGGCGGCGGCGGGGATCGCCGGTCCGCTCTACGTGGGCTACCTGAAGGACGTGTATCCCGACCGGGCGGTCATGTACTGCTTCCTGATCGGCATTCTGATGCTCGGGGGCGGCTATCTGTTCTCCTACCTGCTGAACGACGAACGCATCCGCCTCGAGAAGCCGACGCTCGAGACCACGCTCCGCGAGTTCGGCATCGAGGCGCCGGCGGCGCGCTGATGCGCCGTACCGGCCCGAGCGCCGGTATGCTGGCGTTTCTCGATTCGGCGAAGGTCCCCGTTGCCGATGCCGCGGGCCGTTGCTGGAACCGGGATGTGGAGGTTCGGTCATGCAGTGCTTCACGACGGGATGGGTCAGGGCGCTTCTCGCGTTCATGGCGTTCGCCGTCGCGGAGCCGGCTGCCGCCCAGGTCGTTGCGATGTCTCCCGATGACGCCCGCGCGGTGCTCGACGGGAGAAAGCTGAGCGCGGGGGAGGCGGCCGAGCTGGAGCGGGCGCTCGAGGCCGCGCCGGATGACATCGGCATCCGCATCCGGCTCCTCGGGTACGCGGTCGCCCAGCGGTCCGACGGGTCGGCGGCGCGGCGGCGACACACCGAGTTGTCGTTGTGGTTCATCCGCAACGCACCCGAGGAGTGGATCACCGGAAGTCCCTTTGCGTCGCTTCTCGGGCCTCGCGACGAGGACGGCTGGGAGGAGGCGCGAGAGGCGTGGTTCGCCCACCTCGACGCGGATCCTCACAACCTCGCCATCCTCTGGAATGCCGCCAGCTTCCTGAGCCTGAAGGAGCCCGAGACGGCCGCCGCTCTCTTCGAACGCGGGGCGGGGCTGGATCCGGCGAACGCGTGGTGGTCCATGCAGCTCGGACGGCTCGCGGAGCAATCGGTGCGGCGGGGCGCGGAGAACGACGCCGAACGGGCGCGCCGGGCGCTCGCCCGCTACGAGGAGGCGTGGGCGCTCTCCGATCTGTCGGGCCGGGACCGCCTCCTCCAGCAGCTCGCGTGGGCCGCGTTCGAGGCCGGCGAGACCGCGAAGGCGCGCGAATACGCGGAGGCGATGCTGGTGGATTACCCCCAGGAACAGAACCTCGCCGACCACACGCACCACGGCAACCTGGTCCTCGGCCGGCTGGCGCTGGCGGAGGGTGAGATCGCGGAAGCCAGGGACCGGCTCCTCGCCGCAGCCGACGTGGAGCGGCCTTCACCGGTCCTCGGTTCGTTCGGGCCGGAGATGGGTCTCGCGAAGCTGCTGCTGGAACGGGGCGAGAGCGAGATCGTCCTCGAGTACTTCCGGCGCTGCGGCCGGTTTTGGGAGCGTGGGGAGGAAAAACTCGCCGAGTGGACTCGCGCGGTGGAGGCGGGCGAAACGCCCGATTTCGGCCACAGCGTCAGGCGCTGAGCCCAAGGGTCCGCCTGGCTCGCGACGGTTATACTGGCAGTATGAAGACGGCTGTATCGATCCCCGACGCTGTGTTCCGGCGAGCGGATCAGTTCGCACTTTTGGCGCGTCGAAGCCGGAGCGCCGTGTATGCTGCGGCCCTCGCGGAGTATCTCGCTCGGCATGAGCCGGATGCGGTGACGGAGGCGATGAATCGTGTCGTGGATCTCGTCGACGACGACGCGACGCGCGAGTTCGTCGGTGCCGCCGCTCGGCGGATCCTCCAGCGGACCGACTGGTGATCGTTCGGGGCGATGTGTGCTGGGCGAACATGCCCGCTCCGGTTGGTTCTGGAGCGGGTTTTCGCCGTCCCGTCGTCGTTGTGCAGGGAAACGCCCTGAATCGCAGCCGTGTCGCGACGGTAATCGTCGTTCCTCTGACCGGCAGTCTTCGGCTCGCGGAAGCGCCCGGCAACCTCCTCTTGCCTGCTCGCTCGACGGGCCTCGACCGCGACTCGGTGGCGAACGTCTCCCTGGTCACCGCGCTCGGCCGGGTGCTGCTGGACGAACCGGTGGGCACTCTGACTCCCGGTGCGGTCGAACGGTTATTTCAGGGGCTCGACATCGTGCTGGGACGGACCTGATTCAGATCCGGATTCGACGGAGGACCTGTCCGTTGTTCTCCCACGGCGTGGCCTTGCGGTGGGAGGCTTCGGCTTCGGTCGGCTGCACGCCGCTTCCGTCGCGGGCGCGGGAGATGAGGGTGTGCCCCCCGGGCGTGGGCGCGGGCCAGGGCAGGGAGAAGTGGCGCAGTCCGTAGCGGGACTCTGAGGGCGCGAGGTCGGCCCGGCGCCACGGCCCGTCGTCCACCCGCACTTCGACGGCCTCGACCGACTCGCGGGCGTCGTTCCAGGCGAGCCCGCGGATGAGGAGGCCGGCGTCCGAGGGGGCTTCCACCCGGGTCACGAGGGACTTGAGCCGCATCCGGCCGATGGCGCTCGCCTCGTGGACGACGCCGGAGGAAGTGTCCACCCCGCGCACCGTGACGTAGTCCTTCGCTTGGAACCAGCCGGCGAAGCGGGAGGGCCACACCTCGATGCGTTCCACCCATTTCACCTGCGAGACGCCATAGAACCCGGGAACGATCAGCCGCAGCGGACCGCCGTGCTCGCGGGGCAGGGGCGCGCCGTTCATGGTGTCGGCGAGCATCACGTCGGGGCCGAGGGCGTCGGCGACGGGGAGGCTGCGGGCGAAGCGGCCGGGGTAGCGGTTCCCGCGCAGCCTCTCCTCGGCCCGGTCGGCGCCGAAGAAGACGACTTCGCGGGCGTCGGGCCCGATCAGACCGTCGAGCAGCGGCGCGAGCCGAACCCCGCCCCAGCCGGCGGCGCCCACCAGGCCGTGCATTCCGATCCCTCCGTTGCCGCAGCATTCGAAGGTCACCACGGATTCCGCGCGTGGGAGGGCGGCGATTTCACCGAGGCCGAGGGTGCGGACCGGGTGGGCGCCGGGCTGGCCGACGGACAGGCGGAAACCGGCCGCCGCGACTTGCGGAACCTCGCCGTGGTGGAGAACGAAGAAGTCGTCGTTCGGAACGGTGTCCCCGGTGATGCCCGAGAGATCGGTGAAGCGCGCCCGGGTTCCGGCGGGGAGCGGACTGATGTCGTCCCACGGCAGGGTGGAGGCCTGCCCGGCGTGCGCCGGAAAGGGCGGCGCCAGCGCCGCCGCGGCGAGTCCAGCAAGAGCGCGACGGCGGTTCATGGCTGGGTCGGAAAGGGCCCGAGGGGGAAATCGCCCGGACCGTCGTCCGGCGTGCGCCGCTCGAGCCCACCTCTCACGAAGCGCTCGCGAATCCCACGCCCGCCGGGAACACTCGCCTGGAGGCGCTGAGACGCGCCGCACCAGCGGCGCCGAGGCGCCGCTGGTGCGGACCGTGGTTCAGAAGTGGATGCGGATCGCGACCCGCGCGATGCGGGGCGAGAGGTAGTTCGAGATCCGCCCGTAGTTCGCGCCGCTCGAGGTGTTGATTGCAGTCACGGTGTTCTGGTTCGTGATGTTGAACAGGTTCAACTCCGGAGCAACCCGGAAGCGGCCGGCCTGGAAGTCTCGAAAGAGCGCGATGTCGAAGGTCGTCACGTTGTCGAGCCGTTCGGTTCCGACCGGTACCGCCAGGATGGAGGCGCCGCCCTGGTTGAGGCCGCCCACAAAGATGGTCCGGCCTACCGGAGCGCCGGTCTGGTAGCGCATCACGCCCGAGGCTCTGAAACCGAAGGGTGCGTGCCAAGTCCCGATGGCCTTGAACTGATGAGTGCGGTCGTAGAAAGACTTGCCCTGGGCGTTTACCTGCGAGTTCGGGTTCCCGAAGATGCCCGGGTTCGTGTTTTCCCACTGCCCGCCACGGGTCCAGGTGTCGGTGTCGTTCCAGGTGTAGGACACGAGCGCCTGCCAGTTGTTCGAGAACCGCTTCTGGGCGATCAGTTCGACCCCCCGATAGTCGGTCTCGAACTTGTCCACGGTGGCGATTTGCAGTTCGCTCTGGCCCACGAGATGTTCCGGAAGGTTGTACACGGTGAGCATCCCACCGTCGTCGCCCGTTCCGGCCATGTTGTCCGGTCCCGGATCCTGCACCTGCATCGCCTCGTAGGCGGAGTCAGGCGCCAGGAGGTTGATGGTGTCCGACTTGTCATCGCTGGTGCGCCGGCTGAAAGTGGCCGAGAGCCAGATGTCTCCCGCGAACTCCCGTTCGAGGCTCATGGTGAGTTCGTCGGTGTATTCGTGCTTCAGGTCGGGAGAGATCGTGTTCACCGCCGCCTCGGCACCGAACGCGTTGGCGAGCAGCGTGCCCTGTTCACCGTCCTGGAACTGCCGGTCCCCGTTCAGATCGGTCCACGTCCACCGGTTCGTCAGGCCGCCGTTCTGGTTCACGAAGTTGGCGAACCCGGTGGAGAACTGGTGGTAGTAGCGGCCCCAGCTCGCCTTGAAGGCGCTCTGACCACCTTCCTCCAGACCGACCACGAGGCCGACGCGGGGCGCGAAGCTCGCGAGGTCGAGGAGGCCGGTGCGTTCCCCGAATTCACGGGGACAGCCGTTCGCCGTCGTGCACCAACGCCCGTCCGGGCTGTTCTGCTCCGGCAGCCAGCCGTGATACCGATCCCAGCGGAGTCCGAGCTTCAGGGTGAAGCGGCCGCTGGTGATGATGTCGTCAATGTAGGCGGAGGTCTGGTCGAGGGTCTGCCCGTCGTGGCGGGGGGTGTTCCGGAGCCACACCTGGTCAGCCACTCCGTTGTTGAAGCGGAGGAATACGTCGTCGATCGCGGTGGTCTCGTTGCGGATCGGGTTGTGCGAGTACTCGATTCCGATATTGAACTCGTGGTCGGCGCTCGCGATATCTTCCGCGAAGTAGGTCAGATCGCTCTTGTAGGAATAGCGCTTCCGCTTCCGCTCCACGTTGTAGTCACGCGCGTTCAGGAAGACGCCGAGGCCCACATCCTGGCCCGCCTGCAATCCGGCCGCCTGGGCTTCCTCGGAGTGATACGTCGGGAAAAAGACGTTCAGATGGGAGAACCGGGTTTCGAGAAGCGCGCTATCGCTGAGCGTGGAAGTCCAGGTTGCCTGGACGATCCGGAAGGTGTCGTCCTCGATCCAGGTCGCCTCCGGAGGACGGGACTGGTCGAGCCCGCGCCGGGGCTTCCAGTACGTCATCTCGTGCCATTCGAGGCTCATCTTGTTGCTCTGGTTGAGATCGGTGTCGCTCTTGAGGACGAACTGACGCATGTCGGTGTCCTCGGTCACGGACGTGACGCCGGATACGTAGCGGTGGACCCGCTCGTCGCGGAACGAGAAGTAGAACGTGGAGCGATCGCGGATCACCGGGCCACCGATCTGGCCATTGAAGTCGCTCAGGTAGTCGAACTCCGAAGCGGTGCCGCCCTGTGACTCCAGCTCGCTGCTGAAGTTGTCGAACTGGGTGGCGTCGTTTTGATAGAACGCGCCCAGCGAACCGGCGAATTCGTTGCCGCCGCTCTTGGTCACCATGTTCAGGTACACGCCGGGGGCGTTCACCGAGGCCGGGTGGGAGCCGACTTCGACCTGGACTTCCTCGAAGCTGTCGTAGTCGTAGTAGTAGCCGCTGGCGCCGAGCGCGGCGGGGCAGGTCACGTTCACTCCGTTCAAGTAGTAACTGTTCTGGCCCCAGGAGGTCCCGCGGCCCGAGAACACGGCCTGCAGGCCGGTCTCGCTGCCGCCCACGTCAAGGCGGTTCGTTGTCACGCCGGGCGCCTGATGCTCGAGAAGCGACCACACATCTCGGGCGCTCGGCACCTCTTCGAGCAGGCTCTGGTCGAACGTGGCGCCGATGACGGTGCTCTTGGTGTCGAGGAGCGGCGCCTCGCCGACGACCGTGACCGTTTCCTCGACGGTGGAGAGGTCGAGCGTCACGTCAATGGCCGTGGTGCGGGCGATGTCCACCCGGACTTGCTCATAGACCCGGGTCTGGAAGCCGCCCAGCTCGAACCGGACCGTGTAGATGCCCGGCGAGACGGCGAAGAAGCGGTAGCTGCCGGTGCCGGAGCTGACCGCCACGTCGCTGCCACCCTCGCCGTCGAGGGTGACCGAGACGCCTGGCAGCACCTGGCCGGTGCCGTCCACCACGGTCCCCTCGACGGTGCCCGTCTGGGTCTGGGTCGCCGCCGGCGCCGCAGCGAGCGCGATGGCGAAGAGCGCGAGGAGAAGCCTTCGTAGGGGGGGGGGGGGGGGGGGGGCTTCATGGACACCTCCTTAATACGGTGCGACGAGACCGCGCTACCGGATGGCCGACCCGCTCCGGGGACCCGCGGACTCAACTTGGGATACTGCGAGGCTGCCGGGCCGAAGTCAAGCGCCGCTTTCGGCGCCGGGGCCAGCCGCGCTTCCACCGGAGCGCGACGGCGCCGCCGAACCCCCGAGCGAGGTCGGTGCGCCGCGAGGATCAGTTCCGGGCGGGAGTCGTCCCCCCGTGGGGGCAGGCGAAGATCGCGCGCTGCGCCTCGGTCCAGTCGCCGGAGCCGTCGGCGTGCTGGATGAGCATCCGGCCATTCCGGTAGTCGTCGAGCGAGAGCGCGAACTCCTTGGCGTTCGACTGCCTCCCGCTGTGATCCCACGCCGCCGGGACCGACGGGTCGCGGTAGCGGTAGGTCGAGGTGCGCCCGTAGGTGAGCCGATTGGACCACACGTCCATCCCCGGGATGAGGCCGAGGAGCGCTCCGGCGGCGTCGGCGGGGAAGAGCGATTCCATCTCGAGGACATCGGGGATCAACGCCCGCCGCACCACGCCGCCGGGCGCGGAGGCGGTTGTGATGTCGAGCGGAACCCGCCGGATCGCCCGGTAGCGCTGCGGCGCTCCGGGGGCGAGGCTCGCGAACAGGCCGAGGATCGCGTCCCGGCGGGCCTCGGTGAGCGCCTCGTCCAGATAGAGCGCCACCCAGGTCTCCGGGCCGAGCGTGACGAACTCGGCGCCGGAGAGGTCGGTGTCGCCGTAGCGGCCGGTCTCGATGCGGGTCGCGGTCGTCGCGTGGCAGGGGGGATGCGACGGCGGGGCGTTCGAGCGGCAGGGGCAGGGGGTATCGCAGGGGCAGGCGGTGAAGGCGTGCCCGGAGATCTCCCAGTCGGGGAAGGAGGCCGCCGCCCGCGCCGCCGCGACCGCCTCCGGGGGAAGCCGCATCCCGAAGCCCCCGGCGGGGCGGAGCACGAAGCGCACGGTTTCGGCGAAGCGGATCGCGGTGGGCTCGCCTTCGACCAGGGTGGGTTCGTAAACCCACTGTCGGGCGGCGGCGACGGCGGCTTCGGAGAGATCAGGCGCTCCCCGCAGCGAACGAGCCTCGCTGACCGCGCCGCGCTCGTCGAGCGTCAGCTCCACGATGACGAGGCCCTCCTCGCCCCGGGCCCGGGCGCTCTCGGGAAACTCGGGCGGCTCGAAGCGGGTCCGCTCGGGACGCGAGATCGAACCCCCGACGGGCAGCACGTTGGCGGGCTCGACCGCCGTTTCGGCCTCGGGTTCGCCTGACGGACTCCCGCAGGCCAGGAGCGAGAGGAGAAGGACCGCCGCCGGGGGATAATGCGGATGGCGACGCCGATGGCGAGACAACGGCCCGGAGAGGGGCCCGGGGGGAGATTCGTGAAGCGGCACCGGGAGCGCCTCCGATTCTCGCCGATCTCCCTTGCAGTGGCCGTCGCGTGCTGGTGTCTCGCGGCGCCGCCGCTCGGGGCCGGACAGCAGGCGGCGCCCGATCCGGCGCTCCGGGAAGCCGCCAGCCGCCTCGCTGCCGGGGAGCCCGACGCCGCGGCGGCCGCGATCGGGCGCTTCCTCGACGGCCGGGAGGACGATCCGGCGGCGCGACAGCAAGCGGGCGTGGTCTGGCTGCTCGGCGGCCGCCCGGCGGATGCGCTCCCGCACTTCGAGAGGGCGGTCGCGGCGGACCCCGCATTCGTGGACGCCCGGCTGGCGCTCGGGCAGGCGCTCGCGCAGCTCGATCGGACCGACGAGGCGCTCGTCCACCTCGACCGGGCGGCGGATCTGGCGCCGGAGCGCTACGAGCCCGTCTATCTCGCGGCGGCGGCGCTCGATGCCGCCGGGCGGGTGTCGGAGGCGGTCGGTCGGGCCCGGGAGGCGGCGCGGCGAGCGCCCCGCGACCCCGGCGTGCGCCGATTCCTCGGACGGCTGCTGCTGCGGATCGAGGCGTGGGTGGGGGCGGAAGCGGAACTGCGCGCCGCGCTGGAACTCGGCTACCGGGAGAGCCCCGAGATCCTCGCGGACCTTGGCGCCGCGTTCGCCGGGCAGGAGAAGCTGGCGGAGGCGCGTTCCGCGTACGAGCAGCATCTCGCCCTCGTTCCCGATGACCCCGACACCCTGCTGCAGCTCGGGTATCTCGACTGGCGGGCGGGGGACCACGCGGCGTCGGCGGACCGCCTGAACCGGGCCATCGAGCTGGCGCCGGGCCTGCGCCGCGCTCACCTGTTCCTCGGGCTCACCGCGCTGCGCCGGCTCGATCTGGGCGCCGCCGAGGCCGCCTTCCGCCGCGCCCTCGATCAGGGAGAGGACTTCCCGGAGGCGTGGTTCCATCTCGGCAAGATCGCGCTTCGCCGGGGTGACGCCGCGGACGCCGAGACGATGCTGGAGACCGCGGTCGGCCACGCGCCCGACTACGCCGACGCCTGGTACCAACTCTCGTTCGCCCGGAGGCGGCTCGGGGACGCCGCCGGCGCCGAGGAGGCGCTCGCCCGCTTCGAGGCGCTGAAGGCGGAGGAGGCCGGTGAACCAGCGTCCACTCGGCATCCGGCGCCCGCGCCAGCGCCCGCCGGGTAGGGTTTCGCCATGTTCTTCCGGCGGCGCGGCGCCGATTCGGGCGACGGGTCGAGGCCGGGGCCTGCCGTCTCCGCGCCCGCTGTTCCCACGCGGCCGGACCCATCGTTTCCGCAGCCCTGGTGGAAGGAGATACTGGGGATCGGCACCTGGAGGGCGCTTCCGATAGCGACCATCGGCGCCGTTGTCGTGATGGCCTTCGTCGTCGAGTTGTGGGGGTGGGGGCCCGCCCGCGACATGGCCATCGCGATGGCGGCCACGCTGGGCTCGATGTGGTGGCAGCGCCGCCGAAAGTCCCGCGAGCCGACGCGCCCGCAGAGTGGAGCGCCGGGGGCATAGTGGGCCTGGAGCCCGGCGCCTATGGAGCGCCGCTCTCCAGAGCGGCACCACGGCCCGCATGCCCTCGGTGAATTGCCGGACTGGAGTCCGGCGCGCCGGCAGGACTGGAGTCCGGCGCGCCGGCAAGACGCGGCGGCAAGTCCGACCCCCGGGCGTACCATGGCGGAGGAGAAACCACCGATGCATTCTGGACGAATCCTCGCCTTGGCCGCCGTCTTCCTCGCGGCCCTTGCCGGCGTCGCGCCAGCCCAGAGCCTCCACGAGCCGGTGGCGACCTTCTCGATCGTCGCTCATGACCCGGAGACCGGGGAGATGGGCGTCGCGGTGCAGTCGAAGTACTTTTCGGTGGGGCACGTCGTGCCGTGGGGCGAGGCCGGGGTCGGCGTCGTCGCCACCCAGGCGAACGTGAACGCGGGCTACGGCCTCCAGGGGCTCGAACTGCTGAAGCAGGGCCTGAGCGCCGAAGAGGTGAAGGATCGGCTGCTCGCCGACGACACCTTCCCGGGCGTCGAGGGCCGGCAGTTCGCGGTGGTGGACGCGGGCGGCGGGATCGCCGTCCACACCGGCGAGTCTGCGAACGCGTGGGCGGGCCACCGCGTCGGCGAGCACTACTCGGCGCAGGGCAACATCCTGGCCGGCCCTGAAGTCGTGGAGGCGATGGGGGACGCCTTCGAGGCGGCCTCCGGGAGCCTTGCCGAGAAGCTCCAGGCGGCGATGGTCGCCGGCCAGGCGGCGGGGGGCGACAGCCGCGGCCGGCAGTCCGCCGCGCTGCTCGTCGTCGGCGAGGGGCTGGGCCGCAACATCAACAACGATGTGGTGGCGCGCCTCCAGGTCGAGGACCATCCGCGGCCCATCGAGGAGCTCGGTCGCGTGCTCAACATCAACCTGTCGCTGACCGCCATGTCCCGGAGCCGGGCGCGGATGCGCGACGGCGATTCGGAAGCGGCGCTCGCCGAGGCGGAGCGCGCCGCCGAGCTGTGGCCGGACGCCTCCGACGTCTGGCTCAACCTCGGCCTCCTCGCGTATTCGGCGGGAGACCGCGCCCGCGCCCTCGAATCGCTGCGGCGCGCCGCTTCGCTGAACGCGCTGTTCCGGGGGCAACTCGAATCCACGCTCGGCTGGACCGGCCATCCGGGGCTCGACGCGGAGTTCCTCGCCGAACTGTTCCCGGGAGGGTCGTGAGCCACAGCCGCTCCCGGTCGGGCGGATGAGCTTCCGGGCGGGGCTGCTCGCCGCGCTTCTCGCCGGCGCGGTCGCTGGCGGGGCATCGGGGCAGGAGGATCCCGACGCCCTGTTGCGGGCCGGCCAGCGCTGGCTGGAGGCGGGCAACCCGGCGGCGGCGGTGGAATCGTTCCGGCGACTCATCGCGGCGGCGCCCGACGGACGGTCCTGGTACTACCTCGGCGTGGCGCTTCTGGAAGCGGGTCGCCCGCAGGAAGCGGTATCCGCCCTCCGCCGCGCCGAGGAGCGGACGCCCGAGCCCAACCCGGCGCTCGCGCTCTCGCTGGGGACGGCGCTGATCCGGACCGGCGACGCCGCCGAGGCGATCGCCGTGCTGGGGGAGGCGGCGGAGCGCCGACCCGACGCCGCGCCGATCCTGCTCCAGCTCGGCTACGCCCACTACCTGCAGCTCGACGGCGAGTCGGCGCGGGCGGTCCTGCGCCGCGCCCGGTCGGCGGCGCCCGGCGATCCGGCGGCGCATTTCTACCTCGGGCTCGCTGAGGCGGCGCTCGGGGAACTCGACCCGGCGGCGGCGTCGTTCCGCGAGGCGATCCGGCGCGCCCCCGACGAGCCCGAGTTCCACGTGGCGCTCGGCGGCACCCTCTCGCGGCTCGGCCGTTCGGAGGAAGCGCGCACCGCGTACGACTCGGCGCTGGCTCTCGCCGCGGGCTCGGCGGCCGCGCTCACCGGCAGGGGACTCCTCGATCTGCGCGCCGGGGATCCGGAGGGGGCGACTCAAGCCTTCGAGGCCGCGCTGGCGGCTGACCCCGCCCACCGGCAGGCGCTTTACAACCTGGCTGCGGCGCTCACGCTCCTCGGCCGCCACGAAGAGGCCGCCGCGGCCCGGCGACGCTTCGCCGAGACCTCGGAGTCCGAGGGGGTCCGGGCGCGATCGCTGGCGCGGACGCGCGTTCGGGGACCGGGATGGTGACCGCGGGCGCGCTCGCCGCGGCGGCAGCCCTCGCGCCGGCCGCCGGGGGCGCAGGCGGGGAGGACCTGCGGTTCACCGACCGCACCGAAGAAGCGGGCGTCTTGTTCCACCACGAGGACGGCGGGAGCGGTCGGCGCTACGTGATCGAGATCGTGGGCGGAGGCGTGCTGGTCCTCGACTACGACCAGGACGGCTGGCCGGACCTCTTCTTCGTGAACGGCCACCCGCTGCCCGGAGACCCGGGCGGCGCGACGGTCGGCAACCGCCTCTTCCGCAACCGGGGCGCCGGGAGCTTCGCCGACGTGACCGCGGCCGCCGGCCTCCTCGACCCCCCCGACCGGCTCCGCTACGGGATGGGCGGGACCGCCGGCGACCTCGACGGAGACGGCGACCCCGATCTGCTCCTGACCCACTTCGGCGAGGAGCGGCTCTACTGGAACCAGGGCGACGGAACGTTCCGGGAGGCGGCGGGGGCCGCCGGAGCTACCGACCCGCACTGGACCACCAGCGCCGCTCTCCTCGACGCCGACGGGGACGGCGACCTCGACATCTACGCCGCGAACTACCTCGACTACGCGCTCGACCGCCATCGCGACTGCGTCAGCCCGGTGCGCGAGATCCTGGCCTACTGTCATCCGCAGGAGTACCCGGGGGTCCCCGATTCCTTTTTCGAGAACCTCGGGGACCGGACCTTCGCGGCCCGGAAGGTCCCCGGATCGGAGGGCGGCAAGGGGCTCGGGGTCGTCGTCAGCGATGTGGACGGCGACGGCTCGCCGGAGGTCCATGTCGCAAACGACACGACCCCCAACTTCCTGTTGCGGGTCGCCGCGGGGCCGGCCGGCGTCCGCTTCACCGAGGCCGGGCTCGCCGCCGGAATCGCCTACAACGAGGAGGGGCTTCCGGAGGCCGGGATGGGTACCGACTTCGGCGACGTGGACCGCGACGGGCGGCCCGACCTGATCGTCACCAACTTCGACTTCGAGACGAACACGCTCTACCGGAACCTCGGCGGGGGGCTGTTCCTCGACGCCACCGCCGCCGCCGGGATCGGCGGGGAGAGCCTGGTGGAACTCGGCTTCGGCTGCGACTTCGCCGACTTCGACAACGACGGCTGGCTGGATCTGGTGGTGGCGAACGGGCACATCCTCGACAACATCGCCGAGATCCAGTCCAACCTGAGCTTCGCGCAACCCGGACAACTGTTCGGGAACGCGCGCGGGAGGCTGGCCCGGAGCCGGGAACGGGAGGGGGACCTCGCCCGCCCGCGGGTCGGGCGAGGGCTCGCCACGCTCGACTACGACCGCGACGGGGACCTCGACCTCGCGATCGCCTCGAACCGGGGCCCGGCGGAGCTGCTCGCGAACGAAGGCGGGTCCCGCCTCGGGAACTCGATCGGACTGCTGCTCATCGGGACCCGGTCGAATCGGGACGGCGTCGGGGCGCGGGTCATCGTCGAGACGCCGGACCTCGCGCAGGTGGAGGAGCGCCGGGCCGGGAGCAGCTATCTCGCCCGGCACGAGGCGCCGATGTGGTTCGGACTGGGCCCGGCCGTCCGCGCCGAGTCCGTCGTCATCCGGTGGCCCGCCGGGACCGAAGACCGCCTCGAGGCGCTCCCGGCCGGGGCGCTCCACGTGGTCCGGGAGGGCGCGGGCGTCACCGGTTCGATTCCCCTCCAACCGGGCCGGGCGCGGTGAGACGACACGTCGCCGTCGGCCTCCTGGTCGCCGGGACGTTCGCCGCCTCCCCCGCCGGCGGGCAGATCCGCTTCACCGAAATCGCCGAGGCCTCCGGCATCCGTTTCGTCAACATGTACGGCGGAGTCGCGACCAAGGACTACATCCTCGAGACCACCGGGACCGGCGCGGCGTGGCTCGACTACGACGAAGACGGCGATCTGGATCTCTTTCTCGCCAACGGCACCCGGCTCGGCTACGACGACTCGCTGAGCCTGTCCTCGGCGCTGTTCCGAAACGACGGGAACGGGGCCTTCACCGAGGTCACCGGGCCCGCCGGGCTCGAGTCCTACGGCTGGGCGCAGGGGGTGGCGGTCGTGGACCACGGGAACGACGGCGACCTCGATGTCCTCGTGACCCGCTACGGGCCGAACCTGTTCTTCGAGAACCGCGGCGACGGCACCTTCGCCGAGCGCGGCGCCGCGCTCGGCCTCGACGACCCGCAGTGGGGGACCGGCGCCGCCTTCGGCGATTTCGACCGCGACGGGATGAACGATCTGATCGTCGTGAACTACGTGGACTTTCGGGTGGAGGACACCCCGGGACCGGGCGAGGCGCCGAACTGCTTCTTCCTCGGGATCGCGGTCATGTGCGGTCCGAAAGGGCTCCCCCCGGCCCCCGCGCTCCTCTACCGGGGACTGCCCGACGGCCGCTTCGCCCCGGTCGAAGACACCCCGGTCGGTCGGGAGCGCTATTTCGGGCTCGGAGTCGTGACCGGAGACATGGACGGGGACGGCGACCTCGACATCTACGTCGCCAACGACCAGACGCCGAACGCGTTCTACCGGAACGACGGCGCGCCGGGGAGGATGGCGTTCACCGAGATCGGGCTCGCCGCCGGGGTCGCCTACAACGAGGACGGCCGGGCGCAGGCGGGGATGGGGGTGGACCTCGGGGACACCGACCGGGATGGCGCGCTCGATATCGTGGTCACGAACTTCTCGCACGACTACAACACCCTCTATCGGAGCGCCGGGGACGGCTGGTATCTGGACGATTCCTGGGTCGCCGGCCTCGCCGAGCCGAGCTACCCGTACCTCGGCTGGGGCGCCGGTTTCCGCGATCTGGACCTCGACGGCTGGCTCGATCTCGTCGTGGTGAACGGCCACGTCTATCCCGAGGTGGATGGCGGCGTGACCGAGAGCGACTACGCCCAGCGCGGGCTGGTCTTCCGGAACCGGGGGGACGGGACCTTTGCGGAAACGCCGCCGACCGCGCTCGGGACGCCTCGGGTGTTCCGGGGGGCCGCGTTCGCGGACTTCGACGACGACGGAGACGACGACCTGCTCGCCACCGTGATGAACGCGCCCCCGGCGCTGCTGCGCAACGACACGGCGCCCGCGGGCCGGTTTCTCGGTTTCCGGCTGGTCGGGCGGAGCAGCCCGCGAGACGGCGTGGGGACCCGGCTGGTGCTCGAAGGTGGGGAAGGGGCGCCGGCGCTCGCCCGCGAGTCGCGCACTTCCGGCAGCTACCTCGCCGCGAACGACCCCCGGGTGCGGTTCGGCCTCGGCGGACGCGAGGGGCCGTTCCGGGTTCGCGTCCGCTGGACCTCGGGCTGCGAGCAGGAAGTCGGGCCCGCTCCGGGCCGCCATCTGCTCCTCGTGGAACCGAGGGGGTGTCGGTAGCCTTTCCGCACCGGCGCACGACCGCCTTCGCCAGCCGGAAGTCTGATCGGGCGGCATCGGCGACGCGCGGCCGGGAGGGAATCCGACATGAGGTCGAGCCGTTCGGCGAAACAGCGCGAGATTCGGTCTCGTGGCCGATTGCCTCTTCTGCTGGTGGGAGCAGGCCTCGCTCTCGCCGTCCGCTGTGGCGGCGGCGCGACGAGCCCACCGCCGGCGTCGCCGACGGTCGCTCCGGTCCCCACGCCGCCACCGCAACCGCTCGCGTGGCGCGGTGTCCCCGAAAGCATCACCGTGACGGCGGGCCAGACCCCTTCGGAAGGCCCGTGGGTCATCGAACTGGTTTCCGGAACCACGCCGGTCGAAGGGGCGTCGGTCGCGGCGGCGCTCGACGGGCCGCCCGGTGCCGAGATCCGGGTGACGGCAGGATCCCGCGGAGGGGAGTATCTGCTGTTCGTGACGGCGGAGGAGCCGGGCGAGTGGCGAATTGCTCTCCGGGCGTCACTCGCGGGGTACGAGGACGCGACCGCGGAGTCCTCCCTGGTATCTGTCGCGGCGTTCGACCTGATCTTCTGGCGGCAGTTCGTGTTCGACGCATTCGACTGTCCCACGGCGTCGGAGTGCGACGGGACGAAGGTCGAGGAACGGGTGACGTGGGTGCTTCCGCGGCAGCCCGACTTCTACATCCATACCGCCGGGTTCACGTCCGCCGAGGTCCGGATGATCGCCCGGCGCATCCCGCGGGCGGTGGAGCAACTGACCGGCGCCCCGTTCCGGGGGGCCATCGAGCGGGGAGAGGATGATCGTCCGCGCGACGGCCGGATCCTCATTCGGGGCCTTAGCGCGGACGACGAGGAGTGGGATACCGACGATGCGCCGTGCGGGACGGCGTATGTCGGCGCCCCCGCCGGCGCTGTCACCCTGAACCTCGACTGCGCCCGCGCCTCGCCCCTCGTGTTCGATGAACTGCTGAGTCACGAGCTGGGTCATGCGCTCGGGTTCTTTCATGTCGATCCGCCTCACGTCATGCAGGCCAGCGACTGGATTGGACGCGCCGATTTCACGCCGACCGAGGTCTCTCACGCCCTCCTCGCCCATTCGCTGGGGCGCGGCGCGCCGTACACCGAGGATCCGGGAGGGACGACTTTCACGGCCCGCCAGGAGTCTCGTGATCCGTCACCGGGACGGGCGGTCCTCATTTCGTGCTACCGGTGAGTTCCCGGCCTGAGGGGCGGTGTCGGATCCGGGGACGACGCGCCGGCCGCGCCCGAAGCCCAGGCAGCGATCCGTGCGCGGGCGGTCTGGATGGACGCCGAGATGATCCCCATCGTTGGAAGCCCTTCGAATCCGGTCTGCGGAACGTCGATCGAGGCGAGACCGCCGCGCCGCTCCCGGCGAGAGTCGGCCGTGGCCGGTCCCGGTGCGGTGCACGGCCTCGCGGGAAGGCAGCGTTGCCGTTTCTCGAGCGACACGCTCCGAGGAGGATCGGGCTGAAGGCGGACCGCTCGAAACTCGGGACGCAGCGTTACCCGGGTGGCGGACCTTGCGGCACGTAGAGGAACGCGAGCCAGATACCGCTCAGGTGCTTGAAGTCCGCGTCGGTGGACATGAGCGCGGATCGGGTGGCGCGGGCCGTGGCGGCCACCCACAGGTCGTTCTGACCCAGCGTCCTCGCGGGTTGGGGCGGGGGGGCACTCGAGGGCGCCGCATTCGCAACCCCGGAGGTCCAGGCATTGATCATCGCGCAGGCCGCCTGGACTTGCGCCGAGCGGATCCCGATCGTCGGGAAATGCTGGAGGACTCGCTCCAACTGCTCCCGCTTCCGGGCGCCCCAGCCGTTTCGCTCGGCCAGGGCCCGCAGCTCCCCCGTGCAGACGGCGGAAGTCACGACGACGGTGTTGGGTGCGTCCAGTTCATGGTCCGCACGGGCCTTCAACGCCCAGGGAGCTTCGCGAACCAACCCGAGCAAGATACCCGTGTCCACGAGCACCCGTCTCACGCTCAGATCGACTTGAGCTGAGCGAGCAGGTCTTCGATGGGCTCGTCTCCGGGCCAGGTACCGACCAGGTCCATGGGTCGCGCGTATCCCCCTCGCAACCGCGCACCGGTGAAGAGGTCCGGTCCTGCTTCCCCCACCGCGGCGGGCCGAGCGGCAAAGACCTCATCCCCCGGGCTCTCCTGGGCGATGCGCTGCACCTCAATGGTCTGAGCGAGCCCGTCCGGACGAAATCGGACGGTCCCGAGGGCCGTGACCGGCTTGCCCCAGAGCGGGCGGAGCACTTCGCGGTCCAGGTCCGGGTTCAGCTGGCCAGGGAGCGCGGTGCCGTCGCCGAGCAGCAAGTGGAAGCGCGCCTCCTCGTGCGCGATCGCATTCAGTCTGCCGGTGACGAGCTCCAGGCGCGCGGCGGGGATCTCGCGAAGCAGCGACTTCGCTCGCCTCTTCAGATCGCGGTCCACCGAGCACAGCGTCTGTCTCGTGCGCCGGGAGGTCAGAGTCCAGGTGGCTCCGGGGTGGTCCAGTGCCGTCCCCATCTTGTGGAGAGCCTCGAGTACCGAGGCATCGAGCACTCTGACCTCCGGTCCGTCCTGGCGGGCCGCGCGGACCGCCCTCGCCACCAGGTCCAGGCACGTCACTCCCGATGTCCCGGATGTGTCGAACAGCGACTCGCCGAAGTGTTTCGGCACAGCCTCAGCGAGGGGCGACGCCTCGATTCCCATCACCGTGGAACCCTGGCCCAGGCGCGTGATCGTGAGGTCAGTGGCTGCCTGGAGCCATGCTGGTTTCCTCCCGCGAGACTTGCCGTCGCCGGACACCCTCAGCCGAACGGTTCGCTCCGCAGCAGTCTGCAACGAAGCGACAATGCGAACGCACAACGCGGCGCTGATGTGGCCGGGCGGAGACGGGAGATCCATGAGCCTCAGGTCATAGGGTTCGCGCTGTGTGGGGCACTCCTCCGGCATCCGGTCGAAGCGCTTACGTTACCGTGGAGCCCGGTTCCGTTGGGCTTCCGGTGAGGGTCGAACCGTCCGGCTCGTGGTCGGTCCTTCGTGCCCCATGTCGGGGCTGCGGGCGGGTCATGGATCCTCCAGCGAGACGCTCTTGAGCAGCGCGTAAACGGGGTGTCCGGGGCCGAGACCTAGTTCGGCGGCGGCGGCCGAAGTGATGCGCGCCAGAAGCAGGTTGGAGGAGTCGGCCTTCCCCACGCCGACCAGCACCTCGATGAACGGGGTCCCGGCCTCGGCGCGGAGTTCGCGGACGAACCCGGTGAGTACGTTGCGGATGCTGATCCCCTCGGGCCGGTCGGTAGCGAGCGCCACGTCGCGGGCCCGCACTCGAAGCCGGATCGTCCCTCCCGGACTGCTGTCCAACCCCGCCACGAGGAGGCGCTGCCCGCCGAGATCGAGCGTTGCGAGGCCGCTCCGGTGGCCCGCATCCACGACGCGGGCTTCGAGCAGAACGCTGGCCTCGAACCGGGGCGCTCCCGTTCCCGCACCCGCGAGGATCGCCCCGGCCGGGCCGGTGTCGGTGATCCGGCCGTCCGAAATCAGGGCGATCCGGTGCGCGATGCGGATCACCTCGCCGAGGTCGTGGCTCACCTGCACGACGACGAGTCCGAGGTCCCGGGCGAGGCGACGGAGCCAGTCGAGGAGCCCGGCGCGGGCGCCGAAGTGGACTCCGGACAGGGGTTCGTCGAGCAGGAGGACCCGCGGGTTCCCGAGCAGGGCGCGCCCGAGCGCGGCGCGTTGCCTCTCGCCTCCGGAGAGCCGCGCCGGGCGACGTTCGAGGAGCGCCCCGATGCCGAGTCGCTCCACCACCTCCTCGGTGGTCGCCGCGCCCGGCCGAGCGGGAGCGCGCTGCCGGGCATAGGCGAGGTTGCCGCCGACCGTGAGGTGGGCGAACAGCGCCGGCTCCTGGAAGCAGAACCCCGCGCCGCGCCGGTGCGGGGGGAGGAACGCGCCCCGCCGGTCCTGCCAGACCTCTCCGCCCGCCTCCACCCGCCCCTCGAGGCGAACGAGTCCGGCGATGGCGCGGAGGAGCGTCGTCTTGCCCGCCCCGGAGGGCCCGAAAACGGACGTCACCCGCCCGGCGGGGGCTTCCAGCGCGGCTTCGATCCGGAAATCCCCGACGGTTCCGCGCAGGTCGGCGGAGAGACCGGCGCCGGGACCGGTTGCGCGCTTCACGCGCCCCCGGACTCCCGCCGCCGGGTGAGGGAGAGCGTGAGCGCCACCACCGCGAACGAGAACACGAGGAGACCCCCCGAGAGCCAGTGGGCCGTCTCCCACTCCAGCAGTTCGACGTGGTCGTAGATCGCGATCGAGAGCACCCGGGTGGCGCCCGGGATGTTGCCGCCGATCATGAGGATCACGCCGAACTCCCCGACGGTGTGGGCGAAGCCGAGCACGGCCCCGGCGACGAGGCCGGAGCGCGCGCCCGGGATGGCGACCGTCCAGAAGGTGTCCCACGGTGACGCCCGCAGCGTCGCCGCCGCCTCGAGAGGGCGATCCCCGAGCGCCTCGAACGCGCCCCGGATGGGCTGCACCGCGAACGGGAGCGAATAGATGACCGAGCCGATGACGAGCCCGGCGAACGAGAACGCCAGCGAGGGCTCCCCGAAGAGGCGCGCCACGAAGCCGCCCGGCCCTTCGGGGCCCAGCGCGATCAGGAGATAGAAGCCGAGGACCGTCGGCGGCAGGACGAGCGGGAGCGCGACCAGGGCGGCGACCGGCTCGCGGAGGCGCGAGCGGGTCCGGGCGAGCCACCAGGCGAGGGGAGTCCCGAACAGCAGCAGGAAAACGGTCGTGATCCCGGCGAGCTCGAGCGTGAGCCGGATCGGCGGCCACACCGTCGCCGCGTTCACGGATCAGTCGGTGCGGTAGCCGCGCCGGGCGAGGAGGTCCCGCATTTCGCGGCTCGCCAGGAAGTCGAGGAAAGCGGCGGCCTCGGCTCGCCGACCGCCCCGGTCGAGCACGACGCCCTGCTGCCGGATCGGGGCGTGGAGCGTCTCGGGGACGGGCCAGGAGGATCCGGCCCGACCGACGACCTGCGACAGCGCCACGAATCCCACCTCGGCGTTTCCGGTCAGCACGAACGAGAGCGCCTGCGCCACGTTCGTCCCGACGACCTGCCGCGCCTCGAGCGCGCCCTCGAGGCCGAGATTCCGGGCGGCTTCGAGCGCCGCCCGGCCGTAAGGGGCGGTTCGGGGGTTGGCGAGCGCCACCCGGCGGATTCCGGCGTCGCCGAGCGTCTGGCCGGAGAGGGCGAGACCGGGAGTCGGGCTGAACAGGACGAGTCGGCCGACCGCGTAGGTACGGCGGCTGCCGGCGACGGCGAGCCCCTCCCGTTCGGCCCGCTTCGGGCGCTCGGAGTCGGCGGCGAGGAACACCTCGAAGGGGGCTCCCTGCGAGATCTGCGCGTAGAGCTGCCCGGTGGATCCGCCGCTCAGGGCCACCGGACAACCGGTCGCGCGCTCGAAGGCCATCCCCGCCTCGCGCGCGACCGCGAGGAAGTTGGAGGCGACCGCGACCCGAACCGGCTCGCACTCGCGTCCCGCCGCCGGCGCGGCGAGAAGTGCGGCGAGGACGGCGAGCCGCGCCACCCGGGCGGGGCGGGCGGGCCCGGCCCGGTTCACTCCGGTCGGGTCGCCGTCATCATGATCTCGACCTTGATCCCGGGCCCCATGAGCGGAGTGCCCACGGTGGCGCGGGCCGGGGGCGGGCCGCCGACGACCTCCCGGTACACCTCGTTCATGGCGGCGTAGTCGCGCATGTCCTCGAGATAGACGACGGCGTCGTCCACGTCCCGGAACGTGAGTCCGGCCGCTTCGAGGGCTCCGGACAGGCGGTCCAGCACCGCCCGGGTCTGCTCGCCCGGATCCTCGCTCCGGGGCGAGGGCGGCACCATCCCGGACAGATAGAGCCGGTCACCGGCCCAGATGCCGGGGGAGAGGGGACTCCCCGAGCGCGGCCCGCCGGGAGAGAGCACCGACCGCTCGGCGCGGCTCGCCACGCACTGGACCTCGGCCGTGAACAGCGGATTCACGAGCCTCGCCTGGACCGTGGCGCGACTCGGCGCATCCTCGGGGAAGTACTCGCGGTACACCTCGTTCATCGCCTGGAACTGCCGCGAGTCGTCGAGGAAGACGCGGCAGTTCGCCACCTGCGAGTAGTCCATGCCCCCGGCCTCGAGGATGAGACCGATGTTCCCCATGATGCGCCGCATCTGCTCCGGGACGCCCCCGGCCACCGGCTGGTAGGTGTCCGGATCGCGGGCGGTGGCGCCGGCCACGAACAGCGTGTCGCCGGCGAGGATGCCCCACGAGTACGGCAGCTCGGGGCTCATCATCGTGTCCGGGTGGATGACGGTGCGCTCCACGTCCTCCTTCACCGCCACCATGGAGATTTCGACGAGCGCGCCGGGGATGGCGATCCCGGCCTCGACCGTGGCCCGGGTCGGCGGATCCACGGGGAAGAACTCCCGGTACACGCTGTTCATCCCCGAGAAGTGGCGCGCATCGTGGAGGTACACGTTCACCGCCGCGACCCGGGACCGGTCGAGCCCCGCCCTTTCGAGGGTGGCGGTCAGGTTCTCGAGGGTCTGGCGGGTCTGCGCCTCGATGCCTCCGGGCACGAGATCGAGCGTTCCGGGGACGTTGCCGAGCGCTCCGGCCAGATAGACGAGATCGCCGCTCTCACGGTATTCGGAAAACGGCAGACCCAGCTCGTTCGTGTCGTCCGCGGCCGGCTCCGGCTCCGGCGGGGGCGGCCCGGCGCAGGCGCCGAGCGCGAGGGCGGCGGCCAGGAGCAGCGCGAAGCGGAGGGGAAGGGGTCGAAACACGAGCGAACTCCTTGGGAGGCGGGGCCAATTCAGTCCGTGGATGAAGTCGCGTGAGCACCGAGAGCGGTGAGGCGTCCGGCTGACCCGGTTCTCCCGGTAGGGGCGGCGCGCGAGGGAGGAATACCGCACCGTCTTTCGACCGATGCGCAACGAAGAGCGGCCCAGAGCGTAGCGGAGGGGCGCGTTCAGCCGGGATGCATCGCCGCTCGAAGGCCGCGTGACTTTGTCCACGGGCTGAAGTGGGAGCGGACGATGATACCCTCGGGGGTTGCCCGGAGGCTCGACAGGAAGGGGCGTCGCCGGCCGCTCGGGTTCGAGAGGAGGGGCGCACTGCACTCGGTCTTCGGCTACGACCCCCACGGGAGACTCGCGGCTGACGGCGTTGCCGTGGAGGACGCCCTGCGCTCGACCGGCGCCGGAACACCCGCCTATGTGTATGCGGCCGCTGCCGTCGAGAGCCGGTTCGCCGCCGTCGAGGACGCGTTCACCGGGGAGCTCGCCCCGCGGGGCGCCGGCCCGTCCCGAGTCCGGTCCGAACTGCTTGTCGCGGTCGCCCTCAAGGCGAATGGCCAGCCGGCGCTCCTCGCTCCGCTGGCGCGGACCGGAGCGGGCGCCGAAGTCGTCTCGGCCGCCGAGCGAATGGTGGCGGCGGGAGCCGGGTTCCCGCCCGACCGGGTGGTCGTCTCGGGGGTCGGCAAGACCGCGGCGGATCTGGACGCTGCGCTCGGTCTCGGGGCCCGGTTCATCTCGGTGGAGGCGGCGGGCGAACTGGATCTCCTCGACGCCCGCGCCCGGCGTCTGGGCGTCCGGGCGGCGGTCGTGCTCCGGCTGAATCCGGAACTCGCCCCCGACACGCACGCCAAACTGGCGACCGGAGCGGTGGCGACCAAGTTCGGGATCCCGGCGGGCGAGATGCAGCGAATCGTTTCCGGCCGGTCCGCCTGGCCGACCGTGGACATCGTCGGCGTCCATTCGCACCTCGGCTCCCAGATCCAGGGACTGGCCGGATTCCGTGCCAACGCGGCTCGAGTGGGCGCGGCGTTCCGGCGGATGGCGGCCGCTGGCGCTCCGGCGCGGGTCGCGGACGTGGGGGGCGGGCTCGGCATCCCTCAGCAGGAGGGAGACTCCGGTCTCGGGTTCGAGGACTACGCCCGCGCGGTCGTCGCGGGACTCGAGGAAGGCGCCGGAAGCCTGCCGCCGGAGATCGTTCTCGAGCCCGGCCGCTCGATCTTCGGCCCCGCCGGGGTGTTCCTGACCCGGGTGCTCCACCGGAAGCGGTCCGGTGGGCGCGAGTTCGTGATCGTGGATTCGGGGATGAACGATTTCCTGCGCCCGGCGATGTACGACGCCCACCACCGGGTGCTCCCGGTCAGCCGCTCCGACCGGACGGCGCGCGAGTTCGATGTGGTGGGAGGCGTGTGCGAAACCGGGGATTTCTTCGCCCGCGGAAGCATGTTGCCGTCGCCCCGGACCGGGGATCTGCTCGCTCTGCTCGACGCCGGCGCCTACGGCTTTTCGCTGGCGTCGAACATCAACCTCCGCCCCCGACCCGCGGAAGTCGTTCTCCGGGAGGGTCGGGCTGCGCTCGTCCGGCGGGCCGAAGCGCCCGAGGCGCTCGCGGCGCGCGAGCTGGGCCGCCCGGTCGAGGTTCGCGAGAGGGTGCCGGCGTGAGCGTGATCCGCCCCGGGGTCCCTCCGGTTCGCTGGGAGATCGTCGCGATCCTCGGGGCCGCGGCCGTCGCCTCGGCGACCTACGCCCTCGTCTCCGGGATCAAGGATCCGCCCGAGCTGCTGCTGGCCCTGGGACTGGTCGCGCTGTTCACACCGCTCAAGGCGCTCATGATCCGCTGGTTCGATGGGCGCAGGCCCTACCAGTCCGCGTTCGCGGCGTCGCTGTTCTCCATCCTGGTGGGGATGGCGTTCCCGGCGCCCCTGAACATCTGGCCGCTGATGCTGCGGAGCACGCTCGTGACGGCGGCGCTCGAGACGCTGCCGCTGTTCGCGTTCCGAACCTCCAGTCGGCCGATCCGGCTGGTCGTGATCTCGATCTACATGAGCGTGGTCGTCCACCTGCTGTCGGTCGGGTTCCTGCTCATTCCGCGGGCGCCGCTGCTCGGGATCGGTCTCATGGTCTCCGGCGTGGGCGTGCTGCTCGCCCCACTGCTCCTCCGGGCGTGGGCGCTGAGCCGTCGCTGATCGCATGGAGCGCCGGCCTCCAGACCGGCGCGTGCGGAGGACACCCGGTTCGGGTGCGAGTCGCTTCTCTGCCGCACGCCATTTGCGGCTTGTCCGAGGAGTGGAGGAAGCGCGCAGTTCGACGAGGCCCGCACGATGTACCAGGCTTCCTCGCCGAAGCCCGCGCCCATTGTCGCGAGCAGGAGTCACCGGCCCGCCCGGACCCGAAGCCCCGACGAGGTTTCTTCGGGCGGGCCGCTGCCCGGCACGGATGGCTCCCATCGCTCCTAGTACACGGGCGTAGCCTTCGACATCTGCACCGTGTAGCCCGCATCTGCCAGCGCGGCGACGGAGACAATCGTTTCCCCGGACGGATGGAAGCCGAATGCGTCCCTCACGCCCTCGGACCAATGGATGCGGTCGGCGGCTATCGGCACCCCGGGCAAGCCCGGATCACCGCCGCTCTCACGAAACGCGGTCACGGCGCGGGGTCCAATGAAGTATTCCCCGTCCTGCGTCACCAGATCCGGATCCGGCTCGGGTGCCCAGGAGGCCCACAAGACGAGTCCGAGAAGATGAGCCATTTCATGCCACACCAGCCGAAACACGCCACCGCCCGGACCTACTGACACCATTCCGCCTCCGGGGTCCAGAGCGAGGGCCGCTTGCTCTCCAGCGTCCCGAAAGCAGGGGTTTGCGTATCCACCACCCGGGAGCTCGGGGTCAATCCTGGCATAGATCAGCAGTTCATCCGCCAGCGCCGTTGCGAGATCATTGAAGCAGTCTGGTCGCCGGTCGGGCCACTCCGTTCCGTCGAGTGCGGACGACCACCAGTCGGCAGCCGCCATCAGCTCCCGTTCATAAGAGACCGGGGCGGGCCTGTCCATGACGATGTCGATGCCGAACGTTCCAATGGCCGCCCGCACGACGACTCGCGCGCTGGCAGGGTCGCCGCCACCGGACGGCGCGACCACCACGTCCGCCGCCCCGCGAGCGTGGGGCACGATCTCAAGCCAGCCACCGGAGACCGTCGCGGTCACGACCGCCGTGTCGGAGGATGGAAAGTTCGTGGTCCACACCAACGACGACACGTTGAGCGCCGAGGACATGGCGCTGAGGTATCTGCAGCTCCAGCGGGTGGAGCAGGCGTGGCGGCAGATGCAGAGCGGGCTCGGGTTGCGCCCGGTGCATCACCGGGAGGGGCGCCGGATCCGGGCCCACGTTGCGTTGACGGTCGTGGCGCTGCTGGTGGAGCGGATGGCGGAGCACGGAGCCGGGAACAGGTGGCGGAACATCGGTCACGACCTGCGAGGGATCAAACTTGTGAAAATACGGGGTTCCGAGGGGATCTGGTGGCAGGTCACGAGGCCCCGGCTACATGCTACCCAGTTGTTGAAGCACTTGAAGATAGAGGCCCCGAAGCCGATCCTGAAGCTCGACTGAGCGGCTCGAGAATCCTGGTGACGCGGGTGTTTCCCGTGTACGTCCGCAAGTTCATTGCCTCCTTGTACTCAGGGACACCATGCATCCATCGACTGTCAAACTCGGCCGAGATCCTCGGACACCACGGCCGGTCCACCGGAGGTCGTCTTGCGCCTCCTGCCCGGGATTGTTTCCCTTGCGCTGCACTCCACATCGCCGACGCAGGAGGCGGCATCGCCAGCTCGCGCTTCACTTCCTCCCGTCCGAGCTATCCGGACGGCAACGACACCGGTCGTGTCGCGGCGGAAGGAGGTTGCCTCGATCGTCCAAGTGCCGGCGGACAGTTCCCTCACGATCTGCGCGTTGTTGCCCGACCCTCCATCGTCGTTCCGCTCGATCTGGCGGCCGGAGACGTTGGAGCCCTCTCGGAGGAAGAGCAGCGGATCGAATGCGGACGACCCCAGCTCGATCTGAACATCGCTGGCCTCGGACACCCGGAAGCTGTAGTACCGCGCCAGCTTTCTGCTCTCGTTCGCTGACTCGCAATCACGATTCGAGGGATCCGGTACGCATCCGCAGCGTTGTAACACGGAGCGTGGCGAGACTCTCGATTCGGGCCAACTGGGGGTCGGCGGCGGAATGGTCGTTCCGTCCCCGCCACACGTAATCGCCACCAGACAGACGCCGACTGGCAGCAGGAGCCAGAGCCTGCGAGAAGACACGGTCTGGGGGGCGTTCAGACCGACCCGATCAGCGCTCAACGGCGAGAATCGGTCCGGTTCGTGGCGTCCCCCCACAGAGGACTGTCCTCGGTGTCCCAACAGCCGGGAATGTCGTGTCCGTAGTAGTCGTCCCGACCAACGTCTACCTCGTAGCCCAAGGTCAAGAGGTCGTCTTCCGAATCATGAACGTGTCCGGTTCCGTCGTGGTGGGGGGCGCACGGCTGAACAGCCCCAAGTATGTGGAACACTTCGTGTGCCACGCCCCTTCCGTGCTCGTCAGGTGACCAATAGATGTAGCCCCCCAAGACGATCACCGCCTGCTGGCCGGGCGCATCCAGTCCGCCCAGATCCGCCCAGAGCCAAGCCTCACCCTCACCCGTGAACGCACTCTCCTCATCCTGTTGATGGAAGAAAACCACGTAGACCTTGTTCTCCCGACTACCAATGTCGAAGTTCGGGACTCTGCCGAATCGCCGAAACTCCGCTTCGCTGGCCTCGTGCCGCACGAAGGTCACATCCAGTTCACCGTTGTAGGTGTCCAGGCGCAAATGGCGACCTGTTCTCTCGTGAATCAGGTCCATTCCGGCTGCGACGGCATCCGCGATCCAGCCGTTGACGTCGAGGCTTTGGTCCACTCCGTCCCTGGGGATCATGTATACGCCGTGCAATTGCCAGCCTGAGGTCTCGTCAGGACGATCCACGAGCGCACGTTCGGTGAGGATCGCGCGTTCCCTTACGGAGTCCTCGAAATCGCCGCCAACCGCGACGACTGTCCATCTTCCGTCACGGAACCGCGCCGCGAGGCGGAAGTCGTCTGGGAAATCCACCGGTTGCGACGAGGAACGGAGGAGGTCGGCGAGGGCAAAAGAAGCGAAGTTCCCATCATCCGTATGATAAGCAAGGCCACCGGAGCGAGTGATGGATGCGCCCTCGTCGGGAAGAAAATCGATCTTTTGCTCATCGAACACAGTGAGAAGATGCTTCGTATGCGGATAGAGACAGCCGTCCCCGGGCCGCAGAACGAGCCCTGGTGTGCAGACCACATGGTCGCTACCGACGGCGAAGAAGGTCCAACCGTTGCCTATGAGAACGGCCAGAATGTGAAAGTCGTCGGGAACGAGGTCCACCAACTCCGGAGCCTCGGACCGCAGGGTCTGGATGTCGATATCAAGGAGCGCTATTGCGGCGCTCTCATCCAGTCGCCAGATCCGCGTTCCGATGGTAACGCTGAGTGTTCGATAGCTGCCTTCCGGCAGGTCTACGCGGACCTGGGTCATGTTCGGATAGAGACAGCCGTCTCCGCTCTGCAGGGCCAGCCCTACAATGCAAGTGGGCAGGCTTGGTTCCGGGATGGGCGCGGGCGGCCTCTCCGGCTCCGCCGCGAGCGTCATTCCCGTCACGTGCGTGTGGAACGCGCTCACCAGTGGAGCATCCGTCGTCCCGCTGGCGGCAGCCACCCGCACATACACCGTGGTCTCCGGTTCGAGGCCGGTCGCCGTGTAGTTCGTGTCCGTGGTGTACGGCACTCCGTCGAACATCACCGTCTCGGTGGAGTCGAACAGCTCGTCCATGCTGGCCTGAACCACGTAGCCAACGGCGCCCTCGACGACATTCCAGGTCCAGGTGATGGAGGTCTCGGTCGCCCCGGAAACCATGAGGCCGGTGGGAGTCGCGGGCGGCATCGGTGGGGGCGGCGTCGCCATGGTCATGGCGCTCAGGTGGGGGGACCAGTCACTGGTGACCCGGTCCTCGCCGCTTCCGGATGCGGAGCGCACGCGAAGGTATCCGGTGGTCTCCGGGTCGAGTCCCTCGCGGCGGTAGGAGACTTCTTCCGCCGTGCGGGCGACGATTTCGTCCTGGTCGGTGAACGCCTCGTTGGCGCTGTATTGCACGTCGTAGCCGCTCACAGCCTCGACCGGGGTCCAGCTCCACTCGATGAAGTCCACGCCCCTGGCGGCGATGCGGAGGCCAACCGGCACCATTGGCGGCTCAGGCTCGGGAGGAGGGGGCGGTGGCGTGGGCGCCGGAGTGGTCGGCGGGTCGTCGTCCCAGCAGGCCGCCACCATGAGGCCCGCGCCGAAGAAAAGGGTTAGCGGCAAGGCCCATCCGCGGGCGGACGAAAGTTTGGCCGTGAGCGACTTCATGTCATTTACCTCCCGGCCAGTGTTGCGGCGCGGGCCCTGCCTACGCATGTCAGGACACATCTATGGACCACATGGTGACACGGTCAGCCAGCGGCTTGCTCTCGCGGATCGGATCGGGGTACCTGCCCCCAACCCCGTCGAGCGTCCATGCAATGTCTGCCGTCGGGATCTCGGACCACGACGCCATGGCCCGTTCGACGTAGGGCAATACGCCGTCCACCGATTCGAAGAGGACGTCCCAGTCCTCGTCGCGCGAGACTTCCCAATGCAGTGTCTCTCCCGGTCCCCAAGCGTCGGCGTCCCACCGCTGCGCCTCCTCGGCCAAGGGCGCGATGGGGAAACCAGGGTCACCCCAGAGCTCACTCCAGAACCGGTACGCACCGGCCGGCCCAGCCGACACCACGGCGATCAGCGCGCACGCCAGCGCCCGCGCGGGGCGACTCAGCGGCTTGGAAACGCTGCGACCCCCGGATTCAAGATTCTGGATCGGGGGGCAAATCATCATGCGTATGCCAAATTACATTGGGGGTTGGACCCTATCAGAATCAGTCAGTGCAACTTCGAGACTTTGTCGGAGCTATGCGCGAAAGTGGGTGACGGAGGAGGGGGTGGCGTATCGTGGGAGTAACGAGCTTCCACATCTCCAAGGAGGAGTGATACGCCATGAGAGAGAGTACTTGGGTCGAGCCGCCCTCACCACAGGGAGCCCGGGATGTTCTGACGGATATCTTGCGGCGGGGTGCGCAGAAGTTGCTGCGGCAGGCCGTGGAGGCGGAGTTGGAGGCCCTCCTGCAGGCCCACGCGCACCGTCGGCTCGAGACGGGTCAGCAGCGGGTGGTCCGTCACGGGCATGGCCCGGAGCGGGAGATCCTGTCGGGGATCGGGCCGATGAAGGTTCGTCGGCCGAAGGCTCGGGACCGAGGGGCGACGGAGGGGGACCGGATCAGGTTCACCTCGGCGATCCTGCCGCGGTTTGCGCGGAGGACGAAGTCGCTGGACGCGGTGCTGCCGACGCTGTATCTGCGGGGCGTCTCGACGGGAGACTTCGGGGAGGCGCTGTCGGCGCTGGTCGGGCCGGAGGCGTCGGGGCTGGGTCCGGGAGTGATCGGGCGGCTGAAGGCGGAGTGGGCGAAGGATCACGATCGCTGGCAAAGGCGGGATCTCTCGACCCGGGAGTATGTCTATGTGTGGGCGGACGGGATCTATCTGCGGTGCCGGATGGAGGAGGACCGTCAGTGCGTCCTCGTTGTCTTGGGGGCGACGGCGTCGGGACGGAAGGAGCTGCTGGGGTTCCAGACGGGGTTCCGGGAGAGCGGGCAGAGTTGGCGGGAGCTGCTGGAGGATCTGAGAGGGCGGGGCCTTCGGGCGCCACCTCGACTGGCGGTCGGGGACGGGGCGCTGGGGTTCTGGAAGGCACTGGAGAGGGTGTTCCCGGGGACGGCTCACCAGCGTTGCTGGGTGCACAAGACGGCGAACGTGTTGAATGCTCTGCCGAAGTCGAGGCAGAAGAATGCGAAGCTGGATCTGCGCCAGATCTGGATGGCGTCGGATCGGCGGGAGGCGGAGCGAGCGCTGAGGACGTTCTCGGCGAAGTATCGGGCGAAGTATCCGAAGGCGGTGCGGTGCCTGGAGAAGGATCGAGAGGCGCTGCTGGCGTTCTACGACTTCCCGGCGGAGCACTGGGGGCACATCAGGACGACGAACCCGATCGAGAGCGTGTTCGCGACGGTGAGGCACCGGACGGTGAGGAGCAAGGGTTGCCTGTCGCACCGGACGGCGTTGACAATGGTGTTCAAGCTCGTGATGGCGGCCAGCGAGAGTTGGCGTCGGCTGAACGGGAGCCCGAAGTTGCCCTTGGTCTTCAAGGGCGTCAAGTTCAAGGACGGCCAGCAGGCCGAGACCGCAATCCACGCCGCCGCCTGATCATGCCGTCACCCACTTTCGGCCATAGCTCACTTTGTCGAGACCCCGCGCTATACGGCCTGTGGACAAAGTCACGCGGCCCGGTTCTCCCTGTAGGGGCTCGAGCGGCGATGCATCCCGGCTGAACGCGCCCCTCCGCCCCCCCCACCGGGAGAACTGGGCCACTCTCGGTGCTCACGCGACTTTATCCACAGGCTGTATACCAGCGCCGTCTATCGCTTCAACAACGTGGCGGGGGAGTCTGTCAGCCCGCGGAGGGATGCGCTTCCTGGGTGCCACCGGCCCGGTGGATGCGGCGGACCAGGACTTCAACCCGCCGGCGGGTCGGCCCGCCACCGGGAGCTGCTTCCGGGGCTCCCGGTTCAGTCCGTCCGCGGGGGGCGCTCCGGGGCTTCGCTCCGGATCGCGCCGACGGTCATGAGCAGCCGGTCCACATCGCCGTCGCCGAAGTCGCCGTCCCGGGTGGCCTCGGTCACGACGCGCGCCGCCTGCCAGATCCCGCCGAGACCAACCCGCCCCTCCCGGTTCAGCTCGGTGAGGGACTCGAACGCCGCCTCGACTTCCGCCCCCCGCGGTCCGGCGCTCTCCGCCAGCGACTCCATCGAGATGCGCCGCATCGTCTCGATCGCGGCGGCGCGGTGGGGGCCCGGATTCGCCAGGTAGCCGAGGAGGACGAACAGACCGGTCGTGATTCCCAACCCGCCGAGGAGTCCGCCGGCGAGGATCATGAGACCGAAGCGACGCTTTCGGGGAGGGACGGTGCGAAGCTCCGGGCCGACCGCGAGGGTCCCTGGGGGAGGGGGAGGGAGCCACGTCTCGTTCCCGGCGCCGACGGGGGCCGCCGCCGCCGCCGGTTGACGCCGCTTGTTCCCCGCCGCGTCGCGGCCGTAGATGCACAGGGAGATTCCGAGGATCGACACCGCCGGGACCAGGATGCCCGCCGGGATCCAGATCGGGTCGCCGAGGGTCTCGAGGTCGGCGAGGTTGAACAGCAGCAGCGCCGTCAGGTTGTGGAAGAAGTGGATGGAGATTGGAACGAGGATGCTCCGGGTGGTCAACGCGACGTACCCGAGGACCGCGCCCGCCGCGAAGTAGTTCGGCAGCATCAGCCCGTACATCACGGTGAACATGAGGGCCGACAGGAGGATCGCCATCCCGCGCCCCAGCCGCCCGGCGAGCCCGGTGACGATCACGCCCCGGAAAGCAGTCCCTCCGAGACGGCCGCTCAGAAGCCCACACCGCCGATCAGGACCATCCAGGACATCCAGCCGGCGGCGCGCACCATCTCGGCCACGCGCCCGCGGCCCGCCAGCTCACGCAAGTGGGCGTTGGCTCTTCCCGGGCCGGAACAGGCCCCATCGGACCAGGGGCCACCAGTACACCGCACTCGGCAGGCGCTTGAGGGAGCCGCGCGCCCGGATGCCGATCACGCCCCTGGGATCGCCGCTGGAGGCCAGAGGGGACATCAGCGCGAGCTCGTCGTTCCGCGCCCGCGAGGCGAGTTGATCCGCGGCGGGTGGACGGGCTTCGAGCCGCTGGTAGATCCAGGGGATGAAGAGGACGTAGCGGAGCCGGGTCTGGATCGTTGTGGTGCCCGGGAAGAGCGCGTCGGAGAACGAATCGCGGAGGCTCCCGAGCCCCATCTCGTCGCGGGTCTGCGGTTCGTGGAACAGGTCCAGGACCCGCCGCATCCGCTTCTGATCCGCGGCGGTCAGGTCCAGCCACATGAGTGTTGGTTCCATGCCGCTTCCGCTGTCGCTGACGCGCCCGTTGTCCGGAGTGGGGCCGCCGGCGCCGGGGAGTCTGTCAGTCCACGGCAGAGGCGTCCGGTGCGATACTGCGACGGGATGCGCTTCTTCAACACGTCGGGCCCGGTGGTTTCGGCTCGGCATTACTGCCTGCCTCCCGTTGCTCGGCTCGATCTCGATGAAGTCAGGCGGCTGATCTGGCAGGATCGCTACTTCGTCCTGCACGCTCCCCGGCAGACGGGGAAGACCTCGGCGCTCCTTTCGCTGCGCGACCTGCTGAACCGGGAGGGCGAGGTCCGCTGCGTTTACGCCAACCTCGAGGTCGGCCAGGCCGCCCGCGAGGATGTCCCTCGCGCCATGCGGGCCATGCTCGCCGAGATCTCCCAACGCGCCGAGATCACTCTGGGAGACGCCTCCCAGGAACTCCGCTGGTCCCGGTTGCTGGACACGGCTGGTCCGGACGCCGCACTGAGCCGCGCTCTCACGCTCTGGGCGCAGGCCGATGCAAAGCCACTCGTCCTGCTCCTCGACGAGGTGGACTCGCTGGTTGGGGACACGCTGATCTCGGTCCTGCGCCAGCTCCGCTCCGGTTACGACCGGCGGCCCGGCTCCTTTCCGTCGAGCGTGGTGCTGTGCGGAGTGCGCGACGTGCGGGACTACCGGATCCACTCCTCGTCGGAGAAGGCGGTCGTCACCGGAGGTAGTGCCGGCGCGCCGGACTCCAGTCCGGCACGGGGCTCCAGTCCGGCACGGGGCTCCAGTGAGGAATCATGGGGCCTCGTCCCCTTCAATATCAGCGCCGCGTCGCTCCGGCTCGGGGACTTCGGCGAGGAGGAGGTGCGCGCGCTGCTCGGGCAGCACACGGAGGAGACCGGGCAGGTCTTCACGGAGGGGGCGCTCCAGGCGGTGTGGGAAGAGACCCGAGGGCAGCCGTGGCTGGTGAACGCTCTGGCTGACCAGGCGACCTCGCAGAAGCGGGACAGGACGCTCAAGATCGGGCGGAAGGATTTGATGGAGGCGCGGGAGGCGCTGATCCGGCGACGGGACACCCACCTCGACCAGCTCGCCGACAAGCTGCGCGAGGGCCGGGTGCGCCGCGTCATCGAGCCCCTTCTCGCCGGGGCTCCGCGACTCGACCAGATCCCGGATGACGATCTCCAGTACGTGCGCGACCTCGGCCTCATCGCCGCCGATGCGCCGGTCCGGATCGCCAACCCGATCTACCGGGAGGTGATCCCGCGCACGCTCACCTGGACGGTCGAGGAGCGGCTGCTGCAGGAGGCTGCCTGGTACACCCGGGACGACGGCTCGCTCGATGTGGATGCGCTGCTCCGGGCCTTCCAGCAGTTCTTCCGGGAGAACGCCGAGCACTGGGTGGAGCGGTTCGACTATCGGGAGGCGGGTCCGCAGCTTCTGCTGCAGGCGTTCCTGCACCGGGTCGTGAACAGTGGTGGCCGGATCGAGCGGGAGTACGGGCTGGGGCGAGGCCGGGTGGATCTGGTGGTGTGCTGGCCGTCGAACGGGGTGGAGGAGAAGACGGTCGTGGAGTGCAAGGTGCTTCGTGGGGGTCTGGAGCGCACGATCCGGGAGGGGGTTCGGCAGACCGCCGAGTACATGGACCGGGCGGGGAGCGGGGCGGGGCACCTGGTGGTGTTCGACCGGCGGAAGGGGCGGAGCTGGGAGGAGCGGATCTTCCTGCGCGAGGAGGAAGCGGGCGACGGAGTCATCACCGTCTGGGGCATGTAGCGACGATGCCGCGCCGGTCTCCAGACCGGCACGTCGGTCGGGGCTGGCCCCTTCCTCCCGGTCGGATCAGTCGGTCGGCGGGGGGCGCTCCGGGGCTTCGCTCCGGATCGCGCCGACGGTCATGAGCAGCCGGTCCACGTCGCTGTCGCCGAAGTCGCCGTCCCGGGTGGCCTCGGTCACGACGCGCGCCGCCTGCCAGATCCCGCCGAGATCAACCCGCCCCTCCCGGTTCAGCTCGGTGAGGGACTCGAAGGCCGCCTCGACTTCCGCCCCCCGCGGTCCGGCGCTCTCCGCCAGCGACTCCATCGAGATGCGCCGCATCGTCTCGATCGCGGCGGCGCGGTGGGGGCCCGGATTCGCCAGGTAGCCGAGGAGGACGAACAGACCGGTCGTGATTCCCAACCCGCCGAGGAGTCCGCCGGCGAGGATCATGAGACCGAAGCGACGCTTTCGGGGAGGGACGGTGCGAAGCTCCGGGCCGACCGCGAGGGTCCCGGGGGGAGGGGGAGGGAGCCACGTCGCGTTGCCGGCGCCGACGGGGGCCGCCGACGCCGCCGGTTGACGCCGCTTTTCCCCCGCCGCGTCGCGGCCGTAGATCCACAGGGAGATTCCGAGGATCGACACCGCCGGCACCAGGATGCCCGCGGGGATCCAGATCGGGTCGCCGAGGGTCTCGAGGTCGGCGAGGTTGAACAGCAGCAGCGCCGTCAGGTTGTGGAAGAAGTGGATGGAGATTGGAACGAGGATGCTCCGGGTGGTCAACGCGACGTACCCGAGGACCGCGCCCGCCGCGAAGTAGTTCGGCAGCAGCAGCCCGTGCATCACGGTGAACATGAGGGCCGACAGGAGGATCGCCATCCCGCGCCCCAGCCGCCCGGCGAGCCCGGTGACGATCACGCCCCGGAACAGCAATTCCTCCGAGATGGCCGCTCCGAAGCCCACGCCGCCGATCAGGACCATCCAGGACACCCAGCCGTCGGCGCGCACCATCTCGGCCAGCGCCCGCAGCGTCTCCTCGTCCACCGGAACGAGCTGCTGGCTGAGGCTGGAGAGCTGATCGCTCACCACGAAGAGCGCGAGCGCCGCCGGAACGGACAGCAGCAGATGGATGTTCTTCGCGGGCCGGAGCTGGAGCGCGCCGGTGGGCCGGAGGCGGAACAGCCGCACCGCTCCCACCGCGACGAGCAGCGTGGCCGCCGGGGTGGCGAGGATCGCGAACTCGATCGGAAGGCCGGTCTGGCTGATGAAGACGCCGATGGCGACCACGGTCGCAAGCGCTCCCAGAAACGCCGCAACCGCCTGCGGGACGGTGGCGAGGCCGGAGCGGTTCTTCATGGTGGGGCGCGCCCGGAGGGGGTGCTAACTTGACGGCGATGGCAAGCCGGGCCCGGGGCGCGCGAGAGCCCGATTATCCCCGGGAGCGTCCGGACCCGCCTCGTCGGCTGGCGCTTCCGCAGTCCGCCCGCCGTCCCGCGAGAGGAGTCTTCCGCCTGCTGCGGATCGGATTCGGCTTCCTCCTTCTCTTTTTCGGCGTCATCGGGCTGTTCCTGCCGGTGCTTCAGGGCGTCTTGATGATCCTCGGCGGCCTGGCCCTTCTGTCCCGCGATCTGCCGTGGGCGCGCTCGTTGACCGACCGCGCCGCCGCGTTCGTCCGCCGCCGTTCGAAAGCGCGGAATCGGCGGGCGAGCGAGCCGGCGTCCCGAATCTCGCGATGACGATTCCGGAAGAGGCGGCCGCCCGGCATCGCCGCCTCGTCGCCGAGATCCGTCGGCACGACCGGCTCTATTACCTGCTCGATCGGCCGGAGATCTCCGACAGCGACTACGACCGGCTGTTCCGGGCTCTCGAGGAGGTCGAGCGCGCGCATCCGGCGCTTCGAACCCCGGACTCCCCCACCCAGCGGGTCCCCGGCGGCGTGACCGAGGCGTTCGCCGAGGTCGCGCACCCGGCCCCCCTCCTCTCGCTCGAGAGCCTCCCCGACGAGGAAGCGCTCCGGGCCTTCGTCTCCCGCACCGAGCGCGAACTCGGGGGCGATGATTTCGCCTGGTGCCTCGAACCGAAGTTCGACGGGCTCTCGGTCGCCCTCGAATACCGGGACGGAGCGCTCTGGCGGGGGGCGACCCGGGGGAACGGCCGGGTCGGCGAGGACATCACCGCGAACCTCCGGACGATCCGCTCGCTTCCCCTGCGGCTTCGGGGAGGGCCGGCCCCCGACCGGCTCGCCGTCCGCGGCGAGGCCGTCCTTCCTCTCGCCGGGTGGGATCGAATGAACCGGAAGCTCGTCGAGCGCGGTGAGGCGCCGTTCAAGAACCCGAGAAACGCCGCCGCCGGCTCGCTGCGCCAGCTCGACCCCGCGGTCGCGGCGCGCCGCCCGCTGGTCCTCTACGCCTACGAGGTGCTCGTCTGGGAGTCGGTGGAGCTGCCCCGCCCCGCCGCCCAGGCGGAAGCGCTCCGGGCGCTCGCCGGCTTCGGCTTCCTCGTGGCCCCCGAGGCGGGCCCGGGCGCGTCGGGTCCGGAGGTGGCCGCCGGCGTACCCGACGTCTTCTGGACTACCGGAGGCCGGGCCGACGACGCCGTGGACTATCACCGGAGGCTGCTCGCGTTGCGGCCGCGGCTCCCGGTCGAGCTGGACGGGGTCGTCGTGAAGCTGGACCGGGTGCGCGATCAGCGGGAGCTGGGGGAGCGCTCCCGCACCCCCCGGTGGGCGGCGGCGTTCAAGTTCCCGCCCGAAATCGCCGAGACCCGGCTCCTGGAGATCGGAGTCCAGGTCGGGCGAACCGGAAAGCTGACCCCGGTCGCGCACCTCGACCCGGTGGCGGTCGCCGGCGTGACCGTGAGCCGCGCCACCCTCCACAACGAGGGGCAGGTCCGGAGCCTCGGCGTGATCCCCGGGGACCTGGTGCGCATCCAGCGGGCGGGCGACGTGATCCCCCAGATCATCGGTCTCGCGGCCGCGGGCGAACGGCCCCGGGATCCGGCGTGGACCCTCCCGGCGGCGTGTCCGGAGTGCGCTCGTCCGGTGCGGCCGGAAGGAGCGAACCACTTCTGCTCCGGGGGCTGGGACTGCCCGGCGCAACGGAAGGCGCGGCTGGTCCACTTCGTCGGCAAGGGGGCGATGGAGATCGAATCGCTCGGCGAGGAGCTCATCGAGCTGCTCGTGGATCTCGGTCGGATCCGCCGTCCCGCCGATCTCTACCGATTGACCCGGGACGAGCTTCTCGCGGTCCCGCCGCAGCCCGCCGGCCACCCGTTCGATCCGGGCCGGGCCACCGCCCTGGTGGCGAAACTCCGGGCCGCCCGGAAGACGCCGTTTCCCCGGATCCTCGTCGGGATCGGCTTGCCCGGCGTGGGGCCGAAGTCGGCGCGGGCGGTGGCGGCCCGCTTTTCCGGTATCGCGGGGATCGCGCGCGACCCGGGCCGGCTCGCGGCGGCGATCGGCGCGGCCCGGGCCGAGAAGGTGCGGGGCGCGCTTTCGACCCCCGAGAAACAGGCGCTGCTGGGGGAGCTAGCGGATGCGGGGGTGTGGTCGGAGGCGCCTCGGGGCGCGCGCGCCGCGTACGAATGGTCCCCTGCGGCGCTCGCCGCCTGCATCGTCCGACTCGCCGCGAAGGACGCGATCGGCCTCCCCGGGGTGAGCGAGACGGTTGCGGCCGAACTCGTCGAAGCCGGGGCGGTGCGTCGGCCCACCGACCTCTTCCGACTCGAGGAAGAGGACCTGCTCCGCCTTCCGGAACGGCGGCGGCGTCCGTTCGCGCGCCGGTCCGCCGACAACCTGCTCCGGGAACTCGAAGCGAGCCGCACGATACGGCTCGACCGATTCCTGTTCGCGCTCGGAATCGCGCACGTGGGCCAGCACGTGGCGCGCGTTCTCGCGGCGCGGTTCGGTTCGGTCCCGCGGCTCGCGGAGGCCTCGAAGGAGACGCTCGTCGCCGTCCACGAGATCGGCGAACAGGTGGCGAACGCGGTGGCGGAGTTCTTCGGCGACCCGGTGAACCGGGCGCAGCTCGCGGAACTGGAACGCCTCGGCGTGCGGCCGAGGTGGGAGGAAACCGGGAAGGCGACCCTCGAAGGGCTGCGGATCGTGCTCACCGGGACGCTTCCCGGCATGACGCGCGCCGAGGCGAAGAAGCTCATCGAGCGGCACGGCGGGCGGGTCGTCTCGTCGGTGAGCAGCCGGACGTCCCTGCTGGTCGCCGGCGCCTCGGCGGGCTCCAAGCTGAAACGCGCGCGCGACCTCGACGTGCCGGTCGGAGACGGGGACGATCTCCGGCGCCTGGCCTCGGGGGAGTGCGACCTGTCGGCGATCACGTCGCCGGCCGATGGAACCGGGGGGTGAGATGAGGGAGGCGTCATGGCCGGATTCCTGATGTGGCTGGTCCTGCTGGTTCTTTGCTGGCCGCTGGCGCTTCTGGCGCTCGTTCTCTACCCGCTCGTGTGGCTGCTGCTGCTCCCGTTCCGGCTGGTCGGGATCGCGGTGGACGGGGTCTTCGGCCTGCTGCGGTCGGCGCTGGCCCTCCCGGGGCGGCTGCTGCGGGGGCGGCGGTGACGGCGGTGGATCTGCCGGCCGTCGAGGAGCGGGCGGCGGCGCTTCGGGGGGAACTCGCCCGCATCGAGCGGCGGCTGGACCGGCTTTCCGATCCACCGGAGCCGCTCACGGCCGGGGAACTCGCCGCCTCGTCGGCGCCGACGCCGGTCCGGATTCCCGAGCCGCCGCCCTTCGCGCCGGCGGGGAGCCTGGTGGCGGCGGCCGGGGCGGTGCGCTCGGGCGAGGTCTCCGCGGTGGAGCTCGTCGAACGGGCGCTCGAGCGGGCCCGCGCCGCCTCCGGGTTGAACGCCTTCCTGCTCCTCCGCGACGAGGCGGTCGAGGAGGCGCGGCGCCGCGACGGGGGAGGCGCCGGGCCGCTCCTGGGCGTTCCGCTCACGGTGAAGGACATCGTGGACGTGCGCGGTCTTCCGACGACCTCGGGCTCGAAGTTCCCGCGCCACGCCACGGCCAGCGCTCCGGCGTGGGACGCCCTCGAATCGGCCGGGGCGGTGCTCCTCGGCAAGACGAATCTCGTGGAGTGGGCGTTCGGGGTCCACGGAGACAACCCCACGTTCGGTCGGACCCGAAATCCCCACGATCCGACGCGCATCCCGGGCGGCTCGTCGTCCGGCTCCGCGGTCTCGGTCGCCGTCGGGGCCGGCTACGGCTCGCTCGGCACCGACACCGGCGGCTCCATCCGGATCCCGGCGGCGTTCACCGGGATCTTCGGCCTGAAGCCGACCTACGGCGCCGTCTCGCGCACCGGCGTGACGCCTCTGTCGTGGAGCCTCGACCATGTCGGGCCGATGGCGCGAACCGCGGGCGATCTGGATGCGCTGTGGAGGGCGCTGGCGCCGGGCCGACGACCTCCGTCCCCGCCGCCGGTCGGACCGGGTGCGACGCCGCTCCGCGGGGTGCGGGTCGGCCTCCCGCGCAACCACTTCTTTTCGCGACTGGCGCCGGAGGCGAGGGCCGCCGCCGACCGGGTGCGGGACGCCCTCGAAGGCCTGGGCGCGGAGTCGGTTCCGGTGGAGGTTCCCGAGGTCGAGCTGGCGGGTCCGGCGCGCACCGCGATCGCGTTCGCGGAGGCGGCCCGGTTCCACGCGGCGCGGCTCGAGACGCGCGCCGCGGACTTCAGCCCCGAGGTCCGGATGCTCCTCGAAGTCGGCGCGCGGCTCGGCGCCTCCGACTACCTCACCGCGCTGCGGGCCCGGCGGGCCGTGACGGACGGCTTCCTCCGGGCGTTCGCGGGCCTCGATGCGTGGCTCACTCCCTCGATCCCGGCGGGCGCCCCGGTCGCCGGGGAGCCGCTGCTCACGACCGGCGAGGCCCTCCGCACCGGGACCATGCGGTTCATCGCGCCGTTCAACCTGACCGGCTTCCCCGCGCTCGCGCTGCCCTCGGGCCGAGACCCGGCCGGGATGCCGCTCGGAGCGCAACTCGTCGGGCCCCCCGGCGGGGAGGAGGCCGTCCTTCGGCTGGCCCGTTTCGCGGAGGCGGCGGGGGCGACCCAAATCAGCCTGTGGACAAAGTCACGCGGCCCGGTTCTCCCGGTAGGGGCTCGAGCGGCGATGCATCCCGCCTGAACACGCCCCTCCGCCCCCCCATCGGGAGAACTGGCGCTCCGGGGCGCTCTTCGTTGCGCATCGGTCGGAATACACCCGGTATTCCTCCCTCGCGCGTCTCGTCAGCCGGGCCCCTCGCCACTCTCGATGCTCACGCGACTTTATCCACAGGCTGATATCGGCGGTGGAAGCCCGGGGAGCGGATAGGATTCCGACCATGCTTCTCGAAGGAAAACGCGGGCTGATCGTGGGGGTGGCGAACCGTCGGTCGCTGGCGTGGGGGATCGCCCGATCCGCCGCCCGCGAGGGCGCGAAGCTCGCGCTCAGCTACCAGAGCGAGCGGCTCGCCCGCAACGTGAACCCGCTCGCCGCGAAGCTTCCCGGCGCGATCACGCTCCCGCTGGACGTGGCCGACGAAGGCTCGCTCGATGCGGCCCGGGACGCCGTCCACGAGGGACTGGGAGGGCTCGACTTCGTCGTGCACTCGGTGGCGTTCGCCGTGCGCACCGACCTGACCGGCGACTTCGTCTCGACATCGCGCGAGGGGTTCGGCATCGCGCTCGACATCTCGGCCTACTCGCTGACGGCTCTGGCGCAGCGGTTCGGGCCCCTCCTCGCGGCCGACGGCGGCGGCTCGGTGGTGACGCTCAGCTACCTCGGCGGCGAGCGGGCTGTCCCCCACTACAACGTGATGGGGGTGGCGAAGGCGGCCCTCGAGTCCTCGGTGCGCTATCTGGCCGCCGACCTCGGGCCCGGCGGTGTCCGGGTGAACGCGATCTCGGCGGGACCGGCGCGCACTCTCGCGGCGTCGGCGGTCTCCGGAATCGGGAAGATGGTGGCGCACTACCGGACCTACGCCCCGCTCCGGGCGGCAACCGACCCCCTCGAAGTGGGAGACGCCGCGGCGTTTCTCGTTTCGGACCTCGCCCGCGGGATCACCGGCGAGGTGCTCCACGTGGACAGCGGGTTCCACGCGATGGGAGCCCAGATCCCGGGGGTGTGACCGTGGCGGACCGCTCAGACTCCGCCGGCCCTCCCGGACCGCCCGCGTGGTCTGGCGAGCCGCTGATCTACGACTGGAACCGCCCGGATCCGGCGACCGCCTGGTTTCCGCCGAAGCCGGTCCTGCTGAACGACGAAACCCTGCGCGACGGGCTGCAGAGCCCCTCGGTGGTCTCGCCGTCGCTCGACCGGAAGATCGAAGTGCTTCATCTCATGGAGGACCTCGGGATCGCCTCGGCCGATATCGGTCTCCCCGCCGCCGGGCCGCACGTGGAAGAGCAGGTGTTCCACCTCGCCCGCGAGATCTCCGACAACCGGATGAAGATCCGGCCGAACTGCGCCGCGCGGACGCTGGTCTCCGACATCGAGCCGATCGCCCGGGTCTCCGACCGGGTCGGGATCCCGATCGAGGTGGCGATGTTCATCGGCTCCAGCCCGATCCGCCAGTACGCCGAGGACTGGGATCTCGACCTCCTGCTCCGGCACACCCGGCGCGCCGTTTCGTGGGCGGCCCGCCACGGGGTGCCGCCGATGTACGTGACCGAGGACACGACAAGGGCCCATCCGGAGAGCGTCCGCCGGCTCTACACGGCGGCGATCGAGGCAGGATCCCGCCGCGTGGTCGTGTGCGACACCGTCGGGCACGCGACGCCGGACGGGGTCGCCCGGCTGCTCCGATTCGTCCACGGGGTGATCGAAGAAACCGGCGAGGAGGTGCAGCTCGACTGGCACGGCCACCGGGACCGGGGCCTCTCCGTTCCGAACAGCCTGACCGCGATCGAGGCGGGAGCGGACTGCGTCCACGGCACCGCGATCGGGATCGGCGAGCGGTGCGGCAACACGCCCATGGACCAGCTCCTCGTGAACCTGAAGTTGCTCGGGTGGATCACGAACGACCTCTCGGCCCTGCGCGACTACTGCCGGGTCGTCGCCGAGTCCACCGGGACGGTCATCCCCTCCGGTTATCCGGTGGTCGGGCAGGACGCTTTCCGGACCGGCACCGGCGTCCACGCCGCCGCGATCATCAAGGCGATGGCGAAGGGCGACGACTGGCTCGCCGATCGGGTGTATTCCGGCGTGCCTGCGGGGGACTACGGCCTCCGCCAGCGGGTGGAGGTCGGGCCCATGAGCGGTCTCTCGAACGTGGTGTACTGGCTGGAGCAGCGCGGCTACGAGCCCACCGACGAGCTGAAGCACCGCATCTTCCGCGCCGCCAAGGAGACGAACCGGATCCTCCGCGACGCCGAGATCGAAGCCCTGATTCGTGAGAGCGGCGAGCCATCGGCCACTCCTGCGTGACGTCTCCGTACCGAACGGCCCCGACCTGAGTTCCACTCCCCCTCGCGCGCCGCGCTCCGCCGCGGCGGTGATCCTGACGGTCGGAGAGCGGGTGCTCCTCGTGCGCCGGTCGGCCTCGTTGCGGGCATTTCCCGGCCTGTGGGCGTTTCCCGGGGGGAAGCTGGGGGCCGGCGACGACGAAGTCCCGGTCGCGGGGATTTCCGACCCTGCGAGAGCGGGCTCCATCGTCGCCGCCGCGCGGGAAGTGTTCGAGGAGACCGGGATCCTCCTCGCCCGGACTTCGGCCCGCATCCCGGCCACCGTGCGCGACCGGCTGCGCCGCGGACTTCTCGACGGGACCCTGCGCTTCGACCGGGTGCTCGAGCGGACCGGAGCGCGTCTCCACGCCGGCGATTTCGTCCCCGTGGCCGAGCGGGTGACGCCGGCGTGGGCGCCGTTCCGGTTCGCGACGGTGTTCTACCGCATGCCACTCCCCCCGGCGGAGGAGCCAGCGATCTGGCCGGGAGAGGTCGAGGAGTCGGCGCTCGTCGAGCCGGAGGCCGCCCTCCGGGGCTGGTTCGCCGGGAGGATGCCGCTCGCGCCGCCGGTGGTCGGGCTGCTCGAACGGTGGTCGGCCGACGACGACGCCTACCGCCGGCGCAACCGGGAGTCGGGTCGTCCCGAGCCCGGGGTCGCGCCGTGGGTGCGCCCGTGGCCAGGCGTGGGGCTCATCGCGTGTCGGACGCCGACGCTGCCGCCCGCGACCCACACGAATGCGCTGCTCATCGGGGGTGAGCGCCGGTTTCTGGTGGATCCGGCGCCGGTGGACCCCGATGAGCGGCGGGCGCTCTTCGCCCGGGTGGACCGACTGCTCGCGGACGGCGCGGCGGAGCTCGCCGGGGTGCTCGTGACCCACCACCATCCGGACCACACCGGCTCGGTCCGCGAGGCGGCGGAGCGCTATCTCGTTCCGGTGGGCGCCCACCCCGAGACGCTGGCGCGGATGCCGGCGGTCCGGGGTCCGGTGCTGCGCCTCAGCGGAGGCGAGTCCCTGCCGCTCGGGACCGCCCCCGATGGATCGCCCGACTGGCGCCTCCTGGTCCGCTTCACGCCCGGCCACGCGCCGGGGCACCTCGTTTTCGAGGACACCCGCTACGGCGCCGTCCTCGCCGGCGATCTGGTGTCGTCGCTCTCGTCCATCCTGATCCCCGCGGAGGGAGGGGACCTGGGCCTCTACATGGCCTCGCTGCGGGGCGTTGCCGCCGGCTGTCGCGGCCCGGTGCTTCCGGCCCATGGACCCGCGGTGGTCGCGGGAAGACAGCTCCTGGAGAAACAGATCCGCCACCGGGAGGCGCGCGAGGCCCGTCTGGTCAGGGCGCTGGGGTCCGAGCCGCGGAGCCTCGGCGCGCTCGGCGAAGAGGTCTATCCGGTGGCCGAAATTCCGGCGGATGGACCAGTGCGCCGGCTCGCGCTCGCCGCGCTCACTTCGGGGCTCGGGAAACTGGAAGGAGAGGGGCGGGCGGTTCGGACCGCCGGCGGCTGGTCGCGCGCCTGAGGAATCTCAGCCGGGCTCGCTCCCCGGCACCGTGTTCCCGGCGACGACGACCCGGGAGATCGTCCGAAGCGCGGCGATGTCCTCGAGCGGGTTCTCGTCGAGCACGATGAAGTCGGCCCACTTGCCCGGCTCGAGGGTCCCGACGCCTTCGAGATCGAGACACGCCGCCGCGTCGCCGGTGGCGGAGCGCAGGATCTGCTCGGCGGTCAGGCCCGCTTCCGCCATCTCGGCAGTCTCGATGTGCTCGAAATAGCCCTGGAATCGCCCGGCGGGCCCGGTGTCGGTGCCGAAGGCGATCGGAATCCCGGCGTCCGCAACCGCCTTGAGGTTCGCCATCGCGGTGGGGTAGGCCTCGCGATAGCCCTGGGCGGCCGGGCTCGCCGCGACCGCGGCCATCCGCTCGGGATCCTGGAGCGCCTCGACCACGGCGGGATCGGCGTCCTTCAGGAAGAACGGATCCTCGAAGAACTCGGGGACGTCGGCATACACAAAGGTCGAGATCTCGCGGACCAGGGTCGGGACGTAACAGACGCCCGTTTCCGCCATCAGGTCGAGGAACTCCTGGTCCACCGGCTGGTCACGGACGCTGTGGGCGATGAGCCCGGATCCGGCGCGCAGGACCTCCTTGGCGTCCTCGAGGTAGAAGATGTGGGTGGTGACGCGCCGTCCGGCTTCCTCGCCGAGTTCCATGACCCGCTGGATCGTCTCGGAGGAGACGCGCTCGTTCGCGCCCAGGTTCGTGTCCACCCGCATCTTGAGGAAGTCGCTGGGAAGAGCCAGGCTGCGCTCCACCGAGGCCTCCGCTTCCTCGGGCGTGCCCGAGGAGATGACTTCGCCGGAGATCCAGATGCGGGCGCGGTCGAGCGTCTCGTCCTGCTCGTCCCGGAGCACGGCGGCCTCGGGTCCGTCGCCGCCCAGCGAGGCGATGCTCGTGATGCCGTAGCGGGCGTAGAGGGCGAGCTGGCGGATCAGGTTGTCGCGGTTGTAGTGGCCGCCCTCGAGCCCGAGCACGTCGCTGACGTGGCCGTGGGCGTTGATGAAGCCGGGGACGATCGTCTTGCCGGCGAGATCCTCGTGGGCGGCGCCGGCGGGGATCTCGACTTCGCCGGCACGGCCGACAGCGGTGATCATGCCCTGGTCCACGAGGAGGACGGCGTCTTCGATGAGGCCGGCTCCGGTGCCGTTCCAGAGGGCGGCGCCGGTGAACACGGTCACGCCGGGGAGCGGCTCGGGCGGCGCGGAGCAGGCCGCCGGGGTCAGGGCCGCGGCGAGGAGAGCCGGGAGCAGGGGGCGACGACGGGAAAAACGTTTGGACACGGGCGAACCTCCGGACCCGCGAGAATACCTGTGGAGGGTCGGGCCCATGGAGCGCCGCTCTCCAGAGCGGCGCGTCAGCGCGAGGTGAGAATCCGCACTCTTCACCAGTTCGCAAGTGCGCAGAGGACGGCTCTTGCGGGTAGGCGACGTCATCGTCGAACCAGAGCCAGCGGTCCGGCGCGCCGGCAGCTCGCTTGGGAATTCAGGCCGTGGACAAAAGCCCTTTTGGCCAGGAGTGGAGATGCTGGTATGGCACCTGGCTCGGCACGAAATGTGACGACGCCGGAAGCTGACCAAGCCGAAATCGCGTCCCGAGGACGCCCCGCAGCCTCCAGAGGGCCCGGAAACGGCTCTGAAGGCGTCTCAGGCGCTCAAAATGCGACATCCGCGCCAGGCGCCGATACCGCTGCAGCGTTCTCGGCGTCCCGACCCCATACCGCGTCCGCATCAGCAGCCCCAGATTGAACGCCGCAGCGTGGATCTGGAGTCGTTTGCCGATGTTCTCCCGCCCCCGCAGATACAGCCTCCGCAGCCCGCCGGTCTCGTAGCAGTGCGCGAACGAACGCTCCACCACCTCCCCTCGCCGCGCAAGCCACCCCTTCGCGTAGGACCGCCGGATCCGACGCCGGTTCAGATACACCGCTTTCTTCTCCTCCTCCTTCCCCGCCCACTTCCGCCGCCCCCGCTGCGGCTCCGCCACATACGACCGCAGCCCCTTCCGCTTCAGCCCCACCATCGTCTCGTCGGAGTGATACCCCTTGTCGCACACCACCACCCGCACCTTTCCCCGCTCCACCTCCGCGTCCTCCAGCCGCGCCTCCATCTCCTCCACCGTCGTCTCCAGCGTCTTCGTGTCCCCCTGGTCTCCCGGCTGAACCACCACCGCCGCCATCGCACCGGTCTCCAGGTCCACCGCATGCTCCACCTTGTGCAGCATCCGCGTCTCCCCGCTCTTCATCTTCCCGATCCGCGCGTCCGGATCCACCGGCTGCGTCCATTCCCGGTTCCATCCGGTCTTCTTCTTCCTCCTCCGCTTCCGGTCCACCCGCTTCAGATCCGCCAGCGTCGGCGTCTCGATCCCCGACTCCCGCGCCAGCCGGCGCAGAAACTCCCGATACGCCTCCCCGCTGTCCCGGCGCCGGATCGCCCGCAGCGCCGCGTTCGCCCGCAGCGTCGTCCCGTCCACCCCCAGCTTCCGCCCCCGCAGCAACTTCGACTCCCGCAGCCGTCTCAGAACCCACCTGAACACCTCCACGTGCGCCTCCAACGAGATCCGCTTCCGCGCCTTCGACAGCGTCGAGTGGTCCCAGCCCCGATCCGTCGGCCCCAGCCCCACGAACTCCTTCAGACTCAGCGAGTCCCCGAGCTGCCAGGCGATCCCTCGCTCCGACGGGATGCCCTCGAAATACCCCACCATCAGCAGACGGAAGTAGCTCTCCGGCGGCATGCTCGGCCGGCCCCTCCCCGACGCGTAGAACTCGCGACAGACGTCCTGCGTGTGGTCGTCGAACCCCGCCTCATCCAAAACCCGGTTCAGCCCACGGTAAAACGCACAGCCCGGACCTCTCGCGATGTCCGTCGTCGCAACCCACAACTTCCCTGGCCGCTCGACACGGCGCTTGCCCATCGCCATGCCGATAAATTGTAGAACCCCTCACGATCCCCGACCCCAAGACCTCGGAGTTTTTCCACAGACTGAATTGCCGGACTGGAGTCCGGCGCGCCGGCAAGGGACGGGAGTCCGGCGCTCCTGCAAGGGACTGGAGTCTGGCGCGCCGGCAAGGGACGGGAGTCCGGCGCTCCTGCAAGGGACTGGAGTCTGGCGCGCCGGCAAGAGACTGGAGTCCGGCGCCAGTTCTCCCGGCCAGTTCTCCCGGTGGGGGCGGGGCCCGGCAAGGGACGGGAGTCCGGCGCTCCGGGAGACCGGCGCTCCATGAGGCGCTCCGGCAGGGGGTACCGTTGCGCCCCCGTGAGCGTCCTCGCCGCCCCGTCCCCGCCTCGGTCCGCCGCCCCGAGCATGTGCGGCCGCCTGCGCCGGGTGCTCCTGATCTCGCCCGCGACCTGTGGATGGGGCCCCCACGCGCCCTGGCGCGACCTCGGCTACTTCCACCCGCCCGAGGCCGATGCGGCCGCGCGGGAGCACGACGCGCTCCGCGAAGCGCTCACCGGATTCGGGGCCGAAGTGCTCGATCCGGGTCTCGGGGCTGACCGCTACGGCCTCACCCCCGACGCGGTGTACTGCCACGACGCCTCGTTCCCGACGCCGCGGGGAATGGTCCTGATGCGAATGGGGAAGCAGGCCCGTCGGGGGGAGCCCGCATTCCACCGGGCGATCTACGAAGCCGCCGGGATCCCGGTCATCGGGAGCATCGAGCCGCCCGGGCTCGCCGAGGGGGGCGATCTGGTCTGGCTGGATCCGTTCACCGTCCTCGCGGGCGAGGGCTACCGGACGACTGCAGCGGGCATTGCCCAGCTCCAGGCGCTGGTGGCCGAAGACGGCGTGGAGGTCATCGCGGCGCCGCTTCCCCACGGAGACGGCCCCGCCGCCTGCCTCCACCTGATGTCCCTGCTGAGCGTCCTCGACCGGACGACGCTGATCGCCGACCCGCACTATCTCGCCGTCGCCACCCTGCGCCTTCTTCGCGACCGGGGCTTCGCGTGGATCTCCATTGCCGAAGAGGAGCGCGCCACGATGGCGGCGAACGTCCTCGCGCTCGGCGATCGCACGCTCCTCGCGCTCGCGGCGAACCGCCGGACGAACGACCGGCTGCGGGCGGCCGGGTTCCGGGTTCTGACCTACGCCGGCGACGAGATCAGCGCCAACGGTTCGGGAGGCCCGACCTGCCTGACGCGCCCCGTCGCCCGGGACGCCGCGTGAGCGCCCGCCGTCGCCGGATCCGGCTGTTCGGCTGGATCGCGTTCGCCGCCTTCCTCGCGCTCGTGGGCGCGCTCGTCGTCTCGACCCTCCGGATGGGAGAGTCCCGCTGCGAAGTCCTGATGGTCTTCGATGGCAGGGACGCCACCGTCACGGCGCGCGGCGCCACCGAGTCCGACGCGATTCGGGCCGCCGTGACCGGCGCCTGCGCCCGGGTCGCCCGCGGTCGGACGGAGAACATCCTCTGCCTCGACACTCCGCCGCGCGCGGTCCGCTGCCAGTAACGCGCTCGCATACGATCCGGAGCGGGCCGGCCCTCGCACCGGCGCGGTCCGGGAGGATGCTCATGCGGACCCGCGCCACCGCCGTCGGTCTCGTCGTTCTGGCTGCGTTCGCGCTCGGATGCGCCGCCCCCGAGTACGACCTCCTCATCCGGGGCGGAACCGTGTTCGACGGGACCGGGTCGCCGGGCGTCATCGCTGATGTCGCGATCCGCGGCGGTCGCATCGTGGCGGTCGGCGAGGCCGAGGGCCGGGCCGAGCGCACCATCGAGGCCGAGGGGCTCTACGTCGCCCCCGGGTTCATGGACATGCACAGCCACTCGGAGGTCGCCCGTCTCCTGAACGGCGGACAGGGGCCGTCGTTCGCCTTCCAGGGCCTCACCACCGAGGTGTACGGGGAGACGACTTCGATGGGCCCCCTCGGGGGGCGGATCGAGAGCCGTCTGCCCGAGGAGCTCGAGGGCCAATGGGGCACCCTCGGCGGTTTCCTCAATTACGTCGAGGAGGTGGGGGTCTCGATCAACGTCGCCTCCTACGTCGGCTCGGGGTCGGTCCGGGCGTGGGTGATGGGCTACGAGGACCGCGAGCCCACTCCCGAGGAACTCGAGGCGATGCTGGAACTCACGCGGGAGGCGATGCGGGAGGGCGCGTTCGGGGTCTCGGCCGGACTCAGCTACGTGCCCAACATCTACATGTCCACCGAGGAGCTCGCCGCCATCGTGGGCGAGGCGGCGGCCCTTGGCGGCCTGTTCGCAAACCACGCCCGCACCATGAACGGCACCGACGCGGAAGCGATCCGGGAAGCGCTCGCCATCGGGGAGCAGGCCGGGGCGAGGGTCCACTTCTTCCACCTCAACTCGACCTCCTCCACCGAAGCGGACACGTTCCTCGGGATCATCGCGGAGGCGCAGCAACGCGGGATGGAGGTCACCGGGGACAGCTACACCTACACCTGGGGGATCACCGGGCTCCGCAGTTACATCCCGGCCTGGGCCCAGGAGGGCGGGGTGCAGGCGATGCTGGAGCGGCTGCGGGACCCGGCGATGCGCGAGCGGATCGCCGGTGATTTCGTGACCGAGCCGCCCTACCTCGCCAACATCGGCTGGCACCGGGTTCGGTTCGGCGTCGAGGACCCGGAGGTGAACGGGAAGCTGGTCGAGGAAGTCTCGGAGATCCGTGAGCAGCCGCCGGAGGAGGTGTTCATGGACGTCGTCCTCCAGCACGAGGGCCGCGGCATCGTGATCGACTGGAACAACGAGGAGGAGACGTTGCGGCAGGTTCTGGCCCAGCCCTATGTCGCCGGCGGCACCGACGGGGGCGCGCTCGATCTGGACTCGGAGAATCTCCCCCCGCTGGTGCACCCCCGCCATCTCGGAACGGTGCCGCGCCTCCTCGGGACCTACGTGCGCGACGAGGGCCTCCTGACCTGGGAGGAAGCGATCCGGAAGCTGAGCGGGCTTCCCGCCGAGATCCTCGGGCTCGAGGACCGCGGCCTGATCGAGGAGGACTACTTCGCCGACCTCGCCATCTTCGATCCGGAGACGATCGAGGGGCTCGCGACCTTCGAGGACCCGTTCCACTACTCGGTCGGGATGCGCTACGTGCTCGTGAACGGCGTCCCGGTGGTGGACGAAGGGGAGTACACCGGGGCGCTCCCCGGGCGGGCGCTCCGGGGTCCCGCCTACCGGCCCGAACAGGCCGCTCGGATCAGCGTCGTCGTCGGGTCGGACGCCGTCCCGACCGCAGTTCCTCGATCCGGCCGTCCGGGTGGACGATGAGCGACCGGACCCGCCTGCCGAAGAGAACCCGCGCGGCGTAACCGGCGCGGCGCGCCCGGAAGGAGGCGTCGTCGCCGTCCGGGGCGAGCGTGACCACCGAGAGCGAGTCGTCCGGGTGGTGCACCACGGTGGAGATCCACACCGTTCGGGCGCCGCCGTCCCGTCGCGGCACGGCGACCCGGAGTCCGGAGCGCATCCTGCCGGCGAGCCTCCCGCCCCGCCCCCTCTCGGCGAGCCCGGCGAGCGCGAGCCGCAGCGCATCCCCGGCCACCCGTTCGCGGCGTCCCGCGCCCGGGGCGAGGCGCTCGTCCACGAGTCGGAGCGCGGTGGCGAGGTCGGGGGTCTCGCCGCGGGCGTCGCTGCGGTGGAACAGGGTGTGGGCGAGGGCGCGCACCGCCGCCGCCTCGCGCCGGTCGGCCCCCGGCCGCGGCATCAGGGGGAAGGGTTCCCGGTCTGCGGCGCCTGACCGGGAGCACCGGCGAGGACCTCGATCGTCTGCCCGTCCCACTCGATCTCGCGGGTCTCGGACTCCCGCGCGGTTAGGGAGGCCTGGCGGTAGAGCGCTCCAGGCAGGAATTTCGTGAGGCCCCGCGGCTTGTAGGGATCGCCCTTCTTCGTGAACGGCGTGTGCCACGACAGTGCGAGCGAGCGCCGCGCGCGGGTCATCGCCACGTAGAGGCACCGGCGCTCCTCCGATTCGGCGCGCCCGCCGTCCTCCACCGCCCACCGGCTGGATTTTCTGACCAGCCCGATGCTCCAGTTCCCGTCGTCGGACTCCCGCACCCGGAGCATCCCCCGGCCGCTTCCGCCGGGGGAGTTCATGTCCACGAGGAAGACGTGGTCGAACTCGAGCCCCTTGGAGGCGTGGATGGTGAGCGCCTGCACGGCATCCGCCGCTTCCACCGGCGCCTCGGTGATGTCGCCCCGCGAGGCCGCCGCCACCCGCTCCGCGAGCTCCTCGAAGTTCGTGAAGCCTCCCCGCGAGAGGGCGGCGAGGAGTTCCCGGGCGCGGCCGAGATTCGCCCGGGTCTGCTCGCCCTCCGCCCGGCCGCGGGCCGACGCCTTCGCCCGCGCCGCGTAGTCGGTCTGCTCGAGGATGCGGTCCACTGTCTGCGCCGGGGGGAGTCGCCGGGAAAGATCGATCCAGCCGGGAACCTGCGCGGCGGCGCTCTCGAGGCGCTCGCGGGAGACCGGGTCGAGATCGTCCGGCAGCGCGTCCCCTTCTCCACGGAGGAAGTCGGCGAAGGGCGTGTCGGAAGACGCCGCCCGGCGTAGTCGCACCAGTCCCTCGGCGGGAACGGCGAAGAAGCGGGACCGGAGCAGCTCCACCGCGCGCCGATCGGAGAACGGGCGGGCGAGACAGCGGATCAGCGCCTCCAGGTCGCGCATCTCCGAGGTGGCGAAAAAGTGGGGCCCCCGCATCAGGTAGCAGGGGACGTTCACCGCCTCCAAAGCGTCCCGAAACGAACCCAGTCGTCCGGCGCCGCGGGCGAGGATCGCGATCTCCCCCGGCGAGACCCCGTGCTCGTGAACCAGGCGGCCGATCCGCTCGGCGACCACAAGGGGTGGAATGTCGGCCTTTTTGCCCACCGCGACCGCGAGCGGCTTCCCGGGGGGCGGCGTCTCCTGCTTCCGCGATCCCTTCCCTTCCGGGAACTCATCGGACTCGTCGTAGCGGAATGTCCAGTCCTGCTCGGTCTTCTGCCTGGCGGCGATCGCTCGCGAGGCCCGGTTCACGAACCGCCGCAGCGCCCTGGTCGAGCGGAAGTTCCAGCGCAGCACCCGGGTCGCCCGCCGGCCGAACGCCCCTTTCTCCAGCTCTTGCACATCGGCCTCGGCCCGGCCCAGGATCTCCACCCGGGCGTTGCGGAATCGGTAGATGGACTGCTTGTGGTCCCCCACGATGAAGATCGTGGGGCGCGAGAGCCTGCCCTGGGTGACCCGTTGCACTTCCTCGGCGGCGAGCCCCTCCCCTTCGAACCACGGCTGGATGATGTTGCGGAGCAGCTCCCACTGCGGGTCCGAGGTGTCGTGGAACTCGTCGAGCAGGAGGTGGTGGTAGCGGGCCTCCAGCCGGAAGCGGCTCTCGCTGAACTCCCCGAGTTGCGACAGGAGTCGGGTGGCGGCTTCGGTCAGGTCGTCGAAGTCCATCACCCCCCGCTCGCGCTTGAGCCGCTGGTACTCGGTCTCGGTCGCTCGGCAGAGCGTCCAGAAGGGACCCAACGCGATCCGCTCGAGGTAATCCCGCCACGCCGCCCGAGCCGGATCGAACGCCTCTCGCACCGTGATGTAGGCCGGTCGGAGCGCCTTCGGAAAGCCTTTCGCCGGTCCCTTCCGGCCCTCCTTGAGGAACGTGTCGAGGGCGTCCCGATCAAGCGCGTCGGTCGCTCCCGATCGGCCGTCGCCCTCGAGGAGCGCGAGGCGCTCCGGCAGCGACAGGCCCGGCGCGGTGGCGAGCTCGGCGGAGGCAGTGGCCGCCTCGTCCAGGGCGTCGAAGAGCCACGGCCGTTTCGGGGTCGGCTCGGCTGCGATCCGCGTCGCCTGCTCCTCAAACTGGGGCCTCCAGATCAGGCGACGATCGAGGTAGGCGTTCACCGCCTGCTCGACCGCGGAAGGGCGCCGGTCGAGGAGCAGCGGCAGCTCGGCGAGAACCTGTCGGTCGAAACCAGTCGCCCCCGAGAAGACGCGCTGGATGGCTTCCTCGCGCACCGCCGGCATCGCCCGCTCGTCGAGGATCTCTACCCCGGGGGCAACGCCGGCGTCGAGGGGGAACTCCCGGACGAGCCCGAGATTGAACGCGTCTATGGTCTGGAGGTTGACCTCGGCGATGTCGGCGCGCTCGGCGAGGATGCCCCGCCGCGCCGGCTCCGCCAGCTTGTCCAGGATCCGGTCCTTCATCTCCTGCGCCGCCTTCCGGGTGAAAGTGAGGGCGAGGATGTGCCGGGGCGGAACCCCGCACTCGAGGAGACGCAGGTAACGCGTCACCAGCGCGGTCGTCTTGCCGGTGCCCGCCGACGCCCGCAGGACGACGTTGCGGGACGGGTCGCTGGCGGCGTCGCGGGCGGCCTGATCGGGGGGAATGAAGTCGGTCACTGCGAGTTCCCTCGGGGCTTCTCGCCGTCCAGGCCCTGCGTGGGTTCGGATTCGGGCTCGGGCAGGTCGTCACGCACGATCAGGGGGAAGTCGAACTTCCCGCCACCCTTCGGATCCGGGACTGGCGCCGGGAAGTCGCCGATGGCGAGGCCCGTGTGCGCGGCCCGGATCGCTTCGTCCTGTTCGGCGTCGGTCGGCTTGTCGTCCGGTCCGACCCACTCGCGGCTTCCGAAGTAGGCGATCGCGTAGGTGGCGGGCCGACCGTGCCGAGTGGCCACGAGACGGGCGTAGAGCCGGCCCTGGGCGGGCTTCTTCCAGGACCGGCCCGACTTGTATTCGAGGATGCGGAAACTGCCGTCCGCCATCTCGTCGCGCCGGTCCAGCGTGCCCCGGATCCGGAGCGGCGGGAGTTCGTCCGAGCCCGGCTCGATCTCGCCCGAGACCACTTCCTCGAAGGCGCACGGCGTCGCCGGGCCCCGGGCCGCCTCCTCGCGGAGATACCACTCGAGGGCGCCGGGGGTGGTGTCGGTCCCGAAGAGCCACCGCTCCTCGGCGACCGCATCGTTTCCCTTCGGTCCCGCCGTCGTCTGGCAAAACGCAGCGAACCGCGCTCGGCACCACGCGAGGAGGTCGGGAAGCGACTCCGCCGTGACGGTCCGGTCGCTCTGCCGGAGCGCCCGGAACGCGTCCTCGAGAAACAGGTGGAGCCAGTTCCCCCGCTGGGTCGGGGGCGGCAGGTCGCTCGGCGGCCGTTCCTCGCCCAGCCGGAGGACGCGCCTCCCGAAGAATTGCGCCGGGTTCCGCAGGTAGTCGTCCATGGCGGTGGGCGAGAGCGGACGTTCCAGCACCCGCGCCGAGGGGGCGGAGCGCTCGAGCTCTCGGGGGAGACCCCCCGAGGCGGGGGCGACCTCCTCGGGACGCTGCGCGAAGCGTTCCCCGCGGAGCGCCCGCGCCGTTTCGGTCAGATCCGCCTCGAAGGGGGATACCGATGCCGGGAAGCTGTCGTCGGTGTGCGGCCGGGTGAACGCGGCGAACCGGCGGGGCAGGGTGGGGATCGTGCGAAGCAGCTCGATGTCGGCGTCGCGTCTCCGCTGCTGGCGCTTCCGGGTCGCCTTCTCGAGGAGTCGGGCGGGGAAGAAGACGTTGGCGGGTCGCCGGCCCGGCCAGTCGGCGTCGCACAGTCCGACGAGCACCAGCCCGTCCCACTCGCCCCACGGCGCGTCCTCGGCGGCGATGAGCGAGACCCGCGGATTCTTCGTCGCGGACCCCGTCTCCGGGGGGAGCGGCCGGCCCGCGAGCAGTCGGCGCACGCGCCGGGTGAAGACATCGCCGCCGGCGGCCATCCCGGAGGGCGCGGCGTCGGCCGCCTGGGCGAGGACCGTCTGGATCGTCTCGCGGAGCCGTTCGTCGTCCGGCGCGGCGAAGCGGCGGTGGAGGAACACGCGGAGCGTCCGGATGGCCTCGGCGAACCCGGTCCCGGGGGTCCGTATCGCGTCGAGTTCCCGGGCGATGGCATCGAGCCGCCCCAGGATGTCGGCCGCGACCCGGAGTTCGGCGGCGTGGCGTCCCCAGAAGAACCGGCGACGGTCGGACGGGTGCTCGCGGCAACGGCGCTCCCGGATTTCCGCCTCGCGCTTGAGCCGACAGACGATCCCGGGGAGGGCGTCGGGCGGGTTCGTGTTCCGGGCGTCCACATCGGAAAGCGCCTTCTCGAGCAGGTCAGCGGCCCTCGGCGGCGGGACGGGCAGACCCGGATCCTCGAAGAACGGGTTCCGCAGCAGCCGGAGTCCGACCGTGAGCCGCCCCGGGCGCGCTGCGAACTCGAGAGCGTCGGCCACCGCGGCGGCCCACGGCGCCTCGGCGAGGTCCGGCCGGAAGCGGGTCTCGATCGCGAGTCCGCGCCGGGCGAGCGCCTCCCCGGTCGCACCGAGATAGACGCGCGGCGTGCGCATGGCGATCGCCCAGCGGCGGGCCACTCGGGGCACTGAGCGCCCTGGAACATCCGGCCGCTCGGTGACCTTCTCGGCGAGCAGGTCGGCGGCGAGTTGCGCCTCCTGCTCCCGGTCGGTGACGGCGAACACGAGCGAGCCGGACTCCGCGAGCGAGCCGGACTCCGCGGGCGAGCCGGATTCCGCGGGCGGCGCCGGGCGGAGCACGACCGGCCCGGACCGGGCGGAGGCCGAAGGCCGGTCGAAGAGCGAGGGGGGACGGGCGCGTGCGGTCTCCGCGACGAGCGTCGCGCCGCGAGGAAGGAGCGGCTCCTCCGCCCCCTCCACGAGCGCCCACGAGAGCGCTCCCGGGGGGAGGAGGGCGAGGAGGAGTTCGATGTCGGCGGGCGGAAGAGCGTCGGCGCCGAGCGCGATGCACCGGTGGCTTCCGAGCGCCGGGCGGAGGGCGTCGGCGTCCGCGAAGAGCCGGCGCCGGAGTCCGTCCGCATCGTCGCGGGCGGCGTCCACCAGCGACGCGCGGTATCGGGCGACCGCCCGCCCCAGCCAGCAGGCGAGGTCGGCGAGCCGGGCCGCGCCCTCATCCGTTTCGGCGGCGTCGGTCAGCCGCGGCGCCACCCGGCCGATGAACCCCTCGAAGGCGGACTGGCCGGGGGCGATCGCGCGGTCGCCCGCCTGCTCGTCGAGGAAGGCGAGGAGGCGGCGGGCGAGGGTCTCCACCGAACGGGCCGCGTCCTCTCGCTCGTTCCGGGACGACGGGCCGGGAGAAACGGCGTCGGAGTCCGTGTCTGCGGCCTCGAGCGCCTGCTCCATCAGGACCTCGCGGGTGATGTCGGGGGCGGGACGGAAGGGCGGATCGAGTCGAGTGGCGAGGTCGCCGAAGAGACGGCTCGGGGCGCCGACCGCGGGCAACGGGGTCCGGCTTCCCGCCAGCCGGTCGCGGAGGAAGCGCTCCAGGACCCACGCGGGGCCGGGACCGGGAGGGAAGAAGTGGAGCGAGGCGTCGTTCGGGGTGGCGCTCGTGGTCGTCACGACGAACTCCCGGAGATCGCGCCAGGTGGCGAACCGCCGCACGGGGATGGAGACGTCGGTGTCGCGGGGGGTTCGCTGGGTCACGCGGCGAATCGTAGAGGGGGGACGGGTCGCTTCCTGTCCTATGGACCGCCGCTCTCCTATGGAGCGCCGCTCTCCAGAGCGGCACGGGGATCACACGGGCGCCTGCCTGGCGGAGCGCCGGACTCCGCCGGTTCTCCCGGTAGGGGCCCGGCACCGAGCGTCCTTCCCGACCGGCGCCTCCCCGCCGGCGTCCCTGCCGGCGCGAGGCTGCCTTTCGTAGCGGTGCCGCTCTGGAGAGCGGCGCTCCATAACGAGCGGCACGATGGAGCGCAGGCCAGCGCGCGTGTTCGGCCCCGGTCAGGTGTGTCCCTCGGTGCCGGACTGGAGTCCGGCGCTCCATAGGCGGTCCATAGAGCGTCCGGCACAATAGCCGGTGTGCCGGACGCCGTCCCCTCGCCCGTGCCGCTCTGGAGAGCGGCGCTCCATAAGGCGCTGCTTGGCGGGGTGTTTGTCATGGGCCTCGCCGTCAGCGCGCCAGCCGCGGCTCAGGATCCGGCCGCCACCGCGCGCGCCGCCCTCGCCCGGCTCGACCTCGAGGCTCGCGTCGGGCAGCTCATCCTGCCCCGGGCGCCCGCGCGCTTCCTGAACCGCGAGGACCCGGAGCAGCTCCGCCTCCTCGAGATGGCCCGGTCCGGCCGCATCGGAGGCGCCGTCGTGTTCGCGGGCACGCCGGAGGGCACGCTGGCGGTCACCACCGCGCTCCAGGTCGCGGCCCCGCTCCCCCTCCTGATCGCGGCCGACTACGAGTGGGGCACGGCGATGCGGACCGAGGGCGGCGTGCGCTTCCCTCCGGCGATGCAGGCGGGAGCCGCCCCCGATCCCGCCGCCCTCGAGCGGCAGGGGCGGATCGTCGCTCGGGAAGCCCGCGCGCTCGGCGTCCACCTCGTGCTCGCCCCGGTGCTCGACGTGCTCACCAGCGCCGGCAGCGCCGTGATCGGCACCCGCTCGTTCGGCGCCGATCCCGCCGTCGTGGCGTCCCTGGGCGCGGCCTTCGTGCGCGGCGTGGAGGCGCAGGGAGCGCTCGCCACCGCGAAGCACTTCCCCGGGCACGGCGGCACCGACACCGACAGCCACCACGGCCTCGCCACCGTGAGCGCCTCCCGCGACCGGCTGGAGGCCCTGCACCTCGCGCCGTTCCGCGCCGCCGTGGAGGCTGGCGTCTCGGCGGTGATGCCTGGCCATCTGGCGGTGCCGGCGCTCGACGGCCGCTCCGACCGTCCGGCGATCCTGTCGCCGGAGATGCTCGGGGACCTGCTGCGCACGGACATGGGTTTTGGCGGACTCGCCGTCAGCGACGCCCTCGAAATGGAAGGCGCCCGCGCCGGCCGCTTCGATGGCGAGGTGGCCGTCATGACCCTCGCCGCCGGGATGGACCTGATCCTCGTCCCCGAGGATCCGCTGGTGGCCCATGCCGCCGTCGTACGCGCCGTGCGCGAGGGTCGGCTCTCCGAAGCCCGTCTCGACGAGGCCGTCCTCCGGGTTCTCGAGGCGAAGGCCCGGCTCGGTCTGTTCGAGACCCGCGATCCTCCCCGCCCGCTCCACGAAGCCTTCGGCTCGCCGGGGGATCGGGACTTCGCCGACGCGCGATTCGCCCACGGACTGGTCCTCCTCGACGATCCCGAGGAGCTGCTGCCGTTTTCCACCCGATGGACCGCCCGCGACTCCGAGACGCCCGCCGTTTTCCTCATCGAACTCCACCGCGAGAGTCCCTACCCGGCGGATCGGCGGCCGCTCCGGACCGAACTGCGCCGTCGCGGCGCGCTCCGGACCCGACTCGTCGCCGAGCGGCACGGGGTGCTTCCGGCGGGGCGCCTCGCCCGGGAGGCCGCCGCGGCCGACGCCGTCCTCCTCGCCGACTTCCGTCGCACCGGACTCGAGATGCCCGCTGCTCTGGTCGAGGCGGTCACTCCGTTCGCCGAGAAGATGGTCGCGGTCTCCTTCGGGAACCCGCACGGCGTTCTCGGTCTTCCGCCCGAGACGGCGGTCGTCCTCGCGTGGGATTCGGCGGCCGCCGGACAACGGGCGGTGGCCGCGGCGCTGTTCGGCGAGGCCGGGTTCGACGGCCGACTGCCCCTTCCGCTGGGAGCCCACGCTGCGGGGCAGGGGACGATACTGGGCCCCCGCCGCCAGGAACTTCGGCCGGTGGCGCCCGAGGAGGTCGGGATGAGCGCAGCAGGAATCGAGCGCGTCCGGAATGTCGTCCGATCCGCCATCGCCGAGGGCGTCACCCCCGGCGCCAGCGCGATCGTGGTCCGCCGCGGCGGCGTCGTGCTCCAGGAGGGCTTCGGCCGCGCCACCTACGCGCAAGGCGCCGCCGCGGTGACGCCGGAGACGATCTACGACCTCGCGTCGCTCACGAAGGTCGTCGGGACGACCACGCTGGTGATGATGCTCGTGGAGCAGGGCCGGCTCGACCTCGATTACCCGGTGAGCGCCTACATTCCGGAATTCCTCGAGCGCGCCCCGTCAGCCGAGGAACGAACGCGCCGTCAGCGGGTCACGGTGGCCGATCTCATGGCCCACTCGTCGGGGCTCCCGGCGTGGATCCAGTTCTATCTCGAATTCGACCCCGAGGCCCGCGGGCTGCCGCTCGAGGAGGCGCGGCGGATGGTGTTCGAGAGGATCCTCGCGGCGCCCTCCGACTACGAGCCGCGCACCGACGCCGTGTACTCGGACAACGGGATCCTGCTCGTCGGGGAGATCCTCGAGCGGGTGACCGGCCAGCGCCTCGATGCGCTGGTGGAGGAGCGCCTGTTCGGTCCCCTGGGGATGGAGGACTCCGGCTACCGGCCGTCCCCCGATCTCCTCCCCCGCATCGCTCCCACCGAGGACAACCCGTGGCGAGGCCGGGTCGTCCACGGGCAGGTCCACGACGAGAACACGGTCGTGCTGGGCGAGGTCGCGGCGCACGCGGGCCTGTTCAGCACGACCGGCGACCTCGCCATCTTCGTCCAGATGTTGCTGAATGGCGGCTCGATGCGGGGCGAGCGCCTTCTCGAGGCCGACACGATCGCGCGCTTCACCCGGCGGGCGGGCCTCGTTCCGGGGAGCAGCCGCGCGCTCGGCTGGGACACGCCGTCGCGCAGCGCTTCCGGAGGCCCCTCCTCCGCCGGAGACCTGTTCTCGCGCGATTCCTTCGGTCATACCGGTTTCACCGGGACCTCGATCTGGGTGGACCCGGAGCGCGAACTCTTCGCCGTGCTGCTCACCAACCGGGTCCATCCGACCCGGGAAAACGCCGGAATCGTGCGCCTCCGCCCCGCCTTCCACGACGCGGTGATCCGGGCGATCGCTCCAGAGGCGCCGTAGGAGTCGGGCGGGCCGGGGAGGGGGAGCCGAGAATTCGTGCAGCCGCGCAGAATCAGACAGCGGATGTCATCAGGGCGGCTCCCCCTCCCCACCAGTTCTCCCGGTGGGGGTCCCGCTCGGCGCTCCGCGCCTCTGACCGCAACCTTCGCTCCGCTCCAGGTTGCGGTCGGCGTCACTTTCTCTCTCGGAGAGGGGGGACGAAACCCAAACCCCCTCTCCGAACCTCTCCCCCCGGAGCGCCTTGTGGAGCGCCTCGTGGAGCGCCGGACTCCACCGGTTCTCCCGATGGGGGGCTGGCAAGAGGCTGAATTCCGCGACCCATGCTGCCGCCGGCGGACAGGCTTCCCATACACTTGCGGAATTCGCGGTGCGTCGAGTGGGCTCCTGGATCCTCCGGGAGTCGGGCGGCGGCGCAGGGAGGTCCTGATGATGAACATGCGGAAGATGGCTCTCGGAGCGGTGCTGCTCCTCATGGCGGTGGCGCTGGTCGGCTGTCAGGCGGGCGGCGGCTCGACGGACGCCGCCGGCGACGCCGACATGGACATGGGCGGCTCGGGCGCGCCGGTGGTGGATCCGGCCTGGCCCATGCTGCCCGACGACTGGCTGATGGGCGAGGTCTCCGGGATCGCGGTGGACATGAACGACCACATCTGGGTCATCCACCGGCCGCGCAGCCTGAACGCCGACGAGGCCGGGCTGATGCAGGATCCGCCGCTCACCCACTGCTGCATCCCGGCGCCGCCGGTGCTCAAGTTCGACACCGACGGGAACCTGCTCGACAGTTGGGGCGACCACACCGGGTACATGGGCGAGGGCTACGACTGGCCCGCCAGCGAGCACGGCATCTTCGTGGACCACAACATGAACGTCTGGATCGCGGGCAACGGGCCCGATGACCACCAGGTGATCAAGTTCAGCGCCGACGGCACCTTCCTCATGCAGATCGGCACCTCCGGCCGCACCGAGGGCTCGAACAACACCGAGTTCCTCGGCCGTCCCGCCGACATGGAAGTGGACCCCGAGACCAACGAGCTCTACATCGCCGACGGTTATCTGAACAAGCGGGTCATCGTCTTCGACGCCGAGACCGGCGAGTACCAGCGGCACTGGGGCGCCTACGGGAACGAGCCCTCCGATGACGACACCGGCGGGTTCATGCCCGGCGAGGAGCCGATCTCGCAGTTCCGCACTCCGGTCCACGCGGTGCGCATCGCCGATGACGGGATGGTGTACGTAGCGGACCGCGTGAACAACCGCATCCAGGTGTTCCAGAAGGACGGGACCTACGTGGACGAGATGATCGTGGAGGGCAACACGCTGGGGAACGGCTCCACCTGGGACCTCGAGCTGTCACCGGATGATGCGCAGTCGGAGCTCTACAACGCCGACGGAGCGAACCAGCGGATCCACATCATCGACCGGGAGGCCCTCGAAGTGAAGAGCTGGTTCGGCCGGCGCGGCCGCCATTCGGGCATGTTCCACTGGGTGCACAACCTCGTGGTGGATTCCCACGGCAACTTCTACACCGCCGAGGTGAACCAGGGCCGCCGAGCGCAGAAGTTCGTCGTGAGCGGCGGCGGCAACTAGAGCCTTCTCCTTCCCGCCATGACGCCGGCCGGAGCTTCGCGCTTCGGTCGGCGGGTGGCGGCCTTCCTCGCGGCGACGCTGCTCGCCGCCCCCGTCGTCCGGGCCCACGACATCCCGGACGAGGTGCTCATCCCCGTTTTCCTGCGGGAGACGGACGGCGAGCTGCACCTGCTCGCCCGGATGCCGCTGCTTCTCCTCGCAGCCCTGAACGTGCCCAAGTGGGGGGCCGGCTACCTCGATCTCGAGCGCGCCGATCCGACGCTGCGCCGCGCCGCCGAGGCGTTCGGCGCCGAGGCGCCGCTCTTCGACGACGACGGGACGCTCCTCCCTCCCCGCGTCGAGGGCTACCGGATCGCGCTGCCATGGGACCGTTCGTTCACCTCGTGGGAGGAGGCCCGGGAGGTGCTCTCGAGAGGTCCTCTGTCCGCGGACACCCAGGTGTTCTGGAACCAGGGCTTCCTGGACGTCCATCTCGTCTATCCGGCGCCGGAGGCCGGGGGCGTTTCGATGGAGTGCGGCGTCGCCCCCGGCTTCGGCGATCGAGTGGCTCTCGACGTGATCTACGAGACCCGCGGGGAAGACGGCGGGTGGGAGGGCGATCTGTTCCACATCAGCGTCCGGGAAGGCCGGGTCGCGCTCGATCCCTCGGCGTTTCAGGCGGTCCGCGCGTTCGCGCGATCCGGGGTGGAGCACATCCTGACCGGCTGGGACCACCTGCTGTTCCTGCTGTGCCTGATCGCGCCGTTCGGGAGCCTTCCCCACCTGAAGCGCCTCTTCGTGATCGTGACCGGCTTCACGGTGGCGCATTCGGTGACGCTGGTCTCGGCGGCGCTGGGTCACGCTCCGGAGGCGCCGTGGTTTCCCCCGCTCGTCGAGTCGGTGGTCGCGCTGTCCATCCTCTACACGGCCGCCGAGAACCTCATCTCGGCGAGCGTCGGCCGCCGCGCTGTCCTCGCGTTCGCCTTCGGCCTCGCCCACGGCTTCGGGTTCGCCTTCGCCCTCGGCGAGTCGCTCGCGTTCGCTGGAGACCACATCCCGCTGGCCCTGTTCTCATTCAACGTCGGGGTCGAACTGGGGCAGGCGGCGGTGGTCCTCGCGGTGCTTCCGCTGCTCCACCTGCTCTCCGGCAGCGACCGGGCGCGACTCGCCCTGAACGCCGTGCTCTCGGTGTTCGCCGGCCACGCGGCGTGGCACCTGCTCGAGCCCCGCGTCGCCGAGCTGTCGCGCGCCTGGGTGCTGTCGGGAGAGGCGATGCCGTCGTGGTCGTGGCTGCTGTGGCCACTCGCGCTCGCCGGCGCCGCCGGCTGGGTGGTCGTAACCCTTCGCTCCCGCCGCTCCCGGGCGACTTCACGCTGTTAGCATCCCCGCCGTCTTGAGTGCCCACGCCGCCGCCGCCGCGGCCATCCCGGTCGAGCGGGCGGCGGAGTCGCGCCTGCCCGACGTGGACCTCACCCGCGTCGTCTTCGGGTCGGTGTACAGCGACCACATGCTGTCGGCCACCTGCCGGGACGGCGCGTGGGGAACGCCCTCCATCGGTCCGTTCCGGAAGATCGCGCTCCACCCGGCGACGGCCGTGTTCCACTACGCCCAGGCCATCTTCGAGGGCATGAAGGCGCACCGGACCGATGACGGCGTTCCGGTGCTGTTTCGTCCCCGCGACAACTGGAAGCGCCTGAACCGGTCGGCGCGCCGCATGGTCATGGCCGACGTGCCCGAGGAGCTGTTCCTCGACGGCCTGCGGGCGCTGGTTCGGCTCGACCGGGACTGGATCCCGCCGAATTCCCACGGATCGCTCTACATCCGGCCGTTCCTGATGGCGGTGGACCCCTACATCGGCGTCAGGCCATCGCGGGAGTACCAGTTCCATATCTTCACCGCGCCGGTCGGGGCCTACTACGAGGGCTCGGTGAGCCTCTACGTCACCCGGCGCTGGATCCGCGCCGCCGAGGGCGGTACCGGGGAGGCGAAGGCCGCCGGGAACTACTCCGGCTCCTACGCCGGTATGGCGGAGGCGGCGGAGCATGGGTGCGACAACGTGCTGTGGCTCGACTCGAAGGAGCACCGCTACATCGAGGAGTGCGGCACCATGAACATGGTGTTCGTCCTCGGGGGCCGGGTCGTGACCCCGCCGCTCGGCGGCACGATCCTCCCGGGGATCACCCGCGACAGCGTCCTGCGTCTGTGCGGCGAGGAAATGGGGCTCGAAGTCGAGGAGCGGCCCATCTCCATCGAAGAGGTCAGCGAGGCCCACGCCGCGGGGACGCTTTCCGAGTGCTTCGGCGTCGGGACCGCCGCGGTCGTGACCCGGGTGGCGAGCCTGGTCGGCGATGGCGTCGAAGTCCGGTTGCCCGAGACGACCGCGGTGCAGGACGAGATCCGCGACCGGCTGACCAGCATCCGGCTGGCGCGTCGTCCGGATCCCTACGGCTGGGTGGAGCGACTGGACTGAACCGGCCCCCCCGCGCCGCCGGTCGGCGCCGGCGCCGCCGTCCCGCGCTGACGGCGGTTGTGCTGCTCGGTCTCGTCGGGTGCGGAAGCGACGTCTCGCCCGCCCTCCTTCCCGGCCTCGATCGGATCGCCGCCGAGGGCGCCGGGGATCTGGAGGGGCGCCGCGTCGGGCTGATCACGAACCACACCGGGCGGACCCGGGGCGGGCGTCCCGCCGCGAATGTCCTCTTGGAGGCCGGGGTCGAAGTGCGGGCGCTGTTCAGCCCGGAACACGGGCTCGCCGGCGCGGCGGCCGCCGGGGAGGAAGTGGCCTCCGCGACCGATCCGGAGAGCGGTCTCCCGGTGTTCAGCCTCTACGGAGCGGACCGATCCCCGACGCCGGATTCGCTCGCCGGACTCGATGCGCTCGTGTTCGACATCCAGGACGTGGGGGTTCGGTTCTACACCTACATCTCGACGATGCGGAACGCCCAGATCGCGGCCCACCGGGCGGGACTGGACTTCGTGGTGCTCGACCGCCCCAACCCGAACCGGGGGGACCGGGTCGAAGGGCCGATGCTGGAGCCGGATTTCGGCTCGTTCGTGGGGGCCGATCGCATCCCGTTGCTCCACGGCATGACCGTGGGGGAGCTGGCCCGTCTGTTCGCGGCCCGGATCGGCTCCGAGGTCCGCGTGGTTCCGGTCTCGAATCTGCGCCGATCCACCCGGTGGGAGGAAACGCTGCTCCCGTGGCGGCCTCCCTCACCCAACATTCCGTCGCTCGAGACCGCTCTCGCCTATCCCGGCTTCGGCCTGTTCGAGGGCACCAATCTCTCCGAGGGACGGGGCACCGCAGCTCCCTTCCGGTTGGTCGGCGCTCCCTGGACCGACCCCGACGCGTGGCTGGAGCGGCTCGGGGGCGTTCCCGACGGGCTCCGTCTGACCACGGCCCGGTTCGTCCCCCGGCCGGCGCCGGCCGCCCCGGCGCCCCGGTTCGCCGAAGAGGAGGTCACCGGGCTCCGGATCGAAGTCACGGATCCCGCGGCCTTTCGTCCGGTGCGATCCGCCCTGATGGTGATCGAGGCGGCCCGCGCCGCCCATCCCGATTCGTTCCGGTTCCGCGAGACCGGAGGTCGCTACTGGCTGGATCTGCTTCTCGGCACCGACCGGATCCGGAAAGGTCTGGAGGCGGGGGCGCCCGCCGCCGAGCTGCTCGAGGGAGAGGCGGCGGCCCTCGAGGCCTTCCTCGGGGAACGTCGCGCCCACCTCCTCTATCCGTGACGGCGCTGGCGCCGCCCCGCGGCCGGGCCCTCCTGCTGCCGGTGGGCCTGTTCGCCGCCACCCTGGCGAGCACGCTGTGGGTGGGCGGCGCGATGGGCATCGCGGCGTGGTCGCCGGATCTGTTCGGCGCCGCCGGAGCTGCGCTCTCCCGCGCCGAGTGGGTCGCCACCTGGTTGTGGCACGGGATGCCCTATGCGCTGTCGCTGGTGGCGATCCTGCTGTGTCACGAGATGGGGCACTGGCTCACCGCCCGACGCTACCGGGTCGAGACCAGCCTCCCCTATTTCCTGCCCATGCCGTTGACCATGGTCGGCACGCTCGGGGCGTTCATCCGGATCCGGTCTCCGTTCCCGAACCGGAAGGCGCTGCTCGACATCGGGCTCGCCGGACCCTTCGCCGGGTTCGCGATCTGTCTTCCGCTGCTCGCCGTCGGGGTCGCCACCGCCCGACCGGGACCCGTCACTCCCGGCGGCCTCGAGTTGGGGGAGCCGCTCGCCTTTCGGCTGTTCGCGTGGGCCTTCGGCCCGGCCGTCGCCGAGGGGCAGATCCTCTATCTCGGCCCGATCGGGCTCGCGGCCTGGTTCGGACTGCTGCTGACGGCGATCAACCTCCTCCCGATGGGGCAGCTCGACGGCGGCCACGCTCTCTACGCGGTGTTCCGGGAGCGCGCTCACCGGATTTCGCGCACGGTGCACCTCCTCCTGTTCCCGCTCGCGCTCTGGTCCCCGTCGTGGCTGGTGTGGGGGCTGCTGTGTCTGCTCCTCGGCGCGCGGCGACCCCATCCACCCACCCTGGACGACGGCGTTCCCCTTCCCGCGAGCCGCATCCGCCTCGCCTGGGCGGCGCTCGTCACGCTGGGGCTGTGCTTCACGCCCGAGCCGGTGGTCATGGACTGGGGGCTGCTGTTCGGGTGACCTCGGGCGTGGGGATTCAGCCTGTGGACAAAGTCACGCGGCCCGGTTCTCCCGGTAGGGGCTCGAGCGGCGATGCATCCCGCCTGGCCCCCACCGGGAGAACTGGCGCGCCCCTCCGCCCCCCCACCGGGAGAACTGGCGCTCCGGGGCGCTCTTCGTTGCGCATCGGTCGGAATACACCCGGTATTCCTCCCTCGCGCGCCTCGTCAGCCGGGCGCCTCGCCACTCTCGGTGCTCACGCGACTTTATCCACAGGCTGAATTCCCGGCGCGGCCGGGTATCATGGGCCGCCGCCGCAAAAGGAGCCGCGATTTTCGATGGACCGCACGACCGAAGTCAGGCATCTCCGTTGGGAGGCCATGGAGAAGGAGCGGCTGAACGAGCGGCTCTCCCGTCGGATCGTGACCGGAGAACGGGCGATGCTCACCCAGGTCTATCTGGACAAGGGAGCCGTGGTCCCGATGCACTCCCACGAAAACGAGCAGATCACCTGGGTGGTGGAAGGGGCGCTTCGGTTCTGGATCGGGACCGAAGACTCCGAGCCGGTGGACGTACGCGCCGGAGAAGTCCTGGTGTTGCCGTCCCGCGTGCCCCACAAGGCGCTCGCCCTCGAGGACACGCTCGACGTGGACATCTTCACACCGCCGCGACAGGACTGGCTGGACGGTTCGGACGCCTACCTCCGGGATTCCGCCACGGATTCGCAGTCGGCGTGAACGGCACCCGGCGCTTCGCCGCCTCCTCCCTCGGGCCGGCCTCCGGCGGGAGGTCAGCCGGCGGCGCGTTGCCTGTCTGATGGCCCAGCGGTTCCGCATCATCGCGGCGGGGGCGACCCTGGCCGTCCTGGCGGTGATCCCGCTTTACGCGCTGGCGGCGGCGGTCTTCGGCCTGGTGCAGAGCCAGGCCCTCGGGGCCCTGATCGGGATCGTCGTTGCGGCGGCGGCGCTGGGCGGGAGCTACCTCGCCCTGAACCAGGCGGGAAAGCTCGCCGTCTGGCTGGGGCGCGATTCCCTCGTCGTGCTCGGCGCGACCGTGGCGAGCCTGCTCCTGCTCCGCGAGTTCGTGGTGGGCTGGCCCTCGGCGCTCCTTCCCGGGCTGCTCGTGGTCGTGATCGGCGGTCCGTTCCTCGTCGGGATCGGACTCGCCATGTTCCTCATGCGTCCCAACCGCCAGGCGCAGCTCCTCGGCCCGTTGGTGGCGCTCGCCGGAGTCGGATGCCTCGCGGGGGGGATCGGCTGGGCGCTTTCCTCCGGTTCCGACCCGTTCCCCCGTACTCCGCTGGTCCAGCCCGATCCGGCGGAAGAGCTGCGTTTCGACCCGGCCGACCGGGGGACCTACCCGGTGGTGAGCCTCACCTACGGGAGCGGTTCGGACCAGCGCCGGCCCGAGTTCGGGACCGACGTGCACGCCACGGCGCCCCCGGTGGACCTCTCCATCGTCCTTCCCGAGTGGAGCGGGTTCCGGGCGACCCATCGGGAATGGTGGTGGGGATTCGGGATCGACGAGGCGCCGCTGAACGGGCGGGCCGACTTCCCGGAGGTCGAGGCGGGGGATCTCCGGCCGGTCGCCCTGATCGTCCACGGAAACCACCGGATGGACGATTTCTCGGACGAGGGCTACGGCTATCTGACCCGCCTGCTCGCGAGCCACGGGATCGTCGCCATCTCGGTGGACGCCAACTTCCTGAACGGAACCTGGTCGGGCGATTTCGGGGGCAGGGAAATGCCCGCCCGCGCGGTCCTCCTGCTGGAGCACCTCCGCCAGCTCCGCACCTGGAATCTGAATCCGCGGTCCCCCTTCTACAACCGCCTCGACCTGAACCGGGTCGCGCTCCTCGGGCACTCCCGAGGGGGCGAGGCGGCCGCCATCGCCGCCGCGTTCAACCAGCTCCCGCGCTTCCCGGACGACGCCGGGCTCGAGTTCGACTACGGGTTCGGCATCGAGGCGCTGGTGGCCATCGCCCAGATTGATCGCCGCTACTCGCGTCGGATCGAGCTCGAGAATGTCCATTTCCTCGCGCTCCAGGGCTCCTACGACACCGACGAGCCCAGCTTCCACGGTCTGCGCCAGCTCCACCGCATCGGTTTCCGGCCTTCCGCTCCCGGGGGGGGACAGGACGGGGGCCGGGCGCCGCTCGCCCTCCCGTTCTGGATCAAGGCGGGAGTCGTCGCGCACGGGGCGAACCACGGACAGTTCAACACGACCTGGGGCATGGACAGCGGTTATCCCGGCCAGTTCTGGCTGAACCGGGCGCCGCTGCTGGATCCCCGCGATCAGCAGCGGATCGCGGCGGTGTACGTCTCGGCGTTCCTGCGCGCCACCCTTCTCGGTGAGGAGCGCTTCGTTCCGTTGCTCCAGGACTACCGATCTGGCGGGCGGCATCTCCCGGAGACGATCTATCAGACGCAGTACGAGGACTCGCTCATCACCCCGCTGGCCGATTTCGAAGAGGATCTCGACGTCGCGACGGCCTCCAGCCCCGGCTCCACGCTGGCGGTCAGCGGATTCACCGGTTGGGCGGAGGAAGAAGTCCTGTTCCGAGACGGGACGAAACAGGGCACATCGGCGGTCCGGCTCAAGATCGGCGGGACCGGCACGACGGACCCCGTCCTGGAAGTCGGGCTCGCGGACGGCTTCGTCGCCGAGACGGATTCCGCCCTGGTTCTCTCCGTCGCCTGGAATCCCCTCGCCCCGGACGAAATCCCCGAGGAGGAGTGGCCCCGTCCGCCGCTCGCCATGACCGCGCAGCTTCTGTTCACCGGGGGCGGGGTGGGCGCGGAGGTGTCGGTGGCCACCGTCCGGTCCCCGGAGCCGCCCCTCCAGGTTCGCTTCCTCAAGTCCCGTCGGCTGAACCGACAGCGCTACCAGAGAGACATCGAGTGGATTCCCCAGACGGTGCTGATCCCGTGGTCGCGGCTGACGCCGCCGGCCCCGCTCGTCGTCGAGCCGCGCGTTTCCCCGCTTTTCCCCGGTTCGGCCGGGTCCGCCGAGCCCCCGGTGGAGGTCATCGGAGTCCGGTTTCGCTTCGACCGATCGGTCGCCGGCGAGGTGCTGCTCGACGACATCGGACTGCGCCGACCCTCCGACGGTCCGTAGGGACTCGTCGGGGATGCGTCGGCGGGACCGGGGAGGCCTGACCGCCGGAGTCGGCGTCCGGGTGCGCGAGCCGGAGGAGCTCCTGCCGCCGAAGGGCCCGTCGCCAGCGGACCGCCCGGCGATCACGGTCAGCTACGCCCAGAGCCTGGATGGATCCATCGCGCAGAATCCGGGGGAGCCGCTGCGGCTCAGCGGATCCCGGTCGCTCGAGCTCACCCACCGTCTCCGCGCCGCCCATGACGCCATCCTCGTCGGCATCGGGACCGTCCTTGCCGACGACCCCCGGCTGAACGTCCGTCGCGCCGCCGGCCGCAGTCCGCTTCCGGTGGTGCTGGACAGTCGCCTGCGCACGCCGCAGGTCGCACGCCTGCTCTCCGAGCGGAGGGCCCCGGTGCTCATCGCCGCGACCGAAGGCGCTGACCCGGCCACCCGCGAGCGGCTGGAGGTTCTCGGCGCGATCGTGCTCGTCTTCCCTCCGGACCAGGGGCGGGTGCCACTTCGACCGCTGTTCCGCGCGCTTCGGGAGCGTGGCGTCCGGAGGATGCTCGTCGAGGGTGGTGGGCAGGTGCTCACATCGCTCTTCGCGGAGCGGCTCCTGGACCAGGTCGTCATCACCGTCGCTCCCCGGCTCATCGGTGGGGAGCCGGCGCTCTTCCGAATGGGCGCCCCGGTGGAGCTGGAGGGCCTTCGCTGGGCCCGGCTGGACGACGATCTGGTGTTCTGCGGTCGCCCGCGCTTCGAAGAGGCGCCAGCGGGCGGGACCTCCGACCCGGTCGCGTCGCCATGACCGGGGCCCGGCGCGCCGGGGCTCTCGACCGGCTCGCCGTCTGGTTCGAGGGGCCCGGCCGGGTCGGAGTGCGCCGCGGTTCGTGCTCCCCGCCAGGCCCCGGCGAAGTGCGGGTCGTGACCGAACTCGGGGCGATCAGCGCCGGCACCGAGCTCGCGGCGCTGGCGGGCCGGCTCGACCCCGATCTTCCCCGCGACGACACCCTCACCGCGCTGCGCGGCGGCGGATTCCGGTTCCCCTTCCAGTACGGCTACGCCAGCGTGGGCCGGGTGGAGGCGTGGGGGCCGGGGGTCGGCGGCGCGGCGCCCCGACCCGGCCGCCGGGTGTTCGCTTTCGTTCCCCACCAGACGGCGTTCCGGATCCCGGCTGGCGAGGCGCTCCCGGTGCCGGATGAGATCCCCCCGGACCGCGCCGCGCTGTTCCCCTATCTGGAGACGGCGGTCAACCTGCTCCTCGACGGGCCGCCACGGGCGGGGGAGCGGGTTGCGGTGGTGGGGCAGGGAGCGCTGGGGCTCGCGCTCACCGCGCTCCTCGGCGGCTACCCGCTCGGCGGCCTCCTGACGGTGGAACCCCGCGCGGCGCGGCGCGCGCTGTCGCTCGGGTTCGGCGCCCCCACGGCGATGTCGCCCGATGCCGGACCCGCTGCCCTCCGGGACGCGCTTGGCGGCCGGGCCGAGCTCGTCTTCGAGGTCTCGGGAGCGGAGGCGGGGCTCGATCTCGCCATCCGTCTCGCCGCCCGCGACGGTCGGGTGATCGTCGGGTCCTGGCTGGCCGGGGGCAGGACGAGCCTCGATCTGGGGGGCTGGTTCCACCGGGGACGGGTCCGACTCATCTCGAGCCAGGTGACTCGGCTTCCCGCTCTCGGGCCCGCGTGGACGATCGCGCGCCGGCGCGCCCTTGCGTGGTCCCTGCTCCGGAGGGCGCCGCTCGAGCGGCTGGTGGGCCTCCGCGTTCCGTTTCCGGAGGCGTCCCGGGCCTACGCCGCGCTTGGAGAGGGGGACGCGGTGGCGGCGCTCCTCGTGTCTGCCGCACCGCTCTCGTCAGCCGACGCGGGAGCGGCCCGCTCGGCCAGCCAGCGGTAGATGGACTCCTGCGCGACTCGGCCGGACCCAGCCCCGGAAACCCGTTCGTTCAGCCCGAACGTGTCGTGCTTGCGCGCCTTGCGGTTGTCCTGCCACTGCAGGTCGAGGTACTGGCGCAGTTCGGCCTGGAGGGCGGGGTCGAGCACCGGACAGGCGGCCTCGATCCGGTGCGAGAGGTTCCGCGGCATCCAGTCGCTCGAAGCGAGGAAATAGAGGGGGTCGCCCCCGTTGCCGAAGACGAGGATGCGGGAGTGCTCCAGGAAGCGGTCGAGGAGCGAGATCGCCCGGAAGTTCGAGGCGCGGAACTCGTCGGCGGGGATGGCGAAGGTGCCCCGGACGATGAGCCGGACATCCACCCCGGCGTCCACCGCCTCCCGGAGCAGATCCACGATCTCCGGGTCGGAGAGGTGGTTCAGCTTGGCCTCGACCAGCGCCGGTTCACCGGCCCGGGCCCGCTCGATCTCGGCCCGGATCAGCTCTCGGAGGCGCGGCCGCAGGCTCCACGGCGCGACGAGCAGGTGGGTGGTCTCCCGGCTCTCGTAGGACCGTCGGATGACCCGGAAGAGCTGGCGGATGTCCTCGCAGATGCCGCGGTGCGTCGTCAGGAGGAAGTGGTCCGCATAGACGTTGGCCGTCTTCTCGTTGAGGTTGCCGGTCCCGACGAAAGCGTAGAGGGAGCGTTTGCGGTGTTCTCTCCGCTCGATCAGACCCATCTTGGCGTGGATCTTGAGCCCGGGAGGTCCGAACACGACCGAGACGCCCTCGCGGCTGAGCTCGTCGGCGAACTCGATGTTCGAGCTCTCGTCGAAGCGCGCGGTGAGCTCGACGACCGCGATCACCCGCTTGCCGTTCCGCACCGCGTTGATCAGCGCCCGGACGATGCCCGAGTTCTTCGCCACCCGGTAGAGCGTCACCCGGATCCGCTTGACCTTGGGGTCGATCGCGGCTTCGCGGAGGAGATCAATGATGTAGGAGAACCGCTGGTAGGGGGTGTGGATCAGAAAATCGCGCCGCCGCATCGCGCGCATGACGGAACGGCTCCGATCGAGTTCGGGGATGCCGAGGCTCGGCCACTTGCCATAGAGAAGGCTCCGGTCCGACGGCGGGAAACTGATGAAGTCCTTGAAGTTGTGGTGTCGTCCGCCCGGCACCAGGGTCCGGGGGTCGCTGACCTGCAGTCCCCGGCAGACCATCGTGAGCAGGTCGTCGGGCATGGTTTCGTCGTACACGAGGCGCACGAGGCGCGAGGTGCGGCGGCGCTGGACGCTCGCCTCCACCCGCTGCATCAGGCTGTCCTTGACGTTGCCCTCGAGCGTCATGCCGGCGTCGCGGGTGAGCTTGACGACGAATCCGGTGGCGGACTTCACCTTGAAGATGGAAAAGACCTCGCGCAGCCGATGGCGGATCACGTCCTCGAGCAGGATGATCGTGGTTCCCGCGTGGCCGCCGGGAAGGCGCACGAAGCGGGGCGCCGAACGGGTAGGCACGTCCACCATCGCGTAGATCGGACGCCGGTGCTTCCTGCGGACGACCCGGACGCCGAGGTAGATGTTGCGTTCGTCGAGACTGAGCGCGCGTTCGGCGCCCCGGAGGATGATCGGGGTCAGGTAGGGACGGACCTTGCGGTCGAAGAACTCCGCGACGAAACGGGACTGCTCCCCGGTGAGATCCCGCTCGGTGACGATCCGGATGCCCCGATCGTCGAGGCGTTCGAGCACCTCGTGGTACGTGCGGAGGAAGCTGGACTGATCCCGCAGGATGCGGCGCTGGATCTCGGAAAGGAGCGTGGCGGCGGTCTCCCCCCGGATGTCGCGTCGCTCCGCCACTCTCCGTTGGAGATTCGCCACCCGCACCCGGTAGAACTCATCCTGGTTGCTCGAGAAGATCGCGAGAAACCGGAGCCGTTCGAGCAACGGGACCGACTCGTCGCGCGCCTCCTGGAGGACGCGGGCATTGAACGCGAGCTGAGACAACTCGCGCGGGATCAGTTCGATGGGTGATTGGTACTTGGCCATGGGGCGGAGAAGGTCGAAGCGAGACTGACCGCTTAGACTAGCCGAATGAACGCGCCGGGGACCGGTGGCTGGGCCCTCATCACCGGGGCCTCGACGGGGATTGGACGCGAGATCGCCCGCCTCGCTGCCGCCGACGGCTGGAACGTTGTCGCAGTGGCGCGCAACCCGTCTCGACTGGAGGATGCGGCCGAGGAGCTGAGAGGCCGCCACGGGGTGCAGGTCGTCCCGATCGCGACGAACCTCACGCGACCGGGAGCGGCGAAGTGGGTGTTCACCGAGACGCAGCGACGGGAGATCGAGGTGGACTTCCTTGTGAACAACGCGGGGGTCGCGTTCAGCGGATGGTTCCACCAGACGACGCTCAAGCGGCAGCAGATCACGGTGGCGCTGAACGTCGGGGCGGTCGTCGAGCTCACCAGCCTGGTCGTCCCCGGCATGGTGGAGCGGGGTCGGGGCCGGGTTCTGAACGTGGGTTCGGCCGCGGGCTTCGTGCCCGGGCTCGGGTTCACGACCTACGCTGCGACCAAGAGCTTCGTCCTCTCCTTCACCGAGGGCCTCGCCGCCGAACTGGCCGGGACCGGGGTGACCGCCAGCGTCCTCGCGCCGGCCGCCGTCAGGACGCCGTTCCTGGCAAAGGCCAGGATCCCCGAACCGCCGGCGTGGCAGAGATGGTCGGTCGCCGACGCCGGGAGCGTGGCGCGCGCCGCGTACCGCGGGGCGCTGCGTGGCCGCGTGCTCATCCTCCCGGGAGTCGGTCTTTCCGTAGCGCTCCTGTCGCGGCTGTTCCCGCGCCGGACCTGGCGCTGGATCGGACGACTGGTCGCCCGCCGTTTCCTCCGGAACCTCGACGTTCGGGAGAGCGAGTCATGACGTCCAGGTCGCCCGACCTGCCCGCCCATCGCCACCTCGACGCCCTCGGCATCCCCTGGAAGCGCCGGGTGTTTCCCGCTTCGACGCCGAAGGGCGCGGCAGCGGTCGCCCGCGCGCTCGGGTTCCGCGAACGACAGATGGTGAAGACGCTCATCTTCCAGTCGGGGACCGGAGAGCGCGCTCTCGTGGGAGTCGGCGGCGATCAGAACGTTGTCTCGGGTCTCCTCAAGAAGGCGATGGGGAACCGCAACATCCGGCTCGCCGCGCCCGATGCGGTGTTCGAGCTCACCGGCTACCGGATCGGCTCGATTCCCCCGTTCGCGTGGCAGGCGCCCGGGACGAGGACGTTCCTGGATGCCGCGCTGATGGTGGAGTCGGTGCTCGGCGTGGGCGCGGGCGTCTGGGGGGAAGAGATCCTGATCGCGCCGCCCGATCTGGTCCGAGCCTCCTCCGCGATCGTGGTGAACCTCACGCGGAGGCCCATCCGGTAGATCGCCGGGAAGATACGGAGCGGCGGGCGCCGCTGAGCATCGTGAGGAGGCATCCGTTGCCGAAAGTGACACTCCTGAAGCGCGTCAACCTGCGGGAGGCGTGGCCGAATGAGGCGCGCGACTTCACGCCGTGGCTCGCCGAGAACATCGCTCTGCTGGGGGCCGAACTGGATCTGAGCCTAGAGCGGGCCCAGACGGAGGTCACGTTGCCGGTTGCGGGTCGGGTGGACATTCGGGCCCGGAATGCCAGGACCGGCGGGAGCGTGGTCATCGAGAACCAGCTCGGGGAGTCGGACGACTCGCACTGTCTGCGGTTGCTCGGCTACGCCGCCGATACGGAGGCGAACGTCCTGGTGTGGGTGGCCGCCGGCTTCTCGCAATACCACAAACGGATCCTGCGGTGGCTGAACGACGCGGACACGATCGACGTGTATGCCGTCCGGGTGCGGGCCTACCGCGTGGGTGATCGCCTGGCGGTTGACTTCCGGACGGTGGTCGGGTCAGCCCGATCAGCCGAGCGGCGCCCCGTGACTCTCACCACGCTCTACGGCGAGTTCTACCGACCGCTCGTTGCCCGCCTGCGGCGCCACGGCGTACAACCCATATCCAGAGGAGGCGGCCGTGGCCGCTACCGATCGTTCGAGACCGGTCACTCCGGGGCGACGTACTGGACCGGGTTCGACGAAGGCAGACCCAGAGTGGGGCTCTATCTGCACGGATCCGGCCATCGGGATCGGTACGCCGGGCTCGTTTCCCACAGGGAGGAGATCGCCGAGAAGGTGGACGGAGCGGTTTCGCGGCGCGACCGCCAGCACGGAATCGTTCTGGTGAGACCCGAGGTCCTCCCGGTCGCCGAGGCGTCCGAGGATCAAATGGAGGCCGGGCGACGATGGATGGCCGATGCCCTGCTCTCGTTGCGGAGCGCGGTCCAGCCGCGACTGGACGAGTTGCTGCGCGCCCGTGACACCCACTCCGGCGCCGCGAAGGACGCCGACTGAAGCCGGCGGCGCTTGCTCGGCCGCCGCGGAACACCCCGGCGAAGGCGCGCCGAGGCGGGCGGTTCCGAGCGGAGGCGTCAGTCGTCGCGGGCAGCGCCGCCGACCGCTTCTGCGGGTCGCACCAGATCCACGATCGCACCGGGATGGGAGACCCGGACCGAGGCGCCCGCCTCGAGCCGGAGCGGCTCGGCGAGGACGAAGCGCTCCGTCCAGTCGGCGTCCGGTCGCCGGATGCGCAGGAGCTCGGTGACCCCCCCGTCGGCCCCGACGGCTTCGACCGCGAAGACCTCGTTCCCCGGAACGGAGAATGCCGCGCGATCGAGCGGGGGCAGGATCGCGAGGAGCGTCGCGGAGCCGAGTTCGCTGGAGCCGGGCTCGATGGCGACCGTCTCGATCGAAGATCCCCCTCCCGCCGGGTACACCGCGATTTCGAGATCGTCCTCGAAGGCATACCCCTCGGTATCGAATCCCTTGCGGTAGTCCACCGCGAGGAAGAGCCCGGCCCCCGTCGGCAGCGCGTCGTGGGCGCCCTCGGGCCGCAGGCGCGGGCCCTGTCCCACAACCCAGGTGAAGACGGGCGTCCCTTCGTCACAGCCGTCCCCGACGAACAGCGTCGCCCGGCGGCGGATCGCCTTCGCCCCCCCGGCCCCGGAGACGAGCGCGAAGCCCCCGGCGGCTGCGCCAACTCCTTCCCCCCGGACCAGCTCGGCGCAGACGGAGGCCTCGGATGCCTCTTCACCGATCCGGATCGGTGAGGCGGGGGTCAGTCGAGCCGCCGGAAGCGAGTCGGAGGCTACGGACGCGACCGGCGCCGGCTCTCCCGGGGGGGTGCCCTCGGGCGCGAGCCCGATGGCCCAGTCCACCAGCATGTTCGTCTCGCGTTCGTCCAGCGTGCGGGCGTGGGCGAATGCGCCGATCCCGTCCTCGGGGAGCCACGGCGGCATCCGGCGCTCGAGCACTTGCCGGGCGATCGAGTTGGCCCACGGAATCGCGTCCGCGTATCGCATCAGGTTGACCGGCGCCGGACCGCCCCCGGAGTGGCAGGACGCGCAGTGGCGCTCCATCAGCGGCCGGATTTCGTCCCAGTAGGTGTACCGGGAGAGCTCTGGCTCGTGGGCGGCGGCGGGGCCACCGTGAGGCCAGAGTGCGGCGGTCCCGAGACCGAGGAGCGTCGAGAGCCCGACCCCGACGATCGTTCGCGTTCTCATTCCGTTCCCCCCGGCAGCCCCCAGAGGTTCATTCCGTCCCTCCCGGGAGCCCCCAGCGGTTCATTCCGTCCCTCCCGGGAGCCCCCAGCGGTTCATTCCGTCCCTCCCGGGAGCCCCTCGATGCCCTCGGCGAAGATCTCGTACGCCTCTCCGACCCGGGTCCGATCGCCGAGGTCTCCGTAGAGATCGAGGAGCCATGCGCCCCGCACGATCCGCTTCAGCGCCACCCACGACCGATCGCCTGCCGCTTCGCTGTAGGCGAGAGCGAGATCCTTCGCTTCCAGCGCCGGAATGAACAGATCGGCCCACCGCCCGGCCTGGATCAGCGCCTGCACCCGGCGGTCGCGCTCCCGGATTTCGGCGAGGATCTCCGAAGTCTCCCCGGGGATCACGAGTTCGGGAAGCGCCGAGGGCAGGCTTCGCGCAGCCGGAGCCAGGTTGTTCGCCTCGAGGGCGGCGCGTTCGGCGTCGGACAGGAAGATGAAGTCGAAGCGGTCCGACGCGTCCCGCCCCGGGAACGTGACGAAGGCGGTGAAGGCCGAGCGTTCGCCCTCGTGGACGCCGGTTCCGTCCAGAGCCGCCTCGAACGCTTCGCCGGTACGCGACAACCCGAGGTCGTCGCCGAGCGGATCCCCGGCGTCGTCGCTCCGATGGACGCGGGCGTCGAACGGCTCGGGAGCGATCGGCTGGGTGAAGGCGTCGTAGAAGTAGAGCCGGAACCGCCCGTCCTGCAAGACGCCTTCGAGATGGTGCTCACCGTCGGGCGCCATGAACAGCACGCCCCCGTGGCGCGGGTTGTGGTCCCCGTGGGCGGACACCTTCGTCCCCATGGCGCGGAGGGCGCCATCCGAACAGGCTCCGGGCTCGGTGTGCTCTCGCGTCTCGTCGGGACAGGTCCAGAACACCTCGCGGGTGGTCGGCACCAGCGGCTCGCCGGTCGCCGGACAGACGCCGGGGGCCTCCTCGACGACGCCGTCCTCCTCGCCGAGGCAGACGTAGCGGGTGACCAGCGTCCGCTGGACCATCGCCATCCCGCAGATCGGACAACCCGACTCGTCGTGGGCCTGGAGATCGCGGTGCATGGGGCACAGCCAGACGGTGTAGGCCTCGTCGGGCATCCCGGCCGGTGCCGGATCCTGCGCGGAAGCGGGCGCGACCGCGATCAGCGCGGCCACGACGACGGCAGACAGCGCCCCGATCCTCCCGGTGGAGGCTTTCCAGAGCGACAGCAAGGGCCGCATCAGTACGCTGCGCCAACGCGCGGATGCGTCGGGTCTCCCCGGCGCACCCGGCGTCAAACGGCTTTCCTACTCCTGAAGGTCGGTTGTCGCGGTGGTGTGCGAGCGCACCTCGTCCAGGAACGGCACGGCGTCGTCCGCGGCGGTCAGGAACGTGGCCAGGGTCGAGTAGGCGCGAGCGGCGACGTCCGCATCCCCGAGCGCAGTGGCCGCCCGGGCGAGGCCCAGCAGCGACGCGGTCCGGTTCGGCGTCCGGGCCATGCTCTCTTCGAACTGCGCCCGCGCTTCCTCGGCCTTGCCGGCGGCGAGGAGGATCTCCCCGTAGAGCTCGTGGGACGGCTTCATCGGGTAGGTCGGCCCGGAGGGCGGATCCTGGGTCTCCTCGATGTCGGCGGCCTTCGCGGCGTGCGCGATGGCGGATTCCATGTCGCCCTTCGCCTGCGCCGCGAGAGCGAGCACCTCGTGCTCCATGATGCGTACCGAGTCGGCCTGGTACTGCTGGCCCTCTTCGATCCGGGCGTCGGCGAGCTTGCCGAGGAGCTCGGCGGCGCGCTTCGCCCCGGTCGCATCCTTCGCCGCGGCGGCCTTCATCCCCGCCGCCATGAGGAGGTTCGCGGTCGAGTTGTAACGGCTGGTGTCCACGCTCGCCTCGTCGGGAAGCTCGATGGCGTCGAACTGTCCGGTCTCGATCGCGTAACGCGCGGTCATCGAGGCGGCGATCCTCCGGAGGCGGAGATCATCCACTTCGGCCGCGGCCTCTTCCACGATCCCGATCGCGTCCTGCGAGGCGGAATAGACACCGCGCTGCAGGTCGGCGTAGGCCTTCCACTCGAGGCTGTGGTAGTCGCGCTTGGTGATCGAGAGGTTCTTTTCCTCCACCCACTTGGCGGATGCGTCGTAGGCGATCCGGTTCGACTTCGAGACCCGGTTCCACATGCCGTGCTGGACGAAGATGTGGGACGGCATGTGCTGCGCGTGGTGAGCCTCCGGGGCGATCTCGGCGTAGCGATTCGCGGCTTCGAGAGCGAGCGGCGCGTGCTCCGGGTCATCGAACGAGTGGATCACGTAGTGGGCCGCGCCCGGGTGGTTCGGCTCCGCCTGGAACAGCGTCGAGGCGATGGCCCCCGCCTTCATCTGGCGGTGGAAGCCGGGCTCGCCCCGCCGGACGAGGCCGAGATAGGAGAGCGCATAAAACGCCTGCGCCTCGTTGTCCTCCGGATGCGCTTCGGCGAGCCGGCGCAGCGCCTCGTGGTAGCGCTGGTCGCGCTCGTACTTGTCCCCGGGGCCGTAAAGGATCTCGACGGTGTCCATGTACATCCGCTCGCGCTCGGTCGGCGTCTTTGACCGCCGCTCGGCGCGGGTGGCCCCGAACCGGCGCAGCACCTCGCGCCCGGCGCTGATGTCCTGCTCGGACCACAGCGGGTGGTTGTAGCTCAGCGCCTCGCCCCAGTAGGCGAGGGCGAAGTCGGAGTCGATCTCCTGGGCGTTCTTGAAGGCTTCGGCGGCCTCCTCGTACCAGAAACTGTGGAGGGAGGCGACGCCCCGCTGGAAGGCGTCCTGGGCTTCCTCCGCGCCCGAGTTCGGGAAGTGGACGGTGCCGAGCGCGGACTGCGCCGCGGCGAGCGGCGCGACCGCGAGGGCCAGGGTGGCCGCGGCCGCCGCGAGGCGGAATGAGCGGGATTTCAAGAACATGGAGGCCTCCGTGACGCCGGGTCGAAAGGGGATGTGGGCTCCGCAATTGTAAGCCACGCCCCGGGCCAACTCGACCGTCTCGGTCCGGCGCGGCCCCGCCCGCCCCCGCCGGCGAGTAAATTTTCCGGGAACGCCCTGGCCGCAGCCGGGTTTCTCCCACTGCTTCCCCGCGTGGAGTCGCGTCCCGATCATGGATCCCACCGAAACCCGCCACCCCCGCCCGCCCGAAGTACGGGAAGCCTTCGCCAGCCGGCTCACCGCCGAGATCGGCCGGGTCGTCGTGGGGCAGCGCACCGTCGTCGAGCGCGTCCTCATCGGCCTTCTCTGTCGCGGCCACGTGCTGCTCGAGGGCGTCCCCGGCATCGCCAAGACGCTCCTCGCCCGGAGCGTCGCCGAAGCGGTGCGCGCCGACTTCTCCCGGGTCCAGTTCACCCCCGACCTGCTCCCGGCCGATCTGATCGGCACGCTGATCTACGACCAGCGGGACGCCACCTTCGTGCCCCGGAAGGGGCCGGTGTTCACCAACTTCCTGCTCGCCGACGAGATCAACCGCGCTCCCGCGAAGGTGCAAAGCGCCCTGCTCGAGGCGATGCAGGAGCGTCAGGTGACGATCGGTGACGAGACCTGGGCGCTCGACGAGCCGTTCGTGGTGCTCGCCACCCAGAATCCGATCGAGCAGGAGGGCACCTACCCGCTTCCCGAGGCCCAGGTGGACCGCTTCATGATGAAGCTGAAGATGGGGTTCCCCGGGCTCGACGAGGAGCGCGAGATCCTCGCCCGCATGGCGAACCACGTGGTCCCCCGGATCCGACCGGTCGTGGGGCCGGAGGAGCTGGCGGTGGCCCGGGGCGTCGTGGAGGCGGTCCATGTGGATGGCCGGGTCCGCGACTACGTTCTGTCGCTGGTCCGGGCGACCCGGGAGCCGGCCGGGTTCGGGCTCGACATCGGTCCGCTCGTGGAGCACGGCGCCTCGCCCCGGGCCAGCCTCGATCTCTACCGGGCGGCGCGGGCGCGGGCCTTTCTCGCCGGCCGCGACTTCACTGCCCCCGAGGATGTGAAACTGGTCGCGCCCGATGTCCTGCGGCACCGCCTGATCCTTTCCTACGAGGCCGAGGCCGAAGAAGTGGACGGGGACGAGATCGTCCGCCGTGTCCTCGACGCCGTCGAGGTTCCGTGAGTCCCGGATTCTCCGGGCTCCGTCTCCCCGGGTTCGGGCGCCGTCGCCGCGTCGCGCCGGCCCGGACCGGGGCCTCGGCCCCCCGGCGCTCGTCGGATGTCTCCACCGAAGAGCTGCTGCGGCGCATCCGGCTCATCGAGATCTCGACGCGGAAGCTGGTCACCGAGGGGCTCGCCGGCGCCTACCTCAGCACCTTCAAGGGGCAGGGGATGGAGTTTTCCGAGGTGCGCGAGTACGACCCCGGCGACGACATCCGCTCGGTGGACTGGAACGTCACCTCCCGGACCGGCTCGCTCCACGTCAAGAAGTTCGTCGAGGAGCGCGAGCTGACCGTGCTGTTCCTTCTCGACGTGTCCCGCTCCTTCGCCTTCGGGAGCGGGGGCCGGTTCAAGCGGGACACCGCGGCGGAGGCGTCGGCGGCCCTCGCCTTCTCGGCGATCCGCTCCGGGGACCGGGTCGGGGCGATCCTGTTCACCGACCGCCCCGAGATCCGGCTCCCGGCCCGCAAGGGCCGTCGCCACGGCCTCCGGGTGCTGCGCGACCTCCTCTATTTCGAGCCGGAAGGGCGGGGGACCGACATCGCCGCGGCCGCCGCGCTGCTCAACCGGGCGGTGCGCCGCCGGGCGACCGTGTTCCTGGTGAGCGACTTCGTCGGGGATCCTCCCGGCCGGTGGAAGCAGCCGCTTCGGGTCGCCGCCCGCCGCCACGATCTGGTGGCGATCCGCGTCAGCGACCCGCGGGAACGCGAGATGCCCGACGTGGGGCTGCTCACGCTCGAGGACGCCGAGACCGGGGCCCTGATCCGGGTGGATACCTCCGATCGGCGGATCCGCAGGGAGTTCCGCGAGCGGTCGCAGCGGATCCGGGACGAGGCGGCCCGCACGCTGCGCGACATCGGGGTGGACGTGGTGGAAGTCGTCGCGGGGGAATCGCCGGAGGCGCCGCTCCGCCGCTTCTTCCACCGGCGGGCGCGCCGGAGGCGCTGACCGGATCGTGCGCCCCTTCCTTCTGACCGCGCTGGCGGTCCTGTCCGCGCCCGTCGGCGCCGCCGGCCAGCCCGGGCCGGATCCGTCCACCGCCCGCGCACCCGCCGAAGCGGTGGCCGAGGTCGTCGCGGAGCCGGTGGAGGTCGGGTCGGTCTTCGATCTGGAGGTGCGGGTGGATCACCCGGCGAGCGCGGAGGCGGCGCCGGTGCTCGAGGATGCGCTGGGTCCGTTCCGGGTGTTCGGCATGGCGCCGGTGGACTTCGGGGAGGACGCGCCCGGGGAGAGCCGGTTCCTCATCCGCCTGGGGGCGTTCGTCCTCCCCGGTGACCACGAGATCCCGGCGGTCCCGGTGGGGCTGCGCCTTCCCGGGGGCGAACTGGCGATGCTGGAGACGCCGCCCGCGCCGGTGCGGGTCGTCTCGTCGCTGCCCGCCGACGCGGAGGCCGGCGACATCCACGACATCCGGGGGCCGTTCGAAGTGCGAGTTCCGCCGCGGTGGGGCCGGCTCGCGCTCGCCGGGCTTGCGCTTCTCGCGGTCGCCGCCGGCCTGTGGCTCTGGCTTCGTCACCGCGCCCGGAGGTTGGCGCCCGCGCCCCCGCCCGTTCCGGCCGCGGTCGAGGCGGCGGCGGCTCTCGCGCGCCTCCGCGCCGCCGGTCTCCTCGAAACCGGAGACGTCACCGCGTTCTACGATCGGCTCGCCGGGATCATGAAGCGCTACGCCGGGCGGCGGTTCGCGACGCGCTGGAGCGAGCGGACGACCGGCGAGATCCTCTCCGACCTCGAAGCGCGTTCCGAACCCGCCCTCGCGGGGTCGCTGCCGCTGCTCGCCACCGTCCTCGGCGAGGCCGACCTCGCCAAGTTCAGCGAGCGGTCCTTCCGTCCAGACAAGGCCGAGGCCCGGTTCGACGATGCCGGGCGCTTTCTCGAGCGGACCCGCCCCCGGGCGGCGCCCGAGCCCGGCTCCGCTCCCGAGGCCCCGCCGGCCTGATGCGTCTCCTCTGGCCGGCGGCGCTCCTGCTGCTGCTGTTCGTGCCGATCCCGGTTCTGCGGGCCCGCCGCGCCGCCCCGCCGGCGGTGCGGTTTCCCGATGGCGCCGGCCTCGCGGGACTGCCGCGCACCTGGCGGAGCCGCGCCGCCTTCCTGCCGGGCGCGCTCATCCTGCTCGCGCTCGGGCTCGCCGCCGTGGCGCTCGCCCGCCCCCAGACCGGGCTGGTGGAGGACACCGGCTCCAGCCTCGGCGTGGACATCGTCCTCGTGCTCGATCTCTCCTCCAGCATGCGCGCCGAGGACATGGGGTCCGGAGACCGGCTGACCGCCGCCCGCGAGGTGCTCCGCGACTTCATCGAGCGCCGTGACCGGGACCGCCTCGGTCTCGTCGCCTTCGCCCGAAACGCCGTCACCGTGACCCCGTTGACGCTGGACCACGACATCCTCGCCGCCCAGCTCGATCAGATCGCGATCGGCGACATCCCCGACGGGACCGCCATCGGCAACGCGATCGCGGCGGCGGTGAACCGGCTGACGGGCTCGGAAGCCGAGAGCCGGGTCGTCGTTCTGCTGACCGACGGGATCTCGAACGCGGGGGAGATCCACCCCTTGACCGCGGCCGGGGTGGCGAGGGCGCGCGGCATCCGCGTCTATACCGTGGGCGCCGGGAGCGAGGCGGGCGGCCGGATCGTGCGGCGGCGGCCGGATGGGTCGCTCGACGTCCGCCAGGCCCCCGGCATCGACGAGGAGACGTTGCGCCGGGTCGCGGAAGCGACCGGCGGGCGGACCTTCCGGGCGCGCGATCGCGAGGGACTCGCCGCCGTCTATGCCGAGATAGACGCTCTCGAACGCACCGAGATCCAGGCGCCCACCTGGACGAGCTGGTCGGACGAGGGGCCCCGGCTCGCGGGGTGGGCGTCGGTCCTCCTGTTCGGAGCGGTCGCGCTCCGGTCCACCGTGCTGCGGAGGGCGCCCTGATGCGGTTCGGAGAGCCGCTGGCGCTCGCCCTCGTCGTCCTCGTCCCGGCGGCGGGGCTCCTGCTCTGGCTCGCGGCCCGCCGCACCCGCGCGGCGCTCGCCCGATTCGGCGCCCGGTCGGGGCGGCTCCTCGAGCGGGACCGGCGGGGGCGACGCAGACTCGGCGACTTCCTGCTCCTCGCCGCCGCGCTCCTTCTCACCGCCGCCGCGGCGCGGCCGCAGTGGGGCCGCGAGGAGCGGGAGATCACGCTCGTGGGCGTGGATGTCCTGTTCGCCCTCGACACGTCCTTCAGCATGGACGCCCGCGACGTGGCCCCTTCCCGGATGGACCGGGCGCGCTACATCGCCTCCTCGGTTCTGGATCGGATCCCGGGGAACCGCGCCGGGATCGTCGCCTTCGCCGGCAGCGCCTTCACCCAGTGCCCCCTGACGCATGATCTCGCCGCCGTGCGGACGCTGCTGGCCGGAGTCGCCACCGGAGCCGTCGAGAATCCGGGCACGAACCTCGCCGCGATGATCGTCGAGGCGGAGCGCGCCTTCGAACGGCAGGAGAGCCGCCACCGGGTCGTCGTGCTGCTGACCGACGGACGCCAGGACGATCTGCGGGTCACGCCGGTGGCCGAGGTGGCGGCGCGGGCGGAGGCGGCCGGGATCGTGGTCCTCGCCGTCGGCGTGGGGACCGAGGGCGGGGCCACGATCCCGGTGCCCGCCGAATCGGGGCCGACTCTCATGCGGGACGCCGCCGGCGCTCCGATCGTGAACCGGCTCGACGCCGGAGCGCTCTCCGAGCTCGCGGCGCGGACCGGCGGCGCATTCTTTCCGGTGTCTCCGGATGACCGCGAGATCGCCGCCATGGCCGAGCGGATCACCGGCATGGAGGGCGGCGAGCTCGGCGACGAGGTGTCGAGGCGCTACCGGGAGCGGTTCTACCTCCCCGCCGGGGCCGGATTCGCGCTGCTGTTCGCGCATGCGCTCGTCGCCTGGAGCGGCGGACTCCACCAGTTCTCTCGCCCGGCCCGGGGAGATCGGGAGGGCGGGCCATGATCCGGGTGCTGCTCGTCTCGGCGCTCGCCGCGCAGTGGCTCGGCGGCGCCGAGCGCAACACCCGGGAAGGCGCCGAGCACTTCGCCGCCGGACGCCTTGAGGAGGCGCTGCGAGCGTTCGCGCGCGCCCGCGCCGACCATCCCGACGCGCCCGCCACCGGCCTGAATCTGGCCGGGGTCCAGTACCGGCTGGGCGAGGAGGCGCCCGGGCCGGCGGGGGGAGAGGAAGGGGGTCCGCTCGTGGAGGCGGCCCGCGGCTACCAGGCGGCCATCTCCGCGGGCCTCGACCAGGGGCTCGCCGGGGATGCGTGGTTCAACCTGGGGAACACGCTCTACCGGGCGGGGGCATTCGAGGAGGCGGCCGCCGCCTACGGGGAGGCGCTGGCGGCGGATCCGGAGGACGCCGAGGCGCGGCAGAATCTCGAGCGGGCCCTCCTCCGGGCGCAGGAACAGCAGGATCAGCAACCGTCGGAGGATGCGGAGCAGAATCCTTCCGAGGACCAGGAGCAGAACCCGTCGGACGATCCCGAGCAGAGTCCTGCCGAGGACCAGGAGCAGAACCCATCCGGGGAGCAGGAGCAGGATCCGTCGGAGGATCCGGAGCAGAATCCGTCCGGTGACCAGGAGCAGGACCAGTCCGGAGAGCCGGCGCAGGACCCGCCCGGCGGCGAACGCGATCCGTCCGATGAGGCCGAGCCGCCGGACCCGGCCCCCGGCGCGGACTCCCCGGCGGCGGGAGACCCCGGCGAGGTCCCGGACGTGACCCCCGAACAGGCCGAGCGGATCCTCGCGGCGCTCGCCGAGGTGGAGCGCGCGTTCCAGCAGGACCAGCTCGAGAAGCGCCGGGCGCGGGCGCTGCGCCGGGGGAGGCATTGATGCGGCTCGCGGCCGGGTTCGTCGCCGCCGGGCTCGCGGCCGGGTTCGTCGCCGCCGGGCTCGTGGCCGCTCTGGCGTCCGCCCAGGAACGCGCCGAGGCCACCGTGAACGCTCCGGTGGTCGGCATCGAGGACCTGCTCGAGTTCACCGTCTCGGTCCCGGAGGCTCGCGGCGCACATCCGGAGCTGCCTCCGATGCCGGGCTTCGAGGTGCTCGGGAGCCAGATGCTCACCAGCACTTCGATCGTGAACGGCCGGGTGAGCGCCTCGGTCTCGTGGACCTACCGCCTGCGACCGCTCGAGGTCGGAGAGTTCACCCTTCCGCCGGTCCCGGTTCCGGGCTACGCCCCCACCGAGTCGGTCGAGGTGACGGTGGAGCCCGGCAGCCGCCGTTCTCCCTCGCGTCGGACGCGGCGGCCCGATCCGTTCGGGAGCCCCTTCGATCCGCTGCTCGATCCGTTTCGCGATCCCTTCGGCCGGGAGGCGCCGCCCGAGGTGGGCGAACGCGACCTGTTCCTGCGCGCCGAGGTCTCGGATCGCGAGGTCCGGGTGGGCGAGCAGGTCCTCGTCCTCTACCGCCTCTACGCCCGGGTTCCGGTGTTCACCGCGGTCCCGGTGGACCTCGCGCAGCCGGAGGGTTTCTGGGTGGAAGAAACCCCGCTGCCGGACGTGCCGTGGCAGGAACAGGGCCTGTCGCGCGAGCGGATCCGCGAACTGCGGGCCCGGCCGGGACCCCGGCGGGAGCAGCGGGTGGTCGAGGGCGTTCCCTACGACACCTACCCGGTTCTGCTGCGCGCCGTGTTTCCCACCGGCGCGGGAGAGCGGCAGCTCCCCGGGCCGCGGTTCGAGATCGGTGTGCCCGGACGCTCCCGTTCGATCTTTCTCGCTCCGACGACCGTGACCTCCCGGGACGCCCCCCCGGTGACGATTCGGGCCCTGCCGCTCCCCGCGGGGGGGCGACCCGCGAACTTCTCCGGAGCCGTCGGGGACTACCGGCTGGAGGCGTCGCTCCTCTCTGGCGGCGAACCCGTGCGAGACGAGCCGGTCCCGGCGGGAGAAGCGCTGGTGCTCCGGGTCGAGCTGGATGGGGAGGGGAACGTGCAGGCGGCCGGGATTCCCGCCCTTCCGGACGATCCCGGGTTTCGTCGGGCCTTCCGGTTCTTCGACCCCGAGTCGAGGCTGGAAACGGGACTTCGGGAGGTCGGCGGCGGGGAGGGCCTCGGCGCCTTCCGCTTCGGTGGACGGCGGGTGTGGGAGTTCCCGGTCGTGCCGGAGGCGGGCGGCGTCCACCAGGTCGCGGCGCTCGGGCTCGATGCGTTCAACCCCGCGACCGGGGCCTACGAATCCGTCGCGTCCGACCCGCTGCAGGTTCGAGTCGAGGGCGGGATCGCGGCGGTTCCGGCGCCCGCCGGCGCCGGGGTCGTGGAGCGGCTCGGGGACGACATCCGCTACCTGCAGCCGGTGGGCTCCGCCGCCGCCTCGCCCCCCGGCGGCCTCCGGGTCGGGTTGTGGCTGGCGCTCTCCCTCGGGCTTCCGATCGGGTGGAACCTCACGGTGTTCGCGTGGGTCCGGCGCCGCCGCCACCGCGCGCTCCACGCCGACCGATTCCGGCGGCAGGAAGCGGGTCGCGTGGCTCTGCGGCGGCTCGCGACGCTCGGCGCCGCCGACCCGGCCGCGATCGGGAGCGTTCTCGGCGATTACGCGGCCGCGCGCCTCGGCGTCTCGGCCCGGGGACTCACCGCGGCGGGCGCCGCCGATCGCCTGGTGTCGGAAGGCGCCCAGCCCGAGGTGGCGGCGGAGTTCGCCGCTCTGTGGTCTGCAGCCGAGGCGGCCCGCTTCGCCGCGCGTCCGGCGCAAGCTCCGGACGGGGAAGCGGACACGGCCCGCGCCGCCGACCTGATCCGGCGCCTCGAGGCCACGCTCCGGAGACCGGCCGCATGACCCGATGGACGTCGGTCGGCGGGCTGGCCCTCTTCCTCGCCGCCGCGACCCCGTCACCGGTCGCGGCGCAGGAGGCCTCTCCCGTGGAGGCGGCCCGGCGCTACGACGAGGGCGACTTCGCCGGAGCGCTCGGGATCTGGAAGGAGCTGGCGGGCGATCCGTCGAACGGCCTCGACCCGGCGGCCCTCCACTACAACCTCGGCAACGCCGAGTTTCGCTCCGGGCGGCTTGGCCTGGCGACGCTTCACTGGGAGCGGTCGCTTCGCTTCCGCCCCGGCGACCCGGACGCCCTCGCCAACCTCGCGCTGGCCCGCGGCGTCCTCGGTCGGCGGCTGGCCGATGCGGCCTCCTCGGGGCAGTCCGACGCCTTCGCGGTGGAGCTGCTCGACTCCATGCAGGGGTTCTGGAGCGATCTGCGGCGCGCGCCGACGTCCCGGTTCGTCGTGGCCCTCGGCGTCGCCAGCTTCACCGCCGGAGTGCTGGTCACCCTGCTGCAACTCGGTTTCGCCCGGCGGCGACTTCTCGGGACCGGGCTGGCTCTCTCGCTTCTGGCCACGGCCGGCGCGGTGGCGCTTCTCGGCGTCCGATCGTCGGCCCCCGAAGTGGCGGTCGTGGTCGTCCCCGGGGCGGCGCTTCGCAGCGGGCCCGCGGCCACCTTCCCGCAGCTCGCCGCGCTTCCCGAGGGGCTCGTCCTCGAACTCGCGGCGGACGGGGTCGAGGCCTCGGGGGGCTTTCGCCGGGTGGTCGCGGCGGGAATCGTGGGCTACGCGGACAGCAGCGAAGTGATCCCGGTCGGCGCGCCTTACGGAGCGCCTTCTGGAGCGCCGGACTCCAGTCCGGCACTGAGCAGCCAATCTGACCGGCGCCGGCCTATCGGAGCGCCGGACTCCGCCGGTTCTCCCGGTAGGGGCCCGGCACTGAGCAGCCAATCTGACCGGCGCTCCATCGCGCCGCTCTGGAGAGCGGCGCTCCATAACGGAGGGACCGATGACGACTCCCCACTCCCGACGTGACTTCTTGGTGCGCGGCGCCGCCGGACTCGTGGCCGCGACTCTGCCGCGCCCGGCCCGAACCGCACCCGCCCGCCAGGACGGGCCGCGCGCCGAGGTCCGCCCCGGTCGGATCGCCGATCGGATGGAGGCGCTCTCCCGGATCGGGGCCGGCCCGGACGGCGGGATCTCGCGGACCGCGGGCAGCGACGCCGACCTCGGCGCCCGTGATCTCTACGCCGGGTGGCTGCGCGAGGCCGGTTGCGCCATCCGGACCGATCTCGCCGGAAACCTGATCGGCCGTCTGGAGGGGTCCGATCCGTCGCTCCCGCCGCTCGCCACCGGCTCGCATCTCGACTCGGTCCCGAGCGGCGGGAACTTCGACGGCGCGATCGGCTGCGTCGCCTCGGTGGAGGCTGCGGCCGCGTTCCGCGAGGCCGGCATCCGGCTGCGACACCCACTGGAGATCCTGGTCTTTTTCAACGAGGAGAACGGCAAGACCGGCAGCCGCGCGCTGGCGGGCGAAGTGACCCCGCAGGAAATGGCGCTTCCCGCCTACGGCGGCATGACGCTGGGGGAGGCGATGCGGCGCGTCGGAGGCTCGCCCGACCGGATCACCGAGGCCGCGCTCGCCCCCGGCGCCTTCGAGAGTTACCTCGAACTCCACATCGAGCAGGGTCCGACCCTCGACGCCGAGGAACTCGAGATCGGAGCGGTGGAAGGCATCGTCGGCATCCGGCGGTTCCTCGTCACCGTCACCGGCTTCGCGAACCACGCCGGAACGACCGCGATGCCGATCCGCCGGGATCCGATGGTGACCGCCGCCCGGATCATCGCCGCGGTCCACGACGAGACCCTCGCGCGCCCCGGCCGCCAGGTGGCCACCGTGGGCCGGCTCGAAGCTCGACCCGGCGCCGCCAACGTGATCCCCGGAGACGTCGAGTTCACTCTCGAGATCCGCGACCTCAGCATGGAGGTCATCGCGTCGCACTACGAGCGCCTCCAGCAGGTGGCCGCCGAGATCGCGGCGCGCAACGGGACCGAGGTCCGGTTCGAGCCCTACTACCTGAGCCGCGCCGCCCCCTGCGATCCGGCGCTCGTGGACCTCGTCTTCGAGGTGGCGGGCGATCTCGGCTTCCGCCGGATCCGGATGCCTTCCGGGGCCGGCCACGACGCGCAGTCCATCGCCGCCCTCGCCCCCATCGGGATGATCTTCGTGCCGAGCCGCGACGGGATCAGCCACTCGCCGCGCGAGATGACGGCGGTCCCGGACATCGCGAATGGCGCCGCCGTGCTCGCTGAATCGCTCCACCGCCTCGATCGGCCCGACCGGTAGCCTGCGGTTACGCTCCCGACATGCAGCGGCTTCCGTTTCCTCCAGTCCGACCGCAGCAGACCCGGACCACGTCGCCACGCGATCCAGGCAGGCGCATCGAACGGCGGAGGGCTGCGGTGGATCGCATGAGGGAGCGCAATCTGGATCCACCGGCGGGATACTCGTTCGACCGGGAGGACATCCACGCCCGTAGGAGCGCCCAGGCATCGGCCGTGAACTGATGGCTGACTCGGCCAGCGCCGCGCCCCGCGCCAGCGCCGTGGTCGCCGGACGGGGAGCCCTCATCCACCCCGACATCGGGTCGGTTCGCGCCGATCTGCATTCGCTCGGCGAGCGGGTCGCGCGCCTTGAAGGGGCCTTCGCCTATCTTCGCCCGGCGCCGGCGCCCGACAGCAAGTAGGCGGAGTCACGCCGCCTCGCGGCCTGCCGCGCGGGCCGTGGCCCGGCCCCGGCGGTGGATGCCGCCCGGCGACGTTGCGGTATGTTCGGGAGCGTGGCGCGGGTCGGGGAGAGGTGGGGCCGGCGCAGGTTCCTGACGGGCCAGATCCGCGTCGAGGCGGGGCTCCTGACCCCGGCCCTGTACGTCGAATGGATCCGGGACTACCGCGCCGGACGCTTCGTCGAGACCGCGCGGAAGGTCAGCGAGCGGGAGGCCGGGGAGCTGCGCGACGTCCAGCGGGCGGCGCTCGAATCGTTGCCGCCGCTACGGGATCCCGACGGATTCCTGAGCCGTCTCGCCGCCGCCGCGCTCCACGCCGAGGCCGTCGCCCGCTTCGGGTGGAACCACAGCAGCGATGTCCGGCTGCTTCGCGCCCCGGCGCGGTCTCTTCCCGACCGCTGGATCATCGGTCTGCCGCCGTCCCTCCCCGCCGATCTGCGCGCGGCCTGGGGAGACCGGGCGGCCTCCGATCCGCGTCGCGTGCTGTTCCGGGAGGTGGCGCTCGCGGCCGCGCGGCCCCGGCTCGGGATCATGGGTCTCGCGGATGCCGCGCACGTCCTCGACGGGGCGACAGCGGCCGAGGACGACCCGGTTCTCCGCTGGCAACTCGCGGTCGTGTGGGCCTTTCGCGCCCGCTATGTCCGCGAGCGGGACCTGTGGGCTCACGTTCGGAGGGTTCTCACGAGTGACGCCCGAAGCGCGCCGTCCCCGCCCGACTCGTCGGCCGCGGCTCGCAGCCCGGTGGCGAGGGCGATGTCCGATCCCGACGACCGCAACCTGCGCCTCGCCCTCGCGCTTCTCGGCATGAACCGTCGCTCGCAGGCGGAGGAGATCCTCGCGCGGGTTCCGGAGGATGCATGGTCGCCGCTCCGCGTTCCCCGGCGATTGATCGAGGGAGAGGCGCTCATGGCGCGGAGCCGCTTCGGTCCGGCGGCCGAGACGCTCGGCCTCGCGGTTTCCGAGGCGCCCGGATCCCAGCCGGTCGCCGCCGCCTATGTGGCGGCGCTCCAGGCGGCCGGCCGCTGGGACGAAGCCGCGGAGCTGGCGCGGGATCGGCTGAACGGGACGCTGGCCCGCGGGTTCTCGCTCGGGGAGCACCCCTGGCTCTCGTTCCTCACCACGTGGGTCCGCCCCGACGGAGGCGAGCTGGCATGGCTGCGCAGCGTCGTCGCCGCCTGACTCTCGCCGCCGGCGTCGCGGGCGCCAGCCTCGCGCTCCTGGCTCCGGCGTCCGCAGCCGGGCAGTTCCGGGTCGAGACCCGCGTCGTGCTCGCGGACGTCTCGGTGACCCGCAACGGCCCCGTCGCCGGACTCTCCGAAGACGATTTCGAGCTGCGCGTGGACGGGGTCCCGACATCCTTCCGCCTGCTCGACCCGCGAACCCTTCCGCTCGCAACTCTGTTCGCCATGGACGTGAGCGCGAGCACGGCGGGGGAACGCCGCCGCCGCCTCGCCGCCGGCGCGCGCCGGTTCACCGAGGCGATGACCGGGCGCGACGTCTGCGGGGTCGTCGCGTTCGCCATGGAGGCCCGCTTCGTGCGCGGCTTCGCTCCCTGCGAGGGGGGCGTCGGAGAGGACCTCCTCGCTCGCGCGCCGCGCGGCGCCACCGCGATGCGCGACGGCATCACCCTCGCGCTCGCCGCGCTCCACGGCCGTCCCGAGCGGTCGGTGCTGCTCCTCTTCACCGACGCGCAGGACAACCTGAGCTGGGTTCAGGAGGATCACCTCCGCCGGTCGGTGCGCGCTTCCGAGACGCTCATCTACGCGATCGTGGCGCCGCCGCCCCGCGTCTCGCGAAGCCTGCGTCCCGACGACTCGGGCCCCCGGCTGCTTCGGGACATCGCCGCGGCCACCGGCGGTCGGGTGGTGACAATCCGCTCCGACGAGGGCCTCGAGGACGCCTTCGACGAAGTGCTCGGGGACCTGCGCGTCCGCTACGTGCTCGCGTTCACGCCCGATCCCGGGAAACGCGGCTTCGTGCCCATCGAGGTGCGGGTGAATCGGCCCCGGGTGAACGTGCGGTCCCGAGCCGGTTACACGACGCGGTAACCGCCTACCCGGCGCGCGCGGTCCAGTCGAACGCGGTGTCCCGGTTCAGGCTGTGGAGGACGCTGCAGTACTTCTCGAAGGAGAGCTTCACCGCCCGGTCCAGCCGGTTCGCCGTGACCCCTTCGCCGGCAGCGGTGAACTCGAGGGTGATCCGCTCGAACCGGCGCGGGTGCTCTTCCCGCCGGACCCCGGCGACGCGTCCGGCGACCCGCTCCGGGGCGGCCCGCATTCGCTGGAGTATCAACACGATGTCGATCGCCATGCACCCCGCGAGGGCGGCGAGGAGCGTCTCCATCGGAGAGGGCCCGGCCGTCGCGGCGCTGTCGAGCGTCATTCCGGCGCCCGAAGCGGTTGTGACCTGGTAGCCGGTCCCGCCGTCCCATTCGATTCCGATTTCCATCCCGGTGTCCTTCGGTCAGTTCTCGCGGCGCAGCACGAGAACGGCGTTGGTTCCGCCGAACCCGAATGAATTGGAGAGCGCCCACGCGGCGTCGGTGGCCGACGGCGCCACCACCGGCGGGTAGTCCTCGAGTTCCGGGTCGAGCGGCTCGGCGTTCACCGAGGGCGCCAGCCATCCTTCACGCAGCATGAGCATCGTGAACGCCGCCTCGAGCGCTCCGGCCGCGGAGACGGTGTGGCAGGTGTAGCCCTTGGTGGAGGAGTAGGGAACCACGTTGTCGCCGAAGATGCCGCGGATCGCGCGGACCTCGGAGGTGTCCCCGAGCGGGGTCGAGGTGCCGTGGGTGTTGATGTAGCCGATGCGCCCGCAGTCGAGGCCGGCGTGGTCCAGCGCCCGGCGCATGGCGAGCTCGGCGCCGTCGGCGTGCGGGGCCACCATCTGCCCGGAGCCGTCCGACGACATGCCCGATCCGGCGATGACGCCGAGGATCTCCGCGCCGCGTCGCTCGGCGGACTCCCGCGATTCGAGCGCGAGGATGCCGGCGCCCTCGCCGAAGATGAAGCCGGCGCGGTCGGCGGCGTACGGGCGCGACGCCTTCTCCGGGCGGTGGTTGTCCACCCGGGTGTAGGCGCGCATCGAGTCGAAACCGAGGTGGAAGTGGACGTCCTCCGCCTCGACGCCGCCGGCGAGGGCGTGCTCGATGACGCCCTCCCGGATCCACGCCGCCGCCAGCGCCAGGTTGTAGGCGCCCCCGGCGCAGGCGGCGGTCACCGAAAGCGAGGGCCCCTGCGTCCTGAGCACCGTCGCCAGGTTGGCCGACGGCGTCGAGGCCATGATCTTCGGGATCGTGGTGGGGGACACCCGTACCCGCCCCCCGCGGTCGGTCCGCCGGACGACCTCGCGGTGGGTCACGATCTCGCCGGTCCCGCTTCCGACGACGACCGCCGCGTTCCGGGTGGGAAGGCCCGATTGCTCGAGCGCGAGTCGGGCTCCCGCGACGGCGAGCAGCGACATCCGCCCCATGAACCGCGCCTGGGAGCGGTGGAGTCCGAGCTCCTTCGGGTCGAGGCGGTCCCGGTAGGCCCCGACCAACTGGCAGCCCGTCCGCATCGCGATCCCCGGCTCGTACGGCGAGCAGGGCACCGGAGTCCCCGCCCGCAGCGTCTCGCGATGGATCCGGGTGCCGGTCCCGACCTGCGACAAGAGCCCCATTCCGGTCACCACCGGGTCGCGGGGGGAGAGCGGGGGATCGGCCACGGACGCGCTGTACGATACTTCCGACCGTTGCTCACGCCCACCCCGCCGATCGCCCGCCGCGCCCTCGCGTTCGCGGCCGCGCTGGCGGTTTCGCTTCCCGCCGCCGGGCAGGGCCGATTGGAGATGGACCGCTACCTCGCGCTCCTCGGCGAGACCCGCGGCGGACTCTTCATCACCTCCGGGCGCGCTCTCGCGTCCCACGCCGGCAGCTCGGTCGAGCCGGTGGTCGCCCGCTTCCTCGCGTCGGGGCCACAGCCGCTGGTCCTCAAGACCGCGGCGCTCCTCCACACCGAGGCGGCGTTTCTTCCCGGGGACGGGCCGAACGTCCATCTCGAGATGGCCCGGCGGCTCCTCGGTTCGCTGCCCGATCCGGCGGAGCGGGAGTCGTGGCTGCGTCGCTGGTGGCTGGCGATCTGTTACTCCTACCACCTCTCGCTCAACTCCACCGCGGGAGTGGCGGCGTTCGAGAGCGCGCTGGAGGATCTTCCGGGCGACCGCGAGATCCGGATCGCGAAGGCGGCGATGCTCCAGATGTCGGGTCGCCAGCGCGAGGAAGAGGCCTACCTGACCAGCGCCGGCAACACGCTCCTCGAACTGCTCGAGGAGACGCCCGACGACAGCGATCTCCGGGTCCGGCTGGCCGCCGTGCGGTTGGGCCTCGGCGATCCGGAGGGCGCCGCCGCCGACCTCGGCCGCCTCGGCGGGGCTCGCCTCACGCCGCTGACCCGGGTGGCGTCCCTCCTCGTTCGGGGGGAGATCGCGTTGAGCGCGGGCCGCCCCGAGGAAGCGGAGACGCACTTCGCGGCGGCGGTCCGACGGGCGCGGCGGTCGCCGGCGGCCGTCTCCGGACTTGTCGCCGCCCGGCTCGCGCTCGGGGACGCCGCCGGGGCGCGCGAGGCGGCCGAAGCCCTGCTGGAGCGCCCGCCCCTCGGCTGGGAGCCCGAGTGGCAGTACTGGCTGGGGCCGGCGGTGGAATTCCAGGACATGTTCAACGAGATGAAGGCCGAGGTCCGGGCCGAGCAGTCCCCGTGATCCGCTCCCGCCTCGCGCTCGCGGCGCTCGCGATGACGGCGTTCGCGGTGGGCGCGGCGGCCCAGGGCGCGGATCCGGCCCCCTCTCCGCCCGAGGTGCGGGTGGAGGTCCTCGTCCACGACGACGGGCGTCCGGTGCCGGTGAGCGACGCGGCGGACTTCACGCTGCTGCTCGACGAGCAGCCGGTTCCGTTCGACTGGGCGGCCGATGAGCCGTTGTCGGTCGCGGTGGTCTTCGATCTCAGCTCCAGCGTCACCGGGGACCGGCTCCGGGCGGCGAGTTCCGGCCTGGCGTCGCTGTTCGAGGCGCTCTCGGCGGAGGACGAGTGCGCGCTGGTCGGCTTCACCCGCTCCACGACGCTCGTCTCGGGCTGGGACGAAGGGTGCGCCGCGGCCGCCGAGGCCGCCCGCGGGCTGCGCAGCGGGGGGCCGGCGGCGCTGAACAATGCCGTCCTGCTGGCCATGGGGCTCCTCGGCGATGCGCCGGGTCGGCCGGTCCTCGTCGTGTTCACCGACGGCGTGGACGGCGCGAGCTGGCCCCGCGACACCTGGCCGCTCCTGGCCGCCGCCGGCCACACCCCGCTCATCATGGCGGTGACGGCGCCAGCCACCCGGGGCGCCGGGAGCGTGGGCGGCGTGTACGGCTCGATCAGCCGTGAGGATCTGGCCAACCAGATCACGTTCCAGGGTCGTCACCTCAGCGACGAGGACCGTGACCTGGCCGGGCTGCGCAACACCGACCCTTACTGGGCGCTCGACGAACTCGCCCGGCGCAGCGGAGGAGAGCTGGTGCGCACCGATGGGAACGCCGAGGACCTCGAGTCGGCGCTCGTCGGGATCCTCGACGCGGTGCGGCTGCGGGCGTCGCTGCAGTTCACGCCGCCCGCCGGGACGGCGCCGGGCTGGTATCCGCTGGAGGTCCGGTCCGATGCCGGCGAGACGCGCCACCGTCCCGGCTTCGCCTGGCGGGAGTGAGCCGTCTCCCCCGCGGCGGCCTCCGCGGCCGCGGCGCGGTCTCGAACCCCACCGGGCGGTTCGAGGAGGTGCGGGAGGAGGCCTTCGATGACGGCTGGACGCCGGACGAGGCGCCCGATCGGATCCCCACCGAGGTCCTCACGGATCGCACCCGCACGATCATCGCGCGGAACGACTCCCCCGATGTCCCCTTCGATCGGTCGTTGAACCCGTATCGCGGATGCGAGCACGGGTGCGTGTACTGCTTCGCCCGCCCCAGCCACGCCTGGCTCGGGTTCTCGCCCGGGCTCGACTTCGAGACCCGGATCATGGCCAAGCCCCGGGCCGCGGAACTCCTCCGCCGCGAACTCCGGAAGCGCGGCTACCGCCCGGCCCCCATCGCGCTCGGATCGAACACCGATCCCTACCAGCCGGTCGAGCGCGAGCTGAAGATCACCCGCGGTGTCCTCGAGGTTCTCGCGGAGTCGCGTCATCCGACCGGGGTCGTGACCAAGTCGGCGCTCGTCCTGCGCGACCTCGACCTCCTCGCCCCGATGGCGGAGGAGGGGCTCGTCCGGGTCATGCTCTCGGTGACGACGCTGGACCGGAAGCTGGCCCGGCGCATGGAGCCGCGCGCCGCGACCCCCGAGCGACGTCTCCACGCGATCCGCACCCTTGCCGAGGCCGGGGTTCCCGTCGGGGTCCTCGCATCGCCGATGATTCCCGGATTGAACGACGCCGAGCTGGAGGGGATCCTGACCGCCGCGAAGGAGGCGGGCGCGGACGCCGCCGGGTTCATCCTGGTGCGGCTGCCGCACGAGATCCGGGACCTGTTCCGCGAGTGGCTGGAGACCCACTACCCGACGAAGGCGTCGAGAGTGGAGACCCTCATCCGCGACACCCGGGGCGGGGCTCTCTACCGGGCTGAGTTCGGCGAGCGGATGCGGGGGAAGGGGCCCTACGCCGACCTGCTCGCGCAGCGGTTCCGGGTCGCTTCCCGGCGGCTCGGGCTCGGGGAGGCCCGCCCGCCGCGCCGGACCGACCTGTTTCGCCCGCCGCGCGCTCCCGGAGCGCCCCGCTCGCTCTTCGATCCCCAGCCCCAGGAGGCTCCCCATGCGACCTGAACCCCTGTTCTCCGCCGTCCTCGTCGCCGCGCTGCTGATTCCGGCGCTCGTTGCGACTGCCGCCTCCGCTCAGGAGGGCTCTCCCCGCGCCCGGGATCTCGGCATTCCGTTCGAGGGCGAGCCCGGACCGCTGAACGCCATCACCGATGTGGCCGGGATCGAAGTCGGCCACGCCACCATCATCCGGGGCGACGGCGAGCTGCGGGTCGGCGAGGGCCCGGTGCGCACCGGCGTGACCGCGATCCTGCCCCGCGGCCGGGCGAGTCGCGGTCGGGTGTTCGGCGCCTGGTTCACGCTGAACGGCAACGGCGAGATGACCGGCACGACCTGGCTGCGCGACCGGGGGATCCTCGAGGGCGCGGTGATGATCACGAACACCCACAGCGTGGGCGCGGTCCACGAGGCCACCATCGCGTGGGCGCAGCAGAACCTGGAGGCCCCCGACTGGAGCCTGCCGGTCGTCGCCGAGACGTGGGACGGGTTCCTGAACGACATCAACGGCTTCCATGTGCGCGAGGAGCACGTCTTCGCCGCGCTCGACGCGGCGCGGGGCGGACCGGTCGAGGAGGGCTCGGTCGGCGGCGGGACCGGGATGCGCACCTTCGGCTTCAAGGCCGGGATCGGCACTTCTTCGCGGGTGGTGGACGTGGGAGGCGAGCGCTACACCGTGGGCGTTCTGGTCCAGTCCAACTTCGGCAGCCGCCGGCTGATGACGATCGCGGGGGTCCCGGTGGGGCGCGAGATCCCCGACCTGACCCCGGAGCTCGGCCCTCACGACCAGCCGGCCGGGGATTCGGATCAGGAGGGCGACCGGGACGGCTCGATCATCATCGTCGCCGCGACCGACGCGCCGCTCCTGCCGCATCAGTTGAACCGGTTCATCCGCCGGGCGTCCCTCGCGCTGGGGCGGGTGGGGAGCATCGCGTCGAACGGGTCCGGGGACATCTTCGTCGCGTTCTCGACCGCGAACCAGGAGGCGGCCCACAACGAGGGAGGCGTGGCCCCGCTCGAGAACCTGGCGAACAACGACATCAACCCGTTCTTCGAGGCGATCGTGCAGGCCACCGAGGAGTCCATCGTGAACGCGCTCGTCGCGGGCCGCGACATGGTCGGCGTGAACGGCCGCACGGTGTACGGGCTCCCCCACGACCGGCTCCGAGAGATCCTGCGCCGTTACAACCGCCTCTCGGTTGCGGGCGTGAGGCGCTGACCGCGGGGACTGTCCGAGTTGACCAACCGCGGCAGGCCGCGCTAAAGTGGACGATCAGCAAGATCACGACGCCCAGTCGCGTCGCCTGATTTAAGTTGGGCTTCGGCCCACACGTAACTGGGCGTCAACCTTGTGGTGCAACGGGTTGTTGGCAGGTGGAGCAGGGATGGTTCCGCAGCGCATCGCGGTCCTCATGGACGGTGGCTACGTCATCAGGCGGATGGAGGGTGCCAACGGTCGTTTTCCGGACGCGGAAGGGGTGCGCCGCCTCGCGATCTCGTGTTGCGGCCGCGCCGAAGGAAGATCGTTGTATCGGGTCTTCTTCTACCACGGCAGGCCGTACTCGGGCCCCAAGGTCGCCAAACGCCCCCTCGACGGCAGGAAAGTCGCGATCGGAAGCAATGCGATGGCGCGCCGTCATCGCCAGCTTCTGACCGATCTGGCGCGGTCTGAGGATTTCGCCGTACGGTGTGGCGACACTGTAGTGCGTGGCTGGCGTCTCGGCGGCGCTGCCCAGCGGCGCCTCCGCACGATCCCGGGTTACCGCGTGGCGGGCCGTGACTTCGTCGTTGATGTCATCCAGAAGGGAGTTGACATGCGCATCGGGTTGGACATCGCGGCGCTTGCGCTCAAGCGGCTGGTCGAGACGATTGTCCTCGTCACCGGAGATGCCGACATGGTTCCGGCGATGCGATTCGCGCGGCGCGAGGGACTGCGCGTCGGCGTATGCACCCTCGGGTTCCACGGCGCGCCCGGACCGTTGATCACGGATGCCGACTTCGTGATGGATGGCCAGAGCGGCAGAGGGAGCTGAGCTCTTCGGCGCTACGGCAGGAGGGTTCGTTCACGGCCCCGTCGGAGCGGTCGGGACCGGCCCGTAGACTCGCCAGCGTCCATGTCCGCATCCCGCCCCGAACCGGATGCGTCGCATCCGTTGTGGCGCTGGCTGGAAGGGGGCGCGGCGCTCGCGCTCGCCCTCATGGCGGCGCTGGTGATCTACCAGGTCGGCGCCCGCTACCTCTTCGACAGCCCCCCGAGCTGGACCGAGGAGCTCGCCCGCTACTGCCAGGTCTGGCTGGTGCTCCTCGCCGCTCCGGTGTGCCTCCGGCGCGGGATGCACCTCGCCGTGGATCTGCTGTCGCCGCGCCTCCCGCCCCGCCTCGGGATCGCGCTGCGACGCGGGATCCTGCTGCTCGTGGGCCTGTTCGGGCTCACGTTCGCGTTCCACAGTCTCCGTCTTCTGGGGGTCGCGGCAGTCCAGACCTCGCCCTCGCTCGGCGTGTCCATGCTGTGGCCCTATCTGGCGCTTCCGCTCGGCGGCGTCCTGATCGCCGTCGCGGCCGCCGCCGCGATGCGGGCCGTTCGTCGCGAAGCGGTTCCCCGGGATGACGCGCCGTGATCCCGACTCTCCTCGTCGCCCTCGCCCTCCTGCTGCTCCTCGGGGTCCCGGTCGCGTTCGCCATCGGGCTGAGCGGGATGGCGGCGCTGGTCGCAGAGGGGCAGTTGCCGTTCGCGCTCGTTCCCCAGCGCGCCTTCGCCGCCCTGAACTCGTGGGCGCTCATGGCGGTGCCGCTGTTCATCTTCGCCGGCGAGCTGATGAACGCCTGCGGCATCTCCCGCCGGGCGGTCGCGGTGGTGGGAAGGATGCGCGGCGGGCTCCCGATCGTCTCGGTCCTCGCCTCCATGTTCTTCGCGAGCATCTCGGGCAGCTCGAGCGCGAGCACGGCCGCGGTGGGGACGATGATGGTCCCGGCGATGCGCCGGCGGGGTTACCCGGCCGGCTTCGCCGCCGCTCTCGCCGCCGCCGGGGGCGCGCTCGGCCCGATCATCCCGCCGAGCATCATCATGATCGTGATGGGATACGTCACCGGCACATCCATCGCCGCGCTCTTCACCGGGGGCATCGTTCCCGGCGTCCTGATGGCCGGGGCGCTCATCGCGGTGAGCGCCCGTCGGGCCCGCGCCCACGAACCGGCGGCCGCCGGCGAGCCGGGCGGCGCCCGACGGTTCCGGCGGGTGCTCCTCGAGGCGCTGCCCGCGATCCTGATGCCGGTCGTCGTCCTCGGCGGGATCCTCGCCGGCGTCTTCACCGCCACCGAGGCCGCCGGCGTGGCCGTCGCCTACGGGCTCGCGATCGGGTTCTTCGTGTATCGGGAGCTGCGTCTCCGCCATCTGCGCGCGCTGCTGGTGAACGCGGCGCTCCGCTCCTGCGTGGTGCTGTTCGTGGCGACGAGCGCGTTCCTGTTCGCATGGCTGATCGCCGCCGGGCGCGTCCCCGACCGCCTTGGCGGGGAGATCGAGGCGCTCACCGGCAGCGCCCTTTCCTTCCTGCTCGTCGCGAACCTCATCCTGATCGTGGTCGGGATGTTCATGGAGAGCATCTCCGCCATCATCGTGATCATGCCGATCCTGTTTCCGCTGGCGCTCTCGATGGGTGTGGATCCCATCCACTTCGGAGTGCTCGCCTCGGTCAATTTCTGCATCGGCATGGTCACGCCGCCCTACGGCGCGACGCTGTTCGTGTCCTGCACCATCGCCGGGCGAAGCATCGGCGAGGTCGCCCGCTGGACCGTGCGGCCGGTCGCGGCGATGGTCGCCGTTCTGGCGCTGATCACCGCGTTCCCCGAGGTCGTCCTCTTCCTGCCGCGATGGCTGGGGATGGCGTGAGGCCCGCCCTCTTCGCGCTGACCGCCGCGGCGGTCGTCGTCGGGTGCGGCGGCGGGCCGGCGCGCGACCTCGTGATCCGGGCCAGCTCCAGCTCGGCCGCGGACGAGCCCATGGTGCGGGGTCTCGAACGCTTCGGCGAGGAGCTCGCGGCCGAGACCGGCGGGAGGATCCGCGTCGAGGTCTATCCGAACAACGCCCTCGGGAACGAGCGGGACGTGCTGGAACTCGCCATCCTCGGGGCCGTCGAGCTGACCGCTCCCTCCAATGCGCCCCTCGCCACGTTCGTCCCCGAGATGCTGGTCTTCGACCTCCCGTATCTCTTTCGCGATCGGCCCCACATGTACGCCGTTCTCGACGGCCCGGTCGGCCGCCGCTTCGAGGCGCCGGTCGCGGAGCGCGGCCTGGTGCTGCTCGGTTACTTCGAGGCCGGGCTCCGGCACCTGATGACCCGGGACCGACCGGTGGAGCGGACGGACGACCTCGCCGGTCTGAAGATCCGAACCATGGAGAACCCGCTCCACCTGCGCGCCTTCGAGGCGTTCGGCGCGAGCCCGCTCCCGATGGCCTACGGCGAGGTCTATACCGCCCTCGAACAGGGCGTCATTGACGGGGCGGAGGCGGCACCGTCCAACTACTACTCGAAGCGGTTCCACGAAGTGGCGCCCTACTGGTCGGAGATCGGCTGGATGTACCTCGTCTCGCCGCTCGTGATGAGCCGGGCCTTCCACGACCGGCTCTCCCCCGACGACCAGGCCGCGGTCCGGCGCGCCGCGGCGCGTGCCATCGCGTTCGAGCGGGAGGAATACCAGCGACAGGACGAGGCGGCGATCGCGCGTCTGGAAGCCGAGGGAGTCACCTTTACGCGACCCGACCGGAGCGGTCTGGAGGCGTTGGCGCGGGGAGTCTGGCGCGAAGCCGCCGACCAGGTGGATCCCGCTCTGGTCGAGGCGATCCGCACCCACGGCGCATCGGTCCCGACCCGGAGGTAAACGTCGCGGTGGACGTGAATCGGGCGCTCGATCTCGCCGAGGCCGCCCGGGGCGAACTGGTCGCGCTGCTCGAGGCATTGCTCGCCGCTCCCAGCCCGGTGGGAGACCCGGCCGAAGAGGCGCAGGCCGTCCTCTCCCGCTGGCTGGAGCGGCGCGGATTCGATGTTCGGCCGAGCCGCGACGACCCGGCGGCGTTCCGCGGCCATCCGGAGTTCAGTCCGCTGCCGCCGGGAGCGAGGGGCGCCGCGGTGAACCTGCGCGCCGAACCGGCGGCGGCCTCGCCGGCGCGGCTGGCGTTTTTCGCCCATGTGGACACCGAGCCCGCGGGAGCAGACTGGACCCGGCCGCCCCACCGGCTCACGCGCCGCGGCCGTCGGCTCCACGGCCTCGGAGCGGCAGACGACAAGGGCGGCCTCGCTGCGACCGCGATGGCGGCGGTTCTCGGAGCCCGGCATCTCGGCCGCGCGCCCACGGTGCTGAGCATCCATGGGAAGGCCGGAGGCGCCCGCGGCACGCTCCCGGCGTTTCTGGCGGCGTCGGATCCGGTCGCGGGCGCGATCTACGTCCACCCGCCGGAGACCGGGGACGGCCTCTCGGTTCTCAAGACCGCGAGCCGCGGCGTCGTGGACCTCGACCTGCGCGTCCGCGGCTGGCGCGGACCAGCGCGCGAGATCGGCAACCCGGAGAGCGCCCGCGCCGAGGATTCGGGCGATGCGCTCGAAGCGGTCCTCGCGGTCATCGAGTCGCTCCGGCGGTCCGATGACGACCTCGACGTCCGGGTCGGCCGCCTTGATGCCGGCGAGGCGCCCGGCCTCGTCCCGCTCGAGGCGCGCGCCGGCGTCCGGGTCCTCTTCGACGGCGATCGAACGGTCGCCGGCGTCGCGCGCGCCTTCCGCGAGGCGGCGGCGGAGTGCGCTGCCGCGCGCCGGGGTCCTGCGGACCGCTTCCGATTCGAGGTGGCTTCCGCCGGGCCGTCGGCGAACCCGGCGGCCACCGCCTGGGAGGACCCGCTCACCCGCCATCTGCGGGATGGAGTGGCCGCGGTCACCGGAGCCGAGCCGCGGCCCTACGCCGAGCACCTGATGAGCGACATCCGCTTCCCGATTCGCCTTGCCGGGGTCCCATCGGTCGGGATCGGATGCCGGGCCGGGGGCTTTGGCGGTCCCGACGAGTGGGTGGATGCGGACGACCTCGTGCGCCTCGTAGCGGTCCTCCTCCTGGTCCTCGAGGCATCGGGAGATCCCGGGCAGAGCGCCCGACCCCGCTTGCATGGCGGAAAGACCGCTCTCGTCTCAGCCTGACGCCGGGGCCTCCGCCCGCTCGACGGCGGCGGCGATCTCCGACGAGAGCGCCTCCGCGCCCGCAAACGCCTCCGCCACCTGGAGAATGCGACCGAGGTCCCGTACGTCGTCGGCGTACTCCCCGAGCCTCTTCTGGTGGCGCGCCCGGGTCTTGCTGACGACCAGGGTGTAGGGGCGGCCGCGCTTGAGCGTCCGGAATCTGAAGTCGGCGTTGCCGCGGATCTGCTGTTCCAGGTGCTTCCGATCGGCCTGGATGCGGACGAAACGGTGCTCCGAAGCCTCGGGGTCGGAGCAGAAATGGCGGAGCTCCCGGCAGAGTGCGCATCGAGAACACCCGACGCCCTTCGAGGGGACGATCCAGTCGGCGGGCGGGTCGGGAGGCGCGGAACTCCGCGACAGAAGGAAGCGCGCGACCCACTCTCCGAGGACACGGAACGCGGCGCTGTCGCCGCACTTCGCCGGTGACTGCTTCCAGAGCCGGGTCACCGCCTCCGCGCCCGTCCGCTCCGGCGCGGGAAGGACCGCCCGACCCCGGAGAAGCGTCCCGATCGAGTCCGCGGCGGTGGAATCCAGATCGAACCGCCAGCCCAGTTCGCAGATGCCCGCGAGATCGCCGGCACCGAGCGGCGACCGCCGCCGATGCGTTCCGGCCGGGCTCGGTTCCAGGGCGGCCTTCCCCCGCGCCAGCCCCCGCAGGACATCCCGCGCCAGCTCTCCGAGGACCCCCTTCCAGACCTCGGCCGTCTCCGCGTCCTCCACCCGGCGGGCCAGGGCCTCCACCAGCCCGATGACGGATGGGCCCGCATCCGCCGCCCGGGCCCGGATCAGAGTCCGAAGCGGCCCGGCCAGGGCGTCCGGGCCGCGCCGCGCCGCGACGGCGGCCAATCCCTCGTTCATGGCCTCCCCGTAGTGGGGGAGAACGGTCCGCTCCAGGAACTGCTCCGTCGCCTCCCGGCTCCCGACGCGGTCGATCCGGTCGAACGCCCGCCCGGTGGCGGCCCGCCAGGCCCGCTTGTCGGAGCTTCCCCACCGCGGCGGGTCGGGCCAGCAGCTCGCGGCGCTCCCGGCGAGTTGCGTGAGCGCCGCCGGATCCGCTCCCGCGCCCGTTTCGCGAGCGAGGAAGGCATCCATCGCCGGCGCGCCCGCTCCGGCCAGCACCCGCATGCTGTCGCTCCACGGCCACAGCACCAGCGCCGCCCGCTTGTAGAGCAGCTCCACGCTTGCACCTCCATTCCCCATGGCCTCGAACAGGGTCCGCGAGCTCGGCTCGTCCGGGTCGATCGCCCCTTCCGGGATCATCTCTCCCGCCTCCACGTCGAGCTGTCCGAGGGCAGCGGAGGGCGCGTCGGGGCGCCGGAAGCCGCTCAACCGGAATCCCCAGTCTTCCGTTAGCGCCACTTCGTAATCCGACTCGAGAGGATCATCAATCTCGTCGCCGTCGATGTACGACATCACGTGGTCCGTCTGCGATCCCTCCAGCAGGGCGGCGTGGATGGAGCAGCCGGCCAGCGTCGCGGCCTCGAGAAGCGCCCGCCCCACGCCGGCGTCCACGTTCTTCAGCGTGTCGAACGAGAGACCAGCCTCGCTGTACTCGTGCTCCAGGATCCAGACCAGCTTCTCCGGCCCATCCGACCGGGCGAACTGTTTTTTCAGCTCGGACGCCAGCGAGACGACGAGCGCCACCCGGTCCGGCGCAGCCTCGAGCGCTCCCTGGCTTCGACGGATCAGGTTGTAAACCAGCGCGACCCGGGCGCCGGAGGTCACCGGACGGATCTCGTGTTCGCAGTCGGCATAGAACGCGGCGTGGATGAGCTCCGAGGGATGGTCCGTCTGCATGGGGACGACGACCTCGCGACCGCGATGGCGCACGACCAGCTCGCCGCCAGCGCCCGCGGTCGGCAGGGCGATCACCAGCGTCGCCACCATGCCCGGGGCCTTCTCGGTGTCCCGGTGGGGGAGGAAGAAGCCCCCCGGCTCGTAAACGAGCAGCTTGTAGAGCTCCGCCGACAGCGATCCCTCGGCGCACCCGAGCGCGCTCGTCGTCCTGGCCAGGACGTCCCCGAACACTTCCTCCCACGCGGGACTCGAGATGCGGACCCGTTCGGGAGCGATCTGGAACGAGTTCCGGACCTCCGGGTCCACCACCGTCTCGATGCCCCGACCGTAGGGCGCGGGTTCGGCCTCCGCCACCAGCGCCTGGATCTGCTGTTCAGGAACGGGGAAGGAGAGTGTGCCGATCCTTCCCACGCTCACCCTCGGCATGGGCGCGAAGTCCCGCCCGGAGGCGTGGAAGTCGCCCGGCGCGCCGACCGAGCGAAACAGCTCGACCAGTCGGTCCAGTCGGGGGTCTTGCGAAACCAGATCGGCGATGCCGCCCGCACTCTCGCTCATCGCTGCCAGATCCTCCCGACGAACCTGTCGTCCGCTCTCGCTCCGCGCCCGACCCGGTGTCGGATTCGACCGGAACTCAGCCGTTCCCGTTGTTTCTCTGCTCCCGCCTGGCGAGCATCAGGTCGCTCAGCTTTGCACCCCGCCCGGGCTCCGACCACGGACACACCTGGATGCAGATGGCGCAGCCGTACGTCTTGGTGAAGTACGGCACGCACTTGTCGAAGTCCACGTACCAGCGCTTCTCGCCCCGGACCCACTGCTTCTCCTCGTGGATCGCGTCGGGAGGGCAGTCGAGCACGCACCGCCGGCAGTGGAGGCAGACATCGTCCACCCCGATGTCCACCGGAGCGTCGAGCGCCATCGGCATGTCGGTCAGCACGGCCGCCAGCCGGACGTTGGAGCCGTGTTCGCGGCTGATCATCGAGCCGTGCTTGCCGAGCTGGCCGAGCCCGGCGCGCACCGCGAGCGGGATGTGGAGGATGTCGGTGGCGTTCGGATCGCCGTAGGCCTTCGCTGGCCAGCCGCGGCGGCGGATGGCGCGGCCCACCCGCACGGCGATGCGCCCGATGCGGCGGTAAGTGCGCATGACCTCTTCGGCGCCGCGCGGCCGCCCCGCATGGCGCATCTCTTCCCGCCGCATCGGCAAACCGATACACACGGCGAACCGGTGGGGCGCCTCCTTCCCGGCGAACACTTCGTTCTCGGTCACTTCGGTGACGCCCACGAGGGTCGCGCCGGCGGCCCGCGCCGCGGCCTTGGCGAAGCTGGCATTGTCTTCCGGGCCTTCGTCCACAACCCGCCGCGCCACCGGACCCCGCTCGTTGCGCAGCTCGAACTTGTTGAGCAGCCGATGCCGGACGACGCGCCAGGGGTTGACGCACATGAAGAAGTCGTCGAGCCCCTGCCAGGCGATCGGCTTCTCCGGGTTGGCGTTGTGGAAGACCGGTGTGGCGCGCCGCGCCTCCTTCTCGCCCCGACCGTTGATTGCGTTCCCGGAAACCGGTGGGTTGCGATAACCGAAGGCGTACTCCGCCGGCGGCGGGGATTCGATCTTCCAGCGGGGCTTGCGGCTCACGCGGAGCCGCCTTCGCTGTCGTCCTCGAACGGCCCCCGGTCGAGCCAGATCGTGCCGCCTCTGCGCTCGGCCTCCCGGTAGCGACGCCGGACGCGCCGGCCGGTGGTCAGGTAGAAACCCACGAACCCCAGCGAGTTCAGGAGGAAGGACACCGTCCTCCACCTCCTCACCAGGAACCCGCCGATGCCCCGCGAGGTCTCGTCCACGGGCGCGATTCTACGGACGGGGCGCTTCCATCGAGTTCACTGCCTCTCCCGCCCATGGGATGCCCTCGCCGCCGGAGGCGGTGGGGCGCCACTTCGAGGCGATGCTCAGCCCGCGTTCTCGGGTCGCTGATTCGCGAGCCGCGGAACAGGATCGCTCATCTCCGCAACGGTCGTGCGGAAAAACACGGAAGGCCCGCACTAGGCATGCGGTAGCGGCGCTCCGGTCGTGACTCCTCCCTGCGCCCTGGAGCAGCGGACTCCTCGCGTAGCCGACGTCGGATTCAGAACCCCCAGACCACGAGGAGCTGCGGCAGGAATTCGTGGACGCCTTCCACGCTGAACTTGTTGCGCCACACCTGGAGCTCGGTTCCGATCAGAATCCGACCGGTTTCGCCCCAGAGCGTCTTGCCGATGTCGTAGCGGATCTGGGGCTGGAGCAGGACCATGAACGGCTGCGTTCCTCCGGTCTCGATGTCGCGCGGGCTCTGCCATTCGCCATGCCCCTCCACCGAGAAGGTGTGCTCTCCCACCGCGAAGGGCAGGGCCCAGTTGAAGTCCACGCCGAGTCGTCCGTCGCCGCGCGGCGCGCCGCCGCTCCCGAGCCCCCCGCTGCGATCCACCAACCAGACGAAGTCGAGGTTGGCGAAAGCGAAGGCGGGCAGGTCGAGGGCGAGCCGCACACCCGGCGCGAGCACGGACACCTTGGGCTGCGCCCCCCAGTTCAGCCCCCCGATGAGGCCGATATCGCGCACCGGCCCGAAGGAGACCTCGGAGTCGGTGAGCGCGCCGAGGCTGAGAGTGGAGTACCACTCCAGATACATGTCCCGGTTCGAGACCGGATCGTCGCAGCACACGATGTCCACGAAGAAGAAGTTGTCGCCGTGGCTCCAGCCGCTCGCGTGCTGAAGAGTGAAGGTGTGCTGGAAGCCGGGCGGGCTGAGGTCGCCCTCCACGACCGCCGAGCCCCCCTGGTACTGGAACTCGGTCCGGCTGAAGGTGACCTGCGCCTCCGCGACCAGCGGTGCGATGACGGCCACGATCAGGGCGGGGAGAGCGGGCGAAAGAATCTTCGTCACTGGGCCGCGGATTCCATCACAGCCCGGTGCCGGCGGCCCATGTCGCTCGGCTCGTGTTACGGGATCCGGCCGGCCGCGGTCGCCGGCCGCCAGGCGATATGGAGCGCCGCTCTCCACCGGTTCTCCCGGCCAGTTCTCCCGGCCAGTTCTCCCGGCCAGTTCTCCCGGTGGGGGCGGGGCGGGGCGGGGCGAGGCGGGGTGCGGCACCGAGCGTCCGATCGAGCGGGTCGGTCCAGAACGGGTGCCGCCGCGGACTCCCGCCTCCGGCGTTACCGCGGGCGAGTGAATCGCTACTCGCCGTGAGGGGAAGGAACCTGCGGTCGAAGAAAGCGAACGCCCCTTCGAGGCGGGGAACCCGCTCCCCGAGCGAGTGGAGGTCGGTGCGGATGGCGCGACGCTCCTCGGCGGCGCGGCGCTGCCCGCTCAGGATGATGGCGGCAAGGCTGACGCCGACACCCACGATGGCGATGACCTCAAGGCTCATGGGGCGAGCGTAGCGCCTCCGTGGAGGCCCCCGGTGAGACCCGCTGGGGCCGCCTCATCGGAGTAGGACTCCGGTCCCTGGTCCAGGCGACGGCGTATCAGATTCACATGGATCAAGATATGCCACGGTCGCGCGGGAACAGTCGCCCATTCCACATGGTTGCCGAGGAGGTGTTTCGCCGCTACGGGCGCCACTGGAAGCCCGGAACCCGGGTCGTCAACCGGTGCTACCTGCGGAACCAGATCCTGCCCTGGTTCCGCGACCGTCCCGTCGCCGAGATCCACCCCGGTGAAGTGCGCCGCTGGTTCGCCACCCAGCACCGGACGCCCGCGGCGGCGGACCGGGCGCTCCCGGTGCTCTCCGTCATCCTGCGCCAGGCGGAGATCTACGGCTACCGTCCGGAGGGCACAAACCCGTGCCTCGGCATTCGACGCTACCGGTGCCCGGGGCGGGAGCGCTTCCTGACCGCGGAAGAGACCCGTCGGCTCGGGGCCGCGCTGCGTCGCGCCGAAGACACGATGCCCGCGGTGACCACGATCGTCCGGCTTCTTCTCCTCACCGGCTGCCGTCAGAGCGAGATCCGGACTCTCCGCTGGCACGACTACCGCGAGGGGCACCTGTTCCTCGACGACAGCAAGTCCGGGCCTCGGACCGTCTGGTTGTCCGACCCCGCTCGAAGCGTGCTCGGTCGCCTGCCGAAACACGACCGCTGGGCCTTCCCCGCCGCCCACGGCTCCGGACCCATGCCCGCGGAGACCCTTTCCCGGGGCTGGGGGCGTCTGCGGCTTGCCAGCGACCTCCCCGGCGTTCGACTCCACGATCTGCGCCACACCTACGCGAGCCTCGCCGTCCGGAGCGGTGAGACGGTGCTGACAGTTGGGCGTCTCCTCGGCCACCGTAACCCGGCGACCACGCTGAAATACATCCACTTCGCGGACCACGCCGCGCATCAGGCGGTCGAGGCGGTGAGCCCGGTCCTCGCCGCGTGAGCGCCCCTCCACCGACTTTTGACGAGTTCCTCGCCCGGACCTGGCGGCCGGACTGCTTCGAGCGTTGGCGGACCTCCACCCGCCAGCGGGTCGAGAGTGCGCTCCGGACGCAGCTCCTGCCCACGTTCGGCGCCCGGCGTCTCGACCGCATCGGTCCCCGCATGGTCCACGAGTGGTTCGATGAGTACAGCCAGACCGCTCCCGCGGGGGCCAACCGGGCGCTCGATGTGCTCCACCAGATCCTCAACCACGGGATGGACTGCGAGCTCATCCGCACCAACGCCGCACGGGGCGTGGTTCGGAACCAGCGCCCGGCGCGGACCCGCTTCCTGTCGCGCGCGGAAGTGCGCCGCCTCCACACCGCGATCTCCGCCCACCGTGGACGCGGCTCCGGCAAGCAGCAGGCGGAGGTCCTGCGCCTCCTCCTGCTCACCGGCTGTCGCCGCGGGGAGATCATCGGGTTGCGGTGGTCCGAGGTGGACGGCGATCTCCTGCGACTGGCCGACTCCAAGACCGGACCCCGTCCCGTGTTCCTGAGCGCCCGGGCGCGCGAGATTCTCGAACGGCAGCCCCGGAATGGAAGCCCCTTCGTGTTCCCCTCGCTCCGGGATCCGTCAAAGCCGCGCTCGACCGAGCTCTCGTTGTGGCGCAAGGTGCGGAAGCAGGCCGGAATCCCCGACATGCGCCTCCACGATCTCCGCCACACCTTCGCGAGTCACGCGGTCCGCTGCGGGACGCCCCTGCCGGTGGTCTCGCGTCTCCTCGGCCACTCCCGAGCCCGAATGACGCTGCGTTACGCCCACGTGAGCGACCGCGACACCGAGGCCGCCGCCGAGCGCGTGGGCCATGCCATGGCCCACCTGCTGAACGGGATCACCGCAGCGACGAGGCCGTCGCGCTCTCCTGGGCCCTTGCCGCGTTGACAGCGCCTGGCCAGTCGTCGAAACTGCCCGCCGGGGAGCGAATGTTCCGACGATCCGAAGCGGATCGTCGCGGAGGGCAGCCATCGATATCCAGTTGAAGGCGACCGCGAACGCCGACCGGAGAAAGGACGGCCTCCACTTCCGCCTCAAGCGCAAGGACTACAACGACCTGGCGATGACGCGCGCCGTGCCTCTGTTGCTTGTGGTGCTCGAACTCCCGACAGAAGAGTCGGCGTGGGTCGGCTGCGACCCCAAGAGGCTGGTCATGCGAAGGTGCGGGTGGTGCATCTCGCTCGAGGGTAGCGATACGTTGGACGCCGGCTCGAAGACCGTGGTCATCCCTCGGGCCCAGCGAATCGGAAGTTCGGGGCTGGCGCCCCTGTTCGGGGTGAGGGAGCCGGCAGCGTGACTGGATCCAGGGAGTACGCTCGGGTAGCCCGCGCGATCAGCCTGCGCGCCGTTCACGCCTATCTGTCGGCGAACGGCTGGGTTCGAGAGGAGCCGTGGAGCACCACCGCCGACCTGTACGGCTGGCCCCAGGTCGAAGGCGAAGTGGCGATCGTCCCGACGTCCGAGGAGTGCGCTGACTACGGCACGAGGATTTACCAGATCGCCGGACAGATCGCCGGGGTGCAGGGGCGGACGAGGGGCAACGTGCTGACCGAGCTTTCCCTGGCCGAGTCGGATCTCGTTCGGCTGCGCGTCCCGAGCGCGTTTGCCGACGACACCGTGAGGCTGACCGACGGGGCCGCTGTCCTGGCGGAGGCCAGGAACCTTCTTCTCGCGGCAGCCTGCTCTACGGAGCGACCCCAGCGGATGTACCGGGCCGGGAAGAACAAGCGAGCGAGCGAGTATCTGAGGCAAGTTCGGCTCGGCCACAGCGAGCGAGGCAGCTATGTCATCAACCTGCTTTCTCCAGTGGCTCCTTCCCTCCGTCAGGGCGGCCTCCTGCTCCCGCCGAAGGACCCCTTCGAGCGGCAGGTAACGCGTCAGCTCGCATCCGGGCTCCGGGCGTCCCGTCAGGCGCTGGACCGGGTCAACCGGGGTGTAGCGGACATCGCAGAGTTCGACGGTCGGCTGGACGAAGGGATCAGCGCCAACCTCTGCCGCTCCATCGCGGGCCTCACGGAAGCCGGTGACGGCCTCCATGTGTCCGTGAGCTGGGCGCTCACGAGACCCGACCCGGATGAGCACGAGCGGGTGACCGTGTCATTCAGGCCGCCAGATGTCGCCGTTCTCCAGGAGGTGGGCAGGGCCCTCTCCGCCCGGCAGGAGCGCACCGACGAAGAGATCCAAGGGTACGTCGCCCGGCTGTCGCGGGATCAGTCGGAACCCGAGGGCGTCGCCACCATCAAGGCCTTCCTCGACCGGAGGATGACGTCTGTCCGAGCCGTCTTCGATCCCGCGGACTATCGCACGATCACGCGAGCTCACGCGGCGCGGCTGAGCGTGTCTCTCGTGGGGGATCTGCATCGGGAAGGGCAGAAGTGGCATCTCCGGAATCCTCGTGATCTGACCGTGATCGAGGACGACGAGGGCTGACCGAGTCGCCCAGCCTGCTATCTGCGAGCGGGCATCCCGGCGGCGTGTTCGGCCCCGGATTGATCGCGGAGCCAGTCGGTGAGGACCATCGTCAGCAGCGACTGATAAGGCACATCGCGCCGGTTCGCCTCGCGTTTCAGCTCGTTCAGCAACCAGTCTGGCATCCTGAGCGTCACTCGGGCGGTGGAGGGCTCGAGATTCGGGAACACCGCCGGCTTCGGACGGCTGAAGTCCACGAACTCTTCCAGTCGATCCGGCTGAATGGCGGCAACGTCGAACTCGTTGCGGTGGTTGGTCATCGAGCCCACCTCCTGTCTTTCCGGGCAGTCGGCCACGCCGTCACCGGCCGAAGGCGATCTCCTCGCATCGTGAATGGCACGGTGACGTGTGGCGGCCGCCGTCGGTCACGCCAATCAGCCGGGCCCGCTCCTCGTCATCGGAGTGCTCCAAGTCGGGAAAGTATGCGCCTCGGCCATTCAGGAAGGCCTGTTCGACATCGCCGGTCGTGAAACCCCGCGCCTCGATCTTGGAGACGTTGCCGTCGTCCCGGTCGAAACCGCAACATGGAGGCGGGAACAGTCGCCGTGACCTGGGGGGAGGTACGCCGGGAATGCGTCGAAGTCGAAGCTCCGAGCCCCCGGAGGGGTTGTCGCACGACGAGTGCGGGTGGCGCGCCGATTCAGAGCCCGGGATCAGGGCTCGCGGACGGGGACGGCGCTGCCGGCGGCCTCGGCGATGAAGCCGCGGTCGAATGTGAGCATGGCCTCACAGCCGACGGCCGACCCGAGATGCAGAGCGTCCGCGAAGTCCATCCCGCGCTCGGTCCGATCGAGCGCCTCGGCTACGAGGACTGGATCTTCCATCTCCACCTGCGGCAGCGTCACCAGGCCCCTGAGCGCCGCCACAATCTGCGGCACGGTGAAGCGGTAGTTGCTTCGGAGCACCCACTCGGTCTCAAGCAGGACCGTGTCACTCACGAAGACGGGACCAGTCTCGATGACCGCCTTCGCCCGCGCCGCCTGTCGCGGGTCGTCCCTGGTCAGGAAGCGAACCACGAGGTTCGTGTCAATCGCCCGCATGGCGGCGCCTGGCTTCCCTCAGAACCCCGGCGTTCATTTCTTCGATCGACACAGGTTTGCCGCTCCAGGGAAGACAGCCGTGCACGTCTTCGATCCGGGTCGGCTCGAAGAGCGGCTCGCGCCGGAACAGCACTCCCGCCGGGCGCTTTTCCGCGATCAGCCGCGTCCCCGCCGTCCAGCCGAGCTCGTCGCGGATGGCTTTCGGCAGGACGATCTGCCCCTTGGTCGAAACGGTCGTGCTGAAGCGAGCGGACACAGGCATCGAGAACCTCCGGAAGACGCCGGTAAGATTATCGTAAGACGGAGAGCCGGTCCCCGTTATCGACTTTCGAGGTAGGCGGGGCCGCCCAGATTCCGGACTTGGCGCTGGATGTCTCGGGCGCGACGCCGTACGTAGTCGGAAGGCCGGGCCGCCGACATGCGCTTCGGGCTCGGCAGGACCGCGGTCAGCGTCGCCGCCTGGCGGGCGGTCAGGTCGCCCGGTTCGCGGTCGAAGGCGTGCCGGCTCGCCGCGCCGACACCGAAGATGCCCGGGCCGAACTCGGCGACATTCAGGTACACCTCGAGGATCCGGCGCTTGGGCCAGAGAAGTTCGATGGCGAGGGTGAACCAGCCCTCGAAGCCCTTGCGGATGAAGATCTGCCCCGGCCAGAGGTAGAGGTTCTTGGCGACCTGCTGGGAAATCGTGCTCGCCCCGCGTGACCGTCCGCCGCGCTGGCGTTCCTCCCAGGCGTCCGCGATCGACTCGAAGTCGAAGCCGAAGTGGTCCGGGAACCTCTGATCCTCCGCGGCGACGGCGGAAATGGGGACGTGCGGCGAAATGGCGTCCCACGCGACCCACTCGTGCTGGATCGGCTCCTCCCGGACGGCTGCCTCGCGAAGCATGAAGGCGCTCATCGAGGGGGGAGTCCACCGCAATGGGAGCACCAGCAGGATCGTCAGCGCGATCCAGCCGAGCGTCAGCCGGAGCAGCCAGCGCCCGACGCCGGTCTGGAAGTGAGCGAGGACTCGCGGTCGGCGAGCAGGCCCCGGGTCCGGCGGCATGACCGGATGGTACGGGGCCACGGCGCTCCGACAGAGCGGCCGCAGCGCGGCGCAGGGGCTCTTTCGCTGCGACAGATTGCCGGACTGGAGTCCGGCGCGCCGGCAAGGGAATGGAGTCCGGCGCGCCGGCAGGTGCGGCGCGCAGGCAGGTTCGGCAGGTTCGGCGCGCAGGCAAACCGGCATTGAAGGAAATGCCGGGCTGGCGCGTAGTGCATAGTGAGACTCGATGACCCGCTTTCCCGCGACCGACGCCCCGGACCCGGCGGCGCCCGATCCGGAGGAGCAGGAATGGATCCGCCGGTGCCGCAACGGGTCGCGCCGGGCCTACGAGCCGCTGGTTCGCCGCTACGCCGCGTGGGCGGAAGCGTTCGCGTACCGTCGCGTGGGCGACCGCGAGGAAGCCCGCGATCTGGCGCAGGAGGCGTTCGTGCGCGCCTTCCACGCCATGCCCCGGTTCCGTCCCGGCCGGCCGTTCCTGCCGTGGTTCCTCGCGATCCTCGACAACCTGTGCCGCAGCGAGCTTCGCCGTCGGCGTCCCCACCTGACGCTCGACGAGATCGCGCAGCCCGCGAACGACGGCGGGATGGCGGCGGTGTCGGACCGGCTCGACGTGGCGACCGGGCTCGCCGGGCTCTCGGAGGCGCATCGCCGAGTCGTCGTGATGAAGGACCTACAGGGACTGCCCCACCGGGAGGTCGCGAAACGGCTCGGCATTCCGGAGGGGACCGCGATGTCGCGGCTCCATTTCGCGCGCCGCCGACTCCGCGAGTTGCTGACGCGCACCCCGAAACGACGCATCGGAGGAGAACAAGGAAGATGACGAACGAGAGAAACGCCGCCGGGCCAGGTGCGTCCGGACGAATCCCCCTCGATGCGCCCGGCGTCGAGGACCCCGTGGTCCGGGACTTCGACGCTGACGACGCCGCGCTCGACCGGTTCTGGCTCGGGGTCTATGCCCGCCTCGAACGCGGCATCGCCTGGGTGCTCGTCTCCGTCTCGCTCACGGTTCTCGCCGGCTTCGGCGCCTACCACTTCGCGACCGAGTTCCTCGCCGACGCCGAGGTCCCGGTCGTCGTCCGCTTCGGGACCGCCGGGCTGCTGCTCGGCGTTTCGATCCTTCTTTTCGGCGTGGTTCGCGACAAGATCCGCGCCCTGACCACCGATCCCTTCCGGAGAGTTCGCCGATGATCCTCGCCACCACCAACACGGTTCCCGGGCGCGAAACCGCCGCCATCCTCGGCGTCGCCCGCGGCAACACGATCCGCACCCGTCACGTGGGTCGCGACATCCTCGCCGGCCTCCGAACGATCGTCGGCGGCGAGATCGCCGGCTACACCAAGCTCATGGCGGAGAGCCGCGAGCAGGCGATCGCCCGCATGATCGAACACGCCGAGTCGCTCGGCGCCGACGCGATCGTGGGCGTCCGCGTCACCACCCAGATGGTCATGGCGGGCGCGTCCGAGATCCTGGTGTACGGGACCGCGGTGAGGCTCCGGTAGCCGGCGACATGACCGAAGCCCCCGAGCGCGACGCCGGGCGATTCTTCGAGGACTTCCGAGTCGGACAGCGGATCGTCCACCCGCTCGGGCGGACCGTGCATGCCGCCGACAATACGTGGTTCTCGCTGCTCACCCAGAACCAGAACCCGGTCCATGTGGACCGCCACTTCAGCGCGCGGACGCCGTTCGGCAAGCCGCTCGTCAACTCCTGCCTCACCCTCGCGCTCGCTACCGGTCAGTCCGTGAACGATCTCACCCGCAACGTGTTCGCGAATCTGGGCTGGGAGGACGTCCGCCTCCCGGCGCCGCTGTTCGAGGGCGACACGCTCTACTCGGAGAGCGAAGTACTCGTCGTGCGCGCCTCGCGTTCGCGGCCGGAAGCGGGGATCGTCACGGTCCGAACGACCGGACGCAACCAGGACGGCGCGGTCGTGATCGCGTTTCGGCGAACGTTCCTGATCTGGAAGCGCGATCAGGCGCCCGATGCCGGCAGGTAGAAGGGGCGTGGCTGCTCGCCGTCTCGGACTCGCGCTGCTGGCGGCGGCGCAACTCAACTGCTCGGTCGTCCTGACCAAGGGCCCGCCGCGCCCGGGCCATGAAGACTACGACCCGTCGGGCGTCTATGCCGACGGCGTCCCCTGCACCACGAGCCGACTGTGGCCGATGGTGGACCTCGGTCTTCTGCTCTGGGTCCTCGCCGTGACCGCCAACTACCCCCCGGAGGCGACCGACGACCGGCTCGATGGTCTCCTCACCGCCGCCGGGGCCGCGACCTCGGCGTGGATCGGGTGGCACCGCACGGGCGGCTGCCGGGAACTGGAACGAGGCGCCGCGACCCCGTGAGGCCCTTGGACGCCTGAGCCGTCGCCGAAGACTCTCCCGTGGCCGGGGGCCCCTGCCGGTCGGAGCGTCGCAGTGGCGGCGCCGGACGCGGACACAGCGACTCCAGCCACGGTTCGGCTCGAACTCGGGTTCGGGATTGCCGCTTTACGCCTCTGTACTCCTGTTGGTCAGCGGGTTGTACCAGGCAACCTGGCGGAATCGCTCGAAATCACGGTCGGCGCTGTGGATGACGGCTCCCCAGCGAATCGCTTGGGCGGCGAGGGCTGCGTCCGTCGTCAGGTTTCCGCCCTCACCGATGCCCGAAAGGAGTCGAGCCGCGTACTCCAGGTCGGCGAACTCGAGGTCCAACCGGTCCACGATCGGACGACGAAGCCAGGCGCCGACGACTCCCCAGGCTTCCTGGACCGAATACGCGTTGTCGAAGAACCGAGACTGCGTGCTGAGTCGCACGAAGGCCAGCACGGTCAGAGCGCTGATCCCGACGATCTCGGTTCCGTCCATGCACTGGCTCCACCACCGAAGGGCGCGGGCGTGGTGCGGTGCGGTCCGATCGTAGGCGTAGAGGAGCAGGTTGACGTCCGGGACGATCACTCTGTTTCGGGCTCCAGGCCTCGGGTAACTCTCAGGAAGCGCTCGGCCTCGTGATCTTCGTCGAGCTCCCGAAGCACCCGCGGGTCGTGGACCCGGAGTCCGAGTGCGCGCGGCTCGACGACGAACGGCCGGCGCATCTGCATGTCCTGTGTCCCCACCAAGCCGCGACGGATCGCAGCGTTGACCACCTGCTTGAAAGTGCCTCCCCCATCCCGCATCGCCCGCTGGACCAGACTGTGGGTGTCTGAATCCAGCGTCACTGTCGTTCGCATGGGTGCATCATGATGCACGAAGCGTCCCCGGTCAAGCCTCACGGCCCGATGGAGAAGGGGGTCAGTCGAGGCCGCGGAGCGAGGCCACGATGGATTCGCTGTCGGCCGGCGGCGGGCCGGTGCGGCGGCTCACGGCCCAGGTCACCCCGAAGTTGAGCACCATCCCCAGCGCGCCGATCCCCTCCGGGCTGATCCCGAACCACCACGCCTCCGGACCGCTCCATTCGAACACCTTGAACCAGCCGATGTAGATCGCGGTGAACCCGGTGCCGGCGATCATGCCGGCGACGGCGCCGCGGGCAGTCACCCAGGTCGTGAACACTCCGAGCACCAGCACCGGGAAGAAGCTGGCGGCGGCGAGGCCGAAGGCGAAGGCGACGACGGCGGCGACGTAGTCGGGCGGATAGATCCCCACCACGATGGCCACGACGCAGGCGCCGGCGGCGGAGAGGCGGGCGGCGAAGAGTTCGCTCCGCTCGTTCATGTCGGGCCGGAGGCAACTCTTGAGCAGGTCGTGCGAGACCGAAGCGGAGATCACGAGCAGCAGGCCCGCCGCGGTGGAGAGCGCGGCGGCGAGCCCGCCGGCGGCGACCAGCCCCACGACCCATCCCGGCAGCTCGGCGATCTCCGGGTTCGCAAGGACCATGATGTCCCGGTCGATCATCAGCTCGGCGCCCGCGCCTTCGCCGTACTGGATGAGCCCGTCCCCGTTCCGGTCGGTGAAGCTGATCAGCCCGGTGGCCTCCCAGTTCCGGAACCACTCGGGGGCCGCCGCGATCGGCGTGTTGTGGAGCGTCTGGATCAGGTTCACCCGGGCGAACGCCGCAACCGCCGGAGCGGTCGTGTAGAGGATCGCGATGAACGCGAGCGCCCAGAGCACGCTCCAGCGGGCGAGGCGCGCCGACTTGACCGTGTAGAACCGGATCAGCACGTGCGGGAGCCCGGCGGTCCCCGCCATGAGCGCCAGTGTGATCGCGAAGACGTCCTGGAGGGTCTTCTTGCCGGCGAGGAACGCTCCGGTGTATTCGGGGAGGCCGAGGTCCCGGTGGATGTGGTCAATGGCGCGCAGCAGCGCGACGCCGGCGCGCTCGCCCTCGATGAGGGCGGAGCCGAACCCGATCTGCGGAATGGGCGTCCCGGTCATCTTCCAGGAGATCGCGGCGGCGGGGATCAGGAACGCGACGATCAGCACGCAGTACTGCGCGACCTGCGTGTAGGTGATGCCGCGCATCCCGCCCAGGGTGGCGTAGAGGAGGACGATGACGCCCCCGATCATCACGCCGTACTCGACCGGAATCGTGAGGAAGCGAGAGAACACGACCCCGACGCCGCGCATCTGCCCGGCGACGTAGGTGAACGAGATGAACACCGCGCAGGCGACGGCCACCAGCCTCGCGGTCTGCGAGGCGTAGCGGTCCCCGACGAACTCCGGGATCGTGTAGCGGCCGTAGCGACGGAGGTAGGGGGCGACGAGCAGCGCCAGCAGGACGTAGCCGCCGGTCCACCCCATCAGGTAGATCGCTCCGTCGTAGCCCATGAACGAGATCAGCCCCGCCATGGAGAGGAAGGAGGCCGCGCTCATCCAGTCGGCGCCGGTGGCCATTCCGTTGGCGACCGCCGAGACGCCCCGCCCGGCGACGTAGAACCCGGAAGTCGTCCCGACCCGGCTCGCCACCGCGATGGCGGTGTAGAGGGCGAAGCTGAGCGCGACGAACAGCAGCGTCCAGCCAGCGATCGTCAAGGGGACTCCCCTTCGCCGTCGGGACCGGGGTCGTCATCGCCCTCGATCCGGTCCATCGCCACCGCGTTGACCGCGAGGAGGATCACGAAGACGATGATCGCGCCCTGCTGCGCGAACCAGAACCCCAGCGGAAAGCCCGTGATCCAGATCCGGTTCAGGGGCGCCGCGAACAGCACGCCGAGGCCGAGCGACGCGGTGAACCAGATCGCGAGGAGGATTCCGATCAGCCGAAGGCTCCTCCGCCAGCGCGTCGTTCGGGGCGAGGGAGAAGCGGCCACGGGGGAGCGGCAGAGATTACCCGGGTAGGCGGCCGGCATGGGACGCCGTATGGAGCGCCGGTCTCCAGACCGGCAATTCCACGGGGCGATGCGGGTCGCGGTGCCGGACTGGAGTCCGGCGCTCCCGATCAGCCGAGGAGGAGATTGCGGGCGCGGCGGTCGGCGCGCGCATCCTCGAACGAGGCGAGGAGCCAGCGCGCGAAGCCCGACCCGTAGCGGTTCAGGAACACCGCCGGCCCGAGCCTTCGCTCCTGCGGCACGCCTCCCGGGAACAGCGCGTTCCGGGCGCGCAGGAAGCGACCGCGCCGCTCCTGATCCTGCCGCTTCACCGCCCGCACCGCGAGCCGGTCGAGGTCGCCGAGCGCCTTGAGCATGCGCCCGCGGGCGCGGCGAGCCGCTCCCCGGAGGCTCGGATTGAGCGCCGAGACCGCCGTCTCGACCTCGTCGAGGCCGGATCCGATCGCCTGGCGGGCCCGGCCGATCGCCTCCCGGGTCGCCGGATCCGCCGCCCGCCGGTTGAGCGCCGCCTCGTCCCCGGCCGACAGCTCGTCGAAGGCGATCCCGTCCCGGTCGAGAACCCGGACCTGGCTGCGGTTCAGCACCGCGATGAGATGCCGGGGCAACACCAGCGGGCGGGCGATCCCGTGGATCGCGTAGAGCCCGCCCATCTGGGCGTGGTAGGCGACTTCGGCGGGACCGCCGACGTAGCCGACGGTCGGGAGCAGGAAGTCCTGCACCAGCGGCCGCAGGAGGACGGCGGCGCTCAGCCGCTCCGGGTCGGGGTCGAGCGCAGCGGGGGACAGCTCGTCCTCGCGGGCGCGGCGGCGGGCCCCGGCGGCGCCGGTGGTGAAGATCGAATAGCCCTCCGCCGCCGCCTGCCCGGTGAACCCGGCGGCCTCGATCCGGGCGGTGGCGGCCTCGATCCGCCGTCGTCCTTCGTGGAGGTTCGCGGCGGCGGTCCGGTACACCGGCAGCGCGAGGCGCTTCAGCGCCGGGGACGCGCCGTCCATCACCACCAGCCCGGTGCCGCGGGTGAGCGCGAGCGCGTAGCGGGAAAACGCCTCGCCGAGGGAGCGGCCGGGCTGGTAGGCGGCAGAGAGCGTTTCCACGACCTCGTCGCGGTAGTCGGTGGGAGGAAGCGCCGCGGCGAACTCTCCGAGGAGCGCCGTGGTCGTCCCGTCCAGTCGCCGCCGCGCCGCCGAGAGCCCCGGCTCCTCCCGGTGTGGCTGATAGCGGAACGCCTTCGGCTCCCCCGCGCGATCGAGCAGCCAGGCGGTCCGGATCTCCTCGAAGTCGTGGTCGTCCGCCTCGACCCAGAACACCGGGACCACCGCCCGGCCGGTCGTCCGCTCCAGCTCCCGCGCCGCGGCGACCGCCGACATCGCCTTCGCCAGCGAATAGAGCGGACCGCCGAAGAGTCCGGCCTGCTGTCCGGTCACGACGGCGAGCGTCCCCGGCTCGCCGAGGCGCCGGGCGGCGGCCACCGCGTCGGCGTCGCCGCCCAGGTCACGGTTGGTCTCCGCGAGGACCTCCGCGGTCGCCTGCCGGGGACCGTCGCCCGCCGCCACCGCGTCGGCGGTCCGCCGGACGACGGTCTCGTCGAAGGGATCGGGCAGCAGGTCGGCGAAGTCGGCCGGACTCCGGGCCCAGGCTCCGAAAAAGCCCGGCGGCGACCCCGAAGGCAGCAGAGGGAGGGCGCGAAGGAAACCCGCGCCCGGTTGCTTCATCGGCACGGCTCGGCGGCGAGAGCGACGGACTCGGCGATTCTGCCCACCCGCGTCGGGGGATAGACCCGCCAGCGCACGCGTCCCAGAATCGCGTCGGCAGGCAGCGCGCCCCACTGGCGGCTGTCGCTGCTGCGCGCCCGGTTGTCGCCGATCGCGAAGTACTCGTCCGGGCCGAGGTTGACCTCCACGGCGCCGGGGCCTTCGAGTCGGGAGCAGGGGTCGTCTTCCCGTCCGACCGGGACGACCGCGACCTCGTCCCCGAGGAAGCGCACCGTCTCGCCGGGCAGGGCGAGGATCCGCTTCACGAGGACGGCGCCCGACGCCGCCGGGTCGCGGAACACGACGATCTCTCCCCGCTCCGGCGAGGCGAACCGGACGGAGAGCTTGTCCACCAGCACGCGCTCGTCCGACCTCAGGGCCGGGGTCATGCTGGCGCCCTGGATGCGAAAGACCTGCCCCACGAAAGCGAGCAGCGTCCACGCGATCGCCCCCGAAAGGACCGCGGTCTGGAGCAGCCGCAGCGCGGGCCTCCCGCGGAGCCAGCGGCGCCGGTTCCCTTCCGCGGGCGGGGTCACATCCGCCACGGCACCGGGATCCCGAGGAGATCCAGCCCGAAGCAGTGCTGGAAGAAGAACGTCTCGACGACGTAGAGGCGCAGGGCCCGCCCCGCTGGATCGGGTTCGGTCGCCACCGGGTAGCGGTGGTAGAACGCGTTGAATCGCTGCGCCCCCTCGTAGGCCCAGCGGGCGAGCACCTGCGGGTCCTCGTGCTCGGCGGCGCGAGCGGCGGTCACGCCGAGGCCCGCGGCCTCGCGGAGCAGGACCCACAGATCCCCGGCCTCCTCCGCGGGGAGCGAGGCCAGGCGGTCGTCGAGGTCCGCGGGCGGGGCGGGGAACTGCTCGGGCAGCGGGGTCTTCGCGCGGCCGAGGATCTTCCGCGCCCGAACCGCGGCGTATTGGAGGTAGGGCCCGGTGGCGCCGTCGAAGCTGAGCGCCTCCTCGAGATCGAACACGATCGGCTGGTTCTTGGTGACGCGAACCATGAGGTAGCGCAGCGCGCCCACCGCGATGTCCCGGGCCACCTCGTCCCGTCGCTCCGGGTCGAGCTCGGCGTTGCGCTGGGTCACCTCGTCCCGCGCGCGTTCGATGAGCGCGTCGAGGAAGTCGTCGGCCTTGACTCCGACGCCCTTCCGGCCCGATACCTCGACCGCGCCGCCTTCCCTCCCGCCGCCGAGACCGAGCGCCGCCACCGTCGCGGGCGTCAGGGACACCATCTCGTAGGAGAAATGGCGGGTCCGCGCCCGGTCCGTTTCCGAGGTGAGTCGCGCCACCGATTCCTGGACGATCTGCTGCGGGTACGCCTGACGGGCGTCAATGACGTGGTGGACGAGCGCGGCCCGGCCGAAGCGGGGCGGATCCGGGTCGCCGGGACGGTCGGTCGTGATCCACGCCGAGCGCGCCGGCTCGTCCGCGTAGTCGAAGAACCTCCGGAAGCGGAACTCGCGGTCGAGGAGCCCGAGCTGCCACATCTGGTACGCGATGTCCTTGCCCACGTAGGTGACGGTGCCGTTCGAGCGCACGATGACCTTCTGGCCGTCCTGCGCCAGCGGGGTCTCCATGACCCAGCAGCCCTGGTTCTTCCCTCCCGCCGGCTGTCGGATTGCCTCGGACTCCCGCAGCAGCTCGAACGCCCGGTCCCAGAACGAGAGGCGCACGATGGTCTTCTCGCACGCCAGCAGGTCGTAGCGAACCCCAATCCGCTCCATCGTCTCGAGGTGCCGCCGGGCGACCGCCTCGGCGACCGCCGCCCCAATCCCCGCCCACGGCTCCTCGTCGTGTTCGAGGCCGTGGAGCGCCTCCCGACGGAGCGCCGCGGCCTCGGGATCCGAATCCACCCACCGCGAGACCTCGGTGTAGAGGTCCCAGCAGAGGTAGTCGAAGCGTGGCTGCGCCGCGAGTACCCGGACGTCCGCTTCGCTCGCGCCCCGCAGCGCGTGGAAGCCGAGCGCCACGTCCGCGACCTGGACCCCGGTGTCGTCTATGTAGTTCTGGACCTCGATGTCGCGGCCGAGGTAGCGCAGGATGCGGGCGAACGAGTCGCCGAGAGCGGCGTTTCGCAGGTGGCCGATGTGGGCCGCCTTGTTCGGGTTGATGCTGGTGTGCTCGACGATGTGGACCCCGTCCACCGACTCCGGGTCCGGCGGCGTCCGCGAGGCCTCGAGCCACGCGCCGCGCCGGACGAACACGTTGACGTAGCCGGGCCCGGCGATCTCGACCCGGGCGACTTCCGGCTGTTCACGGAGCGCATCGGCGAGGAGCGGCGCGATCGCGCGCGGGGGCCGTCGCAGGACGCGGGCGAGTCCGAAGGCCGCCGGGAAGGCGACATCGCCGAGCGCGGGGGAGGGGGGCGTCTCGGCCACCACCGGGAAGTCCGGCGCCCCGGCTTCGGCGGCCGCCCGCCGCACGACCCCTTCCAGTACAGACAGCATCGCGGCGGGCCGGGAGTGTAGTCGGGAGTCCGGAGCGCCGGACTCCCGGAGCGCCGGACTCCAGTCCGGCACCGAGCGTCACGACTGCCCGGCGCCGCCGGAGCGCCGGACTCCAGTCCGGCAATCGCCGGACGGAAGCAGTCGGCGCCTGGCGCGTCCCCCCGCTACACTCGCCCCATGCGTTCGCTCGTCATGGCCATCGTCACTGTCGGCGTCGGCCTTGCCGGTCTCATCATCACGGTCGGCCTCTTTCTCGCCTCCGGGCAACGTCAAACACAGGAGCAGCTCCGCTTGCTCGCTGAGCGCGTCGCCAGTCTCGAAACGACTGTCAAGCTCCTGCACCCGTCTCCGATGCCCGCTCCCGACGCGAAGTAGCGCCCGGCGCGCCGGCAGAGGAGAGACGCGCCACCGGGCGTCAGTCCGCCAAGGCCTTGAAGACGGCGTCGGCGGCGTCCGAGTAGAACTCGATGTTCAGCCGGGTCCACACGTCATCCGGCAGATCGAACAGATCTCGCCGCGCCGAGACCGGCATGAGCAGAACGCTGGCCTGACGTTCGGCCGCGAGTTCGGCGATCTCCACCGGTTTGAGCAGCGGCTCGACCGACCCCCCCAGGTTCAGCCTCCCGACGACCACCGCCCCGCCGCGGATGCTGCGTTCGAGGACTCCGCTCACCAGCGACACCAGCACCGGAATCCCGAGCCCGGCCCCCGACCGGTCCTGGTCGTAGGGCCGAAGCTGGAGCTGGTACTCGTGGCCGCGCGGCTCCCGGTCTCCCACCAGCCGCTTCCCCTGCGCGTAGAGGTTCTGTTCGCCCACCCGGACGCTCTCGCGGAACGCGGGCGGCACAGGATGGTTCAGGATGCGGGCGCCCGAGCCGGGGCCGACGGCCGCCTCGATCCGGTAGAGCGCGGCGCTCGACCCGGCGTCTCCCTGACCGATCGCCCACACCTGACCGGGCGGGAGGGGATCCTCTCCGATCGCTCCGTCCTGGCGCAGTTCGGGCGTCGAGACGAACTGCTCGACGCCGTCGGCGCCGAGGTTGAACGAGAAGTGGGTGTTCCGGAACTCGCTGTGGAGGCAGCGCTTCTGCTGCTCCTTGACCCGGCGGCGCGACTCGAGCGCGACCCGGACGATCCACTCCAGATCCTCGTCCGGGATCTCCATCTCCGGATCGGGGAAGAGCAGCTTGACGAGCGCCGAACAGGTCTTGTTGACCGCTTCCTGATCCCGGCCGCTGAGCGCTCCTCCCCAGAACACCCGGTCGTGAAGCGCCGAGAGCCGCGTCTGGTCGCGCATCCGGTGCCAGCACTCGGAGAGGAAGTCGCTGACCAGTCCGAAACGGTCGGTGAGGTGCCGGTCGGGCAGCAGCTTGGGGAAGTCCCAGCCCGGGGCGTAGGCGTGGAGCCGGTCGTGGAACGCGGTGTCGAAGCGCATTTCCTTCGGCAACGGGCTGAGCAGGTGGCCGACACGCTGCTGCGTCTCGACGTCCACGTCGAAGTTCCCCACCATGACGACTCCGCCCTCGGCGCGGATGCTCTCCTTTCCGCGACTGAACTCGCCCGAAGCCATGTAGCCCTTCATGATGTTCACGCCCTCTTTCTGATCGAAGGAGATGCCGGCCACTTCGTCGAAACAGACGAGGTCGTAGAGGGAGACGAGTCCTCGCTGCCCGTTCGCCATGTTGACGAACATCTTGGCGACGGTCGCCTTGCCGCCGGAGACGAGATGCGAGTACGGGGAGATCTGTTGGTAGATGTGGCTCTTCCCCGTGCCGCGCGGTCCGAGCTCGACGAGGTTGAAGTTCGCCTCCACGAACGGCGCCATCCGGAGCAGCACGACCTGTTTCGCCCGGTCGTCGAGCGCCTCCGGTTCGAGTCCGACCGAGCGCATCAGGAAGTCAAGCCATTCGGCGGTAGAGAACGACCGCCGTCCCTCGGACAAGCGCTCCAGCACGTTGGCGTCAGCCATCTGGATCGGCCGCACGGCGGCGATCTGGAACGGCTCGCCGCGGATCTCCTGCGCCTGGGCGGCGTCGTAGCGCAAGGTGACTTCGCCGTAGAACCCGTCGGTGAGCATCCGCGGGTTCTGGAGGACCATGGCCGACTCGATCCCCACGAAGCGCTCGCCGAGGCTTGGGAGCTCCACCAGATACCGGTCGCGCCGGGCGTCGAGCCGCGCCCGCAGCAGATCGATCAGCTTCACCTGACCCCGTTCGCGGGCGTTGGACCGGAACCGCTCGCGGTCGGAGGGACGGACCGTGCGGCCCTGGAGCTGGCTTTCGACGATCTCGAGCCCGTCTCGGATCTCCTCCTCATCGGTGCTCGCGCAGTAGCGGCCGAGTAGGAACTCGACGACGTAGGTCGGGACCGGGAACTGTCGGGCGTAGCGCCGGACGAGATCCTTGCGAACCAGATATCCGGGAAAGGCGGCCTCGGCGAGCCGGTCGAGTGGATCCATGGGGGGAGGGGTCTCGCTCAAGAGTTTTGTCCGGCGCGGGTCTCGCGCCGGGCGACGACCTTGTCACCGTCCAGGAGAACGAGCGTCAACTTGTCCTCTTCGTAGTCGTCGTCCAGGAACAGGCTGACGGTGCCGTCGGCGCGGATCTTCTTCGGTCCCACGGCACTGGCCGATCGGCCTCCCGCTCCGCCGACGCGCAGATCGGCCTGGAGTCCGTCCGCGCTCGTCACGGCGACGGCGCAGCGGAGGCGGGTCCAGCCCACCGATTCGATGGCGGCCGGGGGTGTCTGGGGCCGGACGAGCAGGTCCGGCGTGAGGCACTCCTGGACGCTCACGCCGCCGTGGGCGAAGGCGTCCGACTTGTTGAAGCAGGCGGTGCCCGTCGGGGTGGCGAACCACTCGTCCGGGTTCCAGTGCCACGGGAAGCGGGGGACCCCGGGATCAGAGTCGCCGGCGAGGACAGCGCAGCGCGCCCAGCGGGTCGCGGTCAGGTGCTTGGGGAGGTTCACCTTCGGAAGTCCGCCCGGCAGGAACAGGAACCCGTGGTCGGTGACGACGCGCACTGAGCGCCAGCCGGCGTCGAGGAGAGTCCGGATGCGGTCGGCGATCCGGTCCAGCTCTGCCGGAATCCGCTCGGGCAGACGTTCCGGCGCGTCGTGCCCGGCGTGGTCGAGGTCCCCGGTCTCGGCCCAGCCCCGATCGGCGGCGGGAGCCTCTGCGCCCTCGAGGATCTGGTAGCCCATGCTTTCGAGCCGCTCGCGGAGCTGCGCGGCGGTGAGAGGCTTGCCGATCGTGCGGTAGCGCGGCGCAAGTCCCTTGTCGAGTTTGTTCTCCTCCCCCTCGAAGCCGTCGGACAGAGGAGTGATCGTCGGTTTCGCGGTGGGGGTCACCGTCGGCAGCGCGCTCCAGCGGTGATCCACCTCGACTTGCAGGTTGGCGCCGCGGAGCCGTTCAGCGAGCCGCTGCCCGAGGTCGTAGCGGAGCGCGTCCACGAAGAAGAGACAGCCCCCGGCCTCTGCTTCCACGATTTCCCGGTCGCCGGGGCCGGGCAGGGGATGCCGGCGCACCGCCTTCTGAAATGCCCGCGCCGAGTCGTCGAGCCAGCGTTCGAGGAGCCGCCGTACCGCTTTCGCGACGAGCGCCTCGTGCTTCGGGCCGGCCGCCGCGATCGCCTCCCACGCGGCGGCATCGGCCTGCCATCCCCGCTTGCGGTAGGTCCGGGCGATGTCCTTCGGCGTCGAGCCGCCGATCGCTGACTTCGCCTCGGTGGCGAGCCGGGCCAGCGGTTCGAGCGCCATCGCCAGGGGAGCTTGGCCGAGCCGTGCCCAGACCCACTTCCGCCGCCCACCGTGGCGGTCCTCCAGCCTCGCGAGCGCCGCCGCCCGACCCTTCGTCGGCAGATGGCCGAGCGCCTCCGTAAGTTCAGCCTCGAGCCGGTCGTTCGCTCGCGGCGAGCGCCACTCCGGGACCATGAACGGGCGTTCCCCGGTGTCGGACCTTCGGAGGAGGGTCGCGATCCCGGAGTGCAAGCCCGGGGCTTCGGCGTAGCGCTTCCAGACCGGAAGCCAGCCGCCGTCGAGCAGCTTGCGTCCGGCTTCGAGTGGAGTTTGGTTCACCGGGTCGAAGCTCAGCTCGGTCCGGCTCAGGGCGCGGAAATCCTCCCAGCGGTCTCCCAGCCTCCGCCGGGAGGCGTCAGGATCGCTCATCCAGCGCAGCATCGTCCCGGGCAGGTCAGGTACCCGCATCCGGTGGAAGTACGCCGCATCGAGATGCGATTCACGGAGCTTTCGGAGGGGTTGATCCATCAGCTCGGGAAGCGCGCGGAGCAAGGCGCTGCGGGTCTCGCCGTCCCTCGCCAGATCGAGGTCAAGCCCGTCTGGCGACCCGATCCAGGCCGGCGGAGTCCAGTCCTTCCCGTTCTGGTGGATCCACGCTCTGCCGCGGTAGAGCAGCTCCACCAGCGGCCGCAGTTCCTCGCGACAGCGCTTCCCGGCGCGCAGGTCGTCGCGAGCCACGCCGGGCAGATAAAGCACGGGAACCCCCTCCACCCGGTGTCCCGAACCGCCTCGCTGGGGGTCAGTGACGCCGGTGTTTCCGCTGGCGGCATGCCGGACTGGAGTCCGGCGCTCCGGGAGGTCAGCGCCGTCGAGCTTCCAGCGGATCCAGATCGCCGGCCCGGCGTCGGCAGTGGGCTCGTAGTCCCCGAGCGTGAGGATTTCCCGGTCCGTGTCTCGCCGCAGCACCGGGAGGACGGCGCTCCATTCCCGGCCGGGATCGGTCCAGAGGATCGCCGCCGGCGCGACCTCGCCGTCGTTCGGGATACCGATGTCGTGAAGCCTCGCCGCCAGCGCCGCGAGAGGCGTCCTGCCCTCGGCGCCTCCCGGCCAGACGTTCACGAGGCCCCGGCTCCGGCCGGTTCGCGAAGGAGAGTGACCCGGACGAACGCTCCGTCCCGGCCTTCTTCGATCTCCGGGACGGTCCCGTTGAACTCCGCCATGGCGTCCTCGATGGCGAGCCAGCCCATGCCGCGCCGCTCCATGAGATCGTTGCTGACGGCGTAGTGCGCCATGAGTTCGTTGCGGGTCCGGGTCACGCCGCCCCGGCGAACCATGGAGACTGTCATCCGGTTGGGGAGCGTCCCCGGGCTGGTGATCTCGATCCGGTCGGGGAAGACATCCACCAGGACGGGTGAGCCGGTGATGGCGTAGTCCCGGTGGACCACGGCGTTCACCACCCCCTCGCGGAGCGCTTCGAGCGGCAGGAGCGGGATGTCGCGGCGAACCGGTCCCTCGTAGAACTCGCGCTTCCCGAAACTCTTCGCCCAGTCGAGCATCCGGCGCACCTGTTCCTCCAGCCTGCCTTGCGCGTCGAAGGAGAGCAGGACCCGACGGTTGCGTCGCGGCGTCTGGTACGCAGTGCAGCGCACCAGGAACGAGTGGGTGTGGGAGAAGCGCTGCGGCTCTCGACCGAAGGCGAGCATCCCGAAGAGCGTCGGCCTGGGCTCCGTCTCCAGGTCGCTCACGACCTCGAAGTTCCGGTAGTCCGAGAGGAGGTCCGGCTGCCGGGCTCGGCGCTTCCCGAAGCCCTGCCGTTCGAGATGGCGCCGGAAGTGGTTCTCGTCCAGATCCTCCACCTTCGCGGGCCGGATGATCTGCTCCTCGGTCATCACGAAGCCGAAGATGTTGTTCATCTCCTGCGCCTCGGCGGGTGAGGGGCGCACGCTGCTGCGCTCCCGCCGGACCCACGCCACGTCCCCGAATCGCAGCGGCTCCGGATTGCGCTGGCGGAGCACGTGGATCCAGTGCACCCAGCCCGCCGAAGCGCGCTCGCGTCCGCACCGCGCTGTCACCGGGAAGCTGAACCCGCTCCCGAGAAACGTCGTCAACCGCTCATGCACCGCGTCCGGGTCCCGCGCCACGCCGACGATGCGGCCGCTGTCGTCCACGCCGAGGATCACGACCCCGCCGTCGCCGTTCGCGAACGCGCAGACCGCCGGTCCGATCTTTCCGGTGTCGAACCCGAGCTTGAACTCGACCTCGCGACCCTCGCCGCCCCGGATGCGCCGGCGAACCTCAGTCCACTCCATCGTCCGTCCCTCCGGTGTACCCCGACTCGTCCGGTCCGGCGGCGAAGATCGTGAGCAGTAGCTCGGAATCTCCGAGCATCCGGTACTCGGGCTTGCGGCCGGAGTGGGCTTCGCTGCGGTCGAGGATCATCGGAACGCCCTCGCCGCGCCCGTTCATGAACGTGCTGCGCGGCGTAACGCCCCAGGGCTGATGGTGCGGAACCGGGACGCCTCGGAGCAGGTTCGCGATGGTCTCGTTCCGGGTGGACTGCTGTTCCGCGAGCAGATCGAGCTCCATCGAGTCGGGGAGCTCGCCCGGTGCGTAGATCTCCAGCCGGCTGGAGAACATGCGGAGCCGGATATGGGAGCCGTGGATCGAGTAGTCGCGGTGGGCGACTGCGTTCACGAGCGCTTCGAAGACGCTCGTCATGTCGTACTGCGGGATGTCGAGGCGGCCGACCGACTTGCTGGCGGCGATCGCCTGGTTCCGGAACACGAAGCGGCAGGCGCCGATGACCTGGGCGTCGAGCGGCCCGTGGATGTCCTCGGCATCCAGGTCGCGGTGGGGCAAACTCCAGGACTCGGCGAGGTCCCGCCCGGAGTATCGGACGGCTTGGATGTAGGCGTTCCGAAGCCACCGATCGGGACGTCGCGAGCCCATCAGCAGGCCGGCGATCGTGGGCCGCATGGCGCCGCTAGGATCCGTCCCGAGCATCCCCATCTTGCGCGCGAGCGTGCGCCAGTCCCCGCGAGTGCGCGGAGTCCGGAATCGCTCCACCAGGGAGGCGTCGAGGTCATCCGCTTTCGCCCGCACCTCCACTCGGTCGTCGAAGCGGATGACGAGGCTTCGGAGGCGGTGCTGGGCGAGGCGCGCGAGTTGTCCCGGCGTCATCGTGAAGTTCGCGCCATTCACCCGGCGGAGATACCCGGACGGACTCCGATGGATGTCGAGTCCAGGCCCAACGTCCAGATGCAGCACTCGTCGGGGTGCGCCATCGGGGCCGGGAAGCTCCATCCGTCGGATCGCCGCATCGATAGGCGGGTCCGTCGCCTCCTCCATCGCCTCCAGCACCATGTCCTGCACGGCGTCGAGCCGGTCCAGCGGGATCCCGGTCACGTCGCGGGTCCGGCCGCTCACCCCGAGGACCAAGGCGCCGCCGCGGGCGTTGGCGAACGCCGCCATCTCGTCGGCGAGTGCGTTGCGGGAGGGGTCGCGGATCTTCCGGCCGGCGAACACGACTTCCTTCAGCTCCAGCGCGTGATCCTCGCCGAGACGGATGCGGCGGAGGAGGTCATCCGGGGATTCAGGCACCCGCGGATTCTCGCCTCTCGTGTCTCCTGCGGGCGGCGCGCTTGGCGGCGGTCGTGTAGTGGAGGTCGTTCCAGCGGTGGCCGTCGAAGGTGACGCCGCCGCGGAAGTCTGTTCGGACCGCCTCGGGGCCGGTCCCGGGGCAGGACCAGAACCAGGGGAAGTCGGCGACCGGGCGGTAGGGCTCTGGAGCATCGCCCTTGCGCTTCGGCTTCAGGAACTGCGGCTCCTTGCCGCGGTCCTTGCCCCACTTGATGCCCGTCGGCTTCCACCGAAGGACGCCCGCGCCCTTCCGGCCTCGGCGCAGCGCGGCGCGGAGGAAGGGACGGATGTTGAGCCGTACTCCGTCGTCGAGGTCCGGCGCCCAGCCGATCGGTTGCTCGTGGAGCGGCTTCCACCGGACGAAGATGTCTAGTGGCGGCTCACCCGTGAGGATTGCTTCGAGCTGCGCCTTCAGCTCCAGCGCAGCTTCGAGCCGGGCTTCGGCGCCGGAGACGTTCTCCTCGACCGCGGCGCGCTGGCGGGTGATCCAGTCGCCGAGGTAGCTGTAGGTGAGCGATTCGAGGGTGCGACGTCCCCCTCCGTCCGGACCGGCGAGCCGGTGGTAGTTGACGAGCGCCGAGAAGCCCCCGGGAAGTCCGTCCCACACGTGCCAGATGAAGGGCCGTTGGCGGAAGAGCTTGCAGTGCTCCATGAAGAACCTCTTGCGGAGCCAGTCGTCGAGGTTCGGGCTCGCCTTCTTTCCGGCCGCGGCGGCGCGACGGAGGGTCTGCTCGGTGGCGCTGGACCATTCATCTCCGTAGGCGGCGGCGAGGAGTTCCCGCAGCCGGTCGGCCGCAGGGGCTTCACCGCGGAGACCGGGCAGGGGGACGATGCCGTCCTCGTCGGCGAAGGGAAGGAGGTGCTTAGTGCGTTCGACCCAGGCGCGGGACTCCGGCGAGAGGCGCATGTCGGGGTCGTCCTCGGCGGGCCAGCGGTAGCCGAGAAGGCGGGCGACCGCAACCTGGAGCACCGTGGAGTCAGTACGGAGGGGGCCATTCGCGGTGCGCTTCGCCGTCTCGTCCCAGATCACGCTCCCGCATGGATGGCCGTGGAAGATCCACTGGGTCGAGTCGTCGGAATAGGGCTCGGGCAAGCCGTTTGGGTACCTCTGATCCGCGACATCGCGCCAAGCTGACATATCTAGGGCGGCCTCGACAAACGAACCCGGGGTTACGTTGATCTTGGCGTTGACCTGCCGAACCGATTGCGAAAACGCACTCGACTGGCCGAACAACCACAGCGAGACTTGATCCGCCTCGTCGTGGGGAATAATGGGGGCGACTGAATCACCGAATACATCCCCACTGAACAGAGTTACTCTGAGATCTCCCATGCGCTGCACAGCCACCCCTACGGAATCGAGTGTTCCTTTTGGCGGAAAGTTGTGCGCGGCCGGAAAGCTCGGAACTCCCGAGCCGTCCTCTCCCCATCGAACAAGAAACTCTCGCCCCGACCAATGTGCGGTTCGGCGGGGCGGCCTCTGAATTGTCCTCCACGCGCTGTTCTGCCAGCATACTAACCAGAAGACGGAGAGGAAACGCGAGTCGTCGGTTGTAACCAGCCCCTGGTAGGAACGGGCAAAGTCACCGATCGTTGGCAGTCCTTCGGAACCATCCAACCGAACCACATGCGTCCTGACGCGTAGTTCCTTCTGACATATGAGTCGCACCGCCTCAACGCCGAGCCGGGTGGCCTGCACCGGGACGAGACTCTGTCCCTGTCGACCATGAGTGGAAACATCAAATCCCGCTAGACGAGACTTGTCATTCGGGACTTCCCGTGAGACGATCAACATCGCGACACTTACGACGTGCCCCGTAATGGTCTCGAAGGCACCCGGACCGAGGCGGGCTACGAAACGCCAGCGGCGTGAGTGGAGCAACTCCTCGCGCAGCTTCCGGTAGGTCGGAAGGAAGAGCCAGTTCTGCGGCAGTACGAAGGCCTGCGCGCCGGACTTACCGAGCCAGCCGAATGCTCGCTCTACGAACATCGTGGCCAGATCGCCCTTCGCAGCCTTGTGGTTGCGTTCTGCGTACGAGCGCAGTGCGGGATGCTGTTTGCCCCAACCGAGATACGGAACGTTGGTGATGACGAGGGTGTAGTGTCCAGCGAGCAGGGTGGCCGCGCGTGCTATGCCGGCAGCGGCAACGGCTTGCTCCCGCCGCGCCGGGTCGGTCTCTACCTCGGTCAAGACCTTCTCCAGCAGGGGCGTGACCGCGGCGAAGTCGGTGAACAGAGCCTTGCCCTTCGGCCTGGGGTCGATTAGCGAGCCAAGGGTCGGCGCGTTCTGGAACCGGTCATGGAGTTCGCCCAGAGTCCGTCGGTAAGTGCTCGAATGAAGCGTTTCGCGCCGCTCGAACAAGTTGGCTCGGGGCGCTGATCCCGCGGCGGCCGCCACCCGGTCGGCGAGGCTGCGCCACTCGGCCTTCCTGGCGCGGGGGGCGAGGCCGGAGCAGGCGACGTTGAGCGCCGGGAGTTCAATCGCGGCGCCGGCGAGCTTCCATGCCGCGAGCGCCAGCGAGAACGCGGCAAGCTGTGCGCACCGCGGATCGATCTCGAGCCCGTGGAGGTTGTCTCTGAGCACCGCCCGGACCGCGTCCCGAAGTCCGAGCCCTTCCTCTTCCATCCGTAGCCGGACGAACAGTTGGAACCCCTCGACGAGAAAGTGCCCGCTCCCGCAGCAGGGATCAAGGACCTTGAGCTCCTTCGCCGCCCCGGGCCACTTCGAATACCCCCCGGCCGCTGGCCGCCACGGCCCGGTCCCCGCGTCCGATTCCTCGCCGTCGAGCGGCTCCCGCACGAAGCGCAGGTAGTCGAAGTCGTAACGGCCCCCGGCTTCGAGCCTCACTGCTTCGCGCAGTTCGTCCTCGTCCGCCGCCCCGGTCGCGAGCTCGGGCCGCGCCGCCAGGATCTTGCCCGCCCGCCACGCGCCGACCGTGTTGTGGAACAGGAAGCGCACCATGTAGCGCTCGGTGAAGAGCTGGGTCACGGCGGGCAGCTCGTCCGCGCCGATCTTGACCCCGCTTCGGTTCACCTCGTCCTTCCGCTCCGCCTGCCAGAACTGATACGCCCACCCAATGGAGTCGTCGGCGCGGAAGACGGCGCACCGCAGCTCTTCCACGAGCTTCTCGAGCGCCTGGCGGGACTCGGGGGGTAGCCGAACGGCGAGCGACGGGTCGTCCGCGCGGAAGATCTGCGGCAGCATCCGGCCCGCGAACGACGCAGCGAGCTCCCACGGATCCCGACCCTCGTCCCGCGCGATCCCGCGGCACTCGTCGAGGCTGACCGAGACGTCCTCGTCGGGGTCCATCAGCAGTCCGTTCTCCGCGAGGAAGCGGGCGAAGAGCATCCGGTGCCAATGCTCGTAGGCGACCTCGTGCGCCAACCGGGTGATCTCCTGCGGGCCGGCCGTCCCGAGGGAGTCTCCGAGCGCCCCACCGTGCGCCCGGAGCTGCCGACGCAGCTCCTTCTGCTCCGGCGCCATCGAGGCGTCAGCGGTCTTCCGGTCCACCGCCAGCGCGCCGAGCGCGGCCCGCGCCCCCGATTCCGCCGCTCGCCGCGCCGCCTTGACGGCTTTCTCCAGCTCCTTGCGCCGCCCCCGCTTCAACGCCCCGCTCATGCCCTGCTCGTCACTTCCCGCCGGGCGCGGATTCTGTCAGTCGAGAGGAGCAAGCCTGCCGGGGGGTTCTCTCCGCTGCGCCTTTTCCCATGCCTCCATCAGCTCCTCCTGGTGGATCCTGCCCAACGGAGCAGCCGCCGCAGCGCTCGGCGTGGAAGTCTGCCCCTCGACAGGGCGAGGTCGCGCATGTGCGCGGTGACTTCCTCCCCCGCGCACAAGGCGTGGAAGTAGGGGGTTGTGGTCCCCGGGGTTGATGCGGATCACGATGCCGAAGAAGCGGGTTACTTCAGGAACGAATCCGATCGGCCGCGGGACCCGGCCCGATGTCGTCCGCCATCTTGCCGGTGAGCTTCAGATAGAGGGCATCGGCGCAGAGCTCGACATCGTCGTCCCATGCGATGCTCCGCCACGGGGAAATGCGGACCCGCTCGAAGAAACCCGGTTCGTTCCAGGCAGAGAGGATGCCTCTGCCGGCCACGTCCGAGAGGTCCACTTTCCCTTCGACTCCGTCGGCCTAGCGCAGCCAGATCCGGAACCCCGGGCCGCGGCTCGACCTCGACTGGCCGGAGCATCTCCGGCTCGGCGGCCGACACCCACTCGTCCTCAGCATCGCGATGCGTGGACGGCAGGCCCGGCGCCGGAGATCTCCACCCGGCCACCGGGCCGGTCGGTGCCGCATTGTCGGACCTTTCCTCCGGCTCGCGGCGCAGCCCCGGGTCCGACGGTCCGCTCATGGTCGTACTGTGCGGAGAACGCGTCTCAGTCCAGAGGGGCGATCTTCCCGGGTGCCTTTCCGGCCTGGGCTCGCTTCCACCCAGCGAGCAGCTCAGCCTGATGCATCGCGGCCCATTCGGTTACGAGACCGAGGGCTCGCGGAGGCAGCCGTCCCTTGATGACGGACAGGTCGTTCAGGCCGATCACCGCTGCCATCCCCGCGTACTCGGCGTGGAGGTGCGGCGGGTTGTGGTCGCGCGTGTGCATCTTGATCACGATGCCGAAGAAGCGACTGATCTCAGGCATTCGCGACCGGGTCCGTCAAGCCGGGACAGATGTCAGCCGCCGACTTCCCGGTGACCGCGAGATAGAGCGCGTCAGGGCAGAGCTCGATTTCATTGCCCCATGCGATGGTGTAGCCATCCGTCAGATGGACCTGATCGAACGCTCCGGGGGTCATCCAGGCCTTGAACAGGCCCTTGCCGACCAGATCGGACAAGTCCACCTCTCCCTCGGTTCCATCGGCGAAGCGGAGCCAGATGCGGAACGCCGGCCGAGATTCGACGCACAGCGGTCTGATTGGATCGGAACTGCGCCGCCAGCCGTCCGCGGAGCCCGGTCCAGCGGATGGCTGGGCGGGGTTATGCGCTGGTCGCTGTCCTGACTCGACACTCTCCCAGTCCGGGCGGAGTCCGGGCCAGACTTCTTGGGGTGTCTTGCCGGTGAGGTCCATGTAGAGCGCGTCCGGGCACATGTCGAGCTCTTCGGACCAGGCGATCGCGCCGGAGTCATTGATGTGTACGCGCTCGAAGAACGCCCGATCCTCCCACTGCTTGAAGACACCGATTCCGACGAGGTGCGACAGGTCCACTTCTCCCGCAGCGCCGTCGGCGTAGCGCAACCAGATCCGGTAGCCGGAGCGAGGCTCAACGGCCACGGGCCTGCGGGGATCGCTTTCGGGCGCGACGGTCACCACCTCTTCGCTCATCGAGATCCCTCTACGATCGAAGTCTAGGTCGCGAGCAGGCTCGGTTGATCTGGAGTGAAGTGATTCAGCCGAGGTGAGAAGTCGTCGGGCCGCACCTCGACCACGACCAGGCTCGGAATCCGATCCCCGGTTTCACCGCGGAGACCGCCAGCATCGAGCGCCGGGGGCTCACCCGACCGAATCGCCTCTCGCGCCTCGACCCACTCGGCAACGCTGGCGTCGTCGGTCGCCTCGAAGAACGATTGCGCCGCGGCGTGGAACTGCTCGAGGGTCTCGGCCTCGGCCGCCAGATCGAAGAGGACGCCGACGAGGGCGTGGCGGAAATTGGCGTAGGCATCCGGCATGTTGTCGCCGTCCTCGGCGAGGGCGCCGGGGTTGACTCCGTACATCCAGGTGGAGCCGAACTCTCGGGTGCAAGTGACCCGGCCAAGGAACCGGACATCGGCCACAAAGCCACGGCCGAAGACGACCTGTTCGAATGGGAAGAACAGCGGAATGTGCTTCATGGGTGGTCTTCGCAGGACGGGTCGGGATCTCCCGGCGTGCGCGAGGGGCCCGGCACGGCGGGGGGGTAATGTTCGGCGGCCATGGAGTCAGCGGACCGTGACCGCGCCATTCTGGAGTGCGTCCCGGAGAGTGCGCTCGGTTGCGTCGAGCCAGGCCCGGAGCTCGGTGTCATCCTTGATCGTGGTGCGGCGTACGCGAACCGTCGTCGGGGTCGGGCCGGGAGGAGCCGGGAGGTCGTCGAGGGCGCGCCGCAGTCGCGCGGGCACCGCGTCCACTTCGGCCCGCCAGGCAGAGAGCGAACGGCGGTCGAGTTCGTCGCGCACGGCCTCGTGTGTGCCGATACTCAGTTCCCACGGCGGGAGCAGGAAGCGCCTGCTGCGGATTTCGTGACGCTGTGTCGGACTGAGGGGTTGCCAGCGCGAGTCGGCGTCTAGCTGCGTCGCGGCCCGCTTGATTTCGCGGGCCAACAGGTCGCGGAAGCGGTTCAGTTCGGCGCGGAGCGGGTCGGCGAGTCGGGCGATCAGCGGGCCCACCGGGTCGGTTGCGCCGAGGAGCGAGCGGCTCTGCCGGATCGCTTCGAGCTGTTCCCCGACCTCGGCGTGGACATCGAGGCTCTCGGCGTGGCCGTGAAGCGCGTTCACGAGCGTCCAGGCCGCCTCGCGAGGGCCTCGCAGATCGACGCGGGCGGTCCACTTCTCGCGGGACCGCTCCAACTCGCTTCGCTTCTCGTGGATCGCGCGGAGCTGTTCGTTGCCGGTCTTTCCGGCGATGTCGTCCAGCCCCGCCGCCACCGGATGGGCGGGAAGCGGTGGGGGACCGCCGGCCTGCTCGGCTAGCCGGCGCATGGATTCGAGATAGCGCCGCGCGCCCTCCGCCTCCCGTCCACCTGCGACGTGGACTCCGGCTTTCTTGAAGAGTCCGCGCAGCGCGATCTTTTGCCGTAGCTCGAGGACGACGTTCTCCGGCGCGAAGAGCGTCGTGTTGACGGTCGCCTGCTTGAGCTGGCCGGGAGGGACGATTTCCCCGTTCCGGGTGGCGCGGAGTTGCTCGGCCGAATGCAGGGCGATCAGCGCAGCGTCCACGGCATCCCTCGGCCACCCGAAGGGTGGACCGGTGAGCTTCTTCCGCACTTCGCTGCCCCTGGCTCCGGGTCCGATGGTGGTGTGAACCTCCCTGCCCACCGGATGGTCGGCGGCTGCCTTGTCCCATCCGACCGGCTCGAAGGGCTGCTCCGACTTGTCCCGCGCCCGCTTGACAGCAGTCCCCCATGCCCCGCTGTCCGCTTCGCCGAATCGGGGGAAGAGGCGCTTGAGGGAGCGATCTGCCGCGGTGCGGAGCCGAGCTCCCAGATCCGTGCCCGATCCTTCGTCGCCTCCCCCAAGGAAGACGCTCGCCTTCCCGAGCAGCACGGCGACGGCGGCGTCCCGCTCGCTTTGGGCCTGACGCAGTCGGCTGTCCATCGCCGCCTTCGCCTCCTGACCCGAAGCGGACTTCGGCGTTCCTTTGAGATCGAGCACCCGCCGCGCGGTCAGCGCATCCACGATGTAGCGACGCAGGCGATCCTCCGAGTCTTTCGGGATGAAGACGTGGATCGCTGGATCATCGGAGCCGAAGGAACGCGCCTGCGATCGGCACTCCGAGCGGGAGCACTCCCACCCGCTGCGCGCCCAGACGACAATCTCTCTCGCGCGCTCCGCCGCATCCGGCGGCTCGGAACCGGTTGAGAGGCTCACCTTGCGCGCGACGTTCATTGCGCCGTGCCGGATCTTGAGACCTGCCACCGCCTTCTGTGTGGCCTCGAGAAGCAGCTCGTCGCGCTCGGCGCCGATCGCCGCGTGATCGTTCCGGAACTTCGCGCGATGGGCCCGAAAATCCTGGTCCCACGCAGCGCCTTCCGGGGTCTGGATCCGGTACTCGTCGCGCAGCTTCAACAGGTGACCGTTCTTGGCGAGGTCTTCGAGGACCCTTTCGACCTGCTCCCGGAACGGCCCGGAGTCGGTCGTGATGTCTTCGACGAGCAGATCGGCGAGCGTTGTGGCATCCGCGCGGACTCCGGCGTCCACGCCTGGTTCGCGGGGCAGCTTCGAGATCAGGAAGGCGAGGGCCGCAAGGTTCCGTCGGAGCTCGCCTTCGGTCGCATGGCGGGTGAGCCTCTGGATGCGGGTGTTGACCTCGTTCGGCAGCTCTCCTGACCCCACCAGGCTCCCGGCGACCGTGCCGAAGAGCTCGCTTGCCCGGATGACGGCGCCGAGTTCGCGATCTCCCATGTCGTCGAGCGCGTCGTCGAGGATCCGGAGCTGCGAGCGGAGCTGGGCTGCGCCGCCGCCCTGGTCCACCGCCCGGAGGCACCGGCTCCAGAACCGGCGCCGGGTCGCGAGCAGCGGATAGTCCTCGACCCGGGTCTTTCGATCCCCGTCGTGCGCCGCGAGTCGCGTCCCGGACAGGTGGCGCGAGACCTCACCCTCGCTTGCCTGGAACGCCTCCTTGATCGCGTTCCGGTGGCTCGGCTTCTTGCCGAGCAGAACCTTCCGAGTGACCGCCTCGACATCGGTGTCGTCGAGTTCGATCTGGATGCGGAACCGGTCGCGGAGTTTTTGCAGAGTCGGCGTCGCGTGGAGGGCCGACTGGCCGGAAGCGACGAGCATCACCCGCCCGTCGAACCGCGTCTGAAGTGCCTCCGCGACCTCGGTGAAGTCGGAGGCGCGTCGCTCCGAGTTCCCGATGTACTGCTGCGCCTCGTCGAGCACGAGAGCGGTCAAGGGCATGACGTCCCCCTCCGACAGCGTCTGGCGAGCGAGATCCACGAATTCATCGGTGGTGAGATCCGCTTGCTGCGGTGGGAACTGGCTCCCGAAGGCGCGGCGCGCTCGCTGCTCGCTTTCCTCGAAATCGGGATGGGCCTCGAGCACCGCTTCCGCGATTCTCCTGCTGACCTTGAGCCGGCTGAGCTCGATGGACCATTTGCCACCGCCCGCTTCGACGCTCTGGCGAACCCGGTCGAGGATGCCCTCGTGCCGCAGCCACAGACAGAAGCGAGCCGCCGGAATGGCGGTCGGCAGTCCGCGGGACCGAAGGATGATCCCGAGCACGGCGCACCGAACCCGCTCGTTGCCGCCGAGCAGGGTGCCCGCTGCGGCAGTCGCAGCCAGCCCGGCGCGGCGGGCGGCGCTATCGACTTCGCGAAGATGGCCGGCGATGTCCGTAGGGAGTCCACCGGGCACGAGGGAACGGGGACTGGCTCCGTCCGACAGAGGCGCGTTCGTCCAGAGGTGCGCGAGCATCTTGAGCAGATGCGACTTGCCGCTCCCGAAGAAGCCGCTCACCCACGCGGCTTCCACGTGGGGGCCGCCGCGATTCGTCAGGAACCGACCGAGGATGCGGTCCAGTCCGTCGGCGAAGTGCCCCTCGCAGACGAACGTCGAGAGCTCGTGGCGAAGGAGTTCTTCGCTCTGGTCCTGTCTGATCTGGGCCTGCCCGTGGTTGACGAGGCGGTGGCTGGGGTCAACCTGGAGGAGTTCGTGGATCTTCGGCAAGTTCAGCTCCAGTCGTCTGCCTCGTCCAGCGTGATCGTCTGGGCGAGGTAGTTCCATCCGTCCCTGGCGTTCAGCAGGCGGTAGCTCGTTTCCTTCTTCTGTCCGGGAAAGAACACGACGAGACGCCCCGGGATGTCGGGCTCGACGGCCCGGATGAGGTTCGACACGCGGAGGAAACCGTAGAGCGACCCCGTGCCAGAAAGTGACACCACGTCGTTCGGGCCAGCGGCCTGGAGTTTCGCCCGGACCCGGTTCGCGACGAGGGGCAGGAAACTCTCGTCGAGCTGGTCCTCGAGACCTTCGGGATCCTCGAACCAGTCGTCGCGGTAGTCGTCCTTGTCTATCCACTCGGCGAACCAGCCGGTCGCGTCGAGGTGCGTCCACTTGCGTCCCGCTCCCTCGGTCGCCTGCCGGAACAGATCGAGATGGGCCCGCAGGGTCCGTTCGGCCTCCGGCGGATACACGATGAAGATGACTTTCTGGGCGCCGGGGAGGCTTTGGGACCAGGTCCCGAGCGCGTGCTTCTCGTAGCGGGTGGCGAGCTTCTCGATGCGGTTCATGCGTGCGCCTCCCCGGGGTCGGGGTTTCGCGTGCGGAGATCGAAGACACCGCCCCCGGCGCGGAAGTCCACGAGATCGAGGCGGTGTGCGATGTGGGCGAGGTCGGCCAGTTCGTCGAACGGCCGGTCCAGCACGTCGGCCCAGCGGGATTCGAGGAGCGCCTCTCCGCCGAGCCCCTCACGCTCTCCCAGCCAGACGGCGAACGCGAGGGCGCCGGGGGTCGGCTCGACGCGCCGCCGGACCTTGTGTCCGTGTCCTGCGAGGTGTCCGGCGCGGGTCCAGGTCGCCCCGGTCCGCTGGGCCGCAGCGACGAGCGACGTCTCGTTCAGCCGCGCTCCCGCCTCCCGCCGGACGCTTCGGACGAGAGCGTGGGAGGGAAGCTGTGCGCCGGTGGGGAGCGGGAGGACGGCGGGCGCGGTCGAACGAAGCACGGGATCACGACCAAGGGCGCCGAGCAGAGCGAGCAGAGGGTGGCCGGACTCATCACGATCCCAAAGTCTTCGGAGCACACGGAATATGGGTAGCTCGGGGTCGCAGCCATAGAGCTCGCGGAGATGCTTGTGGGCGTGGACCCGGGCACTCATCGTGGGCTTGCCGAGAAGGTTCTCGGTGACGATCGCCGCGCGGTACCCGTCCGCGTCAGTATCGGGGGGCGTCGCCGCGAACAGATCCGCCAGCTCGGCGAGCATGAAGGTCCGGCTGGTGTGCGCGCCGCAGGCTCCGAAACGGAAGCCGGCGGCCACGGTCTCTTCGGCAGGCTCCAGCCGCCAGTGGTCCGCGTCCACGGCGGCGAAGCCTACCGGCCTATCGGAGCGCCGGACTCCAGTCCGGCACCGAGCAGCCGACCTGACTGGCGCCGAACACGCGCGCTGGCCTGCGCTCCATCGTGCCCGTCTGGAGACCGGCGCTCCATACGACCGTTCAGGTAACCGCCGCCCGGCGCAGTCCCGAGAGCACCTCTTCGGGTTTCCTGTCAGTGATTCGCAAGTAGAGGGCATGTCGGCAGAGATCGATCTGATCTCTCCAGGCGATCTCGCCTCCTTCGGCGATGCGGACGCTTTCGAAGAAACTGCGATCGAGCCAGGTCGCGAAGACACCCGCACCCGCGAGGTCCGAGAGATCCGCCACGCCATCAACGCCGTCGGCGTAGCGAATCCAGATCCGAAAGCCCTCGCGCGGCTCGATGGCGACGGGCCGGAGCGGGTCGAAAGGACGGCTCGAAGGGCTGCTCACGGAAACCTCCGCAGCCATTATGGCGCGGTGTCACACCCTGCTGGCGCGCTCCTGCCGGCGCGCCGAACTCCAGTTCGGCACGCGACGGAAGACACACTGGCCTCCGGATGAGATGCCGGACTGGAGGCCTCGTTCCGGAACGGAGGGGCCGGTCAAGGGCTTTGCGTGCCGGACTGGAGTCGGCGCGCCGGCAGAACACTTGCCCCTCTCCCATCGCTCCTCGCGTTCGCTGGTCATTGCGGTCATCTCCGTCGGAATCGGCCTCGCCGGACTCACTCCCACGTTCGGCATATTCCTCGTCTCCGGCCAACAACAGGCGCAGGAGCAGATCCGCCTGGTCCAGGAGCAGACTCGGCTCCTCCCGGTGGGGCTGGTAACACGGCAATAGGGGCCGCTTGGGGGCAGGCTGATAACAGGCTCCTCAGAGCATCCAGTCCCGATCACCCGCGCACATCGGTCGAAGAGTCCCGGGATTCCCTGTCGCCAGTTCTGTAGGCGAGGACGATGCTGGTCAAGTGCAGCCGCCGTATGGGTCGATCCCTCCTGGTAGGCATGGCACCCCTTTGTCCGGAGAAGCGGCGGCACACCATGGCAGCCGACGATCATCTACTCAACTCAACTCCCGGCTACGAACGGTTGACGCTGCACTCTGCTGGGATTCTGGACCACTACAAGGACCTGGTTCTTCGCCCGGGTAATCGCGTTGTACAAAAGGCGTCGCTGGCGCTCGATGGAACCAGCGATTTCGTAGGGCCATAGAACAACAACCGAGTGGAACTCGCGGTTCTTCGCTTGGTGAATCGTCATCGCCCGAATCCCTCGGTCTCGTCCCCGGCGGTACGCTCGCGACCGCTGGTGGATGCGGTATGCCACACGCCGGATCTCGTCACATGTAAACGTCGTCCTTCCCGCTACGCGCCTCTCACGCTCAACCCAATAGCGAAGCCCCCTGTGCGGCCCACCGACCTTGCCGAATGAGAACTCATCACTGCGGACTTCAGCATCGAGATCGTCGGGCAACCCCAGTCCAGCGATGACTTTGTAGAACTCCTCTTCCTGCGAATCCTCCCACGGAACGAGATATGGACCGACCGGCGGGGTGCCAATCGGCCTCTCGCGCACTCGGGCGAGAAGCCTGCGTACAAATCGCGAGTTGGAAGGACGAACTGGTGTTAGAATCGCGATGTCAGCGCAGTCCCACCACCAGGTGAGATTCTTGGAAACGAAACTGGCCCCGACGTTGTGATTCCGTGCGCCGAGTACCGTAAAGCCACCGCCGTTACCGGGAATGCCCCGTCCTTCACGAAGGGCTCGGCTCGCTCGTATGAGGCCGGATGCGGAAGTGCGGCGAATGACACTCAGGCTCGTGCTCTCACCGTTGCTCCGTGCCCATGCGACTGCTGGGTTTGTTTCGGTGCTTTCTAAATCCTGGAAATCATCGGCGGCTACGATGCAAGCCGCCCAAGTGGAAAGCGAGGAAATCATCGCCAGTTGCCCACCCTTGCAATCTTGGAACTCGTCAACGGCAACGATTGGGAAGGCGCGGATGATCCAGCGCGATACGGACATGTCAGCGAGCAGCTCGCTAGCGAGAGAACAGACCTTCTCGTAGTCGTGCTCGCCCAGGCCCTCCAACGACTTCTTGCGAGCAAGCGTACGCCAGCGCCGAACGATGCGCCAGGCTAGGCTATCCGCTGTTCTGCATCGGTACCTCCCTCGAAGGCCCGGGGCAGCTCGTAGTTGGCCATCCATGCGCCGCCTCGATCCGTGCATCTTGGTCAGTGCGAGGACCCGTTGATTTTCTCTCAGTGGGCAGGCGCGGAGCACGCGGCCTAGTTCCTGAAACAATCGCGTCGTCTTGCCAGTCCCGGCTGGACCCTCGATCAAGAAGACGCTCATGGCTCGACACGCAGCACGGTCGTGTCATCGGCGCTCTGCTCATCGTCCTCGCGGATCATGTCGCAGCCCTCGGCCCTGCCTAGCGTGGCACACGTGACGGCCTCAAGCAGAACTGCCGCGCGAGTCCGACAGCCGCGAAGGCGTCCGATGGCCCAGGCCACCTCCTCGTAAGCGACGTAGTCGCCCTTCAAGCGGCCCTGACCAGTCTTGGATTGGAACAAACTGACCACGTGGTCAATCGACCGGAACCCGGGATCAATTCGGCGCTGCAGCTCGACAAGCGCTGCGTCCTCGTCGCCCTTGAGGATCCAGCCGACCACGTCCTCCATAGTCCAGTCATTGCGCCACATCAGTATGCGTTCCGGCTTTGGTTCAGCACGATTGAGTTCCTTAATCTTCTCGGCTCCCCCGTGATCCCCATCGACAAGTGGAACCAATCCTCGCCGCAACGTGCGCAGCGCACCGTAGACGTCCGCCACCGCTCCGTCATGGGTCGGCACGACGCCGACGGCCGTGCCGAAGGCGGGGGTGTCGGTAGCGGGCGTGTCGAATCCGATGGTGCCTGTTTCAAGCACATCGCTCAACAGCCGAAACCACTCGCGTTCGCTACGTCCTTCGGGGATCAGCACGCGGTGGTGCATCAGTGCCTCGACAAGGCGCGCGCGATCATCTTGAAAGAGCTTGCGCCGCGCGTTAGTCGCGCTCGCGTCCAAGGGAGCTGGCAACATGGGAGTCGCGGCGAGACGCTCTCCGTCGCGATGGAGAATCTGAACGGCGGGCGCGGGGTAGGAAGCGGCGACGCGAGGTGAGTGACTGGTACAGACAGTCTGATCGGCGATCGAGACCGCTTGCGAGATTAGGCGGCGCCGCATTCCTGGCGAGATATGCAACTCCGGCTCCTCCATCGCGAGCAGGAATGGCTTCCCCATACCCACCCGCTCCCGTCCAAGCTCAAGTAGAAGAATGAAGGTCTGAAGGGAGAGCAGACCCATCCCATGCCGCCCAACCGGGAGCGAAACACCTTCGCTGACAGCGTAGTGCGGAACGAGCGCCCGGAGCAGTGATTCGGAGTCCGTGGCGGTAAGCCTTAGCTGAAAACGCGGTGCGTCGGGCAATAGCTCCTTCAACTGCCGGTTCATCCGCTCTACTAACGGCGAGAGGCCAGCCGTCTCCTCCAATCGCTCGGCGGGCGCGCGCAGCCGGTCGCGTTCTTGGAGGAGAGTCTGCGCGGGAATCCCGCCCATGGTCGCTACCGCCTTGCGGAACAGTTCCGAGGCGAACGAAACGGCTCCTCCCCAAGTGCGACGCGCCATCAGGACGTAGTATCCGATGTCGTCGAAGAGTCGAGTCGGGATCGGCTGGACGGCGTCGTCTAGGAAAGGATCTTCAATATCATCATCGTCGTGGAAGTAGCGAACTGAATCAATCGCCAGCTCCTCGAGATCGAACCGCGCCGCAAAGGCAATTTGCGCGCACAGGGTCTTCGCATGATCGGCAGGGGCGGGCTCGGCTTGACCTGTCGACGAGTTCCACCACTTAGGAACCGCTCGCCCCTCACGAAACCACATGTCGTAGTGCTCTGGATCGTCACCTTCAAATCCGGCCAAGGTAGCCACGATGCGGATCCTGCTCGTCGCTTCAGGAAAGCTGCCGTAGAAGTCGTGTTCCGTCAGGTCACGGACCAGTCCTGGGCGGCCACAGACTAGCGAGAGGGCGTCGATGATTGTGCTCTTGCCCGCACCGTTGGGGCCCACCAGGACATCGTGCTGGCCAAAACGCAGGTCAGCGTGCTGAAGACCGCGGAACCCGCGTATCGAGAGGGAAAGCAGCTTCATAGGGAGTCAGCGTCGCTCGCTCTTTGACTCGGTCTGGGACGTGTGGGGCCAGCCGCCGTGGTCTTCGATGACCGCGTCGATATCGCCCAGGACGCCGGCCGTGTTCTCCTCGACCGCGGCGCGCTGGCGGGCGATCCAGTCACGGAGGTCGCTGTAGGCGAGCGATTCCAGCGTGCGTGGGCCTTCGCTGTCCGACGCGGCCAGGCAGTGGTAGTTCACGAGCGCGGAGAGGCCGCCCGGGAGCCCGTCCGAGATGTGCCAGACCACGGGGCGGTGGTGGAATTGCTTGCGGTGCTCCTCGAAGAGCTTGTCTCGGAGCGAGGCATCGAGGCTCGGGCTCGGCGTCTCGCTGCTCGCGGCGGTGCGCAGGAGCGCCTGCTCGGTGGCGGTGGACCACTCGTCGCCGTAGGCCGCGGTGAGGAGCTCGCGGAGCCGGGCGGCGGCGGGGGCTGCGCCGCGGAGACCCGGCCGGGGGACGATGCCGTCCTCGTCAGGTCGATCTGGTCTTCCCAGACAATTTCGCTTCGATCGGTGATGCGGACAGTCTCGAAGAAGGCGCGATCGAGCCAGGCCGCGAAGACACCCTCGCCTGCCAGGTCCGAGAGGTCGGCCTCGCCATCGACGCCATCGGCGTAGCGGAGCCAGATCCGAAAGCCCTCGCACGGTTCGATGGCGACGGGCCGGAGCGGGTCGAGAGAAGGAGAGGGGCTGCCCACGGAAACTTCGGCGACCATTATTGCGCGGTGTCGCACTCTGCCGGCGCGCGCTTGCCTGCGCGCCGGCAGGGATGTGCCGCGGTCGGCGCAGGTCAAGGGGGTCGCGTGCCGGACTGGAGTCCGGTGCCGCCGGCTCCGGGGTTCCTACAATGCGCGGCTTCCATGGACCGCGCCGCGTTTGTTGACTTCCTGCGGGAGCGGGCGCGGGTGGGCGACGGTGCGATGGGCGCGGCGCTCTATACCGGAGGGGTCGGGGTCCGGCGCTCGTTCGACGACCTGAACCGTACCGATCCCGAACGCGTGCGGGGCATCCATGCCGCCCACGTCGCCTCCGGGGCGGAGGTGGTCACGACGAACACCTTCGGCGCGAACCGGATCAAGCTGGCGCGCTACGGCCTGGCTTCGGAGGCTGCGGCCATCAACGCGGCCGGAGTGCGGGTGGCGCGGGAGGCGGCGGGGCCGAAGGCGCTCGTCTTCGGTTCGATGGGCCCCACCGGGATCGAGGTGCGCCTCTCCGACGAGCGGGTGCGCGAGCAGGTCCTCGCCGCCTTCCGCGAACAGGCGCGGGCGCTGGTGGAGGCGGGCGCCGACGCCGTTCAGATCGAGACGTTCACCGGGGTAGGGGAGTGCCGCCTCGCCATCGGGGCCGTCCGCGAGGTCGCCCCCGACATCGGGCTCGCGGCGCTGGTCACGCTCACCGAGCGCGGCGTCACGCCGCTCGGGGTCGGGGCGGGGGCGGCGGCCCGGTCGCTCCTGGAGGCGGGGGCGGACGCGGTGGGCTCGAACTGCGGGGTGGGACCGGACAGCAGCTTCACGGCGTTGAAGCGGATGCGGGAGGCGGTGGACGCCCCCCTCATCGCGCAGCCGAACGCCGGGATTCCGGCGACCGTGGATGGTCGGTTCCTCTATCCCTCCTCCCCGGACTACGTGGCGCACTACGCGAAGCGCTATCTGCGGCTCGGCGTCTCGCTCATCGGCGGGTGCTGCGGGACCGGGCCGGAGCACGTGGCGGCGATCGCGGGCGTGGTGCGGGCGGCGTCGGCGGGCGGGCGAGTGGCGGTCGTCGCCGCCCCGGCGGCCGGTCGGGAGACGGGTGATGCGGCGCGCCGCGAGGCGTTCCCTCCGGCGGACCGGTCCGAGCTGGCGGCGACGCTCTCGTCGGGAGGGTTCGCCGTCTCGGTCGAGATGGATCCCCCCCGGGGCGGGGCCGCCCCCCGGCTGCGGCGCGGGGCGCGCCGGCTCGCCGACGCCGGGATCCGCCACGTGAACGTCGCCGACGGGCCGCGCGCGTCGGCGCGGATGAGCGCGATCGCCTTCGCCGCGCTGCTCGAGCGGGACGGGGCCGTGGAGACGATCCTCCACTACCAGTGCCGGGACCGGAATCTGATCGGCATCCAGGCGGATCTGCTCGGGGCCCACGCGCTCGGCATCCGCAATGTGCTGGCGGTGACCGGGGATCCGCCCAAGCTCGGGGACTACCCCCACGCCACCGCCGTCTTCGATGTGGACTCGGTGGGGCTGGTGCGGATCCTCGAGGGGTTGAACCACGGCGCCGATCTCGCCGGGAACCGGCTGCCGGCGCGGCTGCCGTTCTACCCCGGCGTGGGCGTGAATCCGGCGGCCGTGGATCTCGATGCCGAAGTGCGGAAGTTCCACCGGAAGGTCGAGGCGGGAGCGCTCTACTGCCTCACCCAGCCGGTGTACGAGCCCGGGCTCCTGGCCGACTTCCTCGATCGGATCTCCGGGCTGGACGTCCCGGTGCTCGTGGGGGTCCTGCCGCTGGTGAGCGCCCGCAACGCCGAGTTCCTCCACAACGAGGTGCCCGGGATGACGGTCCCGGCGGCGGTCCGGGGGCTGCTCCGAGCGGCGCCGACGCGCAGGAAGGCGAGGGAGGTCGGGGTCTCGGTGGCGCGCGAGATGGTGCAGGAGGCGAAGGCGAAGGCGGCGGGGGTTTACGTCATGCCGCCCTTCCAGCGCATGGGGCTGGCGATTCGCTGCGTGCAGGGGGTCGTCTGAGAGCGAGTGAGAGAATCGGAAGCGTGAGCCCGGTGACTTCCTGCGAGCGCCGCTCGGGAGAGTGGAGCGCCCTCCCCCTGGCGGTCGTGGCGGCGCTCGCCGGCTCGGCGCCCGCGGTCGCGCAGCAGGTCTTCGAGTTCGAGTCCGGTGTGGATCTGGTCTCGGTGCCGGTGGCGGTGATCGCGGAGGACGATTCGTTCGTGACCGGGCTCCTCGCTGGCGACTTCCGGGTGTTCGAGGACGGTGTGGAGCAGGAGATCCTCGTCTTCGGGGCCGGGCTGGAGCAGTCCTGGGTGGATCTCCCTCCCGATCAGAAGGAAGAACTCTCCCGGCGGCAGGTCATCGGCCTGCTCCTCGACTCCTCCGGGAGCATGGAGGAGGACATGGACCTCCTCCACGAGGCGGCGATCAAGTTCCTCACCAACATCCCCCGCACCGAGCACCTGTTGGTCATCAGCTTCGACGAGAACATCCGCCTCTCCGAGTACTCGTCCGACGACCAGCGGACCATCGCGAACCGCATCTACGACATCGAGGCGGACGGCTGGACGGCGCTTTATGACGCGGTGGCGACCTTCCTCGACCGGATCTGGGACTACGACGGGCAGAAGACGCTCGCGGTGCTCAGCGACGGCGCCGATTCGCGCTCGACGCTCGGTTTCAACGATGCGCTGGATCTGGTGAAGCTGAGCGACGCGACGATCCACTCGATCCAGTTCGGGGACCGTTCGCGCCACAACGAGGTGTTCCACAACGCCCGGTTCCTTCGGGCGATCTCGGAGACCACCGGAGGCTCCTACGCGCTCGCCTCATCGCTGGACCAGCTCGACGAGCTCTACGACCGCATCCTCGACGAGCTCTACAGCAACTACAGCATTGGCTACGTCTCGTCGAACACCCGGCGGGAGGGGCGCTTCCGGGAGATCGAGGTGCGTCTGGCCCGCGAGGATCTGGGGGAGGTGGAGATCCGGGCGCGGCGGGGCTACTACGGGCTGCTGGATCCACCCGAGCCGCCGTAAGCGGGGCTGGAGCGGCGCCGCGGAATTGCCGGACTGGAGTCCGGCGCGCCGGCAGAGATGGAGTCCGGCGCGCCGGCGGGGCGGGCCCGGCGCCGGCTACGCCGGCGGCTTCTCCCGGACCGGTCGCGCTTTCGCGCGCGGCGCGACCTTCCGCCGTACGACCTTGCGCCGGACCACCTTGCGCCGCACCGGGCGCTTGGGCGGGGTGTACTTCGGCTCCGGCCCCTGGTACTGCGTCACGAAACGGTGGTCCACGATGAAGTCGAACCCCGACTGGAGCGGCCGCAGCCCGAGCTCCGCGATGAACGCGCGCTCGAAGGCGCCCCGCAGGAGACCTTCCGCCTCTCCGTCCGGGGCGCGTTCCTTCACAGCGTCGGCCGCGACTTCGGTCACCTGGAGCCGACCCTCGATCGCGCCGGCGCTGGAGTGGGCCCCGCTCGCCCGGAGCTGGACCGTCCACGGCCGGTGCTTGTCCTTCGGTCCCTTCTCGGCCGGGGAGGCGTGACCGGTGTAGGCGAGGCCGTAGCCCTCGAAACTCAGTTCCATGTCGAAATCCGTTCGGTCTCGGGAAGCGCCCGGCCGGTCAGGGCAGGTCGGGCTGGCTGAAGATCATCGGACCGCTGCGGCATTCGAGCGTTTCGAGGAACGCCACGATGTCGGCGATCTGGGTGTCGTCGAGGTTGCGATCCACGAGCTCGTCGCGGTCGATCCACGGGTTGTCGATTCCCCCGCTGGCCATGAGCCGGACCGCCTCTTCGAGGGTGGCGACGCTGCCGTCGTGGAAGTAGGGGGCGCTCTTCGAGATGTCGCGGAGCGTCGGGGTCTTGAACGCGCCCTGGCAGGGCTCGTCGTCCGTCGTGCTGCACTCGTCGGCCTCGGTGACGCGGCCCCGGCCGAGGTCGGGTTCCTCCGCGTCCATCCCGATCCCGACGTTGTGGTACTTCAGGTCGGTGAACAGCACGCCGGCATGGCAGGCGGCGCATCCGGCGCTGGCCGTGAACAGCTCGGCTCCCCGCTGCGCCTGCTCCGGGATCACATCCGGCTCGCCCCGTCGCCAGTCGTCGTAGGCGGTGTCGCCGCAGTAGAACGCGTCGCGCTCGAACGAGGCGATCGCGGCGACCACGTTGTCCGGCGTCGCCGGGCCGCCGAAGACGGCCTCGAACTGCTCCCGGTAGCCCGGGATCCCGTTCAGCGTCTCCACCACCGCGTCGGCGTCGGCGCCCATGTTGCCGCCGGTCCACGCCGCCATCGCCTGCGCCTCGAGTGAGCCGCTGCGCCCGTCCCAGTAGAACTGCGTGTGGTAGGCGATGTTCCACAGCGTCGGGCTGGAGCGGGTCAGGACGCGTCCGAGAGCCCCCTCGGCGACCGGCTTGCCGTCGGTCAATCCATTCTCGACCAGATGGCACGAGTAACAAGACCGGGTCCCGTCGGCCGACAGCCGGGCGTCGAAATAGAGCTGTTTGCCGAGCGCCACCTTCTCCGGCGTTTGCGGGTTGTCCTCGGGGATCACCGGGGCGGCGAAGTCGGCGGGAGGCCCGGGCATGAACGCCGGCTCGGCGGCGGCGGGCCTCTCCTCGGCGGGCGGTTCGGCCGGCGGCGCGCAGCCGATGGCGAACGAAAGGAGGACGAACGGAACGAACAGCCGCATGAAGAACCTCCTCGGAGAGCCGCGGGCGGGGCCGGTAGCCGCCGTGCGGGAGGGGGCCAATCCTACCAGCGGCGGGAGGGCCCTTCGGGAGGCCGGGTTCCTCCGCGATAGTCTCCGCATCGTGCGCGCCCGGAGGGAAATGCGAGTCGCTGTCGCGGCCCCGGTCCTGGTTCTCGTCGCCTCGGCGGCCACGCTCGGACTTCGCGGGGGCGCGGCGGCGCCCCAGGCGACGCCACAGGAGCTTCGAGCCATGATCGCCGCCGCGACTGGTGGCCGCGAGGAGTCCGATCCGTTCCTGCCCGGGCCCCGCCAGGTCCACGACTTCTATTTCACCCGCGCCGCCTATTCGGGCTACGGCTGGCGCGGATGGCACGTGGACTACCCGAAGGCCGACCGTCAGTTCCTGATCGGCCTGCGGCGGCTCACCAACCTCGACTCCTACGCCATGGAGAACGCGGTCCTGCTCACCGATCCGCGTCTCGGCCGCTATCCGTTCCTCTACGGCGTCGAGGTCGGCTACATGCAGATGACCGAGCCGGAAGTGGCCGCCCTGCGCCGCTACCTGTTGCAGGGCGGGTTCCTCGTGGTGGATGACTTCTGGGGAACCCGGGAATGGGTCAACTTCGCCCACGAGATGGGGCGGGTCCTGCCGGGCCGGCCGATCGAGGACATCCCGCTCGACCACCCCCTGTTCCGTGCCTTCTACCGGGTGGACGAGATCGTCCAGGTGCCCAACGTGGGGCAGGGCATCCGCGGAGGGCCGACGTGGGAGCGCGACGGCTACGTCCCCACCGTGCGGGGCATCTTCGACGACGAGCGCCGGCTCATGGTGCTCATCAACTGGAACACCGATCTGGGAGACGCCTGGGAGTGGGCCGAAGACCCCCGCTACCCGCTGCCCTATTCCACTTATGCCTACGAGATGGGGATCAACTTCATCATCTACGCGATGACCCACTGACGCCGGCCGCCACCGCGGCGCGTCTTTTCTAACAGCCTGTGAACGAAGTCACGCGGCATTCGAGCGGCGATGCAGCCCGGCTGAACGCGCCGCTTCGCTTCGCTCCGCGGCGCCCTTCGTTGCGCAGCGGTCGAAAGACGGTGCGGTATTCCTCCCTTGCGCGCCTGGTCAGCCGGGCGCTTCGCCACTCTCGGTGCTCACGCGACTTCATCCACCGGCTGTCAGGTCCCGGTTCCCCACGATGATCTCCGACGCGGTGGAGTGGCTCTTCGGCAGCCCTCCGGTCGCCTTCGCCCGCGGCGAGCTCGCGCTCGGCGCGCCGTGGCCGGTCTTCTTCGTCGCCGCCGGGCTCGTGGGCGTCGCGGTGTGGTTCCTCCTCGGCTATCGCAGCGCCGGGAACCGCGTGGGGTCCCTCGGTCGGGTGCTCCTCGCTCTCGCCCGGGCGGGCGCGATCGCGCTGGCGCTGCTTTGCCTGCTTCGGCCCCAGCTCGTCATCTCGCGCACCGTCCCGCAGGAGAACCTGGTCGCCGTGCTCCTCGACGACTCGGCGAGCATGCGGATCGAAGACGCCGACGAGGACGGCGGCGCCCGGGGCGACCGGCTCCTCGCGGCTTTCCCCGAAGATCCCGCGGAGGACCCCGAGGCCCTCGGGCCGCGCCTCGAACAGGGATTCGTGACCCGCTTCTTCCGCTTCGCGCAGGAGGCCTCCCGCCTCGAAGCGCCGCAGGATCTGGGGTTCGCCGGGGCGCGCACCGACCTCGCCGGGGGCCTCCGGCACGCCCTCGACGAGCTCGCCTCGCTCCCGCTCGCGGGGGTGGTCCTGCTGACCGACGGAGCGCAGACGACCGGGACTCCCGACGAACTCGACGAGACCCTGCTCGAGCTGCGGGCTCGGGGAGTCCGCGTCTTCCCGGTGCCCTACGGCCGCTCCGGACCGGGCGCCGACCTCGAGCTCGGCGCGCCCGACCTGCCGGCGCGGGTCCTCGACGGATCGCTGGTCGAGGTCCGGGCGCGGGTTCGGGGCCGCGGCCTCTCGGGACGCACCGCCCGGTTCGAGGTGCTCGACGAGGGGCGGATCCTGACGCAGGAGACGGTTCGGTTCCGCTCCGACGACGACGAGGTCGCGGTGACCGCGGTGGCGCCGGTCGAGGAGCCGGGCGCCCGCCGGCTGAGGATCCGGGTCGCGTCGTTCCCGGGCGAGGCCACCGTCCGGAACAACGAACGCAGCGCCCTGCTCCTCGTCGAGGAGCGCCCCGCGCGCCTCCTCTACTTCGAGGGCCAGCCCCGCTGGGAGATGAAGTTCATCCGGCGCGCGGTCGAGGCCGACGAGGGGATCCAGGTCTCCAGTCTGCTGCGCACCGCGGAGGGCAAGTTCTACCGGCTCGGCGTCAGCGGGCCGGACGAGCTCGCCGGCGGGTTCCCCGACACCCGGGAGGAGCTGTTCGGCTACGACGCGGTGATCCTCGGCAGCGTGGAAGCGGCGTTTTTCACCCAGGATCAGCTCAACATGCTGCGCGACTTCGTGAGCCAGCGCGGCGGCGGCCTCCTGACGCTCGGCGGCGGCCGGTCGTACGCCGAGGGCGGTTACACCGGGACGCCGGTGGGGGAGATCCTTCCCGTCGCCCTCCCGGAGCCGTCCGATGAGAGCCCGCCGCTCAGGGAGCTGGGGGTGTCCCCGACCCGCGCCGGCGCCTCGCACCCGGTCGTCCGGCTCGATCCCGATCCGATGGCGAACGCGGACCGCTACCGGACGCTCCCGATGCTCTCGACCGTGAACCGTCCGGGGACGTCGAAGCCGGGGGCGATCACGCTGCTCGAGGGCGCGGGGGCCGACGGGGCGACCGAGCCGGTGCTCCTGTTCCAGCGCTTCGGTCGGGGGCGGGTGACGAGTCTGACCGTCCAGGATCTGTGGTTGTGGCAGATGGACGCGACGGTGCCGGTGGACGATCTGACCCACGAGATGCTCTGGCGGCGCCTGCTGCGCTGGCTCGCCGCCGACGCCCCCCGCCGGGTGGAGGCGTCGGTGGCGCCGGCCCGCGCTCTCGGCGGCGAGCCGGTGGCGATCCGGGCGCGGGTCGAGGATGAGCGCTTCCTCGCGGTGAACACCGCCGCCGTGGAAGCGTGGATCACCGGACCCGCCGGGGAACTGCCCCCGGTTCCGCTCTACTGGACCGGGGAGGAGGACGGGGAGTACGCCGGTTCCTTCCTCCCGGACGTGGACGGGCTCTACCGGGTGCAGGTCCGCGCCTCGACGGACGAGACGGCGGACGGGACGCCCGAGATGGCGGAGGCGTGGGCCGAGGTCGGAGCGGTGGACGACGAGTTCTTCGGCGCCGATGCGGACCGCGACCTGCTCGGGCGGATCGCCGAGGCCACCGGGGGACGGGTGTTCGAGCCCGAGGACGCCGAGGACCTGGTCACCGACCTGAGCATCTCCGAGTCGGGCGCCACGGTGGTCGAGCGCCGCGACCTGTGGAATCAGCCGGGAGTGTTCCTGCTCGTCTTCGGTCTGCTGGCCGCCGAATGGTGCGGCCGGTCGCTGCGGGGGATGGCGTGATCGGGGCAGCCGCGCTCGCGGCTCTCCTCGCGCTGGGGCCCCCGCCCGGAGGACGGGCGCCCGACTCGCCGGCCCCGAGGCAGGCGGAGCCGGCGCTCCTGATCGTGGCCGGAGTCGGCGGGAGCCCGGAGCATCGGGAGCGGTTCACCGGCTGGGCCCGGTCGCTGTGCGAAGCGGCGCTCGCCACGCCCCGGCCGCCGCGGGTCGAGCTTCTGGTCGAGCGTCCGGCCGAGACGCCCGATCCGGAGGCGGACGGGGGGTGCGCTCCCGCCGGGCGAAGTCGGCGCGACGACATCCGGGCGCGGATCGCCGCCGCCGCGGGTGCGGAGAGCCTGTTCCTGGTGCTGATCGGGCACGGGACGCGGGTTCCGGACGCGCGCTTCAACCTGCCCGGGCCCGACCTGACGCCCGCCGAGCTGGACGCCATGCTGGACGGGTTCGGAGGCCCGGTCACGGTCGCCCACCTCGCCAGCGCCTCGGGAGCCTTCGTTCCGGCGCTCTCGGCTCCCGGCCGGGTGATCCTCACCGCGTCCTCGGGACACGAGTCGAACGAGACCCGTTTCCCGCGGCATTTCGTGGCCGCCTTCGCCGGGAGCGAGGACGGCGCCGCCGCCGACCGGAACAAGGACGGCCGGGTGTCGGCGCTCGAGGCGTTCGACTTCGCCCGGGTCGGGGTGGAGCAGGAGTACGAGCGGGCCGGGCTGCTGCGCACCGAGCACGCGCTCCTCGACGACAACGGGGATGGGGAGGGGACGCGCGATCCGGCGACCGAGGCGGGGAAGGACGGCATCCTCGCGGCCCGCACCGCGCTGCTGGCGCTGGACGCGGATGGCGCGGTCGCCGCCGGGGCGACGAATCCCGAGCTCGGTGCGCTCATCGCCGAACGGGACGCTCTCGCCGCGCAGGTGGATGCGCTGCGGGAGGCCCGCGAGGGTCTGGACGAGGAGACCTACTTCGCCGAGCTGGAGGCGCTGCTGGTGGAGATCGCCGAGCTGAACCGGCGGATCCGCGCCGCTGCGCCCCCCTCTGCCGACGCGCCGGACTCCAGTCCCTTGCCGGGCCCCCACCGGGAGAACTGGCGCCGGACTCCATCCAATCCCTTGCCGGCGCGCCGGACTCCAGTCCGGCAATTCCAAGCGGCGCCCGCGACATGGCCAGCGCGCTTGACTCCATCCAGTCCGGCAATTGAGGGCGCCGTACTCCAGCCTCCGTCAGCGCGCCAGCCAGGCGGTGGTGGTTGGCGCCGGCCGAGAATTGCCGGACTGGAGTCCGGCGCCAGTTCTCCCGGTGGGGGCCCGGCAGAGGGGGCCGGCGCCTGGCCCGGCGGGCCCGAGGCGGCGGCCACCGCGCTCCGCGCCGGGAAATGGGACGAAGCCGAGGCGGCGTACCGGGACGCTCTCGCCGACGGGCGCTGCGCCGAAGCAGCCGCGCCGGACGACGCCTTGTGCTCCGCCGCCCGCCGCGGGCTCGCGGAAACGCTCCGGCTCACCGGGCGGCCCGCGGAAGCGCTCGATGTCCTGCGCGCCGCCCCCGATCCCGACGCCGCGCCCATCCTCCTCGACCGCGCCCGGATCCACATCGGGATCGGGGAGGGCGGGGCGGGGGCCGAGCTCCTGCGGAGGATCCTCGCCGCTGCCGACGCCGCGTCGCTCTCCGAGGCGGTGGAGGCGGCGTCCCGGCTCGGACGGCTCGAGCTCCGACTCGGCGAGCGGGAGTCCGGGCTCGACCGGCTGGACCGCGTGCTCGATGCCTACAACACCGCGCCCGAAAGCGCCTTCACCCCCCGCGGCCTCGTCGCGGTGGGCGCCGCCGCCGCCCGGCTGGGATTCGACAGCCCGGGTCTCCTCCGCGACGCCCTGCGGGTCTTCGACGCGGCGGCCGCCCGCGACCCCGACGACCCCGAACCGCATCTCGCCGCCGGCGAGCTGCTGCTGTCCAAGTTCAACAGCGCCGACGCCCACGACAGCTTCCGGGCGGTCCTCGAGCGCAATCCGCAGCACCCCGACGCGCTCTTCGGATTTGCCCGTCTCCCCGCCGCCGTTCGGCCGGCTCTGCCGGAAGGGGTCCCGCCGCCCGCCGACCCGCTCGAGACCCTGCTCCAAGTCAACCCGGTCCACCCGCGCGCCCGGGCGCTCGAAGTGCAGCGCCTTCTCGAAGCCGGGCGACACGAGGAGGCGGCGGACCGGGCCCGGGACGCCGCGCAGTCGCTTCCCTCCTCCCCCGAGATCCTGACGGCGCTCGGGGCGGTCCACTTCGTCGCCGCCGACCGCCCGGCGCTCGCGGAGACCGAAGCCGCCTTCGCCGCTGCCTGGCCCGGGGATCCCGCGTTCCACCTCGGGATCGCCGAGGCGGCCGAGCGGCAGCGGCTCTACCAGGAGTCGGCGCGGCGCGCCGAGACCGCGCTCGCGCTCGCTCCCGGATCGGCCGCCGCGGCGCGCCTGCTCGGCCTGAACCAGCTCCGCCTCGGCGACATGGCCGGAGGGCGCGCCACCCTGGAGGCGGCCTTCGAGCAGGATCCGTTCGATGCCCTGATCAAGAACAACCTGGACCTCCTCGACGAGCTGGACACCTTCCCGATCCGCGACGACGGCGCGCTCGAAGTCGTCCTGCCCGCCGACGAGGCCGAGCTCCTCGGCCCCTACGCCGCCGGCATCGCCGGGGAAGCGCTGGAGGCGTTCCGGAACCGGTACGGGACCGCGCCCGACGGAACGATCCGGATCGAGATCTACGACCGCTCCGCCGACTTCTCGGTTCGGACGGTGGGCATCCCCGGGATCGGCGCCCACGGCGTCTGCTTCGGGCGCGTGATCGCGATGGAATCGCCCTCGGCGCGGGAGCCGGACGCCTACCACTGGGCCTCGACCCTGTGGCACGAACTCGCCCACGCCATCCACATGACCCGGACCGGCAATCGCGTGCCCCGGTGGTTCACCGAGGGCCTCAGCGTCCTCGAGGAGCGGCGCCGGTTCGGCGACGGGGCGCCGTTCGGCTTCTACCAGGCGCTCCGGGAAGAGCGTCTCCTCGATGTGGCGAACCTCGACGAGGGGTTCATCCGCCCGAGCTGGCCGGGGCAGGTGGGCGTCTCCTACTTCCACGCCTCTCTCGTTCTCGAGACCCTCGAGGATCTCCACGGCTTCGACGCCGTCCTCGGGATCCTCGACGGCTTCGGCCGCGGGCTCGACTTCGGCGAGGCGCTCGCGGAGGTGGCGGGGACGACGCCCGAGGAACTCGACGCGGCCGCCGACGCGGTGATCGAGGAACGCTACGGGGCGGCGGCGCGTGGCCTCGCGGCGCCCCCGGGCGGGGGAGCCCGCCCGCACGGTCCTCCCGCCGCCAGCGTCCCGATGCCCGCGGGACCGGACGCCCTGGTTGCGGCGGTCGCCGACGCCCCCGACGACTTCGCCCGTCGGCTTCGGGCAGGACGGGCTCTCGTCGAGGCGGGCCGCGACGAGGAGGCCGCTCCGCACCTCGAGCGCGCCGCCGCGATCGCTCCCGGCTACGGGGGCGCGGACGGGCCGTGGCGCCTCCTCGCCGGAATCCACGATCGGGCGGGCCGGACGACCGAAGCCGAGAAGGCGTTCACCGAGCATCTGGCGCGGGTCCCGGCGGCGTACTCGGGCTGGCTGCGGCTCGCCGAACTGCGCGCCGCCGCCGGGAACCCGCGAGGCGCCGCCGCCGCGCTCGAAGCCGCGAACTGGGCCTATCCGCTGCTCGCCGACCCCCACGAGCGGCTCGCCGACGCCGCCGCCGAACTGGGCGACGCGGATCTGGAGGTGCGGGAGCGGCGGGCGGCGCTTGCGACCGGACCCGCCGACCGGGCCGACGCGCTCTTTCGGCTCGCCCGGGCCCACTACCGGGCGGGGGACCGGTCCGCAGCGCGGCGCCGGGTCCTCGAAGCCCTCGAGATCGCCCCCACCTTCGACGACGCCCTCGAGCTCCTGCTCGAAGTGCGCAGGAGCCCCCGATGACCGGTCGCCATATTGCGCTTCTCGTCGCGGCGACGGCTGTCGCCGGATCGGCCGCGGCGCTCGTCGCGTCGGCCGCTGCCGGGAGCTCCGCCGCGCCTGCCGACGATCTGACGGCGACCTTCCGACCCGACCCGAATGCGGTCGAGTTGCCGCTCGAATACGAGAACCGGCCCTATGACGACCGATTCACCTTCGCCCGCATCCGGTTCGAGCCGCCGTCCTATCGCCGGGGACGATTCTTCTGGGGCCTCGACCTGAAGTGGAACCACGATTACCCGTGGGGCGAAGAGAACTTCAGCCGCATCCTCGCCGAGTACACCTCCCTCTCGGTCACCGAGGGCGTCGGCGATGTCTGGTCGCTGAACGAGGCGGAGCTGTTCCGGCGTCCGTTCGCCTACCTGTGCGAGGTCGGGTTCTGGCATCCGAGCGACCAGGAGGCCGAGAACCTGCGGGCGTGGCTGCTCAAGGGCGGCTTCCTCGTGGTGGACGACTTCATCGGGCCGCGCCACCTCGACAACTTCCTCGCCGCCATGGAAAAGGTTCTTCCCGGCTACGATGCGGTGGAGCTCGACGTGACCCACCCGGTCTTCGACTCGTTCTTTCACATCGAGACGCTCGACTTCGAACACATGGGGCTGCCCCACATCGTTCCGCAGTACTACGGGTTCTTCGAGGAGAACGACCCGGACCGGCGGCTCATGATCATCGCGAACTACAACCACGACATCGGCGACTACTGGGAGTGGTCGGGCAGCGACTACTGGCCGGTGGCGCTCACCAACGAGGCGTTCAAGCTGGGCGTCAACTACGTCATCTACGGGATGACGCACTGACGCCGGGACCACTCACCCGGATCGGGGGAATTTCTTGACTCAGGAAGCACTTCAGGCGGGGGACGCCGCGCTCGCGGACGCCCCCGAAGCAACCGGGATTCGGGAACCGGCGGAGGAGGCCCCCGAGCTTTCCGACCGCGAGCTCGCGGAGCGGATGCGGGACGCCACCGAGCGGGCCACCGCCGAGATCGCGAAGCGGATCATCGGTCAGGAGCAGGCCCTCGAACAGGTCCTGATCAGCCTCTTCGCCGGGGGCAACAGCATGATCACCGGCGTCCCCGGGCTCGCCAAGACGCTCATCGTGCAGACCCTCTCCGAGGTGCTCTCGCTCGGGTTCCGGCGCATCCAGTTCACCCCCGACCTGATGCCTTCGGACATCACCGGCACCGACATCATCCAGGAGAACCCCGAGACCGGGAAGCGCAGCCTGGTGTTCGTGCGGGGGCCGGTGTTCACCAACATCGTCCTCGCCGACGAGATCAACCGGACCCCGCCGAAGACCCAGTCGGCGCTCCTCGAGGCGATGCAGGAGCACCAGGTGTCGGTCCAGGGTCGGACCTACCCGCTTCCCGAGCCCTACTTCGTCTTCGCCACTCAGAACCCCATCGAGCTCGAGGGCACCTACCCGCTGCCCGAGGCCCAGCTCGACCGGTTCCTGTTCAACATCATCATTGATTACCTGCCGGTGGATCAGGAGCGCGCGGTGGTTCGGGCGACGACCTCCGACGACAGCGCCGAACTCCAGAGGATCCTCACCGGCGAGGAGATCGTCCGCTTCCAGCATCTGGTCCGGCGGGTTCCGGTGACCGACGCGGTGCTCGCCTACGCGGTGGACCTCGCCCGCCGCAGCCGTCCCGGATCGAGCGCCGCCCCCGCGTTCGTCCGGGAGCAGGTCGAGTACGGCGCCAGCGTCCGCGCCGCGCAGTTCTCCATCCTCGCCGGCAAGGCGCGGGCGCTCATGCACGGCCGCCACCACGTCTCGGTCGAGGACATCCGGACACTCGCCCCCGCGATCTTCCGGCACCGGATCCTGCCCAGCTTCCAGGCCCGCGCCGAGAAGGTGGATTCCGAAGCGATCATCACCCGGCTGATCGCCGAGACGCCGGTCCCGGCGTCCGGGATGTAGGCGGCGCCGCCGCTCCCGGAGACGTCGTGGACAGCGCCCGGTTTGTGGATCCGGCCGCCCTGGCCCGGATCGCCAACCTGTCGCTCGTCGCCCGGATGGTGGTTCAGGGGTTCATCAGCGGCCTGCACCGCTCCACCGTCCTGGGGCGTTCGATCGACTTCGCGGAGCACCGCCCCTACATGCCGGGCGATGACATCCGCCGGCTCGACTGGCGGCTCTTCGCCCGCTCCGACCGCTTCCACGTCAAGGAGTTCGAGGCGGACACGAACGCCAACTTCGTGGTCGCCGTGGACACCTCCCGGTCCATGGACTACGGGCTCCGCGGCGTCCGCAAGCTCGACTACGCCCGGATGCTGGCGGGCAGTCTGACCGCGTTTTCGCGCTCGCAGCGGGACCGGGTGGGGCTCGCGCTGTTCGACGCCGACCTCGACGAGTTCGTGCCTCCGTCGGCGCGGCACCTCGACACCGTCCTCGAACACCTCGCGAGCGCCGAGCCGCTCCCCGACGCGCCCGACCCGCCCGCGTCCGGCGGCCGCCTGCTGGGGCCGCTGACCCGCCTCGGCGCCGCGCTCGGCCGCCGGGGTCTCGTCGCGGTGGTGTCGGACTTCTACGAGCCGCCGGACGACGTGATTGACGCCTTCGCCGCGCTCCGCGCCACCGGGCACGACCTCATGGTCTTCCACGTCCTCGACCCCTCGGAGCTCGACCTCGATCTCGGCGGCGCTCCCGGGTTCGAGGACTCCGGCGCCCGCTTCCGGGATCTGGAGACCGGGGCGCTGCTCGACCTCTCGCCCGCGAAGGCGCGCGACGCCTACCGGACCGCGGTCGAGGAGCACATCGGCGCGCTCCGCTCCGCCTTCGGGAAGGCCGGGGTGGACTACATCCTGACCGACACCTCCACTCCGCTCGACTTCGCGCTTTTCCGCTACCTGACGGAGCGCGAGAGCCGGCTGCGGCACCGCTCCCGCACCCACCGGGCATGAGTCTCCTCGCCCCGCTGTTCCTCCTCGGCGGCCTCCTGGTCGCGCTGCCGATCGTCCTCCACCTGACCCGCAAGCGGCGTGATCCGGTGCCGTTCCCCTCGTTCCTGCTGCTCCGGGCGAGCGCGGCCACCGCCCGCTGGAAGCGGCGGCGGTTCCGCCACCTCCCGCTGCTGATCCTGCGCTGCCTCGCTCTCGCGCTGCTCGTTTTCGCGTTCGCGCAGCCGCTCCTGCCGCCGGGCGCCGCCGGCGTGGCCGGGAACGCGGCGCCGCTCGATCTCGCGGTGGTGGTGGACCGCTCGGCGAGCATGGGGATCGGGGCGCGCGCGGAGGAGGCGCGGAGCGTGGCGTCCGACGAGCTGGGGCGGCTCGCGACCGGCGACCGGGGGGTCGTCGTCTCGTTCGCCGACCGGGCCACCGCCCACTCGGAGCTCACCGGGGACAGCGAGTCCCTGATCGCCGCGGTGGCCGGGATCACGCCCTCCGACGGGGCGACGCGGGTTTCGGCGGCGCTCGGGCTCGCGGCGCGTCTCCTGCCGGCCGAACCCGACCGCCGCCGGGAAGTCGTCCTGGTCTCGGATCTCCAGCGAACCGGGTTCGAGGACGGCGTTCCTTCGCCGAGTCTTCCCCCCGGAGTCGGGCTGCGGGTCCATCGCATCGGCGACGTCGTTCCGACGAACGCGGGGGTGCGCGAGGTGCGGATGAGCGTCGAAAACGCCGCCCGGGTGGCGATCACCGCGTCGGTCGGTTTCGTCGGCCGGCCCGGGGCCGATCCTCCGCCGATCGAAGCCGAGCTCCTCGTCGCGGACCAGATCGTGGACCGCCGCCCTGTCGAGGTCGCCGGGGATCGCGCCGCGACCGTGCGGTTCGAGCCGGTGCCGGTGCCAGACGAGGCGAGGGAGGCGGAGGTCCGCCTCTCCGGGGACGCCTTCCCCGCCGACGACCGGTTCCGGTTCGTCATCCCGAGCGAGGCCGCGATCGCGGTGCGCGACTTCGGAGAGGCGGCGTCGCTCCACGTCCGCGAGGCGCTGCGGGTAGGGGCATCTCCGGCGTTCGCGGTCGCCGCCGGGCCGCTTCGGGGCGAAGGAGCGGTCCGGGAGGCGCTCGCCGGGGCCCGGGTGGCGCTCGTCCGCGATCCCGGTCGGCTGGACGCCGGGGCGGCGCGCGCCCTCGCCGCCTTCGTCCGTTCCGGAGGCGGGCTGGTGGCGGCGGCCGGGCCGCGCCGCATGACCGACGCGGTGTGGGCGGAGCTCGAGGAGGTCCTGCCGGCGCGCCCCGGCGAGATCCTCGACCGCCAGCCCGCCGGACGGATCAGCGATTTCGACGGCCGGCACCCGATCTTCGCGCCGTTCTCCGGGGAGGGGGCCTCTTCGCTGGCGCGGGTGGCGATGTACCGGGTCCGGGCCGCGACCGATCTTGGGGACCGGGTGGACGTGCTCGCCCGCTACGACGACGCCCGCCCGGCGGTCCTCCTGCGACGGGCGGACGACGGCGTCGCCGTGCTGTTCACCTCGTCGCTCGACGGGCGCTGGAACGACCTGCCTCGTCGCCCCGCGTTCGTGCCGCTCTTCCATCGGATGGTGGAGACCGCGGCTCGCCATGAACGGCTCCCGCTCGCCTACCGGGTCGGGGACAGCGTCGAACCGCTCCGGGCCTTCGGTCTCGCTCCGGCCGAGGATCCGGCGGCGGCCGAAGTGCTGATCGAGGCCCCGTCGGGCGCCCGTTCGGTGGTCCCGGATGCCGGGGCGCTGCGGATGGAGGAAGCCGGCTTCTTCCACGGGCGGCGCGCCGAGGCCTCCCGCCGCCAACCCGCGGCGGCCAATCTCCCGCTGGCCGAGACCGATCTCGCCGCCCTCGACGCCGATGAGGTCCGCCTCGGCGCCGTGGCCCGGTCCGACGCCGCCGCCGCGGGCGAGGCGGCCGGATCGTCGTCCGCGACCGGGAGCGCGGCGTCGGGTCTCGGGACGCCGCTCTGGTGGGCGCTGCTCGGCGTCCTCGCGCTCCTGCTGGTCGCCGAGGCCGTGACCGCGAACCGGCTCACGCCTCCCCGCACCCGGGGCGTCGCCGAGCCCTCCTCCTATACTGCGTGAGCCGCAAAGGCAGAGGACTCTTTCCCATGGAGACACTCGGGCTCGGCTCGAACCCCGCGCACGAATCCGACGACCGCTACGAGGAACTGCTCCGCGTCATCCGGCGGGTGCGGGCGCGGTGGCGGACCCGGAGGCTGCTCCTCGGCGGCGCCGTTCTCGCCGTCGCCGCCCTCGCCGCGTTCGGCCTCGCGTCGGCCGGGATCGAGGCGGCGCGCTACGCGCCGTGGGCGGTGCGGAGCCTGGCGGTCCTCACCTGGGGCGTCGTCGCGGCGGTCGTCTGGGTGTTCGTGCTGCGCCCGCTCCGCTCCCGGGTGAGCGATCGCCGGGTCGCGCTCTATGTGGAGGAGCACGATCCGACGCTCCGCGAGACCGTGCTCAGCGGCGTCGAGCTGGGCGAGGGCGCATCGCGCCCGGCGGCGGGCGTGTCTCCCGAGTTGACCCGAATGGTGGTCGAGGAGGCGATCCGTCGCTGCGAGGATCTGGACGAGGGTCGCCGGATCGAGACCGGCGGACTGCGCCGGGCGGCGGGAGCGCTCGCGACTGCGGTCGGGGTGGCGGTCGTCGCCTCCGTCTTCGCCCCGGCCGAGCTCTGGCGCGGGGCGGGGCTGCTGATGGCGCCCTGGAGCGACATCGAGGACCGAAACCCCTACCGGGTTCTCGTCGAGCCGGGAGACGCCGCCATCGCCCGCGACGCCGACCTCTGGATCGCCGCTCACCTCGAGGGCTTCGACACCGGGTTGGTGGACCTCCACTTCCGGACCGGGGACGCTGGCGGGTGGGAGATCGTCGCGATGGAGCCCGACCCGGACGGCGGCGGTTTCCGGCATCTCTTCCTCGGGGTTCCGGACGCGACCGATTACTTCGTGGACGCCGACGGCGTGCGCTCGCCGACCTTCCGGATCGAGGTCGAGGACGTGCCCTACGTGGCGCGGGTGGGCCTGCTCTACGAGTATCCGGCGCACACCGGTCTCTCGCCGCGCGAGGTGGAGGACGGCGGCGACATCGCGGCGGTGGCGGGAACCCGGGTGCGGCTCGCGGTCGAGCCCACGATCCCGGCGGCTGCCGGCGTTCTCCGGGTGGACCCCGGCGACTTGCAGATCGAGCTCTCGGGGGAGGCGGGGCCGGACGGGACCGATCCGGTGGAGGGCTTCGCCCGGTTGACGGCCGAGCTCGTTCTCGGAGAGAGCGGCGCCTACCGGGTCTCGCTCGCGGGCCCCGACGGCGCGCTGCGGAGCGCCTCGCGGGACTACCGGATCGAGGTGCTCGAGGATTTGCCGCCCATCGTGCGTTTCCTCCGTCCGGGCCGTGATCTGAACCTGAGCCCGGTGGAGGAGCTCTTCACCGAGGTTCGCGCCGAGGACGACTTCGCGCTCGACCGGGTCGAGATCCGGGTCTCGGTGAATGGAGGGCCGGAGTCGGGCTTCGTGCTCGCTTCCGGGGGAGCGCGGCCCGAGGTGCAGGCCGGGCACACGATCTTCCTCGAAGAGCACGATCTCGTTCCCGGCGACCTCGTCTCCTACTACGCCTCCGCGCGCGACGGGGCAGGCGCGGAGTCGGCGACGGACATGTTCTTCGTCGCGATCCGTCCCTTCGACCGGACCTACCGCCAGGCGGATTCGATGCCGGGCGGGGGAGGCGGTGGCGCCGGGGAGGGCCTCGACGGCACGCTCACGCTGCGGCAGCGGCAGATCGTGGTCGCGACGTTCAAGGTGCTCCGGGACCGGGAGACGATGCCGGCGGGGGCGGTCTCCGAGACGGTGGCCACGCTCGGTCTCGCCCAGGGCCGGCTCCGGGAGCAGGTGGGCACCCTGAATCGGCGCCTTCGGAACCGCGGGATCGGCCTTTCGGCCGAGTTCGGCGAGATCGTCCAGCACCTCGACGCCGGGCTCGTCGAGATGGAGGCGGCCGAGGAGCTGCTGGTGGCCGGCGATCCCGACGGCGCGCTGCCCCGCGAACAGAAGGCTCTCACCCACCTGCAGCGCGCCGACGCCGTGTTCCGCGATGTCCAGGTCGCATTCAACCAGTCCGGAGGCGGCGGAGGGGGAGGGGGCGCACCCCCGCAGGCGGAGGACCTCGCTGACCTGTTCGAACTGGAGATGGACAAGCTCCGGAACCAGTACGAGACGGTCGAGCAGTCGCGTCGCGCCTCGACCGACAACGAGGTGGACGAGATCCTCGAGCGGCTGGCCGAACTCGCGCGCCGCCAGGAGCAGGAGAACGAGCGCCAGCGACGGGGACTCGCCCGTCCCTCGGGCGGGGGTGGAGGCGGCAGCCAGGACCAGGTCGCCGCCGAGACCGAGGATCTGGCGCGTCGGCTGGAGCGCCTGGCCCGCGAGCAGTCGCGCCCCGATCTCGCCGCGGTCTCGCGCCGGCTGCGGGAGGCCGCCTCGCAGATGCGGTCCGCCAACAGCCGGAACCCCGGGGAGGGGCTCGAGAGCGGCATGGCGGCGGCGACTTCGCTCCGCGGCGCCCGGCGCGATCTCGACCAGGGCCGACGGGGGCGACTGGCGCGCGACGTCGAGGCCGCGGAGGAGGAGGCGAAGCGGCTCCGGAGCGCCCAGGAGCGAATCCGGTCGGCGGTGAGCGACCTCGACCAGGAACGAACCCGCGAGACGGTGAACGCGGTCTCCGAGATGAAGGAGGAGCTCGCGGCCCGGGTCCAGGGCCTCGAACAGCGTCTGGACGAGGTGAGCCGGGACTGGAGCGGGGACGAGCCCGACGCGTCCCGCGCGGTGGGCCGCGCCGCCGACGGCATCCGGGACCGGAAGCTGAAGGAAAAGATCCACTACTCCCGCGGCGTGGCGGCGCAGCGCTCCAGCGACTACGCCGATCAGTTCGAGGCCATGATCAGCCGCGATCTCGAGGCGCTCGAGGAGGATCTCGCCGCCGCCCGGCAGGCGGTGGAGGGCTCGGACCGCGCCGAGCAGAACGCGGCGCTCGATCAGGCGGAGTCGCTGGTGCGCGGTCTGGAGGCGATGCGCAACCGGCTCGCCGAACGGGCCCGACCGGGCGGGGAGAACGAGTCCAGCCAGCGGGGAGAGTCCGGCCAGCAGGGCGAGCCGGGTCAGCAGGGCGAGTCCGGCCAGCAGGGCGAATCGAACGCCGAAGGCGAGTCCTCCGGCGAGGGATCCTCCGGGACCCGCCGGGGCGAGCCCGCGGCGGAAGCGCGGCGCGGAGGTGGCGGCGGCCCGGGCGGACGCCGCGATGAAGCCCGCCAGCTCCGTTCCGAGCTCGATCGCCGGGTCCGGGACGCCGAGAGCCTTCGGCGCGAGCTGGACGGGATCGGGCAGTCCGGCGAGATCGGCGCGGAGCGGCTCGACGACGTGGTGGCGTCACTCCGCGGACTGGACCCGGAGCGCCTCATCGCTGACCCGCGGGGCATGGACATCCTCGAGGCCGAGGTCCTGGACACCCTGCGCGAGCTCGAATTCGACCTCCGGCGCGCCCTCTCCGGCGACGAAGTGGATGACGTGCTCACCGGCGACGCCGGCCGCGCCCCCGAGGCCTACCGCGAGATGGTGGAGGAGTACTTCCGCAACCTGAGCCGCGAACCCTCTTCCCCGCGCTGACTCCGGAGCGCCTCTCGTATGGAGGCCCGGACCGTGAGAACCGGCCCCGCTCCAGGGCGGCGCGATCCGCCTGGAGTCTGGTCGGGTAGCGCCTGACTACTACTCGCTGTCCGCGGCGGATGCGGGAGCTCGGCGAAGGGAGCCGAGCGCGTCTTCGATTCGGATGACGGCGCTCCTGATCGCGCCGATTTCCTCGCGGAGCCCGCCGACTTCCTCGCGGAGCCCGCCGATCTCCTCGCGCACCTCCTTGCGGAGCCCGCCGATCTCCTCGCGCATCTCCTTGCGGAGCGCTCGGATCTCCTCGCGGACCAACTGCATGTCCTCGCGGTGGTCGGCGCGGAGGTCCCGGATCTCTTCGCGGATCGAGGAATGATCCGAGAGGCTGACCGTCGCGAGGCTCACGCCAACGATGAGGACGGTTCCGATGATGCTGGCCACGGCAGCGGTGTATCGGCTCATGGGGCGAGCATAGCCCGTACGCGGCCCCACCGGGAGGGCGGGGAAGTCAGGACGACGGGTGGTCGTGGGCGATGCGCATCCCCTCCGGAGTTCGCTACGAAGGTGGCCAGATCGCCCTCGTTCCAGGCCGCCGCCGGATCATGCTCACGCACTGTCGGCCATGGCTCATTCGGGGCCGCGAACGACATCGGTCTCTGGATCGCCGGAGGCCGTCCGCACGCGCAGGAGACGAGGAGAACGAATACGGGACGCATCCCGGCGGCTACCGGAACCAGAGATGTCGGTTCCGATTCGATCGCGGGCACCCTCCTCCTTGCTCATCGAGCCGCCCTCGGATCGGTCATGACTCGTACCACTGGCGCAGAGTCCAAAGGCCACCGGCTCCCGAGGCGCGGCGCGCGTAGCGCTCATCAGCCGTCACAAACACGCCCCCGCGTCCGAGCGCGACGGCATGGTACGCCGCGTCGTAGAAGGTGACGCCATAGGCGGCGCAGAGGGCCACAGTGCGAGCTCGCCACCGTGAGTCCAGCCTCGCCTCGACCAGCCCGAAGTCGGAAAGGGACGACAGCAATGCGTCGGCGCTCTGCGGAAACCGCCGCGCCAGGGTGTTGCCCACCTCGTAGATCCAGAGTTGCGGCACGATCAGGTCGAGGTGTCCGGCCAGCGCTTCATCCCGCAGCGCGAGCGCTGCGCCCGTGTCGCGCTCCTCGCTCTCCGGGAGGACCCACTTGAGGAGAACCGAGGCGTCCGGGGTCACGATCATGGCAGCTCCCGTTCGCGGCCCTCGCGGATCCAGCGGACGATGCTGTCCGTGTCCACCGGGGGAAGCCGCGCCCGCAACGCATCCATCCGGGCGGCGGCCTCGCGTCTCCGGGCTGCGCCAGCCCATTCGTGGATCGCGGCGTTCACGGCCCGACTGCGAGACCCGCGCGGGAGTCTTCCGATGACGCGCCACGAGTCCTCGTCCATCATGATGTTGACGCGTCGAGCCATGCCGCTCCTCCTTCCGGAATCTCCCATTGGTGTGTAAACAATACACACGCGACATGGGCGTCGCAAGCCAGCCGGGCGGGTCTCTGTCTCCCGCCGGGTCGCCAACAAGGAACGTTCGCGTGAATCTGGACCGGACTGATGAAGTCCGGGGGCCGGCGGGTCAGGAATCGCCGGACTGGACTCCGGCGTCAGTTCTCCCGGTGGTGGCCGGCGAACTCGCGGCGTCAGCGTCCCACGAAGTCGAGGACCGTCGGGCCGAACCGCGCGATGAGAACGAGGCCGACGCCTCCCACGACGACAGCCACGAACAGGCCGAAGAGAAACGGACGGAGTCCGATGTCGCGCATCCGGGCGAAACTCGAATTCAGGCCGACCGCCGCCATCGCAAGCAGCAGGCAGATCTCGGCGGCGTGGGTCAGGACTTCGACGTTGTGGCGCCAGAGATCGGGGTCGAGCAGCCCGAAGGCCTGGTCCCCCTGATCGCCCACGGTCCGGAGCGCCGAACAGGCGGCGAAGCCGACCACGAACCAGGGGATCATGCCCAGGGTGGCGCGCCCCGCGGGTCGAGCGGCGTCGTCGCGCCCGCCGAACAGGAGACCCGCGAGGGGGATCAGCGCGAGCATCCCGAGGTTCCGCACCAGCTTGGTCACCGTCGCGGTCTCGAGCGCCGCCGACGCGCCGTACTGCGCCTCGTACATGAGGCCGGCGCCCGCAACCTGAGCGGTCTCGTGGATCGAGGCGCCGAGGAAGAGCCCGGCGAGCTCCGGATCCCCGCTGAACACCGCGTACGAGAGGACCGGATAGCCGAACATCGCCGCGAGGCCGAACACGGTGATGCAGGAGATGGCGTAGCCCACCTCGGACTGCCGGGCGCGGAGCAGGGGAGCGGTGGCGACGATGGCGGTGGCGCCGCAGATGCTGGTCCCGGCCGCGATCAGCCCGGCGAGCCGCCGCGACAGCCCGAGGCGGGGTCCGAGAAGGCGCACCACCACGACTCCGGCGCCGATGGCCGCGACGACGAACGGGAGCGCGGCCAGCGTGAACTTCCCGGCGCTCAGCAGGCTCAAGCGGAAGCCGAGCAGCACGATCCCGGCGCGCAGGATCGTCGTGGAACAGAACTTGAGTCCGACCGTTCCCGCCTGCGCTGCCGCGGTCGTGTTGGACACGATCATGCCCAGCACGATGGCGAGCAGGATCGGACTCACCGGGCTGCGTGAGAGCCCCGGGAACGCGGCCCCGATCCACCCGGACCCGAGAGTCGCGATCACCGAGACCGCCGCCGCGAGGGCGACCCCGACCCAGAAGCCCCGGGATCGAAAGCTCGTCACGCGCCGATGGAATGGCTCGACGAGGCGCAGCCCGACGGGACGGAGCGCCTCAGGGCCGGGCGACGAAGCCCCCATGCGGCGACCGGGCCGGGAGAACCGCGCCACCCTCGGTGCTCACGGTCCCTCACGCGTCGGCTGCTGGCGGGCGGAGCGCCGCCCACGGCCGCGTCAGTCACTCGTGCCGTCTGAGTCGGCGGCCGGCGGAGCGCCGGAAGTGACCTCGAGCTTGTAGAAGACCCACTCGAGGGTTCGCATCCGTTGTTTGTAGAGCTGTTTCCCGGCGGCCGGCGTCTCGTCCCACACGCGAACGAAGAGCACGCACTCGTTCTCGTCGCTCCACCGGCGGATGGGCGTGGCCTGCTCGGCGAACTCGGGCTCGGTCAGCCATCGCCCGGTGGTCACCTGCTCCACAACGCGGGTCGGAGGCTCGGTGCTTCGCGCCGGGTCGTGACGCGGGGCCGCCGTCGGCTGGAGGAGGAATCCCGCGTCCGAGAGCGCGACATCAAACAGGTAGGCGGGTCGCTCGTCACCGCTGTTCAGACAGCTCGGGTGCTCCGTCCCCCGTCCTCCGCCGGGCCCGATCTGCTCGATCGCGTGGAGGATCTCGTCGGGCGAGCGCCCGGTCTCGGCGAGCGCGCTCACGAGTTCGGTCAGTTCGTCCACTTCCGCGGGGGTCGTCTCCCCGGGAAGCGCATCGAGCGCCTGCGCGAGGTCGCTCATCGCCGCCAGGTCTTCAGGGGATTGGTCGAGGAGGTCGCCGGCCTGCTCCACGACTTCCGGGAGGTCACGCGGGGCAATGCCCGCGGCTTCGGCGGCCTCGGCGGCGCGCGTCAGATCGGCCAGCACCTCGGGGTCCGCCGCCAGTCCCGCGCTCTCCAGCGCGTCGGAAAGCTGCTCCCCCATCCGCGCCTTCGCAGGTTCTTCCGTCTCCTGCAGCAGTTCGGCCGGGGTGCGCTCCAGCTCCTGTGACATCTCGACCAGCTCGACGAGCTCATCCATGGTCTGGGCGGAGGCCTCGAGACCCGCCTCGCGCAAGGCGTCCCCCAACTGGTCCACCTCCTGGAGAAACTCCGCCGGTCTCCGATCCAGCCCCCGTGAGATCTCGGCCGTTTCCGTGAGTTCGCTCAACGTCTCGGCCGAGGAGTCGAGGCCTGCCTCGTTCAGCGCCTCCGCGAGCTGTCGCACCGGGCTCTCCGCTTCGCGCCACTCGGACGCGAGCTGGGCGACGACGAGGAGTACGTCGGCTTCCGCATCGTCGATCTCGTCCCCGACGTGGCGCACGAGCTCTCGCCAGCGATCACCGTCCGTTCTCGGATCCGAGCCGACGATGGCGACGATGTCAGGCCGCTCGATGTCCGCGTCCGCGAGGGCGTCCTCCAGCCGCTCTTTCTCCTCCGTCGCCGCGCGGAGGTCACGCGCCTGCCACGTGAACACGGCGGCGAATGCGAGCAGGAGAGCGAACACGATGAGGAGGACCGTCTCCGCCATCGTCAGCCCGAGGACCATCCCGCGCGGGAAGGTCCGGTTCGATTGAAGGTTCACCGGGAGGCCCAGGGCCACCAGGAGCGCCGTCTGCGCCCCCGTCGCAGCGCAGCGGAGAGCCGGGCCTCCATGGCGCTCAACTGCTCCGTCATCCCGGCGACGGCATCCCCGCAGAGAGCGATTTCCTCGCGAAACGTCGTGACCTGGGCGCTCGCTTTGCGCGCTTCCTCGATCACTTCTTCCCGGAGACGCCGCACGCGCTCTTCCGATTCGCCGACCGTGGTTGCGGTCGCCGTCACGTCTGCCGTCGCGGTCGCCATGTTCCCGGCTTCTGTCGCGGCCCGGTTGAGCGACGCGACGAGGCGGTCCACAGCGGCTCCCGCCCGGTCCACGGCCACCCGCCTCCGCGCCCACTCCCGGCCGAGGCCCTGGACTTCGGTGCGGACGGCGGCCACGACGCCCCGCAGCTCGTTCTCGATCGGGGCGAAGACGTGCTGCTGGAGATCTTCGCGAAGGTCCACGCGCCGAATCCGGTCTGCCTGCTTGAGCAGAGCGTCCTCGACGGCGCTCGCGCCTCCCGTGAACGCCTCGGCGTGACGGCGGGTGATCAGCGCTGATTCGTCGAGGCGCCTCGTCAGGGCCTTGGCGGCGACTTCGAAGCGCTCCAGCGCCGCAGCACTTCGCGCGATCTCGTCGGAGCGGTCCTTCAACGCGGTCGCCGCTTCGCCGATCCTCCCCTCCAACGCCTCCACAGACGCCGCGAGCGATTGGAACTGTGCGCCCGTCGCCCCCACGGCGTTCGCGGCGTCGCGGGCGCTCTCGTCGATCTGTTCCTTCATGCGGGTCCTGAACTCCGCGAAATCGGTGACCGTGTAGTCGAGTTCGGACCGCAGTCGGCGGGCGGCGTCCCCGAGCTGCCATTGCGTCGTATCGCGGACCTCTTCCGGGTCGTCCGATGCGCCCCGGCCGAGCAGGACCCGGAGCGCCATGCCGACGATCGTGGAGGAGATCGCCACGCCGAATCCAACGAGAACACCGCCCACGACGTCGGGGTCATCACCGAGGCCGGCACCCACCTGGACCAGGGAGACCGCCAGAGAAACGAGCGTGTAGAGGAACCCGAGGTAGTAAACGTGGTCGCCGGCCGACTCGAAGCGGGGGCGGTTGTCGAGCCAGCCCCAGACCCGGGCGGCATACAGGGCCACGAGAAAGCAGGCAGTGATGGACGCAAGCCAAGTGCTCTCCGTGATCGTCCTCAACAGGACGATCAGCGCGGCCCCGCCTACAAAGAAGACGAAGAACTCGCCGCGTTGGCTCATCGGATCAGCCCGGGTTCAGGCCACTGATGCGGGTCACGCGACCGAGCCATCCGCCCTGATCCTCCACCCAGCTCGTCCAGAACTCGATCACGTCCATGGGGCCGCCCGAGCGTTCGTGCTGAGGCCGCTGAACCAGCAGGACCTCCACGGAGACGTCTCGCAGGTCCAAGCCCAGAGCGGCGGCGCCGAGCGTGTCGCCGAATGTCGAGTAGGCGGGGATGTCGCCGTAGAGCGACAGGTTGCCGGAGTGCTGGAGGAGATCCGACACGACGACGAGGCGCTTCGGGAGATCCCGATAGCGGATCCGCGAGAGGAGGGCAACCGAAATCGCCTGGATGTTCTCCATGAGCGCCGAGACGTCAGCGGGGGCGGCGTCCAGCGTCTCCCGGAAGACCCGATCGAGCGGCGCCCGGAACTCCTCGGCGAGACGTCTCCGGATCAGCCTCGGGTTCTGCGTGAGTTCGCTCGCCGTCTCCGGATCTCCGGGATTGCATCGGGTCAGCAACGACTCGAGGGGCTGTTCCCCGTCCCCCGCCGGGGCGGAGCGGAAGACCGCCACCATCTCGTCGGCCGCGGTGCCCGCCACGGTCTCCTCGAGCCGGGCGACGATGTCCTCGCGGCTCACCGGATTCACCCGATCTGTCGTGTCCAGATAGATCGCCGTGAGCGCCGAGGGCCCCCGCTCCGGACAGTTGGTCTCCGGATCCCGAACGATCGTCTCCGGGCGAAACGCCAGAAAGGCCACGACCACCCCGACAACGACGACGACACCGACCACGAAGGCGATCTTCGTCCACTGCTCGCTGGAGGAGGTCCTGCGCCGGCTGCGGCGCCCGCGACGTCTACGGACCAAGGAGCGGAGTGGAAGTCAACTCGGCGTCCGGCGCCTCCGGTGCGCGGCGGGATCCGGGCTCGAAGAGTTGAGCGCGGATCTGCTCATAGCGGTCGTTGATCCGGTCCGTCGCCTGGCGGAAAGCGTCAGTCAGCCCGACCGCGTCGAGGGGGGCCTCATCTCGCGGTTGCGGGACGCTGCGGTCGATCTCGGGGACCACCAGCGTCCACTCGACGCGGTGGCAGGCGGGCACGCCTCCGCCCGCCCGCGCCTCGCGATTCCCTGCTCTGTACTCGCCGATCAGGTGGTGGCCGGCCCCTTCGAGAGCCGCCATGTGCTCGTCCAGGGCGCGAATCATGTCCCGGATCCGCTGCGAGATCCGGACCTGCGTCGGCAGCGCCTGCTTCGCTTCGCTCACGACTCTCTTGATGTCGTCGAGGGCCTTCGACCGCGTTTTCTCGAGCTCGTCGCTGACATCGGAGACCTCGTCCTCGTAGTCGTTCCCGGCCTTCACGACGGCGCGGTGCCTGGCGCCGTACCCCGGGTAGCGGTCGTCGCGCTTCCATCCCTCGAAGAATGCGATCAGGGACGCGAGGATTCCGAGGGCGAAGAGCAGCCAGGATTGCGCATCGGCCAGTCCCATCGGATCGGCCCGAAGGCGATCCACGACCTGCGCCTCGATGTTCGTCGCCAGCGCGCCCGAGAGATCCCGGTAATGGGCGACGCCGAGGTTCAGCACCACGATGAAGCCCAGGTAAACCACGACGACCAGGGCGGCCAGGACGCGCCAGTGGATCCTGACGTGCATGAGGTGGCGGCTGAACGGCCCCACGAAGAACGAAGCCGGAAGAAGGTTCAGCACGCTCACGGTGGCGGCGACGGTGATGCCGCCAAAGAGGCCCCCCTCGTCACCGACCGCCAGGAAGTTGCCGTTCCAGATCGTCTCGAGGATGCCGAGCAGAAAGACACCCACGCCCATGAGCCTCCGGGTCCAGGCGGGGGGATACGAAGGCTCGCGCTGAAGCCGGTTGCCCTCGCGGAAGTCCGCGAGATCCTGCCGCTGTTTCGTGTGTTCGAGCCGCACCTCGTGAAGGGACGGTTGGCGCGTCAGCAGGATCCTGTCGAGCGCCGTCTCCCCTTCGCGCCGCGCCGCATGCAGGTCGGTCGCGTCGTGTTGACCCTGCCGCTGCGCCTCCTCGAAGTCACGCTGCGCCTGGGCGCGCAGGTCCCGGAACTGGTCGGTCGCCCTCTGGACGCGGGTCTTGATGGCTTCGACGATTCGCGTCTCCTCGGGATCCCGCGCAGCGTCGAGGTCCGGTTGGCCGACCTCACCGCGCGTCCTGCCTCGGCGGCGTGGATCGAGTTCCCTCGACAGGCCCTCCAGGTCCACCCCATCGAAGAACCCACGGCTGTTGACCTTCTGCCGAGGAGTCATGTTGGCCCTCCGCGCGCACAGCGTTTCCTGGCCCCGGGACGGCGCATAACGGTCAATGTCGGCGAGCCCCGCCGACCCGGGAGGTGCGGCGCCCGGAGCGTGGGATCGTCTCGGTTACGGGAAGGCGGGGAAGGCGGGTGATTGTATGTGCGGAGCGGCGTCCCGGACCCGCCCCGGAGGACGGAACCGGGCTGCCGACGAGCGACGGAGGACAGATCCTGTTGCCCGTGCGATGCGGGGCCGCGCCTACTCGCGGCCGAGGGCGCGGGCTTCGGCGAGGAACCCCTCGTAGATGGCCCGGGCTTCGTCGAACTGCGCGTACACGTGGTCCTGCTCGGCCTGGGAGCGCCAGTACTCCCATGCTTCCGCCATCTCCCGCAGACGATCAATCCACCGGATCGAGTACTCGGCGGCGGCGGCGCTCCGCACCGGCTCGTCGCCGGTGAGGACCCACACCGGGTTCGTGAACGCCTGCGGATAGGAGCAGTCGAGGAGTCCGCGGTTCTCGGGCGGGCCCTCGGCCCGCAGCAGCACCCAGTCGCTCCGGGACACTTCGATGGTTCCCGACCCGAAGGCGGTCTTGCCGTCCGAATCGAGCGGTAGCTCGGCGACATCTTCGCCTCCCGAGACGAGCCAGGCCCGGGTCAGCGGAACGATGGACTGGACCCGCGCCGTCCAGGCGACTTCCCCTCCGCCGTCGGCGAGATGCACCTCCTCGCCGGGGAGGCGGCCTTCCACGCGGAAGTCGAGGAGCGGCCCGCAACTCACGACGGCCTGGCCGGCGCGGAGACCTGCCAGCCAGGCGTCGAGATCGAGCCCCTGGTCTCCGGTGTGGACGTAGGTGCGGACCGAGCCCACCAGCTTGCTGCGCTGCATGCTGCTGATCGAGTCCTCTCCACCGACGGCCGTGACCCGGAGTCCGTTGCTCAGCGTGGCGTACCACGGGAAGAACCCGGACTGGCCCGCATTGGCCCACTCCACCGCGTCCGTCGTTCCGAGGGCGGCGTCCACCATGTAGCCCTTCGCTCCGCCGAGGTTGCCCGGCCCGCCGTCGGGACCCACCAGCGGATCGTTCGCGCCGCCGAACGAGTGCACGTACCCGACCGTCGCGCCCTGGGCCTTCGCTTTCCGGAACATGTCGGTGTTCGAGGGATAGAGGCTCTCGATCCCGGTGCCCTCGTAGCCGGTCGTGAAGGGTGAGATCAGGTGCTCTTCGAGGCCGAAGTAGAAGACATGACCGTAAAACGGTGGGCGGTACTCCTGACCGACCACGAGGAGCCGGTCCGGTTCCGAAATCGGGTGGGCGCCGCCACCGGGTACGAACACGTGGTGATCGAGGATCCGGTTGTCCTTGTTGGCGACCTGTTCGAGGACCACGTCCTGGTCCTCGGCGTCGGACATGAACATCAGGTTCTCCAGCGTGTTGTGCAGGTTCCCGCCGTAGTTCATGTGGACGTGGGTGGACCCGCTCCACCAGCCGCGCGCCGCCATGTCGGTGACCGGCTTCAGGCGCAGCGTAAGGGCCGTGACCTCGCCTTCCTCGATCTCCGCGGTCGTGCTCACCGGCTCGAACTCGAAGCCCCGGACCGCATCCAGCTCCACCGGTCCCACCGGAAGCTCCATGCGGAAGCTTCCGGGCTGGTGGAACAGGTTGTCTCCGGTTCCGCCGACGCGGGCGTACTCGTCGGGCGGGGCGTAGAACCGGCCGTCGGACGCCGTCAGGTGGATGCGCGCCGCGACTTCCTCCCCGGTCGCGTCATCCACGGTGCGGACCGCGAGCACGCCGACCGGCCGCTTCCAGCGGCGGCGCGTGATCTCGACCCGGACCTTCTTGCCGCCGTACGTCTCGAGCAGTTCGAGTTGCGGCAGGCCGTCTTCGTTCGAGATGTACGCGATCCACTCTCCGTCGGGAGACCAGCGCGGATGGAAGGCGTCGTGTTCGAAGAAGGTCATCTTGTAGGGCGAGCCGCCGTTCGTGGGCTGCACGTAGAGGTTCTGGTACTGATCGGCGGCGCCGGCGGTGGATGAGTAGATGAACCGCTTTCCGTCGATCGAGACATCGGGCCGGGTGCGGTAGAGCGACTGCTCCTCCAGCACGGTGGCCGCCTCGTCGAACCCCTGCGCGAGAAGCGGCGCCCGGACCACGTTCCCGGAACCGAGCGGCACTTCGTGGTTGGAGACGAGCAGGAGTTCGCGTGAATCAGGCATCCAGGCCGGGGCGATGTGCATGTCCCACGGACCGAAGTAGAGACGGTCCTTGCCGTAGTTCTCGTCCCGGGTGAGCGCGATTTCCTCCCCGGTGAAGGCGCCGTCCCGGAACTCGCGCACGGACACGTTGAAGTAGCCGGAGGGCTTCGTGGAGACGTAGGCGAGCCGGTTGCCGTCGGGCGAAAACGCCGGGTCCATGTACAGGTGCTCGTCGTCCGCGAGCATCGCGCTCTCGCCGGTGGCCACGTCGAGCACCCCCAACCCGATGTTCCGGTGGTGGTCATCCACGGTGTACACGATGAAGCGCCCATCGGGGGACCAGGTCGGCATCGAGTGGTACCCGGGGCCCGCTGTCAGCTCTTCGGCCGCTCCGGTCGCCGGGTCCACCCGCCAGATGGAGCCCGACATGGCGACCGCGATGCTCTCGCCGTCGGGGGCCCACTCCGGCGCCCACGGGGTGCTGCTCGGCGCCGGCGGGAAGAAGAAGTTGTGCATGTAGTTCCCGCCGTGGCGCGCCGCCGGGTAGGCGCCGCCGCCGGGCTGCGCGAGCGCCGGCGCGGAGAGCAGCAGCGCGACGGTGAAAAACGGGAGGGCGGCGCGCAGCGGACGGGCCGCCTTGCCGGACTGGAGTCCGGCGCGCCGGCAAGGGAGGGCGGCGCGCAGCGGACGGGCCGCCTTGCCGGACTGGAGTCCGGCGCGCCGGCAAGGGAGGGCGGCGCGCAGCGGGCGAGCCGGGGATTCAGTGGTCATGCGGGTTTCCTGATTCGAGCGAGCGGAGGCGCTCGCGGATCTGGGGTTGTTCGGGGTCGATCTCGACGGAGCGGCGGAATGCCTGGACGGCCTTGCCCGGTTCTTCGAGCGCGGCCCAGGACTCGCCGAGCGCGTTCAGCACGCCGGGGGGCGCGGGTCCGAGGGACGCGGCCCGTTCCAGGTGGCCAGTCGCCGCCCGGTAGTTGCGCTTCAGGTAGAAGCCGAGGCCGAGGCCGACGGCCACTTCGTACTGGTCGGGGTGGGTGTACTGGAGCGGGAGGAGGAGAGCGAGCGCGGCTTCGACCCGCCCGGCCCGAAGGTGGGCGGCGGCGAGCTTCCAGCGCGCCTGGGGCGCCTTCGGGTCATCGGCCTCGACGGCGCGCCGGAACAGGGTCTCCGCCTCGTCGGCGCGGCCCATCTCCCAATACTGATCGCCGAGGACGGTGGCGAGGAGCGCGGGCCGCGTCGCATCGAAGCTGCGGCGGGCGAAGACGCCGGCCCGGGGGATGGAGGCTCGGGGCGAGACCGCGATCGGGGCCTCCGCGGTGGCGAGGGTCGCGCCCGTCGGGTCGCGCAGCGCAACCCGGAGCCGGTAGCGCCCCGGTCCCACTCCATCGAGAGGGAATGGCTCCGAGAGGAGCGACAGGTCGTTCTCCGGCGCGGCGCGGGTTCGCTCGGCCAGGATGTCGTCGTCCTCGCCGAGGAGCGCCAGGTGGATCCCGTGCGAAGGGTCGGGAGCGAGCACCTGGAAGGCCAGGTGGACGGTGTCTCCGATCGGGAACACGCCGCCCGGGGCCGGGTGGATTCGGGTCGGGCCGGTCTGGAAGGTCCGGAACGTTGTGGGCGGGTCGTCGTCCATCACTTCGGTGCGGAAGCCCACGACGAGATCGCTGAGCGCCGGAACGCCGGCGCGGACCTTCGGCGCGCGCACCGACGCTTCGGCCACCGTGTACTGCGAGGAGACCCGGTTGCGCAGGATGAGCATCACCTCGTGCTCGCCGGGGACCAGCGGCACGCCGTCCTGGTAGGCGAGAGTCGAACCCCGGACGCTCGCGAGTTGATCGGCGGTGAGTTGGAGGAAGGACTCCCGCTCGTCGTTCAGGATCAGCCGGCCGGTCGCGTCGGTGATCTCGAGGGTGGCGTCGAGCGTCGTGAATACTCGCGATTCGTCCGCGCTCCGGTCCAGCGCGAGGTGTTCGAGGTCCACCTCGACGCTGAAGTGCAGAAAGGGTGTGCCGTCGGGACCGTGGAGGACCGCGAAGGTGGCCTCGCTCTGCACGAAGTTGAAGGAGTACTCCGCCGAAACCCGGTCCCGGTAGCGCTCCCACGCATCGAGATCGTCGTGGCGGACCGCGAGGGTCGGGGACGCCTCGATGCGCGCCAGCGCCCCCACCGATCCCAGACCGACCGTCCCGCCCATGAAGTCCACCGGCTCGGATGCATCCACGGCGAGGGCGGCGCGGGCGAGCTCGAGCGAGATCCGCCGGAGCTGCTCCATGTCCTGTTCCGGGAAGGAGCGGGCCGGGCCGCGCAGCAGATCCCCCGGAGTGTCCACCCCCGGAGTGAACAGGCGGTACTGCGTCGCCTCCTGCCGACGGAAGAAGACGAGGTGGAAGAACGACGGGAGGTTTCGGCTGCGGTCCCCCTGGTAGAACCACAACTCGGTGTCGTGGAGGTTGTTGTGGAATTCGAAGGTCTCGACGCCTCGCGGGGGGCCGAGGATGATGTACATCCGGCCCCGGTCCGTTCTCCAGCCCTCGGTGAACGCCTCCCCCCGCAGTTCGCGGTTGGCGTGGGCGAGACGGCGGTAGTGCTCCTCCCGGAACTCGTTTTCCGGCGTCCCCGGGATCGGGTCGCGCTTCCGCCAGAAGGCCTCGATGAACCGGTCGCGCTCCAGCGAGCTCCCGAGGGCGGCGAACACTTCGGCCTCCCGCTCGGTGATGATGTAGGGAACCTCCTCCTCGAGCCACCGACGATGCTCGGGGCCGGGCTCCTGTCCCGACGCGGCGCTCCCGACGACGAGTGCGAACAGCGTGGCGAGGGCTCCGCGGCGCATCTTTCGGGCCCTCACCGCAGTCTCCTTGGCATGGAAGGTAGCAGGTTCCCGGAGCGCGTCGGAGCGCCGGACTCCACCAGTTGTCCCGGTGGGGGGCCGGCACCGAGCGCCCCGGCCAACCGGCGCCTTTGGAGCGCCGGACTCCAGTCCGGCACCGAAGCGGTCCTCCCGACCGGCGCCTCTGGAGCGCCGGACTGGAGTCCGACGCTCCGGACCGGCGGTCTGGTATAACGGCGGGACGGGCTGGTGGGACGCGTCACCGGATGCGGCGACCCGGTGCGGAAGGAGACGATGAGAATGAGGAAGGCGATCGGAGTTCTGGCTCTGACCGGGTTTCTGCTCCCGGCCGCCGCGGCCACGGCGCAGGAGTCGGCGACGCTCTCGGGCCAGGTGGAGGACACCTCGGGGGGCGCGCTGCCGGGAGTCACGGTCACCGTGGCCGACAACAACACCGGCCGCCAGGATGTGGTCGTGACCGACGGGGCCGGCGGCTTCCGCGTGGCTGCGCTGCCCCCGGGTCTCTACCGGGTGGAGGCGACGCTCTCCGGATTCGCCAACATGCTCGTTCCCGAGATCGAGCTCCTCGTCGGCCAGAACGCCAGCATCACGATCCAGATGGCGCTCGCCGGCGTCGAGGAGACGATCACCGTCACCGCGGAGGCGCCTCTCGTGGACCTGGTGTCGTCGGAAGTGGCCGGCAACGTGGATCGCCGAATGATGGATGACCTTCCGGTGCAGGGACGCAACTGGATGGAGCTCGCGCTGCTGGTCAAGGGCATCACGGCCAACGACACGAACAACAACCGTCCGGGCATCACCCGAGACGAGAGCTTCCAGCTCAACCTCGATGGCCAGCAGATCACCCAGCAGGTCGCGAGTTCCGGTTTCGGCCAGCCCAAGTTCAGCCGCGAAGCGATCGCCGAGTTCCAGATCGTCACGAATCAGTTCGACGTGACCCAGGGCCGTTCTTCCGGCGGGCAGGTCAACGCGATCACCCGGGCCGGCACGAACGACTTCACCGCGAGTTTCTACGGCTATTTCCGCGACGACCGGTTCAACGCCGAGGATCACATCGCCGAAGAAGTCCTGCCGTTCGAAAACCAGCAGGTCGGCGGCGTGCTCGGCGGGCCCATCGTCACCGACAGGGTCCACTACTTCCTGTCTTACGAGTATGAGCGGCAGCCCGGAAGCGTCTTCGTCCAGCCCGCCCGCCTTCCGAACCAGGAGTGGGTGTTCGAGACGCCCGAGGCGCAAAACAGTTTCACCGCCCGAGTGGACCACACCGCCAGCGACGACGATCTCCTCTCCTACCGGGTCTCCTACTGGGACTTCGAGACCGCGTTCAGCATGACGAGTTCCCAGCACCCCTCGAATGCGCGGGCGAGAACGCAGGACTCCCTGAACGCGCTGGCGACGTGGACCCACGTGTGGAGCCAGGAGGTCTTCACCGAGCTGAAGATCGGCTACAACGGCTTCGAGTGGACGAACAAGCTGGCCGACCCCGCGGTCGGAGGCTGCGACCAGTCCTTCGGTTCCCAGAGCAATCAGGCCGCGTGCCTCCCGAACTACGTCTTCCCGGGTATCACGTTCGGCGGGCCCCGGAACTACCCGCAACTGTTCACGCAGGATGTCTTCTCGGCTCGCCTTCAGTTGAACTGGGACCGGACCGACCACGATGTGAAGCTCGGCGGGGAGTTCCTGGGCTGGAAGGACGGGGGCGAATGGCACCTCCTCGAGCGCGGCGAGTTCATCTTCAACGAACGGCCCGCCGATCTCGAGCGGCGGTTCCCGATCGAGTGCGCCACCACGCCGAGCTGCTGGGACGTGAGCGGACTCGATGCGACCGTGGCGCGCTTCAGCCAGAACGTAGGCAACTGGATCATTGATATCCCGCGGCCGACCTGGGCCCTCTGGGCGGGCGACACGTGGCGGGTCTCGGATCGTCTGGTGCTGAACTTCGGTGTCCGTTACGACCTCGACTGGGGCGCGCTGGCGCCTCCGGGCAACGACATCATGACTCCGTTCGCGGGTCCGAGCGCCGGTCGGAGTGCCGGGGACTCGCTCTTCAAGTGGGACATCCGCGACACGAACAACATCGCGCCGCGCGGCGGATTTGCCTATGACGTCGGTGGCAACGGCGATCTGGTCATTCGCGGCGGCTCGGGGATCTACCACACGATCAGTTCGTCGAACGTCACGTTCTCTCAACAGTCCTTCAACGGGCAGCGCATTCTGGTGAACTCGTTCCCGAACGACGGGATGCCGGGTTTCCTGCAGGATCCGACCCGGGGCGTGACACCCCAGCAGATCCTGAACGGCGAAGTGCCGGTGCCGCCGCAGGCGCCGCGGACGATCGCCCATGACTTCGCTCTCCCTTACACATGGCAGGCCTCCATCGGCGCTCAGAAGCAGCTCGGCGTCCTGTGGGGTTTCGAGACCGACCTGCTCTACTGGAAGGAGTACAACACGCCGCGCGCCACCGACCCGAACCAGATCTACGACCCGGCGACCGGCTACAACATCCCGGGCCGCCTCGATCCCAAGTTCACGCAGATCCGCTACATCGAGAGCACCGGCCAGCAGGACTATCTGGCGCTGTCGAGCGGTCTGCGGCGCCGGTTCCGGGATAACTTCCAGGTCAATCTGACCCACACGGTCATCTTCTACAAGCACGACGACACCCGGGGCTGGTTCGATTTCCCCAACAACACGTTCGATCCGGCCGCCGAATGGGCGCCGTCGCTCGACTTCCAGCGGAACACGCTGCGGCTCAACGGCATCTACCAGCTTCCCTACGGCGTGGCGCTGGCGGGCGCGTACTTCTACGGTTCCGGAAACCGCTTCGACACCACGATCGGCGGCCGGCCGTACGGAAAGACAGCGAGTCGGAATCGGCTGAACCTGGGCGATCCGATCGACGTGAATCCGGACGTGCTGTCCCGATTCGACGGTCCGTCCGTGATCGGCACCGGACCCGGCAACGAGGCGCCGCGGAATGCGCTGCTCGGAGAGGCTCTCCACAAGGTGGACGTTCGCCTGTCCAAGGTGTTCGATTTCGGATCGCTGAGGGTCTCCGCCATCGCCGAGGTGTTCAACCTGCTGAATCACGAGAACTACGGCGCCTACAACGGAACGATCGACTCCAGCTCCTTCGGCAATCCGCGCCAGGTGACTTCGACCGCCTACGGTCCGCGCGCCGCCCAGTTCGCGTTCCGCCTCGAGTACTGAGTCCTTCTCCGTGATGGACCCCGGCCCCGCGCCGGGGTCCCGGCGGGCGGCGCCGGATAGACTCGCCGCCCACCCGGGGAGGAGATGAGATGGCAGAGAGAACGGAGGGGTCGCGCCGGAGTTTCCTGGCGTATTTCTCGGGCATCGGGCTCGGCGGAACGCTGCTCCCGGGCTGCCTCTGGGCGCGGATGGAGGAGGCCGGCGCCTCCGATGTGACCCCGCAGATGATGCGGGATGCCGCGGCGCTCGCGGGGCTCGATTTCACCGACGAGGAATACGGGCTCATGGTGGACGAGGCCAACAAGAACTTCGGCCACTACCAGGAGATGCGGGAAATCTCGCTCGACAACTCGGTCGCGCCGCCGCTCTATTTCGATCCGGTCGTCCCCGGGATGGATTTCGACCGCAGCGACCGGCCCTTCCGGCTGGGCGGGACGCCCGAAGTGACGCGCCCGGTAGATCTCGAAGAGGTCGCGTTCTGGCCGGTCACGCACCTCGCCCGGCTGATCGAGAGCCGGCAGGTGAGCTCCGTCGAGCTGACCGGGATGTACCTCGAGCGCCTGGAGCGGCTGAATCCGGTGCTGAACTGCGTGGTGACGCTGACGCCGGAGCGGGCGCTCGAACAGGCCCGGGAGGCCGACGCGGAGATCGTCGCCGGGCGGTACCGGGGTCCCCTCCACGGCATCCCGTGGGGCGCGAAGGACATCATCGCGGTGAGCGGCTACCGGACCACCTGGGGCGCCGCTCCGTTCGAAAACCAGGTCCTCGATGTGGATGCGAACGTCGTGGAGCGGCTCGACGCCGCCGGGGCGGTGCTCGTCGCCAAGCTCACTACCGGCGAACTCGCCTTCGGAGACCAGTGGTTCGGCGGCCGCACGAACAATCCGTGGAACCCCGAGGAGGGGTCGAGCGGGTCCTCCGCGGGTTCCGGCTGTGCGCCGGCGGCGGGTCTGGTCGGCTTCGCGATCGGTACCGACACCGGCGGTTCGATCCTGTCGCCCGCGGTCCGCTGCGGCGTGGTGGGCCTTAGACCCACGTTCGGGCGGGTGAGCCGTTACGGCGTCATGGCGGCGGGATACTCGCTCGACAAGATCGGCCCGATGACCAGGACTGTCGAAGACAACGCGCTGGTCCTCCACGCCATCGCCGGCCCCGACGACCGCGACCTCGCGGTGGTGCGCGACGTGCCGTTCCACTGGGACGGGACGGTGGAGGCTGGCGGTCTCCGGATCGGCTACTTCGCCTCCGCGTTCGAGGAGGCGGACTCACCCGAAGGCGAGGTGACCCTGACCCACGCCCGCCGAACCCTCGACACCCTGCGCGCGCTCGGTTACGAGCTGACTCCGGTGGACCTCCCGCAGAATCGGCTCATCTACTTCATCGAGTACGTCGAGCGCGCCGCCGGGTTCGACGAGTTCAAGCGGACGAGGCAGGACGTCGGGCTCCGCCGCCAGCGCCACCGCGGAGAGCTGCGCGCATCGCACCTCGTTCCCGGCGTCGAGTACCTGCAGGCGAACCGGATCCGGCGGCTCAACATGGACGAGATGGCCGCGATCTTCGACGATCTCGACGTGATCGTCTCTCCGTGGCGGGCGATCAACCCGGTGACCAGCATGACCGGCCATCCGGTCGTCACCGTACCGAACGGCTTCGAGGAGGACGGCACACCCACCGGGATCTCGCTGGTTGGACAGATCTACGGCGAGGAGCGCCTCCTGCTCGCCGCGAAGGCGCTCCAGGACGCGACGGACTTCCACACCCGCCACCCGGAGCTCTGATCCGGGCCCGCTATCCGTCTTCGCCGAGGGGATCGGGCGGGTAGTAGCGCCCGTTCGCGGTGAGCCCACCGTTGCCGTGCCGCATCCGGTCGCGCCCCCGGACGATCTGATTCGCGAGCAGAACGGCGCGGCGAGTCGCGGTCTGGGAGAGGTCGGCCAGATGGCCGATGAACGGGCGCAGATCTCCCTCGTCAGCCGCCTCCAGCATGGCGATGTAGTTCGGCTTGCCGGCGGCGGTGATGACCGGAGGAAACTCGCCGTTCCGGACGAACGCATACGCCACCAGAAGCCGCGACATCCGGCCGTTGCCGTCCTGGAACGGATGGATCCGCACGAACTCGTGATGCAGCCACCCCGCCTCGACCTCGGTGGGCAGATCGCGCTCGGCGTGGCTCCGATGGAAATCCAGCAGCCGATCCAGTTCGGAGCGGACCTGCTCGGGCGGGCAGTACTCGTGGACGTAGCCGTCCTGGCGGCGCGGGTTGTTGGGACGGATCTTGTAGTCGCCCTTCCGCAGCGGGATCTGGATCCGTCGCCCGGTGAGGCCTTCGATCCCGACGGCGGTCGCCTGATGCCGGGTCAGGAGCTGGTGGAGCGCCTTGAAGGTGTGATGGCCGAGGGGCCGCTTCCCCGTCGCCAGGTCGAAGACGGCCTCCAGGGTCTCGTGCTGGTCTTCGAGGAGGCCTCGGAGGGTCTCGTCCGAAAGATCCCCGGTCACGCTGTGCGCGCCGCGGACCCCTTCGAATCCTTCGGTGATGAGCTGCTCGGTGACGCCCCGCCGCAAGTGGTAGAGATCCTCGATCTGGCCGGTCTCGATGGCGAAGGCCCGCTTCCGCTCGCGGAGCCAGATGTCCATGAGGGTTCGGTCGGCGCGCCGGTCCTCGAGCTGCTGCCGCGCCGCCTTCCACTCCTCGACGAGCTCGCGGTAGGCGGGCAGGCCCCAGGTCTCGGCTTCCGGGGGCAGATCGCGCACCGGACGCCAGACGGCGCCGGGCGGTTTCGGTCCGGGGGGGTCGGGCATGCCCGCACTCTATCCCGAAGTCACCGGCGCGGCAGCCGGGAATAGGATTCTGTTCGGGGCCCGCGCCGGAACCCCCCGAACCTCCGAATGAGAAACGGCCGGAACGCCATGCCGCGGCCGGCGATCGCCATCATCGGGATGGCGTGCCGGTTCCCGAAGGCGAACGGGCTGGAAGCGTTCTGGCGTCTGCTGGCAGAAGGGCGCAGCGGGGTCACCGAAGGCGTTCCGGGGTCCGGTGAGGGACGCGTCGGGCAGCTCTTCCCCGATGCCGATGTCCGTCACGCGTGCCGGTTCGGCGCCTATCTGGGGGATCTCGACCGATTCGACGCCGGGTTCTTCCGGATCTCGCCCGCCGAGGCCGAACTGCTCGATCCGCAGCAGCGGCTGATGCTGGAAACGAGCTGGCGAGCGCTGGAAGACGCCGGGATCCCGGCCAGCCGGCTCCGCGGCTCGCGCACCGGCGTCTATGCGGGGATCAGCAACAACGAATACCGAACGCTGATCCTCGACGCGAGCGATACCTCGGAAGCGGGCCCGAGCCTGCACTCGGTCACCGGCACCTCGTTCAACACCGCGATCGGTCGGGTCTCCTACGCGCTCGGGCTCGAGGGACCCGCGATCGCGCTGGACACGGCGTGCTCCTCCTCGCTCGTCGCGATCCACCAGGCGGTCTCGGGGCTCCAGAGGAGCGAGGCGGACCTCGCGCTCGCCGGGGGAGTGCACACGATCCTCTCGGGTCGTCTTCTCGAGCTCCGCGCGAACGCCGGGATGCTGTCTCCCGATGGTCGGTGCGCGACCTTCGACGCCGCAGCGAACGGTTACGTGCGCGGTGAAGGCTGCGGCATCGTGGTGCTGAAGCGGCTCGAAGACGCGAGAGACGACGGCGACCGGATCTGGGCCATCCTCCGGGGCGCGGCGATCAACCAGGACGGCGCGAGCCCCGGGCTCACGGTGCCGAGCGGCCCCGCTCAGGAGCGGGTCATCGCGGCGGCGCTCGAGGATGCCGGGCTCGAACCGACCGATGTGGACTACGTCGAGGCGCACGGAACCGGAACGCGGGTGGGGGATCCGATCGAGGCCCGGGCGACCGGCGCGGCCTACGGTCGTGGCCGCGCGCCCGGGCGATCGCTTCTGATCGGCTCGGTCAAGACGAACTTCGGCCATCTCGAGTCCGCGGCCGGAGTCGCCGGAGTCATCAAGGTCGTGCTCTCCATGCGGCAGGGACTGATCCCGCGCCACCTGCATTTCCGGGAGCCGAGCCCGGAGATCGCCTGGGAACGGCTTCCGCTCGAAGTCACCGCGCAGGCCACGCCGTGGCCGGATCGGGCGCCCACGCCGCCGCGGGCGGGAGTGAGCGGGTTCGGATGGTCCGGCACGAACGCTCACCTGATCCTCGAGGGCGTCGGCGGCCTCGCGCGCCCGAGCCGCCGCTACCGCCCCCCGGCGGGCTCCGCACTCGCCATCCCGGTCGCCCGACTCCGGCCTGGAGCCGCGGGGGTCTCCTGCGCTCCGCGCGCGACGCGGCTCCTGCCGCTCTCGGGCCGCACCGAGGCGGCGGTGCGGAGGCAGGCGCAGCGCCACGCGGAACGCGTGGACGAACAGTCCCCCGTCGAGGGGCTCGCGGATCTGGCGTGGACCGCGGCAACCGGGCGAACTCACTTCGGCTGCCGCAAAGCGGTGATCTTCGCTGACCCGACTGCCCTGAAGCGGGATCTCGAAGCGGTCGCCGCCGAAGGGGGAGACGTGGCCCGTGCGCCCGGCCCACCGGAGAGAGTCGCCTTCCTCTACACCGGGCAGGCGAGCCAGTGGGTCGGGATGGGTCGGGTCCTCTACCAGACGGAACCGGTCGTGCGCTCGGTCCTCGACCGGTGCGAGGAGGCGTTTCACGCAGGGGCCGGCGCATCTCTCCTCGACGCGATGTTCGGCCGCGGGGACGCCGGGGAATCTCTCGATGATCCGGCGTGGACCCAGCCGGCGATCTACGCCCTCGAGTGCGCGCTCACGGATCTGTGGGCGAGCCTGGGAGTCCGGCCGGACCTCGTCCTCGGACACAGCCTCGGTGAGATCGCCGCGGCCCGGGCCGCGGGCGCCTTCGGACTCGAGGACGGGCTGCGCTTCGCGGCCGCCCGCGGGGCGCTCATGGCCGATCTGCCGGGCGAGGGGGCCATGGGGGCGGTCTTCGCCAGCGCGGAGCGCGTCGCGGAGGCGGTGACCCGTCAGAACGCCGACTCCGGCGGCCCCGGCGTGAGCATCGCAGCCGACAACGGCGCGCACCAGTCGGTCAGCGGTCCCGCCGTCGGCGTGGAGGCGCTGCTCCGGCGCTTCGAGCGCGACGGGGTCCGCGTGGCGCGGCTTCGAGGCGGCGCCGCCTACCACAGCGCCCTCGTCGAGCCTGCGCTGGACGGCGTGGCCGCGGCGGCCGCCCGGATCCCGTCGTCGCCGGTCACCGGGTTCGTGAGCAGCCTCACCGGCCGGCGCCTCCCTCCCGGCGCGGTTCTGGACGCGGACTACTGGCGACGGCAGGCGCGGGAGGCGGTGGCGTTCCGGAGCGGCGTGGAGGAGCTCGCCGGCGGTGGAGTGGAGGCGGTCGTCGAACTCGGACCCCATTCGGTGCTTGCTCCGATGTTCACGCTCGCCTGGCCCGACGCCGGGAAGAATGGGGGACCGCCCCCCACGATCCCGAGCCTGCTGCGGCCCGGCTCGCGCGTCTCGGCCGCCGAGGCCGATCGCGCCTTCGCCTCCGCGGTGGCTGCTGTGTGGGAGGCCGGATGCGAGGTGTCCCTGGAGGGCCTGTTCGCCGGGGAGCGGCGTCGTCGCGTCGCCGCGCCGGGAGTCGCCTTCGACCGCGAGCGCTACTGGGTCCCGGCCGGGCGCGCCCGGCGCCGCCGCGATGAACATCCGGTGCTGGGCGCCCGGCACGAATCCGCGAGCGGCGAGACCTGCTGGGACACCCGGATCTCGGCGGCTGATCCGGAGTGGCTCGCCGATCACCGGGTCTTCGGAGAGATCCTCACCCCGGGCGCGCTCTACGGGGCGCTCGCGGCGGAGGCGGCGCGCGCGGAGGGCCAGGAGGCGGGCTCGGTGGCGGAGGAAGTCCAGCTCGTCCAGCCCCTCCTCCTCGCCGAGGCGGACTCCGCGTCGGACGGCGAACGCGCCCTGCAGGTCCTTCTCGACGCGCCGGACGAGCAGACATCCCGTCGGCTCCGCATCCTGAGCCGGGGGGCCGGGGAGGACGAGTGGACGCTCCACGCCGAGGCGCGCCTGCCGGAACGCTCCCGACTCCCGCCGCGGCACGGGGACCGGGACGATCTCGCCGCGCTCCGGGGCGCGCTTCGCGCCGACGATCCGCAGGCGTTTTACCGGGCGCGGACGGCCGCCGGAATCGGGTTCGGCCCCTCGTTCCGGACGCTTCGGCGCCTGTGGTCGGGCCCCGGCGAGGCTCTCGGAGAAGTCGCGCTCGCGGGCGAAACGCCGGCCGGCGGGCGCGCCCTCGACCCGCGGCTGCTCGATGGCTGCTTCCAGGTCCTCGGGGCCGCCCGCCGCGCCGCCGACCCGGCCGACGGGACGCTGTACCTCCCGTTCGGCTGGGACCGGATGTGGCTGGTGGACCGCCTGCCGGATCGGATCGTGTGCCATGCCGTCGTCACCTCCGTGGCCGAATCGGCGAACGGGTCCGCGGAAGTTGTCACCGGGGACCTGCGGTTGTTCGACGAGGCGGGGCGTCCGGTCGGAGAAGTGAGTGGCTACCGGGTGAAGCGCGCCACCCGCGCGGCGCTCCTCGCGGCCGCCGAGCCGGTCGAGGACCTGCTCTACGAGATCCAGTGGCGGGATCACCCGCTCGCGCCGGGCATCGAGTCGGCTGCCTTCCTCGATCCCCCCGCAAGCGTCGCGGGGGCGATCCGCTGGTTCCCGCGCTATCTCGAAGAGGCCGGAGTGGACCGGGAGAGCCGGACCGCCCTGCTCGACGATCTCGAGCGGCTCTCGCTCGGTTTCGCCCTGGAGACGCTGGACCGACTCGGGTGGGAGCGGGTCGCCGGAGGCGTCGTGGCCCCCGAGGAGCTGCGGCGCGAGCTCGGGGTCGGGAGCGAGCACCGTCCCATGTTCCGCCGCATACTCGAGATGGCGGCCCGGTCGGGTGTGCTGCGGGAGGCGGGCGACCGCTTCGAAGTGGTCGTGGGCTCCGGCGAGCCGCGGCCGGAGGTCGTTCGGTTCGATCCCGGGGAGTACGCGACCCGGATGGCGGCGCGGTACGCCCACGGGACGACCGAGATCGGGTTGTTCCGGCGCAGCGCGAATGCCCTTCCCGAGGTCCTCCGCGGCGCGCAGGATCCCCTCACGCTGCTCTTCAGCAGCGGGTCACCGAGCGCCGCCGATCTCTATCGGAAGGCGCCGGTGGCGCGCGCCGCGAACCGGCTGCTCGCCGACGCGATCTCCAGGATGCTGGGCGGGCTGCCCGCGACCCGACGCCTGCGGATCGTCGAGATCGGAGCGGGCACCGGATCGGCGACCGCCGCCGTCCTCCCGGTGCTGCCCGAGGGACGGTTCGATTACGCCTACACCGACATCTCGGCGGGCTTCTTCGCGGAGGCCGAGTCCCGGTTCGGCAGCGCGGACGGGGCGATCGAGTATCGGGTCCTCGACATCGAGAGGGATCCGGTGGAACAGGGCTTCGGCGCGCACGGTTACGACCTCGTGATCGCCTCCAACGTCCTTCACGCCACCCGGTCGCTCCCGGAGACGCTCGGTCACTGCCTCTCGCTCCTCGCGCCCTCGGGCCACCTGGTGGCGCTCGAGAACCTGCGCGGCCAGAGCTGGCTGGACCTCACGTTCGGTCAGCTCGATGGGTGGTGGCGGTTCGCCGATCACTACCGCCCCCACCACGCGCTCGCAGAACCGGCGGTGTGGGGCCGCGCGCTCGCCGACGCCGGCTTCGCCGAAGTCGCCGTTCTCGGAGTGGATGAGTCGGACCCCGAGGCGAACCCCGATCGCGGCGTCGTCGTCGCGCGGGGGCCGGAAGAGATCGCCCGCGAACCGGGCGTCTGGATCCTGACCGGGGACCGCGGGGGTACTGCGGAAGCCCTCGCCGCCGAGCTGGTGGCGAAGAACCAGGCGGTCGTGGTGGCCGAGGAACACGGAGTGGACGGGGTGTCCCCGCCTCCCGCCGGGCCCCGGGTGCTGCGCCGGCGGGTCGAGGCGCGAGACCGCTCCTCGTGGGAGTCGCTTCTCGGGGATCTTCCCGACCACGGGCCGCTCGCCGGCGTGGTGCACCTCGCAGCGCTCGACGGCGCGACGACCGACGCCGGGACGGTCGAGCTGGCGGACGACCTGACGCGGATCGGCGCCGGCGCCCTCGCGCTGGTTCAGGCTCTGATCGCCGTGGATGCGACCCCGGCGCGCGGGTTCTGGTTCGTGACCCGCGGCGGACAGGTCGTGGAGCGGGAGCGGGGCGGTCAGTTGGCGGGCAGCGCGCTCTGGGGTCTCGGGAAGGTCATGGCGCGCGAGACGCCGTGGCTCGGGGCCCGGATGATCGATCTGGATCCCGAGGCCCGCTCCCCGCTCGCGGGTCTGGTGGACGAGCTCCTGTTCCCGGACGCGGAGACGCACGTCGTCCACCGATTCGGACGCCGGAGAGCGGCCCGGCTGGTGCGCAGCCGGGATGCGGGAGACCGGCTGCGGATCCCCGATGGCGGTCCCTGGCTGCTCGAAGCCGACGCCGGCGGCTCGCTCGGTGGGATGGAGGCGAGTCGGTGGCCCAGCCGCCCCCTCGGCGCGGACGAGGTCCGGATCGCCGTCGAGGCCACCGGACTGAACTTCTGGGATCTCTTCCGCGCGCTCGGCGTGATCGAAGAGGGGTTGCTGGGCGGCGAGTTCTGCGGCCGGGTCACCGAGGTCGGCGCCGACGTGAGCGGCGTGTCCGCGGGGGCGCGGGTCATCGGCCTCAGCTTCGGCGCGTTCGGTTCCGAGGCGGTGACTTCGGCGGCGATGGTGACGCCGGCGCCCGCCGGTCTTTCGGTCACCCAGCTCGCGACCCTCCCGACGGCCTACGTCTCCGCCGTCCTTTCCTTCGACCTATCCGGGCTCGAACCCGGCGACCGGGTCCTGATCCACGCCGGGGCCGGCGGCGTCGGGCTGGCCGCGATTCGGTGGGCGCAGGCCGCCGGGGCGGAAGTCTTCGCCACGGCGAGCGCGAGGAAGCGGGCCTTCCTCCGGTCGCTCGGCGTCCGGCGCGTCTTCGACAGCCGGACGACCGCCTTCGGGGAGCGGATCCTCGAGGCCACCGGCGGGCGCGGCGTGGACGTCGTGCTGAACAGCCTCACCAGCGAGGGCTTCATCGAGGCCAGCCTCGCGTGCCTCGCGCCGGGCGGGCGATTCGTGGAACTGGCGCGCGTGGACATCTGGACCGAGGAGCAGATGGCGGCCGCCCGCCCCGATGTCGCCTATTCGATCCTGATGCTGGACCGGCTCAAGGAGCACGACCCCGAGACGCCCGGTGATGCCCTGCGCCGAGTGGCCGAACGGGTGGGCCGGGGGGAGATCCCACCGATTCTCCACAGTCGCTGGCCGCTCGCCGAGGCGGCCCCGGCGATGCGCTTCATGCAGGCGGCGCGGCACATCGGGAAGATCGTGCTGACGGCGCCGCCGCTCGCAGGCGGCCGGCTGCGGGCAGACCGCGCGTATCTGGTGACCGGGGGGCTCGGCGGCATCGGGTGCGCCCTCGCCGGATGGCTCGTGGACCGCGGCGCCGGAACCATCGTCCTCAACGGGCGTCGCGCCCCCGATCCCGAGGCCGAAGCCGCCATCGCGGCGCTTCGATCGCGCGGGGCGCGAGTTCGAGTCGAGCTCGCCGACGTGACCGACCGAGATCAGGTCGCCGCGATGTTCGAGCGGCTCGACCGCGACGTCGCGCCGATCGCCGGAGTCATCCACAGCGTGGGCGTTCTCGCCGACGCGGCCCTCTCCAACCAGACCTGGGAGCGCTTCGGGACCGTCCTGTGGCCCAAGGCGCTCGGCGCCTGGCGGCTCCATCGCGCCACCCTCGATAGCGACCTCGACCTGTTCGTCCTGTTCTCCAGCGTCGCGGGGGTGCTCGGCAACCCGGGCCAGGCGAACCACGCCGCGGCGAACGCCTTTCTCGACCAGATTGCCGCCCACCGGCGCGCACTCGGACTTCCCGGTCAGGCCATCGCCTGGGGCGCGTGGTCGGGCCTCGGAGAGGCGGAGGAGCAGCGCGACCGCATCGCCGGTCAACTCGAGGCCACCGGGACGCGGTGGATGACCCCGCGGCAGGGTCTCGAAGCCTTCGGTCGGCTGCTCGCGGAGGACGCGGCGGGCACCATGGTCGCGGCGGTGGACTGGCCGGCGTTCGCCGAGGCGGTGGACGACCCGCCGACGCTGATCGAGGACCTGCTCGAGCCGGCGACCACGGAGTCGGCGCCTTCCGACGATGCGGTGGATCTGCCGTCGCGCCTGGCCGCGACGCCGCCGGGGGAGCGTCGCGAGCTGCTCACGTCCTTCCTTCGGCGCGAAGTGCAGGTCGTCCTTCGGCTGTCGTCGCCGGCCGCGCCCTCGGTCGGCTTCTTCGACCTCGGGATGGACTCGCTCATGGCGGTCGAGTTCAGGAACCGCTTGAACCGCGCCCTGGCCGGCGCCTATACCGCCCCGCCGACCCTCGTGTTCGACACGCCGAACATCGCCGCGATGGCGGAGCATCTCGCCTCCGAACTCGGGGAGCGAGACGAGCCGGCGCCCCATGAGGAAGCCGCCGGGACCGGGATCGCCCGGGCGCCCTCCCGGGCGTCGGGGAGACGAGACGCCATCGCCGTCGTCGGCATGGCCTGCCGTTTCCCCGGAGCGCCGGATCCGGAGTCCTACTGGCGGCTCCTCGAGAGCGGCGGGAACGCGATTTCGGAGGGGCGCCCGGGCGGGGGATCGTGGACCGGAGTGTGCGGCGATCCGCGGGCGAGGGATCCGATGATCCGATGGGGCGGCTTCCTCGACGACGTGGACCGCTTCGATGCGCGGTTCTTCGGAATCCCGCCGATCGAGGCCCGCACCATGGACCCGAGCCAGCGACTGCTGCTCGAGACGAGTTGGCGGGCCCTGGAGGACGCCGGGATTCCGCCGAGCGGCCTGCGGGGCAGTTCGACGGGCGTCTATGCCGGGGTCGGGTCGGGCGAGTACCGCGATCTCCTGATCGCGGCCGGCGAGGACCACGGGTTTCTCGGCAGCACTGGCAGCGTGACCGCCTCGCGGGTGGCGTTCACTCTCGGCCTCCGGGGGCCCGCGGTAGCGGTGGACATGACCTGCGCCTCCTCGCTCGCGGCGTTGCACTTCGCAGTCGCGGCGCTCGAGCGGGGTGACGTGGATCTCGCGCTCGCCGGAGGGGTCAGCGTTGTCCTCTCACCCCAGGTCACCCGCTTCATGCAGGAGTTCGGGATGTTGTCCCGAACCGGAACGTGTCGGCCGTTCGAGGCGGAGGCCGACGGGTTCGTGCGCGGCGAGGGGTGCGGGATCGTGGTTCTCAAGCGCCTCGCCGACGCCGAAGCCGCCGGCGACCGGATCCTCGGGATGATCCTCGGGTCGGCCGTCAACCAGAACGGAGCCGCGGTCGGGCTCACGGCGCCGAACGGAAGCGCGCAGCAACAGGTCCTCGGAGCCGCCCTCCGTTCCGCCGGCGTTTCTCCGGCGAGCGTGGACTACCTCGAGGCGCACGCGGTGGGATCCCGGCTCGGCGATCCGATCGAGCTGAACGCCGCCGCGTCGGTGTACGGCGCCGGCCGTGAGGCGGATCGTCCGCTGTTCGTCGGTTCGGTCAAGGCTCGGATCGGGCATCTCGAGGCCGCAGCCGGGATCGCCGGGGTGATCAAGGTGCTGCTCGCCATGCACCGGGGGGTCGTCCCCGGGCACGGTCCGGTGACGAAACCGAACCCGGAGATCGCCTGGGATCGCTCGGCGGCGCGGATCGCCGCCGCCCCGCGGGAGTGGCCGGTGGCCGCTGACCGGCCCCCGCGGGCGGCGGTGAGCGCGTTCGGACTCTCGGGAGCAAACGCCCATGTCGTGCTCGAGGGCTGCGGCTCTGCCCGGGGTGCGCCCGTCCCGGCGCCGAGCGGCGGGACGTCTGCCGATGAGGCGGGCCGCGGGCGGGCGCGGATCCTCCCGCTCTCGGCTCGATCGGCCGCGGCGCTCCGCGAGCTGGCGGCGGCGTACCGCGACTGGCTCGACAAGCGGGAGGCCGAGGCCGACGGCGCCGATCTCGACGCGCTTCTCGCGGACATGGCGTGGTCGGCCTCCACCGGAAGGAGTGGTCTTTCCCGCCGGGCCGCCGTCGTCTTCCGGGACGCTGCATCGCTCCGGGAGCAACTCGCGGCGGTGGCTCGAGGAGCGGCGCCCGCGAGCGGCGGCCTACCGGAGGCCGCGGCCTGGGAGGCGGGAAGCGAAGTCTCCCTGGCGGGCCGGTTCGCCGGCGAGAGCCGGCGACGCATCTCGCTGCCGGGGTATCCGTTCCAGCGGCGGCGCTACTGGGTGGGGTCGGGCGCGGGTCGAGGCGCCGGGTCCGAGACCTGAGTCAGCCGAGACCCCGCTCGGCGACGAAGGCCCGAACCACGTCGGCGCACGCCTCCGGCTCCTCGAGTTGGAGCAGGTGGGAGCACCCCGGCAGGAAGTCGTAGTCCACCGTCACCACATCTCCGAGGCTCACGGCGGGCAGGAAAGCGAAGGGCAGGGTGGGATCCGCTCCGAGGACGCGCGTCGGACAGCGGAGGCTGTTGTCGAAGTCCACCAGCGGAGCGAACCCTCGCACGTAGTCGGCGATCCGTGATTCGTACTCGCGAGGACAGCGGAGCTCGTACCCCGCGTCGTCCGGGGACCGCCGCAACGTCGTCCGCGCCATCAGCTCGCGCACCGGAGGCGCGACCCGGCGGAAGGTGGGAATGAGGTCGAGGATCTCGAGGAACTCCTCGCGGGTCTGGAAGCGGGGCTGCCGACGGCGAATCCGGCGCGCCGCGAGGCGGGCGACGGCGTCGAACGCGGCGGGATCGGCGCCCGGCTTGTAGAGGGGCGGGTCGAACAGGACCTGGGCCCGGAACGGAGGCGGAAGTCCCGCGACCGCCGGCAGGACCCGAGACGAGGAGAGGAGAGCGATGAGAGCCGAAATCGAGTGGAAGACGCCCACGCGCGGCCGTCGGCCGAACGCCCGGTCAACCGCCCGCAGGATCGCCCGGGCGTCCGCGATCAGGGTGGGGACGTTGTGGTGCTCGAGCGGTCCGACCCGGTTCCAGCCATGGTTTCGGAGGTCGTACACGATGACGTCGAAGTCATCGGTCAACCGGGACCAGAACGGGGCGTAGAGATCGCTCGCCAGGCCGTTCCCGTGACTCAGGACCAGCCGAACGCCATCGGGATTCCCGTGTCGCCGAACGGTCGAGACGCTGCCGTCATCAAGCCGGACCTCGCAGAGATCGGCCGGTTCGGGGATCTCGATCCGGCGGGCCGGCATCGTCACGCCGGATCCTTCGCTCCGCCGGGGTCGCACCCGGGAAGGGGTCACCGGCGCCGGCCCCGGCGAGAGGTCAGCCCTGCGCGTCGATGAAATTCGCCAGATCGCGCAGCGTCCGGAAATCGCAGTAGCGCTCCGGAGCGATGTCGAGCTCGAACTCCGCCCCAACCTTCTTGAAGAAGGCGACCGCGTTGGTTGACGAAACACCGGCCTCGGTGAAGACCGAGGAAAAGTCGGGATTCTGGATATCGAGCAGCTCGACCGCGAGGGCCTTGAGTCGTTTGTCGGTGGAGGTCATGGCGCTTGTCCCCTGATGCGTTGCGGCATTTCCCGGCCCGACGTGGGAGGGCCGGCGCCGGATTGTCTCGGAAGCGAGTGTACGCGAACGGCCGCCAGGCGATAGCGGCGGCGAATCGCACCTCCTCCAGGTCGCAGCGCCGCAGATGCAGCGCCCGGCTGGGGGTCGCGTTCCACGCGCCGGAACGGCGTCGCCGGCGTGTCACTCGCCGGAGGCGAACTCGGCTTCGATCGCGTCCAACCCGACCGGCCAGCGCGGGTGGCGGGCGGCCCGGATCCGCTCCAGCGGACCGACGACAACGGTCACGAATCCCGCCGGATCGAGATGGTCCCGGGCGACGCGCTTCACGTCGTCCACCGCGACCGAGCGCACCGCCTCCGGCCAGCGCATCAGGTGGTCCGTTCCGCCCCTTCGCGCGTGTTCGACGGCGAGCGTATGACTCGCCGATGGGGCGAGTTCCAGCGAGCGTCGCCAGACCGCGCCCAGGAGCCAGCCGCGGGCGCGAACGACCTCGGCCTCCTCGACCGGTTGCCCTGGATCGTGGAGGCGCGCGATCTCGTCGAGGCTGAACCGGACCAGTGGCGCCACGGCCTCCGGTCGCCCGCCGGTTCGGACCAGCAGCAGGCCGGTCCCGGAGGCGGTGTTCGGGATCTCGAAGTCGTCCCGGTTCGCGAGGCCGCGCTTCTCGCGGGCGGCGATGTTGAGGCGTTCGGCGAGGATGAACCGGGCGACGGCGAGGGGCGCCCGGTCCGCCTCGGGGACCGCTCCGATCGCGCGGCCGATGGCGATCCAGCCCTCGAGGCTCGGCGCGTCCACCGCGTGGAAGCGGTCTCCTCGCGCAGCCGGTTCGATCACCGTCGGCCGCGGCGGCGGTTCGGCCGCGCGAGCCCAGCCCCGGGTCAACGCTTCGAGGGCCTCCTCGACCTCAGCGCGCTCGACGGCTCCGCCGACGGCGAACACCACCCTGTCCGCGGCGAGCGACCGGGAGGCGAGTGCCTCGAGGGCCGCCGTTGCGACCCGCGTGCCCGGGTCCGGCGCAGCGAGCGGCCAGCCGCCCAGCCGCCGCTCCAGCTCCACCTTGGGGCGGAAGCCGTCCCCGACGATGCCGGCCATCGGCATGTCGTAGCCGGGGCCCGCGCGGTGGGCGCGGACGGCGGCGGGGTCGAGGTCCGGATGACGCATCACATCCACCAGCAGCTCCAGCCCCGCCCGCCAGTCCTCGGGGAGGACGTCGAGGGTCAGGTGGGTCAGGTCGAGCCCCTCCCCCGGGTTCAGTGATGTTCCGAGCTCCGCCAGTCGCAGGGAAAGATCCCGCCGGGTCGTGAGGAGCCGGGTCAGGAGCGCCGACGCGCCCGCTTCCCCCTCCCGCTCGTGGAGCCGGCCGAGGGGAAGTGCGGCGGTGAGGCGGATCAGCGGATCCGGTCCGGGCACGATGTAGGCCACGACTCCGGAGGACGACTCGAACCGGGCTTCTGCCGGGTTCGGGGCTGTGAAGCTGGAGGGGCCGGGCGCCAGATCGCCGGGGGCCGGCCAGTCGTGCTCCAGGATCGGCCGGGAGCGGCCCGGGAGCGTGTCTCCGCCCCCTCCGCACCCGGAGAACGCGAGGGCGAGCGCTGCGGCGGCGGCGATTCTGTGGCGCCTCACCGTCCGTCTCCGGGGAGATGGCCCCACAGGAAGTCGAGCCAGCTCGGGCCGCTGCCCTCGGGAGGCTCGGCCCGCGCCACCGCGACCACCCGGTTCGATGGAACGAAGTAGCGGCCGGCGACCCGCTTGATGTCCTCCGCCGTCGCGCCGTCCCTCGCCTCGATGAGCGCGGGGAGGACGCTCCAGTGGTTCATCGTGTGGTGATGGCCGATGAGGAAGGCGAGCTCCTGGGTGTTGTTCCGGAACTCCGCCCACTCCATCCGGAGCCGTTTCCGCGCCCGCTGGAGCGCCCCGGTCTCGATCCGTCCCTCCCGGAGGTCGGCGACCGCGTCGAGGAGCGCCTGTTCGATCCCATTGAGGTCTCCATCCGACCCGGCGTGCGCCACCAGGTTGAACGCGCCCGGGGATCCGAACCGGTAGGTATGGATCACCCGGAAGTCGGCTTCGACCGATCCCGTCAGGCCCCGCGCCGCGAGCGCTGCCCCCGCCATCCCGTGAGGACCGCCGAGGAGGGTGGCGATCAGGTCCAGCACCGGGCGGTCGGGGTGCCCCATCCCCGGGATCCGGTAGCGGAGGTGGACCTGCGGCGAGAGCGGCTCGGTCCAGTCCAGTCGGACGGATCCTCCCGGGACCGGTTCGGCTTCGATGTCCAGATCGGCGGGTGGCTCCGGACCCCGGGGCAGGGCGCCGAAGGTACGCTCGGCGAGCGGCAGGACCTCGTCGAGGGTCACGGCGCCGACCAGCGCCAGCGCCGCGTTGTTCGGCACGAAATACGAGTCGTAGATGCGATGCATCGCCGCGCGGGTGAAGTTCCCGAAGTCGCGCAGGTGTCCGCCGTCCGGGGTGTAAACCGGGTGGATCTGGGCGGTGACCCCGTCAATGGCCTCGTTGAAGCGGGTCTGCGGCCGGCTCTGGCCTCCGAGGATCTGCTCCAGCACCGTGAACCGCTGCGATTCCCAGCCGCGAAGCACCGCGTTCACCATCCGCTCCGCTTCGAAGCGGAAGAAGAGTTCGAGGTGCTCCTTGGGGAGCGCCATGTTGATTTCGAGGTAGTCCTGCTCGGTGCTGGCGGGGACCGGATCGGTGTGGCGAACGAATCCGCCCCGCTCCATGTACTCCTTGTAGGAGGCCCAGAAGATCCGGTACTCGTCGTCGCGGTCCTCGAGTTCGTAGAGGCGCTGCCGGAGCGCGTCCATCTCCGGGGTGGTCGGCCACCCCAGTTCGTCGAAGAACACATCCCGTTCGCGCAGCCGGTTGCGTTCCCGGTTGCGGAGCGCGATGAGCGCCTGCTCGGTGTCGTGGATCTCGCGCAGGATGGGCAGCTCGGCGGCCAGGTCCCGGGTTCCGAACGTCGTGGTCCCCTGGTGGATGACGTGCTCGAGGAAGTGGGTGATGCCGTGGAGCCCCGTCGGCTCGGCCATCGAACCGACCCGGATCCACAGGTTCGCGGCCACCCGGGGCGCCCGGTGGTCTTCGACGAGGAGCACGGTGAATCCGTTGTCGAGAACGTGCTCCTGAACGTCGAGCGCCGGCTGCGCCTCCGCGACCGATCCGGCGAGGAGTGCGGCGGCGAGCGCGGAGGAGACGGTTCGGGTCATGGGACGCATTCGGGCGATGAGGCCTCCGATGCTACCGGGTACGCCGCCGCAAGGATCCGCTGTGGCTTTGTTGTCTTTGCCATTTGTTGCCACGCCGGGTAGTCTGCCGTCATGGTCACCATGAACGTTTCGCTTCCGGAGCCACTGAAGGAGTTTGTCGAGGCCCAGGTTGGAGATCGGGGCTTCGGGACAACGAGCGGCTACATCCGTGAACTGATTCGGCGCGACCGGGACCGACAGCGTCTCCGCCGTCTTCTGCTCGAAGGGGCGAACTCTCCGCCAGCGGTCACGGTGGACGAAGCATGGTTCTCAGAGTTGCGAGCCAGTCTGCGAGATCCCTCGACGAAGTGACGAAGAGATGCCTCGTCCTGCGGGCAAGGGCCCAGGGGGACGTGGCGGAAGCGCTTGCTCACGACCGCGAGTTCGCGGGAGACGATGCCGCGTTCAGGTTCGGTCGCGCCCTCGAGCGAGCGCTGCGCCATATCGCCGAACATCCGTTCTCGGGTTCCACGCGCTATGGCGATGAGCTCGACCTGCCGGGCCTCCGGTCCTGGCCGATAAAGCCCTATCCGCACCTGCTCTTCTACGCGGTTGGGGATGAAACGACGCACGTCTGGCGCGTGCTCCACGGCCGTCGCGACATCCCCGCCCGGCTCCGTGAGGGCTTCGTGGCGGACTGAGGAGAGGGGCCCGCCCTACCGGCGACTCTCCTCCCAGCTCCGGGCGGCGGGGCGGCACTCGGGCCACTCGGCGTCGTCGGGCAGGGCGCGCTGGTCCCGCGGCATCGGTTTCTCGTCGCGGGACGCCAGGTACGCGAGCATCGCCGTCATCACCGCGTCGTCGCGAAGATCCTCGAAGACGATCTTGTCGTAGGTGTCCCGGTTGGTGTGCCAGGTGTAAACCGTCGTATCCCATCGGTTTGCGATCTCTGGGTCGTCGCGTCCCTCGCCCACGTGGAAGCTGAACGCGGGCACTCCGGCGCACAGGAACGAGGCGTGATCGGTGCCGCCCGCTTCGGGCATCCCGGGGTCATCGAGCGTCACGAGATCGGCGAGCTCGCTCGGGATCTCGGCGAGCCATTCCCCGAACCGCTCGCCGGCCCGGGCGAACCCCTGCATCGGGATGAGGGTGACGGGGCCGTTCCCGTGGTCCACGTTGAAGACGGTGTGGGTGCGCTCGAGGATCTCCGGGTGGTCCTCCACGAAGGCGCGGGAGCCGTTCAGCCCCTGCTCCTCCCCGTTCCAGAGCGCCCCGAGGATCGTCCGGCGCGGGTTCGGCACGACCTTTCTCAGGATGCGCATCGCTTCCATGATGGCCACCGCACCGGTCCCGTTGTCGAGCGCGCCCGAGGCCCCGTCCCACGAGTCGAAGTGACCCCCGACGATCACGACCTCCTCGGGCTCGGCGCTTCCCGGGATCTCGGCGAATGCGTTGAACACCGGGACCTCGCCGAGAGACCGGGCCGTCGCCTCCGCCCGCAGCACCGGCTCGTGGCCGCCCTCGGCCAGCCGATACAGCAGCCCGTAGGACTCGCAGCTCAGGTCGAAGACGGGCGTGCGCTCGGTCGTGGTCCCGAAGATCTTGTTCACGCCCCACCCTTCGGACCACCGGGAGCGGAGGATCCCGGCGGCGCCGGCCGCCTCGAGCACTCCTGCCAGATCGTCGGGTTCGATGCCGGTGTTCTCGGTCCGCAGTTCCCAATCCTCCCTCGTTCGCTCGCGTTCCTCGGCCATGCGCTCCAGCGTTTCCGGCCGCGCGAACCACTCCAGGTTGGCGCGCGGACGGCAGCTCGCCTCCGGCGGAGAGGTCAGGATGTACCGACCGTTCGCCGCCTGGAGCCACGCCTCGAAGGCCTGTGCCCCGCCCACGTCGGGAAGGATGACGACCCCGGCTTCGACCGGACCTTCGGTGGGGGGGCTCCACGCCGCCGCCATGCCCTCCAGCGAGCGAACCCGGGGCTCGATCAGATCGAGATGGCTGACGCCCCGCTCCCAGCCGCGCCAGGTGCCGTACTGCTCCTTCCGCGCTTCGAGGCCCCACTCCTCGAACTTCTCGACGGCCCAGTCGTTGGCGCGGCTCATCGCGGGCGAACCGGTGAGACGCGGCCCGATGACGTCCATCATCACGTGAGACAGCGCCATGACTTCGGAGCGCTCCATGCCCTCCTCCCAAATCGCCTGGATCACGGGATCGTCCGAAGGAAGGGTCTGAGCCGCGGAGGCGGAGCCGAGGCCCGCGAACAGGAGGGGAAAAACGAGCGGGATGGGGCGACGCATGGGGAAGTCGCTTACCTTATCCGGCCCCATGCGTCTCGAAGAAAACGCGGAGCCTGGAGCGCCGATCTCCAGATCGGCACTCGCTACCCGACTGACCGTGCTCCACGAGATTCCGTTCCGGAGACACGTCCCGCAACCGCCGAGAACTGACCGGGAGGACCGGGACGCTCCCCGTCGCAAGCGTGATCGGGGTTCCCCTCGACTCTACCTGCTGAAATGAAGGCGAGGGCGTGACCAGGAACACGTTGGCTCGGGTATCGCTGAACCTGCCAGCCTCGCTGAGGGCGGCCGCCGAGCGATACGCGAGGCGGGATGGAGTCTCACTCAACCAGTTCATCGCGACGGCGCTTGCAGAGAAGATCGGCGCCCAGGGCGTCGCCGCCTTCTTCGCCGAGCGCGCTCGCGGGGGCAACTCGGCGGCAGCCGTCGCGTTCCTGCGTTCGGCGCCCGATGTTCCGCCCGCGGATGAGGATGCGCTGCGATCGTAGGACGCGCCACCGGTTGACTCCGGCGTGGGCGCCAACGTCGGTCACACTTCGGTCCTGATGCGACTCGCAGGCAGGCGCGCCCTCGTCACCGGCGCATCGCGCGGGATCGGCCGCGCCCTCGCGCTCGGGTTCGCGAGGGAGGGGGCCGATGTGGCGGTGGGGTGCAGGAGCGCCCGCGTCGAGGCCGAGAGCGTCGTTCGGGAAATCCGCGCGATGGGCCGCCGTGGGGTGGTGGTTCAGGGCTCGACCGCCCGTCGGGGGGATGTGGAGCGCGTTGTCGCGGAGGCGGCGGAAGCGTTCGGCGGCCTGGACCTTGTGGTGAACAACGCCGGGATCCTGAGGCGCACGCCGTTCCTCGAGATCGGCGAGGAGGAATGGGACGCCATCCACGACGTGAACCTGAAGGGCTACTTCCTCGTGGGGCAGGCGGCGGCGCGCCGCATGGCGGAGTCCGGCACCGGGGGCGCCATCGTGAACGTCTCCTCGGCGGGGCAGGCGGTGGCGGCGCCGAACCTGACCCACTACTGCGTGGCGAAGGCGGGCGTCGAAATGCTCACGAAGCAGATGGCGCTCGAGCTCGCGCCACACCGGATCCGGGTGAACGCGATCGCCCCGGGTCTCATCGAGACCGACATGAACCGAGCCGACATCGCCGAGGACGAGTTCCGCCGTCGGCGACTCGCCCGCATCCCGCTCGGCGAGATCGGCGCGCCCGAAGATGTGGTCGGGGCGGTGATCTACCTCGCCTCGAACGAAGAAGCGCGGCTCGTGACCGGAGCGACCGTCTTCATCGACGCCGGCCAGACGATCTGGGGTGCCTGATCCACTCCGGGTCCGTCCCCGGAGCGACCCGGGCGGGCGCTCGCGGCGGGACGGAAGCCAAGCACAGCACGCTTTGCTTGATTGACATCCTTCCGACCCGGGGATAGGTTCCGGGCCATGCCCGGAGGAACGCTGCTGCCGATCCATCGGCTCATGTGGCGCGAGAACCCCTGGTGGAAGACCGGGAGCATCCGTCCGGAGCACGCGGCGATGAAGCGGCGTGGCCGGTTTGCCGACTTCGCCGGGCTGGCGGAGGAGACCCGGATCCGCCGCGCCGTGGTTCTGATGGGGCCCCGTCGGGTCGGCAAGACCGTCCTGCTTCACCAGTGGATCGGGCGCTTGCTGGAACGACGGGCGTACGAGCCTGCTTCGGTCTGCTATCTCTCGCTGGACCAGCCGCTCTACACCCGGCTCTCGCTCGAAGAACTCGTCGAGGAGGCGACGCGGGCGTCGTCCGGGTCGGACGCCCCGCGGGTGTTGATCCTCGACGAGGTGTCCTACCTCCCGGATTGGCAGCGCCACCTGAAGGCGTTCGTGGACACCCATCCAGGGGTCCGGTGCGTGGCGTCGGGGTCGGCGGCGGCCGCGCTGCGGCTTCAGAGCGCGGAGTCCGGCGCCGGGCGCTTCAGCGACTTCCTCCTGCCGCCACTCACCTTCCGCGAGTTCCTGGTTCTGAGTGGCTCACTCCTCGCGGAACGGTCGCCCGATGCGCCGGAAGGCGGGCTCGAAATCGGCGCGTGGAATCGGTGCTTCATGGACTACATCAACTTCGGTGGTTTCCCCGAGGCGTTCCTCTCGCCCGCCGCCCGAGAGGATCCGCAGCGATTCATCGGGCTCGACGTCATCCGGCAGGTCCTCGTCCGCGATCTGGCGCAGCTTTACGGCGTACGCGATGTCGAGGAACTCGCCGCGCTGTTCACCATGCTCGCGGAGAACACCGGAAACGAAGTCTCGATGGATGCGCTCTCGAAGAAATCCGGTGTGAGCAAGCCGACCCTCGCTCGCTATCTGCGCTACCTGGAGGCGGCGTTCCTGATCCGGAGAGTGCGGCGCGTGGATGCGAGCGGACGCCGCTTCCGGCGCGAGAATCACTTCAAGGCCTATCTGACGACGCCGTCGCTGCGGACGGCGCTCTTCGGCCCGATCGCTCCCGACGACGCGGCGGCGGGGCGGCTCGTCGAGACGGCGATCTTCGCCCAGGCCTTCGCCGCCGGCCGGACGGCCCACTACGCGCGCTGGAGTGGTCGGACGGGGGAGGGGGAAGTGGACTTCGTCCATCTGGGTCCGGGATGGAAGCCCGATGAGGCCGTCGAGGTGAAGTGGTCGGACCGCTTCGCCCGAAATCCCCGCAAACTCCGCGGCCTCGCCGACTTCGCGCACCGCAACCCGGGCGTAGGAGTCACGGTGACTAGCCGAACCGTCGGGCCAGCCAAAGTCCGTTGGAACGGCCCCGGCGACCTCCAGGTCGTCCCCGCCAGCCTGCTCGCCTACCACGGCGATCCCTTTCAGCCCGCGTCGGGCAATCCGATTCTCGATTGAGCTTGACTCGCCCACCGAACAAAGAGCCGGAGCTGCCGCTCGGGGGGAGTCGCGTCAGCGCGGGAAATCGGGATGGGGGAAGACGCATCCGAGCGCGTCGAGGTCCCCGGCGGTGACCCGCCAGTCCTCTCCGGTCTCGAAGATCCGGCCAGTGAGATCGCGTGACATGAAGATGCCCACATTCTCCGGCTCCCGGTCGTTGTCGTCGTGCTTGAATCCGAAGTCATGAAACAGCTCGTGAACGACCGCTTCGGCGAGCGCCGGACGCAAGTCGTCGAACTGCTCATGTCGGTAGTAGGTCACTGTGGCGCACCATGGGCTCGCCTCGCTTGCCCCTCCGCCACGGTGGAAGTCGGGCCGGTCGGGGATCAGAAACCCGATGATCTGGCCGGGAAGTCGTGCGGACGAGCAGCGTGAGTCGCGGTGCGAGTCGGGAGGCAACCCCGGTAGCGGACCGATCACGTCGCCCGCCTCGATGATCCGGTAGCCGAGCCTGTCTTCGATCCGCCCCGCGAGGACATCGACAACGTCGAGCTGGTCTCGCAGGTAGGCGGTCACTTCGGGATCCTCCGACTCGATCACGTCGTAGCGCAACGGGGCGCCGGTCCATTCGCGAGGGAGGATCAAATCGTGGTAGCGCAGGGCTCGCTCGATCTCGTCGCCGCAGGCTGCTGGCGGGGTCGTGTCGCTTGAGTCTGTTGTGGCGGTCCACCCGACATCGCCGCGGGTCCACGCTCCGAGGGAGCGTCCGGCGGCGTTTTCCGCGACGGCCCGGATCCAGATCGCATAGGGAGCGCCAGGCTCCAGCCCATCCCGCCGGTGAGTCGGCTCCACCGTGGCCACCGGCTCTTCGCGCTCCTCCGGCGGAGTCGCTTCGGGGAACACGTCGGCTTCGTAACCGGTTGCACCTTCGACCGGGAGCCACGCCCACTCGATGAAGCTCTCACCCCGGCTCACGACGCGCACTCCCTCGACGGCTCCCGGCATCGTCGGTGGTACGGGAGGCGCCGGCTCCGGAGTCACGGCGGGTGAGGGAGCCGAGGTGACGCTTGTCGTCGCTCCGCCCCCTCCGCATCCAACCACCAACGGCATGAGAAGGGTGGCGCTGAGTCGCGTCGCCACCAAGGTACGGAGAGCCATGAGAGCGTGCAAGCCTAACCTTGGGATCGGACAGAAGGTGTCGCTCCCATGGCAAGCGCGGCTCGGGATTTCGGTGCCGCGGCCGCCGTGACCAGGCACACGCCTCCCGCCCACTACCATGTTTCCCCGTGAGGGAGGGCGCGCGGATGTTCGGCGTTCCACCGGAGAGGCTCCGGCGCGCCGGAGTTCGGGCGGCGTCGGAAGGCCTCACGTTGGGGGGTTGGCTGGGTCGGATGATTGGCGTGGCTCCGGATCGGTGGAGGCGACGGGAGGTCCTGGACGAAGTCCGCGCTCAGCCGACCTTCGAAGCCGACGTGGATCTGGCGGAGATCGTTCGGGAGGGGCGCGGCTCTCTCTGATGGCCCGAACGTCCGGTCGGTGGCGTTGCCGCCTGGCGACGCTGGCGGCGCTGCTTCTTGCGTCGTGCGGCGGCTCGGAAGGGGGGGTAGGCACCTGGCGCGTTCGCTTCTCGCACGTCCTCTCGACCACGTCGGAGTTCCATCTCCTCGCCGAGCGGTTCCGGGACCTCATGGCCGAGCGCACCGGCGGTCGTTTTCGCGTCGTCATCTTTCGTTCCGGACAGCTCGGCGGCGAGCGGGTCGCGTTCGAGCAGATCCAGGTCGGCGCCGTCCACATGGCGATCACGGGCACGCCGGTTCTGTCCGGATGGGCGCCCGAGGGACAGATGTTCGACCTCCCGTTCCTGTTCGCGGACCGGGACCACGGTCTTCGGGTGCTGAACGGAGAGATCGGGGACTGGTGGCGCGAGCGGCTCCGCGAACGCACGGGGGTCCGCTCGCTCGGGTTTCTCGACTACGGCTTCCGCCACGTTTACAACGCCCGACGTTCGGTGGAGACGCCCGAGCACCTCATCGGGTTGAAGCTGCGGGTGCTCCAGAGCGCGACTTACCTGGCGGCGTACGGCGCCCTCGGGGTCCAGGCGACGCCGATGAACTACGGCGAGGTCTATTCGGCGCTCCAGCAGGGTGTGATCGATGGCGGGGAGGCCAACGCGATCGGCTTCACGAGCAGTCGGCTTCACGAGGTCGCGAAGCACTTCGCATTCACCGCGATCACCTACAACCCGATCACCCTGCTCGTCAACGAGGCGTTCTACCGGGGCCTGCCACCAGACCTTCAGGCGATCGTCGAGCGCTCGGCGACCGAGGCGCTCGCATGGCAGAGCGAAATGGCGCGGCGCATGGAGGAGGAGGCGCTCGAGGAGATGCGCGCGGGGGGCGTCCTGATCACGCGCCCCGATCCCGGGCCGTTCCGCGACGCCATGGGCGGGCGCGTTCGGGACCAGCTCGCCGCGCGGCTGCCCGGCGGAGAAGCGCTCCTCGCCCGGCTGATGGCGGAGGTCGAACGGACCGCGCCGGGAACGGGGACGAACCCACCGTGAAGTTCCTGCGGACACTCGAACGGGGGCTGACCATCGTCGAGACCGGAGCGGTGGGCGGACTCCTGATCGCCGTATCAGCCGTCGTCCTCCTCCAGGTCCTGATGCGCTACGTCGTCGCCCAGCCGAACCCGTGGAGCGAAGAACTCTCCCGGTTCGGCTTCCTGTGGATGTCGCTCCTCGGCGCCTCGCTCGCGGTCGGACGTCGGGCGCACTTCGGCTTCAATCGGGCCCTCGCGGTCCTGCCCGAAGGCGCGCGGCGGCTCGTCCGGAAAGGCGCGTGGGGGGCGGTGCTGGCGTTCGCGCTTCTGCTCGTCGGGACCGGAGCCGCGCTCGTGGCGCTCACCCTCGACGAGCGCTCCCCGGCGCTCGGCATCTCCTACGCCGTGGTCTATGCGGCGGCGCCCGTGTCGGGGGCGTTCATGCTCATCCATCTCCTGGCGGAGCGCCTCCGATCCCCGGCGGGAGGAGAGCGGGAGTCGGTCGCGGAGGCGGAGATCGACTGATGGGCGGGCTGGTCGCCGGCGCGTTCGGCGTCCTCGTGGTCGCCGCGGTGCCGATCGGGTTCGCGCTCGCCATCGCGGCGTCCATCGCGGTGATCGCCGAGGGACTACCGCTCATCGTGATCCCGCAGCAGATCGTCGCCGGGATGGACTCCTTCCCCATGCTCGCGGTGCCGCTGTTCATCTTCGCCGGTCTGCTCATGGACGCTTCGGGCATCAGCCGCCGGCTCGTGGATCTGGCGCGGGCGCTCGTCGGGCACTTCCGGGGCGGGCTCGGGCAGGTCGTCATCGTGACCGAAGTGCTCTTCTCGGGGGTTTCGGGCTCGACATCCGCCGACGCCGCCGCGATCTCCGGCGTCATGACGCCGCAGTTGACGGCGAACGGCTACAGCCGGGCGCGATCCACCGCGATCGTCTCGGCGGCCTGCGGGATGGGCATCCTGATCCCCCCCGCCATCGTGATGGTTGTGTACGGCGTCGTCGCGGGCGTCTCCATCGGCGCCCTGTTCGTCGCTTCCATCGTTCCGGCGCTGTTCATCGCGGCGGGACTGATGATCCAGATCGGGTGGCAGGCCCGGCGGGAGGGGTGGCCCGCGGGTGAGCGCGCCTCCGCCGCCGAAGTTCGGCGCGCGGCGCTGGATGCGGTGCTGCCGCTGTTCCTCATCGTCGTCATCCTCGGCGGCATCCGGTTCGGGCTGTTCACCCCCACCGAGGCCGCGGCGGTCGCCGTCGCCTACGCCCTGCTCCTCGCGGGTCCGGTGTACCGCTCGCTCACGCCCGGCGCACTCTGGAAGAAGGCGGTGGAGGCCGCGGTCGTGTCCGGGATGGTGCTGTTCGTGGTCGGGGCGGCGCGACTGCTGGGTTGGGTGCTCGCCGTCCTCGAGGCCCCGCAGGCGCTCGCGGCGTCGGTCACCGGGATGGGAGGGGGAGAAGCCGGGTTCCTGTTGCTGACGATCCTCATCTTCCTCCCGCTCGGCGCACTGCTCGAAGGAGTTCCCGCCGTGGTCCTGCTGACGCCGATTCTCGTTCCGCTGGCGCGGCAGCTCGGGATCGACCCGGTCCACTACGGAGTCGTCATCGTGGCGATCCAGGGGATCTCGGTGTTCCTCCCTCCGGTGGGCGTGAGTCTCCTGGTGGCGTGTTCCGCCGGCCGCGTCGGGCCGTCCGAAGTGGCGCGGCCGCTCCTGCCCTACCTGGGCCTGATGCTGGCGCTCACCGCGGTCATCGCCCTGCTCCCGGGGATGGCGCTGTTCCTGCCGAGGCTCCTCGGGTACTGACCGCCTCCGTGCAGCCGGCGGCCGGTCAGTAGCGGATGTCGTCCCGTCCGACCGTCATTCCGATGTTTCCGACGCGGCGGCCCATCGTGTAGTGCTCCCCGCTCCCCGCGGTCATCCCGAAAAAGTCCAGGCCGGGCACGATGAGCCGTCCCGCATCGTCCACCGCCCCGGGAGCGGCCGTCGTCGCCACGACTTCGGCGATGAACAGCTTGCGGACCGGAGGCACCTCGAGCGAGGCGATCGTCCGGCACTCGCAGTGGATCGGGGACTCCTCGACGGTGGGCGCCTCCACCATGCTCGCCGCTCCCCGAGTCAGGCCGGCGAGCTCGAACTTGTCGGCCACTCGGCTCGAGTTCATGTCCACGGTGTCGAAGGCCTCGATCATGGAGGCTACGGGCAGGTTCAGTACGAACTCGTCGTGGATCTCGAGGAGCTCCCTCGCCTGGTGTTCGAAGCCCGCACTGACGCCGATCTGCGGCGGGTCGCCGTTGACCACGAAGGTCCATAGCACCGAGATCTCGTCCGGGTCACCGGGGCGGCCGTTCACGGTGAGCAGGATCGCGGGGCAGGGGGGGATCATCGGCCCCGGCGCCGCCAGCGACCGGCGAGGGCCGGAAGGTTGCGCGGCGCTCGCCTCCGGTGGTCCTCCGTTCGGAGCACATGACCACGCGGCGCTGATCGCCGCCGCCGCGGAGCCGCGTTCGAGGAAACGGCGACGGGACCAAGGGGACGTCCGTTTCATTCTTCGTTCTGGCCGTCATCGGGCCGTGAGGCTGGAGGCCGGCGCGATCCTCCCACACTCGACGCGCCGAGCCCCCGCCAGAAGCCGGTGGAGTCCGGCGCTCCGGTGGGGCCGCCATAGAATCGCGGCGAGAAGAGGAGGGAGGACATGGGAAACCGGATTCTGCTGGGAGCGGGCCTCGTGCTCGTCGCATCGCTGGGCTGGACGGCCGCCGCCCGGAGTGTGGCCGACGAGATGGAAACGCGGGCGCGGCACTTCCTGGCCTCGCTCGATGCGGACCAGAAGGCGCGCGCCCTGATCGCGTTCGGAGAAGAGGAGCGCTTCAACTGGCACTTCATCCCGCGGGAGCGGATGGGGCTCGCCTACGGAGACTTCACACCCGCCCAGCGCCGGCTCGCGGATCTCCTGCTCGCCTCCGGTATGTCCCACGACGGGATCAGCAAGGCCTTCGGGATCATCTTCCTCGAGCAGATCCTGTTCGAGCGCGAGGGGCGGGCGATCCGGGACGCCGACCGCTACCACGTCACCCTCTTCGACGAGCCCTCCGATTCCGGGGCGTGGGGATGGCGCTTCGAGGGGCACCACCTGTCGCTCAACTTCACCCTGCTCGATGGCGAGGTCATCGCCACCTCACCGGCGTTCATGGGGACCAATCCCGCGATCGCCGGCGAAGGCAAGTACGAGGGAGTCGAGGTGCTCGCCGCGGAGCAGAACCTGGGGCGGGAACTGCTCGGGATGTTCGGAGGCGCCGCGCGCGAGCGGGTCGTTTTCGAGTCCGAAGCGCCGCGCGACATCCTGACCGGGTCCGACCGGTTGGCCGACCCCGGTGAGCCGCTCGGCGTCGCGTTCGCCGATATGACCGGGGAACAACAGGAGAAACTGCTCCAACTCCTGCGGGTGTACACCGATCGGTTGCGGCCCGACCTCGCCGAAGCCGAGTTCTCGAAGGTGGAAGCCGCCGGTCTCGATCACATCCACTTCGCGTGGGCCGGAAGCGCGGAACCGGGCGAGCCGCACTACTACCGGATCCACGGCCCGACGTTTCTCATCGAGTACGACAACACGCAGAACGATGCGAACCACGTCCACTCGGTGTGGCGAGACCTGACCGGTGATTTCGGCCGCGACCTCCTCGCCGAGCACTACGCGGCGTCGCACTCGCACGGCGAGGAACTCTTCATCGCCACCCGGCCGGAGTAACGGCCCGTGTCGTCGCGCCGGGTTCAGGGCCGCGGCCGCACCCGAGGGGGCGCGGCCGCTCCGCTCTTCATCGCGCTCGTTGTCGCGCTTCTCGCCGGCGCGTGCGCTCCCGACACGACGCCGGACCGCACGCCTTCGTTCGACCCGAATCGCCTGGCCCGTCTGGACGCAGCGCTGGAGAGCTACGTCGAGGCGGGCGCGCTTCCCGGAGCCGTCGCGCTGGTGGCGCAAGGCGGCGAAATCGCGTATCTGAAGGCGTTCGGACACCGCGACCGCGAGGCGGGTGATGCGCTCGAGACCGACGACATCTTCCGGATCGCGTCGCAGACCAAGGCCGTCGTGAGCGTCGCGGTGATGATGCTCCAGGAGGACGGCCGGCTCCTCATTTCCGACCCGGTGAGCCGCCATCTCCCCGAATTCGCCGCGACGACGGTGGCGCGGCGGAACGACGACGGGAGCTGGGAGGCGGTCCCGGCGGAGCGGCCCATCACGCTGCGCCACCTGCTCACCCACACCGCCGGGATCGGCTACGGCGCGGGCCCGGGCGCGGAGGCATGGGCCGAGGCCGGGGTCACCGGCTGGTACTTCGCCGACCGGGAGGAGCCCATCCGCGAAACGGTGCGGCGTATGGCGTCGCTCCCGTTCGACGCCCAACCCGGGGAGCGGTGGGTGTACGGCTACGGGACCGACATCCTCGGTGCGGTGGTCGAAGTCGCCTCGGGCGCGCCGCTGGACGAGTTCCTCGCGACGCGGATCTTCGAGCCGCTCGGGATGGCGGACACTCACTTCTACCTGCCGCCGGAGAAGCGCGACCGGCTGACGGTCGTCTATTCCGCCGGCGACGACGGGCTCGAACGCGCCCCCGATCCCGGCGGCATGGTAGGGCAGGGGGCTTATCTGAATGGGCCTCGGACCAGCTTCTCGGGCGGCGCCGGACTCCTCTCGACGGCCAGTGATTACGCGCGTTTTCTCCAGATGATGCTGAAGGGCGGAGAGCTCGATGGGCGGCGTGTCCTGTCGCCGAAGAGCGTGGAGCTGATGACGGTGGACCACCTGGGCGGGCTGCTGATGCGAAACGTGGACGAGGAAGGAGTCCTGTTCGGCGCCGAGCGAGGCGTCGGTTTCGGCCTCGGTTTCCGGACCGTGGAGGATCTCGGGGCCCGCGGCGCGCCCGGCTCGGTGGGCGAATACGGCTGGGGCGGCGCGTACCACTCCAGCTACTGGGTGGACCCGGAGGAGGATCTGGTGGCCGTGTACCTGGCGCAGCTCATCCCGGCCGGGAATCTCGACGATCACGCCCGCTTCCGGGCGCTCGTCTATCAGGCGCTTACTTCCCCCAACTGAGCGGGGGAACGCTCCCCTCAGGAACGCCAGTTCTCGAGGCGGAGCCCCGGAATCCTGCTCATGTGAGTCGTGTTGTCGGTGACCAGTACCGCGCCCGACGCGAGGGCGTGGGCCGCGATCGCGACATCGAAGTCCTCGAGGCGCTGTCCCCTGGCCTCCAGTTGCGCCTTGATCCGGCCGAAGGCCTGGCTGACGTCTCGCGTCCACGGAGCCGTGCCTGCGTTCCGGACGATGGACTTCAGACGGCGCCGCAGCCGATTCCGTCGCGGCGAGTCCGGGAGCCGGGCGATCCCGTACTCGATCTCAGCCAGAGTGGGTCCGGGCAGGAGCACATTGGTTCGGGCGAGGGCAAACAACCGCTCCAGGACTGATTCGTCCCCCATCATCGCGAATGAGAGGATGTTTGTGTCGAGGACGTACTTCACCGGATCGAGGGCGGCCCCTTGCTCCGCCGGTTTGCCCGGATCGCCACGAGCATCTCGGTCAGGATCCGCTGCTCCTCGGGATCGCGTCCCGCGGCCCGAAGCTCCTCCATCAGGTCCGGGCTCCACGCGGTTTCCTCGCCGACACACCGCCTGAGCGCATCGCTGATGTAGCGGTTTCGCGAGACGCGCAGATCCCGCGCGCGCTGATCTACGGCGGAGAGCAGTGGCGGCGAAAGGTGGATGGTCGTTGCCATGAGTCGAATACTATTCGATTCGCATCCTGCTCCGGCACGCCGGACTCCAGTCTCATGCCGGCGCGCCGGCAATTCGCAGCCAGGGCTGACGACCGTCGGGGCGCCGCTGTGGAGTCCGGCGCTCCGGCTCCGGCGCCGGTGGGGTCGGTCTCTCGGTGCCGGCCCCCCACCGGGAGAACTGGTGGAGTCCGGCGCTCCGGGAGGCGCTCCCTTCCGCGCTACGATTCGCCCCGATTCAGGGAGGACAATTGATGGCACTTTATGGAAACTCGGGTGGCAACGGGCCGTGGGGACGCCCCGACGCCGGCCCCGAGATCCCCGGTCTCCCGGACCTGGGCGGGCTCATCGCGCGCCTCGGCGGGATGGGCGGGACGCTCAAATGGGGAGCGGCCGGCCTCGCCGCGCTCTTCCTCTTCTTTGCTGCGGTGTACCAGGTGGAGCCCGACGAGGCGGGCGTCGTCACCCGGTTCGGCCGCTACGTGCGCACCACCAATCCGGGGCTCCACTTCGTCGTGCCGCTCGTGGAGTCGGTGACCAAGGTGCCCGTGGAGCGCCAGCTCAAGGAGGAGTTCGGCTTCCGAACCGAGGAGGCGGGCGTGCGCACGCGCTACGAGGACCGCGACTACCTCGAGGAGTCGCTCATGCTCACCGGCGACCTGAATGTCGCGGTCGTCGAGTGGATCGTCCAGTACCAGATCCGTGATCCGCGCGCCTATCTGTTCAACGTACGCGACATCCGGTCCACCTTCCGTGACATGAGCGAAGCAGCCATGCGCGACGTGGTGGGGGACAACAGCGTGGACGAGGTGCTCACGGTCGGGCGCGAGCGAATCGCGTCCCAGGCGAAGGACCTCCTCCAGGAGATGAACGACCACTACGAGACCGGCATCAGCGTCCAGCAGCTCGTTCTCCAGGACGTGAACCCGCCCGATCTGGTCAAGCCTTCGTTCAATGAAGTCAACGAGGCGATCCAGGAGAAGGAGCGGCTCACCAACGAGGCGCTCGCCGAGTACAACCAGGCGATTCCACGGGCCCGCGGCGACGCGCAGAGGCTCATCCAGGAGTCCGAGGGCTACGCCGCCGAGCGCGTGAACCGGGCCCGAGGCGAAGCGTCGCGGTTCGAGTCGGTTTACGAGGAGTACCGTACGGCGCCGCGGGTCACGAGATCCCGGATGTACCTGGAGACGATCTCCGAAATCATGCCGAAGCTGGGGCAGAAGGTCATTCTCGACGAGAGCGCGGCGAACGTGCTTCCGCTCCTCAACCTCACGAACGGCAACCGCCCGTCCTCCCCGAATCCCGGTGGAGCGAACGAGGGCAACGAGGAGGGACGGCGATGAAACGGCGACTCATCACACTCGCAGGAGGAGTCCTCGGTCTCATCCTCCTGTCCGGCTCGACCTACACGATCGCCGAGACCGAGCAGGCCATCATCACGCAGTTCGGGCAGCCCATCGGGGGCGCGGTGACCGAACCCGGCCTCCACTTCAAGCTCCCGTTCATCCACACCGTGACCCGGTTCGACCAGCGCTGGCTCCCGTGGGACGGCGACGCGAACCAGATCACCACCCGCGACAAGAAGTTCATCTGGGTGGACACCTACGCGCGGTGGCGGATCAGCGACCCGCTCCTGTTCTTCCAGTCGGTGCGCGACGAACGCGGCGCGCAGAGCCGCCTCGACGACGTCATTGACGGCGAGACCCGAAACGCCGTCGCCAGCTACGACCTGATCGAGATCGTCCGGATCACGAACCGGGACTTCGAGATCACCGAGGATCTGATCGCGTTCGCCAGCGAGAACGAAGAAGCGGTCCGGGACATCGAGCACGGCCGGAACGCAATCACGCGCAGCATCCTCGAGAAGGCTTCCGAAGTCACCCCCAGCTTCGGGATCGAACTCGTGGACGTGCGGATCAAGCGCGTCAACTACGTGGAGGAAGTCCGCGTCAAGGTGTACGAGCGCATGATCTCCGAGCGCCAGCGGATCGCCGAGCGGAGCCGTTCGGAGGGGCAGGGCCGCGCCGCCGAGATCCGGGGGCAGCGCGAGCGCGAACTGAAGTCCATCGAGTCGGAGGCGTTTCGCCAGGCCGAGGAGATCCGGGGTCACGCCGACGCCGAGGCGGCCGGGATCTACGCGAGCGCCTACCAGCGGGACGCCGACTTCTACCGGTTCATGAAGTCGCTCGAGACCTATCGCACGGCGCTCGACGAGGGCGTCACGCTCGTCATCGGGAGCGACAGCGAGTTCCTCGATTTCCTCCGCCGGTCGCGCTGACGCCGAGGCGGCGGCCGGCGGCGGATCCGCCGGCCCGCCGCCACGCGTCTTCGTCCTGATCGCCCCCGACGATCGCGATCTTCAGCCGTGGGCGGAGGGTCTTCTCGGCCCGGCCGACCGGGCCCGGGCGGCGAGGCGGCGACACCCGGTCGGCCGCCGCCGTACCGTGCTCTCGCGGGCTCTTCTTCGTGTTCTCGGCGGGGCGCTCCTCGGGGTGGCGCCGGAGGAGGTCTGGACCGGCACGAGTCGCCACAGGGCGCCCCTCGCCGGCCGCGGCGGCAAGGACTCGGGTCATCTCGCGGTCAGCCTCACCCACACGAACGGCGCCGTCATCGCCGCTGCGAGCCCCCATGCGGCGCGGGTCGGCGTGGACGTGGAACGGCTCGACCGGAACGTCCGCGCCGAGGCGCTCGCCCGCCGCTACTTCGCGCCGGCGGAGGCGGACGCCCTCGGGTTCCTGCCGCCCGGGCGGCGCCGCGGGGCCTTCCTTCGGACCTGGACTCTGAAGGAAGCGTGGGGGAAGGCTACCGGGATCGGCGTACAGCGCGCCCTCCCGCTGATCTCGTTCGCGGTCGAGGACCTCGCCCGCGGCGGCGATGCGGCGGCGCCCCGTCGCGGGAGCATCGCCCGGGCGCCCGCCGCCCGTTTTCCCGGGCCGTGGAGGTTCTGGACGGCCACCGTGGGGATCTGGTCGCTGGGTCTCGCGGTCTCCGGTCGGGGTCGCGCCACCGAGCCCTCTTTGCCACGATTTCCCGCTTCGGCCATGATTCGGCGGTTGGACTCCGCCGGGAGCGGTCCCGTCGGGATCTATCGGATGGTCGGGGCGGCGAGCAGCTTCGCCCGTGCGCCGAGTCCCCAACCGGAGAGGTAGTAGAGCCCGGCGCTCGAGAGGATCACGACAAGGACGCAAGGACACTTCACCATGCTTCACTCCCGCTCTCTGCTGGTGGTCGCCGTCACGCTCCTCGCCGTCCCGCTGTCCACAGCCGGCGCGAGACAGGGTGGCGGTCCGTCCGGACGCTCCGGCGGCGCGATGGGGCCCGCGCCGCGACCCCATGACGGCGCGATCGACTCACCGGCGTCATCGTCAGTCGCTCCGGTCGCATCGCAAGCGGGACAGGTCGGCGGCGTGTCCTCAACGGACGAGGGGCAGATTCTCATTGAGCTTCGGCCGACGGACGCCCGCGCACCTCGTCTGTTCGATCTGAACAGGCGAACCATTGTCTTCACGCCGGACGGTGACGGTGCCTGGTCGCGCTCGGTGCGCGCCTTGTCCTGGGAGAGTCCGCTCGGCGAGCGGGTGGGACACGCGTGGCCGGTCGTCTTCGGGTCGTTTCGTTTTCCCTTCGCCTCCCGGGAGTGGGATTCCGTACACATCAGCCCCGCAGGGTTCCTGACGTTCGGCGGGCCCCCGCCTGATTTGGGTTCGCACCGGCGTCGGACGATCGGGGAACACGCGGAGACAGACCTTCGAACCCACCCGACGATCGCGGCGCTCTACAAGCCGTATCTGGGGTACGCGCCGCATCACGGCGCGCGGGACCCTCGGGAAGCGATCTACGTTGCGCATCATCCTGATCGCGTCTCGATCACCTGGGCGACGTCCGAGCCCGAACGATGGCCGCATGGTGTCTCGACAAGCCGCCCGGCCCTCATCCAGGCGGTGCTGAAGCAGGATGGGACGATCAGTCTTGCCTACGCGAACGTGTCGTTCGGTGATGGCGTCGTCGGGCTCTTCCCGAACAACGAGCCACTGCGGGGGGAGGTACTCGGGCGAATGATGGACAGGACCGATGTCGGCGTACCTGAGTATCTGGATCTTCTCGATGTGACGATCCATGCGTCGAAGAATGATTCGGTCTTCGTCGAGTGGACCATGAGGGGACCGATCCCGGTGCCCGCCCCGGGCTCGGTGTTCTCGTATCGCCTCTACCTCGACACGGATGAGCCCTACTGGACTCGCTGGGACTCGTCTGATAAAGACGTGTCCTGGAGGGTTGATGTGTGGCCGAACGGCGAGCGCAACGGAAATGGCGGAACGGTAGTAGCGAGTGACTCTCCGAATCGCATCGGGCTGTTGGCGAATATCAGTGATCTCTCTCGAGTCTCCACGGCCGTTTTCGCCGCGACGAACGAGTTTGACAGTTCGGGATTCCTCCGAGGCGATGAGGGACCAACGCCGGTACGAATCGAACTGCCTGCCGCCACCGCGACGATTGATCTTTCCCGTTCCGACAGCTCATTCTCGACGCGACACGCAGAGACATTCCACTATCGGGGTGTCCCGGACACCGAGGCGCTGGCCTGTCGAGTCGTCGCGCACTTCGGTGACGAGTTCGACTTCATCGTGTTCCACAGCCAGTTTCCGTGGGACGTTCAGCAGCACGGCAGTGCGTGGAACGGCTACTACGGGAATGTCGGCGTGACGGCGGGAACCGGGAATCAGGGGGACAGCCGTGCGCCGTGCGGCCAGGTCCGACTGAAGGGTCATATCGATCAGCCCTGGTGGATGTGGGATCGACGTGTCTTCGAGGCGGCTTCCGGCGTTCACCATCCCGACAACGCCGGGTTCGACCGCGGTCTGTATTCCTTCTCGCATGAGCTCGCGCATTCGTGGACCGCGGATGCTCTGTACATGACGAACGCCGGACCCGTAGAGCTCGGCCCCACCCACTGGCGGCGCGAACTGCACTTGCCTGCCGCCTTTCCGTGGCGAGCGTTTGGGGGAGTCCACCGGTCGCTGATGGGTGGGTCATACTGGAGGGAATACGGAGACGGCTCGTTCTCTCTTGAGCGGACGAGCCCATCGACGCTGGGATTCTCATGGCTCGACCTCTACGCGATGGGGCTTGCGGATGCGTCGGAAGTGCCGGACATGTTCATCGTCCGCAACGCCACCCGCGTCGGAAGCGGCCGGTATCGGGGTCAGAAGGAGGTCGTGACGATTGAGCAGATCATCGCCGCGGATGGCCCGCGGCGGCCGACGCGAGCGAATTCGCCGGAGGAATTCAACGTCGGGTTCGTGTACCTGTTGGCGCCCGGGGAGAAGCCGTCAGCGGAGCTCCTCAATCTCCACGCACAGTTCAGGGATGCGGCGCTGGAGCACTGGTTCCACGTGACCGGGGGCCGGTCCAGACTCACGGCCAGAATCCCCGTGGTGTCGGCGCGTTGAGCTGGAGCGTCGGGTCTTCGTTGCTGGCCCGTTCCGCTGGACCCCGCCGGGAGCGGCCCCGTCTCGATCTATCGGATGGTCGGAGCGCCGGGTTGAATCCGCTGTGCGCCGGACCCGACCCCCCGAGAGATCGGGTGGAGTCTCGACCCTTGACCAGTTCGCAAGTGTTATGAGGGCGCTCCTGCCGGGTCGGTGACGTCATCAGCGTACCGAGACGCGCGCTCCGGCTTGGCCCTGGCCAGGACTTGCCCGACTGGTGGAGCCGGCGCGCCGACCGTATGGAGCGCCGCCCTCCAGAGCGGCACGGGCCGCCGATATCATGGAGCGTCACTCTCCAGAGTGGCGCGGCTACGGAAGGCAGCCCCGCTCCGGGATTTGCCGGACTGGAGTCCGGCGCGCCGGCATGGGACTGGAGTCCAGCGCGCCGGCACGGGACTGGAGTCCAGAGCCCCACGGGATCTCCACTTATTCGACCTGGCGTCGCCCCGAAGACAACGAAGACACACCAAGGACAACGCACCATGTTTCATTCCCGCGCCCTGCTGATCGCCGCCGGCGCTCTCCTCGTGGCCGGCCTCGCCGTCGCGCAGGACGAACCCGCCGCGATCCCGTCCATTGCCGAGAAGACCGCCGGCATGACCGCGATCTCCGGCTTCGTCCCTCTCCATTGGGACGATCGCACCGGCCGGCTCTACGGCGAACTCGGGCCGATGGAGGAGGAGTTCCTCTACCAGGTCTCGGCGGGCTCCGGACTCGGAAGCAACCCGGTCGGGCTCGACCGCGGCCAGCTCAGCAGCACCGCGGTGCTTCGTCCCATCCGGATCGGGCCGCGGGTCCTGCTCGTGGAGCCGAACTACAAGTTCCGCGCGATCAGCGACAACCCGGATGAGGTTCGCGCGGTCCGCGACGCCTTCGCGCCGTCGGTCCACTGGGGGTTCCAGGTCGAGGCCGAGGACGGCGACTGGGTCCTCGTGGATCTGACCGACTTCCTGCTCCGGGACACCCACGGCGCGACGGCGCGTCTCGCGCGGGCGAATCAGGGCACCTTCCGTCTCGACCGGGACCGCAGCGCGTTCTATCTGGAGAACACGAAGGGCTTCCCCGACAACACCGAGATCGAGACACTGCTCACCTTCACTTCCGACCGCCCCGGGCCGCTGGTCCAGGCGGTCGCCGCAAGCGGAGAAGCGATCACGCTGCGGCAGCACCACTCGCTCGTGCGGCTGCCCGGCCCCGGGTTCGAGGTCCGCGTCGCCGATCCCCGGATTGGCGTGAACGGGCCGCAGTACCAGGACTACGCGACGGCGATCGACGAGCCGATGACGGTCCGGCTCGCCGCCCGGCACCGGCTGGAGAAGCGCGATCCGACCGCCGAGCGCTCCGAGGTGGTCGAGCCGATCATCTACTACCTGGACCGCGGGGCGCCGGAGCCGGTCCGCACCGCGCTCCTCGAAGGGGCCCGCTGGTGGAACGAGGCGTTCGAGGCGGCGGGGTTCATTGACGGCTACCGCGTGGAGGTGCTCCCCGAGGGCGCCGATGCGCAGGATGTCCGCTACAACATGATCCACTGGACCCATCGCCGCACCCGCGGCTGGTCCTACGGCGGCTCGGTCCAGGATCCCCGCACCGGGGAGATCATCAAGGGCAACGTGAACCTCGGGAGCCTGCGGCTGCGCCAGGACCACCTGCACGGAGTCGGCATGGTCGCGCCCTACACCGGCGGCTCCGGCGCCGCGCCCATCGGACTTCCCCCCGACCCCGGCGGCCCCCACTCCTGCGGGCTCTCGGCGGCGCCCGGGTTCGGCTATCTGGCCCAGATCAGTGACGACGCCGACCCGGTGGACCTGGCGCTCGCCCGGGTCGCGCAGCTTTCCGCGCACGAAGTGGGGCACACCCTCGGGTTCCCGCACAACTACATGTCTTCGACCTACGACGGGCGCGCCAGCGTCATGGATTACCCGGCGCCGCTCGCCGTCCTAGGCGACGACGGACAGGTTTCGCTCAGCGACGCCTACGGAGTCGGGGTCGGCTCCTACGACATCCTCTCGGTGCGCTGGGCCTACGCCCACCACCCACCGGCCGAGACCGCCGCCGCGCTCGATCAGATCATGCAGGAAGGGCTCATGAGCGAGACCCGGTTCATGGCTCACACCGACAACTACATCGGCGCGGGCGCCCACCCGCTGGCGTCGGTCTGGGACAACGGCGGTGACCTGGTGCGCCACCTCGAACGCGAGATCGAGATCCGCCAGGCCGGGCTCGACGCCTTCGGGGAGCGGGTGATCCGACCCGGCGAACCGATGTCCCGCCTCGAGCCGGTGCTGGTCCCGCTCTACCTGCACCACCGCTTCCAGATGAAGGCGGCGCTGAACACGATCGGCGGGCAGGAGTACTACTACGCGGTGCGCGGGGACGGGCAGCGACCGGTGGCCCCGGTGCCCGGCGACCGGCAGCGCAACGCGCTCGACATCGTGCTCCGAACCCTCGACACCGATTTCCTCGCGCTGCCGGAGCGGATCGTGGAGATGATCCCGCCGCCCGCCTACCGCGAGCGGGGCGCCGAGACCTTCGACGGCCACACCGGACTGGTATTCGATCCCCTCGCCGCGGCGGACACCTCGGCGGATTACACGGTGGAACTGCTCCTCCATCCGGAGCGGATGGCGCGACTGGTGAACAACCATGCGCTCGATCCCGACCAGCCGGGCCTCTCCGAGGTGCTCGATCGACTCACCGGGGCGACCTGGGGCGCGGCGGAACCGGACGACAGCTATCGGCGCGCGGTTCAGGACGCCGCCGAACGGAGCGTTCTGAACGGCATGATGCGCGAGGCGAGCAACCCCGACAACCCGGCTCGGGTGCGAGCGATCGTCGAGGACCGGCTTCGGGCGCTCGGCGAGACGCTCGCGGGCGCGGAGGGGCGCACGCCCCACGAGGATCTCGCCGCGGCGGACATCCACCGCTTCCTGACCCGGGACGAGAGTCTCGACCCGAACACCCGCCGTCCGGCGCTGCCGCCGGGCTCCCCCATCGGCGGGGCCTCCGCTTCGGGGATCCCCATCCGGCCTTCGCGCTGATTCCCGGCTTCGGGCGCCCCTCCGGACCGCCGGTTCGCGGGGGCGCCCGGAGGGCGTCAGGTGAGAGAGCCCCGGCTCCTTCCGGCTGGACTATCCTCCGGCGGATGCCGGCTGCGCGCCGGTCGGTTCGGTGGCCGGCCCCCGCTTTCGGCAGCAGGGTGAAGATTCCGTGGACGCCAGCATCGCGATCCTGATCGCGATCATCCTCTTCACGTTCCTGGCGTTCGCCTTCGAGTGGCTGCCCATCGACGCGGTCGCGTTCACGAGCCTGGGACTGCTGCTCCTGTTCGGTCTGGTGACGCCCAGCGAGGCGATCTCCGGGTTCAGCAACGAGGCCGTCATCACCGTGATGATGATGTTCGTGCTCAGCTACGGGCTGACGCACACCGGACTGATCGATCGCTTCGGGCACCGTCTCTCGGGTCTCTCGGGGTCGAGCCACTGGACCGCCGCGATCGCGTTGATCCTGGTCTGCGGAGCGCTTTCGGCGTTCGTGAACAACACCGCCGCGCTGGCCATCCTGATGCCGGTGGGGATCCAGATCGCCAAGCACTACGGCGTCTCGCCTTCGCGCATCCTGCTGCCGTTGTCCTACCTCAGCATCATCGGGGGCACCTGCACCCTGATCGGGACTTCGACGAACCTGCTCGTCAGCTCGATGTCGGAAGGGCTGGGTTACGGGGCGTTCGGCGTCTTCGAGTTCCTCGGTCTCGGTCTCGTGCTCCTGCTCGTGGGGGGGCTCTACGTCGTTCTCGTCCCGATGCGTTTCCTCGAGCCGCGCGCCGACACGGCCCGGTTGACCGACAAGTACCGGTTGTCCTCGTTCTTCACCGAGGTGAAGGTGCCCGAGGGCAGCCGGCTCGTCGGCCGAACCGTTCTCGACGCCCAGGTGAACCGCCGGTTCCGCCTCACCGTCCTGGGGATCCTCCGTGGCGACGAGCGGATCGTCGTGGAGCTCCGGTCCCGACCGGTCCTCGCCGACGACACCCTCATCCTCCGGGGCCGGTTCGCGGACATCGTCCGGTTTCGGGAGCACTTCGGTCTGCTGCTGTTGACCGATGTGAAGATCGACGATCAGGAGCTGTCGGACCAGGCGAATCTGCTCGCGGAGGTCCAGCTCTCGCCGCTCTCCGGCCTGACCGGGTCGAACCTGCGCGACATCAACTTCCGCCGCCGGTTCGGCTGCTTCGTGCTCGCCCTGAATCGCACCGGTGGACCAATCCGGGACAAGATCGCCCGCATCGTCCTCCACGACTGGGACACGCTGCTCATCTTCGGTCCGCGCTCGCGGATCGAGACTCTCTACGAACAGGAGGGGTTCGTGCCGCTCCAGGAGATGCCGCTCCGCCTCACGTTGCCGCGACGCTGGTGGATCAGCGCCGCGGTGATCCCCGTCGTGGTCGGGCTCGCGGCCCTCGGTGTCATGCCGATCCTGAAGGCCGCGATCCTGGGTGTGGTCGCCCTGGTCGTGCTGCGGGCGCTGACGCTTCCGCAGGCCTACGAGGCGATCAACTGGAGCGTCATCTTCCTGCTCGTCGGCATCCTCCCCCTCGGGATCGCGATGACGAACACCGGTCTCACCGGCATGATCGGCGACGCCATCGCCGCGGTCGGACGCGATCTGGGGCCGATCGGCGTTCTCGCGCTCGTTTATCTGGTGACGGCGCTGCTGTCCGAGATCGTGTCGAACAACTCGACGGCGGTTCTGATGGTCCCGATCGCGGCCTCCGCCGCCCTCGCTCTCGGCGTCCCCCCGAAGCCGTTCCTGATCGCCGTCGCGTTCGCGGCTTCGGCGAGTTTCATGACCCCGATGGGCTACCAGACGAACGCCATGGTCTTCGGCCCCGGCGGCTACCGGTTCCGGGACTTCCTGCTGTTCGGCGCCCCGCTCAAGATCATGTTCTTCGCGCTCTCGATGTGGCTGATCCCGGTGTTCTGGCCACTCGGCTGAGCCGCCGGCAGCCCCGCCTCGAGCCTCGCGGCGGAACACGCCGCCGGCGGGAGCCCGAGCGCCGGGGAGGCGCGACACCGGCCCGAGCGAAATGCCCTTATCATCCGGAGACCAGATTCGGGAGCGCAATCGGCTGTCTGGCTCCCGACAAAGGGGTTGCACACATGAGGAGATTCGCAAGACTCGCGGCGTTCGGCGTCGCGCTTGGGCTCACCGCATCCGCCGGGGCCCAGGAACTGAGAGGGAGGCTCGTCGGGACCGTGAGCGACGCGACCGGGGCCGTGCTCCCGGGCGTCACCGTCACGGCGTCGAGCCCGGCTCTGATCCAGGACCAGGTGGTCGTCACCGGCGGGCAGGGGACCTATGTCTTCCCGGCGCTGCCCACCGGCGTGTACACCGTTTCGTTCTCCCTCTCGGGGTTCGGGCCGGTCGTGAGGGAAAACATCCAGATGACCCTCAACACGACCCTCACGGTGAACGCCACCCTCCAGGTCGGCGGCCTCGAGGAGGTCGTCACCATCTCCGGGGAGGCGCCGGTCGTGGATGTGAAGACCACCGCGACCGGAGTGAACTTCACCGAGGAACTCCTCGAGGACATCCCCAAACGCGCGCGACATCTGGGCGGCGATGGCGCAGGCCCCCGGCTTCCAGATGGAGGGCTACGACGTCGGCGGTTCGCACACCGGGACCCAGACCGGGTTCCAGGCCTTCGGCTTCGGCGACCAGCATCGCACTCTGCTCGAGGGCATCAACGTCACCGAGACCACGTCGGGCAACGCCGGCTACTTCGACTACGGCAGTTTCGAGGACTTCCAGCTCGGCGGCTCGGGGAACATGGGCGAGACCCACGGCCTGGGGGCCTTCTTCAACCTCACGGTGAAGTCCGGTGGGGACCGCTTCGGCGGCGACGTTTACGTGGACTTCGAGAACGACAGCACGGTCGGCGACAACGTCCCGGACGCGCTGCGAGCGGGCGGCGGGACGCAGGGTCCCTACAAGGCGGGCTCCAACGGTCTCGAAGCCGGCAACCCGATCACCCTCCAGAGCGACATCAACGTCGGTATTGGCGGCCCGCTCTATCCCGGGAAGGCCTGGTTCTACGCCGGCTACCGCCTGAACCATCAGGAAAAGCTCACCATCGGGAACCCCGATCCGGCCACCACCCAGCTCGGCAACTGGACCGCGAAAGCGACCTACCAGCTCAGCGATTCCAGTCAGTTGATCGGTTTCTTCAACCGGCGCACCAAGTTGCAGGCGGAGCGGAACCTCGGTCCCTCGGTTCCGCTCGAAGCGGCCTGGTACCAGAGTTCGGTGAACAAGCCGATGAAGCTCGAGTACACCAACGTTCTTACCGACAAGGTCTTCCTCAACCTCCAGCTCAGCCACTGGATCAACCAGTTCCCTCTCTTCCCGACGGCCACGCAGTCGGAGAGCGTCGAAGGGTTGCCCGCCGGTCGCCTCGAGGTCAACACGGGAGACTTGACGAACGCGAACGACTACTATCACCTCCGCAACGTCACCAAGCCGCAGATCTCCGGCAACCTGACCTACTTCGCCGACGATTGGGCCGGACAGCACACCTTCAAGATCGGCACCGAGATCTATCGGGAGCGCCGCAAGTTCCTGCGGATGCAGCCGGAAGACCTCTTCTATTACGACGTTGACGGCGTCCCCACCGAGGTGGACATCTACAACACCCCCAACACCGGCATCAACGACATCCTGCTGACGTCGGCGTATGTCCAGGATTCGTGGACCCTCAACAGCCGACTGACGGTGAACCTCGGACTGCGCTTCGACCGCTACAAGATGGGTTGGCCGGACAACTCCCTCTCGCCCACCCATTCGGACATCTTCCCGGCTCTCGAGGTGTCGCAGCGCGACGTCCTGACGCTCTCCAACATCGGGCCGCGCCTCGGCGCTGCATTCGACCTGACGGGTGAGGGTGAGAGCGTGCTGAAGCTCTTCTTCGGTCGCTTCTACTGGAACCCGAGCACGACCATCGTGGACGACGAGAACCCGGTGGGTCAGGCCGCGTTCCGCTACGCGTTCAACGATCTCAACGGGAACCGGATCCTGGATCCCGGTCCGAGTGGCGGGCTTGCCGACTCCCCGGAGCTGGGCGACAAGCTCCGAACCCTGGGTGGCGCCGGGTTCGTCACGGTGGACCCGGGCCTCACGAACGCCTACGGACATGAAATGTCGGCCCACTTCGAACAACAGATCGCCGACAACTTCTCCTTCCGGGCGTCCTACGTCCACAAGAACTCCCGGAACGGCTACGGGATCGTGGATCTGAACCGCGCCTTCGCCTACGGCATTCCCTATACCTTCGAAGATCCGGGGCCGGACAACGTGGCGGGAACCGGAGACGACCAGACCATCCAGCTCACGGACCGCGAGCCGGGCGTTTCCGAGGACCGGCAGTACGTGAATCCTGGCGCCTACGGGCTGCCGGATCCGGACGGGAACTACCACACCGTCGAAGTGGCGCTGAACCGTCGCTACTCCGATCGCTGGATGTTCCTGACCTCGTTCCTGCACACCTGGGCGAACGCCTACATGCGCACGACGTCCTCGACCAGCGTGCGCGCCGCCGCCCGCTTTGACTTCGTCGAGGGGACGACCTACGAGTGGCGGGCGAACCAGTCGCTCCGGCTCGGGCCGATCGACACCACCTACTGGAACTACAAGCTGGTGGGACGCTACATCTTCCCCGGGGACATCGGCGTGAGCGCCTCCTACAAGCTCCAGAGCGGGTACCAGACCGGCCGCCGGGTCACCGTCCGGCTACCGAACGCAGGCAACGAGCGGGTGATGCCCGATGGCTACAACGACCGCGCGCCGAACGTCGGCATCTTCGACATGCGCGCCGAGAAGTCGTTCGACATTTCGGGCGGGGCCACATTGGCGCTGCTGTTCGACGGGTTCAACCTGGTCAACAGTTCGACCGTGCTCAACTACCGGACGATCTCCGGGGCCCGCTACAACGAGATCGTCGCGATCCTCGACCCGCGGGTCTTCCGGGTCGGGGTCCGCGTCGAGTTCTGAGCCGCCCGGGGGAGGGGAGCGCCGGGCCGATCCGACGCTCCCTCCCGGCTCGCCAACGCGCGGCGGGGGACGGTCAGCGGCGCTCGTCCCCCGCGCCACGGGTCCCTGACGAGTCCAGCGCCTCGCCGGCGCGCCGCATCTCCTCGGTGTCGCCCGCGCGGGTCGCGGCGTCGAGCAGTGCGGCGTACAGCGCGAAGTTCGTCGGGTCGCGGTCCACGGCCTCCCGGTAAAGCCGCACCGCCTCGGCCGGCCGGCTGGAGGCCAGCTCGAATGCGGCGAAGTTGGCCCAGTGGAACGCGGGCGACGGAGCCTGCGCGACGAGCGCTGTGAACGCCTCCCGCGCCTCGGCCTCCCGGCCCATCTCCGCGAGCGCCACCGCGCGAACCCGAAGCGCGCGCACCGTCGCCGGGCGCTCGGCGAGGATCGCGCCCGCCCGGAGCGCCGCTTCCTCCCGGCGCTGACGCCGCAGGCTCAGCTCGGCGAGCCACGCCGCCGCCTCCGCATCCCGCGGGTCGGTCCGGAGCACCGCGAGCGCCAGCGCCTCGGCCGAATCCAGAGCGCCGCGCTCGACCTGGACTTCAGCAGAGAGGAGGAGCGCCTGGCGATCCTCCGCCAGCGCGGCCGGCCCGTCCCGGAGCGTCGCGGCCGCCTCGTCCTGAGCGCCGGCGGCGAGGTGCAGCCGGGCGAGGAACAGGGTGAGCTCCCGCGCCGCGGCGCTGTCCTCGTCCACCGCTCTCAGCGCCGCCCGGATCGCGGTAACGGCCTCGCGCGCCCGGCCTCCGGCGATCGCGGCCTGGAACACCGCGGCCGCCGCAGCGGGCTCGGCGGGGTCGAGATCGAGCGCTCGGAGGGCCAGATCGAGCGCCCAGTCGTGGTTCTGCGCCAAGAGGAGGCCCGCGGCGCGGCCTGCGAGTGAGGCGGCGTCGGGAGCGGGCATCGGTCCGAACCCCCCGAACGGCGGCGCCCCCGCGAGAGCCTCGAGCGCCTGGCGATTCCGGAACGAGGTCGCGGCGTGCGCGGCGAAGGGCGCCCGGAACTCGAGGATCGGGTGGTCGTCCAGGTGGCGGGGGGCGTCGGCCGCCCAGGCGTCGAGGCGAGGGCTGGCGGCGGTGAGCCAACGCCGGAGAGCGGGGTAGTCGCTGACGCCGTAGCGCGCGATTTCGTCGGCCAGTCCGGCGATGCGCCCCTCGATGCGCTCCCGCGGCACCGTCGGGAACGGCCCGTTGGCGCCGATCAGTAGGGCGTCACCGTCGTGCAGGACGAACAGCGCGGTCTCGGGGAACACATCGGTGAATCCGCCGACGACGGTCCGAAGACTCTCGCCGTCCAGGTTGTAGAGGTGGATCCACTGGCCGAACAGCCCACCGCGGTGGAGTCGCGAGCGGACGGCGTCGAAGAACTCCACGGTGAACAGGGGGGAGACGCCGCTCATCCACGGGTTCGAGGGCTCGGAGATCACGACATCGAACGAATCGGGCGAGAACATCAGATGGTTGCGCGCATCCGCCTGGAGAAGCGCGAAGCGTTCGTCCTCCCAGGGCGCGCCGTTGCTCGCGGCGAACAGCCGGGAGGCGCGCCCGACTTCCGCGGAGATTTCGGCGGCGGTCACGCGCTCGACATCGTGCCGAAGGGCAGCCCCGGCGGTGACGCCGCTCCCGTGCCCGACGATGAACACGGTCTCGGGATCCGGATGAAGCAGGAGCGGCAGGTGGGCGAGCATGCGCTGGGTCAGCATGTCCGCCCCATCGGTGGCGTCCACCTTCCCGTCGATCGCGAGCGAGAGTTCGCCGGCCACCTCCTTCACCGAGACGGTGGAGGCGGCGCCGTGTTCGAGGAACCGAAGCGTTCCACGGCGGAGGAAGTCCCGGTGGCGTCCGGGTTCGATTTGCGGCGCCACCCGATAGAGCCCGCCGGCGAGCGCCTCCCAGTCCCAGGACCGGGTGGCTCCGACCGCGGCGACCGCAACGCCGCCGGCGAGAACGACCGGGAGCAGCCGGGGAGCCGCGGCGATCGCGGCGATGGCCTGCGCGAGGATCCCGGCGAGGAGCGCCCCCTCGACTCCTGCGCCGGGCACGAGCAGGAAGCCGGCCGCGAGCGCGCCCGCGACGGCGCCGGCGGCGTTCGCGGCATAGATCACGCCGGTCGCGCGTCCGGCATTCGCCTCCCGCCTCGAGACGGCGCCGGTCGCCCCGGCGACCGCGAGCGGGAACGTGGCCCCGAACGCGACGGCCGGGAGGAGCAGCACCGCGACGGTGGCGACGAGTTGAAGATCCAGGAGTCTCCCGATGTCGTCCGCGTTACGAGCCACCAGCGCCCCGACCGGGAGCGCGAGGCGGCTTGCCCCCCAGGCCACGGCGGCGCACGCGGCGGCCCCGGCGAGCTGCAAGGCGGCGAGAGCGGGCGCCGCTGACGCGCCGGCGCGCCGGCGCCGCAGCAGGCGTCCGGCGGCGGCGCTTCCCAGGGCGATCCCGAGGATCACCGCGGTGACGACGCAGGCGAACGTGTAGATCGTCGGGCCGAAGAGCAGGGCGGCGAGCCGCGCCCAGCCGACCTCGGCGGCCATCGCCGCGAAGCCGGAGAGCCCGGCGATGCTCCCGAACCGCCAGAGCGGGCGCCAGCCGGACCGGGGTCCGACGGCGCGAGCTCCCCCGCCGGGCGCCGGTGTCGTGGAGTCCCGGCGGAAGCGAAGGAACACGACGGCGCCGCCGGCCAGGTTCGCCGCGATCCCGCAGGTCGAGGCCCCGCTCAGGCCCAGTTCCGGGATCAGGAGCCGCGCCGCCGCGAGGCTCCCCAGCACGGCGCCGGCGGTGTTCGCGGCATAGAGCCAACCCGCCGCGGACGCCTCGCCCCGGTCTCCGACCCGCCGGCTGAGCGCCGTCAGGGTCGGCAGGGTCGCCCCCATCGCGGTCGCGGCGGGAAGGAGGAAGACCGCGGCGACGACCCCGGTGGGAACGAGCGCCTGCTCCGGCCCGGTCAGACCCCGCACCAGCGGCGTGGTCCAGCTCAGGTAGAGAGGCAGCACGGCCGCGAAGCCCGCCGCGGCCAGTTCCAGCAGGAGGAACCGGCGAGCCAGGCGCGGCGCGGAGAGGCCGCCGCCGGATCGGGCGGCGAGGAGGGCGCCGAGGCCCAGCCCGCCCAGGAACATGGCGAGCACCAGCGTCACGGCGGCGTGCGTCGTCCCCAGCACCACCGCGAAGCGACGCACCCAGACGATCTGATACGCCAGCGAGGCGAACCCCGACAGCAGGATCCCGATCGGGAGGAGGCTCCCCGCCGCGGCCACCGCGGAAGGCCGGCGTCCAGCCAGAGTCAGCCGCCCCGCGCTTCCCTGCGGCCGAAGTTCCAGCCGCCCCGCGCTTCCCCGCGGCCGACGTTCCAGCCGACCGGAATGCCGAGTCCGGCTCGAAGCCGAGGGGGCTGGCCCATGATCCCGGCTATCCCTTCCCGCGGGTGCGCGTCCTCGAGGGTCGGGCGTTGGCCTCCATGAATCGGATGATCCGCCCGGCGATGTCGTCCTCGGTGGCGCGTTCGATTCCCTCGAGCCCCGGACTGGAGTTCACCTCCATGATGACCGGACCGTGGTCGGAGCGCAGAAAGTCCACGCCCGCCACGTTCAGGCCGAGCACCCGGGCCGCCCGGGTCGCAGTCGATCGCTCCTCGGGAGTGATCTTCACATTCTTCGCGGTGCCGCCGCGGTGGAGGTTGGAGCGGAAGTCGTCGGGAGATCCCGTGCGCATCATGGCGCCGACGACGCGCTTGCCGATCACGAAGGCCCGGATGTCGGTTCCCCGCGCCTCCTGGATGAACTCCTGCACCAGGATGTTCACGTCCGCGCCGCGAAACGCCTCGTAAACGCTCTTCGCCGAGGCCATCGTCTCGCCGAGCACCACGCCGATCCCCTGCGTCCCTTCGAGCAGCTTGATCACGACCGGGGGTCCCTTGACCATCCGGATCATCTCCTCGGCCTGCTTCGCGCCGCGGGCGAAGCCGGTGACCGGCAGCCCGAGCCCGGCCCGGGAGAGGAGCTGGAGCGAGCGCAACTTGTCGCGGGAGCGCCCGATCGCAACCGACTCGTTCAGCGGCCAGACTCCCATCATCTCGAACTGCCGCAGGATCGCGGTTCCGTAGAAGGTGATCGAAGCGCCGATCCGGGGGATGACGGCGTCGTAGCCGGTGAGCACTTTTCCCTTGTAGCGCACCTGCGGCCGGTGCGCCGTGATGTTCATGTAGCAGCGGGCCGTATCAATGACGTCAATGCGATGCCCGCGGGCTTCCGCCGCTTCCACCAGTCGGCGATGCGAGTAGAGATCGGGATTCCGGGCCAGCATCGCGATGTTCATGACGCGCTCCTGCGGGTGGACTCGGTCTGGCCGCGGGTCGGCAGGCGTCCGGGGCGCCCCCCGAGCTGGAAGGAACAGGCCGGGTTCACCACGAGGCGCCTTCGCATGGCCTCGCGTCCGAGGAGCATCGGAAATCGCATCGTCTCCCGGCTGGTCAGGGTCAGCTCGATGGGCCACGACCAGGATCCCACGATCGCGGTGGTCTCGATGACGTAGCGCTGCTCGCGGTCACCCCCGGAGTTTCTCACCCAGCGCCGGTCGGTGACGGGGGCCTCGCATCGGATGACCGCTCTTTCGTTCCCCGGGAACGGGTGCGCCGAGAAGCGGATGCGGGTGCGCCCTCCGGCTTCGACCACTTCCTCATCCCAGGCGTGGAGCGCCGAGGTGCGGGCGCCCGTGTCCAGCTTCGCCCTGATCGCCTCAATGCCGAGATCGGGCAATGCGACCCACTCCTTCCAGCCGCAGACGGCGGGCGGGGGCCGCGCTGACGGTTTCCGATCGGACGGAGCGGGGGAGTCCGCCACGCGCCGATCAGAATGCGATGTCGAGTTCGACACCGACCGCGCGGGGGTCGCCGGCGCGCCCGAGTCGCCCGAAGCCGGGAATCGAGGAATCCCAGGTCTGGAGCAGGTAGGCCTCGTCGAGGAGATTGCGCCCGAACGCGAATACGCCCACGAGCCCGAGGCGATACCCGACGCGGGCGTTGACCAGGGTTCGCGCCTCCGCCACGAAGTCGGGGTTGTTCGCGGCGGTGGCGAAGCTCTCCGGCTGCGCCGTGACCTCGAGCCGGCCGGTCCAGGAACCGCCGAACTCGTCGTCTTCCCGGGTGCTCCAGAACACACCCGCCATCGCCGACCAGGACGGTGCGTAGGGGAACTCGTTTCCGGTGAAGTCGCGGTCATGGTCCCGGAACGAGTCGAAGCGGGTCTGGAGGAGCCCGGCGGATCCATACAGCTCGAGGTTCCGGAGCGCGAACACCCCCGCCTCGATCTCGGCTCCGGAGACCGTGGACTCTCCCGCGTTTACGGTGAGAGTGTCCACCGGGAGCCCCAGGTCCGTGAGCACCCGCACCTGCTGGTCGGTCCAGTCGGTGAGAAACGCGTTCGCGCGCAGGCGCCAGCGCCGGTCGGGGGCGAACGCCCGCACCGCCAGCTCGAAGTTGCTGGTGAACTCGGGTGCGAAGTCGTTGGTGGTCTGCGAGAGCACCGCTACCGACCGGCCGCCGGCCCGATAGCCGCGCTGCCAGCTCACCGATGTGGTGAGGCTGTCGTTCCAGCGCCGGGTGAGCGCCGCCTTCGGCAGGAAGGCGTCGTACTCCGAAGGGAGGATCTGCTCCGGCTGGTTCGGAGGGAGCAGTCCAGGCGGGAGCGGAGGATCCGATTCGAGCCCCTGGAGGTTGCGGGTCTCTCGGCTCTCCCGGTCGTAGCGGCCGCCGAGCGTCACCGTCCAGTCTTCGTCCGCGCCGATCCCGAAGTCGAACTCCCCGTAAACCGCCGCGTTCGAGGTGCTCTCGCCGATCTCGAAGAACGAGGTCAGGGTGAAACCGGGCGGCAGCCCCCCGAGCTCCCCCGGGCCCGCCGCGTCCACCTGGAGGTCGTCCTCGAGTTCGGCGGCGTACACCCCGATCACGCCGCGCGCCCGCCCGCCGGGATCCACCCGCAGCCTCAGATCGCCGGTCGTCCACCGATCGTCGGTCCAGTAGTCAATCACCCCGGCGGGTTGGAACGTCTGGTCGAGATCCTCGCTGCGCCGGTAGTCGTGGTCGTAGAGCGTCGCGGTCCCCTCCAGCGAGAGGGAGCGAGTCAGGTCGTAGCCGAGATCGAGCGCGAGCATGCGGTGATCGGAGCCGTCCTCCGCCGGGTGGTCCGAGAGGTTCAGTCGCTGGTCGGGGAAGCCGGCGGCGCCGATCGTGGAGTCGCCGCCGCGGTTTTCCCCCTGCGCAAAGGTCAGCATCCCCCGGAATCTCGCGGTGGGATCGAAACGGAGCTTGCCGCGGAAGTGGAGCGCCTCGCGGAAGTCGTAGGCGCCGTCGCGCAGCGTCGGGTTGGAGACGAATCCGTCGTCCAACTGTCGGTCCACCGAGAACCGGAGCGCGGCCCGGTTCGCGATCAGGGGCAGGTTCACCGTAGCGGCCAACTGCCGTGCGCCGGCTTCGCCTACCCGGGCTCTGCCGAGGAACTCGGTCCGGTAGATCGGGTCGCGGCTTCGCATCACGACCGCTCCGGCGAGCGCATTTCGTCCCTGCTGGGTGGACTGGGGTCCCCGGAACACCTCCACCCGGTCCAGATCCCAGGTGCTGTAGGGGCCGAAGTAGGTCCCCTGGTAGCCCTGAACCGCCGCTCCGTCCACGACGGTGGTCACGAGGAGGCCGCTCCCGCCGCCGAACCCGCCCTGGCTGATCCCGCGAATCGAGAACCCGCGCCGGTCGGACGAGGAGTTCAGGTTGGGGACGGCCTCGATGAGCGAGTAGAGGTCGGTATCGGTCGCGGTGGCGAGCCGGGTGCGATCCACGACCGCGACGCTCCCGGGCTCGTCGCGCAGGGTGCGCTCCTGGATCTGGCCGGTGACGGTCACGGCCTCCGAAAAGGCGAGGGAGACCGGGATCCGGATCCGCACCTCGCCCTCGGCGCCGACTTCGATCTCCACGGTTCGCTCGGTGATGCCGCCGCCGCGCACGGTGAGTCGGTGGCTCCCCTCGGGCAGCGTGTCGAAGCGGAACAGACCGGCGGCCTCGCTGGTCGTGGTGCGGGTGGAGCCATCGGCGAGGGTGATCACCACCTCGGCGCCGGCCACGCCGCCGCCCTCGGGTCCGATGACCTCGCCGACGAGTTCGGAGGACGCGGCGGTCGGCGGCGTGGCGGCGATGAGGCCCGGCGTGGCGAGCAGCGCGAGGGCGAACGAAAGGAAGAGGCGGTGGGGGGCGGTCCTGATCATGGCGGGAGTAGCCGGAACGATAAGCCGGCGCGTTACCCGCCGGTAGAATCGGCCCATGGAAATCCGCGGAACCGAGATCATCCGCCTCCCCCGGGCGGAGGTCTGGAGGGGCATCACCGACGCCGATCTGGTGGCGTCTTGCATGCCCGGCGTCGAGTCCATGCGCACGATCGAGCCCAACCGGCGGTTCGAAGTCGTCGGCGGGGTGAAGCTGGGAGCGGCCGCCGTCCGGGCGAAGACGCGGCTGGAATGGGTCGAACTCCACGAGCCCGAGCGGGCGCGGATGTCCATCCGCGGGAACGGGCCGGGCGTGAACGTGGACGGGAGCGCCGACCTCGAACTGCGCGACTGCGAGGAAGGCACGGCGCTCGACTGGAAGGCCGACGTGACCGTCCGTGGGACCGTCGCGATGCTGGCCGGGCGGCTCATGAAGCCGGTGATGGCGAAGATGAGCCGGGAGTTCTTCGGTCGGATCCGGGCGAAGATCGAACCGGACGACTGAACGGCGCCCCCGCGGCGTCAGCGGGCCCCCGGGCCAGCGCCCGGCGGCCGGGAGGAATCGGGATGGGAACCATGAACCGGCGGACCGCGGCCTTCGCGGCGATCCTGACCTTTGCGGTTGCGGCCGCGAGCTGGGCGCAGGCCCCCTACTTCCCGGAGCGTCATGACTGGCGGACCCGGACCCCGGCGGAGGCCGGCTTCGACGCCGACGCGCTCGAAGAAGCGGTGGCGTTCGCGGTGGCGTCGGAATCGAACGCCCCCCGCGATCTGGCGCTGAACCACGAGCTCACCTTCGCGCAGGAGCCGTTCGGCAGCCGGGTCGGCCCGACGACCGTGCGCGGCCCGCTCAGCGGCATCGTCGTCCGGGGTGGCGAGATCGTCCGGGAATGGGGCCCGGTCCACAAGGTGGACATGACCTTCAGCGTCTCCAAGACCTTCCTCTCCACCACGGTGGGGCTGGCGTGGGACGACGGACTGATTGCTTCGGTGGACGACCGCGTCGGGCCTTACATGCCCGACGACGAGCTGTTCGGCTCGGAACACAACGCGAAGATCACTTGGGACCACCTCCTGCGGCAGACGAGCGACTGGCAGGGGACGCTGTGGGACAAGCCCGACTGGGCGGATCGCCCGGTGGGGGACCATCCGTTCGAGTATCCCGATCGGCCGATGCACGAGCCGGGCACGTTCTACAAGTACAACGATGTGCGGGTGAACCTGCTCGCGCTCGCCGCGCTCCACGTGGTGCGCGACCCGCTTCCGGTCCTGCTGCGGGAGCGGATCATGAGCCCGATCGGCGCCTCGAACCGGTGGCGCTGGCACGGATACGAGAACTCGTGGGTCATGATTGATGGTCGCGAAGTCCAGTCGGTGAGCGGCGGCGGTCACTGGGGCGGCGGCATGCACATCAGCGCCCGCGATCTCGCCCGTTTCGGGCTCCTGTTCCTGCGAAACGGCGCCTGGGAGGGCGAGCAGCTCATCTCGGAAGAGTGGATCGCGATGGCGCGCATGCCGGGCGAGGTGAACCCGAGCTACGGCTACATGAACTGGTTCCTGAACGGACCGGTGGAGCGGGACGGCGAGATGGTGAAGTCCATCCCCGCCGCTCCCGACACGGCGGTCACGTTCCGCGGCGCCGGAAGCAACATCGTCTATGTGGACTGGGAGAACGATCTCGTGGTCGTGGTTCGCTGGATCCAGGGCGGCGCGGTGTCCGAGTTCATCGCGAAGGTCCTCGCCGCCCTGAACTGATCGTCTGGAGCGCCTTATGGAGCGCCGCTCTCCAGAGCGGCACGATGGAGCGCCGGCCATCAGGCTGCGACCTGGGGCAGCCTGGTTTCCCAGTGCCGGTCTGGAGACCGGCGCTCCATAGACGGCGGCGCCGTATGGGGCGCCGCTCTCCCGAGCGCGGGGCCCGATGAACGTCACTCATCTCGGCTGAGGGCTGGCAAGCCCGCCCGGACCGGGGGCCGCGATCCGGCTGTGGTGCGAGGTCAGCCGGGGCGCTCCTCCCAGCGGGCGACGACGGCGGGCGCAGCGCAGTGGCTCACGACGTTCACGCTGGTTCGCACCGGATCAATGAGCGCGTCGATGCCGAGCAGGATCGCCAGGCTCTCGAGCGGGAGGCCGTGGCTCTCGAAGACCGCCGCGAGGATCACGAAGTTGGCCCGGGGCACGCCGGCGACGCCCTTGCTCGTCAACTTCAGCGTCAGGAGCAGGACGAGCTGCTGCTCCCAGCCGAACGGGGCCCCGGCCGCCTGCGCGACGAACACGGTGGCCATCGCCAGATGGATCGTGCTCCCGTTCAGGTTGAGGCTGAGACTGAGCGGCGCCACCACGCCCAGGATCCGGCGCGGTACGCCGAAGCGCTCGAGATTCTCGAGCGTCTTGGGCAGCGCCGCGGCGCTGGAGGTGGTCGCGAAGGCCACGACGAACGGCTCCCGGGCGAAACGGGCGAAGCGACGGAGCGGCACCCGGCAGAGCCCGAGGCCGCCGACGAGCACGACGAGCAGGAAGCCCCCCTGGACGATCCAGGCGAGGACCGTGAATCCCGCCAGTCCCTCGAGCGTCTGCAGGCCACCGCCGGCCGCCGCGCCCGCCGCCGCCGCGAACACCGCGACCGGCGCCAGGAACATCACGTAGTCGGTGTAGCGGAAGGCGATGGTCGCGAGGGCGCCGGCGAGATCCACGACCGGGCGCGCCGGCCGGCCGACCGACAGGCAGGCGACGCCGAAGAGAAAGCAGAACACCACGATCTGCAGGACGTTGCCGTCGGCGAGCGCCTCGAAGATGCTCGCCGGGGCGGCGTTCACGAGCGCGTCGGTGAGCCCCATCCCGCCGCCCTCCGCCGCCGGCGCCCCGGAGCCACCCAGATCCAGACCCACGCCGGTCCCGTGCGCCAGCACCGCGAGCCACCCGCTCAGCAACGCGATCGTGGTCGCGATCTCGAAGCAGACGAGCGACTTCCAGCCGAGCCGGCCGAGCGAGCGCAGCGAGCCCGCCCCCGCGATCGCCCGGATCAGAACGCCCAGCAGGACCGGGGCGATGATGGACCGGATCAGCCGCAGGAACAGCTCGCTCAGGAATGCGATCCGCTCGGCGGCTTCGGGCGCCATGAGACCGAAGGGGACGCCGGCGGCGAGCGCGACGATCATCCATCCCGCGAGCGACAGCCGCGGCGGACGGAACGGGAGAAAACGCATTTCCGACTTCGGCTCCCGACTCCTCGAGGGCGGATTCTCCCCTACGGACGGGGAGGCGCCGCCCCACCGCCGGTCGCCAGCCAGCTCCCATGGACCGAGTCGGGTCAGGAGTCACGGGGAATGGAAGCCGCCCATCGAGTGGAGGCGCGCGCGACCATGCGCCGGGGGAGTGGCGCGCTACGGTGCCGGGGAGTCAGGAGGAGAGGAGAGCAGGATGAGGGCGGGATGGGGCGCGCCGGAAAGTTCGACGGCGCCCGATCGAGGCGCGAGGAGGAACCCCATGCCAGTTCAGATCACACGTTTCCTGCGACGGGCCGTCGCGCTCGCCGTCGCGCCACTCGTCCTTCTTCCGGTCGCGGCCGCGGGGCAGGGAGGCGCCGCCGAGGCGAGCGCGGCGTCGGGAGGCGCTCTGCTCCTGGTGGGCCAGGCGGTGCTCGTTACCCTGTTGCTCGGGTTGCTCGTCCTGGCCTGGCGGCGAGGCGAGAAGAACCCGGCGGAGAACCGGGGCCTTGGACTCCCGCGCGGCTCGGTGCGGAGCGCGCTCGCCCTGCTCATCGTGGGCTCCACGCTGAACGTCCTGCTGTTCGGGGCGGGCGTGGCTGGAGACGCCTTCGGAGAGGTGGCCTCCACGCTCGGCGCGTTGAGCGCAGCCGTCGTCGGCTTCTACTTCGGCGGTCGCACGGCGGCGCCTCCTCCCGCCGAGCGCCGCAGGTCATCCGGAGCGTCGGCGGAGGGGCGTGGGCCGATGGAGTCAAAGTAGGATCCCCGACCGTGAGGGGCCGACGAGCCGGGCCCGGCTACCGCGCCGGCGCCGCGATCGGGATCGCCGGCGTTCTCCTGTTCGGTGCGGCGGGCCGCGCGGACGCGCAGATGACCTGCGACCCGTGCGTGGTGGGGACCGTCGCCGACGGGCCGTGGGAGGGAACCGCGGCCATGCGCTCCCGGATCGAGGCGGAGGTCCGGGCGCTCGCGGCGCCGCGATTCGAAGTCGTTTTCCCGGCCTCCGCGCAGCGCACCGCCGACTGGACCCCCGAGGCGGCGCGCTCGGCGGTCGAAGACCTCCTCGCCGATCCGGCTGTGGATATCGCGCTCACGTTCGGCCCCCTCGGGTCCGCTCACGCGATGCGTTCGGGGGAGCTGCCGAAGCCGGTCATCGCTCTCTTCGTCCTCGACCCCGAGGCGCAGGGCTTCCCTATCGAGAGCAACGACGCCGGTGAGCGCGTCAGCGGGCGGACCAACCTCGCCTACCTCACCTTCACCCGGGATGTCGTCGAGGAGATCGGCGCGCTCCGGGAGGTCGTCCCGTTCGAGCGGCTGACCTACCTCGCCAGCGAGGCGCTCCTCCTCGCCAACCCCGGGATGGAGGAGAACCTGCTTCGCGGGATGCCGCAAGCGGGCGGCGAGGCCGTCATCGTCCGGATGGGCGATTCGGTGCCGGAGGCGCTCGACGCGCTGCCCCCGGACACCGACGCGGTGTACGTCACACCGCTCCCGCAGCTCTCGTCCGAGGGGTTCGCCCGGCTGGTGGCGGGGCTGATCGAGAGGCGGCTCCCGGCGTTCTCGTGGATGGGGCGCGACGAAGTGGAGCGCGGACTCCTCGCCAGCTACTACCTCGACACGGACCTCGATCGGCAGGCGCGGCGCATCGCGCTCCATGTCCAGCGGATCCTGCTGGGAGAGAACGCGGGCGACCTGCCGGTGGACTTCGAGCGGAGCCGCCGGCTCACGCTCAATCTGGCGACCGCGCGCGCGATCGGAGTTCATCCGGGCTGGCGGGTCATGACCGACGCCGAACTGCTCCACGCCGAGCCGCGGGGCGTTACCCGCCGCCTCAGCCTGGCTTCGGTTGGTCGAGAGGCGCTGGCCGCCAATCTCGAACTCCTTGCGGCGCATCGCTCCGTCGCGGCCGGGCTCGGCTCGGTCCGGGCGGCGCGCGCGCCGCTCCTGCCGCAGGTCAGCGCCGCGGGCAGCTTCGAGGCGATCGATCCGGACCGGGCGGAGAGCACTCTCGGCATCCAGCCGAAGTGGACCGCGGTGGGCGCGCTCTCGGTGTCCCAGGTGCTCTGGTCGGACCAGGCCCGCGCCGGCGCCGAGATCGAGCGGCGGCGGCAGGAGTCGCGGGAGCGGGCCCTCGACGAACAGCGGCTCGACATCGTCCACGCCGCCGCGGTCGCTTACCTGAACGTGCTCCGGGCCCGCACCTTCGAGCGCATCCAGCGGGAGAACCTGGAGTTGACCCGGGTCAACCTCGAGCTCGCCCGGTCCCGCCGGGAGATCGGGGTGGCGCGCGCCACCGAAGTCCTGCGGTGGGAGAGTCAGATCGCCAGCCACCGCCGGTCCGCGGTGGAGGCGGGGGCCGCGCTGGAGGTGGCCCGAATCGCAGTGAACCGGTTGCTCGACCGTCCCCTCGAGGAGGCCTTCGAGACGGAGGATGTGGATCTCGAGGATCCCGATCTCCTGGCCGCCGCCGCGATCCTCGAGGACTTCGTGGACAACCCCCATGCGTTCGGTCTGGTGCGCGACTTCATGGCGCGGGAGGCTCACCTCGCTTCGCCCGAGCTGCGACGCCTCGACGCCGCCATCACCGTCGCCGAGCGCGCCCTGCTTGCCGCGCGCCGGGCCTTCTGGTCGCCGACCGTGTCGGCCGCCGGGAACCTGAGCACGGTGGGGACGCCCGACGGCGCCGGGGCGTTCGACATCCTGCCCGGCGCGTTCGAGATCCCGGAACGCAACGCCTGGAACTGGTCGGCGGGAGTCTCGGCATCCATCCCGCTGTTCGCCGGCGGCGCGCGGTGGGGAGAGCGGATGCGGGCGAGGGAGGAGCTCGACGCCCTGCGCCTCCAGCGACGGGCCACGGCCCGGCACATCGAGCAGCGGCTCCGCTCGGCCCTGCTCTACGCCCACGCCTCGTGGGCCGGGATAGGGCTCGCCGGGGAAGGGGCGGAGGCCGCCCGGCGGAACCTCGAGCTCGTGACCGACGCCTACGAGCAGGGCGCGGTGAGCATCCTCGATCTGATCGACGCCCAAAACGCCGCCCTCATCGCGGAGGAGGGGTCCGCGACCGCCGTGTACGACTACCTGCTCGATCTGATGGACGCGCAGCGCGCCGCCGGACGGCTGGAAGCCTTCCTCGACCCGCCGGACGTCGCCGGCTTCAGGGAACGAGTCGGCGAATTCTTCCGGGAAACGGGCTACGAGCCCCGCGGGAGGCCCCGATGAGGTGCATGATGGGAATCCAATTCCACGACCACCACCGCTGGACATCGTCCCGGCGCCTCGCCTCCGGGGCGCTCCTCGCGGCCCTCGCCGCCTGCGGGGATCCGCCTCCCCCCGAGCCGGTCATCCGGCCGGTGCGCGCGGTCGTGGCGCGGGCCGCCGGCGCCGACCAGGTGCGGGCGTTTTCCGGCGTGGCGCGGGCGGGCGTCGAGTCCACCCTGAGTTTTCGGGTCGGCGGCGTCATCTCGCGGGTGGCGGTCCGGGTCGGGGAGGGGATTTCGGCGGGGGCGCTCATCGCCGAGCTGGATCCGGTGGACTACGAGCTCCAGGTGCGTGAAGCGGAAGCCGCTCTCCGTCAGGCCGAGGCGCGGGCCGGCAACGCCGCGGCCGACCTCCGCCGGGTCCGGAGCCTCTACGAGAACGACAACGCCTCGCGAACCGACCTGGACGCGGCGATGGCGGCTTCCGATTCCGCCGCCGCCCAGGTGGAGTCCACCGGGCAGCGTCTCGATCTGGTGCGACGGCAACTCGGCTACACCCGCCTCGCCGCGCCGGTGGCGGGAGCGATCGCCGCGGTCGCGGCGGAAGCGAACGAGACCGTGACGCCGGGGACTCCCATCGTCGTGCTGGCGGCGAGCGGCCCCCCCGAGGTGGGCTTCGCGGTCGCGGAGGCGCTGATCCGGGAGATCCGCGCCGGGATGGCCGCGACCATCCAATTCGACTCGATCCCCGGGGAGCGCTTCGACGGGACGGTGACCGAGGTGGGAGTGGCGAGCACCGCCGTCGGCACGACCTTTCCGGTGACCGTGCGGCTCGACGGGGCCGCCGGGATCCGGTCGGGGATGGCGGCGCTCGTCGAGATCGTCTTTCCCGGAGATGACTCGTCGCCCCGCTTCGTCCTCCCCGGGCAGGCGGTCGCCGAGGACCAGGCCGGACGGTTCGTCTTCGTCGCCGAGCCGAGCGGGGACGGGCTGGCGGAAGTGCGGAGGCGCGAGGTGACGGTCGCCGGCTTCGCCGCCGACGGCATCGAGGTCACGTCCGGCATCGAAGAAGGAGATCAGGTGGTGACCGCGGGGGTGGGCCGACTCCTCGACGGAGACATCGTGCGGCTCGGTCCCGCCGGAGCGCGCTGAACATGGACCTGACCCGGGCCGCCATCCGGAACAACCGGATCACGGCCGTCGTGCTCGCAGTCGTTCTGTTCGGAGGCGCCTCCGCCTACCGGACCATGGCGCGCGCCGAGGATCCGGGGTTCACCGTCCGCTCCGCCCAGGTGATGACCCGTTTCCCGGGCGCGAGTCCGGAGCGGGTCGAGCAGCTCGTCACCGATCCCATCGAGAAGGCGATCCAGGAGCTGCCCCAGATCGATTCGATCACTTCGACTTCGAAGACCGGCGTGTCCATCATCATGGTCAACGTCCGCGACGAATTCGACGAGATGCGGCCGATCTGGGATGGACTGCGACGCAAGGTGGAGCGGGTGGCGCTGCCCGCGGGCGTGGTCCCGCCGCAGGTGAACGACGAGTTCGGGGATGTCTTCGGGATCATCGTGACCCTGACCGGAGAGGGGTTCTCCTACGCCGAGCTGAAGGAGGTCGCGGACGAGGTGCGGGACGAGTTGCTCCGCATCGGCGACGTGGCCAAGGTGGACATCTACGGGGCCCAGGCCGAGCGGGTCTTCGTGGACTACGACAATGCGCGGCTGGCGGAGATGGGGATGTCCCCGCTTCAGCTACGGGGGCTTCTCGAGAGCGCCAACATCATCATCCCGGGCGGGGACATCCGCACCGGCGTCGAGCGCGTCGCTCTCGAGCCGACCGGCAACTTCGAGTCGCTCGACGACCTCCGGCGGACCGTCGTTTCGCTGCCCGGCCGATCCGAGATCGTCTTTCTCGACGATCTCGTCGAGATCTCCCGGAGCACCGTGGACCCGCCGTCGAGCCAGGTCTTCTCGTCCGGCGAGACGGCGCTCGCGCTCGGAATCTCGATGCGCGAGGGCGGCAACATCATCACGCTCGGGGGGGACGTGACCTCCGAGATCGAGCGTCTCGAAGCCAGCTACCCGATCGGGATCGAGTTCGACTTCGTCGCCTTCCAGCCCGCTGCGGTCGAACGCAAGGTGAGCGAGTTCGTGAGCAGCCTCGGGCAGGCGATCGCCATCGTGCTCGGCGTGATGCTGCTCTTCCTCGGACTCCGGACCGGGCTGGTCGTGGCCAGTCTGGTGCCGACCGCCATGGTCATGGCGCTCATGGTGATGGGTTTTTTCGGCATCGGACTCGATCAGATGTCGCTCGCGGCGCTCATCATCGCCCTCGGGATGCTGGTGGATAACGCCATCGTGATGGCGGAATCCATCATGGTGCAGATGGCGGCGGGTCGGCGCCGCCTGGACGCCGCGGTGGAATCCGCGCGCGAACTGCGGATCCCGCTTCTCGTCTCCTCGCTCACCACGGCGGCCGCCTTCCTCCCGATCGCCCTCGCCGAGTCCACCACCGGGGAGTACACCGCGCCGCTGTTCTGGGTGATCACGATCACCCTGCTGTCGTCGTGGCTGCTCGCGCTCACGATGACGCCGCTCCTTTGCACTCTGTTTCTGCGGGTGGAACCGGTCGCCGAGGGCGACCGGTTCTCCGGCCGCTTCTATCGCCTCTATCGCGGCCTGCTGCTCGCGATGCTGCGGCGGCGGTTCGTGACCCTCGCCGTCGTCGTCGGCGTTTTCGCGTTGGCGATTCGGGGGTTCTCCCTGGTCCCGACGGCGTTCTTCCCGCCCTCCGACAAGGCCACCTTCACCGCGACTTACGAGCTCCCCGCCGGCACCTCGATCGAGCGGACCCTCGAGGTCATCCGGGAGGTGGACGCCTTCATCGGGACGGAACTCGCCGCCGGAGACGACCGCGCGGCCGGAGTGACGAACTGGGCCACGTTCGTCGGGAACGGAGGGCCCCGCTTCTATCTCGCCCACAGCCCGGAGCCGCCGAACCCGCAGTACGCGTTCTCGCTGCTCAACGCGACCGACACGGAGGTCGTCACCGCCGAACTCATCCCGCGCCTCGCCGAGTTCTGTCGGGAGCGCTTCCCCGAGCTGGAGACGTCGCTCGGCCTGCTGCGCCTCGGACCTCCGGTCGCGGCGCCGGTCCAGGTTCGTCTCGCCGGCCGCGACACCGACACGTTGTTCTCCATCGTGGACGCGCTCAAGGCGGAGCTGCGCGCGATGTCGGAGACCACGACGGTCACCGACGACTGGGGCGCGTTCAGCAAGAAGCTGGTGGTCGAAGTGGATCAGCCGCGGGCGCGCCGGGCAGGGGTGTCCAGCCAGGACGTGGCGGTCTCCCTCCAGACAGCTCTCAGCGGGTTCGAGACGACCCAGTACCGCGAGGGCGACACGGTCATCCCGGTCACGATGCGCTCCACTCTCGCCGGTCGCACCGACGTGACCCGGCTCGACAGCCTGAACGTGTATTCGCAGTCGGGCGCCGCGGTGCCGCTCCTCCAGGTCGCGGACGCCGAGGTGCTCTGGCAGCCGTCGGTGATCCGTCGCCGCGATCAGCTCAAGACCGTCACCGTCTCGACCGAGCTGGCGCCGGGAGCGACCGCGTCGGCCGTGGTCGCGGGGCTCCGTTCGTGGATCGAGGGGGAGGCGTCCGGCTGGCCGGTCGGGTACCGCTACGAGTTCGGCGGCGAGGAGGAGTCGTCGGCCGACGCGAACCGGTCCGTCATGGCGCGGGCGCCGGTCGCCGGACTCATCATCCTGCTCCTCCTCGTGGGCCAGTTCAACTCGGTGCGCCGAACCGCCATCGTTCTCTTCACGATTCCGCTCGGGCTGATCGGCGTGGTCGCCGGGCTGCTGCTCGCGCAGTCCTACTTCGGCTTCATGACCCTGCTCGGGATCATCGCCCTCGCCGGCGTCATCATCAACAACGCCATCGTGCTCCTCGATCGCATCGGGATCGAGATCCGCGACAACGGACTCGAACCGCCGGCGGCCGTCGTGGAGGCCGCCCAGGGCCGGTTCCGCCCCATCCTGCTCACCACCGCGACGACGGTGGCCGGGCTGCTCCCGCTGTGGTTCGGCGGCGGACCGATGTGGGAGCCGATGGCCATCGCCATCATCTTCGGGCTGCTCGGGGCGACGACGCTGACCCTGGGCGTGGTTCCGGTGCTCTACTCGCTGCTCTTCCGGGTGCGGTTCGATGGAGCGCGCGGCTGAGCCCGCGGTGATGCGAGCTCTGCTACTGGTCGGGATCACGCTTCTTGGCGCCGGCGTCGCCTCCGGGCAGGCGCCGCCGGCCCCCGGGGCGCGCATCCATCGCTCCATCCCGCCGCCCGGGGCGGAAACCCACCTCGTGGTCCCCGGCGAGCGCTTCCGGGCCGGCGCCCTCGGCCGCTGGCTCCGGGGGGCCGCCTACCGCGACCTGTGGACGACGCCGATCGAAGTGACGGTGCTCGACCTCGATCGGGTCGGCGGCGGACTGACGCCGCTTCGCACCGGCGGCTTCGGACAGTCCATTTCGCTCCACTTCACCGGGGCGGACGGCCGCCGCTACACGGTTCGCTCGCTCGACAAGGATCCGACGAAGCGCATCGAGGACGCCCTGCGGAACACCGTCGTCGAGGATGTCCTGCAGGGTCTGATCAGCTCCCTGCTCCCGGCGGGCGCGCTGGTCGTGGACCCCCTCATGGAGGCGGTGGGGATCCTCCACGCCCCGCACACGCTCGTCGTGATTCCCGACGATCCCCGCCTCGGGGAGTACCGGGCCGAGTTCGCCGGTCTGATCGGCACCTTGCAGGAGCATCCCTCCGAGGGGCCGGACGACACGCCCGGCTTCGCGGGCTCGCGCAAGGTGAGCGGCACCGACAACCTGTGGGAGGACCTCGAGGACGGCCCCTGTGACCGGGTGGACGCGCGGGCGTTCCTGAAGGCCCGACTGATGGACTTCCTGATCGGCGACAAGGACCGGCACTCGGGCCAGTGGCGGTGGGCCCGGTTCCCCGACGGCGACTGCTTCACCTGGCTTCCGGTCCCCGAGGACCGGGATCAGGCGTTCATCCACTACGACGGGTTCGCGATGGCGCTGGCGCGGCGGGCCCTGCCGAAGCAGATCCGGTTCGATGGAGAGTTCCCGAACCTGGTGGGGCTCACGATCAACGGCTGGGAGCTCGACCGGGACTTCCTCGTCGAACTCGACCGCACGGCGTGGGACGAGGTCGTGGAGGAGTTTCAGCGGGCCCTGCCGGATGCGGTCATCGAGGAGGCGGTCCGCCGTCTGCCGCCGCCGTACCACGCGCTGGTCGGCCACCGGCTCGCTGCGGCGCTCAAGGCGCGACGCGACGCGCTGCCCGGGTTCGCGGCCCGCTACCACGACCTGATCACTCGCGAACCCGAGGTGTGGGCGACCGACCGGGACGAGATCATCCGCGCCGAGCACCTGCCGGGGGGAGATCTCCGGGTGCGGATCGCGGTCGAGGGCGATGGGGTCCCTTACTTCGACCGGACCTTCCTGGCGGCGGAGACGCGCGAAGTGCGGCTCTACCTCCGCGGCGGCGAGGACCGGGTGGAGATCTCGGGCGGCCCCGGGCGGATCACGCTCCACGCCGACGGCGGCGGCGGAGACGACGCGTTCGTGAACAGCTCGCGGGCCCCCGCGGCGCGAACGCGCTTCTACGACTACCGGGGGGACAACCGGTTCGAGACCGGCGCCGGCGCCCGCGTGGACGAGCGCCCCTACCAGCGGCCCCCCGGGTCAGCGATGACGAACGCGCGCTACGCGCTCGACTGGGGCGCCGAACCCGGAGCGCTCCCCCTCCTCGAAGCGAATCCCGACATCGGCCTCTTCGTCGGGCTGCTCGTCCGTCGGACCCGTTTCGGCTTTCGGAAGGACCCGTTCGCCGCCCGCCACTCCTGGGGGGTCGGAGTCTCGACCTCGGAGTTCCGCCCGTTCGTCTCGTACACCGGCCAGTTCCGCGACCGCTGGGGCGGGCTCGACGCCCGGCTGCACGCCGAATATTCCGGCGTCGAAGGCATGCGGTTCACCGGGTTCGGCAACGCGACCGAGACGCCGGAGCCGTCCCTCCACTACCGCCTGCGGCAGAGTCGCTTCACCGTGGCTCCGTCGCTCGAATTCCGCCGCGGCGCCCATGGCGCCGACCGGTCAGCCGACGGCATGGAGCCGCTTCGGTCCGAGTTCACCGCGTCGTTCGGTCCCGTGCTCCGCTTCACCGATACGCCGCTGGCGGACAACGAGGACCGGTTCCTCGGGTCGCTGGAAACCCTCCCCTACGGGACCGAGGGCTTCGGACAGGTCGGCGCCCAGGCCGGCGTTGCGCTCGACACTCGCGACAACCCGGCGTACCCCACCCGGGGATTCGTGGCGCGGGCCGACGCCGAGGCCTTTCCGGCGGCGTGGGACGTGGCGTCGCCGTTCGCCGGTCTCGATGGCCAGGCGCGCGCCTATCTGACGCCGCTGGCCACGAGCGGGCCGACGCTCGCGCTCCGCGCCGGCGGAAGGAAGCTGATCGGGACGTATCCGTTCCACGCGGCGGCCTTCCTCGGCGGCCCCGGATTCGCAGGCAGCGGCGATTCGCGCGGCGCGCTGCGCGGGTTCCGGCGCGACCGCTTCGCCGGCGACGCCGCGCTCTACGGGAACGCCGAGCTGCGCTTCCCGCTCGGCTCGATCACCGTGGTTCTGCCGGGAGAGATCGGTGCCTTCCTCGCCGCCGACAGCGGGCGGGTTTTCTTTTCGGGGGACGCCGCCTCCGACGCCGGCTGGCGCACCGGACTGGGGGGCGGTTTGTGGATGTCTTTCCTCGAGCGCCGTCAGACGATCAGCGTCGCCGTCATGCGCGGTGACGATCTGACCGGGATCTACCTCCGCGCCGGGTTCCTGTTCTGAGGCGGAGGAGAAAGGCCGTGCTCAATCACATCATCGTCCGCCTCATCGTGTACTACCTGGCGTGGACCGTCTTCTTCTTCGTGCTCATGTTCGTCTTCCCGGAGACCAACGACTTCATCGTCGCCGAGCGCAACCGCGTCTTCACCGGGATGCCCGGGGCTTCGGAGCCGAGTCCACCCCTCCCCTCGACCCTCCCCCCGACCGGACCGGCAGACCGCTTCTTCGCCGAGCTCGCTCCTTCCAAGGTCGTTCCGATCCTGATGGCGCTGGTCCTGACCTTCGTCCTCTCGCTGCCGCTGACCTGGATCTATCGCTGGACGAGGAAGCCCGGAAAACACGACCAGGCCTTCGTCCAGACCCTGCTCGTCATCCCGGTCGCCATCGCCCTCGTCGTGTTCCTCGTCAAGGGGAGTCTCGCGCTCGCGTTCAGCCTCGCCGGGATCGTGGCGGCGGTCCGCTTCCGCACCACGCTGAAACAGCCCATGGACGGGGTTTACATGTTCATGGCGATCGGGATCGGCCTCGCCGCGGGGACCCAGCTCCCCGTAGTGGCGTTCCTCGCCTCGGTGATCTTCACGACCATCGTGCTCGGCGTCTGGAAGAGCAACTACGGGGCGGAGCCCCCCGTCCTGTCCGGCTGGCGGATCGTCCCCTCCGGCGGCGCGGGCCGAGGGCGGCCCCCGCGCGACGCTTCGTGAGCCGGCGCGCCGGCGTCGTCACGGCGGTCGGTTGGGCGGTCGCGGCGGCCCTCGCGCCTGGGGCGGCAGGCCTTCCGGCCCTTCAGGCCCCGGCGCTCGAGTCGTACGACCTCGAGGAAGAAAGCGCGACCCACTGGCGCCTGCCGCGGCGCCTCGAGGAGATCTCGGGGCTGGCCATGACGCCCGACGGGCGCCTGCTGGCCCACGACGACGAGAAGGGCGTCGTATTCGAGCTGGACCCGCGGACCGGCCAGGTCGTCAAGGAGTTTCGCCTCGCGGACGGAGCGGAGCCGGTGCGGGACGACTTCGAGGGCATCGCGGTCGCGGAGGGCCGGATCTGGCTCGTGACGAGCGCTGGACGGCTCTATGAATTCGAGGAGGGAGGGGACGACGAGTCGGTGCTCTACGGCATGATCGCCACCGGCGTCGGCCGTCGCTGCGAAGTGGAGGGCCTCGCGTGGGACCCCGAGCGACGGGTCCTCCTTCTGCTGTGCAAGCGACCTCTCGCCGACGCGCCCCGCGGAGTACTCGCCGTCCACGCCTGGTCGGTGGAGGAGCGGCGGCTCGTTGCGGCCGCCGGCCTCGCGCTCCCCGAGCCGGACCTCGCCCGCCCGCTCCGCGGGGGCCGGTTCCACGCCTCGGGCATCGAGAGGCACCCGGTGACCGGAACCTGGTTCGTGGTCGCGGCGCGGCAGCAGGCGATCGCCGAGATCGCAGCCGCCGGGCGAGTCCTCGCCGTGCGTCGGTTCCCGGCCGGCTGGCACCGGCAGATCGAGGGGATCACGTTCGCGCCGGACGGAAGCCTGATCGTCTCCGACGAGGGCGCGGGGGGCAGGGCCCGTCTCACGATCTACCCGCCGCCTTGACGCGGAGCGCCTTCGCAGTCGTCCTCGGGGCGGCGTTGCTGCCCGCGGGGACGGCCGGGCGGGCGAGCGGACCGCAGCCGCCCGCGTCAACGGGCGACGCGGCGCGCCTCATCCTGGTCGGCGACACCGGCACCGGGGACGAACGCGCCCGGCGGGTGGCGGCTCGGATCGCGCGTCACGCGGACGACGAGGCCGTGTCCCACCTGTTCCTGCTCGGCGACAACGTGTACGAGGAGGGGGATGCGGATCTCATCGGACCGCGATTCCTCGATGTGTATCGGCCGGTCCTGGAGCAGGGCGTCGCCATCCACGCTGCGCTCGGGAACCACGACGTGGAGGAGTGCCGGGACTCCGAGATCCGGCCGGTTCCTGCGGACGGCTCGGCGTACGCGCCGGCGCCCGACTGCTGGGTCGAGGAGCACCTCGTCACTCCGGAGTTCGGCTACCGGGAGGGGCGGCGCTACTACTCCATCGAGATCGGAGGCGATCCACTGCCGGGAACCGCTCCCGACGCGTCTCCGCCGCCGCTGCTCGAGATCTTCGTGCTCGACTCGAACACGCTGGGCGCGCAGCAGCAGAAGCTCGAAGACGGAACCGATGAGCCGCAGTTGCGCTGGCTGGCGGACGCCCTCGAACGCTCGCGCGCGGCCTGGAGAGTCGTCGTCCTCCATCACCCGATGGTCGCCCCGGTCCGCTGCCGGTGGCTCTGGTTCGGCTGTCGGGGCGCCGATGCCGTGCTGCGCACCGAGCTCGAGCCGATACTCCGCGCCGGCGAGGCGGACGTCGTGTTCCAGGCGCACCAGCACCTCTACGCCCGGATGAAGCCGCGGGGCGGGATCCGCTACTTCGTCAGCGGCGCGGGCGCCAAGAGTCCCGATCGCTTCCGCCCCGACCCGCGGACCGTGGATCGTCCGGATCGAGGGGCGTTCCTGCACTTCGTCATCGTCGAGGCGACCCGGGAGCGACTCGCTTTCCGGGTCGTGGACGCCGAGGGAACAACCCGGGACCGAGGGGCCTTCGGACCGCATGAGCCGGTCGAGCCCCGATCAGCCCGCCAGCCCGCCTCGCCGCGCTGAGCGACCGGCGGACCGGGAGTTCACCGACCCGCCTCTCCAGCGCCGGCCGTCCGGGTACCATGGCCCTTGGACGCCAGAGCACCGGATGCCGGCCCATCCACGAAGACACCGGGTGGTGTTTCCCCAGCCCGGCCAAACCGGCGGGAGCAGACATGAAGTTCGAAGTCGAAGACCATCTCGGTGCCGTTGAGCGTTCGGTGTCGTCCGGCGAACGCGAGGGCCAACCGGTGCGCGCGGTCACGCTGCGCCGCAGCCTCGCCACGACGATCGCGGACGTGTGGGACGCGGTGACGAGCCGCGAGCGCATTCCGCGCTGGTTCGCCCCGATCAGCGGCGACCTGAAGCTCGGCGGCCGCTACCAGTTGGAAGGGAACGCGGGCGGCGCGATCACGGTGTGCGAACCACATTCGCGCTTCGCCCTCACCTGGGAGTACGGCGGCGTCAGTTGGGTGGAAGTCGGTGTCGCGGATGGCGGCGACGGCGGCGCCCGGCTGACGCTCGCGCACATCGCGCCCCTGTCGGAGCACTGGGATCAGTACGGGCCGGGTGCGGTCGGTGTCGGCTGGGAAATGGGCCTGCTGGGACTCGCGCTCCACATCGCGGAGCCGGACGCCGGGAAGCTCGACGAAGCCACCTTCGCCGCTTCGCCGGACGGCAAGGCGTTCCTCATCGGCAGCAGCGCGGGATGGGAGCAGGCCGCGATCGCGGCGGGTACGGATCCCGAGGCCGCGGGTGCGGCGGCAACGAGGACAGCCGCGTTCTATACCGGCGAGCCGATCGCGGCGGACTGAGCGTCAAGGCGCGTCCTCCAGCGGGAGGGGCTGCATCGCCGAACCGGCGAGGGCGTTTCGGGGCGCCTGGCGTCTCGGCCGACCCCGTCTCCCTTTCGACGCGCCCCCACTGCGAATGGCGGGGGACGGAAGGCGCTGCCCGGCTCCCGTCGCACAGCGGCGGGATCTGCCTGCCGTCACCGGGGAAACAGGCGGTCATCGTGGGGGCCTGCGCCTCAGTCTTCAAGCGTTTCCCGACCCGCATAGCATTCGGGCCGTGCCGGGACACGAGCTGCCGCCCCGTGCTCGAGTCGCGGAGTACGAGATCAAGCGTACGCTCGGGCAGGGCGGGTTCGGGATCACCTATCTCGCCTGGGACGAGCGGCTCGGTGGACCCGTAGCGCTCAAGGAGTATTTCCCGGGGTCGTACGCCGCGCGCGGGCGGAACGGGAACGTGACGCCCGCTTCCCGGCAATCCGGGGAGACCTTCCGGTGGGGATTCGATCGGTTCCTGCAGGAGGCGCAAACGATCCACAAGCTCAGCCACGGCAATGTCGTTCACGTGAGGCGCCACTTCGAGGCGAACGGCACGGCTTACCTTGCGATGGAATACGTGGAGGGCGACTCGCTTGAATCCATCCTGAAGGAGCGACGGAAGCTCACGCCCGACGAATGGCGGCCGATCCTGGACGCGCTGCTCGATGGTCTTGCGCATGTCCACAGCCACGACGTTCTCCATCGGGACATCAAGCCGGGGAACATCCTCATCCGGGATCGGAACAGCGCTCCCGTCCTCATCGACTTCGGCTCCGCGCGGGAGAAGACGCCCGACGGTCAGTACACCGCGGTGCTGACCCCGGGTTACGCCCCGCTGGAACAGAGCGGCTCCGGGAAGCAGACCCGCGCGAGCGATCTGTTCTCGCTCGGCGCGGTCTCCTACCGGGTTCTGGTCGGCGAACTGCCGCCTTCCGCCTTCGATCGCGCGGCCGAGATGGAGGACCCGATCCCGAAACTCGCCGCGAGGGTGACGAACGCCGACCGGGCGTGGCTCGTCGCGCTGGACCGCTGCCTCGCTCTGAAGCCGGCCGATCGCCCCGCGTCGGTCAAGAAAGTCCGGGAGCTGTTCCTGGTTCGTCCCCCGAAACCTCCCGCACCCGCCTCGTCTCCGGTGGCCGTCGCGCGGTATCGAGCGCGCTTCACGCCGGCGCACAGCGGCAACGGCGTCGTTTGCACCACGACCCTGTACGAGGGCGGAACTCGCTGGGAGGTGAGGCGATGGGTCGGCCGACGATCGACTGGCGTCCTCCTGGCGACCGTCTTCGCGCCGGCCCGGCGCGGCGATCTCTCCGACGGACAGCCGCTCTTTTCTCGGGTGTTCCGGAGCCGCGATGATGCCTACGCATGGCTCCATGGTCTCGATGAGTCGGGCGAGATCCGCAAGGCGGCCGAAGAGCGCATCGAGAGCCTTCAGCCATCGTCCCCTCCGTCTCCGACCCCTCGATCTCCGTCTGTCGGGCGACCCCGCACCCCTCCCGCTCCGGCCCGCGGTCGCTCGACGGACTCGAACCTCAAAGACCGTCTGAAGGAAATCGGCGGAAGCACCGCGCGCCCCTCCAGTCCCGCCGCAACGTCCGGCCCCAAGCGCATGCGCGCGGAGCATTTGGAGTCAGCGAAGCCCGAAGCCAGGGTGCGTGGCGGGTGGAGCTTCGAGCTCCTCATGGTCTTCGCGGGATTCCTGCTCCTGGTCTGGTCCATCGCAGTGGGTGGCTGCTGACCGGAAGCTCGGGTTGATGGTGTTTCGCCGGGGGCCTCTCGAATCCGGACTCGGTGTGCTCGTCGTCCTCGCAACGCCGGCGTGGGCCGTCCAGCCGCCGGTGCCCGAGAGTTCGGTGGCCCGAGTCGTGGCGCCGTCCCGCGAGCAGCCGGGTGGCTATGTGACCGGCTCCGCGTTCTTCGTCAACGGTTCTCAACTCGTCACGAACGAGCACGTCGTCTCCGGAGCGATTTCTCCGACGGCGCTCTCCATCGTCCGCGAGGGACGCAGCGCGCTGGAGCCGGTCCGCCTCGTCTGGGCCGATCGGAACCTGGATCTGGCCGTCGTCGCCTGGTCCGGATTCGGGTCACCGGAGGCTCTCACGATCTCTCGCGTCGAACCGGTTCGTGGCGCGGCGGTCTTCGCCATCGGCTATCCCGGCGCCGCCGATCTCGTCTCCGTGCGATCGGCGGCCACGTCGAGCACGCTGACCGAAGGGATCGTCAGCCGGCGGCCTTTTCGAGCTCATTGGGGAGCCTCGAACGTCTCGCTGGCCACGGTGATCCAGCACACGGCGCCCACCAATCCCGGGAACAGCGGCGGGCCGCTGGTGGACGCCTGTGGCGCCGTCGTCGGCGTCAACACGGCCGGGGGAGTCGGAGAAGTCCACGACGAGGCCGGCAACGTGATCGGAAGCACGAACGCGCCCGGCATCTACTTCGCTCTGGCCGTCTCGGAACTGGTCCCTCAGCTCCGGCGCCTCGGGGTGAACTTCCGAACAGCCGGCGAATGTGAGCCCGATGCTCCGCGACGCGTGGCTCCCGAACCCGATCCCCCGGAGCCCGACCCGGGACGCGATTCCTCCTCCCGACCCCAACCGGAGACCCGAACGCCGCCGGTGACGCGACCGGATCCGGATCCTCCACCGATGCCGATTCCCGATCCGGGCGGCGGTCCGGGATCGGCGGGCGGCGGAGGCTCCCGCTCCACCCCGTCCAACTCCTGGCTGTGGGTGCTCCTGCTTCTCCTCGCGGGCCTGCTCGCCGTGGTCCTCATCCGGACGCGGGCCAGCCGGCGGGGGGCCGTCCCTCCTCTCCCGCCCTCCGGTCCCGGAACTCCGGGACCGTCCCCGTCACCGAACGCCAGCCCCCGGCCCGAGGCGACTCCGCGCCCGATCGCCACCCAACCCCCGCCCCCGGTGCCGTCCCCGCCGGGACCGCGCGGTCGGACCACACGCCTGGCTGGCGTCGCGGGTTCGGCGGATCTCCGCTTCGACGGCGCGGCGCTTCGCTCGGCGCGCCTTGGCCTGAGCGTGGGTCGGAACCCGGCGCTCGTGGACCGGTCGGTCGCGGATCCCCGTCTCTCCCGCCGGCACTTCCGTCTCGCGCGGATCGGAGGCCGCGACTTCGTGGAGGATCTGCACTCGGCGAATGGAACGTGGGTGGGCTCAGCGCGGCTGAAGCCCTACCATGCGCGACGGCTCGAGACCGGCGATGTCATCCGGGCCGGATCGGGTCGCTGGCGATATGACGGGGCGAGGTGAACACGATGTCTCCCGCGCACCGGGTCCTGCTCGTCGGCCGCAGCCGTGAGGCGGACATTCGCCTCGACCATCCCACCGTCTCGCGCCTTCACCTCGAACTCGTGCTCGGGAGGGGAGGGGAGATCTACGTCGCCGACCGCTCGAGCAGCAACGGAACCCGGGTCGAAAAGGGTGGGGAGTGGCGGAGGATCACCGCCCGGCTGGTCTCGCGGGACGCCCGGTTGCGGCTCGGCGACGCCATGGTGGCCGTGTCCGAGCTGCTCCGCCGCGCCGGTCCACCGACCCCGAAATCAGGCCGGACGGCGCAACGCAACCCGCCGACGGCGCTTCCCTCCGGCCGGGTCCGCAGGGATCCGGAAACCGGAGAGCTGATCCCCTACTGAGTCGAAGTGCCCGGATCCGACGAACTCCGTACGCGGCTTACGGCTGTCGGCATCGGTCTGGGCGCCGCCGGGCTGTTCATCGCGCTTGGGAGCGTCCTGTTCACCGATGGATTCCTGGCGGATCTGCTGCTCGACCGCAACTCGACCGTGTTCCGGTATCCGTTCACCATGCAGAACGGGATGTGGCTGATCTTCTTCGGGGCCGCCGGCGAACTCTGGGTCCGATTCCAGCGAGGCGCGATCGAGAGCGATCAACTCGAGACGGCCCTGCTCCCGGAGGACGAGGAGACGATGCTCCGGGCCCGGGATCTGGGCCCCATCCGGTCGAAGTGCCGGGGCCAGGAGGACTTCTTCCTCCAGCGGGTCGTCTCGCGGTGCGTGCTCCAGTTCCAGAGTTCCCGCTCCACCGAGCGGACGCGAGCGCTGCTCGACTCGTCGCTCAACCTGATGCAGCATCAGGTGGACAGCCGCTACGCCGTGCTTCGGTATCTGGTGTGGGTGATTCCGACGATCGGGTTCATCGGCACGGTCGTCGGGATCGCGGCGGCTCTGGGCCGCGCCGGGGCCGCGGAGAACTTCCAGGATCCGGCGCTTCTCGCCGCGCTCACCCGCGATCTCGGGGTCGCGTTCAACACCACGATGCTGGCGCTCATCCAGTCGGCGATCCTCGTCCTGGGCCAGACCCAGGCGCAGGCGCGCGAGGAAGGAGCGCTGAACCAGGCCGGGCAGTACTGTCTCGACAACCTGATCAACCGGCTCTACGAGAAGTGAGGTAGCCGCCATGCCCGTATTTCGCACTCCGGACGGCAAGATCGTGGAAGAGAGGACCAAGCATCCGCCGCTCCGCCGGCCCCGGAAGGAGAGCGCGGAGTCACAGACGGCCGCCACCAGGGCGGGCTCCGCCGGCGCTCAGGCCGCGCCGGACTCGGACTCCGGTCGGTACGTTGCCCCCACCGCCGTTCGTGGCGGCCCGGCGGCGACTCCGGGCACCGGCGCTGGTGCGGAGGGAGGTCGCACGATCGTCGTCGGTGCGTTGGGAGGAAGCGCCTCCGGCGCCGAGACGGGCCGCGTGGCCGGATGGCTGGTGATCGTGGAGGGCCCGGGAACGGGTCGTGATCTCCGGATCGGCGTGGGCCGGAACGAACTCGGCCGGAACCCCGCCTGCCGGATCCCGCTTCCTCATGGGGATCGGAGAATCTCTCGGCGCAAACACCTCTTCATCAACTACGACCCGGAGAACCGCAGTTTCTCGGCGACCCCCGGCAACGGTCCCAACCTTTCCCACTGCAACGGCTCCGCGATCGTTGAGCGTCGGGAACTCTCCGCGCACGACGTGATCCGGTGCGGCCGCACCAAGTTGCGTTTCGTGCCGTTCTGCGGAGACGATTTCACCTGGTCCGATGAAGGCTGACCTGCGTCTCGGCCGGTGGCTGGCGGCCGCATTCGTCGCGACCGCGCTGCTCGTGCTCGGTGTGATGCGCACGTTCGGGCCGATGCCCCCCGATGGGGAGGAGCCTGAACCTCCACGAGTCGAAGCCGAGGTCGCCGATCAGGAGACGACGGCGCCACCCCCCGAGGAAGCCGACGTCCCGGAACCGGAGCCCGCGGCTCCAGCCGATGAATCGGCGGCCGCCGACCAGGAGGCGACGGAGCCACCCCCCGAGGAAGCCGATGTCCCGGAACCGGAGCCCGCGGCTCCAGCCGATGAATCGGCGGCCGCCGATCAGGAGGCGACGGAGCCACCCCCCGAGGAAGCCGAGGTCCCGGAACCGGAGCCCGCGCCTCCAGCCGATGAACCCGGGGAGGACCCGGACGAGTCCGAGTCCACTTCCGACTGGCCTCCGCCGTGGCTCCTCGCGCTCGTCGCAGTGCTCGTCCTGGCTGTTGCGTTGCTCGGCTGGATCGTTTGGCACCGCATCAGGACCTCGGCCGCGGTCCGGGCGGCAGCCGGCGCTCCCGCCGCCGGGCTCCGCTACGCCCACGGCCAGGCGCAGGGCGGGCGCAAGCGACAGGAGGACGACTACGGCCAGGTCCCCGGCTCGAGCCTCGATCCGGAGGGAAACCACACAGTCCTCATGGTCGCCGACGGCATGGGCGGCCACGCAGCTGGCGATGTGGCGAGCCGAGTCGCGGTCAGGGCTTTCGTCGAGAACTACGGCGATCGGGGTCCGGTCCGCGACCGGCTGCGGGCGGCGCTCGATCAGGCGAACGCAGCCATCGCCGAAGACCTCGACCGGAATTGGGCGCACGCGGGCATGGGCACGACGATCGTCGCCACCGCGATCACGTCGGACGGCCTCGAGTGGATCAGCGTCGGTGACTCGGCCCTCTACCTCTACCGAGACGGGCGCATCGAGCGGCTGAACGACGACCACTCGATGCGGCCGGTCATCGCCCGGTGGGAGAAGGAGGATCCGGTCTTCGCCTCCACCCTGAATCCGAACGAGCTGCGTTCGGTCGTCATGGGCCGGAGAATCCCGCAGACCGACCTCTCCAAAGAACCGCGGGAATTGCGCGCCGGCGACATCGTCTTGCTCGCGACCGACGGCCTCGAAACGCTCTCGGAGACGGAGCTCGCTCGCGTCATCTCCGACCATCGCGATGGGGGGCCGCCGGGAATCCGCCGGGCGCTCCTCGACGCCGTGGACGCGAAACAGCATCCCCATCAGGACAACACGACCCTCTACGTCGCCGAAATCGAGGCGGACTCCACCGGTACGAGCTCCGAAGAGCCGGATTCGGCGCCGGAAGCCGACACCGAGCCCCCGGACCGCGTCCCGGCGGAGACAAGGGCCGACGAAGGGGAGCACACTCGATGAAGACTCGATCCCGGAGCATGGATCGCCGGGCTCGGGAAGCGCCGGCCACATCGAGCGTCTGGCTTCGATCAGCCGCGGCCCCGTCGGTGGTCTCTGCGGCCGCGGCGATGATGCTGCTCCTGCTCGGCGCCCGGTCGGCGCCCTCCCAGCCCCGGATGGAGGAAGTCCGCGACCACATCGTCGTGGTCCGGGGCTTCGACGCCGCCGGCCGCGCCCTCGGCGACATCTCCGGGTTCGCCGTCGGCGACGGGCGCGTGCTCAGCGCCGCCGCGCCGCTCCTGGACGCGGAGGAACTGCTCGTCGTGCTGCCGGAGGCCGGGGACGAGTTCGAAGCTGAGGTCGTCGCGCTGGACGAACGGTCGGGAGTCGCCCTCCTGCGAACGGGCGGCGGCGCCCCCGGAGGCCTCTCCTTCGTTGCCCCGGGAGTGACGCCGAGCGAAGGGGATATCGTCCATCTGCCCCGCTTCGCCGCCGACGGGACGCTCGACGCGGAACTCGACCGGGGCGCGGTCGCAACGCTCGACCGTCTAAGGCCGACGGCCGCGGGGGAGCCCGAAATCCTCATCTTCCGCCACGGCGCCCCCGCCGCGGTACCGCAATACGGGATGCCGCTCCTGAACGACTGCGGGGAGGTCGTCGGGCTGCTCCGCACCGATCCGGGGCAGATTCTCGACGAGCGCAGCTCCAGGCCGGAACCCGGACTCGCGCCCTTCGCTGTCGCCGCGTCTTCCATCCTCGACGCGCTCGAGGAGGCCGGAATCGCGACCGGCGTCAGTGACGACCCCTGCCCGAGCGCTACCGACCGACTGGCGGCCGCCGAGGCAGGCGCCGAGGCCGCGCGGCGACGCGCCGACGAAGAGGGATTGCGGGCCCAGACGGCCGAGGACCGTGTCCGGGTAGCCGAGGCCGAACGGGAGGCCGCGGAAGCAGAACGCGAGGCGGCGGAGGCTCGGGGCGCGGCAGCCGAGGCGGAACGCGATGCCGCGGAGGCCAGGGCGCGCCTGGCCGAGGCGGAGGCCGCGGAGCGCATCAGGCGAAACCGGGACCTTGCCATCGCGATCGCCGTCGTGGCGGCCCTTGCCCTGATGATCGGCCTCCTCGTCGCCCGCCGACTCCGAAAACGCCGGAAGCAACTTGCCGCCTCCGAGGCCGCTATCGAGCAGGCCATCACGCCGGCCGCGATCTCCTGTCTCCTCGAAGGCGCCGACGACTCCGGACGAACCTATGCGCTGAAGGTGAGTGCGGAACAACTCGGCGCAGCAGACGGCGTTGTCGTGGGTCGCAACCCCGCGCAGGCGGGCGTGTTGCTCGACCACCCCGAAGTGTCGCGACAGCACTTTCGGCTGACAGCCGGGGACGACGGCATCGTCATCAGCGACCTCCGTTCCACCAACGGGACCTTCTTGAACGACGAGCCTCTCCAGCCCGATAGCGAAACCAGAGTGGAGGACGGCGCCGCGATCAGCGTCGGCGAGGGGATCGCCCTGCGACTCCGAGTCAGTCGCATCGAATCGTGAGACCCACACGCCGGCAGGAGAGCATCTTCAGTGTCTCGGCTGTGGATCTGTTCGCCTCGGCGCTCGGCGCCTTCCTGATCGTCGCCCTGGTGCTCTTCCCCTATTTTCCGAACACGAGCGATGCTCCGCCCGCCACCACGCCCGGAGTCTCGCCGGCTGAAATCGCTGTGCTCGAAGCCGAACTCGCCGCCCTCCGAGAGCGCATCGCCGAACTGCGGGAAGAACTCGAGGACGCGCGACAGCAAGCGTCCGGCGTGGCCGCTGACAACGCCCGGATCGCCACGCTCGAACAGGACCTCGAAGAATCCCGCCGCCGCGAGCGGGAACTGGAGCATCAGCTCGAATCGGGGACTTCCATGAAGAAGCTCCCGCCACTCGACCTCGTTATCGCCCTCGACACGACGGGCAGCATGACGAACGAGATCACGGCGCTTCGCGAAGAAATCGCCGGACTCGCCGACCTTCTCTCCCACCTCACCGACGACGCCGCGCTCGGAATCATCAGCTTCAAGGATCGCTGCGAGCCGGGCGGCCCCATTCAGACGATCCCGCTTCAAGCCGTGGACAGCGCCGGCGTCTCCCGTCTGACCGCCTTCGCCCGTTCCCTGTGGCCGGGAGGAGCAGGCTGCAACAACACGCATCCGGAGGCTTACGCAGCGGCCCTCCGCGCCGCCGTGAACTCTCCGTGGCGATCATCGTCGGAACGGCGTTCCATCGTCATGATCTCCGACAACCCCGCATATGTCGAGGAACAGAATCGGGCCGTCACCGAAGCGGGAGCGTTCGCCCGCCAGCCGGGCCCGAGACAAACGGTCTCCGCTGTGTACGTGGAGACCGGTACGCCTCTCCGGGACACGCCGATCTTCATGCAGCGCGTCGCCAGCGCGGGGCAGGGCGCCTACGTCCAGGCGGACCAGAACGCCTCCCTCTCCGTCACCATCCTCCTCGCCGTCTTCCGGAACTGACGAGAACGCCGGATGCACGACACCACACGTGTCCAGAGCGGGCGCGCCGCAACCGACCGAGGCTCGTCATCTCATGCCCTCCCAGCCGGCTACCGCATCCAGGAATACGAAATCGTGCGAGTGCTCGGAGAAGGTGGCTTCGGAATCACCTATCTCGCCTACGACCGAAACCTCGACCAGCCCGTGGCACTCAAGGAGTACTTTCCTCACGGTCACGCTACGAGAGAGTGGAACCGCCGGGTCACTCCGGCGCCACACTCCGACGCTCTCTTCCGTTGGGGCTACCAGCGACATCTCGAGGAAGCGCGCGTCATCAGCCAGCTCGACCACCCGAACGTCGTTCGAGTTCGCCGCTACCTCGAGGCACATGGGACGGCCATCATCGTTCAGGACTACGTCGAGGGCACATCGCTCTCGGAGCTCCTGGTAGCCGAGGGTGCTCTGGATCTCCATCGATGGCGCGGATGGCTGGACCAGCTTCTCGACGGGCTGGAACACATCCACTCCAGGAACTATCTCCATCGAGACATCACGCCGCGCAATATCATCATTCGGAAGTCCGATGAGCGCCCTGTACTGATCGACTTTGGCGCGGCACGCGTCGCGGTAGGCGAACAGACGCGTACTGTCGTCGTCACGGACGGCTACGCTCCTATCGAGCAGTACTCGGGAAAGGCCGCTCAGGGCCCCTTCACGGACATCTATGCCCTGGCTGCAGTCACTTATCGCGTCCTGACTGGCACTCGGCCACCCGGTGCTGCCGAAAGAGCGCTCGACGTGGCGTTCGCACCATTGGCCAGTCGCCTCTCCAGCAATACACGGTGGGCGGGGGTCGTGGATTCTGCTTTGGCGATCAAGCCAAGCGACAGACCGAGGCGCGCTTTGGCGTGGCGGAAGGCGCTGAACGAATCCTTGGCGGAGCCTCCCAATATCGAAGACCTCCTTCGAGATATTCCCCCCGAGGACGTTCTGGCCGAGGAGGAAATGACGCCGCTGCATTGGGCGATCAGGGAGAACCTGAGTGCCGAAGTTCTTATCGTGCTTCTGGCGAACGGCACAGACATCGACACGCCCGATAGTGATGGAAACACGGCTCTTCACGTTGCGGCGCGGAAGGGGTCTGCGGCCTCGGCCAAAGCGCTGCTCGATGAGGGTGCCCGGGTCGATGCGACCAACGACGAGCGTGCAACGCCCCTCCACCTCGCGGCTCGGGATGACAGTCGTGCGGTGGCAGCCTATCTGTTCGCTTTTGGAGCGGAAATAGACGCGCCGGATGCTTCGGGCCATACAGCGTTACATCGTGCAGCGCAGAACGGCCAACTGGCATTCGTGGAAGCCCTTGTGGCGCGCGGCGCGGGGCTGGAGGCTCGGTGCGACAAGGGAGCTACTGCGCTGCGTCACGCAGCCACGGGCGGGAGCGGCGAGGTGACATCTTTCCTCTTGAATCAAGGTGCCGATGTGGAGGCGGCGCGCTCTGGAGGTTGGACGGCGCTCCACGGGGCGGCCCAGGAGGACCATGTGGAGGTCGCGAGACTCCTACTAGAGCGGGGCGCAGCGGTCGATGCGCGGAGCGACAACGGACGTACGCCTCTGCAGGTAGCAGCATTGCAGGGGAGTAGTCAGGTTGCCGCGCTGCTCCTCGTTCACGGTGCCGAGATCGGGGCGGCGCGCTCTGGGGGTTGGACAGCGCTACACGATGCGGCGCTCAAGGGTCAAGCGGAGGTTGCCAGACTCCTTTTGGAGCGGGGGGCAGTCGTCGATGCGCGGAACGACAACGGAATTACGCCCCTGCACGTAGCGGCGACGCAAGGGAGGAGCGAGGTGGCCTCTCTGCGCCTCGATCACGGTGCCGAGATCGGGGCAGCGCACTCTGGAGGTTGGACAGCGCTCCACCGTGCGGCCCACAAGGACCGCGTGGAGGTGGCCAGACTCCTACTGGAGCGGGGCGCAGCCGTCGATGCGCAGGGGCATGAGAGGGGAGGTACTCCCATATGCGCTAACTTAGTATGCTTCTCCTGCCGAGGCAGAATGGAGTCTTCGGCAGGAGGGACGGATGAGAGAGGAATGGAGGCTGTTGCGTTCGTTCCTGCCGCCGAACTGGCGGGAGCTTGCGGTTGAGGAGGGGGCGCTCAGGAGACACCGGGGAGTCACCTCGATCGAGAACCTGCTCCGAGTGCTCCTGATGCACCTGTCGTGTGGCTATTCGCTGCGCGAGACGGCGGCGCGGGCACGTCGAGCGGGTCTCGCGGAGATGTCGGACGTCGCGCTGATGAAGCGGCTGCGGCAGGCGGGGGGCTGGTTCCAAGCCCTGTGCGAGGCGCTGTTCCAGGAGCAGGGGCTGTCGCGGAGCAGCGAGGAGAGATGCGAGTTCCGACTCGTGGACGGGACGACGGTGAGGGAGCCGGGGAAGTCGGGGTCGTTGTGGCGGATTCACTACAGCGTGCGGCTGCCGACGCTCGAGTGCGACTTCTTCCGGGTTACCGGGGTGAAGGGCGCGGGAAGCGGGGAATCGCTGAAGCAGTTTCCGATTCGTCCGGGGGATCGGGTGGTGGCGGATCGGGGCTATGCCCGGGCGCCCGGAATCGTTCATGTGGCGGCAGCGGGTGGAGAAGTGCTGGTTCGGGTGAATACCCGGGCGCTGGCGTTCGAGACCGCTGACGGAAACTCCTTCGACCTCTTGACGCGAGTTCGTGACGTGAGGTCGGCGGGAGAGTCCCAATCCTGGTCGGCACAGGTCGTCGCCGCCGACGGCGCGAGGGTCAGCGGCCGGGTATGCGCGGTGCGCAAGAGCCGGGAAGCGATCCGGCGGGCGCAAAAGAAGCTCCGGCTCGATGCGCGCCGCAGGAGAAAGAAGCTCCAGCCCAGCACGCTGGAGTTCGCCCGATTCGTGATCGTCTTCACCACCTTTCCCGAAGAGGAGTTCTCCGCCGAAGCGGTTCTCGAGTGGTATCGAATCCGCTGGCAGGTTGAACTCGTGTTCAAGCGGTTCAAGTCCCTGGCTCAGCTCGGTCAGAGCTATGGCCGAAAGTGGGTGACGGCATGATCAGGCGGCGGCGTGGATTGCGGTCTCGGCCTGCTGGCCGTCCTTGAACTTGACGCCCTTGAAGACCAAGGGCAACTTCGGGCTCCCGTTCAGCCGACGCCAACTCTCGCTGGCCGCCATCACGAGCTTGAACACCATTGTCAACGCCGTCCGGTGCGACAGGCAACCCTTGCTCCTCACCGTCCGGTGCCTCACCGTCGCGAACACGCTCTCGATCGGGTTCGTCGTCCTGATGTGCCCCCAGTGCTCCGCCGGGAAGTCGTAGAACGCCAGCAGCGCCTCTCGATCCTTCTCCAGGCACCGCACCGCCTTCGGATACTTCGCCCGATACTTCGCCGAGAACGTCCTCAGCGCTCGCTCCGCCTCCCGCCGATCCGACGCCATCCAGATCTGGCGCAGATCCAGCTTCGCATTCTTCTGCCTCGACTTCGGCAGAGCATTCAACACGTTCGCCGTCTTGTGCACCCAGCAACGCTGGTGAGCCGTCCCCGGGAACACCCTCTCCAGTGCCTTCCAGAACCCCAGCGCCCCGTCCCCGACCGCCAGTCGAGGTGGCGCCCGAAGGCCCCGCCCTCTCAGATCCTCCAGCAGCTCCCGCCAACTCTGCCCGCTCTCCCGGAACCCCGTCTGGAACCCCAGCAGCTCCTTCCGTCCCGACGCCGTCGCCCCCAGGAGAACGAGGAAGCACTGACGGTCCTCCTCCATCCGGCACCGCAGATAGATCCCGTCCGCCCACACATAGACATACTCCCGGGTCGAGAGATCCCGCCTTTGCCAGCGATCGTGATCCTTCGCCCACTCCGCCTTCAGCCGCCCGATCACTCCCGGACCCAGCCCCGACGCCTCCGGCCCGACCAGCGCCGACAGCGCCTCCCCGAAGTCTCCCGTCGAGACGCCCCGCAGATACAGCGTCGGCAGCACCGCGTCCAGCGACTTCGTCCTCCGCGCAAACCGCGGCAGGATCGCCGAGGTGAACCTGATCCGGTCCCCCTCCGTCGCCCCTCGGTCCCGAGCCTTCGGCCGACGAACCTTCATCGGCCCGATCCCCGACAGGATCTCCCGCTCCGGGCCATGCCCGTGACGGACCACCCGCTGCTGACCCGTCTCGAGCCGACGGTGCGCGTGGGCCTGCAGGAGGGCCTCCAACTCCGCCTCCACGGCCTGCTGCAGCAACTTCTGCGCACCCCGCCGCAAGATATCCGTCAGAACATCCCGGGCTCCCTGTGGTGAGGGCGGCTCGACCCAAGTACTCTCTCTCATGGCGTATCACTCCTCCTTGGAGATGTGGAAGCTCGTTACTCCCACGATACGCCACCCCCTCCTCCGTCACCCACTTTCGCGCATAGCTCGCTCGGTCATCTGCCCAAATACAACGAGGACAGCGCTCGAGCGTGGCTCTACGGCAAGCTCCTGCTGGCGCTCCTTGTGGAGAAGGTCATCCGCCACGCCGAGTCCATTTCCCCCTGGGGATACGACTTGGAGAAGGCACAGGAGCCCCAGCGCGTGGCGTGAGTTCGCCCTCGTTCTTCACGAGGTTGCCCGCGCCATTGATCCCCCGCTCGCGCTGTCTCGCGTCGTCTCCGAGTGGAACGCGATCTCGCGGGATCTGGCGGAACCACCTCGCCTTCGGCGCCTCCAGATCGCCAACTTCTTCCCATAGCCATGTAAGTTAGCGCCTATGGGAGGTACTCCCCTCCATGTAGCCGCTCAGACCGACAGCGGCGAGGTGGCGGCGCTCCTGCTCGATCATGGTGCCGACGTCAGCGCGACAGACAGCGCCGGCGACACTCCGCTTCACGACGCGGCGTGGAAGGGTCACAGTGAAGTCGCCACCGTTCTGCTCGACCGCGGCGCAGACGTCGCGGCCGCCAACAGCGCGGGTGGTACACCCCTCCATGTAGCCGCTCAGAAGGACAGCGGCGAAGTGGCGGTTCTCCTGCTCGATCATGGTGCCGATGTCAGCGCGACAGACAGCGCCGGCGACACTCCGCTTCACGATGCGGCGTGGAAGGCTCACAGTGAAGTCGCCACCGTTTTGCTCGGCGGCGGCGCAGACGTCGCGGCCGCCAACAGCGCGGGTGGTACACCCCTCCATGTAGCCGCTCAGAACGACAGTGGCGAAGTGGCGGTTCTCCTGCTCGATCATGGTGCCGATGTCAGCGCGACAGACAGCGCCGGCGACACTCCGCTTCACGACGCGGCGTGGAAGCGTCACAGTGAAGTCGCCACCGTTCTGCTCGACCGGGGCGCCGTGGCTGATGCGACGAACCATCAAGGGTCGACGCCGCTCCACAAGGCCGCTCGGTTCGACAGAGCCGAGATGGCGGCGCTTCTGGTCAAACGAGGCGCAAACGTTGACGCGACGGACCGTGCCGGAGACACCGCGCTTCACTTAGCGGCCCAACACAACAGCCATGGAGTGGCGAGAGTTCTGCTTGACCGCCACGCGAGTTACAGTGTGGCGAACGCCGCGGGACACACGCCGCTTCATGAGGCTGTCCGTAGGTGTAGCGCGGAGGTTGGCGCGATGATAGTACGGCACATCGCTAGTATCGACGCTTATGACGGTGATTGTGCCCTAATGGAGAGTGTATGTGAAACACTACAGGAGGCGGCACGGCGCGATTTCGCGGAGGGGGCCGCGATACTCATCGATCACATGGTCGAGCTAGGGTGTGCCGACAATAGGGACCTATTGGAGATCGTCGGCGACGCACTAGACTTGGCTGTGCGGCGCAAACATAGCGCGATTGTGGCTGTGCTGGCGGAGAGGGCGTCCGGCTTCGGCGGCGGTGATATGGTGGCGGCGGTTCTACGGAAAGCGGCACAGGAGGGCTGCGATAAGGTGGCGGCCGTACTAGTAGATCTCGGCACGCCTGTCGGGGCCATGGATGTTGAGGGACAGACAGCTCTCCATTGCGCGGCGCGAGGCGGGCATGCGGCGGTGGCTCAAGTGCTGCTCGACCGAGGTGCACAAGTCGACGTGACCAACCATGTGGGAGCGACACCGCTCCAAGTTGCCACGTGTGTTCGGCCGAAGGATGTTCAACGGGCTATAGGCGATATTGAGGGATTCGACTCCTCGGAGCGAGTGACGCCTCACACGTCGGTGCGAGATGAGCGAGTAGACACGGTCAAGGTGCTGCTTCAACGTGGAGCTTCCGTCAACGTGACGGACGACGCGCACGCAACGCCACTCCATGTTGCTGCGCGGCACGGCGACGGGCAGATGGCATCGCTCCTTCTCGAGTATGACGCCAAGGTTGATGCGAAATCGGGCCGAGGAGACACGGCCCTCCACGAGGCGGCGCGAGAGGGTCACCTGACAGCTGTGAGCGTGTTACTCGATCGGGGAGCCGCCGTTGACGCAATGAACGACGAGGGTGCCCGCCCGCTCCACCTGGCCGTTCGCCGCGATCGTTGCGCGGTAGCTGCGCTCTTGCTGGATCAGGGCGCCAAGGTCGATGCAAAATCCGACCAGGGGGTCACGGCCCTCCACGAGGCGGTGCGAGAGGGCCACCTGACAGCTGTGGGCGTGTTACTCGATCGGGGAGCCGCCGTTGACGCAGCCGACGACAAGGGTGCCCGCCCGCTCCATATAGCCGTTGGCCGCGATCGGTTCGAAGTAGCGTCGCTTCTGCTGGATCACGGCGCCAAGGTTGATGCAAAATCTGGCCAGGGAGACACGGCCCTCCACTGGGCGGCGAGAGAGGGCCACCTATCAGCTGTGGGCGTGTTACTCGATCGGGGAGCCGCCGTCGACGCAGCGAACGACAGGCGTGCCCGCCCGCTCCATCTGGCCGTTCGCCGCGATCGTTGCGACGTAGCGTCGCTTTTGCTGGATCAGGGCGCCCAGGTCGATGCGAAGTCGGGCCGGGGAGACACGGCTCTCCACGAGGCGGTGCGAGAGGGCCACCTGACAGCTGTGAGCGTGTTACTCGATCGGGGAGCCGCCGTTGACGCAATGAACGACAATGGTGCCCGCCCGCTCCATTTGGCCATTCGCCGGAATCGTTGCAAGGTAGCTTCGCTCTTGCTGGATCACGGTGCCAAGGTCGATGCAAGATCCGGCCGGGGAGACACGGCTCTCCACGACGCCGTGCGCTACGGACATCCCGAGGTAGCATCCTGCCTGATCGCGTATGGTGCCTCGCTCTTTGTGACGGATGCGGTTGGCTGTACGCCACTCGATCACTGCAGCCAGAACGAGCTCCCGCGAATGACTAGGGTGTGCCTCCATGCAACGGCAGCGGTTGAGACAGCTCACAGGTTTGGCCACCGAGAACCACATCGCGTGGCCCGTTACGTTCGCCGCGAGATTACGCTGATCCTGCGCGACCGTGACTCGGCTATCGCGACAGGAGATGGAGCAGGCGCGGCGAGTCTCCACGGCTTGGCGGCGCGATATGGAAACGCTGAGGTCGGCAAGGTGTTGCTGGGAAGACGGGCTGCGGTGAGCGCGAAGAGCAAGTAATCGCCAGCGTCGCGAGCGGTGAAGTTGCTCTTGCGAGTGTGACAGCAACTATAGTGAGTGTGGGTTGTGGATGTCGTCGGGCGAGTTGGGAGAGGTCATGCTCGTCTTCGACTTGGCCTGGCTCGGCGAGGTCGCCCGTGACCAGCCGCCGGACCTCGTTCTCCCCCGCGGAGTGAAGGACGAGGTGGAGGAGAGGCTGTTCGCTCGCCGGCTGGATCTGTTCGCCGGGAATGAGCTGGTCTTCTTCGACACCATCTCGGTGTACTTCACCGGGGAGGGGGAGAGACGCTGGGAGCGCGGGGCAAGAGCAACGACCGGCGGCCGGACTGCCATCAGATGGTGCAAGGAATGGCTCGGCATACCGAGCGGCGCCGGACTGCTGGGTCGAGGAGCACCTCGCCTCGCCATTCCGGAGTTCGGCTACCGTGACGGGCGGCGCTACGACTCTGTCGAGCTCGGAGGCGACCCATTGCCGGGAGCCGTCCCCGAAGTGTCCCTGCTTCCGCTGGTCGAGGTCTTCGTGCTCGACTCGAACACGCTGGGCGAGCAGCAGCGGAAACTCGAAGACGGCACCGATGAGCCGCAGCTGCGCTGGCTGGCCGACGCCCTCGAGCGTTCGCGGGCCCCCTGGAAAGTGGTCGTCCTCCATCACCCGACGGTCGCGCCGACCCGGTGCCGGTGGCTCTGGTTCGGCTGTCGGGGCGCCGATGCGGTGCTGCGCACCGAGCTCGAGCCGATCCTGCGCGCAGCGAGGCCGATGTCGTGTTCCAGGCCCACCAGCACCTCTACGCCCGGATGGAGCCGCGGGCTGGCGTCCGCACCTTCGTCATCGGGCGGCAAGAAGCCGGACCGCCTTCGCCCCGACTCGCGGACCGTGGATCGCCCGGATCGAGGCGCGTTCTCGCACTTCGTCATCGTCGAAGCGACACGCGAGCGATTCGCCTTCCGGGTCGTGGACACGGAGGGAAGAACCCGGGGTCAAGGAGCCTTCGGACCGGACGAACCGGCCGAGTCTCCGAGGGCCCACGGCCCGCCTCTCCGCGCTGATCGGCGGACCGGAGCGCACCCCGAGACGATCGCATCGCCATCCTGGCCGCACGGGTACCATGGCCCCCATGCGCGTCAGAGCACATGACCCCGCCCCATCCGTGCAGACACCGGGCGGCGTTTCCGTACTCCGGCCACCCCGGCAGGAGCAGACATGAGGTTCGACGTCGAAGACCATCTCGGGGCCGTTGAGCGTTCGGTGTCGTCTGGCGAACGCGAGGGCCAACCGGTCCGCGCGGTCACGCTGCGCCGCAGCCTCGCCACCACGGTCGCGGACCTGTGGGACGCCGTGACGAGTCGCGAGCGCATTCCGCGCTGGTTCGCCCCGATCAGCGGCGACCTGAAGTTCGGCGGCCGCTACCAGTTGGAAGGGAACGCGGGCGGCACGATCACGGTGTGCGAACGGGCGTCGCACTTCGCCCTCACCTGGGAGTACGGCGGCGTCAGTTGGGTGGAAGTCGGTGTCGCGGACGGCGGCGACGGCGCCGCCCGGCTGACGCTCTCGCACATCGCGCCCCTGTCGGAGCACTGGGGTCAGTACGGGCCGGGTGCGGTCGGTGTCGGCTGGGAAATGGGCCTGCTGGGACTCGCGCTCCACATCGCGGAGCCGGACGCCGGGAAGCTCGACGAAGCCACCTTCGCCGCTTCGCCGGACGGCAAGGCGTTCCTCATCGGCAGCAGCGCGGGATGGGAGCAGGCCGCGATCGCGGCGGGTACGGATCCCGAGGCCGCGCATGCGGCGGCAACGAGGACAGCCGCGTTCTATACCGGCGAGCCGATCGCGGCGGACTGAGAGTCCGCTCCGGGTCCGAGAGTCCGGTGGTTCCGCTGCGGGGCGCATAATCGGAGTCCTGGAATCTGCCGAGGAGGCCCCCTTGACCCGAACGATCTCGATTTCTCCGATTCCGTGCGCCGTCGTCGTGGCGTTGCTTGCTGGCTGTGCGGCTCCCGCGCCTCCACCCGAACCCGTCGTGGAAGAGCCGGCGGCCCCGTCCGCGCCCGCGCCCGACTTCACGCTCGGCGCGGACAACACGCACAACCGCTGGAGTTCCACGATTCCGCCGGTCCTGACCGTGCCGTCGGGCGCCGTCGTCGAGATCCACACCAAGGAGGCGTCGGACGGCCAGATCACTCCGGAGACGACCGTGGACGAACTGGCCTCCGTTGATTTCGGGCTCATCCACGCCCTCACCGGTCCGATCCGGGTCGAGGGCGCCGAGCCCGGTGATCTCCTCGCCGTGACCATCCACGAGGTCGAGGTGAGCGGGTGGGGTTGGGCGACCATTCTCCCCGGGTTCGGGTTCCTCGCCGAGGAGTTCACCGAGCCGTGGATACGCGGATTCGATCTCGAGCCGGGCGCCACCGAGGCCGACTTCGGGAACGGGATCACGATCCCCCTCGATCCGTTCCCGGGGGTGCTCGGGGTAGCTCCCGCAACGGAAGAAATGCTGGTCACGATCCCGCCGCGCGAGAACGGGGGCAACATGGACAACCAGTACATGAAGGCGGGCGCGACGGTGTATCTGCCGGTGCAGGTCGAGGGCGCCAATTTCTCCATCGGCGACACCCACGCCGTGCAGGGGGATGGGGAAGTGTCGGGGACCGCCATCGAGGTTCCCATGCGACTGGTCGTGACGCTCGATGTCGTCGAGAACCCGAGGGGCATCACCGAGCCCGAGTACGAAACGGACGAGTACTACGGGACGACCGGGTTCGCGCCCACGATCGACGATGCCGCGAGGAAGGCGACCCGCGCGATGATCGCCTGGCTCGTGGCCGAGCACGGACTGACGCCCGAGGAGGCCTACGTGCTCTGCTCCCTCGCCGGCGATCTGAAGATCTCGGAGACGGTGGACGTGCCCCACATGCTCGTCAGCATGCACATGCCCAAGTCGTTGTTCCCCGCCGGCGACTGAGCGCGCTCAGGCGGTCCGCCGCCGGGGAGTGACGGCTCGCACGGGGTGCTTCCAGGCTCCGCCCGGCTAACTGGATCGGTTCGGGTCCGCCGCTGTGAAGCGTGAGGAGGTGCTCGCGTCCCACCATTCTGTTGCATATCGAACGTCTGACATTCGATAATGCATCATGATCCCTCGCCGAGCCCGAACCGCGGTCGAGCGGATGCTTCGCCTCGAGGCCGCCGCGGGGCTCATCGGACCGAGGCAGTCGGGGAAGACCACCCTCGCCCTCGACATCGCCACTTCCTGCGACGCGGTCTATCTCGACCTCGAGCGCCGCGAGGATCGGGCCGCTCTGGCCCAGCCTGCCCGCTTTCTCGGCGGACACGAGGACCGACTGGTGATCCTCGACGAGATCCACCACACTCCGGAACTGTTTCCAGAGCTCCGCGGCATCATCGACGCTGGCCGCCGCCGGGGTAGGGGGCTCGGCCGCTTCCTGATCCTGGGATCGGCGTCCATACCCCTCCTGCGGCAATCCGAGAGCCTCGCCGGGCGGATCGGCTGGGTCGAGCTCGGGCCGCTCTCTCTTCTGGAACTTGGCCCGGGGGCCTCGGGGGCGCTGTGGGTGCGAGGGGGTTTGCCCCGCAGTTTCCTCGCTGAATCCGACCAGGACAGTTTCACGATTCGGCGGAACTTCCTCCAGACGTTCCTGGCCCGGGACGTGCCGCACTTCGCGCCGCGCATGCCCATCGAGACCACAGACCGTCTCTGGACCATGCTCGCTCATGGTCAGGGCACCATGCTCAACCTCTCACGGCTGGCTGGCAGTCTCGGCGTGAGCGCTCCCGCCGTCGGGCGTCATGTGGATTTGCTCGCCGACCTGCTGCTCGTCCGTCGTCTCCCGCCTTACCTCCCGAACGTTCGCAAGCGACTGGTGAAGTCACCGCGCCTCTACCTCCGGGACAGCGGACTCGTCCATGCGCTCCTCGGGATCCCTGATCGCGATGCCCTGCTCCGTCATCCGGTCGTAGGTGCGAGCTGGGAAGGATTCGTTGTCGAGACGCTGCTGGCCGCTGCGCCCGAAGGCACCAATGCCTTCTTCTATCGGACGGCTCGCGGGGCCGAAGTGGACCTCGTGCTCCACTTGCCCGGGCGGTCCGATCCCTGGGTGGTCGAGATTCGGCTCGGCTCCGCTCCGTCGCTGACGCGCGGCTTCCACCTCGCATGCGAGGACATCGGCCCAGAGCGGTCCTTCGTGGTTCACGGGGGTTCGCGGCGCTACCCCCTGCCGGGTGGGCCCGAGGCGATTCCACTCCGTGAACTCACCGAGCTCCTCGCGGGCCTCGTTGCCTGACGCGCCCTTCCGGATAGTCCGGAGGGGTGGCACGGGCGCTCCCGCGTTAGGATGCGGGTGTGCTCGACACATTGTCCGTCGCGGAACAGCTCGCCGCCGGCGGCGTCGCGCGAGACCAGGCCAAAGTGATTGCCCGAGCGATCCACGAGGGTCTTAGTCAGGGCGGACACGTGACCACGGACCAGTTCGAGGCCGGGCTGGCGGGTGTGCGCGCGGAGATCGCCGGGCTCGAGGTGAAGCTCACGGGTGAGATCGCCGCACTCGATCGGAAGTTCACTCGCGAGATCGCGAGCGTACGGGGCCAGATCGCAGGAGTCGAGGCCCAGATCGCGGCTTTCGAGACCCGGCTCCTCCGGTGGATCGTCGGGACGTTGCTCGCCGCAGCGGCGGTGACCGTGGCGATTCTTCGCTTCTCCCTGTAACGCTGCTGCGGGGCGCCCACGGCCCCGATCCGCCCGAGTGGGCCTTTCGTCGCCCACGATCCGTTGCTACACGGCCCGGTAGGGCGGGAGCGTTCCACTCCGCGGACTCACCGAGTCGTGGCCCACATGTCCGGCTGACTCGCCCCCGCGACGGCGCCGAGGTGCGGTGGGCGGAGTACGGCGGGTGCGAGTTGGTAGCGGGTATAGCGGCCAAGGCCGCTGCGTTCCAGCGCGCCCGTCGCCACGAGGTGGGCGAGATCGCGGGTCGCGGTCGCTCGCGACGCGCCGGTGATGGCCCGATAGTTCCGAGCGCTCAGTCCACCCTCGAACCCGCCGGGCTCTGCCGCAAACAGCCGCCGCAACACCTTGACCTGCCGAGGTTTGATCCGGCCGTCCAGCCTCTGGAGCAGGCGGGTCTCTGCGGCGTGGCGAACCAGGCGCTCCCGGCTCTCATCGAGCGCGCCGACCGTGGTGCCGGCGAACCATCGCTGCCACGATCTGGCGTCGAGCGATGCGTTGCAAGTGCCGAGCGCCTTGTAGTAGGCCGGGCGCGCGGCGGCGATGGCTCGCGACAGCGGGATGAGGCTGGGGCGGCCGAGGCACTGCGCGAGGGCCTTCTCGGCCAGCGCCCGGCCAATGCGGCCGTTGCCGTCCTGGAAAGGATGGATGGCTTCGAAGTGGACGTGAATTGCTCCGGCGATCTCAAGCGCGTCCTGCGGGCTCGCACCGTTCATCCGCTCGTTGTAGATCGCTACGAAGCGTTCCATCTCGTGGCGCACGCGGTCTCCGGGTGGCCCCAGATAGTGGACGACCTCCGCTGGGTCCCGTCGCGGGCGATAACTCACGATGCGCACCGATTCGGCTCCGGAGCGGTACGCCCCCGCCGTTGGCAGACGTCCCTCCATGAGCCGGCGGTGCCAGCGATGCAGCACGGCGTGGCTGAGAGGCTCGTCGAAGGTCTCGTACGCATCGGCGACGAGCGCGGCGGCGCGCTGTTCCGCGGCTCCACCATGCCGTGGCGGCCCCAGACCAAAGTGGTGCAGGAGCGAGGCGCGAACGGAGGCGCGTTCCAGGGACTCCCCCTCGATCCGCGCACTCTCGACCGTCTCCCCCGTGAGCCAGGCGACGTGGGTGCGCACCAGCTCCTCGCCCCCAGCGAACGAGAGCGCGCCGGACTGCCAGGAGGAGCCTCGAACGAAACGCTCCACGAACGGTCGCGTCGCGGCGCGATCCCATCGGAAGCGGGGCCAATCGGGCAGTTCCCAGACCCACTTCGGAGAGCTGTGATGCATTCCCGAGTCTGCCACGCATCAAAGTATTCCATATTGTGAGCGATAGAGGCTGGCCTTCAACTCGATCTGAAGCTCGACGCGCTGCTCCAGCGCAAGCGGCGCATGAACCGCCAGGTCCTCGCTCCGGTTACCCCCCGGAAGTCCGACTACGCCGAGCTCCATCGCGGAGCTGTCGAGGAGGCGCGGGCGCAGGCGGGAGCGTGAGTCGGCCCCGGCGAACGCTACCGGCTCGGGACGGTTTCCTCGGGGGCGGCGTAGTAGCCCTTGCGGGTGCGGGCGATCACGTCGTCCCGGTCGCGGATCCGCACTTCGATGGAGCGCCAGCCGCCCTCCTTGCGGTCCTTCGAGGGCAGGTAGGCGATCTGATACTGCCGGTGGAGCTCGTACTGGATCTGGCGGAAGTGCCGGGAGAGGTTCTCGATCTCCTCCGGATAGAAGGACTTTCCGCCGCTTTGTTCGGCGACTGCATCGAGGAAGTCCCGGTTCAGCCTGCCGCCCCCCTCCGGACTCCAGCCGGTGTAGCCCACCGTGTAGATGGCGCCCTCCGAGAGCCGCGCGCCCTCGAGGGCCTGCTGCCGAGTGCTGACGCTGCCGCCCTGTCCCGAGTCTTCGCCGTCGGAGACGAGGATGAGCGCCTTCCGCTCCTCGACTCGGGAGAGTTCCTGGAGTCCGGTCAGGATCGCGTCGTGGAGCGCGGTCTTGCCGAAGGGGCGCATCGCCCGGATCATCGAAACCTGATTCCAGATCTCGTCGCCGTAGGGGGGCCCGAAGCGGACGCCCTCGCTGAAGGTCGCCACCCGGCCGCGGTCCCCGGACGCCATGTTGCGCAGGAACAGGTAGGCGGCGGTCTGGATCGCCGACAGGCTGGAGCGGACGGACGCCGAGGAGTCCAGCAGCAGGAGGCTGGTGACCGGAGTGAGCTCGGAAGTGAAGTAGCGGATCTCCTGTTCGATGCCGTCCTCGAGCACTTCGAAATCGTCCTCGGTGAGCCCGGTCACGAAGCGACCCAGTTCGTCCTCGACGACGACATCGAGGGTCACGCTCGGGACCCGCACCATGAAGCTGAAACGGTCCCCGAGAGTGGCTTCGCGGGTGGCGCGGCGGGGGGGCTGCTGCTCCTCCGGCGGCTGCGGGCGGGGCGAGGCCATCCCGGCGACGACCAGCAGGAGGGGCGTGAGAAAAATGAGGATGCGCATCTGCAAGACCTGTCGGAAGTCTAGGAGCTAAGGCGGCGCGGCGCGACTCCGGGGGCGGGCGGCGTCTCCCGTCCCGGCGCATCCCCCGATGGCCGCCGCCGCGTCGGGTGAGCGCCCTTTGACAGGGGGAGCGTCCGCCCGGACACTTGCCGCTTGCGAACGATGAAGCCGACCCTCCCTCTTCTCCTGCCCGTCCTCTCCCTGCTCCCGGGGCTCCTGGCCTGCGTGGGCGGCCCCCCGGCCCCGGCCGATTCCGGAGACTCGGGGTCGAGCGCGCCCCCGATCGCCTCGGCGGACCGGCCGCCGGAGTTCCGCGTGGATCCGGATTGGCCGCTCGAGCTGCCGAACGACTGGGTCCTCGGATCGATCACTTCGGTGTTCGCCGACCGGAACGACCACATCTGGATCACCCACCTTCCGGAGACTCTGACTCCGGAGGAGATCGGCGCGGTCCAGGATCCGCCGATCGCCACCTGCTGCGTTCCGGCACCGACGGTGTTCGCGCTCGGGCCGACCGGCGAGGTCGTCGAGGCCTGGGAGGATCCGGAGCCGGGAACGATCGAGACCTACCCGAGGAATCCGCACGGGCTGTTCATCGATCACAACGACCACGTCTGGATCGGCACCTTCCGCCATCACCGGGTGATGAAATTCACCCGCTCCGGGGAGCACCTGATGACGATCGGGACCTACGACGAGATCGGGGGCAGCGACCATCGGGAGCTGCTCGGCGGTCCCGCCGGGATGTGGGTCCACGAAGGGAGCAACGAACTGTTCATCGCCGACGGCTACGGCAACCGTCGGGTCGTGGTCTTCGATGCGGACTCCGGGACCTACCTCCGCCACTGGGGGGCCTACGGAGAGCCGCCGGATGACGAGGCCGAATACGACTACGCGAGCCGGGTGGAGTCGAGTTCGCCGCCGACGCAGTTTTCGACCGTGCACGGATTGCGGGGTTCCGATGACGGGCTTCTCTACGTCGCCGACCGCCGGGGCAATCGCATCCAGGTGTTCCAGCTCGACGGGACGTACGTGACCGAGAAGACGATCGCTCCGAGGACCCGGGCTTCCGGATCCGCGTTCGTGGTGGCGTTTTCGCCGGATGCGGAGCAGCGATGGCTCTACCTGGCGGACGGCACGAACCACAAGGTGTGGGTGCTTCGGAGGGCGGATCTCGAAGTCGTGGGCGAGTTCGGGCGCGGCGGCCGCCAGCTCGGGCTGTTCCTCCGGCCTCACGGCATGGATGTGGATTCGATGGGCGCGATCTACGTCGGCGAAGCCTCGACCGGGCGGCGGATCCAGCGGTTCCTCCCCGGCCCCTGAGTTGGCTCGAGGGCGCCTGCGGAAGCCCGCAGTCTGGTAAATTCGCGCGGAATTCGCCCCCGAAGGATCCGAAACCGAAGGAGATCGCGATGAGTCACCGCGTCTGTCTCAACGTCAACGGCGAGGCCCGCGAGGTCGAGGCCGAGCCGAGGCTGCTGCTCTGCCACCTGCTCCGCGACGAGCTGGGCCTGACCGGCACGAACATCGGCTGCGACACGTCGCAGTGCGGCTCCTGCACGGTCCTGCTCGACGGGAAGGCGGTGAAGTCGTGCACGGTGCTCGCAGTGCAGGCCGACGGGTGCGAGGTCACCACGATCGAGGGACTGGCGGGAGAGGACGAACTCCACCCGATCCAGCAGGCGTTTTGGGACAACCACGGTCTGCAGTGCGGGTTCTGCACCCCCGGGATGATCCTGACCGCGGTGGAGATCCTCGACCGGAATCCGGACGCCTCCGACAAGGAGGTGCGGCACGGGCTCGAGGGCAACCTGTGTCGGTGCACCGGCTACGAGAACATCGTGAAGTCCATCGTGGCGGCGGGCGCCCGCGAAAGCGCCTGACGCGGGCGGACGACGGAACCGGAAGCGAGCGACAACAGGAGGAAACAGGATGGGCCGTTACGTTGGACACGCGGTGAAGCGGCGGGAGGATCCCCGGTTCATTCAGGGCCAGGGCCGATACGTGGCGAACCTGCAGCTTCCCGGGATGGCTCACGTCGCCGTCAAGCGCAGCCCCTACCCGCACGCCCGGGTGGTCGGCGTGGACACCTCCGCCGCCTCCGCCATGGACGGCGTGATCGCGGTTTTCACCGGGAGAGACTTCGCCGACGGCGGGTGCGGGGCGTTGCCCTGCGGCTGGCTGGTGCCGGACACCAGGGTGCCGGTGCGCCCGGTGGTCGTCACCGACCGGGTGATGCACGTCGGAGATTCGGTCGCGGTCGTCGTGGCCGAGGATCCCTACACCGCCAGCGACGCGATCGAGGCCATCGAGGTCGAGTACGAGGCGCTGCCGGCCGTCGTGGATGCCCGCGGCACGACGGAAGCGGGCGCGCCGCAGCTCCACGACGGAATCGAGGACAACGTCTCCTACCACTGGGAGCTCGGGGACGCGGAAGCCTGCGAGCAGGCGTTCGCCGAAGCCGATGAGACCGTGGAGCTGGAGCTGGTGAACCAGCGGCTCATCCCGACCGCGATGGAGCCGCGCGCCGCCGCCGCCTCGTGGGACGCGGCCTCCGAAGAGATGACGGTCTGGACCACCAGCCAGAACCCGCACCCGATCCGGTTGCTGCTCTCCGCGTTCACGCTCGGTATCCCCGAGAGCAAGCTGCGGGTGATCTCGCCCGACGTGGGCGGGGGCTTCGGCAGCAAGATCTTCCACTACCCCGAAGAGGTCATCGTCCCGTGGGTGGCGCGCAAGGTCGGCCGTCCGGCGAAGTGGGTTGCGACCCGCACCGAGAGCCAGATGACCGACTCCCACGGACGCGACCACGTCACCGTGGCGCGGCTCGCGATGACGTCGGACGGGACCTTCACCGGACTCGACGTCGAGACCTGGGCCAACCAGGGCGCCTACCTCTCCACCTTCGCGCCGCTCATCCCGACGGCCCTCTACATCACCCTGCTCGCCGGGAACTACCGGACCAGGGGCGTTTTCGGCCGGGTCCACGGAACCCTCACGAACACGGTGCCGGTGGACGCCTACCGCGGAGCCGGCCGGCCGGAAGCGGCGTATCTCATCGAGCGCCTGGTGGACCTCGCCGCCGCCCGGCTCGGACGCGATCCACTCGATCTCCGGCGGCAGAACGCCATCCGGAAGGACGAGTTCCCCTACCAGACCCCGGTCGCGTTCCTCTATGACAGCGGCGACTACGACCGGCTGATGACGACCGCGGCGGCGAACGCCGACTACGAGGGCATGCGGAAGGCGCAGGCGGAGGCCCGCGGGGCCGGGAAGCTCCGGGGCGTCGGCGTCGTCTGCTGCATCGAGGCCAGCGGCCCGGCGCCCTCGGCGGTCGCGGGCTCGCTGGGCTCGGCCGTCGGCTTCTGGGAGAGTGGCGAAGTGCGGGTCCACCCGACCGGCCAGATCAGCGTCTTCACCGGGTCCCACAGCCACGGGCAGGGGCACGAGACGACCTTCGCGCAGGTCGTCGCCGATGAACTCGGGGTGCCGCTCGAGAGCGTCGAAGTCGTCCACGGCGATACCGGCCGGGTCAACTTCGGCATGGGCACCTACGGCAGCCGCAGCGCCTGCGTGGGCGGCTCGGCCCTCGTCCGGAGCGCCGAGAAGGTGCGGGCCAAGGTCACGAAGATCGGCGCCCATCTGCTCGAGGCGGCCGAGGAGGACGTGGTGTACGACCGCGATGCCGGGCGGGTCCACGTCAAGGGCTCCCCCGACCGCGGGAAGGACTTCGGCGAGATCGCCTTCGCCGCCTACACCGCCCACAACCTCCCCGAGGGCGTGGAGCCCGGGCTCGACTTCACCAGTTTCTACGACCCGGCGAACTTCACCTTCCCGGCGAGTTCGCACATCTGCGAGGTGGAGGTCTGCCCCGACACCTGGGAGGTCCGGATCCTCCGCTACGTCGCGGTGGACGATGTGGGGAAGGTCATCAACCCCATGATCGTCGAGGGCCAGATCCAGGGCGGCGTCGTCCAGGGCGTCGGCCAGGCGCTCACCGAGGCCGCCGGCTACGCCGAGGACGGCAGCTTCCTCACCGGGACGATGCTGGAGTACGCGGTGCCGCGCGCCGATCTCCTCCCCGGGATCGAGGTGGACCGGATCGAGACCCCGTCGCCGCACAACCCGCTCGGCGTGAAGGGCGCGGGCGAGATGGGCACGATCGCCGCCACCCCCGCGGTGGCGAACGCGGTGCTCGATGCGCTCGCCCCCCTCGGCGTGCGGCACATCGAGCTGCCGCTCACCCCCGAGCGCATCTGGCAGGCGGTCCGAGCGGCGCAGTCGGCGGCTGCCTGAGCTGCGCCGGAGACCAAGGAGAACGCGATGTATCCCAGCCGATTCGATTACCACCGCGCCGCCTCCGTCGAGGAAGCCGTCCAGCTCCTCGGGAGCATCGAAGGCGCGAAGCTGGTGTCCGGAGGCCACAGCCTGATCCCGGCGATGAAGCTGCGGGTGGCCCAGCCGGCGGCGCTCGTGGACATCGGGCGGATCGAAGGGCTGTCGGGCGTCACCGCGGATGGCGACGGCCTGACGATCGGCGCCCTGACCACCCACGCCGAAGTCGCGGCTTCTTCGGCGGTCGCGGACGCCTGCCCCGGTCTCGCCGAGGCGGCGGCCGCCATCGGGGACATCCAGGTGCGGAACCGGGGCACGATCGGGGGCAGCCTCGCCCACAACGACCCGGGCGCCGACTACCCGGGCGCGATGCTCGCGTTCGGGGCCGAGATCACGGCGGTGGGACCAGGTGGCGCCCGCACGATCGCGGCGTCCGGGTTCTTCGAGGATCTCTTCACCACCTGCCTCGAAGAGACCGAGGTCATCACCTCGGTTCGGATCCCCGCCGCCAGGGGAACCGCCTACCTGAAGCACCGGCATCCCGCCTCCAGCTACGCGGTCGTGGGCGTCGCGGCCCGGGTCGCGATGGGGGGCGGCGATGTCACGGACTGCGCGGTGGGCGTCAACGGCGTCACGGGTTGCGCGGTGCTCGCGGACGGCGTGTCGGCGTCGCTTTGCGGCGGCCCGGCGTCCGACGACCGCATCACGGCCGCCGCGGCGCGGGTCGGCGAGCGCCTCGAAGACGCGATCGGCGACCTCTATGCCTCCGCCGAATTCCGCGTCCACCTCGCCGAAGTCCACGCCCGGAGAGCGCTCGCCACCGCGGCCAGCCGCGCGGGGTGATGGAGAGCGTCTTCCGGAGCGCCGGACTCCAGTCCGGCATGGTCGCCTGAGGCCGCGGGGGAACGTCCTGGTCCAGGGAGACGGAGACGCAGCGCGCGCCTTTCGGGAGAGTGGCGCCCCCTACGGCTCCGTCCCGGAGCTCGGCGAGGCGCTGGCGGGCGAGGGCTACATCGCCGATCCGGGCCTCGTCACCGCGCTCTACCTCGCACTCCGGCTGGAGCGGCCGCTGTTCCTCGAGGGCGAAGCCGGAGTCGGCAAGACCGAACTCGCCAAGACCACGGCCGCGCTGCTGGGCGCGCCGCTGATCCGGCTGCAGTGCTACGAGGGGATCGACATCGCGCAGGCCGCCTACGAGTGGAACTACGCCCGGCAGATGCTCGCGATCCGGGTGGCGGAAAGCCGGGGAGAGTCGCTCGCCGAGGCGGATCTCTTCGCCCGGGACTTCCTGCTCCGACGTCCGCTCCTGACCGCGGTCGAGACGTCGCGCGCCGGATCGCGGCCGGTGCTGCTCCTCGATGAAGTGGACCGCAGCGACGAGGAGTTCGAGGCGTACCTGCTGGAAGTCCTCTCCGACTTCCAGATCACCATCCCCGAGATCGGGCCGGTCCGGGCCGAAGCCCCGCCGGTGGTCATCCTCACGTCGAACCGGACCCGGGAGGTCCACGACGCCCTGAAGCGGCGTTGCCTCTACCACTGGATCCCGTATCCCGACTACGAGCGGGAGCTGGAGATCGTCCGCGAGCGGGTGCCCCAGGCGGCCGCCCGGCTCGCCGCCGAGGCGACCCGCTTCGCGCAGGAGCTCCGGGAGATGGACCTGTTCAAGCGTCCCGGCGTCTCGGAAACACTCGATTGGACCACGGCGCTGGCGGCCCTGGGGCGGACCGCGCTCGACGAGGCGGTGGTGGACCGCACTCTCGGCGCGCTGCTCAAGTACCGGGACGACCTCGAGACGGTGCGAGGCGAGCGGGCGGGAGCGATCCTCACGCGAGTCACCGCCACCCCTCCGTGAGCGCCCGGGCGGCGGAGCTTCCGCCGCTGCTCGTCAACCTCACCCTGTTCGGCCGGCTGCTGCGTGGCCTGGGCCTTCCGGTGTCCCACGCCCGGATGCTGGACCTCGCCGAGGCCCTGACCTTGGTGGACCGGTTCCGCCGCTCGGAGTTCCACGGCGCGGCGCGGGCGCTGCTGGTCCACCGGCGCGGGGATCTGGAGCTGTTCGACGCCGCCTTCGCGCTGTTTTGGGAGACGCCGCCCGAGCGGTGGTCCCGGGCGCGGCTCCCCGGCATGACGCTGCGGCGCAGGATTCCGGCGCTGACCCCGGCGACGTTCCGACCGCTTTCCCCGTCCCGCGCCAACGAGCCTGGCGACGGCGCGCCACGCCGGTTCGCACAGCGGGTCTGGAGCGACCGGGAAGCCCTGGCGCGGCGCGACTTCTCGGACCTGGACGAGGAGGAGCTGGCCGAGGTGCGCCGGCTCATCCGGGAGGCAGGATGGGAGGCGGCCCGCCGCCGGGTGGTCCGGTTCCGGCCCGGGGGACGCCATGCCTTCGACTTCCGCCGGACGCTGCGCCGGAGTCTCCGCTCCGGCGGCGAGTGGGTGCGGCTCGAGCGCCGGCGGCGTCGGGACAAGCCGCGGCCGATCATCGTGCTCGCCGACGTGAGCGGCTCGATGGAGCAGACCGCCCGGGTGCTGCTCCACTTCCTCTACGGGCTCGCCCATGGGGCCCCGGGTCGGGTCGAGGCCTTCGTGTTCGCCACCCGTCTCACCCGTCTCACCCGCAAGCTCGCCGACCGCCGGGTGGACCGCGCCCTCGCGGAGGCCTCGGAGGCGGTGCGGGACTGGTCCGGCGGGACGCGGATAGGCGATGCGCTGCGCCGGTTCAACCGGGACTGGGCCCGCCGACTTCCCACCTCCTCCGCGGCGGTGCTGCTGGTGAGCGACGGCTGGGACCGGGGCGATCCCGGGATGGTGTCCGCCGAGATGGAGCGGCTCCGGGGCCTCGCCTGGCGGATCATCTGGCTCAACCCGCTGCTCGCCGACCCCGGCTACGAGCCGCTCACCCGCGGCATGACCGCGGCGCTCCCCTTCGTTCATGACTTTCTGCCGGTGAACAACCTGGTGAGCGTCCGGGCTCTCGCCGAGCATCTGCGCGGGCTGAGCCCAGTGCGCCGATCACGATGTCGTCCGTCCTACATGGTCCGTGATAACGCCCACCCTCCGGGCCCCAACTATCATGAGTGACTCTAGATGCCTGCTCCCCGATTCCTATTGCAGGGACTCCGTCCCGAGTCCCAGCTCGACGCCCTCAGGTGGGTTCTCGGGTGCCCGGATATCCAATCCGCACTTGTCGCCGTAGCCTTTGTGCGCAGCTCCGGAGTCGACCTCCTTCGGCGAGCCTTGGCCTCGACTCAGACTGCGATCACGGTGTTCGCCGGCATCCGTAACGGAGTTACCTCCCTCCAAGGCCTTGAAGCATTGCTTGCCATGGGATTGCGTCTCTACGTCGTAGATACTGGCGCCATGTCCATTCTCTACCATCCTAAGGTTTACTTGGCGCGCGGAAACCAAGAGGGCAGGCTCCTCCTCGGTAGTCCCAATCTGACTGCTTCCGGCCTAACGTCCAACATCGAATCGAGTTTGTGCCTCACTCTAGACCCATGCGACCCACAGGACACCACTTTGGTGACAGCCATAGAGACCACATTCCAAGAGCTTCGCACCAATCACCCGAAGAACGTTCACGCCCCCATGGTTCGCGATCTGCATCAACTCGTTCGTGCCGGCCACTTGGAGGATGAGCGAGATCGGCGCTTCGCACATGTCCGACAGTCGCGAACGATACATCACAAAGACAACGTTCCTCGCATTCGTCTTGTCACGCGGGCAATCGAACGACGAGTGGCACCGCCGCAGCGACGCGCTACTCCGGGCCCGGCCAGTACCTACGACCTCGTGTGGCGGAGTGCGCCTTTGACTGAGAGGGACCTAAATATCCCATCGGCCGCCGGTACCAACCCGACGGGCTCCATCAATCTGGACAAGGGGCTTCTGGAAGACGGGGTCGATCATCGTACCTATTTCCGACAGCACGTCTTCGGTCATCTGAATTGGAGACCGGGCATCAGGACCGTCGAACTCGGGGCTGTACAGTGTCGCCTTCTCGTCAAGGGCTTGGACAAGGGGAGTTTTGAAACGGACGTCGCCCATACTATCTCAACCACAAGCCGCTCATACATTCAGAGAAATGCAATGACTCGCCTTCGATGGGGCCCGATGAAGGCGCATATCCGAGAGCGCGATCTTCTCGATCGTACGTTGATTCTGTTGCGTTCCAGTCAAGATCTACAGCAGTTCGTGATTGAGATTGATTAGACAGCGTTCTCGCTGCGCCGAACCGTGTCGTAGGGCTTTCGTTGCCGCCTGCATCGGAGTGCAGCCCAAGCGTCCATGAGGTCGTACGCGTCCGACCGGGCGACACCGGCTCGGGACAAGACGGCGATACCGTGCTCTGACAAGACGTCGGACATAGACCGATTGCGTACTGCCTGGTCAAGAGCGTCAATATCTCCCGGTACCCTGTCCGGTAGAGGTACCAAGAGACGCTGGATTTCGGACGGAACCAGCTCCAGTACGCCGCCCCCGTAGTGCCGGCCCTCTAGCTCGGCGCTGAGCGCTGTCAGCGGATTCAGGAAGCAACGGGCGAGGTCTTCCGCGGCTACCGGCCAGGTTCGCACACGGTATGCTGTATCAGTGGTGAAGGCATTAGCGCGGTTCAAGACGAGGCGTGGAGCGTCATGAGCCCGCTTCAGCATACTCAGATGTGTCGCATAGACCGATGGAACTGCATACCACGGTCGTCGGATCCGACACTTGAACCGCATGTGAAGCCCCTCTCGCTCCCCGCCGGCAATGTACTCTCGACCCCCGCGGTGCGTTAGAACGGAGGTTCCGCGAAACCAGAGAAAATTCGTCGGTCTGCCGAGCGTTACGTTGGCTTGATGCTGACGATGATCATAGATCAGGCCAGGCGCGTGAGCGCTTCGACCGAACATGGGGTGCGCGAAGCTGCTGAGCTGAAACCTGTTCACAGTGTCATCGTTTACACAAAAAAACGCATTGGCACCGGTCACGATACCGACGTGGGCCGTAGCGACGCGACCGAAACGATGAACCGTGGGCAGCTGATCAACGCCGCGGATTGTCTGGTTGACCTTAGGGCTGACCAGCGCTGAGGTCCACTTCCCATTGAGAGTCGTCATGCGCACAGTGCGGGCTCGACGAACAAGGGCCTCCGGGTCTGATGATAGAAACTCGCGGTCGTGGACCGAGACGATACCCAAGCGATGTTTCGATCGATGGGAGTGTTCTGCCTTCTCAGCTAGCACCAGCAGCGCACCCTGGAGCGTTCCAGAGAACCACAGACGAGTCGGATCAATGATGACAATCCGAGCACAGCGGCGGGAAAGAAAACGGCGTACTGCGCGGGCATAGGTAACGTGAATGAGCTCAGCCGGAAGGACCATGCCTAGCCGACCGCCCGGACGCAGTAGTGCGACTGAAGCGAGGAGAAACGGGACCCACGCGTTGGTGTGACGAGTGAATCGGCAGCCTAGCTGTTGAGAAATGCGGGCGGCGGACGCCTGGAATGTGGAAGGTAGGTATTGGTATCGGATGAACGGGGGATTACCTACGACTGCGTCATAGGGAGTAACAGCCGCCTGTAGTTGTGGAGAGGCCCAGTCGAGGAAGTCGATGGTGTGAATAATCGCGGAGAGCTGAGCAGACCGCGCTCGTTCGACTGCCTTGGACGCTTCTGACGGCTCTGTCTCGCAGGCAGTGAGTTGTATGTCGCGGCTGCCGCTACACGCTGCAAGGGAAGGAAAGAAGGCACCGTCTCCGCAGCTAGGCTCCAAGATCGTCGTGGGGCGGATTCCCGAGACCCAGTGTGAGATGAAACGTGCGAGGTCGGGTGGAGTGTAGTAGCCACCGCGTAGCTTGTGTGTCGTTGCGTAGGCTCGAGAGCGCATTAGAGGACCTACGTGCGGGGAGACCGGACGGGTGAGATGGGCGAGTGCTGCGGCGTGGGCGGAGGATGGAGCAAGCGGGTTGGGAGATGGCGGGATCGGGTGTCAGGGCACGGCGAGTCCAGAGGACAGAGGTCCGGACAGCGGAGATGTGACGTCAGGTGAGGCAACTGAGAGATGGCGCGAAGTTCCCGATTGTCAAGTTCGGTTCTCCGGCGCCCGATTCGCGGGAGCACGAAAGAGAGGTGATCGGCGATCGCAGTACTCGGAGACAGCATCGCGAACGACCCACGCGATGGACACGCGTCTCCGAGTAGCGATCCTGACGATTTGCTCATAATCTTGCCGATCAAGGGACACGGAGATCCGTCGCCGCGGGAGAGGTCTTGACTCGGGGTGATCAACAGAGGGCTGCACCATAGCGCACCATTATGGTGCGCGCCTCGGACCCTTGCAAGTGGAATCGGTGGGAGACGTGGCGGATCGGGTATGAGCCGCTGCCGAGTCTCGTAGAATCGGAGGTGCGGGTGGGCGAAGCGGGAGGAGAGAGGAAGGAATGCACGACATCGCCGGCGTTCTCGACGCCTGGCTCGACGGCGCGGGGGAGATCGCGCTCTCGACCGTGGTCGAGACCTGGGGCTCGGGCCCGCGGCGGCCGGGGGCGCGGATGACCGTGGATTCCACCGGTCGCATCGCCGGTTCGGTGAGCGGGGGTTGCGTCGAGGGGGCGGTGGTTCGTACGGCCCGCGGGGTGATGCGAACCGGGAAGCCGGAGTTGCTGCGATTCGCGGTGGCGAACGAGACGGCGTGGGAGGTGGGGCTCTCGTGCGGCGGGAGGATCTCGATCTTCGTGGAGCGCCCCGATCGGGAGGCGATCCGGGCGGTCCGGGGGGCGATGGAGGCGCGGGTTCCGGTCAGCCTCGCAGTCGTCGTGGAGGGGCCGAATCAGGGGCGTCGCGCGGTGGTCACCGAACGGGAGACGCACGGGGACGGCGCGCTCGGCGAGGTCGGTCGGGAGGCGCTCGCGCGGGGGCGTCCGCTGGTCCGCGAGATCCCCGCCGGGCGCGTCTTCGCCGATGTCGTCCTCCCGCCCGATTCGCTGGTCATCGTCGGCGGTGTCCACGTTGCGCAGACGCTCGCGGTGCTCGCCCGCGCGGTGGGTTACCGCGTCGCGATCTGCGATCCGCGGCCGGCGTTCGGATCGCCGGAGCGGTTCCCGGGCGTGGAGCTCGTGAACGACTGGCCGGAGGCGGCGTTCGAGCGCATCGGTCTCGACGCCGGGACCGCGGTGGCCACGCTCACTCACGATCCCAAGCTGGACGACCCGGCGCTGGCCGCCGCGCTCCGGAGTCCGGCGTTCTACGTGGGGGCGCTCGGCAGCCGGCGGACTCATGCGAAGCGGCTGGCGCGACTGCGGGACCGGGGGGTGGCGGAAGGCGACCTCGGGCGAATCGCCGCTCCGATCGGGCTGCCCATCGGGGCCCGCACGCCGGACCAGATCGCGCTGGCCGTCATGGCGCAGGTCGTCGGGGCGAGGAACCTGTGAAGAGCGGCGCTCCATAGGGCCGGCACCGGTCCGATGTGCCGCTCGGTGCCGGCCCCCCACCGGGAGAACTGGTGGAGTCCGGCGCGCCGGCCGCCGGTACAATCGCGATTCGCTTCAGATACCCCGCTGAGGGGGGAGGAATCCACAAGTGCAAGGCGTTCTCGACGGCCTCCAGTTCCTGTTCCGCTGGCTCCACATCTTCGTGGGGATCCTGTGGATCGGCCACCTCTACTTCTTCAACTTCGTGAACGGCTTCATGGTCGCGAAGCTGGACGCGGCGTCGCGCCGCAAGGTGGTTCCCGAACTCATGCCGCGGGCGCTCTACTGGTTCCGCTGGGGAGCCGCCTGGACCTGGATCACCGGCGTCCTCCTGCTGCTCCTCATCTTCTACCACGGCGGGCTGACCCTCGACCTCGGCATGAGCTGGGGCGCCGGCGCCATCGCGATGGTCCTGGTCACCTTCCTCGCCACCTTCGTTTACGACGCGCTGTGGAACAGCGGGCTCAAGGCGAACGTGCGGAACGCGACCATCGTCTCGTTCCTGCTGCTCTCGGTCGTCGTCTGGGCGTTCGTGAAGATCGGCGGCTTCCAGCCCCGCGCCGTCCTGATCCACACCGGCGCCATGTTCGGGACGATGATGGCCTTCAACGTCTGGTTCCGGATCTGGCCCGCCCAGCAGCGGATCATCGCCGCGGTGAAGGCCGGAAAGGCCCCGGACGCCAGCGATCCCGCGCTCGCCGGGCTTCGCTCGAAGCACAACACCTACATGTCGTTGCCGCTTCTGTGGGCCATGGCCAACGAGCACGCCACCCCGTTCTTCGGCGGGAACTTCGGGATCCCCGGCGACTACTACTGGGTCTTCTGGCTCCTCGTGATCGCGGTCGCCTGGCACATCATCTTCCAGTGCTACCGGATCGCTGGCCGCGTCAGCGGGATGTAGGCGGCCCGCCTCCGGCGGGGCGGCGACTCAGCCCCGCCGGCGCGGGAAATGCGAACCGGTCACGGCGACGGCTGCGTTCAGCGCGGCGCCGAGGAGTCCGGCGTGGACTCCGCCGATCCGGCCCCACCCGGCGAGGGTGAGCCCGGCGGCCAGGAGGGTCCCGAGGACGACCCCGGCGAGCGCCGCCCGCGGCCGAAGCCGCCGCCAGCTCAGGCCGAGCACGAACACCGGAGCAGCCTGCGCGAGCAGCTCCATCTTGAGCTCCAGCAGGCCCCACAGGCTGATCCGGGGCGTGACCGCGATGGCGACCAGGATCCCCATGATCGCGAGCGAGATCCCCTTGCCGATCCGGGTGACCCGTTCTTCGGGCACGGCGCCGCTCCCCCGCCGACGCAGCCAGGGCGCGGCGAAGTCCTTCGCCACCATCGAGGAGAGCGTCAGCAGCACCGAATCGGCGGTGGACATGATCGCGGCGACAACCCCCACCACGGTGATCACCGCGAGGCCGAACATCCAGGCCGACTCCGAGGCCCACCCGCGCACCAGGGCCGGGAGCACCTGATCGGCGGCGATGCCCTCGAGCCCGGCGAGGCGGGGCAGGGCGAGGATCCCGACGAAAAAGACGGGCAGGGTCGTCAGAAACGGCAGAAACGCCATCACCGACAGCGAGCGGCGCAGCGAGCGCGTGGAGCGGGCGGCGAAGATCCGCTGGATGGCGTGCGGATAGACCGCGGCCGCGAACCCGACGAGCAGCACCGTACTGGCCCACCCGGCCTGAACCGACGCGGCCGGCTTCAGCACCTTGGCCGGCTCGTGTTCGAGGATCCAGCGGGTGGCCTCGGAGAGGCCGTCCCCGGTCAGGACGGTCGCGGCGAGGAGGCCGATCAGCCCCACCGCGAGGAGCCCCGCCTGGAGGCAGTCGGTCCACGCCACCGCCCGCAGTCCGCCGAGCAGCTCGTAGCCGAGGATGGCGGCCGCGAGCACGAGCACCCCGGCGGCGTAGGGGACGGCGCCTTCCGAGAGCCCCGAGACGACGTGACCCATCGCCATGAGCTGCGCGAGCAGGTAGTTCGCGATCGCGGCGGCCATGATGATGTTCGTGACGCCGGTGAGCCACGGGTCCCCGAAGCGGTGGTTCAGCCAGTCCGCCGGGGTGACGAACCGGTGGCGGCTCGAATCGCGCCGCAGACCGGGGGCGATGAACAGATAGACCACCACCACCGCGAGCATGAACCCCACGCTCATCACCCACGGGAACCCCACCCGATAGGCCTCCCCCGGATAGCCGACGAGGGTGTTGCCGCTGTACTGGGTGGCGTAGAGCGTGAACAGGAGCACCACGCCCCCGAGGCCGCGTCCGGCGAGATAGAAGTCGTCCAGCGAGCCGGAAGTCCGGGCGGCGCGCGCCCTGAGGCCCAACGCGGCCAGCACCCCGATGTAGGCGAACAGCCCGGCGACGACCGCAGTGGCGAAGCTCACCCGGCGTCTCCCTCCACATCCTGGTCGTCATCGTCGTCCTCCCACAGCCGGAGCACCGCGAACGCGGTCAGGCAGCTCACCCCGAGCGTCGCCCCGAGCGACAGCGCCGCCCACGCCGGCATGCCGAGGATCAGCTCCGGCGTCCCTTCGCCGGCCCACCACGGGATGGATGCGGCGTAGAGGCCGAGGATCCCGACGAGCAGCCACGGGTGGTCGAGGGGTTCGCGTCTTCGGCGCACCGGTCCACAATACGCGAATGAGGAGACTCACCATGCGCAGGAACCGAATCGGAACGATGCTGCTCGCGGGAGCCGTGGCCCTCGCGGGGCTCGGGGCGTCCGCCGCCGCCCAGGAGGTGGAGCTCGCCATCGTCGGCGGGTCCGTTCTCGACGTGGACGCCGGGACGCTCACGGAGGCGAACGTCCTCGTGGGCGGCGGCCGCATCCTCTCGGTGGGTCCGGATGCCGCGCCCGACGGGGCCGAGGTGCTCGACGTCTCGGGAAAGTTCGTGCTCCCGGGCTTCCTCGACGCCCATACCCACGCCAATCAGCTCTCGCAGGTGCGGCGCGCGCTCGAATCCGGCGTCACGACGCTCCGAAGCGCGAGCGTCGGTTCCTACCGCGACGTGGCGATCGGCCGCATGGTCACGGCCGGCCACCTCGCCGGCCCCGATTACCTCGGCGCGGGCATCTTCGTCACCCCGAACATCGGGGAGGGGCGGCTCGCCTCGGAGAGCCTGTTCGGCGTCTCGGGGGAGCTCGCTTCCGAAGCGGATCTGCGGATGCTGGTGCGGGTGAACGCCGAAAACGGCGTCCGGGCGGTCAAGACCCGCGCGACCGAGCGGGCCGGGCTCCCCGACACCGACCCGCGGAAGCAGGTGTTCACCGAGGCGCAGCTTCGGGCGATCGTGGAGGAGGCGACGGCGCTCGGGATCCCGGTGCTCTGTCACGCCCACGGCGACGAGGGGGCGCGGGCGGCGGTCCTCGCCGGAGTGGCGAGCATCGAGCACGGCACCTTCCTCACCCGGGAGACGCTGGAACTGATGGCCGAGCGGGGCGCCGCGCTGGTCCCGACCTACACGACCCTGGTGGATCTCGACGAGCCCGGCGGCGACTACGACCACCCGGTGCTGACGCTGCGGGCGGACTTCATGGTCCCGCGGATGGCGGAGACGATCCGGATGGCGCGGGAGATCGGGGTGCGGGTGATCGCGGGAAGCGACACCTCCTACGGGCCGGAGAGCGTGAGCCGGATCGGCGTCGAGGTGGCCAACTTCGTGAAGCTCGGCTACTCACCGATCGAGGCCATCCGGAGCGGGACGATCTACACCGCCGAACTGCTCCGCGTTGCCGACGAGACGGGGAGCATCGAGGTCGGCAAGGAGGCGGATCTCATGGTGCTGGCCGAGAACCCGCTCGAACACATCGCGGCGATCCAGGACGTGGTCGCGGTGGTGAGCAACGGGATCCTCGCCGTGAACCGGCTCCCCTTCGCCCGGCCGGAGTAACCCTTGCCGGAGCGCCGGACTCCAGTCCGGCACCGAGCGACCATCTCGACCGGCATCTCCTTGCCGGAGCGCCGGGAGTCCGGCGCTCCGATAGGTAGCCGCCGAACCGGGCTCCCGGGCTTCGACAGATTGCCGGACTGGAGTCCGGCGCGCCGGCAAGGGACTGGAGTCCGGCGCTCCAGAACATAGACTTCCGGGCCTTGCCAGAGAACGGTTCCATCCCGGTCGTTGACACCGACGCCCAGACCGAAATTCGCCGCGCCATCCGCGAGTTCGCGGAGGCCGAGATTCTGCCCCACGCCTCCCGCTGGGACGACGAGGAGCGATTCCCCGCCGAGGCGGTGGCGCGGCTCGGGGAGCTGGGATTCCTCGGTCCCATCTTCCCCGAGCGCTACGGCGGCGCCGGGCTGCGCTACGCCGAGTACGCGGTTCTCGTCGAGGAGCTCGCCCGCGCCGACGCCTCGTTGGCGATCACGGTGGCGGCGCACGTCTCGCTCGCCGCGAACCACATCCACGAGCAGGGGACCGAAGCCCAGAAGGAGAAGTTCCTCACGCCGCTCGCGACCGGCGCGGCGCTCGGGGCGTGGAGCCTCACCGAGCCGGGGGCCGGGAGCGACGCCGGAGGAACCCGGACGACCGCCGTCCGCGACGGGAACAGCTACGTTCTGAACGGCAGCAAAACCTTCACCACGAACGGTTCGGTGGCGGACATCGCGATCTGCATGGCCTCGACCGCACCGGAGCTCCGGACCCACGGGATCTCGGCGTTCATCGTGGAGCGGGGAACACCTGGCTTCCGCGCCGGCCGCAAGGAGCGGAAGCTCGGGCACTGCGCCTCCGACACCTCGGAGATGGTGTTCGAGGACTGCCGGGTTCCGGCGGACAGCCGGCTCGGCGCCGAAGGATCCGGGTTCGCGGCCGCGATGAAGATCCTCGACGGCGGGCGCATCAGCATCGCCGCGCTTTCTCTGGGGATCGCCGAGGCGGCGTTCGAGTGCGCCGTGGGGTATGCGCAGACCCGGCGGCAGTTCGACCGCCCCATCGCCGACTTCCAGGGCGTACGCTTTCCCCTCGCCGACTCGAAGGTCGAGATCGAGGCTTCGCGCCTCCTGATCCAGAAGGCCTGCGCGCTCAAGGACGCGGGTCGGCGCACCACGACCGAGTCCGCCCTCGCCAAGCTCCACGCCAGCGAGACCGCGGTGCGGGTCACGAACCGGGCGCTCCAGGTCCTCGGCGGCTATGGATACACCCGCTCCTACCCGGTGGAGCGCTACCTGCGCGACGCCCGGCTGATGACGATCGGCGAGGGCACGTCCGAAGTCCAGCGTCTCATCATCGCGCGCTCGCTCCTCGGGCGGGTCAGCGGCTGAGCCTCCCCGGGAACCACCGGCCGGTGCCGTCCGACGCCGGCGCCCGGGCGCTTTTCGAGCGCGTCCGCTCGGGCGAGCCGCGCGCGCTGGCGCGGGCGATCACGGCGGTCGAATCGGGCGACGTCCGGCTCCGCCGGGCGGCGATGGCGGCGCGGTGGCCGGCGTCCGCCCGCGTCATCGGGCTGAGCGGCCCCCCGGGCGTCGGCAAGAGCACGCTCGCGAACGCGCTCGGCCGGGTCCTCGCCGACGCCGGCGAGCGCGTCGCGGTGGTGGCGGTGGATCCTTCCAGCCCGAAGACCGGAGGAGCGCTCCTCGGGGACCGCGCGCGGCTCGCGGGCGACGACGGCCGGGTGTTCTTCCGCAGCATGGCCGCCCGCGGCGAGCTCGGAGGACTGGCGCCCGAGGTGGAACCTGTCCTGCGGCTCATCGCGCTCTCCGGGCGCGGCCGGATCCTGCTCGAGACGGTCGGGGCGGGGCAGGGGGAGCACGCGGTGACCCGGCTGGCGGACCTGACCCTCGCCATCCTCGCTCCCGGCCTCGGCGACGCGGTCCAGGCGGCGAAGGCGGGTCTCTTCGAGGTCGCCGACGCGGTGGTCGTGAACCAGGCGGACCGGCCGGAGGCGGAAGCGACCGCCGCGCTCTGGCGCGCCACCCGGGCGCCGGACGCCGCGCCGGTGGCGCTCGTCTCGGCCCGGGAGGGGACCGGTGTTTCCGAGCTGGCCGAGGCGGTTGCGAGCCTGCTGGAGGCGGGATCGCCGCGGGATCGCTCGCCGGCGCCGGCGGACCGGGATCCCCTCCGGGCGACCCGGCTGCATCACATCGGGCTCGCGGCTTCGGACGGCGACGCCTCGGCGGCGCTCTGGCGGTCGCTCCTCGGTCTGGAGGAGGTCTCCCGCCACCGGGTGGACGAGTTCGGCGTCCGGGCGCTGTTTCTCGGGCCGACCGCCGGCGCGCGCGGGGGGCTCCTCGAGCTGGTCCAGCCCACCGCCCCCGGTCCGGTCTCGCGGTTTCTCGACCGGCGCGGCCCGGGGCTCCACCACATCTGCTTCGAGGTGGAGGACATCCACGCCGCGCTCGGGGCGCTCGCGGCCCGCGGGGTTCGGCTGGTGGACGAGACCCCGCGGGCGGGCGCCGGCGGCCATCTGGTCGCCTTCGTCCATCCGTCGAGCGCGGGCGGCGTTCTGCTCGAGCTGAAGCAGGCCGATCGCTCGTCTCGCCGGTAGAATCCCGCGCCCGGCGCCGGGCGATTAACTCAGAGGCAGAGTGCTACCTTCACACGGTAGAAGTCGCAGGTTCAAATCCCGCATCGCCCACCAGCGCCGGGGCGGAGGTCAGTTCAGGGAATCGGCGAGGAACCGCCCCCACATCGGGGCGAGCGCCGCCTTGAGCGCCACGTCGGCGACGAGAAGCGCGAGGGCGATGGTGATGAGCCTCTTCCGGCTCGGCCCGTCGGCCTGGTCCGGACGGCGCCGGTCCGGAGACCGGCGCCCCATACGGCGCACCAGCGGCTCGGCGGTGACGACGCCGAGGACGACGAACCCGGCGACCCGCAGGAGCGCCCACGGGAACCACGCCAGCGCCGCCGGGACGCCGGAGGAAGCGGCGGCGAAGGACGCGACGAAAAAGTCCATGAAGTTCATCATGGCGGCGCCCATGATGAGGCCGAACACCCCGCCGCTCGCGAGCGACAGCGGGATGAACAGGACGAGGCGGGTCAGGTGGACCGGAAGGAAGCGGCGGATGTCTCCCTCGGCTCCCTCGCCGGTGGCGATCCAGTGGAGCATCTCGTCCCGGTAGTCCGCGCCGGAATAAACCGCGGCGGCCGCCGCTTCGGGAGCGAGCCCCATCGCGACCGGTCCGATCACGGCGAGAGCCGCGGCCCACGCGAGCATCCACGAGAGCGCTCCGCTCCGGTCCCCGGCGGCGAGTCGGGTCCAGAGCAGCCACGCCGCCGGGGCGGTGAGGAGGAGCGGGAGCCACACCATCGCCCCGGACGCGCCCGCCGCGGCGAGACCGAGCCCCACGGCGTAGCCGGCGGCCACCGCGGCCGCCAGGAGGGCGGCGCCGGTCCCGGAGAGACGACTCACCGGCGCCGCGCCGGAGTCCCGTACGGATACTGCTCGCTCAGGTCCACGTTCTCGTAGGGCAGCGCGTCGAGGAACGTGGTCCCGACGAACGGCTCGGGCGCTTCCACGACCACGATCGTCGGCGCGTAGCCCGTCTCGTCGAATCCGCGGCGGAAGTGCACCCGCGACTTCACCACGAACACGTCGTAGTCGTCGGGCTCGATGGAACCGAGGCGGAAGTTCTCCGGATAGAGCACCTGGGTGTAGGCGGGCGCGATGAAGGCGAGGTTGCCGTCACCGAACGAGACCGCGGCGACCGCGTCGTAGCCGAATCCGGGCCCGAAGTACTCGAGCGTCCCGGTGATCCGCCGGGGCGATCCCCCGGACGGCGTGAAGCCGCCGATCTCCATGTCGAAGGGATCGCCGCGCCCGGCATCGGCGTCGGCGAGCGCGTCGAGGGTGGTCGGAGAGGTGATCGCGCCGTAGAGCACTTTCCCGATGCCCGCCGCCTCGAAGGCGTTCAGGATGTGGGTCGCGTCGCCGGGGCGGTCACTGTGGTCGCCCACCGCCACCGGGATCTCGCCGCGCTCCACCGCCGCCGCGACGATCTCCGCCGCTTCCTCCGGTCCCGGATAACCGCCGACGGCGAACTCCTCCCGCACCCTCCAGATGAAGTCGTCCATGTCGTCCGCGATGCGGTCGGCGAGCTCCTGGTCGTCGTTCGTCATGACGTGCACGGTGGCCCCGACATCGGGGACATCGGACCACGGGTAGCCGTAGAACACGCTCACCCACGCGTCGTCCTCGCGCGCCTCCCAGCGCCGCGCCCGTTCCATGATGTCCATCGAGGGCGACTGCCCGGTCCACTGGAGCACGGTCGCCGTGATGACCCCCGGCTTCCGGGTGGCCGTCGTCGAGCGGTACTCCCCGCGCGCGGCGAGCCGGAGGGCCCGCGCCGCCCGCTCGCCCTGGATGAAGGCGTCGTAATGGGGATAGCGCTTGGTCACGAAGGCGAAGTCGGCGGGCTCGAGGAACTCGGCGTCCTCGTTGCCGTGGAGATCGAAGGTCCCGGCGATCGGGACGTCGGGGCCGACGACTTCCCGAAATCGCCGCGCGATCTCGGCCTCGGGGCGGGGGACCTCGCGCACCGCCATCGCGCCGTGGAGCGCGAGGTACACGGCATCCACCGGGAGCTGCGCTTCGAGCTCGGCGAGCATGATGTCCAGGAAGTGCTCGAAAGTCTCCCGGGTGTTCCAGCTTCGCGACGACCCTCCGAAGACGCCGACCGGCGAGGAGAGGGGGACCAGCTCCACATCGCCGAACTCGCGGGCCCGGGTCGTGAACCCGTTCACGTAGGAGCCCGAAGTCAGGAGCGTTTCGCCCGAGATCGGCTCGCTGACGCGCAGCCAGTCCTCGATCCCGGTGTCCCCGCCGGGGCAGAAAGTGCAGGTCTCGTGCTGGAACGCGGCGACCGCGATGCGAAGCGGCGCGGGAGGGGCCGGTTCGCCGCCGCAGCCGACGAAGCTCACGGTGAGGGCGGCGAGGGCCGCGAAGGGGGAGATTCGGTTCATCGGGCGCACCCTTGCAGGGTATCCGGTGGTCAGGCCACCTCGATCTTCATCATGTTGGTGGCCCCGCCGAGCTGCAGCGTGCCGCAGACCATGACCACCCTCTCGCCCTCGCGCACCAGCCCCTCGGCCTTCAGGGTTTCCAGCGAGGCGCTCAGCATGCGGTCGGTCGTGCGGAACCGGCGCCAGCGCATCGGGCGCACGCCCCAGCGGAGCGCGAGCCGCTGATACACCGTCGGGGACGGCGTGAACCCGAAGATCCCGCACGGAGGCCGAAGCCGGCTGATCTGCCGCACGGTGGCGCCCGAATCGGTGAACGCCACGAGGTGGGAGGCCTCGATCGTCACCGCCGCCTGTCGGGCGGCCGCCGCCACCGCGTGCTCCACCCGGCTGGTGTCGAGGAGCGTCTCCATCGGGGCGTGGTCCGGGAACTCGGCGTTTCGTTCGGTGAAGGCGATGATCCGGGCCATCGTCTCGACCGTCTCGACCGGGTAGCTCCCCACCGCGGTCTCTCCCGAGAGCATCACCGCATCGCTGCCGTCGAGGATCGCGTTCGCCACGTCGGAGGCCTCGGCCCGGGTCGGCATCCGGTTGGAGATCATCGAGTCGAGCATCTGGGTCGCCGTGATCGCGATCCGGCCGCGCCGGTTGGCCTCCCGGATCACCCGCTTCTGGATCACCGGCACCCGTTCGGCCGAAGTCTCGACCCCGAGATCTCCTCGCGCCACCATGACGCCCTCGGAGGCGCGCAGGATGCCGGTGAGGTCCTCGAGCGCCTCGGGACGCTCCAGCTTGGCGATCAGCGCGAGGTCGGGACGCTCCAGTTCTTCGAGCGCCGCGCGGACCTCCTCGAGGTCCTCCCGGCGCCGGACGAAGGAGACCGCGACGTAATCCACGCCGGCGCGCACCGCGGCCTCGAGATCGGCGCGGTCCTTGTCGGTGAAGGACGGACCGGAGAGCGGCACTCCCGGGAGGTTCAGCCCCTTGCGGGACCTCAGGATCCCCCCCACCGCGACCTCGGTCTCCACGTCGTCGCCCAGAACACGCACCACTCGAAGCGACAGGAGGCCGTCATCAATCAGGATCGAGTCGCCCGGGCGGACGTCGTGGGCGAGCTGCCGATAGGTCGTCGAGACCATCTCGGCGGTGCCCTCGATCTCCTCCGAGGTCACGATGAGCGTCTTGCCGGGCACGAGTTCGACCGCCCCTCCGAAAACGAGGCCGGTGCGCATCTTCGGCCCGGCGAGGTCGGCGAGAACGGCCACCGCGCGGCCGTGCTTCCGCGCGAGGCGGCGGATGGTCCGGACCCGGGCCCGAAGCAACGACCGCTTCTCGTGAGCGCAGTTCAGTCTCGCGGCGTCCATCCCGGCCTCGAGGAGCGCGTCCACCCGCGCCGGGGTCGCGCTCGCCGGACCGAGGGTGGCGATGATCTTGGCGCGGCGGTTCACGACGGCGCCTCGGGATTCTCTGCCGGCGCCGCCGCGGCCAGCGACGCGAGCACGGCGCGCACCGCCCGCTCGGACGCTCCCCTCGGGGCGATTGCAACCGCCGCAAACCGCTCTCCGCCCTCCGGTTCCGCTGACACCGGGACGCAGTATAGGGCCGCTCCCGCCCGGCCCGCGACGGCCTGGGCGCGGATATGCTTGGCCGCGCATGGCGCCCGAGAGCCACCTCCGCACTGCCCACGCCCGGCTCGCTTCGTGGGTCGGGTCGGCCGTCGTCTGGGCGGCGGCGTCCGGTTGCGCCGGCGGCCCGGAACCGGAGCCGGCCCAGACCCCGGCTGTCGTCCTGCGGGGCGGCCAGGTCCTCGACGGGAGCGGCAATCCGTGGTACGCGGCCGATGTTCTGGTGATCGGAGACCGGATCGTCCGAGTCGGGGTCGTTCCGGACGAGAGCGTTCCCGCCGGCGCCCGCGAACTGGACCTGACCGGTCTCACCGTGATGCCGGGATTCATTGATCCGCATTCGCACGCCGCCCCCGGGCTCGAGGATCCGGCGCTGCGGACCGCACTGCCGCAGATCCATCAGGGCACGACGACGCTGCTCGTGAACCCCGACGGCGGCGGCGAAACGGATCTGGGCGCCCAGCGGGAGCGGCTCGAGGCCGGTGGGATCGGCGTCAACGTGGCGCTCATGATCGGGCACGGGTCGGTGCGGCGCGAGGTTCTGGGGATGGAGGACCGTCCTCCCACCGCCGAGGAGCTGGAGCGCATGGCGGAGCTGGTTCGGGACGCCGTGGCGGCGGGAGCGTTCGGCATGACCGGCGGCCTCTACTACGCGCCGGGGAGCTACGCCGAAAACGCCGAGGTCGTCCGGCTCGCCGCCGAGATCGCCCCGTGGGGGGCATTCGTGAGCCACATCCGCGACGAGAGCGACTACAACATCGGGCTGGTCGCGGCGGTGGAGGAGGTGATCGAGGTCGCCGAGGCGCACCGGATCCGGGGGGTCGTGACCCACTTCAAGGCGCTCGGTCCGACGGTCTGGGGTCTCAGCCGCGAGGCCACCGCCACGATTGATCGCGCCCGCGCCCGGGGCGTCGAGGTGTTCGCCGACCAGTACCCCTACGAGGCCTCGGGCACGAGCATCACCGGCGCGCTGGTGCCCCGGTGGGCGCTCGCGGGCGAGGCGATGGAGGGGATGCCGTCGCCGCTCGAGGAGCGGCTCGGGAATCCGGCCGAGCGGCGGCGGCTCCGCGCCGACATGCTGGTCGCCCTCGAGCGGCGCGGGGGGGCGGAGACGCTGCTGCTCTCCCGCCACCGGGCCGATCCCTCCCTCGAGGGCCGCTATCTGGACGACATCGCCCGGGAGTGGGGCGTGGAAGCGATCGACGCCGCCCTGCGCCTCCTCGACGCCGGGGGCGCCGGGCTGGTCTCGTTCAACATGTCCGAGGACGACATCGCCCACATCATGACCCGCGAGTGGACGATGGCGTCCTCCGACGGCGGACTCGTGCCGCCGGGGCAGGGGCGGCCGCATCCGCGCTTCTACGGCGCCTTCCCCCGCCGCATCTCGCGTTACGCGCGCGAGCGCGGCGTTCTCACGCTGGCGGAGGCGGTCCGGGGGATGACCAGCCTGCCCGCGACCGTGTTCCGGATGCGCGACCGCGGGCTCGTCGCCGCCGGCCGCGTCGCGGATCTGCTGGTGGTGGATGCGGCGCGGTTCGGCGACGGCAACAGCTACGAGGATCCCCACGCGCTCGCGGTCGGCATCGAGCACGTTCTCGTGAACGGCGAGTTCGCTCTCGAGGACGGAGAAGCGACCGGAGCGCTCGCCGGGCGGGTGCTCGTCCCCCACTGGATGGGAGGAGACCCGAGGTGAGTCCGGCGCCAGCCGGCGTCGCGGAAACGATTCTGGACACGGTGGGAGGCACTCCCCTCGTCGCGCTGCGGCGCATCGGGCGGAATCTCCCCGGTCGGGTGGCGATCAAGCTGGAATCCTTCAACCCGGGAGGCTCGGTGAAGGACCGGATCGCGATCGCGATCATCGAGGCGGCCGAGGCGAGCGGCGAGCTCCACCCGGGCGGGACGATCATCGAGGCCACCTCCGGGAACACCGGGATGGGGCTCGCGCTCGTCGCCGCGGTGCGCGGCTACCGCTCCATCTTCGTGATGCCCGACAAGATGAGCGACGAGAAGATCCGGGCGCTGCGGGCGCTGGGAGCGGAGGTCGTCGTGACGCCCACAGCGGTGGAGCCGGAGGATCCGCGCAGCTACTACAGCGTGGCCCGCCGGATCGTCGAGGAGAGCGGCGGGTTCTACGCCAACCAGTACCACAACCCGGTGAACCCCGAGACGCACTACCGGACCACCGGACCGGAGCTTTGGGAACAGGTCGGACCGGAGCTCCACACCCTCGTGTGCGGGCTCGGCACCGGGGGCACGGTCACCGGAACCGGCCGCTATCTGAAGGAACAGAACCCGGCCGTGCGGGTCGTGGGCGCCGACCCGGTCGGGTCGCTCTACACCGACTATTTCCGCACCGGGAAGCTGGGGGAGGCGAGGAGTTACAAGATCGAGGGGATCGGGGAGGACTTCCTGCCCTCCACGATCGACTTCGCGGTCGTGGACGATGTGGTCCAGGTCGGGGACCGGGAGTCCTTCCTGATGACCCGGCGGCTGGCCCGCGAGGAGGGGCTGTTCGTGGGCGGCTCGGCCGGGACGGCGGTCGTCGCCGGACTGGAGGTCGCCGGTCAGGTCCCCGAGGGCGCGCTCGTCGTGGTGCTCGCGCCGGATTCGGGGAACCGCTACCTGTCGAAGATCTTCAGCGACGACTGGATGCGGCAGAACGGGTTCCTCGACACCGGCTTCGACACCGCCCGGGTCGCGGACGTCCTCGCCGCCAAGGGGGGCCGTGAGATCCTCAGCCTGCCCGAGACCGCCGGCGTGCGCGACGCCGTGGCGCTCATGCGGCGGCACGATGTCTCGCAGCTCCCGGTGCGCAACGGAGACGCCTTCACCGGCGTGGTGACCGAGGCGTCGCTTCTCGAGGGGATGCTCGCGGGCGGCGCCAGCCGGGGGGACGACCCCATCCGGCCCTACGTCCAGACCGACGCCATCGCCACGCTGGAGGCGTCCAGCCCGCTGGAGGAGCTGGCGCTCCTGTTCGCGCGCGGCCGGATCTCGGTGGTCACCGAGGGCGGCCGGGCGACCGGCCTCCTCACTCCGATCGACCTGCTCGACTACCTCTCCCGCGAAACGGCGTGACCGGTGGCATCGTGACCTCCACGCTGCTCACGCCGGGCGTGCTCCCGACCCTCTGCGAGCGCATCGAGCCGGGGGCGGCGAGCCGCCTCCCGGCGACGGGGGTCTGAGCGGGCGCTTCGCCGCCTCGGGGGCAGGATTGGACTAGAATCCGGACCATGTTGTCCAGGAGGTCCTCTTCATGGTCGTAGTCAATGTGCATGAGGCCAAGACGCAGCTCTCCCGACTGCTCGCGTCCGTGGAGAAGGGCAGGGATGTCGTGATCGCGCGTCGCGGCCGTCCCATCGCTCGGCTCGTGCCGGTCCGGCCACGGGTTCAGCGAAAGCCCGACACCCTCCGGGGACAACTGACGATCCGCGACGACTTCTTCGATCCTCTTCCCGAGGAAGAGCTGGACGCGTGGGACGGCGGCGCTGATGCGGGTTCTTCTTGACACCCACGCCCTTCTCTGGTGGGTAGCCGACAGCAGGCGGCTGTCATCCCGCGCCTTCGATGTGGTCGCGAACCCCCGCTCCCGGTGCGTGGTGAGCGCCGCCTCCGCGTGGGAGCTCGCCACGAAGTTCCGGCTCGGGCGCCTGCCCGAGGCAGAGGCCCTGGCTTTCGACATCTCCCGCACGATTCAGGAGCAGGGGTTCGAGGAACTTCGCCCAAGTTAGTCACTTTTCCGTCTGGCCGGCGGCCGGCGTCGGAGAGCTGAGGCGATATCGGGGCGGTTTCGGCTCCAAAGTGGCCCGCAGAGCCCGGATTTGCCCCAAATCAAGGCCATTTCGGGGGGTCGAGTGGCCTTTTCTTCCGATCCCCGCGCCAAACCCCCGATGTAGTGCCAACTTCTTTGGCGAGTGGGCGTTTACTCCTTTACTCGAAGCCGCCAATGCGACACGATTGGCTCATGTTCATCCGGGCCACCCGAGTGCGCCGCAAGACCGGTTCGTCCATCGTCCATCGCCTGGTCCAGAGCGAGCGGTTCGGCGACAAGGTTCGCCAGCGGACGCTGTTGAACCTCGGAGTGGGGTACGACGTGCCGCGGGAGCGGTGGCGGGAAGTTGCGCAGTTGACGCGGAGGCTGTTCCACGGGGAGCAGCCGCTGATCGAGCCGGAGCCGGAGGTTCGGCGGGCGGCGGAGGGTCTGGTGCGTCGTCTGCGCGCCCGGGGGGAAGAGCTGGAGAAGGGGCCGGGGCCGAAGCGGGCGACGGTGGATCTGGACACGCTGGACCACGAGGGCGGGGTGCGCAGCGTGGGCGGGGAGCGGGTGAGCCTGGCGGCGCTGGAGCAGTTGGGCTTCGGGGAGCTGCTGCGGGGAGTTGGGTTCTCGGAACGGGACGCGCGGATCGCGACGGCGCTGGTGATGGCGAAGATGCTGTATCCGACGAGCGAGCTGGGGACGGAGCGCTGGCTGCGGGAGGAGAGCGCGACGCTGGAGCTGCTGGGGCTGGCCGGGGGGCTGGGGGTGTCGGACACGAAGCTGCTGCGGATCGGGGACGCGTTGTGGCGGCGTCGCCATGAGGTTCAGGAGGGGCTGTATGGGCGGGCGCGGAGCCTGTTCGGGGAGCCGGAGGCGATCGTGTTCTATGACCTCACGAACACATGGCACACGGGAGGGCGGACGACGGAGGGAGAGCTGCTGCGGTTCGGGCGGTCGAAGCAGAAGCGGAGCGACTGCCGGCTGGTGACGCTGGGGCTGGCGCTGGACGGCGCGGGGTTCGTGAGGCAGTTCGAGGTTTTGCCGGGGAACGTGTCGGAGCCAGCGACGCTGGAGAGTTCGGTGCGTCGGCTGGAGGGGGGCCTGCGGGAGGGGGAGAGGAGGCCGACGGTGGTGATGGACGCGGGGATCGCGACCGAGGAGAACCTGGGCTGGTTGCGGGAGCAGGGATATGACTGGATCACGGTCTCGCGGTCGAAGCGGCCAGCTCCCCCGGAGGGAGAGCCGGAGGCGCAGCTGCGGACGGCGGCGGGGCACGAGGTTCGGGCGTGGCGGCTGGGCGAGGAGTCGGGGGAGCTGCGGCTGTGCGCGGTGAGCGAGGGGCGGAAGGCGACGGACGAAGCGGCGCTGGCGCGGTACCGGGCGCGGTATGAGGGGGAGCTGACGCGGCTGCACGAGGGGCTGACGATCCGGTATCGGATGAAGCGACACGACCGGGTGGTGGAGAAGGTGGGCCGGCTGAAGGAGCGCTTTGCGCGGGTGGGGAAGCAGTACGAGGTGAAGGTGGAGAAGGGGAAGGGGCCGAACGCGACGGCGGTGAAGTGGAATCGGCGTGAGAAGTACGAGGAGGCGGACGCGAGCGCGGGGGCGTATCTGCTGCGGACCAGCCACCGGGACTGGGAGCTGGAGAAGGTGTTGCGGACCTACTGGCGGCTCACGGGGGTGGAGGCGACGTTCCGGTCGTTGAAGGTGGATCTGGGGCTGCGGCCGATCTGGCATCGGAAGGATGCGCGGATCGCGGCGCACCTGTTCATTGCGTTGCTGGCGTATCACGCGGTGCGGCTGATCCGGACGCGGCTGCGGGCGGCGGGAATCCGGTCGAGCTGGAGCACGCTGCGGGATCGTCTGCGGCCGTGGGGGCGGGTGACGACGACGATGCGGACGGAGGACGGGTCGCTGATCGTGAACCGGCAGGATGTCCGGGTGGGGGCGGAGCTGGCGGAGGTGGGACGGTTGATGGGAGTGCGTCCCGGTCTGTATCGCCGCCGGCACGTCGAAGCGGCGGCGCGGTAGGGCGATCCTTGTAGTGCCCCTGTGGGCACTCGCCTGTCTTGTAACGGAAGTCAGGTCATATGGTTACGGCACCACATGTTCACAAAATGACTAACTTGGGTTCGGATCAACGCCGCGGACGCCTGGCGCGCCGGCAGTCTTCCCGGCCCGCATCGCGATCCCTTCGATCGGCTCCTCGCAGCACAGGCTCAGGCGCACGACCTGGCGATCGTTTCGGCGGACGCCGCGTTCGATCACTTCGGAGTCCTGCGGATCTGGTGACGACTGGTGGGGCGGCGCCCGATCCCGCCCAGCGGGGTCACGGCCGGCGGCGAACCGCTTCGAGCTGAGCCACGAGGTCCTCGTTTCCGGGGGCGTCGAGGAAGCGGTCGAACTCGAGCGTGTAGTTCCCGGGGTCGTAGCCGACGAAGGTCTCCACCCGGCCGCTCTCCATCCCGATCTCGGTGCTCCGGGCCCGGTAGCCGGGGGCGTCGGCGAGATGTTCGAACCACGGCTCGACCGCCTCGGTGAAAAAGCTCACCGTGACCGCCTTGTCCTCGGTGAACGAGTGCATGCCGCGGGCGGAATCCACCAGCCCGACGAAGCCGGCGTGGGAGGTGCGCAGGATCTTCACCCACCCCTGGTCCACGGTCTGGGGGAAGCCGAAGGTGGTCTGGTAGAAGTCGAGCATCGCCGGGATGTCGGGGTAGTAGAGCCAGACGATCATCGCCTCGAACCCCATCCCGGCGCCCGCCGCCGCGGCGTCGCCCCCGAGCGGCTCGGTCTCATCCAGGATCGGCATCAGGTCGGTGTTCTCGGTATGGGGGAGGAAGACCTCGAACTCGAGGATGTAGCCGCCGGGATCGAACACGGTGAAGGCGTGGTGCGCCGCAGCCGGGTCGGCCGAGTCGGGGTCGAAGCGGCTGCGGAATTCGACGCCGCCGGCGGCGTCGAGCCGCGCCTGCCAGTCAGCGAGCCGGTCGGTGACCAGCGCGAACGCGACGGTCTTCGGCTCGTCGGCGCTGTGCATCCCCTCGGCCTCGTCCACGATCGTCAGGTAGGCCGACTCCGCGACCTGGAAGATCTTCGCGAAGCCGAAGTCGCTCACCAGCGGCAGGCCGAGCAGCTCGCCGTAAAACGCCTCCGCTGCCGCCAGATCCCGGTAGTAGAGGAACGCGTTCTGGGCGAGGATGTCCGGGAGCGCTGCTGCCGCCTCGGCCCCGCTCTCCGGGGGCTCGGAGGTCTCCGGCGCCGAGCAGCCGGCGACGAGAAGGGCGAGGAGAACGGTGCGGCGCATGGACCCGGACGGTACCAGCCACTGACGCGGCGCCTCGGGGAGGCGGGGCTATACAGCCTGTGGACAAAGTCACGCGGCATTCGAGCGGCTATGCATCCCGGCTGAGCGCGCCCCTCCGCTACGCTCCGGGGCGCTCTTCGTTGCGCATCGGTCGGAATACACGCGGTATTCCTCCCTCGCGCGCCGCCCCTACCGGGAGAACCGGGTCAGCCGGGCGCCTCGCCACTCTCGGTGCTCACGCGACTTCATCCACAGGCTGAATAGGATCCGACCCATGCCTCGGCGCTTCGCCCCGCGCTTCCCGATCCGGGCGGCGGGCGCCCTCGTCTGTCTCGCCTCCGCCGCGGCCACCGGCTGCGCCGCGGGGTCGTCCCGGGCGGTGCCGGATCCGGGGATGGGGGGCGAGCCCGCGCTGTTCGCCTCGGATGCGCCCGGCGACGCCGCCGGCGAAAACACCTGGTGGAGCGCCTTCGGCGATCCGGGTCTCGACGAGATCGTGGAGGCGGTGATCGAGGCCAACTTCTCGCTCGCCGAGGCGACCGCCCGCGTCGAGCAGGCCCGGACGCGAGCCCGTCTGGCGAACGCCGCCGCTCTCCCGGTCGCCGGCGCGCGCGCCGGAGTGGAGACCTACGACGTGCCGGTGGACGCAGCGATCGGCGCCCAGCTCGAGGAGCTGGGTTTCGACTTCCCGCTGCCGGAGCGTCTGGGGCTCACGACCGCCACCGTGGGTCTCGAGTTCGGCTGGGAGGCCGACTTCTGGGGGCGGTCGCGGGCCGCCTCGCGCGCGGCGGGCCGGGAGCTGCTGGCCTCCGAGTCCGATGTGGACGCCGTCCGAATCAGCATCGTCGCCGAGGCGATCGCCGCGTACTTCGACATCCTCCACCTTCGGCGTCAGCTCGAGGTGGCCGCCGACCAGGTGGCGTTGTCCCGGGAGCAGGAGCGGGTCGCCGCCGCCCGCTACCACCGGGGTCTCGCTCCCGCGGCCGAGCTTTCGGAACGGCGCCGCGCCCTCGAAGCCGCCGAAGCCGCGACCCCGAGGCTCTCGGCCCGGCTGACCGCCGCCCGGTCCGCGCTCGCCACCCTGGTCGGCCGCCCGCTCACGGACATCGAGCCCGTCGGCGCGACCGACCTTCCGGCCGGCGGCGCCGCCCCGGTCCCGGCCGCGGTTCCCGCCGAGCGCCTCCTCCAGCGCCCCGACGTGCGGGCCGCCGGACATCGTCTGGAAGCTGCCGGCCACCTGGTGGAGGCGCGCCGCGCCGCTCTCATGCCGCGGCTCTCGCTCGCCGGCTCGATCGGACTGCAAAGCACCGAACTGGGCGGTGTCTTCGACGCGAGGCAGTGGTTCGCCAACCTCGCCTCGAACCTGTTCCGGCCGGTGTTCGACGGCGGGCGTCTGCGCAGCGACGTCGAACTGGCGGAAGCGCGCTTCGACGAACTGGCGGCGGGCTACGGGCACTCCGTGCTCCGGGCGGTGAACGACGTGGAAGCGGCGCTGGCGGCGTTCGAGGAGGGTCGGCATCTTCTCGACTCCGCCCGCGCGCAGCACGAGCTGGCCGATGGCTTCCTCGATCTCCGCTCCGGGCGCTACGCCGCCGGGATCGGCCGCTACGAGGAGGTGCTGGCCGCCCGCCTGGCGCTGCTTCAGGCGAAATCGGAACTCGTCGAGTCGGAGAGGGCGCTCGCGCTCGCCCGGCTCGCGATCCACCGGGCGCTGGGCGGGGGGTGGGAGGAGACGGCGTCCGCCACCTCCCGAGATGAGGCGCCCGGGTAGGCGACCGGGATCTCGATCGTGTCGAGCGGCGCGACGGGTCACGCCTCGCGCTCCAGCCCCGAGAGCGAATCGGCGCCGGCGGCAAGGATGCCGCCCAGGCAGGCGGCCACCGGATGGCTGGCCATCCAGGCGATGGGCCTCCCCTGCTCGCCGCGGGACTTCGGTCGGTGCGCCATCAGTCGGAGCCTGCCGGGTGCGTGGATGGCCCGCCGCGGGGCCTACATGCGCCGGTAACGAGGTCCGGCGCCGCCCTCCCGGGGGGTCCAGCGCGGCCCGAACACGTCGGCGGCCCGGCAGTCCACGCAGTTCGACGGGTTCACCGTGACGCCGCCATCCTCACGGACTTCGTACACCCCCGCCGGACAGATCCGCTCCCACAGCCGGGCGGCGTCCGCCGGGATCGGGTCGGGCGGCACCAGGTGGGGCGGATGGTCGTCACGGGTGTTGTTCCCGGAGCGGAAGACCCCGTCCAGCTTGGTGAACGGAGGAGGCTCCGGAGTCGGCCCCTCGGGAAGCTTCCGCGGGTGGCTGGCGTCGTCTCCGAGCACGAGGGTCCCCGGGGGCAGCGCCCCGAACGAGAGGGTGGCGAGCCCGGAGACCAGCGCGCCGGGAATCAGGCCCCGGCGGAACGCGGGCCGGAAATTCCGCGTCCGGTGGAGGTCCCTGAGGATCGGGCTGGATTCGAGCGAGGCGTCGTAGAACGACAGCGGCACGCCGGCGCGCAGGTGGTTCAGCACCGCGTCGCCGGCGAGGATCCCCGACCGCATGGCGTGGTGGATCCCCTTCAGGGACGGGACATCCACGAATCCGGCGGCGTCGCCGAGGACGAGCGCGCCGTCTCCGGAGAAGCGCTCGGGGAACGCCGGCGGCCCGCCCTCGGGAATCAGCTTCGCGCCCCATTCGAGGCATTCGCCGCCGTCGAGACGCGGCCGGATCAGCGGATGGCGCTTCAGCTCCTGGAGCGCAGCGTGGACATCGAGGGCCTCCGTGGGCGCATCGAGGCCCACGACCATCCCGAGGGCGGAGAGGTCGTAGCCCATCGGATAGAAGAAGCTGCCCCCGAAGGCCCCCGGCGGCAGGGGATGGCCGAGGGTGTGGATGACCCGGTCGGACGGGTGGGGCGAGCGCCACAGCTCCTTGACGCCGAGCGCGAACGCTCCCGGCGCGCGCGAACCGATCCCGCACCGCTCCCGCCAGGCGGCGGTGAGCGGGCTCCGGGCGCCGTCGGCGAGGATCACGACCCGGGCCTCGATGGCGGCGGCCGGCTCGTGGCCCGGACCCGGAGCGCCGTCGCGGCGAAGCCCGGCCGGAACGGTCTCCACGCCGCGCACTCTCGGGCCATCCATGAGGAGGCGGCCCACCGCGAAGCCGGGGAACACCTCCGCGCCGTACTCCTCGGCCCGGGCGGCGAGCCAACGGACCATCTCGGAGAGGGAAGCGGTGTAGAAGCCGCGATTCGCCATCGTCGGCGGCGTGGGGAGCCGGAACGCCCGCCTCTCGGTGAGGAAGTGGACGCTCTCCTTCGTCACCTTCCGACGGAAGGGGAACTCGCTGTCCTCGACGCCCGGGAACAGTTCCCGGAACCCCACCGGGTTGACGACCGCCCCCGAGAGCGAGTGACCTCCCATCTCGGCCGCCTTCTCGAGGACCGCGACGGTGACTTCCTCCCCGAGCGCCCGCGCCGCCCCCGCAATGCGGATGGCGGCGGCGAGGCCCCCCGGACCTCCCCCGACGACGACGACGTCGAACGGGAGGGCGTCGGGATCGGGCGGGCCGTCGCGGACCAGCCGCTCCACGGGGAGCGGCGGGCGGAAGTCCGCGAGCCGAATCTTCATCCGCCGAACCGTTCAGGGTCCCAGCGCAGGCCGAGGTCCGAGGGAGGCCCGATGTAGCCGAGGAGCGCCGAAGACGCCACGACCGCCGGACTCGCGAGGAACCCTTCGCCGCCGCGGCCCATGCGGTTCGCCCAGTTCCGGTTGAACGACGTGATCGCCCGCATCCCCGGCTTCAGCGCGTCCTCGCCCTGCCCGAAACAGGGGCCGCACCAGGAGGCGCGGATCGCGCCGCCCACCGAGCGGAGAACCTCGGCGACCGGCTCTCCCTCGAGTCGCGGCTCGCTCTCCTCGATCCGCTTTCTCACGTCGCCGGAGCCGGGGAAGATCACGAACCTCCGCCGCACCTCGTCCCGGCCCCCGTCGCGCGCCGCCCGGACCACGAGGGCGGCGGAGAGGAGATCCTCGTAGCTGCCGTTGGTGCACGAGCCGATGTAGGCGCGGTCGAACCGCATCCGCTCCCGCGCCACCTCGCGAGCCGGATGGGCGTTGCCCGGGGAAGGCGGAAGGGCCACCAGCGGCTCCACGGCGCCGAGGTCGAACACCTCCTCCGCCTCGAAACGGGCCGCGGCGCCGGCCGCGCCGAGTCCGTCGGGAAAGTTCGCCTCCCCCCGCTTCCGGTACCAGGCCGCGGTGACCTCGTCGAACGGGAAGATCCCGTTCCACGCCTCCGCCTCCGCCATCATGTTGGCGATCGTGTTCCGCCAGGTCATCGGGAGCGCGCCGCCCGGGTCGGAGAACTCGACGGACATCCCCGAGGCGGCGCCGTCCCAGCGGGCGATGAGGCGCAGCACGACGTCCTTGCCCGACGACCATTCCGGCAGCGCTCCCTCGAACACGACCCGACGGGCGGGCGCCGGGGTGAGGAAGACGGCCCCGGTCGCCCAGCCGAACCCGAGCGCGGTCGAGCCGACGCCGATGCCGACCGCGCCGTAGGCGCCGTAGGCGCGCGAGTGGCTGTCGGCGCCGGGAATCACGGCGCCCGGAGTCACGAGGCCCTGCTCCGGGAAGTAGAAGTGGAAGATGCCGTCGCCGGGGGCGGCGAACCACGGGGCCTCGAGACCCTCGGCGGCGGCGAAGGCCCGACTGATCCCGGCCTGCCGCTCGTCGCGATCCCGCCCGGTGAAGACGAAGTGGTCGCTCGCGATCGCCGCCTGGCGGGGGTGGATCGCGCCCCCGGTGATCTCCCGGAAGGTGTGGATCGCGAACGGAGCGGTCCCGTCGGAAGCCGGCAGGAGATCGGCGGCGACCAGGAGCGTCTCCCCCGGCTCGACGCGCGCGGAGCGATCCACCCGGTGGGCGTGGAGGATCTGCTCGGTGGCGGTGAGCCGGCGTCGGGTTCTCCCGTCCGGCCACCCGATCTCCGGTTCGCGCTCGAGGGAGGCGAGGAATTCCCGGCGGCCCACCGCGAGGATGCCGCCGGCGAGGCGCAGCTCCTCCTCCTGCTCCGTCAGCAGTCGCGGCCGGTAGGAGCGGCCCAGCGTCTCGTTGGTGATCCGCCGGGTCGCCGGATCGAAGTGGAACCGGTGGCCGTCGTCGGCGTCCGAAGCGGCGTCCGGGCATTCGAGGACGTGAAGGCCCAGATTCAGCGCGTTTCGACGGAAGATGTCCCCGACGCCCCTGCCGAGAACGAGAACCATCGTGACTCCGGCGTCGCGGGCGATCCCGAGGAGCCCGGCGGGGCTCATCTCGCGCGACGATCCGATGCCGAACCGGTCGCCGGCGACGACGAAGTTCTGCCCGGCGTGGACCCGCTTGGCGAAATTCGGCATCAGGTAGCGGAACGTCCCCGCCTTCCACCGCTCGTCGAGCCGGTCGAGGCTCTCGGAAACGCACCACGCCGACGGGGTGATCTGGTCGGTGTCCACCGCGTCGCGCTTGTGTCCGGGCCGGTCCGGATCCCACAGGACGAGCGCTTCGCCGGTCACCGGGGCGGTGTCCCCGGCCGCGCCGCCGGCGGGTTGCGGGGGCGGGGGCAGGGGGACCTGGGGCTTACGCCGGGATGGCGGAATCGGCACGCGCCGGAGTATAGGGAGCCGCCGACGCATCCGGCACACCGGGCGGGCCGGGGAGGGGGTCGGGTTCTGCAGCATCGCGCCCGTCGGAAACGCGGGGAAGCGAGTGCGGCCCCCTCCCCGACCCGCTCGGCGCTTCGCGCCTCGGATCGCAACCTTCGCTGCGCTCCAGGTTGCGATCAACGCCACTGTCTCTCTCGGAGAGGGGGGAGAGAACTCCCCCCTCTCCGAACCTCTCCCCCCTATGGAGCGCCGCTCTCCAGAGCGGCACCGAGAGGCCCTCCCGACCGGCGCTCCGGCGCGCCGTACTAGAATTCCCCTTTCCCGCGAGACCGCCCCGAATCCCCTTGCCCTTCCTGATTGTCGCGGCGGCGTGGGCGGCTCTCGTCGGAACCGGCGCGGCGGCTGTCCCGTCGCAACGCCCCCAGCCCCCCGAGTGGCGGACCGAGGCGCCCTCCCGGTCCGACGACATCTTCGTCCTGACCATGGGACCGGACCACGACGACCTGTTCCGCGAGTGGGGCCATGCCGCGCTCTGCGTCGGAGAGAGCTGCTTCAACTACGGCGTCACCGATTTCTCGCGGCCGGTGGGCCTCCTCTTCGATGTCCTGCTCGGGCGGGCGCTGTTCTGGGTGGCGGTGACGCCCTACCAGCACACCCTCGCCACCTACGCCGCGCACGATCGCACCGTGTTCCGGCAGGATCTCGACCTCACGCCCGAAGCCCGGTCGGCGCTTCTCGGAAAGCTCTCCCGCGACCTCGTCCCCGGCGCCAGCGAATACCTCTACAACCACTTCGAGGACAACTGCACCACCCGCGTCCGGGACTATCTCGACGACGCCTCCGGAGGGGGTCTCCAGGGGCCGGTCGGGATGCCGCCGGAGTTCGCCGGCCGGGGCGGCGCCCCCGCCACCTTCCGCAGCCAGATCCGGCGCGGACTCGCCGACCGGCCGCTCCTCCTGTGGGTGTCCGACGTCGGCGTCGGCACGGCGGTGGATCACCCCATCTCCGATTTCGAGCTCATGTTCCTTCCCGGAGGGCTCCGGGCCGGCGTCGAGGCCGGGTTCGACGCCCCCGCGGAGAAGCTCCGCGCCGGGCGCGACGGAGATCTCCTCCCGGCGGATCCGGGGAGCGGACCCTACGTTCCGTGGCTGCTCCTCGTGGCGGCGGGTTCCTCGGGCCTCATCCTCCGGGGCGGCCGCTCCGGGCGCATGACGACCGCGGCGGCCGCCGCCACCCTGATGCTCCTGGGCGCGATCGGCCTGTTTCTGCGCTTCGCCAGCCCGCTGGCGGAGTTCAGCACCAGTTTCCTGTTCCTCGCCGCGCCCGTGACCGACGCCGCGCTCGCGACGCGGTGGGCGGGAATCTATGCCCCGGCGCGCCTCGTCTTCGGGGCCGGTCTCCTCGTCGTGCTGCTCACCGGGATGATCCCGCAGCCACTCGGCTGGACCGTGTTCGCCGCCATGCTGCCGGTCGCCGCGGTCTGGTGGGTCCGCCGCCGGGAAGGGAGCGCCACCGTTCGATGAGCGACCTCCGGCTCTCCGAGCTCCCGGTGCTCCCGGCGTCCGACCCGGGGCCAGAGCAGATCCGGAGGCTGTTGCGGCGTCGCCGCATGCCGGAGGCGTTCGTCCGCGCTTTCCTTTCCGCCCGCGCCGCCGCCCTCCGGGGCCCGGCCTGGATCCGGGAGGCGCAGATCGAGCCGGTGGAGGCGCTGCCCCGACTGCCGCCGGGCGGCGCCGAGGCGTCCGCGGCGGACCGCGCCCGAACGGTCGCCATCACGCTGAACGGCGGACTCGGCACCACGATGGGGATGCAGGCCCCCAAGGCGCTCCTCCACGCCGCGAACGGCCGGACGTTCCTCGATCTGACGCTGCAGCAGGCTGAAGCGGCCGGCGTGCGGCCGTTGCTGATGAACAGCTTCGCCACCGACCGGACGGTTCGCGCCGAGCTCGATGGAGGGGATGCGCCGGTCGAATGCTTCCTGCAGCACCTCGCCCCGAAGCTGGATCCGAGACGACTCGCCCCGGTGCGCTCTCCCGGCCACCCGGCGCTGGCGTGGTGTCCTCCGGGACACGGCGACCTCTACACCGCGCTGGGGACGAGCGGCGCGCTCTCGCGCCTCCTCGACGCCGGCGTCCGCTACGCCTTCCTCTCGAACGTGGACAACCTCGGCGGCTGGCCCGACCCGCGGATCCTCGGCCACTTCATCGCCTCCGGAGCACCGTTCCTGATGGAGGTCGTGCGGCGGACCGAGGGGGACTGGAAAGGGGGGCACCTCGCCCGACGGCGCGGCGACGGCGGGCTCGTGCTGCGGGAGACCGCGCAGTGCGCCCCCGAGGATCGGGAGGCGTTCCGGGACGCCGGGCGCTACCGGTACTTCAATGCGAACAACCTGTGGATGCGGCTCGAGGCGCTCGGGGAGGCGCTCGATCGCTCCGGCGGCTTCCTGCCCCTTCCGGTCATCGTGAACCCCAAGACCACCGACCCGCGCGACCCCGGGTCGCCGCCGTGCGTCCACCTCGAACAGGCCGCCGGGTCGGCGATCGCGGTGCTTCCCGGCGCGACCGCCATCGAGGTGCCCCGTCGCCGGTTCGCGCCGGTGAAGACCACCGCGAACCTGCTCGTGCTCCGATCCGACGTGTACGAGGTGGGGGGCGACGGCCGGATCGAGGCGCGGCGGGACCCCCCGCCGCTCGAACTCGACCCCGGCCGCTACCGCTTCGTGAGCGACCTCGAGACCCGCTTCCCCCACGGCCCGCCCTCTCTCGTCGCCTGTGACCGCCTGCGGATCGAGGGCGACGTCCGCTTCGGACGGAACGTGGTCTGCGAGGGGGCGGTCACGGTGATCGCCGGAGGCGAGACGGCCGAGATTCCGGACGGGACCCGCCTCTCCGGAGTCGTCCGGGTCTGAGCCGCGATCCGGCCCGAGAAGGCGGAACCGTCCCGGCCGAATAGAATTCCCCGTTTCCGGCCGCCGCGCTCCGCCGCGCGGCCCCCTCCCCGGAGCCAGACCCGATGCGCAGCGACGAACGCCACAAGCTGGAAACGGACGAATTCGTCCTGCAGGTGGACCGTGCGGTGGATTGGGCCCAGGGCAATCGGCGCCTCCTCGTGACCCTGGTCGCCGGCGTGGTGGGAGCGTCGCTCCTCATCGGCGGACTGCTCGTCAACCGCGCCAACCGGAAGGAAGCGGCGCGCACCCGCCTCGGGATGCTCACCTCCGAGATCCAGGGCGTCCTCGGGGGCGACGAGGCGCTCGCGGAGCCGTGCGCGACGGCGCGGGCGGAGCTCGAAGGGCTGGTGGAGAGCGAGGGCGACTCCCGCGAGGGGCGCACCGCCGCCTACTACGTCGGCGTCTGCGATCGCGCCGCCGGTGATCTCGTGTCGGCCCGCGCCCGGTTCGAGGCGGCCCGCGCCCGCCGCGATCTGATCGGCGATCTCGCCGCGCTCGCTCTCGCCGGAGTCCAGCGCGTCGCCGGCGAGACCGAGGAGGCCGCTCTCACCTACCGGAGCCTCCTCGACGGGAACAGCGGGATTCCGGTCGAGTCGGTCCTGTTCGAGCTGGGTGTGCTCGAGGAGGAGGCGGGCCGCCCCGAGGCCGCGGTCGCGCTCTACAACCGGATCGCCGACGAGCACCCGGGATCCTCTTTCCTCGACCTCGCCGAGGCGCGCCGGGAGCGGATCGCCCCCTCGTCTCCCTGATCGGCTGCGCACCGGGGATGCGTCCTTGACCCAGGGAGCGTTCCCCCCGCCGCCCCGGCGGCGTGGACGCGGCTGCATGGTCGGTTTCCTGCTGGTCGGGGCGATTCTCGTCGCCGCCCTGCTGCTCCTCGTGGGGATCGGGCTCGTGGTCGGGGACGCCCCGGGGGTTTCCGACGGGAGCGTCGTCGTCATCCCGGGGGGCCGCGACTACCCGGAGACGCTGCCGTACGCGCCGTTCCTGTTCATGGACGCCGGCCTTGACTTCCACGGCTTGATCGCCGGGATCCGACGGGCCGCCGAGGACCCGCGGATCCCCGGGATCCATCTCCGGATCGAGGCGGGTGGCCTGGGTTGGGGTCGGGCGCGGGAGCTGCGCGACGCGGTGGTCGCGGCCCGCGCCGCCGGGAAGCGGGTCACGGCGTCTCTCGACTACGCCGGCCCCCAGGGGATCTACCTCGCCAGCGCCGCCTCCCGGATCACCATGCACCCCCGCGGGCAGCTCGCCCTGACCGGGCTCCACGTCGAGGTGCTCTACTACGGCGAGCTCCTCGAGAAGCTCGGCGTGGAGGCGCAGTTCGAAGCCATCGGACCGTGGAAGACCGCCCCCGAGATCTACACCCGCTCCAGCATGACGGAGGCGAACCGGACCCAGATCACCGCGCTCGGCGAGGCCATCCGGCAGGAGATCGTCGCCGCGATGAGCGAGGGACGCGGGCTCGACCCGGCGGAGGCCGCCGGTCTGCTCGCCGGGGGGCCGTGGACCGCGTCGAGCGCCCTCGAAGCCGGGCTCGTGGACGGGCTGGAGTACCACGACGCGGTCGAGGCCGACCTGGTGGGGAAGGGGACCGGCCGGCTGGTCTCGGTGGAGGACTACGTGGCGTCCCTCACGCCCGCATTCGCACCCGCCGACGCCCGGATCGCGGTGGTCCATCTCGACGGCGCCATCGCCCCGGGCCGCAGCCGCGAGGACGTGGTGCTCGGCCGGATCGCGGGCGTCGAGTCGCTCGTCGAGGCCCTCGAGGAACTCGAGGAGGACGACTCGGTGGACGCGGTGGTCCTGCGGATCGCGAGCCCCGGCGGCCTCGACACCGCATCCGACTCGGTCTGGAGGGCGGCGCAACGGGTCCGGGACACCGGGAAGCCGCTTCTCGCCTCCTTCGGCGATGTCGCGGCTTCCGGCGGCTACTGGGTCGCCACCGCCGCCGAGCGCGTCGTCGCCACCCCGCTGACCACAACCGGTTCGATCGGCGTGTTCGCGGGCAAGTTCGCGATGGGAGGCCTCTTCGAGCACATCGGCGTCTCGGCGGAGCGGGTGGACCTCGGCGGCAGCCCGGGGTGGTCGAGCCTCGCCGCCCCCCTCGACGACGAGGAGCGCGCCCGGCTCCGCGAGGGCCTCGAAGAGACCTACGAGGCGTTCCTCGAGCGGGTCGCCACCGCCCGGGGCATGACCACCGATGAAGTGCGCGAGCTCGCCGGAGGGCGCGTCTACTCCGGCGCCGCCGCCCTGACTGCCGGACTCGTGGACGAGTTCGGCGGCCTCACCGACGCCGTGCGCCTCGCCGCCATCGCCGCCGGATTCCCGGAGGACGCCACCACCGAGACGATCCACCTGCCCGAGCCCCCCACCTTCGGCGAGGCGCTCGAGGCCGAGTTCGCCAGCTCGTTCCCCGCGGGCGCAAGCCTCCGGGACCGCTTCCCCCTCCTCGCCGCCGCCCTTCAGGGCGCCCGCCTGACGCTCCTCCCCTTCATCCCCGACTTCCGCTGAGCACCGGTCCGAAGACGCCCGATCAGAACTCGAAACCTGGCGCCACGACCTTTCGCCTTCTGATGTCATCAAGACCGGCCACGGCCGGCGAGCGCACCCCTCACCGCGGCTTTCGTTCGGTGGTCCTCATGCGACCACGTAGCGATACACTCAGTAAGGGAACTATATGCCTAAGTACCCACGCTCGGGTTACTTGCCTTCCATCTCCTGAATAAACCGCCACTCACTCCGCTTCTTCGGCGGCGAGGCAAGAATCGCCATGGCGACCTTCTCCGGTGTGCAGGGAATCGGCGGCGGAAGCCGATACTTGATCGGGCGACCACGCTTCTTGGACTCTGGAGGCTTCGGCTCTGTTTTCTGGTCCATCGTGATAGTCACGGTCACTGAGCTCCCCTTGTCCTGTTACACGGCGTACAGAGCATCTGGCAGTTCGCCTGGACTGTCGGCCCTCCGTCGCTCCACGGAGTGATGTGGTCCGCCTCCATGGCTTCCTGCTTGAACTGCTCTCCGCACAGAGCACAGCGTCCATCCTGCGCATAGTAAGCGCGCCGCTTCATCGTCTTCGTGAATGCTCGGATTCTCAAGTGCTTCTCGTCGCCCGTCAGGATGTAGGCGTAGATACCTGACTGACGCTTCACGTCGTCATCGGCAATCAGCCTCTTCGCCTCCGCTTCGACCGATCCGCGGTCGATTGGAGTGTCTCGATGCTCGTGGTAAAGGGAACCCCAATCCAATCCCTTCATCAACTTCGCGCGAGTCTTGAAGCACGACTCGATCCACTCGATCACACTCCGAAAGTGTTTACACAATTCGTTGGCATCCGCATCGTCCTGATGCTGCCCCATGTAGTCTTCGATCTTGCCGAGACTGCTCCACTTGATGGCAGTCTCCAGGTAGTCCTGTCGAATCGCAGTGCCGCTCACATGATCTCCGCCGACCTTGTACGCTGCGCATCCAGTTCGACTGAAATGCCTCTTGGCATGCGACAGCCAAACCGCGTCCAGCGACTTCGTCCTCCGCGCAAACCGTGGCAGAATCGCCAAGGTGAACCGGATCCGGTCCTCTCCCGACGCCTCTCGGTCCCGAGCCTTCGGCCGACGAAACCTCAACGAGCCAATCCCGGTCAGGATCTCTCGCTCCGGGCCATGCCCGTGACGGACCACCCGCTGGCGACCCGTCTCGAGCCGATGATCCCGGTCGGCCTCCAGATGCGCCGCCAGCTCGGTCTCCACGGCCTGCTGCAACAACTACTGCGCGCCCTTGCGGAGCAACTCCTTCAGTATGTCCCTGGCTTCCGCTGGTGAGGGCAGCTTGACCCAGATACTCTCTTTCATGGCGTATCACTCCTCTTTGGAGATGTGGCAGCTGCCTACTCTCACCATACGCCACCCCCTTCCGCATCACTCAAATTCGCGCATAGCTCGGCTCCCCTCTGAGAACGTTGTTCTGTCAGAAGCCCAAAGAGCGATCGATATAGATGTCCAGATTCACAGCGCGGTCCATGCGCTGCTACTGGACGGCACATGGACCATCGCTCGCTCACACGCAAGCGACCTACAAGATGCCTTCGCTGCAGAGGGGCTTCAGTCCGACGGAGTGCGAGTAGTAGCCGGCGATTCATGGGTCGAGTCGCGTTAGTCTGGAAGAAGCCAATTTCCTTAGTCGGTCTCAGACGCTGTATCCGTCTCAAGGAGCTGTCTCAGTGGTCCAAACTCAGGGCGGTCGCGCAAGCTCGGCTCAACCTCGATCGCATCCTCCAGGATCCTGCGCGCCGTTTCCCTACTGTCTTCATCATCGCTGTCACCAATGATCCTGTCCAACAGAGTTGCCGTGGATCTTGGATGCCTCCTAGCCAGAGTTCTCCTGGCAATGAGATCTAGAGTGTCATCTCGAAGGTTGGGAACCAAAAAACACCCAATGGCTTCCACGACATCCGGGAACGTGACATCCACCGCCAGCGCGATGCGGCATAGAGCCTCCGAAACGGCAGGGGTCTTGTCGTTTTCCCGACCTGGCCAAATGGTGTGGAACCACGACCCAACGAGTTCACTCCACAGGACGTCTGCCCTGTTGCCCGCCGATGCCAGCACCTCCGATATCGCCCACGCTGCTTCGGCAAGGCTCGTTTGATCCCATGCCCATGCAACTGCCTTTGCATCATCTCGGCTGATATCGCGATCGTGCCAGATGGCGAGGTGAATGAAGTGGTGAACGGCGCGGGCCCGGGCGCTGGTAGGCAGTCGTTCTAGATCACATAGCACTCCGAGCAGTCTTGCCTTGAACGCGACGAGAAGGCCTTCCGAGCACTGTCCTCCAGCGAAGTAGCCCTCCCACAGTCCGATTTCATTCGCACTGCTTTTGGACTGATCTCCCATGCGGCTCAGCAGCGCTCGATCTGTCCACGCGGGATCGAGTCGATATAGCTCTACCAGCCTGACTGCCAAGCTGATGCGCGCGAGTCTGGCGGACAAGCTGTCGCCCTCGCCCACCAGTGCGAACTCTTGCCTGAGCTTTGTTGGTAGCCCGCGGCCCCGGTGTAGCTGACCGCCCGAAATGTCGTCGGCCAATTCCGCATAAAGGACCTCCCCGAGAATTCCGCCGGCATGGTTGAGCGCGCAGCCGAAGTTCGCCGCTGCGGCGGCCCGGGCATCATCGGCAGACAGACTAGCCGCCCAAATACTGTGCCAGACGCGCAGTCGCCCGCTTGCCTCCAGAGTCGTTCGGTTGCCCCTAAGCCATCTCGCCGCCTCCACGCTTACGTTCGCCAGAGCCTCGCTCGGCATCCTTCGCAGCGCCTTTCCGACCTCCCGTACTGTGTCATCGCCCCCGTTTCGGCTCTCCCTGGTAATGTGCAGGAGTTCCGACCAGAGCGTGCTCGGCCAGCAACTCTGATCACCCGCCTCGCTGAGCCGACGCGCCGCTGCCATCTGGTCCTGTTTGACCAAGTTCTCCCAGGCCGTGCGCCGTATCCAAGGCTCTTTCCCGTGCTTCTCGGCCCATTGGACAAACTCCGCGACGGGCCACTCCCTAAGCTCTCCCATTGATGCCGTATCTTCGAAACCCGGAACTCCACCCCATCCAAAGGAAATGAACGTGTTGAACTCCTCCGGGTAACTTCCGCCGCGGCGAGGTCTCGTTACGCCGTCTGCCGGGAGTGTCTCGTATGTTTCCGATGCCTCTTCGGGCAGACTAACTCCAGCCTCTTGGAGTTTCTGGAGGCGCAACCGGATCTCGTTACCGCACAATCGGTTCCACTGGTCGTCGGTGAGGCCACCGAAGTACGGCTCGCGCGGCGGGCCACGCAGGGTTTCCCTGAGTAGCACGCCTAATCCTTCTTCCGGAATGTCGGCACCCCGCCTCCTTAGGAACCGCAGCGTCTCCCGTCGCGTGCAGGGATCCCAGAGCGTAGAGTGCGTACCTCCGAGCATCAGGTCCAGACCAAGATCGGTGTCCACGACCGAATTGGTGGCCGCGTGCAGGGCCAGGCGTCGAAACACGGGATATGACTCAGATCTCCATCGGTCCACGAGTCGCCTCGCCCGTGCAGACCGGCCGGATCCGATGAGAGCCTGGTGCGCGTCACGGCACAAGCCGATCAGTTCCGTCCATGTTGGAGTGATATCGTTTTGTTCGTGCGGCCTGATCGAACGATAGTTGATGTAAGTCGGATCGAGTTCGTCCGTGGCGAGCCCGAACTCGCGGAGCCAATGCATGGCTTCCAGCAGTAGATCCGTGAGTGCATCCGCCATCTCCGCGAGCGTTCCGTCCCAGTCGGCCGCGATTCCTTGGATGTGTTCGATATCGCCCTTGTGCTGTATTCCTTCGAGGCTGAGATTCGTCGCATACCAAAGTGCGGGATCTGCATCGAAATCTGGCTGGGTGTGGCCGAAACCGGGCTCCTGCATGTGGAACACCGGCACCGGCCGGAGCCAGTGCAGCAGGGTGATCCTCGCAAAATGCTGTTCCGCACTCAGGCCTTTGCAGAGTTGCAAGGAGGAGTGAGTGGTCGCGTTCATGCGAGACAAGGAGGCCGCGTAGTCATCGCTAGCAAGGACACGCCAGATCCTCCGAAGAGCGATTGGAAACTCTGGTTGCGCTTCCTCCAGCGCCCAACGAATGTTTCGTCGGAGCGTGGAGTGAAGGACGGACCCCTCGGAAAGTGCCCAACTCAGGGTGCGTCTGTCGTCAAGGCACTGGGCAATCCATCGCGACAAGTGGGCCGTCGTTTCACCAGTCGCCACGATGTCCGCTAGTTGGCGAGAAGCCAACGGGGCCCCCGGCGCGTCCGAGGCGTGGGGGGGATCCGCGGAACGACTCAACAGGCCGTGTTCTTGTAGCGGCGCAATCCAAGATGGATTCGGCCGGTTTGACTGGACACGGCTCGAAAAGTACTTAGCGACCTCGGGCTTCCTCAAGGCCCAGGTCATCTCGGCGATCCTATTGTCATCCTTGCCTGTCAAAGTGACTTGACTCAGGCGTACAACGGTCTGTTTGTGCGCTGTAAGACCACCCTTATGTTGGTCTGCCCACGACTGGATACTGTCCCACAGTTCGGCGTACTTGGCGTACAGAATTGGTTGAACGCCTTTCGATCTCCACGTCAGCTCCGAGCGCTGCTTATCAGCGCCATCTCCGGAAGCACGGTATGAGGCAAGGGAGTATGGAGTTCGAAACAGAGTTGGGGCTTCCGCCCGAACGGCTGCCATTGCGCTCAGGAGGTAGCGCATCGTCGGATCTTCAACGGAATACCCGACGAATACGACGTGGTAGTGCCTGAACAGGTCCACGATGAATCGCCGTGCCCAACCATCCAGCATGTAGCCCGAGCCGAAATCCGATTTGGTCAGCACAAGGTTCTTGTCGTCGTCGGTGCGTTCGGGGTCGAGCCGCCCGTGGAGGTACAGGAGTCCGTGGAAGGCGCCGGGTTTGGCAGGCGGGAGCGCCGGAGCGACATACAGAGCCAGTGGCGTCACATGTGGGTCGCCGCTCAGCAGTGACGCGTGCGTGGCCTCGAAGAGGCGGTCGAAATTGGTGGTGACCAGGCGCCCTTTGCCGCGATCCAAGCCGGAGAGCTGAATCAGCGCCTTGTGGGCAGCGGATTCTTCAACCTTCTTGGACAGGTGGGTTCGAATGTGCTCGCGTACTTTTTTCCGGTTGAATGTGCCCGGGTTGGAAGATTCGAGAAGGCCTAGAGCGTCGTCGTATTCGTTCCGATCCAACGCGGCCCACGCGAGCGATGCCACGTCGCCCGCCGGGCACGCCTCCTGGGCCGGAAGCAGATGAGTCAGGACTTTGCGAACTAGGCATTTGAAGCCCGGGAGACCTACGGACTGCGAGACACCGGCACCACAGAAGAACACCACTTTGCCGTCCTCGTGGGCGCGGAGGAGGTCGTTCGGAATCAGCTTCACAGGCGCTGGTCGGGCCGCGGTTTCTTCTCGGGGCGGCAGGAGCGCAGGAACCTTCTGGGGGTTTTGAACATCCGCTCAGAAGAGCCTGCCCAGTTTGAGGTCCTGCGTGCGGGCCGTGCCGTGATTGAGGTCCGATTCGGCGGCGTGGGGGAGGTCGCCAAGTTCGGGTGGGTGGGCCTGCGAGCGTTCGATGTCTTCAAGAAGGCGGTGGTAGCGGTGTTCGCGGCGAGAGTCCCGACTGCGTTTCCTTCCGATGGTACTACCCGCCGGATTGAGGGCCAAGGAAGTGTACGGGCCCACCCCTGTCGACAGAGGGGGATGTCGGGTGGGGGTGGGGGCTTCCCGGAGCGAGGGCGCCGGAGTTGAGTCCGTCGGGAGCCGGCAACAAGGGCGGAGGCGGGAATGTCGGGTGGGGGCGGTGGCGGCGGCCGATAGAGGGGCCGGTCCTCGCGGGGCTCGGCCTCTCTGGCGAGGACGGCCAACGGAACCTCGCCGTCGAGCGCCTGATGGGGCCGTTCGGTGTTGTACCAGAGCAGCCAGTCGGCGAGACGCCGTTTGAACTCGGCGAGGCCGTCCTGGCCGGCCCACAGGAGGTCCTCGTGATAGTCCACGAAGTCCTCCTGGAGGGTGCGGTTGAAGCGCTCGATGTGGGCGTTCATCTGTTGGGTCTTCGGGTAGGTGAACATGCGTCCGAGGCCGAGCTTCTCGACGCGCTTGCGGAACAGTCCCTCGAACTCGGAGCCGTCGTCGGAGGGAATCTGCTCCAGCGCGAATCCCTCCCAACTGGCGCCGTAGCGCGGGTGCAGGAGCAGTTGCTCTGGATCCTCGAGGCTCAGCAGGAAATGCAGGACACCGCTGTCCCGCAGAAACACCCCCCGATCCGCGAGCAAGTTAGTTGAGTTGTATCTAAGTCTATGATATAACATGACTAATATGCTCCCGGAGCTGGCTCTGGATTCACCTGTGAGGTGCGGGAATGGCCAAGCGGAAGAAGGGTCGGAGACTGCCGGTCGAGGTCGTGTTTCAGGAGATGGGAGCGCCGGTGACGGCGAGCGCGGGAGTGGTCCTGGTGCTGGATATGCTGGCGGCGAAGAGGATCTTGCCGGGTCCGGTCGGGGTCGAGCTGTTCACGGGACAGGATTGGCTGGAAGGGCAGCAGATGCTGGCGGCGGCGCTGTTGAACGTGCTGGGGCTGGATCGGGTGGAGGACGTGTTGCGGCTGGTGTGCGGGGTTGCGGATTACGAGGAGCTGCTGGAGGAGGCGCGGAGGGTTCCGGAAGAGGATTGGAAGGCGCTGGAGGGCGAGAAGAGAGTGGAGATGGCGGAGGTGCCGTTCGTGCCTGCCGAGGTGTGCCGACATCGAAGCGGGGACACGCTGCGGTATCTGGCGGTGCGGCGCGCGGCGCCGGGAGACCTGGGGCTGGGGAAGGATGTGATGCCCGCCCGCGGGGGCCGGCCGGCGATGCGGCTGCGGCTGTTGTTCACGAACATCCCGGCCCCGGAGGCGGCGACGCCGAAGGATGGAGAGGAGCGTCTTCCGCCCGCGAGCGGTTCGCGGGTGTTGGAGCTGGCGAACGGTCGGTGCGGAGAGGGGGAGGAGAATCCACTCGATCCTGAAGCGGGATCTGTCGGGGGGAATGATGCCGTCGGGGAAGTTCGGGGCGAATGCGTGCTGGTGGGAGTTGGCGGCGCTGAGCCACAACCTGGTGGCGCTGCTGTGGGTGTGCGCGCTGGGGGAGAGTTGGCTGCGAGTGCGGATGAAGCGGCTGCGGGCGGTGTTCTTCCGGGTGGGGGAGGTCGGGTGGTGCGGCACGCCCGGCGGGAGCAGCTGGTGATCGGGGCGGCGGGGATGGAGCCGTTCCGGATGGCGCTGGCGCGCCTAGGAGCCTGCGCCACGGGAGTGTCCTCGCATCAGGCGCGTAGTGGTCGGGACCGGGCGCAGAGCCCGATCATAGGCGGATGGAGTCGCCGGGACGGGGCCGGCGGCCCCGATACCGGCCCTACGGAGCGTTCCGGGGGTGTTTTGGCCCCGTACACGCCGAAAAACCGCCCCCGAGAGCGCACTCAGCCGGCTCGGAGCGCACCGATCCTCTTGATGTTCACCGCCAGGCACATCAGATCCCACTCGGCTCGAACCGTCGCCAGCCCCCGGAAGCTGAAACGGCGGAATCCGAGCACCTCCTTGATCCACCCGTTCGGCCCCTCCGACAGCCACTTCCGTCTCGCATACCGCGCCCGCTCCGCTGGCGTCGCCAGCCTCTTCTTCATCCGAGCCCCCGCCGGCCGCTTCTTCGCGTCCACCGCCCCCTGCTTCTTCCCTCACGCCCCAGCGCCACATACCCGGTGACGCCCCGCCTCTCCAGCTCCGCGAGTTCCTCCTCACGGTTGTACCCCGCATCCGCCAGAACCTCCTCCGGCCTCTCTCCGAAGTCCGCCTCCACCTCGTCCAGCCGCGCCGTCAGCTCTCCCTGGTCGCTGCCGTTGTCGGTCACCGACGCCCCCACCACGAGCTGGTTCTCGTCATCCACCGCCGTCTGCGCGTTGTAGCACTGCTGGTACCCCTCCGTGCTCGTCCTCATGATCCGGCTCTCCGGGTCCGTGAAGTTGCTCTGCGCTCGCGGGTCCGGCTCTCCGTACCCCAGCTTGTACGGCCGACCTCCCCGCGCTGGCCGATCCTGACCCGGCTTGCGGTTCCGGGCGTCGTCCCTCTCCCGCGCCGCCGCTTCCAGCCGCGCCTGCGCCGCCCGGATCGCCTCCAGGCGCTCCTCCCTCCGGGCCAACTCCGCCGGCAACTCGTCGCCTCGCACCTCCTCACCCAGCCGCTCGTCCTCCTCCGCATCGGCCCGCTCCGCCGCCGCCAACAGCTCCGCGATCTCCTCCTTCAGCCGCGCCTCCTCCTGGACCATCCGCCCGTAACTCATCGCCTTCCGCTTGCTCGCGTTCGCTCGCACCTTCGTCCCGTCTATCGACAGCGTCCCGAACCGAACCAGCCCCATCTCCCGCGCGATCCGGACCACCTCCAGAAACAGGTGCCGAAAGTCCGACAGGTGCCGCTTCCGGAACGCGCAGATCGTCCGATGCGCCGGGAAGTTCTTCGCCGCCAGCATCCGGAACGCCACATCCTCGTGAAGCCTCTGCGCGATCTTCCGCGAGGACCGCACCCCGGTCGCATAGCCGTAGATCAGGATCGTCACCATCATCTTCGGCGAGTACGGAGAGTTCCGCCGCCCGTCGCCCGCATACGGCGCGTAGAACGGCTCCAGGTCGAGATGGTCCACGATGTCGCGGACCTGATGGGCCAGGTGGTCCGCGGGAAGCCAGTCGCTGGGCTTCGCTGGCATCAGCGCCATCTGGTCCGGTTCATATGGCCGGAATCGCGTCGCCATCTTCCATCCCCTCCTCGCGCCGCCGTCCTTCGCGGCGGGCGTACTGCGTCTCATAACACGGTATTATACCAACGACTTATGACACCTCCAGGCGCGCCCGGCCAAGCGCGGCTTGCCTCCACCATCCCCCATGTCGCCGACCGCATGGTTTTCTGCGGCGCAGGCTCCTAGCCCAAGACCACGACCACCGCGTGACGCCTCCCCCCACGGCAGCCAAGAGTTCGCGAAGTCCACCTGCCCCTGATGCCCCGGCGCGTCCGGAGCGGGCGGGCAGCGGTATACACTATCTCTGCCGAATTTGGCGGGAGGAGATATGGGAGGGAACAGCATCCTTAGAGGTCTCGGGGAGACCGTGAGCGTGAAGGAGAGGAAGAGGCGAACGTCGGGGTGGTTGGTCGGCGTGGCGATCGGTCTGGCGATCTTTGCTGCAATGAATGGTTGCGGAGACGCTGACGACCCACCGAGGAGCGCTCGCCCTGCTCCCCCTGCTTCCGAGTGGCAGTTGATGAATGTGACGGATCAGTTCGGCGATGTCACCGGGACAGCAGCGGTCAGTGAATTCGTGGACCCCCGCCAAACGGGTCTGCTCAGTCCGAAGGCCCGAATTGTCGTGGAGTGCGATGATGTGTGGTTTTCCTTCAACAGACCACCCCTTTTGCGGGACCGCAGACTAGACGCTGCATCTGGAGCAAGCCGTTTGGGAGGTGGAATGGGTATGGCTCTCGCCGAAATGGCGATGTGGTCTGCGCCCCACAAGATTGAAGTGCGATCTAGGCCCGGAGGGAACCACAACAACTCTCTGAGGGCTAGGAACCGAAGTAATGTGCAGTTCTCTGTAGTGAGTGACAGTGAGTTCCTTGATGCCGTCGCTTCGGCTAATCGCATTGCTGTTGGTTTTGAGTTGGCGACTGGTGGTAGCCATGTCTTTGAGTGGAGCCTAAATGGATCATCTAGGGCTATCCATGAATCCTGTAAAGAAGATCGGGCGGCCGAAGAGCAGGCGAGGGCGCAACAGGCTGCCCGTGAAGAGCAGGCGAGGGCGCAACGGGCTGCCCGCGAAGCGGAACGGGCTGCCCGCGAAGCGGAACGGGCTGCCCGCGAAGAGCAGACGATGGCGGAACGAGCTTCCGGGATCCTCGCGGAGTTTGTGGGGAAGGAGAAGTTCGAGACGATCGAAGGTCCATTCGCCGATGGACTCGCACATTACCGTTATGGAGAACTCCACTTCCCAGGCGTGAGTAGAGGCGATTTGTTTGCGGCGTCAAAGTTTGGGAGACACTCTTTGTTTGTGAGATACTCTTTCACTTGTGAAAGCGGAGAACAAGTTGGTCGTGAGATTCATCTGTACGAATGCTCCCTGAGAGAACACCCCAGACGCTGACACCGGCGGAATGTGCCGTCTGGGATCGTCGCGTCCTTTGATCGGCTGTGTCAGGCGGAGGAGCCCACTGAGTTTGCGCAAGAACTCGTCGAGACGCTCCATACCGGACTGTGGACCGATGAGCGGCGGCACTTCGCGGTGCTGACGGGCCTGTCGGGGGCGGGGACGACACGGCTGGCCATCGAGTACGCTAGGGCGATCATCGGGGGCGACGAGCGGGCCCGCGTGACGATCCAGGTGCGGCCGGGTTGGCACGACGCGGCGGATCTGCTGGGGCACGCGAATCCGATCGGCGAGAAGGAGTACACCCGGACGCCGTTCCTGACGCTTGTCCTGCGTGCGCTGGAGCGGCCTTCGGTGCCGCATGTCGCCGTCCTCGACGAGATGAACCTCTCCCATGTGGAGCAGTACCTCGCGCCCCTGCTGAGCGCGATGGAGACGGGCGACCCGATCGAGCTCCACGGCTCCGCGGAGATGTCAGGGGTTCCGGGCAGGGTTCCCTACCCCGCCAATCTGGTGCTGATCGGAACGGTGAACATGGACGAGACGACCGTCGGGATTTCTGACAGGATGCTCGACTGTGCATTCACGCTGGAGTTTTGGGACCTCTCGCGGGGTGGGCCGGCTGGGCCGAATGCGGGCTGACGGACGAGGATCGCGCCGCTGTCCGCTAGCCGCCGGTTCGATCAGATCGGCCCGTTCGGAGGTTCGAGGCGGTAGTCGAAGACAGACGAGGCGCCCAGCATCTCGCGGAACCGGAGGGTGGCGCGGGCCCCGAGCGCGTCGGTGAGGCGGATCGGTTGGCCGAGCGCGAACCGCACGGGCTGGGTCTCGCCATCGTTGATGGCGACGTTGTCGGCGTACAGGTAGGTGCGGTCGAAAGTGTCGAGGATCGGGTTCAGGCGTCCGCGGATGCCGGGGAGATGTCCCGTCCGGTTTGCGATGATGAGCGAGCCGCCCTGGGCCACCGGCCGCATTCGGACTTCCAGCGGGTCGTCGGGGGCGATGTCGCGGGCCACGAAGGCCTCGAAACCCTCCGCAGCGCAGAGCACGGTCATCGGCAGTCGGGCATGGAGAACGAAGGAAGCGCGACCGAACGCGTCCGTCCGCGCCTCGCGAGCCGTGCGGTTGGGATAGAGCATCAGCACGTGGACGTTCCGCAGGGGAGCGTCCGTGTCCACACACCGAACCTCCACGGCGGCCTCGATTCCCCGCGGCGCCGGCGGGCTGGCCGCGGGGAGCATGACCTTAAGTTCCCGTTCCCCGATGAGCTCGAAGACCGGATGACGCCCGGCGAGCGCAAATGTCTCGTCCTGGATCACTCCGATGCCCTCGCCGCGTCGCTCGATGAAGTACTGACGGCCACCTGCACCCGGCGCCTCTCCGATGGAGCACTGGCCGAGGCGAGAGGCGAGCAGTTCGTTGCGCGTGAACTGGCTGGTGCGCAGGTCTTCGGTCGTCATGGAGTTGCAGAGGCCACCGGGGGAATACAGCTCCAGCCGGTCGTCGAACAGGAACAGGCGGATCCGCGAGCCCGACGTTGCGTAGTCGCGGTGCACCACGGCGTTGACGAGAGCCTCGAAGACGGCGCGCTCACTGAACTGGGGCACGTCGGTTCGAGGAGGGCTCTTGTAGGCCGCGACCTGCTGGTTTCGAACCACGAAGCGCGCGGCCTCCCGGATCTGCTCGTCGAGTGGGCCGGTGATGTCCCGCGCGTCCACCTGAAGTCCGGCGTCGGGTCGGTCGCCGCGGTAGCAAACGGCCTGGATCCAGGCGTTCGGGAGCCATTTCCGCGGCTCCGGCGCGGCCAGCAACACCCCTCCCACTGTCGCGCGAAGGACACCGTGCGAGTCCGCCTTGACGAACTTCAGCTTTGCCAGCGCGACCTCGGGCGGATCGTCCACGCGCGAACTCCCATAGGGTCGCCACAACGCGCGCTGCAAGCTGTTCACGCCGGTACCGCGGACGATCTGTGTGTCCGTCAAATGGGTGTCCGTGCGGCCCCGTGCGTGTGACAGGCGGCGAATCGCAGGCTCATCCATGGGGAGCTTCGCATCGCCCCGGCGCTGAAAGTAGCCCCCCGGAGACCGGTGCACCACGGCGCCCTCGGCGATGACGACGACGAGGGCGCCCCCCTCGCCCGGATCGGGTACGGGTACCCGAAACGCTCCGAAGTCCAACGGCGGCTTGATGCTGTCGGGGGAGATTCCTCGTATGAAGTCGGCCACGGCGTCGAGTTGCGCCGGAGACAGCTCCTGGGGGCGACGGTCGTCGCCGACGCCCAGGACCAGTGTGCCCCCGCCGGCGTTGGCGAAGGCCGCCATCTCGTCGGCGAGAGCATTCCGACGCGGAGCCGCGACCCGGCGACCGCGGAGCTCGACGGCCTTCAGCTCCAGGTCGGTGTCCTCGCCGAGTTCTACCTGTCTCCACAGGCGCGACGGATCCACTGGGATCAGGCCCGCTCCACGTCGAAGGCGACGATGTTGCGCTCGGTGCGGCTGAACTCGACGCCGATCAGGTGGATGGCTTTGCCGGAGGCCCGGTACTTGTCGGCGTAGCCCCTCGTGCGAAGCTGGGCGATCGCCGAGCCGGTGGACTGGTCCACGACCTTGAACTCGATCAGCCAGACGGCGTCGCGCAGGCGCACCGCCATGTCCACCCGACCCCGGCTGGAACTGTCCTCCACCCGCACATCGAGGCCGAGCGCGGCGAAGAAGGCATAGAACACGCTTGCGTAGTAGCCCTCGTAGCGCGCGATCGGGTTCCTCGTGTGCCACTCGTAGGGAATCCCGGCGAAGAGCGAACGAAACAACTCTTCCAGGCCGGTGAGGTCGTTCGCGGAGACCAGCCGGTGGAGGCGGAGCCGAAGGCGCGAGGAGGCGAACCGCTCCGGCGTCAGCCCGCGCAGGAGCCGGGAGTTCAGACTCTGACGGACTTCCCGGTTGGGATAACCCAGTCGGAACATGGTCATCTCCCCGAGGTCGAGCTGCCCGGTGATCGTCAGGTATCCCGTCTGGAACAGGAGCGCCTCGGTGGCCATGTCGTCCACATCGAACTGCCCGAGGAGGTCCTCCTCGCCGATCATCGTCTCGAGGTCCACGGCGCTCACCCGCCGCTCGAAGAGGGTCTCGACCAGGAACGCGGGGGAGCCGCTCTGGAACCAGTGGGCCTCGAAGCGCCGCGTTCGGAAAAGCAGCAGAAGGCCGAAGGGGTTGTAAACCCGCTCGGAGCCGAGCCAGTTGTAGCCGTTGTACCAGTCGCGGATCCGGTCGCGGTCGAGGCCGGACAGCTCGGGTGCGAACACCTCATCGAGATCCGACTCGGTGTAGCCGCAGATCGAGGAGAATGGGGACTCGAGGGTGATGTCGATCAGGTTGTTCAGCTCGGAGAACAGGCTGACCTTGGTGAACTTGCTGACGCCAGTGAAGAAGCTGAATCGGATGTGGGCGTCGCTGTCCTTCACCACGCCGTAGAACCCGCGGAGGAAGTCCCGGTGCGCCCGCGCGAGATCCGGCGTGCGCAGCGCGTCGAGGATGGGCTTGTCGTACTCGTCCACCAGCACGACGACGCGCCTCCCCGTCTTCGCGTGGAGCGCGCGGATCAGGTGGCGGAGGCGCGATCCCGCCAGGTCCCCGGAGGGACCCCCGCACTCGAAGTCCCTCTCCAGCTCCTCGAACCGGGCCCTCACGCCCTTCGCGAGGCTCCCCGGCTCCGCGAAGTTGTTCCCGCCGAAGCTGAGCCGCACGACCGGATGGCGCTTCGACCAGTCCCAGCGGTCGTGGATGGCGAGGCCGCGGAAGAGCGACTCGTTCCCCTCGAACAGCTCCTTCAGAGTGTCGAGGAAGAGACTCTTGCCAAACCGTCGCGGCCGGGAGAGGAAGTAGTGGGTTCCTTCCTCGATCAGCCGCTGCGCGAAGGCCGTCTTGTCCACGTAGTAGTAGTGCCCCTCGCGGATCTTGCGAAACGTCTGAATGCCGATCGGCAGGCGCCGCCGGGTCATCGCTCGCACTCCCGTCGAGCCGCGGGCGCGGCAACCGGCCCGCCCCGCGTCGCCGCGCTCATGCCGCCTCCACATCGAAGGCGACGATGTTGCGCTCGGTGCGGCTGAACTCGACGCCGATCAGGTGGATGGGTTTACCGGAGTCCCGGTACTTGTCGGCGTAGCCCCTCGCGCGAAGCTGGGCGATCGCCGAGCCGGTGGGCTGGTCCACGACCTTGAACTCGATGAGAACCATGGCGTCAGGCAAGCGCACCGCGAGATCGAGACGCCCCCGGTTCGTCGCGTCCTCCGCGACCAGATCCAGCCCCGATCCCGCGCAGTAGGAGTAGAACACGCTGGCGTAATACCCCTCGTAGCGCGCGAGCTCGTTCTTTCGATGCCAGTCATGGGGAATACTCGCGAACAGCGCCCGCGTAACAGTCTCGACGCCCGCCAGGTCACCCGCAGCCAGAAGATCACCGAGATCCTCCTCTCGATGCATTCTCTCGATCGTCGTCGGCGCCATCCAATGCAGCAGGTAGTCGTTCAGCGCCTGGCGCACCTCGCGGTTGGGATAACCCAGCCGGAACCGGGGCCGACCGCCACGCCGATCCTCCCCCGTGATCGTCAGGTATCCCGTCTGGAACAGGAGCGCCTCCGGAGCGATTCGCTCGATGTCGAAGGCCGACAGGAGATCGCTGGTCGCGAACATGGTCTCGAGCGACGGGGTGAAGATCTCGCGCCGACGCATCACCTCGACGAGGAACGACGGGGTCGCCGTCTCGAACCAGTGAATGTCGAACTCGCCGGTATCGAACAGAAGCAGGATGTCGAACGGGTTGTAAACGCGGGCCGCGCCGCGCCACGAGTAGCCGTTGTACCACTCACGGATCAGTTCTCGGTCGAGATCGGGCAGCTCGGGGGCGAACACCTCGTCGAGGTCCGCCTCGGTGTAGCCGCAGATCGCGGAGTACTCCGGTCTCAGAGTGATGTCGATCAGGTTGTTCAGCTCGGAGAACAGGCTGACCTTGGTGAACTTGCTGACGCCAGTGAAGAAGCTGAACCGGATGTGGGCGTCGCTGTCCTTCACCACGCCGTAGAACCCGCGGAGGAAGTCTCGGTGCGCCCGCGCGAGATCCGGCGTGCGCAGCGCGTCGAGGATGGGCTTGTCGTACTCGTCCACCAGCACGACGACGCGCCTCCCCGTCTTCGCGTGGAGCGCGCGGATCAGGTGGCGGAGGCGCGATCCCGCCAGGTCCCCGGAGGGACCCCCGCACTCGAAGTCCCTCTCCAGCTCCTCGAACCGGGCCCTCACGCCCTTCGCGAGGCTCCCCGGCTCCGCGAAGTTGTTCCCGCCGAAGCTGAGCCGCACGACCGGATGGCGCTTCGACCAGTCCCAGCGGTCGTGGATGGCGAGGCCGCGGAACAGAGGCTCGTTCCCCTCGAACAGCTCCTTCAGCGTGTCGAGGAACAGGCTCTTGCCGAACCGCCGCGGCCGGGAGAGGAAGTAGTGGGTTCCTTCCTCGATCAGCCGCTGCGCGAAGGCCGTCTTGTCCACGTAGTAGTAGCGCCCCTCGCGGATCTTGCGAAACGTCTGAATGCCGATCGGTAGGCGCCGCCGGGTCATCGCTCGCACTCCCGTCGAGCCGCGGGCGCGGCAACCGGCCCGCCCCGCGTCGCCGCGCTCATGCCGCCTCCACATCGAAGGCGACGATGTTGCGCTCGGTGCGGCTGAACTCGACGCCGATCAGGTGGATGGGTTTACCGGAGTCCCGGTACTTGTCGGCGTAGCCCCTCGCGCGAAGCTGGGCGATCGCCGAGCCGGTTGGCTGGTCCACCACCTTGAACTCGATGAGAACCATGGCGTCAGGCAAGCGGACCGCGAGATCGAGACGCCCCCGGTTCGTGGCATCCTCCGCGACCAGATCCAGCCCCGATCCCGCGCAGTAGGAGTAGAACACGCTGGCGTAATACCCCTCGTAGCGCGCGAGCTCGTTCTTTCGATGCCAGTCATGGGGAATACTCGCGAACAGCGCCCGCGTAACATCCTCGACGCCTGCCAGGTCACCCGCAGCCAGAAGATCACCGAGATCCTCCTCTCGATGCATCCTCTCGATCGTCGTCGGCGCCATCCAATGCAGCAGGTAGTCGTTCAGCGCCTGGCGCACCTCGCGGTTGGGATAACCCAGCCGGAACCGTGGCCGGCCGGCGCGCCGATCCTCTCCGATGATCGTCAGGTATCCCGTCTGAAACAGGAGCGCCTCCGGAGCGATTCGCTCGACGTCGAAGGCCGACAGGAGATCGCTGGTCGCGAACATGATCTCGAGCGACGGGGTGAAGATCTCGCGCCGACGCATCACCTCGACGAGGAACGACGGGGTCGCCGTCTCGAACCAGTGAATGTCGAACTCGCCGGTATCGAACAGAAGCAGGATGTCGAACGGGTTGTAAACGCGGGCCGCGCCGCGCCACGAGTAGCCGTTGTACCACTCGCGGATCAGCTCTCGGTCGAGATCGGGCAGTTCGGGGGCGAACACCTCGTCGAGGTCCGCCTCGGTGTAGCCGCAGATCGCGGAGTACTCCGGTCTCAGAGTGATATCGCGCAGGTTGTTCAGCTCGGAGAACAGGCTGACCTTGGTGAACTTGCTGACGCCAGTGAAGAAGCTGAACCGGATGTGGGCGTCGCTGTCCTTCACCACGCCGTAGAACCCGCGGAGGAACTCGCGGTTCGCGCGCGCCACCTCGGGCTCGTGGAGCGCATCGAGGATGGGCTTGTCATACTCGTCCACCAGCACGACGACGCGGCTCCCGGACTTCCCGTGGAGCGCCTCCAGGAGAGCGGCGAAGCGCCCAGCGGCAGGCCCGCTGCCCGCCGCGAGTCCGTTCCGCTGCTCCCAAGCGGCGAGCCGTTGATGAACCCGCGCCTCGAGCGCCCCCGGGCTCGAGTAACTGCCTCCGCCGAAACTGATCCGGACGACCGGCCAGCGCTTCGACCAGTCCCAGCGCTCGTGGATGGCGAGGCCGCGAAAGAGACGCTCGTTCCCCTCGAACAGGTCCTTGAGCGTGTCGAGAAACAGGCTCTTGCCAAACCGCCGCGGCCGGGAGAGCAAGTAGTGCTTGCCCTCGTCCACGAGCCGCCGGGCGTAGGCCGTCTTGTCCACGTAGTAGTAGCCACGCTCGCGAATCTCCCGGAAGGTCTGGATGCCGATCGGCAGGCGCCGCCGGGTCATCGCTCACACTCCCGTCGAGCCGCGGGCGCGGCAACCGGCCCGCCCCGCGTCGCCGCGCTCATGCCGCCTCCACATCGAAGGCGACGATGTTGCGCTCGGTGCGGCTGAACTCGACGCCGATCAGGTGGATGGAGCTCCCCGAGGCCCGGTACTTGTCGGCGTAGCCCTTCGCGCGAAGCTGGGCGATCGCCGAACCCGTGGGCCGGTCCACGACCTTGAACTCGATCAGCCAGACGGCGTCGCGCAAGCGCACCGCCATGTCCACCCGACCCCGGCTCGAACTGTCCTCCACCTGCACATCGAGGCCGAGTGCAGCGAAGAACGCGTAGAACACGCTCGCATAGTAGCCCTCGTAGTGGGCGATCGGGTTCTTCGTGTGCCACTCGTAGGGGATCCCGGCGAAGAGCGAACGAAACAGCGCCTCCAGACCCGTGAAGTCGTTCCTGGAGAGCAGCCGGTAGAGGCGGAGCCGAAGGCGGGAGGACGCGAACCCCTCCGGCGTCAGCCCTCGCAGAAGTCGGGAGTTCAGACTCTGACGAACCTCCCGGTTGGGATAGCCCAGCCGCAACATCATCATCTCCCCGAGGTCGATCTGCCCGGTGATCGTCAGGTATCCCGTCTGGAACAGGAGCGCCTCGGTGGCCATGTCGTCCACATCGAACTGCCCGAGAAGATCCTCCTCGCCGATCATCGTCTCGAGGTCCACGGTGCTCACCCGACGCGCGAGAAGGGTCTCGATGAGAAACGCGGGAGAACCGCTCTCGAACCAGTGCCCCTTGAACCGCCGCGTGTTGAAGAGAAGCAGGAGCCCGAACGGGTTGTAAACCCGCTCGGGGCCCAGCCAGTTGTAGCCGTTGTACCAGTCGCGGATCCGGTCGCGGTCGAGGCCGCGCAGCTCGGGTGCGAACACCTCGTCGAGATCCGCCTCGGTGTAACCGCAGACTGCGGAGAATGCGGGCGCGAGGGTGATGTCGATCAGGTTGTTCAGCTCGGAGAAGAGGCTCACCTTCGTGAACTTGCTGACGCCGGTGAAGAAGCTGAACCGTACGTGGGCGTCGCTGTCCTTGACCACGCCATAGAAGCCGCGGAGAAAGTCGCGGTTCGCACGCGCCACTTCGGGCTCGTGGAGTGCATCGAGGATGGGCTTGTCATACTCGTCCACCAGCACGACGACACGGCTCCCGAACTTCCCGTAGAGCGCCTCCAGGAGATCGGCGAAGCGCCCGGCGGCAGGCCCGCTGCCCGTCGCAAGTCCCTTCCGGCGCTCCTCGGCGGCCAGGCGCTGATGAACCCGCGCCTCCAGCGCTGCCGGGCTCGGGTAGCTGCCTCCGCCGAAGCTGATCCGGACGACGGGGCTCCGTTTCGACCAGTCCCAGCGATCGTGGATGGCGAGGCCACGGAAGAGGGGCTCGTTTCCCTCGAACAGGTCCTTGAGCGTGTCGAGAAACAGGCTCTTGCCAAACCGCCGCGGCCGGGAGAGGAAGTAGTGCTTGCCCTCGTCCACGAGCCGCCGGGCGTAGGCCGTCTTGTCCACGTAGTAGTAGCCACCCTCGCGAATCTCCCGGAAGGTCTGGATGCCGATGGGCAGGCGGCGCTTCTTCACTTCCGACACTCTACCCGGGCCGTGGACCCGGCGGGGTCGCGGCGCCCGTCGGAGCCGGAGAGACAGGGGGAGCACACGGCGGCGGGAGGACGGGGGGCGGCGTACGCCTGGCAGGACTCGAACCTGCGACCTACGGATTAGGAATCCGCCGCTCTCTCCTCTGAGCTACAGGCGCGCCGCGGAGGGCCGGAATCCTACCGGGGGCCCGTCCCGGCGGGGACTGCGGCAAGATCCCCGACCATGGCTTCCCCCCCGATCCCCGTTTTCGTGTCCTGGTCCTCCGGGAAGGACTCGGCGTGGACGGTGCACACCCTCCGGCAACAGCCGGAGCGGTACGACGTGCGGGGGATCTTCACCACCGTGACCGGACCGTTCGAGCGGGTTTCGATCCACTCCACGCCGCTCGCGGTGCTGGAGGCGCAGGCGGACCGGCTTGGCCTGCCGCTCTACCCGATCCGGATCCCGTTTCCCTGTCCCAACACCGCTTACGAAGCGGCGATGGAGGCGTTCCTCGATCAGGTGCGCGCTCTCCCCGACCCTCTCACCGCGACCCACTTCGCTTTCGGCGACCTCTACCTCGAGGATGTGCGGCGCTACCGCGAGGACCGGCTGCGGGGGACCGGGTTTCATCCGCTGTTTCCGCTCTGGGGCCTCGACACCCGCGAGTACGCGGAGACCGTCATCGGGGCGGGCACGAAGGCGATCGTGAACGCGCTCGGCTCCGGGCCCCTGGGACGGGAGTTCGTGGGGCGCTGGTACGATCGTCAGTTCCTCGCTGATCTGCCGCCGGGCGTGGACCCGGCGGGCGAGAACGGCGAGTTCCACACCTGCGTCACCGCCGGCCCGATGTTCTCGTCGCCGATTCCGGCCCGACCCGGCGAGATCGTGGAGAGGAGCGTCGCGGGACCGGCGGACGATGCGGACGACGGCGTCCACGGCCGGACTCCGGCGCGGCGGACGGTGTTCTACGCCGACGTGGTCGCCGAATCCGGCTGACCGATCCGTCCTCCCGGCTCAGAACTGGAGGAGCGTGCGGACCGGGACCCCGAGCCGGGCGAGTTCCTCCGCGCCCCCGAGCCCATCGAGGCCGATCAGGAACGAGAACCCGATCGGCTCGGCGCCGGCCCGCTTCAGGAGTCGGAAGCTCGCTGCGGCGGTGCCCCCGGTGGCGAGGACGTCGTCCACGATCAGGGCGCGCTGATCCGGCCGGACGATGCCCGCCGGCAGCTCGAGCGCGGCGTCTCCGTACTCCAGCGTGAACGACTCGGTGTGTTCCACCAGTGGAAGCTTTCCCGGCTTGCGAAGCGCCACGAACGGCGCCCCGAGCTTCAGGGCCACCGGCGCGCCGAACAGGAACCCGCGGCTCTCCATCCCGGCGACGGCCTCCACTCCTTCGGCGGCGAATGGCTCGGCGAGCGCTTCCACGGCGGCGGCGAAGGTTTCCGGGTCGGCGAGCAGGGGCGTGATGTCGCGAAACAGGACGCCCGGCGCCGGGAAATCGGGGACGGCCCGGATCCGGGCCGCGAATGCCGGGTCAGCGGCGGATGCGGAAGACACCGGGGGAGAGTTCCTCGGGAGTGGAGTCCAGCGCGAGGCGACGGAGCGACTCGACCCGACCGGGGGAGCGCTCGACCAGAGCCCGCTCGAATCCGTCCAGCGCATCGGGGGCAGCGTGGGCCTCGATCTCCACGCTCCCGTCGGGCAGATTTCGGACCCATCCCGTCACCCCGGCGGCGCGGGCGATCCCGGCCGCGCTCCAGCGGAATCCCACGCCCTGCACGCGTCCCGACGCCAGAAGCCGCCGCGTCTCGCGGGGCATCAATCGAGGGCGGCGAGCGCCTGCTCGAGGTCCGCGATCAGATCGGCGACGTCCTCCACACCCACCGAGAGCCGGATCAGACCGTCGCCGATGCCGATCTCGCGCCGGATGGGCTCGGGGATCGAGGCGTGGGTCATGGTGGCGGGATGGTTGGCGAGGCTCTCGACGCCTCCGAGGCTCTCGGCGATGGTGAAGACCGTCAGCGCCTCCATCACCCGCCGGGCGCGGGCCATGGTCTCGACGTCGAACGAGACCATCCCGCCGAAGCCGTCCATCTGAGTTCGGGCGCGATGGTGGCCGGGGTGGTCGGGGAGGCCGGGATAGTGGACGGCGACCGCCGCGGAGTGCGCGGCGAGGAGACGGGCGATCTCGCCGGCGTTGCTCGCGTGGCGCTCCATGCGCAGCGCGAGAGTCTTGGCGCTGCGGAGGAGGAGCCAGGACTCGAACGGCGACAGCACCGCGCCGGCGGCGTTCTGGAGGAAGCGGCAGCGGGCGAGGATATCTTCGTCCTTCGCCACCAGGATCCCGCCGACCCCGTCGCTGTGCCCGTTCAGGTACTTCGTCGAGGAGTGCACCACGACATCGGCGCCGTGCTCGATCGGCCGCAGGAAGACCGGAGACAGGAACGTGTTGTCCACGACCGTCAGCGCCCCGGCGGCGCGGGCGGCGGCGGCGAGGGCGGGCAGGTCGGCCACCCGCAGCATGGGGTTGGTGGGGGTCTCGAGGAAGAGCATCTGCGCCCCTCCCGCGAGGGCGCGCAACGTGGCGTCGGTGTCGGAGGTGTCCACCCAGGTGAAGTCGAGCCCGCGTCGCTTCAGCACCTGTTCGAACAGGCGATAGGTGCCGCCGTAGCTGTCGCCGGTCGCCACCACCCGCCCCCCCGACTCCACGAGATCGAGCGCCATCGTGGTCGCGGCCATCCCGGAGGCGCAGGCCACGGCGCCCACGCCTCCCTCGAGCGCGGCCAGGTTCGCCTCGCAGGCGTTGCGGGTCGGGTTCCCGGTGCGGGAGTACTCGTAGGCGCCCGGGCGCCCGGGGGACTCCTGCGCGAAGGTGGCCGCCTGGACGAGGGGAACGACGACGGCGCCGGTCCGGGGGTCGGGAGCCTGGCCGACGTGGATTGCGCGGGTCGCGAAGCCCTGGCGCTTCGGCGGGGGAGGGGGATCGGAAGGCAAGGCGGGTACGCGCTCGAGTTCCGGATGGTACCGGGATCCCGCCCCGCTGCCGGCGCGCCGGACTCCAGTCCCTTGCCGGGGCCCCACCGGGAGAACTGCCGCCGGACTCCAGTCCGGCAATTCCCAAGCGAGCTGCCGGCACGCCGGACCGCTGGCCCTGGTTCGACGATGACCTCGGCTACCCGCAAGAGCCGTCCTCAGTGCACTTGCGGACAGGTGAATAGTCCGGACTCCAGTCCGGCAATCTGTTGAAGCGAAGGAGCCACTACGGGGCGCTTGCGGACAGGTGAATAGTCCGTGCCGGGCCCCTAGCCCCTACCGGGAGAACTGGGGGAGAACCGGCGGAGTCCGGCGCGCCGGCGCCGGTCGGGTGAGCCTCACGGTGCCGGACTGGAGTCCGGCGCTCCGACGGAGCGGCGCCGGTCGGGTGGACTTCTCGGTGCCGGGCCCCCACCCGGAGAACTGGCGGAGTCCGGCGCTCCGTAAGGCGCTCCGGCGATAATTGCGGTCCATGCAGCCATTCATGGTGGCCGCGCTCGCGGCGCTGTCCCTTGCTCCCGCCGAAGGCGCCGCGCAGGACGACGCCGAAGGGCGGGTGGACCGCGCGTTCGCGGCGTGGGACCGCGACGACTCGCCCGGGTGCGCCGTGGGTGCGCTCGAAGGCGGTGAGTTCGTGTTCCGGAAGGGCTACGGAACCGCTGATCTCGACGACGGAGTTCCGATCACGCCCGACACCGTCTTCCGGATGGCGTCGGTCTCGAAGCAGTTCACCGCGGCGGCGGTCCTGGTGGCGGAGGACCGGGGCCTCCTCACGCTCGAGGACCCGCTCTCGAAGCACTTCCCCGACCTCCCGGCGTGGGCCGATCGGGTGCGGGTTCGGCACCTGATCCACCACACCAGCGGAATCCGCGACTACCTGGTGGTCATGGACCTCCGGGGGCAGGGGGACGACCACTACACCGACGCCGACGTGCTCGCCGCGCTCCGGCGGCTGGAACGGCTCAACTTCGAGCCCGGCTCCGAGTACCTCTACAGCAACTCGGGCTACTGGTTGCTGGCGCGGCTGATCCTGCGGACTTCAGGCCAGACGCTGCGGGCGTTCGCCGGGGAGCATCTGCTGGGGCCGGTCGGGATGGCGGGGTCGCACTTCCACGACCGCCACCGCGAGATCGTGCCGAACCGCGCCCACGGCTACCGGCCTCTCGACGAGGGCGGCTTCGAACTCGACGAGACGACGCTCGAGATGGTGGGCGACGGGGGCCTCTACACCTCCGTCAACGAGCTCGCCCACTGGGAGCGGATGTTCCTCGATCCAGCCGCGTTCGGCCCCGGTTTCGTGGAGCGGATGACGACGCCCGGCCGCCTCGCTGACGGCGGGGCCCAGGACTACGCGGCCGGGCTGGCCCTCGGGGAGCACCGGGGGCTCGCCACCGTGGAGCACGGGGGCGGGTTCGTCGGCTTCCGCACCCACTCGCTCCGAATCCCGGAGCGCGATTTCGCCGTGTTCGTGCTCTGCAACGCGGCGAGCGCCAACCCCTCCTCGCTCGCCCGCACCGTTGCCGAGGTGTTCCTCGCGGACGTCTCCGATCCGGCCGCCGATTTCCGGGAGGGCGAACCCGCGTCGCCGGACCGCCTTCCCCCGGGGGCGTTCTACGCGCCGCGGCTCGGGGCGGCGTCTGAGGTCGGGCTCCGCGAGGAGGGCGGTCTCGTCCTGGTGCGGGGCGAGCTCGGGCAGATCCTCCGGGACGCGGGCGAGGAACTCGCGGTCGGATCGGGCGGCATGCGCCTTCTCCCGACTGATGACGGCTTCGTGTTGCGGGAGCCGGGGCAGCGCGATTTCCGCTTCCTCCGGGTGGAGCCGTGGGCGCCGGAGTTGCCGGAACTCGTCGGCCTCGCGGGTAGCTACCACTCGACCGAGCTCGAAACCGATTACGAAGTTCGAGTTGATGCCCGACCGGGGCTCACGCTCGTCGCCCCGGGCGGACGCGAGCGACCTCTCGAGCCGCTGTTTTCCTCCGGGCCCGACGGGATGTTCTCGCCCGTGTTCCGCTTCCGGGGCGGGACGGCGCGGTTCCTGATGGACCCGGCGGCGGCTGAACGGGCCCGGGCCTTCACGCTGGCCGCCGGCCGCGCCCGCGGCTTCGAGTTCCGCCGCTGACGACCCCTCTCAGCCGCCGAAGGCGGAGCGCACCGCCGCCCGGACGCGCTCGGCCACCGCCGGCAGCCGCGAGGCATCCGGGCCACCGCCCTCGGCGCGATCGGGTCGGCCCCCGGCGCGGCCTCCGATCGCGGCGGCCGCCTCCCGCAAAAGCCGGTTGGCCGGGAGCCGCTTCGCGACATCGGGTGAGACGCCGAGGATCAGAGCCGCCCGGCCGTTGCGGACCACCGAGGACATCGCCACCCAGCGCCCGCCCTCCTCCCGGTCCCGGAAGGCGTCCATCAGCCGGCGGTGCTCGTGCTTCGAGGCGCCGTCGAGGGGATCGGGCAGCCACACCCGCACTCCGGCGATCTCCTCGATCCCGCTCGTTTCCGAGCCACCGCCGACCGATGCGGTGGCGAGGCGGTCCCGGAGCCGCTCCATCTCGCGCTCCATCCGCTTCAGGTCGGCCCGGAGCTTCGCCACCTTGTGCGCCGCATCCTCGGGCCGGGTCTTCGCCGCCCGGCCGATCGCGGTGAGGAGGCGCCGGCTGCGAACCATCTGACCGAGCGCCGCCTCGCCGGTGAGCGCCTCGATGCGCCGGACCCCCGCCGAGACCGATTCCTCGCCGGTGATCACGAAAAAGCCCGCCTCGCCGGTGGCGCCGAGATGGGTCCCTCCGCACAGCTCGATGCTGAAGTCGGGGATCTCGATCACCCGGACCTCGGTGCCGTAGCGGTCCCCGAAGAACGCGAGCGCCCCCTTTCGAAGCGCATCGTCGAGCGGCATGACGTCGCTGAGGACCTCCCGGTCGGCGCGGATCTGCTCGTTGACCTGCGCCTCGACGCCCTCGATCTCCTCGGCGGTGAGCGCGGCGAAGTGGGTGAAGTCGAAGCGGAGCCGGTTGGGAGCGACCAGCGAACCGGCCTGCTTCACGTGGGGACCGAGCGCGTCGCGGAGGGCGGCGTGGAGCAGGTGGGTCATCGTGTGGTGCCCGGCGGCGCCGCGGCGGCGGCCGGAGTCCACGAGCGCCTCCAGCCGCTCGCCGGTCCCCAGCTCGCCCGAGCGGACCCGAACCCGGTGGAGCACGACGCCGTCCCGAACCCGCGTGTCCTCGACCTCGGCCACGCCGCCCTCGCCGCGCAGGACGCCCCGGTCGCCGACCTGCCCGCCGCCCTCCGGATAAAACGGCGTCCGATCGAGGATGAGGTCACCGGTCGCTCCTTCGGCAAGCCGTCCGACGGTCGCGACTTCGGGGCCGGGAGTCAGCAGCGCGAGGACGCGGACTCCGGTCGCTTCCAGCCCGTCGTAGCCGAGGAACCGGGTGGCCGCGCCTCCGGTCGCCTCCCGATGGGCGGTGGACCGGTCGCCCGCGGCCGCCGCGCCGCCCTTCCACGATTGCCGGGCGCGCTCCCGAGCCTCTTCCATGCGACGGTCGAACCCGGCGGCGTCCACCCGGAGCCCGTGCTCGCCCGCGACTTCCTCCACGAGGTCGAGCGGCAGCCCGAAGGTGTCGTAGAGCCGGAACGCCTCCTCACCCGGGATCACCGCCGCCTCGACCACCGTCGGACGGGCGAGCACGCGGTCGAGCTGGCTCATCGCGGTCTCGAGAGTCCCGGTGAAGCGCGACTCCTCGAACCCCGCCACCCGGGCGATCAGTTCGCGCGAGAGACTCAGCTCCGGCCAGGCGCTCTCGAGATGCGAGACCGCCGCCTCCGTGAGGTCGGCGAGGAAAGGCCCTTCGATGCCCGCGCGGCGTCCGAACCGGAGCGCGCGACGCATGATCTTGCGGAGCACGTATCCGCGGCCGTCGTTCGCCGGGAGCACCCCGTCGGCCACCAGGAACGCGGTGGCGCGGGCGTGGTCGGCGATGACGCGGGCCGCGACCTTGACCCGCTCCGGGTCGGCCGCGGCGCGCTGCTCGACGGCCTGGATCAACGGTGCGAACAGATCCGTGTCGTAGTTCGAGGGCGCCCCCTCGAGAACCGCGGCGAGCCGTTCGAGCCCCATCCCGGTGTCCACCGAGGGGGCCGGGAGCGGGGTCAGTACGCCGGCGGCGTCCCGGTCGAACTGCATGAAGACGAGGTTCCAGACCTCGAGATGGCGGTCCTCTCCGCTGAATTCGGGGCCCTGGTCGTAGTGGATCTCGGAGCAGGGGCCGCACGGACCGGTGTCGCCCATGCTCCAGAAGTTCTCGGAGGCGGGCAGGGCCGCGATGCGGTCCTCCGGGACGTACGCGGTCCAGAGGCGGCGAGCCTCGTCGTCGGGGGGCGTCGAGTCATCCCCGGCGAACACCGAGACCGTCAGCCGTTCGGGATCGAGGCCGAGGTCGCGGGTGAGGAACTCCCACGCGAAGGCGATCGCCTCCTCCTTGAAGTAGTCCCCGAACGAGAAGTTGCCCAGCATCTCGAAGAAGGTGTGATGCCGGGCGGTGAAGCCCACGTTGTCCAGATCGTTGTGCTTGCCCCCGGCGCGGACGCACTTCTGAACGCTGACGGCCCGGCGGTTCTCCGGCGTCTCGCGGCCGAGGAAGTAGTCCTTGAACTGGTTCATGCCCGCGTTCGCGAACAGCAGCGTGGGGTCGTCGCGGGGCACGAGCGGGGAGCTGGAGCAGACGCGGTGGCCGCGCGCGGCGAAAAACTCCACGAACGCCCGGCGCAGCTCGCCGCCCCGAACCGGCGTCACCTCAGCCCTCCAGCGTCGCCGGCGGCCTCGCCGCGGCGTTCGAAGACGGCGACTCGGGCCACTTCGAACGAATAGCCGCGCGAGACCAGTCGACGGAACTCGCGCTCCCGCCGTCGGCGCAGCGCCTCATCCGATGAGGGGTCCTCGCGGCGCCGGGGAGCGATCCGGGCCAGCACCGCCCGCGCCCGCTCCGCCTCCGCTCCCTCGGGAAACGCCTCACCCACCGCGATCTCGACGAGATCCTCGGGAACCAGGCGGCGGCGCAGGTGCGCGCGGATCTTCGCCGGGCCGTCCAGACGGCGCTCGGCGCGGCCGCGAGCGGCCTCCCGGGCAAGCCGGGCGTCGTCGAGCAACCGTCGGGCCCGGAGGCGGCTCACGACATCCTCGACCTCGTCGCCCCCGTGGCCGCGCTTGTCCAGCCGGGCCCGCACCTCTCCCTCGGTGAGATCGCGCCGGGCCAGCATGGTCAGGGCGTCGTTCCACGGCGAGCGGCGGGCGGGGGTCCGGGCCATGACGGGAGCCTACCCCGATCAGTTGCCGCAGTGGGCGCACTCGGAGGCGTCCGGGTGACGCGGTCGGCCGCAGTTCCAGCACGAACGGCGGCGGTCCGGCCGCGCCTCCCGGATCCGCGCGCGGACGGCCTCCATCGCCTCCTCGGAGACCCCGAACGAGACGAGCTCGCGGAGGTCGGCGAGAAGCGCCTCGGCGTCCTCGTAGCGGTCCGGAATCCGCGGCGCCAGCGCCCGTTCCACCACCTCGGCGAGGTGCGCGCTCACCAGCGGGTTCCGCCGCCGGGGGTCGCGATTCGCTCCCGCCTCGACCAGCTCGCGCTGCCGCCTCGGATCGGCGTCGCGGTAGGGGAGCGCACCGGTGAGCATCTCGAACAGCACGACGCCCACCGAGTAGAGATCCGATGCGAAAACGCCCTCGCCCCGGAACTGCTCCGGCGCGAGGTAGAACGGATTCCCGAGGAGCGCCGCCCCGTGCTCGGCGAGCTGCATCGTGCGCGCCATGCCGAAGTCTCCAATCTTGGCGCTCTCCTTCCGGAGCAGGATGTTGTCTGAACTCAGGTCGCCGTGGAGCACCTGACGGCGGTGGGCGTGGGCCAGCGCCGAGACGACCTGGGTCCCGATCCGGATCGCAAGCGATGGATGGAGGCGGGTCTCGGACTCGATGCGCCGGGCGAGCGGCTGTCCGTCCACCCACTCCATGACCACGAACAGGAGGCCGTCCTCCTCGTCGCACTCGAGCAGCCGCACGATATGCGGGTGGTCGAGCGATGCGAGGACCCGGGACTCGCGAAGCAGCGCATCGCGTCCCTCGGGCGTCTGGTCGTGCGGCACCTTGATGGCGCGCGGCTGGTCGAGCAGCACGTCGCGCACGAGATAGACCGCGGCGAACGTACCCCGACCGAGGCTCCGCTGCACCTCGAAGTTGCCGAGGCGATGCCCGGGCCGCAGCGTCAACGCGCCCGTCCCGTGGCCTCGAGGAGGCGTCCGGCGGCGACCACCGCCGCCGTCGCGGTCCGCAGCACCCGCGGGCCGAGATCCAGCCGCCGGAATCCCGCCGCTCCGGCCGCCTCGAGTTCCGCCGGGGTGAACCCTCCCTCCGGCCCCACCGCGACCACCCGATCCGGACCGGACGATTCGGAGTCGGTGGGGAGGGGAGTCTGGCCGAGAGGGCTCGGACTGGCGATCCAGCGGGCTGGTGGCAGGGCGGCGCCGACGAACGCGGCGAACGGGGTCGGAGGCTCCACCGGGGGGATTCTGGAGCCTCCCGACTGCCGGGTCCCGGCGAGCGCGGCGGCCCGCCAGCGCGCCTGGCGGGAGGTGGTCACCGGCCCTTCGGCGCGGGCCGTGATCAGCGGCGTCACCCGGGCCGCTCCCATCTCGGCGAGCTGCCGCGCGATCCGGGTGAAACCGTCTCCCTTCGGCGGGGCCACCGCGACCGTGAGCCGGATCGGCGGTTCGGACGCGGGAACCGGGGCGCGGCGCGCGAGCCGACAGCGCCCGTCCGGATCGCGCCCGGCGACGCGCGCTCCGAACGCGTTGCCCACCCCGTCGAAGACTTCGACCTCGGTCCCCGGTCGCAGCCGGAGCACGCGCAGCAGGTAGGCCGACTCCGCTTCATCGAGCAGCACCTCGTCGAACCTCCCGGCCCCGGGGGCGAAGAAGCGGCGAACCGGAGCCAAGGTCAATGTGGCGCGGCGATCGTCGGGGGGTTCGAACCGCTGGCTCTCCGAAGGACGGCGGCGATCCAGTCGTCGCGCACCCCCTCCTCCCCCGGCTCGAAGCGGGTCTCCCGGACGGCCAGCGACGTCCGCCGGCAGGCCGCGAGAACATCGGCCGCGTCGGCCCCGAGAAAGCCGGATACGACGAGTCGCCCCCGGGGCCGGAGCCGGGAGGCGGCGAATGCGGCGAGGGCGGGCACGAGTCCGGCGGTCAGGTTGCCGAGGATCCAGTCGAACCCGTCCGGCTCCCGCCGTTCGAGCCGCCGCGCCACCGCCGGGTCACGGAAGTCGCCGACGAAGCACGCGATCCCGCCGACCCGGTTCCCGGCCGCCGTCTCCCGGGTGGCGCGGATCGCCACCGGGTCCACGTCGAGCGCCGTCACCCGGTCGGCGCCGAGTCGGACGGCGGCGACCGCGAGGACGCCGGACCCGCAGCCCACGTCGAGGACCCGCAGCCGGCCGCGGCGAGGCGGGGGCGCTTCGGCGAGACCGTCGGCGAGGCATCCGAGCGCCAAGCGGGTGGAGGCGTGGGTTCCGGTCCCGAAGGCCTGACCCGGGTTGATGCGAAGCGACGGGAGCGTCGGGTGGGCCGGGGTTCCGGGGACGTGGAGGAAGAGGCCGCCCGCGACGATCCCGCGAAAGAACGAACGGCAAGGCGCCATCCAGTCGCGTTCGGCTTCGGGCTCGAGCACTCGCACGGCGAGCCCGCCGCCCTCGCGGCGGAATCGTCGAACCGCCTCGACCCGGTCCCTCTCGGTCCGAAACCAGAGCCGCACCGAGTCCCCGGACTCGTCCCCTCCGAGGAATCCGTCCAGATTCGCGACCGCCGCCTGCCAGGGCTCGGCGCCGCCCGCCGACGCCGGGAGGAGGAGCGGCCAGGACGTCATGCCAGTTCTCCCGGTGGGGGCCCGGCAGGGGACTGGAGTCCGGCGCGCCGGCGGCCGGCTCCGCCTCACGAGAACAGTCGGCCGACGATGCCGCGATTCCCCCGGCCGCGCTCGGCGGTGGAAGACGCCTCGTCGTCTCCGTCCTCCGCCCCCCGACCGGAAGCGCGCTTCGGGTTCAGCGCCTCGGCGAGGTCCTCCACCGCGCGCCGGATCCTCCGGGTCAGCTTCCTCGGCACTTCGACCTCGATCCGGACCCGGTGGTCGCCGCGGGACCCCCGGCGCAGCACCGGGAACCCCCGGTGCGCCAGCCGCAGTTCGGCGCCCGGTTGCGTCCCGGGAGGGATGCGCAGCGTCTCGGCGCCCCAGATGGTGGCGACCTCGATGCGCGTCCCGAGCGCCGCGTCCGGGAAGCTGATCGTCTCGGTGCTGTGGACGGAGGCGCCGTCGCGGCGCAGCTTCGGGTGCGGGCGGATGTGGACCAGGACGAACAGGTCACCCGAGGGACCGCCGCCCCGCCCGGTCTCCCCCTCGCCTGGGACCCGGAGCTGGTTGCCGTCGTCCACGCCCGCCGGGAGCCGCACGTTGATGTCCCGCCGCCGGTCCACGCGCCCCTCGCCCCCGCATTCCCGGCAGGGGTGGTCCACGATGCGCCCGGCGCCCCGGCATCCCCCGCAGGGATGGCTCATCACCACGAAGCCGCGCCGGACCTGCTCCTGGCCCCGACCTCCGCACCGCGGACAGCTCCGGGCTCTCTTTCCGGCCTCGATGCCGCTGCCGCGGCAGGCGTCGCAGGCCTCCGCCCGGGAGATCCGGATGCGCTTGCTCTGGTCGCGGCGCGGATCCTCGAAGTCGAGGTGGAGCTCGTACTGGAGATCGTGCCCGCGTCGGGGACCCCGGGACGGCCCCCCGCCGAACATCTGTCCGAACAGGTCGAAGACGCTCCCGCTCCCGCCCCCGAACAGATCCTCGAAGTCCCGGAAGATCTCCTGGTTCACCGGACCGCCGGCGGCTCCGCCGAGGCCGGCGTGGCCGAAGCGGTCATACCGGGCGCGCTTGTCCGCGTCGCCGAGGATGCTGTAGGCCTCGGCGGCGCGCTTGAACGACTCCTCCGCCTCCTTGTCGCCGGGATTCCGATCGGGATGGAAACGCACCGCCTGCTTGCGGTAGGCGCGCTTGATGTCCTCGGGGGAGGCGTCACGCCCCAGGCCGAGGACCTCGTAGGGGTCTTGGGGCGCGGCCGTTGGCATCGGATCCAGGTCGGGCCGGGGTCAGGCCGGCGGCGCCTCGTCGGAAGAAGCGTCCGGCTCTTCCTCCTCGCCGGAGGACTCCGGAGCGGCGAACTCCTCGGCCACGATCACCTGCGCGGGCCGCACCACCCGACCGTCGAGGAGATACCCGCGCAGGTACACCGCGACGACTTCGCCGTCCTGCTGCTCCGCGGTCGCGGGAAGGCGTTGAAGCGCCTCGTGCACCCGTGGGTCGAACGGCTGGCCGAGCGCCTCGATCTCGACGAGCCCCTGCTCGGCGAGCGTCTCCTCGAACCGCCGGAGTACGAGCCGCACGCCGTCGCCGAGGGCGGCGAGAGCCGGAGCGTCCGCGGCGGTGGGATCGCCTTCTCCGGGGGCGACCCGCCGCGCCTCGCCGGCGGCGCGCCCGAGATCGTCGAGGATGGGCAGCAGACGCCGACACACCTGCTCCACCGCGAGCGACCGGAAGCGGCTGCGCTCCTCCTGCGCCCGGCGGCGAACGTTGGCGAGATCGGCCTGGGCCCGGCGCGCGATGTCCTTGGCGTCGGCCGCATCGGCGAGCGCCGCCTCGAGGTCGGCGCGAAGCGAGGCGTCGGAGTACGGATCGGCTTCCGGGGCGTCCCCGGAGGTCGGATCGGGGGTTTCGGGCGGCGAGGAGGACGTTTCGGACATGGGAGCTGCGGCCCGGCGAGCCTCGGAACCGGATCTGCGTACGCCTCTTCCGACACGCGACAGAAGAGGCATCCGCTTCGACCACAGGCGGCGGAGCGCCCCGAGAATGGTCAGTCTGGCGATCCCGGACCGACCGTCAGGGTACCACGCGCCGGCCGCCTCCGAACTCGTGCGCAAACGCGTCGGCGAGCGCGTCGGCGACCGCTCCCGGATCGGGCGCCGGGACGATCTCGGCGAGTCCGACGGCGGCGAGGGGGGCGTCCGCGGGAAGTCCGACGACGCGGTTCGTGAGGGAGCGATCCACCCGCCACGGGATCGAGCCGTGCTGGAGAAACGCGCCCCGCCGCCACCGCTGCGCTCCGGCGACCAGTTTCCCGCCCCCGGTCGAGATCTCGTGCCCGGTGGCGACGGCGAGGCAGGGGAGGCGGTCGGGCTCCCGGTCCGCGCCCCCCGCGCCCGGGGCATCGAGGGCGACGAAGGCGCCGAGCGCCTCTCGAATCGCCCCCATGACGCGGTGGTAGGCGGCCAGGACCCCGGAGGCGGCGCCCGGACCGGCGGCGAACGCGTAGGTCAGATCCGAGGGGCGATGGAGAAGCGCCCGCCCCCCGGTGGGGCGGCGCACCCAGGGGATTCCCAGATCGGCCAGGACCTCGGCGCGGGCGGCGTCCTCGAGCCGCTGGCGGTGGCCGAGGCTGAGCGTGGCGCGCTCCCAGCGGTAGAGGCGCAGCGCCGGCGCGGCTCCCTCCGCCGCCGCCTCGAGGAGAGCGGTGTCCCGGGCCATGTTGTCCGTCCCCGACCGGGGCCGGTCCAGCTCGACGACGAGGCGGAGGGGTTGGACCGGCGGGCGGGGAATCCCACCCACGACGTCAGTAGATCAGCCCGGCGAGGAGGTGATGCTCCCGCCCCTGCGACTCGGCGACCGGCCGACAGGTCAGTTTTCCGGCGTAGGTGTTGACCCCTGGCGTCAGGTAGGGATCCTCGCGGACGGCCTCCTCGACGCCGAGGTTGGCGATGGCGAGCGCGTAGTCGAGGGTCACGTTCGTGAGCGCGTAGGTGGACGTGCGGGGCACTGCGCCCGGCATGTTGGCCACGCAGTAGTGGACCACGCCGTCCACCACGTAGGTCGGGTCGGAGTGGGTCGTCGGTCGGGTGGTCTCGCAGCAGCCGCCCTGGTCCACCGCGACGTCCACGATGACGGAGCCCTCGCGCATGTCCCTGACCATCTCCCGGGTCACGATCCGCGGGGCGGACGCCCCCGGCACCAGCACGGCGCCGATCACCAGGTCGGCGGTGGCGATGACCTCGGCGAGCGCGATCGAACTCGAACGCAGCGTGGTGATCCGGCTCCCGAACACGTCGTCGAGGTACCGCATGCGGGCGGCGCTCTTCTCCAGCACGAGGACCTCCGCCCCGATTCCGACGGCGAGCTTCGTTGCGTTCAACCCGACGACCCCGCCCCCGACGACGACGACCCGTCCCCGGGAGACGCCGGGCACGCCGGAGAGCAGGATGCCGGATCCCCCGCAGGACTTCTGGAGCTGGCGGGCCCCCTCCTGGATGGCCATCCGGCCCGCGACCTCGCTCATCGGAGTCAGCAGCGGAAGCGTCCCGTCGGGCGCCGTGATCGTCTCGTAGGCGATCGCGGTGACGCCGCGTTCGAGGAGCCCTTCCGTCAGATCGGGCAGCGGGGCGAGGTGGAGGTAGGTGTAGAGGATCTGTCCCTCGCGGAGCAGGGCCACCTCGTCGGGCTGGGCCTCCTTCACCTTGATCACCATGTCCGCGGTGTCGAAGACTTCCTCGCGGGTGTCCACCACCCGGGCGCCGGCGGCCCGGAAGTCGGCGTCGGAGATCATGCTCCCGAGCCCGGCGCCCGTCTCGACGAGCACCTCGTGCCCGGCGGTCACGAAGTCGCTGACCCCGGCGGGGACGAGCCCCACCCGGTCCTCGTGGTCCTTGATCTCGCGAACGGTGCCGACCTTCATCGCGTGCTTCCCGATGCCTCTGGCGTGGCCTCCCCGGAGACCGGTTCGCCGCTCGCGATGCTTCCCTCGAACTCCGCGCCCGGCCGCACCGCAACCCGGTCGCACTGGATGTCGCCGACCATGCGGCCTCCCGCTCCGATCTCCGCGAGCTCGCTCGCCTCGATGGGGCCTTCGAGCGAGCCGACCACGACGACGCTCTTCGCCGAGACCCGGGCGCGGACCTCGGCCCCCTCGGAGATCAGGACCTCGGCGCTCGCTTCGATGACGCCATCGAAGCCGCCCTCGATGCAGATGTCCGAGTCGCTCGCGATGCGACCCTCCATCCGGGTCTCAGCGCCGATCCAGGTGGAGACCGGCGCCCCGCCGGATGTCTGCGGCGTCTCGCCGCGATGGCCTGCTTTCTCACCATTCCGGCGGAAAAAGCGCATGAGAGCCAGTGGCGTGGGGAATCCACGGAGCGGGCGACGGGGCTCGAACCCGCGACACCGAGCTTGGGAAGCTCGTACTCTACCAACTGAGATACGCCCGCCCGTGAGGCTCGAATTCTATCCGGGCCTCGGGGGCCGGCGGGGAAGCGCCATCCCCGGGCGTGGCGCGTTCGAGGCCGAGGCCGGCGGTGGTCGTCCGGCGCGGCAGCCCTGTGGAGCGCCGGTCTCCAGACCGGCACGGCGCCCAGGACCTCGCAGCCGCGGGAACTCCATGAGCTCCTCGGAGCCGGGTTCGACCCCTTCGAAGAGGAGCGGTCCCTACGACCGGCGCGGGGCATGCTCGCCGAGCAGATCGAGCAGCTCTCGCTGGCGGGGCTCGGCGATTCCGGCCCGAAACGCCTCCAGCGTGAGGCGCAGGACGGGTTCGGTGTTGGACGGCCGCAACGTGAAGCGCCAGTCGGCGAAATCCACGGTGAGTCCGTCGAGGGTCTGAACGCGCCCGCCCGGCCAGGCGGCCCGGACGGCCTCGAGGGCGGCCCCCGCATCCCGGACCCGGATGCTTTCCTCGTCGAGAGCGAAGTAATCCCGCCGCAGGTCGCCCGCCAGCTCCGCGAGCGACCGCCCGGTCTCCCCGATCCTCTCGATCATGCGCAGGATCGGGAGGAGCGCGTTGTCGGCGTACCCGGCGAGCCGCGAGTAGAAGTGTCCGCTGAGTTCCCCTCCGAACCGGGCCTCGACTTCGCGCATCTTCATCTTCATGTAGGCGTGCCCGACCCGGGACGGGCAGGGGACGCCGCCCGCCGCCCGAACCCGGTCGGGGACCGCCCGGGAGGAGCGAAGGTCGAAGACGACGCGGGCGCCGGGCTCCCGCGCGATCTCGGCGGACGCGAGAAGAGCCGTGGTGAAATCGCCGGGGACATACACCCCGTCCCCGTCGAGGAAGGCGCAGCGATCGGCGTCGCCGTCCCACAGCACGCCGAAGTCCGCCCGCTCCGCGCGGATGAGGCGGGCGAGCCCCACCCGGCTCGCCGGATCGAGCGGATTCGCTCCGCGGCCCGGGAAGGTCCCATCCGGCGTGAAGTCGAGCGGGAGGAACTCCCCGGGCAGACCCGCGAACACCGGTCCCGCCATGATCCCGCCCATCCCGTTGCCGGCGTCGAGCACGATGCGCAACGCCGGGAGGCGTCGGCCCTCGACCGCCGAGTGCAGGAAGTCGCGGTAGTCCGCTGTGATGTCTCGCGTCGCCCCGTCGGACGGCTGCCCGGTGTCCGCAGCCGGATCCCGGGAAGCGGGCAGCCTCTCCACCCGGCGCCGGATCCGCGGCAGCCCGGTCTCGGCGAACACCGGCGTGGCGTCCCGCGACACCAGCTTGATGCCGTTGTCTCCGGGGGGGTTGTGAGAGGCGGTGATCATGGCGCCGCCGTCGAGCCGGTCCCGTCGCACCGCGAACCACATGGCGTCGGTGGGGATCAGGCCGTAGTCCGTGATGCGGGCGCCGCGGCTGCGGAGCCCGGCGCGGAACCCGGCCGCGAGTTCCGGACTGGTCAGACGCATGTCGCGGCCGCAGCCGATCCGCGGCGCCGGATCGCTCCTCGCGGCGATGTGCTCGGTGAAGGCGGCGCCGATTCGGAACCCGAGAGCCGGGGTGAGCGGATCGGGGGCCGGTCCCCGGATGTCGTACGCCTTGAACAGACGCCGCTCGCTCCGGGAGAGCCCCGGACCGGTCACCGGGATCCCCCGACGACGCTCCACGCCGCCACCACGCTCTTGTCTCCGAGCACCGCGTCGCGAACGCGCGCCCCCTGCCCGACGAAGCAGCTCGCCGCGAAGACCGTTCCCCGCACGACGGCGTCTTCCCCGATCCGGGTGTGCAGCCAGAGCACCGAGTCGCTGACCCGAGCCCGCGCGCCGACGCGGACCCGCCGCCCGAGGACCGCATACGGCCCCACCTGGGCCCCGGCCCGGACCGTCGCGCCGTCGCCGATGAAGGAGGGTCCGACGATGCGGGCCTCCGGGTCGATCCGGGTGCCGGCTCCGACGAAGACGCCGCCCGGGTTCGGGCTGCCGACGCCGGGGATTCGGATTCGGCCGTCGAGCGCGTCCCGGTGAACCGCCCGGTAGCGCTCGAGGACGCCGATATCGGAGAAGTAGCCGTCGTGCTCGAAGGCCGCGACCGGAGGCCCTCCCGCCCGGGAGGCGGCCACGGCGGCGGGAAAGACCTCGTGCTCGAGAGAGACCGGCCGCCCCTCCGGGATCCGTTCGAAGACCGCGGGCTCCATGGCGTAGATCCCGACGCTGACGAGGCCCGGCCCCCGTGTGCCCTTCTCCTCGAATCCGGCGACCCGCAGCCCGCCGTCCCCCGGCTCCACCCGGACCGCCCCGAAGTTCCGAGCGTCGGGAACGCGGGTGACCGCGAGGGTGAGGACCGCTCCCGAGCGTCGGTGCGCCTCGATCAGCCCGCGGACATCGAGGTCGCTCAGGATGTCGCCGTTCAGACACAGGAACGTCGAGGGCAACCGGCTCCGCAGCCGGCCGAGGGCGCCTCCGGTCCCCATCGGCTCGGACTCCACCGAGTAATGGACCGAGACCCGGTGGGCCGAGCCGTCGCCGAACACGGCGTGGATCCGGCGCGGCACCGAAGCGAGAGCGAGCGCGATGTCGGTGACGCCGGCCGCCCGCAACAGCTCGATCGGCGAGATGAGGAAGGGCTGGCCCAGGATCGGCACGACCGCCTTGGGACGGCGCCAGGTGAGGGGGCGCAGCCGGAGCGCCTTGCCTCCGGCGAGGATGACGGCTTTCATCCCGCGCAGCGCCCGGTACCGACCCGAAGCCGCTCGGGGCTCGGGAGAGCGGCGCTCAAGCGGCTCCGCGCAGGGTCCGGATCGGGACGAGGCGGTCGCCCCGGTGGATCAGGATGCAGACCGGATCGGATCCGGCGACGACCAGATCTCCTGGGACCAGCCCGTCGAGCACCCTCTCGACGAGGGGTTCGAGGTCGTCCGCCCCGAGCGCCACGCCCACGATGCGCCACCCCTCGATGGACGAGCGGTCGAGGCGGCCCCGGATCAGCCCGACGGCGTCGGAGGCGACCCCGGCTCCGCGAGCGATCCCGAACACATCCACCTGACGGTGGCGCTTGTCGCCGAGGAGCAGCCCCCGCTGTCCGCCGAGCCCGGTCAGCGCGTCGGGGGCGAGGAAGACCTCGGGCAGCTCGTCCAGAAGCCGCCGTCGGTCAGGTTCCGACGATGACCTGTCGGGAGCGCGCGAAGTAGTCAAGGCCCGACCAGAGAGTGACGCCGGCCGCGATCCACAGGGCGGGCGCGCCGAGCGGCATGAGCGGGGAGAACCAGGCGCCGAAGAGGACGATGAGGACGGCGTACACCTGGACGTGCATCTTCACCTTGCCCAGCATCCGGACGGGGACCTTCGTGCCCTGCTGCACCGCGCGCATGCGAAGCGCCGTGACCGCGAACTCCCGGCCGATGATGACGATCGGAACCCACGCCGGAGCGAGTCCGCCGGCGACGAGACAGATGAAGACCGTGGAGATGAAGAACTTGTCCGCAATCGGATCGATCAGGATTCCGACTTCGGAGACCTGGCCGCGTCGGCGCGCCACGATCCCGTCGAGGAGGTCGGTCAGCGCGATCCCGGCGACGAGGAGGATGCTGATCGGTTCCCAGCCCGGCCAGCGGGCGAGCATCGCCACCGCCACCACCGGCGTGAGCACGAACCGCAGCAGGGTCAGCCGATTCGCCAGCGTCATCGCGGTCCGGCCTCCCCGGAACCGGGGCCGGGAGAGCCTGGGCGCTCCATACCTCGTTCCATAGCCTGCGTCGTTACCGGGGTGGACCCCGATGGTATCAGCGGCTGGGCTCGGGCGCCCGGGCGAGGATCTCCCGAATTCGCTCCCGGGCGACTCCGACGTACTCGGAGTCGGCGTACTCCTCCACGATCTTCTGGTAATGCACGAGCGCCTCGCTCTCCCGACCGCAGTCGGTGAGGGCGCGGCCCAGTCGCGCCCGCACTTCGGCGGTGCGGGAGAAGGTCGGGTAGCCGGCGAGGACCTCTTCGAGACGCGGGATCGCCCCGCGGCACCAGCGGCGCATCTCCTGGTAGAACTCGGCCTTGAGGAGGATCGAGGTGGCGAGATCCTCCTGGCAATCGGCCAGGTGCGCCCGGGCGTCGGCGGCGTAGCGGGAGTTGGGGTACAGCTCGAGGAGCTTTTCGAACTCCTCGGCGGCGAGCCGCGTGTCCTCCTGGTCCCGATCGGCGCTTCGACGCCGCGAAAAGTGACCGTAGGCGATCTGGAACTGCGCGTAGTCGGCTCGCGGGTGGTTCGGGAAGAACGTGAGGTAGTCGCGATACTCGGTCGCTGCGAGCAGGGCGTTTTGCTGTCCGCGCTGGTTGGCGTAGGAGTCGGCGATCCCGAGCCGGGCGTCGCCCGCGAACTGGCTTCGGGGATAGCTGTCGAGGAGTTGGCGGAACCAGGTCCTCGCCCCGTTCCAGTCGCGCGACTCGAGCGCCTGCTGCCCGAGCGCGAGGAGACGCCGGTCCGCCTGGGCGCCGGTGGGAACCTCCCGCTGCGCCCGGCCCGAGCACGCCGCCAGAAGCGCGAGCGCGGCGAGGAGTCCCACCAGAGAACGCACGGCCGGGCGCGCGGGACTTCCCGCTCGTAGCAACTTCACTGCGCCGGAATGCTAGCCGGCGCGCCGCCGACCCGGGCGAGCGCGCCGAGGATCGGCTCCGGAAGGGGCCGGATCCGGCCGCTTCGCTCCACCGCGGCGTGGCGGGTGGCGGCCGTCGCGATGAGCCGATCGTCGCGCGCCCGCACGATCCGGTAGGAAAAGGCGATGCCCGAACGGCGGTGAGGGCGGGCGACCGCCTCCACCCGCAATTCGTCGTCGTAGCGGCACGGAGCCCGGTAGCGGCAGGTCAACTCGACGACCGGCAGGTGGACCCCGGACGCCTCCAGCTCGCGGTAGGAGAGCGCGTGCTCCCGCAGCCACCCGGTGCGCGCCAGCTCGAGCCACGGCAGGTAGGCGCCGTGGTAGGCGACGCCCATGGCGTCGGTCTCCGCGTAGCGCACCCGGACGCGGGCGATGGTCGCCGCCCCCGCCGGAGGCGCCGGCGTCAACGGGACGTCGTCAACCACGCACCATGGCCCGGACCACCGCGCCCGGGTCGGCGGCGCCGAAGACCGCGGACCCCGCCACCAGGGTATCGGCCCCGGCGGCGCGGGCGGCCTCGACCCGGGTCGGATTCATTCCCCCGTCCACCACGATCTCCAGATCGCGGTTCCACCGGTCCGCGATTTCCCGCACTCGACGGACCCGCTCCCAGCTCCCCTCGATGAACTTCTGTCCGCCCCAACCCGGATTCACCGACATCACGATCACATAGTCGCTGGCGGCGATCGCCTCCTCGAGGGTGGCGAGAGGGGTCAGGGGGTTGATCGCGAGCCCCGGGCGCACGCCAAGAGCGCGCAGGTCGGAAAGCGTCTTGTGGAGATGGGGGACCGTCTCCGGGTGGAACGCGATGGCGTCGGCCCCCGCCTCGGCGTAGGCGGCCAGGCTGCGGTCGGGCCGCTCGATCATGAGATGGGCGTCGAGCGGGAGGCTGGTGGAGCGCCGGGCCGCCTCGATCACCATCGGCCCGAAGGTGAGGTTGGGGACGTAGCACCCGTCCATCACATCGAGATGCAGGCCGCTCGCTCCGGCCTCCTCGACCACCCGAATGTCCTCGGCGAGGCGCGTGAAATCCGCCGACAGCAGCGACGGTGTGAGCCGCAGCCGGCGGGTCGTCCCGGAGGCGGTCATCGGCTCAGGGTCAGCGAGACCCGGTCCTCCCGGGTCACGCGGGCGCCGGCGACCGGCATCTGATCCACGACGATCCCGGCCGGTACGCCCCGGTAGGTCATTTCGGTGACGTCCCGAACCCGGATCGCGGCCCGGCTCAGGTCGTCGGCGATGTCGCCGTAGCGCATTCCGATGAAATCGGGCATCAGGAACGCCTCCGTTTCCGCCCCGATCGAGAGCAGGACCGACACCGGGGTTCCCGGCATCGCATCGGCATGCGCGACCGGTGACTGCGCGACGACCCGGCCCGGGATGTAGAGGTCGCTGGTCACCTCGGCGACCCGCCCCACCGTGAGGCCGCTGGCCTCGAGCTGGCGTCGGGCCTCGGTGAGCGTCTGGTTCTCGAGGCGGGGGACCGGCCGGCGGGTGGGACCGAGACTCCGGGACACCCGCACCGCGCGCCCGCGCCGGAACCGGGACCCCGGGGCAGGCTCCTGGGTGGCGATCCGGCCCTCGGGCACGACGTCGTCGAACCGGGCCTCTCCCTCGGCGAGTCGGAGACCCACGCTGGCGACCAGCGTCCTCGCGGTCTCGAGATCGAGACTTCGAAGGTCGGGCACCGGGGGCTGGGCGGTCGAAGACGCGATCCAGTAGGCGCCGATGGCGAACACCGTGAAGGTGGCGAGGAGACCGCCCGCCAGCAAGAACCCGCGCAGGATGCGGGAGAACCGCGACGGCTTCCGCGTCCGGCGACGGAGATGGATGCGAACAGGCGCCATGGGGGACCGCGGAGTCTGAATCCTACCGGGTGCGGCGCAGGAGCGCGGCGAAATAGCCGTCGGTTCCGTGGCGCTCCGGACGGAGGCGCAGCGCGCCGTCCCCGTCCGCCAGATCCTGGAGCGCGGGCGGCAGACGGCCCTTCGCTTCGACCTGCCGCAGATCCGGAAACTCCTCCTTGAGCCCCGCCACCACGCCCGTCGTCTCCTCGGGTTCGAGCGAGCACACCGAGTAGAGCGCGAACCCCCCGGGCGCGAGCAGCCGCACTCCGGCCGCCGCGATCCGGCGGGCCTGTTCGGCGAGCCGGACGATCCGCGCCGGGGACGAGGTCCACTTGATGTCCGGGTTGCGCGCCAGGGTTCCGAGTCCGCTGCAGGGAACATCGAGAAGCACTCGGTCCATCGAGCCCTCCGGGAACGGCGGGCGGGCGGCGTCGGCGACGAAGGGCAGGAGACCACCGCTCCCCCGCTGCTCCTCGCTGCGGAGGAGCAGTTCCAGCCGACGCGACCGGATGTCGCCGGCCAGGAGTCGCCGCGGCTCGAGGCGCTCGGCCAGGATCGCCGCCTTGCCGCCCGGCGCGGCGCAGGCGTCGAGGACGCGTCGGGCCCCGGCCACCGGCATCAGCCAGGGGATGAGCTGCGAGCCGGCGTCCTGGAGGTGGATCCGGCCTTCCCGGTGGAGCGAGGTGCGCTGCGGGTTGCCCGCCGCCACCCGCAGGCAGCGCGGCGCGAGCGGAAAGCGATCGGTCGTAACGCCCTCGGCCGCAAGCCCGGCGCGCACCGCTTCGACATCGCCGCCGCGGGTCACGAACAGGTAGGTCGCCGGCCTCTGGTTGTTGGCTTCGAGACGGCGGATCGCGCCGGATCGCCCGAGTTGGGCCATGGTCCGGTCCACCAGCCAGTCCGGGTGCGACAGCCCCACGCGGAGGTAGAGGCGCGCATCGCCTCCCCGATGGGGCCAGGGATGGTCGGAGCGCAGGTAGGCGCGAAGCACCGCGTTCACGAGTCCGGCGGCGCCGCGCCCCCGGGCCGAGGCCGCCAGCGAGACCGACTCGTGGACCGCGGCGCGGTGCGGGACCCGGTCGAGGAAGCGGAGCTGGTAGAGGCCGAGGCGCAGCGCGGTGCGGACCGCCGGGTCGAGCCGCCGGAGGCCTCCCCGGGTGTGGCTCTCCAGCACGTGGTCGAGGAGGCGCCTCCACCGGAGCACGCCGAAGACGAGCTCGCGCAGGAGCGCCCGGTCACGTTCCCCGGGAGGCGCGCCCGCCTGCTTCTCGACCTGCGCCACGAGGTCGTCCGGCCGGGGCGGCGCCCAGCCGCCGGGGCGAGTGTCCTTGCCGCCGGGACGGCTCTCCCAGCGCCGGAGGACGGAAAACGCCATGCGCCGCGCCGGAGCGGCTCCCGGACGGCGGCGCTTCGCCTCGGCCATCGAGCCGGACTCCCCCTTCGACTTCCCCGCCGGCCTCAGGGGCGCGCCGCGAGGACTTGCGCGAGGGTGGCCGGGTCGTCGGTCAGGATCCCGGCGACGCCCAGATCGAGGAGCCGCTCCATGTCGGCCGCCTCGTTCACGGTCCACACGACCACCGGGAGCCCGGCCCGGCGGGCGGCGGCGAGGAGCGTCGGCGTGACCACCGCCAGCGCGCCGAATCGCTCGCTCAGGAACAGCGCGTCCGGCGGGGGTCGGTGGAGGCCGGGGAGGCGCAGGAACGAGAGCGCGAGGAACGCCGCCGCCTCCGAGAGGCCGGCCCCGGTCGCGACCCCGGGGCAGGCATCGCGGAAGACCTCGAGCGGGCCGGTGGAAAACGCCGCGACGAGGACACTGTCCCTCCGGTTCGCCGCCTCGATCGCCCGGCAGAGCGGGAGCGCTGTCTCCGGAACCTTCATCTCGGCGACGATGGGGACATCGGGGCTGGCGGCGAACACTTCGGCGAGCGTCGGGATCGGGACGGGAGACTCGCGGTAGGGCCGGTCCCCTTCGGGAGTTCGGAACCGGTGGCCGGCGTTCAGCTCGCGCAGCTCGGCGAGCGTCATCTCCGCCACCGCGCCCGACCCGTCGGTGGTGCGGTCCACGGTGCGGTCGTGGAGGGTCACCAGTTCTCCGTCGGCGCTCAGATGCAGGTTCAGCTCGAGGACCTCGGCGCCCGCCGCCCGGGCCGTCGCGAACGCGACCAGCGTCTCCTCGGGCGCGAGCGAGGCGCCTCCGCCGTGGGCGTAGTTCCTCGGCTCCCCCCGGAAGAACGGATGGGGCGGCGGCGTCTCCCGCGCAGCCGAGAGGAGCGCCAGGGCGGTGTAGGCGACGAGGAGCCCGAGCAGCGCGTACCCGAGGAGACGCGCCGCCCGCATCAGGAATCCCTTCATGGGCTCGACCTCCCGGGTGCGGCGAGCTCCGCCGCCTCCAGACAGCGGACCGGCGCCGGGCCGCGCAGCCAGGGCGCTCCCCGCAGGAACGCTGCGATCGGCATCGCGCGGCTCCCGGCGGCCTGAACCAGCTCCGGCAGAAGCGCGGTCCCGCCGGCGCAGCCGATTCGGAGTCTCGGATTCCGCCTCGTCCCCTCGATCCGGCACGTGCCGGGGCCTCCGTCCACCGGCTCAGGGCCTCCCGATTCGACGGTGGCGCCGTGGATGCGGAGCCGCCTCGGCTCCCCGAGGGCCGGGGAGGCGAGCGCGGTGAACGCCCCGGGCGCGGGCGCGAAGCCGCGCACCCGCGCTTCGAGATCGGGGGCGGCGAGGCGCCAGTCGAGGGCGGTGTCGGCCGAAGTGATGCGGGGCGCCCAGCTCGCGGCCTCCTCGTCCTGGGGCCGGGGCCGAACCGCGCCGGCGGCGAGGCGGTCGAGCGTCTCGAGGAGCAGTTCGGCGCCGATCGGAGCGAGGCGGGCGAGCAGCTCGCCTCCGGTCTCCGAGCTCCCGATCGCCGTCTCCCGCTGGAGGAGCACCGGGCCGGTGTCGAGACCGGCGTCCATCAACATGGTGGTGACTCCGGTGCTGGGCAGCCGGCGCGCCACCGCCCACGCCGCCGGAGCGGCGCCGCGCAGCGCCGGGAGGAAGGAGGCGTGTACGTTCACTGCGCCGAGGGGCGGGACCCGAAGAAGCCGGGCCGGAAGAATCTGGCCGTAGTCCGCGACTACCAGACACTCCGGCTCGAGCGCCGCCACCGGGGCCCAGCCGACGCGTTTCCGGAGGCGTTTCGGCCGGAGTACGGGGAGACTCAGCTCCGCGGCGAGGCGCTCGATCGGGCTGCGGCGAACCCGGCGGCCGCGGCCCGCCGGACGGGCCGGCTGGGTGACGGCGGCGACGACCTCGTGGCGCGGGAGGAGCGCCCGGAGCATGGCCACCGCGAACGCCGATGTCCCGAGGAAGACGACCCGGAGACGGCGGGGCGTCGCGCCGGGCCTCGCCGTCATCACCGGAAAGAGCGGGAGCGCGCTCCTCGGCTCACCAGTCGCCGCGGCGGATCCGGCGGCGCAACTTGCGGAGCACCAGGTCGCGCTTCAACGGGCCCAGACGATCGAGGAACAGGCGTCCGTTCAGATGATCCATTTCGTGGCAGAACGCCCGCGCCAGCAATCCGTCCGCGTCCATCTCGAAGACGCTGCCGTCGAGCCGCTGTCCGCGGACCCGCACCGCGGCCGGTCGCCGGGTCACCCCCGAAAAGCCCGGAACCGAGAGGCAACCCTCCTCCTCGCGCTGGATGGCGTGCGATTCGAGGATCTCCGGATTCGCCATCACGATCAGGTTTCCTTCCTGCTCGCCGGCGGTGATGTCTATGACGATGAGGCGGCGGTTCACCCCGATCTGAGGGGCGGCGAGCCCGACTCCGGGAGCGGCGTACATGGTGACGACCATGTCGTCGACGAGGCTCTGCCAGTCCTCGGTGAAGTCCTCGATGGGCTCAGAGGGCGTGTGGATGGGCTCGGCGCCGAAGCGGAGGATGGGTCGAACGGGCAAGGAGACGAAAACTGTAACGGGACCTGGGCCTTCAGTTGGAGCCGAGCCGGAGCGCGTTGCCCACGACCGACAGCGAGGACAGCGCCATCGCGGCGGACGCCACCTCGGGCGACAGCAGCGCGCCCGTCGTCGGATGGAAGGCGCCGGCGGCGAGCGGCACCGCCGCCAGGTTGTAGAAGAACGCCCAGAACAGGTTCTGCCGAATCACCCGCACGGCGCGACGGCTGCGCGAGGTCGCCTCGCCCACGAGCCGGAGGTCCGGCCGCATGAGCGTCACTCCGGCGGCGTGGCGGGCGATATCGGTCCCGGAGGCGAGGGCGAGGCCCACATCGGCCCGGGCCAGGGCGGGGGCGTCGTTCACTCCATCGCCCACCATCGCCACCGGGCCGAACTCGGCGCGGAGACGGTCCACGACCTCCAGTTTCTCTTCCGGGAGCAGCCCTCCGAACGCGCGAGCGACCCCGACTTCCTCCGCCACCGACGCCACCGTCCCGGGAGCGTCGCCGGAGACGAGGGCCACCGCGAGCCCCTCCGATTCGAGACGACTCACGACCTCCCGAGCCTCCGGGCGGGGGCGATCCCGGAACCCGATCCGACCCAGCAGCTCCCGCCCGTCGGCGCGCTCGCGGGCCACCGCCAGCCGCCCGGGCGCGGATTGACCGGCCTCCTCGATCAGCCGTCGGCTTCCCACCAGGATCCGGTCGCCGCCCTCGAAGTCGCTGACCACGCCGCGACCCGGGAGCGCCTCCACCCGGAGCGGCTCCGGGAGGCGGATGCCCTCGGATCGGGCGAACGCGACCAGCGCGCGGCCGAGCGGGTGCTCCGACCCCTGCTCGGCCGCGGCGGCCGCCCGGAGCAGCTCCTCGCGGGTGACGCCGGGGGCAGGGGACAGGTCCGAGACCGTCGGCTCTCCCGCGGTCAGCGTGCCGGTCTTGTCGAACGCCACCACGCGCACGGCGGCGAGCGCCTCGAGCGCCGCCCCCGTCCGGAAGAGAACACCCTGCCGGGCGCCTCGGCCGGTTGCCATGAGCACCGCGATCGGGGCGGCGAGGCCGAGGGCGCACGGACAGGCGACCACGAGAACCGCGACCGCGCGAGCCAGCGCGAAGCCGGCGTCGTCGCCGAAGGTGAGCCAGAGCCCGGCGGTGAGCGCCGCCGCCGCCATCACCACCGGAACCAGCACGGCGGCGGCGCGGTCGGCGGCGCGCTGCATCGGGATCCTCTCGGCCTGCGCCCGCCGGACCGCGTCGGCGATCCGGCGGACCGCGCTCTCCTCGACCGGCCGCCGGACCTCGACGCGCAGCGCCCCGGTGAGGTTCATGGCGCCGGCCGGGACCGGATCCGAGGGACCACGCTCCACCGGGAGGCTCTCTCCGGTGAGCGCCGACTCGTCGAGCGTCGAATGCCCCCGGACGATGCGCCCGTCGAGAGGCGCCCGCTCCCCCGGGCGCACCAGGAGGTGCTCGCCCACGCGCACCTGTTCGACCGGCACCGATCCCTCGCCGCCGGCGCGGAGGACCGAAGCGCGGTCGGGTGCGAACGCCAGCAGGCGGCGGAGCGCGTCCGACGCCCGGCCCCGCGCCCGCGCCTCGAGGGTGCGTCCGAGCCGCACGATGGCGACGATCAGCGCGGCGGTGTCGAAAAACAGCGGCGCCCCGGGGACGAACAGACCGGCCACCGACGCGATCCACGCCGTCCCCGCCCCCAGCCCGATGAGGGAGTCCATACCGAACGACCGGCTCCGGAGAGCGCGCAGGAAGGAGCGGACGAAGCCGCGTCCGAACCCGAGGAACACGGCGCTCCCCACGACCCCCGTGAGTGCCCGTCCCACCGAGTCGCCGCCGAGCGGACTCATGGAGATCGCCATCGCCGCGCCCGCGAGGGCGAGAGCGACCGCGGGACCGGCGAACCGGGTCTCCGGCTCGGCCGGCTCGTCGTCGTTCGCGGAGGCGAGCGCGTAGTCGCCGGCGCTCTCGACGGCTTCGCCGATGCGACCGACAACGCCGGCGCTCTTCCTCGCGGACGGAGCGAACCGCACCCACAGCCCCTCGGTGACCAGATTCACCCGCGCTTCGGCCACCCCTTCGACCCGAACGACCGCCCGTTCGATGGACGCCACGCAGCCGGCGCAGTGCATGCCCCGCACCCGGGCGGAGAACTCCTCCGCGCCGGCCAGAGGATCGGCCACCGACACGCCGGGGTGACCGCGGCGCTCAGCCGCTGGTCGGGGCGGAGGCGGTCCGCCGCGCCCCTCGCGGTCGGGAGCGCCGGCCCGGCGACCGTGGCCCGCGCGATCGGCCCCGGCCGGAGCGGAAACCCCGGCCTCGACTGCGGGCCTCCGGGACCGGCGGCGCCGCGGCGATCACTTTCCGGGCGCGTCGCTCGAGCGAGGCGCGCGCGTCCCGCGCCGCCGGGCTCAGAGCCGGCCCCGCCGCCTGCGCCCGTTCGAGCAGCCGCGCGGCCTCTCCGGCGGCTTCCCGGGCGGCGGCGCCCTGGTCCGCGGGACGCCCGGCGCCGAGAGAACGCTGGAGCTGCGCGGCGAGGAACGCGATCCCCGCGCCCTGCGTCGGCGCCGCCGGCGCCGGCGCGAGGCGGTCGAGCCGTTTCTCCAGCTTCTTCAGCCGGGTGACGAGCTCGTCCTGGTCGAACCGGGTGCCGGCGAAGCTCTCCGGGGCCGATTCGAACGCCTCGGAGAGCGCCGCCCCGAACTCGGCGGCGACCGGTGCGGCCTTGCCAGCCCGCTGGAGCTTGCGGAGCGCGCCGAACACCGGTCCCGCGGCCGCGGCGCGTTCTCCGGCCGGCAGGGCGACGACTCCGGCGACGCCTTCGCTGATCGCGTCGAGCTCCGCCGCCGGGACTTCCTGCTCCCCGCGGCCCTCCGGCTCCGACCCGGTGAAGTGGCGGGCGCGCGCCGCTTCCCGGGCGCTGTCCAGCGCGCCGGAGAACGCCTTCCAGAGCCGGTCGCCCGCCTTCCGCGGGACCGGGGGCGCCTCTTTCCACGCCGCGATCAGCTCCCGGATGGAGGTGTTCACCGTTCCCGACCGGGCGGTGGCTTCGAGCGCCTTCGCCCGCTCCACCAGCGCTTCACGGGCCGGGATGTTCGCCGCGAGTTCCTCGTAGCGCTTCTTCCCGGCGGCCCGGCGCTCGGCCATCGCCTGGAAGAACCGATCGTTCGCGGCGCGGAACCGCTTCCACACCTTGTCGGAACGCCGCCGCGGAAGGCCCCTGGACTGCGCCTTCCACTCGGGCATGAGCGCCCGCATCGCCTCGACCTGCATCGGATCGAATGCGTCCGCCATCGCCTCGGCGCGGGCGGCGAGCAGGTCGAGGGCCTCGACCTTTTCCTCGATGGCCCGGGCTCGCGCCTCCCGAACCGGCGCCGCCCGCTCGAGGAGGTCGGCGCGCACCTCGCTCCATTCGTCCCACAGCTCCTGCCCTTTCTCCGGGTGCGCATGCCGGGCCTCGCGCCAGGCCCGGTCGAGGGCGGTGAGCTCCCGATCCACTCGGGCGGGATCCTCGACCTCGAGAAGCGCACGGCCGCGGCCGATGATCTCGGTCTGAACGCCCAGGTTGGACCACTGCTTCCATTCGCGCAGCTCCCGCGCCTCGCGAAGCTTCGGAACCAGAGCGGCCTGAAGCCGCTCGACCCGCGCGCGGCGCGCGGGACCGGCCAAACGCCACAGATCGCCTTTCCCCCGGAGCGCCCCCAGGTCGCGGAGCGCCTTCTCGACCTCGTCGGGCGCGAACGTCGCCTCCCCGTCCACTCCCGCCGCGAGGGCGTCGAGCCGGGCGTCGAGGGCGGCGAGGCGCTCCTTCCGTTTCTCCTCGGCGGCCTTCCGCTTCTCCTCGGCGTCGGCGAGAAGCGCCTCCGCCTTCCCGGTCGCCTTCTGGAACCGATCCGCGTCGTCCCCTTCCTGGACCGTCGAGCGCTCGAACCGACGGCGGAGTCGCAGCAGCTCGCGCCGACCCCGGACCGGATCCGCCCACGAGCGGCGACGGCGACCCGGCGGGGACCCGCCCGCCGCCGCCCGCGCCAGCCCCTTGGCGAGCGCCTCCGCCTGATCCGCCATCTCGACGAGATCGAAGGCGTCGCTCCGGCGCCGGCGCAGCTCGCGGGCCCGCTCGCGCGCGCCCCGAAGGGCCGCCTCGATCCGGCCCCGGACCTCGGCCTCGGGCGGCGCGCCGACGACGCCCGCCAGCACCTGCGGCTCGAGTTTCGCCAGATCGCCAAACGACATCGGCGCCTCGGCGCTCTCCAGCCGCTCGACCAGCGCGAGGATCTCCGGCGCCGCCTTCCACGCCGCGGGAGCCGGACGCGGCGCGGCCACCGGAGCCTGCTTCACCGGCGCCCGCAGCCGGGCCGCGGCTTCCTCCTGGATGGCCAGAGCCTTCCGGACCTCGGCCCGCACCGCCTCCAGCCGGGCCTCGGACTCGGGACTCACCGGCCCGGAGCGAAGCACCCCGCCCGCCTCGCGAAGGCAACGGCGCTGCGCGGCCACAGTGATCCCCCTGGCGTCGAGGCGGGCCAGGATCGGCTTCAGGAGGCGCTCCCGCGCGGCGACCCGCTCCGGGTGGTCGGCGGGGAGGCGTTCGTCGGCCAGTCGTCGGGCGAGCCGCCGGATGCTCGGCGAGGCCCCGCCCGTCGCGATCCGGAGCAGCTCGTCCGGGTCGGAGATCCGCCGAACGGCGGCCTGCGCCGTTTCGCGCGCCCGGGCCGTCGTCGCCACCTGCGCCAGACCGGATGCCGAGCCGATCTCGGCCAGGGCGCGCCCCCGGACCGCGGGGTCGGCGCCACGCGCCGCGACCCGGGCCAGCGCGGCGTCGCGATCCGCCGCCCCGTCGCCCTCGCCGTCGGCGGAGAGGAGGCGGTCGAGCGCTTCGTCGCGGACCGGTTCGAAGCGGGCCCGGCAGACGACCTCGGCCACGCCGGGGAGCGGGGTCAGAAGGCCCAGGGCCCGCCGCGACTCCCCGAGGTCGCGATCGTCGGCGGCGATCCGGACCAGGAGCGCCTCGCTGCGGGCGCGGGCGAGCTGCCGCGCCTCGTCGTCCTTGGCGGTCGTCACCAGTTCGAGGAGAACCCGGGGCGCGTCCAGCCGCCGCACCGCCTCTTTTCGGACCGCCGGGTCCGGATCGGTGCGCGCCAGTTCGGCGAGCCGGGCGGTGTCCTCGGGATCGTGATTCCGGACCGCCTTGAGCCGCACCGCGGCGTCGCGGCTCCTGAGCGGGGACGGGGAGAAACGGGCGAGAACCGACATGCGTGTCCCATCGGCGGCGGCCCTGGGGGGCCGCGGGCCGCGTGGGGGCGGAAAAATATAGCCTTTCGGCTCCGCGCCGCCCGGCCGGTCTCCGTGGAATCGCCGCCTCCCTCCCCCTCGTTCCGCTGGGCGGGGACCGTGATCGCGGCGATCCTGGGGGTCGGACTCCTCGATCAACAGGTGGTCACCCCGTTGATCGCCGCGCTCGCAAGAGGTCTTGGGGCCTCCGTGCCCGAGGTGGGATGGGCGATCGCGGCCTATGCCGTCGCGGCGGCGACGGCGGCGATCATCGTCGGTCCGCTGTCCGACGCGACCGGACGACGTCCGTGGCTGATCGCGGCGGGGGCGCTTCTGACGATGTCGGCCGCGGCCGTCGCGCTGCGGCCGTCCTACCCGGTCTTTCTCGCGGCCCGGATCGCGGCCGGGGCCGCCGGAGGCGCGATCTCGGTGATCGCGGTGGCGTGGGTGGCGGACCTCGTCGCCTACGCGCGGCGGGGGCGGGCGATGGCGATCCTCATGGGGGCGGCGATGGGCGCGGCCACGATGGGGCAGGTGGGGGCCGCGTTCGTCGTCGAGGGGATCGGGCTCCGGGCCGCCTACCTGGGGCTCGCCGGGCTCGGGACGGCGGCGACGCTGCTGGTGGTTTCGCACCGGGCCCCGCCGCACCGCTCCCGCCGCCGCGGCGGCCTCGCGCACCGGGTCCGGACCTACGCCGACTTCGCGCGGGATCCGACGCTCCGGGCCGCGGCGCTGGGAGCGTTCTTCCTGTCGGGAAGCCTGATCGGAGTGACCGCCTACGCATCCGGCTGGATGCAGGAGACCCGCGGCTTCACGCTCCCCCAGATGGGACTCCTCTACGGTGCCTTCGGCCTCGTGATCATGGTGGTCCAGCCGCTGTCGGGGCCGCTCGCCGACCGCCTCGGGAAGAAGCGGCTCGCCGTCCACGCGTCGGTGGTGGTTGCGGGGCTGACGCTGGTCCTGCCCGCGCTCGCCGGGGCGGCGCTGGTGGCGACCGTGCTGGTCTTCGGATGCCTCGCGGTGGCCCGGATCGCCGCCTTCGCCGCGCTGCGCAGCGAACTGGTCGAATCGGACCGCCGCGCCTCCTTCCTCGCCTTCTCCAACACGCTCTCGCAGCTCGGGATCGCGGTCGCCGCCGGGCTCGGCGGCGCGCTCTACGACCGCGGGTTCTTCGCGGTGTGCGTCGCGATGGCCGGATTCGGCATCGCCGCCGCCGTGCTGATCGCACGGGTGCCCGAACCGGGCGGGACGCCCGCCACCAGGCCTCGATGAGACGGCGGCGGAGCCGGCTGCGGCGCACGGCATGGCTCGTTGGTCTCGCCGCTCTCGTCGCGTTGCTGACGATCCCGGTGCTCATCGGAGTCGCCCTGACGCGCAGCTCCGGGACCCGCCCGCAAGACCTGTCGCTCCGGGCGACGCCGGCGGACTCCGGGGTGTCCTACCGGACGGTTTTCGTCCGGACGGAGGACGGCGTTCGCATCTCCGGCTGGCATCTCCGGCCGGCGGCGCCGGGGGCCTGCTCAGTGGTCATGGCCCACGGGCTCTTCCGGTCCCGTCAGGAGGTGCTCCCACGGGCGATCTGGGCGGCCCGGAGCGGATGCTCCGTCCTCGCCCTCGATCTGCGGCGGCATGGAGCGAGCGCCGAGATCGTCGGAGGTCGCAAGGCGCTGACGTCGCTTGGACACTTCGAGAGCCTCGATGTTCTCGCCGGCGCCGGTTTCCTTCGGCAGCGGGCTCCCGGCGACCGGCTCTATTTCCTCGGGATCTCGATGGGCGCCGCCGCCGCGGCCCGGGCCGGGGCCTACGCCGCGGAGCCCCCGACGGGCGTCGTGCTGGACAGCGTGTTCCGCAGCGTTCCGGCCGTGGTGGATCAGTACGCGGTGGCGCTCTTCCGCGTGCCGCGCTTCCCCTCGGCGCACCTGACCCGCCTCGGGATGCGCCTTTCCAGCGGGCTGGCGCCCGGCGCGACCGATATCACCCGGTTCTCCCGCGATCTGGTTCGTCGGGGCGTTCCGATTCTCATGTTCGTCGGCCAGGACGACATCCGGGCGCCGGCGGCCGACCAGGTGGCGGTCTTTCGGGCGAATGGACACCCGGAGAGCCGCCTCGTCGAGGTCGAGGGGGCCGGCCACGGCCGGCCGTGCCTCGTCAATCCCGAGGCGTGCCGGAGCGCCATGCTCCGGTTCTTCGGGGTCGGACCGGGTCCGGAGTGACCTGCCGGTCTGCCGGCGCGCCGGACTCCAGTCCCTTGCCGGCGCGCCGGCAACGCGCGCCGGCGGCGCGCCATAATGCCGGGTTTCGCCGCTGCCGGGCCCCTGCCGGGAGAACCGGTGGAGTCCCGTGGTTCCGGCATTGCCGGACTGGAGTCCGGCGTTCCGACATGACGCTCGCCAACCAGCTCACCCTCCTGCGGCTCCTGCTCGCGCCCGTGGTGGTCATGAGCATCCTCTACGGCCGCTTCGGCTGGGCGCTGGTGGCGCTCCTGGTCGCCGGCGTGACCGACCTGCTCGACGGCGCTCTCGCCCGCCGCCGGCAGGAGCGCTCCCGACTGGGCGCGCTCCTCGACCCCATCGCCGACAAGGTGCTCATCGTGTCCGCCGTCGTGGCGCTGGCGTCGCCGATCGAGGCGCTCACCGTCCGGATCCCGGCGTGGGTCGCCACCATCGTCCTCGCCCGCGACGCCACCATCCTGATCGTGGCCGGCGCCTACAACGTGGCGGTGGAGCGGCGCGAGTTCCTTCCCAGCCGGCTGGGCAAATGGACCACGGTGATCAACGTGGTCGGGATCCTCTGGATCCTGGTGGCCAACCTCCTCGTCATCGAGCATCCGGTCACCACGCTGCTGCTCGGGGCGATGGTGGCCCTGACCGTGATCACCTCGGCCCAGTACCTCGGTCGGATCCGGGAGCTCTGACCCGGCCGGCGCGCCCCGACTGCGCCAGCGCGAGCGCGGCGAGCGCGCCCCCCGCGATCCGGAGGATCGGCTCCGGCGTGAGGAGCAGCACCGAGCCGACGCCCGCCGCGACCCGCGCGATCGGTCCCGCCGGGCCGAGTCCGTGACCGTAGAGCGCCACGGCGAAGCCCGCCATGGCGACGAGCCCGGCGGCGAAGGCCACGAACTGCGCCAGCCCCGCCGCCTCGCCCGCCGCCGGCAGCAGAGGGGTGTAGGCCATCAGCAACGGCACGACGAACAGCCCCAGCGCCAGGCGGACGGCGCAGGTCGCGGTGGCCATGGGTCGCCCGCCCGCGACTCCGGCGCCGGCGAACGCCGCGAGCGCGATCGGCGGCGTGACGTTCGACGTCTGCGACAGCCAGAACAGGATCAGGTGCGCGGTGAGCAGGGGCAGCCCCAGCGCGGTCAGGGCGGGCGCGGCCACGACCGCCACCACGATGTAGGCGGCGGTCACCGGAAGTCCCATCCCGAGGATCAGCGCGACCAGCGCGGAGAGGACGAGCGCCGGGAGCAGCGACTCCTGCGCCGCTCCGAGGAGCAGCTCGGCGAACTGCAGGCCCACGCCGGTCTGGCCGATGACGCCGACCACGATCCCCGCCGACGCGCAGGCGAGCGACACCGGGACCGCGGTCATGGCGCCGCGGGCCAGTCCCTCCGCGATCTGCCACGGTCCCACCCGCGTGCCGCGGCGGAGCGACCCGGCGAGGACCACCGCGACGCAGCCGACGGCGCCCACCAGCGGCGGGGAGTAGTTCATCAGCAGGAGCGCGACGACCACGCCGATGGCGCCGAGGAAGTGGGCGCCCTCGGCGAGCGTGGCCGCCAGCCGGGGCCGGGACTCCATCGCCGGGATGCCGCGGCGCACGGACAGGCCATGGACGAACAGCAGCGTGCCCGCGAAGAACAGGATCGCGGGCAGGGCCGACACGAGCACGATGCGGGTGTACGGGGTGGAGGTGAGCTCCGCCATCAGGAACGCCCCGGCCCCCATGATGGGAGGCATGAGCTGCCCCCCGGTGGAGGCCGCCGCCTCAATCCCGCCGGCTTCTTCGCGGGAAAAGCCGAGCCGCTTCATCATGGGGATCGTGAGCGAGCCGGTCGTGACCGTGTTCGCAATCGCGGATCCGGAGACGGAACCCATGGCGGCCGAGGCGAGGACCGCAGCCTTGGCCGGGCCCCCTCGCGAGCGCCCCGCGGCCGCGAACGCGAGCTGGATGAAGAAGCGGCCCCCGCCGGTGGACTCGAGGAGCGCCCCGAACAGAACGAAGACGAACACCGTGCTCGATGCGACTCCGAGGGGCAGACCGAACAGCCCGGCTCCGGTGAACACCTCGAAGCGGACGATGCGCTCGAGCTCGAACCCGCGGTGGGCGAGAAAACCGGGCAGGTGGGCGCCGAACGCGTTGTAGGCGAGGAAAGCCCCCACGAGGATCGTCATCATCGGTCCCACGCGCCGCCGCGTGGCCTCGAGAAGGAGAGCGAGGAGGAGGGCGCCGGCGGCGAGATCCAGCGGGTTCAGACCGTGGAGGATGTGCTCGATGCCCTGCCGGTCGAACTGGATGATCCAGAGGCCCGCCGCCACCGCGACGGCGGCGAGTACGCCGTCCCGCCCCCGAAGGCGCAGTTCCTTGCCGCCCGGCGGGACGAGGAAGGCGAGCGCGAGGATCCACGTCAGATGGATCGGCCGGAGCCAGGTCGCCCCCAGCGATCCGGTGACCGCCTGCCACAACTGGAACAGCGAGAGACCGGCCCCGAGGACGAGGACCGCCCACCCGAGCTGCCGCTTCCCTCGCTCATCGGAGGAGGCGGTGGGTTCCGAGAGGCTCAGGAGGGGTTCTCCGATCGCGCCTCGTCGTAGAACGCGCTCGCCCCCGGGTGGAGCGGGAGCCGGCCGACGGCGGGCAGGCTGTCGAGACGGATGAAGTCGGCGTTCCGCGTGATCACCCGAAACGCGTCACGGCCCTGAAGGAGCGAGCGGGCGAAGCCGTAGGCGATCTCGTCGGGAAGGTCCTCATGGACGAACAGGAGGTTCCACAGCGACGGGGTCAGCGTGGGACGGACGACGCCGCGGTAGGTCCCGGGCGGCACCGGGAGCCCCTGGTAGGCCGGGTTCGCCGCTTCCACCGCCGCCATCTCGAGCTCGGTGAAGGGCACCAGAACCAGCTCGCGGGTGAGGCCGAGCTCCACGACGGAGGCCACGCCGAGGCCGGCGGCGAGGAACATGGCGTCCAGCGTCCCGTCCTTCAGCCCGTTGATGCTCTGGTTGTAGTTCATCTGGCGGACGCGGAAATCGTCCTCGGCGATCCCCACCGCCCGCAGGATGTTGCGCGCCGTGACCTCGTTCCCGGATCCCGGCGGGCCGAGCGAGACCCGCTTGCCGCGCAGGTCGGACACCGAGGCGACGCCCCGGCCGCCGACGCTGAGAACGTGGACCACGTTCGGATAGACCCGGCCGAGCACCGCCAGCGGCAGCGGCTCGGGGAACCGGCCCGCGCCCCGAACCGCATCGCTGACCGCATCGGCCTGCCCGAAGCCGATGTCGCTCTCTCCCTTGGCCACCTGGATCAGATTCGTCACCGAGCCGGCGCTCACCTCGGCGCGAACCACGACCCCGGGAACGTCGCGCGTCCACCGGCTCGCCACCGCGCCCCCGAGGGGGTAGTAGATCCCGGCGGTCGTCCCGGTGGCGAGCGCCATCGGGCGGGGTCGGTCCGCCGCGCAGGCGGCGAGGAGAAGCGAAACGAGGGGCGCCAACCCCGGGAAGCGGAGCATGGGTCCGATCCTATCCGCCGGTCCCGGCGTCGTCGGGCGCCAGCCGGCGGCGCAGCCGGTAGAGAAGATCGAGCGCGTCGCGGGGGGTGAGCCCGTCGGGATCGCTGCCCCGGAGTTCGGCGGCGATCGCCTTCGCCGCCGCCGCGCCCGCGTCGTCCGCAGCCGGTGGGTCGTCCGAAGCCGGCGATGATGAATCGGCGGCGGGGACGGAAGGCGCCCCCGACGCCGCCAGCCCGTCGAGCACCTCCCGGGCCCGCCGCACCACCGTGGCCGGGACGCCGGCGAGCCGGGCCACCGCGATGCCGTAGCTGCGCGGGTTGCCTCCCGGGATCACCTGGCGGAGAAAGGCGATCCCGTCCCCGTGCTCGAGCGCTTCCACGTGGAAGTTGACGACCCCCGGCTCCCGCTCGGCGAGCTCGGTGAGTTCGTGGTAGTGGGTTGCGAACAGCGTCTTCATCCCCAGTCCGGGGGTTCGGGCGATGTGCTCCACGACCGCCCACGCCAGCGACAGCCCGTCCCAGGTCGCCGTCCCCCGGCCCACCTCGTCGAGCAGCACCAGACTCCTCGGCGTCGCGTGGTGCAGGATGTGCGCGGTCTCCTCCATCTCGGTGAGGAAGGTCGAACGGCCTCGCGAGAGATCGTCGGAGGCCCCGACCCGGGCGAACACCCGGTCCACGAGCGGTAGGCGGGCCTTGCGGGCGGGCACCAGCGAGCCCGCCTGCGCCATGATCGCGATCAGCGCCGTCTGCCGCAGGAAGGTGGACTTGCCGCCCATGTTGGGCCCGGTCAGGACCATGAGAAAGCGCTCCCGGTCGAGGGCGAGGTCGTTCGGCGCGAACGGGTCCTCTCCGAGCGCCTCGACCACCGGGTGCCGCCCCTCCCGAACCGAGATGGAGAAGCCGTCGTGCATGTCGGGCCGGACGTAGTCCGACCGCGCCGCCGCCTCGGCGAGCCCGACCGCGACGTCGGTCGCCGCAATCTGCGCCGCCGTCCCGAGGAGTCGGGGCCCGGCGCCGCCGACTTCCCGCTCGAGGGCCCGGAACAGCTCGGCTTCGAGCGCTGCGATCCGCTCCTCGGCGGTGGCGATGCGGGACTCGAACTCCCGGAGCTCGTCGGTGACGAAGCGCTCGGCGTTCACCAGCGTCTGCCGCCGCTGGTAGTGCCCCGGAACCCGGCTGACGAGCGACTTGGCGACTTCGATGGTGTAGCCGAAGACCCTGTTGTAGCGGACCCGCAGGGACTGAATGCCGGTGCTCGTCCGCTCGCGGGCCTCCATCGCCCGAATCGTCTCCCGCGCGTTCCGCCGCAGCCCGCGGAGCTCGTCGAGCTCGGTCGAAAACCCCTGGCGGATCACCCCCCCGTCGCGGGAGAGCGCGGGGGCGTCGGGCGCCACCGTGGCCTCGATGCGCTTCCGGAGGGAGGGCAGGGGGTCGAGCCGCTCCGCGCGCACCCGGAGCTCGGCTGCCGTCGCCCGGCCCAGCGCCTCCCGCAGTTGCGCGGTCGCGCCGAGCGCCGCCGCCACCCGCAGGTACTCCCGGGGTCCCGCGACCCCGAGCGTGGCTCTCGAGGCCAGCCGCTCCAGGTCGGGACACTGCCCCAGCGCGGCCCGGGCGTCCTCCCGCAGCCCGGCGCGCCGCCGGAGCTCGTCCACCGCCTGGTGCCGCCGGCGGATCCGCTCGATCTCCATGAGCGGCTGCGCCAGCCGGCGCCGCAACAGGCGGGCGCCCATCGCCGTGGACGTGCGGTCGAGCGTCTCCACCAGCGTCGCCCCGCGCGCCGCCGCCGCCGGGTCGGACGAGAGGGGCCGGAACAGCTCGAGGTTCCGCTGGGTGAGCCCATCAAGGCCCATCCTCCGGGAGTCGTCGAGGCGCTTCAGCCGCAGCAGGTTAGCCACCCCGCCGCGCTGGGTCTCGCGCAGGTAGGTCAGCGCCGCGCCGGCCGCCGCGGCCGCCGCCGGGCGATGCTCCACGCCGAACGCCTCCAGCGAGGCGGTCCCGAAGTGGCGCAGCAGCGCCTCCCGACCGTGATCGGGCGCGAACCAGAACTCGGGGCGGAGGGTGGCGACCGGCTCCTCCCCCGCCGCCACCGGGAAGTCCGGCGCCGCGGCCCCCTCGGCGAGGAGCAGCTCCCGGGGGCGGAACGACGCGGCGGCTTCGGCGAGATCGCGCCGGGCCGAGGCGCCGTCGAACTCGGCGGCGGTGAAGTCGCCGGTGGAGAGGTCCGCCCACGCCGCGCCCAGCCGCGGCCGTTTCGGGGAGCCGAGTTCGGCGACCGCCATCAGGTAGGCCGGCTCGGCTCCTTCCAGATAGGCCGGGTCGAGGTAGGTGGAGGGCGTCGCCACCCGCACGATCTCCCGGCGCACCGGGCCGCGGGAGGCGCCTGCCGGCTCGACCTGGTCGCACACCGCGACCCGGCGTCCGGCGCGCACGAGGCGGGCGATGTAGCTCTCGGCGGCGTGCCACGGCACTCCCGCCATCGGGATCGGGACCCCGCGCTCGTCCTTCTGCCGCGAGGAGACCGCGATGTCGAGGATCTCCGCAGCCTCCCGGGCGTCGTCGAAAAAGAGCTCGTAGAAGTCCCCCATCCGGAAGAAGAGCAGCGCATCCACCGCCTCCCGCTTGAGGTCGAGGTACTGCCGCATGACCGGCGACGTGCTCCTCGCGCCGCGCCGGCGGGACCTCGACCGGGGCGGACGCCGGGGAGGCTCCCGCTTCCCCGGTGGATCCGGCGGCGGAAACAGCCGCAGCGGGGGGGAGTCCACGGCGGCTGATGCTATGCGGGACGGCGGGCCGCCGAGGCCGGGCTTGCCCGGAGCGCGCCCGGCGGAGAGACTCCCGGCATGTTCCTGACGCTTCTCCTCGTCACTTTCGCGATCGCGCTGGCGGTGTCGTTCGCGGCGGTTCGACTGTTCGACCGCTCGATCGCCGCGATCCTGTCCCGGATCGTGGACGACGATCTCGGCGCAGCCTGGCACCGCTACATCCGGTTCGCCGCGATCGTGGTCGGGGTCTCCGGCGGGGTCCGGATCCGGGAGCTGGAGCGGTACATCTCGGCGCCCGACCGCGACGCCGAGGTCCTTGCGCTCAACGCCGAACGATGGACGCTGGAGGTGTACCGAACCGTGATCGAGACGCTCCAGGCCGTGGCCTGGATGCTGTTCGCGGTCTTTGTGGTCTCGCTCATCGCCTTCGTTCTGGCGCGGGGCCTGAAGCAACGCGGTCCCGACCGGACCTGAGGGGGAGAGACGCACGGTGCGGCGCGAACCGGCGCCACCCGAAGGATCCGGGAGGACCCCCGCACGCCGCGGCGTGGCGACCCTCCCGGCGATCCTGCTCGGCGCGATCGCGCTGGCGGCGACGCCCGCCGGGTGCGCGGCTCGCAGCGGACCAGGGCGGGCGGAGGCCGCGGCGTCTCCGGAATGGGCGTCGGCGGCGCTCTCGAGCGGCGGGCGGGTCAACCTGCTCGTTCTCCGTCCAACGGCCCCGGCTCGGGGGCTGGTGGTGGCGTTCCCGTGGGGAGCGGGAGATGCGGGGCTTCTCGCGGGCCTGATCGAGACGTATTGGGACGAGGCCGCTCCCGCCGCCGGCTTCGCGGTGATCGGGGTCGAGGTCCGGGGTCCCTCGCTCGCCGAGGGAGGAGAGTCCCTGATGCGGGCGGTGCTCGATTGGGCCGACCGGAACCTGCCCGGGACGTCCGGCTCCCTGGTCCTCACCGGGGCGTCGGCCGGCGGCGTGGGCGTTTTCCACGCGGCGGCCGCGTCGCCGCGCCCGGTGGACGCCGTCCTCGCCATGCCCGGACGGGCCGGCCCCGAGGTGGCGCTCGACCGGCTGGCGGGAGTTCCGGTCCGGCTGATGGTGGGGGAGCGCGACGCGCGCTGGGTGCGGAGCTCCCGGGAGACCGCGGCGCGGCTGGAGGCGGCCGGCGCGCTGGTCACGCTCGACGTGGTGGCGGGGCAGGGGCACGTGCTCCGGGTGCCTCAGGAAGAACTCCTCGGCTGGATCGAGCTCCATCGAGCGCCGGACTCCGCCGGTCCTCCCGGCCAGTTCTCCCGGCCAGTTCTCCCGGTGGGGGCGGGGCGGGGCGGGGCGGGACGGGGTCCGGCAATTCTCGCGGCAGGCGCGCCGGTCGAGCGGTGACGAGGAAACCCACCGGGCTGGTCCTGGCGTTCGACACCACCGGCAACCTCGGGAGCGTCGCGGTCCTCGACCCGGCGGCGCCCGAGCGGGAGGTCGTCGAGACCTTCACCCCCTCGCGCCGCCACGCGGCGCGCCTGCTCCCCGCGATCCGCTCGGCCCTCGGTCGCCACGGTGTCGCGCTCACAGGCGACGAGGCGGACGGGACGGACCCGGGCCTCGGCGGCGCCGGGCTCGCACTCCTCGCCGCGACCCGCGGGCCCGGCTCGTTCACCGGGCTGCGCGTGGGCCTCGCCACGCTGGGCGGACTCGCCTTCGCCCTCGACCGGCCCGCCGCGGGGGTTTCGAGCCTGGAGGCGGCCGCCCTCGCCGACGTCCTGCGGGACCGGGCGCCCCGCCGCCGGCTCGCCCTCGTGGACGCGCTCCGGGGGGAAGTCTTCGCGGCCGGATTCGGGGCGTCCCCCGACCATCCCGCGCACCCCGCCGGCCGCCCGCTCGGCCCTCCCCGGGTGATCCGGCCGGAGGCGGTCGGCCGTCTGGCGCACGAACTCCAGGCCGCGCGCATCTGCGGGCCGGGCGCGGTCCGCTACCGGGAGCAGATCGCCGCCGGACTCACCGACGACGGGCTGGACGGCGCCTGGATCGTGACCGACCCCGCGCCCCTCGCCCCGGCGACGGCGCGGCTGGCGATCGGCCGTCGAGCAGCCGACCCCGAGAGCCTCCCGCGCACTCTGGCGCCGCTCTACCTGCGCGATCCCGACATCCACGGTTCGCCGGCTGCGCCAACCCGCCCGCTCCGGGAACGGGTGAATCCGGCGTAGTCCGGCGCGCCGGCGATGCGCCGGCAATGCGCCGGCATGGAACTGGGTCCGGCGCTCCGGGTCGGTCCAGCCCCGGATGAGTTCGGGAGCGTGTACCGTCATTCGCGCGCCCGGACTTCGTGGAGCGTTTCCATCAAGTGGAACCGCAACCCGCGCCTCGAACCGCTGTCTCCGGGCGCGCCCACGGACCGCTCGAGGCCCGGCCGGCGCGGCTACACTGACGGCGTGAGCGAGCGGACCGCCGGAGCCCCGGTCATCAGCGCCGTCCCACCGCCCCCGCGCCGCTTGAGCGCCGAGTTCTGGGCGATCATCGGCGTGGGAGTCGCTCTGGCTGGACTCAACCTCGCCGGCCAGCGAAGCGCCGCCGAAGATCGTCGCTCCATCCGAGCAGATCTCCAGGGCGAAATCCAGTCCGTCCGCGCGGACATCGAGTCGGTCCGCGCCGATATCCATGCGCTCGCGGAGCGGGTGGCCCGCCTCGAGGGGGCTTTCGCCACCCTCCGCCCCGACGAGCGCTTCGATCCCGGCAGCAAGTAGCCCGACGCCGAGCAGACAGGAGCGCCGCCCACTCGGAATCGTGGTGGGGGTGAGCCTCCGAGCCGCTGTCGTCACGGGCCACGGCGCGATGGACTGCTCCCGCGAACGGAACGGGCGCGGAAGGTCCGCCGAGGACCCGCCCGCGAGCTCGCTCCCGGGAGCGTCCTGATCCGGGCCACTGCGTTGTAACCTATCTTCGCGCTCCGGCCCGTCGCTGCCCGGGCTCCCGGCGCCTGTCGCCGAGATCCACGAAACCGCCGGACCCCGACCGGTCGGGGCCCCTGAGGAGGTGCCCATGACCAGCGACCCCGAAGGTCCCCAAGCCCAGGCCCCGGACGGGGCGACGTCACCGCCGGCTCCGCCGGCGCTCGAGGATCTGATCCGGCAACATCGGCTGCTCGACGAGCAGCTCCTCGAGATGGCCCAGCGACGCGGCCTGTCGCCGGCCGAGCAGGTCGAGGAGGCGATGCTGAAGAAGCGCAAACTGTGGCTCAAGGACCGAATCGCCGCCCTCCGCAGCACGACCTGACCCTCGGAGTCCGACGCCGGTGAGGCTCCCCCTCGCGCCGGAAGGACATCCGTTCGTGCTCGCGCCGCTTGTCGCCGCCGGGCTGTTCGCCGCCGGGGGGGCGCTCCTGTCGGCGCCGGTTCTCTCGGGCGCCTCCGCGGCCTGCCTCGTCCTCGCCGCCTTTTGCGCGTTCTTCTTCCGCGACCCCGAGCGGCGTCCCGAGGGTGGCGCGGACGCGGTGCTTTCGCCAGCCGACGGCCGCGTCACCGACGCCGACGATTCGGACGGGCGGCCCCGGGTGAGCATCTTCCTCTCGCTCTTCGACGTCCACGTGAATCGCGCTCCGATGGCCGGGGTGGTCGAAGCGGTGCGCTACCGGCCGGGCGCGTTCCTCGCCGCCTACCGCGAGGACGCCGCCGAGCGGAACGAGCAGAACGAAGTCCGGCTCCGGACCGGCCACGGCGCCGTCGTCGTGCGCCAGATCGCCGGCGTGGTGGCCCGCCGCATCGTCTGCCAGGCCCGCCCCGGCGACCGGCTGGCGCGAGCCGAGCGCTTCGGGCTGATCCGCTTCGGCTCCCGGACCGACGTGGTGCTGCCCGAAGGGTTCACGGTCGCGGTGCGCCCGGGAGACCGGGTCCGGGGCGGGGCGACCGTGATCGCGCGCCCTCCGGGAGACGCCACGGCGTGAGGTTCCGCGATTCGCGGCTGCGACGCCGGTTCCGCCGGAAGCGAAGGCCGCGCCCTGGACTGCGCACCCGGCGGGGCGTCTTCCTGCTCCCGAGTCTGTTCACGGTCGCGAACATCTTCCTCGGGTTCTTCTCGATCTCGCGCACCCTCGAGGGGGACTTCGCGGCGGCGGCCCTGTTCATCGGCTTCGCCATCCTCGCTGACCTCGCCGATGGCCGGGTCGCCCGATTCGCCGACGCGGCCAGCGACTTCGGCAGGGAGCTGGATTCCCTCGCCGACATGGGCTCGTTCGGCGTCGCGCCCGCGGTGCTGCTCTACGCCTGGGCGCTTCAGGCGCTGCCGCGCACCGGCTGGCTGGTGGCGGCGCTGTTCGCGGTCTGCGCCGGAGTGCGCCTCGCCCGATTCAACGTGGGACGCCTGAACCGCGACCCGCGGTTCTACACCGGCCTTTCCACTCCGGCGGCCGCCGCCCTCGTGGGCGCGGTGGTCTATTGGCGGCCCGAACCGCTGACCGCCGGGCCCGCGGCGGTCGCGTGCCTGTTCGCGACCCTCGCGCTCGCGCTGGCGATGAACAGCCCGATCCCCTACCGCAGCTTCAAGAGCGTGGCGGGACGACGAACCGAGTCCTATCGCACCGTGGTCCTGGTCGCGGTGGTCATCGTGGCCGCCCTCGCGGAACCGGTGTTCATGTACCTGTTCCTCTCCATCGGCTACGCGACGCAGCCCGCGGTTTCCGGGCTGTTGCGCCTGCTGCGGCGTGGGTCCGGGGCGGACGAAGGACCAGAGCCGGCCGTCGCCCCCCCGGACTCGTCGTGAGCCGGCAGCGCCAGGCGGCGCGGGCGGCGATCCTCCTCGCCGGCTGGACTGCGGCAACCGGCTGCGGGTCCTCGGCCGACCCGGAGACCTTCCCCTCGCGCCCCATCGAAATCGTCTCGTGGGCGACGCCGGGCGGCCCCAGCGACCTGCTGGCGCGGGCGATCGCCGCCGCGGCGCCGGCCCATTTCGACGGGGAGCGGGTCCAGGTGGTGACCCGGCAAGGCGGCGCCGGAGCGGTGGGGATGCAGTACCTGAGGAGCCGGGCCGGGGATCCGCACGTGCTCGGCGTGTTCACGGCGAGCGGGACGGTGAACATGGCCACCGGACGGATCCCGTTCTCGCCCGGGGACTTCACCCCGATCCTGCGCATCCAGCGCGATCCGTTCCTGATCGCGGTCCGCGAGGGCAGCCGCTTCGCCGACTTCGGGGAGCTGCTCGACGAGGCCCGCACTCGACCCGGATCGGTCTCGGTGTCCGGCTTCGGCGCGGCCTCGGCGCACTTCCTCGGCTTCGCCCGACTGCGGGCGGCGGCGGGAGAACCCGACATCCGCTGGATCGCCTACGAGGGCTCCGCCGACGCCGTGGTGGCGGCGCTCGGCGGGCACACCGACGCCGCCCACACGAACTACAACATCGTCCGCGAGCACCTCCGGGCGGGCGCGATGCGGGTGCTCGCCGCCGCGCTGCCGGTGGAGGCGCTCCCCGGGGTTCCCACCTACACAGATCTCGGTTTCGACCTCGCCCCGGTCCACTGGCGGGGGGTGGTCGGCCCGCCCGGGCTGTCCCCGGAAACCGTCCGGGACCTCCGGCGGCGTCTGCTGGCGGCGGTGGAGACACCCGGGTTCGTCGAGTACATGGAGCGCGCGGCGATGGAGCCGGCGGTCCTCGACGACCCCGCGGCGTTCGGCGCCTGGATGGAGGAGGAGGTCGCGGCGAGCCGCGACCTGTTGCGTGAGCTCGGCCTCCTCGACGACTGATCCCGCCGGAACCGTGCGCCGGCTGCTGGAGCCGAACCTGCTGGCGGCGCTTGCCGTCGTCGTCCTCTTCGATGCGGCGGGCTACCCGGAGGCGCTCGCGGAGGGGGCGCCAGGACCGGGGCTGTTCCCACGGATCCTGGCGTTCGTTCTGATCGGCTGCGCCGGCGTGCTTGGATGGAGAGCCGTCCGGGGGAGGGGAGCCCATCCGCCGCCCGCTCCACGCGGCTCCCGACCCTGGGCGTTCGCGGCCGCCGCGGGATGGATGGCGGGCGCGCTCGCCGCCCTGCCGCACCTCGGGACTCCGGCGACGCTTCCGATGCTCGTGGGTGGGCTTCTCTGGTTGGGCGGAGAGCGGTCCCCGCGCCTTCTGATCGGCCTGCCGATCGGGTTCGCCGCGGTCGTGTGGCTCCTCTTCGACCGCGGCCTGGGCGTCCCCCTCCCATAGCGTGGAATTCGTCCACGGGCTTCTGGCCGCCCTCGCTCCGGGCAACCTGCTCGCCATCCTCGCCGGCACCGCCATCGGCGTCTTCGCCGGAGCCGTGCCGGGGCTGAGTTCGACCGTCGGACTGGCGCTGGTGCTGCCGGTGACCTTCGCGCTCGAGCCCGCTCCGGCGCTCCTCATGATGACCGCCCTCTACATGGCGGCGGAGTACGGCGGCTCGATCACCGCAATCGCGATCGGCGTGCCCGGCAGCTCTCCGGCGCTCGCCACCACCTTCGACGGCTACGCGATGACGCGGCGCGGGGAGGCTTCGCGCGCGTTCGGGATTTCCCTGTTCGCTTCGATGAGCGGGGGCGCCCTCGGCGCCGTGCTCCTGGTGGCGGCGCTCGGCCCGCTTTCCCGGGCGGCGATCGCCTTCGGTCCGACCGAGTTCTTCGGCCTCGGAGTCTTCGGACTGGCCATCGTCGCGAACCTGGTGGGCCGGGACCCGGTGCGGGGCATCGTGAGCGCCACGCTCGGGATGCTGGCCTTCGTCGTCGGGCTCGACGTCCTCACCGGGGCGCCCCGGCTCACGTTCGGCTCCATCCGACTCCTCGACGGGCTCGGACTCGTGCCCATGCTCATCGGCTTCTTCGCCATCGCCGAGGCGCTCCGCGGCGTCGCCTCCGGAGACCGGCGACGCCGCGCGGCTTTCGACCTCGGAGGAGGTCTGCCGCCCGTCGGGGATCTGCTGCGCCTGTGGCCTTCGATCCTGCGCGGCTCCGCCATCGGGGGCGTCATCGGCGCGATCCCCGGAGCCGGCGCCACGATCGCGTCCATCGTCGCGTGGAACGAAGAGCGCCGGTCCTCGAAGACGCCAGAGCGTTTCGGCACCGGCGAGCCGGCCGGGATCGCCGCGCCGGAGGCCGCCAACAACGCGTGCGTGGGGGCGGCCATGATCCCGCTGCTCGCGCTCGGGGTGCCCGGCTCGGCGAGCTCCGCCGTGCTCCTCGGGGCCTTGACCGTGAAGGGGGTGGCGCCGGGACCGCTCCTCATGACCGAGCGATCCGCCCTGGTCCACGCGATCTACGCCGGATTCCTGATCGCCGTCGCGCTGATGGCGGTCGTGGGCCGACTCGGCATCCCGCTCTGGGTCCGCGTCGCCAACCTCCGCCCGAGCGTCCTGATGCCCATGGTCGTGGCGCTGTCGCTGGTCGGCGCGTTCGCGCTGCGGGGGAACCTCGGCGACGCGTGGGCGGCGCTCTTCTTCGGGGGAGTCGGGTTCGTCCTCCTCCGCGCCGGGTATCCGCTCGCCCCCGCCGTCCTCGGGCTGATCCTGGGGCCGATGATCGAGACGAACTACCGCCGGGCGCTCGCTCTCTCCGGAGGTTCCCACGGGGCCTTCCTCGAGAGCCCCCTCGCGCTCGTCCTGCTCCTCCTCGCCGCCCTCAGTTTCGGCGCCCCGTTCCTCCGCCGGCGGCTCGCCGCCCGTCGGCCGACCTGACTATCCTCTGATTCCGTCCGGCCCGCCGGTCTGTGGGTGCCGGAGAAGGGAGATCCCGTGAGCGCCACCGCCACCGTCCTCGACTTCGCCCGCACCGCCTCGCTCGAGGACATGCCCGAGGAGCTGCTCGTTCAGGGGCGGCGAGCCGTCACCGACGGGTTCGGCGTCCTCCTCGCCGGCGCCACCGAAGACTGCTCCCGGATCGTCCAGGAGCAGATCGCGGCGACCGGCGGTCGGCAGGAGGCCACCGTCTTCGGCACCCGCCTCCGCGCGCCCGCAACCCTCGCTGCGCGGGCGAACGGGACCGCGGGCCACGCGATGGACTACGACGACACCCAGTTGTCGAACGCGCCGGACCGGATCTTCGGGCTCCTCACCCACCCGACCGTCGCCCCCCTCGCCGCCGCTCTCGCCGTCGCCGAGCGCGAAGGATCGAGCGGACGGGATCTGCTCGAAGCCTTCCTCGTCGGGTTCGAAGTGGAGTGCGCGGTCTCGGAAGCGATCCATCCCCGCCACTACCAGGAGGGCTTCCACTCGACCGCGACGGTAGGGACGATCGGCGCCGCCGTGACCGCGGCGCGGCTCATGGGTCTCGAGCGCGCTCGGCTTTCGATGGCGCTCGGCATCGCGGCCAGCCTCGCGTCCGGCATCCGCCTCGGCTTCGGCACCATGACGAAGCCGCTCCACGCCGGGCGGGCGGCCGAGAACGGCGTTCTCGCGGCGGATCTCGCCACCCGGGGCTTCACCGCCGGACGGGATCCACTCGAGGCCCCGTGGGGTTTCTTCCGCGTCTTCGGCGGCGGCTACGACCCGGAACGCCTCGCCCCGGGAGACCCCTGGACGCTCCTCGACCCCGGGGTCTCGGTGAAGCCGTTTCCGTCGGGGAGCCTCGGCCACCCCAGCGTCGCGGCCATGCTGGAACTGGTGGAGGAGCGCGATCTGCGATCCGCGGACGTAGCGGCGATCGAGATCCGGGCGGGCCGCAACATCCTGAACCCACTCCGATACGGCGTTCCATCGAGTCCCCTCGAGGCCAAGTTCTCGCTTCCGTTCGTGCTCTCGGCTGCCCTCCTGCGGCGTCGCGTGGGCATCGCCGAATTCCAGGGCGACTTCTTTCGGTCCGCAGAAGCCGTCGCCTTGATGCGTCGCGTCACGGTGCGCTTCGACGAGGAGATAGACCGCCTCGGATACGACCGGATGCGGAGCTCCATCGAGATCCGCCTCCGTGACGGCTCCCTGCTTCGGACCACGGCCGACACCTATCCCGGAGGCCCCGAGCGGCCGCTGACCGGGGCCGAGCTCCGCGCCAAGTTCACCGAATGCGCCCGACTCGTGCTCGACGAGGCGGGCGCCGCGCGCGTCCTCGCCCTGATCGAGCGCGTGGACGACGCGCCTCGCGCGCACGATCTCGTCGAGGCCCACGCCGCCGCCCTCGCCGGCGGAGTGGATTAGAGCGGCATGAAGCGCCACCACCGGAATCGCCGGCGCGTCGGCGGCTGCGCGCCGGCAGGGAGGACTCGAATGAAACGGCTGCTGCCCACCACGCTGGCGCTCCCGCTCCTCCTCGCCTGCGCCGAAGAACCGGGACCGCCCCGAGACGTCGTCCAGGTCGAGACAGCGCTCATGGTCCCGATGCGCGACGGCGTGCGCCTCGCGACCGACGTCTTCCGTCCCGACTCCGGCGACGAGCCGCTCCCCGCGCTCCTCCACCGCACGCCCTACGACCGGACCTCCCCCCGCCTCGCGGAACAGGCGCGGTGGTTCGCCTCCATGGGCTACGTGGTCGCGCTCCAGGACATGCGCGGCCTCTACGGGTCGGAGGGCGTCTTCCACAAGTACCACGAATTCGACGCTCCCGACGGCTACGACACCGTCGAGTGGCTCGCCGCGCTCGACTACACCGAGGCGAGAGTGGGAATGTGGGGCACCTCCTACGGCGCCCACACGCAGGCCGACGCCGCGAAACTGGCGCCGCCGTCGCTGGCCACTCTCGTTCTGAACATGGGTGGTCTCTCCGACCCCTGGACCCACAAGATCCGAAACCACGGAGCCTTCGAGCTCGGGCAGCAGCTCGGCTGGGCCCACAGCCAGCTCTCCGCCGTGATCGAGAGCGACGAAGCCCGGAGGCAGCTCGAGGCGACCTCGCCCGCCGACTGGTTCCCTCTGACCCCGTTCGTCGTGGACGGATCGCCGCTCGCGGTGGCGCCCAACTTCGAGGCCTACTACCTCGAAATGCAGAACAACGGCGACTACGACGCCTACTTCCGCGGCATCGGCAGGAACTGGGTCGAGTACTACGACCAGACCTCGGACATCCCCATGCTCCACGTCGGCGGCTGGTACGACTCCTATGCGCCCGGCACGATCCAGAGCTTCGCGGAGCTGTCCCGGCGAAAGAGCGCCCCGATGCGCCTCGTCATGGGACCGTGGACCCACGGGCAGAACACCCGCTCGCGGGCGGGCGACATCGAGCTCGGACCCACGGCCGCGGTCCCGGATTTCCCCCGCGAGTTCCACCTGCGCTGGTTCGACCACCATCTGAAAGGGCAGGGGAACGGCGATCCGTTTCCGGCCGCCACCGGCGCGGTCACGGTGTTCGTGATGGGTGGAGGCGACGGCCGCCGCACCGGGGACGGCGCCTTGTTCCACGGCGGGTCGTGGCGCAGCTTCGAGACATGGCCCCCGGAACGGGCGACGTCCACGCCGTTCCACCTGCGCGAAGGGGGCGGTCTGAGCCCCGATCCGCCAAGCGCGGACGAGGGGGCGAGCCGCTTCACCTACGACCCGACCGACCCGGTTCCGACGATCGGCGGGGCCTTTTCCGGAGCGTTGAAGCGCGGCGGCTACGACCAGCGGGAGCGGACCTTCGTCTCGCTCTCGGGAGGATCACAAAACGGATTCTTCGGCTCCACGATGGACGGCCGCCGTACCGCCGAGCGTCCCGACGTCCTCGTCTTCGAGACCGAACCTCTCGAGACCGATCTGGTGATCGTCGGACCGGTGACGGCGCGCCTCTTCGTCTCTTCCAGCGCGCCGGACACCGACTTCACCGCGAAACTCGTGGACGTCTATCCGCCGAGCGAGCACTTTCCCGAAGGGTTCGATCTGAACATCACCGACGGCATCCTCCGCGCCCGCTACCGCGACTCGCGCGAGTCCGAGTCACCCGCGATGGAACCAGGGGCGTCGTACGAAATCGAGGTCCGGCTCTTCCCCACCGCGAACCGGTTTCAGGCCGGACACCGGATTCGACTCGAGATCTCGAGTTCCAACTACCCTCGCTTCGATCCGAACCCGAACACCGGCGAGCCCCTCGGACGCCACACGCAGTCCGTGATCGCAGACAACACGATCCACCACGACGCCGACCGTCCGTCCGCGCTGGTGCTGTCGGTCCTCGCCGAGCATCCCGAGGCTCGTTAGCCCGGACTTCTCATACTCCTTCGGGAGGGGACGGGATCTCGACTCAGGGGCCGGCTGCGGCCTCTGCGCGAAAAAGGAAGCGGGCTGTGTTCGAAAGTTGGTGACCGCGTGGTTCGACAGCGCCGGGGATTTCGGTCTCGACGGCCTGCTGGCCGTTGATGAACGCGACGCTCTCGTCGTCGCGCACACCTCTCCCGAGCACCTTGCAGTCGGCCTCGGCTACGAGAGGTCAGATGGGGATCAGTCTGCGCCAGACGAGCCCGAACCATCACCGGCTGCTCGCCCACCAGGAACAGCAACGGCATGTAGCAGTAGCACCGGTAGTGGCTGTGGAAGAAGCGCCCCTCCTGCTTCCCGTGGAGGGGAATGTCGGTCGCGTCCAGATCGAGGACCACTTCTTCGGGCTCCTCCTCGAAGCTTTCGACGCACAGCGCGACCAGCAGCTCGTCCATCTTGCGGAAGTCCGCGATGATCTTGCGGGCCCTGGCGTGGTCGAGGCCAGCGGCGGCGAGTTCGAGCCGGCTGAGGGTGGTTCTGCCCGCGCGCGGGGCGCAGTCCCGGCGGCGGGAGGTCATGCGGCCCGCGACCGCCTGGAGGGCGGGGTCGCGACGCAGTTCGTCGTGGTCGTTCAGGTCCTCGTTCCCGAGGGCGAGAGCAGGCGCGCTGGAGAAGCAGCGTCTCGACGTCGTGGACGACCAGCTCGGGTTTGCGAACGACGGATGAGGTCGAGGCGCTTCTCGACGAGCCCGAGGAGGGTGACGCCGCCATTGGAGGAGATGACGCCGCCGGAGAAATCGGTCTCGATGCGGCGCTGGGGGATGCTTTCGGGGGCCTGAGTCGGAGGGGCGGGCGACGACAGCGTGTCCGGTGGCGGGGCGCTTTGAGCGTGACATAAGTCATAGTACTACAATGACTTACATGGATCTATCCCCTCTCCCCCGAGTCGGAGTACGAGATATGCGGGCTAGACTATCCTAGCGGAATGCCGGATCTGAACTGGGCCTCCAGCGAAACCGTCAGAGTCCTTGCCTTCCTCCTTCCTGGGTTTGTGGCTGCGGCGGTCTTCTACTCGCTCACCTCCCATCCCAGACCAAGCCAGTTCGAACGAGTGATTCAGGCTCTTGTATTCACGGCAATCGTCCAGGGCGCAACCCTGCTGGTCGCGGACAACCCGAATCTGGGACTGTCGCTGCTCATGACGGCAGGCGTCGGGCTTGTCTTTGCCCTTCTGTCGAACCACGATTGGGCTCACTGGGTTCTTCGGAAAATCCACGTTACCAAAAGAGACCTCACATCCCTCCGAATGGTATTCGACCTTCTCACGAAGCCGTCGAGAAGTCGTACTCGTCTTGACAGATCGGCGGCGGCTCTACGGCTGGCCTGCTGAATGGCCGAATCGTTCCGACGCAGGGCATTTCCGTATTCAGAAACCCAAATGGCTCCTGGACGATGGCCAGGAGATGGCCGAGGAATCCGCTATCCTGATTCCGGCTACCGATGTCCAGATGGTCCATTTCCTAGATCCAAAGGTGTCTGGATAAGCCAAGGAGTTACGCTATGGCGCGAGAACCAGTAGAACGACCGTCCGGGAGCGGGCCACCACCGCCGCCGCCACCACCGCCGCCACCGCCGAGTAGGCCACCTCCTCCGCCACGTCCGCGAGACACGTAACAATGGCGGCTCCACAGAGATCATGACGAGAGCATCGCCACGACCCACTCCCAAACCACAGCCAGGCGTCGACAGGAAAATTCAGGAGGGACTGACACCAGGCGGACCATCTCGCATCCCACCACCTCCTCCACCTCCTCCTCCACCACTACCTCCACCCTCGAAGTAGGCCTGCCCGAAGGCTGTCGTGATAACGGCGGCGTTCACGGCAGTGGTACAGCGTCACGGTATGGGATGGCTCGGCATGTCCCGGGGCGGCAGGGCGTCCGCCCTGTAGGGTTAAACGTTGGGGGGCCGAGATAGCTAGCGGGTCCACATTGTGAGTTCCCGGATCCGCCAGCCGGGCGAACGCTCGATGCCGACCCGCACCCGTTCGACGACGAGTCGGTCCGTTCCGGGCGCGAGACTGGTCCAGTCGGCGAGGAACAGAAGGGACTGGCCGTCGGGACTGAATCGGATGGAACCCGGCAGATCTCGCCACGACACCGGCGCCCGGCCGCGGAACAGTCCGGCGAGGCGGCGCCGCAGTTCGCGGCCGCTGAGGCTCCGGCGCGGCTCCCCGGCGAGGGTCACGAGCGCCCAACCCTCCGGGTAGAGCCCGTCGAGCGCGGCGGCCTCGCCGCCGGCGAAGGCGCGCTCGAAGCGCTCGAACAGCGCCTCGATCCCGAGATCCGGGGAGGAGGCGGGGGCGCAGCCGGCGACGAGCGCCAGCGCCGCCGCCACCGCGAGGCGCCTCATCCCGACCCCTCCGCGACCCGGGCGTCCTGCTCCGCCCCGGCGCCCGGACCCGCCCGGGGAAGTTCGACCCGCATGAGCGCCCCGGACCCGCTCCCGCGGCGCGGGAGGGCGCGGATCCGGCCGCCGTGCGCTTCGGCGAACCGGCGGGCATTCGCGAGCCCGAGCCCCGAACCCCGGGTGCGGGTCGAGAACTCGGCGTCGAAGATGCGGTCGCGGAGTTCTTCGGGGATGCCGGGGCCGTCGTCCTCCACCTCGATCCGAACGAATCCGCTCTCCGCATGGTCCGACGCCCGGATCTCGATTCGGCCGCGAGAAGCGCCGCTCCCGACGGCTTCCACCGCGTTCAGCACCAGGTTCTCCACGATCCGGGCCACGATCCCGGGGTCCGCGCGCAGGAGGACCGGCCTCTCCGCGAGGAGCCGAACCTCGGGGCCGGTGGGAGCGCGCACCCAGGGCCCCACCGTCTCCCGCGCCAGCCGGGCCAGATCCACGGTCTCGGGCCGCAGCGGCGCCCCGAGCGCCGAGAACTCCGAGGAAATCCGGCGCAGGCGCTCCACCTGGGCGAGGATGTCCTCGACGCTCTCCTCCGTCGCCTGCTTCGGATCCACGCCCCGGGGATCGTGGAGAACGCGCCGGATGTAGTCGGCGGCGAGGGCGATGGGGGCGAGCGCGTTCTTCACGTCGTGCGCCACCCGGCGGGCGAGGTCGGCGGCAGCCTCCTCGCGCATCCGGCGGCGGACGCCGGGGATCCGTCGGGCGAGGCGTTCGACGCTGGCCGCGAGGAGGCGCAGCTCGACGACGGTCCCCGGAAGGGGCAACGGCTCCGCCGAGCCGTCGGCGATCCGCTCGGTCGCCCGCGCGAGCGCCCTCACCGGGGCGGCGAGGCGGCTCGCCAGCAGGCCGGGCAACAGGATCGCAACGACGAGGGCGACCGAGCCGCCGCCGAGAATGAGGCCTCGCTGCAGCGCGCGCACTCCCTCGGCGCGTCGCGGCTCGGCGGAGGCGAGGGGCACGGCGAGGAAGGCGGGCTCACCGAGCGGGGAACGGACCGGCAGCGCGGTCCAGAGGATCCGGTAGCGCAGCGGGCCGAGCTGTTCCACGCTGAACCGCGTCGGGGAGCCGCCACGGAGCGCCTCGGCGTGGGCCTGCGGTGGCGGCCGCGAAGGCAGCAGCCCGGTCTCCACCAGTTCGGGCCGGCTGGCGGCGAGAAAAACGCCCCCGGTGTAGAGAGCGGCATCGGTTTCGGTCTGGTCGGCGGCGTGCGCGAGCCGGAGCTCCAGCTCGGCGGGGTCGGCGGCGATGTCGAAGGCCCCGAGCTCCGACGCGACCCGCTCCACCGCGAGGGACCGCGCCATCGCCTCCTGGTCCGCCGAATCCTCCAGCAGGCCGGAGAGCCGCCCCTCGGCGACCACCGCGAGCCCGAAACTGGCCACCAGCACGGCGGCTGCGAGCGTCTCGGTGAGCTGCATCTGGAAGCTCCGGCGCCCGCTGCCCGCCCGTCCGGGCCGGAAGCGCCGGATTCGGGCGGCCGCCGCCACCAGCAGCGCGACGAGCGCGCCCAGAAGGACCCATCCCAGCGCCGCCGTCATCGAGTCGGCTGCCTCGGTCGCCGCCCACGAGACCTCGAAGCGGTCCTCGCCCACCTCCACCGCCACCAGCCGGCGCAGAGGCCCGTCCGCCGGGAGTCCGGCCCCCGGCCGCAAGAGGCGGAGGTCACGCCCGTCGAAGACCGGCGGGGCGGCGCCCCCTCGCAGCAGGAAATGGTCGGCGATCCCGTCCTCTCGGGGAAGGAACGGGATTTCCCGGTCCCGATCGGCGACGCGCAGGGTCACGGTCTCGCCGGACCGAAACAGCCGTCGGGTGGTGAGGAGGATCTGGTCCCCGAACCGGGGTGCGGGCCGCCCGGCGCCGAGCGCCTCCCCGCCGCACCCGACGACGTCGCTCCACGCGCTCGCCGCCGTCTCGGACGGAGGCGGATCGGGGCGGCGCGAAAGGCCCACTCCGAACCGGGAGGCGGCGCCGTCGGGCGTCCGGACTTCGAGCCCGCTCGCAGCGGTCACATGCGCCAGACCGGTGCGCTGCCACAGGTCGTAGGCGCTCGCCCCGGCGAACGAACCTCTCCGGTTCTCCTCCTGGTCGAGGGCGCGTTGCGCCTGGTCGAGCGCATGACAGACGGTCTGGCGGTGGCGCAGGATCTGCACGGGCGCGGCGGTTTCGGCATAGTTGCGGCGGGCCTCCGCCTGCATCCGGTCGAGAGCCGGGTACCAGAGGACCGCCGGCCCCGCCAGCAGCCCGAACGCGCCGAGGAAGGCGAGACCGGGCTCGTGGGACAGGAGCGGCCGCCGGAGCCGCCCCAGCGCGAGCCGGCCCCGCCGCGACCAGGAGGCGGCCGCGGCGACGAGGACGGGCGCCGTCACCAGGGCGAGACCGGGAGCGGCGCCGGGCAGAACCGCGGACGCTCCCACCGCCGCGAGCGCCACCACCGCTGACGGCCATGCGGGACGCAGGATGGCCGCCAGCAGGAGCGCGCTGGCGGCGAGGAACACGGCCAGCGCGACCCACCAGGTGAGCTCCGCCCACCCGGTTCCGACCCTCCAGGTCGGAGCGAGGGCCGCGCCTCCCGAGGCGCCCGCGAGCCGCACCGCATGGAACGTGAGGGTGGCGATCCCGCCGGCGGCGAGCCCGCGAACGAAGGCCGACGGCCACGCGGGCCGAACGCGGCGTCGAGGACGGAGGGCCGGCAGCAGGAACCGGGCGGAAAAGAACAGGGCGAGCGCGGTCAGGAGCGCATCCAGCGGCGAACCGCACCAGAAGTCCGCGGTCGGGGCGAGGAAGGGCCCCCCCGCCGGCAGGAGCGGCGTCAGGAGGTCGTCGCCGCGGCCCTCCGCCGGCAGCGCCCCCACGAAGACCCCGGCGGCGACCCGAACCAGCCAGACCGCCGCCAGACTCGCCGCGAGGCTCCGCCTCCACAGCCCGAAGCCGGCGACGAGGCTCCCGAGGAGCAGCGCCGCGGCGGCGAGCAGCGCCGCGACGAGCCGCTGCTCCGCCGCGCGCGCGGGCGCGGGCGCCACCACGGTGCTGGCGGAACCGAGAAGCTGGCCGTCGTAGGCGCGGAGCGCGAAGAAGTAGCGGCGGGCGTCCGGGGGGCCGTCGAGGAACCGCTCCCCCCGCCGTTCGAACAGATCCGCCAACGACCGCGGGTCTTCGGCGCCCTCGAGCATCTGCACTTCGAGCCCGCGCCCGGCGGCCGCTTCGAGGGCCGACGCCGCGGGGGCTCCCGATGACGGCGGGGGCGCCGCCCGCAGCGGGATCTCCACCGTGACCAACCCCCGCAGCGTCCGGGTGCAGTCGGCCGCCGCCAGAACCCCGCGGCCTCCGAGCTCCGCATGGAGGAAGAGCGGGAACGCCGGGTCCGGACAATCGGCCGCATTCGCCCCCCCGGGGAAGAACTCGACGAGCGCATCGCCCAGATCGCTGGCCCCGGGCGACCACGCGACCGGACGAAGGCGATCGTCGTGGAGGGTGGCCCCTCCCGGGCCGAGGCCGCTCGCCGGAAGGGGCGCGGTGGCGAGCACGTCGAAGGCGAGCGAGCGGAAGTCCCGGGCGTCGGATCCCTCGACCGCGGCCGCGAGATTCGGGGTCCGGGCCAGCAGCCACGCGGCGTCGCCGATGCGGCGGGTGACGTCGGAGAGCCAGGCGTCCACCCGGTCCGCAGCGCGTTCGGCGGACTCCGCCGTCGCTCCCGGCCAGTTCTCCCGGCCAGTTCTCCCGGTGGGGGCGGGGCGGGGCCCGCCGCCGGACTCGAGCCCCACCAGGCCGGGCGCGGCGAACGCGACGAGCGCCGCGGCGGCGAGAGGAAGGACCACGGCGCGGTGAGCGCGGGCGCGGCTCCTCCACGCGACGAACAAGGCGGCGGCGGAGAGCGCCGCGAGCGCCCAGAGGGCGGGCGGCGGGAGCGCGGGTCGAGCGGCGCTCGTCTCCACCGCGGCCACGAGAAGCAGGACCACCGTGAGGGTGGCGAGCGCCGCGGAGCCCCGCCGCCCCAATCCGGCGAGACGGCCCCGAAGCGACATGAGATCGTCGGTCCGGCCTCCGGCGAGACGGCCCCGAACGCGACGGGCATAAAGTACTGCCCTTGCGCCGGGGCCCTCGTTCCGCCCGAATCCGGGTGGTGCTCCTGTTCGGGGTCGCGGTGGTGGCCGGGACGGGATCAGCCGCCGCGATCCCGGCAGGTCAGCCGCCCGAGCAGCCGCCCGTCGCTCCTCCGGGGCAGCCGCCCGAGGAGGCTCCTCCCCCGGAGCCGGTCGAGCCGGAAGAGCAGGCCCCCGGCGAGGGCGATGCGGCCGCGCCCGCACCCACCGGGGAGGGAGAGACCGGCGCCACGGAAACAGAAACGGGGCAGGGCGTCGAGCCCGGCGAGAGCGAGGAGGAGGTGGACGAGGAGGATGGGGACGAGGACGTCGCCCGCGGCTCCCGGCCGGACACCGCGGTCGCGCCCGCGGGCATCCTCCCCGGGGACCTGATCCGGGTCCCGGCGCTCGATCCCGGGAGTCTGGTCGTCGAAGTGATTCCGCTCGACTACGGGGTCGCGGCGCGCACCGCCTCGGGGGTGGTGGCGGTGATCCCCGACGACCGGGACACACCCCGTTGGACCGTCGCGGCGGGCGCGGCGCTCATCGGCGCGGTGGACGACGGTCTGGTGGTGCTCGACGCCGAAGGGACGATCGCGACCTACCGCATCGGTGACGGGGAACTCCTCGGTTCGGTGCGGACCGCGAAGGGCCTCGCCCCCGCCGAGGCGCATCCCCCGGTGGCGGCGATGCTTCCGTCCGGCCTGGTGGCGTGGGTTTCCGGGTCGGCGCTCGTGGGATTCGCGCCCCGGACCGGGCTGCAGGCATTCGAGTTGGCGCTGCCCGAGGGACTCCGACCGGTCGCCGCCGCGACGGTCCGACGGTCCGCGGCGGGGTCCCGCGATCCCGCGGCCGGGACTGACCCGGATGTGCTGCTTCTGTCCCTCGGCGAGTCCGGGGTCGCCGCGGTGGAAGCGGGTGGAGGCGGCGAGGCGGTCCTGCGGTGGACGGCCGGGGAAGCCGGTCTCGTCGTCGCCCCGGTCCTCGCGGACCCGGAGCGGGAGACGGTGGTGGCGGCGGAGGACGGCGGTACGCTGCGGGCGCTGCGGCTGACGGACGGGAGATCCCGGTGGCGGTGGCGGCTGGGCGAGGGATTCGATCATCCGCCGCTGCGGGGCGGCGAGCGGCTCTACGCGGCCACCCGGGCCAACACGCTCTACGCCTTCGACCGAGGCGGCGGCAGGGAGCGGTGGCGCACCGCGCTGCCGGGCCGGGCTGCGGCGTCGCCCATCCGGCTCGCGGGCGCCGTGGTCATCGCGACCCGCGACGGCATGCTCCTCGAAGTGAACCCGGTCACCGGTCAGTTCATCGGCCGCTACCGCACTCTCGACGCCGAGATCACCGGCGCGGTGGGGGCGCGCAGCGACGAGGTCTCCGAGCGGGGCTGGCGGGCTCGGCGGCTCTACCTCGGGCTCCGCGACGGCAGCCTCGCCGTCCTCGCGCCCCGCGGCGGGTCCCGCCCCGCAGCGGAATCCTCCACCGCCCCATAATCCCGGGCCTTCCCGACCTATTCAGCCTGTGGACAAAGTCACGCGGCCCGGTTCTCCCGGTCCCGACTCCATCCTGATCCTCGACTTCGGGTCGCAGTACACGCAGCTCATCGCCCGACGCTTCCGCGAACTCGGCGTGTTCAGCGAGATCCTGCCGTGCACCGCCGCGCCCGCCGAGATCCGCGGTCGCAAGCCGCGCGGGATCGTGCTCTCCGGCGGTCCCGAGAGCGTGTACGGCGAGGGCGCGCCCACCGCGCCCGACGGGATCCTCGAGACCGGCGTCCCGGTGCTCGGAGTCTGCTACGGGATGCAGCTCATCGCCCGCGACGCCGGGGGCGACGTGCGCCCCGCCGACCGGCGTTCCTACGGACCGGCGCACTTCCGACCGGAGGGGCCGGGCCGGCTGTTCCGGGGGGTGCCCTCCCCGATCCGGGTGTGGGCCAGCCACGGCGACCTCGTCCACGCCCTCCCGGACGGCTTCCACCGGACCGGCCGGACCGACCGCACCGCGGTGGCCGCCTTCGAGCACCGGGAGCGCGGCGTTTACGGAGTCCAGTTCCACCCCGAAGTGGCGCATACCGAACACGGGACCCGGATCCTCGAGAACTTCGCCTTCCGGGTCTGCGGCGCCCGGGCGGGCTGGTCGCCAGGCTCGCACGCCGAGTACGCGGTGCGGGAAATCCGCCGCCGGGTCGGGGACCGTGAGGTCGTGTGCGGGGTTTCGGGCGGCGTGGACTCGACGGTGACCGCGATGCTGCTCCATCGGGCGGTCCCGGGGCGGCTCCACTGCATCTTCGTGGACAACGGCCTGCTGCGAAAGGACGAGGTCCCGCGAGTCCGCGACGCGTTCGAGGGCGGACTCGGCATCCCGCTGCGGGTGGTGGACGCCGCGGACCGGTTCCTCGACCGGCTCGTCGGCGTGAGCAGCCCGGAACAGAAGCGCAAGATCATCGGACGCGAGTTCATCCGCGTGTTCGAAGAGGCCGCCGCCGGCCTCGACCGGGTCCGGTTCCTCGCCCAGGGGACCCTCTATCCGGACGTCATCGAGAGCGTCTCGGTCAGGGGGCCGTCGGCGGTGATCAAGAGCCACCACAACGTGGGAGGGCTCCCGAAGCGGATGCGGCTGGATCTGGTCGAGCCCCTCCGCGAGCTGTTCAAGGATGAGGTCCGGGTCATCGGGCGCGAACTGGGCGCTCCCGAGGACCTCATCGGGCGCCATCCGTTCCCGGGCCCCGGCCTCGCGGTGCGGATGCTCGGCCCGGTGGAGGGGGAGGGACTGGATCTGCTGCGGAAGGCGGACGCGATCTTCGAGGAGGAGATCCGCGCCGCCGGGCTCTACGACCGGATCTGGCAGGCGTTCGGGGTGCTGCTCCCGCTCCGGACGGTGGGCGTCATGGGCGACGCCCGCACCTACGAGCGGGTGATCGCGCTGCGGGCGGTGGAGAGCCGCGACGGGATGACCGCCGACTGGTCGCCCATCCCCCCCGAGGTGCTGGCGCGGGTCTCGAACCGCATCACCGGCGAAGTGCGCGGCGTGAACCGGGTCGTCCTCGACATCACTTCGAAGCCTCCGGGCACGATCGAATGGGAGTGACGAGGGCGGGGACGACTCCGGGATTCGTCCATCTCCATACCCACACCGAGTACTCGCTTCTCGACGGGATGACCCGGGTGGGTCAGGTCCTCGAGATGGCCCACCGGGACGGGCAGCCGGCGGCGGCCATCACCGACCACGGCAACCTGTTCGGCGCGCTCAAGTTCCACGCCGCGGCGCGGAAGGCGGGAGTGAAGCCCATCCTCGGCTGCGAGGCCTACGTCTCCCCCGGCCGACATCGGGACAAGAACCCGGATCGGGACAACCAGCACCTGGTGCTCCTCGCGCGCAACGAGACCGGCTACCGAAATCTGATCCGCCTCTCTTCGATCGCCCACCTCGACGGGTACTACTTCCGGCCGCGGTTCGATTTCGAGACCCTCGCCAGCCACCACGAGGGCCTCATCGCGCTCTCGGCGTGCCCCAAGGGCGCGCTCCCGCGGGAGATCCTGAAAGACGACGGGGATCCGGTGGGGGTCGCCGGCCGCTACCTCGACGTGTTCGGCGAGGGGAACTACTTCCTCGAGGTCATGGACCACCGTCCCGCCGACGGGGGCGGAGACGCCGGGACCCGCCTCGGCGACCTCGAGCGGCGGATCGGCGCGGGGCTGCTCGAGGTCCACGGCAAGACCGGGATCCCGCTGGTCGCAACGAACGACTCCCACTACGCCGAGCCGGACGACGCCGACGCCCACGACCTGCGCCTTTGCATCAGCACGAACCGCACGTTCCGCGACCCGAAACGGCTCCGGTTCGACAGCAACGAATTCCACTTCAAGAGCGCCGCCCGGATGGTGGAGCGGTTCGCCGAGTTCCCCGAGGCGTGCTCCAACACGCTCCGGATCGCGGAGAAGATCGAGGACTACGACGTCGTCGGCGGGCCCTCGCTGCTGCCCGACTTTCCGGTGCCGGGGGGCCGCTCTCTCGAGGAGCATTTCGAGGCGGCGGCCCGGGCCGGTCTGGAGCGGCGGCTCGAGTCGCCGGAACGCCACGGCCGCCGCCCGGACCGGGGCGCCTACGACGAGCGGCTCGCCGAGGAGCTCGCCGTCATCGCGAAGACGGGCTACTCGGCCTACTTCCTGATCGTCCAGGACTTTGTCCGCTTCGCCCGCGGCCGCGAGATCCCCGTCGGTCCCGGCCGCGGGTCGGCCGCGGGAAGCCTGGTCGGCTACGCGCTCGGGATCACCGACATTGATCCGCTTGCGCACGGGCTGCTGTTCGAGCGGTTCCTGAATCCCGAGCGGGTGAGCCCGCCCGATATCGACGTGGACTTCTGCGAGCTCCGTCGCGAGGAAGTGCTCGCCTACGTCGCCGACAAGTACGGCAGCGACCGGGTGGCGCAGATCCTCACGATGAACACGATGCAGGCGCGGCTGGTCGTCCGCGACGTGGGGCGGATGCTGGAGCTGAAGCCGACACAGGTGGACCGGCTGGCGAAGCTGATCCCGTTCGGCAAGTCGCTCGACGAAGCGGTGGAGGAGGTGGGGCGGCTGCGGGAGGCGCAGCGCGATCCGGCGGTGGCGCGCCTGTTCGCGCTGGCCCGCCGCCTGGAGGGGCTGCCCCGATCGGTGGGCACCCACGCCGCCGGGGTCGTGGTCGCACCCCGCCCGCTCCAGGAGATCCTCCCGCTCTACCGCGAGGTCGAGGCGCCCTCGGGGGCGGCGAAGGCGACCGGAACGACCTCGGACTCCGGCGTCGTCCGGTGGCGCACGCAGTACGACATGAAGGACTGCGAGGCGGTGGGGCTGTTCAAGATGGACTTCCTCGGCCTCCGCAGCCTGACGCAGATCGCCGACTGCGCCCGGCGGATCGTGGACGACGAGGCGGCCGCGAAGACTCCGGAGCAGTCGGAGGCGCTCGACCACATCCGAGCCGGACGGTTCGAGAAAGTGCCGCCCGACGCCGACGCGTTCCGACTCTTCGCGCGCGCCGACACCCACGGCATCTTCCAGTTCGAGAGCTCCGGGATGCGCGACCTGCTGTCGAGCTACGCGCCGGAGAGCCTCGACGATCTCGCCGCCCTGAACGCGTTGTTCCGTCCCGGGCCGCTCAACAGCGGCATGACCGCGGAGTTCGTGCGGGCGAAGAGCGCCCCCGACGGGCTCTCGAAAAAGCTCGATCCACGGGTGCGCCGCCTGTTCCCCGAGACCCGCGGGCTCATCGTCTATCAGGAGCAGGTGATGCTCGCCGCCCGCGAACTCGCGGGGTACAGCCTCGGGCAGGCGGACATCCTGCGAAAGGCCATGGGGAAGAAGGACCCCAGGGTCATGAAGCGCGAGCAGTCCCGGTTCGTGGAAGGGGCAGCGGCCAACGGGCTCGACCGCACGGTGGCGCAGGAGACGTTCCGGCAGATCGCCGAGTTCGCCGGCTACGGATTCAACCGGTCCCACGCCGTCGGCTATGCGCTCGTCGCCTATGTCGGAGGCTGGCTGAAGCACCACTTTCCGCTGCACTTCACCGCGTCCCTCCTGACCGCCCAGCATCGCGCCAGCGACCGGGACGAGCGGATCGCCCGCACCCGCGCCGAAGCGGGCAAGGCGAAGATCCGCATCCTGCCGCCCGACGCGGAGCGGAGCGGGGCCGCCGCCTGCGTCGAAGGAGATGCGGTCCGCTACGGACTCGGCGCCGTGAAGCACGTCGGGGAGCGAGCCGCCCAGGCGATCGAGGAGGCCCGCGAGCGAGTCGGTCCGTTCGCGTCGCTGGGCCAGTTGCTCGAGGAGGTCGAGGGCGGGATCCTGAACCGCGGCTCGCTGGAGGCGTTGACCGGCGCGGGCGCGTTCGATTTCCTCGGGGTCGAGCGTTCTCGGATCGTCGCCGGGATCCCGACCGCCCTCGCGGTGGCGAACCGGGCCCGAGCGCGACGCGAGCACGGAGCGCTCGCGCTGTTCGGCGATGCGGACACCGCGCCGGTGGACCGATTCCCGGAGGCGCCGCCGTGGACCGACGCCGAGCGGCTCGAGCACGAGCGGGCGGCGCTCGGCTTCTACTGGTCGGGCCACCCCGGCGCGGAGCTGCGGCGCGCCTTCCCCGCGGCCTCGTCCGGGATCCGGGCGGTTCGGAAGGGCCCCGACCGCCGCGCCGTCACCGTCGTCGGACTCGTCCGGAGCCTCGAGAAGCGCATGACCCGCCGCGGACAACGGATGGGGAAGTTCCGGGTCGAGGACGACACCGGCGCCATCAGCGTGGTCGCGTTCTCGGAGGCGTGGAGGGACGCTCCCGAACTCGAGTTGGAGCCGGCGGTCCTCGTCCGCGGCGCCCTGCGGATGCGTTCGGGCGAGGACGGCTCCGGCGGCCGCGGGGCTCCGGCGGAGATCGTCGCCACCGAGATCCGCCTCGCCCCGGAGGTCTTCTGGCGCGGCGCGCGGGGGATCGAGGTCGCCGTAGAGCGCCCGGACACGGTCGCGGTTCCGCTCCGGAACCTCGTCGAGCGACGCCGGGGGCAGGCCCCCATGGACCTCCGGATCCTCGCGGACGGCGTGGAGTCGGTACTCCGGACCGCGGTTGCGGTGGCGCCGTCCGCCACCCTGGTCGCTGAACTGGAGGCGCTCCTCGGCCCCGGGGCGGTGCGCGTGGACGGCCGGCCGGTGCCGTCCTTCGCCCGGAGTCCCGTCGCGGAGAACCCGGAAGGGCAGCGGTCCCAGGCGAACGCAGCGCCCCCGCCGCGCCTCCACTGACGAACGCCCGCGGGAAAAGGGGGCGGAGCGCGCCGAGCATCGGGACGAGAGTCCGTTCCACGAGCGCGTCGAGGATTCCGATGCTCTCCGCCGCGAGATCGACGGCGGCGAGAGTCAGTGGCTCGAGTTCAAGTCCACGGGTTTCGTAGAGAGGGAGAACAGAGAGGTCGGGACCGGCAAGCGGGAGCATCCGGGGCACGGAGAACGCTGCCGGTACGGGATTTGCTGGTGGCGCGCCCGCCGCGGCGATAGACTTCGCCCCGATGCAGCGGGAATTCCTCGACTTCGAGTCGGAACTCGAGACGATCGTCCAGCGGATCGACGCTCTCACCGGGTTTCCGGACGGCCGTGACACCGAGATCGCCGCGCTCGAGCGCGAACTCCGCCGCCGCCGGCGCGCGATCTACTCCGGGCTCACGCCCTGGCAGCGCGTCAAGGTCGCGCGGCACCCCGAGCGGCCCTACACGCTCGACTACGTGAACCGGATCTTCACCGGATTCACCGAGCTCCACGGGGACCGCGGCTTCGGAGACGACCCCGCCATCGTGGGCGGGCCCGCGTGGCTGGGCGGACAGCCGGTCATGGTCGTGGGCCAGCAGAAGGGACGCGGCACCGCCGACCGCATCCACCGAAACTACGGGATGCCCCGACCGGAGGGGTATCGCAAGGCGCTGCGGCTGATGCGGCTCGCCGAGAAGTTCGGCCGCCCGGTCGTCTCGCTGGTGGACACGCCGGGCGCCTACCCGGGCATCGACGCCGAGGAGCGCGGACAGGCGGAGGCGATCGCCCGCAACCTCCGGGAGATGGCGCGGCTCGAGGTTCCGATCGTGGTCGCGGTGATCGGCGAGGGTGGCTCGGGCGGCGCGCTCGGAATCGCGGTCGGAGACCGGATCCTGATGATGGAGAACGCGATCTACTCGGTGATCTCTCCCGAAGGGTGCGCCGCCATCCTGTGGAAGGACCCGGAGCGGGCGGTCGCCGCCGCCGAAGAGGCCGCCACCCGGATGCGCATCACCGCGCCGGAACACAAGGCGAACGGGTTGATCGACGAGATCGTCCCCGAACCGTCCGGCGGCGCGCACGCCGATCCCGACAGCGCCGCGAAGATCCTCGGGGAGCGACTCCTCCGGTCGCTGCGCAGCCTCGAGGGCCTCAGCCCCCGCGAGCTGAGGCGCGCCCGCTTCGCCAAGTTCCGCGCCATGGGGTCGGTGGGGATCGAGCGCGACCACCGGGATGCGACGGCCGTCGGACCGGGCCCGGGAACGGCGCCACCGAAGACCGCGAGTCGGGTCGAAGCGGGGAGTTGACGCCGCTTGCGCTCCCGATCCCGCCCGGGACTGTGGGGGCGTCGCATCGGGCGGCTGCTGAGCCTCGCCGCGTTCGTGGGCTTCGGGCTGTTCCTCGCGGGGGAGCTCCGCGACGGATTCGCCCGGCGGGGCGCGGAGCCGAGTTCGACGGAGGCCGGCGAGGAGCCCGAGGAGGTCGTCTCCCGCGCCATCGAAACCACTGCGTTCGGCAGCGACGGCACCGTGGTCGAGATCCGCGCCGAAGAGGCGCTCGGGCGCAGTGACGGCCGTCAACGGCTCATCGAGGCCGAGGTCCGCATCGCCGGCGCCGACGACGGGAGGGACGTCTTCCTCGCCGGCGACGAGCTCGTTCTCGACATCGGTTCGGAAGCCGAGGCCCTCGACTTCATCGGCAACGCGATCCTGCGCACCGAGCGGATCGAAGTCTCGGGCCCTCACCTCCGGTTCCGTGGATCGCCGGACCGGTTGTGGTCGATTGATCCGGTGCAGTTCGTCACCGAGGGCTTCATCGGGATCGCGAGCGCCATGCAGTTCCACATCGGCGACGGCGATGTCCACTTCCAGGGCGTCGTGGCCGGTCCGCCGCCGGGTCGCGACGGGCAGGAGGATCCGGACTCGGGGGTGGAGGTGATCGCGGGGCGCGCCCGGTACAGCGCCGAGGACGGGACGACGACTCTCGAGCAGGACGTGGAGCTCGTGTCGGGACGGGTGGAGCTTCGGTCCCTGGATCCGGTCGTCGTGCGCCGGGATCAGGCCCGCCAGCGAACCCGCTCGGTCGAGGCCGGGTTCGCGACCGAGCTGCGGGTCCGACCTCCACCCGGAGAGGGCGAGCCGCTCTCCCCGGGGGAAGAATCGGGGGAGGCCCTCGCGCTCCGGGGGGACCGGGTGGAGATCGAGCTCGGCCCGGGGGGCTTTCCCGAGACCGTGCGCGTCCGCGAGAACGCCACGCTGGAGCGCGGCCACACGGAATTCCGGGCCGAGCGCGCCCGCCTCGGCCTCGCGCCCGACGGCTCTCCGGAGCAGCTCGTCCTGACCGGCGGAGTGCGCGGACAGATCGAAACCTCGGGATCCGAGCCCGATCGGCGCCTCGTGTTCGTGGAGTCGGACCGCATGGAGGCCGGCTTCGAGGACGATGGCGGCCTGGGAGCGGCGCGCTTCGAGGGCAACGTGGAGGCGCGGGTGGGCCGTGCGACCGCCACCGCGCAGACGGCGCGCTGGAACGGGGCGAGCACCCTCGATCTCGAGGGCTCGCCGCGCGTCGCGGATCCGTCGCTGCTCGAACTCGAGAGTCCGAAGATCCGTCTGAGCGCGGGGGTCGAGAGCCGGGTGCGCGCTTCCGAGGGCGTCACCGTCCGGTTCCTGCCGTCCGAGCTCGGCTGGCTTCCGGGAGAATTCAACGATGCGAGCCTCCTCGCCGGGACGGCGTACCTGACTGCCGGAACCGGCGTGGCGCGCTTCAGCGACGGCGTTCGGCTCCGCTTCGGCGGAAATCGCATCACCTCCAGCGGGCTCCAGGTCGAGGCCCGCCAGGGGAGGCTCCTCGCCTCCAACGGGGTGACGAGCGCGTTCGTGTTCCCCCGGCCCGCGTCGGAAGGCTCCGGCGCGGCGGATGAGACCTCGGGAGCCGACGTCGGAGAGGCCGACGAGGAGCCCGATGATGCGGACCCCGATCCGTTCGAGTTCACCGCCCGGGCCAACCGGATGGCCTACCGCGCCGCCGAGTCCCGGCTGGTGTGGGCGGGATCGCCGCGTCTCGAGCACCGCTCCGGCGAGGGAGAAGCCACTGCTCCGGCCGAGCTCGTCGCCGAGCGACTGGAGGCGGTCGTGTCTCCCGACGGCGCGGCTTCCGAGGTCACCGGCGACGGCGAAGCGCGCTTCGACCGGGGCGAGGACCAGGTCCGGGGGGACAGGATCACCTACCGACCGGGACCGGACCAGCTCGAGGCCTGGGGCGCGCCCGCGGTGGTGGACTTCGGAGGGCGACGGTCCGAGGGGGGCTGGGTGGAGGTCGCCCTCTCCGAGACCCGCTCCCGCGTCAGCGCGGCGGACTCCCGGCGGGTCGAGACCCGAGTTCGGATCAGGCGTCCCGACCCGGAGCGCCGATGAGCCCCGAGAGCGGGGCACCGGCCCCCCGGCGCCGGTTGCGCTCGGAGGCGCTCGTCAAGAGCTACGGCCGGCGCCGGGTGGTGAACGAGGTCAGCATCTCGGTCGAAAGCGGCGAGGTCGTGGGGCTCCTCGGGCCCAACGGAGCGGGCAAGACGACGACCTTCCGGATGATCGTCGGGCTCGTGCAGCCGGAGAGCGGAACGGTCCGGCTCGACGACCGCCACCTGACCGGCCTTCCGATGCACAAGCGGGCGCGCCGCGGGATCAGCTACCTCCCGCAGGAACCCTCGGTCTTCCGGGGCCTCACGGTAGAGGAGAATCTGCTCGCCATCGCGCAACAGCAGCCGTGGCGGCGACGGGCGGCGCGCAAGGCCGGGGTGGAGGGGCTGCTTCGGGACTTCGACCTGGTCGAGCGCCGCGCCGATCTCGGCCAGTCGCTCTCCGGCGGAGAACGACGCCGGGTGGAGATCGCGAGGGCGCTGGTCCCCGAGCCGGCGTTTCTCCTTCTCGACGAGCCGTTCGCGGCGATCGACCCCATCGCGGTGGGCGAGCTGCAGCGCATCGTGAAGCGACTCCGGGACCGCGGGCTGGGGGTTCTGGTGACGGACCACAGCGTCCGCGAGACGCTGCGCGTCACCGACCGGGCCTACATCATCGAGGACGGCCGCATCCTGTTCGAGGGAACGCCCGCCGAGCTGGTGCGTAGCGAGGCGGTCCGCCGGGCCTATCTCGGCGAGGAGTTCGACTGGCAGTGACGAGAGCCCCGGGCGCCCGCGCCGAGATCCGGATGGGCGTGCGCCAGCAGCAACGCCTCACGCTCACTCCCCAGGTCCGGCAGACGATCGAGATGCTGTCGCTGCCGCTGGTGGAGCTTCAGCTCCGGGTCCAGGAAGAGCTCCTCCAGAACCCGGCTCTCGAGGAGATCGTGGACGGCGAGGAAGAGGAAGAGGAAGGGGAAGCCTCCGTCGAGGGACCTGCGGCCGAAGGGGACGAAGACGAGTTCGATCCGCCGGAACAGGACCGGGATTCGATGAGCGAAATCGAGGTCGAGGACTTCTTCCGCCACAACCAGGAGAACACCGGCGGCCTTGCGCTCGGAGAGGAGCCGCCCAGCCTCGACCGGACTCTCGCCGCCGGCCGCTCGCTCGCGGAACACCTCGCCGAACAGCTCGGCGCCGCGGTCCGCAGCGAGCGGGAGCGGACGATCGGGCTGCAGATCATCGGGAACCTGGACCCGCGCGGCTACCTCGACGCCACCGTGGCCGAGATCGCCGCCGCGCTGGAGGCGAGCGAGGCGGAGATCGAGGCGGTGCGGCAGCTCATCCTGCAGTTCGATCCGACGGGCGTCGCGGCGCTCGATCTGCGGGAGTGTCTGCTGGCCCAGTTCGAGGCGGCCGGGCAGGGGGACTCCCCCCCGGCCAGGATCGTGCGCGATCACCTCGACCTCGTGAGCCGGGAGCGCTTCCGCGACCTGGGGAAGGCGCTCAGGTCGCCGCTTCCGCAGGTGATGCGGTGGGTGCGCCAGATCGGGGAACTGGACTTCCGACCAGGATCGCAGTTCGCCTCCCGTCCCGAGCCGATGGTGATTCCCGACGCGCGGGTGTACCGGTTCAACGGCGAGTGGAGGGTCGAGATGAACGAGTCGGGTCCTCGCCTCCGGGCGAACCCCGCGTTCCGGGAGATCCTGCGCCGTCCGCGGAACCACACCCCCGCAGAGCAGGCGTTCGTGAAGGATGCCTGGATCCGGGCCAAGGGGTTCCAGCGCTCGATGCAGCAGCGCCAGGAGACGCTCCGACTGGTCGCCGAGGACATCGTCCGGAAGCAGTCGGGTTTTCTCGACCACGGCATCGATCGAATCCGCCCTCTGGTTCTGAACGACGTGGCCCGCGACATCGGCCGGGCGGAGTCCACGGTGTCCCGGGTCGTCGCGAACAAGTACCTGCAGACCCCGCGGGGCACGATCGCGTTCCGGCGCTTCTTCCACAGCGCGCTCGCGCTCCGGAACGGACAGCAGGTCTCCTCCGAGGCGGTCCGGGCCAAGGTCCGGCGCATCGTTCGGCGAGAGGATCCGGAGCACCCGCTCGCCGACGAGCAGATCGCCCGTCTCCTCGACCGGGAGGGGATCATCATCGCCCGCCGGACCGTGGCGAAGTACCGCAAGGCGCTTCGCATCCCCTCCTCCACGGAGCGCCGGACGCGCTATCGCAACCGTCCGCCCCGCCGCTAGCCGCTTAGACTCGCTCACCCATGATCGGAATCGTCGTGGTGACCCACGGACAGCTCGCCCGCGAACTCGTCGCGGCCGCGGAGATGATCACGGCCGAGGACATCCCCAACGTCACCGCCGTCTCCATCGGTTGGCACGACGCGCCCGAGGACGCGCGCCGGGCGATCGTTTCCGCCGTCGAGCGCGTCGAGAAGGACGACGGCGTCGTGGTGCTCACGGACATGTTCGGCGGCACGCCCACGAACCTCGCGCTCAGTCTGCTCAGCGCCGGAGCCGTCGAGGTCGTGACCGGAGTGAATCTCCCGATGCTGATCCGGCTCGTCTCGATGCGCGATGGAGAGGAGGTCTCCGCCAACGCGGCCGCCCGGGCCGCGGTCTCGCAGGGCAAGGAGAACATCTACCTCGCCTCCGAGCTGCTCCTCGGTCCCCGCACCGGTGCCGAACCGGCTTCGAACCCCGGAGGCGGCGGCTCGGACGACGACGGTTGACCCGGCCCCGCGGGGAGTTCCGGTGATGCCCGAGCGCGTTGTGGAGGTCGTCAATCCGCTCGGCGTCCATGCCCGCGCCGCCGCCCGCTTCGTGAAGGCGGCGAACCGCTTCGACGCGGTCGTCACCGTCACCCATCGGGGAACCACGAGCGACGGCAAGAGCATCCTCGGGCTGCTGTTCCTCGCCGCCCGCTGCGGCAGCCGCCTCTCGATCAAGACCTCCGGGCCCGACTCCGACGCCGCCCTCGAGGCCCTGTCCGGGCTCGTCAGCGGCGGCCTCGGCGAGCTCGAGGATCCACCCACCGCGGGGACCGGGACGCGATGACCGCCGTGGCCCCGCCGTCAGTCCCGGGCGCGCGCCACAACCTGGTGCTCCGGGGGGAACCCGCCGCGCCCGGCGTCGCCGTCGCCCCGACACTGCCGTTCGAGCGGATGGCGGTGCCGGTGTTCCGGATCGGGGTCCGGAAGCGGGAGGTGGCCCGCGAGATCCGACGGTTCCGCACGGCTCAGGAGCAGGCGATCCGACAGGTGCGCGGCATCCGCGAGTCCACCCGCGAAGCGCTCGGCGGCGACCCGGCCTTCCTGTTCGAGGCGCAGCGGCTCATGCTCGAGGATCCGCTTCTGGTGGACCGGGTGGAAGAGGTCATCGGTTCCGACCTGGTGAACGCGGAATGGGCGGTCCGGACCGTGGTTCGGGAACTCGAATCGGTCTTCGAAGGCCTCGACGACGACTACCTCCGCCGGCGCCGGGGCGAGATCGAGGATGTCGGCAGCCGCCTGCTCCGGAACCTCTCCGGAACCGGGACATCGCCGACGCGCGTGCCGGCGACCGGACGGCGGATCGTGGCGGCGGTGGACCTGCTCCCGTCCGATACCGCGCTGCTCGACTGGAGCCACACCGCCGGACTCGCGATGGAAGCCGGCGGCCCGACCTACCACACCGCGATCCTCGCCCGGTCGCAGAACGTGCCCTGCGTGACCGGCGTGCAGGACCTGATGCGCCACCTGACGCCGGGGGTCGCGCTGGTGCTCGACGGCTCGGAGGGGTTGGTGGTGGTGGACCCCTCGCCCGACACGGTGGCGCGCTACCGCAGGAAGCGGGATCGGCGCCGCGACCGGCTGCGCCGGCTCCGCGCCGCCGGTGATCGTCCGACGACCCGCGACGGCGCCCGAGTCACGCTGATGGCGAACCTCGACGAACCGGAGGAGATCCGGTTCGTGGAAGAAAACGGCGCCGAGGGCATCGGGTTGTTCCGCACCGAGCACCTCGCCGTCGGAGAGATCCCGAGCGAAGAGCAGCAGTACCGGATCTACCGGGATCTCGCCGCCGCGGTGGCGCCGCACCCGTTCGTGATCCGGGCCTTCGACCTTGATGTAAGCAGCGTCGGCTGGGCGCCCGAGCGGAACCCGGCGCTCGGCCTGCGCGGCGTCCGGCTCCTGCTCGAGGCGGCGTCCGCGATTTTCGAGACGCAGATCCGGGCGGCGCTTCGGGCCGCGGTCCACGGCAACGTGCAGCTCATGTTCCCGATGGTGGGCGGACTCGAGGAGTTCCGGGCCGCCCGGACCCACGTCACCGCCGCTCTCCGGGCGCTCCGGCATCGGGGGGAGGCCTTCCGGGAGGTGCCCCTCGGCGCCATGCTGGAGGTGCCCTCCGCCGCCGCCACCGCGGACATCCTGGTTCAGGAGGCCGAATTCTTGAGCATCGGGACGAACGACCTGATGCAATACCTGTTCGGCGCCGATCGGGCGAACCAGCGGGTGGCCCGCTTCAGCGACCCCTTCCACCCGGCGCTGCTGCGGACGATTCGCTTCGTGGCCCGCGTCACCCGGCGCAGCGGCGTCCCGCTGGCGGTGTGCGGCGAAATCGCCGCCGAACCGCTCGTGATCCCGCTCCTGCTCGGGTTCGGGCTGCGGACCTTCTCCATGAGTCCGCACTCGATCCCCGAAGTGAAGCGGACCATCGCGTCCCTGGACACCGGAGAAGCGGAGGATCTGGCGCAGGAGTCCGTCCGCCTCACGACCGCCCGCCGGGTCCGCGCCCGCGCCCTGCGCCGCAGCGGCGCCCGGAGAAAGCCCCGGTAGGAAGGGCCCGGTCGAGGTCGCCGGGAGCGCCGTTGTTCCAATCGTGGCCCGGTGGAAGTCCCGGCTCGGAACGCGGGGCTCGGTGGAAATCCCGGCTCGGAACGCGGGGCTCAGTGGAAATCCCGGCTCGGGACGCGCGGGGCGGGGGAGGCGCCAGGAAGCTCGGGGCGGAACAGCCGATCCACCACCAGGTGGACGGCGCCGTCCTGTGACTCCATCCTCCCGGCGGCGCCGAGGAACGACTCGGTGCGGACGATCCCGCCCCAGCGCTCGAAGACCCGGGGCCACAGCACCAGGTTCACGAACCCGGTCTCGTCCTCGAGCGTCATGAATACGACCCCGGAGGCGGTCCCGGGGCGCTGCCGACAGATGACCAGCCCGGCGTAGCGGGCCCGGGCCTCGTGGGGCAGGGCGTTCAGCTCGCGGGCGGTGGGCAGCCCGGCGGCGGCGAGCCGGGGGCGGAGCGGCTCGAGCGGATGCCCCCGGGTGCTGTGGGATTTGGTGCGGTGGTCCCACCCGATGGACTGCAGCGAATCCAGAGCGCGGAACCGGGCGTCCGCCTCGGGAAGACCGAGCGACGGAGCGCCGGGCAGCCGGGCGGCCCCGAGCGCGGCCCAGACCGCCTCGCGGCGACCACGCGGGCCGAGGCTCCGAAAGCCGTCCGCCTCGGCGAGCGCCAGAAGCGGTTTCTTCGCCAGGCCGGTGCGGCGGGCCAGATCGTCCACCGACCGGAACTCCGCCTCGCCGCGGGCGGCGAGGATCCGCTCCCCGTCCCCGGCGCCGAGCCCCTTCACGTAGCGAAGACCCATGCGCACCGCCGGGACCCCGTCCTCGTCCTCTTCCGGAACGAGCGAACAGTCCCAGCCGCTTGTGACCACGTCCACCGGAAGGAAGCGGACCCCCCGCCGCTTCATGTCCTCGACGATCGTGGAGGGGGAGTAGAACCCCATCGGCTGGGCGTTCAGCAGGGCGCAGGCGAACTCGGCCGGGTAGTGGCGGAGCAGGTAGGCGCCCACGTAACTGACGAGGGCGAAACTGGCGGCGTGGCTCTCGGGGAAGCCGTACTCGCCGAAGCCCTGGATCTGGCGGAAAATCCGCTCGGCGAATTCGGGGGAGATCCCCTTCGCGACCATCCGCGAGAGCAGGCGGGCGCGGTGCCGGTCCATGCGTCCGGTGCGCCGCCACGCCGCCATGTCCCGGCGGAGCTGGTCCGCCTCGCCCGGGGTGTAGTCGGCGGCGACCACCGCGAGCCGCATCACCTGCTCCTGGAACAGCGGGACCCCGAGGGTCTTCTCCAGAACCGGCCGGAGGGAAGGATGGGGGTATTCGACCGGCTCCTCGCCCCGGCGGCGGCGCAGGTAGGGATGGACCATGCCTCCCGAAATCGGCCCCGGCCGCACGATGCTGACCTGGATCACCAGGTCGTACCAGGTCTCCGGCCGCAACCGGGGCAGCATCGCCATCTGCGCGCGGCTCTCAATCTGGAACACCCCCACGGTCTCCGCGCGCCGGATCATGGCGAACGTCTCCGGATCCTCGGTGGGCACGGTCGCCATGGACAGATCCAGCCCGCGGTGCTCGCGGAGCAGCCGGAAGCAGAGGTCGAGATGCGTCAGCGCGCCGAGCGCGAGCAGATCCACCTTGAACAGACGCATCTCCTCGATGTCGTCCTTGTTCCACTGGATGACGGTCCGCCCCTCCATTGCGGCGTTTTCCACCGGAACGAGGTGGGAGACCGGTTCCTCACCGAGGAGAAAACCGCCCGGGTGGATGGAGAGATGCCGGGGAAACCCCTGGATCTCTCCGGCGAGCCGGATGAGGTGGTGGACGGCGGGGTGTTCGGGCGACCAGCCGGCGCCGAGGAATCGCTCCCCGGAGAGCGGCTCGTGGTGGGTGAACTGACGCGCCAGCCGGTCCACCGCCCGTTCGGCGAATCCGAGCGCCTTGCCGACGTCGCGGATCGCCGACCGGGTGCGGTAGCAGACCGTGTTCGCCACCATGGCGGCCCTTCCTTCGCCGTAGCGCCGGTAAACGAACCGGATGACCTCCTCCCGACGGGAGTGCATGATGTCGAGATCGATATCCGGCGGCTCGTCGCGCTCCCGGGACAGGAACCGCTCGAACAGGAGTCCCATCCGCACCGGATCCACCGCGGTGATGCCGAGGCAGTAGCAGACGGCGGAATTCGCCGCCGAGCCGCGCCCCTGGCACAGGATCGCCCGCTTCCGGCAGAAACGCACGATCCGGTGCATGGTCAAGAAGTAGCCGCCGTAGTCGAGCTCCCCGATGAGCCGCAACTCCCGGTCGAGCTGCCGGCGGACATCCTCGGGGATCCCCTCCGGGTAGCGATCCGCCGCGCCCCGGAGGGTGAGCTGGCGGAGGCGTTCCGCCGAGTCCAGGCCGTCAGGGGTCTTTTCGGCGGGATAGCGATAGCGGATCTCGTCGAGTGAAAACCGGCAGCTCTCGGCGATCTCCAGGGTCGCGGCGACCGCCGCCGGGTCGTCGTCGAAGCGCTCCCCGAACGCCGCCGGCGACAGCAGCGCGTGCTCGGCGTTCCCCCGGAGCCTCCGCCCCGCCTTCGCGAGCGGCGTCCGGTGGCGGATCGCGGTCATCACGTCCTGGAGATCCCGCCGTCCGGGACGGTGGTACAGCACTTCCACCGCGGCCGCCACCGGCGCCCGGTAGCGCTCCGCCAACTCCCGGCGGCGAGCCTCCGCGGGGATGTCTTCGGCGCGCCGATGGCGGGTCAGGAGGAGGTGGAACCGGCCCGGAAAGGCGTCGCGCAGCAACTGCGCCGGGAGATCCGGAGAACAGGCGCCGTCGAGCGCCGAATTCCCGCCGCCCCAGAGCGCGTGGAGGCCGTCGGCGTGCTCGGCGATTTCCCGCCAGAAGACCCCGGCGGCGCCCTTGCGGGAGGAGTTCGCCCCGGGGGGCCGCGGCCCCCGAAGCAGCCCCCGCGTCAGCAGACGGCAGAGGTTGCGGTAGCCGGTCCGATTCCGGGCGAGGAGGAGGATGTCCCCAGCGGGCGCCTGCTCTCTGCGCTCCCCGGAATCGGGCGCCTGCTCTCTGCGCTCCCCGGAATCGGGCGCCTGCTCTCTGCGCTCCCCGGAATCGGGCGCCGGCTCCCCGCGCTCCCCGGAATCCGTTTCGGAATCGGGCGCCACCCGGACCTCGGCGCCGAGAACGAGCTGGATCCCGTGTTGACGCGCGGCGGCGTGGGCCCGGACCGCGCCGTAGAGGCCGTTGCGGTCGGTGAGCGCGATTCCGGGAAGACCCAGGCGGTGCGCCTCCTCGACGAGTTCCTCGGGGTGGCTCGCCCCTTCGAGGAAGGAAGCGTTGCTCCGGGTGTAGAGGGGGAAGTACACGGGATCACTCGACCCGGCCTTCGAGGTGCCAGGAACGCCTCTCGCGGTCGTAGAACACCCAGCAGACTTCCCCCCGCTTCAGGCGGACGAAGAAGTAGTCCCGACGGATCGGGCGCCCGGAGAGATGTCGCCACCATCCTCCCGAGATCCGGTAGGGCCCGGCGAAGGACTGCACCGGCCCGTGCTCGATCCCCCGGAGCAGCCAGCCGTCCGGTTCCCCCCCGCCCCGATGCGGGAGGACGAGCGGCTGCTCGTAGATGCGACGGATGACGGCTCCCGGAGGATCGGCGGAGAGTCGGTCCCCGTCCCGCTGCGTCCGGCGGGCGGCCGAGACCGCCTGCCGGGGAAACACCGGACGGACCCGGTAGCGGCTCCTCGGCAGGTGCGCCTCCCGGATCCCGATTCGGACCAGGGCGCTCTCGCCGAACTCGGCCCGAATCCCCGCCAGCGCCTCCGCCGCCTGCTTCGGATCCCGACGGACGCCGGAAGCTCCCTCTCTCCAGGCGCTGGCGAACAGATCCGGCGGCTCGATCGCGGGCGCGCCGCCCCGGGCGCGGAGGACGAAGGTGGAGATCCCCGCATCCGACGACGAAGCCGGATCCTGATCTCCGCGATCGGATCGCTGGGAAACGGCGCTCCGCAGGCGCAACCGAAGAAGCGAGAGCAGCCGGACGCCGTCCTCCGAGGGAAGCGCCGGGAGCACCGATCCGGTGCTCCGGGAGCCGTCGTCCCGGTGGAGCTCGAAGCTGAGCCCGATAACGGCCTGCCCCCGGCCGCCGAGCTCCTCGAGTATCCCGTCCAGCAGGCGCTTCGCATGGAAGACGAGACGCTCGCCGTCGGTCTCCGCCGACTCGAACCGGACGGTTCGCTCGACCGGCGGATCGGGAGTGAACACCCGGGACGCCATCGCCTCGATCTCGCCGGAAGCGAGCCGGTGGAGCTGTCTCGCCTCGTCGCCGAACCGCGCGCCGAGCTCCCGTCCCGGCAGCTCGAGCAGGTCCCGGAGCCGCCGGATCCCCAGCTTCTCCAGCCCCCGGAGCGTCCTCTCGGGGAGACCGAAGCGGATCAGGGGCGCCTCTCCCGCGGCCCGCTTCTCTTCCTCGGGGCGTTCGAAGATCTGCCGTCCGAAGCGCGCCCGCGCCGCGGCGAAGGCGCCGAAGCGGGTGAATCCCACCGCGATCGAGGTGTGGAAGCCGTCCTCGGCCAGATCCCGCCGGAGCGCCTCCGCCCAGTCGGAGAGCGGCCCGAACAGGGTGGAGAGCCCGGAAGCCCGAAGCCAGAACGAACCGGCGGCGGCGAAACCGGAAAGCGCCGGACCGAGCGTCGAAGCGGACTCGACCTGCGGACTCCAGCGGTGGAGCCGCTCCGAGAGCCGCGCCACTTCGCTCTCGATCTCCTCCGGTCGGATATGCCCCACCCGGAGCTCGGGACAACGGGCTGTCGCCGCGACCTGCGGCATGCCGGGACGCACGCCCAGCCGGACCGCCCGCCGGTTCGCCCAGCGGATCCGGGCGTGGACCCGATCCTCGGTCAGGACCGCCGCCGGCCCCTCCCTCCACGCCGGATGGCGTCGGAGCAGGATCTGCAGCGGCAGCGCCGGGACGTCAACACAGGCCAGCCGGCTCACGGCATCTCCTTTCGAAACGAGATCCCGGGGGCAGGGCGGGGAAGCCCCCGGCGCTCCGGGCCTTGTCCTTGACCACGGTGATCACGACCTCGTTCCCCCGGCGGCTGGCGTCGTAGCGCTGGACCACCCGCGGATCGAGCGAGGGGGCGCGCGCCGGCTTCCCGGTCAGCAGGACGAGCGCGCTGGAATGCTTCCGGGCGAGGCCGGAGAGCCGGGAAAGGGGCGGCGTTCGTGGCCGGCGACGCGCGAGTTTTCTCGAGGTCGAAAGCGGCCGGAAGCCGGCCTCCTGCCCGGGGATCCCGGAGACCGAATCCACGAGGTCCAGGATCACCAGCCCGAAGGCCCCGGACCGAGCGAGTCGGGTGGCGGCGGCGATCTGCTCCGACGGACGGTTCAGTCGGAGGAGGATCAGCCGCTCCAGCTCGACCCCCGCTTCCACCGCATCGGGAGGAAAGAAGAGGCTCCGGGTGGTCCCTATCCAGGCGGTGAGTCCGTAGCGCCCGCTCCCCTGCTGGGCCTCGACCACCAGGGAGATCGCGGAGGAGAGCACGCCGGAGGCGCCGGCCCCGGAGATTTCCACCAGACTGCCCTGGAGGCGGGCGAGGGTCCAGGGAGGAAGGTCGGGGTGGGGGAGGCGCGATTCCGTCCGGGAGACGAAGGCGGGAGCGGTGGCGGTCGAGACGAAATCCGGGGCCGGATTCCGCCGACGATTCGGAGCTCCGGTCATGGACGGCCCCTCATGGCGCGCCGGAGCTCGACGACGACGCCGAGGATGCGGCAGGCGCCGGGAGGAGGACGCAGGATCTCGAAATCCGGGTTCTCCGGCCGCAGTTCGACAACGCCCGGGCGAAGGTGGAGGCGTTTCACGGTGGCCTCGTTCTCCACCAGCGCGACCACGATCTGCCCGGAGCGCGGCTCCCCGCGCTCCACGATGACGGTGTCACCGGGGAGGATCCCGGCGCCGATCATGCTCTCGCCGCGAACCCGAAGCGCGAAGAAATCGGAAAGGTGACGCGAGTCCGGGATCTCCACCGGGAGGATCCCCTCGGGGTTCTCGACCGCCTCCTCGAACCCGCCGGCGGCGACTTCACCGAGGATCGGCACCGGACGGAACCGGGGCAGGGAAGGCAACCGGTAACCGCGGGCGCGGCCCGGCTCCCGGTCGAGGCGGCCCTCCTCCACAAGCAGGGTGAGATGGGACCGGACCGTCTCGACCGCCCGGAAGCCGAAGTGGTCCCGCACCTCGCGAAGCGACGGCGAGTCGCCCCGCAGCAGGCGGTCGCGGACGAAGCGGAAGATGCGCTCCCGGGTCTGTCCCGGCGGGGTTCTGGACATGCCGGGATTATAACAGACATTTGTCTGGTATAAAGCGTCACTTCTACGCGAGGCATTCCCCGCGCCTGCTCGACAGGCGCGCGACAACGAGACGCCGACTGGTCTGCTGGTCACGCCCCCGAGGGGCGTGGCTTCCGACCGTTTCGCTCAGGCATGAACAGGGGCCGTCGGCCCCGGAATGACTGCCGGACTGGAGTCCGGCGCGCCGGCGGCGCCGGTTGGCCAGGGCTCTCGGTGCCGGGCCCCTACCGGGAGAACCGGCGGAGTCCGGCGCCAGTTCTCCCGGTGGGGGCCCGGCGGCGCCGGCAGGCCGGGCTCAGAAGCCTGGATCGTCCCCCGTGTCGTCGGGCGCAGCGCCGTTCGGGCGGGATCCCCCGCCTTCGCTTTCCGTTCCGGGGGACGGAGCCCGCTGTCCGGGCTGGGCCCCGCCGTAGGGGCGGACAGCGGCTTGTTCCGTCCGGTTGCCGCTCGAGGAGACCGTCCGCGCCTTGAGCTCGGTGAACCGGCGCTTCCGCCCGGACGGATCGGTCCATGTCCGGGAGGAGAGCATCCCCTCGGCGTAGATCCGCTGGCGCCTCTCGAGCTGCCCGTGGAGCTCCCTCGCGAGATCGTCGTAGGCCTCGACCGTGAGCCACTCGGTGTGCTCCCGCGACGGGTCCTGCGGGGTCCAGCCCTCGCTCATCGCGACACGCAGCTTCAGCACGGTGAAGCCGGAGAGCTCGCGCAGCTCCGGATCCGTCCCGATGTTTCCGACCGCGATTGCATGGTTCAGGTGCGGATCGGCGCTTTCGACCTCGCGCAGGAGATCGGCCCGGACCGTGGTGGCGTAGCGCCTCCCGCCGTCTTGCACCCAGCTCCGGGTGTGGACCTTTCCCTCCACATAGACGGGGCTCTCGAGAGGCAGCCGCTCCGCGGTCTCGACCAGCTTCCCGCCGGTCACCTCCACCTGGTGCCACGCCGGCCGCTCGCGGACGGCGCCCCCGTCCTCGCGCTCCATCGTCGTGGTGTGGACGGTGAAGCGGACCCGCTTCCTCGTTCCCTGCTGGAATGTCTGCGACTCTGGAGCGTCGGAGACGACGCCGCGCAGGATGACCCGGTTCAGATCGGGCATTTCAGTGAACTCCTTCCGGCCGCCGCGGCGACCGGGCTCTCAGGCTTCCGTCTTCTCAAGGTTCGGGGGTCGGACGACGTCGCATCCGCCGGGAGACGGGATCCGGTCAGAACGGGACCGGGTCCTGTTCGTCGTCGGCGCCGGTGTCCACGCCACTCGAACCCTCGTCACCGGAGCGCAGGGAGCCGAGTCGCGCGCCCATCCCCTGGCGGGACCGGCCAGCACCTCCGTCGCCGCTCCCGGAGCCCCCGGAACCGGGGTCGCGACCGCGCGCATCATCGTCGCGCCGGGGTCCGCTCGCTGCGAGGGTTCTCGCCTGGACCTCGGTGCTCCACTGGGTCCGGCCTTCCTTGTCGGTCCACTTCCGCTTGCGCAGTCGGCCCTCGGCGAACACCCGCTGCCCCTTGCCGAGCTGGTTCTCGAGCCGGCGGGCCTCATCGCCGAACACCGAGACGCTGATCCACTCGGTGTGCTCCTTGTCCGATCCTCGGGGAGTCCAGCCCGTACCCACGGCGACGCGGAAACCCAGGACCGCGAAGTCGTCCGTCTCCCGAAACCGGGGATCCGCGCCGATGGTGCCGATCACGACGATGCGGTTCACCTGCGGATCGGGGCTGTCCACCGCGCGCACCACCGGCGCGTTCACCGAAGTGAAGTACACGGTCTCGCCGTCCCTCCCCTCCCAGCTCCGGGTGCGCAGGTCGCCTTCGACATAGACGGGACTGCCCTCGCCCAGCCGCTCGGCCACGGCGCCGGAACGCTCGTTCCAGACGTCCACCTTGTGCCAGGCGGGCCGCTCGCGCTCCTCTCCGTCCTCGGTCTCCAGCGTGAGCGTCTTGATCGAGAAGCTGACCTTCTTCCGTCCCCGCCCGAACTCTCTCGTTTCCGGCGGGTCGGACACCACGCCGCGCAGCATGACCCGGTTCACATCCGGCATCTCATGGACTCCTTCCGGCCGCCCTCGCGACCGGTCTCTCATCAGCCGGGGTCGCGCGGACCCATGGACTCCAGCTCCCGCTGGGCCGCGAGAGCCGCGGAGGTCCCGGCATATACGTCGAGGATGTCTTCAAAGATCTCCCGGGCGTCGGCCTCGTGGCCCAGCCGCCGCAGGATGACGCCTCGTTTGAACCAGGCGTCGCCAATTCTCTGGCTGTCCGGAAAGTCGCGGATCACGACTTCGAACTGCTCGAGGGCGGGCTCCAGCCGATCCTGGGCCAGCAGCGCGTCCCCGATGAAGTAGCGGGCGTCGTCCGCCAGCTCGCTGCCGCCCTCCACAACGGTCTCGAATCCGCCGATGGCGAGCTCGTAGCGGCCCTGGAGGTAGTCGGACTGCGCCTGCATGTAGGTCTCGGTGATGGTCGGCCCGTCGAGGACCGCCACCTCGTCGGCGCCCCCTTCTCCGTCACCGGCCGTCTCGCCCGAATCCCCGTCCTCGTCGGCGACCTCCTCGTCGGATCCGCCTCCTCCGATCGGATGGGCGGCGAGCGCAGCGGTGCGCTGCGCCTCGCGGACCGAGGCGACCTCCGCCATCAGCGTCGAGAAGCGGTCGTTCATTTCGGCGAGCGCCGTCGTGATCGTGGAAATGTCCCGCTGCATGCGCTCGACCGCGTCCCGAGAGTCGGCCCGGTTCCGGCGATCCTCGGCGCGCGCGTCGAGCACGCCCTGCACCACGCCGGTGAGCATCGCCTGCGCTTCGGTCAGCTCGGCGAGCTGGGACTGGATCTGGCGGATCTCGACGAGAAGCCGGTCCTGCTGACCGCGCTGCGCCCCGGTCGCGACGCTGCCTCCGAGGAGGAGCAACAGACCGAGCCCGCCGATCCGTCCCGCCAACCCGGGGGCCGGGACGCGAGGCGCGTTCACTTGGCGATGATCTCCAGGTGGGCCCGGCGGTTGCGGCGCCACGCCTCGTCATTCGACGCCGGATCCAGCGGGAACTCCTTGCCGTAGCTGATGATCCGCATCCGGTCCTCGGTCACTCCCAGTTCGCGGAGGTACTCCTGCGCCGATCGGGCCCGTTCCTCGCCGAGCGCGAGGTTGTATTCGACGGTGCCCCGCTCGTCGCAGTGCCCCTCGATGAGCACCCGGACGCTGGGGTAGCGCGCCAGCCACTCCGCGTTGTCTTGCAGGATACCTCGCGCCTCGTCGCTGAGCGCGGCGCTGTCGTAGTCGAAATGGATGTCACGGACCGGGCCGAGCGCGTTCAGCTCGTCGAGCGTCATGCCGGCCAGGTCGAGCACCTCCGACTCCACAGCAGGCTCCGGAGGGAGCGCCCGGATTTCGGCCTCGGTCAGACCGCCGTCTTCCGGACCGACCCTCGAAGGCCCCCGCTCCGATTCGGAGGGCGCCGCCTCCGGCTCGGAGAGCTCGGGCGGCGCGCCGGCGGTGGCGGGCGGGCGGTCCACCGAGGAGCACGCGAAGAGGAACACAGCGAACAGAAGAGCAGGAGCCACGAGGAGGCTCGGGAACGAAGTCTTCTTCATGGGTTGGTCAGAACCTGTCCTGTTCGGCGTAGGCGCTCTCATCGGCCGCCTTCCAGTGCGATCGGACCCGGCGCGCTCCCCCACCGGGGCGTCGAGTTGCGGCCCTCCCGCGTCAGTTGGATCGGGTTGGATCCATCCCGGTGCATGCTGAAGACCTGATCCCCGCCGGTCCGGGTGGAAGTGAATACGAGGTGGAGCCCGTTCGGCGCCCACGACGGGCTCTCGTTGCTGCCCCGTCCGGTCGTGAGCTGGCGGGTCTGCCGGGTCTCGAAGTCGTGGACCACGATGTCGAACGGACGCCGCTCGATGCGGGAGGCGTAGGCGATCTCGCTGTGCTGGCGCGACGGCGACCACGCCGGCGAGTCGTTCCACGAGCCCTCGAAGGAGACCCGCCGCAGGTTCAGGCCGTCCCGGTCCATGACGTAGATCTGGGGCGAGCCGGTTCGGTCCGAGGTGAAGGCGATGAGCCTGCCGTTGGGGGACCAGGTCGGCGCCACGTCGATCGCGTCATGGCTCGTCAGACGGCGGAGTTCGCTCCCGTCCACCGAGGCGAGGTAGATCTCCGACTGGCCGTCCCGATTCGAGGTGAACGCGATCCAGCGCCCATCCGGCGACCAGGCCGGAGTGAACGACTGGAACTCGCCGACGAGCTTCTGGCCCCGCCCCTGGTAGAGGAACGCCAGATAGAGGGCCGGAGTCCCCTCCCGGTAGGAGATGTAGGAGAGCGCGGTGCCGTCGGGAGACCAGCTCGGCGTGATGTTCAGGGACCCGTTCGCGGTCACCGGGCGCTGCCCGTGGCCGTCGTAGTCCATCACGTAGATCTCCTTGCCCGGCGTCCGACCACGTCGTCCCTCCCGACTGGTGGAGAACGCGATCCGGGTGCGCGCCACGCCCTGGTGGCTCCCCGCCTGGAGCAGGATGTCGTCGGCGATGCGATGCGCCAGGGCGCGCGGCGCATCGGCCACCGCGCGGTACCGTCGGGCGAAGACGACTTCCTGGGCGCGCACCGCGTGGAGGCGCACCTCAACCACGAGATCCCCGTCGTCGGTCCGCACATCCCCTTCCACCAGGATGTCGGCGCCGACCGACTCCCACTGGTAGTAGTCGAGGGCTCCTTCGGCCGAGCCCGCCTCGGCGATGGAGTAGAACCGGCGCGGCAGCATGCGATAGACGCCGGCGTAGGCGATGTCGTCGTGCAGGACGGACGAGATCTCGCCGGCGGCGTCCGGCGCTCCGCCGGCGTCCTCGACCGCCTCGGTCGCATCGCTCCGGGGGACGAAGTCGGGGATGGCGATCCGGACCGGCGCCCCCGGACGGGAGATATCGAGGTACCAGTCGCCCGCGACGGCGGTCTGCGGTCCGGCGACGACCGTCCACGCCGGGAAGGGCAGGGGAAGCCCGGGAGCGGCCGCGAAGCCGGCGGCGAGCGTCGCTCCCCCGAGGGCGAGGGCGAGACGCGCTCCGAACGACCGGGTGAGGCGAACGCGGCGCCAATCCGCACGTCGGGTCATGGGAGCATGTCCTCGTACGGGCCGTCCCCGCTGCCCTCCGCGTCTTCGGCCGCGTTCCCGCCGTAGCGGAACAGCAGGTGCACCCCGACGCGATCCCGGGGGTAGCTCTCCGGCAGCGGCGGGAGAGGACCGGCGAGCTGGACCGCCCGAAGCGCCGCCCGATCCAGAAGCGACTGCCCGCTCGAAGTCTCGATTTCGGCGCCGGTGACCTCGCCTGCTGCGAGGATCGTGAACCGGATCACCACGCTCGCCTCCCCGCGCACCGGAATCTGCTGCCAGTTCGCCTGGATCCGGGCGATCATCTGGCGCTGGTAATAGGAGTACTCGAAGTCCTGATCGAACCGGGCGCCGCCGGCCACGCCTCCCAGCCCGATCCCGCCGGAACCGCGGCTGCCCGAAGTCGAAACCGACCTCGCGGCGGGACGGGCCTTGGTGTCGATCGGGCGCCGCGCCTCCAGAGGCGCGGATTCCGCCCAGGCGGCGTCCTGGCCGCGAAGCCCGGAGTCGGGGCGGGAGATCGGCTCCCGGCGCCGGGTCCGGGCTTCGGGCGCCGGCATCCGGTCCCGGCTCTCGGTCGTGGGCCGAACGACGGCCGGCCGCGATGGCGCTTCGGGCGGCGGGGCCGGCGCCGGCGGCTCGGGCTCCGGTTCGGGCTCGGGCTCGGGAGCCGGCTCGGGTGCGGGCTCCGGCTCGGGAGCCGGCGGGGCGCCGCCGAGGCCGGGCGTCGCGCTCGGGCCCGACATCCCGAGTTCGATGAACGCGGCCGATGGGGCCGGGAGGGCGGCGCCGTGCTCCAGGTTCATGCCCACCGCCGCCGCCGAAAGAGCCAGGATGTGCGCCGCGGCGGACCAGGCGACCGTGCGCTCGAAAGACGAGGTCGGCTTCCTCGGCGGAGCGCCGCTCCCGGGGTCTCGGGAAGCGCTCACCGGCCGATTCCGGCGGACGCTCGGAGCGGAAGTCACGTTGGCCGCACCCGATCGCCTTTCCGGCTACCGGCCCCGCTGCTCGCCGGGGTACGCATAAACCAGCCCCACGCGGTCGAATCCCGCCCGTTTCATCGAGTCGATCACTTCGATGACTCGCCCGTAGTCTAGCGACACATCGCCTTGCAGATACCCCTCCCGGGCGCCTTCGAACTCCACGACCTCGCGGAGCCGTTCCTCGAGGAGGAGCGGATTCACGGCCTGTTCGCCGACGAAGGTGCGGCCCTCGGCATCCACGGTGACGATCACGCGTTCGCTCGCTTCCGCCGAGCGCGTGCGCGCCGTGGGGAGGCTCACGTCGAGCGAACGGACGAGGAGAGGCGCCGTCACCATGAAGATGATGAGGAGCACCAGCACCACGTCCACGAACGGCGTGACGTTGATCTCGGACAGCGCGCTCCCACCGCCCGCCTCGCGCCGGGCGGCGAGCCGGGCGAGCGCCGATCCGCCGGGGGCGCCGCCGGAGGACCCGCCGCCGCCAGGGGATGCGCCCATCGGTCAGCGCACCAGATGGCGCTCGAGGAGCGCCACGTACTCCATCGAGAAGTCGTCCATGGAGTTGCCGAGCGTGCGAATCCGGGCCAGGAAGGCGTTGTAGGCGATGACCGCGGGGATGGCCGCCGCCAGTCCGGCGGCGGTCGCGACCAGCGCCTCGGAGACGCCGGGCGCCACGACGCTGATGTTCGCCGCCTGCGTGGCGGCGATGTCCTGGAACGCCTGCATGATGCCCCACACGGTCCCGAACAGTCCGATGAAGGGGGTGGCGCCGCCGGTGGTCGCCAGGAAGGTCATCCGCTGCTCGAAACGCGCCGTCTCGGCGGAGGACGCCCGCAACAGCCGGCGGGCCACCGCCTCGAGGTTCGAGACCCGGAGGCGATCGCCTCCGGTCGTTCGGGACTGGAAGAGAACTTCGTCGTAGCCTGCCCGGAAGAGCCGGAGCAGCGGGCTCGCCGGCATCCGGGCGACGGCGTCCGCGACATCGGTGAGCCGCTCCGCCTTGCGGAACCGATCGAGGAACGCAGCCGAGCGCCGTTCGGCTCGCGACAGCGCCCGGGACTTGGTCAGAATGACCGCCCACGACCAGACACTGAAGAACAGGAGGGTCGTCAGAACGACCCAGGCGACCGGACCGGCGGCGATGATGAGCCCGAGGAAGCCGTCGGCGAAGACGCCGCCACCGGAGTCGAGGGCCACCGAGGTGACCTCCGCCGGCGGCGGCTGCTCTTCGGCCTGCTGCGCCAACGCGGACGACGCGGAGGCGATGCCGACCATGAACTGGACAGCCCGAACGCCGAGGACTCGAGCGAGACAAAGGAGGCGGACCACCGTACCAGCGATGCTATCAGTCGCCCCCTCCGTCGGGTTCCCGGGCCCGGCCCCACGCCGCCGTTTCCCTGCCGGAGAATCGGGTGGGGCGTGGTCTTCGGGATCGCCTCAAGTCAATCCAAGTCATTGAGATATATAGAGATATGCACTTCGGACACCATCGTCTCGCCGGAAACGAGGGGCGACGGCTCGGGGGTCGGGGAGCCGCTGCGGCCGAGTGCGGACCCCGCTCCGACCGCTGCCGTCGAGGCGATCCGCCGGGAGACCCGGCGAGGGCAGGGCGACGGGTCCTGAAGGCCGGGCGGATCCGGGACGCCGGCGAGACGCCTCCGCCGCGGCGAGCCGGGAGAGAGAATGCACGCCCCCGCGGGGGGCGAGCCCTCCGGGATGCCGGAGCGGGCTGCCGGTCCGCTTCCTCCGACCGGCCTCCCCTCGCGGTTCGACTCTCGCATGCTCCTCTGGCTCCGCGCCCGAAACCTCGCGCTCATCGAGGATGTCTCGGTCGAATTCGAGTCGGGACTCCACGTGTTCACCGGGGAGACCGGATCCGGCAAGAGTCTCCTCCTCGACGCGCTCGGCCTCGCGCTCGGCGCTCGGGCGCAGGCCCGGCTCGTCGGACCCCGGGGCCCGCGCACCACGATCGAGGCGGGCTTCCACCTTTCCGGGGACCAGGCGCCGTCCGCCGTGATCGAGTCCCTCGATCGCGCCGGCATCGCGGTGGACGGGGGGGAAGTCCTGGCCCGGCGCGAACTTCGGATCGCGGGACCGGGCGGGAGCGTGATCAGCCGGGCGGTGGTGAACGGAACCGCCGTTCCGGTGGGCGTCCTGCGCGCCATCGGCTCCGGCCTGGCGGAGATCTTCGGGCAGAGCGAGCACCTGACGCTGCTCCGCCCGGGGGCCGCGCGCGACGTCGTGGACTCGGCCGGGAGCCACGACGCACGGCTCGCCGAAGTCTCGGACGCGCACCGTCGCTGGAGGGCGGCGGAGGCGAGAGTGGAGGAGCTCGGAACCGGGGCGGGGAACCCGTCGCAGGAGCGCGTCGAACTCGAGCGCGCGCTCCGCGAAATCGAGACCGCGGACCCCCAACGCGGCGAGCGGGAGACGCTGATGGACGAGCGCCGCACCCTCGCCAGCCGGGAGCGTCTGCTCCAACTGCTCGAGTCGGCCTGGAGCTCGCTCTACGGAACCGACACCAGCGCCAGCGTCCGCATCGGACGGGCGGTGCGCGAACTCGAGGCCGCGGCCGAGCTCGACGTCGGAACCGCCCGGATGCTCGAGGGCCGCGCCGATCTCCTCGCGGAAGTCGAGGATCTGGCCGAGTCGGTGCGCGATCGCTGCGATGCGATCGAGGCCGGTCCGGAGCGCCTCGCCGAGATCGAGGACCGCCTGGCGCTCCTGCGGCGCCTCGAACGCCGACACACCGGCGGAGCGGGCGGACCCGAGGCGCTGCTGGCGCGGGCGGAGGCGATCCGGCGGGAACTCGCCGGACTCGAGGCCCGAGACGCCACCCGTGCCCGGGCCGCGGCCGACGCGGAGGCCGGGGAAGACGCCTACCGGAAGGCCGCGCGCCGCGTCACCGCCGCGCGGCGAGAGGCGGCGCGCGCCCTCGAGGTCGCCGTCGCCGCCGAACTCCCCGGGCTCGGTCTCCCGAAGGCCCGTTTCGGGATCAAGCTCGAGCCGGCGGGCGACCCGTGTCCCGATCCGCCGCGCGAGCGCTTCGCCTCGACCGGGTGGGACCGGGTGAACTTCCGGTTCAGCGCGAATCCGGGGATGCCGCTCGCGCCGCTCAGCGAGGTCGCCTCCGGTGGCGAGACCTCCCGGTTCTTCCTCGCGCTCCAGGCCGCAGCCGCCGATCGCGCGAGAGCGGGGCGGGGGAACACCCCCGCGCTGGTCTTCGACGAAGTGGACGCCGGTGTTTCCGGTCGAGTGGCGGACGCGGTCGGACGTCGGCTGCGCCGTCTGGCGGCCGATCGACAGGTACTCTGCGTGACCCATCTGCCGCAGGTCGCGGCGCTCGGCGGAACACACTTCCGGGTCGAAAAACTAGAATCCGGAGCCGTGGTCCGCGTCCATCGGCTTGCCGACGACGACCGGCTCGAGGAGATCGCTCGAATGCTTGCCGGTCCCGAAGTCACCGAGGCCGCCCGTCGCAACGCCCGCGACCTCTTGCGCGGGCTCCCGAGCCCTGCTCCCGAGACCCCCTCTACGTGAACCTGCACCCCGCCCCTGGCGCCTCGACTGCGCTCCGCTACCGGATCGAAACCTGGGGTTGCCAGATGAACGTCCACGATTCGGAGAAGATGGCGGCCGCGCTCGGTTCCCTCGGAGCGCGGCCGACCGATGCGGCCGATCCTCCGGGCGGCGAGATCGTCGTGCTGAACACGTGCTCGATCCGCGAGAAAGCGCAGGAAAAGGTCTTCGCCCGGGTCGAACAACTCGTCGGCGGACGACGCCGCCCTCGAGCCTCTCGCCCGCTCGTGATCGGAGTCGCCGGATGCGTCGCCCAGCAGGAAGGGGAGGCGATCTTCGCCCGGGCGCCCGCCGTGGACTTTGTGATCGGCACGCAGGCGCTGGTGCGGCTTCCGGACATCGTCGGACGCGTCCTCGACGGAGAGACGCGGATCGTCGAGACCGGCCGCCACGCCGACAATCTGGACATTCCGCCGGAACAGATCGCCCGGGTTCCCGGGGTCAAGGCGTGGATCACGGTGATGGAGGGTTGCGACAACTTCTGCTCGTTCTGTGTGGTGCCGTTCACCCGCGGACGCGAGCGGTGCCGGACCGTGGAGTCCGTCGTCGCGGAGGCCGAGGCGCTCGCCGCCGACGGATTCCGGGAGATCCAGCTCCTCGGGCAGAACGTCAACTCCTACCGGGATCCCCGCGACGGGCGTGACTTCGCCGAGCTGACCGACGCCGTGGGCGCGGTCCCCGGCATCCGGCGGATCCGGTTCACGAGTCCGCACCCCAAGGACTTCAGTCCGGCGCTCATGGAGCGCTTCCAGGGAGGCGGCCCGCTCATGCCGCACATGCATCTGCCCGTCCAGTCCGGTTCCACCAGCGTGCTCGAGCGGATGCGGCGCGGCTACAGCCGGGAGGAGTTCCTGGATCTGGTCCATCGCGCCCGCAGGAAGGTCCCCCGTCTCGCCCTCTCCACGGATCTCATCGTGGGTTTCTGCGGCGAGACGCGGGCGGAGTTCGAAGACACCCTGTCCCTGCTGGACGAGGTCCGCTTCTCCTCGGCCTACTCCTTCAAGTACTCGGAGCGCCCTTACACGCTGGCGATGAAGCGCTACCCCGACGACGTTCCGGACGCCGAGAAGACCGCCCGGCTGATGGAGCTCCAGGCGCGACAGCGCGACATCCAGCTCGACCTCAACCGGGAGCTCGTGGGACGGGAGGTCGAAGTGCTGGTCGAGGGACCGAGTCGCCGTGGCGGCCTGCTCTCGGGACGCGCCGAAGACCACCGGGTGGTGAACTTCGCCGGACCGCTCGCCTGGGTGGGCTCCTTCCGGCGGGTGCGGCTCACCGGTTACGGGCCGAACAGCCTGCGCGGGGAACCCTCGAACGCCGAAGCGGTCGGCGCGACGCCGACGCCCGGCAGCCGACGCGCGCCGCTGCCGGAGATCCCGCTACCGGTGCTCGGAAGCGGAGTTCCCCCGACATCCGGAGAAGCGCTTCGAGGAGCTCGCCATGGAAATTGAAATGACCATCAAGGCCATCTTCATGCTCCCGCGGGACAACTCCGCGGTGGTGATGCTCCGGGAGGAACCGGGCACCCGCGAGCTTCCCATCCGCGTCGGCCCCCTCGAGTGCCGCGCCATCGGCCTCCAGGTGGAGAACTACGAGCCGCCGCGGCCCCTCACCCACGACCTGATTCGCGAGATGCTCCGCGAACTCGACGCACGCGTCGTCAAGGTCGTGATCCACGACCTGCGGCGCAATACCTTCTACGCGCACATCCATCTCGAACGGAAACGGAGACGGCTGGCGATCGATGCGCGTCCGAGCGACGCGATCGCCATCGCTCTGCGCACCCGGGCGCCGATCTACGCGCACAAGCGGGTGATCGAGCGCGGCATCCGCAACGACGAGGATCTCATCGTGGACACCGAACCGCCTGAGGACAGCGAGGCCCTCGCCGATTGGCTCGAGTCCCTCGACGAGGAGGATCTCGGCGACTCCCAGTAGGAGCCGTTCCGACGAGCTCATGCGTTCCACCATCACCGTCGCAAACCAGAAGGGGGGCGTCGCCAAGACCACGACGTCCGTCAATCTCGCCGCCGCCTTCGCCGAAGCCGGACGCCGAACCCTGCTCGTGGACCTCGACCCGCAGGCCAACGCCTCGGTCAGTTATGTCCAGCCCGATCCGGACGCCCCGTCCATGCTGGAGGCGCTCGCCGGTGATGTGCGCTTCGCGGACATCATCCAGCCCACGGCGATCGCCGGGCTGTCGGTGGCGCCATCCCGCATCTCCCTCGCCAAGCTGGAACGCCAGCTCCTCGGCGATCTGGACGCCCATTACCGGCTTCGGGATCGGATCCAGTTCGTTTCCGACTCGTTCGATGCGGTAATCATCGACACGCCGCCCACGCTGGGCCTCATCACCGTGAACGCGCTGGTGGCGAGCGACTACCTCCTGCTTCCGCTCCAGCCCTCGTATTACGCTCTCGAAGGCGCCGACGACCTCCTCGACACGGTGGAACAGATCCGCCGACGTCCCAACCCGGATCTGTCCCTCCTGGGCGTCGTGATCACGATGTACGACTCCCGGACGCGGATCGCGGCGGACGCGTCCCGCCGGATCCGGGCGCACTTCGGCGCCCGCACGTTCCGCACCCGCATCCGGAGGAACGTGAGACTCGAGGAGAGTCCGGCCTACCGGGAGTCCATCTTTTCCTTTGCCCCCCGATCGGCAGGCGCCGCCGATTACCGTCGCCTGGCGAAAGAAGTACTCGAGCGTGTCGAAGAGAACCGGTCTTCCTGAATCAGTCGGCCTGCGCAAGCGGGAGACTCACTACGTCGCCAGCCTGGCCCCCGAAGAGCCCGCGACCAGGCACCGCATGATCCCGGTCGGTCAGATCCATCCCAACCCCGATCAGCCGCGCCAGCGGATCGGCTCGGTGGACGCTCTCGCGGATTCGATTCGCGACCAGGGCCTTCTGCAGCCCATCCTGGTGAGGCGCCTCGGGAAGAAGGACTTCCAGATCATCGCCGGGGAGCGCCGTTATCGCGCGGCCGTGAAAGTCGGAATGCGGGAGATCGCCTGCATCGAACGCGAGACCCGCAAGGCCGAGTCGCTCGAACTGGCGCTGGTCGAGAACCTCCTCCGGGACGACCTGACCCCGTTCGAGGAAGCGATGGCGTACCGGAACATGCTCCGGGATCACGGGCATACGCACGAGTCGCTCTCACGTCGGGTCGGGAGACCTCGCACCTCCATCACCGAGACGCTCGCGCTCCTCAACATCCCCGAGGAGCTCCGCGAGATGTGCTGGGCCGCCGGGATCAGGTCGCGGCGGCAACTCCTGCGCGTCGCCCGGGAGCGCACTCCGGAGGCGATGGCGAAGTGCGTCAGCCGCATCGCATCGGGCGTGACGACGACCCCGAAGAAGCGTAAGCCCGCCCGAAAGAAGCGCGCCCGGCCCTTCGTCTTTCGGTATGCGCCGCGAGATGCTCCGTTCCGGCTCCAGATGACATTTCGACGGAGCGCCGTCGAGGAGGCCGAGGTCATCCAGGCGCTGCGCGACCTGCTGACGCAGCTCGAGTCCCGTCAGGCCGGAGCGGCAAAACCCAGAGCCGGCGGGGATGCGGGCGCCACCAACGTCTGATATCGGCCGATGTCGGCGTGCCGACATGCCTCGTAAGTCAATAACTTCTTTGGCGTTATGACCGATACCAGTCGGTTTTTCGCTGCCGGCGGCCATGCTAGAATCGGCCCCATGCGCTTCCTTCCGGCCTTCCTGGTCGTCGCCGTGCTCTCGCTCGGCCTCGGCCTCCCCTCTGGTCCGCTCCCGAGCGCCGCTTCGGCGCAGGACATGGAGACGCCCACCATCGAGGTGGGACAGCAGGCGCCCGACTTCCTGCTCCAGGACGCCGAAGGAGCGACCTACCGGCTGCAGCAGCTCACGCGAAACGGCCCGGTCGTCCTCGAGTTCTTCCGCAGTGGAGGCTGGTGACCATTCTGCAAGGCGCAGCTCGGCGAGCTGCAACAATCCCTGGACCGCTTCGAGGCGGCGAGCGCGACCGTGCTCGGCATCTCGATGTACAACGCCACCGAGACCCGGAGCTGGCTTGCGGAAAACGATTGGACCTTCCCGCTGCTGGTGGACGGTTCCGCCGTGATCCGAGCCTACGGGATCCAGAACCCCGACCACGACGGGACCGATCGCGAGGGCCTCGCCCATCCGGCGACGATCATCGTGGACCGCGAGGGGGTCGTCCGATTCGTCAACGTGTGGATCAACTACCGCGACCGGACCTCCCCTGACGAGATCCTGGAGCAGCTCGCTGCTCTTTCCGGGCCGTGATGCCCCGGCCCGCTCCGCACCCCGGCAACAGAATCCCTCCTGATCCGCCTGCTTCGAGGCGGGAGGCTCCCATGCTCCGTTTTCCCAACTCTCACGCCCGGCCCCGTCGCCCGTTGCTCGGGTTCCTGCTGCTGGCGCTGGTCGCGGCGATCGCGCCCGCCCAGATCCCCGAGATTCCCGACTGGGACGGCGCGGCGCGCTTCGAGCTCGTCTCGTCCCAGTCCGCCGTGCGTCCCGGCGACCGCTTCCAGGTTGCGGTCGTGGCCGAACTCGAGCCCGGCTATCACCTCTACGGGCCCGAAGAGCCACCTCCCACTGGCACCGTCGTCGAGTTCCAGGAGACGAACGCGCTCCAGGCCGACGCCGCCGACTATCCCGAGCCGATCCGCCGTGATCTTTCCGGTCTCGGCGAGTTCGACCTCTACGAGGGCCGGGTCGCGATCCGCATCCCGTTGACCTCCTCAGCGACGGCCACCGACGGCGCGACCGAGGCTTCGGTCCTGGTCCGGTATCAGCTCTGCACCGACAACGCCTGCAGCGCCCCGACTTCGACGACGCTCGCGCTCGACCTCCCGCTCGTCGAGACGGGAGCCGACATCGTCCCGCTCCACACTGACATCTTCGGAGAATCCCGATGAGCGCGGCCCCGGTCGTCCACACCTGCCACGCCCGTGTCGTCAAGGAGGCGGGTCCGGTGCGCCAAGCCTTTCTCGAGGACTTCGAAACCCCGGTCCGGTTCGGCGTCCACAGCGGGATCGCTGCCTTCTACGGCGTAACGCCGGCCGAGGAGCTCCCGGCGACTCTCGACTACGTCGTGGCCGCCACTGGCGGTTGAATGCTGGGCACGTTCGGGCGGGCGCTCGAAATTCGCGGCATTCCAAGCCAACCGAACCGGCTCAGCGCCGATGTCGAAGGCGACATCGTGGACGAGGAGGGCGTGATGGCCCTGCGCGCCATCCGCATTCGCTACGCAGTGAAGTTGCCGCCCGGCAAACTCGAGGCCGCCGAACGCGCCTTGCGCGTCCACGAGCGGGGCTGTCCTCTCGCCAACACGCTGCGCGGCGCCGTGGCGGTGACCTACACCGCCGATTTCACCGAGATCGAAGGCGCGGCGGGGTGAACGACGAAGGAATGAGCGGGGGATCCGGGGAGACAGGGCAGGGGCGACCCGGCCCGGCGGACCTGCTTCGCGGTCTGATGCGGCGGGCGCCGCAGCTCGTGACCGTCGTCACCGCCGTCGGCGACGACGGGCCGCGCGGGATCACGGTGAGCTCCTTCACCTCGGTGAGCCTCGACCCGGCGCTCGTACTCATCTCCATCGGCACGGCGTCGCGATCCCGCTCCGCGATCCGGTCGGGGCGATTTCGCGTCCACCTCCTCGCTGAGGACCAGGCCGCGGTGTCGAACCACTTCGCGCAACCGGGAAGGACCTCCGCGGAACAGTTCGGAGACGCTTTCCGCTCCGCGCTTCGCTCCGGAGCGCCGCCGCTGCTTCCCGGATGCGTCGGCTGGCTCGAATGCGCCGTTACCGCCGAGCACGAGGAGGCGGACCACACGCTCTTCATCGGCCGGGTCCTCGGCGGCGGAATCGATCGCCCAGCGGTCGCCCCTCTCGTCTATCAGGACCGCGGGTACCACCGACTCACGCGTTGAAATCCGACGGAGCGACCCATGATTCGACCTCCACGCTCGCGATTCGTCCGCTCCTTCGTTAGCGCGCTGCTGGCGCTCCCGCTCGCGGTTGCGATCGCCTGCGGGGGAGCGGAGGAGGAGGCCGCTCCAGAGCCCGTCGAAGAAGCTCCCGCGCCGGTCCGACCGAGTCCCGAACCCGAGCCGGTTCCCGAAGCGCCCCCGCCACCACCCGCGCCCACGACCGGGGGGCTCCGGGTGAGTGGCGCCGAGGGCGGCGACGTGTTCCTCGATGGGCGTCGGCTCGGCGTGGCGCCGGGCGCCTGGGAGGACATCGAGGCCGGAAAATACATGCTGCGAGTCGAACGCGAGGACTTCCATCCCTTTGAGGCCGAGGTCACGGTCAGCGCCGGACGGACGCGATCGTTGGCGGTGGAGCTGCGCGAGCAGCTCGGTGCGCTCGTGGTCGAAGCCGACGTGCCCGGCGCCATGGTCTTCCTCGACCGGAACTTCAAGGGCAACACCCCCCTGACGATCGGCGATCTCCGGCCGGGCGACTATCGGCTCACCGTGTCCGCCGAGGGTCACGAGGTCCAGAACCGCTCGGTCACCGTGGCGCGTCGCCCGGTCGAGGTGCGCTTCGACCTCGTCGCGGAGGCCGCCACGCTTGCGGTCCAGATCGAGCTCGTCCACAAGCATCGCTTCGGATCGTGCGCCGGAGTTCTTCACGCCGGACCGGGGGGGTTCGACTACCACACGGATCATCAGGATGCGTTTCAGCTCCCCTTCGCGCGGGTGGAGGAGTTCGAGCTGGACTACGTGGACAACAACCTCCGGCTCAAGGTGCTCCGCGGTCGCACCTACAACTTCGAGAGCCCCAGCGAGGATCGGGACGCGCTCTTCGTGTTCCACCAGGCGGTGACCGAATACCGCGCCGGGCCGGCGGGCGGCTGATCAGCCCGACCCAGGATCAGCCCCCGCCCCCCGCTGGCCAGGGCTCCACCGTCTCAACCCCGCCTCTTACTCCATTTCTTTACATAAGATTCCTTATCGGAAGTCGCGTTCCGCGACTTCCGACAAGGACCCACCCCCAGCCGAGCCCTCATGCCGCGACCATCCGAGCGCCCAGGCGGCGCTCGGCAGCTTCCTCTGTCAGATCGCCGGCTCCAGACGCCAGGTCATCGTCGAGACCCACAGCGACTACCTCCTGAACCGTGTCCGGATGGATGTGCGAGACGGCCAGGACGGCGTCCTGAAACCCCGCGAGGTCGCCATCCTCTTCTTCGAGCGTCGAAACCTCGCGGTCCGGATTCACTCGCTCCGGATTGACGCCGAAGGCAACGTGGTCGGCGCGCCGACCGGCTACCGACGGTTCTTCATGGAGGAGGTGTCGCGCTCGCTCTGGAAGCAGGGGGGCGAGCTGAGCCAGACCGAGCGGAGGCTCCTCGGCCGGAAAGATCTCTGCCGGCGGTAACAACTGCGCCCCCCTTCGGGGCCGACGAGCGCATCCCCGCCCCGCTCGGGATCGAAGGCCTCCGATTCCACCGTTCCGGCGAGCGGAGGCCCGAACGGCGACAGCGCCCCCGCGACCAGGCCGGGTTCGCCGTGGTGGTACCCTCACGGGTTCCCGTTCACTGAATCCGCAAAGCGGCAGTCGGCACCGGCTGCTTGTGGCGTGCACAAAACGAAGTCCCGGCCCGTGCCACGGGCGGGCGCGAGGCGAGACCGCTCATGGCGCAGGACGGCGCACGCAGCGCGGAAGCGCAGATTCCCGGGATCGACTTCGACCCCTCGGACGAGGGGGGCCGGTCGGCGGCCCCGAAGGAGAAAGCGGCGGCGCCGCGGGCGCCGGCGTCCTACTCGATGCTCGAGCCCCGGATGAAGGCCATCTACGGGAAGTTCTACAAGGAGACCTACTTCTCCGAGAACCGGCACCTCGACACCCGGACCCAGGAGCTGATCGCCATCGGCTGCTCGGTCATCGCCAAGTGCGAGGGCTGCCTCGACGGGCACATCAAGAAGGCCCTGAAGGCAGGCGCCACCAAGGAAGAGATCAGCGAGGCGCTCGTCATCGCCATCGGGATCAACGCCGCCGCCATCGTGGACCTCACCGATCGGTCCGCCGCGCGCCTGGGCCTCAACCACTTCCCCGCGAACGGACGCCGCCGGGAGTAACCCTCCTCAGTCGGCGAAGACCCCGGCAGTCGCAGTCGTCGGGTCGGGCCGGCGGGTCCGGTGCGAGGCGAGCGCCTCGGCCTCCGCCGCGCGGGTCTCCGCTTCCACCTGTTCCTCGAGCGCCGTGAGCTCGGCACCGGGAATCGGGGCGGCCCCTGCCCCCCCACGGCGGAGGAACGCCCCGTACACCCGCACCGGATCCCGACGCCCGAAGTATTCGAATCGCTCCGCCGGCAGCAGCTCGCGGCTGATGCCCTCGTCGTGGGTGGCGTGCCCGCCCATCCGGAAGGTGTGGGCCACGACGATGACCGGGCGGCTCTCCCGGAGGGCGCCCTCCCGCGCCTCCCGGACCGCGGCGAACACGTCGAGGACATGGTTGCCGTCGGCGACCAGGGACCGGACCCCGTATGCCGCTCCCAGCGCCTCCAGACGCGCTTCGCCGTCCTCCGGGAGCACGGTGCCGAGCGCGATCCGGTTGTTCTGAACCACGACGACGAGCGGAGCCCCAACCGCGACCGCGCTCGTCATCCCCTCGTGGAATCCCGCCGTCCCCACCGTCCCGTCCCCGACCCAGGTCAGCGCGACGCGAGCCTCGCCGCGCAACCGGTAGGCGAGCGCCATCCCGGCGCACACCGGAACGAGCGATCCCACCATGCTGATCGGACCCACGACCCCGCGCCGGAGGTCTCCGAAGTGGATGTCCCGTCCGCGGGGGGGTCCGTCCGCGGTCCCCAGCGTCCCCCGGAACATGTCGGCCAGCGGGACCCCCCGCTCGTGGAGCGCCCCGGCGTTGCGGATCATCGGCCCGACGGCGTCATCGGGGCCAAGCGCGTGGCACGCCCCCACCGTGACCGCTTCCTCGCCGGGTCCCAGCCAGGCCTTGGAGAGCACGCCGGAACGAACCCACCGCTTGAGCTGTAGATCGTGGAGCCGGTTGCGGACCAGCCCCTCGTAGAGCTGCAGCCGCGTGGCGCGCGGGAGTCCGCTGACACGCTCCCACCGGCGGGAACGGCGCTCGACCGTCCGGGCGAACTCGTCGAGGATCGCCGGATCCTCGCGCCAGGCGACGTACTCCGGGGGGTCGAGCCCCGGGATCGGCTTCATTCCGAAGCGCCGCGGGCTGCGATCAGGTCGCGGCGCCGCTCCAGCGGACCAGCGTGGCCGCCATCTCGTTCTCGACGGCGTCACCGCTCCACTGGCTCCGCAACCCGTTCGTGATGACCGAGAACGCGAGCGCGCGGTCCTCGGCGCCCACCGGGAACGCGACGCCGGAGAGGGAGCTCACTCCGGAGAGGCTCCCGGTCTTGGCCATTACCCGGCCGCGCACGCCGTCGCTTCGCATCCGCCGTCGCAGGGTGCCGTCCACCCCGGCATGGGCCAGCGACTCGAGGAAGTCGTCCCGGAGTTCGGGCTGGCCGTAGAGGTCCCGGACCACGGAGACGAGTTGCCGCGGGCTGAGCCGGTTCCGGCGCGAGAGGCCGGACCCGTCGTCCACGGTGAAGCTGTCGGCGGGATTGCCGAGGCCGACGAGGTACTCCTCCACGGCTCGGGCGCCCTTCTCCCTGGTCCCCGGAGGCCCCCATCGGTGCGCCCCCACGGTGAACAGGAGCTGCTCCGCGGACCAGTTGTTCGAGAACTTGCCGAGCGCCTCGACGACCCGCACCATGGGCTCCGACTCGTGCCGGTAGAGCAGGACGGGAAGATCGGGATCGGATTCCGCGCGGCGGCGCGGCTCGCCCTCGACCTCCACTCCCCGCTCGACGAGCTTCCCGCGGAACGCGTACCCGAAGTAGAGCGCGGGCTCGGTGGCGGTGAACCGGGTGAGCCGCTCCGTCCCGCCGCGCCGGATACGACCCTCGATTCGGACCCGGCGGTTCGGGCGCCGGTGGGCGAGGATGTAGGGGCGACCGGAGTTCCGGAGCACGGTGCGGTTCTGGACGGCGAAGTAGCCGTAGCCCTCGTCCCGCAGTTTCGGTCGGTCGCCGTCGGCTTCCGGCAGGCCCGCCACCTCGACCTGGTTCCAGTGGTAGCCGAGAGCGCTCACGATCGGCTCGTTGTAGCGAAGGCGCTCCGCCACCAGCCGTCGGTTCGTCTCCTCGGGCACGAAGAAGGAGTCGTCGAGGATGACGTCGCCCCGGATGGCGGTGATGCCGTGGCCGGCGATGGCGTCGGCGATCGCGTCCATCTCGTGACGGTTCAGGCTGGGATCGCCGCAGCCCTGGACGAGCACCGGGCCTTCGACGACACCCGCCTCGGACGGCGGCGCCGTCACGAAGAACCGGGTGCTGAACCGGTAGTTCGGTCCCAGGTAATGGATGCAGGACGCCATGATCGGCAGCTTCTGCCCGGAGGCCGGGACATAGGTCCGATCCTGGTTGTGGCCGAACAGCTCGGCGCCCGAGCCGAGGTGCTCGACGTGGACCCCGATCGCCCGGTCCAGCCCGAACCGGCGCCGGATCCGGTGCAGACGGCGCACCAGGTCGCGCACCGACTCCTCCGAAAACGGCGCCTCCCGCGCCGCCTCCGCGGGGCGGGCGCCGAGCGACAGCCCGGCAGCCCCCGCGCCGAGGAGGGACAGCGCCCGTCGTCGCGGCAGTCGCCAGTCGGTGCCGGGGTGGCGCGCCGTGGGCTCAGCCGGCATCGTCGCCGCTTCCGGGTCGGGAGTCGCCTCCCACTGAAACGACCGCATCCACGAAGTCCTCCTCCGGGCGGGCGCCGAGCACCGAGACCCCCTGCCCCGTCGCCGGGATTCCATCACGCACCGGCTCCACGACCGTGAGCGGCACCGAACTGACCGCATAGGCGCGGGCGAGATCCGGAAACTCCTGGACCAGGACGACATCGGTCGAGACCTGTTCGCTCGCCACTGCGAAGGAGACGGCCAGACTGGCCGCCGGAGCGCACCACGGTCAAGTCGGGGTCGTGAACACCTGGATGTGGACCGGCTCGCTGAGCGTCGCCAACCGTTCCACCGCGGTGTCCGAGAGCGAAGCCGATGCGCCCGAGACGGCGAGCGAGGCGTCCACGAACGTCCGGAACTCGTGCCCGTCGGGCAACCCGACGAACCGGATCCGACCCTTCGCCCGCCCCCCGAGTTCGATCACCGGAATCCGGCCGCCGGGAACCGCGCCCTCAGGATTCTCGTCCACCTGCCGAAACTCCACCCGGAAGTCGGGCGAGAGATCCGCCAGCTCGGTGAGCAGCGCCTCGGTCGTGGGGCACGTCGCGCACTCCGACCGCCCCGGAATCACGAGCGAACTCGACCGCCGCGTCGTCAACGTCGCCGACACCGGTCCCGCCAGAGCCTTCCACCGGTCACGGACTGCAGTCCGGTCCGCCTCGCCGAGCAGCACGGGCCGGAAGGATAAACGACACGCTCGAAGAGCCCCTCGGTAGAATCGGCCACCGGACCGGAGGAGGCGCGATGGCGGCGAGCGGGCAGCGGCGGTTGAACCGGCGCGAGGTGCTTCGGGGAGCCGCGGCGCTCCCGGTTGCGGGGGCCGCGGCGCTGGCCGGCTGCGGGGCGGAGGGCGATGGCGCCACCGTGCGGCGGCTCGAGGCCATGAACGCCCTCACCGACCATCCGCTCGAACCCGGCCGCCTCGAGACGATCCTGCCCGCGGTCCGTATGAACCACGCCTTCTTCCGGGCGGTGCGCGAACTCGAGCTGGACGACGGGATCGAGCCCGCGGTCGTCTTCGTCGCCCGCGGACCGGAGGCCGGTTCGTGATCCCGGAGCTTTGCCGGCTCGACGCCCGGACCCTCTCTGCGCGCTACCGCAGCGGCGAGCTGTCCCCCGTCGAGGTGGTGGAGGAGCACCTCGGCCACATCGAAGCGGTGGACGGGACCATCAACTCCTGCATCACGGTCGCCGCCGACCACGCCCGCGCCCGCGCCGCCGAGGCCGAGAGCCAGATCGCGGCCGGCGACTGGAAGGGGCCGCTCCACGGCGTGCCCTACGCCCCGAAGGACATCCTCGCCACCGACGGCATCCTCACCACGAACGGATCGAGGGCGACCGCCGACTGGGTGCCGGACTACGAATCCACGATCACGGCCCGCCTGAACGCAGCCGGAGCGATCCTGCTCGGGAAGTTGAACCTCCTCGAGTTCGCCATGGGGAGCGGCGTGCTCTCCGGGTTCGGTCCGGCGCGGAACCCGTGGGCGACCGACTACACGCCGTCCGGATCCTCCTCCGGTTCCGGCGCGGCGCTGGCGGCGCGAATCGTTCCGCTCTCCATCGGCACCGACACCGGCGGCTCGATCCGCGGACCCGCCGCCGCCTGCGGAGTCGTCGGCCTGAAGCAGACCTACGGGCGGGTGAGCCGGTTCGGCGTGACGACCCTGAGCTGGACACTGGACCACGCCGGTCCGATGACCCGGACCGCGTGGGACGCGGCGGCGATGCTTCACGCGATCGCCGGGGAAGACCCGCGCGACCCGACCGCGAGCCCCGTCCCGGTCCCCGATTACGTCGCCGGACTGACCCCGGAGGTCGCCGGACTGCGGATCGGCGTACCGGTCAGCGGGTTCCACGAGGCCGCCACGCCGGAAGTCCGGAACGCCGTCGAGACCGCGATCACGCTCCTCGAGGAGGACGGCGCCGAAGTCGTCGAGGTCTCGATTCCACACGCCGGGCTCGCCGGGAGCGCCGGGTGGATCGTGGCCATGGCCGAAGCAGCCGCGTTCCACGAGAAGCGTCTCGCCGAGCGGGCCGACGACCTCGATCCGCTGGTCCGGGAACGGCTGGAAGTGGCGAAGTTCTATCCGGCCACCGACTACATCAAGGCGCTGCGGGTGCGGACGATCCTCCAGCAGGAGTTGGCCCAGGTCTTCCGCGCCTGCGACGTCATGATCGTGCCCGGCTCGTTCTCCCCGGCCGCCCCGCTCCGCTCGGAAGAGGCGGCGGCGAGTGATGTGCGCGCGGGGACGGACCCGGACACGCTCACCAGTCGCCCCGGAAACACCTTCCTCGGGAACATGACCGGCTACCCGGCGCTGACTCTCGGCTGCGGCTTCTGCTCCGAGGCTCCGAGGCGCCCGCTCGCGCTCCAGATCTATGGCCCGCCGTTCTCGGAAGGACGCATCCTCCAGGTGGCCCACGCCTACCAGTCCCGCACCGGCTGGCACCAGGAACTGCCCCCGATCTGAGACCGCCGCGCCCCGGGTCGAGGCAGGCCACCACGGCTATACTCGGAGTCCATGTTCTCGTTGCGCCACTGGCGGCCTACCGGTTGGTTGCTCCCCGTTTTGGTGACTCTTCCGACGTTCGTCGGGGCGCTTCCGATGTTCGTCGGGGCGCAGACCGGCCCCCGGGGCGGCGGGGAAGCCGACGATCACAACGACCGGCGCATGCTGAACCCCTACGCGTGGCCTCCCCTGGAGGAAATGGTCGCGCGCGCCGACACGATCGTCGCCGGCGAGGTCGTGGAGACCACCTCCGCCTGGAACGCCGACCACACCGACATCTTCACGACCGTCATCCTGCGCACCGAGCGTCGGCTCCACGGGCGCGTTGGAGGACAGGTCCGCTTCCAGGTTCCGGGCGGTCAGGTGGGCGACACCCGGGTGCTGGTGACCCACATGCCGACGTTCCGGGTGGGCGAGCGGGCCCTCGTGTTCCTGCGCAATTCCGGACCCCGCCTGCCCCGGGTCGTCGCCGGTGAGGCCGGGAAGCGCTCCCTGATTGAGGACGAGGACGGAACGTTGCGCGCGGTGCCGGGGTTCGACACCGGCGGCGCCGACGGCGCCACGCTCGACGAGCTCGCCTCCTCCCTCCCCGCGATCCTCGCGGCGGCTTCGCGCTGAGCCCACCGACGTCTGGCGTCGCACCGCTGATGTCCCGCGCGCCGCGCGCCGCCTGGTTCTTCGCACTCGCGTCCTGCCTGGCGTGGGGATGCGGGGACGGGGCCGACCCGAGCGGCGCGCCGCGGTTCCTGAGCCTCGGCACCGCGCCTCCGGGCGGGGCCTTCTTCGTCGTCGGCGGAGCGCTCGCCGAGGTTCTCGGGGAGGGCGAGGACGGGCTCCGGGTCACCGCCGAGGCGACCAAGGGTTCGGGCGAGAACATCCGGCGGCTGGCCTCCGGAGAGCTGGACCTCGCGCTGTCCAACGCGGCGGTCACCTATTTCGCCGCCCGCGGCGAGGACGGCTGGGGACGGGCCTACGACGTACGGGCGGTCATGACGCTCGCGCCCAACGTGGCCACCTTCGTGGCGCCCGCCCGTTCCGAGATCGCCGGGATCCCCGACATCGCCGGGAAGCGGGTCGTCGTCGGGGTCGCCGGCGCCGGCTTCGAGCACTTCATCCGCCCCATCGTTGAGGCGCACGGGGTCACCTACGCGGATTTCACCCCGCTCTACAACACCCAGGCCGGAGCAGTGGACATGCTCACCGACGGATCGGCGGCAGCGGCCTTCCTCGGCGGAGCGATCCCGACCGCCTCGATCGTGCAGGCCACCGCCGGCATGAACGCCCACCTCGTGCCGCTCGACGCCGAGGTGCGCGAAGCCCTTCCCGAGCAGTACCCGTTCTACCGCCCGGCGGTCGTCCCGGCGGGCACCTACCGGGGCCAGGACGAGGACTATGCGGGGCTCGATGTGGGTTCGATGCACCTCATCACCCGCGCGAACGCCGATGAGGAGCTGATCTACCGGGTCACCCGCGCCCTGTGGGAGCGGCGCGCTTCGGTCGTGGAGAAGCATCCCGCCGGACGAGCCATCAACGAGGCCAACGCCGCCCGCAGCACCGGCCTCGCCTTCCATCCCGGCGCCGAGCGGTTCTATGTGGAGGCGGGGATCTGGCCCGACTCCGATTGACCCGGGCGCCGTGAGCGGCGGACCGGTGGGGCCATCCCGTTCCCGGCTCCACGCCTTCGCGGTCCGCGCCCTGACGCTGGCGCTGACGGGTTTCGTCCTTCTCGAGGTCAACCGCCCGGCGCTCACGCCCCAGGGCCAGCTCGCCACGTTCGCTCTCATCGGGCTGCCACTCTGCTTCCTGATCCGAGCCCGGCGCGATGACCCCGTCTGGCGCCGGGCCCTCGACGCCGCCGGGCTGATCTCGGCGGCGGCGGCTTGCGCCTTCGTCCTCTACTGGAGCGGATTCGCCGCCTCGAGCCTCGGAGATCGCGCCGGCGGCGAGACCGGGCTCGACATCGCACTCGGCCTGCTCGGCCTGTTCGGCGCGATCCTCGCCACCTGGCGCGTCATCGGGCCCGCCCTCCCGATCCTCACCGCGGCGTTCGTGCTCCACGCCCTGCTCGGCCCCTACCTGCCCGAACTCCTCTTCCCGCACCGCGGCTACACCCTCACGCGGATCGCGTCGCAGGGCTTCTTGCAGAGCCAGGGTGTCTTCGGGATCGCGATGAAGGTGATGTTCGCCTACGTCTTCCTCTTCGTGGTGTTCGGGGCGATCCTGCAGCAGACCGGCGCGATCCGGTTCATCACCGTCTCGGCGCGCCGACTCTTCCTCGGCACCGTCGGCGGCGCGGCCAAGGTATCGGTGGTGGCGAACGCCATGATGGGTTCGCTCTCGGGAAGCGCGGTGGCGGACGCGGCGACGACGGGCACGGTGACGATCCCGCTGATGCGGAGCACCGGCTTCACCGCCCGGGCGGCGGCCGGGATCACCGCGGCGGCGAGCTCCGGGGCCGCGCTGGTGCCTCCGGTCATGGGCGCCGGCGCCTACATGATGCTGGAGCTGGTGGATCCGCCGGTGGCCTATCTGGAAGTCATCCGGGCCGCGATCCTGCCCGCGATCCTGTACTACACCGCGCTTCTCGCCATGGTTCACCTCCACGCCCGCCGCCACCTCGGCGTCACCCGGGCGATGCCGGACGCTGAACGCGAGCAGGCCTCCGTCCCGACGGGGATCGTCTTCGGTATCGGGCTGCTGACCCTGGTGGTCGCGCTGCTCGTCGGGCGCACGGTGTTCCGGGCAGTGAGCGTCGCGCTCGTGGTGGTGGTCGTCGCCTCGCTGTTCCACCCGACGACGCGTCCGAATCTCTCCGGGCTCCGGCGCGCTCTCGACCGCATCGCCGAGGGAGCAGCGCCCCTGGTCGCTGCCGCCGCCTCGGTCGGCGTCATCCTCGGCATGGTGACCCTGACCGGCCTCGGCACCCGCTTTCCCGCGACTGTGCTTTCGGTCGCCGGGGACGGGCTGCTCCCGGCGCTCCTCCTGATCATGGTCGGGTCGGTCGTTCTCGGGATGGGGCTGCCGTCGGCGGTGTGCTATCTGCTGATGGCCATCCTGATCGGGCCGGTCATCGGGCAGCTCGGCGCGCCGCCCCTCTCCGTCCACTTCTTCATCTTCTACTTCGGGATGATGTCCATGGTGACGCCGCCGGTGGCGCTCGCGGCCTACACCACCGCCGGGATCGCCGGCACGCCGATCCTGCCGGCGGCCCTGACGGCGTTCCGCTACGCCCTCGCCGGTTTCGCCCTGCCCTACTTCTTCGTCTTCCGGCCCGAACTGCTGCTCATTCTCGACACCGGCCGCGGCGCCGCCGGAGCGGTCGTGGCGTTCCTGCTCGGGTGCGGGGTCGTGCTGCTGCTGTCGGCCGGAATCGTCGGCTGGCTGTTCGGCCCCCTCGGTCCCGCGCTCCGCGCCGCCGCGCTCGCCGCCTCGGCGCTCCTGCTGTGGCCGCCCCGTCCAGACGCGCTCTTCGCCGCCGCCAACCTGGCCGGACTCGCGCTCGCCGCCGGCCTCGTCCTCCTCACCCGCCGCCGCGCAAGCTCCCGTTGAGCTGGAGTCTGCCTCGGCTCCAGACTATCGAGCGAACAAGTCCCGTCGCGCTGCCTTGACGGGCCGGGGCCGGTAGAGCGACAAACGCACACCGTCGGTGAAGTCTTCCTCGAAGCGCTGGACTTCCCAGTCGCTGTCGTACAGGAGTTTCACGACGGACATCAGATAAGCGAACTGGCCACGGGCGGCGACCTTCTCCATCCATTCGGGGCCCGCGGTCTCATCGGGCATGTCGCAGCCGAGGTCGAGCACCGTGATCTGGGGATGGCGCTCGATGAACATGCTTCCGTTGGGGTCCGGCCGTTTCCACATCGAACTGACGTAGATCTCGTCGCTGAACGAACCGCCGTCCTGGAACGAATAGGAGTGGTCGAACAGGATGTTCATCCCCTCGTAGATCTCCAGCCGGAACGGGTCGGGCTGGTATCGGCGCGCGTACTTCTCGAAGCGGTGCACGAGCCGCTCGTTCGCGGCCCGGATGTCAGGAACGCCCTGCACTTCCTCAATGATCCGCTCGCGCAGCTCGGCCCCCACCGGTTTGTGGTCGGGATAGTTCGGATCGTCGATGTGGTGCAGGTTGATGTGGTAGCCGCGTGGGATCCAGAACGCGAGGAACCAGGGCACCTTGTAGCCGGCGAACTGGTGCACCCACTCGTGGCTTGGATAGCCGTGGGGATTCATATAGACGTCGGGCAGCCAGCGATAGTAGATCTGGCGCCGCACGAGGGCCTCGGGCAACAGTGGATCGTCATCCCAGATGTAGGCGCCCACGTCCCGCGCCACCGAACTCCAGTAGCCGCCGTGCAGGATGAAGGTCGGTCGCAGTTTGTGGAACTCGTAGTGGTTCGCCGCGCCGTCCGGGTTCTCGATCGGGTGATACACGATGTTCATGCGTTCCAGGTACTTCCGGTAGTCTGGATCCGTTGCGACGAGTTCCATGAACCGGAGCGCCCCGCTGGTCGCCGAGACCTCGTTCGAGTGCTGGCGGGTCGTGAGGAAAAGGACGGGCTTCAGCGCGCTGGCCTTCGCCTGGGAGAAGAGTTCCGCCTCGTTCGGCAGCATCACGTCCATCGCCCAGACGTTCCGGCCGCGGTAGGTCCGGCCGGCGACGTAGGCGTTGAACTCGGGGAACGTCTGGAGCCGCGGGATCAACTCCTCCTCCAGCTCGTCCGGACCAATCACATGATCCCAGGTGACGAACCGCTCGCCGGGAGTGGGCTCGATGGTCTCGATGGCGCCGGGCTGCGGGAGCAGCGCCGGGTCCACCGGTCGGACCGATTCCTCGATCGCCGCGTTCCCGATCCGCGCCGATAGCGCCAACTCTTCGAGCCGGGCGTAACCGAGCGCAGTTCGGAGCGCGCCGGCGGCCTGCAGCTCGGCAAGACCTTCAACCATCCGCCCCACGGTTCGGGCGGTTTCGAAGTCCTCCGCATCCACACTGGCGGTCAGCCGCGCCACGCCCCCGGCGCCGGCCCGGACCTTCACCGAGGTGATCCGGGGCCGGGAGACATCCAGCTCGGTCAGCCCGATTCGGCGTTCGCCCTCCGCGCCGTCCCGGGTGGTCCACCTCGCCGCGATCTCCGGATGCGGCACGGCATTGCCGACGAACGTGACGCGCACCTCCGGCGGACCCTCCCGCGTCGGATGGATCATGGGCATGAGCCGTCCCGGGGCAACCTCCCGGCTTCCCGATTCCTGGCCGCTGAAGATGCCCCAGAAATCAATCGTATTGAAGGTGAGATCCTCGTGGAGCGAGTCCATCGAGGAGATCCTCTCCTCGTCGAGGTCGAGCAGGAAGTCCGGCTCGCTCATCCTGATGTCGAGGAAGAAGTCCCGGAAAAACGGCTGGTTCTTCAGGCTCAGGTCTCCCCCGGTGTACTCCCGGGCGAACTCGAACATCCGCGGCTGCGCGTCGTGCTGGTAGTAGTCCCAGAGCCGCTCCGGGTCGGTGCGTACGTGGACATCGGCGACCTCCTCCCCGTTCACCGTCGCCCGGAAACCCCCGGTCGTGTAGTGGATCTTCGCCGTCGGGACGTAGGGGAAGTACTCGCGCGTCGTGAAGCGCGGGGCGAAGCGGTCCTCGTGCAGCGTCCGCCCCACGTCATCCGTCACTTCCACTTCGTACTCCACCGTCCCCTCGTCCACCTTCACGAACTCGGTGTCATCCACGGCGATCTCCAGTTCCCGCGCCAGGATCCAGTCGATGGGGAAGATCTCCTGGAGCCAGCGGATGTCCTGTCCGTACCAGCGCTCGTTCGCCGGGTAGTGGGCGGTTGGAAACCGCACCGTGATCCGGCCGACGTCCTCGCCCAGCACCGCCGGGAGCACGTAGTCGGCGAGCCAACTGAACCCCTGTTTGTAGGCGGAGATGACCCGGACGCGGGTCTCGGCGGCGCCTGCTGCCCGGAGCGCGGATTCGAACTCGTCCTGCAGCCGCATCCGGAGCTCCGGCGGCTCGCTGACCAGGATTTCGACCTCCACCCGGTCCCCGGCGCCGACCCGCGGAACGACGTCGGCCGCGAACCGATCCCTCAGCTCGTCCACCTCCCAACCGAGGTCGAGTTCCTCGTCGAACACCGTGACGGGCCCGTAGCGTGAGGCCGCCGTGACGGATGCCTCCGGCACTCCGGTCTGCTCGAGGAGCCGTTCCTCGAGGAAGGCCCCGACCTCCGCGCTCGCCTCCTCGAGGAAGACTTCCACATTGAGCGACGTGACCTCGCCGCCCGACCACATCCCACTCAGGTCGTCGAGGTGGGCGAGCGCCCGGGCCGCCTGTCCGGCGCTGGACCGGGACCGCAGGAAGGCTCGCGCATCCTCCTCGATGGCGCTGAAGTCCACTTCTCCGCGCCGCGTCTCCCAAAGCGACGGGAGGCGTCCCGCCAGATAGGCGGTCGCAGCGTCGAGCCCCGCGGCGTCACCGCCGCGGACGCGCAGCGCCGGAGAATCTCCGAACGCGCCCGGGACGATCTCCACGACTCCCTCGCCGGGTTCGAGCGCCGTCCCTCCCGGCAGCGACGCCGCCAGGTCACCCGACCCGATCAGCACCGGGTTCGGCAGCACCGACGGATCCTCGATCTCGCTGTCCACGAAGGCGATCGGGAGGGTGAGGCCGGTGGTTTCGAGCCCGATGCGGGCGGCGAGGTCCACGGCGCCCAGCACCGGGCCCGCTTCGGCGCCCACGACGAGCACGGTCTCCGACTCGTCCGGGATCATGTCGTCCCCGCGCGAGTCGCCGAGCAGGCCGTCCGTGGTGTAGAGCTGGGTCAGGTTCAGTGGCGCCGTCATCGGCCGCCACGGGTTCTTCGGGAACCGGCTCTTGTAAGGCGGTCCGAACCGGTCCACGACCACCCCGTTGCCGTCGGGAAGCTGGAAGTCGAGGGCGCCTGCCCCGTAGTAGTTGAGCCGCACCGCCCGCCGGTCGGTGAAGCGCGCCTGACCCACCCGGTGGTCGGCGGCGAGCTCGTCGAGCACCTCCGCGGCGTTCCCCGGATCCGCCACGTCGAGCTCCATGACGAGCCGACTCACCTGCTCGCGGCCGTCTTCATAGGTCGCTTCGGTGGCCCGGACTCCCTCCACGTCCACGCGGCTCTCGCCGAGAAACTCCTCGACATCGTCCATCACCGAGGAGATCGTGTCGCTCCTGAGCTGCCAGAGATACGGAAGCCGAGACGACGCCGAGTTCGCCGCATAGAGCGTGCCCGCGGGATCCGCGCCCGCCACCACGACCGCGTCCGCGCCCCCGAACGGGGCCGAGACGATGGCGAAGAGTCCCTGCCCCGCCGTCAGCCCGGCGAGAGTGATGCGTCCGTCCTCTTCGAGCTGCCGGACCCAGCGGTTCGAGCGGCCGACCAGGAACAGCGGCGGAGACTCCATCCCCGGCTCGATGTCCGAATCGAGGATCCCGAGTCCCGGCGTGAAAGCAGACGACTCGAAGCCGAGGCGCGCCGCGATGTTGGCGGCCGCCGCCAACTCTTCGGGAGCCGGATCGGCCGGGAGCACGATGCGGGCGTTGATGAAGTCCACCAGGCCGTCGCCGTTTCGATCCTCGAGGAACACGCCGGGGGCGAAGACATCCTCGAGTCCGGCCAGGGAGCTGCCCGAAGAACTGTCCTGCTGCGCCTTTCCGGCGGGCGCCGAGTAGAGCAGCACGAGAACGGCAAGGCCCCCGAGCATGCCGACGGTGGTCTTCCTGTGCATAGCGAGCTCCTTTCTGTTGCGCCGGGTCAGTTCCCCTCCACGATGCCGCGAGGCTCCTCGAGCAGTCCGCTGAGCACCAGATCCAGGTCATCGAACCGCTCGAACGCGGAATCGGTCGGCTGGGAGTCCGCCCCTTCGACGTACCCATAGAGGAGGTCGAGCTGTTGGATCAGTTTGGGAGCGTAGTCCTGGTCCTCGCGGTCGAAGTCCTCGGGAACCGGCACGAGCTCCCGCTCGATCCCGGTGAGCCGTTCCGCGACGGGCGCGGACGCTCCTTCCCGCAACTCCCGGATCTCGGCAACCACCCGGTGGAGGTCGCTGATCCGGTCCCGGATCCTCAGCAGCAGACCGAACTGGCTCTGGAATTCCGCCGCCGTGGTACTGACCCGCGGATCGGCGAGCACCTCGATGGGCTGGATCCCGCTCCAGTCCTCGGTCGAAACCCGTACCTGATAGTCGCCCGGAACCACCAGGGGCCCGAGCGGCGCGCCGCCGAACGCCGAGGGATATCTGAGATCCCAGACGAAGCGATTCAGACCGGCGTTGAAGAACGTGCTCTCTTCCTTGAAGAAGGGCGGCTCGGGTCGGGCAATCACCGAGGGATCCCTGGGATCTTCCTCGCTGGAGAACTGCCGGATGACCTCCCCGGCTCCATCGAGGATTTCGAGGGTCACTTCGCCCTCCGGGGCCGCCGCGAACCAGGTATAGATGGTTGCGCCGTTCGGGGCGTCGGTGCCCTGCCGGTCGCGGGTGATGCGGGCGCCGCCGTAGAGATCGCGGGGATTCGCGACCGAGCGCCAGCCGCCGACGTACTCGTCCACCGCTTCCTCTTCGGCGGTGCGCACCCGGTGGGTGTCACGCGGGGCGAAGAGGTGCGCCGCCGACTCCGCGACCTCGTCCGTCAACTGGTGGAGCGGGGACAGGTCGTCGAGGATCCAGAAGGACCGGCCCTTCGTCGAGAGCACCAGATCCTTTTCGTGAACCACCAGATCCGTCACCGGCGCGACCGGGAAATTGAGCTGGAGCGACTGCCAATGCGCCCCGTCGTCGAAGGAGACGAATACGCCGTACTCGGTACCGGCGTAGAGCAGCCCCTTGCGGTCCGGATCCTCCCGCACGACTCGCACGAACTGGTCGGCCGGGATCCCGTTCATCCCGTCGGTGAGGAGTTCCCAGCTCTCTCCGAAGTCGTCCGTGCGGAAGACGTAGGGCCGGAAGTCGTCCAGCCGGAAGCGGACCACCGAGATGAAGGCGCGTCCCGCGGTGTGCGGCGAGACCTCCAGGATGTTCACCGTGCCGGAGTCCGGCATGTCCGCCGGAGTGATGTTCTCCCAGTTCTCGCCGCCGTCCCGCGAAATGTGGACCAGCCCGTCGTCAGTGCCGGCCCACAGCACCCCCGGCAGGTGTTTCGATTCGGCGAGCGCGAAGATGGTGCAATAGACCTCCTCGCTCGTCACCTCCCGGGTGATCGGGCCACCCCATGTGTTGATCCTCTCCGGATCACCCGTGGTCAGGTCAGGGCTGATCACTTCCCAGCTCTGCCCGTCGTTCATCGTGCGGTGGACCACGTGCGAGGCGTGGTAGAGCACATTCGGGTCGTGCGGCGAGAGCACGATGGGCGCGGTCCGCTGGAAGCGGTAGCGGAGGTGCCTCGCAGGCATCCCGCCCACTTCGGGGTAGGCCTTGATCGGCCGGATCTGGCCGGTTGAGCGGTCGTAGCGCGTGATCGCGCCGCTCGTGCTCCCGGCAAAGACGATGTTCGGATCGTCGGGCCGGATCACCGCGACGCCGCCCTCCATGCCACCGACGCCGTCCCAGTGCTGCAGTTGGAGCCGCATGCCGAAGTGGCCGGACCGGCTCGGCACCGAGAGCACCTCCCAGTTGTCCTGCGCCGAGCCGTACACCCGGTACGGGAACTGGTTGTCCACGCTCACCCGGTACATCTCGGCGGTCGGCTGGTTGAGCTGACTCGACCAGGTCTGGCCGGCGTTCCAGGAGACATTCGCGCCGCCGTCGTTGCCCTGAACCATGATCCGGTTGTTGTGCGGATTGATCCAGAGGTCGTGGTTGTCCCCGTGTGGGGTGGCGATGAGGTCGAAGGTCTCTCCGGCGTCGTCCGAGCGGTGGAAGTAGCGGCTCACCACGTACACCCGGTCCACGTCCACCGGGTCGGCGACGATGTGCATGTAGTACCAGGGCCGGTTCTGAAGTTCCCGGTCGTCGTTGATGAGCTCGAAGGACGCGCCCGCGTCGTCCGACCGATACACCCCGCCGTCACGCGCCTCGACGAGCGCCCAGACCCGGTTCGGATTCGCGGCCGACACGCTGATGCCGGTCCGCCCGATCATCCCGCCGGGGAGCCCGTTCGTGAGTTCCGTCCAGGTGTCCCCGCCGTCGGTCGTCTTGTAGATGCCGCCCTCGTCGCTGCCGGAGATGATGGTCCAGGGCTTCCGCTCCGCGGTCCACATGGTCGCGTAGAGAACATCAGGGTTCGACGGGTCCAGGGCGATCTCGTTCGCGCCGGTCCTCTCGCTCACGTAGAGCACCTTCTCCCACGTCGCGCCGCCGTCCGTGGTCCGAAAGACGCCGCGCATCTCGTTCGGGCCGAATGCATGACCAAGCACGGCCGCGTAGGCGACATCCGGGTTCCCTGGATGAATCACCACCCGGCCGATCTGACCCGCATCGCGCAGCCCGACGTGGATCCAGCTTTCGCCGCCATCCGCAGACTTGTAGATGCCGTCTCCCGGTGAGACATTCCCCCGGATGCAGGCGGACCCGGTGCCGACGTAAATAACACTCGGATCGGAGTCCGCCACGTCGATGGCGCCGATGGAACTCGAGCCGAAGTAGCCATCGGAAATGTTCACCCAGCTCTCTCCCGCGTCCGTGGTCCTCCAGAGGCCTCCACCGTTCGTCCCCATGAAGTAGGTCCAGGGCTGCTCCGCGATTCCGGTCACTGCGGTGACGCGGGAGCCCTTGTGGGGCCCGATCATCCGGTACTTGAGGGCCTGGTAGGTGGCGGGGTCGTAGACATCGCTCTCTCCGCCGGATTGCGGCGCGCCATCGGCGGGAACGGTCAGCAGCAGCGCGCAGGCGAGCGCGGCGAAAATGGATCTCATTGTTCTTCCTTGTCTCACGAAGAGGAGGCTGAGTCAGGCGCCGGCCCGCCGCTACTCGAGCCGGCGGTAGAGCACCTGAACCGCGGGCCCCGACTCTTCGCCGCGCCGCGGCAGGTCCACGAACATCCGGTCCCCCTCCACGCGGACGGTGGCGACGGATTCGAGACCGATGATGTCCGGCCCAAGGCTGACGTCCCACTGGCGCCGAAGGGTGTCTCCCTCGATCTGGTAGGTCCCGGCGGTTCCGGAGTAGTTCAGGAGCTGCTCGTAGTGCGCTACCTGTTCCTCCAGCGGGAGTTCCGCGAGTTCCGCGGCCGAACGCGCGGTCCGGTTGTTGTCCATCCGGGCGAGGCAGTGGTAGCCGTTCGTGAAGACCCAGATGCCGCTCCAGGTGGAATCGTCGCGGACCATCTCCCCGGTCTCGGTGTTCGTCTCGGAGACGAAGGCCCAGACGCCGGTGATAAGAGTCCCCTCGTCCTCCTCTTCCATCGGCGGTGCGGGGGTGCAGGCCGCCAGCACGAGCGCCGCGCCGCCAGACAGCAGGAACAATTCGATCTTCGTCAAGGTGGATCTCCCCGAGATCTCGGTTTCGGTCGGCCTCTGAAGCCGGTGGACAAGGGAGCGGGCTGGCGCCGCCTTCAGACGGCGACGCCGACCGCCGTGACGCTCAGAACCGGACTCGGAGCGCCAGCTCGATCTGCCGAGCCTCGGCGACCTGGGTGGACTGTCCGAAGGTCCCGGAGCGCAGGTTCCCGTTCGGCGGGAACCAGTTGGAGCGGTTCAGCAGGTTGAACACCTGGAAGATGGCCTCGACGTAGGACCGATCCCCGAAACCGAACTCCTTGGACGCCAGCACGTCCACCGTGGCGTAGGCGGGACACTCGACCGATGAAACCGTGGACAAGCCGTTGGCGGTCCGGTAGCCGTTCGCCGCGTTCAGGTCGAGATCCCGGCAGCCGTCCCGGAGGTTGATCCCGGGCGGCCGGTCTCCGCCGATGCCGTCTCCGTTCAGGTCGCTGCCCGCCGTGACGTTGAACGGCAGGGCGCTCTGGTAGCGGATGATCCCGCTCAGGTTGACGCCTCCGGGCAACATCGCCAGACCGCTGACCGTCAGGCGGTGACGCCGGTCTGCGGGCACATGCCCGTAGTCGGAGGCGCGGTTGTAGTGGTCCGCCGGGAAGGTCTCCGAATCGGCCTGCACGTCGGCAAGCGTGTAGGAGCCGAGCAGTTGCCAGCGGTTCGCGAGCCGCTTGGTCACGCGAGCCGATACCGCCCGGTACCGCAGTTCGCCGTCCGTGATACCGGACGTGACGCGGCCGATTGGGGCGAAGGGCCGTTCTCCTCCCGCCGTCGCCGGGTAGTTGAAGTCGATCTGCGTGTGCTGGTTGAAACCGTCGGCCGCGATGCCGTCCACGCTGACGCTCAGGTCGTCCCCGATCTGCAGGCTGTATCCCACGCTGTACTGGCGCGTGTAGGGCGTCCGATTCTCGTTGCCCTGGATCGAGTAGTTGCGCTGGGAGCGAGCGACCTCGAAGGGGTCCTGCCCTTCATACGGATCGGGATAGCTGGGGTTCTGGATCACCACCAGCAGGTCCTCGGGGTTCCGCTCGGCGCGGGGGGCGCCGTTGGCCCGGTAGCGGTTGTAGAAGACGCCCCAGGCAGCCCGTACCGACTGGCGGCCGTCGCCGGTTGGATCCCAGACGAATCCCAGCCGCGGGCCGAAGTTGTCGCGGTCCCCACGCGTGCTGTTGTCGTAGAACGGGAAGAGCGATGGATCGAGACGCCCGGCAGAACGCACGACGCGATCTCGGACCAGGATCTCCGGGACGGTCTCCTCGAGCAGGTTCTCGTTCCACACTCCCTGCTGGAAGTCGTAGCGGAGACCGAGGTTCAGGGTGAGCCGGGGGTTCACCGTCCAGGTGTCGCTGATGTAGAGCGAGTGCTCGGTATTCTCGAAGTCGTCGTAGCGGGGCAGGAGCCGTTGCCGAAACCGGTCGGGGTGGGTCGCCGAGTCGTTCGGATCGAAGGGCGCGTCCGTGGAGAACCACCACTCCTCGGCGACCCCGACGTTGTCCGGCTCCCAGTCGATCCAGGTGAGGTCCACCCCGAGTTTCAACTCGTGCGACCCCACGTAGTGGGAGATGTCGTTCTTGACCTGGATGTGGAGCTCCGGTCCGAGGAACGCGGACTGGCTTCCGGTCCGAAGACTCGGACGATTGATGAGCGGTCCGACATCCACGCGCTCGGCGGGGAACTCGCCGGAGTCGCTCCACTTCTGGTGTCCAGGCGGCCAGCCGATATAGGTCGCTTTCGCTACCTGGACCCGGAAGTCGTTGAACGTGTCCGGACCGATGAACCAGGTTTCACCGAGCACCAGCGAGTGCCGGGGGGCCCCGAAGCTGAAGCCGCTGCTCGCCGCCCGGATGCCGCCGGAGCCGCGATGGGTCAATTCGTTGTTGTGGTGCGCATAGCGCACGAACAGGCGGTGATCGTCGTTGATCGAGTAGTCCAGCTTTCCGAAGCCCATGAAATTCCAGTCCGGCTTCTCGAACGTGCCCTCTTCCTCCGGAAACACGCCGCCGGTGTTCACGGTGAAAAAGGAGGACTCGTCGGTGTACTCGGCGGAAACGTAGAAGTGGGCCTTGTCCTCGACGAGCGGGCCTCCGAACGACCCGCCGAACTGGTGGCGGGAGAAGTCGGGCTTCTCGTCCTGGAGCTCCGTTTTCGAGTTGAGCGCCTTGGTGCGGAAGAACTCGAAGACGCTCCCGCTGAACTCGTTCGTACCGCTCTTGGTCACCACGTTCAGGTAGCCGCCCTGCGCGAAGCCGAACTCGGCGCTGGCATTGAAGGCCTGGACCTTGAACTCGGCGATTCCCTCCTGCGGGAAATCCTGCCTCGGCTCCCCCTGCTGTTGCCAGTTGTTGCTGACTCCGTCCACGTAGAAGCCGTTCGAGTAGAACGTGACCCCCGCGCCGATGTTCACGTTGTTGTAGAAGACACCGCGGATCGCGTCCTGGCTGGTCGCTGGGCTGAGGGTAGCAAGGTCGAGCCATTTGCGGCCCTGCATCGGCAGAACCTCTACCTGTTCCTCGGTGATGATCGTGGAAAAATCGGCCTGACGCGACTCGATGAGTGGTGCCGCCGCCGTAACGGTGACCGCTTCCTCCACGCCGGCGAGCTCCAGAGTGATGTTGAGCGTCACCTGCTGCGCCACCTGGAGCCGCAGGCCCTCGTTGGTGAGGGTCTGGAACCCCTGGAGGCTCGCCTCTACCGAATAGGTGCCGACCGGGAGCGAGGGCGCCTGATACTGCCCGCCACCCCCGGAAGTGACCGTTCTCTGGAGTCCGGTGTCGGCGTTCGTGACGGTGATGGTCACTCCGGGGAGGGCATCACCGGTCGCGTCGGTAACCCTTCCGTAAACGCCGGCCTCCTGCGCCGCCGAGACGGCAGGCAGGAGCACAGCCACAGCGACGAGCGCTCTCGCCAGTTGCCTCACAGAGATGCCTTGTCTGAGTCTCACTTCCTTCCTTTCTCCTCGGTAGTGAAACCCGATCGGCGCGATGGTGACTCCGAACGGCCCGCACCGTTCGGCAGCCTCTCAGCGACCGAGTCGGGTCGGGACCGGAGGATCACCACGGGAACGGCGCCCCACGGCTTCCGCGTGGACCCAAAGGACACGTCCGCACAACGCCCGCAATCGGTCCATTCCCTACGCAACCTCCGTGTCGCTGTCGCCGCTTATACCAGAATCGCCAAAGTCAGGGCAAGTCCCCTTACTCGCGCGACCGATCCACGCCTGACCGACAGACTCGGCCCGCCTGGCGACGGAGCCGGGCGAGGACCTGAGCCTTCAGGCCGGGTTCAGCCGGCCGAAGCGCCGGAAGCCGATCGCGGCGACCCCCAGGAACACGCCGGTCTGGACCGCCAGGATCCCGATGTGGAGCAGCACCGGCTGGCCCTGATCGAGACCGATGACCTTGAGGGCGAGCTGCGCCAGGTGGTAGGCGGGCAGAACGTTCGCCACCCGCTGGAGAACCTCCGGGAACAGCGCGATGGGGAACCAGAGACCGGAAAGCACCGACATCGGCAGGAAGACGAGGTTCACCACCGCGACCGCCGCCTGGACCTTGACCAGGGTGCCGATCATGAGACCCAGGGAGCAGATCGGGATCACCCCGGACAGGATCACCCCGAAGAGCCCGGCCCACTCGCCCGCGCCCAGTCGCACTCCCGCCCCGAGCGCTCCGAGCAGAAAGAGCCCCAGCGTGACGACGGCGCCGAACACGAACGCCATCGCGACCCGCGAGAACAGATAGGCGCCGGTGGGCATGGGAGTCGTCTGCTTGAGCAGGAGCGAGCCGTTGTCCCGCTCGTTCGCGAGACCGACGCCAAAGCCGAACAGCGACGGCCCGAGCACCGCGAAGACCCCGTAGCCCGCCAGCATCATGGTCGGCAGCTCGGTGTTGCCGTCCCGGGCCCCGAACAGCACGATCCCGAAGAAGGCGTAGAACATGAGCGGGAAGATCAACGTCGGGAAGGCGAAGGCAGGCATCCGGATCGCGTTCCGAAACTGCGACCGCGCTTCCAGCAGGCAAATGCGGGCTATGTGGGCGAACCGGCTCACGGGCTGCTCTCCCCTCCCCCGGTGAGCGAGAGGAAGGCCTCCTCCAGCCCGGCGCCGGTGACCGTCAGATCGGTGAGGCTCGCGTCCCGGGACAGCATCTCCCGCACCGCATCCTCCGACCGCGAGGTCAGCAACTCGAGATGCCTGCCGCGCTCCCGGACGCTCACCACACCCGGCAGGGCGCGCGCCGCTTCCGGGGAGATCCTGGTGATGGCGCGCACCAGCCGCCCCGCGGTCCGGGCCTTGATGTCCGCCGGCGTTCCGGTGGCGATCACCCGGCCCCGGTGGAGGACCACGATCCGGTCGGCGAGCGCGTCCGCTTCCTCGAGGTAGTGGGTCGTGAGGACTGCGGTCCGCCCGGCTTCCCGCAGCGCGCGGATCTCGCCCCACAGCCGCAGGCGGCCGTCGAGATCCAGACCGGCGGTGGGCTCGTCGAGAAACACGAGCTCAGGGTCTCCCGCCATCGCCAGCGCGAACATGACCCGCTGCTTCTGCCCGCCGGACAGCTTCAGAAACCGCCGGCCCGCGAGATCCTCGAGCCCCGCCAGGCGTAGGAGGCGCCCGAGCGGGAGTGGCGTGCGGTAGTAGGCGCGGAAGAGATCGAGGTGCTCGGCCACCGTGAGCGTGGGCAGAAGGCCGGAGATCTGGAGCATCGCCCCCCGGCGGGCGCGCACCGACGGGTGGTCGGGGTGCCGACCGAACACCTGGGCGACGCCCTCACGGGCGCGGAGAACGCCGAGAAGGAGGCTGATCGCGGTGGTCTTCCCGGCGCCGTTCGGGCCGAGCACCGCCAGGATCTCGGACGGCCTCACCTCGAGGTCCACCCGGTCCAGCGCGAGGACCGGGCCGTAGCGATGGCTCACGCCAGAGAGAGTGGCGAGGGGCTCGGGCGCGAAACGGGCGCGGATCATCCGACCGGGCGGGGCCGGTTCGGTTCCCGGCGGGGGTTCAGTCCGGGAAACGACGCGCGAAATCAGGCGGCGGAGACCGGCCCGGGACGGGCTGAAGATGGAGCTGAAGGGACCTGACGTTGGGCATCACCAGATCCACGAACCCGGCGTCGAGCATCCCCTGTTCGAGGCGGAAGACCGTACGCCCGTGCAGGTCATCCTCGGCCACATCCGACTCGAGGACGGCGATTTCGAGAATGTCTCCGGCGTAAACCCCGAGAATCCCGGTAGGACCGAAGTGAATCGTGAGTGCTCCGGTCGTGACGACGTGCGTCCGGCCCGTCACGGAGGAGGCGATCTCGTCCAGCTCCGTGGTGGCGCGGGAGATCGCGTCTTCCAATTCCGCGAGCCGGGCCGTCAGGACGAGCAGTCTCGCGGCCTCGTCCTCGGTCAGGGGCTCGCCGGGTACGACTTCACTCGCCGCCTTCCGTCGCCGCAGGTCCGACAGCGCCTCGCAGATCCGACAGCGCCGACACGGGAGCGAGTCGTCCGAGGCGGAGCACCGAGTGCACGAACCTTCGCGCCGATCCCCGCCAGGACACGATAGATCGGTCTCGTCGGCTTCGGCGAGGAGCGTCGCGAACCTCTCCTCCTCCTCCGGGGTCAGCGGCGGCCCCGGAACGATCTCCGACGCCTGCTTCTTCGCAACCAGGGGCTCCCGCTCCGACATGACCTCGCGCTCCTCGGCTCGCAGATCGAACCGCTCGACCAGGATCCGATGGCGGCGGTCGGTGAGGGACGGGTCCCACCGCGTCGCCTGCACGTAGTAGTCCGGGTCCGACCAGAAATCACTCGCTGGCTGGTGCGTGACCACGAGTCTCCCGACGGAGAGCCTCCATTCCGCCCGAGACGGGGGCTGCTCGGCCCATGCCGGAGCGAGCGCCGCGGCGAACGCCGCCGTCGCGCCGATGTCCCGGATCCGGCGCATGGCCTCAGTCGCCGATGCAGTAGAGCGCCTCGGCGGTCCGGAGGAAGATCTGGCCGTTCGACATCGCCATCGAACTGAGCGTGTAGGACTCCATGTCGTTCGTCGCGAGGATCTCGAACCCGTCTCCGGAGACGTCCACGACCGACGCCACTCCATCCTCGTTGATCACGTAGAGGCGTCCCTCGGCCAGCACCGGGGAAGCGCTGTAGGTCCCGGGAGCGAGCCGCGTCGGTCCCGCGAGGACCTCCCCGGTGCGGGCGTCGAGCGCGTAGAGGACGCCGTTGTCGGTCACGACGAAGAAGCGCTCGCCGTCGGTGACCGGCGTGGGAACGTCCGGGCCCCGGTCGAAGGACCAGATCCGGTGCGACTCGGTGATGTCCCCTTCCCCGCCGGTGCGAAGCGCGAGGAGCGGCTTCACCCGGGTGGGCGCGTAGATGATCCCGTCCTTCACGATCGGGGACGCGACGATCCGGTAGGCGCCGTTGTCCTCCGGGTTCAGCCCGTCGGCGCGCCACCGCTCGCGGCCGGTGTCCAGATCGTGCCCGGTGACCACATCACCGCCGGTGATCACGAGCTCATCGCGGCCCTCGACCTGATGGACGAACGGCGTCGTGTAGGAATCGGGAGATTCGCGCCGCGCCTCGGTCGGCCGCTCGACCCGCCACTCGGTCTCGCCGGTGCTGGTGGCGATCCGCAGCAGGTAGGACGGATCGTCGGTCTTCATGCCGTGAAGCACCTGGACATACAGCGCGCCCTGGTGGAGCAGCGGGCTGCTGGCATAGCCCCAGTTCAGCCCGAAGTCCCCGTAGTCCGCCTGGATGTCCCGCGTCCACAACTCGGCGCCCTCGAAGTCGAACGCCTTGAGGATTCCGGTGCCGGTGAGGACATAGACGCGCACCCCATCGGTGACCGGCGAGGGCGAACTCATGTTCTGCTTGCGTCCGCGGGTGTCCCGATCGCTGACGTGGCGCTTCCAGCGCGCCGAGCCGTCGGAGCGGTCGAGCGCCCACAACTCGATGTGACCGGAGTACGCCACGTTGCCGCGGCCCTCGGCGGCGCCCCGCCGGCGGCGGTTGCCCTCGGACGGGTTCGCCGGGACGCCGGCCGCATCGTCGGGGATCGAGACGTTGAGGAAGATCGTGTCCCCGGAAATGATCGGGGTGGCGCCGCTCCACGCCGGAAGCGCGGTCTTCCAGACGATCCCGTCCTCGGTGTCCCAGCTCACCGGGAGACCGGTCTCGTCGCTGACGCCGTCGTGGGAAGGACCCCGCCAGTGGGGCCAGTCCCCGGCGGCGGCGACTCCGGCGCCGAGGGCGACGGACAGGATGACGATGGCTATGGATCGAAACACAGCAGGACCTCCGGGAGCCCTCATTGTAGAAGCAGGCCCCACTCGAGCAGGCCCGACTCGCCCTGATTACCGCCGGATCCCGAACAGCCGATCGATCGCCCTCACGACGAGAACGCCGCCGCTCGCCGCCGGAGACGCCATCACGATCCGGTCCACGCTGTTGCGGGCGAGCAGTTCGTAGTCCCGGCCCGCTCGCACCACGAACGTCTCCCCCTCCTCCGAAGTGAAGTAGAGCCTCCCGTCGGCGGCGAACGGGGACGCGGCGTACGAGCCGCCCACGCCGCCGATGCGCGCCCGATAGAGCCGCTCCCCGGTCTCCCCGTCGTAGGCGGACAGGCGACCGTTGTTCGCGTTCAGATAGAGGACCCCGTCGTAGAACAGCGGCGACGGGATGTACACCCCGCCGCGGTCGTGGCTCCACGCAATCGCCTCGCTGACGTCTTCTCCCGGCGCGAGGGTCAGATCCCCCCGCATCCCGGGACGGATCGCGTAGATGGGCCGGATCGGCGGATAACCGGCCTGGACCAGCAGGAGGCCGTCTCCGACCAGCGGGACACCGATGGGGATTTCGGAGTTCGGCCCGAGCCGCCAGTTCTCTGCGCCGGTCCGGGCGTCGTAGCCGCGGATCGTGGTCCCGTTCACGACGATCTCGGGCGAGTCCCCGAGCGTGTGGGCCAGCGGCGTCGAGAAGGTGGAGACCTCGTCCCGCGGAGTGCGCCAGATCGGCTCGCCGGTCTCGAGATCGAATGCCCCGAGAAAGGCGTCGCCGTGGACGTCGGCCAGCACGATCACGGCGCCGTCTTGCAGGATCGGCGAGGAGGCGTGTCCCCACTGGAAGTCGGGGTCGTAGAACCAGCCGCTGTTCAGAACGCCGACGTCCCGCTCCCACAGCAGCTCGCCGTCGAGATCGTGGCACGCCAGCAGTCCGATGCTGCCGATCAGGGTCACGATCCGCTTGCCGTCCGTGACCGGGGTGGCGTTCGCCTGGCTCGACTTGGTGTGGCGCCGGGTGCCGGGCGGTCCCCGCCGGATTTCGGTAGTCCAAAGCGCCTCTCCGGTCGCGAGATGGAACGCGTTCAGCGCCCAGACGTGCTCGGAGTCGTTCTCGACCGGCGCCACGTCCCCGTAGAGCCCGATCCGGAACTCGGTGTCCCCGGTCAGGCTGGCGGCGGTGACGGCGAACACTCGCTCCTCCCAGATCACCGGACTCGAGACGCCGAGGCCGTCCAGCGGGACCTCCCAGGCGATCCCCTCCCCGGTGGCGGCGTTCCAGCGGAGCGGGACCCCCTGCCCGTCCGCGTTGCCGGCGCCCCCGGGACCCCGGAACTGCGGCCACGGCCGGGGGCGCACCGGGAGGTCCGCCGCCGGATCCGGCGTCGCCGCGTCCGCGGTCTCTTCCGCCACCCGAGCGGCCCCCCGCCCTTCCGTCTCTCCCTCGGGCTGGAAGGTCAGGACTTCGCCGTCCCGCTCCATGACCAGCCGCTCGACCATGCCGCCCCGGCCGGGGAACGAGTAGCGGGTGTCTCCCGCGGCAACGAACGACCGCGCAGCGCCTCGTGGAACGAGCTCGACGGCATCGCCCGAAGGCCGATCCTCGCCGTCCTCCACCACGAAGCCCCGCACCATCACGGACTCGCCCCGGAACGTGATCAGCGCGCCGCGGCCCTCGGCCTCGTTCCAGTAGCGTCCGGCGAGCAGCTCCCGCTCGGCGGCGCTGAGCGAGGCGCGTTCCACCGCCTCCGCCTCGACGCCTCGCAGCGCCTCAGCGAATTCGGAGCGGCCGATCGCCGCCTGCCGGGCCGCGGCGAGGGCATCCTCGTCGAAGCGTCCGTTTCGAAGCGCCGCGTCGAGGAGCGGACGGTCCTCGCGGCGCACCGCCTGGAGAAGCACCGGCCCGACTCCGGGCGCGCCCTCCGCCAGCAGATGGAGGACGACATCGCGATGCCCGGAGCCGGCCGCGCGACTCAGCGGTGTCATCTGGTAGAAGCGGTCGGAGACGGCGAGCGACGCTCCGGCGCCCACCAGGGCGCGGACGACGTCGAGGTGCCCGCGGTCGGCGGCGAAGAAGAGCGCGGTCGCTCCGTAGCGGTTCGGCGCATCCACCGGGACGCCGGCCGCGAGCAGCTCCTCGACGCGTCCCAGGTCACCCTCGCGGGCGGCGTCCCGCAGCCCCGCGCCCTGGTCCGCCTGAAGGCCCGCGATCCAGGCGGGAGCGTTCGCCGCCCCCGCCGCAACCGACAGCAGAAGCGCCGCGAGACTCAGCCGCAGGGCCTGACGCGCGGGGGCGACGGTTGCGACTTCCTCTGAATCCTGGACACGCATTCGCCGTTTGTACCCGACAACGCCCATCGGCCGCGAAGACGACCTCGGGCGAGCCTCCGCGCGCCGGCCCCGGTCAGGCCGGCACTACCATTCGTGCCCCCGTGCGTCAAGCATCCGTCTCGAGCCACCTGAGGACACAGACACGGGAGCCTTCTGCGAGAGCGCCTGATTCCCCGGTCGCGGTGGGGGGTCCGGGGATGACCGATGCCGTCGCCCCAAACCGCCCGCTGCCCCCCCTCCGGCCCCCTCGCTCCCGGATGCCCCCAGGCCCACCCGACATCGGCAAAGGGGGCCCGTGATCCGCCGGGTCGGCGCGCTGGCGGGCGCTGGCGCCGCCGTTCGCGGCCTGCTTCTCGCTCTGCTCTGCTTGGCGCTGCACGCCGCTTTCGCGCCGGGCGCCGCCGCGCAGGCGCCGACCCCGAACAGTGACGGGTCCTACACGGTCCCCTGGAACTGGAGTCTGATCCCATCGGGCATCGACAGTGGGGACAGCTTTCGGCTGTTGTTCGTCTCCAGTCAGGAGAACAACGCCACCTCGTCCGATATCGCCACATACAACGGACTGATTCAGGGATTCGCCGGGGACAGTCGTGTTCTCCGGCCGTGGGCCTCGGCGTTCCGCGTGCTCGGGTCCACCCCGGCGGTCGATGCCCGCGACAACACCTCGACCACGGGTGCGGGCGTGCCGATCTACTGGGTCGCCGGTCGAGCGGCCGCCTGACGACTTCGCTGACGACGCTGCATCCCTACCTCTCGTGGTCGGACGGAACGACCACGGCATGGACAACCCTCGGCGGCGGCGTGGGCAAGGGCAAGGCCGAGAACGAGCGGGACGCCACCGGCGGGGTGGGCGAGAGCGATCTCGGCTTCGTCCTCGGTCTCGTCGAAGTCCGCCGCCAGATCCGCGAGTTCGACGATGGAACCGCCTTCGGGCTGCGATCCGACATCGCGTGGGCCCGGCTCCGCACCGGCCAGGGCCTCGAGTCGGTGGACGGGCTCGAGGCGACGGTGAACCAGCAGCGGATCGGCGCCGAGGTCTCTCGGCCACTGACACTGGGCGGGTTGTCGCTCCAGCCGTTCGGCGAGGCGCACCTGCGGCGCGATGGCGGCGCCGGGCGCACCGGAGCGGGCCTGGAGCTCGCCCTCGGCCTGCGCGCGCACCGGGGAATCGTGCGGCTGGATGTTCAGGGAAGGGCGCTCGTCATCCACGCATCCGAGGGGTACCGGGAACGCGGCGCCGGGTTGACGCTGGCCGTGGGCGACCCGGGCGGCGACGGCCTGTCGCTCTCGCTGTCGCCGAGTTTTGGCGGTGCGGCGACGACGACGGGTGCGCTGTGGGAGGAGCAGATCTACCGCCGCCACGCTCCCGACCCCGCCAGGAGCGCGTGGACGATGGACGCCCGCGGCGACTACGGGATGCAGCTTCCGGGCGGCGGCAGACTGACCTGGTTCACAACCGTCAGTCAGTCCTCCTGGGACCGCGCATTCATCGTCGGAGCCAGCATCGCGCCCCGTCCGGACCGTCTGTTCCCGTTCCCGTCGGAGCGGTAGCGTCGCCCCCCCCGACGGGAGGGGGAAGCCGCGCGTCAGGGCGGGACGGCGCCCCTGTCCGGGTCGGGCGCAGCTCCCTCGTGCGCGGACGCGCGGCGAAGCGCGGTCTGTACGCGACCGGGGCGCTCCGCAGGCTTCACAATCCCGTCCATGTCCCAGTACGACGCGATCGCAGCGCAGTACCGACGGTCCAAGAGCCTGCCCTTCCGGACGGTGATCGAGCGGTTCACCCTCTTCCGACTTCTGCCCGAGCCGCGCGGACTCTCGTTCCACGACCTCGCGTGCGGCGAGGGCCACTACGCCCGGCAGCTCATGCGGGCGGGCGCGCGACGGGTCACCGGCGTGGATATCTCGCCGGAAATGATCGCCCTCGCGGAGGCCGAGGAACACCGGCGGCCGCTCGGCGTGCGCTACCACTGCTCCGATGTCGCCGACTTCGATCCTCCGGAACCGGCGGATGTCGTGGTCGCCATGTTCCTCCTCCACTACGCCCCCGATCAGGAGACTCTCGCGCGGTTCCTCGACACGATCGGTCGGGCGCTCGTCCCCGGTGGTCGGATGGTCGGGTTCCTCGACAATGTTCACGAGCCGCCGGACGGCCGCTGTTCCTGGGCGCAGTACGGCTTCGAGCGGTTCTCCCGCTCCGGGAGGACGGACGGCCCGCGCGAGGGCGACCCGGTCTTCTATCGCTTCCCGAACCCGGATGGGACCGCCTTCGAGTTCAGCAATGTCTTCTGGAAGCCGGAGACCTACGAGGCGGCGTTCGAAGCTGCCGGGTTCGACGACTTCCGCTGGGAGCGGCTGCGCCTCGATCCCTCCGAACGCGGGAACCGGTTCTGGGACGACTTCCTCGCGCACCCACCGTTCCTGCCGATCACGGCGTCGCGGCCCGACACGCGATAGCCCCTGCTCGGGTCTGAGTCCGATCTTCAGTACGTGAGATTCGGCGTGGCTCCGGCGTGTGCCTCTGCTATCGCATCGAGTTTCGCCCGGACCTCCGGAGCCAGGTCCGAATCCGGGATGTGCGCCGCGAGCTGCGCGTAGTCGCTCTTCCGCCGGAACGGATTCGGTTCTTCCATCCGCTCGTGAAACTGCTTCATCAACGGCTTCAGGATGTCCTCGCTCGCCTTCGTATCTCCGGACCACGGGGCGAAAGTCCTCCCGAGGGTGTGACTGGCGGCTTCCATCTCCACGAGGAGATCCTCGATCGCACGCTGGCGCGCACGAACGGCTGCGCCGCGGAAGAGTGACCCGGGCATTCCCGGCCAGGAATCCGCCGCGTAGGCCATCACGGTCTGCCGCGAGCACAGGTAGTTCTCGATCTCTCTCCGGCGCCACATCAGCTCGACAAGAGCGCCGTGCTCATGGAGTTCGCCCTTGGGAAGTCGATCGAACAGCGCCACCCCAATGAGTTCGGGCAGGGCCTCCCGGAGACCGTAGAAGGAACTTCGAGCCCGACCCGGCTGGTTCCCGCAGGTTCGAACGAACGCCGCGTCGAGAGCGGCGACGGCGTCGTGATGGCCCCCGCGCAGCGCGAGCGCCTTCAGGATCGGCACGTCGGAGACCCCTTCCACATAGAGAACAAACCCCGACTTGCGCGCCAACTCGATTTCCCCGTAGCCGATGTCCCGGAGGCTCTTGACGATCTGGCTGTCGTCCTCGACATCGTGCGGCCTTCCGACGAAGGCCACGACGCGCGCCTTGCCGGCTCCGTGTCGAAGCACGACTTCGGAGTGGCTCGCGATAACGAGCTGTCCGCCGCTCTTGTCCACGGTCTCACTCAGGAGGTCATAGGTCTCCTTCTGACGCACGATCTCGAGGTGGGCGTCAGGCTCGTCCATGAGGATGACTGTGCCCGGATTCAGCGCGAGATGCGCCAGCAGGAGAAGAGTCTGCTGCATCCCGCGCCCGGAGGCCGTCAGGTCCAGAACGACGCCGTCCTCGCGATAGGACATGGCGATCTCTCCACGGTCCGCGATGTGGCGCGGCGCGTCCAGGCTTGTTCCGAACATGCCCGCGACTGTCTCGACGATGGCGTCCCATGCTGCCGGCTTCTCCTGATAGACCCGAAAGCACAGGTTCCGCAGGACTTCGGCGGTGCGTCCTTCACCGAGGCGCACGTTCACTCCGCCGGGCTCCAGGCGTAGCTCGTTGGAGGCCATGCCCGACATGGGCGGGAGATAAGCGACGCGAATGTCCGCCGCTTCGGGTGGGACTTCCATGCGGGAAGACCCGTCGGGCTTCGTACGGAGCGGGCGACAGTAGAAGCTTTCTTCATTCGCGTAGTCGAACTCAAAGCCGGCCCGCCACGTCTTCCCGTCCCGACGACCATCCGCGCGGATGTCGATCCGAATGTTGCTGGTGCGCTGTTTCCCCTGCTCTCGGAAGACATGGCGTACACGCAGCCGGCGCCACAGGTGCTTGGCGTTCGGCACGGGGACCGAAACGACATCTCGCCGTCCGATCGCCACGCCTGGTCGCTTCGCCTGTCTGCGGTCACTCCACCGCTCCAGCCACCGGCTCTTCCCGAGATCCCAGAGCGCGAGCGCCTGAAGGGCGGAGGTCTTTCCCGAGTTGTTCGGCCCGATGAAGAGGACCGGACTGTCGAGTCGAATATCGAACTCGTCGAACCGCTTGAAGTTGCGGACGACGAGGCGCGTCAGCACACGGGACTCCCGGACCCGGGACTACTCGCCGGCTGGGGCCGGCCCGAAAGCGTAGAGGTGCTCGACGGTGCGGATGTAGAGACGCGAGGCAGCGATCGCCGGCGTCGCATAGACGGCCTCGCCCAGCGTGTTCACTTCGAGCACCTCCAGCTCCGAGGACTCCTCTCCGGGATCAAGCGGTCGGACCACGGCGGCGAGCCCCAGCTCGCTCACGAAGTAGATCTTGCCGTCAGCGGCCACCGGAGAGGCGTAGTAGGCGTCCACCGCCCCGCGCAGCCGCGCCTGGGAGAGTCGCCGGCCGGTCGCCGGATCGAGCGCGGTCACGACGCCGCCGTCGTTCACCATGTAGAAGACGCCCTCGTAGAGCAGTGGCGAGGGGAGCTGCGGCACCCGCCGCCGGTAGCTCCAGAGCGTGTTGCGCTCCGTCAGATCGCCGGACTCACCCTCGGCGCCGGGACGGAACGCGAGCACGCCGTTCTGGGACTCCAGTACCGCCTCGTAGTAGGTCCACTCGAATCCCTGGAGGATGTCGTCCCGGTTCAGATCCACGACCCCGAACCAGGATGCCGGGTGCCCCTCGGCCTCGTCCCGGCTGATCCCCCCGTCCCCGTCGCGGTCGGAAGCAGCGAGGGCGTCGGAAAAGCTGGGCGCCGTCCTCTGGTTCCCGGGCTGGTTCAACGGCGCGCCGTAGCCGTTCACATAGACCCACTCGCCGTCGAGGAGCGGCGTGGACTTCATCTCCCACGGAAGCCCCCGCACCCACCACCGGCGGGCGCCGTCGTCGGCGTCGTAAGCGGTGAGCAGAAAGCTGCCGGGGGCGAGGATTTCCGTCGCGTCCGGGGTCTCGCGCAGGATCGGCGTCGAATGGCCGCTGGTGGCTTCGGGACGCGGCGTCCGCCAGCGGATCTCGCCGCTCTCTCTCGAGACCGCGATGATCTCGGAGTCGAGGTTCTGGTCCAGCACCATGACGACCAGATCTCCGACCAGGATCGGCGACGCGCCCATCCCGTAGAGGTTGTCGAAGGGGCCGAGCGGCAGCCGCCAGCGCTCCTCCCCCGCCCCGTCGTAGGCGATCAGGCCGAGATCGGGGAAGAAGGTGTACACCTCATCCGGCGTGGCCGCCACGCTGGGAGAGGCCGCGTTGTTGCGGGAATCCACTTCGGTGAACCGCTCCCGGTGCGCGATGGCCCGCCAGAGCTCCTCCCCGGTTTCCTGGTCGAACGCGATGGTCTGGAAGTCGTCGTCGGTGAACGCGGTGACGTGGACCCGGCCTCCGGCGAGGATCGGCGAGGAGTGCCCCTGCGGGAGCGCGACGCGGAACCGGACGGACTGGTCCGGCCCGAAAACGACCGGGAGCGGTCCGTCGGGGCCGAGCCCGCTGCCGTTGGGGCCGCGGAACCGGTCCCACTCTTCGCTCGCTGCGCCGGTTGCTGGAAGAAGCGCCGCGGCGGCGACGAGGGCTGCAAGGGTCCGGGTCATGGGGTCTCCTCCCGCAGGTGGCCGTCGAGAAACGCCACGATGCGGTTTGCGCTGGTGATCCGGTTCTCGCGCTTCCGAAAGCCATGTCCTTCGTCGGGGAAGATCACGTACTCGACCGGGACGCCGTTCGCCCGGACCGCCTCCACGATCTCGTCGCTCTCGATCTGGAGAACCCGGGGATCGTTCGCCCCCTGGACCACGAACAGCGGCCGCACGATGTTCTCGGCGTGGAAGAGCGGCGAGATCGCCGTGAGCCGGTCGAGGTCGGTCTCCGGGTTGCCGAGTTCGGCGTAGAGCGAGTCGCGGGCGGCGCCCCACCACGGCGGGATCTGCGACAGCGTGCGAACCCAGTTCATCACGCCGAAGATGTTCACGCCCACGTCGAATACGTCCGGTGCGAACGCCAGCGCCGCCCCCACCATGTAGCCGCCGTAGCTACCGCCGATGATCCCGATCCGCGAGTCGTCCACCCAGTCGAGCGATTCGAGGTAGCCGCGCGCCTCCACGCAGTCCCGCAGGTCCACGTCGCCATGACGCTGGTCGTCGAGGTGGAAGAAGGTCTTGCCGTAGCCCGACGAGCCCCGGTTGTTTACGGCGAGCACTGCATAGCCGTGGTTCACCAGATGCTGGATCTGCGCCCGGTAGCCCTTGCGGCTCTGGCCGCCGGGTCCGCCGTGAACCCAGACCAGCGCCGGCGCGGGCGCTTCGGAGGTCGCGTCCCGGGGGCGGTAGAGGATGGACGGGATGTCCAGGCCGTCGTAGCTGGGGTAGCGGACGACCTCTCCGTCCACCAGGTGTTCCTCGGCGATCTCCGGGTTCAGCGTGTCGGTGAGCTTCACCACCTCGTCGCTCTCGAGATCCCAGACGTGGAGGTTCGCGGGCGATGTGTCGCTGCTCAGGTAAAACGCCACCTTCGTTTCGCTCGACGAGAAGCGCACCCCGGAGAGATCTCCGCCCGGCAGCTCGGGCAGCGTCAGTTCATCGCCGGTCCGCGTGTCGAGGACGGTGATCTCGGTGGAGGCGTCCGCGTTCACCGCGCTCACCCGGTAGGTTCCCTGCTCCGACCACCCGACGAACAGGACATCCCAATCGGCGCTCACCAGCGGAGCGTGTTCGTCGGTCGCCGGATCCCAGGTCCACGCCTCACGAAACTCACCGTGGGCGTTGGTCGAATAGGCCAGCAAGGGCGATCCCGGCAGGAAGCCCAGCGGCGCGTGGTTCGCGTCTCCCTCGTGTGGCGTGACGTGACGCGGCTCCGCCGCCGCGTTCTCCAGGTCCACGACGTACACGTCGGAATCGGCGTTGTTGCGGGAGCGGGAGACCGCCAGCCAGCGTCCGTCGCCGCTCACCGGACCCGGTTGGTACGCCCCCGGGTTCTCCCACGCGAGCCGCCGCTCGAGCGAGCCGGCGTCGTGCGCGTAGAGATCGAAGGCCTGGGGGTCGCGCTCGTTGCTCGTGACGAAGAACCGGTCACCGCTCTCGGTGAATCGAGTGAAACCGGCCTTCAGGTTTTTCCCGGGAGTGATGTCGGTCACGGTCCCGTCGGGGTCACGGACGAAGAGGTGGTTCAGCTCGTTCCCGCCCTCATCGGCGGTGAACAGGATCCGGTCATCGTTCGGGAAGTACCGCACCGACAGCCTGGATTCGGCGGCCGACGCGGTAAGCGCTTCCGGCTCCCCGCCGGCGATCGGCTGGGCATAGACGTTCATCACACCGGTACGGTCCGACGTCATCAGGACGCGCGTCTCGTCCGCAGAGAACGACGCCCCGAAGACCTGTTCGGTCTCGTAGAACTCGCGGGCGTCGTAGCGGGGCGTGGCGGGGTCGGCCGCCGGCGGGGGAGCACACGCGGCGAACAGCATCAGCGCCGCGCCGACGGCGAAGACGCGACTCCGGTCGGGAGTTGCAGTTGCATTCATCATGGTCGTTTCCTTCACGGAATCACCGGCCGCCGCCGGAGTCCGCCTCCGGACCGATGGCGTAGAGCGCCTCGATCCCGCGCAGATACATCGTGCCTTCGACGACGACGGGCGACGCCATGACCGGCTCGCCGAGGCTGTTCGTCGCGAGGACCTCGAACCGCGGCCCGGTGCGCACGATGTGGGTGTCGCCGTCCTCGCTGGTGAGATAGAGCCGTTCCCCCGCGATCAGAGGCGAGGAGAAATAGCGCGCCGGCAGCGGCATCCGGCCGCCCTCGTACACGATCTCACCGGTCGAGCCCGCGAGCGCGGTCAGGATCCCGCCGTCGCTCACGAGATAGAGATGCCCCCGGTGATAGATCGGTGACGGAACGTAACCCTGACCCTTCTGGTAGCTCCACCGTTCGGTCCCGTCGTTCACGTCGAGAGCGACCACCCGTTTCCGGGGATAACCGGTGGCGGCGAACACCACGCCCTCCCCGGAGGGAACCGGACTCGGGACGGCGTTGCCTCCGAGCCCTGGAGACTCCCACAGCAGCGCCCCGGTCGAAGCGTCGTAGCCCTCGTTGGTCGTCGTGCCGACAGCGACGAGAACGGCGGTTCCGTCGGAAGCCGGCTCGATCACCGGCGTGGCCCAGCCCACCCGCTCGCCGCGATCCACGCGCCACCGCACCTCGCCGGTCGCGGTCTCGACGGCGACGAGGAACGATCCCTGCCCTTCCTCCATGTCGTTCTGGAGGACGACAAGACCCAGTTCGGGCGCGAGAACCGGCGAGACTCCGACGCCCATCCCGACGGTGCCCACGCCGCCGAAGTCGCGTGACCAGAGCGCCTCTCCGGCGAGGTCGAAGGCGTGGAGGCCCTGGGTTCCGAACCAGACGATGACCCGTTCGCCGTCACTCGCCGGAGTCGGGTTCGCGTAGGAGCTGACGCGGTGGCGGTTGTCGTAGGGAAGCGCTCCGGAGCGCACGACCCGCCGCCACCGGACCTCGCCGCCTTCGCGTTCGATCGCGATCAGCAGGATGTCCACGCGGTGGTCGGCGCCCAGGCTGTCGGGGTGCAGGAACTCCTCGCCGCCGAGGAAGTGGACGATCGCCTCGTTCCCGGGAGCAGGTTCTCCGGTTACGGCCGCGGTGACGAACACCAGATCGCCCACCACGATCGGGGAGGAATGCCCCCGGCCCTCGAGGGGCAGTCGCCAGCGGATGTTCTCCTCCGGCGTCCAGTGAGTCGGAGCCCTCGATTCGGTCTTTCCCGCGCCCCCCGGGCCCCTCCACTGGGGCCACTCGGCCTGGGAGTGGGCGGTGGCCGCGCCGATCAGGAGAGCGACCACGCCGAGGACGCCGCCGCGGGTCGCAGAAGCCGTCATTCGGGAGCGCCCGACGCACCGCTCGTCGCCTCCCGACCCTCATCCGAGAAGGCGTAGAGCTGATCCACCGTGCGGAGGAAGATTGTCCGCCCGGAAACGGCGGGAGACGCCCAGATGGCGGCGGGCAGCGAGCTCTCGGCCACGATCTCGAACTCGGTGGCGGCCCGGAACACGGTCAGGTCGCCCTCCAGACTGCCGATCAGCACCTGTCCTTCGTAGCCGATCGGGGAGGCGTGGAAGCGTCCCGGGTTCGTGGGGCGTCCCTGGAAGTGGAGCGACCCGTCTTCGGGATCGAGAGCCGTGACCACGCCGCCGTCGGAAAGAAAGAACAGGATGCCCTCGTAGAGCAGCGCCGACGGCAGGTAGCCGGTGCCCCGCTCGTAGTTCCAGCGCAGCCGGGGTTCGGCGCCCGGCAGCACCTCGAGGGCGCGCATCTCTTTCCCGGGATAGCCGGTGGAAACGAACACGAGGCGGCCATCCCCGAGCGGCTGGTGGACGGGAGTGTGGACCGGGGCGGAATCCTCGAACGGCGCGGCCCGCCACAGCTCGACGCCGCTTCCGGCGTCGTAGGCCGCGAGGTGGTTGTAGCCCGGCACGAAGAGCTGGATGGAATCCCCGACCGGCAGGAGCGCGGGTGTCGCCCACCCCTTGCGCGCCCTCCGCTCGGTGGTCCAGACGACTTCGCCGCTGCGACGGTCCACCCCGAAGATGCGCGAGCCCTCGCCGTCGTCGTTGTCGCAGACGAGGATCAGGGTCTCTCCATGGAGCACCGGCGAGATCCCGTGGCCCAGCCCCCACTCGCCGAAGTCCCCGAGATCGATCTCCCAGACGGGCTCGCCTTCGAGCGTGAAGGCGTAGAGGCCCTGCGAGCCGAACCAGAAATAGACCCGCTCGCCGTCGGCCACCGCGGTCAGCGAGGCGTAGGTGTTCGTGCGGTAGCGGTTGTCGTACACCGGTCCGTCGTGGACCACATGGCGCCATCGCTCGGCGCCGGTCGCCGCATCGTAGGCGAGCGCCAGCAGCGTGTGGCGGAGATCGCCGGCGGTGCTCCCGGGGTGGAGATAGACCTCCCCGTTGCGAATGTGGACCGGCGGGGCGTGGCCCGGCACCGGCTCCCCGGTGATCGAGGCGGAGACGAACACCCGCCCGCCCCACACGACGGGAGAGGAGTGCCCCCGCCCCGGTGGAGAGGCCCGCCAGCGGGCGTTGGCGTCGGGGTCGAACCGCACCGGTAGCCCGGTCGCCTCGGATATCCCGTTCGCCGTCGGGCCCCGCCACGCCGGCCAGTGGACCGTCTCGCCCTCCTGCGCCGCCCCGGACGCCGCCAGAAACGTCAGGACCAGCCCAAGGCCAGCCCCACTCCAGAAAGCTCGCCCGCCAGTCATCGGCGTATTGTGCCCCGGAACCCGCGACGTCCCTGCGACCCTGACCCGCCGGCGCGCCCGACTCCAGTCCCGCCGTTGCCCGGTGACCTCGTGGAAGGACCTCGACGCCGTCGCCGGGCGCTCGTCAGGACCGATACCCATGGCGAAAGAAGACCCGATCGCTGGTTCTCCTGGCCGTGATCCCGGCGTGGCTCAGCCTGGCGGTCCTGCTCCTGAGTCTGGTGCGGGGCTGCGGGGGCTGATGCGGCTCTTCGGTCGGAACTTCAGTCGCTGACCGATCCGGATCCGCGCTCGCGACGGGCGAAGGCGGCCCTGCGGGTCGCTTTCGCGGAGCGGCGGCGGAGTTCCGCCTGGCGGTCGGCGAGCGCCTCCAGCCAGTTCGCGCACCAGCGGAGCGGCTTCTCGGCGCGCCAGACCACCGCGCCGCGCTCCAGCCGGCACTGCTCGACCGGTCGCGGGAGGCCGAAATCGTCGGGTTGGAGTTGTCGAAGACCCGCAGCAGGTCGAAGCGCCCGGCGGTCCGCCGCAGGTTCGAGAGTGAGTGCTTCCACCGCGTCGGGATTCCGTCGGGGATCCACCGGGTGGCCGGTCCCGCAGAACACGCGGTGCTCGATGCGCTCGATGTTGATGCGGGAGTCGGCGGTTCCGAAGTAGAGCCCTTCCACCCGGTAGCCCGCTTCGACGACGCGACGGACCATCTCCGGGCCCGGCAGGCCGGAAAAGGCGCTCTCGATGCCGAAGTCGAGCTCCTCCCGGAGACACTCTGCGATCTCGGAGTCCACGATCTCGCGGGTCCGCGTCCGGGCGCGCTCGTCAGACCACTCCCCCAGCCCGCCGGCGATGGAGTCCTGATCGTAGTACCGGTCGGGGAGCAGGTCGTAGTTCTTGCGCTTCCAGGTGCTCTTCCCGACGCCGTTGCAGCCCATGACGATCGTGAAGACCGGCCGGGGATCGATCAGCTCCGACATGGCCCCATTCTCCCGCAGCCGGCGCTCCCGAGGACGGCGGGGCCGACCGGAATCCCCCGGCTCTCTATCCTCTGTGCGCGTGGGACCTGCCGACCGACCGGAGCCGAGCCACGAAATCGGCCGGGACAACGTGGCGTTTCTCGGCCTGGAGGTTCACAAGCCGGTCTTCTTCATCTCCAGCCTCGCGATCGTCGCGTTCGTCGTCATCGTCCTGGCGCTTGGCGACGCCGCGAGCAACATCTTCGACGGGCTCTACGCCTGGATCGTCTCGAGCTTCGATTGGCTGTTCCTTGGAGCGGCGAACGTCTTCCTCCTGTTCTGCGTGCTGCTCCTGGTCACGCCGGTGGGTCGCGTTCGCCTGGGCGGCCCGAACGCCCGGCCCGATTTCCCGCTCTGGTCGTGGGTCGCGATGCTGTTCGCAGCCGGGGTCGGAATCGGCCTCATGTTCTTCGGAGTGGCGGAGCCGGTCCAGCACTTCCTCGATCCTCCGCTCGGCGTCGCCGCTTCCGACACCGCCGCAGCGCGCGAGCTGGCGCTGGCGGCGACGATCTTCCACTGGGGCGCCCACGGCTGGGCGATCTACGCGGTGGTCACTCTCGCCCTCGGGTTTTCGGCCTACAACCTCCGGTTGCCGCTGACGATCCGCGCGGGCTTCTACCCTCTTCTCGGGGATGCGGTGTGGGGCCGGCTCGGCCACGGCATCGACATCCTCGCCGTCTTCGCCACGCTCTTCGGACTGGCGACCTCGCTCGGCCTGGGCTCCGAGCAGTTGGCGGCGGGGTTGGCCCATCGGTTCGGGGCGCCGGACACCGACGCCACCCGCGTGCTGGTGATCGTCGTGGTCACGGCCGTGGCCACGATCTCGGTCGTGGCGGGACTGGATCGCGGGATCCGGCGCCTCAGCGAGGTGAACCTGCTCCTGGCGCTCGCGCTGCTCGGGTTCGTGGTGGCAGCGGGGGCGACGCTGGACATCCTCTCCGGATTCGTCGCCAGCATCGGTCACTACATCGGTGCGATCGGCCCGCTCGGTAACTGGATCGGGCGGGACGACCTCGACTTCCTGCACGGGTGGACCGTCTTCTACTGGGCCTGGTGGTTTTCGTGGTCGCCCTTCGTGGGCCTGTTCGTCGCCCGGATCTCGCGAGGCAGGACGGTGCGCCAGGTCGTCGGTTGCATGCTCGTCGTCCCGGTGCTCGTCGCCGGCCTCTGGATGAGCGCGTTCGGGGGAACGGCGCTCTCCCTTCTCATCGGGGGAGGCGGGACGGCCGTGGCTGACGCCGTCGGCGCCGGGCGTCTGGAGATGGCTCTTTTCGCGCTGCTCGAAGCGCTGCCGCTCGGCGGCGTCACTTCCGGGATCGCCATCGTCCTCGTGGCCGTCTTCTTCGTCACCTCCTCGGACTCCGGCTCGCTCGTGATCGACACGATCACGGCCGGCGGCAAGACCGACACGCCGGTCGGGTTGCGCATCTTCTGGTGCGCCTTCGAAGGGATCGTCGCCATCACGCTGCTCGTGAGCGGAGGTCTGGTGGCGCTCCAGACGGCCTCGCTCATCACCGGTTTCCCGTTCGCCCTCGTGCTGCTGGCGATGGGATTCAGCGCATGGAAGGGACTGCGCGCCGCGTCCCGCCCGAGCTGACGGTGCGGGCCAACGGGGACGCCGACGAGCGATGCCGACCAGGAAAACCGTAGAATTGCGCCTGACATGCGTTTCGAGATCGGTCGCGAGGGGTTGGCGGGCCGCGGGCCCGTGACGGTGGCGGGGGTCCTCCTCCTGTCGGCGGGGGTGGCGGCGCATGCTTCCGGGCCCGACTGGCCCGAGCGTCGGGGGCCGACCCGGGACGGGATCTCGGCGGAGACCGGACTCCCCGAGTCGTGGTCCCCGGACGGCGAGAACCTGCTGTTCCGGGCGCCGTTCGGGGGGCGCTCGACTCCGGTGGTCCTGGGGGATCGGCTCTTCGTCCAGAACGGGGTCGGCGAGGGCGCGACCCGGCAGGAACGCCTGCTCGCGCTCGACGCCGGGACCGGAGAAGTCCTCTGGGAGGTTCGGCAGAACATCTACCACTCCGACGCCCCGCCCCGCCGGGTCGGATGGGCGGCTCCGGCAGTGGATCGCGAAACCGGTTCCGTCTTCATGTTCACCGTCGGGGGGCAGCTCAGCGCCTTTTCCGTGGAGGACGGCTCGCTCCGCTGGAGCCGGTCCCTGCCCGAAGAGATCGGCCTCGTCTCCACGCACGGCGGCCGGACGGCCTCGCCGCTCATCTTCGGGGATCAGGTCATCGTGAGCGCGCTCACCTCGATCTGGGGAGCGCACGCCCGGGGGAGCCAGCGGTTCTTCGCCTTCGACAAGCGGACCGGCGAAATGGTCTGGCTCTCGGCGCCGGGGGGACGACCGTTCGACACGACCTACTCGCCGGCCCGAATCGTGGAAATCGGCGGCCAGGCTCTCCTTCTCGTCGGCGGGGGCGACGGCGCGTTCCACGCGCTCCAGCCCGCGACCGGGGCGCCGGTCTGGAGCTACCCGATGAGCAAGCGGGGGGTGAACAGCGGGGCGGTGGTGATCGGAGACGTCGCGGTGGTGAGTCACGGCGAGGAAAACACGACATCCTCGACCATGGGCCTCCTCGCCGCCCTTGATGCGACCTCGGCCGGGGAGATCGCCTACGAGTCGGCCCGCTGGCAGGTGCCCGGGTTCCTCGCCGGGTTCTCCACCGGCGTTCTGGACGGAGAGCTCATCTACTGGATGGACAACAGCGCCAACCTGAGCGCGTTCTCCTCCGCCGACGGGGAGCGGCTGTGGACGGAGAACCTCGGGACGATGCAGCGGGCCTCGCCGGTCCTCGCCGACGGCAAGCTCTACGTGGGCACTGCGAACGGCACCTTCTACATCCTCCGCCCGGGGCGCGATGGCGTGGAGATCCTCGATGAGGATGTGATCGGTGGGGAGGAAGTGCCCGACGAGATCATCGCGTCGGTGGCGGTCAGCGACGGCGTCGTGTACCTGGTGTCGAGCGGAGAGCTCTACGCGATTGGCGACCGGCGGCCGGTGACCGATCCCGCCGCCGCGGCGCCCCCGGCGGCCGGTGGCGCGGCCGCCCGGCTGGTCGTCTCGCCGACCGAGGAAATCGTCGCGCCGGGCGGCGAGGTCGAGCTCCGCGTCGAGGCGTTCGACGCGGCGGGCAACCCGGCGGATGTCCCCGGTGACCTGACCTGGTCGCTGGACGGACTCGACGGTGAGGTGTCGGAGGACGCCGTCCTGCGCCTCGGCCCGTCGGCCGCGGCCGGAACCGTGACTGCGGCCGCCGGCGACATCAGCGGCGCGGCCCGGTTCCGCGTCGCGCCTCCCCTGCCCTGGAACTGGGACTTCGACGGCGAGGACGCCCGCGTGCCCCCGCAGTGGGTGAACTCCACCGGCAAGTATCAGACGCGCGAACTCGAATCCGGGGAGCGGGTGCTGGTGAAGACGGCGGACAACCCGTTTCTGCGGCGGGCGCGGGTGTACATGGGTCCGCCGAACCTGTCCGGCTACACCGTGTCCGCCGACGTGATGGCCACCGAACGGCGACGCTCGCTCGGCAACGTCGGGCTCGTGGCGCAGCGCTACCAGTTCGTCCTCATGGGGAACCACCAGCGCCTCGAGATCCACTCGTGGCAGGCGACCCCGGGCCGCAGCGCCGCGATCCCGTTCGCGTGGGAGCGGGACACCTGGTACTCGATGAAGTTCGAGGTCGTCGAGGACGGCGACGGGGTCGTGGCGCGGGGCAAGGTCTGGCTCCGTACCGACGCCGAGCCCGACGAATGGACCCTCGAGTGGCGCGAGGAACTGCCCCACCGTGAGGGAACGCCCGGCATCTTCGCCGATGCCGTGACCGCCGAGATCTATTTCGACAACATCGTCGTGGAACCCGGCGAGTGAGGAGAAGCCCCCCGTGATCCCATCCACTTGCCGTTTTGCCCTGCTCGCGGTCGGCGCCCTGTCGCTCGCCCCGGTGGCCGCCGCTCAGGACTGGCCGATGTGGGGCGGCACCCCGGACCGAAACATGGTTTCGGACGCCCCGGTCCGCCTTCCCGCCGAATGGGACGTGCAATCGGGCCAGAACGTGCGGTGGGTCGCGGCGCTCGGCTCGCAGACCTACGGGAACCCGGTCGTCGCCGGGGGGCGCGTGTTCGTCGGCACGAACAACGAAGCGCTCTACGACGAGGAGATCGTCGGCGACAAGGGGATCCTGGTCGCCTTCGACGCCGCGACCGGCGAGTTCCTGTGGCAGATGGTCTCCGACAAACTGGCGGCCGGGCGGGTGAACGACTGGCCCTACCAGGGGGTCTGCTCGTCTCCCCTCGTGGAGGGAGACATCCTCTACTACGTGACGAACCGCGGGGAAGTCCTGGCGCTCGATGTCCACGGGATGGCGAACGGGAACGACGGGCCGTTCACCGGGGAGACGCTCCAATCCCCCACCGACGGCGACATCCTCTGGAAGTTCGACATGATGGAGGAGGTCGGGTCGTTCCCCCACAACATGTCGAACTCCAGTCCGGTGTCGTGGGGGAATCTGCTGTTCATCAACACGTCGAACGGCCAGGACGAAACCCACGTGAACATCCCGTCGCCGCGTTCGCCCGCGATCATCGCCCTCGACAAGGCGACCGGAGAACTGGTGTGGGAAGCGAACCACGTCGGAGAACGGATCCTCCACGGACAGTGGTCGTCCGCCGGAGTCGCGGAAGTGGGCGGCGTGACGCAGGTCATCATGGGAGAAGGCGACGGCTGGATCCGCGGTTACATGTGGGATACCGGCGAACTGCTGTGGAGCTTCGACACGAACCCGGAGGACTCGGCCTGGCCGCGCACCAGGAACAACGTCATCTCGACCCCGGTGATCCTCGGGAACCGGCTGTTCATCGGAAACGGACAGGATCCCGAGCACGGCGAGGGCGTGGGGCATCTCTACTCCATCGACGCCACCCGCCGCGGCGACATCACCTGGTCGGGACGGCTCTGGCACTACGACGCGATCCGCCGATCCATCTCCACCGGCGCGGTGAAGGACGGGATCCTCTACATGCCCGATTTCTCCGGATTCCTCCACGCGATCGACATCGAGACGGGTGAGGCGCTGTGGGTCCACGATACGTTCGCCGCCGTCTGGGGGTCTCCGGTGATCGCCGACGGCAAGCTGTACCTCGGCGATGAGGACGGCGACGTGGTCGTGCTGCGGCCCGGACCCACCGAGGAAGTGATCGCCGAAATGAACATGGGCAGCTCGGTCTATTCCAGCGCGGTCCCGGCGAATGGCCTCCTCTACATCGCGAGCCGCAACCAGTTGTTCGCCCTCGAACAGCAGGAGGCAGCGGGCCCGGATCGGGACGCCCCCTGAGCGAACCACCGGCCCCGCCAGGCAATCAACCTGCGTCCAACTGACGCGCTCCCCGGCGGACTCGCGGGGAGCTGGAGACTCCCCGCCGGTCCTTCGCCCGACGTCGTCTCGGGGCCGGGGCGACTCGACGCACTCGGCGCCATGGCGCGCGAACTCGGCCTCCGCCGGACGCTGGTGACCTCCGATCCCGGCGTCGTCGGGGCCGGGATTGCCGGACGAGCGATCCGGAGTCTGCGCCGGGCCGGGGTCGAGGCCGATCTGTTCCGCGAGTTCGCCGCCAACCCGACGGAATCCGACGCCGCCCGGGCCCGCGACGCGGCTCGCGCGTTCGGGGCGGACTCGCTCGCCGGAGTCGGCGGCGGCAGTTCACTCGACATCGCCAAGGCCGCCGGTTTCCTGCTCTCCGGCGGGGGACGCATGGAGGACTACCGCGGGTACGACCGATGTCGGGAGCCCCTCCCGCCGCTTCTCGGGGTGCCCACGACCGCGGGGACCGGAAGCGAGGCGCAGTCGTTCGCGCTCATCTCCCGTGACCGGGACCACCAGAAGATGGCGTGCGGCGCACCGTCGGCGATGTTCCGGGCGGTCTGTCTCGATCCGGAGGTTCTGCCCAGCGCGCCGCCCGCGGTCGTATCCGCCACCGGCTTCGACGCCCTCGCTCACGCCGTGGAGACGGCCGCTTCGACCCGCGCCGACGAGCCGTCCCGCGAGTTGAGTCTTCAGGCGGCCGCGCTCCTCGACGCCTCCTACGCCGGAGTCTTCGAGGGCTCCAGCGCCCCCGGAGTGTGGGAGCCGCTGCAGCTCGGCGCCTTCCTCGCCGGCGCCGCGATCGAGCGGTCCATGCTCGGCGCGGCGCACGCGCTCGCGAATCCTCTGACCAAGCGCTACGACGTCGTCCACGGGGATGCGCTCGCGGTCACGCTGCCCCCGGTCGTGCGCTGGAACGCCGAGCATGCGGGCCGAACCTACGAACGGATCCTCGAGCGACTAGGCCTTCGACCGGCGGCGGGGCAGACCGCCGGGGAGCGCCTCGCCGCGCATCTGGATCGCCGGGCCCGCGCCGCGCAGCTCCCGACTTCGCTGCGCGAAGCCGGCGTCCCCCGGGCCGCCCTCCCCGCCCTCGCCACCGAGGCCGCCGCCGAGTGGACCGGACAGTTCAACCCCCGGCCGTTCGATGAGAGCGGCGCCCTCGAGATCTACCTGAAATGCGCCTGACTTCTCTCCTCTCGATCCTCTGCCTCGCGGTGTGGACCGCGAGCGCCCCCGCCTTCGGCATCGAGGGAGCGGAGGACTGGCCTCAGTTCCGCCGCGACCCGGCGCTCACCGGGGTCGCCGCGAGCGCCCCCGGGGACGCGCTGGAGCTCGCGTGGAGCGTTCCACTCGGCTTCTCGGTCGAGTCGTCCCCCGCGATCGTGGGCGGCTTCGTGTACGCGACCGCCCTGCCGGGCGTTCTCGTGAAGCTCGATCTCGCCACCGGAGCGGAGATCTGGCGCTACCAGCCCGGCGCGCGGGAAGCCGAGGCGGGTGACTTCGAGGAGGACCGCTTCGGCGAGTCATCCCCCGCGGTGAGCGACGGGCTCGTCTTCGTCGGTGACCTGCTCGGCGTGCTGCACGCGGTGGAAGCGGAAAGCGGCAACCCGCGATGGACGTTCGCCACGGGCGCCGAGATCAAGTCGTCACCGGTCGTGGAGGGCGGCGTCGTCCTGGTCGGAAGCTACGACGAGTTCTTCCATGCGCTCGACGCCGGCACCGGGGAGCCGCTCTGGTCGCTTCAGACCGAAGGGCCTGTCCACGCCACCCCGGCGCGGAGCAACGGACTGGCGTGGATCACCGGCTGTGACGCGATCCTGCGCGGCGTTCGGATCCGCGACGGCCACGAGGCCCTCCGGTTCGACTCCGGCGCCTACACCGCCGCCTCCCCGGCGATCGTGGACGGGGTTCTCTTCTACGGGACCTTCAACAACGAAGTACTCGCCGTCGATACGAACGAGGGAGCGCTGCGCTGGCGCTACGAGCATCCGGAGCGGCACTTCCCGTTCTACGCCTCCGCCGCGATCGGGGGCGGGCTCGTGATCGTGGCCGGGCGGGACAAGCTGGTCCACGCACTCGATCAGGAGACGGGAGAAGCGCGCTGGACCTTCCGGGCCCGCGCCCGCTTCGACGCCTCTCCGGCGATCGCCGGCAACCGCGTGTACGCCGGAAACGCCGACGGACGCCTCTACGTGCTCGATCTCGCGACCGGTGAAAACGTGGGTGAGTTCCACGCCGGGGGACCGATCATGGGCTCTCCCGCCCTGTCCGGCGGAACCATCGTGTTCGGCACCCAGGACGGCACCCTCTTCGCCCTCACCGGACGCTGACCGAGGGCCGCTCGGGCGCGGTACCATGGCGATTCCCGGCGGTCGAACCTCGCCGTGTTCCGCTCTGGGCGATGCAGCGAGATCCGGTGGCTGACCGGGTGACGCCTCCCATGACCGAACTACAAGAACTCCAAGCCACCACCCCGGCCGCCCTCCGCAAGGACGATCGGGGGCTAACCCACCTGAGCCGGTTTGAAGTGGTTCACTACCGGGGGCTGGACGGCTTCACGCTGCAGAAGGTCGCCCCGGTAAACCTGATCACTGGGGTCAACGGAGTTGGCAAATCGGCTCTGCTCGAGGGTCTCTGGCTCTTCCACGGGCGATATAACGCCAGTCTTCTGTGGAACGCGAATGTCCTCCGACGGACCACCGGAGTCGTGGCCGACCCGGTGTCCGAGCTGACCCGCGCCGGCGCCATCGAGATGCGGGGCTCCGAGAACGGTTCCGAGCACACGTTCCAGACCCACATGGAGCGGCCGGATCCCTTGCCCGACGCCGACCGCGCACCACCCGGAGGTGAGCCTCAGGGTCTTCCCGTGCCGATCGTCGCGAGGCAGCGCACGGTTCTCGACGGGCGAGAAGCCAATGGAGCGTTGCACCTCGTGGCCACGCCGGAGGGGCAGGTCGCTCGCAGCGGAGCGGCGCCCCCCTCCCGGCGTCCCACAGGAGTCCTCCAGGGCGCGACCCGCGAAGTGAGTCTGACGGACGAAGAACTGGAATGGTTCTCGGACATCGTGCGGGCCGGGCACCGCGACGAGATCGCCAGAGTGCTGCGGCTCGTGGCGCCCGAGGCCAGCGACCTGCAGGTTCTCATCGATCGGTCTCGGAAGCCATACCTGTCCGTGTTGCTGCCTGACGGGGACGATCGTCCAATTCAGGACATGGGCGCGGGCTTCGCCCGTCTATGCCGTTTGGTCTTCGGCGGCTTCACGGCTCGGGGCGGCATCCTCCTGGTGGACGAGATTGAGAACGGGCTTCACCACTCGATCCTCCCGAGCCTCTGGAAGCACTTGCGCACGCTGATCCAGCAGTGGTCGGTGCAGCTCTTCGTCACGACCCACAGCGCCGAATGCCTCGACGCCGCGATGGAGGCCTTCGAAGACAGGCCGACGGATCTCGCGGTCCACAGCCTGTATCGCCGTGCGAAGAACGGCACGACCGGTGCTGCGACTTACACGGGGGACGCTCTGACCGGTGCTCAAAGCCTCGACCTCGAGCTGCGCTGATCGTTCCCGGTGACGGCCCGGACCGCGCGGCGCGAGATTACGTCGGACCGTATGCTGCTCGTCGAAGGCAAGGACGAAGAGAACCTGCTGCGAGCGCTGATCACGGCGTACGCCCCCGAGAATCCATCGCTCGCAGGAATCCAGATTCGAGGGGCGGGAGGAAAGGACGGCTTTCCGGCTGAACTTGAGGCGGTTCGGATTGCGGCCATCCGGCACTCGGAGGAGAGTGACAAGCCCCTCCACGCCATCGGCATTCTGCGAGACGCGGACCACGACGCGGCGGCCGCCTTCCAGAGCGTCGAGGGGGCCGTGCGTCGCGCCGGACTGAAACCTCCAGCGCGACACGGACAGTTCTCCGATGCCAAACCGTCCATCGGCATCTTCATCGTCCCCGACGGTGCGTCTCCCGGCGCGATCGAGTCGCTCTGCCGCCGCTCGGTCGAGAGAACCCGCGCCGCCCGGTGCGCCGAGGAGTACCTCGCCTGCCTCGCAGAGGATGGGTCGCGTCGGAGCGCGGCCTGGACGGGCAAGGCATTCGCGCACGCCTACCTCGCTTCCCGTCCGAATCCGGTCGCGCGCGTCGGCGAAGGAGCGCAAGCAGGGGCCTGGGAGTTCTCCCACCCCGCGTTCGCCGCGCTCCGGAGTTTCATCGCCGAGCTGGCGAACCAATGATTCGGACCGGGGAAAAGCGGTCCTGTCCGACATCCGGTGCGCCACAGCTCCGCCAGCCCTCCTTGACTTGACGGATCACCAAAAACGCACTAGTCTTCTGACTAGTTGATTCAACGTTTGGAGCAAGTGATGAGCTGGGAGGACACGTGTGAGCAGGATGTGGCAGGTGCAGGAAGCCAAGGCGCGCTTCAGTGAGTTGCTGGACCGGACCGTCGCTGAAGGACCGCAGATCATCACCAAGCGCGGCGTGGAAACCGCGGTTCTCGTTCCCGTCCGCGAATGGCGCCGACTGGAACGATCCGCGCGGCCCAGTCTGAAGGATCTGCTCCTGGCGCCCGAGGCGCGCACGGAAGCGCTGACGCCCCCACGCGGGCCGTTCCGGCGCCGCCCTGTCCCCGATTTCGAGTAGCGTCCGTTGTATCTCCTGGACGCCAACGTCGTCTCGGAGCTCCGCCGGCCCCGGCCCCACGGAGCGGTCCTGCGCTGGCTCCGCGATGTTTCCGCAGACTCGCTCTTCATCTCGGCAGTGACCGTTGGAGAAATCCAGGCGGGTATTGAGCGGACGCGGAGACAGGACGCGGCGAAAGCGATCGAGCTCCGGGACTGGCTGCGCCGCATCGAAGAGACGTACCAGGTCCTCCCAATGGACGGCGCCTGCTTTCGAGAGTGGGCCCGCCTGATGGATTCACGCTCGGACACCCTGATTCTGGACGCCATGATTGCGGCGGTGGCGACGGTCAACCGACTCACGGTCGTCACTCGCAATCTGCGGGACTTCGATGCGTTCGCCGTTCCGACCCTCAATCCCTTCGCAACGTCTGCAGGCGATGACGGGTAACGGCTCCCGACCCCGGGACGCCGTGTTGGGCTCGCTCTCGACTACGGCTGGCGCAGGGAGAGCGCGATGCGGTCGGCGGTGATCCGGACCATCCGCTGTCGCGCCTCTGCGTCCGGCCCGCCGTCCCCGAGGAGGAAGCGCTCGGCGAAGACCTCGGGCGGCTCGGCGTCGCGCACCAGGAGGATGTCCAGCCTCAGGCCGGCGGCATCGCCGCGCACCGCGCCGCCGGCGGGTGCGCTCCACACCGATCCTGGTCCGAGGGACGACGCCGGACCGGACTCGACGCTCCCGACGAGGACGTAGTCGGCGCCGAGCTCGGCCGCGATCCGGATCAGGCCGGTCTCCCGCTCCTCGGCCGAGAACACCGGCCGAAGCCTCCGGGGGGACACTTCGAAGATGCTCTCCGGGGTCGAGAGGCGATCCCGCACCGCGACCGTCAACTCGCCCGCGAGTGCGCTGTGGTCCGCTTCTCCGGTCCGGCTCACAAAGTCGGGGATGATGAGCATCGGCCGACCGGTTTCCGCCGGGCGCCGGATGACCGTCGGCTTCCCCACGACCGCCAGCGTGGCCAATCCGACGGCAAGCAGCACAATGGCCGCCACCGCCACGAATCCGCTCCGCACCTTGCCCACCCGATGTTCTGCGGCGATCATACCGACAGCATGAGGACTCTCCCTTGAACGCCGTCGCTCTGGTGAAGCAGGTGCCCGACCGGAATTCGGTGTTTCGTTCGGCCGGTTCCTGGATCGACGAATCCAGCCTGGGCTACGGACTGAACGACTACGACCGCTACGCGGTGGAGGCGGCGCTCCGGCTCCGCGAGTCTGGCGCGGTGGAGCAGACGGTCGTGGTGACGGCCGGACCCGAGGAGGCCGGCCAGGCGATCCGGACCTGCCTGGCGATGGGCATGGACCGGGCGGTCCACGTCGTCTGTCCCCGCCCCGCGCTCGCCGACCCGTTTCGGGTGGCCCAGGCGCTCGCCGGCGTGGTGGCTGCGCAGGACGCCGGAGTCGTCCTCGCCGGCCTCCTCGCCGAGGACAGCGGCTACGGGCAGGTCGGCGGTCTCATCGCCGGCCTTCTCGGCATGTCGTGGGCGTCCGCGGTGACGGCGATGCGGTTTCGCGAAGGGAGGCTCGAAGTGGAACGCGAGCTCGAGGGCAGCCGCGTTGCGGTCGTGGAACTCGACCTCCCCGCGTTGGTGGCGGTTCAGACCGGCGTGAACACTCCGCGCTACGCCAGCCTTCGCGGCATCATGGCGTCGCGCCGCAAACCGGTGGAGCGGATCCGATCTTCGGAGCTCGCCGACCCGGACCGGGGCGATGCGCGGATCCGGTCGCTGCGGCTTGCGAAGCCGGACCGGTCGGCCTCCGCCGAGATCCTCGCGGGCTCGCCGGATGAGGTGGCGGCTGCGCTCATCCCGCGCATCCGCGCCGGCGCCGGGATCAACCTTGCCGGAGGCGGGTCATGAGCCGGCGGGTGCTCGTCTTCGCGGAGCCGGAGGGCGTGGGCGTCACGAAGGCCACGCACGAGCTGATCGAGGCGGCGTTCCGGCTCGGGGGCGACGCCGGGACGGTCGCCGCGGTCCTGCCGACGCCGGATGCCGCGGCCTCGGAAGCGGCCGCCGCGGCGCTCGCCGACGCCGAAGTCCTCCTCGTGGAGGGGCCCGCGCACGCCGGCCGCACGGCCGAGGAATCCGCGGCAGCCGTCCTCCTGGGCGTCGAGACTTCGGATGCCGAGCTCGTGCTGCTCCCGCACTCCCCCACCGGCTGGGACGCCGCGCCGCTCGTCGCCGCGCAACTGGGAACCGCGGCGCTCACCGGTGTCTCCAGACTGCGCTGGGGTGACGATGGACTGATCGCCGAGCGGCAGGCGTTCCAGGGCAAGTTCGTCCACGAGATCGGCACTTCGCGCCTCCCCGCGGTGGCGACCGTGGAGCGCGGCTCGTTCCCGGCGAGAGCCGCCGGGCCGGCGGCGGGCGTCCGCACTCTGGCATCTCCTCTCACGACCGATGCCCAGAGGTCCCGGCTGCTGGAAGTCCGGGAAGCGGCGTCCGAGGGCGTGGATCTCACGGCCAGCGACGTGGTGGTCTCGGCCGGCCGCGGCATGGGCGGACCGGAACACCTCCACCTCGTGGAGGAGCTCGCCGAGGCGCTCGGAGGCGCGGTCGGAGCGTCCCGAGCGGTGACCGACGCCGGGTGGCTCCCTCACGATCGCCAGATCGGATCCAGCGGCGTCACGGTGTCGCCGAAGCTCTACGTCGCCTGCGGTATCTCCGGCGCGATCCAGCATCTTGTGGGGATGCGCGGCTCCCGCTTCGTGGTCGCGGTGAACAAGGATCCCGACGCTCCCATCTTCGGCGCCGCCGACGTGGGCGTCGTCGCGGATGTGAAAGACATCCTCCCCGCCCTCAAGCAAGCCCTCACCAGCGGCAACGGATAACCGGCGGCGCCGGTCCCGTGCGGCGCTCGCCGACCGCCTTCGGGAGCGACGCGAGATCGAGGCGCGTCGCCGCGTCGTCCGATGGTTACGAGGAGTGACGACTGAGGCGGGACAGGAAGTCGGCCTCGCTCTCGGCCGCGGAGGCTGATTCGATCAGGCTCTCCGCGGAAGCCGCGGCGAGGAGATCGAGGTGGCGCGCCGAAAGACCGGTTGGGAAGTCGGGGGAGAGGGCGACGCCCCGTCGTCGCAACAGCACGGCGGCCATCGCGAGGCGACCCAGAGCCAGCCCCTCACGGCGTTGCTGGCGGAGAAGAGGGTCGTCGTCGGGACCGGTCCCCTCCCGCTTCCCCAGCGCCCGACCCACCCGCGTCAGCACTTCCGACGTCTCCGCCGAAACCGCGCGCTCGTTCAGCGCCCGGTGGATCTCCACCCCCCGCCACCCCGGAAACGCCCGACTCTCGGTCGAGACGACGTAGCCGTCCTCTTCCCAGCGGTAGATCGTGAGCCCCGATCTCCGCCGCCGTCCCGGCGAATACGCCACCGGAACCTCCACCCAGACCTCCGGAAAGCCCCACGCCTCATACAGCTTCAGCCGGTTCCTCCGCACATCGGTCGTGCTGTCCACCTCCAGCACCACATCCGGGAACGGATCCTCGCCGGCCTTCAGATAACCGGACACGATCCGCTCCCGCCGCCCCGGATCCAGGAACACCATCTGGTCCGGCTGGATGCGGCGGCTCCAGCCGGCCCGCCTGCCAACCGCCCGAAACGTCCGCCGGATCTCCGCCGCACCACAGCACAGGATCGCGGAACCCCGCACCTGCGCGATCCGCTCCAGGAGCCGCGGAAGCGCATGAACCGGCTCCTCGTGGGGAAAGAACGCCGCCTCCGCCGCCATCCACGCGATCCCCGCACGAGTGTCGAAGAACTCGATCCGCTCCTCGGATTCCTCGTGTTCGGCGACGGTCATCGGCCGCGAGACGCAGCCGGGAAATTCGAGGTCCGCGAGCGGCGGTTCGCCCGCGGGACGAGGCGACCAGTCGCGCCTCGGCCGCCTCGGCCGCCTCGCCCATCGCCCGGCCGCTCCCGAGCCGATCGCGGCGCCCTCCGAATGCAACCCCGACATTGCCTCAATCCTACCGCGCCATCCCGCTCCGAAACGGCCTCCCCGACCCGCTCTGCCGGGGGCTCCGTCAGGCCTTCGCCGCGCCGCCGCGCGGAGCGGTCATCTTCTCGGGACGCACCCAGGCGTCGAACTGTTCGCCGGTGAGGAGACCGAGTTCGAGCGCGGCTTCGCGCAGCGACGCGCCGTCGGCGTGCGCCTTCTTCGCGATCCTGGCAGCGTTGTCGTAGCCGATGTGCGGGTTGAGGGCGGTGACCAGCATCAGGGACTGCTTCAGGTTCTGATCCAGCCGCTCCCGGTTCGGCTCGATCCCGACGACGCAGCGCTCCCGGAACGAATCACAGCCATCGCTGATCAGCCGGGCGCTGAACAGGAAGTTGTGGATGATGAGCGGCATCATCACGTTCAGCTCGAAATTCCCGCCGGCGCCGCCGATCGAAATGGCCACGTCGTTCCCGATGACCTGCGCGGTCGCCATCAGCAGCGCCTCGCACTGGGTCGGATTCACCTTGCCGGGCATGATCGAGCTGCCCGGCTCGTTCGCCGGGATCACGAGCTCGCCGATCCCCGAACGGGGCCCCGAAGCCAGCCACCGGATGTCGTTCGCGATCTTGTGGAGCGACGCCGCGACCGTCTTGAGCGCGCCGTGGGCGGCGACGAGGGCGTCTTTCGACGCGAGCGCCTCGAACTTGTTCGGCGCCGACTGGAACTCGACTCCAGTGAGCCGGGAGAGCCAGCGGGCGGCGCGCGGTCCCATTTCGGGATGGGCGTTCAGGCCGGTCCCGACCGCGGTGCCTCCGAGGGCCAGCTCCCGCAGATGCGGCAGAGCCGCCTCGACGCGGGCGACCCCGTTTTCGACCTGCGTCGCATAGCCGGAGAACTCCTGCCCGAGCGAGAGGGGGGTGGCGTCTTGCAGGTGGGTGCGGCCGATCTTGACCAGATCGCCGAACGCCTCCGACCGTTCGCGAAGCGCGGCGGCGAGCGATCGAAGCGACGGGAGCACCCGTTCCTCCAGAGCGAGCACGGCCGCGACGTGCATGGCGGTCGGGAAGACGTCGTTCGAGGACTGGCCCCGGTTCACGTGATCGTTCGGGTGGACGAGCCGGCGCTCCCCCCGTTCCCCGCCGAGGAGCTCGCTGGCCCGGTTGGCGAGCACCTCGTTCATGTTCATGTTGGACTGGGTGCCGCTGCCCGTCTGCCACACGACGAGCGGGAACTCATCGGGGTGTTCTCCGGCGAGCACCTCCTCGGCGGCGGCGGCGATGGCGTCCGCGGTCCGCTCGAAATCGGGATCGAGGTCGCGATTCACCAGCGCGGCGGCCTTCTTGACGAACGCCAGGGCGCCGATCTGTTCGGCGGGCATCCGCTCGCCGGAGATGCGGAAGTTGCGACGCGAACGCTCGGTCTGTGCGCCGTAGAGGCGCTCCGCCGGGACTTCGACTTCCCCGATCGTGTCGCGCTCGATTCGAACTGGAGCGCCGGACTCCAGTCCGGCAATTCCCAGCGGGTTCCAGGCGGCGCCGGCGCGGGTGCTCATGCCGGAATGGTACCGGTCCGCCGCGGAGTGCGCCCTATTCAGCCTGTGGACAAAGTCACGCGGCATTCGAGCGGCGATGCATCCCGCCTGGCCCCCACCGGGAGAACTGGGTCAGCCGGGCGCCTCGCCACTCTCGGTGCTCACGCGACTTTATCCACAGGCTGTATTCCCCGCTCAGTCGAAGCAGCCGCCGAGATGGCGCACGAAGAACTCCTCCACGCGGCGGTAGAGCGCGATGCGATTCTCCGGGTCCCGAAACCCGTGCCCCTCGGGGTAGGTGTGCGCTTCGTACTCGATCCCGTGCTCTTCGAACGCTTCCACGGCGAGCTGGAAGTTGACGAACGGCGCGCGCACATCGAGGTCCCCGTGCTGGATCAGCACCGGCGCGGTGATGTTCCCGATCCGCGCCAGGGTCTCGGTCTTGTCGTAGATCTCCGGGCGTTCCTCCGGGGGGCCACCGTGGCCATCGATCGTGAAGATCCGTCCCAGCCGGTCCTGGTGTTCGAACGTGAGCCGCTGCGAGTAGATGCCCGCCATCGGCGCGGCGGCGTCGAACCGGTCGGGGGTTCGGGTGATGGCGGCCATGGACTGCATGCCCCCGTAGCTGTAGCCGTAGATACCCACCCGGTCGCTCACGAACGGCTGCTGGCGCAGCCAGTCGGCGGCGGCGCCCGGGTCGAGCGCCTGTCCGTTCAGCCAGTCCTCGTCCCCGAGGTCCTGGAACTCTCTCCCGAAGCCCGAGCCGCCGCGGTAGTTGATGGCGAGCACCACGAACCCCCGGGAGGCGAGGTACTGCTCGATCAGGTTGGGGCCGTCGAGGTAGGAGTTCGTACCGCCACCGTGGACCTGGACGAGCGCCGGGCAGGTCGCACCCGCCTCGGCGTCGGGCGACAGATAGAGGAAGCCCTGGATGTAGTGACCGTCGAAGCTGCGAAAGGAGATCTCCTGTGGCGGCTGCGCGTCAGCCCACTCCGGCGCAAACCGGGTGAGGCGATCGGCGGGGCCGCCCGAGGCGGGAACGACGTAGAGATCCGGCCCCTCCCCCGGGGAGGAGCGGACGAAAGCGAACCGGGTCGGGGTGGCGTCGGCGGTGACGCTTCCGAAGACGCCACCGAGGTGGGTGAACCGGGTCGCGGCGCCCCCCATCACCGGGACCGACCACAGGTGGTGTTCGCCGCGCTCCTGGAGGGTGAACGCGATCCGGTCGCCGTCCGCGGACCACATCGGCTGGAACCGGTAGGCCGTGGCGTGGCCGGACATCGGGACCGGTTCCTCCGGGCCTCCTCCCGCCGGGTCGAGGAGATAGAGATCGCTGATGTCGAGATACCAGTACTCGTCGTTGCGGACCCCGAGGACCGCGAGACGGGACCCGTCGGGGGACCACGCGGGGGCCGGCGAAATGGCCCGGATCGTCCGGGTGAGCCGCCTCTCCGCGCCCATCCCGACGTCCACGATCCAGACGTCATCGGCCGCGAGGCGGGCGCGGTTCGAGATGTAGGCGATCTCGCCGCCGTCGGGGGACCACGACACGCCGAAGCGCACTTCATCGGCGCTCATCGCCCCGAACGTGAGCTGGCGGGGCGCGCCCGGCTCATCGGCGGGGACGAGCCACACGTCCTGGCTGCCGCTCGCGGCGGCCATCACCGCGATCGTGACCCCGTCGGGGGCCCATGCGGGAGTGCGCACACCGGAGAGCCCGTCGGTGAGGCGGACCGCGTCCGGGTCTCCCACCGGCGCCCGCCAGAGATCACCATCGCGGAAGAACGCCGCGTCCCCGCTGTCCGGCGCCCAGACCGGGCGGGATCCGGCGAGCCAGTAGCGAGCGACCGGAGGTTCCTCGGTGAGATCGAGCAGGTAGATCCCGGCGCCGTCCGGGCCGCGGGCGGTCAGCGCGATCCACCGGCCGTCGGGGGACATCGCCGCGTCCGAAACGCCGCCGCGCTGGTCGCGGAAGATGTTCGCGAGGGTGAGGGGAACGCCGCTCGCGTCCCCTCCCGCCACCTCCGGCTGCGTGTCCGGCGCACACGTGGGGAGGAGCAGTCCGAGAACCGCGGCTGCCAGCCAGAGGGGTGGGACGGAAGTGCGGGGCGACATCTCGGTGGGGATTGTGCATGCCGCCGGGAGAACCAGAGCCGACTCGAATCCGACCGTTGGCCGCGCAAAGACGCCGTGGGTGGCGCCTCGGCATCTGGAGCGCCGCGGTTCATGCGGCGCCTCGACCATTCCGATAATCTATGTCGGTTACGGACCGGTAAGTGTGGGCCAGCCGGTTCGGGTTCGGGTTCGGGTTCATCCGGCCGCCGCGGCCCGCGTTCCCCTTTCAAGGAGTCATCCGATGTCGAGAAACCATCCGCTCCGGATCGCGCTCGCGATCTTCGCCGCGATCGCGCTGTCGCTGGCCTTCGCTGCCTGCGCGGCCGACGACGACGCTCCGGCGCCGGCGCCCACCCCGGCTCCGGCCCCTGCGCCTGCACCTGAACCGGACGACCACGACCACGAGATGGCGGTGTACCGGATCGAGTACGAGGCGCTCATCTCGAGCAACCCGCTGTTCCAGGCGCTCGGCGCAGCCCCCTACCCGGAGGGAGTGGGCGTAGCTCCCCACATCGCCTTCTTCGCGCACCCGATGGGGGAGAACCTCTGGGAACTGGGCGGCATGGCCTCCGCCGGACTGAAGATCCTCGCCGAAACCGGCGCCAGCGAGATGCTCCTCGGCGAGGCCGTGGCGGCCGGATACGAGATCTACGGAAGCGAGGAGGCGCAGATCAGCGCGCTCCTGACGTCGGACGACCCGATCATCGAGGTGCACCACGACGAACCCTGCTTCAGCTTCGCCCAGATGATCGCGCCCAGCACCGACTGGTTCATCGGCTTTTCGACAGTCTGCGCGGTGGATGAGAATGGTGAGTGGCTCGAAGAAGTCGCGTTCGAGAGCTACGCCTTCGATGCGGGCACCGCCATGGGGGAGGACTTCATGTTCAAGGCGGAGGAAGGTGCCGACACGATGGAAGCGATCACTTATCTCGAAGTCGCACCCTTCGGTCAGGATTCCCCGGTATCGCGGATCATCGCCCACGAAGTTCACGAGTAGGCCGCGCTGTTCTCCAGACGGCCCGGGGCGAGCGATCATCAGAGGCCCCAGGAAGACGGATGCCGGAGCGGTTTCCGCTCCGGCGTTCGTCCCGTGGTTCGGTTCGTCTCACTCCCGGGTGACGGCGCCAGCCTGATCCCGCTCCGCGGGGCCGCCGGCTCCAGAGCCGGGTGGATTAACGCCGTCAGCGACCTCCGGTCCGGTCTTCATGACGCCCGGGCTGATGCCACCCTCCCGCCCGGGACGCGGTGCCCCGGGTCCGTTGAGAGAGCCACCGGGCGCCGTCGAAGGGCCGCCTCCACGTGCTAGGCTGAACGCATGAATCCCGAGATGGCCGCGATCCTCGGAGTCGGAATCGCCGGGCTGGGCGTGGGCGCGTCGCTCGCCGCCCTCATTCTCTCCGGTCAGAGGTCCTTGACCGAGCGCATGTTGACCGGACAGAAGGCCCTTTCCGATCGCATGGAAGCCGGGCACAAGGCCCTCTCCGACCGCATGGACCGCATCGAGGACACGATCCAGGCTCTGTCCGACCGGGTATCCCGGCTCGAGGGCGCCTTCCAGCTCCTCCTCACGCAGCTCACCGGATCGCCGGACCTCCCCGAGCCAGCGCCCGCTCCGACAGGACCTGACGTAGTCAGCGCCATCGAGTCACCCCGGCCCTGAAACCCGCGGCGGGACGGCGCCGGACCTCGAGTGGGAGGTGCCGCTCGCCGGGCCCATGCCACCTCGCTACCCGAGGGATCGCCCGGCTTCGTGGACTGTCTCATCCTGGAATCTCGTCCTGGAATCTCATCCTGGAATGCGCCCCCGAAGCGGGGCGGCTCCCCGTCGTGACGTTGGATCGGAAGCTGTCCCGGCTCGCTGGCGCGACGCGGGTCGGACGCGACCCTGGATCTGCGGCGCTCTCCGGATCCAGACCGCCGTTTGGGTCAGCTAGCCGCTTCGTAGCGGGCGAGGCAACCCGAGCAGCAGAAGAGGACCACCTCTCCGTCGCGCTCGAGGCGGTGCGGCGAATCCGCCCGGACCGTCATCCCGCAGATCGGGTCCACCTGCTCCGGCGCCGGCGGCGAACCGAGCTCGATCCCGACGGGGGGTGACGGGTCGGCGGGCCCGGCTTTCGGGAGCGCCGCCGCCTCCGTCGCCCGGGCTGCCTGACGCCGCTCGGCGATCACCTGGGCGAAGATGCTGAGCGCGATTTCGCCGGGCGACTCCGCCCCGATGTCGAGCCCGGCCGGGGACCGGAGCCTCCCGAGCTCGCGCCAGGACAAAGCGGTCGCGCGAAGGCTCCGCCGCACCGACTCCGCCCGCCGCGGGCTGGCGACGAGTCCCACCCACGCCGCCCGGCCCGCGGCGAGCGCGGCCCGAAGCACCGCCAGCTCCCCGGATCCGTGCGCCGCGACGACGACGACGGCTCCGGCGCAGGCGCCCGGCGCGCCCAGGGCGTCCCCCGACTTCCGCACTTCGTAACCCAGCGTCTCCCCCAGCCTCCGGCACGCCGCCGCCACCGGCGAATCCCCATACACGACGAGCCGCGGCGCGGGCAGACAGGGCTCGATGTGGATGTCGAGAGCGCCGCCGCTCACGCAGGCCATGACCTCTTCGAGCACGCCTTCGGGCGCCGGAGCGCCGGGCGCCGGGGCATCGGGCGAGATCCGCAGCAGCCGGGGCCGGCCGTCCTCGAGCGACGCGAGCGCCTCGCGCCGGACCGACGGCCGCACACAGGCGCCGCCCACGAACCCCCGAATCTCTCCGTCCTCCCGGACGATCGCCTTGGCGCCGGGCCGCGCGGACGTGGGCCGCTCGGCCCGGACGACGGTCGCGAGCGCAAATGGCTCCCCCTTGCGGCAAAGCCGGGCGGCCTCGCGCCAGACCGACCCGGGCGCGCCGCCGGAACCGGTCTCCACGGCGCGGCGGCTCGCGTCCCGGGCGCCCGGGTCAGCGGTAGAGCGCGGCGCCGTGCTTGTCCAGAAGGCCCCACACCCGCTGCGGCGTGATCGGGATCTCGACATGTCGGACGCCGAGGTGCCAAAGCGCGTCCACCACCGCGTTCACGATGGCCGCCGGAGCTCCCACCGTCGCGGATTCGCCGACGCCCTTGGCGCCGATCGGGTGGTGCGGGGAGGGCGTCACCGTCTCTCCCAGTTCCCACTTCGGGGTTTCCATCGCGGTCGGAACCAGGTATTCGGTGAAGTTGCCGCCGTGGATGTTGCCGTCGGCGTCGTAGGAGATCTCCTCCATCAGCGCCGGGGCCATGCCCATCGTGAGCCCGCCGTGGATCTGCCCGTCCACGATCATCGGGTTGATGCGGACGCCGCAGTCGTCCACCGCGACGAACCGTCGGATGGAGACCTCTCCGGTCCCGCGATCGATGTCCACGCAGCAGATGTAGGACCCGAAGGGGAAGGTGAGGTTCGGCGGGTCGTAGTAGGAGATCGCCTCCAGTCCGGCCTCCATCCCCTGCGGGTGGTTCGTGTAGGCCGCGAACGCGATGTCCTGGATCGTCTTGCCCCGATCCGGGGAGCCCTTCACGAAGAACCGGCCCTGCTCCCACTCGAGGTCGGCCTCATCGGCTTCGAGGAGATGCGCGGCGATCTTCTTCGCCTTCGCCCGGATCTTCCGCGAGGCGATCGAGGCCGCCGCCCCCGCCGTCGGGGTCGAGCGGCTGGCGTAGGTGCCGAGCCCGTAGGGCGCGGTGTCGGTGTCGCCTTCCTCGACGGCGATGTCCTCGGGCGGGATCCCGAGTTCCTCGGCGATGATCTGCGCGTAGGTGGTCTCGTGGCCCTGGCCCTGGGATTTGGTGCCGAAGCGGGCGATCGCCTTCCCGGTGGGATGGATGCGGATCTCCGCGGAGTCGAACATCTTGATCCCGAGGATGTCGAACGACTTCGACGGCCCGGCGCCCACGATCTCGGTGAAGGACGAGATCCCGAGTCCCATCAGTTCGCCCCGCTCGCGCTTCTCGGCCTGCTCGGCGCGCAGCTCGTGGTAACCGATCATGTCCATGGCCTTGACGAGCGCAGCCTCGTAATCGCCGCTGTCGTATTCCCAGCCGAGCGCCGAGGTGTAGGGGAAACTCTCCTTCGGGATGAAGTTGCGCAGACGGAAATCGGCGGGATCCTCCCCCGACTCGCGGGCGAGCAGATCCACCATCCGCTCGATGGCGTGGACCGCTTCGGTGACCCGGAACGAACACCGGTAGGCGATGCCGCCCGGCGGCTTGTTGGTGTACACGCCGTCCACCGCGACGTGCGCCGCTTCGAGATCGTAGGAGCCGCTCGCGACGTGGAACAGTCCGGCGGGGAACTTCGAGGGGTTCGCGGCGGCGTCGGAGTAACCGTGGTCGGCCACCGTATCCAGCTTCAGCGCCGTGACCTTGCCGTCCTTCGCCCCCAGCTTCGCGGTCATGTGGTAATCGCGGGCGAACGAGTCGGCGGCGAGGTTCTCGGAGCGATCCTCGATCCACTTCACCGGCTTCCCGGTGACGACCGACGCCGCGGTCGCGATCACGTAGCCCGGGTACACCGGGACCTTGCCTCCGAAGCCACCGCCGATGTCCGGCGAGATGACGCGGATCTTGTGCTCGGCGAGTCCGAGGTGCGCGGTCACGAGCGCCACGACGGTGCGGATCGCGTGCGGGGCCTGGGTCGTCAGATAAAGCGTCAGGTGCCCTTCGACCGGGTTCCAGCTCGCCAGGCATCCGCAGGTCTCGATCGAAGCGACGTGGATTCGCGGCAGGTGCATCGCCTGCTCCACGACCACGTCGGCGTCGGCGAGCGCCTTTTCCGTCGCCTCGAGATCGCCGTGCTCCCAGTGGAAGATGTGGTTCGACTCCTTGTCGTCCCGCACTTTCGTGGCGCCCGGCTCGAGCGCCTTGTGCGGATCCACCACGACCGGGAGCGGGTCGTACTCGATGAGTCCTTCCAGCGCGGCCACCCCGTCGGCGGCGGCGTAGCGCGAGGTGGCGACGACGGCCGCGACCTCCTGCTGCTGGTACTTCACCGTGTCGATCGGAAGCACCATCTGCTGATCGCTCATCAGCGTCGGCATCCACGCCAGTTTGTACTGGTCGAGCACCTTGCCGGTGATGATCGCGGCGACGCCGGGAACGCCGAGTTCGTCCACCTCCGGGATCCGGGTGATCTTCGCGTGGGCATAGGGGCTTCGCGCGATGTCGAGATAGAGCATCCCCGGGAGGGTGATGTCGTCTATGTAGCGCCCCTGCCCCCGCAGGAAGCGCGGATCCTCCTTGCGGAGGACGGAATGGCCGAGGCCGCGGCACTCAGGCATGGTCAGCCTCCTCTCCGGCCTCGGACCGGATCGTGGCGGCGGCCTGCTGAACCGCCTTCACGATGTTCACGTAGCCGGTGCACCGGCACAGGTTCCCGGAAATCCCCCAGCGGACGTCCGCCTCGGAGGGATCCGGGTTCTCCTCGATGAGCGCCTTCGAGGTCAGCATCATCCCGGGGGTGCAGAAACCGCACTGCAGGCCGTGACACTCCATGAACGCCTGCTGGATGGGATGGAGCCCGCCGTTCGCGAGCCCTTCCACCGTGGTCACTTCGGCACCGTCGGCCGCCACCGCGAACACGGTGCAGCTCTTCGCCGGCCTGCCGTCGAGGAGGACGGTGCAGGCCCCACAGGACGTCGTGTCGCACCCGATGTGGGTGCCGGTGAGACCGAGCTCCTCGCGCAGGAAGTGGACGAGGAGGAGGCGTGATTCGATCTCGCGCTCCATCGGCTCGCCGTTGACGGTGATCGTGACGCGGTGCGCGCTCATGCCGCTCCTCCCCTGGCGCGGGCGATCGCCTTCGACGCGGCCCGGAACGTGAGCGTGCGAACGACCGCGCGCTTGTAGGCCTCGGAGCCGCGGGCGTCGGCCATCGGCTCGGCGGCTTCGGCGGCGGCCGCCCCGGCGGCATCGAGCGCCGCCTCCCCTCCGTCCGAGCCGATCAGGGCCTTCTCGGCGCCTGAGGCCCGGATCACCGTGAGGCCGACGTTGGTGAGCGCCACTCCGGCCTCGGCCACCTTGCCGCCCTCGATCCGGAGCTGCACCGCGACGGCGGCCACCGCGTAGTCTCCGACCTTCCGTTCCAGCTTGGCGTAGGCGCCCCCCGACCCGGCGTCCGGCGCCGGAATCCGGATGCCGGTGAGGATCTCGCCCTCCCCGAGCGCCGTCTCGAACGGCCCGGTGAAGAAGTCGTCCGCCGAGATCTCGCGCTTTTCCGGCGCCAGCGGGAGGCTCCGCGGTCCGTCGCCGGCGAGCGAGCCGGCGGATCGGTCCGGATATCCCACCGTGCACATGGTCGCCCGATACGCCAGCATGACCGCCGGGAGGTCGTTCCCGGGGTCGGCGTGGGCGACGTTGCCGCCCACGGTGGCGAGGTTGCGCACCACCGGGTCGGCGATGACCCGGGCGGCGTCGGCGAGCAGCGGGTAGCGGCTCCGGGTCACATCCGACTTCTCGACCTCGGCCTGCCGGGTCATGGCGCCGACCCACAAGTGGTCGTCCTGCTCGCGGAGGCCGGACAGGTCCGGCACCCGCCGGAGATCCACGACGGCCGGGGGTCGGGCGACCCGGAACCGCATCATCGGGATGAGGCTGTGGCCTCCGGCGAGCAGCTTCGCGTCCTCGTTCTCGACGAGGAGACGGCTGGCCTCGGCCAGGGTCCCTGGAGCGTGGTAGTCGAACGTCGGCGGAATCAGATCCTCATCCTCCTCTTGGGAAGCGTCGGAATATACCGAACAGCTGGCGCGGAAAGGTGCGGGCCGCCGGCTCAGCGCCGGGAAGTTCCCAGGACGAACTCCGGAGGGTCGCGATCCACGTCGCGGTTCCCGGCCGGGCGCGCGTAGAGGACCTGCGCGTGGAAGATGTCCCAATCGGTGAAGTGGGGAGGCTCCAGCTCTCCCGAGTACCACATGTGCGACCGACGATGGCCGCCGAGCGGGTGGTAGAGCCCCAGGACATGCCCGATCTCGTGGTGGACGGCCCACGTCTCCTCCAGGTGCCGGAAGACGACCACGTTCGCCGGTCCGCCCACCTGAAACGCGAAGGCGTTGGCGCTCCCCACCCGGTCGGCTACTTCGGCGGCGTTCCAGCGAATCACGACCGCGCCGTGCGTCATGTCGGGGGGCGGATCGTCGGTCGCGTGGACCCGCTCGCCGGTGAACCGGCCGCCGGTGAGCAGCGGCACGGTGATCCGGATCGCTTCGCGCACGAAGGCCACGGTCTCTGCCGGGATCTCGTCGCCGGTCGCCGGCTCGGGGCGGGTGTCGATGTAGAAGGTCGGCTCGAAGTCCCACCGGGTGAGCGGCTCGAGATCGCCCCCTCCGGCGCCGTTGCGGACCAGCTCCCGGTAGAACTCCAGCGTCCACGAACCTCCCTCGGGGATCAGCTCGAGCGCCACGCCGGTCGCCGGGGCGCGGACCCGGGTCGCGCGTTCGACAAACCCGGGCGCCGACACGGTGATCTCGTGGACGCCGTCGGGGAGGTCGAGTCCGAACGCCCCGCCCGCGCCCGAGCCGCCCACGATCTGGTCGCCGACGGAAAAGGACGCTCCCACGATCGGAACGCCGGTCACGGTGGCGGTCACGGCGCCCGAGACCGAGGCGGAAGGGGACGGCGCCGGCGCGGTGGGGGCGGGACCTCCCCCGTCCCCGCCGCAGCCAGCGAGGCCGAGGACGACCGCGACGACGACCGCGAAGAGGAAGCGGCCGACGACGCGCTCGGTCACGGCCGGTTCAGGCGCGGGGGTTGCCCGGAGGCTCCACTTCTCCGGACGTGGCGCCGGTGAAGATCGCGTTGGAAAACTGCCCGATCAGGTTGCCCGATGTGCGCAGGTGGTCGAGCGGGCGTTCCACGGCGAGGATGAGCGCCGAGAGATAGACCGGCAGCCCCATGGCTCCGAGCAGGATCGTGAGGTTCACGAAGCTGGCGCCGGGGACCGCCGAGACCGCCCACGAGCTCAGGATGGCGGTGAACCAGAGCACGAAGAGCTGGGACCCGGCGAGCGGCTCGCCGACGAGCTGGGCGATCGTGACCACCGAGACGACCTGGTAGATCCCGCTCGAGTCGCGCCCGGCGGCGGCGCCGAAGGGGAGCGCGAAGCCGGCGATTCGCTGCGAAATCCCGGTCTCCCGGGGAACGGAGACCATCGAGACCGGGAGCGCGGCGGCGGTCGAGACGGAGGCGAAGGCGATCGGAAGCGGCTCTCGGAGCCCGCGCAGCAGGTTCCCGAGCGGCTGCCCGGCGAGAAAGCGCACCGCGCCGCCGTGAACGCCCACGACGTGGGCCGCGGTGGCGATGAGGCAGACGCCGACGTACCAGCCCAGCGCGCCGAGGATGCCGAGTCCGGACTGGCCCACGACCGAGGCCAGGATCGCGAAAACGCCCAGCGGCGCCAACTGCACCACCCACCCGACGACCCGGTAGAGCACGCTGTTCACGGCCTCGAGGACCTCGAGTAGCGGCCGGGTGCGCTCGCGGCCGAGGGCGTTCACGGCGAACCCGAACAGGATGGCGAGAAAAAGCACCTGGAGCACGTCGCCGTCCACGAAGGCCCGGCCGATGCTGGAGGGGACGATGCCGACGAGGATCTCGTGGAGCGAACGACCGGAGGCAGCCTCCACACCGCCCGGATCGGAGGGCATCCCTCCGAGAGCGGAGAGGTCCACCCCCCGGCCGGGTCCCAGCCACACCGCGAAGGCGATCCCGATGGCGAGGGCGGCCGCCAGGGTCGCGAGGTTGTAGGAGAAGGCGCGGAGGCCGATGGCGCCCGCGGTCCGACCCCGGATCCCGGTGATCGCAAGGCCGAGGGTCACGAAGATGAGCGGCGCGATCAGCATGCGAAGGAGCTGAACGAACAGATCCGCGATCGGCTGAAGGACAGACGCCGTCTCGCCGAGCAGAATGCCCGTGAGGATGCCGCCGGCGATGGCGATCAGGACGAGGACATGGAGCGGCACGGGCGGGGGGCCGATGGTACCCGGGTCGGGAGCGGTCAGGGAGCGCCGCTCTCTATGGAGCGCCGGACTCCAGTCCGGCGCTCCATCGTGCCGCTCTGGAGAGCGGCACTCCATACTTCCGGCGCCATGAGGAACGCGCGGGCGGCCTTCCGGGACGCCCTCTCGGAGCGGATCGTGGTCTTCGACGGCGGCGTCGGGACCATGCTCCAGTCCCTCGCCCTCGACGAGGCCGCCTTCCGCGGACAGCGCCTCGCCCGGCGCCCACAGCCGCTCGCCGGGCTCCACGACGCGCTCTGCCTCTCCCGCCCCGAACTGGTGGAAGCGCTCCACCGGGACTACCTCGCCGCCGGCGCCGACGCGCTCACGACGAACACGTTCAACGCGAACGCGGTCTCGCTGGCCGACTACGCCGTCAGCGATCTCGCCTTCGAAGTGAACCGCGCCGGCGCCCGGCTCGCCCGGCGGGCGATCGAGAAGTTCGCGCCGGATCGTCGGGTCTTCGTGCTCGGCTCGATGGGGCCGACGAACCGCACCCTCGGCATCTCCCCGCGAGTGGAGGACCCCGGCTACCGCGGCACCTCCTGGATGGCTCTCCGCTCCGCCTATCGGGAGCAGGCGCGCGGACTCCTCGCCGGAGGAGCCGACCTCCTGCTGGTGGAGACCTGCTTCGACACGCTGAACGCCAAGGCGGCGCTCGACGCCTGCCGGGAGGCGCTCGATGAGGCGGACGACGATCCCGGCCTGATCGTCTCTTTCACCGCGGTGGACCGGGGCGGGCGGAACCTGACCGGCCAGGACGCCGAGGCGTTCTGGATCTCGGTGGCCCACGCCGGCGTCACCGCCGCCGGAGTGAACTGCTCCTTCGGCGCCGCCACGATGCGTCCGTTCGTGGAGCGTCTCGCCGCCTGCGCCCCGGTCCCGGTGGGGGCGGTGCCGAACGCCGGGCTGCCGAACGACCTCGGGGAGTACGACGAGACTCCCGCCGCGACCGCCGGCGAAGTCGCTGCTCTCGCCGGGAGCGGGCTTCTCAACTTCACCGGGGGCTGCTGCGGCACGACGCCCGATCACATCGCCGCGGTCCGCCGCGCCGTCCGCCGAGCCGTCCCGCGGCGGCTCCCCCGGCCCCCCGCCGGGCTGCGTCTCGCCGGGACCGATCCGCTGGTGCGGCCGGGCCGGGCGTTTCTCGTCATCGGCGAGCGGACGAACGTCACCGGCAGCCGCCGGTTCGCCCGGCTCATCCGTCGCCGGAAGTTCGAGGCCGCCACCCGGGTGGCTCGGGATCAGGTGCGCGGCGGGGCGAATCTCCTCGACGTGAACATGGACGAAGGCCTGCTCGATTCGGCCTCCTGCATGGAGCGCTTCCTCCGGTTCACCTCGATGGAGCCCGACATCGCCCGGCTTCCGGTCATGGTGGACAGTTCGAAGCTGGACGTGATCGAGGCCGGGTTGCGCTGCCTGCCCGGCAAGGGCGTCGTGAACTCGCTCTCGCTCAAGGACGGGGAGGCTGCCTTCCTGAGCGCCGCCCGGCGATTGCGGCGGCACGGGCCCGCCCTCGTGGTCATGGCGTTCGACGAGACCGGACAGGCGGTGGACGCGGAGCGGAAGACCGCGATCTGCGCCCGCGCCTACCGGCTTCTGACCGGAATCGGCGTTCCGCCCGAGGACATCGTGTTCGACCCGAACGTCCTCGCGGTCGCCACCGGGATGGCGGAGCACGACCGCTACGCGGTGGAGTTCCTCGAGGCGCTGCCGCGAATCCGCGCCGCCTGTCCCGGGGCGCTCCTCTCGGGCGGGATTTCGAACCTGTCGTTCGCGTTCCGGGGCAACGACACGGTACGCGGCGCAATGAACGCCGTCTTCCTCCACCACGCGATCGCCGCCGGACTCGACATGGCGATCGTCAACGCCGGACGGCTCCCGGCGGTGGACGACATCCCCGACGGGCTTCGCGAGCGGGTGGAGGACGTGATCCTCGCCCGGCGCCCGGACGCCACGGCGCGGCTCGTCGAGCTCGCTTCCCGCACCCGGTCGCGCGCCCGGGCCCGCGTCGCGACGGACGCCTGGCGCGCCCGCCCGGTCAGCGAGCGCCTCGCCCACGCCGTGATCCACGGGATCCTCGACCACATCGGAGACGACGCGCTGGAGGCTCTCGAGGTGGAACGGGCGGCGCTCGCCGTCATCGAGGGGCCGCTCATGGACGGGATGCGGGTGGTCGGAGACCGGTTCGGCGACGGCCGGATGTTCCTCCCGCAGGTCGTCAAGAGCGCCCGGGTGATGAAGCGGGCGGTGGCGCGGCTCACGCCGTTCATGGATGCGGACGAGGCGAGCGCCGCCCGCCGGCCGCGCATCGTGCTCGCGACCGTGAAGGGCGACGTGCACGACATCGGCAAGAGCATCGTGGGCATCGTGTTCGCCTGCGGCGGCTACGAAGTGGAGGACCTCGGCGTCATGGTCCCGGCCGACCGGATCCTCGATGCCGCCGACGCCGGGAACGCGGCGATCATCGGCCTCTCCGGTCTGATCACTCCGTCGCTGGACGAGATGGAGCGGTTCGCCGCCGAGATGGAGCGACGCGGCGACGAGCGTCCGCTGCTGATCGGCGGCGCAACGACGTCAGCCCGGCACACCGCGTTGAAGATCGCGCCGGAGCGTTCGGGACCGGTCGTCCACGTCAGCGACGCCTCGCGAGCCACCGGCGTGGTGCGATCGCTGCTCGGGTCCGGCGCCGCCGACTATCTGGCGTCGGTGCGCGAACGGCAGGAGGGGGAGCGGCGGCGCGGACACCGGAGACGCCCGGCGCTCCTCTCGCTCGCCGACGCCCGCGAACGGGCGCCCTGCTTCTCCCGCGCCGACGACGTGCGCCCGGCGTTTCTCGGAGTGCGCGTCCTGCCCGACGTTCCGCTCCGGGACCTCCTTCCGTTCGTGGACTGGACCCCGTTCTTCCACGCCTGGCAATTCCGGGGAGTCTGGCCGGCGCTCCTCGACCATCCCGAGGCCGGCCCGGCGGCGCGGGAGCTGCTCGCGGCCGCCGGGTCGCGCGCCGAGAGGCTCGCCGCCGGTCGGGAGCTCGGCGCCTCCGCGGTTTACGGTTTCTTCCCCGCCGCCCGGGACGGCGACGACATCGTGGTCTGGAGCGGCGCCGGCGAGGACGACGGGCCCCCGTTTCGCCTTCCCACCCTGAGACAGCAGGAGGATCGGCCCGGTCCCCGCCTCGCCGCCAGCGACTTCGTCGCGCCGGCGCAGGACGGCCGCCCGCAGGACGTGATCGGCATGTTCTGCGTCACCGCCGGACTCGGCCTCGACGCCGCGGTGGAAGCAGCGGAGCTGCGCGACGACGACTACGACGCCTTGCTGCTGCGGTCGCTCGCCGACCGCTTCGCCGAGGCTCTCGCCGAAAAGCTCCACCAGCAGGCGCGACGCGAGCTCGGCTACGCGGCCGACGAGGACCTGTCCCCCGCGGAGCTGATCCGGGGGCGCTACCGCGGGATCCGACCTGCTCCCGGCTACCCGGCCACGCCCGATCTCTCGATCCTGCGGGAGGTGTTCGATGCCCTGGGCGCCGAACAGGCGCTCGGGGTTCGGCTCACCGGGTCCTTCGCCATCGCCCCGGCGGCGTCGGTCGCGGGGCTCTACTTCGCAAGCCCCGAGGCCCGCTACTTCTCGGTCGGGAAGATCGGCGGCGACCAGCTCGCCGACTACGCCCGCCGACGGGGCATTCGGGCGAAGCGCGCCGAGAGCCTCCTCCGCCAGTTGCTTTGAAGCAGCGGCTCAGGAGTCGCCGGCGGGGATCCGGTGGGCCTCGAGCGGGATCCCTCCGACGAGGTGGCTCTCGATGACCTGCTCGAGCGCCTCCGGCGTCATGTTCCGGTACCAGACCGCTTCGGGGTACACGACCGCGACCGGTCCTTCGGCGCAGATCCGGAGGCAGTTCGCCCTGGTGCGCGCGATCGGACCCTGTGCGGGCCCGCAGGCGAGGCCCAGCTCATCGAGCCGCTCCTTCAGTCGGCGCCAGGAACGGGCGGCGAGCTCGGGATCGCAGCACTTCGGCTTCGAGGCGTCGGCGCAGAGAAAGATGTGACGACGGACGCCGGCGAGCCCGAGCGCTTCCGCCTTCCGCGCCGCCGCCGAATCCCCACCCTTCGCGGCCTCCGACACGTTCGATCGCCCGTTCACGCGCCGTCGTTCGCGTCCCGCAGGACCCCCACCGGACAGGAGACGCCGGTCCCCGAGATCCCGCAATAGCCGCCCGGATTCTTCGCCAGGTACTGCTGGTGGTATTCCTCGGCGTAATAGAAGGGCGGCTCCCACCGGATCTCGGTCGTCACCGCGGGGTATCCGGCGGCGGCGAGACGGGCCGCGAACACCTCCTTCGCCGCGAGCGCCGCCCGAAGCTGCGTGTCGTCCACCGGATAGATCGCGGAGCGGTACTGCGTGCCCATGTCGCCGCCCTGGCGCATCCCCTGGGTCGGGTCGTGGTTCTCCCAGAAGACCCGCATCAACTCGTCGAACGAGACCCGGTCCGGTTGGAACACGACCCGCACCACCTCGGCGTGCCCGGTCCGGCCGGAGCACACCTCGCGGTAGGTCGGATGGCGCGTGATTCCGCCGGCATAACCGACCGCGGTCGTGTACACGCCGGGAAACTCCCAGAACAGCCGTTCGGCGCCCCAGAAGCACCCCATCCCGAACAGCGCCTCCACCGTCCCCTCCGGCCACGGCGGCTTCAGCGGCGCATCGAGCACGAAGTGGCGCTGCGGCACCGCCATGGCGGCGTTGCGGTCCGGGAGCGCGGTGGCCGGCGTGGGGAGGGCGGTGGGACGGGCGGCGGGAATCACGGCGACGCGGCAGTCTATCCGGGAGCAGGACGCCACGCTCCCGGTGCCTATACTCGCCGTGGCCAGTGGGAGAGCGCCCGGAACGAACCGTCGCCCGGGCCCGGCGGCTCGCGTCTTCCGGTGCTCCCGCCGCCCGCCGGTTCCGCCGCGAAGCGCTCACCGCGCTCGAGCGGCTGCTCACCCGCCGCCGAACGGCGTGGGAGGAAGCGCTCGCCGCGGATCTCGGCGCCCCGGCCTTCGAGGCGTGGGCGGCGCAGACCGGCGTGGTCCTCCAGGAGATCCGCCACGCCCGCCGTCGGCTCCGCACCTGGATGCGGCCCGAACGGGTCCGCTCCCCCCTCGCCCTCCTGCCGTCGCGGAGCCGGATCGAGCCGGCGCCGATGGGCGTCGTGCTTGTGATCGCTCCGTGGAACTACCCGCTGCAGTTGAGCCTGGCGCCGGCGGTCGCGGCGATCGCGGCCGGGAATGCGGTCGTCGTGAAACCGTCGGAGCACGCTCCGGCGACCGCGGCGCTCCTCGCCGAGCTCGTCCCGGCCGCGTTGCCCGAGGGCCTGGTCGAGGTGGTCCCCGGGGGTCCGCAAGTCGGCGCCGCCCTCGTTGCGTCGGGGTCGTTCGACCACATCGTCTTCACCGGCAGCCGCCGGGTGGGAGCGCGGGTGGCGGAGGCCGCCGGACGCAGCCTGACGCCGGTCACCCTCGAGCTGGGCGGCAAATGCCCGGCGCTGATCGAGCGGACGGCGAACCTGCGGGTCGCGGCGCGGCGGATCGCGTGGGGGAAGTTCCTGAACGCCGGGCAGACCTGCGTCGCTCCCGACTTCGTTCTCGTCCCCTCGAGTCACGCCGAGCGCTTCCACGCCGAGCTCGACCGCGCCCTCGACCGGTTCTACGGACCCGACCCCGCCCGCAGCCCCGACTACGCCCGGATCGCGCATCGGGCCCACTTCGACCGGCTCGTGGGCCTGCTCGACGGCCTGTCGGTCCGGCGCGGCGGCGAATTCGACATCGGGACGCGCTACTTCGCCCCCACGGTCACCGGTCCCTGGCCCGACGGGCACCCTGCCGGTCGGGAGGAGATCTTCGGTCCCATCCTCCCCGTCCTCCCCTGTGACAGCCTCGACGAGGGCATCGCGCTGGCCGGCCGCCTGCCCACGCCCCTCGCGCTCCATGTCTTCACCCGGCGTCGCCGAATCGCTCAACGGGTGGCGGCCCGGGTCCGCTCCGGCGCCGTGCTCGTGAACGACGCGGTCGTCCACTGCGCCAACCCGGCGCTCCCGTTCGGCGGCGCCGGGGCGAGCGGCTACGGGGCGTATCACGGCGTCCACGGATTCGACCGGCTGTCGCAGCCGCGCGCGTGGCTGACCTCGTCCCCGTGGTTCGATGTCCCTCTCCGTTATCCGCCCTACCGGGGCAAGCTCCCCCTCCTCCGCCGGATCCTGCGCTGATGACCTCGGACCCCGCCCTCGCACTCCTCGATCCCGTCTCCGGCCGGCCTCCGCTGAAGGCGGCGGACGCCGCGCGCCTCGCGGCCGAGGTCTGGAGCCTCGACGCCGAGGCGTCGCCGCTGCCGGGAGAGCGGGACACGAACTTCCTGCTGACGGCGCGCTCCGGGGAGCGGTTCGTGCTCAAGGTCTCGGGCGCCGCCGAAGCGCCGGACCGGGTCGCGCTCCAGACCGCGATGCCGGCGCACATCCGGAGAAACGCCCCCCGGCTTCGGGTCCCGCGCGTCGTTCGCGCCGCAGCCGGCGTGGGAGCGCCGGCCGGGGTCGCAACCCGCCGCATCGGGGAACGACGCCACGCGGTCCGGCTCCTCGTCCACCAGGACGGCGTTCCCCTCTCGGCCTTCCCCTCGCCAGCCCCCGCGGTCCTCGCCGCCGTCGGCCGCTTCGCCGGGCGGATGCAGCGGGCTCTCGCCGGCTTCGATCACCCGGGCCTCAGGTCCCGGGACCTGCCGTGGGCTCCCCAGCACGCGGCGCGCGTGATCGCCGCCGCGGCTCCGCGCATCGCGGGCCCGGCCCGTCAGGCGCTCTACCAGCGGACGGCCGCCGCGGTGGAGCCGGCGCTCCCCGGCCTGCTGGCGCTGCCGGAGGCCCCTCTCCACAACGACCTGAACGACGACAACCTGTTGCTCGCCGCCGGCGCCCCGGAGACGGCCGGAGCGGAGGATCTGGCCGTTCTCGACTTCGGCGACGCCCTCGAAGGGCCCGCCGTCGTGGAGGTCGCGACGGCGGCGCTTTATCCCGCGGCCGCCGCGGCCGATCCCCTGGCGGCGGCGGCGGCCGTTCTCGCCGGCTTCGTCCGGGAGCGGCCGCTCTCCCGGCAGGAGGCGGAGGCCTTCCGGACCGCCCTCGCGCTGCGCGCGCTGGTGAGCTCGGGAATCGCCGCGATCCGGCGGGCGGAGGTGCCGGGGGCCGCCGACGACGCCTACCTCCTGAGCAGCGAGTCGGGGGTCTGGCGGGTGCTCGCCGCCCTCGACCGGGAGCCCGGGGGCGAGTCCGCGGCCCGGTTCCTCGAAGCCGCCGGCCTCGCCTCGCCCGAGGCCGCGCCCGCCGGAGGCGACGACCCGGCGCGGCTTCTCTCCCGCCGACGGCGCTGGTTCAGCCGGGCCCTGAGCATCTCCTACGACGACCCCATTCCGGTGGTCCGCGGCGCCGGCGCCCGGCTCTACGACCCCGACGGACGCAGCTACCTCGACATGGTGAACAACGTCTGCCATGTGGGGCACGCCCACCCCCGCGTCTCGGGAGCGATCGCGCGGCAGGCGGCGCGCGTCAACACGAACACCCGCTTCCTCTACCGGGGGCTCACCGACTACGCCGAACGACTCCTCGCCGCGCTCCCCGACCCCCTCGAAGTCGTCTTCTTCACCAACTCGGGGAGCGAAGCCAACGACCTCGCGCTCCGGATCGCGAGAAACCGGCTCGGGCGCTCCGACACCTTCGTCTTCGAAGGCGCGTACCACGGCAACCTGACCTCCCTGATCGAGATCAGCCCCTACAAGCTGGATGGACCCGGCGGCCGGCCGGGTCCCCCGTGGCTGCATCGCCTGCCCCTGCCCGACGGCTTCCGCGGCCGATTCCGATCGGAAGAACCCGGCTTTCCCGAGGCGTTGATCGCGGACGCCCGCGACCGGGTGGCGGCCGCGGGTCCGACGACCCTCGTCTCCGAGGCGATCCTCGGTTGCGGAGGCCAGGTCGTGCCGCCGCCCGGCTACCTGCGCGGGCTCTACGGGGCGGTCCGGGGGGCGGGCGGACTGATCGTCGCGGACGAAGTCCAGACCGGATTCGGACGCGTCGGCCCGGCGTTTTGGGCTTTCGTCGAGGCGCAGAGCTCGCCGGAGGGCGCGCCGCCGCTCGTGCCGGACATCGTCACGCTGGGCAAGCCCGCGGGGAACGGCCATCCGCTCGGCGCCGTGGTCACGACCCAGGCGCTCGCCCGCTCGTTCGAGACCGGGATGGAGTACTTCAACACCTACGGCGGGAATCCGGTGTCCTGCGCCGCCGGGCTCGCGGTCCTCGACGTGATCGAGAGCGAGGATCTGGCGGCGCACGCCGAACGGGTCGGCAACCGGCTCCTCGACGGCCTGAACGCGCTCGCGAACCGGTACTCTCTGATCGGAGATGTTCGCGGGCGTGGCCTCTTCCTCGGATTCGAGCTGGTGCGGGACCGGGAAACCCGCGCTCCGGCGACCGCGGAGGCGCGGCGGCTCGTGAACCGCCTCCGCCAGGAACGGATCCTCAACAGCACCGACGGCCCCGATGCGAACGTCATCAAGATCAAGCCGCCGCTCCCGTTCTCGGCGGCGGACGCGGACCACTACCTCGAAGTCCTCGACCGGACGCTGAGCGCACTCGGATGAGCCCGACGGCGACCCTCCCCGAGTGGAGCCTCGTCGAGGTTCCGCCAGCGGGCGCGCATCGGGCGACCGTCTTCTGGCTCCACGGGCTCGGCGCCGATGGGCGCGACTTCACTCCGGTCCTCCCGGCGCTCCGCATCCCGCGCAGGCTCGGAGTCCGGTTCGTCTTCCCGGAGGCTCCGGTCCGTCCGGTCACGCTGAACGGCGGCATGCCGATGCGCGCGTGGTACGACATCGGCTCCATCACCGATTCCCGCGAGCTGAATCAGGGCCATCTCGACGACGCCGTGGCCGGCGTAGGGGCGCTCCTCGCCCGCGAGCGGGAGCGCGGGATCCCGCCCGAGCGGCAGATCCTCGTCGGGTTCTCGCAGGGCGGCGCGGTGGCGCTGGCCGCCGCCACCTGCCGGGGCCCGGACGGGTCGCCGCCTCCCCGGATCGGCGGATTGGCCGCGCTCTCGACCTACCTGCCGCGGCCGGACCGACTGGCCCCCGGCGGCTCGACGCCGATCTTCCTCGCCCACGGGTACTACGACGGGGTCGTCCCGTTCGTCGCCGGGACCTCGACCCGGGATGCGCTGGTGGACGCCGGATGGTCGGTGGACTTCGACGGGCACCCGATGGCGCATGCGGTGTGCGAGGAAGAGATCCGGGCGCTGGGGGCGTTCTTCCGGGGCATCCTCGACGAGGAGGCGCGACGGTGACCGGTCGTGAACCGGTCACCCTGGTGACCGGGGCCGCCGGCGAGATCGGAGCCGCCCTCGTGCGGGAGCTCGTCGGCCGGGGAGAGCGGGTGGTCACGGTGGACCTCCGCTCCGGCCGGAGGGGATCGGGCGCCGTCGCGCACTTCGAGGGAGACATCACCGATCCGGCGCTCTGGGCCGCGTTCGGGGCCCGCTACCGCCCCCGGACGACATTCCACCTCGCCGCCGTGCTCTCGACCCACGCCGAGCGGGCGCCGACTCTCGCCCACCGGGTCAACGTGGAAGGGACCGCGAGCCTGCTGCGTCTGGCTCGCGACGCCGGGACGGCGGAGAAGCCGACGCGGTTCCTGTTCCCCAGCTCGATCGCGGTGTACGGGTTGCCGTCGCGTCTTCGGAAGGCGGCCGCCGGCGCGGTGCGCGAAGACGAGCACCTCGACCCGGCGACGCTCTACGGGCAACAGAAGCTCTATATCGAGCGACTCGGCGCCGCCCTCGGGCGCGAACGGCCGGGGCTCGATTTCCGGGCGGTCCGCTTCCCCGGGCTCATCTCCTGCGACACCGTGCCGCAGGGCGGAACCAGCGACTGGGCGCCGGAACTCCTCCACGCCGCCGCGCGCGGGGAGCCGTACGCCTTCTTCGTCCGGCGGGACGCCCGGCTGCCGTTTTGCGCCATGCCCGACGCCGTCCGGGGCCTGCTGCAGCTCGCGGACGCCGAGCGGACGACCCTGCGACGGACCGCGTACAACCTGGGCGGACCCAGCTTCTCCGCCGAGGAGGTCATCGCCCGCGTCCGGAAGGACTTCCCGGAGGTGCGGGTCCGCTACGCGCTCGACGAGGAGCGCGACCGGATCGTGGCGAGCTGGCCCGGAGCGGTGGACGACCGCGCCGGCCGCCGCGACTTCGGCTGGGCTCCCGCCCACGACCAGGAGACCCTGTTCTCGCGCTATCTGATCCCCGGCATCCGGGCGCGCTATCCGGCCCGCGAATAGAGTCCGTTTTGCTGGGCCGTCTCCGCGTGCGGCCCTCCCGATCGGCCAGCCCCTCGACGGGGCGCTGATGCATCGCGATGCCCGTCGGGAGAGCGGCGCTCGATGCCGCCTCCCTCCACCAGGACCGACCTCATGACGAAACCCGCCCCGTCCCCGCTGTGGCCCGGCCTCGCCGCCCCCCTCCTCTCCGCAGCTCTCGGAGCGGCCACCTACCTCGGACTCACGCGCCTGAGCCCCGACCCGGACCAGGATTACCTGCTCCGCCTCTCGGTGGTCGCGGCCGTGATGCTCGCGCCCCCGGTGTGGGCCCTTCGTCGCTTCGTGCTCGCCCGCCGCGCCGGAACGCTCACCGGCGCGGGCTGGGTCGGCGCCGGCGTCGCGCTGCTGTCCCTGGGTCTCGTCGCCGCGCCCATCGGCGGCGCCGTCCGCCGCGCCCGCCAGGCCGCAAACCTCGCTCTCGAGGGCGTCCCGGCCCCCGAGTTCCGCGCCGCTGATCTCGACGGCAACGTCCACCGCCTCTCCGACCACGCCGGATCGGTTGTCCTGGTGAACATCTGGGCCACCTGGTGCCCGCCGTGCCGGGCCGAGATGCCCGAGCTGGACCGCCTCGCGAAGGAGAGAGCGGATCAGGGTTTCGCGGTCTTCGGGGTCTCCACCGAGGATGCCGAGACGCAGCAGAAGTTCCGCCGGGAGATGGTCGCGGTGGACTACCCGCTGCTTCTCCCGGACGCGCTCGAAGACGGGGTCATGCCCGAGATCTTCAGCGAGACCGCCCGCTACCCGGCGAACTTCCTGATCGATCGGGACGGGCTTCTCCACCCGGCGCCGAGCACGGATCAGCCGTTTTCGGCGCTCGAGGCGGCGGTGGACCGACTTCTCGGGCCCATGCAATAGCCTTTCCGCCGCCGCGAACGAGCCGAGCCGCTCCGTCGAGGCCAAGGAAACGAGTGAAGCCGAGCCGGTTCGATCCCGCGACCAGGCGGGCATCCATGCGCGTCACCGCCGCCCTCGCGCTCTCCGCCTCGCTCCTCGTCGTCGCCGCGGCCGGCGGCCTCCACACCCACGGGGATGTCCTGCTCTCGCCGGACGCGTGCCCCGACTGCCAGGTGGAGCGCGACCCCGACATGCCCGTCGCTTCGGGCGCTCGGGGCGCCGACGCGGCCGGTCGGCTGCTGGCGCCAGCGCTTCCCGGCGCGGGACTGCCGCCTTCGCCCAGCCTCGCCGGGTCGCACCGGAGCCGCGCCCCCCCTTCGTCCATCTCTCCTTAGGAAGACCGCTTCGGCCGACCTGTCCGTCGGCCCGCTCACCAGGGATGGCGTCGCGTTTCGATCCCCCCGGGCACGAGGGATGGATGAAATGCAAACACCCAGGGACCGGGATACCACGACAACGGTGGGGGGGACCGCGCCCCGCCGCAAGGCTCCGCCACCCGGAGCGAGCGGGCGCCTGCCCCGAGAGCGACGTGAGCGCGTTCGAGGACCCGCGGCCCTGATCGCGCCGCCCGCGGGAAGCCCGGAAATCGCAGGACGGACCGGGAGATGAGCAACATCCTGCGAATCGCCCGGCGGCAGGTCCATTCCATCCGCGACAAGCGGTACGCCGTCACCCTCCTGGGACTCGTCGCCGTCCTGGGCATCGTCTCCGTGCTCGGGGCCCGCCATCACGCCGCCAGGGAGGCGGACCACCGGGCTCGCCAGCAGGGTCTCGTGGAGCGCCAGTGGCTGGAGCAGCCGAACCGTCATCCGCACCGGGTGATCCACTACGGATTCCTGCTCTTCCGCGAGGAGGCGCCCCTCGCTTTCTTCGATCCCGGCGTCAGCCCCTGGGCCGGGACATCGCTTTTCCTCGAGGGACACCGACAGAATTCGGCCAGTTTCGGCGACGCCCGCCATGCGACAACGCGGCGAGCTTCGGACGCCTGACGCCCGCCGCCGTGCTCGGGCTGCTCCTGCCGCTCCTGATCGTCGTCGCCGGCTTCGCCTCGGTAAGCGGTGAGCGGGAACACGGCACGTTGCCCCTGCTCCTCTCCCAGGGCGCGACCCCGGGGCAGATCCTGGCCGGGAAGGCGCTGGGCATCGGCGTGGCGGCATCGGCGGCCGCGATCCCGCTCGGGCTGGTCGTCGCCGCCTTCCTCGTCTTCGGTGGAGGGGATTCGCCCTCCATGCTCCGGGTCGCGGCGCTCGTCGCGACCTACGGGGCGTACCTGGCGGGGTGGGTCCTGATGACGGTCTGGATCTCGTCGCGCCGCCGATCCTCCGGCGCCGCTCTCGCCCACCTGGTCGCCCTCTGGGTCGTGCTGGGGGTCGCCCTGCCCCGCCTCGGCGCCTCGGTGGCGGCCGCGCTGCATCCCGCGCCGTCGCGCGCCCAATTCAGCCTGTGGACAAAGTCACGCGGCATTCGAGCGACGATGCATCCCGCCTGGCCCCCACCGGGAGAACTGGCGCGCCCCTCGCTTCGCTCCGGGGCGCTCTTCGTTGCGCATCGGTCGGAATACACCCGGTATTCCTCCCTCGCGCGCCTCGTCATCCGGGCGCCGCCCCCACCGGGAGAACTGGGCCACTCTCGGTGCTCACGCGACTTTATCCACAGGCTGAATTCATCGCCCGGGTGCAGGAGGCCGAGAAACAGGTCGGCGAAAGCCATAACCCCGACGATCCCTTCTTCGACGCCCTGCGCGACGAGTATCTGACGCGCTACCAGGTGTCGTCGGTGGAGGAGCTCCCGGTCAACTGGCGAGGCCTGGTCAGCCGCGAGGGCGAGGCGGCCATGAGCCGGGTTCACGAGGAGCAGCAGCTCGAACTGGTCGCCGTGCACAGGCAGCAGAACCGGGTGGTCGCGTGGCTCGGGCTGCTTGCGCCGCATCTCGCGATGCGGGATCTGTCCATGACGGCGGCGGGCACCGGACCGGAGGCGGTGGAGACGTTCCGCGCCCAGGCCGAAGCGCATCGCTACGACCTCGTCCAGCGTCTCAACGATCTCCACATCCACGAGATCCACCTCGAAGACGACCGCGGGCAGCGGCTGCCGCGCGAGCACTGGGCGCAGTTCCCGGTGTTTCGCACCGACCCGGCTCCGCTCGGTCAGACGCTCGGGGATCGCCCTCAGTCGCTGGCGGGACTGGGCCTGTGGATCGCGCTTCCCCTGACCGGACTGGCGCTGGGCCGCCGGCGCCTGTCGCAGGTGGCGGAACGGCCCTCGGGGCGGGAGCCGCGGGGATGACGTCCGCGTGGTGGCGCCTGATCCGACTCGAATGGGCCCGGATGATCCGCTCCGGCGGTTTCGCGGTCTCCGTGCTTCTTCTGATCGCCGTCGGGGCCTATGCGGCCTGGGAGGGACGCCAGCGGCTCGAGGCCGCCGAGGAAAGCGCGTCCTCGGCCGAAACCGGCTATCGGGACCAGCTTGCCTTTCTCCTGGAGCGCCTTGGGCCGACCGAGGAGGCGGGCTTTCTCCTCTATTACCTGGCCGTTCCGTCGCCGCAGCCGCCATCCCGTCTCTCGGGGCTCGCGAGCGGCCGGACCGCCGTCGAGACGGCGGACCTGCGAATCCGACTGCTGGCGCTCGAAGGGCAGCTCTACGAACAGGAGACCCTGAATCCGCGCCTCGCAGCCGCCGGGAGACTCGACCTCGCCTTCGTACTCATCGCCCTGCTGCCGCTGTTCATCATCGCCATCACCTATAACCTGGTGTCGGGCGAGCGTGAGCGGGGAACGTGGCGGCTGGCGCAGCTCTTCGCCCCGTCCGGAAGGCTCATCGCCGCCAAGACCGCCGCCCGGGTCCTCCTGGTGGGGGGCCTCGTCGCATCGCTCACCGGGATCGGGGCCGCGCTGACGGGACTCGACGGCGATGGCCGCGCCGGGTGGGCGGCCGCTCTGCTCGCCCTCCACACCGCGTTCTGGTTCGCCCTGTGTCTGGGGGTCGCGACCGGGCGCCGCTCCTCGACCGCCAATGCGATGGCGCTGGTGGGCGTCTGGGTGGCGGTCACCTTCCTGGCCCCGGCCGTCTTGAGCCTGGTGAACGCGATCCTGCACCCGGTGCCCGAGGCGCTGGAGCTGACGGTGCGCCAGCGGCAGGGATATCACGAAGCATGGGATCTCCCGCGCCAGGAGACGATGGACTCGTTCTTCGAGGACTACCCCGAGTGGAGCGACTGGATCGTCCCGGAAGACCGGTTCTCGTGGGCCTGGTACTACGCGATGAACCACCGGGGCGACCAGGCGGCCCGCGACGCCTCACGCGCCTACCGGGACATCCTGAAACAACGGGATGCATGGGCCCGGCGATGGTCGCTCCTGGCGCCGCCCCTCGCGACCCGGATCGCTCTCGACCGGCTGGCGTCCGTGGATCTGGCCGCCCAGCTCGCCTACCAGGAGGCGGTGCGCCGCTTCCACGAACGCCTCAAGATCCACTTCCAGCCGACCCTGTTCGCGGACGCGACGAATTCGCAGGTGGATTGGAGCCGCGTGCCCGCGTTCGAGCCGGCGGCTTCCGCCACCGAGCCGGCGGCCGCCGGACTCCCGGCCGCCGCGTCGCTGACTCTGGCCTCGCTCCTCGCCTTGCTGCTCGGGGGGGCGGGGCGCCGTGAGTCGCCGCTCAGCGTTCTCCGCCGAAGAAGCCGAACGCCATCACCGCGGGCACCGCGATCCCGTTCAGGGTGGCCGGGCTGAAGCGGCCGCGCAGCAGGGACATCATGGTCTGGTGGAGGCGGCTCGAACTCTCGGGGTTGAAGTGGGCCGACTTCACGTCGCCGGTGTGGTCGATCAGGAGCATGACGCCGTCGTTCTCCGCCGAGCGGCGTGATCCCCCTCCGCCCCGCATCGGGACATCCGTGCTCTTCAGAGCCGGAGGCACATAGACCGCTTCTTCCGCCGCGCTTCGCCGAACCGCGACGAGGAACGGCGCGAGATCGTGCATCAGGTAGTCGAAGTCGGTCTCGAATGCGACCGCAAAGGACGCCTGCGACGCGTCCGCTTCCTCGCGCAGCGCGTGGAAGAACCCGAGCTGAAGGTGGGCTTCGGCGTCGCGGGGACGCAGGTCGAGCACGGCCTGGTACAGGTTCTCGGCGTCCTCGAGGTTGCCGTTCAGCGAGTGCGAACGGGCGAGGAGCCGCAGCGCCCGAAGGTTCGAGGGATTCTGGAGGAGCACCTCGCCGAGTTCCTCGATGGCGAGTTCGAGATCCCGGGACCCGAGATGGGCTTCACCCACGAGGAGCCGGACCTCGTTGCGGTGCCGGTCCGAGACGGGCATGAAGGTCGAGAGCCAGTTGATCGCCTGGGCGAACTTGCCGTCCTCGATGTAGCGGCGGGCCTGGCGGATCGGATCCTCGACCCCTACGATCATCTCGAGCGGCGGATCGGGGCGGGTGGGGCGCAGCATGAAGTGCCGCTGCGGGACCACCGAGGATTCCGAGAGGCTGCTCGCGAGCGCGGGATAGGTCAGCGAGAGCCGATCCATCGCCTGGTCGAAATCGTCGAGGACGCGGAGCTTCTGTCCCTCGTACACCATGCCCTGGCGCTCGGCGGCGGCCCGGATCGTGCCGATGTACACCGGACGATCAGGAGGCACCGCGATCAGCGGGTCGGAGGTCTCGTGCGCGCGGGGGGCCACGCTGAACCGCTGCCGGATGGGCCGAAACCGCCTCGGGTTCATCGGGCGGATGTTCGGAAAGTAAACGGCCTCGATTCCCTCGACCTCGTACACCCCCGGCTCGACGAGCTCATGGATCAGCCCGAGGCCGTCGTCAATGGAGAGCCGCTCCTCCTTCCCGGAGTCGCGGTGCCGCAGGACGAGCCGGCGCGACCGGAAGTCGGGACTCTCGAACTTGCCGACGAAACGACCGATCACGAGGGACTTGCCGTCCCGCAGCACCTCGGGCCAGAGCTGGTCGCGGGACGGCCGTTCGGCGAAGGCGAGTCCTGCGGTCAGGGAGATCGCGAGCGCGGCCCCGACGGAGCGACGGAACCAGGCGCGGGAAGGAGAATCGGAGGCAGTCACTGCAGGGGATCGTCTCACTCTTTCGGGGCCCGATTCAACCGCCGCGGCGTCACTCCAGCCCCAGCAGGATGACGAAGACGACGGCGAGCGCGTGGACGGCGACCGGCGCCTCGCGCGCCTTCCCCGCGACGATGTGGAGCGCCGACCACGCGATGAAGCCGGCGCTGACGCCGTTGGTGATGCTGGTGGTGAGGGGCATCCCGACCACCGTGACGAACGCCGGGATCGCGACGAGCGGGCGGTCCCAGGCGATCTCCCGCACCTGGGGCATCATGAAGACCCCGACCAGGATCAGTACCGGCGCCACGACCGGGTAGATCGTCTCGGAACCGAGCGGAACACCGCCGACGACGGACAGGAGCGGGTTCACGAAGACGCACAGGAACAGCAGCGCCGAGGTCACGAGCGCGGCGAGGCCGGTGCGTCCGCCGGCCGCGACGCCGGAGGCGCTCTCGATGTACGTCGTCACCGTCGAAGTGCCGAGCAGACTCCCGGCGATCGTCCCGCCGGCGTCGGCGGCGAAAGCGGCCTCGGAGCCGGGAAGCCGGCCGTCGCGCATGAGACCGGTGCGTGAGCCGACGCCGACGAGAGTGCCGACGGTGTCGAACATGTCCACGAGGAGGAGGACCACGACGGCCGTGATCCACGTCGGCGCCGCGAACAGCCCGCCGAAATCCAGGGCGAGGAATGTCGGCGCGAGAGAAGCGGGCGCCGCGACGACGCCGGTGAACTCGGTGAGCCCGAACGAGGCGGCGACGACTCCCGATGTCCCCGCCGCAAGGATCAGCGCTCCCGGGAACCGTCGGACCGTGAGCGCGGCGCCCACGCCGAGCCCCGCGAGGGCCGCGACGACCGGCGGCGCCGCGAGGTCGCCGAGCCCGATGTAGGCCCCCGGCGTCGCGACCAGGATCCCGGCCCACCGGAGCCCGATCACCGCGATCATGAGGCCGATGCCGGCCACGATCGCGTCTCGCAGCGGCGCCGGGACGATGGCGATGATCCGCGATCGGAGCCGGAAGAGAGAGCCGGCGAGGAACAGGACTCCGGCGAGGCACGTGGCTGCGAGCGCCTGCTGCCAGCTCAGTCCGTAGCCGCCCGCCGCGACCGGAGCGCAGAGCGTGAACGCGAAGAAGAAGTTGAGCCCCATGCCGGGCGCGAGCGCCAGCGGCAGTCGGGCGAAGATGCCGGCGGCGGCGGTGGCGGCTCCCGCCGCCACCGCGGTGGCGACGAGCACGGCGCCCGGGTCCATTCCGGCGAGGCCGAGCACGATCGGATTCACCAGCACGATGTAGGAAAGCGCCACGAAGGTGGTGACCCCGGCCAGGAGCTCACCTCCGACCGTGCTGCCGCGGGCGGAGATCTCGAAGGTCCGGTCGAGTGTCTGGTTCATGGGACCGCTCCTCCTTGCCATCCGTAAACAGGCGGCGAGCGTACCCGAGGGGGCTGCTCCCTCCGTCGCCAGCGGGTCACCCCCCCGGCCAGGAGGATCAACAGGGCACCCCCCCGGCCAGGAGGATCAGCGGGGCGCTCCCGCGGACAGGACGATCAGCGCTGCCTGCGGTGAGCTGACGCACCCCCGGACCAGGACGGCTGAGCGCGACCGCCCCGCAAGGACGACGGCCGGGCCCGGGTCACCCTCCCGGAGAGCCCGGCCCCGAAGCGGGCCCCCGGAGCCTCCGCACGGCGAGGCGCGCCCGAGCCGCCGCGGCGTCGTCGGCGCTCGCCGCGAACTCCTCGAGCGCTGGCGTCGCCGCCGGGTCGCCGAGCCGTTCGAGGAGATCGACCAGGGCCACGCGCACGCCCCGGTCCGGATCGTCGAGATACGCCACCAGCTCCTCGATCACGGGCGGGCCGAGCTCGATGAGGTAGTCGCCGGCCGCTTCCGCCGAGCCCGAATCGGCGAGCGACAGCACCAGGCGATCCACGAACGGAGCTTCGCCGAGCCGAACCAGCGCGAAGCAGTAGGCGAGTTGCACCGTTCGGTCTTCCTCGCGGAGGAAGTCCCGGATCAGCCCGTCCACGAGCGTCCCGTCATCCAGCCGTCCGATTGCGGCGACGGCCGCCGCCCGCCGGCGAGCATCCCGGCTTCGCAGCTCGTGGTAGAAGGTGCCGCGCGCCAGGGACGTTCCGGACCGCGCCAGCGCGGCCAGCGCCCGCAGCCCGTCGCCGCCTTCCGGGTCCGCGTCGTAAATCTCGATCAGGCGCTCCGCCGCTGGCGGATAGGGCGTCTCTCCGAGAGCATCGAGCGCGGACCGTCGCAGCCGCTCGTCGCCGAGGAATCCGACGAGCAGCGCGCCCGCCTCCTCTCCGCCCAGTTCGCCGAGGGATCGAACCGACTCGCGCGCGACGTCGTCGTCCGGGTCGGCCGCAGCGGCGCGTCCAAGCACCGGAACCGAGGCCGCCGAACCGAGCGCTCCGAGCCCGACGGCGGCGCGTCGCCGCACCTCGTCATCGTCGTCGGTCTCCAGGCGCCGGCCGATGCTCGCGACGGCCGCCGGATCCACCGGCCGGAGCGGGTCGAGAACGAACTCGGCGTCGCGGCGCATGAGCCAGTTCGTGGCGCGCGCCGAAAACCCCTGGGGAGCCTCGCGGCCATGGATCGCCACCAGTCCGGTGATGACTTCCCGACGATGATCCCGCTCCTCGTCCTCGAGAAAACCCAGCAGCACCGGCGACGCGTCGGGACGACGGAGAGCGACGAGCGAGGAGATGGCGGCGCGGCGCACCGCCCGCTCCGGGTCCGCGGCGACGGTGGCGAGCGTCGCCACCGCCGTCTCCGAGCCGTTCTCTCCGAGGGCCACGACGGCGTCGCGACGAACCCTCGGGTCCGAGCTGGCGAGCTGGATGGTCAGCTCCTCGACGCTCGACTGCCCGGACGCGCCGACGGCGAGCAGCGAGAGGAGACAGACCGAGACGGCGGCCGGCCGCGGCAGCCGACGGCCGATGCGGGGCACGTCGGCCGGACTACTCGCTGCCCGAGGCCCCGGCGAGGAAGGCTTCGGGATCGTTCAGAAGCAGGGCGGCTCGCGGCATCGCCCCAAGCGCGGCGCGGATCTGCGGATCGCGGTCCAGCGTCGCGCCGCGCGCCGGCCCAGGCCCCCACAGCAGACTGAAGACCTCGGCGTCGATCCGCAGCGCGACCCGGTCGCGGTACTCGTCGAGGGCCGCCCGGTCGTACGGGATCTCTTCCTCGTCGAGGAAGGCGTAGAACTCCTCGAGCGTCGCGTCGTCGGCGCGGAAGTCCTGTTCCACCGAGCGGATCTCGTCGCCCCGAGCCTCCAGCTCGTCCGGCCGGACGCCGGCGCCGTCCACCGCGCCCCGTCCGTCGGCGGGCGCGAACCGGGTCGCGAACCGGAAGAACGCGCCGTGCCGCTCGACGGCGATGAGCGGCTCCGGCAACTCCGGCGCGGGGACCGTGATGTCGGGGCCGATGCCGCCGCCGCCGGAGATCTCGCGGCCGAGCGCCGTCACGATCACGGTGCCGGCCTCCTCGTTCGAGTCGTGCTCGCCCCTTCCCTCGTAGTACTCGAGGAAGTCGCCCGAGTCGTAGTCGCGCTGGATCCCCCGTCCGCTCGGCGTGAAGTACTCGGCCGAGGTGAGACCCAGCGCGTAGCCCTGCGGCAACTGGAACACCGACTGGACCAGCCCCTTGCCGTAGGTGTTCTCACCGAGGATCAGACCCCGGTCGTGGTCCTGAACCGCGCCCGCGACGATCTCCGACGCCGAGGCGCTCTCGCGGGACACGAGAACGACAAGGGGCAGATCGGCATGGGGGCTCGGCTTCGCCGCGTGGAACACCTGGTCGTTCTCGGAGTGGCGTCCGCGGATCGAGACGACCTCGGCGCCCTGCTTCAGGAACACGTTGGAGACAGCCACCGCCTGGTTGAGGAGCCCCCCCGGGTTGTGGCGCAGATCCACGATCAGCCGGGTGGCGCCCTGGAGACGAAGATCCACGATCGCGTCGTTGAGTTCCGCCTCGGTGTTCTCATTGAAATCGGAGATCCGCACGTAGCCGGTCTCCTCGGCGCTGCCGGGATCGTCGAGAACGAAGTAGTAGGGGACGCTCTTGAGGGGGATCCGGTCGCGGATGACGGTGAACTCGAGCGGGGCGTCGTAGCCGGGCCGCGTGATCGTGATCCGCACCGGGGTCCCCCGCGGACCGCGGAGGAGGTTGACCGCCTCGTCCATGGTGTACTGGGTCGCATCCACGCCTTCGATCCGCGAAATGACGTCGGCGGCGCGGATTCCCAGTCGGTAGGCGGGAGTCCCCTCGAACGGCGACACGACGGTCAGGAGCCCGTTGCGCTCCTGCACCCGGATGCCGAGGCCCACGTACTCACCCTGCTGGCGCTCGCGCATCTGCCGGTAGTTCCGGGGCACGAACAGGCTCGAATGCGGATCGAGGCGGCGGAGCATGCCCGAGACCGTCGCCCGCGTCAGGGTCTCCAGCGGAACCTCGCGCACGTACGCGGTCTCGATGGCGCGGAGAACGTTGGCGTGGCGCTGGATCAGCGGCCGGAGCTGGTCGTCGGAGACGAGTCCGGGGGCCGGCCGCGGCCCGAGAACGGTGGCGCCGATCACGCCTCCGACCGCGAGCGGCAGGATCAGGGACACGAAACCGCGTCGGAATCTCCGCATGAACTCCATCCTAGCCCATCAGTCCCCGTCGTCGTCCTTCCGTCCCCGGCCGCGGAGCCGGTTGCCCACCCAGGTGATTCCGATCGAGAGGATGTAGAGCACGATCATCGGCCCGGCCAGGATGATCTGGGTGGTGGGATCGGGCGGGGTGAGAAGCGCCGCCAGCACGAAGATCGCGAGAATCGCGTACTTGAAGTAGCGCAGCAGAAACGAGGGGGTGATGAGTCCGAGGCGCGACAGAAGAAGCGCCAGGGACGGGATCTGGAAGACGACGGCGGTGCCGATGACGAGGCGGGCGTAGAAGCTGAAGACCTCCGACACCCGGTACCGGATCTCGATCTCCTCCCCACCGCCGCCGAAGGTGCCGAGGAAGTTGGCCGCCGCCGGAAACAGCACGTAATGGCAGAACACGGCGCCGGCGATGAAGAACGCGGAGCCGATGACGATGAACGGCATCGCGAGCCGGCGCTCGTGCTTGTAGAGGCCGGGCGCCACGAACCCCCAGACCTGGCCGAGCCAGGCCGGGGTGGAGATGACGACCGCCACCAGAAAGCTCATCTTCAGCCCGAGCACGAAGATCTCCGGCGGCGTGGTGGCGATCAGCTCGCCGCCGAGCGGTTCGATGACCTCGCGCAGCGGCTGCATCAGAAAGGTGAAGATCTGCCGGTAGAAGAAGAAGCAGCCGACGAACGCCACCAGGATCGCGATCGCCGCCCGGATGAGCCGCCGACGCAGCTCGTCGAGATGCTCGAGGAACGTCATGCGGTCCTCGGCCCGCTGCGAGGCGGACTCGGGCGGGGGCGTCACCGGCTAGCGCACACTCACGCGGACGGAGCGTCGTCCGGCGGAGTCGCCTCGGAAGGCGCCGGCGTCTGCGGGTCGGACCCGCCGCCGGATGGGTCGGCCTCGTCGGGTCCATCCGCCGCTTTGGATGGCGGCGCTTCCGGGCGAACGGGACCGGCCGCCGTCGCAGCCTCTGGTCGAGTGGGTCCCCGGGACGGCGGAGACGGGGCGTTCGGATCGAGCCCCTTGCCGAGATCGCGCCCGAGACCGACGACTTCCTGGCGCGCCTCGCGGAACTCCTCCATCTGGACCTCGCGCTCGAGGGTGTTCCTGAGCTGCTGGCTCTGGCTCCGGAACTCGCGGACCGTCTTGCCCAGAGTCTTCCCGATCGTGGGCAGCTTGCGCGGGCCGAAAACGATCAGGGCGACGCCCATGATGATGAGCATCTCCTGCATGCCGAGCGGGCCGAGGAGAAGCGGCGGGGGGGCGAGCGGAATCACAGCGTCGGAGATTCTACGGAGCCGGAGCACGGGATGCGGCGGTGGGGACAGCGCCGCCCTCCCTCGTCCGTACCGCTCCAGCGGATTCCCGGCCCCCTCTCCGGTCCGCCCGATCCTCCGAAGTCCGGCCTGGTTCTCCGGGTGGGGGCGCCGACCGTCCGGCACCCCGATGGCGCGCCGGAGGGAGGGGGGAGAGGTTCGGAGAGGGGGGAGTCCCCTTCCCCCTCTCCGAAAGAGAACGTGATGCCGATCGCAACCTGGAGCGGAGCGAAGGTTGCGATCCGAAGCGCGAAGCGCCGAGCGGGCCGGGGAGGGGGCCCCACTCGCCTCCCGCCCTGACTCACCGGCGCGGTCCTGCAGAACCGGGCCCCCTCCCCGGCCCGCCCAGTCTGCCCGCGCCGGGCTGAAGTCCGGCAGTTCTCCGGGTGGGGGCGCCGACCGTCCGGCACCCCGATGGCGCGCCGGAGGGAGGGGGGAGAGGTTCGGAGAGGGGGGAGTCCCCTTCCCCCTCTCCGAAAGAGAACGTGATGCCGATCGCAACCTGGAGCGGAGCGAAGGTTGCGATCTGAGGCGCGAAGCGCCGAGCGGGCCGGGGAGGGGGCCCCACTCGCCTCCCGCCCTGACTCACCGGCGCGGTCCTGCAGAACCGGGCCCCCTCCCCGGCCCGCCCGGTCCTCCGGTGCCACACTTCCGCGCCATGGAACTCGCGGCTCCGGGGCTCGCCCCCACCGAGCGGCGCCAGACGCCGGGCGCCATCCGCCGGATGTTCGAGGCCGTCGCTCCCCGATACGACCTCATGAACCGGCTGCTCAGCTTCGGCCTCGATCAGGGTTGGCGGCGAGCCGCGCTCCGGGACCTGGCGGCGAAGCCGGATTCCCGGGTGCTCGACCTCTGCTGCGGCACCGGGGACCTGGGGCTGGGGCTGCCCGCGGGGCGGCTCCGGGTGGGATGCGATTTCACCCCGGCGATGCTCGAGATCGCGGCCCGGAAGGCCGTGGCGGCGCATCGCTCCTTTCCGGTCGTGGCCGGGGACGCGATGCGCCTACCGTTCCGCTCCGCGAGTTTCGACCGTCTGATCGTCGGGTTCGGCGTCCGTAACCTGCCCGACCTGCCAGCGGCGTTTCGAGAGATGCGCCGAGTGCTCTACCCGGGCGGACGGGCCGTCATCCTCGAGTTCTCCCAGCCGAACGGCCGGCTCCCCCGCTGGGGGAACCGGCTGTGGCTCCGGACCGGCGTGCCCGGACTCGCCCGACTCCTCGCTCCCGGGCCCGAGGCCTACGGCTACCTCCGCGATTCGGTTCTCGAGTTCCCGAAGGCCGAGACGCTTGCGGAAACGCTGCGAGCCGGCGGCTTCGACCGGGTGTCCTGGCGACCCCTCGGGTTCGGGACCGTCGCCATCCACACCGCGGGCCCGGTCATCGGAGAACGTCGAGGATCGGGCCGAGGAACCGGAGCGGCCCCACCCGGGGCACGTCGCTGAGCACCGCCCGCTGCTGCATCGCCGCCTCCCACAGGCGTCGGTCGGCCCCTGCGGCTGCCACCCGGAGCCCGACCCGGCGGGTGTAGCTGCGGCTCAATCGTCCGTCCACGACTCCATTCGCCGTGAAGCGGCCGAGGGTGGAGCGCATGCGGATCGTGACTTCCACGGCGCGGACCACGTGTCGGCTGAGAAGTGCGGCCGGGCGCATGTCGCCGACGTAGCCGGGCGGATCGTCGGCGGCGGAAGCGGTGTCGTCCCCGGTGAAATAGCGCACCTGGAAGTCGTCCACGAAGGCGATCGGCTGCGGCGCCTGCTCGTCCAACTGCCGCAGCAAGACGCGTTGCCCGCTGTCGTCGGCCTCCCCGACCCGGTAACGGATCCGGGAGACCGGAACGAGACCGGGCTGGCCCAGGCCGAAGAGACCGGAACCGTCATCGAGGTCCTCGTCGGCGGCCGGCGGACCTGCAGGCGCCTTGCCCGCTTTCTTCCCCTGCTTCGCCCGGATCATGTCCACGACCGCGGCCGTGAGCTTCTCCGTCACCGCGGAGGTCACGACGGGCGGAACCCCCGGCAGGACCGAGTCCACGAACCCGCCGAGCAGCGTCTGGAGCGAGCTGCCGATCAACCCCCCCTGCCCCGGCGAGAAACTGCCGCCGTCCCCCGCGTGGAAGCGACGATGCCAGTCGCTCTCGAAAGCACGGATGCGCACCGAAGCGCCGCCCGGTGGAGGATCGTCTCCCGCCTGGTCGCGAGCCGCCCGGAGCACGCCCGGGAGCGAGCCCGACCCTTGCGACCGGACCGAGACGACCTCGCCGACGACCCACCGGGGCATGAACTTGTCGTCGTTGTACACCGTGACCAGCGGATGGGCGCGGGCATCGAGACCGGTGGAAGGGACGGCCAGCGTGATCCTGGAACCATCGAACTCGACGACCGGCTCGAACACCGCCTCGGCGAGTCGGGCGGGCGCCGCGAGGAAGTCGAGCCCGTCGGGACCGGCGCCGCCGTCGCCGGCGGGCCCGAGATCGCTGAACACCGGGATCTCGGGCGGGAGGCCGGACCCCGCCCGCACCAGGTCCCGGACGATCCGGTCGAGCGCTCCGCGCGCGTCCTGGCGCATGGCGGCGAGTTCCGGTTCGAGGCGGAGAGCGCCGCCGCCGTGGCGGAACAGCGCGAGAAAGCCCGCGGTGACGACCAGCGTGATCGCGAGCGCCACCACCGCCTCGACGAGAGTGAATCCGGCCTCGGCGCGCCGAGCGCCATCCGGCGGGGGTTCGCGGCGGGAAACAGCCGAGGGGAGGGCGGCGCGGGAACGTCCGCCGGTCGGGGCGGGAGGGCGTGGGGAGAGGAGAATCATGATCGCCATGCCTCGGGGAGTCAGAAGGGAGAACGCCGGAATCCCTCGACGAACAGCGTGATCGGCTCGAGCGCGCTGTCGCGGATCCGGAAGCGAAAGTCGCCGATGACGGCGTCGAGGACGCCGCCCGCGGCTTCGGTGACGCTGAAGGCCAGGTTGCCGGTGGAGGAGAGAGACACGCCCCGGACACGGCCGCGGCCGAAGTCGAGGAACGACGCAGCGCCGGCGACGACGCCCGCGAGCGGAGCGCCGGTGACGCCGTTGAACGCCCGCAGCCGGGAGATGCCGACCTCGGAGCGCTGTCCCCCGCAACCGATCGCGGACGACGACTCGGTTGTCCGGGTCGGAAGGATCACCTCGACTCCGACCGCGTCAGTCCGGACGACCGGCCGTCCATCGGGGGACTCGCCGGTGGGCAGGGGCTTCCGCCAGACCTCCTCCATGCGGTCTCCGACATCCCGCAGCAGCACCATGTGGGCCGGGCCACCCGGCAACCGGCGGTCGCCGCCGCTCACGACCAGCAGGTGGGGCTCGGTGCGCCCCGGAAACGGGAACGCCACCGGCCGGGCGTGAATCGGGTGCCGCCCGCCGAGGCTGTGGACCCGGCGGAAATCGAAGCCGCCTCCCGGCGTCGCGCGCAGCCGGTGGATCTGCCCGTGCAGGTCGGCGACGTAGAACGCGCCGGGACCCCCCGCCGGAGACGCCCACGTCGGATCCCACTCGACCGGGGCCGAGGGAACGCCGTTTCGTGTGATCGCAGCGCCAGGCGCCGAGGCGATGCGGAACTCCCGACGCAGGCGCCCGTCGGAGGGAGACAGCAGGAACACCGACGCGCCGCCGTTTCCGGCGCCTTCGCCCCCGCTCTGGAGAACGACCCATTCGGCTTCGGAGCCAGCGCCGATCGGCGCCAGGAGTGGCTCCGGCGTCTCCCGCAGACGGCCGAGACCGGTCGCGTCCGGCCCCAGATTCCAGAGCAGACGCGGCCGCTGCGCCTCCGCCGGCCAGCGCCACGGGGGTTCGGAGTGGCCGTTCCAGGCCCCGCCCACGCCGGTGACGTCCAAAGCGGTGACGTAGCGCCCTCCGAACGACCGGCCGAACGCCAGCACGGTGGCCCACTCACCCCCGCCGAGCGGGAGATCCCGGACGACGGGTGATCCGGAGAGGCTGAACCGGCCCACCAGGGGGCGCTTCAGGCCCGGGGCGTCGCGCACTCGGGCCAGGGCGAGGTCCCGCAGGAACGGCCCGGCCCCCGCGGCGGTCCCGGTTCCCGGGCCCACGACGTCCGCGGGAATGAAGGCGAACGCCTCCTCTCCGGTTTCCGCCGAAAACGCGTGGAGCATCCCGCCGTTCGTCGGCCAGTAGACCATCGTCCGCCGGTTCACCCGGGACCGGTAGAACCTCTCCCACGCGGGACCGGCGCCCTGCCGGCGGGGCGGCGCCCCGACGACCGCCGGAGACGCCAGGCTTTCCCGAAGCTTCGGACTTCCCGGCCCCCCGACGAAGGTGAGGCGGTCATCCGGCCCGTAGATCGAGCCGGTTTCGGGATGGACCTCGATTTCCTCCCCCCGGACCAGCCGAACCACGATCTCGGCCGCGTCCGCCGCCGAACGCGCCCCCGCGCCGTCGAGAGCGCTCAGGTAGCCGGCGCCGACGCCGAGGTCCTCCGGCCGGACGTCGTCCACGGTGAACGGTCGCAGCGCGGTCTCGCCCCGGCGGTGGAACCACAGGCTCCGGTCGTCGGGGTGGCGCTTCGCGAGGAGCTCACCCGCGTCCCACATCGCGGATGCGGCGACGTCGCCGTCTTCCGAGACGGCGAGCGCGCGAAGCGTGGCCTCCAGCCGCCGAAGGTCGGCGCTGGTGGTGAACAACACGTTGTCCTGGCGCTCTCGACGGCGAGCCAGCACCTCGGCGAATGCCGACGGGTCCGACGGGGCGGCGACGAGGTCCCGCCCACTCCCGCCGGCAAGCACCGCCACCGCCTCCTTGACCGCCGCGAGCCGGGGCTCGGCGAGCTTCACCGGACCGTGCGGCAGGGTGACCTCCTCCACGATGGCGTGGAACGCCGCCCGGAGCCCTTCCCGGTCGTCCGCGTGAAGCGCGGGTCGGGTGAGATCCGACGCCATCCAGGCCAGGTGGTTCGTCAGCCCCCGGAGACGCGCGCTCCTCATGGCGAAGCCCACGATGTGGATCTCGCCGAGCCGGCTCGACAGATCGCCGAGGTTCAGGGCGAGGTTCGCCGCCCTGGCCTTCAGACCGGCGTTGTACGCCCGGTTCGTGTCCTTCTGGTCCGGGGCCGCGACCGTCGGAGCCGGCGAGCCCGAGAGGGTCCTCAGCTCCACCGGTCGCTTCAGGTCCACTCCCGGCGGACCGGCGCTGAAGTCCTTCCACACGAGGTCGTTGCACTCGCAGGTGTCCTCTCCGTCGGTCAGGAAAAGGATGATGTTCCGCTGACCGGGGGCCAGGTCCGCGGTGGCCTGGTCCGCGATGTGGGCCGCAAGCTGGTTGAGCGCGACGCCGGCGGGGGTAGAACCCGAGTTCACCTCGCTCGGGAGCGCACGGAGCATTGCGGAGCGACTCCGGGCGAGGTCGCACCCCCCGGAGCCGGCGCGGATCGCCATGGCTGCGCATTGGACGTGCGCGGATGTCGGCGGGCCGGGAGGTGAGCCCAGTGGCAACCCCGCCCCGAGATGCGGGTCCCGGCAGGCCTGGTGTCTGGCGGCACTGCTCCCCAGCCGCCGGAACGTCGCGAGCCGCCAGTCCACGAGCGGCTCGCCGGCGTCGGAGACGAACGCTCTCGCCGCCCACCGAATCACACTCACGGCGGACGTCAACCGGCTCGAGGTCGAGTGCCTCTCCCTGAGCCTCATGGAAATCGAGGTGTCGAGGAGGATCCAGAGCCGGGGAGGCGTCGTCGTGCGCACGAGGCCCAGAGGATCCCGGCCCCGCGACGCGATGCCGACGACCTCGTCGGTCGCGCTCCGGGGAGGACCAGCGGGCCGGGACCCGGAAGCGCAGAGCAGAAGGATCGCCGCCGCCAGAAACGGCGCGCGGCGGAAGGCGAAGACACGGATCACGATGCGGTTCCTCCGAGCGGATGGGGGGTCGGGATGGAAAATCGAGGTCGGGGTGGGATCGGGGTGGGCAACCCGGGGGCGGGGCGCCGTCACGGCCGCTTCTTCCGGTTTGAGCCGCCGGGGCGATGGCCGCGGTTCTTGAGGATGTCGCCGTAGCCGCCGTCGGAGTCGTCGTCACTCCGGGAGGGCCGTGGCGCGACCCGGAGCGCGAGCTCGAGGCGCACGACGGCGTGGGGGTCGTCCGGATCGGCGGGCGGGGGGAATGTCCCTTCCGCGGTGACTACCGCCCGGTCGGACTCCTCGGCGTCGCGCCCGCCGACAAGGGGGCGGCGGACCCACACGGTCACTCCGGCGAGGTCGGGCTCGCCGTCGCGGTCGAGGTCGGGCGACCAGCCGGAGCCGGGGGCGCGGGCGTCATGGAAGAGCGCTCGGCCGGCCGGATCCCGCAGCACTCGGCCCACATAGACGCGCGCCGTTCCGGCGGCGGTCGTCTCGTCGAGGAACCGCTCGTAGTCCCGGCAACCGGCGCGGGTGGGGTCGGAGCACGCGCGCCGGTCGCGCGGGAGAGCGACGCCCCAGCGCTCGCCCGGCCGCGCCGAGACGCTCGACCGAGTCGGCGGCAGCGCGGCCTCGAGGCTTCCGTCGGCGGCGCGGGCGTGGGCGGCGAGAACGGTCTTCGCGAACTCGAGTCCGGCCTCGGCGCGAGCCGCCGCGGCCTCGCCCCACTGCTCGTTGCGGGCGGTTGCGCCACTGCCGGCCACGGCGAGCACCACCGCGGCGGCGATGCCGGCGAGCGCAGCCAGCATGAGGACGGCGACGACGAGCGCCACGCCCCGTTCGCGAGCGCTATTCACGGTTCGCCGCCCGAATCGAGATGAGGCGAACGACGGGGCCGGCGCCTCCGTGGGCGGGGCCGGCCGCAACCTCGAAGCGAAGCGCCGCCAGCCGATCGGAGCCGGAACGGGCCACTTCTTCCACCCGCCAGCGCACCTGGATCGAGGCGGCATCGCGTCCGGCAGGCAGCCCGGCCGCATCGAAGTACTCGACGTAGCCGGGGGTCGGGTGAGCGCTGAAGTCGGTGCTACCGCCCGGCGCCACCGCGTCGTGGTAGCCGGAGCCCAGCCACCCGGCGGTCAGTCGGGCGGCGTGGAGGCCATCCAGGCGCGCCCGCGCGATCCGCGCGGCGAGGCCGCTGTCCGCCGTCGCCCGCCCGGTGGCGGTCGCGGCGGCGAGGCCGCGGGCGAGGCTCCCGGCGGCGGCCACCAGGAGAAGGGCCGCGAAGAGCGCCTCGACGAGAGTGAAGCCGGCGGCGCGGCGGATGCGGGCACGGCGGGATGATCGGGTCATTCGGGGATGTCCTCCTCAGCCTGATCTCCAACGGGAAAACAGGTCCCATCCGCCCGATTCGACGATCCTTGTCGAAAACTCGGCCCCTCGACCCGCCCGACGGCGGCCCCGGAGCGCTCCGGGAACGGATTTCCCGGCGAGCGGCGCGATCAGACCGGAGGGGCAGCCACCAGCACCCCGGCCGCGGCCAGGGAGAGAAAGGCCCCAAACGGCAGCGGGGTGTCCGGCTGAATGCGCCCGGTGGCGAGGAGCGGCCCGGCGACCAGGAGACCCAGGGCCGAGGCGATCCCGATGCTGGCGAGCGCTCCGCCCGGGCCCAGGAAGACGCCGATCAGGAGCAGCAGCTTCACGTCTCCCAGACCGAGGGCCTCCACCCGCCGGAACCGCAGCCAGGCGGCGCGCAGCCCGAGGAGGAGTCCGGCTCCGAGGAGCGCCCCGCCGGCGGCGGCGAGCGGCTCCGGCCCGGCGGGCGTGAAGCTGAGGAGCCATCCCGCCGCCGCACCCGGCAGCGTGAGACGGTCGGGCAGGACCAGGCGCTCCAGATCGGTCGCGGCGAGCGCGAGGAGGAGGAGCAGGAACAGCGACCACCAGATCCCCGCCCACGGCCCGTCGCGCCACGGAGCGGCGCCGACGGCCACCGCGGAGATGACCTCCACCGCCGGATAGCGCCAGGGGATCCGAATGGCGCAGTCGCGGCAGCGGCCCGCCAGCAGGACGAACGAGACCACCGGCACGTTGTCGCGCCAGCGCACCGGGGCGGCGCAGGCGGGACACCGCGACCGCGGCGCCATGACCGACTCTCCGCGCGGGATGCGGTGGATCAGCACGTTCACGAAGCTCCCGGCGATCAACCCGGCGGCCCCGGCGAGGAGGGAGAAGGGCACGACGCGACCCGCGGCTCGAAGCCCGTCGCCTCAGCGACTCGCTCGCCCGGGATAACCCGCGAGCGGCGATTCCGAGGCGATCTCCACGGTCCCTTCCGGCCCGAGGAGGAAGGGCGCGCCGGCGGGGTCGCGGGGAACCGCCCCGAGGAAGCCGGCCTCCGCCAATTCCTCCCATCGCAGCGGCGCGCGCCCGAACGCCGCCCGGAAGCGCCCGACGACGCCCGCCAGCTCATCGCGGCGGTCGAGCGCCTCGAGTTGACGCAGATGGGTCTCGGCGTTGGCGCGCTCCCGGGGAGAGCGGGCGGTATCGAGAGCCGCCCGCCACAGAATCCGCGCGGCGTCCCGGGATCCGGCCTCGACCAGCAGGCGCGCCGCGAGAGCCTCGAACCAGGCCGGGGCTCCGGGCTCACGACCCGCGTCCCGGAACAGGCGCGCGGCCCCGCCCGGGTCCGCGAAATGCCAGTGCCGCACCAGCCCCTCGAAGAGCCGGGCCGCCCAGTCCCGCGGATTCCGCGCGGTCCAGCCGGACAGGAGCGCAGACGCCGCCTCCGGGACGCCGGCGCCGAGTGGCGGCGGCTCGGCGAGGAGCAGCGCCCCTTCGACCGCGGGTGCCCGGAACCCGGGATCGAGACGGGCCGCGAGCTGGATTCGTCCGGCGAGGCGCGGAAAGTCGTCGCCCCCTTCGAGCCGGGTCTGCCCGTAGTGCTGGACCGCGCCGAGCCACGCCAGATCGGCGAGCAGCCGCCGGACGCCGGTCGGCAGCGCCTCTCGCAGCTCACCGCTCCACCCGGCGCCGGGGAGCGAATCGGGCCTCGGCGGGCCACCCGAACGACCAGCGCCGACGCTGCCCGCCCCCCACATCGCGGCCACCGCCGCCGTCAGAAACAGCGCCACGCGTGGCGCGCCCGAGTTCCGCGTCATCGCCCCGCACGGCGGAGCGCGGCCGGAAAGACGGCCATCGCGGCGAAAACGACTCCCGACACATAGAGCGCGGCGTAGAGCGTGGCGTCACCCGGCGCGACGGCGGCGGGATCGAGCCGGGACAGGTCGGGAAGGATCCGGCGGGCGACGGCCGACACCGGACGCAGCCACGCCTCCGCCTCCGGACCGGGCAGGCGATTCGAGAGCCAGCCGGCGCTCGAAACCGCGGCCGCCAGCGGCGCCGCGACGACCGGTCGCACGACGGCGAACAGCGCGGTCGCCACGCTCAGCACGACGAGAAGGCGGAGGCCCAGGAGCCACCCGGCGAGCAGGACTTCGGAGTCGTTCGCGCCGAGTCCGACCACGCCGGTCGCAGCGGCGACATACACGAGGAGGCCTCCGGCGTGCCCGACGAAGCGCCCCAGGAGGAGGAGCGATGGCGAGACGGGCCGCGCGAGAGCGGCGGGGACCACGACGCCGCGCCCTCCGATGACACCGCTCCCGTGGCCCAGCGCAAGGATCCAGCCGAGGAGGCCGGCGGCGGCCCAGCCGAGATCGGTCGCGAGTCGTCCCGCATCGTCCACCGAGGCTGGCGTCAGCGCCACTCCGGCGCCGAGGGCCGCCGCCACCAGACCGACCGAAGCGAAGAGGCCTCCCCCGCGAACGAACCCGACAAGGCCCGCCCGCGCCGCCGCCCCCGCCGGTAGCGCGCGGCGGATCATGCTCCGTCGGCGGGGGGCCCTCCCCCGCCTCGTCCCCGACCGGGACGGGCGAGCAGGTCCGCGAGCCAACCGGCGTCGCCCCCGGTCCCGCCCGCGAGCGGCCGCTGTCGCAGCTCGTCCACCGGCCCGGCGGCGACCATCGCGCCTTCCGCGATGGCGACGACGCGATCGGCGAGCGTCTCGACCGCGCGCTCGTCGTGCAGGCTCACGAGCACGGCGGCTCCGCGGTCGGCCGACCGGCGCACCGCGCCGAACGCGTTCGTCCGGGCGACCGGATCGAGGCCGGTGAAGGGTTCATCGAGGACGAGGGCGTCCGGTCGGGCGAGGAGCGCCTGGGCGAGGCTCACCCGCCTCCGCACCCCTCTCGAGCAGCGCGAAGGCCGCCGGGACAGCCAGGGGTCGAGGTCGAGGGCGGCGGCGGCCCGCCTCACGGCGTCTCTCGCCGTGACCCCGCGCAGGCCGGCGAGGCCGGCGTGGAGCCGGAGTACGCCGCGGACCTCCAGTCCGCCGGGGAATTCGTCCTCCTCGGGCGCGTAGCCGAGCCCGCGGCGCGCCGCCGGATGGCTGGCCGGACGACCAGCGATCAGCGCCTCGCCGGAGTCCGGCGCGAGCAGTCCGGCGAGGAGTCGCAGCGTCGTCGTCTTGCCGGAACCGTTTTCCCCGACGAGCGCCACGACTTCGGCGGGTCGAACCGCGAGGTCCAGGTCCCGGACGGCGACGCGGCGGCGGACGGGACCGGCGCGCCAGCCTCGGACCGGAAACGAGCGGGTCAGGCGTCGGGCGAGAATCCGGGGTCCGGCGCGCCGACCCGGCGTCACTCGAGGAACGCGGTGCCGCCGGGAACCGGGCACGCGATGGCCGCGCCGGAGGGGTCGTTGTAGAGCGCGCCAGCGCTCGTCGCCGAGAACGAGCGGACGCCCGTCCGGCCCACGTCGGCGGGCTCGGTGTGGTAGCAGTAGTCGAGCAGGCTGTCCGGATCGCAGTGGTCAGGGACGCTGGTCGGGGCGCCGTTTCCGGTCAGGCTGCGGTTGTAGCCCGACTTGACGTACGGCGTCGTCCGCCCGAGGTCGCCCCCCACGAACTCCGGGGCGGCGTCCGGATAGTTCGGGATGCCCACGCCGGCGCAGTCGCCGCCGTCGCGGCACAGGTTCACCAGATCCGAGAAGAAGCCGCAGTTCGAGGCGGCGTAGGTCTGCTCGGCCGCGATGACCGCGCGCGAGTCGCCGATCGCCTGCGCCTCGTTGGCGGAGAGCCGGGCCCGGAGGAGCTGCGGAATCGCAATCCCCGCGATGACGCCGATGATCGCGACCACGATCAGCAGCTCGATCAGCGTGAACCCGCGCTCCCGCCGGGTGGGAGGCGGAGGCGGCGACGGCGCGGCGACGGGAATCCGGTGGGAAGAAGAAGGGGGGGACACGGGGACTCGGTTCATAAGGATAGACCTCCGGGAAGCGTGGATAGGGGGCCGCGGCGTAGTCCCGCGACCGGGAAGGAAGAGCGCGCGCGGCGGCGGCCGCGAGGGGGAAGTGAAGGTTCACGACAGGCGCCCGACGAGGGTCCAGATCGGCATGTACATCGCCACCACGATGCCGCCGATGACCGCGCCCAGCACCACGATGAGGAGGGGTTCGAGGAGTGGCAGGATCGTGGCGTGGATCCGGGTGACCTCCTGCTCGTAGAACTCGGCGACCTTCTCGAGCGCGGACTCCAGTTCGCCGGTTCGCTCGCCGACGGCGACCATCTGGTGCACCATCGGGGGGAACAGTCCGGTCGCCTGGAGCGGGCGCGAGAGCGAGGAGCCCGTCGCAACCCGCTCCCGGACGTTGCCCACCGCGCGCTCCAGATGGAGATTGCCCACGGTCTGACGGGCAATCTGGAGCCCTTCGAGGATCGGTACGCCGGCCCCGGTGAGCGCCGAGAGGGTCCGGCAGAACCGCGCCAGAGCGGCGCGGTGGGACAGCCTTCCGAACAGCGGGACGCGAAGGACGAGCCGGTCCACCGCCGCGCCTCCCGCCTCGCTCCGGCGAACGCGCCAAACCGCCGCCACCGAGGCGACGGCCATGACGCTCGCCGCCGAGGCCCACCAGCCGAACGACTCCGAAGCGCTCACCACGACCCGGGTGGCGAGGGGCAGCTCGGCGTCGAGCCCGGCGTAGAGCTCGGTGAAGACCGGCACGACCCTCCACAGGATGACCGCGACGACCGCGACGCCGATTCCGCAGACCACGAGGGGATAGGCGAAGGCGCCCCGCACCTTGGCCGCGGTCTCGGCCGACTTCTCCAGCTCGGTCGCGAGCCGGAAGAGACTGTCGTCGAGCCGTCCGCTGGACTCTCCGATGCCGGTCATGGCCACCGCGAGTCGGTCGAACACCTTCGGATGGCGTCCCATGGCGCTCGCGAGGGAACTCCCGGCGCGAACGGCCCGGGCAATCGAAGCGACCGCGCTCCGCAGCCGGCTGTTGTCCTCCTGGCCGTGGAGCACGGCGAGGCTCTCCGCGAGCGGCAGCCCGGCGCCGATCATCACCGCGAGTTGACGGACCAGTACCGCCACCTGACGACGACGCACCGGCAGGGCGAACGCCGGGCCGGGCGGTCCATCCGATTCGCGCGCATCGAGCCCGACCGGCGGGGCCGATCCGGGTCGGCGGCCCCTCGACATCGCGGCGAGGCCGGGAATCGCAGGAAGGCGCATCACACCACGTGGTCCCTGCCCCGGCGAAGGCGCGCCGCGAGCCCCTCCGGATCGTTCGACGCCGCGAGGGCGTCGGAGGCGACGACGACGCCCCGCCGAACCAGGGACCGGAGCGCGTCGTTCAGCGACGCCGACCGCGCCCGGCCGGCGCCGGCGTCCATGACGGCGAGGAGCTGATGGAGCTTGTCCTCCCGGATCAGGTTGCGCGCCGCCGCCGTCGGCGCGAGGTACTCCACGGCGAGGACGCGGCCGCGGCCGTCGGCCCGCGGCACCAGGCGCTGGCAGTAGATCGTCTCCACCGAGGCCGCCAGCCGGTTCCGGATCTGCCGATGCTGCGACGGCGGAAACAGTTCGACCAGTCGCTGGAGCGCGTGGAGCACCGAACGCGCGTGCAGGGTCGCGAGGGCGAGATGGCCGGTCTCCGCCACCCGAAGGGTCGCGTCCGCCGTCTCGCGGTCACGGACTTCTCCGATCATGACGACATCGGGATCGGAGCGCAGCACCGACCGCAGGGCGGCGTGCACCGACGCGGTGTCGGATCCAATCTGGCGCTGGGTCACCAGGGCGCGCGCGTTCCGGTGCAGAGCCTCCACGGGATCCTCGATGGTCAACACGTGGACCGGACGCGTCCGATTGATCCGGTCCACGATCCCGGCGAGCGTCGTGGACTTGCCGGATCCCACCGGCCCGGCGGCGATCACGAGGCCGGAGGTGAGCGAGGCGATCGCGGCGGCGCCCTCGGGCAGACCGAGAGCCTCGAGCGACGGCACCTGCTCGTTCACGACCCGGTACACCGCGCCGAGGCCTCCGCGCCGACGGAACACGCTGGCTCGAAACCGGGCCACGCCCGCGAGCGTGAACGAGAAATCGGCCTCTTCCCCCGACTCGACGGCTCTTCGGGCGCGGCCCGGCATCGCGGTGGCCACCATGGCCTCCACCCGCTCAGGCGGCAGCGCCTCCTCTCCGGCCCGCGTCAGGGCCCCATTCACCCGAAACCGGGGAGCGACGCCCGGCCCGAGGTGCAAATCGCTGCCCCCGAGCTCCACCAGCTCGGACAGGAGACGTCCGAGCTCCTCCCTGGGCTCGGACGGGGGCGACTCCGGACGGGAAACCTCGGCCATACCCCATGCATGACGGAATCCGGGGAGCAACCCGCCAAAGTTCGGGGTGGCGTCGTCCGGGGCCCGCACCGGCCCGGCGCTTGCTTTTTGGCGCCGCCGCGGAGGGCGGCGCTGTTACCATTCCGCTCCGCATGGGGGGCCTGCAGGGCGAAACACCGGGGGGGCGAACCGTCGCCGGGAACGACGGAAGCCCGGCATCGAGCCGCGGGGCGCCGCCGCCGCTGACGATTCCACCCGACACCCGGTTCCTGTTCGTCACCGGGGGCGTGATCTCCTCGCTGGGCAAGGGCATCGCCTCGGCTTCGGTGGGGCGGCTGCTCAAGTCGCAGGGGTATTCGGTGAGCTTCCTCAAGCTCGACCCCTACCTCAACGTGGACCCGGGAACGATGAGCCCCTTCCAGCACGGGGAGGTGTTCGTCACCCACGACGGCGCCGAAACGGACCTCGACCTCGGCCACTACGAGCGGTTCACCGGAGGCGCGTTCTCGTCGCTGTCCAACGTGACCAGCGGACAGATCTACGAGGCGGTCATTGAACGGGAGCGGCAGGGCGGCTACCTCGGGGCGACCGTCCAGGTCGTCCCTCATGTGACCGACGAGATCAAGCGCCGGGTCGCCGCGGTCGCCATCGCCGACCGCCCCGACGTGGTGATCGCCGAGGTCGGCGGCACGATCGGCGACATTGAGGGGCAGCCTTTCCTCGAGGCCGCGCGCCAGTTCCGTCTCGACGCCGGTCCCGGACGCGTCTGCTTCGTCCACCTGACGCTCGTGCCGCTGATCCGCGCGGCCGGGGAATACAAGACGAAGCCGACCCAGCACAGCGTGCGGGAGCTGCGGGCGATCGGAATCCAGCCCGATGTTCTGCTGTGCCGCGCCGAGGAGGGGCTCTCGGCGGAACTCAAGGCCAAGATCGGTCTGCACACGTCGGTCATCCCGAATGCCGTCTTCACCGCCGTGGACGCGGCCTCGGTGTACGAAGTGCCGCTGAACCTCGCCGCCGAAGGCGTGGACACCGCGATCCTCGCGCACTTCAGGCTCGAGTCCCGGGAGCGGCGGCTCGGGGACTGGCGACGCCTGGTGGAGCGGCTTCGGACCGGAGATCGCGACGTGCGGATCGCCGTCGTCGGCAAGTATGTGGAGCACAAGGATTCCTACAAGAGCCTGGGAGAGGCCCTCGTGCACGCCGGGGTCGCCCACGGCGCCCGGGTGGACATTCGCTGGATCGAGGCCGAGAGCCTGGAGCAGGGCGATCTCTCCGCGCTCGAGAGCGCCGACGGCATTCTGGTTCCCGGCGGCTTCGGGAGGCGGGGGACGGAGGGGATGGCCGCCGCCGCCGGACGCGCGCGCACCGGCGACGTTCCGTTCCTCGGGATCTGCTACGGATTCCAGTGGGCGCTCGTGGAGTTCGCCCGCTCCCGCTGCGGACTCGCCGGCGCGAGCACGGAGGAGATCGATCCGGACGCGCCGCACCGGATCTTCGGGTTGCTCCGCAGCCTCGAGGGCGCCGAGCCGATGGGCGGCACGATGCGGGTGGGGGCGGTGACGTGCGTGCTCGAGGAAGGATCTCTGGCGGCGCGCGCCTATGGCGCGAACCGCATCCGGGAGCGACACCGACACCGCTACGAGTTCGACCACGGCTACGAACGGAGGCTCACCGAGGAGGGGATGCGGTTCACCGGATCCACGGAAGACGGCTTCTTCGAGGTATGCGAGCTTCCGGAGCACCCGTGGTTCGTGGCGGTCCAGTTCCACCCCGAGTTCCAGTCGAACCCGCTCCGGCCGCACCCGCTGTTTCGCGATTTCGTCGGCGCCGCACTCGAGCGGCGCGAGAGCGGGCGCGCCCCGGTTGCCGCCCCGCCGGCGCCCGCCTGATGCGCCGGCCAGTGAATCCGGGACCCGGTTGCGTCGGGATCCCGGCTCCGACGCCCGGCGCCGGAGGAGGAGGCTCTCCATGCGGACCACCACCCATCGCATTCTCCCGGCTCTCGCGCTCGCGGGCGTGGGGCTCGGCTGGGTCCCCGGCCCGGGACAGCAACCGGGCGGAGCATCGGACATGTCTCGCGATCTGACCCCGTTCCTCATGTTCGAGGGTCGCGCCGAAGAGGCGATGCGCTTTTACGTCTCGGTGATCCCCGGAAGCGAGATCATCGACATCGAGCGGTGGAAGGCCGGCGAGACGGGGGAGGCGGACGCCGAGGGAAAGGTGAAGCTCGGCCGCTTCACGGTCGGTGGCGTCACGGTGCGGACCAGCGACAGCCCGATCTCGCACAACTTCACCTTCACCCCGTCGTGGTCGTTCTTCCTCACCTGCCGGGACGATGCCGAGATGGAGTCGCTGTCGGCAGCTCTCCTCGAGGGAGGAGAGGCGCTCATGCCGCTCGACAACTACGGTTTCAGCCAGCGGTTCACGTGGATCGTGGACCGGTTCGGGGTGTCGTGGCAACTGAACCTCGAGTGAATCGGCCCGAGGCCGCCGTCGAAGCCATCCTGTTCGATGTGGACGGCGTGCTCACCGACGGCACCTTCGAACCCGAAGACGCGAAGCTCGGCCGGCCCGAGCTGAAGCGATTCCACGCCCGCGACGGGCTGGGGCTCCTCCTCGCCCGACGGGTCGGCCTCCGCATCGGTTTCGTGACCGGCCGAAGTTCGGCCGTGGTCCGCCACCGGGCCGAGGAGCTGGGCGCCGCTTTCCTCCGCGAAGGCTGCTTCACCAAGGGAGTCGCCTTCGAGGAAGCGTGCGAGACGCTCGGCCTGGACGCCGCCCGGATCGCCTTCGTGGGTGACGATGTCCAGGACCTCCCCGCGATGCGGCGCGCCGGCTTCTCCGCCGCCCCGGCGGACGCGCACCCCCGGGTGCTCGCCGCCGCCGACTTCGTGAGCGCGTTCCCGGGGGGCCGGGGAGCGGTGCGGGAAGTCGTGGAGCGGATTCTGGAGGCGCGTGGCGACCTCGAGACCGCCGAGAACTCGTTCGGCGACTGATCCGGCGCCGATCAGTCCCCTCCGGTCCGCCCGGTGTCCTCCTGGAGCAGGCGCGCCAGCTCTTCGGCCCGCGCCTCGGTGTTCCCGAGCGTTCCGCTGGTGTCGAGGACGTCCGTAGCCCGCGACACCTTCTCCTCGAGCGGAAGCTGGGCGGCGAGCCGAAGGCGCCCCTCGTCGGGGGTCATCCCGGGAGTACGCGCGAGCAGACGCTCGAGCTGGTCCCGGGGCGGACAGGCCGCAAGGACCACGCGGTCGTAGTTCCGGTAGCTCCCGGTCTCGATCAGGAGCGCCGCCTCGACTCCGGCGACCGGATTTCCCCCGGCTTCGCGCTCGTCGAGGAAGGCGGCGATGTCGCGGCGGATGCGGGGGTGGGTCTCAGCATGGAGCCAGCGTCTCGCCTCTTCGTCGAGGAAGACCCGGGCGCCGAGCGCCTTGCGATCCACGCCGCCGTCCTCGGCGAGCACCTCTCCGCCGAACCGGGCGACGATGGCCGAAACCAGCGCGCCTCCGGGAGCGAGGTAGGCGTGGACGGTCTCGTCGGCGTCGAGCATCGGGATACCCAGCCGCTCGAACACGCGCCGGATCACGGACTTCCCCGAGGCGATCCCCCCGGTCAGTCCGACCCGCAGCAAGAGGTCCCGCCGGCTCCGCGGGTCAGCCGCTCCCGGCGGCGCGGCGGGCCCGGGCGAGCTGGACCGTGTTGGAGAGCAGCGTCGCGATCGTGAGCGGGCCCACGCCCCCCGGCACCGGGGTGTAGGCCGACGAACGCTCCCGCATCGCCCGCGGCGCCACGTCTCCGACGAGCGTGTAGCCGTTGCGGCGGAACCGGACGAGCCGGCGTGACCCGTCGCCGAAGAGCTCGCGCACCCGGGCCTCGTCCTCGATCCGGTTCATCCCGACGTCCACCACGACCGCCCCGGCCCGGATCGCGTCCGCGCCGAGCAACCCGGCGCGGCCCACGGCGGCGCACAGGATGTCCGCCTGTGCGCAGACGGCCTCCAGATCCCGCGTCCGGGAGTGGCAGATCGTGACCGTGGCGTGGGCGTGGAGCAGGAGGAGCGCGAGAGGCTTCCCGACGATGTCGCTGCGTCCGACCACGACGGCGCGGCGCCCGGCCAGCCCGATGCCCTCGCGCCGAAACATCTCGACGATGCCCGCCGGGGTGCAGGGCCGGGGACCGGGGGCTCCGGTCGCGAGGCGTCCCACGTTGACGGGGTGGAATCCGTCCACGTCCTTGTCGGGACGGATCCGCGCGAGGAAACTCCCCGCGTCGAGCCCCCGGGGGAGCGGTAGCTGGAGGAGGATCCCGTCCACCGCCGGATCCTCGTTGAGCGCGTCGAGCCGGGCGCCGAGCGCCGCCGCGGTGGCGTCCGCCGGGAGCCGGTGGGTCTCGGAACGGATCCCCGCCTTCCTCGACGCCCGGACCTTGCCCCGAACGTAGATGGCCGACGCCGGGTCGTCGCCGACGAGCACGACCGCGAGGCCCGGCTGACGGCCCGCGCCGGCGAAACCGCGGGCCGCCTCGGCGGCGTCGGCCCGGATCGCGGCTGCGATCTTCCTGCCGTCGAGGATCCTTCCGGCCATCGTCCTACGTGGTGAGGCAGTCCAGCAGCGCGCGGGCCCGCTCGGCGACCTCGCCGGGCGAGGGGGCAGCCACCGCCGAGATCACGGCGACCAGGTCCGCGCCGGCGGCGAGCGCCTCGCGGCCGCGCGGACCGTCGAGTCCCCCGATCGCGACGAGCGGCCGCCGCGTGCGGCGACGGGCCTCCGCCACGCCCTCGAGCCCAACGACCGGCTCGGCGTCCGCCTTGGTTTCGGTGGAAAAGACCGGGCCGATCGCGAGGTAGTCGCTGGCGCCGGAGGCGTCCGCTGCGGCGGCCTGCCGGGGAGAGTGGGTGGAGAGGCCGATCCACGGTTCCGGCCCGAGGAACTGACGGGCGCGCTGCGGCGAGAGGTCCTCCTGCCCGAGATGGACCCCGCCGGCGCCCGCGACGACCGCCACATCGGCGCGGTCGTTCACGATGACGCGGATCCCCGATCCCTCGGCGGTGCGCATCCCCGCGCCCACCCAGTCACAGTACTCGCGGGTGGTGAGCTCCTTGCCGCGCAACTGCGCCACGCCGACCCCGACGTCGGCGAGCGCGGCGAGGAACGGTCCCGGATCGCGGTCGCCGATCATGGAGGCGTCGAGAATCGGGTACAGCGCGCCTGGCCCGCGGCGCTCCGACCGGGAAAGACGACCCGGCCGGACGGGAGTCCGGCGCTCCGGCATGGAGGCCTCGAGGATCGGGTCGAGCGGGCCCGGACCGGAGCCGTCGCTCACCGGTCCTCCGCCGGAAGCCGCGTCAGGAAACCGGTATCGAAGCCGCCCACGAGGAACTCCCGGCTCCGGAGAATGCGTCGGTGGAGCGGGATCGTCGTCCGGATGCCCTCGACCTGCATCTCGGCGAGCGCCCGGCGCATCCGGGCGGCGGCGTGCGCGCGATCCTCGCCGTGCGTGATCAGTTTCGCGACCAGCGAGTCGTAGTACGGAGGGATCACCGCCCCCGCGTGGACGGCGGTGTCCACGCGAACGCCGGGTCCGCCGGGGCTGTGAAACGCGGTGATCGCGCCCGGACTCGGCATGAACGTCTCCGGATCCTCCGCGTTGACGCGGCACTCGATCGCGGCGCCGGAGACTCGCACATCCTCCTGCCGGAACGAGAGCGGCTCGCCGGCGGCGACCCGGATCTGCTCACGGACGAGATCGAGGCCGGTCACCATCTCCGTCACCGGATGCTCCACCTGGATCCGCACGTTCATCTCGCTGAAGTAGAACCTCCCCTCGGGATCCATGAGGAATTCCACGGTCCCCGCGTTGCGGTATTCCACGGCGGCGGCGGCCCGGACCGCCGCTTCCCCCAGCTCGCGCCGGGTGGAGTCGGAGAGTCCGGGGCCGGGAGCCTCCTCGACCAGCTTCTGGTGTCGGCGCTGGACCGAACAGTCGCGCTCTCCGAGGTGCGCCGTGTTGCCGTGGCCGTCCGCGAACACCTGCACCTCGATGTGACGCACGCTGGACAGATAGCGCTCGAGATAGATCTCGCCGTCTCCGAACGCGGCGGCGGCTTCCGCGGAGGCCGACGCGAACGCGTCCTCGAGGCCGCTTTCGTCCTCGACGATGCGCATGCCGCGGCCGCCGCCGCCGAACGACGCCTTGAGAAGCACCGGATACCCGACCCCGGTTGCGATCCGCCGGGCGTCCCGGGCGGTGGGGATGGGCTCCTCGGTGCCGGGAAGGATGGGTACTCCCGCGGCCTTCATGGTGCGCCGGGCGAGCGCCTTGTCGCCCATGACCCGGATCGCGCTTCGGGGGGGCCCGATGAAGGTGACGTTGCAGGCCTCGCAGACCTCGGCGAGGTCATGGCTCTCGGCGAGGAAGCCGTACCCGGGATGGATCGCCTCCGCGCCCGCGATCTCCGCCGCCGTGAGCACCCGGTGGACGTCGAGGTAACTCTCCTGCGGCGAGGCCGGACCGATGCAGATGGCCTCGTCGGCGAGGCGAACCGGAAGCGACTCGCGGTCCGCCGTCGAATACACGATCACGGTGCGGATCCCCAGATCGCGACACGCGGAGATCACGCGCACCGCGATCTCGCCGCGGTTCGCGATCAGGACCTTGTGAAACACCGGCTGGGGAACGTCCCGCCTTGACCGGGAGGTCTCAGGACGGACGGACGAGGAACAGCGGGTCCCCGAACTGGACCGGCGAGGCGTCCTCGGGAAGGATCTCCACGATTTCGCCGGTGGCCTCCGCCTCGATGTTGTTCATCAGCTTCATCGCCTCGATGATGCAAAGCACCTGCCCCTTCCTTACCCGGTCCCCGACCTCCACGAAGGCGTCGGCATCGGGGCGCGGCCGCCGATAGAACATCCCCACCATCGGCGACGAGACGGTCACGCAGTCGTCGTCGGAATCCGAAGAGACATCAGCGGACCGGGACGGCGGCGGAGCGACGGGAACAACCGCGGGAGCGACCGGGGCCGGCCCCTCGACGGGACGAGCCGACGCCGAGGGGCCGCGGGAAACACGAAGCCGCACACCGCCGAATCGAAGGTCCGCCTCGTGAAAACCCGACGAGGCGAGCCGGTCCACGGCATCGAGAAGCTCCTGGAGGGTGGGGTCGGAGGACCGGTCGGCGGGCACGAAGCGGAGCGGGGCTCGGCCCGCAAGAGCCGGAAATTACCACAGGGCGGGGCGGGCGATCAGCGGATCCGCGGCGTCAGGAAGATGAGCAGCTCGTCGTCGCGGCGCTCTTCCTCCCGCGACCGAAACAGGTGCCCGAGGAGGGGGATCCGATGCAAGCCGGGAACCCGGCCGCTGCGGTCGGACTCGCGCTGGGCGAAGACCCCGCCGATGACCGTGGTTTCGCCGTCCGCGACGCGAACCCGGGTCGTGGCTCGCTGCGTCACGATGCTGGGGATGCCCCCGACGGCCTGGCCGAAGTCGAGGCTGTCGTTGCTGACTTCGAGATCGAGGAGAACCGTGCCGCCGGGGCTGACCTGCGGGATGACGGTCAGCTCGAGCACAGCGTCCTGGAACTGCACCGTGACCGTGTTGTTCGCCACGACCTGCACCGGGAACGTGACTCCCTGCTTGATCGTCGCGGGACGGGCGTTTTGCGCGACGATCCGGGGCGCCGACAGGATCCTGACTTCTCCGTCGCGCTCGGCGGCGGCGAGGGCGAAGTCGAGGTGAGCGAGTCCATCGAGCGCCCCCAGCGCGAGCCCGAGAGCCCCGGTGGGGAGGTCGGTGATCGGCAGATCCACCCCGTATCCCGGTCGCGTCCCGTCCTCGGTCGCCGGCGGGCGGATCCCGTTGCTCCCCGGCGTGGTGAACGACGACGTCTCGGACCCGATCGCGTCGCCGCCGACCACGACGGACTGGGGAAAGCGCTTGCCGGTCCGAGGCTCGGTGAGCCCGCCTCCCCACTGGATGCCGAGCGCCTGGGACAGGGTCCTCGACGCGAGGACGATGCGGGCCTCGATCTCGACGCCGGGCACCGGGATGTCGAGGGCGTCCAGCAGGTCGGAGATCTCCTCCACGCGACTGCGGACGTCCCGGAGCAGGACGGTCCCGGTGCGGGGGTCGGCCACGAGGACGCCTCGATCGCTCAGCCGCGCCTCGAGCACTTCGCGAACCTCCTCCGGCCGGACATAGACGAGGCGGCGACGCACCGCGACGATCTCGCCCGCCAGCGCCCGGGCCTCCTCGTGGAGCTGCAGGTCCCGTCGCTCCTCCACCAGGTCGGCCAGGGGACCCACGCGCAGCACGCCGCCCTCGGTGAGGTAGCCCAGACGATGGGACCGGAGGATGACCTCGAGGGCCTGATCCCACGGGGTCTCGGTGAGCCGCAGGGAGACGCGGCCGGAGACGCCCGGCTGGAGTACGAAGTCGTAGCCGCTGACCTCGCTCAGCACCCGCAGCACATCGCGCAGATCGGCGTCGCGGAAGTCGAGAGTGACCGGCGTGGGCGTCTCCTCCCCGACCTCCGGCGCCTCCGGAGCGACGGTCGCGGGCGACTCGTCGGCGTCCGACGGCGCGTCGTCGGCGGGACCGGTCTCCGGCTCCACCGACTCCGTGGCCACCTCGACGGGCGGCGCCACCGCGAGGGTCGCCGGCGGGTCCGGAGCGTGGCAGCGGATCTCGAGCCCGGACTCGCGCCGGTCCAGATCGCACGACACCCCCGGTTGGAGCTCCAATTCGAGCCCGGCGCCTCCGGAGGTCCCGGCCCCCACGCGCACCGCCGCGACCTCGGCGGTCGCCGCGAGCCATTCGCCGGTGACGTCGGTGAGATCCACGAAGGGAAGCAGCACGCGGAAGCGGGTTCCGGCCCGCACCACTGCGGCGGCCTCGAGCGGCCCGTCCGCTCCCAGCCGCACCACGGTCGCCCCCGGGTCCTGGCGAAGCTCCAGCCGGTGAACGACGCCGGCGGGCCCCTCCGATTGAGCGCCGGAAGCGAAGTGCGAAAGGGCCGCGAGAAGGAGGAGCGGCGCGCCCGTCATCGCCCGCTCCCCAGGGCCCCGGCCGCCTCCGGCGCGACGCCGACCGCCGCGAAGACCTCGCGGTCCGCTTCCCCGAAGCGCCGGAACACGCCGCCGCCGACTTCCACGCGCTCGAGGAAGCCGTCGAGGAGCCGGTCCCCGGGGGCGGCGACGAAACCGGCGCCCTCCCCGGTCTCGAGCAACGCGAGTCCCCGGGGGCGACCGGCTCCGCCCGGCTCCTCGAAGAGCAGGACGCCGCGTACCGTGATCTCGCTGATCTCGACTCCAGCGAGCCCGGGAGGACGGGGCGCCGCGGCGCGGCCGGTCGGCCACGAGAACGGATCGCGAACCTCGACTTCCTGGCGCGAACCGGCATCGGATCGGCACGTGGGAACGAAAACGAGCACGACGCCGAAGACGGCGCCAGACCTCGTGACCATGGGGGGAACCTCCTTGGATCAGGGCGATGGTGGAAAAGGCGGTCCGGGGGCGCTCACCGAGACGGCGGTCAGGCGGGCCCGCACCCTCCCGTCGGACTCGCCCAGGCTCTCGAAGTCCGCCTCCTCGATCACCACCAGATGCGGCAGCCCGGCGACCTGCTCGACGAAACCGAGGAGGTCGAAGAACGCGCCCTCGGCGGTCAACACCACGGCCCGCGCCCGGAACCGGTCGAGGAACACCCCTGCCTCCGGTGCGAACCGCACGATCCGGACGCGCTCGCGGGCGGCGGCGGCGCGAAGCGCATGGAGCACGTCGTCGGGGTCGGCCGGAGGGGCGAACAGGGGCCAGGCCGATTCGACCCGGCTCCGCGCCTGCCCCAGCTCGACCTCCAGCCGCTCCGCTTCGGCCGCGAGGTCCTCCGGGGGCGGGCCCGGATCGCTGGCCAGGCGGACGATCTCCCGTTCGGCCGACTCGGCCGCCGCGCGTCGGGACGGGTGGGCCAGGAGGGCGAAACCGGCGGCGGTGAGCCCGGCGCAGAGAAGGAACGCGAGCCACGAAGTCCACGGGCGGGCGCGGGACATCAGCGGCCCGCGTCTCCCGCCGGGACGACGACGCCGAACGGCTCCGGTTCGGGAGACGAGTAACCGAAGACCCCTTCGAGCGCGAAGCGCTGGGTCCCCTCGGCGAGCGAGTCCTCCGACGCGTCACCGGGAGGACCGCCACCGCCCTCCCGCTCCACGAACAGCAGGTCGAGTTCGGCGATGGACTCGAGGCGCCCCAGCTCGCGCAGCGCGGCGGTGACCGCATCCCCGGAAACGGCGCGACCGGTGATCGCGAACCCGCCTCCATCCCGGCGGAGGGTGTCGAGGACCACGTCGTCGCGTATCCGGCGCGAGAGGCCGCGGAGGAGACCCGCGAGGATCCTCCGCTCCTCGACCCAGCGGGCCACCCGAAGCTGGAGTCGCCTCGCCTCGTCGCGAGCGTCCCGGGCGGCGCTCAGCCGCGCCTCGGCCTGTTCCCGGTCCCGAACCGCCTGGCGCAGACGCTCCAGCTCCTCGACCGCCGCCTGCCTCCTCCGGTCGAGGGAGCGGCTCTCGGCGACGCCCCACCCGGCGGCGACCGCGATCAGGACGACGCCCGCCAGGCCCCCGAGCCGCGAGGACGGCGCGGGCACCCGGATCCGGCGCCGCCTCCGCTGTGAACCCAGCGACGCGAGGTTCACGGCGAGCCTCGGCGGGACCGGACCGCGGCCCGAACCTGGATGAAGGCCAGCCCCGCGGCGATCGCGAAGGCGGGACCGTCGGGCGGGAGTTTCGGATCGGACTCCTGCGGGTCCGGACTTCCTTTCCGCAGCGCCGCGAGCGGGTCGAGGGCCAGCGGCCCACCGCCTCCCGCGTCGCGAAGCGCCTCGCGGGCGCCTCGGGGCAGCAGCGCGCCTCCGCTGACCCACGTTCGCCAGGCGGACCGGACGCCGGCCTCCCGGAGCCCCTCCCGGAACGCGGCGACGATCGGGGCGGCCTCCGCCGAGCGGTCCGTCTTCGGGACCCCGGGGGCGAGCGGCGCGCCAGGGCCCCCCGGCCGCGCCTCGACGCTGGCCAGAAGATCGCCCGGGTCGTCGTCCTCGACCCCGCCGGGTGGACCGCCGAAGACATGGACCGAGGCTCGGCGGGCCCCCACCTCGACGAACGCCACCGGGCCCGGAGGCGTCGGACCCGGGCCGCTCCGGTTCGTCGCGCCCGAGAGCCGGGCGGCCGCGAACAGCGCGTACGGCTCCAGGTCCACGCGGGTGGTCTGCCGGCCGCAACGGGTCACCGCGTCGCAGTGGGCCCGCACCATCTCCCGGGGGGCGGCCCCGAACACGATCGCCGCCGGGGGCCCCGACTCCGCGGAGCCATCGCCTGGGTCTCCGGGCGCCGTTTCGCCGGGAGAGGCCGGCGCCTTCGGCGGCGACGCCACCCAGTCGAACTCGAGCGACTCGATGTGAAGCGGCACGTGCCGCGCCGCCTCCCGGGCCACCGCGTCGCGGAAGCCGGGCGCCGCCGGATCGTCGGCGGGCGGCGGGAGCCGGCGGATGAAGACGGAGCTGCCTCCGACCGCGACCGCGACCTCCCGGGCGCGGGCGCCGATCCGGGCGAGGAGCCGGCCGAGCGCCTCGCCGACGGCGTCCGGGTCGCTGGTCACCCCGTCGGAGACCGCGCCGGGAGGAATCTGCTCCCGGCCCGCTCCGACGAGGAACGGTCCGTCACGGTCCCAGCCGAGCTCGACCGCCTTCACGCCCGCCGAGCCGAGGTCCACACCGATTCCGGAAAGCGGCTTCCGGCGTCCGAAGGGAATCTGCGCCATGCCCGTTTCATGACGGACGGGAACTCGGAAAATCCCGCTTCCGCGGACAATGTCGAAAACCCGGCTCTTCCTCCGCCGCCGGAGGCGGGAAAATCCTGGGTGTCAGGCTCCGGGTTCGGGTGGCTCCGGCGGCGCTTCCTCCCCCACGCCGCAACGGATGGGCCAGTCGCCGGCGGGAATTCGCACCCGGGGGGCGAGACTCAAGCGGGCGACCGGCCCGCCGGGGAGCGGCTCCCAGAACGGACTGCGCGCGATGTCGAGACAATCGCTGCGGCCGTGGCCGAAGTAGTCGTCGCGCGCGACGTCGATCACCGACTGGTCGCGCGAGAGGCGATCGGACGCGGTGTACATCAGATCGGCGGCGTCGTCCCGGACGTGGCTTCCCTCGACGTAGTTCGGAGCGCAGGAGGCGACCGCCCCGAAGGCGTGGAACAGCTCGTGGACCATGACCGCCTCGAACGTCGAGACCTCGTCCGGGTCGGCGCCGAGGCGGGCATCGCTGCATGCCAGATAAACCGCCGCGACCTCCCCGCCGAGCGGTGCGCTGCCGCACAGTCCGGAGGAGCGACCATCGTAGTACACGGCGTAGAGCTTGTCGGGCGACACCCCGACCTGGTCGCGGATGTCCGCCAGGATCCCGTTCAGAGGACCGTAGGATCCGTCTCCCTCCTGATGGGTGAACGAGAGCCGCACGAAGCTCACATCCAGCTCGCCGCCGTGCGTGTCCAGTCTCAGCCGGTAGCCAAGCTCCTCGGCCAGCCAGTTCTGGATCGCTTCGAAGGAGGTCGCGATGTCACCCCAGCGGTCGAAATTGCGGTCCTCCCAGTCGCTCGGGACCGCGTACACCGCGTGGATCTGCGGCCCGTCGAAGTCGTCGGGGCGGTCCCGGGTCGAACGTTCCTCCGGATCGAGCACCTCGAAGTCCACCGAAGCGGAGAAGGTCTCGAATGTCGCGGTGATCTCCGCCACCCCCACGCCCTCTCCCGTGACCACGCCCTCCGGATCCACCGACGCCACCGCCTCGTCGGAAGAGGACCAGGTCGCGGCCAGCGTGCCGGTCGTTCCGTTGTCGTAGAGGCCGTAGGCGACGAGGGACGGGATGGTCTGTCCGACCCGGAGCGAGGACCGCCCGGCGACGATCTCGAGCCCGGTGAGCTGGCGCGGGGCGGCGTCCGGCGCCTGGGGAGCGACCGCGGTATCGCCGTCGCCGCCGCCGCAGGACAGCGCCAGCGCCGCCCCGAAGAGAAGGAGGGTCGCGCCGCTTGCCCGTCGCGTTTCGTTGCCGCTAACCATGACGACCTCCGCCGCGAGAGTCTGCCGTACCGCAGCGGGAACACAGCGGGGCGTGACGGAAACAGCCGACGACGTGGTCATTCACGACGCCGGTCGCCTGCATGTGGGCGTAGAGCGTCGTACTGCCGACGAAGCGGAAGCCGCGCCGCTTCATCGCCTTCGCGAGGGCGTCGGAAGTCTCCGATGTCGAGGGCGCGTCCTCGTCCCGCTCGAGGCAGATCGGCGCTTCGTCGCCGGCGAATCGCCGCAGGAAGGCGTGGAAGGACCCGTACTCCTCTCGGACCTCGAGGAAGCGGGCGGCGTTGTTCACCGCCGCTTCCACCTTGGCCCGGTTCCGCACGATGCCCGGGTCCAGGAGCAGACGTTCGACCGTTTCCGGATCGAAGCGCGCCACCGCCTCCGGATCGAAACCGGCGAACGCGCGCCGGTAGCCCTCCCGGCGCTTCAGGATGGTCGCCCACGAGAGCCCGGCCTGGGCCGACTCGAGAACGAGGAACTCGAACTGCGTCCGGTCGTCCGGGGCCGGAACGCCCCACTCCTCGTCGTGGTAGCGGACGTACGCCGGGAAGGTCCCCTCCGCCCACCGGCAGCGGGCGAGACCGGTCATCCGCTGGGGAGGCCGTCCTCCCAGGCCGCGATCCGGTCATCGTGGGAGAGCAGGAAATCCAGCGGAGACAACCCGGTGAGAAGACACCGGCGGGCGAACGGGTCCAGATCGAATCGGGCCGTCCCTCCGCCGGGGAGCGTCACGACGCCGGTCTCGAGGGCGATCGAGACCTCGGCGCCGGGCGACGCCACCAGCTCGGCGTGGGCCACAGCATCGAGTTCGACGGGCGCGAGGCCGTTGCGCGCGGCGTTCCCCCGGAAGATGTCGGCGAAGGAGGGGCTGATCACCGCCTCGAAGCCGGCGTCCACCAGCGCCCACGGGGCGTGCTCGCGAGACGAGCCGCAGCCGAAGTTGACGCCGGCCACGAGGATGCGGGCGCCGCTCGCCTCGGGACGATTCAGGGGGAAGTCGGAGCGGAGGCCTCCCGACCCGTCGCGCCGCCAGTCGGCGAAGAGGGCGGCGCCGAGCCCGTCGCGGCTCGTCGTGGTCAGGAACCGGGCCGGGATGATCTGGTCGGTGTCCACATGGTCCGCCGGGAGGACGACGGTGCGGGAAACGATGCGGCGCAGCGGCTTCATGTCGGAGTTCAGGAATTCAACCACGGACGCGGGTCGCTGACCGCGCCGGCGAGCGCGGAGGCGGCGGCGGTGGCGGGGGAGGCGAGCACGGTGCGGCCCCCGGGGCCCTGCCGACCCTCGAAGTTGCGGTTCGAGGTGGACACCGCGAGTTCGCCCGAGCGGAGGTGATCTCCGTTCATCCCGATGCACATCGAGCATCCCGGCTCCCTCCACTCCGCCCCCGCCGCGAGAAACGCCTCGTCGAGTCCCTCGGCCCGGGCCTGATCCCGCACCGAGCCGGAGCCGGGTACGACGAGCAGTCGAGTTCCATCGCGCACCCGGCGGCCGCGGAGCACTCCGGCGGCGGTGCGCAGGTCGGAGATCCGGGCGTTGGTGCAGCTTCCGATGAACACGACGTCCACCGGTCGTCCGGCGAGCGGCCGGCCCGGCTCGAGGCCCATGTAGTCGAGCGCCGCCCGCGCCTCGGGGTCGGTCGGCTCGGGGATCGGCTCGGCGACGCCGCACGCCATCGAAGGGTTCGTGCCCCAGGTGACCATGGGCTCGAGCCCGGAAGCGTCGAAGTGGAGCTCCCCGTCGAAGCGAGCGTCCTCGTCGGTGGCGAGCCGTCGCCAGCGCTCGACGGCCCGCCCGAACGCGGCGCCCCGGGGAACGAGGTCACAGCCCTCGAGCCAGGCGAAGGTCTCGTCGTCGGGGCCGATGAGGCCGGCGCGGGCCCCCGCCTCGATGGACATGTTGCAAACCGTCATCCGCCCTTCCATGTCCAGCCGGCGGATCGCCGGACCCCGATACTCGATCACGTGACCGCGCCCGGCGTCCACTCCGAACCGGGCGATCAGGCCCAGGATCAGATCCTTGGCGGAGACGCCGGGCCGGAGAGCGCCGGAGATCTCGATGGAGAGGGTGCGGGGGCGCGACTGGAGCAGGCACTGGGTGGCGAGCACCTGGGCCACCTCACTGGTTCCGATCCCGAACGCCCAGGCCCCGAACGCGCCGTGGGTGCTCGTGTGGCTGTCGCCGCACACGATCGTGCGCCCGGGCTGGGTCAGCCCCATCTCGGGGCCGATCACGTGGACGATCCCCTGCCCCGGCTCCCCGGCCCGGAACAGGGGGACCCCGTGCGCCTCGCAATTCGCCTCGAGGGTGGCCACCTGGCGGCGGGTGGCGGCGTTCAGCCAGGCCGGCCGACCGCCGTCTAGTCGGGTCGGAATCGAGTGGTCCACCGTGGCCCAGGTGCGGTCGGGCCGCCGGACCGGCAAACCCCGGTCCCCGAGCATCGAGAACGCCTGCGGTGAGGTGACCTCGTGGACGAGATGCACATCCACATAGATGACCGCCGGGTGATCGTCGGCCTCGGGGACGACGACATGCGCGTCCCAGACCCGGTCGAACAACGTGCGCGGCTTCATTTCGGCCCCTTCGCCCGCGCCGCCCGGACCCGGGCCCGGTTCTCCGCCTCCCGGATCTTCCAGCGGCGCTCGCCTTCGGCCGACACCGCGACGAGGACCACGCCCACGAGCAGCGCGACGCGCGGCGCCCGCTTCCAGCCTCCCTCCGGGTCCGCTTCGGCGAGAAGCCGGCAGAGGGCTTCGGGGTCCCGCTCGGTGCGCATCCGGTCGAGCGCATCGTCGGGAACGCGCTGGAGCGGCGATTGCGCTTCGCCGAGGGCGAGCAGACGACTCCCGGCGACTCCGAGCGCCGCCGTCTCGTCGGGCGTCAGGACCTGCTCGCCCAGCCGACTCGCGCGCTTCGCCTCCCGCTCGGCCAGAAGCTCCCGGGCCGTCTCTCTCCAGACCGGGAGCGGATGGCGCAGCGCCACCCGCGGCCCGACGAGATCGGCGAGGCCGGCGGGATCCTCGAGCGCGGCCACCTGCCGGAGCTTGCGGGCCGAGTGCCTCCGGAGCGAAGTGCGGGGGGGCGTCTTGGAAGCGGGCACGGACCGGAGGGCGCGGGAGAGTAGCAGCGGAGGGCTCGACAGGCAGCGGGGCGAACCACCGATGACACCCCTCCGAAAGCGCCCTCTGGTCGTTGACAACGGCGGGGAGGGAGACTAGTTTCCGCTTGGGGCCCGCCTGTCCGTCGCCCCACTCGCCCCGGCGTTTCATGACTCACGAGCCCGATCGCGTCCGGATCTTCGACACGACGCTCCGCGACGGCGAGCAGTCCCCCGGATGCAGCATGGGCCTGGAAGGCAAGCTGGAGATGGCCCGGCAGCTCGCCCGACTGCGCGTGGACATCATCGAGGCGGGCTTCCCGGCGGTCTCGGAGGGAGACCGGGAGGCCGTTCGCGCCATCGCCCGGGAGGTGGAGGGACCCCGGATCGCGGCCCTCGCGCGGTGCGTGCCCGCGGACATCGAAGCAGCGTGGGATGCGCTCTCCGACGCGCCCCGGCCCCGGCTCCACGTGTTCCTCGCCACCAGCGCGCTCCACCGGAAGTACAAGCTGCGGATGGCCAAGCGGGAGATCCTGCGCCGCGCCGTCGAGTCGGTCGCGGCGGCCCGGGAGCGGGCCGACGATGTCGAGTTCTCGCCCGAGGACGGCTCCCGCACCGAGCCGGACTTCCTGTGCGAGGTCGTGGAGCGGGTGATCGAGGCCGGCGCCACGACGGTGAACATCCCCGACACGGTGGGCTACACGATGCCCGAGGAGTTCTCCGTCCTGATCGGACGCCTTCGGAGCTCGGTCGCCGGCATCGAGCGCGCGGTGATCAGTGTGCACTGCCACAACGACCTCGGCATGGCGGTGGCCAACAGCCTCGCAGCGGTCCGCGCCGGCGCCCGGCAGGTCGAGTGCACCGTGAACGGCATCGGTGAGCGCGCCGGCAACGCCTCGCTCGAGGAGGTCGTCATGGCGCTTCGCACCCGGCGGGATCTCTACGAGGTGGACACCACGGTCGAGACGCGCGAGATCCACGCGTCCAGCCGACTGCTCACCCGGATCACCGGCGCCGTGGTGCAGCGCAACAAGGCGATCGTGGGACGCAACGCCTTCGCCCACGAGGCGGGCATCCATCAGCACGGTGTGCTCCGCAATCGGGCCACCTACGAAATCATGCGACCCGAGGACGTGGGGGTGGCGGGCAACGAGCTCGTTCTGGGCAAGCACAGCGGTCGCCATGCGCTTCGGTCCCGGCTCGGGGAGATCGGCTTCGAACCGGAGGAAACGGAGATGGACGAGATCTTCGTGCAGTTCAAGCGACTCGCCGACCGGATCGGCGAGATCGGAGACGACGACCTCACCGCGCTCATGGGCCAGCGGCGCGTCACTCCTTCCGGCGCGGGGGCAGCGCCTGTCGCCGGCTGACGCGGGGACCGGCGCTCTCGAACGCGGCCGCCGGCTGGTCGCCGGGGCGCGCCGGATCGTCGGCTTCACCGGCGCGGGCATCTCGACCGAGTCGGGGATCCCGGACTTTCGCAGCCCGGACGGCGTGTGGGCCACGAACCGCACCGTCACCTTCCAGGAGTTCCTCGCGAGCGAGGCGGACCGGGTCGAGTACTGGCGGCAGAAGGTGGCGGCGTGGCCGGCGATGCGCGACGCCCTCCCCAACGCCGGCCATCGGGCGTTCGTCGCGCTTCACCGGCAGGGTCGGCTGGAGGCGCTCGTCACCCAGAACATTGATGGCCTCCATCAGCGGGCCGGACTGCCCGACGACCGGGTGTTCGAACTCCACGGAACCACCCGGGAGGCCGGGTGCCTCGGGTGCGGCGAGCGGATTCTGGCCGACGACGCCGCGCGCCGGGTGGCGGCCGGCGAGTTGGCGCCGCGGTGCCGCTCCTGCGGGGGTCTGCTCAAGCCGGCCACGGTTTCGTTCGGTCAGAACCTTCCGTCGGAGGTGCTCGCCGGCGCCTTCGACGCGGCTCGCCGTTCGGACCTCCTGATCGCAGTGGGCTCCTCGCTCGTCGTGGAGCCGGCGGCGTCCGTCCCGCGGGCGGCGCGGCTCTCGGGTGGCCGGCTGATCATCGTGAATCGGGAAGCGACTCCACTGGATGCGATCGCCGACTTCGTGGTGCGGGGCGAGATCGGGGAGGTGCTCCCGGCGCTCGTGCGGTGACCGCGCGGTCACTCCCGGCACGGCCCAGGCCGTCGGGAGCCGGGCGAGAAGCAGGAGCGGGGGGTGGCGTCGCCGGAGGATCGCCGGTGGTTGCACCGCGGGCTGCGGAAACCGGAGGGCGCCCGGTACGCTTGCCGACGAGAGCGCGCCCCCGAGATCCGGACGGATCGCGCGTGCGTCGCACCCGTGCATGACGGATCCCATCGCGACCGAAGGATTGGAGGCCTGGCGGGGTTTTCTCCACGAGGAGGGCGTTCCCGACGACGATGAGGAGGGGCGGGTGCGCGCCGCCGGGGACGAGGCGCAGAGGCTCGAGGCGGCGGGGCTCACGCCCGAAGAAGCGTTCGCCGTGGCCATCCGCCGTCTCGCCGACACCGATCCCCTGGCCCGCCGGTTCGCCGGGCCGCCGCCGCGCTGGGAGCAGGCGGCGCCCACCCACGCCGGGGACTCCTCGAAGACCGAGACGATCGTCGCGATCGCCCTCGCCGTCGTGGCGGCCGTGGCGGTGAAGGCGCCCGAACTGTTCGGGATCGCTTTCGACACCCCCGGCGCCGACCGCTTCTATCTCCGGAACCTGAGCCTCCTGATCCTGCCTTCCCTGGGCGCCTGGGTGGCGTGGAAGCACGGGTTCTCCCGAACGCGGATCCTCATCCTCGTCGGCGTCTTCCTCGCCGGCGCGCTCGCCATCAACACGATCCCCTTCACCCCCGACGGGGCGACCGAGGCGCTCGCGGCGATCCATCTGCCGCTCCTCCTCTGGCTCGCGGTCGGCCTCGTCGGAGCCGGGACCGGATCCGCAAGTACGCCGCTCCGGCTGCGGTTTGCGCGCTTCACCGGCGACTTGATCCTCACCGTGCCGCTGCTGGGGCTCGGCGGGCTCATCCTCATCGGGCTCACCATCGGTCTCTTCGGCCTCATCGGGCTGGAGGCGGAGGGTTTCGTCGAGCGCTGGATGCTGCCGGCGGGAGCCGCCGGCGCCATCGTGATCGCCGGCTTCCTGGCGGAGACGCGCCGGCGGCTCATCGGGCAGCTCGCCCCGATGCTGATCCGGGTGTTCTTACCGATGTTCGCGGCCGTGCTGCTGGCCTTCCTCGCCACGATGGCATGGACCGGGGCGGGGCTGCAGCCGGGGCGGGAGGTCCTCATCGGACTGGACCTCCTGCTGGTGCTGGTCGTCGGGCTGGTGCTGCTCCAGGTGGCCGCCCGCGATCCCGAGTCGCAGCCGGGTCTCTTCGACGGCGTGACCGCAGCTCTCGTCGTCCTCGCCCTGATCGTGGACGGGGTCGCGCTGGGCGCCATCGCCGGGCGCATCTCCGAGTTCGGCCCCAGCCCGAACCGGGTCGCCGCCATGGGCGTGAACCTGATCCTGCTGGCCAACCTCGCCGGATCGGCATGGTTTCTCGCCGGCTTCCTGCGCGGGAGGGCGGCTTTCTCGAGACTGAGTCGCTGGCAGTCCGCGTTCCTGCCGATCTACGCCGGGTGGGCGGCCCTCGTCGTCGGGCTGTTCCCGCTGGTGTTCTCGTTCGCCTGAACCCGGGCGGTCAGATCCAGTAGCCGACCACCAGCCCCAGCGCGACCCCGATCGCAGCGATCACCCCGCCGAACGCGGCGAGCGCGGCGAGCGCGCGTCCCGCGAGCGCGGCGAGCCCCGGGGGAGGCGAGCGCAGGAGGACGACCGCCTGGGCCCCCACGCCTGCGAAGTACGCCCCGGCCGAGACCGCGGGCCGAGCGCAGAACGGGCAGTCCGGCGGACCGGGGACCTGGATGTTGCAGTGGGCGGCGGCGCCCTCCCACCACGCGACGCAGCCGCAGCCGTAGATCAGATCGCACAGGTCGAGGAACAACAGCGCTCCTGCCGCCGCGGTCGCGGCGAAGACGAGAGCCGGACCCAGCAACGGCCGCAGAGACACCGACAAGGTGAGCCAACCCTATCGCCGGAACGGCGTCGCGCCCGTAGAATCCAACCCGCATGGACAGTCCGGGCGACCGCCGGAGGCGGCGTGTGGCCGCCCTCCTCCTGCTGCCGGCCCTCACGGTCGTGGCGGTCGCGGCGGCCGTCCCGATTGGAGTCCTGCTATGGGTCTCCCTGATCCCGCCGGGTCCGCTGGCGCCGCTCCAGGGCGGCCCGACGCTCGCCGCATTCGGTGGACTGTTCGACGCTTCGTGGACGCAGGTGGCCGCCGGCACGCTGGGACTCGCGCTCGCCACGACCGCGCTCACGACGGTTCTGGCGTTTCCCGCAGCGTGGGTCCTGTCGCGTTCGAGCGGGGGGCTCCGCAGTGTCCTCAGCCTTCTGGTCGTGGCGCCGCTTCTGATGTCGGTCGTGGTGCGCGCTTACGGCTGGACCCTGATTCTCGGAAGCCGGGGGTTTCTCGGCGAGTCCCTCGCGGCGCTGGGACTGCCCCGGGTCGGCCTCCTCCACACCAGCGCCGCGGTGCTCATCGCGCTCACCGAGGCCTTCCTTCCGTTCATGATCCTGGCCCTGTCCGCGAGCCTCGACCGCAGCGACCGGTCGCTGGTGGACGCGGCCCGCGGCCTCGGCGCCTCCCCGGCATCGGCGTTCGTTCGGGTGACGCTGCCTCTCGCGCTCCCCGGTCTGGTCGCCGGAGCCGGGTTCGTCCTGGTCGGGTGTCTCTCGGCCTATGCCACCCCGGCGCTCCTCGGCGGGAGCGCGACGCGCACCCTCGTCCTCGAGATCTACGAGCGGATCACGATCCACTTCGACTGGCCCACCGGGGCGGCCGCCTCGCTGATCCTTCTGGTTCTGGCGACAGCGCTGCTCGCGGCCACCGCCGGATTCAGCCGGCGCCGGTCGGCCACCGTCTTCGGGGCCTGACGAGCCGGTGTCCGCTTCCGACAGTCGGCGCCTCCCGCGGCTCGCCCTCGGCCTCGGCGCGGCGGCGGCGTTCGCGGTGCTCCTCGCCTCACCGCTCGCGGTCGTTCTCTATTCGTTCAGCCCCACGGCCGCGCTCGAAGTGCCGCCGACGGGACTCAGCCTGCGCTGGTACGCCGGTCTGGCCGAGCAGCCGCGCCTCCTCAGCGGGTTGTGGACGAGCCTCTGGCTCGCCGCGGCGGCGAGCGGGGCGGCGGCGTTCGTCGGCGTCCCGGCGGCGCTCGCGCTCGCGCGCGGTTCGCTCCGCGGGCGCGACGCGCTGATCGCCATCCTCCTCTCGCCGCTCGGGCTCCCGGGCCTCGTGCTCGGCGTGGGCCTCCTCACCGCCGCGACCCTCGCGGCCCGCGCCACCGGGTTCCAGCTCACCGGGACCCCCGCCCCGCTCGTCCTCGCGCACCTGCTCATCACGATCCCGTGGGTCACCCGCAACGTCCTCGCCTCGCTCGAGTCCAGTGACCCGGCCCTCGAGGATCAGGCCCGCAGCCTCGGCGCCAGCCCGCTGGCCACCCTGTTCCTCGTGACGCTGCCCGGCGCCCGGCCGGGTATCGTCGCGGGCGCCATCTCCGCGTTCGTGATCTCCTTCGGGAACTTCGCGCTGTCGCTGCTGCTGGCTTCCGGCCGCACGGTGACCCTCCCGGTCGCCATCTTCGAGGCGGTGGACCGCTACCAGGACCCCACCGTCGCCGCGATCAGCACCGTCACCATCGGGATGACCGGGATCGCCGCCGTCGCCGCCGAGCGGCTGTCGCGGCGGCCGGCTCCCGCCCGCTCCGCCCCATGACTCCACGGTTTTCGCTCGTCGTCCTCCTCGCCGCTCTGGCGGGATGCGCTCCCGGAGACGACGACCTGATGGTCGCCGCCCCTCCCGGCCGCATCGCCGATCTCGAAACCCGCTTCGCGCCCGCCTTCGAGGCGGCGAGTGGAGCGCGGATCGTCGCCGTGGGGCTCCGGTCGAGCGACCAGGCGGCGCGGGTCCGGATCGAGGCGGGCAATCCATCGCTGGACGCCCTCTGGATCGACGCCGGGGAAGCGGCCCTGCTCGCCTCGGAGGATCTCATCGAGGACGCCGATACGGTCGGGATCCTCGACCCCGAGATCCTGGATCCGGGAGCCTCCATCCACGAGGGGGCGCTTCCCGCGACCTTCGCCTCGCCCGTCGGCTTCCTCTACAACACCGACATCCTCCCGGAGCCGCCGGCATCGTGGGAGGCGCTGCTGGATCGCCGGTTCCGGGCCCGGCTCGCCCTGTTCGGCTTCGGCAGTACGCTGGGCCCGCTGACCGTCGCGGCGCTGGCCCACGCGGAGGCGGGAGACGAGACCGACGCCGACGCCGGGTTCCGCCGCCTCGCAGCGCTCAGACCCCAGGTGACGGTTTTCGGAACGAGCGGGCCGGCGAACAACCAGTTGGTGGCGCAGGGGGAGGCATGGGTCACGCTCGGCCTCCCGGCGCAGGCCCGGCAACTCGCCGCCGCCGGCGCTCCGGTGGGCTGGGCCGCCCCGGCCGAAGGCGCCATCGCCCTCCCCCAGGGCATCCAGGTCGTCGCCGGCGCCCGGAGCGCCGAGCGGGCGCGCGCCTTCGCGGTCCGGATGTTCGCTCCCGAAGCGCAGTCGGTCGCGGCGCGCGAGCTGCTCCTGATCCCGTCGCGGATGGACGTGGAGCTACCCGCCGGGCTCCCGGCCGCCGGGGACGTTCTCTGGTTCGACATGGCGGCGCTCGGCCGGCTGCGGCCGGCGTGGGCCCAGCGTTTCCGACGGCAGATCGTCCCCGAATGAGCGCCGCCGCCGCGCTCCTCGAGTGCCTGGGGCCGGGCGTTCCGGCCCCGGCCGGGACCACCGACTGGATGCGGGACTGGGCCGCCGCCGGCTTCGAGGCGCCCACCCGGGGACCAAGGCCCCAGGGCCCGCCCGATCCCCGCGGCGCGGACCCGGCCCGCTGGGGGCTCGAGCGGCGGGCCGCCCCCGGCGAGCTCCGCCGCGCCGCGCAGTGGGCGGCCGCGGCCGAATTCGACGGACCGCAGCGGGAAGCCGCTCTCGATTTCCTGACCGACGCGCTCGGGATCGGCGCCTCCTCCCCGATCGCCGGCATCGTGCCGGAGGCGGCCGCAGCAGCGATCCTCGGCCCCCCGGGGACCTCGTCCGACGAGGCCCACCTGTGGCGCCCGGCGGGGGATCGCCGAACCGCCAGTCTCCCGCAGGCGGTGCTGTGGAACCGGCTACCCGGGGACGCCCTCGAGCTCTATGCCGGGCCGGAGGTCGTCGCGGGGGTGGTTGCGGCGGCCGAGCACAGCGACCGGACGGTGGAGGAGGTCCTCGACGCTCTCGCGGTCGGCGCCGGGGTCTCGTCGTGGCAACGGAACCTCGTCGGCGGCGCGCTGGAAAAGGCCGGGGTGCACTCCCCGGGGGCGCTCGCCCCGGTGTCCACCGCGGCGGCGGTCGGCAGGCTCCTCGGCCACCGGCCGCGCACGATCGAGGCGGCGATGATCCGCGCCGACCGGAGGATGCCCATCCATCCCTACCGGGCGTTCGCCGAGGGGGCGACGGTGAAGCTCGCCTACGGCGCCTGGGGGCAGGCGGTGGGACTTCAGGCGGCCCTCGAAGCAGCGGACCGCCCCCTGCCCCCGCGTTCCGCTCGGGGCGCCGGGAGCGGTTTCGACGCGGACCGGGCGGCCAGGGCGGTCACGCTGATCACGTTCAAGAAGTACCCCGGATCGCGCCTGATCGCGCCGGCTCTCGCCGCGCTCGAGACCCTGCCCCGGTTCGATCCGCGGAGAGTCCGATCCGTGGAGGTCCGGACCTACCCGTTCTCGGAGCTCCTTTCCTCCTGGGCTGACTTCGATGGCGGACCCCTCGCCCGGCAGATGCACCTCCCGGCGGCGGTCGCGCTGTTCCTGCGAGTCCGGTCCCGGGGAGAGTCGCTCCGCGCCGAGGCCTACCGAGAACGGGACGCCTCGCTCCGCTCGTTCGCGGAGAGGATCCGGGTCCGGGCGCGCGACTTCGGGAATCCCGACGCCCCTCCCGGAGACCGCATCCGACGGGCCCGCGTCACCGTCAGGCTCCGCAACGGCGCGATCCACACGGCCGAGTCCGGGGCCCCATTCGCTCCCCCGCCCGCCGGCGCGCTCCGGAAACGATTCCGTGAGCTCTCCCGCGGCAGCGGCCTGGTGGAACCGTGGAAGCTGCCGCTGTCGGCTCCGGTGAGCGATCTGTTTCCGCCGGCGCCCGGCGGCGCGGACATCCGGTGAATCCACGAGAGGCGGGGCTGGCCGTCGTCGGCCTGACGAAACGTTTCGGCGACGCCGAGCCGGTGGCCGACGTCACCCTCGAGGTCGGCCCGGGCGAACTGGTGGCGCTTCTCGGGTCGAGCGGAGCGGGCAAGAGCACGATCCTCCGTCTCGTCGCCGGCCACCTCGAGCCCGACGCCGGCGAGGTCTGGATCGGCGGCGAGCCCATGGACGGCATCCCCCCGGAGAAACGCAATGTGGGGATGGTGTTCCAGAGCTATGCGCTGTTTCCGCACCTGAACCTGCGGCGCAATGTGGCCTTCGGACCCGAGCGACGGGGCGAAGGCAGGCGCGCCGCCCGGAAGATCGCGACGGAGATGCTGGAGCGGGTGGGACTCGAGGAACTCGCCGGGCGGATGCCCCGGGAGATCTCGGGCGGCGAAGCCCAGCGCGCCGCGGTGGCGCGGGCCCTCGCCATCCGACCCGACGTGCTCCTGCTCGACGAGCCGCTCTCCAGCCTCGACGCCGCCCTCCGGCGCGATCTGCGCACGCAGCTCGCCGAGCTGCAGCGCGAATTCTCGGCCACGACGATCTGGGTGACCCACGACCAGGAGGAGGCGCTGACCGTCGCCGACCGGGTCGCCGTCCTGCACCAGGGGACGATCCAGCAGATCGCCTCGCCGCTCGACCTGCACACCCGGCCCGCGAATGCGTTCGTGGCCGCCTTCGTGGGCAAGATGAACCTGCTCCCGGCGAGGGCGACGGGGGACGGAGGCCGGTTCCGGATCTTCCTCGACGGCCCGTCGGTGCGGGCCGCGACCGACGACGGGCGGGCGACTCCGGCGACGGGCGCGGTCGTCATGCTGGGCATCCGCCCGGAAGTGGTCCAGATCGGCCATCCTCCGGCGTCGCCCGGCTTCAACAGCGCCGGCGCGCGGGTGGTCGGCGTCTCGTTCCTCGGGGATCGGCTGGAGACGGAGCTCGAAATCACCGGCGGACGCCGGCTGCTGGCCCGGGGGAACAGCCTGTTCGGTGCGCTGGCCCGCGAGGGCGACCGGGTGCGGGTCCACTGGCCCATCGCCGACACCCGGGTCTTCCCCGGTCGGAACCGATAGCGACGGCACCGCTACCGAGCCTGGTCCTGTCGCCCGTGCCGGTCTGGAGGGCCCTACCGGGAGAACCGCCCGGCGCTCCATAGGCCGTTCAGCGGTGGGTGCGGGTCTGACGGGGGATGAGGAGGAAGCGCTCGGCTCGAGGGTCGATGTAGGTCGTCATCTCGCCGTCGAAGATGGCGTCTTCCTCCAGCGCGATCCGCACTTCCTGGCCGTCCCATTCCGGGACCGGCACCCGTGCATTCAGCTCGATCGAGTGGGCGGTCATCGGAAACAAGGGGTAGTCGCCCTTTCCGGGGACGCCCTCCTGCCGGTCCCAGAGGCCGATCGTCGGTCCGGCGGCGTGACCGTGGAACCCGATCGGGTGGGTGTAGATGGACGCGGTGATCCCCTCCGTCCCGGCCTGGCGGAGCGCGGCGGCGAGGATCTCGTTGCCGGTACGGCCGGCCACGAATTCCGCGGTCAGGATGTCCTGCAGCCGGTTCCCGGTGGAGAGCGCTTCCCGCAGGCCGGGAGGCGCGTCGGTCTCGCCGGCCCGAAGCACGTAGGCGTGCATCTGGGTATCGGTGTTCAGTCGGAGGTAGGTGATCCCGAAATCGAGATGAAGCAGATCTCCGGGGAGGATCGTGTCCGGCGGCGGGCGGGAGGAAAAGTCCCCCTGCCCTCCCTCGTTGCCGCCGAACATGGCGCCCTCCCGCCGCTGGAGCGAGACCCCGGGCTGGAACCAGGTCTGCAGCTTCAGCTCTCGGATGCGCTCCCGCAGCCACCAGGAGAGATCCTCGGTGGTCGTGACGCCGGGCTGGATCGCCTTCTCGGAGAGTCCTTCCGCCATGATCGAGCGCGCGAGACGCACCACCGTCGGATACACGGCCATCTCCTCCGCGGTGCGTGTCTCCAGCCAGGCGATGGCGAGGGTCTCGGCGTCGTGCAGCCGCCCGGCGAGATCCGGCCCCAGCGCGTCCCGAAGCGCCTCGTACTCGGAGGAGGTGAGCCCGTCGGCGAGTCCGAAGTCGTCGGAGCGGTTCACGCCGATGACGCGGGGATCCCGTTCCCGGACCAGCTCGGCGACCCGGGCCCACTGGTCCGGCTCGGTCTCGGGATCCCACGCCCCCGGAATCCCCCCGATGTCGTAGCGCGCCACCGCCAGCCGCTCCACGCCTTCGGTCTCGCCGCGGTCGTGGAAGAGGAGGACGGTCCGCCGCCGGGCCGCCAGCCAGGTGTAGGGCAGCATCGTCCGGATGACCGGGTCCTCGTTGTATTCCCGGGCGGACACGATCCACAGATCCACGCCGTCGCGACGCATGATCTCGGGGAGGACGGTCTCGAACCGGATCTCGAGCCAGCGGTCCACGAGGGCGGCGCGCTCGCGGAGCGGCAGCACGGTCGGGGCCTCTCCCTGCGCCGGGGCGGCGGCGGGGACCAGGACCGAGATCGCGAGCCCGGCGAGCGCAGCGCGGAACGCCGGACCCCACCAGTTCTCCCGGTGGGGGGCCGGCAGCTCCCGTCCGGGAGCGCGCCGTCCGCGAGGCGCATCGTGCGGGCGCGGGTCGGCAGCGGGGACGTGTCTCGGTGACGCGCTCATCGGGAACCTCCTGTTGGTGGACGGACCGGGAGCCGGAGAGTACACAGGCTGACCCGCCCGGCCGGATATCCTCGCCGCCACGCCGGGCGGGAGCTGCGAGAGGCCGACGGAGCCTTCGGCCGCGTCGGCGCGGGCGAGGTGATCCGGTATGGAATCAGGCGAACGACGGCAGGCGGCCTTCCGAAGCGGGTCGGGCAAGGGCGCGATGCTCCTCGCGGCGCTCCTCGCCGGAGGCTGCGCCGGGGAGTCCTTCGATGTCGTCCTGTCCGGCGGGGAGGTGTTCGACGGCGGCGGCGGTGACCCGCGGACCGCCGATGTCGGGATCCGGGGCGACCGCATCGCGGCGGTGGGGGATCTCTCGGGAGCGGATGCGGCGATCCTCGTGGACGTGACCGGACTCGCCGTCGCACCCGGGTTCGTGGACGTCCACAGCCACGCCGTGCGGGGCGCGTTCCGCCATCCGCTCGCCGAGAACTACCTCCATCAGGGCGTCACGACCGCCCTCGGCGGTCCCGACGGCGGCTCGCCGCTGCCCATCGGCGCGTGGCTCGACGAGTTCGAGGCCGCCGGTTCGGCCATCAACATGGGCCTCATGGTGGGGCACGGCACGGTCCGGCGGGAGGTTCTCGGTCTCGAGGACCGCGCTCCCACCGAGGAGGAGCTCGACCGGATGCGGGGCATCGTGGATCAGGCGATGCGGGAGGGCGCGTTCGGCCTCTCCACCGGTCTCAAGTACGTCCCCGGGGCGTTCGCCGAGACCGAGGAGGTCATCGAGCTGGCGAAAGTCGTCGCCGGCTACCGGGGCGTCCACATCTCGCACATGCGAGAGGAGGGACTGGAGCTTCTCGACTCGGTGCGCGAGACGATCCGAATCGGCGAGGAGGGCGGCCTGCCCACGCAGCTCACCCACCACAAGGTCGTGGGCGCGCCGATGTGGGGCCAGAGCACCGAGTCGCTGCGGCTCGTCGAAGAAGCGGCCGCGCGCGGCGTGGACGTCACGATCGACCAGTACCCCTACACGGCATCCTCCACCGGCCTCACGATCCTGTTCCCGGCGTGGAGTCTCGAGGGAGGTCGGGAAGCCCTCGCCGAGCGGATGGCCGATCCGGAGCAGCGCTCCCGCATCCGCGACGCCATCCAGAGGAACCTCGAGGTGGACCGCGGCGGCGGCAGCCCCGACAACGTTGTCATCGCGAGCTGCGAGTGGGACCGGTCGCTCGAAGGGAAGAGCCTCGGCGACATCCTGCGCGAGCGGGGCCTCGAAGCGAGCACCGCGAACGGCGCCGAACTCGCGCTCGAGATCCAGGCGAAGGGAGGATTCGGCGGCGTCTTCCACGCCATGCACGAGGACGATGTGCGCCGGATCATGGCGCACCCGAGAACCATGATCGCCTCCGACGGCGGAATCGTGGGACCCGGCGAGGGCGTGCCGCATCCGCGGAACTACGGGACTTTCGCCCGGGTCCTGAGCCTCTACGTGCGCGAAGCCGGACTGTTCTCGGTGGGCGAGGCGGTTCGCAAGATGAGCGCGTTCCCGGCGGCCCGGATCGGGCTCACGGATCGGGGCCGGATCGAGGAGGGATGGGTGGCCGACATCGCCATCTTCGACCGGCAGACCGTCGAGGAGCACGCCGAGTTCGGCGACCCGCACCACTACGCCAGCGGAACGCACCACGTCCTCGTTTCCGGCGAGTTCGTCCTGCGCGACGGCGTCGTCACCGGGGCCCGCCCGGGGAGAGCCTTGCGCCTGAACTCCCCCGCCGACGAATGAGCCGGCCTTCGAATTGCCGGCCCCCGCCCCCACCGGGAGAACTGGCCGGCGGCGAATGAGCCGGTCCCCCCGCGTCGTCGCGGCGATTGATCAGGGTACGACGAGCAGTCGGGTCCTCCTCTTCGACCGCACCGGGAGGATCCGCGGCTCGGCGCAGCGCGAGCACCGCCAGATCACCCCGCGTCCGGGTTGGGTGGAACACGACGCCGGCGAGATCCGCGACCGGGTCGGCGAAGTCATCGTGGAGGCGCTCCGGGACGCCGGGCTCTCCGCCGGGGACGTGGAGGCGGTCGGGATCACGAACCAGCGCGAGACCACGGTCGTCTGGGACCCGGCGACCGGCGAGCCGCTATCGCCCGCCATCGTGTGGCAGGACACCCGGACGGCGGCGCTCGCCCGGCGACTCGAACGGGACCTGGGAGCGGAGGCGCTCCGCGACCGGACCGGTCTCCCGGCGGCCACCTACTTCTCCGGCCCCAAGCTGCGGTGGCTGCTCGAGAACGTCGAGGGCCTCGCGGACCGGGCCCGCGCCGGGCGGGCCGTCTTCGGAACCGTGGATTCGTGGCTGGTCTGGAACCTGACCGGGGGCGAGGTCCACCAGACCGACCCGACGAACGCCTGTCGCACCCAGCTCTTCGATCTGAGGACGCTGGACTGGAGCGGGGAGCTTCTCGACGCCCTGCGCGTCCCCCGCCGGATGCTCCCCGGCCTCGCGCCGTCGTCGCACCCGGGGGCGTGGGGGCGGACGGCGGCGGACGGACCGTTCGGCGCCCGGGTTCCGATCACCGGGGTGATCGGCGATCAGCAGGCCGCCCTCCTCGGCCAGTTGCGGCGGCGTCCGGGCGAGACGAAGTGCACCTACGGGACCGGCGCCTTCGTGCTCATGCACACCGGGCGCGAGCCGGTCCCCTCGAGAGCCGGGCTCCTGACCACCGTGGCCTACGCCGACACCGAGGGAACCGAGTACGCGCTCGAGGGCTCGGTCGCGGTGGCCGGATCCCTCGTCCAGTGGCTGCGCGATCAGCTCGGCTTCAGCGACTCGGCGGCGGGGGTCGAGGCGCTCGCGCTCGAGGTGGAGGACTCCGGCGGGGTCGTGATCGTGCCGGCGTTCTCGGGCCTGTTCGCCCCGTGGTGGCGCGACGACGCCCGCGGCGTGATCTGCGGCCTCACCCGCCACGCCGACCGGCGCCATCTCGCGCGGGCCGCCATCGAGGCCTCGGCGTTCCAGGTGCGCGAGGTCGTGCTCGCGATGGCCGCAGACGCGGGCGCCTCGGCCCCCGAGCTGCGCGTGGACGGTGGGATGACGGTCTCGGACCTCCTCCTCCAGTTCCAGGCCGATGTGCTCGGCGTCCCGGTCGTCCGGCCGCGGTGCCTCGAGACGACGGCGCTCGGGGCCGCGGTCGCCGCCGGGCTGGCGTGCGGCTTCTGGGAATCGGAGACCGATCTGGCCGACGCGGTCGCCGAAGAAGCCCGGTTCGAGCCCCGGATGGCGGACGAGCCCCGTCGGGAGCGCCTCGCGGCGTGGCGCCGCGCGGTGGAACGGAGCTTCGACTGGGTGGACTGAGGGAAACGCCGCGGACCGGCGGCTGCGATTCGCTCCCGGGTCAGTGTGACTCGGCCACCCACGGATTGATGATGCTCACTCCGGTTCGCTGGCAGTCTCGCTCGTTGCGAGTCACCAGCGCCGCGCCGAGCGAGAGGCAGTTCGCCGAATCTGGCAGTCCATCTTCCCGATGGGTCGCCCCGCACCGCGTCGCCTCGAGGCGCTGTCCGCGCAGGCGCGAGCGGCGGCGCTGTCGAACGACAGGATCCGCTCGCCGAACCCGTGATCAAGCCACCGTCGCATCGTGGTCTCCAACCCGGTGCGTCGTCTGCCGGTGGGCAGGATCGCCATGCCGTACAGGAGTTCGGCCTCGCTCACCGTCGTCAGGAAGACATCGCGCGCGTCTCGACGAGCGATCCACTCCGCTACCGCGGGCATCGGTTCCGGGCGCATCAGCTCTGACGCGACGTTCGTGTCGAGTACGAACACGCGGGGCTCAGGAGAAATCGGGCGGCTCACGCATGAGGCCGCGCGGTGGGAGTTCGAGTTCCACGCCGCCGAAGGGGGCGAAGCACTCGCGGGTGAACGCGGCGAGATCTCGGGGCGCTGGTGACTTGCAATGAGCGGGACTTCCAGCGAAGAGCGGGCCGGGCATCACGGCCTGGCGCAGGATGATGCGCGCCTCTTCCTCCATCGAGCGCCGATGCTCGGCAGCGCGGATGCGCAGCCGCGCCTTCACGTCGTCGTCGAGCCTGCGGATCGTGATGCTGGCCATCGAGGACCTCCTCGCCGCGAGCGTGGTTGACTGGCGGGATGACTGCGCCGCTCGCAATCGTGGGGCGCGTCGTTCAGGCTGCTCCCGCGGCAAGCCAGGGCGCGGACCCCTGGCACGGGTCCGAGGCGCTTGCGAAGGCGGCGGCGGGTGACGCGGGTCGTACGCTCCGTGGTGCATCAGACGGTGGGACGCGTACCCTGCCCCGGTGATCGCGGCGCTCCTGGGGACGCTTCTGGTCGTCCTCGCGATCGGCGCGCTTCGGCTCCACCCGTTCCTCGCGCTGATCGCCGGCGCGGTCCTCGCGGGGTCGCTCGGGGGTTCGGAGCTTCCCGCCGCGGCGCGCGTCGTGGAGTCGCTCGACCGGACCGCCACCGCGTTCGGCGAGGTCGCGGGCGCGATCGGAATCGCCATCGCCCTGGCCGCGATCATCGGGGACTGCCTGCTCAAGAGCGGCGCGGCGGACCGGATCGCCGGGGGACTTCTCGCCGCCTTCGGCGAGCGCCGGGCGGCGTGGGCGCTGGCGGCGGCGGGTTACGTCCTCTCGATCCCGGTGTTCTTCGACACGGTCTTCTTCCTGCTCATTCCGCTGGCGCGGGCGCTCGCCCGGCGGATGCCGGGGCGCTACCCGCTGTTCGTCACCGCGATCTGCGCCGGAGCGGTCGCGACCCACTCGCTGGTCCCCCCGACGCCCGGGCCGCTCGGCATGGCGGACGCGCTGGGGCTCGATCCCGGCGTCGCCGTGGCGTTCGGGTTCGGCCTCGGCCTCCTGCCGGTGGCGTTCCTCCTCGCCCTCGCTCCCCGGTGGCTTCCCGCGGTACCCCCGCCGGGGGCGGCGAGCGCCGGGGAACGCCCCCCGGCGCGGCCGCCGGGGCTCGCGGCATCGCTCTTCCCGGTCGTCCTCCCGGTGGCCCTGATGACTGGCGCTTCCGCGGCGACCGCTCTTGGAGATCCCGGGGCCGCGCCGGGTTGGATTCACGTCCTCGGCCACCGGAACGCCGCGCTGTTCCTCGCCGCGGTGGCGGCCGCCCTGGTGCTGCGCCGGGCCCGCTGCGCGCCGCTCCGCGAGCTCGCGGGCTCCTTCGGCGGGGCGGTCGCCGCGGCGGGACCGATCATCCTGATCACGGCCGCCGGCGGCGCGTTCGGGCGGGCGCTCGCCGACTCGGGCATCAGCGATGTGCTCGCCGCGGCCGCCGCCCCTGGCAGCGCCCCCGCCCTGATCCTCCTCGCCGCCGGCACGGCGGCCGCGCTGAAGCTGGCGCAGGGTTCCGGCACGGTGGCCATCCTCACCGCCTCGGCGCTGATCGCCTCGCTGCTCGACAGCCCGGCCGGACCGGCCGTCCACTCCGGCTATGTCTATGGCGCCATCGGGTTCGGCTCGATGATCGGCTCGTGGATGAACGACAGCGGCTTCTGGGTCGTGGGCCGGATGGCGGGCCTCGACGAGTCCCGGACCCTCCGGGTCTGGTCCCTCCCGGCCGCCGCGGTCGGGATGCTCGGCGTGGTCCAGATCCTCCTGCTCAGCGCCGTCCTTCCCCTCCGGTAACCCCGTCCCGGATCGCCTCCAACCTCTCCCGGGCCGCGGCGAATCGGGCCTCGATCCGCGGAATCTCGACGCCCTGGTAACGCGTCGCGGTCGCTGCTTCGGCGACGGCGAGCGCCCGAAGCAGATCCTCGGCGGCGGCGCCGGCGGCGGCCGGCTCGGTGCTCCCGACCTCGCCGATCCACACCGGGGAGGCCTGGGCGAACACCGACCCGTTCATGCCCGGCCACGACTCTTCCCCGCCGTGCGCCCGCACCGCCACCCAGCCGCCCGACGGCAGCCCCACGGCGCCGCCGAGGTCCACGCGACCCGGGCCGTCGAGTCCGGACTCCGAGTGGACCACTTCGCCGTTCACGATGATGTCCACCTGCTCCACCGGTCCGGCGGAGGCCAGCGTCAGCTCCCACTCGGCCTCCGACGCTCGGGGGACCGCGTCGCCGGGGCGCTTGCCGCCGAGCCGGAAGTCGAGCAGCGGCCCGGTGCTGACGAAGCTCCGCCCGGCCCGGAGCGCCTCGAGGTAGGCGCCCAGGCGGAACGGCCCGGGGGCGCGCGCATAGACCCGGGTCGTCCCGACCGCCATGGTGCGGTGGTAATCCAGCATGACGTCGGTGCCGGCCGACGCCGCGAGCGGGATGCCCAGGTTCAGCACCCGGTGCCAGAGCGCCGCCGTCCCGATCTCGCTGGTCCACAGGCAGGCGATCTCGAGCGTGTCCAGATCCCCGAGGACGGCGTCGGGTACGAAGCTGACCGGGATGGAGCCGAGTCCGGAGTCGCTCCCGAACGGGTCCGGGACCGAGACCGGGTGCATGTAGGCGCTCACGCCGTGCTGGGCCCGCGAGTGCGCCAGCGCGTCCTGGTTCGGCCGGTCGTCCCCGGCGTAGATCGGATACCCGGGGCCCCAGAACCACGGCCAGAAGGCGCTCTCGATTCCGATCAGGCCGAGGTGGCCGAGGAAGTGGGAGCGGATCTCCTGCCCGAACAGGATCGCCGGAGTCCGGTCCACCCGCCGGTCGCCGAAGAACTCGGTGTCGTTCCTCCGATGATGGAGGTTCGCCATCAGGGGCGTTCCGAAGTCGAGGTCCTCGGCGGCGAGCAGCACTTCGAGGTCGTCCGGGGAGAGCTGCACCGGCCCGCCGTAGTTGAGGTGGAAGTGGTGGTCGGCGGACCGGTAGCCGACTTCCCGGGGATCCCACAGCGGCTCCAGTTCGAGGACGAGCTCGCGGAGCTCCCCGGCGGCGACCTCGACCGACCCGGTGGCGACCGCGTGGGAGAAGCCGTGCGCCGCGATCACTTCCACCGCGCCCGCGGGCTCGTTCGGAACCTCGACCTCGACGACGCCGGGCGAAACCCAGTACACGCGGCCGTGGGTCCCGTCGAAGCGGGCGAAGGCGTCTTCGGACACGACCGGGTGGCCCACCGGGTCGAGCACCGAGAGACGGGTGGGCAGCGGGGCGCTCTCGCCCCGGCGCCGGGTCGTGATCCGCACCCGGGCCAGCGGGGCCCCGTAGTCCCAGGCCCGGATCCGGACCGTCTCGATCGGACCGCCCCGGGTCGAGGCCCGCCGGAGGTGGAAGCGCTCGGCGTCGTCCGCCTCCACGTAGAGGATGCTCTCCCCGTCGGGCGTGGGGGCCGGGGTGAGCGGAAGGCCGCGGGCCGCGACGATCTCGATCGGGTCCGGGTTCGACGGATCCACGAGCAGCAGTCGGTAACCGTCTCCGCCGTCCCCGGCCGGCCAGTTCAGCGCGATCGTCGCGCCGGCGGAGTGCGCCCCCGGCCGCGCCTGGGAGGCGATGGACTCGGATCGCAGACGGGCTTCGGTTCCATCGTCGGTGCGGTGGACCAGGGCGTCGGGCGACGACCGGCCCTTGGACAGGTAGGCGAGGGCTCCGCCGGCGAGCGGCTGCGGTCGGACTTCGAGGCCGCGCCCGGCCGTCACCCGGGAGGGCTCGCCGGTCGCGGGATCGAGGCGCCAGATGTCCAGGTCGCCCTCGGTGGCGGCGCTGAAATAGAGCTCCTCGCCGTCCGCCGACCACGCCGGGTCGAGCACGATGGCCTCGTCGCGGAACAGGAGCGTTTCCTCCCCGGTGGCGAGATCGAGGGACCAGATGGCGAGGCTCGAGGCGTCGTCCCGCACGAACGCGAGCGCCTCGCCGTCGGGACGCCACGCCGGGCGGGTGTCCACCGCCGGCCCGGTGGTCAACCGCCGGGCCGCGCCGGTCTGGAGGTCGAGCAGCCACAGCCACCCCCGGGCGGAGAGCGCCACGCTGCGCCCATCGGGCGACGGCGCCGGGTCGGTCGGGCCGGCGGCGAGGAGGGGCAGCTCGAACCCCTCCACATAGACGTGGTGGGAGTAGCCCTCCAGCTTCGGATAGCGGTTCGTCCACTGCGCCGCCGCCGCGGACGCGAAGGACAGGGCGCACAGGACGACGGTGACGAGCCGGCGAGGGGAGCGGAAACGCGGCATGGGGATCCTCCCGGGGGGAGTCTTCGCGGTCATTGGGCGGGAGATGCGGGACCGCCGACCCGGACCCGCTGATCGGCGACCGGAACGTCCGTCACGAGCATGTGGCCGGAGGCGTGGGTGATGAGGCGCCCCGGGTGGGCGGCCCGGGCGACGACCTGCGAAGTCACCCCGCAGGCCCAGAAGATCGGGACTTCGTCCGGGAGCAGTCCTCCGGGATCGCCGAAGTCGGGGGCGTCGAAATCGCTGATGCCGAGGGCGGAAGGATCCCCGACGTGGACGGGGGCGCCGTGGGAGAGCGGAAACGCCGCGCTGATCGAGATCGCGTCCTCGACCCGGTTCGCGGGGGCCGGCCTCATGGAGACGAGCAGCGGGCCCTCGAACCGACCCGCCGGCCGCGTGGACCGGTTCGTGACGTACACCGGGACGTTTCGGCCTTCGTCCTGATGGCGCAGGCGGATGCCGGCCTCCACGAGCGCGCTCTCGAATCCGAAGCTGCACCCGAGCAGGAAGGCGGTCAGGTCTTCGGACCACTCGTCGGTGACCGCCTCCGTTTCGCGGAGCAGCTCCCCGTCCGCGAAGGAGCGGTAGCGGGGGAGATCGGTGCGCAGGTCAGCGCCCGGCGCCACCGACCGGCGTCCCCGAAGCACCGGCATCCGGGACACCTCGAGGAGCGGGCACGGCCGGGGGTTCCGTTCGCAGAAGCGCCGAAAGTCGGCCTCCTGTTCGCGCGGCAGGGCCACCAGATTGGCCTGGGCGAAGCCGGCGGCGAGACCCGACGTCGGCGCGGTGAACTCGCCCGAGCGGCACCCCGCCCTCACTTCAGCGGGGGTCAGCGCGATCACCTGTCGGGCCCGGGCGGGGCGAGGGGAGGCTCGAGCGGCGAGGCATCCGGGCTGAGTACGCCGCGACGCAGTCTGGTGGTTGCAAAGGGTTCCGCAGGGTGGCAGAGTGCCATGGTACTCTCGTTATTGCGCAATTCTCTTCAATGGATTGGCGGACCCCATGGAGGCGCTCGATGAAGCTGACGAAGACGATCGGATGCATACTGCTGGCGACGATTGTGGGGGCGGGAGCCCTCGCGCAGGAGAGGAGCCGGGTGGCCGTGCTCGACTTCGAATTCGCGAGCATCCAGAGGTGGTGGGAGGGCGACTGGGACGTCGGCGGCGGCATCGCGGACATGCTCGTTGACGAGTTGGTCAACGACGGCACCTACAGCGTGATCGAACGGACACGACTCGATGCGATCCTGGCCGAACAGAACTTTTCCAACAGCGACCGGGCGGACCCGCTCTCGGCGGCGGCGATCGGGAGGATTCTGGGCGTGGACGCCATCGTCATCGGTAGCGTCACGCAGTTCGGCATGGAGCGGGACGGGCGCAGCGTCGGTGGCCTCGGGCGACTGACCCGGGGACTCGTGAACCGCGTGGGTCAGCAGCGGGGCAAGGCGGCGGTCCAGTTGACCGCCCGGATGGTGAACACGGACAGCGCCGAAATCCTGGTTTCGGGTGAGGGCGAGGGGAGATCGGACCGCTCCGGGCTCCTGCTCGCCGCCGGGGGCGGCACTCCGCTCGGTTGGGCTTCGCTCTCCATGACCAGCAGCAACTATCGCGAGACCATCCTGGGCGAGGCGACCGAGGCTGCGGTTGAGCAATTGTCGGAGCAGCTCGTCCGGTCCTCCTCCGCCGACCGGATTACCGCGCGGGTCGTCCCGGTCAGCGGCCTGGTGGCCGATGTGGATGGCTCCACCCTGGTCCTCAATGTGGGTTCGTCGGTCGGTCTGAAGGTCGGCGACACCTTGAGGGTCCTGCGGGTGACGCGAACGATCACCGATCCGGCGACCGGCGCCGTTCTGCGTGAGATCACGCAGGAACTGGGTCAGGTGCGCATTGACGACGTGGACGCGGGTTCGTCCCTCGGCACGGTGATCACGGGGTCCGGCGTTCAGGTCGGAGACAAGGTCCGGAACTGATCGGCCGAAGCGCCTGATCCGCCGGCGCCCCCGCACGCCCTTCCGCAACGGCGATCGCGGCGGACCGGCCTCCCCGGTCAGCGGTGGGAGTGGTTGTTTCCGGTGGAAAGAGCACGCCGATAACGCCTTGCTGCGCCAGCGTTGACACGACAGCGCGCAGGTCGAGGCCGACAAGGGAATCGTGGGCGACCAGCACGGCGAGATCGCCTTGTTGTTCGACGGCGTCGCTCTCGAGATGCGCCCGCCGCGGTGCGAAGCAGGGAGGGACCGCCCCATATCAGCCTGTGGATAAAGTCGCGTGAGCACCGAGAGTGGCCCAGTTCTCCCGGTGGGGGCGGCGCCCGGCTGACCCGGGCGTTCCATGGCGGGGCCGCCCGGTTGCCACATCACCTCGCGCCAACCCTGCGGCGCGCGGTCGAGCATCCCGCTCTCCCCGACGGCGATCGTCGCGCCAGGGGTCGTGGGAGAATCGGCGCATGAGCGGCTGGCCCACCGGACACCGGGCGCATCCGATCGCACTCCTGGCAGCGGCCGGGTTCGCGATCGGCTGCGGCGGCCTGCGCGCCCCGGTGACCGAACCCGCCGTGGATCTCGGGCCCGCCCCCGCCCCGAGCGAATCCGTCGCGCGCCCCGCCGAGGACTGGTGGACCGACTTCGGCGATCCGGCGCTCGACCAGGTCGTCGAGCGCGCCCTCGCCAGGAACCTGACCTTGCGGGAAGCGGGAGCGCGTCTGGCGCAGGCGGCGGCCGACGCGGGCATCGCGATGAGCGCCCTCTACCCCCAGGCGGGGCTCTCCGCGAACCGCCTCGCCGAGCGGCGGAACTTCATCGGCCTGCCCATCCCTGGGATCGCGGACGACGAGGTGCTCACCGCCGAGTACGTCCAGTACGGTCTCTCACTCGACCTGAGCTGGGAGGCGAACCTCTGGCGCGAGGCGACGCCGCGGGCGCGGGCGGCCGGCGCCGGGGTCGAGGCGGCGGTGGCGGAGGTGGCGGGCGCGCGGATCTCGCTCGCCGGACAGGCGGCGCGGCTCTACCTCCTCGCCGTCGAGGCTCGCGGGCAGGCCCGGATCGCCGAGGCCGTCGCGGCCAATCTCGAGGAAGCCCTCCACTGGACCCGCGAGCGGGCGCGCATCGGGGACGCGGCTCTCGCCGACGTGGACACGGCCGAGGCTCGGCTCGCCGAGGCTCGCGCCGTCGCCGCCACCCGGCGCCAGGCCCGCAGCGCCGCGGTGCGCAGCCTCGAGGTCCTGTTCACCGACTACCCGGACAGCGAGGTGGGACCGGAATGGGTCCTCGGCGACCGGCTGCCGACCGGCCCCCTGCCGGTTCCCCCGGGGGTCCCCGCCGATCTCATCGCGCGCCGCCCGGACGTGGCGGGCGCCGAGCGGAGGCTCGCAGCCTCGCTGGAGTTCACCGAGATGGCCCGGCGGGCCCGTTACCCGCAGTTCCCGCTGACCGGTTCGGTGGGGACGGCGACCGCCCGGCTTCGGCAGCTCGTAAACGGGGACTTCTCGGTGTGGAGTCTGATCGCGCGGATCGCCGCGCCGGTCTTTCAGGGCGGCCGGATCCGGGCGCAGATCCGGGGCGAGGAGGCGCGTGACCAGCAGGCGCTCGCCGCCTATGCGCGGACGGTCCTGACCGCCTACCAGGAGGTCGAGGCGGCTCTGGCTGCGGAGGAGACGCTGGCCGAGACGCAGGCGAGATCGGCGGAGGCGGTCCAGGCCAGCCGGCGAGCCCTGGCGCGAACCGGGGCCGAGCGCGTGAGCGGCTTTTCGTCGCGCCTGCCCGAGCTCGCCGCCGAGCGGGCGGTTCTGACCGCCGAGGCGGCGCATCTCGCCGAGCGGCGCGCCCGACTCGACAACCGGGTGAATCTCGCCCTCGCTCTCGGTGGCGGATTCGAGCGCCCGGCCGGCGGTTCGCCGGCGGCCGGCGCCCCGGCGGGGGACCGCGAACCATGATCCGGCGGTTTCTGTTCGTCCCCATCCTCCTCGCCGCCGGTGCGCTCGTGGCTCTTCTGACCGCGTTCGGGCCTCAGCCCGAGGCGCAGGAGGTCGAGACCGTCCTGCCGGGCGTTCAGGCGATGCGCGTCTCGATCGGCGCCCGGCGGGTGACGGTCGAGGCCGAGGGCGTCGTGCGTCCGGCGCGGCGCACCACCGTCGCGGCGGAGGTGGCGGGCCGGATCGTGTGGGCTGCCCCGGGCCTCCGGGAAGGGATCCGCGTCGAGGAGGGGACGCCGCTCTTCCGGATCGAGCCGGTGGCCCACGAGCAGGCGGTGGCCCAGGCGCGGAGCGCGCGGGACGAGGCCGCGCTTCGGCTCGGAACCGAGGAGGCCCGCGCCCGGGTCGCCGCGTCGCAGTGGGCCGACGAGGGGATCGAACCCGACCCGCTCGCCCTCCGGGAGCCGCAGCTCGCGGCCGCCCGATCGGCGCTCGCCGCCGCCGAGGCTGGCCTGCGAAGGGCGGAAGCGGACCTCGCCCGGACCGGGATCGCGGCCCCGCACGCGGGGATCGTGGGAACGAGAGCCGCGGAGATCGGCGAGTGGGCGACGCCGGGGACGCCGCTCGTCGAGCTGCTGGCGGTGGACCGGGCCGAGATGCGAGTCTCGCTCCCCGACGCCGCCCTGGATCTCGTCGAACTCCCCTTTGCGGGGGCCCCCTCCCGCGCGGCGCCGCGGGTGCGGCTGACTCCGGTGCTCGGGCCGGGCGTCGGGGCGGCCACCTGGATCTGGGAAGGTCGGCTGGTCCGCGTCGAAGGCGAGATGGACCCCGCCACCCGGTTCCTCCCGGCGATCGTGGAGGTGTCGGACCCCTGGGCTCCCGGCCCCGATGGGCGCCCCCCGCTTCTCGCGGGCCTCTTCCTCCGGGCGGAGATCGAGGGGCGCGAGTTCCCGGAAGTGGCCGAAGTCCCGGCGAGCGCGCTCCGGGAGGACGGGAGCGTCCTGGTCGTGGACGATGCGAACCGCGTGGAGGTCCGGGGGGTGGAGTCGTTCGCGACTTCCGGGGAAGAGGGAGTCCTGATTCGATCCGGTCTGCGCGACGGGGATCGCGTCGTGACGAACCCGCCGGCGATCGTGACCGACGGCATGGCGGTCCGGGTCACCATGGAGACCGTCCCGGAGCGCGGGCGCTGACTTCGAGAGTGCGGGCGTGACTCCGCCGCTTCCAGGCCCGGGCGGCGGGTCTCCCTCCGGGGTGCTCGCCTGGTTCGTCCGGAACCGGGTCACCGCCAACCTGATGCTGCTCGGCATCTCGCTGGGGGGGCTCCTCGTCATCGGCTCCATCCCCCAGGAGCTGATCCCCGAGACCCAGCCCTCGGCGGTGAGCATCCGGACCGTGTTCCCCGGCGCGGGGGCCGAGGTCATCGAGGAGAGCGTTCTGGTGCCCCTCGAAGAGGCGACCTCCGATCTGTCCGGAGTGGGAGAGATCGTCGGGATCGCCACCGACGGGATGGGGCTGCTCACGGTCGAAATCGAGCGCGGCGCCGACTTCCGCGCCGTGAGCGAGGACATCCGCGAGCGGGTGGAGTCCCTCACCACGCTGCCCGATGACGCCGAGGATCCGGTCGTCTCGGAGCGAACGCCGGACCCGCTCCTGCTCCGGGTCGGCGTGCACGGCGAGACCGACGAACGCAGCCTCGTGGAAGCCGCGCGCCGCATCCAGGACGGGCTCGCGCCGATCTTCGGCGTCGCCACGGTGGATGTCGCCACCGGGAGGGACTACGAGGTCTCGATCGAGGTGGAGGAGGACGCGCTCACGCGGTTCGGGCTGACCCTCGACCGAATGGCGGCCGCGCTCCGACGCGGCTCGGCGGACGTCCCGGGTGGCGCCGTCCGCTCCGAGCGCAGCGAGTTGCGTCTGAGCACGGAGGCGGAGGCGGCCGCCGCGGTGGATTTCGCACGGATCCCCCTGATGGCGGCGCCGGACGGCGGCGTCGTGCGCGTCGGGGACGTCGCGGTCGTGACCGACGGCTTCGAAGACGTGGACCGGGCGGCGCGGATGAACGGGGAGCCCGCGGTGCTGCTCGAAGTCACCCTCGCGAGCGGAGCGCGACTGCTCGAGACCGCCGCCGAAGTGAGAACGCGGATCGACGAGCTCCGACGCACGCTTCCGGCCGGCGTTTCGATCACGCCGTGGTTCGACGCCTGGCAGCTCTTCGAGAGCCGTATGGAAGTCCTGGTCCGCAACGGCCTCCAGGGCCTCGCGCTCATTTTCCTGGTGCTGTTCTTCGCCCTCTCCAGCCGACTCGCGGTCTGGACCGCCGCCGGGCTCCCGGTGGCCTTCTTCGGGGCGTTCCTGATGATGCCCGGCCTCGGCGTGACCCTGAACATGTTCAGCCTGTTCGGGTTCATCCTGACCCTCGGGATCGTCGTGGACGACGCCATCGTGGTGGGCGAGAACGTCCAGCGCCGGATCTCGGCGACGGGCGGCCGCGTCGAGGCCGCCGCCGTGGCGGGAGTGCGCCAGGTGTTCTTCCCCGCCGCCTTCGGGGTCCTGACCACCATGGCGGCGTTCACGCCGATGCTGGGCCTGCCCGGGATCTGGGGCGAGCTGATGGGGACCCTGCCCCGCATCGTGCTCCCGGTGCTCGCCTTTTCATTGCTCGACGCCGCATGGATCCTGCCCCACCACATGGCGCACGGCGGCGTCCCGGTTCCCCGCAGCCGTCGCCTGGCCCGCATCCGCGGCGGAATCCAGAAGGGGCTGGATCGCGCGATCGCGACGGCCTACCGGCTCGCCCTCGGCTGGGCCCTCGAAAACCGCCTCGCGACCGTCGCGCTGGGCATCCTGGCGGTGGCGCTCGCCGCCGGACTCCTCGGCGGCGGCTGGGTGGCGGTGGAGACCACCCCGCCGTTCGACAGCGACGTCGTCACGACGCAGATCTCGCTTCCGCCGGGTTCCTCCCCCCGAGCCACGACCGAAGTCGTGTCCGAGGTCGAAGCCGCGATCGCCCGGATTCGCGACGAGATCCGGGCCGAGCACGGCGTGGATCCGCAACGGAACCTCGCGGCGCTCGAAGGCCAGCGCCTCGCCTTCGGCCCCGGAGGGGGCATCGGCGGGGCCGCAGCCGGTTCCGGGACGGCGATCGGTCAGATCGTCCTCGAGCTGATCCCCGCCGAGGAGAGGGTCGGGTTCACGACGCGAGAGATCGGGGACCGATTGCGCACGCTCACATCCTCCCTCCCGCACGGCGGCGAAGTGACGATCCTGACGTCGCTTCTGGGCGAGGAAGCCGACATCTCGATCCGGATCACCGGACCCGACATGGAGACCCTCGGCGCGGGCGCCGAGGCGCTCCAGGGCATCTTCCGGGAGTACCGGGGCGTGGTGACGGTGCACGACGACCGCGAGGGGACGGCGCCCGAACTCGTCGCCCGGGTGCGCGACGAAGGCGCCGCGCTCGGCATCGGCGCCGCCGAATTCGGCCGCCAGATGCGGCAGGCCTTCCACGGCGAGGAGGTGCAGCGGATCCAGCGGGGACGCGACGAGATCCGGGTGATGCTGCGTTACCCGGCGGCCGACCGGACCGTCGCCGGGGACGTGACCGGCCTCCGGGTGCGGCGGGGCGACGGCGGCGTCACCGGGATCGGCGAGGTGGCCCGACTCGCCCGCGCCGACCGGTTGGCCGAAGTGCGCCGGGTGGACGGCCAACGGGCTGTCACCGTCCACGCCGTCGTGAATCCGGACGTGGCCTCGGCAGGCGCGCTGCTGGTGGACATCGAGGACCGGGTCCTTCGCGAACTCGAGGCGCGCTTTCCCGACCTCCGCTTCTCGGTCGCGGGGCTCGCCGGAGATCAGGCGGAGACCTTCGCGGCGCTCCAGGACAATGTCCTGTTCGCCCTGATTCTGATCTACGCCCTCCTCGCGATCCCGCTGGCCTCGTGGACGCAGCCCTTCGTCATCATGGCCGCCATCCCGTTCGGCCTCGCCGGCGCCGTCTTCGGCCATGTCGTCATGGGAGTGGCGTTCTCCATCACCAGCTTCTTCGGGATGGTTCCGCTCGTGGGCATCGTGGTGAACGACGCTCTCGTCCTGCTCGACTTCATCAACCAGAACCGCCGCGCCGGGATGTCCACGGTGGACGCCGTTCTCGCCGCCGGCCCCCTCCGCTTTCGTCCCATCATGCTCACCTCGGTGACGACCTGCGCCGGGCTGGCGCCGCTGATGGCCGAGCGGAGCATCCAGGCGCAGTTCCTGATTCCGATGGCGGTTTCGCTCGCGTTCGGAGTCGCCTTCGCCACCCTGGTCACGCTCCTGCTCGTGCCGGCGCTCTACAGCCTCCTGGACGATGCCGCGAAGCCCCTGGGACAGCGATGGAGAGCCCGGGTGGAATCGCGGTCGCGGCGGTCGCCGCCGGTCGAGCCGCAGGGACGGAAGACGACCGAGGCGCTGAGGGAGCGCCGGACGTGAGCTTCACGATTCCCGCCGCCTACCGAACGGGTTACGAGAGAGCCCGACGATCGGACCCGGAACTGGCGGCCCGCTACGTCGAGCACACCACCGCGGGTGACCCGGCGGCGGACGCCGCGATCGAGGCGCTGGAAGGCCTCCCGCAGCGCCGCATCCACGCGCTGATCACCGCCGGGATGGAGCGGGACGCGGCCGGGTTCCGCCCCGCGCCCGCAGCGCTACGGGAACTCATGGAGCTGGTCGGCGAAGAGCCCGGCTGGTTCGATTCGAGGGCGGTCTATCCCGGGTGCCGCGCGTTCCACGCCGACTCCGACCTCTACATCGAAGGCCTCGTCGGGTCCAGCATCATCCGGGGGTTCAGCACGCTGATCAGCCTGTCGTTCTTCGAGACCGGACGCCTGCTCGACCACGGCGTCCGCCGACTCCGGCAGAACATCCGACAGCTCATCGAGATCACCATTCCCGGGGGCCTGGAGCGAGAGGGCGAGGGGTGGAAGCTCAGCGTCCGAATCCGCCTAATCCACGCCCAGGTCCGTCGCCAGCTCCGTCGGTCCGGGAGGTGGGACGAGGCCGAGCTCGGGGTGCCGATCCACGCGGCCACCTGGCGTTCGCCGCAGCCAACTTCTCCGCGATGGTGGTCCAGGCGGCAACGAGGCTCGGCGCCGCGCCGACTCCCGAACAGAGAGAGGCGTTCGTTCAGATCTGGCGCTACTCCGCCCATCTCATGGGCGTCCCCGAAACGATCCTGTTCCGGAACGAGGTCGAAGCCCTCGACCTGTTCCGGGTCGGCGAAATCTGCGAGCCGTTCCCGGATTGGGATGGCCGCGCCATGGCGCATGCCCTCGTGAACTCCGCGCCCGTCGTCATCGGAGTGACCGATCCGGTCGAGCGGCACAAGCTGGCCCTCCACGTGTACCGCATCTCCCGGGCGCTCATCGGGGACGAGCGAGCCGACCGGCTGGGATTCCCCGCCCAGCGCACCCGGGGCGTCCTCGCCTATCGGCGGACGCAGCGACGCCTCGGGAGGTGGATTCGCCGCCCGTTCCCGGGATGGGAGAGAAGAGTGCGGGCCCAACGCTTCACGGATCTCGTGGAGCACTCGCAACTGAGGCAGAGGCTCGAGACCTACACGCTGCCGCCCAAACTGCATTCGGACGAGATCCCGCGGTGGTAGCCCGTGGTCCGACGGCGGTGAACCGGCGCGCCGCGGGGCGACAGACGGACGGCGACGACCTCGCGTGGCAGACGCGGATCCTCCCGACCGTTTCCCGGACCTACGCCCTGACGATCCCGGTCCTGCCGGCGGGCCTGCGCGAGCGGGTAGAAAACGCCTACCTGCTGTGCCGGCTCGCGGACACGATCGAAGACGAACCCGAACTCCCGCTCCCGGCGAAGCGCCGCATGTGGAAGAGGCTCGTGGGCCTGGTGGAAGGCGGGGAGGGAGCCCGGAGCTTCGCGTCCGATCTCCGGAGAGCGCTTTCCTCCGCAACCGCGCGGGGGGAACGCGAACTCGCCGCGAACGCAGCCCGGGTGCTCCGCATCACGGACCGTCTCGGCGCCCGACATCGGGCCGCGGTCGGGCGCTGCCTCCGCATCATGTGCCGCGGGATGGACGATTTCCAGAGGCGAGCGAGTCGCGCGGGCCTCGCGACGCTGGAACAGCTCGACCGCTACTGCTATTTCGCCGCCGGGGTGGTCGGGGAGATGCTCGTGGATCTGTTCGCGGGCCATTCCCCCGGAGTCGCCCGGCGGCGCGCAGAACTGCTCGCTCTCGCCGTTTCCCACGGCCAGGGTCTCCAGATGGCCAACATCCTGAAGGACATCGCCGGGGACCACGCTCGGGGCGCCTGCTGGCTCCCGCGCGACGTGTTCGAGGCGGAGGGATTCGACCTCCGCGACCTCCAGCGGGGGACCGATGACCCCGGGTTCGCCGCCGGCCTCGCCCGGCTCCTCGCGATCACGCGCGGCCATCTCGACGACGCGCTTCGCTTCACGCAGCTCATCCCGAAGCGCCAGGCCGGAATCCGCCGGCATCTGCTGTGGGGCATCGGACTCGCCGTCCTGCTCCTGCGCCGGGTCCACGCCGCCGGTTCGGTCCCCGGTCGGCCGACGGTGCGCGTTTCCCGGGTCGCGGTTCTGGCGATGGTCGCGCTCACCGGCGTTTTCGCCCGTCGGGACCGGTTCCTCCGTTGGCTGTTCCGGAGGGCCACCGGTCCGCTGCCGGCGACGATCCGGTCGGGGCCGGCGGCCACGGCAGTCCGCGCGTGAGCACCCGGTAGAGGAGGGCGAGCGCCCGATTCGACCCCGCGAGGAGACTGCTCACGGCCACCGCCCCGTAAACGCTTTTCCGGGAGATCTTCACCTCCGCGCCCGATCGGAAATCGGGCCGGCGGTGGATGCGTCGGAGCGTGAGCACCGCAAGCGCGAGCGGCCACAGGCAGGACCACCGGATCCCGACCTCCCGGCGCGGTAGCCGGACGACGTAGTCCAGCGCGTCATCGAGGTGGCCTCGGGTGATCCCGACGAGATCGGCCATGCCGGCGGCGAAGCCGGGGGGTGGCGCCTCGGCGTCGAGTCGGGCGAGATCCACGCCGTGAGGCTGGAACACGGTGCGCGGCAACCAGCAGACGCCGCGCCGCCGGTCTTCCCAGGTGTCCTTGAGGATGTTGACCATCTGAAGACCCTGACCGAAGGATCGCGCCCGGAGATCGAGCCCCCGACGCCGTCGGGCGACCGCCGGGGAGGCGCCGACGTAGAGCGCGGTGAGGGTCTCCCCGACGACGCCCGCCACGACGTAGCAATAGCGATTGAGCGCCTCGAGGTCGGCGAGCCCGCCCCGGCCGCGATCCCGCGCCGAACGCACCATGCCGTGGGCCATGATGCGGACGCACCGCCGCATGGCGTCCCGCACGGAGGCGTCGAAGCCGGAAGTGATGGCGAGGAGACGGGTCGCGGCGGCGACGAGGTCCCGATCGGATCGGGCGCCGGCGAGCCGAGGGGCGAGATCGCGCGCGAACGACGGGGCGTCTTCCCGCCCTTCGACCGCTCTCACCCAGCGCCGGGCGAACGCCGACCGCTGCCCCTGCGAAAGAGCGGGATCGTCCTCGATCGTGTCGGCGATCCGGCACAGCAGGTAGAGGTTCGAGACCGCGTCCCGGAGCGGACCCGGGAGCGGGCGCACGGTCAGGGCGAACGTCCGGGCGACGCCGTCCAGCGCGCGACGCTGCCAGATCGCATCGGCGCGGGAGATCCGGGTCATGCCGTCGTCGCCCAAGCCGAAAGCAGCGGCCACGCCGGGTCTGGAGCCATCCGGCGCCGCAGTGTATTCGGCATCGCTCCGTTCCCGGGCCGCCACCCTCCATCCCTCTCTCTGTCAACAAGGGTGGGCCCGTACACGCGCTTGACCCTCCATGGGCCGGAGACTAGACTTTCGCACCCGGGCGGCGACGCGCTTTCGCGAATTCCGGCACCAAGATCGGAACTCTCCGGAAGGGAACCCGCCCGTATTTCTTTATTCCGAGCGGCTCGATCACGGCCCACACCAACCGCCCCGCACCAGAAATCCTCCGACCCGACCTCCCGACCCGACCCTCTCAGGACCGACCCTCTTGTCCCGCTCCGCCAGCACCACCTTCCTTCGGGCGTCCGAGATCCGTCGGAACTGGTTCCTGGTGGACGCCGCGGATCAGGTTCTCGGCCGACTGGCGACGCGGGTCGCCCGGGTTCTGGCCGGAAAGCACAAGCCGTCGTGGACTCCGTTCCTCGACTGCGGGGATCACGTCGTCGTCGTGAACGCCCGTCGCGTCCGCCTCACCGGCCGCAAGGAAGACCAGAAGGTCTATTACCGGCAGAGTGGTCGCCCGGGAGGACTCAAGTCGCGCACCGCCGCCGAGATCCGCGGCGCCCATCCCGAGCGCCTCGTCGAGAGCGCGGTGCGCGGGATGCTGCCCAAGGGCAAGCTCGGGCGCGCCCAGTTCTCGAAACTCAAGGTGTACGCCGGGGCGGACCACCCGCACGCGGCGCAGCAGCCCGAGCCCCTTCCCGCGTCGCTCGCGGAGGCTTCCTGATGCCCGCTCCCATCGCCTACGGCACCGGCAAGCGCAAGTGCTCGATCGCCCGCGTCTTCCTTCGGGAGGGGGACGGGCAGGTCCTGGTGAACCATCGGCCTCTCGAGGACTACTTCCCCCGCGAGACCTATCGGAACCTGGTGACGCAGCCGCTGCTCGCCACCGACCAGGGCAAGGCGCTGAACGTGGACGCCCGCGTCAAGGGCGGCGGCCTCTCGGGGCAGGCGGCCGCCGTGCGTCTCGGGATCGCCCGGGCGCTCAGCGAGAACGACTCCCGTCTCCGGCCCGAGCTGAAGCGGCGCGGGTTCCTCACCCGCGACGCCCGACGGAAGGAACGCAAGAAGTACGGCCAGCCCGGCGCCCGGAAGCGCTTCCAGTACTCGAAGCGCTGATGCACGAAGCCCATCGCCAACCCCATCGCCAACCCCATCGCCAACCCCATCGCCAACCCCATCGAATGCCGGCCCCGGACAGCGGTATCACACCGGAACACTCCCGGAAGCCGAATCGCCCGGACGCGGCCGGGATGCTCATGCGCCGCCGCTGAGCGGGTCGGAGTCCCATGGCAGCCACCGTCACCATGAGGGACCTGCTTGAAGCAGGTCTCCATTTCGGCCACGAGACCAAGTGGTGGAACCCCCGCATGCGGCCGTACATCTACGGCTCGCGGAGCGGGATCCACATCGTGGACCTGAACCAGACCCTGCCCCTGTTCCGGGACGCGATCCACTTCATCTCGAAGCTGGGCGCCGAGGGCAAGACCGTCCTGTTCGTCGGAACCAAGCGCCAAGCGCAGGAAGTTGTGGCCGCCGAGGCGTCGCGCGTGGATGCGTTCTACGTGAACCACCGCTGGCTCGGTGGCCTGCTCACCAATTTCGCCACGATCCGCAAGAGCATCGCCAAGTTCCAGGAGCTGCGCGAACTCACCGAGAGCGACGGCCAGCGGGGCCTCTCAAACAAGGCGTGGTCCCGGCTCGAGAAGCGTCGCCGCCGCATGGAGAAGACGCTCGCCGGGATCGAGAAGATGGAAAAGCTGCCCGACGCGGTCTGCGTGATTGATCCGAAGAACGAGATGATCGCCGTCCGCGAGGCCCGGAAGCTGAAGATCCCGATCGTGGCGATCGTGGACACCGACTGCGATCCCGATCTGATCGACTACGTGATCCCCGGAAATGACGACGCCCTGCGCGCGATCAGCCTGTTCGCATCGCGGATGGCGAGCGCCTTCGAGGATGGTCGTCAGCTTCGCGGACTCACGCCGTTCGGGTCCGGGGACGACGAGACCGACGAGGCGGCCTCCCCGTCGGACGCCGACGCCCCGGCGCCCGCCGGAGCGACGCCGTCCGCACCTGCGCCGTCGGCCTGAACCGAGCCAGGCGCCGAACCGCCGGACCGTCGCGTCGGCGTCCGAGAGGAGGACAACATGCCCGCCATCCCTGCCCGCGACGTGAAACGGCTCCGCGATCAGACCGGCGCCGGATTCGCCGACTGCAAGGAAGCGCTTGTCAAGGCGGAGGGCGACTTCGACAAGGCGGTGAGGCTGCTCCGCGAGAAGGGCGCCGCCGCCGCCGAGAAACGCTCGGGACGGGCCACGACCGAAGGCCTCATCCACGCCTACATCCACGATCGCCGGATCGGGGTTCTGGTCGAGCTGTCCTGCGAGACCGACTTCGTGGCCCGCAACGAGCAGTTCCGCGATCTCGCGAACGACATCGCGATCCATATCGCCTGCAACTACCCGGCGCCGGCCCGCTGGGTCAGCCGGGAGCAGGTCCCGCCCGCCGTCATCGAGGAAGAGGTCGCGTTGATCCGGGCGCAACTCGCCAAGGATCCGAAGAACGCGCGCAAACCGGAGGCGGTCATCGAGCGGATCGTCGAGGGAAAGCTGAACCGGTTCCTCGGGGAGCGGATCCTGCTCGAGCAGCCGTTCGCGCTCGACGATTCGAAGAAGCAGCGCATCAAGGACCGGCTCGTCGAGACCGCCCAGGCCACCAGGGAAAACCTCAAGATCCGGCGGTTCGTGCGCTTCGAGCGGGGCGAAGACCTGGGCTGACCAGGCTCTCCCGTAGGATTCACCCGGGAGCCCCGGACGGGGCCCGCGGAGACAGGCGCGCGAGGAACCCATGAGCGGAGCAGCGAGACGGGTCCTCCTCAAACTCTCGGGGCAGGCGCTCCGCGGCGGGGCGCCCGCCGGGATCGCATCCGGCGCGGTGGAGGCGATGGCCGCCACGATCTCCCGCATCCACCGGGAGGGCATCGAGGCCGCCTGCGTGATCGGCGGGGGCAACATCTTCCGCGGCCTCGGCGCCGAGGCGCGGGGGATGGACCGGGTCCAGGCCGACTCGATGGGGATGCTCGCAACCCTCATCAACGCGCTCGCGCTCCAGGACTCCCTCGAGAAGATGGAGTGCACGACCCGGGTCATGTCCGCGATCCCGGTCCGGCAGGTGGCCGAGCCGTTCATCCGCCGCCGGGCGATTCGTCACCTCGAGAAGGGTCGGGTCGTCGTCTTCGCCGCCGGGACCGGCAACCCCTACTTCTCGACGGACACCGCCGCCGCCCTGCGGGCCGCCGAGGTTCGGGCCGAGGTGCTGATCAAGGGGACGCGGGTGCCGGGGGTGTTCAGCGGCGACCCCGAGCGGGATCCGACGGCGAGGCACCTCCCCCGGGTGAGCTGGGGAGAGGCGATCCGGCAGGAGCTCCGGTTCATGGACCAGACCGCGATCTCGCTCTGCAAGGACAATCGGCTCCCCATCGTCGTCTGCCACCAGCGTGACCTGGTGGCGGCGGCGCGCGGGGAGGACGTGGGCACCCTGGTGGGGGCCTGAAGAAGGAGACCAGTCATGACCCATCCGATCCTCGACGACGCCAGCACCCGCATGGACAAGACGTTGAGCAAATTCGAGCAGGAACTCGCGGTCGTGCGCACCGGACGGGCATCGGTGGCGCTGCTCGACTCGGTGCGGGTGGAGTACTACGGCCAGCTCATGCCGCTCAACCAGGTGGCGACGCTGAAGACGCCGGACGCGAGCACGATCATGGTCCAGCCCTGGGAGAAGAACATGCTCGGGCCGGTGGATCGCGCGATCCGCGCTGCGAACCTCGACCTGAACCCGAATTCCGACGGCGTCCTGCTCCGGATCCCGATCCCGCCGCTCAGCCAGGAACGCCGCCACCAGCTCGCGCGCACGATCGGCCTCATGGCCGAGGACCACAAGAACGCCATCCGCCAGGTCCGTCGCGACGCGAACCAGCGGCTCAAGAAGCTGGCGAAGGCGGGCGAGCTGTCCGAGGACATCGAACACGACCTCGAGGGCGAGGTGCAGAAGGCGACTGACGCCCACATCAAGCGCCTCTCCGAGATCGCGGCGCGGAAGGAGTCCTCCATCCTGTCGCTCTAGCTGCCCCGGAGGCCGTCTTGACCGAATCCCGCTACTCCTTTCTTTCGCACCTCGAGTGCTCGCGCACCGGGGCGCAGTACGACGCCGGGGTCCTCCAGGGGCTCTCCACCGCCGGCGCCCCGCTGCTCGCCCGCTACGACCTCGAGGCGGCGGCTGAACGGTTTACGCCGGCGGCGCTCCGGAACCGCGCGTTCGACCTGTGGCGTTACCACGAGGTCCTGCCGATCCGCTCCCCGCGCCACACGGTTCGACTGGGAGAGGGCGGGACTCCCCTGACCCCGGCCCCCCGGCTGGGCGCCGCGATCGGACTCAGCGATCTCCACATCAAGGACGAGGGGCAAAACCCGACGGGCAGCTTCAAGGACCGCGGCCTCGCGATGGCGGTGTCCTCCGCCTCGCAGTTCGGGGTCGCGGGTGTCGCGCTCCCCTCGGCTGGAAACGCGGGGGGAGCGGCCGCGGCCTACGCCGCGCGGGCCGGGATGGAGTGCCTGGTGGCCGTCCCGACCGACTGCCCGGCGGTGAATCGGGTCGAGGCAATCGTGTACGGCGCCGATGTCCACCTGGTGGACGGCCTCATCTCGGACGCCGGGAGGCTGGTGGCGAGGCTCGCTCCCGAGCGGGGGCTCTTCGACGTCTCCACCCTGAAGGAGCCATTCCGGATCGAGGGCAAGAAGACGATGGGGTACGAGCTGTTCGAGCAGCTCGGACGGCTGCCCGACCTGATCCTCTATCCCACTGGGGGCGGCACCGGCCTGATCGGGATGTGGAAGGCGTTCGGTGAAATGGAGGCGCTTGGTTGGATCGGCTCCGAGCGGCCCCGGATGGTCGCGGTCCAGGCCGAGGGTTGCGCGCCGATCCCGAGAGCGTTCGAGGAGGGCGCCCGGGACTCGGTGATGTGGGAAGGAGCGCACACCATCGCGGGCGGGATGCGGGTGCCCAAGGCGCTCGGCGATTTCCTCATCCTCGAGGCGGTGCGCGAGAGCGGCGGGTGCGCCCTCGCGGTGAGCGACGCCGAACTCATGGGGGATGCGCTCCGGATCGCCTCCACCGAGGGGATCCACGCCGCCCCCGAAGGCGGCGCCTGTCTGAGCGCGCTGTGCCGGCTGATCGAGGCGGGAGAGGTCGAGGCGGACGAGACGGTCGTGCTGTTCAACACCGGGACCGGAGCGAAGTACCTCGAAGCGTTCGCGATGGATTGAGCCCGGAGCTCAATCGCGGAGGAGGCGCTCGCCCGCTGTGAGCAGCCGGTCCTTCCACGCGAGCCGTTCGAGCCACTCGGTGGGGATCCCGGAGAGACCGTAGAGGGCGCCCGCGAGCTGTCCGGCGACGGCGGCGGTGGTGTCAGCGTCGTGGCCGAGGTTCGCGGCGAGGAGCACCGCCTCGCGGTAGTCGCTCGTCCGACCCACCGACCACAGCGCCGCCTCGAGGGTGTGGATGACGTAGCCGCCCGACTCGATCCGGGCTCTCGGTTTGCCCCGCCAGTCTCCTCCGAGAATGCGGGCGACCTTCGGCGCGCCCTCGAACCCGCGTGGACGGAGCACTTCGCGCGCCGGATCTCCGGCAATCGCCTCGGCGAGGAGCGCCGCGAAGGCCCGGCAGGCGTCCACCGCTTCCGCGGTCGCGTGGGTCGTCCTCGACTGCTCGGCGGCGGCCCGGTCGAGCCCCACCGGATCGAAGAGGTAGAAGAGCGCCACCGGCGCGAGTCGCATGATTGAACCGTTGCCCGCGGTGTCCGGAGCGGTGGAGCCGGCGAGAGGGTCCCCGGTTCGGAGGTAGCGGGCGAGAGCCGCCCGAATCGTATTCCCGATGTCGAAGCAGTGCCCGGCCGGCGTGTAATCCCCGTCGCGCCACCAGGCCACGAATCGGTCCATGAGATCGCGCGGATCCAGTTCTCTTCGGTCGGCGAGGCTTTCGGCGAGCGCGAGCGCCATCGAAGTGTCGTCGGTCCAGTGTCCGACCGGCTGCCCGAACGGGCCACCCCCCACCATGTCGGTGAGCCGCGGTTGCTGGTCGCGCCCGGTGAACTCGAGCGTCGTCCCCACGGCGTCTCCGACCGCGAGCCCGAGCAAGGCCCCGAGCGCCCGGTCACGCACCGCCTCGGCGCTTCGGGAGGGGAGCGTCTCCTGCGGAGCGACGACCGAGCGGAGGTGCCGCTCCTGGGAACCGCGCTCGATGGCGTGGGACGAACGGGCCTTCCGCACCCGGCGCATCGCGTCATCCGGGTCCTCGCCGAGCTCGATCAGGAGCCGCGCCCCCACCGTCCCCGCCCGGCCGAGGCCTCCCCGGCAGTGGATCAGAACATCGAAGCCGAAGTGGAGCAGTTGCCGGAGCGCGGGTCCGGCGGTCTCCCAGCGCTTCTCGAAGTCCGACCCCGGAGGCGTCCCGTCCGGGATCGGAAGATGCCACCACCCCATGGCGCGGTCCGCCACGCCCTCGCCGAGGCCGTCCACCTGGAAGCGCTTCATCTCCGAAGGCGTGATCAGGGTGACGACCGCGGCCGCATTCCATTCGCGAACGACGTCCAGGTCCGCCGCCAGGTCCCGACTCCAACCCGCGCCGCCCCAGGTCGAGCGCGCGACCTTGCCCGGACAGAGCGTGATCCCGATGCGCCCGCCGCCGGCGCGGGGCCGCACCGCCGCGATCCACAGCGGGCTGTCCCCGCTCGTCCGAGGTTTCTCGTGCACGAAATTCACTCCTGTGAGCGCCGCGTTGCGCGGCGCTCCCGGCGGGATCTACAGCTCCTGGAGAAACCGGCGGAGCCCGGCAAACGCCTCGTGGCGCAGATTCCAGTAGCCCTTCCTGGCTGCGATCCCCACAGACACCTCGGGATGAGCACGTGTCGTGATCCAGGCGTAGGCGCGCGCCTTGTCGTAGCGCGCCGGCACATCACGGATGCGCCTCACGCAGTCGAAGAACTTGTCCACACACTCCCCTTCAGGCGTGGTCTCCACGGTCTCCCACAGAAGGGTCTCCAACATTCCAGCGCGCCCTTCGCCGGGCAGGATCCAGTAGCAAACGGACGGGTTCGTCCCTTCGGCGACCCCCACATCTCGTGGAGCAGCCAAGCTGACGCGCGCGCAAGCACTCTGGAGACTCTGGAGCGCGCTCCTGGCCGAACCTTCGGCGTCCCTGACAATCCCCAGGCGTTCTACCGAGCGGAAATCCGGCGTGTTGACGAGGCCGGAGAGCCAGCGCGCCAGTTCGTTCACGCCGCCGAAATTCTGGATCGCGACGTCGCTCCGCGACAGATCTCGAAGCTGCTCCTCGATAACCTGCTCGAGGTGCGCTCCTTCCACGAGCACGAGAACTGCGCGCATGGCGGTTGCACGTCCCGCTGCCTTCACCGCATCTCCATCTCGAACTCGAGCGCTGCGCCAAGCGCTTCATCCGAATACTGGACGGCGCGCACGATGCCGTCTTCTCGCTCGATGCGCGTGAGGTGGATCGCCTCGACACCGAGGGCGTCATGGGCCGCTCGAATGCACTCCCAACTGTGCGTCGTCGCAAACACTTGCGCGTCAAACCTCTCGGCCACCGATCGGATCGCCTTCCACGCCGTGAAAAGCGCCCCGTGGTGCAGGCCGTTTTCGATTTCGTCGATCAGGACCACACTGCCCGGCCTCGAGGCGATCGCAATCAGATACCGGGCCACTCGAGCCAGCCCGGCGCCGAGCGAGGACAGAGACATCAGGCGAGGAAGCCCTTCCACGTCGCAGTAGATCGCGGGCGTGCCGCTCGATGAGTTCTCCTCCACGCTCCGAATTCGTGGATCGAGCTCGGACAGTGCGTCAAGCAGGAAATCCGATCGTTTCTCACGCCGCAACGCTCCCAGCTTCATGGCATCCTGTGAAGCGAGACCCGAACCGGGCGGCAAGAAAACGAAGTTCGGCGCCGGAAGATCTCGTCGTTGCTGTGCGTGCATGAGCTCGTCCGCACCGAGCAGCGCCCGGCTCTCGAACACGTCCTCACCGCGCGTGTATGTGAGAGACAACGCTTCCTCTACCGCGGGGACGAACGACCCCTCTCGTCGGAGCTCGGTTATCGTCGTCTCCTCAACTGTTTCCATTCGGATCGTGAGACTCGTTGCGTCCACACCGTCTTGCGCCGTCACGACGATTCGTGACGTGCCATCGAGACCGCCGAACATCGGCAGCCAGACGAGGTCTCGCAGCATCTCTGCCTCCAGCGTCCCGGCCCCGGGCCCCCGGACCTCCGGACCCCGCGTTGCTGCGATGGGCGCCACTGCCCCTGGTCGTCCGGCGCTCCCCAGGAGCGCGATCGCCTCAAGTACCGAGGTCTTCCCGGCTCCGTTCTCACCGACAAGGAGCGTCAGGCGGGCGAGAGGCTCCAGAGTGAGGTCCCGTATTCCCCGGTAGTTCTGGATGTGGAGCCTGGTGAGCATCGTCAGGACGAGGTTAGAGGAACTCCGGCCGTGGCTCCAACGCGGCGGCCGCGGCGCTTCTCGGGGGAGACCGTTGGCCGCGACCGGCGAAGTTGCGAGTTACTCCTGAGCGTCCGTCACGGGCACGGGGGTGGAATCTCCCAGACGAACCGCCCAGAGGCCCGAGTTCCGGTCGGAGAAGAAGATGACTCCCTTGTGCGGCTGGGCGCCCCAGACCTGGGGAGCGTTCGGCAGGAACCCCTCCGGGTCGAGAGGCAGGAAACGGGCGATCTCGCGCCCCTGCCGGTAGAGGTTGCCGAGGAGCTCCCCGGAGACATCCACGACCCGCAGCCCGCCGTTGTAGAAGGCCACGTACATCACGTCGTCCTCGATCCAGATGTTGTGGCTCCCGGCCTCGGGGACCTCGTAGCGCCCGACGAGCCGGGGCTCCTCCTCGAAGTTCTCGTCCCACTCGAGGATGTGGATCCAGCCCCGCCAGCGGGTGGGCTCGTCTTCGTACCCGGGGGTCCCGGTGCCGACCTCGGCGAGCGGGCTGTAGCGCCCGGTGCGCGCCGCCTCATCGCCGGCGAAGATGTAGAACTTCCCGGTGGAAACGCTGCGGTAGGGATAGACGGCGTGGTTCCAGCCGGTGGGGAACGGAAACTGTCCGATGAGCTTCGGGTCCCGGGGGGTGCCCCCCTTCCCCGCCCCGCCGACGTCAATCACGGCCACGCCGTCGCTCCAGTTCGCCGAATACGCGATCCCCTCGACGACCCAGACGTCGTGGATCGAGCGCGCCGGGTTGTCGAGCGCGAAGCTGCCCACCCGGTGCGGAGTCGCCGGATCCTCGATGTTCACGATGTCGAAGCGCTGCCCGCCGGAAAGGGCATAGACGTGCCCGTCGTGGATGAAGGTGTTGTGGACTCCTCCGGTCAACTGGTCGTCGTACTCGGCGAGCTTCGTGACACCCGTCGCCGGATCCGAGACATCGAGGATGACGAGCCCGTTCCGCCGGTTGGACGCCCCTTCCCGCGAGATGACCGCGGTCGCGCCATCCTCGCTGATCTTGACGTCGTTCACGGTCCGGGCGTCCACCCGCACCACGTCCACGATCTCGAGGCTCTCGGGATCCGTCACATCCCACACATAGGCGTGGCCGGCGGCGCTGTGGGTGCCGGTGATCGCGTAGTCCCGGCCGTTCGGGGCCTCCCACACCCACAGATCCGAGGTCGCCCGGTCCTTGACGCGGCCGTGTCCCACGAGTTCGATCGGACGCCGCGCGCCGCGCTCGGTCACATGCACCACGGTGGAAGCCGAGACGCCGCCGGTGTGGGCGACCAGCGTGTAGAGCCCCGGCAGGTCGGCCACGAAGCGACCGTCCTGGGTGACGAGGCCCGAGGAGGGACCGCCCGCGCCCATCCCGTCGGTGATCGCGGAAAAGCTGTAGCCGATTCCGATCCCGTCGAGCGCGTTGCCGTCCCGATCGCTCATCGCGGCGCTCAGGTGCACGACATCGCCGGTGCGGGCGGTGGCCCGGTCCGCGGTGAGGGTGAGGCGAGCGACCGGGTTGGGGACGACCTCGAGCTCCATGCTGGCGGAGGCGCCGCCGGTCGTCGCGGTGAGGACCGCCGTTCCGGGCTGGCCAAGACGGAGAGCGCCCCGGGTGCGCGTCTGTTCCACGGTCTGCGGACGAGCGACCGGAAACGCGACCGCGGGATCCGAGCTGCTCCAGACGACCTCGGCGCCCTCGACGAGCGCGCCCTCGGAATCGAGCGGCGCCGCTTCCACGGGGATCTCGGTGCCCGAATGGAGCGGCCCGCCGACCTCGACGGTGAGCTGCGTCACCGGGCGAGGCTCGATCACGAGCGGGATCCGCTGCTGGATGTAGCCGTCGCTGTCGGCATCCCGATCCGACCCCTCGACCCGGGCGCCCACGACCCGCACCATGATCCCGAACTCGCCCGGACGGCGAGTCGAGACCTCGCCCTCGCGGGAGACCTTGAACAGGTTGAAGCCCCACGTCCGGCGCTCCAGATTCCAGAACTGCCCGTAGAGCGGCAGGTAGAGCACCTCGGCGTCCTCGATGAGGGCGCCGTCCGCGTCCAGAACGCGGGCCTCGAGCTGTATGGCCTCGCCCGCGACGAGACGCAATTCGGCCGGCGTGACTTCGATGGAGGCGGCCTCGCGGGCGTCCTCCTGCCCGGAGGCGACCGCGGCGACTGCGGAGAAGGCGAGGGCGAGACGGAGCGGCCGGATCTTCACCACGCCACCCCGTAGTCCTCGCCGTGCTGGCTCGAACCACCCCAGAACGTGCCGTGCTCCCGGTCGAACCAGATGGCGTTGATCGGCCCCGAAGTTCGCGGAGCGAAGCGGAGGGAGTAGCCCATACCCGCCAGTTCCTCGCGGACCCAGTCCGGCACCCCGTCGTTCAGCAGGATCGCCCCCGCCTCCGATTCGTGGGCGCCGAAGGAACTCCGCATCTGGTAGCTGTTGAAGTTGGCGGCCTCAGCGGCTTCCTGGACGTTCATGCCGAATTCGACCACGTTCAGGAAGAACTGCAGCAGGTTCTGATCCTGGCCGTCGCCTCCCTGGACCGCGAACGAGAGGAAGGGTTCGCCGTCCTTGAGCGCGAGGCTCGGAGTCAGGGTGGCGCGTGGACGTTTCCCCGGCTCGAGCACGTTGTAGGGGTTCATCGCCGGATCGAGGACGAAGCTCTGCATCCGCTGGCTGAGCCCGATCCCGGTCTCGCCGGCGAGGACCGCGGGCAGCCACCCGCCGCTCGGGGTCACCGAGACGACCCACCCGGAGGCGTCGGCCGCCTGGATCGAAGTGGTCCCGGCAAGGAAGCCGTCGAGGAACTCCTGCCGCTCCTCCTCGGTCGTCGGGGTCCGGGTGCCCCCGTGGAAGTTTTCGAGGTACCGGGAGAACGGGTTCTCGCCGCCCTGGAACGGGTAGGGATCGCCGGGGGCGATGTTCGGATCGTTCCGATCGAGCCGGATCGTCGCGGCCCGCTCCTTCGCGTAATCCTTGGAGAGGAGGCCGCGGATGGGCTCCTCGGGCGGGAAGTAGGGGTCGCCGTAGTAGAAGTCGCGATCGGCGAAGGCGAGGCTGATCGTCTGGTAGAGCGTGTGGATGTAGCGGGTGCTGTTGTAGCCCATGGACTTCAGGTCGAACTGCTCGGCGATGTTGAGCGCCTGGAGCAGCACCGGCCCCTGAACCCAGTGGGTCAGCTTGTACACCTCGACGCCCTTGTAGTTCGTCGAGACCGGCTCCTCGATCTCGACGCGCCAGTTGGCGAGGTCCTCGGTCGTGATCAGCCCGCCCTGCTCCTGGACGCCGCGGGCGAACTCCTCGGCGATGTCGCCCTTGTAGAACCGGTCGTAGGCGGCGTAGATGGCTTCCTTCCGGCCCTTGCCGCCGGCGAGCGCCTCGGCTTCGGCGTCCACCAGCTTCTGGAGCGTCGCGGCCAGCTCGGGCTGACGGAAGACCTCACCCGGCAGCGGGCCGCCGGCGTCGAACTCGCGGGTGGAGTCGTCCTCCCGATCCCAGTAGTTCCCGGTCTCGTCCTGGGGACCGGACGACGCCGACCGCTCGTCACGGTGCGGGAGCAGGGTCCGTCGCGAGTAGGGCCATTCGGCGATCCGGTCGGCGCCGCGCTGGATGCCGCGCGCGGTGGCGGCCTCGATCGGGTAGCCCTCGGCCATCTGCATGGCGGGAGCGAGAACCTGGGCGAGGCTCATCGTCCCGTACTCGGCCAGCATGGTCAGGAGCCCGCCGGGAGTCCCCGGCGTGACCGCGGCGAGCGGCCCCACCGACGGCGGATAGTCCATCCCCTGCGAGCGGAAGAACTCGGGCGTCGCCCCGGTGGGGGCCATGCCGAGCGCGTTGATCCCGATGACCTTCTTCTGCTCGGGGTGCCAGATGAGCGCCTGGGTCTCGCCCCCCCAGCTCAGGGCGTCGAACATCGTGGCGGTCGCGCCGAGCATGGCGCAGGCGGCGTCCACTGCGTTCCCGCCCTGCTGGAAGATGATCGCTCCGGCGGTCGCGCCGAGGGGTTTGCCGGTGATGGCCATCCAGTGGCGGCCGTGGAGCACCGGCTTCTGCGGCCGCGCGGCGGCGGCGACCGCGATGGCCAGCGCCGCCGTCAAGAGGACCAGGACGAAAAGAGCCCGGAACGGGGAGAACACACGCTTCATGATGCGGATTGTGCCTCCCCCGCCGCCGCACCGACAAAGAGCAGCCCGTCGCGGCCCCGCCCATCACAGAGCCCCCACGGGAATGCGCTGCGGCTGGGGGCGCGGCAGCGCTCAGCCGATCCAGTCCTCCATACGCCCAACCGCGAAGCAGGGGGGAATAGAAGGTGGTATCTCGGGGTATCTCCCCGATCCGCGAGCAAGTTAGTTGAGTTGTATCTAAGTCTATGATATTGTGTGAGTAATGCGCTCCAGGAGCTGGCTCCGGGTTCACCTGTGAGGTGCGGGGATGGCGAAGCGGAAGAAGGGTCGGAGAGCGCCGGTCGAGGTCGTGTTGCAGGAGATGGGAGCGCCGGTGACGGCGAGCGCGGGAGTGGTCCTGCTGCTCGACATGCTGGCGGCCAGGAGGGTTCTGCCGGGTCCGGTCGGGGTCGAGCTGTTCACCAGACAGGGTTGGCTGGAAGGGCAGCAGATGCTGGCGGTGGCGCTGTTGAATGTGCTGGGGCTGGATCGGGTGGAGGACATGGAGCGGCTGGAGGCGGATGCGGGGCTGTGCCGGCTGGTGCGGCGGTATGAGAAGGATCTGTTCGGGGTGGGGCCGCGGTGGTTCGAGAGGCGGTTTCGCATTGCCCGGCCGCTGGCTCCGCGTCGCCACCCGGGCCGCGAGGTGCAAAGGCATGTCCGACGTAGCGAAGCGACGCCTCAAGGCGATCCAGTTCGCCGACCGGCACGGGATCGCCGCCGCCGCCGATCACGCCGGAGTCACCGCGCGCACCATCTACCGCTGGAAGGCCTTGTTGAGGGACGCAGGACCCGACGCCCTCGAGATCCAGCCGCGCAAGCCTCGGCGCCGACCTCCCAGTCGCTGGCCCCCCGAGATCGTCGAGGAGATCCGACGGCTCCGGACTGACCACCCCAACCTCGGGAAGCGGAAGATCCACCCCCTCCTCACCCGCTTCTGCCAGGAACGCGGCCTCGTCTGCCCCGCGGTCGTCACCATCGGCCGCCTCATCGCCCGCGCCGGAGGAATGCGGATGATCCCGCCCCGCCTCGACAACCGCGGCCGCAAGAAGCGCTCCCGACCTCCGAAGCCGCGTAAACCCAAGGGCTACCGTCCCAAGCGCCCCGGCGAGCTGATCGCCGTCGACACCGTCCACCGCATCGATACCGGGATCCGGCGCTATCTCTTCGCCGCCATCGACGTGCGCTCCCGCTTCGCCATGGCCGTCGCTTCCCCCGGCCTCGGCGCCGGCTGGTCCAGCGCCTTCCTCGATGTCGTCCTCGACATCTTCCCCGCCCAGGTCGAGCAGATCCTCTCCGACAACGGCTCCGAGTTCGAGGGACTGTTCCGGAAGCGCGTCGAGAAGCTCGGCCTCGGACGGATGTTCACCTACCCGAAGACCCCCAAGATGAACGCCCACGTCGAGCGCTTCAACCGCACCCTCCAGGAGGACTTCGTGGACTTCCACGAAGACCTCCTGTGGGCTGGCGAGGACGGCCTCGCCGAGTTCAACCGCCGTCTCGCCGACTGGCTGCTCTGGTACAACGCCGAACGGCCCCATCAGGCGCTCGACGGCGAGGTCCCGTTGGCCGTCCTCGCCAGAGAAGCCGAGCCCCGCGAGGACCGGCCCCTCTATCGGCCGCCGCCGCCGCCACCACCCGACACTCCCGCCTCCGCCCTTGTTGCCGGCTCCCGACGCACTTCACCCCGGCGCTCTCGGCTCGCGAAGCCCCCACCCCCACCCGACATCCCCCTCTGTCAACAAGGGTGGGCCCGTACATGCACTTGACACGCGGATCGGCGCTGGGGATAGTTACAGAGGACATTGACCGAGGAGGTCCGAATTGACACGTTTTCTCTTCACGATCACGTTTGCCCTCATTGGGGGGGGGTAGTCGCCGGGACGGCGCTTGCGTCGCCAGCTCTTGACATCCGCGCGTCACTGGAGGCACACATTGCGGCCCCAGGCGTACGCGCCCTGCCCCCTTCGGCGGGCGCTCAGAATGACGACCTGCTACGCAACCGGTGCCTGAGACAGGCGGAAACGGCGCTCCGGGAGTGCCAGGACGCCGACGGGCAGGACTGCACCCGAATCTACGAAACGCAGGTGGATGTGTGCTTGGCCACTTATCCGCCGGAAGAGGGCTGGGTGACGGTCTACAAGTGGTATCTCCTGGGCTCCGCCGGGCTCCTCGTGATGTGGCTGCTTTTGTCCTGAGGCGCAGGCCAATGACCGAGGACATCTAGGCGATCATCGGATCATCGCCGCCATGGCATCAAGGAATCCCGGGGCGAACGCCTCGCCCACATGGTTCTGGTTCCAGAGCCCCGAGCGCCGGACCTTCGGACGGCCACTGGAGAGGCCGAGCCAGCCATCGGATGGCGGATCCGGAGCCGGCGCGCGATAGCCGCTCAGAAGGGCGATCGCGTTGCGCTCGATCCGGCCGCGGTCGCTGCCCGGTCCCGGTTCATCCGTCACACCGAGCCACAGAAACGGCATCGCGCCGATCGTCTTGCTGACCTGTTCCTCGAGAATCCGCTCCGCCCGTCGCACTTCGGGATCCCGCAGCCACGCCTTTCCCTCTGCCGTGGAGGTACCGGGACGACGCCAGGATGGAGGCGGATCAACACCGTCTCTGAGCGCGAGCGCCTCGCCGACGAGCCCGCGGAAGATGGACGACCGATGGCTCCCTCCCGGCGGGCTCCGTGTCCCGCGGTGGGACCGCAACCGACCCCAGAGCGTGCTCCTGGTCCTGGCCGCCAGGGCGTGCGTTCCAACGCGAACGACCCGCGGTCCGGCACCGGATCTGGAGCGCTCCTCGCCCGGCTCGAAGAAAAAGTAAACGCCGCGGCTCGGCCAGCCCATCCGACCGCGGCACTCCTCCAGGCGGCGCGGCCCGCCGGTCCTTGCGGCCAGGCGGTCGAGGAGTTGGTAGAAGCGCTGCGTGGCGGCGAGCCGGTCCGGCGTCGCATGCGGCATCCGATCGCTCCGGCGACGTGGCGCCTGCCGCCCGATCGGTGCGACCAGAGATCTCTTGGACCGACCCGGCGGGGGTGAAATCCGAGACCTTCGACGTGGGCGAGGAGGAACCACTCCTTCGCGCGGTCGAGCGCTGGCCCCACCACACCCGCAGGCCACGACCTCGAATCCGCGCTCCTCGAGAAAGCGGTTGGACTGCGCCCCTCCGCGGAAGGCGTCCGAAGCAAGCGGCTTCCCCTCGGCGATGTCGTGCGCCAGGGAGATGACAACCTTCGGGGGGAAGTGGACGCCCCCTTCGACGAGACAGTAGCCGCGGCTCCGCCTCTGCGGGGGCGCGCCTTCACGCCGGATTCGCGGGAGCGCCGCCTCGATGTGGCTCCTCCGGATGGATCGAGGAATCATCGCCGTGTGGAGGCGTCGGCTGCCTGCCGGTTCAGCCACCTGAGCTGCCGGCCGATGGGCAGGCCGGCCATGGGAATCGAAACCCGAACGCCGCGCTCGCGGAGCGGCGCCTCGAGGAACTCCCGGTACCGGAGGCCCGCCAGGAAGACGGTCTCGTCCCCTGCGTCGAGAAGGGGGTCGAGCTGGACGAGGACGCGCTCGGCCCACTCGCACCGTTCTCCGACGCGCATCCGGAGGAGCGTCTGGTCGTACGGGGCGATCACTTCCCCCGGGTGGACCCACGCCGTGCCGGGCGGAGAGGATCCGCCAGGGAGCGCCGGTCCGCTCCACGAACGCGCGGGCTTTGCGGAACCAGGCCGACATGTAGAGATCCTTCGCCGGCGCCGCCGTCGGACGCTTCGCCTTCACGCAGGAGACGAGCAGCAGACGACGCCCGCCGGCGCCCCGGACTCCGCCGGTTCTCCCGGTAGGGGCCCGGCAATTCCTGGGAAACGGCGGAACCCGGGTCACGAGATGGCAATCCTCATCGTCCAGATCGCACCCGGCTGCACGGGGTGGATTGTGCCTCCTCGACCGCTGAACCGGCCACGGAACACGCGCCCGGATCGGGCCGGACGCCGACCCGTGCGGCGGTCTCCGCCATTCCTGCCGATCGGGGCCGGCCGGCGGGGTCGAAAGGACCGGTACCCTCGGGGCGTGTCCCCTCTCGTCGCGCCGAGTGATCCGCTTTCCTCATCCGAGGCGCACTTCCGAGCGATGGAGCACGAGTGGGACGAGATCACGGCGCGCCGGAAGAGGCGGCTCCTTTGCGAGTGGCGTGGGGCGATGGCGGCGATGCGCCGCAAGCACGACCAGCTCGTCGCCGCCGGCCGGTGGCTCACCGGGCCAGCGGATTTCTTCGCGATCGTGGGTCTCGCGCGAGACGAGAACAGGCACTCGCGCATGCTCAAGTGGCTCCTGACGCCCACGGCCCGCCACGGCCTGGGGTGTGGGCTCGTCGAACGCCTGGTCGGACATTGCATGGGGAAGCCGGTGCCTGGTGCGCTGGAAGTCAGGCGGGTGGAGTTCTCGGTGTGGCGGAATGACCGGGAGGCGGACCTTGTCGTTTGGGGACGGGACTTCACGCTGATCATAGAGAACAAGGTGGACGCATCCGAGCAGCCGAACCAGTGCCAGGACCTCTACAAGAACTTCAGGAAAGAGAACGGGCCGCTGTTTCTGTTTCTGACTCCGGACGGCCGGAAGCCGTACACGGCAAAGACGCCGCGCTGCCAACGCGCCTTCCATACCCTGTCGTGGCCCCACCTCCGCACCATGCTGGAGGAGGCCATGATGAAGTCACGCTGCCCGACGAAAGCGGCCGGCGCTGGCGATGTTCCGAGGAACTACTTGCAGACGCTGAAGGAGCAGTTCGGATGAATCGAATCGAAGACGAGCGGATCAGGTTCTATCTGGAGCACCAAGCGCGGATCAGAGAGTGGGCCGCCCTCGAGGACGAAGTCCAACGGTTCGTACATCGCTTCTACCGAAGCCTCCAGCACGATCTCGGCGCGACCTTGAGGGATGGCAGGATCAGCGACGACGACGTCGAGTCGTTCTTCGCCGAAAGCGACTGGCCACGCGTGGGCCTGCGTCGGCAGAGCTGGCCCCAGGACAACGAGGGCCCCGGCGTGGCGATGGAATGGTCGCGGAAGAAAGCGCTCTTCCCTCCTCACGGCCACCTGTGCTTCGGAGTCCGATGGAGGGCGGGATTCAAGAGTTGGCCGTATGACAAGAGCGACCATCCCGGCTCTCCAAAAGGAGGCGGGGGGTGGCCTGCTTACCGCTACTTCAGGGAAGCTCCGAAGGACAAGTACTGGAAGGGGGACAATCTGAAGGACTATCGCAAGACACTCGTGGAGGAGATTCTCGTGGCATGGAACGAGTTGGCCCCGCTGGTGGACAAGGCGATCGGCGATCCACGCACCTGATCCGGCCGACCGTCCGGGCGCCGGTGGCCTCGGCGTCTGCCGGGACCGGCGCCGCGCGACCGGACGCTCAGAAGAGGTCCTTGCGGTTGCTCTCCTCCTCTCCGGCGTCGATCTCGGCGGCTTTCGCCCCCCGGATCTGGTCCGAGAGCACCTGGCCGTAGGTCGGATAGCAGGAGCGTTCGACCCGGGCCGCGGAATCCCACAGCCCCGAACGGATCAGCGCCTTGGCGCAGTGGAGGAACGCTTCCTCAACCGTCACCCGCAGGACCGAGATAGGGAGCTTTCCCTTGATCGCGAGCGGTTTCCGGAGTTCCTCGTCCGTCGAGATTTCGGCCTTGCCGTTGACCCGCAGCGTCTCGGTGAAGCCCGGCACGAAGAACACGAGCCCCACGTACGGTCGCTCCACGAGGTTCATCAGCGTGTCCACCTGCCGGTTCCCCGGGCGGTCGGGCAGGAGCAGCGTCCGGTCGTCGAGGATGTGGGCGAGCGAGCCGGGTGGATCGCCGCGCGGGGAAGCGTCGGCTCGCCCGTCGGCCCGAGCGGAGCTCATGACGTAGAACGGAGACAGCTCGATGAAGCGGCGGCAGTGGCGGTCGAGATGGTCCAGCACCTTGAGCCCGGCCCGCGGCGCCGGGGGGCGATACACCTCCCGCAGCGCCTCCATCGTCTCGATCGGCATGGCTGTTCTCCTCCTCAGGCGGAAGCAGCCCCGAAACTCACGGCGTTCGCGGTGATCTGCCGGACGGCGTCCTCGAGCTCGGAAGGGAGGGGGCCGCGAGTTTCCAGGATGTGGCTTCGTAGCGAAGGAATGAGGAATCTCCACCTCTCTCGCGACTCGACGAGGACGCCTGCATGCGCCAGGCGAAGGGAAAGATCCGGACAAGCCCCCGCACTCTCGATCAGGGCCTTCATCTGGTCGCGTCGCAGCGAATCGTCGCGAGCCGCCACGGCGAGGGCGATGAGCGCCTGATCCTCTGCGCCGGGTCTGTGGCGCAGGACTCCGAGGCGTTGCTCGTAGTAGGTCCGCATCGCCGGTTCGGCGGCCGCATTCGTCCTCTCGGCCACGGCGGCGTCCACAACTCCTTCGTTCACTGCGGCCCCCCCGATCATCGGGCCGATGTGATGCATCAGGTGTTCCGGCCAGTCCTGCGCGTGCGCCGCGATCAGGTCAAGTTCACCCGCGCTCGCCACCGCGAACAGGTTGTCATCCAGCCACTGACGGAGCAGGCAGACGCTCTCCTGGCGGCGGAGAGGTCCCAAACCGAGAATGCGGTCCGCCCGGGCGAGACTCGGGGAATCGAGCGCGTCCAGCGTGTCGGGCAGCCCGGCGAGGATGGCGTGAGTCCGGAGCCCCGGCTGTCCCCGCAGCGCCTCGAGGAGGAGATCCACCGCCGCCTCGTCGCGCCGGACCAGCCGCTGCGCCTCGTCCACGAGCAGCACGATGCCGGCAGGCCTTCCACCGCCGGGCCCCGAGCGACGGGAAAGCGACTCCAGCCCGCGAAGAAGCAGGACGACCGGTGGGACGGCAGGCGGCGCGACGGAAGCCGACCCGGTCGCTCCCGGGAGTCCAAACTCGAAGGACGGGAGCAGATCCTTCCCCCGGTCCCGCCGCGAGAGCTGGGTGACCACGCGGTCGCGCAGGATCCCGGCGTCCGCGAGTGCGGCCGACGGGATCTCCAGCACGACGAACCCTTCGGCGGCCGCCCGTTTCGCGGACTCAGCGAGGAGCGCCGTCTTCCCCGCCCCCGAGGGCGCCTGGAGGACCGCGAGCTGCGGCATCGCCTCGGCGCTCGCGGAGGCGCGCATCCCTTCGAAGGCGGCCAGCTCCTCCCGGCGCCCGACGAAGTGCTTCGCCGGGCCGATGGCTTTGCCGGGGCGGATCAGCGCGGGGCGCATCCGACGGAGCTCCCTGGCCCGATCAGTGGGGCTGGCTGGCGGATTCGTCGGTCGTCATGTCGTCCGTGACCGTGAACCGCTCGAACCAGTTGCGCAGCAGCAACTGGACGCGCAGGAAGTTCGTGGGCGGCAGGCTGCGGCTGTGCCAGCCGTCGGTGAGCCGCACCATCGCGGTGGGGATCTTCCGCATCTTGAGCGCCCGGTAGTACTGCTCGGTCTGCTCCATGGGGGTCCGCAGGTCGCGCTCGCCGGTCATGAGCATCGTGGGGGTCGTCACGTTCCCGACGTACATCAGGGTGGAGCGCCGGAGATGCTCTTCGGGATCGTCCCACGGGAGCTTGTCGAAGTTGCGGTACCAGCTCGCGCCGTCGGTCGTGCCCACGAAGCTGAGCCAGTTCGTGACCGGCGCCTTCGCCACCGCGGCGGTGAAGCGGTCGGTGTTGCCAACGATCCACGACGTCAGCACGCCGCCGCCGCTGCCGCCATAGACGAACAGGTTGCGATCATCTATGTAGCCGCGAGACAGGATCTCGTCCACGCCCGCGAGCAGGTCGTCGAGATCCTTGCCCGGGTAGGCGTTGTCGATCTCGTTCCCGAATGAGCTCCCGTAACCGCTGCTTCCCCGCGGGTTCGTGTAGAGCACGACGTAGCCGTTCGCCGCGTGGTCGTGGTTCTTGAAATCGAAGCCGCTGTTGTACATGGCGTGCGGTCCGCCGTGGATGCGCAGGATGAGCGGGTGCTTGCGCGAGGGATCGAAGTCGGGCGGCTTCACGATCCAGCCCTGGATGTCGAGCCCGTCCGGGGAGCGGTACCAGATCTCCTCGACCTCGCCGAGGCGCACATCCTCCAGCCACGAGGCGTTCGTCACGTGGAGGGTGCGCGGCGCGTCGGGGGTCTCCACATCGAAGGCCACCAGGTTGCCGGGGGTGTGGTAATCCGTCACGACGCCCACCGCGGTGCCGTCCTCGCTGATCGAAGACACCGAGAGCATGTGGTTGCCCGAGCTCACCGGACGCGCTTCGCCCCCGACCGGGACGAAGTAGAGGTTGCTCGTACCGCGGACCTGGGCGCCGAAGTAGATCCCGCCGCTGTCGGGCGCCCAGCCCACGATCTGGGGCCGCCGCCCCATCTCGGTGACGAGAACGTCCGGGTCCGATCCGTCCGCCGCGGCGACCACGAGTTCCTCCTCGCGGTAGGTGTCGTGGTTGAAGTCCATTCCGGTATACGCGATCCAGCGCCCGTCGGGGGACGGAACCGGGCCGCTGTCCGGACCGGCGCGGCTCGTGACCGCGGTGATCCGGCCGCTGGCGAGGTCCACGCGGTAGATCTCGGACTCGCGCCAGGTGTGCTCGGCGTCGGGGGTGCGCAGCGAGGTGAACACGATGGCGTCGCCGCTCCCGAGGAAGCGCGGGCCGTCGTGGTGAAAGTCGCCGGAGGTGAGCTGCCGGGGCGTCCCCCCGTCGGCGCTCACGAGGAACAGGTGCCGGAACCCGCGCGGGCTGTAGCCGCTCCCATCGCGTCGGTAGTTCAGCCGGGTCACGATCCGCGGCGGCGCAGTCCAGTCGGCCCCGTCCGGAGCGGAAGGCATCGAGATCGCCCACGCGGGATCGGGTCCCGGGTCCACGACCGCGCGGAAGGCGAGCGAGGTCCCGTCGGGCGACCATCGGATCTGCGAGGGGGAGTTCTCGAGCCGGGTGATCTGGCTCTCCGCGCCCTCGGCGTCCATCCAGCGCACGAAGATCTGCGCCCCCCCGGGTTCCGCGCTCCGGGTGAACGCGATCCGGTCTCCGGAAGGCGACCACTGCGCCCCGCTGCCCCGGGTGAGGAAACGATTCCGGGAACCGTCGGCGCCGATGACCCAGAGCTCGGTCCTCCAGCGGTCCTCCATGGAGTCCACGAACCGCCGCTCGTACACCACGCTGGTCCCGTCGGGAGAGATCTGCGGGCTCCTCACCGCCTCCCACGAGAGGTAGTCCCCGAGTTCCAGGTGGCGCCGGCCGTCCTGCGCCAGCGCCGGGGCGGCCGCCGCCAGCGCGGCGAGAGCCAGGGTCAGGAGGACGGCGCATCGCCGCCCGGTCCATCCATCAGTCCGCATCGGGACACCTCCGGGAGCTTCCGGGCGCCCGTCGAGGACCCGGATCCGGCCGGGCGGCCGCGGCCGCTACGGCCGCGACTCCGGCGAGTCGCGCCGGTCTTCGGGGAGGGCCAGGAGCCCGATCCCCCCGAGAACCGCCAGATCGGCAAACAGCAGCGGCGCGAACGGCGGCGCCTGGTGGAGCAGCAACTCCACCGTCGCGGCCCCCGGACGACCGAACGCTGCTTGCAAATGCAGTATAAGACCCACGATCTTCGCGCCGGACCCGTCCCTCGCCGGCGCATCCTTGCCGGCGCACCCTTGCCGGCGCACCCTTGCCGGCGCACCCTTGCCGGCGCGCCGGACTCCAGTCCGGCAATTCCCAAGCGAGCTGCCGGCGCGCCGGATTCCAGCCCGGCAATTCCCAAGCGAGCTGCCGGACCGTTGGCCCTGGTTCGACGATGACCTGGGCTACCCGCAAGAGCCGTCCTCAGTGCACTTGCTAACTGGTGAAGAGTCTGGACTCCGTCGGTTCTCCCGGTATAGGGGCCCGCAAATTCCCCAGAGCAGGGCTGCCAGCGTGATGCCGCCGGCGCGCCGGCAGCGGGCGCTCCCCGAGTCCTTATCCTCCCCCGTCATGCGCCTCCTGCTGCTTCTCACCACCCTGCTCACGCCGACCCTCGCGCTGGCGCAGCCCCCCGATCCACCGGTCCACTCCGCAGACCGCCTCGAGCTCGCCGACGACTACCGCGAGGTCGCCGGCCGGATCCTCGGCGCCGCGCTCACCGATGTCGAAGGCTGGGAAAAGCTGGAGCACCTCGCGCTCCGGATCGGGCACCGCCTGAGCGGGTCCAGCGGGCTCGAACAGGCCATCGAGTGGGCCGCCGAGACGATGCGCGGAGAGGAGCTCGACCGGGTCCACCTCCAGGAAGTCCTCGTCCCCCACTGGGTGCGCGGTCCGGCGCGCGCGACGCTGCTCCAGCCGATGGAGGACGACCTGCCCATCCTCGCGCTGGGCGGAAGCGTCGCCACCCCCCCGGAGGGCATCACCGCCGATGTCGTCGTGGCCCGCTCCTTCGAGGAGCTGGAGGCGATGCCGGAGGCGGCGGTCCGGGGCCGGATCGTGGTCTGGGCCGTCCCGTGGATGGGCTACGGCGGCACCGGCGCCTACCGGCGGATGGGGGCGGCGCGCGCCGCAGCGAAGGGGGCGGTAGCCAGCCTGGTGCGCTCGGCGACCGGCCGCAGCCTGAACACGCCGCACACCGGCAATCAGAGCTACGAGGACGGCATCCCTCAGGTCCCCGCGGCCGCGCTCACGGTGGAGGATGCCGAGCGGATCCGGCGGCTCGACGACCTCGGCGAGCCGATCCGGATCCGCCTCGAACTCGAAGCCGAGACCCGACCCGACGCGGTCTCGCACAACGTGATGGCCGAGATCACCGGGAGCGAGCTGCCCGACGAAGTCGTCGTCATGGGCGGCCACTACGACTCGTGGGACGTGGGCCACGGAGTGCACGACGACGGCGCGGCGTGCATCGCGGCGTGGCACGGGCTGACCCTGCTCCGGCGGCTCGGCCTCCGCCCCCGGCGCACCCTGCGGGTGGTGCTTTGGACCAACGAGGAGAACGGACTGCGCGGAGGAGCCGCCTACCGCGAGTTCGTGGGGGACGCGATCGGAGATCACGTGGCCGCGATCGAGATGGACGGAGGCGCCGAGCGCCCGGTGGGGTTCGGGATCGGGCTGTCATGGGTCGGAGACGGCGCCCGGGCCGACGCCGCCTACGCGGAAGCACTCGGCATCCTGCGTCCGATCGGGAGTCTCTTCTCGGCGATCGACGCCGACGGGATGACCCGCGGCGGCGGCGGCGCCGACATCCGGCCGCTCATGGCCGACGGCGTACCCGGCATCGGCTTCCGTACCGTGGGAGAGCACTACTTCGACTGGCACCACACCGCGTCGGACACCCTCGACAAGGTGGACCCGGACCACTTCCGCCGCGCGATGGGGATGCTCGCGACGCTCGGCTACGTCCTCGCCGACATGCCGGGGCGGTTGCCTCACGGAGCCGCGCGCTGAGCTCCGCGGCACCGGTACCGCTCACCCGGTCGGGATTCGGCGTCCGGCTCCCGGGCCTCCGGCTGGCCGACGCCGGCCCGGATCAACTCGCGCTCCTTCGCCGGATCTGGCTCGATTCGGGGGGCCTCCTCGTGCTGCCCGGGCAGGACCGCCTCTCACCGGAGGCCTTCCTGCGCTTCTGCCGCGCCTTCGGGCCCCTCGAGGACAACGCGAAGTACGACCCCGATTTCCTCCTCCCCGGCCACCCGGAGATCCTGCGCCTCGGCAACCTCTGGAAGGGAGGCCGCTACCGCTCGCTGTTCGTCCGCGCCGCACCGGGCGACATCCAGTGGCACACCGACGACAGCTTCCGATGCCCGCAGCCCGCCGGATCCATCTTCCACTGCCTCGCCCACCCCGGGACCGGGGGCGGCACCTGGTTCGCCGGAATGGGCCACGCCATGGAGGCGCTGCCCCGGTCCCTGCGGCAGCGGGCCGAAGGACGGTTCGCCGTCCACTCCTACGAACATCTCGATGCGGCGCTGCGCCGGACGAACCCGCACCGTCCGCCGTTGCCGCTCGAGGTGCGCCGCGCCCATCCACCGGTCGTACGTCCCCTCATCTCGGTCCATCCCGAGACCGGTCGGGAGACGCTTTGCATCCCGACGTGCCACATCGCTTCGATCGGCGGGCTCCCACGGGATCAGGCGTCGGCTCTCCTCGCCGAACTGACGACGCACGCCACCGGGCCCGACTTCACCGTCTGCACCCCGTGGCGTCCCGGCGACGTCGCGGTGTGGGACAACCGCTCGGCGATGCATGCCGGCTCGCCCTTCGACGAGACGGAGCCGCGCCTTCTCCACCGGGTCACGTTCGCCGGTCCCGACGCCCTCCTGTCCGGTTGAGGCAGACTCCGGGACGCACCCGATGACCCGAGCCGAACTCGCCGAGCGGATCGCGAACGGCGAGAGCTCGGGCGTGGAGTTCAAGCGGGACGGGGTCTCTCCTTTCCGGTTCGCCCGGGAACTGGTCGGGCTCCTGGTCTGCCGGGGCGGCTCGATCCTGCTGGGAGTGGAAGACGACGGGGCCGTCTCCGGGCTGACCCGCGACCCGAAGGCCGCGGAGGAGTGGGTGATGGAGCTCGCCCGGACCCACGTGAATCCTCCGGTGATCCCGTGGTGGGAAACGGTCCGGTGGGACGAGGCCCGGGTGGTCGGCGTCGCGACGGTTCCGGCGGACTCCCCCGACCGGCCCTACAAGGTGCGCAAGGACTCTTCCTTGGTGACCCTGATGCGGGTCGGCACGACGACTCGCGATGCTTCCCGGACCGAGGAGATGCGCCTCTACCAGCGGTCGGGGAGCCTCGAGTACGGTCGGCGACCCCTCCCGGCGCCCCGATGGAGGCGCTCGACTGGCGTCGCCTGCGGGACTACTTTCTTCACACGCTCGAACGCGACTGCCCCGACGGAGCCGACTGGGGGTTCTGGCAGCCGATCCTCGAGAACCTCGATCTCGTGACCGATGTGGGCGGCCGCCCCACCGCCACCGTGGCCGGAATGCTGCTCTTCGGAACCCGTCCGCGCCGGTTCCTGCCGCAGTCCGGGATCCGCGCCGTCTGCTTCCCCGGGCCCGAGCCGGGATCTGCGACTCGCGCCGATGAATTCAGCCTGTGGACAAAGTCACGCGGCATTCGAGCGGCGATGCATCCCGCCTGAACGCGCCCCTCCGCTTCGCTCCGGGGCGCTCTTCGTTGCGCATCGGTCGAAATACACCCGGTATTCCTCCCTCGCGCGCCTCGTCAGTCGGGCGCCTCGCCACTCTCGGTGCTCACGCGCGACTTTATCCACAGGCTGAATTGATCGTCGGCCCGCTGTTGCCGCTCCGCGAATCGGGCGGCTCCATGCTGGAACGCGGGCTCGCCAACAAGGCGTGGGACTTCCTGCGCTCCTACCGCTATGTCGAGGCGCTCGGGATGGGGGTGGCGACCCGCATCGTCCCGGGGATGCGGCGCCACAACGGCACCGATCCCGAATTCGTCGCCGACGACGACAGCGTCACGGTCCGCCTGTTCCGGTAACCGGCGTTTCCGCGAAACCCGGGCCGAGGACGGGGTCGAGCGTCAGGCAGGAGCCGGTATCCGCCCGACGTGGATCCTCCGGGCGCGCTCCGCCGCCTGCGCAAGATCGTAGGCAGACTGGAGGCGATACCAGGCCTCTGCGCCGCCGCCGAACGCCTTGTCCAGGCGGATCGCCATTTCGGGGGAGATGCCCGAACGACCGTTGACGACCTGGGAAAGTTGCTCTCGGCTGACCCCGAGCCTCCGCGCAGCCTCCGCCACGGTGAGCCCCAGGGGCTCCAGACAATCGTGGCGAATGGACAGACCCGGATGGGGCGGGTTCTTCATGGACAAGTTGCGCCTCGCCTAATGGTAGTCCGTCAAATCCACGTCTCGGGCATCACGCCCGGCGAAGCGGAAAACGACCCGCCTATTCAGCCCGTGGACAAAGTCACGCGGCATTCGAGCGGCGATGCATCCCGGCTGAACGCGCCCCTCCGCTGCGCTCCGGGCCGCTCTTCGTTGCGCATCGGTCGAAAGACGGTGCGGTATTCCTCCCTCGCGCGCCTCGTCAGCCGGGCGCCTCACCGCTCTCGGTGCTCACGCGACTTCATCCACGGACTGAATTGGCGGAGACCTTCACGGCCCAATGGCCGACGCGGTCACCTTTCAGCGGGTGCAGCCTCCATCCCGGCAGGTTCATGTCCGCCGGCTTTGTCGCCACATCCAGTCGAGCGAGGACCCGCGAGACTTTGGCGATCAGAGATGGGGCAATCCGCCTCCCGTCCCCCATCTCGAACAGACGCTCGAGGCCTCGGTGGCGAAAGCCGACGATCACGCAGCGAGCAGTCTGTCCATCGCCGACGACGACAGCGTCACGGTCCGCCTGTTCCGGTAGGTCCGGGTTACGGCAGCGGGCGGAGGGCGCCGGCTTCGAGCCGCAACCGGCGGGCGCAGCGCGACGCCACCGCGGGACTGTGGGTGGCGAGGATGGACGTCAGCCCATGGCGTTCGTGAGCCGCGACCAGAAGATCCACGAGCTGCGCGCTCGAGGCGTCGTCGAGGTTCCCGGTGGGCTCGTCCGCCAGCAGGAGCACCGGCCGTCCGGCGAGCGCGCGGGCGACCGCGACCCGCTGCTGCTCGCCGCCGCTGAGCTCCTCCGGATGGTGGGACAGCCGGTCGGCGAGGCCGAGCTCGGTGAGCAGCTCCCTCGCCCGCGCTTCCGCGGCCCGCCGGCGGACGCGCCGGATCCGGAGCGGGATCGAAGCGTTTTCGAGCGCCGTCAACTCGGGAAGGAGACGATGGTGCTGGAACACGAAGCCCACCGTGCGGTTGCGAAAGCGCGCGGAGTCGCGCTCCGACAGGTCCGCGATTTCGGTCCCGGCGATTGCGAGCGCGCCGGCGTCGGGGCGATCGAGAGCGCCGAGCACGTGGAGGAGCGTCGTCTTGCCCACCCCGCTGCGGCCGGTGACCGCGACCATTTCGCCTTCGGCGACCTCGAGATCGAGATCCTGGAGCACGGTGATCCGCCGGGGGCCTTCCCCGAACCCGCGGCACAGCCCCCGGGCCACGAGCAAAGCGCTCACGAGAAGCGCAGCGCCTCGGTCATGACGAGCGACGCCGCCCGGCGGGCCGGATAGAGGGTGGCGGCGAAGCACACGATGGGTGCGAACAGGCACACGAGCGCCACGTCCCCGGGGAGCAGCGTGAACGGCACCGAGGTGATCTGGTACACGTCCTCCGGGATCGTGATCCGTCCGTCGAGGATCCGGCAGGCGAGGATTCCGAGTCCCGCCCCGACCGCCGTCCCGACGACGCCGATGACCGCCCCCTGGGCCATGAACAGCGCCATGATGCTGCGCCGCGTGGCGCCCATCGAGCGAAGCACCGCGATGTCGCGGGTCTTCTCGGTCACGGTCACGATCTGGCCGGCCACGATGTTGAGCGCCGCCACGCCCACGATGAACCCGACGAAGAGCCCGGTCGCCAGCTTCTCGAGCCAGAAGGCCGAGAACAGGGTCGTGTTCATGTCGATCCAGTTCAGCGCCGAGTAGCCGGGCCCGAGCGCGGCCCGGACCTCCGCCTCGACTTCGCGCACCTGAAACATGTCCTCGACCCGGGCTTCCACGTGGCTCGCCTGCCCCCCGAGTCCGGAGAGCCGCTGCGCTTCGGCGAGCGGGATGAGGGCCCAGGCGTTGTCGTAGTCGTAGAGCCCGAGACGGAACGAGCCGACCACCCGGAACCGACGGTTCACCGGGATCGCCCCGATGGGGCTGAGGCGTCCCTCCGGGACCATGAGCCGCACCGAGTTCCCGAGCGCCACGCCGAGCGAGAGCGCGAGCTCCTCCCCGAGGACCACCGGCGGCGCCTCGCCGGGCGGGAAGACCCCGAGGTCCTGGAAATCCCCCGAGGTCATGCGGGCGGCGAACTCGCTCACGTTCGGCTCGAGCGCCGGATCCACTCCCTTCAGCGTCACGAGCGCCGAGCGCCGCCCCATCGCCAGCGCCTTGCCGTAGATCACCGGAGCCGCCGCCTCCACGCCCGGGACTCCCGCGATGCGGGTGGTGACGTCGCGGTAGTCGTCGAAACCGTCCAGCGACAGATCGTGCACCGAGAGATGGGCCAGCGCCCCCAGGATCCGCGCCCGGAGTTCGCCCTGGAACCCGGTCATGATGGCGAGCGCCACCAGCAGAATCGCGACGCCGAGGACGACGCCGAGCGCCGAGATCGCGGAGATCACCGAGATGAACATCCGCTTCCGACGCAGGGTCAGGTAACGGGCCGCAATCTGCAGCTCGAAGGGAAACCAGCGCCCGAGCGCTTCCCCGGCGCTTCGGCGCGCCGCTCGCGTCACCGACCCTCCCGGGGCCGAAGTTGCGGGAACAGGATCACGTCGCGAATGGCGGGCGAGTCGGTGAGCAGCATGGCGAGACGATCCACGCCCACCCCGACGCCCCCGGTGGGGGGAAGACCGTGCCGCAGCGCCTTGATGTAGTCCCGGTCCATCGCATGCTCGTCGCCTTCCTGGCGCCGGGCCACCTGTTCACCGAAGCGGGCCGCCTGCTCGTCGGGGTCGTTCAGCTCGGAGAAGCCGTTCGCGATTTCGAGACCCCCGGCGAAGAGTTCGAAGCGCTCGGTGAAGCCGGGGTTGTCCGCGTCCGCCTTGGAGAGCGGCGAGACCTCCACCGGGTAGCCGGTGACGAACGTGGGCTGGATCAGCCGCCGCTCGCAGAGGGCTTCGAACAGACTGAGGAGCAGCTTGCCCGGGCCCGCGGGAGGCTCGGGCCGCTTCACCTCGAGGCGGCGATGGAGATCGGTCAGCGTCTCCGCCGAACCGAGTCCGGCCTCGTCGAGGACGATCCCCCTTCGCTCGAGCGCGGCGACCGTCGCGTCGGTGAGCCGGACCCGGGCGAACGGCGGCTCGAAGCGCAGCTCGTCGTCGCCGAACCGCACGGCGCCATCGCCGCCGGCGGCCGCCACGATCAGCCGTTCGGTGAGTTCCATCATCGCGGCGCAGTCGGAAAACGCCCGGTAGAACTCGAGCATGGTGAATTCGGGGTTGTGCCGGGTCGAAAGCCCCTCGTTCCGGAAGTTCCGGTTGATTTCGTAAACCCGCGGGAAACCCCCGACGACCAGCCGCTTCAGGTAGAGCTCGGGGGCGACGCGCAGGAACAGATCGATCCCGAGCGCCTGGTGACGGGTCTGGAACGGCCGCGCCGCCGCCCCGGTGGCCAGCGGCTGGAGCATCGGCGTCTCCACTTCGAGGAAGCCCTCGGCGTCCATGAAGCCCCGCATCGCGGACACCATCCGGGCCCGGCGCAGGAAGACCTCCCGGGTGCCGGGATTGCCGAGGAGATCCAGATAACGCTGGCGGTAGCGGGTGTCCCGATCCGTCAGGCCGTGCCACTTCTCCGGCAGCGGCAGGAGCGCCTTCGAAAGGAACGTGACCGCGTCGGCGCGCACGGTGAGTTCGTCGGTTCGGGTGCGGAAGACCGGCCCGGCGACGCCGATCCAGTCACCGAGGTCGAGGAGGCGCGTGAGGCGGAACTCGCGCTCGGGCAGCACATCGCGGCGGACGTGGATCTGGAGCGTCCCCTGCCCCTCGGCGAGTCGAAGGAACGCAGCCTTGCCGAAAGAGCGGATCGCGACGACCCGGCCGGCCACGCGGACCTCCCGATCGGACTCGGGAGTCCCTTCGAGCGCATCCCCGTCGAGACCGCCGAAGGCCTCGCGCACCCGGTCGAGGGTGAAGGTGGCGTCGTAGCGATTCGGCCAGGCCGGATAGCCGAGAGCCCGGATTTCCTCCAGCTTCCGCCGCCGATTCGTCTCGTCGCGTCCGGGCGCCAGGTTGGCCCCTGCGCTCGCGGGCCCGGCCGACGCGGTGGTCCGCAGCCCTCGGTCCGGGCGCTTCGTCCGTTCCGATGCGGCGCTCACGTTCCTTCCTCCGCCGCCGCTTGCGTCCCGGCCGCGCTTTCCGCAGGCGGCTCCTCGGCGGACTTCGGCGCGACCGGGTCGGCGGGGGCGGTGAGGTTCCGGATCAGCGAATCCACGACTGCGTGGATGAATCCGGTCGAGTCCTCCCCGGCGTAACGGCGGGAGACCTCCACGGCTTCGGTCAGCACCACTCGCGGCGGCGCGGTCCCCAGCAGGAGCTCGGCGGTCGCCACCCGCAACACATTCCGCTCCACCCGGCCCATGTTCTCCCGCCACCACGGCTTGACCGCCTCCGCGACCCGTCGGTCGATCTCGGGAAGGCGCGCCCAGACGACTGTCGCCAACTTGCCGGCGAGCTCCAGATGCACTTCGCTCGCGCGAGTCAGCACCGCGATGTTCCGGATGATCTCCGGGCCGGGAGCGGGGTTCGCATCCCAGGAACACAGCATCTGCGCCGCCAGCTCCCGGCCGCGCCGCCGCTTCCTGGCGGTCCTCGGGTCCACGTCGGCCCCCCGGTCAGGATCCGGGCTCCGGGCCCAGATCCACCGGACGACGGCCGGCGAGACGGTCCCGCGCCGCGAGCAAGCCAGCCACCGCGCGCGCGGCGTCTTCGCCCCGGTTCCCCCTGGCTCCTCCGGAGCGGGCGGCCGCCTGCTCCCCGGTTTCCACGGTGAGCACCGCGTTGCCGATCGGCACGCCGGTTCGGGTCGCGGCGGCGAGCAGCGCGTCGGTCACCGAGCGCGCCAGATGGCGGTCATGCATGGTCTCGCCCCGCACGATGGAGGCGCAGGCCACGATGCCCTCGACTGCCCCGGCGTCCGCCAGCCAGGCGGCGAACTGCGCCACCTCGAACGCGGCCGGGACCGGATGCCGGGACACCCGCGCTCCCCGCGCCCCGAGCCAGGACGACGCGGCGTCGGCGAGCCGCGCCGACGCCGGATCCCGCGCCGAAACGACCACCGCGATCCGGCGCCCGTCGAGGGGAACGCCGTCGGCGCCGGCCGGCTCAGCGGCCACGGAATCGCGCCGGACGCTTCTCGAGGAAGGCGTCGAGTCCTTCGCGCATGTCGTCGGTCCCGGCGAGCTCGGCGAAGAGCCGTCGCTCCGCGGCGAGCCCGCGGACGAGCTCGCCATCCGCCGCCTCGATCGCGAACAGCGCGTTCCGAACCGCGAGCGGACCGTTCGCGTGGATGCGGTCGAGGAGCGCGAAGGCCGCTCCCACCGGATCCTCCGAGACCTCGTCCACCAGCCCGGAGGCGAGGGCCGCTTCCGCCGTCACCGGCTCGCCGGTGAGGATCATCCGGGTCGCCCGCGACCGGCCCACCAGTCGAGGAAGGCGCTGGGTTCCCCCGTAGCCCGGAATGACGCCCAGCTTCACTTCGGGCAGGCCGAGGCGGGCGCGGGGATGGGCGATGCGGAGGTGGCAGGCGAGGGCGAGCTCCAGCCCGCCGCCAAGCGCGTAGCCGTTGATCGCCGCGATGACCGGACAGCGAAGCGCCGCGATCCGGGAGAAGACCCGCTGCCCGCCGCGGGAGACCCGACTCGCTCCATCCACGCTCAGGTCGCGGAGCTCGGCGATGTCGGCGCCGGCCACGAAGGCGCGGTCGCCGGCGCCGGTGAGGACGACGCCTCGCAGCTCGTCATCGTCCCGGAACCCCCGGACCACTTCGTCGAGCTGGTCGAGGGTCGAACGGTTCAGCGCGTTCAGCGCCCGGGGGCGATCCACCGTGACCAGCGCGGCGACCTGCCCGGCGGAGGTCCTCCTGCGCTCGACCCGGATCGGGGGGTTGCTCACGCCGCCGACTCGAGAATCATCGCGATCCCCTGCCCGCCGCCGATGCAGGCGGTGGCGAGTCCGTACCGGCCCCCGCAGCGCCTCAGTTCGAGGATCAGGGTGAGCAACAGCCGGGTTCCGGTGGCGCCGAGGGGATGACCGAGCGCGATCGCGCCGCCGTTCACGTTGAGTCGGTCGCGGTCGAGGCCGAGCTCCCGCTCCACCGCGAGGATCTGCGGCGCGAACGCCTCGTTCACCTCGATCCGGTCCATGTCGGCCAGAGTCAGCCCCGCCGCTTCGAGCGCCGCCCGGGTCGCCGGGACCGGCCCGATCCCCATGATCTCGGGCGGCACGCCGGCCGTGGCCCACGACACCACCCGTCCGAGCGGAGAGCGCCCGCGGGCGGCGTCGGCGGTCGCGAGCACGAGCGCCGCGCCCCCGTCCACGATGCCGCTCGCGTTCCCCGCGGTGACGAGGCCGTCCTTCCGGAACGACGGGGGCAGCCGGGAGAGCCCTTCAAGGGTGGTTTGCGGCCGACGGTGGCCGTCTTCCGAGACCACGGTCTCGCCCCGTCGGGTCCGGACCGGGACCGGGACGATCTCCTCGGCGTGGACTCCGGCGCGAAACGCCCGGTCGGCGGTCCGCTGGCTGCGCAGGGCGAACTCGTCGCTGTCCTCGCGGGTGACTCCGGCGCGCTCGGCCACGTTCTCCGCGGTGTCGGACATCGTGAGGCCGCAGCGGCCGTCGGTCAGCGCCGCGACGAGGCTGTCCTCCAGCTTGCCGTGCCCGAGTCGGAGGCCGGAGCGGGCGCCCCGGACGACGAAGGGCGCCTGACTCATGGACTCCATCCCGCCCGCGAGCACGCGATCCGCTTCTCCGGCGAGCATCAGGTGGGCGCCCGAGATGACCGACTGGATGCCGGAGCCGCACAGGCGGTTCACCGTGAGCGCGGGCGCGTCCTCCGGAACTCCGGCGGCGAGCCCCACATGGCGGGCCCCGTAGATCGCGTCGCTGCTCGTTTGCTGGGCGTTCCCGAAGACGACGTGCTCCACCCGGTCCGGTTCGAGCTCGGCCCGCGCCAGGGCTCCCTTCGCGGCCTCCGCTCCCAACGCGACCGCCGTCCACTCGGCGAACGGGCCCATGAACCGCCCCATCGGCGTCCGCGCCCCGCCGAGGATCAGGATCCCTTGCGCGGGCGCGCAGGCGTTCGGCATGGCGCGCGGAAGGGTATCGCGGTCCCGGAGCGGCGCGGTGGCTATGCTCCCGCGCGTGAACGAGACGGGAACGAAGGGATCGGGGTCCCCGGACCGGCGCCCGGACTCGCTCGCGCCGTGCGTGGCGGCGTTCGCCGTGCCCGGACTCGGCCACTTCCTGCTCGGCCGGCGCGGCGCCGGCGCCGTCTTCTTCACCTCCATCGGGCTGCTGTTCCTGTTCGGCCTCCGCATGGAGGGCGAGCTGTTCCCCCTCGATCCCACCGCCCCGCTGACGCTGCTCGCCGGACTCGCCGAGATGGGCGTCGGAAGCCTCTACCTGGCGGCGCGCCTCCTGGGGTGGGGCGAGGGCGTCCCTTCGGCCGCGACCTACGAGTACGGCTACGCCTTCCTCATCGTGGCGGGCCTGCTGAACCTGCTCGTCGTGCTCGACGCGTGGGACATCGCCACCGGCCGCAAGACGGGCGGGGAGACATCCGCGTGACCCACTTCGAGGCGCTCGCGCTGTTTGCGGCGCTGGTCTCTCCGTCCCTCGCCTGCCTGCTCCGCGAGGGGACGGGGGCCCGAATCCGCTTCGCGCTGTGGTCCTTCGCCGGGTTCACCGGCTTCGCCTTCGTGGTGGGGTGGCTCATGTTCGCGTTCGGCGCCTGAGGGCGGGCTCGCCGGTGGCCGTCCTCGGGATCGCGGTCCTGATCGGAATCGCCTGGGCGGCCTCCGAGAACCGGTCCCGCTTCCCGTGGCGGGTCGTGGCCTGGTCCCTCGCGCTGCAGGTCGGATTCGCCGTCCTCGTCCTCGAGACGACCGTCGGGGCCGCCGCGCTCGGCGCGGTGGCGGATGCGGTGGAGCTGGGTCTGTCGCAGGCGCGGAGCGGGATTGAGCTCCTCTTCGGACCGCTCGCCGACGAGGAGCGGTTCGGCGTCATCCTCGCGGTCTCGGCGCTGCCCGCGATCGTCTATGTCGCCTCCTTCTTCGCGGTGCTCTATCACCTCGGGGTCCTGCAGCTCGCGGTCGTGGGGATGGCGAAGCTGATGGTCCGCACGCTGGGAACGAGCGGCGCCGAGACGCTCGCCGCGGCCGCCAACGTGTTCATGGGGCAGACCGAGGCCCCCCTCGTGGTGGCGCCCTATCTGGAACGCATGACGCGCTCCGAACTGCTCGCCGTCATGGCGTCCGGGATGGCCACCGTCTCGGGGGGCATGCTGGCGGCCTACATCGCGCTCGGCGTGGACGCGCGGCTCCTGCTCGCGGCCAGCGTGGTGAGCGTTCCGGCGGCGCTCATGATGGCCAAGATCCTGATCCCGGAGACGGACCGCCCGGTTACGGCGGGCGAGGTCCGCTACGAGGTGGAACGACGCGAGGCGAATCTGATCGGCGCGGCGGCGAGCGGCGCCTCCTCCGGGATGAAGCTCGTGCTCAACGTCGTGGCCATGCTGATCGCGTTCCTCGGCCTGGTGGCGCTCGTGGATGTGCCGCTCGGCGCGGTGGGCCTGTCGCTCGCGCAGATCCTGGGGTGGGCCTTTACGCCGGTAGCGTTCCTGATCGGCGTTCCGTCGGGAGAGGTCCAGACCGTCGCCTCCTTGCTCGGAAAGAAACTGATCCTGAACGAGTTCGTGGCCTACCTCGACCTCGCCGCGCTGAAGGCCGACGGCGCGCTGTCGGCGCGCAGCGAGGTGATCGCCACCTTCGCGCTCTGCGGCTTCTCGAACCTCGGGTCGGTGGGGATCCAGATCGGCGGCATCGGGTCGCTGGCGCCCGGCCGAAAGCGGGATCTGGCGCGGCTCGGCGCGAGGGCGCTCCTCGCCGGGACTCTCGCAACCCTCGTCACCGCGGCGATCGCCGGCCTGCTCTCGGGGGCGTGACGTGAAGCCGGAGGCGCGCCGCGCGCTCGACCGGGCCGCCGCTTCGGTCCGGAGCCGGATCGGCTCCCCGTTCCCCGAAGTCGGGATCGTTCTGGGGTCGGGCCTCGCCGGGGTGAGCAACGCCCTCGTGACCGAGGCCGAGATCCCCTACCGGGACATCCCGGGCCTCGCCGGATGCACCGCGCCCGGCCACCGGAGCCGGCTGATCGTCGGCCGGCTCCCGGCGACGTCGGGGGCAGGTCCGGGGATGGCGCTCCTGTGCGGCCGCCACCATCTCTACGAAGGCCACGACGCCGATTCGGCCGCCTTCGGCGTGCGCCTCCTCGCGACTCTCGGGGTGCGGAAGCTCGTCATCACCGCGGCGGTGGGCGCCATCCGGCCGGACCTCGACGCCGGGGACTTCATGCTCCTGCGGGACCACCTGAATCTGACCGGGACGAGCCCGCTCGAAGGCCCGGAACCGGGGCCGGAGCCGCGCTTCCCGGACCTGACCCGGGCGTGGGATCCGGATCTCTCGGCCGCGCTCGAGCGGGCCGGCGAACGGACCGGGACGACGCTGACGACCGGGGTCTATGCCGGTCTGAGGGGGCCGCAGTTCGAGACCCCCGCCGAGATCCGGATGCTGGCGGCGATGGGAGCCGATGTGGTGGGGATGTCCGTGGTCATGGAGGCGATCGCCGCCCGGCACCTCGGGGTTCGTCTCGCCGGGCTCGTGTTCTGCTCCAACCTCGCCGCCGGCATCAGTCCGGTCCCGCTCGACGCCGCCCATGTGAACGAAGCCGCCGCCGGGGCCGTCCCCCGGCTCATCGCCCTCCTCGCGGCCGCGGCCGCCGAACCGGCCTTCGGGGGCTGAATCCGCTGAATCCGCCGGCCCCGGGGGACACCGCGAGTGGCACAATGGAGCGCATGAACGACGCCCCGAAGCTTGCGGATGACCTTCAGGCCGCCTGGATGGTGGCCGCAGCCCGACTCGCGGCCCACTATGTGGACGCCGCGGTGCGGGCCGGCATGGACCCGGACGAGATCAACGCCTCGCTCCGGCGTATCGCGCGCGACACGGTCATCGCCGAAGTCTGGGTCAGCGACGAACGCGGGAGGATCGCCTACAGCACGGTCGAGGACAGCGGGTTCGCCTTTCCCACCGACCCCTCCGGGGACGATCAGGCGGCTCCGTTCGCCGCGCTGCTCACCGGAGATCGCGACGTGGTCGTTCAGGATCCCGGGCCCCGCGACCTCGACGGCGCGGTCTTCCGCTACGTCGCCGTCGCCGGCGTGGACCGGCCCCGGATTGTGCAGGTGGGCGTCGCGGCGACTCCGTAGCGACGCGGCCCGAACGATCAGGCGATCGCGGCCACATGCGGGAGGTGGCGGTAGCGTCCCGCCACATCGAGACCGTAGCCGACCACGAACCGGTCCGGGATCACGAACCCGGTGAAGTCGGCCTCGATCGGGAGCCTCCGGCGCGCCGGCTTGGACAACAGCGCCACGCACCGGAGGGTGCGGGGGCGGTGGGGGCGGACCGCGCGGGTGAGGGCGTCGAGCGCGACCCCGGTGTCCACGATGTCCTCCACGATCAGCACGTGCTTCCCGCGCAGCGACTCCGGATCGTCGAGGCGCACCTCCGGATCCCCGGGTTCGGTGCCGTCCCGATAGCTGATGATCCGGCAAAAGTCCACGGTGACTTCCATCCCGCGCCGGGCGAGCGCGCGGGCGAGGTCGGCGGCGAGCAGGAAGCCCCCGCGGAGGACGACGAGGAGATGCAGGCCCTCCCCCTCTCCGGCGGCCCCGGTGTGCTCGGCCTCGATCTCGTCGGCGAGGGTCTCCACCCGCTCCCGAATGGCGTCCGCGGACAGAAGCTCGGTGTGCGGCGCCGGGGCTTCAGTCGTCACGGGCGCGGTACTCGGGATCCGATGCGGGGCGAGATCAGGGATCGGAGAACAGCCCGAAGGTGACCGTGATCACCCCGAGGGCCTCCACCGGCTTGCCGTCCTTCAGCGCCGGCGCCCACCGATAGAGCGTGGCGTGCCGGCGGGCGGTCTCGACGCAGGCGCGGCAACCCGACTTGATCACGCCGAGCACCTCGGTGCTGCCGTCCAGCTTGACCAGCACCTGAAGCATCACCTCCCCGCTGATCCGGCGACGACGGGCCGACTCCGGGTAGGGCGGCTCTTCGGGCTCGTAGAGGAGCCTCGGCTCGACGTCGAACCCCCCAGGGCTGTAGGCGCCGCCGCCGGACCCGCCGCCGTAGCCGGGGCCGACGCCCCAACCGACGCCTTCTCCGGTGCCGATTCCCTCGCCTCCGCCGATACCGCCCCCGTCCCCCGCGCTCGGCGCGGTGTCGCGGCCGCCCCGGTCCTCGAAGTCGGACAGCGAGAGGCCAGGGAACTCGACCGCCTGCGGGGAGAAGATGTTGCCGAGCACCAGATCGGTGACCTCCGGCGAGTCGGCGAGATTCTCGAGGTCGTCGAACCGAAGGGGGCGAGGCTTGCGCGGCGCGATGGGGGCCTCCCGCGGCGTCTCGATCTCGGGCTCCGGAGTCGGCGGGGGTTCGGCTCGCACCGGGATGAAGGCGCTGATCCGGTCACCGCGGCTCCCGCCGCCGCCTCCGCCCCCTCCGGCGCCCTCCCCTCCGGCGACCCGGAAGTCGAACCGGGGCAGATTGTTCATCCGGCTCTCCGACGATTCGTCGAGAAGGCGAAGGCCGGGGAGGAACAGCAGCGCCCCGAGGGTGAGGTGCAGGCCGAGGGACACGAGCGCCGGGCGCCACTCGCGCCGTGAGCGGCTTCCGGACGCCGCCCCTCCGGACTCCAGACCACCGAGCCAGTTCGAGGGCCGGGACCGGGGAGCATCGCGAGCCGTGTCCATGCCGAACTCCTGCCCCGCCTTGGGCTCCATGGTCGAATCCTAGCAGTCAGCGTCCGCGAGACGACGGGAGGTCAGGGACGGTTCGCCTCGATTCTGTCGCCATCCCCGGTCGGCCCGCCCGACGCCGCCCCCCGGCCCTAGCCCGCTAGAGTCACCATGTGGTGAGCGGCAGGGGAGCATGCCGGAATGCGTCCGTGGGGGTCCGGTCATGAAGAGAGGGGACTGGGTGATCCTCGTCTCCGTTCTCGGAGTGGGCGTCGCCATCGGAGTCGGTCAAGCCGGGATCCGGGACGAGATCCAGAGCCTCCGGGAAGAGCACCGCGAAGACATGCAACAGGTCGAAGAGACGGTGGCGACGCTCAGCGAGAGGATCAGCGCCGAGATCCGGGCCATCAGCACCGAGATCCGGGCCATGAGAGAACGGCTCGCCCGCATCGAGCAGGCCCTCTCCCCCGAACCCGCGAAGATCGCGCCAGCCAGCGAGGACGAGGACTGACTGGTCCTCGGGGGCGTCGCCAGCAGTCGGGGACCCCCGGGGCGCGACCGTGTCGCACCGAGACGCCTCCCGCCCGAACCCGACTCGCCTACGCTGACCGGCGAGGAGATGGCGGGGACGGGGATGGGGATCCGGCCCCGGGTCCCGCCATCATCGCGGCGGCGCGGGTGAGCACCTCGGCAGTGTGCTGGCCCCGGGTCGGCGGCGGCCCCTCCGCGGTGTGCGGAACCCCGTCGTACTGGATCGGGTTCCCTACGAGGCGCAGCGTCCCCACGGTCGGATGCTCGCGGGAGACCACCATGCCCCTCGCAGCGAGCTGCGGACTCCGCAGGATGTCGAGCATCGAGCGGACCCGACCCACCGGGATCCCCGCCTCGCCCAGAAGCTGCTCCCACGCTTCCACGGTCCGCTCCCGGAACCGGGGTTCGAGCCGCGCCCGAAGCTCGGCCCGACGGCGCACCCGGTCCGGGTTCGCGCGGTACTCGGGACGATTCAGGTCGGGGGCGCAAGCGGCGCAGAACCGCTGCCAGGCGGCGTCGTTCCCCACCCCCACGATGACGTGCCCGTCCTTCGCCTCGAAACTCTCGTAGGGCGTGAGCGATGGATGGCAATTCCCGCTCCGGGCCGGTTCGTCGCCGGTGAGGAGCGCCCCCTGCGCCTGGTAGGTCAGGGTCGCCACGACCGAATCGAACAGCGCGACGTCCACCCGGCGGCCCCGGCCGGTGCGCTCCCGGTCGAACAGCGCGGCGAGGATGCCGGAGGACGCCATCATCGCCGCCGTGATGTCCGCGAGCGAGGCCCCGACCTTGGTCGGAGGGCCCTCCGGGGGCCCGGTGAGTCCCATCCACCCCGCCTCGCCCTGCATGATCGCGTCGTACCCCGGCAGCGACGCCAGCGGTCCGTACTGGCCGTAGGCCGAGATCGAGCACCAGACGATCCGGGGCCGACGCGCGAGGACATCGTCGGCAGGGAAGCCGAGCCGGGCGAGGGTCCCGGGGCGGAAGTTCTCGACGACGACGTCGGCCCGGTCGAGGAGGCGTTCGAGGTCCTCCCGGCCGCGGTCGGTCTTGAGGTTCAGGACGACGCTCTTCTTGCCGCGATTCACGGCGAGGAAGTAGGCGCTCTCTCCGCCCGCGAACGGGGGACCCCAGGTCCGGGTGTCGTCGCCGCCGGGCGGCTCGATCTTGATGACCTCGGCGCCGAGGTCGGCGAGCATCATGGTCGCGAACGGCCCCGCGAGGATGCGGGAGAGGTCCAGCACCCGAACGCCCGACAGCGGCGGAGCCGGGTCGGTCAACGGAGCGCCGCCTCCGTCGCCGAGAGGGCCTGGTCCAGCCGCTCGAGTGCGTCGCGGACATCGTCGGCCGCGATGTTCAGCGGCGGGGAGATGCGGACGCAGTTTCCGTAGAGCCCGCCCTTCCCGACGAGGAGCCCCTCGTCGCGGGCGCACTGGAGGAAACGGGTGGTGAACGCGGCGTCGGGCGTCTTGCTGGCGCGGTCCTCGACGAACTCGAGCGCCTGCATCAGCCCCTTGCCCCGGACGTCCCCGATCCGGGGATGGAGGTCCGCGAGCCGCTCGAGCCCGTCCCGCAGAACGACCCCGACCCGGGCGGCGTTCGCGGCCAGATCGTCGCGCTCCACGATGTCGATCACCGCCCGGGCCGCCGCCATGGAGACCGGGTTGCCACCGAAGGTGGAGAGGGTGTTGCCCACGAGCGACTCGGCCACCTCGCTGCGGGCGACGGTGGCGGCGACCGGAACGCCGTTCCCGAGGCCCTTGGCGTAGGTCACGATGTCGGGGTCCACTTCCCAGTGGCCGATGCCGTTCAGCGCGCCGCCGGTTCGCCCGAAGCCGGTCTGGATCTCGTCGCAGATGAACAGCCCGCCGTAGCGGCGCACGATCTCGACCGCGACCTCGAAGTAGCCCGGCGGGGGCGTGATGAACCCGCCGACGCCCTGGATCGGCTCGGCGATGAACCCGGCGATCCGGCCGGAGGTAGTGGTCCGGATGACGTCCTCGATGTCGCGCGCGCAGCGGAGATCGCAGGAGGGGTACTCGAGTCCGAACGGGCAGCGGTAGCAGTAGGCGTTCGCCACGTGGCGGATGCCGGAGGCGGCCCCGCCGCCGAGCCGCCACGGCGCCTGCCCGGTGGCGCCCATGGTGAGCCGGCTCCGGCCGCTGTAGCCGTGACGCAGCGCGAGAACCTCGCCGCGTCCGGTGTGGACCTCGGCCACCAGCAGGGCGAACTCGTTCGCCTCGGTGCCGGAGTTCGTGAAGAAACTGCGGTCGCAGTCTCCCGGCGCGATCCGGGCGAGCCGCTCGGCGACGTCCACCATGGGCTGGTTCGGCAACATCGTGGTGACGTGCTGGAGGGTGTCCACCTGCTCGTGGATCGCGTGGTTCACCTCGGGATGGCAGTGACCGAGCCCGACGGTCAGGATGCCGCCGAAGAAGTCGAGGTAGCGGTTCCCGTCGGCGTCCCAGACGTGCTTCCCCTGCCCCCGGACGATCGGCATCGGCTCGTCGTAGAAGGTCTGGACCGCGGGAAAGACGAAGCGGTCATGGGCCTCCCGGATGGTCCGGGTGGAGGAGGACGGGCTACAGCCGGGTGGCGTTTCGTCGGCGGAATCGGTCTCGGTCGTCACGGCGGGCATCGGGGATTCTCACACGCCCGGCGATCCGGCGAAGAACCGCTCGAGGCGGGCGAGCCCCTCGTCAATCCGCGCCTCGGAGGTGGCGAAGCTGAGCCGAAGGTGGGTGTCGTGGCCGAAGGCGATCCCGGGGACCGTCGCAACCCGCTCGTTCTCGAGCAGCGCCTGCGCGAGCGCCTGGGACCCCTGCCCCGGCGCGAGCCGCTCCCGGAAGTCGGGAAACAGATAAAACGCCCCGTCCGGGACGCCGCAGCGGACTCCGGGAATGCGGAGCAGCCCCTCGCGCATCCGCTCCGCGCGGGCGGCGAAGGCGCGCACCATCCACCGGAACTCCGCCGGGTCCGCCTCGAGCGCGGCGAGCACCGCCCGCTGCGAGATCGAGCACGCGTTCGACGTCATCTGGCTCTGGAGCGCCGCCGCCCCCCGGATGAGTTCTCCCGGACCGAGCGCCCAGCCGATCCGCCAACCCGTCATCGCCCAGGTCTTGGAGGCGCTCCCGGCGATCACGAACCGCGGCCCGAGGATCTCCTGCATCTTCCGGTAGGCCCCCTCGGGCGTCGGCTCGAAGGTGAGCCGGGCGTAGGTGTCGTCCCAGAGCAGGATCGCGTCGGCTTCCTGCGCCAGCTCCGCCAACTCCTCCAGCTCGCGCGGATCGAGCGCGACGCCGGAGGGGTTGCTGGGCACGTTCAGCAGGATCACGCGGGTTCGGTCGGTCACGTGCGGCTCGACTACCGCCCGCGTCGGCCGGAATCCGGTCGCGGCGTCGGCGGGCGCGAGGACCGGCGCCGCGCCGGCGATCCGCGCCTGCTCGGGGAAGGTCGGCCAGTAGGGCGTCGGAATGACGACTTCGTCGCCGGGTTCGCAAGTCGCGAGGAAGACGCCGGTGAGGGCGTGCTTGCCGCCGGAGGTGATGAGAGCGTTCGCGGGCCCGAAGTCGAGCCCGAAGTCCCGGCGGTAGGCGGCGGCGACGGCGGCGCGCAGTTCGGGGGCCCCCGGATTCGGGGTGTACCGGGTGTAGCCGGACTCGATCGCCTCGATGCCGGCGCGGCTCGGGATGTCGGGAGTGTTGAAGTCGGGCTGACCGGCCGAGAAGTCCACGACGTCCTCGCCCGCCGAGCGCAGGCGCATGGCTTCGGCCATGACGGCCATCGTGGGCGAAGGGGAGATGGCCGCCACGCGGGAGGCGAGGCGCACGGTTGGTTCAGGCATCAGATCTTGTCTCCGGAGCCGGGTCCGCCCGGGGTGAGCCGAGCCGCCACCGCCGGCGGAACGAGGCCGGTCACGTCGCCGGAGAGGGAGGCGATTTCCTTGATCAACTTCGAGCTGACGTAGGAATACTCCTCCGACGGGGTGAGGAACACGGTCTCCACTTCGGGAGCGAGGCGGCGGTTCATGAGCGCCATCTGGAACTCGTACTCGAAGTCCGAGACCGCTCGAATCCCGCGCACGATCGCGGTCGCGCCGATGCGGCGGGCGTAGTGGACGAGGAGGCCGGAGAAGGCGTCGGCCTCCACCCGGGGGTCGTCGGCGAAGGTGGCGCGGATGAAACCGAGTCGCTCGGCGACGGGGAACCGGGCGGTCTTGTCCGAGTTGGTCAGCACCGCCACGACGACCCGATCGAACTGGCGGGCGGCGCGCCGAACGATGTCCACATGGCCCAGCGTGAGCGGGTCGAACGAGCCGGGGCAGATCGCCAGACGGGGGGTCGTCTCCAACGTGTCGGGCTCCTCGCGGCGCCGGGTCGAAACCTAACACACTGCCTGCGGCGTCCCGGCCGCACCGGGCCCCTACCGGGAGAACCGGCGGACTCCGGCGCTCCGACAGGGAGGCGCCGGTCGGCCAGGGCGCTCGGTGCCGGACTGGAGTCCGGCGCTCCGATAGCCCGGAGCTCCGGGTTTTCGACAATCCGGGCCAATTCGCCTCCCGTACGCAGGAACGGGCCGCGTTTCGCGTTGTGCACCGGGTATGTGCGCCGTTCCTCCCACGCCCGGCCGCGGGAGCCGCCGACCTCAGGAGTCGGCGAGGTCATGGCGCGCCTCGGGACGGTACAGCGACGCCGCCGAATCTCCCGCGCGCAGGGTCCGCGCCCGGTGGTACCACGGCGAGACGGCGCCGTCGCCAGCGCCACCGCGCGAGGCCGGCGCGAGCCGATCTCCTGCCGAGTGCGTCGCCTCGTGCGCCACCACCAGAAGCGCGGGGCCGAGCGCGAGCGCCGCGCGAAGCAGCGGCTCGGCGGTTCCGTCGCGAAACCGGCGCCACGGCGGATCCACGAACACCACGCCGGGCGCGCCCTCGAACCTCCAGTCACGAGCGGCGAGGCGATCGAGGTGGCGCGCGGCGTCCCCCGACACCACCTGGAAGGACGTCACGCCGAGACGGGCGGCGTTGGAAGCGATCCGGGCGGCCATACCCCGATCCGATTCGAGGAACCAGACGCGATCCGCGCCCCGGGAGAGCGCCTCGAATCCGAGCGTCCCGACTCCGGCGCACACGTCGAGCGTCATGGAACCCGGAAGCTCTGGCCCCAGCACTTCGAACAGGCTCTTCCGCAACCTCGCGGCCGTCGGCCGCAGACCCGGAATCGCGCCACCTCCCCGCCGGCTCGGCGGGCCGAGCAGGACTCTCCCGGCGAAGGCGCCTCCCGCGATCCGGACACTCACAGCACTTGCGCCGCCCATCGGCGGCGGTCGAACCATTCTCCGGGGTCCACCGGCCGGCCGCAAGCCGCCCCGGGCGCCGGAGGCCAACCCAATCCCAGGAGTCCACCATGAACACCGCATCCCCTGACGGTCCCGTCCTCGACCCGGGAAGGGCGCCGGCGCCCCGCTTCGAGGCGCGGCCCCGGGCCCGACCGCGCCGACGGACCCCTCGCTGGACCCCGGCGGGGCGTCGTCTGCGCCTCCGGCCCGCCGCCGCGATCGCGTGCGAGGTCTCGGACGACGGCGTCGGAGGGGAGTTCGACACCGCTCGGAGCACGATCCTGCGGTGGGTCGCGAGCCACGCCGGCCCGCTTCCGGCAGCGCTCCAGGCCGCTCCTTCGACGGCCTCCTCGCTCGCCCGGGTCGCCCAGCACGAGGCGGGCGGCGTCCGGGTCGAGGCCGTGGACCGGGCCCTGGGTCGCGGCCGCTACTTCGGACTGTCCCTGGAGGCGGAAGCGAATCGGGGGAGGCCGGTCTGGCGGACGGTGACCGCGCTCTACCGGGCGCCGGGCGGAACCTTTCTGCGCACGGCGATGGAGGCGCGGAAGCGCGCCGTGCTCGGCCGCGGCCCGATGTGCTGGGTCCCGGCGGCGATCCACGACCTCTGCGAGTCGCCCGGACTCGTGGACTACGGCTGGCGTCTCGTTCCCAAACCGTGGATCGTGGACGACGAGGTGAGCGTCGAGGGCCTGATCCACCTCATCGGCGACCCCGACCGCAGCCGACCGGTCTTCGCCAGCGGCCTGAGCGGGGGCCGGACCGACATCGGAACCTGCTCCGTGGACCCGTGGGATCTCGCCCAACGCACCGCCGGGCTCGCGCACGTCGTCGTCCTCACCGGGCCGATGACCTATCTGCTGTCCGACCGGGTCGGGCGTCGGTTCAGCGTCTTCGGCGATGCCTTCCGCACCTACCGACCCGGCTGCCGCGTTGGCGTGGCCGCCGACCGACACCCCATCGCCCTGTCGGAGACCGTTCGGCAGTGGCCGGCAGGCGGCCCCCGACAGTTCGTCGCCTACCTCGCGCGAGAGGCTGCGCGGATGAGCCTCTCCTGTCAAATGGCGTCCTCGGGCTGGTCCCCGCGGGACATGATGGCGGCGGCGGTGGCGCCCGACGGGGCCGAGAGTCTTCCCGGCGAACCGAACGAGGACGGGGACTCCATCCATCCGCTCGGCGCCGGCGAGGAGCCGGTCCCGGGGGCCGCCCCCGCCGAGCCGGCGCTGCGCCCGGCCGCCGGCGGGGGGCGTTGAGGCTACCCGGCCTCGGTCAGACCGAAGCGCTCCCCCCACCGCTCCCGCACCTGGGCGAGGATGCGCCGCCCCTCGGGGGTCCCGGGCTCGTCGGAGGCGAGGAAGTGGCGCGCCTCCTCCCGGGCCCGACGCAGGAAATCGCTGTCCTCCACCAGATCGGCTACCCGAAACACCGGAACTCCCGACTGCCGTGTCCCCCGAAAATCCCCGGGCCCGCGGATCCGCAGGTCCTCCTCGGCGATCCGGAATCCGTCGGTCGTCTTCTCCAGCACCTCGAGGCGCTGTCGGGCGGTCTCGCTCGGGCGGTCCCCGGTCACGAAGATGGCGGTGGCCGGATCGGCGCCTCGACCCACCCGGCCGCGAAGCTGATGGAGCTGAGCGAGACCGAAGCGCTCGGCGTGCTCCACCACGATCGCGGTGGCGTTCGCCACGTCCACGCCGACCTCGATCACGGTGGTGGCGACGAGCACGTCGAGACGGCGGGCCGCGAAGTCGCCCATGACCCGTTCCCGGTGGCGGGCGGGGATCCGCCCGTGGACGAGTCCGACGCGCAGGTCGCGCAGCGGTCCCTCGGAGAGTTCCTGGTGACGAATCTCGACCCCGGCGCCCGGCATGTGGTCGGACTCCTCGATGGAGGGGCAGACGATGAACGCCTGGCGCCCCTTCCGCACTTCGGCGCGGATCAGCTCGTACACCTCGGGCAGATCGCGCTCCGCGCGCAGCAGGGTCCGGACCGGCTGGCGGCCGGGAGGCAGGTCCCGCAGTTCCGAGAGGTCGAGATCGCCGTGAAGCGCGAGCGTCAGCGTCCGCGGGATCGGAGTCGCGGTCATGACGAGCAGATCCGCGCCGCCGCTGCGCTCGAGCAGCGCCCGGCGCTGCGCCACGCCGAAGCGGTGCTGCTCGTCGATCACGGCGAGACCGAGATCGTGGAACTTCGCTCCTTCCTGGATGAGCGCATGGGTCCCGACCACGAACTGCGCCGACCCGCTCCCCGCAAGGCGCAACGCCTCCCGGCGCTCCGGCGCGGAGAGCCCGGAGGTGAGCAGCACCACGCGGATCCCGTGGGGCTTCAGCAGCCGCCGGATGCTCCCGTAGTGCTGCTCCGCGAGGACTTCGGTGGGCGCCATGATCGCGACCTGGGCCCCATGGTGCGTCACGATGAGCCCGGCGATGACCGCGACGATCGTCTTCCCCGAACCGACGTCGCCCTGAAGGAGTCGCCGCATGACGAACCCGGATCGGAACTCCCGGGCCATGGTGGCGAGCGCGTCGCGCTGCCCCTGCGTCAGGCGGAACGGAAGCACCCGGCGCACCAGGTCCCGCAGGTCGTCGTCCACCGTAAACGTGTGAGCTCCGGAGCGGCCGAGCCGGTCCTCGCGCCGCCGCAGGAGCAACCCGAGCGCGAACAGGAAGAACTCCTCGTGGATGAGCCGCCTGTGGGCCGGAGAGCGACGACGGCCCCACGCGGCGAGGACGGCGTCTTCGGGAGGGAAGTGGACGGCCCGGATCGCTTCCGCCCGCTCCGGGAGCCCGAGGCGGGCTGCAACCGACGCCGGGAGCGAGCCCGGTCCGACGGCCGCGTCCGATTCCAGCAGGCGGTGGAGGACCTGTCGGAACTGCCGGGGCGAGAACGGGCCGAGCCGTTCGTAAATCGGCACGATCCGACCGGAGTGGACGCCGGACTCACCCTCCGACTCGGCGCCCGCCGCCGGGAGCAGCTCGTAGCGCGGGTTCCGGAACTCGGGGGACCGCCCCGGGCCGGGCCGGTGAATCCGGCCGAAGAGCTGGACCCGCCGCCCCGGCGCCAGAAGCCGCAAGAGGTGGAGCTGGTTGAACCAGGTCGCCCGCACCGGACCGGAGGCGTCGTGGCCGCGCATCTCCACGATGCGGAGCCGGGGCCGCCGGGTGGGGCGGACGCGGACCGACTCCACGACGACGTCGGCGCCGGCCTCCATCCCGTGTTCGAGCCCGGCCGCTGGCCGTTCCTCCGTGCGGTCCTCATACCGGAACGGGAGCCGAAGGAGGAGATCGTCCACCCGCCGGATCCCGACTTGGGCGAGCGCCGCCGCCCGCTTCGGTCCGACTCCCCGGACGTAGCGAACGTCCTGGTCCGGTCCGGGCGCGGCCATCGGGCGGGACTCGGCGACTCCTCAGCGCGGCGTGAGCCGCAGCCCCCCGGCCACGACTTCGAGACCTCCCACCGCGGCGGGCAGCGCGAACCCGCCGCCGGGGTCCGGGGCGGCGCCCACGACAGCGAAGACGACGCCGAGGACCGCCTCCTCGAGCAGCGCGGGCGGCAGCTCGAGGCCGGCCACGGCGCCGCGGACGACCCGGGCCTGGGCTTGCCCCGCCTCTCCCTCGACGGCCACCACCAGCTCCACCGGCTGCTCGGCCGCGCCGGGCGGAACCGGCGCGGCGACCCCTTCGAGCGCCGACGGCGTCATCAGGCCGCTGACATGGACCTCCCCGGGGGTGAAGCGCACCGACGCCCGCGACAGTCCGACGCTCTCGGCGAACGGGGCGAGCGCGTCCGAGGCGAGCAGCGCGTTCGCTTCCGGTTGCGACAGGAGCACCGGCTCGGGGGCGCCGGACGCGAGATTCAGGAGCTTGAGCCAGGCGCCGGTCTCGACCGGGTCGGGCGGCGGCTGCTCCGGCGGGGCGGCGCCCGCGCCGAGTGCGATCGTGGAGAGGAGGAGGAGGATGCGAAGGATCATGGAGCGGGGGCGGCGGGAGCCGGAAGGATGGCGCCACCGGCCGAATCGGGGCGGTGCGCGCCGGGTCGGACGGAGGCGAGGAAGCGCTCGGTGACCCGGCGGGCGGCCCCGGCGTCGTCGCCGGAGAACGGGAGCCACTCGAGCTCGCGCTCCGCGCGGAACCACGTCCGCTGACGCTTCGCGTAGCGGCGGGTGGCGTTCCTGACGCGGGAGCGGAGGTCGTCCGTCGGTTGCCGCTCCCCGGCGCTCGCCCGCTCGTCGAGGATCTCGCGATACCCGATGGCGCGACGGCCGGGCCAGGAATCTCCGTGGAGTTCATGCAGCCGAAGCGCCTCCTCGACGAATCCGGCGGCGAACATGGCGCGGACCCGGACCGCGATCCGGGTCGCGAGCTGGTCCCGGGGCGGGTCGAGCGCCACCACCGTCCAGTGCGCCCGGTCGAGCGGCGGGGAGCGCCGCCTCCTCAGCGAGGAGATCGGTTCCCCGGCGAGCAGAGCCACTTCCAGCGCGCGCAGCCGCCGCACCCGGTCGTTGCGATGGATGCGACGATCGGCATCGGGATCGCGCCGGGCCAGCATCCGGTCCAGCCGACGACGCCCCCGGGGATGCCGATCGAGCCGACGCAGCCGGGCGCGGAGCCCGAGGTCCACCGCGGGCCCCTCGAACACGCCGTCCCGCAGGGCGCGGAAGTAGAGACCGCTCCCTCCGACGACGAGCGGGATCGCTCCCCGCCGACGGATTCCCGCGATCGCCTCCGCCGCGAGGCCGGCGAAACGCCCGGCGGAAGCGGGGTCGTCGGGCTCGAGGACGCCCACCAGGTGGTGGCGGACCGCGGCGAGTTCCTCGCGCCCCGGCTGACCCGCCCCGACTTCAAGGCCCCGGTAGATCTGGAACGCGTCACAGGAGACGATCTCGATCGGGAACGACAGACGCTCGGCCACCCGGACCGCGAGACCGGTCTTGCCGGACGCCGTCGGGCCGACGATCGCCAGGACGGCGTTCGGTCGGCAGGTCACCGCGGCCCAGTCGCAGGAAGGGGCGGATCCACGTCAACCTGGCCGAGCGGGACCGGAGTCCGGCGCTCCGGGACCCGGGCCATCGCCAGCACCAGGAGCGCGAGGACCAGCAGGACTCCGGCGCGGATCTGCACGGCCGGGAGCGGGCGCCGGGACATCGGCTGGGACCGGTCCTCAGCGCCGACCGATCGTCGCCCCGGCGTAGTAGTGCGCCAGGATTTCGCGGTAGGTCGCGCCGGCGGCGGCCATGCCGTAAGCGCCCGCCTGACAGAGGCCGAGCCCGTGGCCCCAACCCCGGCCGTGGAACCACCATTCGACGACGCGGCCGGTCTCGTCGCGACGCGGCTCGGCGAAGAACAGGTTCTCGTTCAGCCCCAGCCGGGACCGGATGGCCAACCGCTCGATCTCGACTTCCCCGCGCACCCCGCGCACGAGGAGGCGCGTGACGCGGCCCGACGGCCCGAACGCGAGCGGCTCGAGCGCGGTGATCGGTCCGATGGCCCGCCCCTCGAGACGCTCGATCCGCTCCGAGAGGTCGGCGTTGTTCTTCGGAACCAGCCAGGAAGCCTGACCGGAGAAGCGATCCAGGGCCTCGCCGAGATCCTCGAGGATGAGCAGGTCGGCGCGGGCGGTCGCGCTGGATCCGGTGGCCGCCGCCGGCAGCGGAAGGTAGCGAATGAAATCTCCGGGCCGGAGCCGCAGCTCGGTCGCCGGGACCACAACCCCCGCGGGGGTCGGGCGCCCGGGGATACGGACCGGCCACTGCTCGCGGTAGAGGAGCGCCCCCGCCGCCAGCTCGAGGCGGTGGGGCTCGGCGGCCGCGCCATCCTCGGGCTCCACCAGGACTTGCCCGCCCGCCGCCCTCCGCACCTGGGCGCGACGGAAGAGACCCGCATCGCGCCGCAGGAGCGCCCCCGCCGCGGTCGCGACTTCCAGCGCCGAGACGGATCGGCCGGGCGCCGCGCCCCGCTCGGCGGGGGCGAGCAGACCCTCCGCGACCAACCGTCCGATCGCGGACCGGCCGGGGAGATCGAAGCCGGAGTCCGCGCGTCGGCCGCAGCGCAGAGCCTCCACGAGATCAGCGAAGACGGACAGCGTGATCGGCTCGTCAGCCGACTCCGGCGCTTCGCACCGCGGAAGACCCATCCAGTCGAGCGTCCGGCCCAGGACGGCCGCCGCCTCCGCCCGCGTCGCATCCACTCGGGAGAGATCCCCCGTCCACCGATCGGGCAGCGCTCCGGCGAGCCGGACCACCCCGGCTTCGAGAGGGATCGCCCGGGCGGCCTCGAGCCGGACGCCCCCGGCCTCGCGCAGACACGCCCTCGCGACCAGGTACGGCGTGGGGGTGGAGAACACGTTCTCGGCGTTCTCGGTGGATCCGCCGCAGGCTGCCGTATAGAGAGCGTCCATGAGCTCTCCGTCGTGGAGGAGGACCTCGCCCGCGGTCTCCCGGACAGCTCGACTCGAGAGGGGGCGCTCGGCCGCAACCCCGCCGTACACCTGACAGGCCGGTCCGCTGCACAGGTCGTAGCCGCGCCGGCGGTACGCGGGCCGGGGCTTCACGGCGTAGGTCCGGGCCGCGAGCGCCTGCGCCTTGAGCGCCTCGAGCTCGGGGAACAGATCCGGGGGGAGCTCCCGGGGGACAACGCCGGTGAGGTAATCCTCCAGCCCGACCTCGTTCACGACCCGAACGCCGGTTCCGGAGGGAGCGAATTCGAGCCTCCCCCGGTAGGGGCTGCCCTCCCACTCGAGGAACGCGTCGGCTGGCGGATCCGCGATCAGCGAGACGCCGCCGGGGATTCGGATCTCCGACGCGCCGAGTGGCCGTACCAGCAGGGCGCCTCCGGCCGACGCCGGGAGCTCGAACCGGTCCGCCGCGGGAAAGCCGGCGACGCGGAGATCCCGGGCGGCGGCCGACGTCGGCTCGCCGGCCACGACCGCGAGAAAGCGGCCGCTCGCCGGATCGCGCACGATGCGCGCGGGCGATCCGGGGTCCGGGCCCTCGGTGCGGCGGCGAGCCGCATCCCGCGCCGCCGCCTCGGTGGCGAACGAACCGAGGGCGAGGACGGCCTCCCCCCCGGCGGCGGTCTCGGGCGCAATGAGCGCTTCGGCGACCTCGATCTCGAGCGCCCCGGCGCGGAGCACGAACGGCCGCGACGCCGACACCCGGGCCGCAGCGGCGGAATCGGCGAGGGCGACCCGGATCGAATCCGGCAACTGCACGGCGAAGGCGCCGGACGCCGAGGCGACAGCGAGCAGAAACAAGCCGCCAACGCGTCCCGCCATCGGCCCGTTACCGGTTGAACAGGTCGTACGGGCGTTCGTTGTACCAGAACACCAGCATGATCTCGAAGTTGCCGCCGGGGTAGTCGTCGGGCAGCGGCAGGAGTTGGGCGCCCCGGAGCGCCCCGGTGGCCGCGTTGTCGAAGCCGGGCACGCCGGACGGCACGACGACCTGAAGCCAGTCCAGGGCGCCGCTGCGCAACACGCTGATCGCGATCGCCACGTGGCCGCTCTCGTAGGACGCGGCGTACGGGATGTACCAGTTTCGCCGCACCTCGGCGATGAGCCGGGAGATCCACGGGACGAGGTTGGCGCCGCGGTCGTCGTAGTAGAGCGTGTTGTTCCGGTTGGAGACGAGTCCGCCCTCCGGGTTGCGGAACCGCTTCCCCTCGAGGAACCGCCAGATGTCGGTCGGAACCCCCTCCCGGCGGCGCTCCCGTTCGGCGAGCTCGCGCGCCCGCGAGTAAGCCATCTCGTCGCCCTGTCGGCGCACGTCGGCGGCGGGATCGTGGATCCGATTGCGGAACGCCTCGGCGTCGAAGTCCAGCGGCCCCTCGGTCCCCGACGCCGGATCGGCCGGGAACCGCTCGGGCGCCGCCTCCGGCGGCGCGGCATCCAGGAGTTCGGCGGCCTCGGCCAGCGCGGCGAGGTCGCCGGCGGAGAGGGCGGGCTCGTCCTCGAACGAGTCCAGCGAACCGCTCTCCGGATCTTCCGAGTCCGGATCCTCGCCCATGGGCTGGTCGAAGTAGAACTCGTCCTCCTGACCGTCGCTGAACGGCAGATCGTTCTGGAACCCCGTGCTCGGCACGGCGATCTGCGCCTCCGGGATCAGGATCTCGGGGGCGGGAGGCGGCGCCGGGGCCTCGGCCGGAACCGCCTCCGGCTCCGGCTCCGGCTCGACGGGGACCGGGACCGGTTCCGCTTCCACGACCGGCGGCGGTTCCTCGATCGGGGGCGCCTCGAAGGCGTAGAGGAGGGGTTCGCGCTCGGCCTCGGGCTCCACCGGGCGGGGATCGGCTTGCGGAAGCGGCGCCAGTCCCCCGAAGAAGAGCAGGCCGAGCCCGAGGTGAAAGGCTGCCGAAAGCGCGGCGGGGGCGTAGCGGCGCGCCCGACTCGTCCCGCCGGGAACCTCGGCGGCGCCGCCCCGCTCGAGGCCCTCGAGCAGGCGGCCCCCGGCGGTCCGAGGAGTGGCCACCGGCGGGCGGCGGCGCGAGCGCCGCCGGAACGGAGGGGCGGACCGGCGTGGAGGCCGCCCGGAACCGGCGCGATCCGGCGGGGCGGACCGATCCACCAGTCCGAGGGGAGGCAGGTGCGTCATCCGTGCGGTCCCCGGTGCACGGCCCGGACCGCGAACCCCGCGGGGGCCGGAGCCGTCATCCGGAAACGGCGAGCGTGAACCGGGCCTCCACGGCCGGACGCCCTCCGACCCGCACCGCCCCGGTGAATCGCGGACGGACGGAGGAGCCGCCGGCCCGCGTGACCGTCAGGTCGAGACGATCTCCCGGAGAAACCCGTCGGCGGAACCGCACGGCCTCGACCTCGACCAGCCGGAGCGCGCTCTCCCGTCTTCTCGGCCTTCTCGTTGTCGAGCAGATTCGGTCGCCGTGGAGGCGCCGGCCGCACTCCGCCAGCGCCTCGACGAGGAAGACGCCCGGGGCGACCGGGAGCGAGGGAAAGTGACCGGCGAAGAAGGGCTCGTCCGGCCCGACTTCGCGGCTCGCGCGAATCGTGTCGCCGGACGGCGGGTCGCAGGCGTCGAGGAGACGTCGCGAGGCCCTCGCCGGGCCAGGCGTCCCGCCGACGGGGCCGGCCATGGGGCCCGGAGGGCTCAGCCCTCTTCGCCGACGCCCTCGGACAGCGCGTTGAACCGGGAGATCACCTCGGCCGAGATATCGAGCGCCGGGTCCATGACGAAGGTCAGCCCGGGCGTGACCCGAATGATGAGCTGGATGTTCCGCTCCCGGGCGACTTCCTCCACCACCGGACCCAGATCGGCCTCGAGGGCCTGGAAGCCGTTCGCCTGCTTGTCGTTGAACTCCCGCTGCTGATCCTCCAGCCACCGCTGCAGGTCGGTCTGACGCCGCTCGATGTCGCGGGTCAGATCGGCGCGGGCCTCGTTGGACAGGAGCTGCGAACCAGCCCGGTTCGTCAGATCGCGGATCTCCTGCTCGCGCTGCTGCCGGCCCCGAAGGATCTCCTCCTGGAGCGCCTGGAGCTCGGTGAACATCGTCTGGCCCCGGCTGGACTCCTGGGCGACCCGATCGATGTCGATGACAGCGACCCGCGTCGCGCCCGCCTCCTGGGCTCCGGCGATCACGGGGAACGCGACGAACCCGGCAAGCAGCGCCGCGGAGGCGAACAGTCCGGCAAGAGGCCGCGACGCCCCGGGAATCCGGGTGCGGCGGCGACGATGGAAGAAGCTCATGGCCTTAGGTCAACTCCGTGAACGCCTGGGCGGCACGCTGCGGGCTGGGGCCCGCCGGAGACGGCCCCGGCGCTGTCTAGAAGGTGGTGCCGATCCCGAAAACGAAAGCGGTCGCCCGATGGTAGTAATCCCGATGGGGATTGTAGGCGAAGATCAGCCGGAACGGGACGTTCAGCATGGGGATGAAGACCCGCATCTCGATCCCGGTCGAGCTGCGGAAGTTCTGGAGCATGTCCAGGCTCCATGAGTCCTCTTCGGCGAACGCGTTCCCGGCGTCGAAGAACAGGATGGCCCGCAGCGGCCCGGCGAGCGGGATCGCGTACTCGGCGTTGAACAGCAGCATCTTGTTTCCGCCGAGGAGCTGGCCGCTCGCGTTCCGCGGCCCCACCGACCGGATGTAGAAGCCGCGGATCTGGTACTCGCCGCCGAGGAAGAACCGGTTGTAGTAGGGGACGCCGGTCTGCTCCACATCGAAGATGTCGATCGCCTCGCCCGGCGCGAGGTCGGCACCCCCGTAGCCGTGCAGGTAGCTCCCCATGGCCCGCACGCCGAGCGAGGTCGCTCCGATGACGCGGGTATGGGCCACCGCCTCCAGAGTCGGCTTGTAGTAGTGGACGTTGCCCCCGAGCATCCCGCCGGCGATGTCGAACGAGGCGGTGAGCTTGCGCCCGGTGCTCGGGAAGATGGGGTGGTCCACCGTGTTGAAGACGTAGGTGGGGCTGATCTTGCTCTCGCGGAAGTTGCCGGAGAGCCCGTAGAACCTCGGATCGAGGTAGGTCGAGTTGTAGTAGAGGTCGTACAGGTTCAGAACGATGTCGGGGTCGGGCTCGCGGACGGTGATGATGGAGTAGCCGTAGTTCAGGAACGTCCGGGACCAGCGGCCGAGCGGGATGCCGAAGATGATCCGGCCGCCGATGTCGTCGCGGGTGAACTCGCGCAGCTTCAGGGTGCGCTTGAACACGTCGAACCCGAGCGTCACCGGCTTGTCCATGAAGTACGGGTCGGTGATCGCGATCTGGTAGTTCTGCGTCCGGCTCCCGGTCTGCACCGTGAAGTTCGCGGTCTCGCCGCGCCCGAGGAAGTTCGTCGTCCCGAAGGACGCGTTCACGAAGAACCCCTCCAGCCCGGACACTCCGGCGCCGAAGGTGAGCTGGTTCCGGTTCTCCTCGACGAGATCGAGGGTGATGTCGAGGCGGCTCTCGTCCTCGGGGCTCGGCTGGATCTCGGGCTGCTCGATGGGGCGGAAGTAGCCGAGCTGGTTGATCCGCTGGATGGAGGCCTTGAGCAGCTCCATGTTCATGATGTCCTGCTCGTTCAGCCACATCTCGCGTCGGATCACGCGGTCCTTGGTCGTCGAGTTGCCCCGGAATTCGATCCGGTTCACCAGGAACTGGTCCTCCTCGGCGAGGTTGATCACGACGTCCACGATCTGCTCCTCGGGACGCCGCCTCCAGGTCGGGAACCCGGTGAACTGGACGTAGCCGCGGGCGCCGTAGATCTCCCGGAGCGAATCGAGCGCCTTGGTCACCTCGGATTCGTCATAGACCTCGCCCTCGAGCAGCGGGAAGAACGAGCGGACGAACTCCGCCGGGAAGACCGTCGCCCCCTCGACGGTGACCTCGCCGACCCGGTACTGATTCCCCTCGGAGACCGGGATGACGATGTCCATCCACCGCTTGGGCCGCTTCCAGAACAGGAACGACCGCGAATACCCGTCCTCGTAGGCGAACTCCGGCGGCCCGAAGGAGACGTCGAGGTAGCCGCGCTTCAGGTATTCCTGGCGGACGTTCTCGATGTCCTCCGCGTACTGCTCCTCGGTGTAGGTCGAACCCCCGAGCAGCGCCCCCATGGCGTGGCTTTCGCGGGTCTTCTTCATCGCCCACCGCAGCACCCAGTCGTCGAGCGCCTCGATCCCCTCGAAACGGACCCGGCGGATCCGGATCTGCTGCTCGTCGCGGATGTTGAAGACGACCCGGACCTGACCCTCCTCCTCGACGATTTCGCTGGTGACCGCGCCCTCGGTGCGCCCCTTGTCCACCAGCATCTCGTGGATCAGGTCGCGGGCCCGCACCACCCTCTCCGGGTCGTAAGGGGCGCCGACGACGATTCGGACGTTCTCCTCTTCCAGCTTCTCGAGGATGTCGTCCTCGTCGAGCTCCTCCGAGCCGAGGAACTCGAGAGCCTCCACCCGGGGACGCTCGTGGACCACGAACACCACGACCTTGCCGCCCCGCTCGCCGGGACGCAGTTCGAGGCGCAGATCGTCGGCGAAGCCGGTCGCCCACAGGGCGCGGAACTCGGCCCGCAGCGCCTCCCGGTCCACCGGATCGCCCGGCTTCACCGTCAGGTGCGCCATCCAGGCGTCGGCCGCGATCAGGTCGTTGCCTTCGATGAGAACCGCCTCCACGGTCTCGACTTCCTCCTGGGCGCCAACCGACGGCGCGGCGAACAGCGCGAACGACGCCGCTGCCAGAACGGCGGCTCGCGCGAGGCGGGGACGGAGAGATCGGGGCGACACAGCGCGGATCATGGGACGAGAGCCTCCTCGGCCAGCAGGGTCTCGAGACCTCCCTGGCCCTGACGGATCACGAGCGGCTCGGCATCGGGAGCCGGGTCCGGATCCGCCGACGGATCGCGGAGGCCGACTTCGATGGGACCGCCGGGCTGGATGCGTCCGGTGAGGACCGCCTCGGAGAGAGGGTCCTCCACATGGCGCTGGAGCGCCCGCCGCAGCGGACGGGCGCCGAAGTGGCGCTCGGGCAGGACGCTTGCGACCAGGAAGGCCTCCGCCTCCGGAGTCAGCGTGACGAACAGCCCGCGGGCGCGAATCTCGGCGTTCATCCGACCCACGAGACGGCGCAGGATCTCGGTGAGGTCGGCCTCGGTCAAGGCGTCGAACACGACCACCGCGTCGAGGCGATTGATGAATTCGGGGCGGAAGGTCTTCTTCACCTCGCCGAGCACGAGGTCGCGGGCGGCGGCCCGATCGCCGTCTTCTCCCGACGCCGCGAATCCGACGTGAGGCTGTCCGTGCAGGTGCCGGGCGCCGAGATTCGAGGTCATGATGATGATCGAGTTCCGGAAGTCCACCGCGTTGCCGAGACCGTCGGTCAGGCGGCCGTCCTCGAACACCTGAAGCAGCACGTTCCAGACATCGGGATGGGCCTTCTCGATCTCGTCGAGCAGCAGGACGCAGTAGGGATGGCGCCGGACCCGTTCGGTCAGGTGCCCGCCTTCCTCGTGACCCACGTAGCCGGGTGGCGAGCCGATGAAGCGGGACACGGAATGGCGCTCCATGTACTCGCTCATGTCGAAACGCAGCAGCGCCCGTTCCGTTCCCAGCAGGAATTCGGCGAGGGAGCGCGCCACTTCGGTCTTGCCGACGCCGGAGGGGCCGAGGAACAGGAACGATCCGCCCGGCCGCTCCGGATCCTTGAGTCCGGCGCGGGCGCGGCGGATGGCCCGGGCCACGCTGGCCACCGCCTCGTCCTGGGCCACCACCCGGCGGTGGAGCTCGTCTTCGATGCGCAGGAGCTTTCGGCTCTCGTCCTCCTCGATGGACCCGAGGGGGATCCCGGTCCAGTCGGCGACGACCTCCTCGATGTCGCGGCGGGTCACCAGCGGCCGGTCGCCCTCGTCCGCCTCCCAGCGGGACTGGATCTCGCGGAGGCTGGCGCGCTCGGCGTTTTCCTGCTCTTGGGCGAGCGATGCCCTCTCGAGGTCGTCCCCGGCGAGGGCGCGGTCCTTCTTCTGGCGGATCGCCACGATGCGACGACGGGACTCGGCGAACTCCCTCGAGAAACTGTTCTCCCTCAGCTTGACCCGGGAACCGGCCTCGTCGAGGAGGTCCACCGACTTGTCCGGCAGGAAGCGTTCGGTGACATACCGCTCGGCGAGGCTCACCGACGCCTCGATCGCTTCGGCGTCGTAGGAGACCCGGTGGAAGGCCTCGTAGCGCTCGCGAACCCCATGGAGGATCTCGAGGGTCTCCTCGGTCGTCGGAGGGGCGATGCGAACGCCCTGGAACCGGCGTTCGAGACTCCGGTCCCGCTCGATGTGGCGCCGGAACTCGGCGGGCGTGGTGGCGCCGATCACCTGGATTCCGTCGCGGGCGAGCGCCGGTTTGAGGATGTTGGCGGCGTCGAGCGACCCCTCCGCGGAGCCGGCGCCCACGAGGGTGTGCATCTCGTCCACGAACACGATCGTCGTGGGAGCCTGCTCGAGTTCCTTGATGATGGCCTTCAGCCGCTCCTCGAACTGTCCCCGGTACTTGGTCCCCGCCACCACCAGCGAGATGTCGAGGGTGACGATGCGCCGGTCGGCGAGAAAGATGGGGCAGTCGCCGCTCGCGATCCGCGAGGAGAGCCCCTCCACGATGGCCGTCTTGCCGGTGCCCGGCTCGCCGATCAGAACCGGGTTGTTCTTGGAGCGGCGGCACAGCACCTGGATCACCCGGTCCAGTTCGGTGTGACGCCCGATGAGCGGGTCGAGCGCCCCGTCGCGCGCGGCCTGCGTGAGGTCGCGCGAGAACTGGGTCAGCAACGGCGCCTTCGGCGCGCGCGCGGGCGCCGAGGCGCGGCGGTGGTCGTGGTCGAACGCGATCGCCTCGCGGACCACGGAAGCCCGGACGTTTTGCCGGGCGAGCATCTGGGCGGCGGCGGAACCCGGCTCGCGCAGGATCCCGAGGAGGAGATGCTCGGTGCCCACGCTCTGATGGCTGAGCCGGTCGGCCTCCTTCCGGGCGTGCTCGAGCACCCGCTTCGATTCCGCCGACAACGGCATCCCGACGGTGGTGGAGACGCTGTCCCGGAGCAGCGCCCGGCCACGGACCTCGGTGCGGATTCGATCGATCGAGAGCCGCAGCCGCGCCGCGAGGGGGGGCGGCAGCTCGCGGAGCAGGCCGAGCAGGAGGTGTTCGGGCTCGATCGAGTCGCCTCCGAGCTGGGAGGCCTCGTGCCGGGCGAAGTAGATGGCGCGCTTGGCGCGCTCCGCGTACCGCTCGAACACTGTTGGTAAGGATTTCCCCGTGGCGCAGGCCCCGCCGCGGGGCCTCCGTCCGAATTTAGCAGCCACGCGCCGGCGCCGGAGCGCCGGACTCCAGTCCGGCGCCGCGACCCGCGCTGGCCTGTGCTCCATCGTGCCGCACCCCCACCGGGAGAACTGGTGGAGAGCGGCGCTCCATGGTGCGCCACACCGGACCGGCGCGGGATGGGGGAGACTTCGCACTGATGCGTCGCCGAGCCCTCCTCTTCACCGCCCTCTGCCTGGCCGTCGCCGCCGGTCGCCCCGCGGCGGCGGAAGGGCCCTTCGACGCCCTCCGGTGGCGGCACATCGGTCCGGTCGGAAACCGCGTGGCCGCCGTGGCCGGAGTTCCGGGAGATCCGAACACCTACTACTTCGGCGCGGCTTCCGGCGGCGTGTTCCGCTCCGACGACGCCGGGATCCACTGGACTCCGGTCTTCGACGACCAGCCGGTTCTCTCCATCGGCGCGGTCGCCGTCTCCAGCGCGGACCCGAACGTGGTGTGGGCCGGGACCGGAGAGGCCCACATCCGCAGCAACGTCTCGCTCGGCAACGGGGTGTACCGCTCCACCGACCGGGGGGAGACGTGGACCCACACCGGCCTCGAAGCGACCGGGAGGATCTCCCGCATCGTGACCCACCCCGATGACCCGCAGATCGCGTGGGTGGCCGCCCTCGGACACCTCTACGGCCCGCAGGAGGAGCGGGGGATCTTCCGGACCACCGACGGCGGCGCCACCTGGGAGCGGGTGCTGTTCGTGGACGAGAACACCGGAGCGTCCGAGATCGTGATCAGCCCGGCGAACCCCCGGATCCTGTTGGCCGGGATGTGGCAGATGCGGATCTGGACCTGGGGCCGGGAAAGCGGCGGTCCGGGGAGCGGCGTCTTCCGCTCCACCGACGGCGGCGACACCTGGGAACGGCTGGCGGGGAACGGTCTCCCGGCGCCGCCGCTCGGCAAGATCGCCCTCTCCATGACCCCGGCCGACCCGCAGCGGATCTACGCCCTGATCGAGACCAGTTCGAACGAGGAGTTCTCTCCCATCCGTCCGGAAGACGACGGGTCGCTGTGGCGCTCCGACGACGGCGGGGACACCTGGCGGCTGGTCAACCGGGACCACACCCTGATGCAGCGGCCCCACTACTACACCCGGGTGGTGGCCGCCCCGGACGACCCGGACGAGGCCCACTTCCTCGCGACCCGGCACACGACGACGACCGACGGCGGCTTCACCACCTTCCTGAACGACTCCGGCGGCGATCACCACGACATGTGGATCGCCCCCGACGAACCCGACCGCATGATCGTGGGCCACGACGGGGGCGTCAGCATCTCCACGAACCGCGGCGAGACCTGGCATCGCCCCCGACTTCCGATCGCGCAGATGTACCACGTGTACACCGACAACGAGATCCCCTACCGGGTCATGGGAAACCGCCAGGACGGTCCGTCCTCGCGGGGACCGTCGAACAGCCTGACGCCCGGGCCGATCCCCATCGGCGCGTGGGCTCCGGTGGGGGGATGCGAGTCCGGATTCGCCGTTCCCGACCCCTCGGACGCGGGAGTCGTGTGGTCCGGGTGCTTCGAAGGCATCCTCGAGCGCTACGAGGACGCCACCGGGCAGGCCCGGAACGTGAGCGTCTGGCCGGACAACCCCGAGGGGTGGGGCGCCGCCGAGCTCCGCGACCGGTTCCAGTGGACCTTCCCGATCCACATCTCCCCTCACGACCCGGACCGGGTGTACGCGGGCAGCCAGCGGGTCCACGTCACCACGAACGCCGGGCAGTCGTGGACGCCGATCAGTCCCGATCTGACGACCAACGACCCCGCCCTCCAGCAGAAGACCGGAGGGCTCACCTTCGATGACGTCAGCCCCACCTACGCGGCGGTCCTGTTCTCACTGGCCGAGTCACCGCACACCGCGGGCGTCCTGTGGGCGGGCAGTAACGACGGCAGGCTCCATGTCTCGCAGACGGGCGGCGCGTCCTGGGAGGATGTCTCGACGAATCTCGACGGGCTCCCTCCGCTCGGCACGTTCTCGAACATCGAGCCCTCCCGGCACGCCGCCGGGACCGCCTACGTCACCGTGGATCTCCATCAGCTCGGCGACACCGCGACCTACGCCTACGCGACATCCGACTTCGGCGCGAGCTGGCGCCGGCTCGGGAACGATCTCCCGCAACACACCCACAGCTACGCCCACACGATCCGGGAAGACCCGATCCGCCGCGGCCTGCTGTTCCTCGGCACCGAAAACGCCGTCTTCGTGTCGTTCGACGACGGCGAGAGCTGGGAGTCCCTCCAGTCGAACCTCCCCCACGCCCCGGTGCACTGGCTCACGGTTCAGGAGCGGTTCTCCGATCTGGTGGCGGCGACCTACGGCCGCGGGTTCTGGATCCTCGACGACATCTCGCCGCTCCGCGACTGGCCGCAGGCCGCCGCCGGCGACGACCTGCACCTGTTCGAACCCCGGGATGCCTGGCGGTTCCGGATGCGTCCATCCCCGATGAGCCAGCCCGAGGACCCCGGCGCCGGCCAGAACCCTCCCTACGGAGCCACGATCCATTACCGGTTGCCGGCCACCGTTGCCGGCGGCGTCTCGGTCGAGATCGCGAATCCAGCCGGCGGAGTCGTGCGCACGCTCGAGGGCGACGGCGCGGCCGGCCTCCACCGGATCGTCTGGAACCTGCGGAACGAGCCGACCCGGCGGCCGCGGCTCCGGACGCCGCCGCTGGACAGCCCGCACCAGGTCCTGCCCGCCCGGGGGTTCCGCCTCCTGACCGAGTCCCGCCCGGTCTCCACGCTGCTCCCGCCGGGCCGCTACACGGTGCGACTCGTCGCCGGGGACGAGACCCTCGAGGCGCCGCTTCAGGTCTTCTCCGACCCCGACGCCCCCGACGGCGGCGCCGCGATCGCCGAACAGGTCCGCACCCTGCTCCCCATCCAGGACATGGTGGCGGAGGTGGGAGCCCTCATCGAGGAGATCGAGTGGCTCCGCAAGCAGACCGGCGAGCGCCGGGCCCTCGGGGCCGCGATGATCGTCTCGGCGGGTGAGGGATCGGACCTCGGGGTGGCCGCCTCCGAATACGACAGCGCGCTCATGGATCTCGAATCCCGCCTGTTCGAACTTCGGCTGACCGGTGGCAACGCCGGGCAGGACACTCTGAGGTGGCCGCGCCGTCTCCACGCCAAGCTGAGCAGCCTCCACGGCTATATCGGAGGCAGCGACCACCGTCCCACCGACCAGCACCTCGAGGTCCTCGCCCTCTACGAGCGCGAGCTCGAGGACACCCGCGCGGTCCTCGAACAGCTCGCCGGGGAGGAGCTCGAGGCCTTCAACTCCCGGCTCGCCGACGCCGGCCTTCCTCCGGTGATCCGCTCCCGGCCCGAGTAGTGTCGGGCGGGCCGGGGAGGGGGCCGCGGATCCGTTGGAACCGCACTGATGAAGGCCGACGACCCATCGAGGGCGGCCCCCTCCCCGGCCCGCTCGGCGCTTCGCGCCTCCGATCGCAACCTTCGCTCCGCTCCAGGTTGCGATCGAGGTCACTTTCTCTCTCGGAGAGGGGAGACGGATCTCCCCTCTCCGAACCTCTCCCCTCTCTCGCCGGCCCGAGTCGTCAATCATCGGGCGGGCCGGGGAGGTGTCGGAGCGCCGGACTCCGCCGGTTCTCCCGGTAGGGGCCCGGCACCGAGCGCCCCGGCCAACCGGCGCCTGTCGGAGCGCCGGACTCCAGTCCGGCACCGAGAGACGGATCTCTCCAGCCCGGCACCGAGAGACGGATCCGACTGGCGCCGGATGTCGAGCGCTGGACTGCCGGCGCTATTCGGAGAGCTTCTCCTCGAGGAGGCCCCGGGCGATCAGGGTGAAGTCGTGCTCGGTCACGATCCCGACCAGCTCGCCGTCGTGGACGACCGGGAGGCAACCGATCCCCCGTCGGTTCATCAGCCGGATCGCCTCCACCGAGAGCGTCGAGGGACCGATCGTGACGACCTCCTTCTTCATCACGTCCCGCACCGGGATCGTGTCGTCGGTCGAGAGTTCCCGTTCGGCGACCAGCTTGATGATCGTCCGGTAGGACACCAGTCCGACGAGCTCGCCGTCCTCCTCGACCGGGAGGTGGCGGATCCGGCCCCAGTCCATGAGCGCCGCCGCCCGCTGCACCGACTGGTCCGGATGGACGGTGCGGATGTCATGGGCCATGAACTGTTCGACCCGCAGGTAATGGTGCTTCCATCCGCCCGAGTCGCCGAGCCGGGGCAGCTCCCACCGGTGAACCGGCTGACCCTCGCCCTGTAGCCGGCGGGCGGCCCCGGTGATCGCGCTCAGCCGCTCCGACTCGGACGCCTGGGTCCGGAGCCGCTCGAGGCCCTCCAGCATCCAGGTCGCGCCCGAGCGCCCCTTCCGAACGCGCTCCTCGATGATGTCGAGATAGTGATCCGCCTCGTCGCGGCCGACCCCCTTGCGAGCGAGCCCCACCCGGGCCTTCGGGATCAGCTCCTCGAGCAGGAGGTCGCGGGCGCGGCGCGGCTTCCCGTCGAGCCAGGTGAGCTCGGCCCGCGTGCCGAGGCGGCTGGCGGCCCGGAAGTTCTCGGCCGCATCCTCGAAAGGCACCGTCTCGCTCGGCTCCACCCCTTCGGCCGCGAGCGCGCTCATGAGGCCCAGCCACAAGGCCATGTTGGCGACCTCGTCGGGGATCGAGGGACCGCTCGGCAGGTAGCGGCTCTCGATGCGGAGGTGGGGCTTCCCGTCGGTGATCCCGTAGCAGGGTCGGTTCCAGCGCCAGACGGTGCCGTTGTGGAGCGTGAGCGCCGAGAGCTGCGGCGGGTCGCTGTCGTCGTCGGCGTCCCCGGCTTCCAGAAGGACCGAGTGGTGGGTGACGTTGTTCTGGAGGATCTCGACCACGCCGCCGCGCACCCAGTCGCCGCCGAACGAGCCGCGCGGCTGACGACGGCGCACGTTGGATCCGGTCGCGCGGGTGTCGAGGCTCTGCTCGAAGAGGCCGATCCTCGTTTCCCGCCACAGGCGCCGCCCGAACAGGAGCGGCGAATTCACCGCGCAGGCGAGGATGGGCGCGGTCACGAACTGCGCGAGGTTGTAGAGACGGCTGAACTCGGTGGCCCCGACCTGGAGATGGACCTGGAAGCTGGCGTTGCACGCCTCCAGCATCACGTTGTCGTGCGTGACCCGGACGTCGTCGGCGCCGCTGAGATGGACGGTGAAGGGGCGGTGACCGCGCAGCCGGGCCAGCGCCTCGTCGAGCACCCGGTATCGGGGCAGCGGCGTCATGTTGGCGAGCGTCATGTCCGAGAGTCGGAGGGTGGGCAGGATCCCGGTGAGACACACGTCCACGCCCACGCGACGCGCCGCGTCGGCGGCCAGCGACATCGTCTCCTCGAGACGACGCTCGGTCTCGCGAAGCAGACCACCTCCCAGCCGCATCGGGGGTAGATTCGCTTCCAGGTTGAAGAGCGCGATCTCGGTCGTGAACGCGGGGTTGTCGAGATCCTCGAGCACCTCCATCGCCTTGGGCGCCGGGCGATGTCCGTCGCCGATCAGGAACATCTCCTGTTCCACGCCGACGCGGTACACATCCTCCTCGATGTCTCCCCGGCGGATCATCGCGTCGAGCTGGCGCAGCTCCCGGAGGAGCCGAACCTCGAAGCGGCGCAGCGCTTCGCCCGAAACCGCCCGCGCGTCCAGCCGACCCATGACGGGGCGATTCTACGGGCGGGAGGGAGGACGGACGGGGTCGAGCGAGCCCGGAAACCGCCTCAGGCGCCGTCCGCGCCGTCGTCCACGATCCGGCCGTCGAGGAGTTGGATGGTCCGATCGGCGCGGTCGGCGTAACGGGGATCGTGGGTCACCATGCAGATCGTGGCCCCACCCTCATGGAGGGCGTCGAGCATGTCCATGACCTCGGCGCCGTTCGTCGAGTCCAGGTTCCCGGTGGGCTCGTCGGCGAGGAGGATGGAGGGCTCCCCCACGACCGCCCGCGCGACCGCGACCCGCTGCTGCTGACCGCCGGAGAGCTGCGATGGGTAGTGCCGGGCGCGATGGGACATCCCGACCCGCTCGAGGGCGGCGGCGGCTCGGCGCCGTCTCTCCGCCGCTGGCGTTCCCCGGTACACCAGCGGCAGCTCGACGTTGTCGAACACGGTGAGATCCCCGATCAGGTTGAACGCCTGGAAGATGAAGCCGACTTCGCGGTTGCGAATGCGGGCGCGCTCGGCGAGACCCAGGTTCGCCACTGAGCGGCCGTTCAGGCGGTACTCCCCGCCGTTCGGGGTGTCCAGAAGCCCGAGGATGGACAGGAGCGTGGACTTCCCGCACCCGGAAGGACCCGCGATCGCGATGTACTCGCCGCGGTCGAGGCGCAGGCTGACGTCGGACAGGGCGTGCGTCTCCACTTCATCGGTCGTGAAGATCCTCCTGATCCCCTTCAATTCGATGACGGTCTCGGCCACAAGTCCTCCTTCGGCCACGGCTGTCGAGCGATCGCTCACCGGAGCCGGATCCGGTCGCGTCCTTCCCACGGAGAAGGATCCGAAAGTACCACCGCATCCCCCTCCACGAGCCCTTCGAGCACCTGAACCGTGTTCACGGACGCTCGCCCGAGGAGCACCGGCGTCCGGACCGCATGGTCCTCCCCGGGGAGCACCCGGAACAGATCCACCGTCTCCCCCTCCGATCCGAACGCCGGCCGGGCGATATGCAGCGCGTCCGCCAGCCGGGCGATCTCGACCAGCCCGTCCACCGAGAGCTCGCTGCGCACTCCCTGCGGCAGGGGACCGTCGAGCCGGACGTCCACGGTCACGGCGCCGTCGGTGACCTGCGGATCCACGCGCGACACTTCGCCCGGCACGACGCCGGCGCGGGTGTCCACCCGCACCGACTGACCGATCTCGATGTCCTTCGCCTGAACTTCCGCGATCCGAAGCTCGGCCTTGAGCCGCGCCGGCTCCGCCACCCGGGCGAGGTCGTCTCCGGCCCGGACCTGCTGCCCCGCCTCGACCTCGATCGCCTGGACCACTCCGGCGATGCCCGCCCGCACCTCGAGTCGGGCCACGTCCTCCCGCCGCAGTCCCGCAGCCGCCCGCAACTGCTCCACGCGGGCCACTTCGGCCTCGAGCTCCGCTCGCGCCGCCACTTCCGCGAGTGCGAGCCGCTCCGCCTCCCGCGCGGCGCGCTCCTCCAGATCCGCCGCCGCGCTCTCGCTGTCCTCCAGCGCGATGCGTCCGATGATCCCCTCGGCGTGGATCTCCCGATCCGCCTCGGCGTCGAGCGCCGCCTGCCGCGCCTCCGCCTCCACGGTGGCGAGCCGCGACCGCTGGGTGAGGACCTGCCGCCGAAGCTGGACCCGGCGGTCGTCGAGGCCGGCCTCGGCGGCGGCGAGTTCGAGCTCGGCGCCCTCAAGCGCCTGGGCCGCCTCGCGATTCTCCAGCGTCAGGATCACGGTGTCCGGCTCGACCCGAACCCCGGGCGGCGCGTGGACCCGGGCCACCCGGCCGTCGCCTGACGCCGCGATCCGGCGCACGTCCACCGGGACCAGCGTCCCCGGGCCGCGGACCCCGAGCACCATCTCGCCGCGGCGCACCGTGTCCACGAACACGGCGTCGCGGTCCACGGCCGGAACCGCCGGATCGAGCCGGAGCGCGAAGACGACGATCGCTCCCACGACCGCGGCGCCCGCGCCGGCGAGCAGGAATCGCCGCCGGCGACGGGCCTCCCGGACCCCTTCGCGCGCAACGTCCATCGTTCCGCTAACGTCGCGGACCCGGTTCCGTTCCCGCCCGCGGAGCCGGGTCCGGTTCGGTCGGCACGACGGCGCGGTCGCCGAACAGCGAACGCCCGGGGAGCGCGCGGTCCGGCGGGAGCTCGAGCAGGTCGAGAGCGGTGGGGACAACGTCCAGCGCGCTGGCGCGGGGCCACCGGGCGCCGGCGGGGATCCTCGGACCCCACCCCGCCAGGACGCCCAGCATGTCGCGCCGCGTGGGCAGGTAGCCGTGGTTGCCGGCGGGACGCGCTTCGGTCACCACGGTCGGACCGGCGAGCGGCGACAGGACGAAGCCGGGAGCGAGCGTCGGGAACAGATCCCCGGTCGAGGCGCCGCCGGGCCGGATCGCGCCGTTCCCCGCCGCCTCGAGAAATCCGGTGACGACCCGCTCCCCACCGGGACCCCGGATCGCCAGGAGCGTTTCCCGAACCGCGGCCAGGACGGAAGGCGCCGCCGCCTCGGACACGATGCCTCCCTGACGGAACGAGCGGTTCACCGCCACGCTCCCATCGCCGGTGGTGAGCAGCATGGCCCGGGTCCGGGAGAGATCGGGCCGACCGTCGTCCCCGAATGCGAGGAGCCCGGCGCGCTCGAGCGCCGTGTTGACGTGCACCCGCCGGTCGGTCCCCGCCATCCCGTGATCGCTGACGACCAGAACGTGCGCCCCCGCCGCCTCGGCCAGATCCAGCACCCGTCCGAGCACCCGGTCCGCTTCGGCGAAAGCGGCTCCGAGGACGGGGCGGAGGCGCTCGGCGAGCTCGGGGTCGTGCGAGGGGAGGCGGTCATCGAGGAAGCCGTAGAGGAGGTGGCCGACCTCGTCCGCCACGCCCAGATAGAGCGCGATGAGATCCCATCGGGGGATCTCGGCGGCCGCCTCGAGGTGGAGCAGCGCGGTGTCGGCGAGGTGCGCCACGATCTCCAGCAGCCGCTCTTCGGCGAGTCCGTCCCCGCTCCCCAGGCGGGTCGGGCCGAGCCGCCCGGACACGTAGTCGGGAGCGCCCACCGTCCGCGGCCACGAAGGAGGGCCCAGCCGACCGGTCCAGTCCCCTGCCCCCCAGCCGTTCGCGGGATGGAAGGCGGTCTCGCTGGCGCCGGTGCGGTAGGCGAGGAATCCGGCGTTTCCGTCGGCCCGATCGGGGTCGGCCTCGAACGCGCGCACCGCGAACTCGACGCGGCCTCCGGGTGTCGCCGCCTCGGCGCCGACCGGCGCGGAAAACCCGCCTCCGGCCCCGACCGGAATCCGGGCCAGAAAGACCGGGGGCTCGGAAGGCGGATCCGGCAGTACGCCGAACGTGTCCCAGCCCGTCCCCTCCACCGCCGGATCGTCGAAAAAGACGCCGAGGAATGCGCTGTCCGCGACCCGGAACCGGAAGGCCGCTTCCGCGCCGGGAGGCGTTTCGGGACCGTCGAGGAGCGGGTGCGTCGTCTCTCGCAGCACCTCCGGAGCCAGCCGCAGGTCCCCGTAGCCCGTCAGCAGGAACAGGCGTTCCCGGTCCTCCGCGCCCAGCCGGGCGAGCGCCGGCCCCACCGGGTAGGTGTGAGTCGTGTGGAGCGCGACCGCGGTTCGGCCGGCGCGCGCGACGCGGGTCCACAGCGGATCGGCGCGCAACAGCTCGGCGGAGAACCCGCTGCGGGTGTCGAGCAGCGAATGCGCCTCCGCGGGCTCGGCCAGGACCGAGTTCCCGGTGATCCCGGTCTGGCTCCCCGGGAGCCCGGTCCACACCATGGCGAAGGACGGCGCCGTCTTCGACGGGAAGGCCGTCACCATCCCGTCGGCAAAGGCTCCTTCGGCGCGCATCCGATCGAAGTTGGGGAGCTCGCCGCCGCCGGCGAACTCGAGCACCAGATGGTGCGCTGCGCCGTCGAGCGCGAGGACGATGAGCCGCCCGCCGTCGTCAACCTGCGCCGCGCTGTTCGCCGCCAGGACCGTCAGCAGGCCGAGTCCCCGGACCGTGGCTCGGGCTCGGATCATGGCGCGAACCCTACTGCCCGAGGGCGTCGGACCCCTGGCCGGAGAACCGGCGCGCGCTCTCTCCGGTCGCGGTCCCCGCACCCGTCATCGCGAGGGCTCGGCTCCAGGAGCCGGGTTCAGCGGTTCGAGAGGACCTCGATGTCCGGGCACCGCAAGAGGACCCGATCGGATGTGACCAGGCACAGACCGTGGACGAGCGCGGTGGCGGCCAGGAAGCGATCGGCCGGATCCTCAGTGGCGATATCGAGGCTTCGGCTCGCGGAGGCCACGTCGAACGTGAGCGGGGCCTCCACATGACCTGCGATCTCGACCGCCTGGGCAACCCACGTTGCAGCGTCGGGATCGAGCCGGATCCGGCCGCGTTCGGCGAGCAGCATCGCTTCCCAAACGCTGACCGGCGAGAGGTGCACCGGATCCGTGGGCGATTCCAGCGCCGAACGAACCCGAGGAGCGAGTCGTTCCGGCTCGAGCTGGCCCCATAGCCAGACGTGAGTGTCCAGCAGGAAGGCCACTCAGCGAAGGACTTCCCACTCCCGGAGGTCCGCCACCGGCGACACGATGTCGCCAACAATCTCTCCGGTTCCCTTCATGGCGCCCAACCAGGACTTGCGCTCCCGGCCGGATGCCGGAACGACCCGCGCTACCGGTTTCCCGTACCGGGTCACGAGCAGCGGCTCGCCCGTCGTCGCGACTCGTTCGAGTTCCGCCGGGCAAGTGGCCTTGAAGCGCGAGATCTGAATCGTCCGCATCACCGCATTCTAGGTCAGATTCCATGACCACAGTTCTTGTTCCCGAGGGCGCGCGCGGACGGGGTCGGGCGGCCCCCGCCCGTGTTACGATGCCAAACGTGCGGCAGGAGACCTTCACCTCGACCGCAACCACCCGCGGGATCCGCGTGGATGTCGAGGCCCGATTCGCTGACGAGCAGCGCCAGCCCAAGCCCGCCTGGCTGTTCCAGTACGAGGTCGCCATCACGAACGAGTCGCCGGACATGGTGCGTCTGTTGAGCCGCCACTGGGTGATCGAGCACGGCGACGAGCACGTCGAGGAAGTGCGTGGCCCCGGCGTGGTGGGCGCCCGTCCCTACCTCGTGCCCGGGGAATCCTTCCGTTACACCTCGTGGTGTCCGCTTCGCTCTCCGTTCGGGATGATGCGGGGCAGCTACGTCATGGAGGTGCCCGGCGGGAAGAAGTTCGAGGTCGAGATCGCGCCGTTCACTCTGAGCCAACCGGTCACCCTCCACTGAGATCCCTGCGCCCGGCGCCGGGCCGGAGGCTCTCCGTTCCGCGCCTCCGCCGCCGACGCGTTCGGCCCACGCTCGCGGACCGGGCGGACCGCTACCAGCTCTACCAGGACTCGGTGCAGGACGCCCCCGCCGACGCCGGGTTCCTCGACGACGAGTTCCACCGCCGACGCGGCCGCCGGGCGGATTCGTTCCGGGAGGACTTTTGCGGGTCCGCCGCGCTCGCCTGCGAATTCGCGGCGCGACGCCCGGAGAGCCGGGTCGTCGCCGTGGACATCGCCGCCGAGCCCCTCGAGTGGGGACGCCGACGCAACCTCGCCGCGCTGAGCCGCGGGGAGCGGGCGCGGATCCAGCTCGTTCAGGCCAACGTGCTGGAGTTCGATGGGCCGCGGGTGGATCTGATCGCCGCGATGAATTTCAGCTACTGGATCTTCGAGACCCGGGATCGGATGCGCACCTACTTCCAGCGGGCCCGGAAAGCGCTCAGCCCGGACGGCCTCTTCTTTCTCGACGCCTACGGCGGCTCGGACTGCCACGAGGAAAAGGAATACGCGCGCGAGGAGGACGGTTTCACGTTCCTCTGGGACCAGGTCGCCTACGACCCCATCAGCGGCCGGATGCGCTGCGCGATCCACTTCGAGTTCCCGGACGGCAGCCGCCTCCGAAACGCCTTCCGCTACCAGTGGCGCTTCTGGTCGCTCCCCGAGCTACGCGAGATCCTCGAGGAGGCAGGCTTCCGGCGCACTGCGATCCTGTGGGAGGGCGCCGACGAGAACGGCGAAGGAAACGGCGTCTTCGAGGAAGTCACCGAGGGCACGGCCGACGAGACCTGGATCGCCTACCTGGTCAGCGAACCCTGACATGGAACGCCGGCGTGCCGGACCGGAGCGCCGGACTCCAGTCCGGCAAGGCCGCGCTACGCTCGCGGCGCCGCCATGAAGAACAGGTTCGAATTCGACCCGGAGCGCGTGTCGGAGCGCATTCGTCGCGCCGCCGGAGGCAAGCGGGGGAGCGCCGCGCTGTCCGCCGACGACGCTGGTGAGCTGTTCGACCGTTACCGGGAAAGCGAAGCGCACTTCCGGGCGGGAGCGCAGGAGTGCCTCGCCCGCAACGATGACCTCCAGGCGGCGGAGAAGACCTGGGGCGCGTTCGCGCAGGCGATCAAGGCCGCGAGCGCCGTCCGGGGGCGCCGGCTCGACGCCCGCTTCGCGGTCATCCGGGTGGCGCACGCCCTGGCCGAGATCCTCCGGGACGAGGATCCCGCGGCCGCCGACCGGATCAAGCTCGGGCTGGCCGCAGCGGGCCTGATGCATCAACACCTCTGTGAGCGCCACCTTGACCGGGACCTGATCAGGTCACTTTCCGCCGATGTGGACGCAGCCCTGGACGTGATCGAGACCCGTTTCTGGCGACAAGCCGCCTGACGCGAAGGATCCGAGCCATCGGGCTAGAATCGCAAAAATGACCGTGGAGCTCGGTGTCGACGAGGCCGGCGCGGCTGCGCCGCCGGCCAGATTCGACATCTCGGGCGGTCGGTCGACCTGGACCGATTCCATCGGGCCCGTCCCTGCGCGAGGCGGCGGGCCCCGCGTTCATCGGGGAAGCGGGAAATGACGATCGTCGATTTCGACTCGGGGCAGGTCGCGGAGAAGATCCGGCGCGCCGCCGGGAACACGGTGGCGGGCCATGCCCTTCGGCAGGCGGACGCTTCGTCCCTCAGGGACCGCTACCGTGAGAACGGCGCCCACTACCGCGCGGTCGCTGCCGAGTGCCTGGAGCGCGGAGATCATCTGCAAGCTGCCGAGAAGAGTTGGGGCGTGTTCGCACAGGCGGTCAAGGAAGCAGGCGCCGCCCACCGGTACCGGCTGCGAACCCACGAAGCCGTGATTCGGGTCGCTCACGCGTTGACGGAGATGGTGGGACCGTCGGATCCGGCCCGCGCAGCGCGGCTTCGCCACGGCTTGACCGCCGCCCGCTCGCTCCATCAGCACTTCTACGAGGGCGATTTGCCGCCCGATCTAGTTCGGTCCCTCGTCGCCGAAGTCATGGACGCCGTGGACCTCCTCGACACCGCCTTCAGCCACGAGCGCTGACGCCGACTCCGCCGGCGCACCCGGAAGAGCGCTGCCCGCCGGCGCGGGCGCGAACCACAGACCGCCATGCCTCGGGGGGCCGGGCTACGATCGCAGAGGAAGCGCCGCCCCAAGGGAGCGCCTTCGTCCGACCTTGACCGACCGACCTGGATCCGCCGCCCTCCGACGCGACGGACCTCTCTTCCTGCCCGAACAGGGAGCCAAGGCATGACGATCCCCACCCTCGAGCTCCCTCAACTCGATGCCGCGATCCGGCGCGGCGCCCGCATCGCGATGCAGAGCGATCCGCCGTCGGCCCTGGACGCCGAGCGACACCAGGCAACTTACCTCGACAATCTGGCGCACTACCGCCTGGTCGCGTCCGACTGCGTCGCGAGCGGCGACCACCGGCAGGCGGCCGAGAAGTCTTGGGGCGCGTTCGCCCAGGCGATCAAGGCGGTCAGCGCCGCGCGGGGCGTTCTCGTGACGTCTCACACGGATGTGCTGGGGGTTGCACTGAAGCTCGCAGCGCTGGTTCGCGAGGGCGACCGGACCGCCGGAGCCTCGCTTCTCAACGGCTGCATGACCGCCCGGAGCCTCCATCAGCACTTCTACGAGAATGACCTCGCGGCCGATGAGATCCCGGTGCTTGTCCGGAAAGTCATGCGGGCCGTGGATCTGCTCGAGGGCTCGGTGCTGACGAACGGGCAGTCGGGTGCCGAAGCCGCCGCCAACGGCCTGTCCGATCAGGGAGGCAAGGCATGACGATCCCGACCCTCGAATTTCCGCAGCTCGATGCGGCGATCCGGCGCGGCGCCCGGATCGCGATGCAGAGCGATCCGCCCTCCCCCCGGGACGCCGAGCGTCACCAGGCGACGTACCTCGACAACCTGGCGCACTACCGCCGGGTCGCGTCGAACTGCGTGGCGAGCGGCGACCACCGGCAGGCCGCCGAGAAGTCGTGGGGCGCGTTCGCCCAGGCGATCAAGGCCGCCGCCGCCGCGCACGGCGTCGTCATCACCACCCATGTTGACGTACTCGGGGTCGCGATGGCCCTCGCCAACCTGGTTCGATCGACAGACCCCGGAACGGGGCAGCGGCTGGAGAGCCTCGTTTACACGGCCCGGAGCCTCCACCAGCACTTCTACGAGAACGACCTGCCGTCGGGAGCCGTCCCCCGGGCCGCAGCCAACGTGCTGGAGGCCGCCGATCAGATCGCGCAACTGTCGGAGGTTCGCCATTGACCGGCTCGTCCCCCCAGGGACCCCGCCTGACGGCCGCCTTCCTCGTGATCGGGAACGAGATCCTGTCGGGCAAGATCGCCGATACGAACACCCGCCGCCTCGCCCGCCTGCTCCGCACGAAGGGTCTGGATCTCCGCCGCGTGGTGACGATTCCCGACGACGTAGCCACGATCGCCGCCGAAGCCGCCGCGCTGTCCGCCTCCCATGACTCTCTCTTCACTTCGGGCGGCGTGGGAGCGACTCACGACGACGTGACCATGGAAGGCGTCGCCCGCGCCTTCGGGGTCAAGGTGATCCACCATCCCCGATTCCTCACTGCGCTGCAGGGGCGCGGGCTCGGCTCCTCTCGCCGCGGCCTCGCGCGGGTTCCCGAGGGGGCCGAGCTACGGGGCGGCGGGTTCGGCGGCGCCGGCCCGTGGCCGGTCGTCGTCATGCGGAACGTGTGGATCCTGCCCGGACTGCCCCGCGCCTTCGAGCACAAGATGGCCGTTCTCGAGGACTGCCTTCCGAACGGGCCGGCGTTCTTCGCCGACTCCGAGTTCGTCACCGGCCCCGAGGAGCCCCTGGTCCCGCTGCTCGACCAGATCGTCGCCGCCCATCCGGAGGTCCAGATCGGCTCCTACCCCGGCCCGGAAGGGACCCGGATCACCTTCGACGGGGACGACGGAGACGCCGTCCGCCGGGCTGCCGCCGCCTTTCGGTCCAGGCTCCCGGACTGACCCGCCCGGGGGTTCGCCGCGAGAGTCGTTCCCGCCGCGATGGGTCGGAATCTAGAATCGGCCCCTGATGACGGCGAGCAGCCCTCTCGGCCCCTTCCGCCCCGGCTTCGGCGGGCAGCCCCCCTATCTCGCGGGGCGGGAGAAGGAACAGGAGATCCTGGGGCGTCACCTGGAGTCTCTGGCGGCTAGGGAGGCGCCGGGGACGGCCCTCGTACTCTACGGTCCCCGCGGCAACGGCAAGACGGTTCTGCTCGAGTGGCTGCGCCAACGAGCCCGACGGGGGGCCGCCGTCGGCACGCGAAGGCTGCAGCCCACGGACATCTCCGACGACGCACGGCTCACCGAGCTGCTGCTCCCGCAGCCCTCCTGGTGGCGCCGCCTGGCTTCGGGAGGGATCGGACTCGGCGGGTTTACCGGGAAGCTCGCCCCCGGGCATCGTCCCCCTCCCCGAAACGTGCTGGCCGCTCACGCTCGCCGTGCGCCACTGGTCCTCCTCGTGGACGAAGCGCACACCCTGGACCTCGCTGTCGGACGCTCCCTGCTGAACGCCTGCCAGCAGGTGAGCGCCGAGCTTCCGGTTCTCCTCGTCCTCGCCGGGACCCCCGACCTCGAAGGACGCCTGAACGCGATGGGAGCTTCGTTCTGGAGCCGCGCGCTGCGGATGCGGATCGGGCGGCTGGCGCCCGACGCCGCCCGCGAGGCCCTGCGCCGCCCCTTCGCCGACCACGGCGTCGCGCCGGACAGCGGGGCGCTCGACCGGATGGCCCGTGAGAGCCAGGGCTACCCCTATTTCGTCCAGTTGCTCGGAAGCCTGGTCTGGTGGGGAATCGCCGCCAGCACCAGGCCGTCGCATGTGACGATCGAAGCGGTCGAAGCCGCGCTCCCCGAGTTCAACCGGGAGCGACGGGACTTCTATCGCCTACGCGTCGAGGAACTGATGGAGCGGGATCTGCTTCCGGTCGCCCGAGCGGTCGCGGAGGCATTCCGGAACCACTCGCGGCTGAGCGACTCGCGACTCGCCTCCGCCGTGGCTGGGAGGCTCGGGGGCTCGAGGCCGAGCGCGGTCCGGGCCCTGAGCGACCTCGGCCTCATCTGGCGGTACGACGGGCGGCTCGATTGGGAGCCCGGCATCCCGAGCCTGATGGACTACCTGAGGAAGCATGCCACCGGCTGATCCGGGCCGACACCGCCCGCTGCGCGGCGCGAGATCCGGTTTCAGGGCAGAATGGGGGCCGCCCATGCCCCGCCGTCCCTCCGTCCGCCGTCCCGGCGGCGCGTCTCGCCGGCCGCGCCGCTCGGCTTGTCTCCTCTCCGCGCTCCTCAGTCTGTCGCTCTTCGGTGAGCCACTCCCGACTGTCGCGCAGGACGGTCTGCCCCTCTCCGACGACCACCGGCGCTGGCTGGAGGAGGAGGTCGTTTACATCATCAGCGACCGGGAGCAGGACGCCTTCGAGCGACTCCAGTCCGACGGGGAACGCGAGGCCTTCATCGCCGCGTTCTGGAGCCGCCGGGACCCGGAACCCCTGACCCCGGAGAACGAGTTCCGCATCGAGCACCACGAGCGGATCGAGTACGCCAACACCCGGCTCGCCGGCGAAACCGCGATCCCCGGATGGATGACCGACCGCGGGCGGATCTACATCCAGCTCGGCGAGCCCGACGAGCGAACGACCTTCTCGTCGGTGCCCGGCCTCTATCCGACGGAGCTTTGGTTCTATCTGGCCCAGGAAGACAAACTGCTGCCGCCGATCTACGTGCTGTTCTTCCGGCAGTACAACGCCGGGTCCTACATCCAGTTCAACCACCTGATCCACCAGCCGGAAGAGCTGCTTCCGGCGCAATCGTTCCCCATGGACGACTCCCGCATGGAGGCCTACACACTCCTCCAGGAAGTCCATCCCGACCTCGCCCACGCCTCCATCACCATGCGAGCCGATCGCGGCGTGACCGCGAGCATCGTGCAGCCGGAGATGGAGCAGCTCCAGACCCAGACCCTGCTCTCCGACATCAACCGGGCGCCCTACCGCCTCCTCGACACGAGCTGGGTGTCCGGCGCCGAGGTCGCCCGCGGCCTCGTCGAGAGCGACTACCTGTTCAACTTCGTGCCGAGCAGCGGCATCGCCCGAGTGCTCCCGGGGCCGACTCCGGGGGCCCGTTTCGTCCACTACGCCATCGAGATCGAGCCGCAGCACTTCACGGTGGCCCGTGAAGAGGGCGGCAACGAGTACTTCACCCGCTTCGAGATCACCGGGGAAGTCGTGAACGCCGACGAGGAGGTGATCCACGACTTCGCGGTCGAGCCGTTCCTGCGCCTCACCGGGAGTCAGCTCCAGGATGTCGGGGCGCGTCCGTTCACCTACCGCGGGGCCTTTCCGCTGATCGCGGGCGACTACCGGCTGCGGGTCATTCTGAAGAACGCCGCCCGAACCGAGTACACGCTGTTCGAGGACGAGATCCGGGTGCCGGAGGGCGACGAGCTGCTGTCCCGACCGCTGCTGCTCCACGGTCCGCCGCTCCCGTCCGAAGGGGACGAGGCGGACTACCGGGCGTGGTCCGTCGGGGCGGACCGGTTCGTTCCCAACGCCCGGTCGGTCGTCGCCGGAGGCGGCAGACTGCAGGCGGTCGCCGCCGCGTCCGGTCACGACCGCGTCACGTTCCGGGTCACGCCGTGGAACGCTGCGGCTGAACCCGCCGAGCCGGCGGACCCCATCGCGCAGGAGGAGGTCGAGGTATCGGATGGCGTTGCGTGGTGGTCCCCTTCGACGGTCGGATGGGAGACCGGGCGCTACCTGCTCGCGCTCCACTCCGGCGAGGAAGAGCGCGCCACGACGCTGGATCTGACCGCGCGGCGGGGGGTCGCGGCGCCGTGGGGGCTGAACGACTCGTTCGGCCTCGAGTCCCCGGGAGCGCTGAACTCGACGCTCGCCGACCAGTGGCTGCGGGCGGGCGACTACGAGCGCTCGCGGCAGGCGTTCCGACGTGCGCTCGAACAGAACCCGAATCTCGGGCGAGTCCGTCTCGCGCTCGGTCGGTTCGCTCTCGAGGAAGGAGACCCTCGCGAGGCGGTGCGTCTCCTCGAGCCGGCGCTGGCGCAGGCGCCGGAGGATCCCCGGGTGCTGCGCCTCCTCGGGGACGCGCACCGTGAGTCCGGAAACCCGGCGCGCGCCGCCGAGCTCTACGAACGCTCGCTGGTCGTCCAGGCGCCCGACCCCTCGATCCTGAACGCGCTCGGCTGGTCGCTCGCCGCCGCCGGCGAGCGCACCCGAGCCGTCTCGTACTTCGAGCGATCCCTCGACATCGAACCGGAGCAGCCCGAGATCCGGTCGCTCCTGGCCGAGCTTCGGGCGAACCCGCAGCCAGGTCCTCCCCGGTAGGCGCAAGATCCAGAGGACCGGATTTCGGTCCGGTCCACTGACGCCAGCCGTCCGAATTCGTGGATCGGGAGCCCGCGGGAGGCACCGGCTCTCCCGCGCGATCTTCCGACAGGACTTGCACTTGGGACCCCGGTTGGGCAGCACTCGCGTTTCTGGCATAATCGTTGCCCTTACATCCCCGAACCCGCGGAGTTCCGTCGTCCGGCCTCCGTTCAACAAGTCATCTTTCCATCAGGAGGAACCATGCGAAAGCCCACTTTCGCGCTGCTTCTCGCGGCGTGCCTGGCCTTTCCGGCGCTCGCGTTCGGACAGGCCGGAGACTCGAGCATCCGCGGCTCGGTCACCGACGACACCGGCGCCGTGCTGCCCGGCGTCACGGTCACCATCATGAGCCCGGCGCTGATCTCGGCCGAGACCGCAGTCACCGACGGCCAGGGCGGATATCGCTTTCTGAACCTGCCGGTGGGGGACTACGTCCTCGAGGCGGCGCTCTCCGGATTCGCCACCTACCGCCAGGAAGGCATCCTGGTTCGCGCCAGCACCAACCTCGGCGTGGACCCGGTGATGTCGATCAGCAGCGTCCAGGAGACCGTGACGGTCACGGCCGAGACGCCGATGCTCGAGATCTCCCGGCCCGGCAACATCCTCACGATCGAGGGCGACCTCCAGCGCGACCTGCCCATCCAGGCTCGCGGCAACTGGAGCGACTTCCTCGAGATGACGCCCGGCGTGAACGCCCGTCCCTTCGATGACGGCTCCGGCCGCATGGTCTATTTCGGCCACGCGACCGAGCACTTCGCCCACGTGATCCAGCTCGAGGGCATGGCGGCGGCCGGCTACACCGATTCGCAGGTCACCTACGTCGGCATGAACGCGGACATGATGGAAGACATGTCGGTCAAGACCGGCGGCGCCGAGGCCAAGGACCCGATGGGGACCGGCCTCATCATCAACGTTGTGACGCGAAGCGGCGGTAACGACATCACCGCCTCCGCAGCCCAGGATTGGCAGGAGTTCGACTGGGGCACCGGTGACGAGGCTGGTTCGGGTGGTTTCTTCGGAGACAACGAGCTTCCGAGCGGCTTCAACCCGTTCGCGTCGGAGAAGGCCAACTTCCAGGCCCTCGGCGTGTACACCCCGCCGGAGGGTCGCGACGCGGCGGCCGGCACACCGACCGCTCATCTGGTCAAGCAGACTGATTTCTCGCTCGGTGGCCCGATCGTGCGTGACCAGGCGTGGTTCTTCGCCTCCTATCGTTACGCCGACCTGGGCGCCCGCATCAGCCGGGGCTCCACCGACATCGAGCGTTTGACGAACCTGTCCGGCATCCCGCTCGGCGGCGGACTCGGCACCACGCCGGTCTATGACGAGTTCATCAACACCACGCAGAGCCATCAGCCCTACGCCAAGGTCAGCGCGCAGTTGAGCGGCAGCCACGAACTGAACGTCTATTTCCAGCGCGACACAACCGAGAACACCTCGAACCGCGAGTACGACCTCGCGCCGCGCTTCACCGTGCAGACGGGCGGCAACCTCTACGGCGCCAAGCTGACCTCGGTCTTCGGCGCCTCGACGACCGGACAGTTCACGTTCTCTTACAACGACAAGGCGTCCCAGGTGCCACGCGAGATCCAGCCCCAGTTGGACAGCCTCGCGACCTACGTCGAAATCGAGGCCGGGTATTCGGTCAACGATTCCGGCACAACCAGCGGCGGCGGCCGCATCGCTGCTCTCGGCACCGGGGGCGGATCGGATCGCCCGGCCCGCCTGGCCCTCCTGCGCGCCGACATGACGCATTACCTGGACAACGCCGCCGGCTCTCATGAGATCGGCTTCGGCGTTTACGCCGCTCCGTGGAACACCTATCCCAGCACGACGGTCTATGCGACCGAGACGGGCTGGAACTGGCAGGACCACACGATCGTGGACGCGAACGGCAACCCGACCAGTGATCCGCGTCAGGCCGTCGGGACCCGCTGGTTCGCCCGGGGCCGCACCGGCGATGCGAATGGCCCGATCGACACTCTCAAAACGATCGACGCCCAGGACAGCGACATCGGTGTCTATCTCCAGGATTCCTGGAAGCCGGTGGAGCGCCTCACCATGAATATCGGCGTCCGCGCCGACTTCGTGAAGCGCTACGACAACGTCCAGAACTTCGACCGGATGAACACGCTGGCGCTCGGCCCGCGCGCCGGGTTTGCCTACCAGCTCACCGAGGACGGCCGCAACATCCTGCGAGGCAACATCGGCCGGGTCCACGAGCAGATGAATGGCCGGGACAACATCACGCGGGTCCACGGCGCCTCGTCGGTCGGTAGCTACACCGAGTGGGACCATGACGGAGACGGCGTGGCGGACTTCTCGCGCTATACACCGCCTTCCGAGGGCATCCCCCGGGAGTACCTGTTCGACACGGACATCGGCCAGCCCTTCGTGGACGAGGCGATCATCGGCGTGCGCCGCCAGTTCCAGGGCCAGTTCGCCATGGACGTGGCGCTGGTGCACCGCCGCTACACCGACAACTACGCGCTGCTCGAGCAGAACGGGTTCTACCCGTCCTCATCGCCCGCGCCGACGCCACTGGGCCAGTTCCAGTACGGCGCGGTGGATATCGCGTACGGCGACATCATGCAGCAGACCAACAACAGTTGGAGCAAGCTGGTGTACACGGCCCTCGAGATCACCACCACTCGCCGCACCGAGCGGATGTCGGCCACGCTGAACGTCAGCCGGCAGTGGCAGGGATTCGCCGGCGACTGGAACCCGACCGATCCGGCGTACTTCATCCAGCCGGAGAAGTTCAACTCCAGCAAGGCGCTCTACATGCCGCGCGGCAACAACGAGCACGACACGCTGCGTGACAGCAGCGCCCTGTCCTACGCGCCGACCTGGCGACAGTTCTCGGTTCGGGGCGGCATGAGCTACCTGATGCCCTACGACGTGACCCTGGCGGTGAGCTACACGGCGAACGCCGGCCCGTGGTCCGGCCCGCCGATCAGCCGGCTCGCCGCGGACGACCCGCAGGTCACGCAGTACGGCCCGGGCAGCTCCAACAACGACTTCTCGAACCCGCTGGCGACGCGCTACCGCATCGTCGGCGCGGACCGCGGTGAGCTCCAGGTGGCGGCGCCGACCGTCCACACGGTGGGCTTCTCGCTCGGCAAGATCGTGCCGTTCGGCCCGACCTCGCTCGAGCTGTCGGCGCAGGTCTTCAACCTGCTCGACGCGGCGAACCACAACCAGTTCACCTATAGCGGTGCGAACCGGACGTGGAAGGCCGCCTTCCTCGAGCTGAGGAGCCGGCAGAACGCCCGGACGATGCTCCTTCGCGGAACCCTCCGCTTCTAGGCCTCGCTCCCGAGCCAAACCTGGCGCCCGGGCCGCTTCGGTGGCCCGGGCGTTCGGCTGTACGGGGTCCTTCGACCCGACGACTCCGCCCATCCCACCGCGGACTGCCGCCGAGAAACGGGTGGGGTAGGCTGAACCCATGAAGCGGCTGCCCACGGGAATCAACCCGTTCCGGCCGGGCGCGGGCGCGACGCCGCCGCTCCTCGCCGGGCGGGACCGCGAACTCGCGGTCGCCGACCGCAAACTGGGGGAACTGGCATCCGGCCGCGCGCCCCCTCGCGGACTGCTCCTCTACGGCCCGCGCGGGCACGGCAAGACGGTTCTGCTCGGAGAGATCGCTCGGCGGAGCCATGCACGGGGGCTTCGAGCCGGGATCGTGCCTCCCTCCGCCTTCCGGGATCGCGAGACGCTCGCCCGTCGGCTCGCCCTGTTGGTCGAGGCAACGGCGCCTCGTCTCACCGGGGTGCAGCTCGGCCCGGTTGGGGCCTCGGTGGAATCGGTTGCGCGTTCTGACGACGTGCCCGAGCTGTTCCTGAGGTGGGCGGGGGAGCCGGGCGGACCGCTCGTCGTCCTGGTGGACGAGGCGCAGACACTCTCGGTGGATGCCGGGCAGGTCTTCCTCGATGCGATCCAGTTGGCCGCGGATGAGGAGCTTCCTTTCCTCCTCGTCTTCGCTGGAACACCAGACGCGCCCAGACGCCTGCGGCAGATCCGGACGAACAGCGAGCGGGCGTTCCGACGGCTCCGCATCGGCAGACTGCATCGGTCAGACACTCGGCGGGCGCTCGAAGAGCCCGCCCTTCGCGCCGGACGGCCCTTCACTCCGAGCGGCGTGCGACCTCTGGCTCGGCGCTCGCAGGACTACCCATTCTTCGTCCAGCTCCTGGGAAGCGCAGCGTGGGCCGCGGCGGAACACGCGGGACGCGGAGGAATCCGGGAGTCATCGGTGCGCGAGGCCATCGTTTCCGCGCGGGAGGAAATCCAGACCTTCTACCTGGAGCGTTTTCAGGAGGCGCGCAGCCGGGGCGTGGAGAGATTGCTGGAGCCCCTCGCGCTCGCAATGCGACAGTCGGCGCGGAGGCTGTCCGATGAGGGGATTCGTTCTCTCCTGCGATCCGCCGCCCCACGGGGAACGGATGAGAGCCGCGCCCGGATGATCGAGACGCTGAGCGATCTCGGAGTCCTCTGGGAGACTCCGGACGGCGGCTGGGAGATGGGCATCCCGAGTTTCGGCGACTACATCCTGGATCGGGACGGACCGGCACGACCGTTGTGATGCTCTGGACATCATCAAGGGTCCGTTCTACGATGCGGCTATGCGTACGACTCTGACTCTGGACGACGATGTCGCCGAAGCGATTCGGGATCGTCGCCGAAGGGGCGCCTGCTCCCTGAAACAGATCGTCAACTTCCAGGACTCGCTCCCGAGCCAAACCTGGCGCCGGGGCGGGCGGCGGGACCGGGCCGGACCCTCTCAAGTCAGCGCTACGGCGCACCCCGGCGGGCTCGCGGCGGGGCCGCTCGGATAGGCTGAACGCATGAGCCGGCTGTCCACCGGGATCAACCCCTTCCGGCCGGGCGCGGGCGCGAAGCCGCCGCTTCTCGCCGGGCGGGAGCGCGAACTTGCAGTCGCCGAGCGCAAGCTGGACGAGCTGACTTCCGGACAGACCCCGTCGCAGGGCATCCTGTTCTGGGGCCCCCGCGGCAACGGCAAGACGGCGCTGCTCGACCGAATCGCCGCGATGGCGCGGGAGCACGGGATGCGCGCCGAGCGTCTCCCCGTGCCTGCGCTCACCAGCGACGACCGCCTGGTTCGGGACCTTCAGGAGCGCGTCGGGCTCCACGACTCGCGCGTGACGGGAGTGCAGATCGCCGGGACGGGAGCGACCTCCCGACCTGCAGACCCCACAGGGAGCGTCCCCGCCCTGCTCCGCGCCTGGATCACGGCAGTGGGATCGCCGTTGGTCATCCTGGTGGACGAGGCGCACACGGTCGCTCCCGACGCCGGGATGAGCCTCTTCGACGCGGTTCAGCAGGCGGGCGCGACGACTCCGCCGTTCCTCCTCGTCGTCGCCGGCACCCCGGGAGTTCGCGCCCGCCTGCGCAACGCCGGGACATTCACCGAGCGCCAGTTCGAGCGCATGCCCATTGGCCGACTCGACCCCGAAGCCACCCGCGAAGGGTTGATGCAACCCGCCCGTGACTCAGGACATCCGTTCAGTCGAGAGGCCCTGGCGCTCCTGGCCGCGGCATCGCAGGACTATCCGTTCTTCGTTCAACTCCTGGGGAGCGCCGCCTGGGACGCTGCGCAAGAGGCCGGCGAGTCGGTGATCTCCGAAGACTCAGCGCGCCGCGGGGTCGCCAACTCCCGGCGCCCGATCGGCATCTTCTACGGAGACCGATTCGCCGAGGCGCGACGGCGCGGGATTCACGCTGCGCTGCGGCCCTTGGCGTCCTCGATCAAGGCGGCGGATGGAGGACTCCGCGAGGGCGCTCTGGAGGTCGTGCTCGCGGGCGCGGCCCGGCGATGCGCGGGAGCTTTCGAGTCCGCCCAACTGTGGAGTCATCTCGAGGACCTCGGCATCCTGTGGGAGATCCGTGACGCCATCTGGGAGATCGGGATCCCGAGTTTCGGCGACTACGTGCTCGATCGAGACGCACGAGCACAGCAGTCGTGATGCTCTGGACATCATGGGAAGTTGACTCTATGATGCCGTTATGCGTACCACGCTCACGCTGGATGACGATGTAGCCGATGCGATTCGGGATCGTCGTCGAAACGGCGCCGGCTCCCTGAAGAAGATCGTGAACTCGCTGCTCCGCGCCGGCCTTCGAGCGGAAATCGAGCCGACCCCCGCCCGGCCGTACCGAACGGAGCCCCAGGCGCTGCGGTTGCGGCCCGGAATCGACCCCAGGAGGCTCAATCAGCTCGCCGACGAGTTCGAGACCGAAGCCTGGCGGGAGCGCCAGAAGGACCTTGCCGGTGATCCTCCCTGACGCCAACGTGCTGATCTATTCGGTGGATGAGACGAGCCGGTTCCACTCGCGCGCTCGGCGCTGGTGGGATGGCGTGCTGTCGGCCCCCATTCCTGTCGCCCTGGTGTACCCGACTCTGGTCGCGTTCCTGCGCATCACGACGAATCCGCAGATCTTCGTCGCTCCGCTCTCCATGGAAGGGGCTGTGGACCGGATTCGAGGCTGGATGAGTCAACCCTGGACCACCCTCCTCCAGCCCACTCCACGGCACTGGGAGGTTCTCTCGCGCCTTCTCGTCGAGGGTGATGTCACGGGCAACCTGACCACCGATGCGCACATTGCCGCCTACGCCATCGAACACGGAGCGACCGTGTACTCGAACGATTCCGACTTCTCACGATTCCCCGGCCTGCGCTCGACGAACCCGCTCCTGGACCCCTGAGGGAAGAGCCCTGACGCATGGCCGGAAGTCCCCAGGAGTCGGACCGAAGATGAGCATCCGGCTCGGTGACTGAGCCTTCACGGTTCCTGGAAGTCGGACACCTCAAGCGAAATGGAACTCCTGCCCACACAAGCCAACCCGTTCCGGCCCGGAGCGGGAGCGGCGCCGCCGCTTCTCGCCGGGCGGGATCGCGAGCTCGCCGTCGCCGGGCGGAAGCTGCACGAGTTGTCCGCCGGACGGAATCCGTCGCAGGGCATCCTGTTCTGGGGCCCTCGCGGCAACGGCAAGACCGCGCTCCTCGACCGCATCGCTGCGATGGCGCGGGGGCGGGGGATGCGCGCCGAGCGGCTGCCCGTGGCCGCGCTCGGTAGCGCGGACCGCCTGGTGCGGGAGCTTCAGGAGCGGGCCCGGCTGCACGACGCGCGTGTGACCGGTGTGCAGATCGGCGGTATGGGGACCACCCCCCGGCCTGCAGACCCCACATGGAACGTCCCCGCCCTGCTCCGCGCCTGGATCGAGGCAGACACCTCCCCACTTGTCGTCCTCCTGGATGAGGCCCATTCGATGGATCCAGCGGCGGGGAGGAGCCTGCTCGACGCCGCCCAGGCCGCCGGTGAGACTTCGTCGCCGTTCCTGCTGGTCGTCGCCGGAACACCCGGTGTCCGGGCTCGCCTGCGCGACGCCGGCACCTTCACCGAACGCCAGTTCGAGCGCGTTCCCATCGGTCGCCTCGACTCCGGCTCGGCGATCATGGCCTTGAGTGGCCCGGCTCGGGACGCGGGCAGGCCGATGTCCGAGGAGGCCGTGAACCGCCTCGCGGAGGAGTCCGGTTACTACCCCTATTTCCTGCAGCTCCTCGGGAGCGCGGCATGGGAGGCCGCCGACGAAGCCGGAGAGATGGAGATCGCGCAAGCGGCGGTGGAGCGGGCGATCGCGGCGGCTCGCGCGGCGCGCGAGTTCTTCTACGCAGATCGGCTGAACGAGGCGGAGCGGGCCGGGATCGTGGAGGCGCTTCCTCCTCTCGCCGCCGCCATGCAGAACCGGGAGGGTGCGACGGAACGCACACTGTCACGCCATGAACTGACCGCAGTGCTCTCCCCGGCGATCCCGAGGCTGAGCGCGCCAGCATCCGGCTGGGAACTTCGGGACCGGTTGTCGGACCTCGGCGTGATCTGGGAAGCGGCTCCGGGCCGATGGGAGTTGGGGATCCCGAGCTTCGCCGAGTACATCCTGCGCGAGTTGCGGGACTGAGGGAAGCGCTGCGGGCGACCCGGAGCGGACCAACCCGGGACGAACCTCATCGGTGCGCACGCGCCGACGACCAGCGTTGCACAGGCCCCGAAGGTCACTCACGCGCTCGGCGCGTCGCAGCCAGCCACCATCCTGGATCGGACGAAGCGACATTCCATCGGGCCAACCCCGCTACGCCCCTCCGGTGGATGACCTCCGCGGCAGCCTGAGGGGCCGCTCGCTGCGCCAGACGCGGACCACCCGAACGGTCCGACGATCGAAGCGGTAAACAATGCGCCAAGGCGGGCGAAGAAGTTCTCGCAAGAAGTCCTGGCCGAATTCGGGGACGACGCGTCCCATCCGCGGGTGGTCTTCGAGTTGGGAGATCGAACGGAGCACTTTGTCGAGCACCCGTTCGCCCACGGAAGGAACGCCCTGTTCCGCGTACCAGGAACGCATCCTCTCAAGATCCGCCATGGCGGATTCTGTCAGGCGAATCGCGACTCGACGCGACAAGAGACTACGCGATGCCGAGCCGGGACTTCGCAGCCTCGAGGGAAACTTCCCGCCCCGCCTTCACATCCGCCAGCCCGGCCACCACGGCGCGCAGGAAGGCTCGTTCCTCGGAGGCCTCGTCGAAGTCGCCGACCGCTTGCACGACGGCTACACCCCGACCGCGACGCGTCAGCAGGACCGGTCGGGCGGCTTTCGTCGCATGCCGAATCACCCGGCCGGGATTCGACTTGAAGTCCGTGAGCGGGACGACATCTTCGGTGAATCGGACGACCATGAGAGACCTCCATGAACTGGTCCGAGAACCGGACCGATTATCGGACCATTCTAGCGAAAGGGCCGTGACCCTCGTGTTCGAGGGGACCGCCGTGATCTGACGACTCTCGGCGCCACGCAACCTGCTCTTCGGTGCCGCGCTGCCCGCGCCCTTGGGAGTGCTCCTGCGCGGGACGATGTCACCGGCGACACCCGGATTCGCCCCCGTACGCGCAGCGCATCCACTCCGAAGCCTTCGCGCTCGGCACCCGGAGGGGGCCGAGGTCAGCGACCAGGGGCAGGAGAGCTCGGCGCGCGTCCCACCCGGTGCGGACGAAGCGCCGGAACGAGTCCTGTCGCGACGCGGCCCGACCCTCGCTCTCGCTCCGAGCGCGAAGCTGGGCCAGACGTACCCTCGATCGTCCATCGCCAAGCTCCTCCCGAAGGATGAGGAACGTTGGATGCGAGTCCGCGGCGGCGCGGGATCCTCTGGCGAGCGGGTCAGGAGGAGGATTTATCGGACCGAGCGGTTCGGACGCGAGCGGGAACTCGACGCAGCCAACGCCGGGGCGGTGCCGGCGGGTTCGGTCGAAGAAATCGCACTCGAGAGCCCCGCTCCGGAGGGCCTCGATCCGGTCCTCGGTCACGACCACTTCGGAGGGGAACGCGTAGCCGGAGTACTTCTTGGCCCATTCCTCGGCGCGCCGCCACTCCTCCTCACACCCTCCCGAACAGAAAATCGGCTCCTCGACCCCTTCCACGGCGAAGGCGTCCCAACCCGCCTCCGGCGTCGTGGCGCACCCGCCGAAACCCCAGAAGGCCGCCGCCACGATGCCCGCGAGAAACGGCCTCCACGTTTTCTCCGTGACCCCTCGGGAACCGCCGTCCGGGGTGTCGGCCGCGGTTCCCATCCCCCTCGTCGGGGCCGATCGTCGCTCGGACCCGTCCATCACTGGCCGAAGGACCAGCCCAGGTCCAGGCTGAAGAGGAAGACCGACGACCGGACGAGCGTTTCGAGCGTTTCGACGCCAGTCAGGCGAAAGCGGCGCTGCTCGTCGGCGTAGCGGAGATCGATGGCCCAGCTCTCGTCTTCCGACATCGTATGCGCCACAAACACATCGAGCCGGGGACGAAGCAGCAGCCGGCCACGGGCGAGAGTGACGCCGGCCGACCCACCGACGAGGAACGATGCTCGATCTCCCCCGACCTCGGCGGGCGACGGCTCGCCGCGCAGCGGAAAACTCTCGCCGTCTTCCCAGAAGAAGGTGGGTGGGTGCACCTGCGGACCGAGCGCCTCGGAAGGTCCCGCGACCCGAACGTGACCGACTCCGAACCCGACAAAGCCATCGGAATCGGCTCCGGGGAGTCCGAACTCGACGAGGGTAAGTACGCCCAGAACCTGCGCGGTCACGTCGCGGAGCGAGGCGGACACGCCCCCCAGGCGGGTCGCAGCGATCTCGGATTTGAGGACCGCGGCGCCGAACAGATCGGCGGCGCCAAGCTGCTGCCAGGTCGCCTCCAGACCCCATCGCCCCCGCATGGCGCGAAGGCCTGCACCCCAGTGGGACGAGCGCAATTGCGTCGAGATGCCGTGGTACCGCGAGGGCTCGCTGACGGCGTCATCGAGGCGGCTGTCGAACACCACGTCGCTGTCGGCCAACATGCCGGTGAACCCGCCGCGGAGGAACGGCTCGACAGTCCAGGCGGTCCGGTCGGACGGCGCTGTCTGAACCGACGCCGCCGAGCCGGACCCGGTGGCCTCCGCCCTTGTCCGGTGCTCGCCAGTCCCGCTGTCCTGCTCAGCGGCCTGCCTGGAGAGGACCTGCTCGTCCCGGGCGCTGGCCGGCGTGGCCCACGCCATGAGCACGCACAACGGGATGGCCCGCGCCATGAGCACACACAACGGCGTCGCCACGGCAATGGAACCAGACTTCGATCGGCTGAATCGCATGGCCGCAATCATGCCCCCCTGTCAAGGACGACTCGAAATCGCGCCGTCATCGAAGCGACACGATCCGTCCCTATGGGTGAAGCGCCTCCCCGCTTCGGCTCCATTCGAGGCCACGGTACGGTGTTGCCGATGAAGCATCCGACGCGGTCCCGAGTCGAACCCCCGGACTCCGACCGGCTCGCGGATGAGTTGAAGGTCGCAGCGCTGAGCCGGCGCCGCGGTGAACCGAGCCGCGATTCGCGCTGGCGCTGGTTGGGCCTGATGAGGGGCTCCGTCACAATCCACCGGGACATCGTTGCGCCAGCGTCCGAGCCATCGGATTGGGAAGCTGTGCGTCCGGACAGCCCGGCCCGCCCCGACGCTGCCGCGGGCGAGTTCTGAGCGGAGGGGCTGCGAGCGGCGGGCATACTCCACCTTCGCGACGATCCGCCGATCCTCGAGGAGGACACCTTGATCCGAGAACTCTCAACGCCACGCATCCTGCTGCTCGTCGCCGCGCTGCTCGTTCCTTTGGGCGCAGCGGCGCAGGACGACAGCGCAGCCGACACCGTGACGCGCTTCCTGAACGCCCAGCGGACCGACTTCGAGGAAGTCGCGCTGAGCATCTGGGAATGGTCCGAGGTGGGCTACCAGGAGGAGAAGAGCTCCGGCCTCCTCCAGGAGCAGCTCCGTTCCGCCGGGTTCTCGGTGGAAGCCGGCGTCGCCGGGATGCCCACCGCGTTCCTGGCTGAATGGGGATCCGGCGGTCCGGTGATCGGCATCCTCGCCGAGTTTGACGCCCTCCCCGGGATCACCCAGCAGGCGGTTCCCGAGCCGCTCGAACGTCACGACGTCGGCGCCGGCCACGCCTGCGGACATCACCTGTTCGGGACCGCCTCGGTCGCCGCCGGGCTCGCCGCGAAGGATTGGCTGGAGCGGTCCGGAACGCCGGGGCGGATCCGGGTGTACGGGACGCCCGCGGAGGAGGGCGGCGCCGGGAAGGTGTACATGGTGCGCGAGGGGCTTCTCGCCGACGTGGACGCCGTCCTCGCATGGCATCCCGGGGATCGCAACGACGCGAGTCCGGGAGATTCGCTGGCGAACCTGTCGGCCAAGTTCCGGTTCCGGGGCGTCTCGGCGCACGCCGCCGGAGCGCCGGACCAGGGCCGCTCCGCGCTCGATGCGGTGGAAGCGATGAACTTCATGGTGAACCTGATGCGCGAGCACGTCCACGAGCGCAGCCGGATCCACTACGTCATCACCCGCGGCGGCGAAGCGCCCAACGTGGTCCCGAACTTCGCCGAGGTCTATTACTACAACCGCCATCCCTCGGTGGAAGTGGCCCGATCGAACTGGGAGCGCATCCTGAAGGCGGCCGACGCCGCGGCGCTCGGCACCGACACGACCGTGGAGCATGAGGTCATCCACGGCCTCTACAACATGCTCCCGAACGAGCACATCGGCCGGCTCCTGTTCGACAACCTGAACGCGGTCGGGGGCTTCGCCTACAACGACGAGGAGCGCGCCTTCGCGGAGGCGATCCAGGAACACCTCCAGAACCCGCGCCCCATCGGCTCGCAGGAGGAAGTGCGGCCGTGGCAGCGGACGCCGGCGGGGGGGTCCACCGACGTGGCGGACGTGAGCTGGGTGGTTCCCACGGCGCAGTTCCGCACTGCGACGTGGGTGCCTGGCACTCCGGCGCACAGTTGGCAGGCGATCGCCGCCGGAGGGACCACGATCGGGCTCAAGGGAATGCACATCGCGGCTCAGGTCCTGGCCCGAACGGCGGCCGACCTGTTCTCCGACCCCTCGCACCTCGAGGCCGCACTCGAGGAGCTGAACGCGGCTCGCGGTCCCGATTTCGAGTACGTGCCGCTCGTGGGCGACCGGCCGCCCCCGCTCGACTACCGGCGCTGATCAGCTACCGGGCGGGTTCGGTCTGCTTTCCGCCGCGGTCCGCAAGGAAGGGAAGAACACCCTCGATTCGGGCGACCCGCTCACCGAGGGCGGTAACGCGTTCGCCGAGGGAGTGGAGGTCGTTGCGGATGGCGGCCCGATCTTCGGCAGCGGCGCGGAGGTCGTGCCGCAGTCCCCGAAACGCAGCGAACAGCCCGACGCCCAATCCCAGAATCGCGAACGTCTCCTGACTGATCGGAGGCATGACCGGAGTCTAACGCGGGGCGGGCCGGAGCGCCCCTCCACGGGTTGTTCCGGCCAGCGGGCAGCCGTTCCCGGTCATCCGGGCTGGGAGTCACCCGGCGCCGGCCCCCGCCCCCACCGGGAGAACTGGTGGAGTCCGGCGTTCCGACCGTTCTGCCATACTCGCAGCTCAGGAGGATTGCGTACATGACCCAGGAAACTCGAACTCTTCGTCGCTTCCCGATCGTCGCCGCGGCGTTGCTGGTCTTCGGATTCGCGACCGGATCCGTGGCCCAGGACCGATTCACTCTGGCGCTCACCGGCGACTCGATCATCACCCGCAAGCTGAGCGTGTACGAGGAACCCGAGTTCCTGCGGATGATTGATCTCCTGCGGGGAGCCGATCTCGCGTTCACCAACATCGAGGTCCTCTTCCACGACTGGGAGTCCTATCCGATGAGTTCGAGCGGGGGGACCTACATGCGCGCCCAGCCCGAGCTGGTGCATGAGTTCACGTGGGCCGGCATCGACATCGGATCGCTCGCCAACAACCACTCCGGGGACTACGGGCCGCCAGCCATGCTGCTCACCGAGAAGTACATCCGGGAGGCCGGGATGGTCGCCGCCGGAGTCGGACGCAGCCTCGCCGAGGCCCGCGAAGCCAAGTTCATCGAGACGAAGGACGGCCGTCTCGCTCTGATCTCGCTGGCTTCCACGTTTCCCGACCACTCGGTGGCCGGCAAGTCCCGTGACGACATCCCGCCTCGACCGGGCCTGAACCCCCTGCGCTACATCACGACCTACGAGGTGACGCGGGAGCAGCTCGAAGGCGTCCGCGCGACGATGCGCGACCTCGAGATGAACCCTCCGGCCTCCGGGGATCGCCTGAACTTCCTCCGGAACCGGTTCGAGCTCGCCGACGCGCCCGGCGTCCGGACCGAGCCGCACCCCGAAGACCTGGCGGAGATCGCCATGGTCGTGAACAACGCACGCCGCCAAGCCGACCACGTCATGGTGACGATCCACGCCCACGAGGGGGCGCCGGGCCCGGGCAGCCGGATGGTTCCGGCCGAGTTCCTCGTGACGTTCGCCCGCGCCATGGTGGACGCCGGCGCCACGGTCTTCGTGGGGCACGGACCCCACGCCTTGCGCGCCATCGAGATCTACAAGGGAGCCCCCATCCTCTACAGCCTGGGGGACTTCGTCTTCCAGAACGAGACGCTCCAGCGCCTGCCCTACGAGAACTACCAGCGCCTCGGACTCGACGAGGACGACGGTCTCGCTGACTTCAACGAGGCCCGCTACAACAACGACACGACTGGTTTCCCGGCGATCCCGGAGATCTGGGAGGCTGTCATCGCCGTGCCGGAGTGGAGCGGACAGCAGCTCGTGGAGTTGACACTGCATCCGATCACCCTGGGGTACGGCCAGCCGCGCCATGTCCGCGGCCGACCGATGATGGCCGAGGGCGAGCTCGCCGACAAGATCCTGGGGGACCTGGTTCGTCTTTCGGCCCCCTACGGAACGCAGTTCGACATCTCTGACGGCATCGCCCGCGTCGTGCTGCCGACCGAGGCGACGGACGACCAGCAGTGACATGGAGCGCCGGACTCCAGTCCGGCAATTCCCTGCCAAGGTCGGTTGGTACGCACGCGCCGGACTGCAGTCCGGGCAGTTCTCCCGGCGGGGGCTTCCGGTGATGCGGGCCGGCTTCCTTGCCCTTTCCATCGGGGCCGCGCTCCCGTTGGCCGCCGCGGCCCAGCCGGCACCGGATCGCCCCCTCGCGGTGGACATCCACGCCCATCCATCGCGCTTCCACCGGGCGAACGTTCCCCGCATCGCGGACGAGGAGATCGCGCGTTATCTCGACCGCGGAATGGACGCGGTCGTCGCCACGATCAGCACCGATACGCCGTACCGCGGCGGCTACGTCCGGCGCGACGGGACCCGGATCGAGGGAGGCAACCGACGGCCGGAGCCGGGGGAGGCGTGGGATTACACGCTGGACCGGTTCGAGCGGCTCGACCGCACCATCGTCGAGGCGAACGCCGTCTTCGTGCGGACACCCGCGGATGCCTACCGGGCGCGGGCGGAGGGGAAGCTCGCCATCCTCCCCGCCCTCGAGGGCGCCGATTCGCTCGACGGCCGGATCGGACGCCTTCGCGAACTCCACCGTCGCGGTCTGGCGCTGGTGCAGCTCGTCCACTTCCGTCCCAACGGGATCGGCCACATCCAGACCTGGCCCTACACCCCCGGCGGGCTGACCCGATTCGGTCGCGCCGTCGTCCGGGAGTGCAACCGGCTCGGGATCGTGATTGATCTCGCCCACGCGAACCCCGAGACGATCCGGGACACTCTCGACGCCTCGGAGCACCCCGTCGTCTTCAGCCACACCGGGGCGTTCACCCTGGGAGAGCACGACCGGCACCTCCTCGACCCGGAGATCCGCGAGATCGCGGGGAACGGTGGGGTGATCGGCATCTGGCCCAACGGCTCGCTCGTGCCCGCGGTCTCGGACATGGCGCGCCACGCTCGGCACGTGGCTTCGGTGGGCGGCGCGCGGAGCCTCGGGATTGGAAGCGACCTGCGGGGGATGTCCGCCTACAGCGAAGGATTCGGGGACGAGGCCAACTTCGAGGCGATCGCCGAGGCGATGGCGGAGGCCGGGTTCGACTCCGAGGAAGTGCAGGGGATCCTGGGGGCCAACTTCGAGCGAGTGTGGCGCGAAGTCACCGCGCATCCCGCAGAGGAATAAGGAGACAGTTTCGATGATGAGAGGATGGAGCGCCGTTCGCAATCGGGAGACGCTGCCCGTTGGGAGTCCCCCCGTTGGGAGTCCCTGGGGCCGGAGTTGGGCGCGTCCGAGCGGCGCTGGCCTGGCCCTGCCGCTCGCGCTCGTCTTCGCCGCCTGCGGCGGCGGTGAGGAGCCCGCTCCCGATCCGTCCGCCACCTTCGAAGCGATCGTGGCCGAAGCGCGCGAAGCCGCCGAGAGTCCGGGGCTCTCGGCCGCCGTGGCCGTGAACGGCGAGATCGTCTGGACCGGCGCCTCGGGACTGGCCGACATCGAAAACGGCGTCCCCGCGACTGCCGACAGCGTCTATCGCATCGCCTCGATCTCGAAGCCGATCGCCGCCGTCGCGATCATGCAGCTCGCCGAGCAGGAGTCCATCGCCCTCGACGCCCCGGTCCAGGAGACCTTCCCGGTCTTCCCCGAGAAGGAGTATCCGGTCACGCTGCGGCATCTCCTGACCCACACCTCCGGGATCCGGCACTACAACCCGGGTGAGTTCGACATGAAGGAGCGCTTCGACACGATCGAGGCCGCCATCGAGATCTTCAAGGACGACCCGCTCCTGTTCGAGCCGGACACCGACTACAGCTACTCCACCTACGCCTACAACCTGCTCGCCGGCGTCGTCGAGAGCGCTTCCGGCATGAGCTTCGAGCAGTACATGCAGGTCAACGTGTGGGGACCCGCCGAGATGGACAACACCCACCTCGAGCACCAACGCGAGATCGTGCCCCACCGGGTGCGTCAGTACGTGAAGCGCGACGGCGAAGCCGGAGTCTGGAACGCGCCGCTCGCGGATCTCTCGATCAAGTGGGCGGGCGGCGGCATGATCGCGACCGCGCCCGATCTGGTGCGGTTCGCGCTGGCGATGGACGCGGGAACGCTCATGGACTCGCGAACACAGGCCGCGATGACCACCCGCCATGTCCTCGCCGACGGCGCCGTGAGCGACTACGCGCTGGGCTGGCGGATCGCCGAGGACGAGGCGGGCACCTGGGTGGCCCACTCCGGCGGCGCCACCGGCGGGACCACGCACCTGCTGCGACTCCCCGAGCGCGGCCTCGCCGTCGCGCTCACCGCGAACGTCCAGAGTGGCGCCGGGCTTCCCGACGCCGCCCGCCGCCTCGCCGACGCCGCCCTCGCAATGGGGGACTCCCTGGAGCAGCCGGCGACCCAGTAGCAGTTCGCAGCCGGACCGGGATCGCCGGAGCGACCCGCGCCCATCCGCGGCGATAATCTCTCAAGCACTTCCGCAGCCTGATGCCGCTCGCGCAGGAAGCGAGAAAGCCCATGTTCCTGCTCCGCGCCGCGGACGGTGCACTCGGCGGACACGCGGAGGCCGTTCGGGGCTGCCATCGAGCCTTCCGGGACCTCGCCGCGGAGGTCGCCCGCCACACCGGAATTCGCGGCGTGGAGACCTGACCGGAGCCCGAGTCAGGATCACACGGACTCGTCAGCCGAAGAGGCTCGGGGGGTGGCGAGGTTCCGCCGGCGGCGGGACCGGCCTGATGCGCCGGGAGTCGTCGTTTCTCGGATCGTTCACGAGGGGACTCACCGGATCGGCCGCCATCGCGTCGGCGGAGAACGGCTCGAGAGAGATGTCTCCGCCGCCCAACCAGGCGGCGAAGTCGTCGGGGGGCACGATCACGGGCATCCGGTCGTGAACCTCCCCGACCAGGGCATTCGCACCCGTGGTGAGGATGGTGAAGGTCTCGAGCGACTCTCCTGGCCTCCGGGGCGGAAGCCACCGTTCCCACAACCCGGCGAGCGCGAAGAACCCTCCGCTCCGAAGCCGGAACCGCCACGGTCGGGCGCGCCCGCCCCGCCGCGCCCACTCGTAGAACCCGTCCACCGGAACCAGACAGCGGCGGGCGGCGAAGGCGTCGCGAAACGATCGCTTCCAGCGCGCCGTCTCGGAGCGGGCGTTGATCAGGCGCCTCCCGATGCGCGGGTCCGCGGCGCTCGGCGGGACCAGACCCCACTGCAGCAGGTCCAGACGCCGGCCGCGTCCCGGCTCGCTTCGCACAACCGCGGCGTTCTGGGTGGGGGCCACGTTGTAGCGCGGCGGCAACTCCGGGAGTTCGCCGTCGAGCTCGAACACCTCGGCCGCCTCGTCCCACGAGGACGCCTGGGTGAATCGCCCGCACATACGGACAGGGTACGCCTACGGAGCGTCACTCTCCAGAGTGGCGCTCCCGGTCGCAGCTCAGCGCCGCGCCCGGTCCGAACCCTCTTCGTCGTCGGTGGTCTCGACGGGATCGGCCTCGTCGTCGCCGCGAGTCAGGATCCGGGAGCGAGTTCTTCGACGAGGTCGGCGCGCCGGAACACCGCGGAGAGCCGCTGGAGCGTTCGCTCCCGACCGGAGAAGTAGCGGGCAAGCGCATCGCCAATCTCCGACTCGGATCGATCGAGCCACTCCGACGCATGGGCCTGGAGCGTTTCCCTTGCGTCGCCAAACGTCCGATGATCCAGCGCCTCCAGACCGAGACCGGTCTCGGCGAGCAGGTATTGGCCGAGCAGCATCGCCGAGAACCGCGAGCCGTAGGGGAGGAAGTCCGGACCCCCGGCGGGAGGATGCTTGCGGCGGTTCTCCGCGGCGCGAAACGCCAGCACCGCGAGGATCGCCTGGGCGCCGTTCAGGTCCTCGGAAAAGATGATGGAGTAGAGACGACCGAAGTGCTGCGTACGGTGGAATCGGGCTTGGTGCGGGCGACGCCGCCAGACCGCGAGCACGGCCTCGGCGACGACCGGGCTGGTGAGGACTTCTGGGGACCTCCCGCCCACTCGCTTCTTGGCGCGGTACTCGTATCCGAGGTGAGCGATGGACGCCGCCAGCTTCTTCTGGCGGACATCGTTGGCGCGGAGATCGCGAAGGACCACCGGGTTCTGGCTGTTGGTCGCCAGCGTGATCCGGCTTACGACGTCTCCGTTGCCCTGATCGGTCTCGTAGAGGCGCACGAGGACCTGAGCCTCGTCGAGGTCAGGAGCGGATAGGTCCCGGGCGACGCGCTCGGCGGTGCGGGCCGTCTGCCCCCCGTTCACGATCTGGAGATCCTCGACCTGCACGCGCCAGTCTCTCTCCTGCAGCGCGTTGTGCCGAAACTGGGAGCAGATCATCGTGATCCCGTTGTTCAGGAAATAGAAACTCGGGCGGTCGGCCGGTCGCCGCAACGTCCGGGCGATGGACTCGTTCACCTCGTTCGCGGCGAGTCCCAGGTAACCCCGGATGTTGCGTTCCAGCACGCGGTCGCCATGCTCGTCCATCAGTCGAACCAGCTCCGACACCGGCATCCGGCCGATCAACGCCCTCCGGAACTCGAAGTCTTCCACCGTCGCCAGGCCGGATAGCCGAAGGGTCTCGCGGACCGGCCTGCTCGGGAGCGAGAGCCGGAAGAGCTCGTCCACGCCGATATGCCGCCAGGCGACCTGCCGACCGAACGAGCGCTCCGCCGCCGAGATGAGATGCCCCGCCTCGTGCGTCCAGACGCGCCCATTGTTGGCCGCCACCGCCTCGACCATCGGGATGGCGCCCTCCGCGATGAAGGACCGCACTTCTTCCAGCCGCGCCTCGAGGCGTGAATTCACGGTTACCCGGCGCGCCGGATCGAACAACACGGCGACCGCCTGCGTCAGGGCCCGGATCCCTGACTCCGGAAACGCGGCCTCGCCCGTCAGCTTCCGCCGGTACTTCCCCTGGATCAACCGGATGCGGATTTCGCCAGGATCGGACGAATCGAAGAAGAGCGCATCCACGCCGAAGTCGCCCGGCCTGTCCACGATGCCGTCGAGCGCTTCCTCGTCCGACAGGCGGAAAGCCTTCTTCGCCACCAGGAAGACGAACGCGAGCGACTTCAGCGCGACCCGGTCCGCATCCGGCCGGATCGCCGTGAGGTCACTCGCTCGGCGCTTCAGGACTCCTTCGACATGCTGGTCGATGACCTGCGCGGTGACATTCATCAGGCGCTACGGAGCGCCACTCTCCAGAGTGGCACTCCTTCCTGCCATCAGCGGTCGCTCTACCGGTCGGAGCCTTCCTCGTCGGTCGTCTCGGTGAGATGGGCTTCGTCGTCGCCGGGGGCGGTCTCCCACTCGTACTCGATCCCGCGGACATGCCGTTCGAACCAGTCGATCTCGACGTTCACCTTGAACAGCTCGTGCCGCAGCTCCCGCCAACCATGGGGTTCGCGGGGGGCGATGTAGAGGTGGGCGTCCACACCGTTCGTCTTGAGCGCCCGGTAGAGCTCGACCGACTGCGCCGCCGGAACCCGGACATCGTTCTCTCCGACGAGCACGATGGTCGGGGTCGTGACCTTGTAGATGTCCTTCAACGGCGAATGCCCCCAGTACACATCGATCGGGGCGTCTTCCTGCCATGGAGTTCCGCCGAACCACGGTGTGCGGTAGATGCGGACGTCGCTCTGGCCGTACATCGAGATCCAGTTCACCGCGCCCGCGCCCGAGGCCGCCGCCTTGAACCGGTCGGTGTGGGTGATGATCTTGTTCGTCATGTGGCCACCGCCGCTCCAGCCCATCTTGGCCATGCGGTCGCCGTCCACGAGACCCTGCTCGATCAGGTGGTCCACGCCCGTCATCACATCGAGATGGGCCTGGTTGAAGTAGTGGCCGACCATGTCGCGGAGGAACGGATCCCCGTAGCCGGTGCTGCCGCGGTAGTTCGGCTTGAAGACGAAGTAACCGCGCGCGGTCAGCACCTGGACGTAACTCGACCAGGAACCGAAGCCGAACTTGTCGGAGGCGGCCGGGCCGCCGTGGGTCTGCACCACGACCGGGTAACGCTGTCCTTCGCTGTAGTCGAGGGGGTAGTAGAGGAGTCCTTCGACTTCCACGCCGTCCTCGCCCGGCCAGCGCACCGCCTCCTGACGCGGCAGCCGATACATCTCGTCGAGATAGTCGAACACGGACGTCACCTTGGTCGGCTCGCCGCCAGCGGCCGGAAGCAGGTGGAGATCCCCGGCATTCGTCGGCGAGTTGATCCCGAACACGTGCTGTCCGGCGTCAGACTGGTAGTTCCATCCGGAAACGCTGAAGTCGCCCCGCACGATCGCGCGCGGCTCGGTGTCCTCGACTGCGGCGTGGAAGAGCTCGGTGCGGATGCCGGTGTTCGCGGTGAAGTAGATCGTGCCGTCCGGGGCCCAGCGGGCGGAGGTGACCTCGTGCGGCATCGCCTCGTAGAGGAGACGCGTCGCGCCGCCGGCCGCCGGGACGAGGAATATGTTGTCGTTGAAGTAGGTCTCGAAGTCCGCGCTGGAATCGGAGGTGAAAAGCACCGTGGAGCCGTCGGGTGAGAGTCGGGCCCCGCGCTCGGTCACGGTGTTGTCGGTGAGCTGAAGCGCGTTCGAGCCGTCGGCGTCCATGATCCAGACCTCACCCTCGTCGCTGTTGTCGAACAGTGGGCTGGGGGCGCGGTGGTGGGCGATCCGGGCGCCGTCGTCCGAAAGCTGAAAGCCGAGGATCGAAAAATCACCGTCGGTGATCCGCTCGGCTTCCACGGTCTCCCCGTCGCGCACCTCGACGCTCCACAGGTGCCGCTGCTTGTAGTCCTCGTCGAACGCGAACACGTCGTCCTTCAGCCGATCCTTCTTCTTTTCTTCGGCGCTGAGGGGGTCGGACGCGAGAAAGTAGATCCGGGACCCGTCCGGGGAGAAGGCGAACTGCTGGATCGCCGACGGGTGTTCGGTGAGCGGAGACGCCTCCCCGCCCGAGTTGCGCAGCAACTGGATCTGGCGATGCTCGCTCTCGCCGCGCCGGGCGAGGAACGCCACCAGCCGGCCGTCGGGGGACCAGCGCGGGCTGGACTCGCCGTGCTCGCCGTTCGTGAGCTGCACCGCGCCGGAGCCGTCCGCATCGATCCGGTGGATATGCGTCATCCGGCCGTTGTCTTCCCAGTCGGTGTCGGTGCGGGTGAACAGGATCTGCGACCCGTCGGGAGAGAGCGTGGGGCTTCCGACCCGGGGCACGTCGATCAGCTCCACGATCGTCATCGGCCGCTTCTCCTGCGCCGCCGCGAGCGGGGCAACCAGCAGCAGGAACGCAGCGGGAACGGTGATGCGACGGAGCAAGGGGACAAGACGCGACATGGACGGATCTCCTGAAGGAACGAATGGAGGACGGCGCGAACCGAACGCTCTATTGTGGGCGTCGCCGGCCGCGGCTTCAACCGCGGACGCCCTCACTGGATCAGACGGCCGCCGTCTATGACGAGAGGCGCCCCGGTGATGAAGGCGGATTCGTCGGAAGCGAGGAACAGGATTGCCTGCGCCACGTCGCGCGGCGTCCCCAGGCGGCCGAGCGGGGTGACCTCGAACCAGGAGCGACGCATGGCTTCCGGGTCGTCCGCGCCCGCGAGGTTGCGCTGGTTCATCGGCGTGTCGATGACACCCGGGCAGACCGCATTGACCCGCACCCCGGATTCGGCCCCCTCGAGAGCGAGTCCGCGCGCGAGCGCCATCATGCCGGCCTTGGAGGCGCCGTAGGCCGAGCTCCGGACCGCCGCGATGTAGTTCCCGACCGACGAGTTCATCACGATGGCGCCGCGCCCCCGGCGCTTCATCCCCGGGAAAACCCGCTTCGACATCAGGAAAGCGGAGGTCAGGTTGGTCCGGATGACGCGCTCCCACTCCTCGAGGGTCGTCTCCTCGACGAGTTTCTTGAGCTCCACGCCGGCGTTGTTCACGAGCACGTCCACCGGCCCGAACATCGCCTCGGCGGTGGCCACCGCGGACTCGGCCCCGGCCTCGGTGGAGACGTCGGCGCCGACGGCGACCGCTCGCCCCCCATCGGCGCGGATGCCGGCGGCGACCCCCTCCACCGCCTCTTCCGCCACATCGGCGAGCCCGACTGACGCTCCCTCTTCGGCGAACAGCTCGGCGGTCGCGCGGCCGATGCCGTGCGCGGCGCCCGTCACGACCGCGACCCTGCCGATCAGTCGCCCCGCACTCACAAGGCCGATTCTACTGGAGCGCCGGACTCCAGTCCGGCACCGAGAGACCCAACCGACCGGCGCCGCGCGGAGCGCCGGACTCCACCAGTTCTCCCGGTGGGGGGCCGGCAATGTGTCGAAGCGAAGGAGCCACTACGCGGCGTTCCGCCAGGGGCGCGCCGGTTGAGAGGACCGCTCGGTGCCGGACTGGAGTCCGGCGCTCCGACGGCGCCGGTTGAGAGGACCGCTCGGTGCCGGGCCCCTACCGGGAGAACCGGCGGAGTCCGGCGCTCCGCTCCTCCGGCTAGAATCGCTCCGAGGCTGCTCGGGCGGGATGCAAATCGGAATCACCGGCGCCACCGGACTCGTCGGCCGGCGTCTCGCGACCGAACTGGTCGCGGCGGGCCATGAGATCGTCGCCTTCTCGCGGCGCGAGGGGCCGCTCCCGGGCCTCCCCTCCGAGGCGACCTCGGTTCGCTGGAATCCGGCGCAGGAATCGTCGCAACCCGGATTCGAGGAGGCGCTCACCGGGCTCGACGCGCTCGTGCATCTCGCCGGAGAGACGGTGGCGCAGCGTTGGACCGCCGCCAGCCGAAGGCGGATCCGCGACAGCCGGATCGTCGGCACCCGCAACCTCGTCACCGCCCTCGAGCGCGTCGGGGCGCAGCCTTCCCGGTTCCTGAGCGCCTCCGCGGTGGGGTACTACGGCTCCCGGGACGATGACGAGCTGCACGAGGAGGCGGATCCCGGGACCGGGTTCCTCTCCGAGGTCTCCCTGGGCTGGGAAGCGGAGGCGGGCCGCGCCCGGAGTCTCGGGATCCCGACGTCGTGCCTCCGGATCGGGGTCGTCCTCAGTCCCGACGGGGGCGCGCTCGGCCGGATGCTCCCGCCGTTTCGACTCGGGCTTGGAGGGCGACTCGGGAGCGGAAGCCAATGGATGTCGTGGATCCACCTCGCCGATGTGGTTGGCGCGATGATCCACCTGCTTCGGCGGAAGGCGGCGTCGGACGCGAGCGCTTCCCCCCTTCGCGGCGCCTACAACCTGACCGCGCCGTCCCCGGCCACCAACCGCGACTTCACCCGCGCCCTCGGGAGGGCGCTCGGCCGGCCCGTGATCGCCCCGGTGCCCGGCTTCGCCATGCGGCTCCTCTTCGGCGAAATGGCCGACGCTCTCCTGCTCGAGGGACAGCGCGTCGTCCCGAAGCGCCTCCTCGACAGCGGCTTCCGGTTCGCCCACCCCGAACTCGAGGCGGCGCTTCGCCACCTGCTCCGGAAATGACCCGGTCCGCGTGAGTTCTCCTCCTCCGGGCGGCCGCCGACCCGCCCGGGCGCTGTTTCTCGCGCTCCTCTACGCGGGCTTTGCCGTGGCCGGCGCGATGGCGGGGCTCCTCTTCGCCTTCGAGAGCGACGCCCCGTTCATCGAGGCGCTCGAGAGTCAGGAGACCAGCCAGAGCTCGACCAGCATCGTGTACGACCGCCACGGAGTCGAGATCGGCCAGTTCGCCATCGAACGGCAGATCGACATCGAGTACGAGGATCTGCCGCAGCACCTCCAGGACGCGTTCGTGGCGGCCGAAGACCAGCGGTTCTGGATCCACTGGGGGTTCGACCCGGTCGGCATCGCCCGGGCCGTGTGGGGCAACTACCGCGCCGGTCGGATCATCTCGGGCGCGAGCACGATCACGCAGCAGGTCGCCCGCGAGCTGTTCGAAAACCGGGAGGCGACGCTCCAGAGGAAGTTGGAGGAGGCGTTCACCGCATTTCGGATCGAACGCGGCTACGGGAAGGCGGAGATCCTCACCTTCTACGCGAACCACATTCACCTCGGCTACGGAAACAACGGCATCGAAGCCGCGGCGCAGTTCTATCTGGGGAAGCCCACTTCCGAGCTCACCGTGGGCGAGGCGGCGATGCTCGTCGGATTGGCACCGAATCCGGCGCGCTACAACCCGTTCTACAGCCGGGACGCCGCGAGGGAGCGCCGGCGGATCGTCCTCGAACGGATGGTGGCGGAGGGCAGCCTGACGCCCGAGCAGGGCGCAGCGGCGGAGGCCGAACCGATCCGGCTCCGTCCTCGCCGAGGCGAGCGGTTCGCTCCCCACTTCATGGAGATGGTGCGCCAGCACCTCCGAGACCACTATGGAGACTCCGAGACCTATCGGGGCGGGCTCCGCGTCCACACCACCCTCGACACCGCGATGCAGGATGTGGCCGAGTCCTCGGTGGAACGGGCGCTCCGGGCCCACGACAAGCGGCGCGGGTTCCGCGGCATCCCGCGCAACCTGCTCGACGATGGCGAAGATCCCGAGACCTGGGAGGACGAGTCGTGGGACGCGGCGCTCGGGCTGGGCTCGGTGGTGCACGGCGTGGTCCTCAGCGCCGGGGCCGATCCGGAGATTCGGATCGATCGCTACCGGGCGCGGGTGGACCCCGACTCGCTCAATTGGACGTTCCGCAGCGCGCAGCGGCTCTTCCGGGTGGGCGACGTGGCCCCCTTCCGGATCCTGCGGGATGGCGCCGGGCGGGAAGCCGATCCGATGGTGTACGGCGCCGTGGTCCCGGGAAGACCGCCGGAGTCCCTGCCCGAGGAGCCACCGACCGGGGAGCCGCTGATGGTCGGACTGGAGCAGACCCCTGAAGCGGAAGGAGCCTTCCTCGCTCTCGAATCGGCAACGGGGGAGATTCGGGCGCTCGTGGGCGGCTTCGACTTCGAACGCAGCGAGTTCAACCGCGCCGTCCAGGCGCATCGTCAGGCCGGGTCCGCCTTCAAGCCGTTCGCCTATGGGGCCGCGCTCGGAACGGGCCGTTTTGCGCCCACTTCGCTTCTCCTCGACGAACCCTTCACCTTCACCGACCCGGTGACCGGCGCGGTGTACGAGCCGCACAACTACGACGGAGAGCACCGGGGCTGGATCACGATGCGCCAGGCATTCGAAGGATCGCGGAACATCCCGGCGGTGCGCATGACCCACGATCTGGGACCGGAGCAGGTCGTCGCGATGGCGCAGCGGCTGGGCATCAGCGGAGATCTCCAGCCGTACCTCTCCATCACGCTGGGGTCCTTCGACGTGACCCTCCAGGACATGGTCTCGGCCTACAGCGCCTTTCCCAACGACGGGATGCAGATGAAGCCTTACTTCATCACCCGGATCACCGACCAGGACGGCCTCGTCCTCGAGCGGAACGGCCCGGAGACGAAAGCCGTGATCGAGGCCGACCTCGCCTACGTGATCACGCACCTCCTCGAGGGCGTCGTCGCCCGGGGCACGGCGCGCCAGGCGCTCCGGCTGAATCGTCCCGTCGCCGGAAAGACCGGAACGACGAACGACTTCACCGATGCCTGGTTCATCGGCTTCGACCCCGAAATCGCCGCCGGCGTGTGGATCGGCAACGACGAGAAGCTCACGCTGGGCAACCGCGAGAGCGGAGCGCGCACCGCCCTTCCGGCGTGGGTCTGGTTCATGGAGACCGCGCGCGCCGGGGCCGCCCGGCGGGGATTCCGACCTCCGCCCAACGTGGCGCTGGTTCCGGTGGACCTCGAGACCGGTCAGCCGGCGAACGGCGGCCCCAACACGATCCTCGAAGCCTTCCTCCCGGGAACAGAGCCGCTGTCCCGATCGGGCCGTTGACGTTGTCCCGGCCCCACCCGAAGGAGGGTGAATCGCCATGAACCGCAGAGCGCTGCAGCTCGGCTGCGTCGTCGTCCTCGGGGCGGCGGCGGTCGCGGCCCTCGTCGGCTTCTTCTGGGTGCGCTCGACCTACAACCGGCTGGTGACCCTCGACGAAGGCGTCCAGGCGGCGTGGTCCCAGGTCGAGAACGTGTACCAGCGCCGGACCGACCTGGTCCCCAACCTGGTGGCCACGGTGCAGGGCGCTGCCGACTTCGAGCGCGAGACGCTGGATTCGGTCATCGCCGCCCGCTCCCGGGCGACATCGGTCCAGGTCTCGGCGGACGATCTGGCGAATCCGCAGGCGCTCGCCCGCTTCCAGCAGGCGCAGGGGGCGCTCAGCGGCGCGCTGTCGCGGCTCATGGTCGTGGTGGAGCGTTATCCCGACCTGAAGGCGAACCAGAACTTCCTCGGCCTCCAGGACGAGCTCGCGGGAACCGAGAACCGGATCGCGGTGGAGCGCCGCCGGTTCAACGAAGCGGCCCAGCAGTACAACACCGCCCGGCGGCGGTTCCTGACGCGGATCCTCGCCGGGTTCTTCGACTTCGGAGAGGCCGCCTACTTCGAAGCTGACGAAGGCGCGGAGGAGCCGCCGGTCGTGGACTTCAGTCGTTGAGGACCGTCGCGGGCGCTGCGGTCCTCCTCACGGCCGGCATCGCGGGTTCCGCGGTCCTTCTCGCCGGCGGGTCGGCGGCTGCGCAGACTTCCCTGCCGGCGCTGACCGGACGGGTGGTGGACGACGCCGGGATGCTGTCCCCGGCCGAGGCGGAGCGTCTCGACGCCCTCCTCGCCGCGCTCGAACAGCGGACCTCGGCGCAGCTCGTCGTCGTGAGCGTCCCTTCGCTCGGGGAGCCGATCGAGGACTACGCCATCCGGCTCGCCGAGAGTTGGGGGATCGGGCAGGCGGAGGACGACAACGGCATCCTCCTTCTGGTGTCCCGCGACGATCGCTCCGCCCGGATCGAGGTCGGCTACGGCCTCGAGGGCGTGATCCCGGACGGTCTGGCCGGGCGAATCCTCCGGGATCAGCTCGCCCCCCACTTCCAGCGGAACGACTACGCGGCGGGATTCGAGGCGGCCGCCGGAGCCCTGGCGCTCGCCGCCTCCGGCGCCTATCCCGCCGCGCCCGCCGAGCCGACCAGACGACGCGCCCGCCGCAGTCGTTCGGGTTTCTGGCTGCTCCTCGGACTGGTCGGACTCCAGCTTCTGGGCGTTCTCGGAAACGCCGTTCGCCCCGCGGCCGCCGGCGCCGCCGGCGGCCTCCTCGCCGGAGCCGCCGGGCTGGCGCTCGGGGGACTGGTTCCGATGCTGCTGCTCCTGCCCCTCGGGTTCGGGGCCGGTCTCCTCGCCACTTCCTTCGTGCGGAACAGCGCCGGACGCCGGTCCGGCTGGGGGTACTACGGGATTCCCGGCGGCGGGGGGGCGATGTGGACCCCGGGGTCGCGCGGAGGCTTCGGCGGCTTCACCGGCGGGTTCTCCGGGGGCGGCGGCGGGTTCGGCGGCGGCGGCGCCAGCGGGAGCTGGTGAGAGCGTCATGCGCGTTCCCCGACCCCTCCGCTCCCACCTCGCCGAGAGCGATCTCGACCGGATCGCGGAGACGGTCCGGCAGGCCGAACTCCGGACATCGGGCGAGATCCGGGTCCATGTGGTGGCCCGTCTGCTCCCGTTCGAAAACGCGCGCCGGCGGGCGGTGCGCGACTTCCGCCGGCTCGGCATGGACCGGACCCGCGACGGAACCGGGGTCCTGCTGTTCCTCGCGGTCAAGACCCGCCGGTTCGAGATCGTGGCGGATCGCGGCATCGATGCGAAGGTGGGCCGTGCGGCGTGGGAAGCGATCGCCGCCGGCATCACGACCTGCATCCGCCGGGATGGCGTCGCCGCCGGTTTGTGCCACGGGGTGGAGCGCATCGGGACATTCCTGTCGGAGCACTTCCCGATCGCCGAGGACGACACGAACGAGCTCTCGAACGAGGTGTCCTTCGGCACATCGGACCTGATGGCGGATGACTCAGATTGAGAGGGGCTTTGCGGTCGCTCTATCACCCGATTTTTCATGCCTTTGAGTGCGTGGCAAACTCATGTTGACAAGGATACGCGCAGATTCCTGACCCGTGCTACGATGTAGGCTTCCCCTGCCCGAACCATGAATCCGCTTCTCGCAGCCCGGTACCCGCGAAGACCCGCCGCCGCTCGAGTGAGACAGTTGCGGCACCCCGAGGAGGCGAGCCCCCATGCCTGAGTCCACCCAGAGTCCCCTCCCCGAGTCCGGCTCGCCCCAGGGCCAGATCCATCGCATGGTGCCGATCCTGCCGCTGCGCGACATCGTCGTCTTCCCGCATTCGTTCCTGCCGCTGTCGGTCGGGCGCAAGAGCACGATCCAGATGCTGAAGGAGGCGACCCGGGAGCTCGGCGGCTCCCCGAGGGGTGCCGGACGCGCCAAGGTGATGCTTGCCGTCCTGACCCAGAAGGACGACGGCGTGGAGCGTCCGGGACCGGACGATCTCTACGAAGTGGGGACGGCGGCTCGGCTGGAAAAACAGGTCCGGATGCGCGAAGGGACGATCCGCATCGTGATCCGGGGGAGCTTCCGGTTCCGGGTGGAGCGGTTCGTCCAGACCGAACCCTTCCTGCGGGCCGACATCCGGGTGCTCGACGGGACCGTCGGGGCCACCCGGACCGTCGAGTTCGAAGCCCTGACGCGAAAGATCCGCGAAGAGCTTCAGGAAATGATCAAGGGCGACCACTTCCCGCGCGCCCGGGAGGTGATGAAGACCCAGCTCGCCCGGGTGGGGAGCGCGGGACAGCTCGCCGATTTCGTCGCCGAGACCTTGCCCAGCCTGAACACCGAGATGCGGCAGGACGTCCTCCAGACCCTGTCCATCCAGGATCGCCTCGGTCTCGCCTACGCCGCGATCCTGCGGGAAAAGCAGGTTCGCGACCTCGGCAAGAGCATCGAGTCGAAGGTCAAGAGCGAAGTGGGACGCACCCAACGCGAGTTCTTCCTCCGCGAGCAGATGAAGGCGATTCGGAAGGAACTCGGGGAGTCGGACGACTCGACCCGTGAGCTGGACGAGCTCAAGGAGAAGATCGAGAAGGCCGGGATGCCCGAGGAGGCGCAGAAGGAAGCGCTGCGCGAGTTCCGCCGCCTCGGCCGGATCCCCCCCGCCTCGGCGGAATACACCGTCGGACGGACCTATCTCGACTGGCTGGTCCGCGTCCCGTGGCAGAAGCGCACCGAGGACAAGTACGACATCCCCCGCGCCAAGGAGATCCTGGAAGCCGACCACTACGACCTCGAGAAGGTCAAGGACCGCATCCTCGAATTCCTGGCCGTCCGCGAGCGCAAGCCGGATCAGAAGGGGCCGATCCTCTGCTTCGTGGGCCCGCCGGGCGTCGGCAAGACCAGCCTCGGCCGGTCCATCGCCAGGGCGGTCGGGCGCAAGTTCGTCCGCCTCAGCCTGGGAGGCATTCGCGACGAGGCCGAGATCCGCGGGCATCGCCGGACCTACATCGGAGCGCTCCCGGGTCAGATCATTCAGAGCCTGGTGCGGGTCGGGACCCGCAACCCGGTGTTCATGCTGGACGAGGTGGACAAGCTCGGGATGGACTTCCGCGGCGATCCGAGTTCGGCGCTGCTCGAGGTGCTCGATCCGGAGCAGAACAACGCCTTCCGGGATCACTACGTGGACCAGCCGTTCGATCTCTCCGAGGTGCTGTTCATCGCGACCGCGAACATGGTGGACCCGGTGCCGCCGGCCCTCAAGGACCGGATGGAGATCCTCCAACTGAACGGCTACACCGAGGAAGAGAAGATCCAGATCGCGATCCGGCATCTCATCCCGAGGCAGCTCGAGAACCATGGCCTCGAGGAGGAGGACGTGGCGCCGGTGTTCAGCCGCGAGGCGATCTCGGCCATGATCCGGGACTACACCCGCGAGGCCGGTCTCCGCAACATGGAGCGCGCCATCGCCAACGTGTGCCGCAAGGCGGTCCGGAAGCTCGCCGAGGGCGAGGAGGGCCCGCTCCAGGTGACCCCGGAGGTCGTGGGCGAGCTGCTCGGGGCGCCGACGACCTACTCGCGCGAGATCGAAGAGCGGGTCAGCATTCCCGGCGTTTCGGTCGGCCTCGCGTGGACGCCGTTCGGGGGCGACATCCTGTTCATCGAGACCTCGCGCATGAAGGGCAACAACCAGCTCACCCTCACCGGACAGCTCGGGGACGTCATGAAGGAGTCGGCCACGGCGGCGCTCTCGTGGGTGCGCCAGCACGGCGGCGCCTACGGCATCGCCGGCGACTTCTACAAGGAGTCGGACATCCACTTCCACGTGCCCGAGGGCTCCACGCCCAAGGACGGCCCCTCGGCCGGGATCACCCTCGTCGCCTCGCTGATCTCGGCGCTCACCGGAACCCGTTGCCGGGCGCGGCTAGCCATGACCGGCGAGATCACGCTCACCGGCCACGTGCTCCCGGTGGGAGGGATCAAGCAGAAGCTCCTCGCCGCCCACCGCTACGGCATCGAGGAAGTCATCGTGCCCCGTCTGAACGAGGCGGCGCTCCTCGAGGACGTGCCCGACGAGATCCGCGACGACCTGCAGATCCACTTCGTCTCGAATCTGGAAGAGGCCGCGGCGATCATCTTCCCCGACCTCACGCCCCCCGCGGCGATCTCGGCTGCGGCCGACGCGTCAGCGGAGCCCCTGCCGGTGCAGTGACGGAGGCGGCGGGCGCTCCCGCGCCCGCCCGGAAATCCCCGCCCGGAAATCCAGGCCGTGCAGCTCCCCGACTACTACCAGATCCTGGGGGTCGAACGAAGCGCGGAACCCCAGCGGATCCGGCAGGCCTTCCGGCGGCTCGCCCGCAAGCACCACCCCGACCTGAACCCGGGCGACGGCGCCGCCGCCGAACGCTTCCGGCGGATCGGGGAGGCCTGGGAAGTCCTCTCCGACCCCGCGAAGCGCCGCCGCTACGACGCCTTCCGGACGAGCGGCGGCCCCGGACCGCGCCCGCCCACCGGCTGGCCCGGCTTTGGTCGCGGGACGACGGCCGGTTTCCCCGGGGGGGTCTCCCGAGCCGACCTGTCCGGTCTGTTCTCCGAGCTGTTCCGGGGGCGTCCGGGTCCTGGCCCCAACGCGGGAACCGCCGCGCCGCATCCCGGCTGGAATCGTCCCCCCCCGGACGCGACGGTCGAAGTCCGGCTCGAAGAGGTGCTGACCGGAGGGCTCCGCCGCGTCGAAACCGGCGCCGGGGACTCCCTCCGGGTGCGGATCCCTCCCGGAGTCGGCGACGGGACCCGCCTCCGCATCCCCACCCCGGGCGGCCCCGCACACGTGCGGATCCGCGTTGCCGCGCATGACCAATTCCGCCGGTTCGGGGAGGATCTCGAAGTGGAGGTCCCGGTTCGGTTCAAGGAGGCGGCGCTCGGGGGCGAGATCGCGGTCCCGACGCTCGAAGGGATCGAGAGAGTCCGGCTTCCGGCGGGCACGTCCGGCGGAGCCGGGCTGCGGCTTCGGGGGCGCGGACTCCCGGTCGCCGGGAATCCGGGGGTGCGCGGGGATCTGATCGCCCGGATCCAGGTCACGGTCCCCGAACGATTGACCCCCGAGCAGCGCGAGTGGGTGCGGCGCCTCGATCCGGACGAGAAGCTGCGCTGATCCCCCGCAGGGGTTCAGGGAGCGTTCCGCGGAGGAGCCGGAGCGGTTCCGACCGGGCGTCGAGGATCACCGAGGGCGTGCCGCCGGGAGTGGCGCCGCCGTCGAGGCAAAGGAGCGAAGCGCCGGGAGGCGCGGCTTCGACGAGTCCCCGGACGGCGCCCTCCGCGGTCACTGCCGGTGGGTGGCCGCTCCGATTCGCGCTCGTCGAGATCACCGGGCGCCCGAGAGCGCGGGCGAGGGCGCGGGCGACCGGATGCGAGCTGACGCGCACGGCGGCGGAGCCCTCGAGGCGCCGGAGCGAAAGGACGAGGGTCACCGGCCCCGGCCAGGCCCGCCGCGCGAGGGCGGCCGCGGCCGGCGGAAGCCGGCAGACGCTCTCGACCTGTTCCCGACTGGCCGCGACCCACGGCAGCGGGCGGTCCCGCGGGCGAGCCTTCCACCGGTACACCGCCTCGACTCCGGCGGTCGAGCGGGGATCGGCGCCTAGGGCATAGAACGTCTCGGTCGGGAAGACCACGACGCCGCCGCCGGAGAGCGCGGTGGCGGCGGCGGCGACCGACCCGGCTTCCGCGGGAGGACGCGGCCGGTCCCGGAGGCCGCCCACCGGGAGAAGCGAGGCGGTCACGGGGCGGAGCGTAGGGCGCGCGGGTGGTGGGCGTCGTACACCCGTCGCAGCCGCTCCTCGGAGACGTGGGTGTAGATCTGCGTGGTGCTGACGGACGCGTGCCCGAGGAGTTGCTGGAGGCTCCGAAGGTCGGCGCCGCGCTCGAGCAGGTGGGTCGCGAACGAATGGCGGAGGACGTGGGGCGAGAGGGGCCGCGTGATTCCGGCGGCTTCGCCGGTCTTCCGCACGATCTGCCAGAAGCGGACGCGGGTCATCGGGCGGCGGCGGGCGGTCACGAACAGCCACGGATTCGCCGACGCCTGGTCGCCGAGGAACGAGGGCCGGCCGTCCCGCATCCACCCGTCGAGTCGCTCGTCCGCAGTCCGCCCGAAGGGCACGATGCGGGACTTCCCTCCCTTCCCGGTCACGGTGACGAATCCGGGCCCCCGGTCGCTGGCGCGCGTCAACTGGCTCATCTGGAGGCCCACGAGTTCGGAGACCCGCAACCCGGTCGCGTAGAGCAGCTCGAGCATGGCCTGGTCGCGCCGCCCGCAGCGCGAGGGATCCGAGACCGCGAGCAGCCGCTCCACCTCGTCGAGCGACAGATAGCGTGGGAGGGCGGGGAGGGCGCGAGCCGGGGCGAGGTCGCTGGCCGGATCCTTCTCCACGGCGCCCTCCCCCAGCCAGAATCCGAACGCGCCGCGAACCGCCGCGGTGACCCGCTGGATGGAGCGGAACGAGAGCCCCTGACGATGGAGGTCCATCAGGAATCGCTCGAGATCGGCCCGCTCCAGCGAGACGAGCGGGCGCTGGCCGGCGAAACGCGCCAGCTTGGCGAGGTCGCGACCGTACGCCTCCAGCGTGTTCGGAGCGAGGCCGCGTTCGACCCGGAGGTGATCCAGAAACCGCACGACCCACGGATCCGGGGCCGCGCGCGGAGAGGGAGTCATGGTCCGTCCCCCGGCCCTGGCGCGCGTCGGAGCTTCCGCCCGAACTCCCGCGCGGCCGCGGACAGCAGCTTCCACTCCGTGGGCGCGATCAGCCGGGCGGTCGCCGCGAACACCGCGAGCCCGAGAGCGACCCCGCCGACGGTGGCGGCCAGCGCCGACAGCGCGCCGGGACCGGCGAATCCCCGGATCCATGCCGCAAGCGCCGCGGCGACGCCTCCGGTCGCGATCGCCACCGGCCCGGCCCGGAGGCCGGCCGCCAGGATCTCGCGGCCGAGCGGGCCGGCGCCCGGATCGCCCCGGGTCAGCTTCGGCGCGAGCAGGAGAATCAGGAGGCCCACCGACGCCCACGCGACCGTCACCGTCGCGAGCGGAAGACCCAGATGGCCCAGACCGGCGGTCACCACCAACGTGCGGGTGGCGAGCCAGGTGAGGCCGGTGCCGACGAGGGCGACCAGAAGCGGGGGCCGGGTGCTCCCGAGGGCGAAGAAAGCGTCGGTGAGGAGCCGGGTCGCGCCGAACGCGGGAAGCCCGAGCGCGAACAGCCGCAGGATCCGGGCGACCTCTTCGGCGTCCACGCTGGTGAACGCGCCGTGCCGGAAGATGACCGAGACGAGCACATCGCTGATCCCGGCGAGACCGGCGGCGGCCGTGAGGGTCAGGAGGAGCATGAGCCGCGCGGACTGGGACAGAACCCGGGCGAACCCCGCCCGATCGGAGCGCCCGGCGGCGCGGGTGAGCGCCGGGAGGGTGGCGTTCGACAGGGCCACCGCGATCAGGCCGATCGGGAGCTGCGCCAATCGGTAGGCCATGTAGAACCATGCGAGCCACGACGTCCCCGCCGAGGCGAAGTGCCGGGAGATCACGACGTTGATCTGGAGGCTCCCGGCGGCGCCCGCCGCCGGGAGAAACAGGCGGCAGACCCGCCGGAACGCGTCGTCGCGGAAGCTGGCGGCGAATCCCCCGGTCGGCCCCGGCCGGTAGCCGCGCCGGCGGAACCAGAAGAGCTGGCTCCCCATCTGGACCAGCCCCCCGAGCGGCACTCCGATCGCCAGCCCGGTCATCGGGTGGAGATCGAATTCGGGAGCGAGAACGGCTCCGAGCGTGGCGCAGGAGACGGTGGTGACGTTGAACAGCGCCGAAGCTGCCCCTGGCAGGAAGAACGTGCCCCGCGCCTGGAGCCCGCCCATGTAGAGCGCCGCGAGGGCCGCGAAGACGAAGAACGGGAACATGACCCGCATCAGCCAGATGGTGAGGTCCCGAGGGGTCTCGAAACCGAATCGCAGCCCGTCCGGGAGTGGCCGGTCGAAGGCCGCGCCGGTAAAGACGAAGTCCACGAGTTCGGGGGCGAAGGCGATCGCGAGCGCCGTGATCCCGAGGGCGACCGGCAGGACCGCGCGGAAGACGCGGGCGAGGAGGACGTGCGCCGCGTCCCGTCCCTCCGCCTGATCCACGCGGGCGAAGGTCGCGACGAACGCCTTGGACAGCGCGCCGTCGCCGAGCAGCTCGCGCAGCGTCGTCGGGAAGGTGAAGGCGGCGACGAAGCCGTCGAGAAGCGCGGTGGGGAACAGAAAGGCGAGGGTCTGCTCCCGGACCAGCCCGGTGATGCGCGAGAGGAGGACCCCCAGACTCACGGAGCCCGCGCGCCGCGCCAACTGCCGTTCGTCGCTCGACCCGCGGGTTTCGGCCACACCGTAGTATCGCCCCTGTCGGACTCGCCGGAGCGCCTTGCCGGAGCGTCTTGCCGGCGCGTCTTGCCGGCGCGTCTTGCCGGCGCGCCGGACTCCAGTCCCTTGCCGGCGCGCCGGACTCCAGTCCGGCACCGAGCGGTCCACGCGACCGGCCCCTCCCTGCCGGAGCGCCGGACTCCACCAGTTCTCCCGGTGGGGGCCGGCACCGAGCAGTCCACCCAACCGGCGCCGGCCTGCCGGCGCGCCTTGCCGGAGCGCCGGACTCCAGTCCGGCACCGAGCAGTCCACCCAACCGGCGCCGGCCTGCCGGCGCGCCCGCGCCTGTGGAGTAGCATTCCCCGCGGATTGATGGCGGCCACGAATCCGGGAACCCCGCGCGGGGCCGCAACACCCGGGCGGCGGGCCGCGCCGCTGCTCATCGTCGGCGCCCTCCTCCTCCCGCTGTTCGTCGCGGCGCCGGCGGCGGCGCAGGATCATCGGTTCCGCCTCTTCGCAGGCGTCGGGGTCCAGCTCTTCGCCCGCCCGGACCTGAAGCTGGGTCGCGGCATCGGCCTCGGCGGTGCGGCCGCCGTGCGGCTGAACGACCGGTGGAGCATCGAGTCCGCCTTCCACTTCGGCCGCTCCAACCGACGCTACACGGCAGAGGACCAGCCGGTCGAGGACGTGGTGGCGGAGCCCGCATACCAGTTCCGAACGAACCGCTACCACCTCGACGGCTCGCTGGTCCATCACTTCGGTCGCCGGCAGCCCTTCCACACCTGGATTCTCGCCGGGGCGGGCATCGTCCGCCGGGACGAATTCCAGGAGGACTTCATCTACGCGGAGCCGGACGAGGACTCCGGAACCCTGACCGGGCTCCGGTTCCCGATCGGCAACGAGGTCTCCCTCGAGACGACCGAGTACGCGGTCACCATGCACATCGGCGCCGGGTTCGAGGTCTATGTCTTCGATTACCTCTCGGCGGCAGCCGAGTACCGGATCTGGATCCCGAGCAACTTCGGACTCCGCACCCAGCAGATCGTCGTCGGGGTCAACTACTACCGGTGACGCCGGCCGATTCAGCCTGTGGATAAAGTCGCGTGAGCACCGAGAGTGGCGAGGCGCCCGGCTGACCCGGTTCTCCCGGTAGGGGCGGCGCGCGAGGGAGGAATACCGAGTGTATTCCGACCGATGCGCAACGAAGAGCGCCCCGGAGCGAAGCGGAGGGGCGCGTTCAGGCGGGATGCATCGCCGCTCGAGCCCCTACCGGGAGAACCGGGCCGCGTGACTTTGTCCACAGGCTGGATTGGCGGGCGTAGCATTCGCGCAGGCATGACCGACCGGCGCACTCTCTCCGCCGGCCCCCTGCTGGCCGCCGCGCTCCCGCTGTTCGGTTTCTGGGTGGTGCTGTCCGGCAAGCTGGACGCCTTCCACCTCGGCATCGGTCTGCTGACCGCGGTCGTCGTCGCGGCGGTCACACAGCGCGTTTACCGGCTCCCTCCGGTGTCCATGCCCGGGCGGAAGTTCGCCCGAACCATCGTGCTGGTCCACCGCCCCCTCGCCTACCTCGGCTGGCTCCTCGTCGAGATCCTCCGCTCGGCCATTCACGTGGCGCGGATCGTCCTGAACCCCCGGCTGCCGATCCGACCCACCGTCGTGACCATTGAGGACGCGCTGCCCCACCCGGTCGCCCGGCTCACGCTGGCGCACTCGATCACCCTGACGCCGGGGACGGTCACGATCGGCTGCGACGAGGACAGCCTCACGGTCCACGCCCTCGACGCCCGCTCCGCCTCCGGACTCGGCCGGGATGGCGGAGCGATCGCCGATCGCGTCCGCCGCCTCTACGCCGCCGGGAAGGCCGACCACTAGAACCACGGACCGGCGGCGACCCGATGTCCTGGATTCTCGGCGGCTTCGCCGGGGCCCTCGTCCTCGCGGCCCTCGGCTCCCTCGTCCGCATCTTCCGGGGCCCGACGCTGTGGGATCGCCTGGCGGGACTGGCCCTCATCGGAACCAAGGCGCTGATGCTGTTCCTCGTGGTGGGGCAGCTTTCCGGACAGCCCGAGATGTTCACCGACATCGCCCTCGCCTACGCCCTCATCGGTTTTCTGGCGATCCTCGCGGTCGCCAAGTACTTCGAGAAGCGGAGCGGAGCCTGATGCCCGCCATCACGCCGATGGAGGCGGTCGCGACCGCGCTGCTCGTCGCGTCTCTCGCGTTCACCGTCGCCGCCGTCGTCGGGATCCTCCGTCTCCCCGACTTCTATTCGCGGCTCCATGCGGTCGGGAAATGCGACACCGCCGCCCTCGGTTTCGCCACCCTGGCCCTCGCGCTCCTGTCCGGGGACTTCGTCCTGGGGCTCAAGCTGGCCCTCGTCTGGACCATCCTCGCCATGGCGAATCCGACCGCTACCCACGCGCTCGCCCGCGCCGCGCGACTCGCGGGCGTGCCGGTGTGGAGGGCGGAGTCGGCGGGCGAACCCCCGGGGTCCTCGCCCGGAGACGGGGAACGGACGGGCAGGCCGCCCCGATGACCCTGGACCCCGGCGGTCTGATCGCGATCGGTCTGCTCGCCACCATGCTCGTCACCGGCGCCGTGGCGCTGCTCGTGAACGACCTGCTGGTGGCGGCCGCGCTGTTCGGCGTGTTCAGCTTCGCCGCCGCGGCCTGGTTCGCGGTCCTCGGGGCGGTGGACGTCGCCTTCACCGAAGCGTGCGTGGGCGGCGCCCTGACGACGATCCTGCTGGTGGCCGCCACCTTCCGCACCTCCCGGAGGCTGGACCGGTGACCCGCTGGCTCCGGCCCGCGGTGGCGGCGCTGATCCTCGGACTCCTGTTCGTCGGTCTGCTCGCCGGCGTCCGCGACCTGCCGCCCGTCGGCGATCCGGACTCACCCGCCTCGACCCATCTCTCTCCCCGGTTCATCGAGGACGCGCGGCGCGAGACCGGAGCCCTGAACATGGTCACCGCGGTGCTCGCCGACTATCGGGGCTACGACACCCTGGGCGAGACGGCCGTCATCTTCGCCGCTGGCCTCGGGGTGTTCGTGATCCTGGCCGGCTCCGTCGGCGGGCCGCGCCGCGATCGTCCCGGGCCCGGGCTGTCCTATCGGGTGGACAGCCTCCTCCTCGACACCGCCGCCCGCGTGCTGGTCCCGTTTCTCCTCGTCTTCGCGGTGTACGTCCTGGTCCACGGGCACGTCAGCCCCGGTGGGGGTTTCCAGGGCGGCGTCCTGTTCGGACTCGGGCTCGTCGCCCTCCGGCTGGTCTGGGGACCACCGCGCCCGGGCCGGACGATGACCCGGTTCGGCCCCGGACTCCGTCACTCGTTCCTGCTCGCGTCGGCGGGACTCCTCCTCTACGTCGGGATCGGGTTCGCGACGATGGCTCTGGGCGGAGCCTTCCTCGACTACGGCGTGCTTCCCCTCGGGGACGATCCGGCCCATGTGCGGGAGCTCGCGACCCTCGGGATCGAGGCCGCGGTGTTCCTCGCGGTCTCCGGAACGGTCGCGGTGCTGTTCGAGACGATCGTGGTCGGCATCTCGGAAACCGGCCGGCCGCTCGCGGACGACGACGAGGCGCCGGTCGAGGCGGAGGGGACGGGATGACTCCGTACGTGCTCGCCGCCGCGCTGTTCACGCTCGGAATCGGCGGCATGGTCCTGCTGCCGAACCTGATTCGCAAGCTGCTCGCGATGAACGTGATGCAGGTCGCGGTCATCGTGTTCTTCATCGCGCTCTCCGCCAAGGACGGGGGCCGCGTCCCGATTCTCGAGCCGTGGGAGACGGAGGCCGTCGCCGCCGACTTCATGAACCCGCTGCCGCACACCCTGATGCTCACGGCGATCGTGGTCTCGGTGGCGACCACCGGGCTCGCGCTCGGCCTGCTCATCCGCATCTGGCGGCGCTTCGGGAGCCTGAACGAGGACACGCTCCTCGCCCGGCTGCATGCGACCCGGGGGGGCGCGGGCGGCGGAACGCCGGCGGACTCCGGACCGGAGAGCCCCTGAGATGGACCAGACCCTCGCCGGGCTGGTCGTGGCCCTGCCCCTTGCGGGAGCGGCCCTCCTGCCGATGATGGCCATCCTCTCGCGGCGAGGAACCCGGTGGCCCGCGCTCGTCCTCCACCTCCTCACCTTCGCCGCCGCGGCCGCGGTCTTCGCTCGAACGGCGACCACCGGGGAGGCCATCGCCCACCGCATGGGGGGCTGGCCGGGGCCGTTCGGGATCGAGCTCCGGCTCGACGGACTGAGCGCGCTCATCGTGCTGCTCGTCACCGGCCTGTCCTGCTTCGTCGCCTCGGCGCCGGTGGATCAGGGCCGCGGCTCGGCTCGACGCGCCAGCCCCGTCCGCGAGGGGCTGGTGCGGGGCGCCCTCTCGATGCTGGTGGCGGGTCTGGTCGGGATCGCCGCGACCCGGGACGTCTTCAACCTGTTCGTTTTCCTCGAGATCTCCTCGCTCGCCGTTTACACCCTGGTGGCCTCCGGCGGCGGCCGCGCCACCGTCGCGGCGTTCCGCTACCTCATCGCCGGCACCGCCGCCGGCTCGCTCTACCTCCTCGGCGTCGGCTTCCTCTACGGGCTCACCGGAACCCTGAACATGGACGACCTGGCCGCCCGCCTGCCCGGCGTGGAAGGAGGCGCCGCGCTCGCGGTGGCCGTTTCGCTCATCGCGGCCGGGCTCGCGATCAAGGCGGCGCTGTTCCCGCTCCACGGCTGGTTGCCCGACGCCTACGTGTTCGCGCCGGCTCCGGCCGGCGGGTTCATCGCCGCCGTCATGGCCAAGGTCAGCGCCTACGCCCTGCTCCGCCTCCTCGGCGAGACGCTCCGGGGGATCCCGGCGGGAACGATGGCGCTCGAGACGATGATCTGGCTGGGCGCTCTCGGGGTCCTCGTCGGCGGCGCGATGGCGCTCGCCCAGCGCGATATCCCGAGGATGCTCGCCTGGTCGAGCATCTCGGCGATGGGCGCCATCCTGCTCGCGGTGGGGATCGGCTCCCCGCTCGCGCTCGCCGGCGCGCTGTTCCACGTCGTGGCCCACGCCCTCGCCAAGGGGTGTTTGTTCCTGGGCGCGGGAGGGCTCGCGGAGGCGCTCGGCGCCGGCGACCGCCGGACCATCCGGGGTCTCGGTCGGCGGACTCCGTGGACCGCGGCGGCGCTGACCGTCGCCGCGTTCTCGATGATCGGCCTGCCTCCGACGGCCGGGTTCAGCTCCAAGCTGCTGCTGCTTCAGGCTTCGCTCGCCGAGGGCGGCGCCGCCGGAGTCGCCGCCTTCGGGGCGCTGATGGCATCGAGCGCGCTGGCGGCGATGTACTTCCTTCGCGTCCTCGAAGGGATGTGGTTCCGACCGCCGCCGGCGCCGGAGAGCCCCCCGCCGGCGCTCTCCCGGTCGCTCACCGCGCCGGTCCTCGCGCTCGCGGCCCTGGTCCTTCTCGGAGGCGTGTTCTCGGCGGTGGTGGAAGACGGGTTCGTCGCGGGGGCGGTGGAAGCCGTGACCGGGCCCGGCCCGGAGGCGCGATGACCGAAGAGATCGTCACCCACCTCCCGTTCATCGCGGTCGGGCTCGGCCTGGTGGCTGCGCTCGGGATCTTCCACGCCCGCCGCTACCCGGCGTTGCGGGAGACGTGGACGTTCATGGCGGCCGGATTCCAGCTCGTCACGGCGGTGATGATGGCGCGCTACGCGCTGGCCGGGTTCATTCTGGTGACACCGGAACTGCCGTTCCTCCCCGGCGCTGGCATCCAGTTCCGGGCGGATCCGCTGGGAGTGCTGTTCCTGACCCTGGCGTCCTTGCTGTGGCTGGTCACCTCCATCTACTCGGCGTCTTACGTCCGGACGCTCCAGATGCGGCATCGCGCCGGATTCTTCGCTGCGTTCGCGGTCTCCGCCTCCGCCGCCGCCACCATCGCGCTGGCGGCGAATCCGCTCACGTTCCTCATCGGTTTCGAGGCGCTCACGCTCGCCACCTGGCCGCTGGTCGTCCACAAGCGTTCGGCGAAGGTCCTCCGTTCGGGCCGGGCGTACCTGGCCTACACGCTGCTTGGGGGTCAACTCCTGTTCGCGGCGGTGGCGTGGGCGGCCGAGATCGCGCCGGGCGCCGGGTTCACCCCCGGGGGGTTCCTCTCCGGCGCCGCCGGGGACACCGCGCTGCGAATCCTGTTCGTGCTGTTCCTGGTCGGCGTGGGCACGAAGGCCGCGGTCCTGCCGCTCCACGCCTGGCTCCCGGCGGCGATGGTGGCGCCGACTCCGGTGAGCGCCCTCCTCCATGCGGTCGCGGTGGTGAAGGCGGGCGCCTTCGGGGTCCTGCGCGTCACCGGCTGGGTGTTCGGTCCGGACCTCATGGCGGATCTCGGCCTCGACATCGCGCTCGCGGCGCTGGCGGGCGCGACGATCCTGTTCGCATCGGTGCGGGCGCTCGGCGAAGACCACATCAAGCGCCGCCTCGCCTACTCGACGGTGAGCCAGCTCAGCTACATCGTGCTCGGAGCCGCGATCGGCACCCCGCTCGCGATCGCCGGGGCCGCCTTCCACATCGTGGCCCACGGTTTCATGAAGATCACCCTGTTCCTGAGCGCCGGAGTGATTCAGGTGGCCACCGGGAAGTCGCGGATCTCGGAGCTCGCCGGTCTGGGACGCCGGCTGCCCCTCGTGTTCCTCTGCTTCGGCCTCGGAGGACTCGGCATGGCCGGAATCCCGCTCCTGCCGGGATTCCTCAGCAAGTGGAATATCGCGCTTGGCGGCGTCCGGGCGGGCGAGATGTGGGTTCCGGTGTTGCTGGTCGCGAGCGGCGTCTTGAATCTCGCCTATTTCCTCCCCATCGTGCGGATCGCGGTGTTCGAACCGGGCCCGGGCGGACGGGTGTCGCGCCCTTCGGCCTGGCTGCTCGCGCCGCCGCTGTTCGCCATTGGGTGCGCTCTCGTGCTGGGCGTGGCGCCGGACGCCGGCCCCTGGTTCTGGTCGCTCGCCCACGCGGCGGCGCTGAGTGTCGCGGACGGCGGCGCCGAATCCCTCGCCGGAGCGGCGCCATGAGGTGGGTCGTTGCCCTTCTCGCCCTGTTCGCCGCCCTCGGCGTCGGCCTCGAGGCGCTCGGCCTGATGGCGGGCGAGGAACATCACGGCGGCTTCTGGAACTCGGTTCCCCTGTGGGATCTCGGCTTCGGGTTCGTCGGCGCCGCGATCCTCGGCCTGGTGGCCCGGGGCGCCCTCAAGCCGCGACTCGCCCGGAGCGAGACCTGGTACGACCGGGAGGGCGGCGGGTGAGCCTCCTCGACTGGCTCGCGGCGCCGCCGCTGGCCCACCCCGGACTCTGGCTGGCCCTCGGCGCGCTGGCAGTCGGGATCGCGGCGGTGGTGGGTTCCACGCCGCGGCGCGCGGCGCCGATCTTCGGGATCGGGTTCGCGATCCCCGCGGTCCTCGCCGCCTCGCGGGCGGCGCCCGGTTCGGCGGAGTTCCGCGTCGGACGCTTCGATCTGGTGTGGTTCCACGCGGACGACCTCGGGGTGCTGTTCGCCCTCGTGTTCTCGCTCGTCACCCTCCTCGGACTCCTCTACGGCGCCCATCGCCTCGGACCAGGCGAGACCGTCGCCGCCCTCCTCTACGCCGCATCCGCCATCGCCACCGTCCTCGCGGGGGACTGGATCACCTTCTTCGTTTTCTGGGAGGCGATGGCGATCACCTCGGTCGCGCTCATCTGGCAGGGCGGCACGCCCGAGTCACGCCGGGCAGGAATGCGCTATCTCCTGGTGCACGCGGTCGGGGGCGCCGCGCTGTTCGTCGGCATCGTGCTTCACCTGAGCAGCTCCGGGGGTCTGCCCGACCTCGCGCGCCTCACGGCTGCCGGGCCGCCGTTCTGGCTCATCCTGTTCGGGGTCGGGCTGAACGCGGCCATCCCGCCGCTTCACGCCTGGCTCACCGACGCCTACCCGGAGGCCTCCACCTCGGGCGCCGTCTTCTGTTCGGCGCTCACCACCAAGACCGCGGTGTACGCCCTGCTCCGCCTGTTCCCCGGCACGGAGCTGCTCGTCGGGCTCGGCGTGGCCATGGCGCTTTACGGCGTCGTGTTCGCCGTCATCGAGAACGACGTCCGTCGGCTGCTGGGCTACCACATCATCAGCCAGGTCGGGTTCATGGTCGCGGGCGTGGGGATCGGCACCGAGCTGGCGCTGAACGGGGCGGCGGCCCACGCCTACTCCCACATCCTCTACAAGGCCCTTCTGTTCATGGGGGCGGGCGCGCTGATCGAGGCGACCGGGCGGCGGAAGCTGACCGACCTCGGCGGTCTGTTCCGGTCCATGCCCACCGCGGCGCTCCTCTACCTGGTGGGGGCGTTCTCGATCTCGGGCGCTCCGCTGTTCAACGGGTTCATCAGCAAGTCCATGACGTTGAGCGCGGCGGGCGAGGCGCATCTCTACGCCGCCGAGCTCCTCCTTTCGCTCGCGGCGGTGGGCACCTTCCTCTCCGTCGGACTCAAGCTGCCCTGGTTCGCGTTCTTCGGGAAGGACCGGGGCATCGTCGTCCGGCCCCTGCCCTCGAACCTGCTGGCGGCGATGGGGATCACCGCGGCGCTTTGTCTGCTCTACGGCGTCCGGCCGGATCTCCTCTACCGGATGCTTCCGTTCGCGGCGACCTACCACCCGTTCACCGCCGACCATCTGGCGTCGAACGTCCAGCTTCTCGTGGGCGCGGCGGCGCTGTTCACGGTGGCCTCCCGCCGGCTCGCGCCCACGGCGACCCGGAACCTCGACACCGACTGGATCTACCGGGGCCCGCCCGGACGGGCGGGCCGCTGGGTCGTCACCGGCGCCCGCGCCTTCGGACCGCTGGCGCAGGCGGTGCGCAGGGGCGCCCTGGCCACGGCGAATCGCGTCCTCCTGCAAGCGGCCGCCCCGGACGGAGGGACGACCGGGACGGCCCGCCGGGATCCATTCTCGTTCCGGCGCCCCATCGGCTGGACCGTACTCTTCGCGGCCGCCATCGTCGCCTGGCTGTTCTTCCTGTCGCCCGGCTGACGCGGCCCGCGGTGCTAACCTCCGGGAGCCATGCGTCTGGACCAGCTGCTCTGGACGGGACTGGGGGTCGTCGCCCTGGTGCTGTTCATCATGCGGCCGTGGGCCGAGACGGCGCCGGAGGCGGATCTTCGGCCCCACCCGGCCACCGAGGCCGAGGCTCTCTACGAACAGGCGATCGGAGAGCTCGAAACCGCCTTCGAAACGGAGGCGGACCAGGCGCCGTCGGGCCTCGGCGACGCGTTCGCCAGCGAGCACAAGGCCCTGGACGACGCCATCGCCGAGAGCCGCCGCCGGGCGGCCGCCGACCCATCGGACGAAACGGCCCGAGAGAGCGTTCTCGATGGCCTGCGCCGGAAACTGGATCTGTTCCACAACACCCTGATGCTGCTTCGCGACATGGAGCGAGGCGACGGCGTGGATGCGCGAGACCGCATCGAGGCGCTGTCCGGGCGGGGATCGCCCGACACCGGATGAGCGAACCGAGGTGACAAGACCCTGATGAACGACTTCCGGAACCTGTCGGAATCCCGTCCTCTTCTTCCGTCCCGGCGGCGCGCGCGCATCGGCGCCGCCTCCGCCGCAGTCGGGTTGCTCGTCGCGGCGGACGCGGTCGCGCTCCCCCAGCTCCCTACGGAACGGGTCGAACACGCCGTCGAGGTGTCCCCCGAGGCGCTGGTGACCGTGATGAACTTCGCCGGCTCGGTGGAAGTCCGGGCGGCCGACCCGGCGGAGGATCGCATCCTCCGGGTCGTCGCCGTGAAGCGGGCGACCGAAGACCTCTCCGACGAGATCGCCGCGCTCTGGTTCCGGCGCCTGGATCTCGAGCCGGAGCAGCGGGGGCGACGGGTGCACATCGGGACCCGCAAGGCGACGAGGTCGAACAGCGACCACGGCGGCCTGCCGGACCTGGCGGTGGCCGAGATCCCGGTCCCGGATCAGGTCCCTCCCGTCTCGGTGGACCTCGAACTCTGGCTGCCGGTGGGGTCCTCCCTCGAAGTCCGCACCTTCTCGGCGCCGATCGCCGTGGTTCGAATCGGCGCTCCGGAGGCCTCGCTCCTCCTGCGCAGCGTGAGCGGGTCGGTCACGTTGGACCGGGTCGAGGCCGATGACCTTCGGGTCGAGACCGTGAGCGGGACCCTTCGGCTCTCCGACGCCCGGGCGCGGCGCGGGATGTTCCAGACGCTGACCGCAGTGATCCAGGCAGGAGGCGCCTTCCATCCGGGGGGCTGGTATGACTTCCAGACGCACTCGGGCCCGGTTCTGCTCGAGTTCGAGCCCGACTCCAGCTTCACGGTGGAGGCCCGCACCTACCAGGGCGAGATCGTGAACGAGCTTCCCTTCGCCGGGGTCGAGGGGCTCGGGTCCCTCGATCTGAACGTCGGTACGGGCGGCGCCGATCTGCGGGTCAACACGTTCGACGGACCGATTCAGTTGACGGCCGCCGACTCGCTCGTCACGACTCCCGATCGCTGACGCGACCGGTCACGCCCCACCGGCGGCAAGGTAGAATCGTCGTTCCCACGCCCTTCGGGGCGGACACGGATCCCTCGGGGTCCGCTGGCGGGCGGGTCTGAACCGTGCGCCCCCATCCCCTGAGCGCCCGGAGAGACCATGGCCCACAGCAAGCAGGCGAAGAAGCGCATCCGCCAGAACGAGGAGCGACGCCTCCGCAACCGGCAGCATCGCAGCCGACTGCGCACCGCGGTCAAGCGGCTGCGAGCCGCCGTCGCGGGGGGCGACCGGGAGGCAGCCGTCGCGTCGCTCCCGAAGACCCAGGCCATGCTCGACCGGATGGCCAGTCGGGGTGTGCTCCACGCGAACACCGCGGCGCGCACCAAGTCCCGTCTCGCCCGGCTCGTCGCCCGGGACTAGCCGGGCCCCCACCGGGAGAACTGGCGCCGGCGGTATGGAGCGCCGCTCTCCACCGGTTCTCCCGGTAGGGGTGCGGCACCGCGGCCCGCATGCCCCCTCGGCGAATTGCCGGACTGGAGTCCGGCGCGCCGGCGGTATGGAGCGCCGCTCTCCACCAGTTCTCCGGGCCAGTTTTCCCGGCCAGTTCTCCCGGTGGGGGCGGGGGCGGGGGTGCGGCACGGCTAGCAAGCTTGGCCCTGTCGCCCGTGCCGGTCTGGAGACCGGCGCTCCATAGGTCCCTCATAGGATTTCACCCATGCGTGGAATCCTTCTGCTCGGGGCAACAACCCTGGTCGCCCTCGGAGGCTGCGGTCCGAACCGCCCGGAGCAGGGCGCTACGCCTCCGCTCCACTACCTCGCGACGTCGGATCAGGCCGGGCCGGTCGCTTACCGCGATCCGGTCGGGGCGATTTCACCGGACGGGTCGTGGCTCGCCACCCTCGAACGGGGCCAGGTCCGATTCGCTCCCGCCGCCGGAGGCGCGGCCCGGCGGGTCGGGCCGGGCGCCGCCTCGATCCGCTATCTCACCTGGTTCCCGGACAGCCGCCGCGTCCTCGTTCACGAGAACGTCTTCGACCGGAGTCGCCGGGAGTGGTGGATCTACGACCGCGCTGACGGCAGCCGCAGCCCCCTCTGGCCGGATCGGCCTCCCGACGCCGAGCCGCCCACGGCTGCTCTCACCGAGCTCGTCTGGGCGGCGGACGGCGCCGCCGTCGCGGGGGTGACCCGCGCCGGCGGCGTCTCGACGCTCTGGGTACTCGACGAGTCGGGTGGGGAGGCGAACGCCCTGACCAGGGGAGAAGGTCTCTCGTTCCCCGCGTGGTCCCCCGACGGCCGGATCGCCTGCCTGGTCCGGATCGCTGATCGCCAGCGACTGCACCTCCCCTGCTCGGCGCCGGAGCCGCTCTTCGAGGATCAGGAAGCGTACGGACGGATCGCGTTCTCGCCCGACGGGGAGTGGGTGCTCCATGGAGTGCCGGGGGACGGCGGGTTCCTCGACCTGTGGATGCGGCGCGTGAGCGGCGGACCGGGAACGCGGCTGACCCGTTTCGCCCGGGACGCCTATGCGCCTTCGGTGGGCGCCGGAGGGGAAGTCGTTTTCAAGAGCCAGGACTACCGGGTCTTTCTCGCCACCGCCGCAGCGGAGGGCGGACCTTCCGCACCCCTGACCGCGTTCCAGTCGGAGACGCCGACCTGGAGCCCCGACGGCAGCGACATCGCGTTCACCTTCGGGAGCTGGCGGCACGTGACGGACGACATCCATTACCCGGACATCGCCCAGCATCTCGGAACGGTCTCGTCCAGCGTCGAAACGCCCCATCGGCGACCCGAGCGCATCGTGCGGCGGTCCTATTCCGAAGACCAGGGAATGCACTGGTCTCCCAACGGCCGGTGGATCGTGTTCCACACCCACGAAGCGTCCGACGACATCTGGCTGATGGCGGCGGACGGCAGCGGCGCGCGGCAGATCAGCGAGGACGGCCACGAGACCGGCTGGGCGCGGTGGTCCCCCGATGGCCGCTTCGTTGTATTCACGAGTTACCGACGCGACGAGGCCGGCGCCCGGCGCGGCGGGCTCTACGTGATCGGCGTGGACCAGGACACGGGAGAGGTGACGGTTCCGCAGTACCTGGTGCCGCTCGAAGGCTTCGCGGAAGACGTGATCCAGGCGGAGTGGGCCGACGCCGGCGACACCCTCGTCTTCGAATCGGCGGCGGCAGTGGGTCACAAGAGCCTGTGGACGGTCTCGCGGGAAGGCGGCGAGCCGGTGCTGTTCCACGAGTTCGGCTCCGATCAGATCCACTCGGGAATCGGCGTCTCCCCGGACGGGGCGTGGGCCGCCTACGTGGATCGCGCTCCGGACGGTTTCTTCCAGATCTTCCGGGTTCCGGTCGGTGGCGGCGAGCCGCAGCAGATCACCTCGGACCCGACCCACAAGACGCAGCCGGCCTGGTCCCAAGTTAGTCACTTTTGCGTCTGGCCGGCGGCCGGCGTCGGAGAGCTGAGGCGATATCGGGGCGGTTTCGGCTCCAAAGTGGCCCGCAGAGCCCGGATTTGCCCCAAATCAAGGCCATTTCGGGGGGTCGAGTGGCCTTTTCCTCCGATCCCCGCGCCAAACCCCCGATGTAGTGCCAACTTCTTTGGCGAGTGGGCGTTTACTCCTTTACTCGAAGCCGCCAATGCGACACGATTGGCTCATGTTCATCCGGGCCACCCGAGTGCGCCGCAAGACCGGTTCGTCCATCGTCCATCGCCTGGTCCAGAGCGAGCGGTTCGGCGACAAGGTTCGCCAGCGGACGCTGTTGAACCTCGGAGTGGGGTACGACGTGCCGCGGGAGCGGTGGCGGGAAGTTGCGCAGTTGACGCGGAAGCTGTTCCACGGGGAGCAGCCGCTGATCGAGCCGGAGCCGGAGGTTCGGCGGGCGGCGGAGGGTCTGGTGCGTCGTCTGCGCGCCCGGGGGGAAGAGCTGGAGAAGGGGCCGGGGCCGAAGCGGGCGACGGTGGATCTGGACACGCTGGACCACGAGGGCGGGGTGCGCAGCGTGGGCGGGGAGCGGGTGAGCCTGGCGGCGCTGGAGCAGTTGGGCTTCGGGGAGCTGCTGCGGGGAGTTGGGTTCTCGGAACGGGACGCGCGGATCGCGACGGCGCTGGTGATGGCGAAGATGCTGTATCCGACGAGCGAGCTGGGGACGGAGCGCTGGCTGCGGGAGGAGAGCGCGACGCTGGAGCTGCTGGGGCTGGCCGGGGGGCTGGGGGTGTCGGACACGAAGCTGCTGCGGATCGGGGACGCGTTGTGGCGGCGTCGCCATGAGGTTCAGGAGGGGCTGTATGGGCGGGCGCGGAGCCTGTTCGGGGAGCCGGAGGCGATCGTGTTCTATGACCTCACGAACACGTGGCACACGGGAGGGCGGACGACGGAGGGAGAGCTACTGCGGTTCGGGCGGTCGAAGCAGAAGCGGAGCGACTGCCGGCTGGTGACGCTGGGGCTGGCGCTGGACGGCGCGGGGTTCGTGAGGCAGTTCGAGGTTTTGCCGGGGAACGTGTCGGAGCCAGCGACGCTGGAGAGTTCGGTGCGTCGGCTGGAGGGGGGCCTGCGGGAGGGGGAGAGGAGGCCGACGGTGGTGATGGACGCGGGGATCGCGACCGAGGAGAACCTGGGCTGGTTGCGGGAGCAGGGATATGACTGGATCACGGTCTCGCGGTCGAAGCGGCCAGCTCCCCCGGAGGGAGAGCCGGAGGCGCAGCTGCGGACGGCGGCGGGGCACGAGGTTCGGGCGTGGCGGCTGGGCGAGGAGTCGGGGGAGCTGCGGCTGTGCGCGGTGAGCGAGGGGCGGAAGGCGACGGACGAAGCGGCGCTGGCGCGGTACCGGGCGCGGTATGAGGGGGAGCTGACGCGGCTGCACGAGGGGCTGACGATCCGGTATCGGATGAAGCGACACGACCGGGTGGTGGAGAAGGTGGGCCGGCTGAAGGAGCGCTTTGCGCGGGTGGGGAAGCAGTACGAGGTGAAGGTGGAGAAGGGGAAGGGGCCGAACGCGACGGCGGTGAAGTGGAATCGGCGTGAGAAGTACGAGGAGGCGGACGCGAGCGCGGGGGCGTATCTGCTGCGGACCAGCCACCGGGACTGGGAGCTGGAGAAGGTGTTGCGGACCTACTGGCGGCTCACGGGGGTGGAGGCGACGTTCCGGTCGTTGAAGGTGGATCTGGGGCTGCGGCCGATCTGGCATCGGAAGGATGCGCGGATCGCGGCGCACCTGTTCATTGCGTTGCTGGCGTATCACGCGGTGCGACTGATCCGGACGCGGCTGCGGGCGGCGGGAATCCGGTCGAGCTGGAGCACGCTGCGGGATCGTCTGCGGCCGTGGGGGCGGGTGACGACGACGATGCGGACGGAGGACGGGTCGCTGATCGTGAACCGGCAGGATGTCCGGGTGGGGGCGGAGCTGGCGGAGGTGGGACGGTTGATGGGAGTGCGTCCCGGTCTGTATCGCCGCCGGCACGTCGAAGCGGCGGCGCGGTAGGCGATCCTTGTAGTGCCCCTGTGGGCACTCGCCTGTCTTGTAACGGAAGTCAGGTCATATGGTTACGGCACCACGTGTTCACAAAATGACTAACTTGGGTGGTCACCGCTGGGCGACCGGATCGCGTTCACCGTCTTCAGCTACCGGGCCCACTTCTGGAGAATCGACCCGTTCTCTTCGGGGCGCGCACCGTCGGGGGCGCCAGTACCGTGAGTTCGTTCCGGCCTATTGCGAGGCAAGTACCGAGGCCGGATCGACTCTCGCCGCCTCCCGGGCGGGGATCCAGCACGCGAGGATCGCCGCGACGAAGATGCCGGCCGCGGCGGCGCCGAGCGTGGCGGCGTTGGCGCCGGTAACACCCCAGAGCCACGCCTCCAGGACCTCCGACAGGACCACGGAACCCACGAGCCCGACGCCCACTCCGATCGCGATCGGAAACAGCCCCCGCACGACCACCAGGCGCGCGACGGAATCGCCGCGCGCCCCGACAGCCATACGGATTCCGATTTCACGACGACGGGCGCGAACCGTCTGGGCGATCGCGCTGTAGAGGCCCACGGCGGTCAGGATCAGCGCGAGCACGCCGAACAGAGACACGAGGATGGCCCCGAACCGTTCCCGGGCCAGGGAATCCGCCAGCGTGTCGCTCAGCGGAAAGACCTCGGGACCGGGGAGCCCCGGATCCACGGCCCGGATCGCCTGCGTGAAGTCACGGTTCAGACTCGCGAGCGGCTGCGTGCTCCGCGCCACGAACACCGGCATCGTGCGTCGGATGTTGGCGATGCGGTCGGGGGTCTGCGCCTGCGACAGATACATGGTTCGCCGCAGCGCAGTCCGGAGCGAGACGTCCTGAACATCGCTGACCACGCCGACGATCACGGGGCGCAGCCCCTCGAGCGAGGAGTACCGATCCATGGCGCCCGGCGCTCCGAAGACGATCCGGTGTCCGATCGCCTCGCCGCCGGGGAAGTAACGGCGTGCGAACGTCTCGTTGACGATGGTGACCGGCGTGGCGCCGGTGACGTCCCGCGGGGTGAACGATCGGCCGCGAACGACGGGAATCGCGAGCGTACGGAAGTAACCGGGAGTGATGGTTCGCAGCTCGACCGATCCTCCGAACTCGTGGCGTCCCGCAATGGAAATCGGGACGTTCAGCCCCCGCTCGAACGGCAGACTGTTCGCTGCAGCCGCGCCGCTCCCGCTGCGGCCCACGCGTTCGAGTACTCCTCGCACGAACCGGTCGAGCCGCTCCGAGGTGTCGTACGAGGGCGGCCTGATCGGCAATCGCACCGCCACGAGGGCATCGGGATCGAATCCCGGGTCAACGCGCCGCAGATTCGACCAGGTCGTCAGGAGCAGACCAGCTCCCACGAGCAGGATCATGGAGAGCGCTGTCTGCGCGGAGAGCAGCGCCGGCTGCAGCCGCCCCCGCCCCGCCGTGGTCCGGGAACCGTGTCCCAGCGTCCGCCCGCGCACCCCCGGCCACGCCGCCACCAGACTCACCACCACGGAGGCGAGCAGCGCGGCGCCGATCGCAAACGCGACAACTCGCCAGTCGATCGCGATCGGCCCCGCGAGCGGCAACGGGACCGGCGCGAGCGCAACGAGCACGTTGGCGCCGCGGGTCGCGATGGCGACTCCGAGCACGCCCGCCGCGGAAGCCGCCGCGATGGCTTCCAGCACACTCAACCGAATGATCCGGCTCTCCGTGGCTCCAAGGGCCTCGCGGATCGCCATCTCGCCGCGGCGTCGCAGCGCCCGGACGAAAAACAGACCCCCCACATTCGCGCAGGCGATCAGCAGCACGCCGGCGGCCGCACCCATCAGCGCCCAGATCGCGTTCGACGCCTGGCCGACGTACAGCTCGGCAAAGGAGCCGACCATCATGCCGGGCTCATCCTCATGGACCTGCCGCGGGTAGGTCGTCCTGAAGCCGGTATTGAGCCACGTCACTTCGCTCCGGGCTTCACGCAACGTGACGTCATCGCGGAGTCGGGCGATCGCCGTCCAGTTCGCCGCTTCGTCGTCCGGATCGACCGGCACCTCGACGGGGACGATTATCTCGACCGGTCTCGATGCGTAGGGAAAGACGAAGTGCTCGGGGAGAAGCCCGACGATGGCATGGGGTTCCTCGTCCAATCGGATCGAAAAACGACCGGAGCCATCCAGCCGATCGCCGAAGTGCCGGCGCCACAACCCGGGAGACACCAGCACGACCTTGCGGCCTCCGGACCGGTACTCGTCCTCCGCGAAGGTGCGGCCCACCGTGGCCGACAGTCCCACGACTCGGAAGAAACCGTCCGTTACCCGGAGGCCGTGGGCGCCGGTGATCGCGCCGACTTCACCCACGCGTCCGAAGAACGGCTGCCAGCTCGCCATCGCGCCGAACGAGCGGGCGTGCTCCCGCCAGTACGCGAACTTCGCCGGGGTCAGACCCGGGAAGGCGTAGTGACCGTCGTGCCACGCCAGGCTCACGACCCGATGGCCGTCGGGGAAGTGCACGGGCCGCAACACCGCCGCGCTCAACACGCTGAAGATCGCGACCGTGGCCCCGATCCCGAGGGCGAGGACCGACACGACGGCGACGGCGAACGCCGGGCTTCTCCGGAGGCCCCTCAGCGCATGGGCGACATCATCCAGGAACTCGCGCGTCCGGACCAGGCCGTGCGCGTCGCCAGCCTCGGCGCGCAGCGACTCGCAGGATCCGAATTCGAGGCGGGCCCGGCGCCGGGCCTCCCGGCCATCGAGCCCCTCTTCCCGGAACTGCGCTTCGAGCAGCTCGAGATGGATCTGCATCTCCGCATCCAGTTCCCGCTCTGCCCGGCGGTCACGGACCAGGAGCCGCAGCCGGCGCAGGAACGTGGCTCCGGGCAGGTTCCTAAACGGCATCCAGAACCCGCTGGACTGCTGCGGCGAAGTCGCTCCATTCCTCCCGTTCCGTCGCGAGCTGCCGCCGCCCGGCGCGGGTGAGCGAATAGAACCGGGCTCTACGGCCGGCTTCGGAAACCGCTGACTTGGCCCGGATCCAGCCCGCAGCTTCCAGCCGGCGCAGCGCGGGATAGACGGAGCCCTGTCCGACCTCGAACACCTCGTCCGACAGGATCCGCAGCCGCTGCGCGATGGACCAGCCGTGCATCGGCCCGCCGGCCAGCGACGAGAGGATCAGAAGGTCCAGGTGGCCGTGCAGGCGGTTGTTCGGCGGCGTCATCCGGATTCATGCTGACGATAAGCGACAACAAGGCTCGGCGCAAGCCCGGCGCGGATCGTTCCCCCGAGGATGTCGAGTCTCCGTAGAATCGAAGCCGTGCACACCGACTCTCCGATCCTCCGGCGTTCGTTCCCGGCATTCGTCGCCCTTCCCCTCCTGCTTGGGTCCTCGCTCGTGGCGGCGCAGGGACAGACCCATACCTACGTCCCCGAGCGGGGGTGGTCCACGTTCGCGGTGCGCGAGCCGGTGCTCCGCCTCGCCCCCGGCGACACGCTGGTCTCGGAGACGATGAACGGCGCCTTCCTGCCCGAATCGGAGCGGGAGCGGGCCGGCGAGGTGGGCCCGATCTTCATCGAGGGCGCCGAGCGCGGGGACACGCTCGTCATCCGGGTGGACCGCCTCGAACTGAACCAGGACCGGGCCTACTCGGGCACGTCCCCGGGGTTCGCGGCGCTCACCATGACCCCGCAGACCCCGATGCTCCACGAGCCGGTTCCGCGGCGTCAGTTCGAGTGGCGGCTGGATCTCGACGCCGGAACCGGGACGCTGGATCTGCCGAGGAGCGGGATGGACCCGATCACTGTGGCGCTCGAGCCGATGATCGGGCGGATGGCGGTCGCGCCCGACCGGGGCGAAGTCATCTGGGTCGCCGCGCCCGGCAACTTCGGCGGCAACATGGACACCCCCGAGATCCGCGAGGGGGTGACGGTGTATCTGCCTGTTTTCGAGCCGGGGGCCTACTTCTACTTCGGCGACGTCCACGCGCTCCAGGGCGAGGGCGAGATCACCGGCACCGGACTCGAGACCACCGCCGAGATCACCTTCACCTTCGACCTGCTGAAGGACTACGAGATCGCCTGGCCCCGAATCGAGAACGACGACTACATCATGGTCGCCGGCTCGGTGCGCCCGTTGATGGACGCCTACCGGATCGCGCACACCGAGATGGTCCTGTGGCTGGAGCGGGACTACGGATTCGAGCGCTGGGAGGCGCACCAACTCCTCTCCCAGCTCGGCAAGGCCCGCATCGGAAACGTCGTGGACCCGCACTACACGGTAGTGTCACTCTTTCCGAAGAAGCACCTCCCCATGCCACGCTGACCTGCCCTCCACCAGGAGTTCGCACCGGATGCCCCCCCCCGAAACCGTTTGACTCGACCTGAGCGGCGCTGCGCCCTCGGTCTCGTCCTCCTCCTGCTCCTCCCCGCCTGCGACGAGAGCGGCGCGCCTTCGAGCGTGCGGCTGACGCCGGAGACATTCCGTCCCGAGGAGCCCGCCACGACTCCGGCGGCGGAGCCCTTGCCCGAGGTGCCCGAGGCTGCCGCGAGGTGGATTGAGTCGAACGCCGTCCCGTTCGAGGGCTCGCACCTCGAACTGCCTCACGACGATCTCGAGTTCCTGCGTGACCTGGTCGGCGATGCCCGCATCGTCTCGCTGGGGGAAAACACCCATGGAACCCGCGACTTCTTCGAGATGAAGGCGCGCGTGCTCCGGTTCCTCGTCGAGGAGATGGACTTCGACGCCTTCGTGATCGAAGCCACGTGGCCGGAAGCCCGCCGCCTCGACCGCTACGTCCGGACCGGCGAGGGGGACCCGCACACGTTCCTCGCTGCCCTCTACTTCTGGACCTGGCGCACCGAAGCGGTCCTCGAGATGATCGAGTGGATGCGCGAGCACAACGAGGCCGGTGGGGATGTCGGCTTCCACGGTTCCGACATGCAGTATCCCGGGATGGCGCTCCACAACGTCCGCGAGTACTTCGGCGCCGTGGACCCCGACCAGGAGTCCGAAGTGGCGACACTCACCCACTGCCTGAACCGGGTCGCGAACGACCACACCGGTCGGTTTCCTTCCACCCGCTACGACGACCAGAACGACTCCTACCGAACCGAGTGCGGCCGGGACCTCGACGCGGTTCGCCTTCTGCTCGTCGAGAACGAGGCGCAGTACGTCGCGGCGAGCAGCCGCGAAGACTTCGATTTGGTCGTCCAGAACCTTCGGGTGGCCATCCAGTTCCACCTGAGCGCCACCGGCGAGCAGGGCCGCGACGAGTCCATGGCGGAGAACACCATCTGGATTGCGGATCAGCTCGGCCCGCAGAGCCGACTCGTCGTCTGGGCGCACAACTACCACGTCTCCACCCAGCCGGGCGCGCAGGGGTTCTACCTCCGGCAGCGATTCGGTGACGACATGGTGGTCCTCGCCTTCTCCCACGAGACCGGCCGATTCACGGCAATCGGACAGGACGGATCCACCTACACCGGAGCGGGAGAGTTCGACCTCCACCCGGTCCGGGCAAACTCGTTCGAACACTACGCCTCGTCCGCCTCGCACGAGCGTTTCTTCCTCGACCTCCGTGATCTCGACAGCGGCGATCCCGCCACGAGCTGGCTCTCCGGCGCGGTGTCGCTCCGCACGATCGGGTGCTGCTTCGACCCGAACGAACCCAACCGCTACTGGTACGGCCCACCACTGGCCTCCTGGTTCGACGTCATCATCCACTTCCGAACCACTCGCCCCACCACCCTCCTCGAGCGTCGCTATCTCGACGACTTCTGAGCGGGGACGCGCCGGACGACTCGCGACCCCCCCGCACCCGCGCCCACCGCGCTACCGTGTGGAGCGCCTCGGCAGGAGATCCTGACCGAGCCCCCGACCTTGACCCTCGCAACGTCCGCCTCCCCCGCGGGCCCCAAGGTCCGGCCCACGCCCGGAAGGACGCCCCATGGCTCCTCCCTCACCCCGAGCGACGCCTCCCGGCAGCGACTCCGCCCCCTCCGGCGCACCCGCGAACGCCGCCCTGCTCCAGTGCCTCCTCGACGGGAAGCGCGACCCGGTGACCGTTTACAATGCGATCCACCAGATCCGCACCATGTCTGGAGAAGTCGTCGTCGCCAAGCTGACCACCCTCATCGAGACCCGATTCGCCGAGACCAACGGGCGACTGGCGGCCGTCGAGGCCCAGTTGAGGGTGATCTGGACTCTCCTGATCCCCCTCGTCCTCGCGCTCGTCGGCGCCTCCATCGGCATCGCGATCCGCTGAGGGAACGCCCCTTACGCAATCCGCCCCCCGGCGGAGCTCCCGCGGGGCCTGATCGTGCGCCGCGCCGAAGCCCCCGACCCTGATCCGACAGACGAAGGAGGGCGCCCCATGGAGCGCTCCGGTCGCCCGGTCACGGTTCTGCCCAACGGCAGGTCCCTCGGTCCGGAACGCACCCCGTGCCGGTCTGGAGACCGGTGCTCCATCGTCTTACAATGCTCTCCGGGAAATCCATCCGAACCATGTGCGGAGAAATCGTCGGCGCCGAGCTCACGACGCTGATCGAGACGCGGTTCGCCGAGATCAAGGGGGCACTCGCCGGAGACCGCCGTCTCTGAGGCGGAAATCGCAGTGACACCGCCGCCACGAAAATCCGACCACGATGCCCACACCCGCGGAGATCGCGCACGCCTTCGTTCTCCTCGCCTCCACGCATCAGCCGGCGTCACCCGCCACGCCCTGAACGCCCGCCATGATTCGCGGGCAACGTGACCCGGCATGACGAGCGAGCGTTTCGGGACCCGGTTCGGGACCGCCATGGCGCTGATCGGCGTGGCGGTGGGTCTCGCCAACATCTGGCGCTTCCCCTACATGGCCGGCCAGTATGGCGGCGGGGCGTTCGTCGCGGTCTATCTCGTCTTCGTTCTCGCGCTCGGGGCTCCGGCGCTGATCGCCGAATGGAGTCTCGGCAGGCTGACCCGCGAAGGGCCGGCCGGCGCCTTTACCAAGGTCGGGATGCCCGGCGGCCGGTTCGTAGGTGGCCTCCTCTTCCTGACGGTCTTCATGGCCACGTCGTACTACACGGTCGTCGTGGCCCAGGTGCTCTTCTATGCCGCGTTCGGAGGCATCGTCACAGAGCCAGAGGCGTTCTACTCCGCGAACTTCGGCGGCATCACGGTACTCAACGTCAGCCTGACGGTCCTCGTCTTGGGAGCGATGGGGCTGGTGGCGGCATTGGGGGTGCAGCGGGGCATCGAGCGCATTTCGCGGATCACGATGCCGCTCATAGCCGTCGGACTCGTGATTGTCATGATCCGATCCGTAACGCTCCCCGGAGCCTCCGAGGGACTCCGCTACCTGCTCTGGCCCAATCTCGACCAGGTCAGTGCAGAGACCTTTCTGGCAGCACAGGGACAGGCGTTCTTCAGCCTCGCGCTGGGCGGAACTTTCTTTCTCGCCTACGGCAGCTACCTACCCTCGAGCGCCAACCTTCGCCGCCTCGCGGGCGCGACCATTCTCGGCGACTCGGGAGCTGCGATCCTGGGCGGACTGGCAGTGCTCCCGGCCGCCTTCGCGCTCGGCATCGAACCCGCCTCCGGACCACCGCTCGTCTTCTTCACTCTGCCCCGGACCTTCGCCGCCATGCCCGGTGGAGAGTTCTTCGCGCCTGTGTTTTTCCTCTCCCTCTTCCTGGCGGGTTTCCTTTCGGCCCTCGCGGCCCTCGAGGTGATCGTGAACGCGGGGATGTACTGGACCGGCTGGAGTCGGCAGACAGTCATCGCGACAGCCGTCGCGGTGCAGATTCCACTAGCCCTGCCGTCTATGGCGAGTTCCGACTATCTGGCATGGAGCGATCTCATCTGGGGTTCTACGTTACAGCCCCTCGGCTCCGCACTCACTCTGATCGGCTTGGGATTCTTCGTTTCCCGGGGCCGGGCCCTCGCGGAGGCGAACCGCGGCGCTTCGAAACCGCTTGGCGGCCTCTGGTTGTTCTGGATCCGGCGGGTCATTCCCGCGGCCATCGTGGTGATCCTGCTGTGGGGCTGGAGCGGGACACTGCGGGATCTGTTCGGGTGATCCCGAGCGGCGCACCCCTCCGGGTCCCGCACGTACCACATCAGTTCGTCGCCTCCAACGCCTCGTGTCGATTCTCGTTCCACGCGAAGTCGGGTCCTAAGCCCCGGATCCGGGGGGCAGGGCGAACCTCACGGCACTCCGTACCGAGACCGCGGCCCCCGGTTATGAACCCCCGCGTCGCACAGCCGACGAGAACGGGTGTGGCGTGGCGCTCGCGCTCCTGCCAACTCTGGGGGTAGCGTCCCTGTCAGCGCAACTTGCCGGTCCGCTCCCCTCGCCATGACCCTCACGTCTCCTGCGCCGTCGGCCTGAGCACGACCGTGTTCACTGAGACACGCGCCGGGAGCCCGATCGTTGCGAGGGTCGCCTCCGCCACATCGTCCGCGGTGAGCATTTCTTCAATTCGGATGGGCGGCTTCAGTGCGTCCGGATTGCTCGGATCGAAGTATGTCGTCAACGTCATGCCTGGATAAACCGCCGTGACTTTGATTCCGAATTCCTGCACCTCCGACCGTAGTGCTTCAGCGAGGGCGCGCATCGCAAATTTCGTCGCGGAGTAGATCGAACCACCCGGGGAATAGCGGTACCCAGCCACGGAATCCATCATGACGATGTGGCCACTCCTGCGATTGATCATGCCCGGTAGCGCGAATCTGGTGCAATAGTACGAACCGAGGAAATTCGTCCGTATCATCAGGTCCACGTCATCCGGGTTGGTGTCCGCGATCTTCCCGCCAATGGCCAGGCCCGCGTTGTTCATGAGAACGTCAAGCTGACCTAGATGACGCTCCGCCTTTTCGATCAGCCGCTTGCAGTCCGTGCGATCACCGACATCTCCCGGCACCGCGATGACCTCCTGGCCCGTCGCGTCCAGCTCTCGAGCCAAGACCTCCAAGGCATCCCCGCCTCTTGCGGACAAGGCCAGCTTCATTCCCTCCCGCCGCGCCACTCGAGCCAGAGCCTTCCCGATCCCCCGACTCGCCCCGGTAATCACTGCTGTCATTCCTGACAGCCGGCCGCTCCGATTCACACCGTTGCCGAACCAGAGCGGCCGGCCGGGCCGGTTCCATAGAGCAGGGGAATGGCGACGAGGGCGAGCACGGCCGCCAACATGAAGTCTCCAGAGTATCCGATCACTCCCGTTGCCAATCCGAGGGCGAATGTCCCGCTCGTGATCCCGAGATCGATGGCCGACCCAAACAGCCCAAACGTCAATCCCCGGTCTTCGCGCTTGGTCATATCTGCCAACAGCGCCATGAGCACGGTGAAAATGGCCCCATGACCCACGCCGTACATCACACCCGCGGTAACGAGGAACGGGAACGACGCCGAATACGCGAGCACGCCGAACGTGCTGGCGATAATCACAATCAATAGCCATGCCGTCCGGACACGTCCCCATACATCGGAAACGCGGCCCATCACCGGCCGACTTCCAAAGCTCAGAATGGAGAACACCGTGAAGAACAGGCCCGGATTCGTGACATCGGACGCTCTGGCGTAGAGCGGCAGAAAGGTCTGAACCGCTCCATATCCGAAACAGATGAAGAGGGTTGCCGCCAGTGGTCGAGCCAGGGGAGCGACGAACCGTGGAGCATCCCTCCATCGGATCGCTACCGGCGCACGGGGGCTCGGAGCCGACAACAGAAGGCCGCACACGACCACGCCCCCGGCCAACCCCGCCGCGCCAAGAAGCAGACCCTCTCCGCCAAACGCGCTCAGCAACCACGACCCCAGAGCCGGACCGAAGGTGAAACCCAATCCATTCAGTACGCCGAAAATCCCCAACCCCATCCCGACCCGGTCCTGCGGAACGACTTCCGACGCGAGGGCCGCGGCAGCCGTTGTAGCCATCGCCCAACCGATCCCCTGCACGACTCGCGCGATCAGGATGATTGCCGAACTGTCCGCCATGAGATAGAGAGGCAGCGGCGCCAGCAGCAGAATGCCTCCAGCCACCATGATCACTTTGCGGCCTCGACGGTCCGCCTCGCGACCCACGAAGGGCCGAACTACCAGGCTGGTCAGGAAATACGAGCCAAGAATCGTTCCAATCGCTCTCGGATCCCAGCCTGCCTCCTCCAGATAGAGGGGAAGATTCGTCACCAGCATCAGGGACAACGCCAGCGCGAGCATTCCATAGGCGCTCAAGAGGACGAAGTTGCGGTTGAAGATGCCCGCGATCGTGCGAATCATCTCTTCCGCGCGGGACGCCACTGGAGAGCCCTAGTCGAGCGAGAGCTGCGTGTGGGCCCTTCGGGTCAGAGCGCTCACCGGCACCCCATCCGGACACGCATCGAGACACGCTTGGCTCTCGCAGGTCAGGCAGATGTCGGCCCGACTCTCTACCGGAAGTGAGGCGTACTCGAGCCTCGCGTGTTGGTGCAGGCCGTGATGGTCGTAATACATGCCGTACCGCAACACGTCGGCGATCGCGACATCGGCCGGACACGCCGCCCGACACGGTGCCGAACACGGAATCGGACAACCGATTCCGGATGCGAACTGGTGGTACACCCGCGCCAACTCTGCGTCACCTTCGACAAACGGCGTCGTACCCGCCTCGACGGCCGCGGCAATCGTCCCCGGTCCCGTCATTGTGTACTGCACTACGTCGACATTCGGGTTGCTGAGGACCCAGCGGCTTGCCGCTACGCGGGCCCCGAGATACTTTCCGCGCGCCACGATGTCGTTCGGGTCCACCGCGTCGGGGCCGAGACCCGACACGGCGCCCGCAGCCACGGCACCGATCATGATCTTCATCGTGGAGACCGCGATGCCCTTGGCCTTCGCCTCCTCGAGCAGCTTTGGCAGACGAAGCCAACCCGCAGAGCCGTAGAGATCGCCCTCGCTCGTCGGGTTGTAGGCCACAAGGAGCAGGTCGTAGAGGTTCGTTTCGATGGCCCGCGCGAGAATCTCGTGCAGCTTGGGATCGTGTGTCGACGCTCCCAGGAAGCCGACTCGACCCTGGGCCTTGAGACGCCGGTAAGCCTCCAGCCATGCCGGGTTCGTCAACGCTTCGGGACGCTGCACGTTATGGATGAGCATGCAGTCGATGTAATCCGTGCGCAGCCAGTCCAGAAACATGTGGAAGCGACGGATCACGTCTTCGGCAGTAGCCGTCAAATCATTCTGGAGTCCTGGCTGAAACTTGGCGGAGACAAAGATGTCCTTGCGCGGTCTTCCCTTTAGCGCCGCGCCGACCATCTTGGCGTGTTCACCGTCCAGATAGATTTCCGCCGTATCGAAGTAGTTGATCCCGGCGTCGGCCGACGCGATCAGAGCCTCCGCATCCAAGCTCAACCCTGCCGCAACCCTGGACACCTTGAAGCCGGTCCGTCCCAGCGTGATGTACTCAGACGAATCGATCCGCTCCGGCGACGAAAGCAGGCCTTGCTCTCCAAGTGCCGGCACCGACGCCCCGACAGCCGCTCCCATTGTCGTTCCCATGAAGGAACGACGGTTTATCGTGTTGGTAGGCATGGGACTGACTCCTGCACCGGGGCAATGAAGGTCTCGCACAGGCGAGTCTGGTAGCTTCGCGGCTCGTAGTGGCGACCCTTCACGTAAACGGAGACTACGGGCGTGCGCACCTGCAGGGGGTCGCCACGGCTGAGAAAAAACGTCGCTTCCTTGCCGACTTCCAGACTCCCGAGCATGTCGTCAACTCCGAAGATCTGTGCGGGGTAGAGCGTCAGCGCCTTGAGCGCCTCGTCGTACGGCAGGCCGTAGGCCACTGTCAAGCCGATGTTCGGTACCAGCTGACGGGAGAGGGTGGTTTCGTTCGACTGGAAGGCCAGCCGGACACCCGCACGGAACAGGTGAGCCGCATTGTCGTAGCGCACACCGGCCGTTTCCATGGTGCTGGGCTGCAGGTCGGGCTGCACCAGAACCGGTATGCCGCGGGCGGCCAGCTCCTCGGAAACAAGCGGCGCGTCCGCTCCCCCGGCCAGGACCAGGCGGAAGCCGAACTCCTCTGACAAACGCAAAGCCATCAGGATGTCGTCGCGCCGATGGGCGCGAACGACCAGGGGGAGTTCACCACGCAGGACCCGAACGACGGGGTCGAGCCGGCGATCCGCGGGCGCGCCATCCCGCGCCGCGTGGCGCCTCGCCTGCTGGAGAATGTGCCGCAGGGCGGCGACCGCTCCCATACGGGTGCGGAAGCCGCTACCTTTCGAGGCCTCGCCGAGATTGGCATGAACGGCCGCCACCTCCTTCACTGCCGCCGCTTCGACCGTCGTCCCGGCAGTGCGCATCAGCGCGCTCTGGCCCGCAACGACATTCCGATCCCCCGGAACCGATAGCACGATCAGCGTTCCGGCGCTCCGGACGACCGGAATGAGTTCCGAGTCCAGAAAGTAAGCATCTGCCGCCCGGAGTTGCGGGCTCACGCCCCCCGGCTCCTGGCTGTCGTTGGAGGCGGGGACGCCGGCGACCTCGATCAGGCCGATGCCGGTATAGGTGTCAAAGAACCCCGGAACTGCCGTGAGCCCGGCCCCGTTGATCACGTGAGCGTCCGGGGGGGGCGTGACGTCAGCACCTACGCCCGCGATGCGATCGCCGCGAATTAGCACGACGCCCCTCTCAATCGGGGGTGTCGCGACCGGGAGAATACGGACATCCCGAATCGCCACCACACGCTCGGACTCGATTGGAGGCTCCCCGCCAAGAGCTTGCGGTCCGGCCACCGTCAGGACCAAGGCCAGAGGCGCAATCACGGCGTCCGCTCCAGCCACACACGGTCTCGGTCGCTGTCAAAGACGCGCAGTCCGTCCACGAACGTCATCTCCACCCGCGCGAAGGAGTCAAACGGATGCCTGTCGTACACTGCGATGTCCGCGTGCTTCCCTGACTCCAGACTCCCGACCCAGCGGTCCACGCCAATCAGGCGCGCGGCGCTCAGCGTGATCGTCTTCAGCGCATCGGCCTCCGAAATGCCGCCGTAGCGGACCAGTTTTGCCGCCTCAGTGTGCAGTCGCTGTGCGAAGAATGGGAAGTCTGAGTGCAGCGTGACCAACACTCCCAGAGAATTCAAGTACGCAGCTGTCTGCGGTACCTGCTCCCAGTGCTCCAGCTTTCGCCCAAACGCGTCAGCGTAGACGGCAACCCCTACGCCACGGCGGGCGAGCTCCGGCCCGAGCCGGTAGGCATCCATCGCATGCTGGAAGGATCCGAGCACGAATCCGAAGTCATCCGACAATTGGAGCAGACCGAGAAATTCGTCACGACGATAGGTGTGCGCATGCACCCGGATCTCGCCACGCAACACGTCCGCCAAGGCGTCCAGCTTCGGGTCGAAGACCGGGGCCGGACCTCTGTCGGCCTCCGGAGCCGCGTTCCAGGAATCCCATTGATCGCGGTATCGCTCCGCCTGGCTCAGCGCCTCGCGCACGAGAGCCATGACGCCCATGCGCGTACTCGGCATCCGACCCCTACCACCGTACGTCGCTGTGGGGTTCTCGCCAAGGGCCATTTTCATGACCCGCGGAGCCCCCCCGAAGAGCATCTCCTCCGCCGCTTGGCCCAGCCGGAGCTTCAGCACTGCCCCCTGACCACCGACGACGTTGGCACTGCCCGGCAACACCATGATAGTGCTGACGCCCCCAGCTGCCACCCACCGCAGTGCCGGATCACTCGAGTCGAACCCGTCCATCACCCGCAATTGCGGCGTCAATGGGTCTCCTCCATCCTCGTTCACATCCGAATTGCCCGGCACCCACGGCCAAGGGCTTACTCCCAGGTGTGAGTGCACATCCACGATCCCTGGTAACACGTAGCGGCCCACCCCATCAATCACCAAAGCGTCGCTGTCGGCCACCACTTCCGCACCTACATCCGTCACGACTCCATTCCGAAAGGCAACGCTGCCCCCCGGAATCGGCACTCCGGACACGGGCAGCACCGTCGCTCCCCGGATCACCACCTGTCGCTCCTGGCCGGCGTGGCTCAGCACGCCGCTGCCGACTATTCCCAGCCCGACAGCTACCGCAAGCCCGAACCCACGGAGCCCCCTGCGGCCTCTACCCAACGAACGCAAGATCACTGTTCCACCCCATCACTGGATTCGTTCCTCTCTACGCTCAGCGCCTAGCGCTGATACGAGAAATCCTCCGGGATCTCCGAGGTATGGTCGTGCCAGAGGAACCACTCCCCGTCCGGTTGCTTCAAATAGACCCAAGTGATGCGGCCGTGGTTCCGCTCCGTGAAACTCCCCTCCGGTCGACGTATCTCACGATCCACCGTCACGATCCGCATGTCCTCCCACTCGACCTCCGTCCGGTTGAACTGATTCAAATCCAGGAACTGCCGAATCTCCATCATTTGCTCCACCCGCGTGCGCCAGACGTCCTTTTCGTAAACCCACGGTGACGCCGGATCGTAAACGGACACATCGTCCACCATGGTCGCGAAGTACCCATCGATATCGAAAGCACTGGTGCTGTCGGTGGCTGCCTCCGTTCCCTGTGTCTCCGCGGTCTGTTGAAACTTCAACATCGGTGGAAGTGCTGATATGTGTTGCGCAACGACCAACCAGCCGCCGTCCATCTTGCGGAGAACATATGTGCCGCGCTCCTGCTTCTTGAAGACAGTACTCCCGAACTGAACGTGACGAGTCACGTGGAACGTAGCGTACGCATTGTTGCCCGACACGCGCAGCTTTCGGTGCCGGGTGCGCCACAACAGTTGCTGGCTCACGGCCTGCATGTCCCGAAGGTACTGCTCGTACTCCGCCCAACCGGTGATCTTGAAACCGTCGTCGGGATCGATCACAGTGAGGCGCGGGTCATTCCAGTAGTGCTGGAGCACAGCGTCGATGTCGTTGGCCGCATTCGCCAGTCGCACCTCGCGGAGGACTTGGGCGACCTGCCCCTCGTCGGTGCTGGTGTCGATCTGCGCCTTGAGGCCGGTTGGCCAGACCAATGCCACTGACAGCGCCGTGAGGGCGGTAGTTGCGAGTACTTTCATTTGATGCTTTCCTTGTCGTAGGACCGAGCCGCCAGCGAACGGCTCGACAGTGTAACGAGAAACCGGCGCAGCGTCTGACCTAGAAGTCCAGGCGCAGTCCGAGCTGTGCCTGGAACGGGTTCAGGGCCTGGGTCGCCTGCTTGAACAGAGCACTCTGCTCGTTCCCGTTGAAGCTGTTGAAGTTGACCGTATTCGTGATGTTGAACGCTTCGACGATTAGTTGCAGACGGCGAGGCCCCCCTAGAGCAAAGGTACGGGACAGCCGCAGATCCAGACTGAAATAACCGTCTCCACGAAGAGAATTGTAGGGCACACCCGGCGCGCGGTTGTTCGCTGTGTTTCCGTCACCTGTAGTATCGCTGCCGGCAACCTGATTGTACGGATAGGCCGATCCGTAGTTCAGGACACCGCCAAGCTCAATGTTTGCGACCAGCAACGCGCTCCCACTCACGACGAAGTGATGACGCACATCATTCGGTGTGGGGCCGAAGTCCTCATCCCTCAGCGCGGGGGATGTGGATGGACCATCCCCGCGAGCGTCCAGCCATGTGTACGAGGCGAGAACCCGGGCTCCTGCGCCGAGACGCCCGCGCAATTCAGTCTGTGGAAAAACTCCGAGGTCTTGGGGTCGGGGATCGTGAGGGGTTTTACAATTTGTAGGCATGGCGATGGGCAAGCGCCGTGTGGAACGGCCAGGGAAGTTGTGGATTGCGACGACGGACATCGCGAGAGGTCCGGGCTGTGCGTTTTACCGGGGGCTGAACCGGGTTTTGGATGAGGCGGGGTTCGACGACCACGCGCAGGATGTCTGTCGCGAGTTCTACGCGGCGGGGAGAGGCCGGCCGAGCATGCCGCCGGAGAGCTACTTCCGTCTGCTGATGGTGGGGTATTTCGAGGGCATCCCGTCGGAGCGCGGGATCGCCTGGCAGCTGGGGGACTCGCTGAGTCTGAAGGAGTTCGTGGGGCTGGGGCCGACGGATCGGGGCTGGGACCACTCGACGCTGTCGAAGGCGCGGAAGCGGATCTCGATCGAGGCGCACGAGGAGGTGTTCACGTGGGTTCTGAGACGGCTGCGGGAGTCGAAGTTGCTGCGGGGGCGGAAGCTGGGGGTGGACGGGACGACGCTGCGGGCGAACGCGGCGCTGCGGGCGATCCGGCGCCGGGACAGCGGGGAGGCGTATCGGGAGTTTCTGCGCCGGCTGGCGCGGGAGTCGGGGATCGAGACGCCGACGCTGGCGGATCTGAAGCGGGTGGACCGGAAGCGGAGGAGGAAGAAGAAGACCGGATGGAACCGGGAATGGACGCAGCCGGTGGATCCGGACGCGCGGATCGGGAAGATGAAGAGCGGGGAGACGCGGATGCTGCACAAGGTGGAGCATGCGGTGGACTTGGAGACCGGCGCGATGGCGGCGGTGGTGGTTCAGGCGGGAGACCAGGGGGACACGAAGACGCTGGAGACGACGGTGGAGGAGATGGAGGCGCGGCTGGAGGACGCGGAGGTGGAGCGGGGAAAGGTGCGGGTGGTGGTGTGCGACAAGGGGTATCACTCCGACGAGACGATGGTGGGGCTGAAGCGGAAGGGGCTGCGGTCGTATGTGGCGGAGCCGCAGCGGGGGCGGCGGAAGTGGGCGGGGAAGGAGGAGGAGAAGAAAGCGGTGTATCTGAACCGGCGTCGGATCCGGCGGTCTTACGCGAAGGGGTGGCTTGCGCGGCGAGGGGAGGTGGTGGAGCGTTCGTTCGCGCACTGCTACGAGACCGGCGGGCTGCGGCGGCTGTATCTGCGGGGGCGGGAGAACATCGGCAAACGACTCCAGATCCACGCTGCGGCGTTCAATCTGGGGCTGCTGATGCGGACGCGGTATGGGGTCGGGACGCCGAGAACGCTGCAGCGGTATCGGCGCCTGGCGCGGATGTCGTATTTTGAGCGCCTGAGACGCCTTCAGAGCCGTTTCCGGGCCCTCTGGAGGCTGCGGGGCGTCCTCGGGACGCGATTTCGGCTTGCTCGGCTTCCGGCGTCGTCACATTTCATGCCGCGCCAGGTGCCATACCAGCATCTCCACTCTTGGCCAAAAGGGCTTTTGTCCACAGCCTGAATTGCGCCTGAACGACATCGCTGTTGAGACGACCGTCGCTCAGGTTGAGGACCAAGGGTGAACAATTTGAGATGAACGGGCAGTTACCGCTCGCGTCCGGATGATTCACATTGACGTCCCGCGGGTTCTGCCGGCTGCGGAGCGCCGCGTAGTCCACAGACAGAGCGAGGTTCGGCGCAAGTTCCCGATCGAGTCCCACCGTGAACTGATGAGCGAAGGCCGACTTGATGAACACACCCGGATCCGCGCTGACAAACGAGCTCGGGAAGAATGTCGCAAGCAGGGCGTCCGGCGGCTGATCCGGGTAGAAACTCAGCAGGTCGAACGCGTTGCCGGGTGCCACGTAGAGTTGCGCGCGGTTCGGACGCAAGACCCCGGCGACCGATATCGGATCGTGTCCACCCTCATAGAAGATGCCGTAGCCGCCCCGAAGCGATGTGCGGCCGTCCTCCGTGGCTCCCCAGTTGAACCCGATACGGGGTTGCCACTCCTTCGCGTCGTTTTCGCGGAGCTTGTATAGGGTCCCCGCGTTCTCGCCGCCCGGACGGGCGCTGAGAACAAAGTTGACTCGATCACCATAGCTGGAGAGTGTCGGATAGTTCGCTCCCTCGTACGACCCTCGGTTGTAGTCCTCATAGTCGTAACGAAGGCCGAGATTCAGTGTTAGCCGATCATTCACCCGCCAGTCGTCATGCACGAAGACTCCATAGAAGTTACTGAAGAGATCGCCCGTATCAAACGCATAACGCGCTCCCAGCCACAGCACGGGTGGATTCTCCGCACCCGGCGGCGTGTCCTGGGCGAAAGTGAACCGGCCGAACTGGAAGAGGTTGAGCCCGGTCGGCACTCGCAACACGTTGACCTCCGCCCCAATCTTGAGAGAGTGTTCTCCTCCCGCAGTGAGCCCCGTCGTGAAAGTGTCCGAGACGATCCAGTTCGTCTGGGTGCGCCCTTGAGGCATGTTGGTCGGAGTTCCGGTGTAGATGCCCGGAAACTGCTGTCCGGCGGTGCCGAACTTCGAAGGCCGATCCGTGAAGCTGCGAGAAAACGAAGCGCGGAGCTCATTGACGGTGCGCTGGCCCAAGGTGGACGTGAGACGAGTAACGATCACGTCGTCCTGCTGGTCTTCATCAAATCGGGCATCCGCGGCGGCATCGGCGGACGCGGCCTGACCGGTTCTCGCCTGGGTGTCATGAAGGAAACTCAGGTTGAACAGGTGGCCATCGGCGAGGCTGTGCGTCAGTTTCAGGAAGAAGTTGTTCCGGGCGTCGGTGGCCGGGATTTCGGTACGCGGATCCGGAAGGAAATCGGCCAGACCGGGGGGGATCGCGATTGTGGCGACCTGCTCGGCGTCCCATCGCTCGAAATTGACGAAGAAATGGGTTTCGTTCCGGACGATCGGTCCACCCACGTTGGCCCCGAACTGCAGTTGACGAAACGGAACCTCACCGGTAGCGAAATGATTCTTCGCATCCAGGGAATCGTCGCGCATGAAGCCGAAGACTCGGGCACGAAGGTCATTCGTGCCACTCCTCGTCACGATGTTGATGACTCCTGCCTGCTGCCTCCCGACTTCGGCTGTGAACTGGTTCCGAAGCACGTTGATCTCCTCGATCGCCTCCATCGAGAACTGGGCCCGCGGGGCGTCAGTGATGCCGGTACCCCCGCCGGTGAGTTCGTCGTTCAAGTCCACTCCGTCCACATAGATGGACTTGAATCGTTCGTTGAAGCCGAAGAACGAGATCGCGTCGGTGCCACCTGCCTGCGTTGACCCCCAGTCGATGTGTACGCCGGGAGCCAATGCAGCGAAGTCCTGGAATCGTCGTCCGCTCATGGGTATCTCTTCGAGCACGGCAGAGTCGATTTGGGTCCGGAGTTGCGTCTGATTGAGGTCCACAAGAGGAGCTTCCGCAACAACTTCCACAGTCTCCGTTGCGCCGGCCAGGCTGAGCTCGAAAGTCAGGGTCGCGACGCCGCCCTGCTCCACCCGAATCTGGGCAAATTCCTGAGGATTGAATCCTGTGATTTCGGCCCGCACTGCGTACACGCCCGGTTCGATGAGTTCGAGTCGGAAGTCACCGACCGCGCTCGTGACCGTGGATCGGACACGGCCGTTCGCCAAGCTCGTCGCCGTTACGGTCGCACTCGGGATGACCGCTCCCGACTGGTCGAGGACGGTGCCACGCAACGCGCCGGTAGTCAACTGGCCGGCGGCAGGACTGGCCATCAAGAGTGAGGCGATGAGCAGCGGCGCGAGGTCGCGGCGGGCGAGGAAGTGGTAAGCGATCATCGCGAATCTCTACCTTATCCCCCTACGGGATACCAAGGCGCAACACGGCGCCCTGTCGAGGGGAATGAGAGTCTGGGGGTTCATGAGAACCGAGGGGTATAGAGCCATTTCGTTCCGCGATACGCCTCCAAAAGGCCGAGGAACGTGAACCAATCCATACCCGGAGCTGACGAGTCGGTTCACGACGCAATCAAGGCCGGTCGCGCCGGTCGCAATATCAACGATTCTGCGGCCATCCGGAACGCGACTGTTGAGGGAGGCGCACCATCCAGCCAACGATGAGCACCGAGTCGTTGCAAACACCCGCTCCGGCTCATGGAGACGATTGAAGCGGAACACTTGAGATAAATAAAGCGGGTCGGAGGACGTGTGTCAAACGGCGCGTGTCTTCATAACCTGTTGATAAATGGAGGATTTTGCGTGCGTCACCAAAGCGTAACAAACATGTCATGAACTAGTAATGTCGAAGTGCCGCTGCCCGCCTGCTGAACCAGGGTCTGTCCGGACGACACGCGACGATGGGGCGGTGGCGCCGAACCGTCGTTCTCCGCGACCTTGATCCGGTGGACAAGGCAGGGCGCCGCATGGAGTGCCCCGGTTCGCCCGGTCGCGGCTTAGCCGAACGGCAAGTCGCCCGTCCCGGAAGGCACCCCGTGCCGGTCTGGAAACCCGGCGCTCGATCGTCTTGTCATGCGGTCCAGGGAATCCGAAACATGTCCGGAGAAGTCGTGGTCGCGAAGCTGACCACCCTCATCGAGACCCGATTCGCGGAGGTCAACGGCAGCCTCGCTGAAACCAACGCCCGCATGGAAGCACGGTTCTCCGCTCTGGACGGCAGGCTCCACTCCGTCGAAGTCCACTTGAGAGTGATCTGGACTCTGCTGATCCCGCTGGTCCTCGCGCTCGTGGGCGCCGCCATCGGCATCGCGATCCGCTGAGGGAACGCCTCTCACTCGGTCCTGCCGCCGGGCATGCTCCCGAGGCGGCCTGATCACGCTCCGCGCCGGACTCCAGTCCGGCACCGCGACGCCAGCGAGCCGGGGTCCGCCGCCCGGGCCGCATCCCTCTCCGGAGTGCCGCACCCCTACCGGGAGAACCGGTGGAGAGGGGCGCTCCGGCGCCGGGTCGCTACTCGGGACGGGTCGGCTTGGGGTATTCGTGGTCGGGGTCGTCCTCGAGGAACAGCGGCATCGGCGGCGGCGGCAGGCCCTGCTCGGCGCGGGCGGCGCGCACCGTCTCGCGCACATCGGAGAGGAGCTTCCGGGTGTCGTAGAGGATCCCGTCTTTCATCAGGTACTTGATCGACCCGATCCGCTCGGTTCGGCCGGTCTCGTGGTTCAGCCGGACCGTGCCGGTGCCGTAGAGCACCTTCAGGTTGTGCAGCGGGTTCTCCTCGAGGATCACGAAGTCGGCGATCTTCTCCTCCTCGATGGTCCCGAGCCGGTCATCGAGACCGAGCGCCTCGGCCCCGTTCAGCGTGGCGGATTTGATCACTTCGAGCGGGTGGAAGCCAGCCTCCTGGAACAGCTCGAGCTCCTGCACGAAGCCGAAACCGTAGAGGTTGAACGTGTAGCCGGAGTCGCTCCCCACCACGACGCGGCCGCCACGGTTCTTGAACTCGTTCACGAACGCCATCCACAGCCGGTAGTTCTCCTTCCAGTTCAACTCGACCTGGGTCGTCCAGTCGAAGAAGTACGAAGCGTGGTTCACCGCGCTGGGACGGTAGAACTCCCACAGGTTCGGGTGGGTGTACACCGAGTGCCATTCGTTCCGTTGCTGACGCATCAGGTCACGGGTTGCGATGTAGGCGACCCAGGTCGGGTGGATCGTGAAGTCGAGTTCGAGCAGCTCGTTCATGACCTCGTTCCACTTGTCGGAGAACGGTGGCGCCGCCTGCGCCCACAGCCGGCCCGCCTGGGTGAACCGGTGGTACTCGTTGTTGTAGTTGTAGTCGAACGGGTAGTGCTGGATCGTCTTGTCCACGAACAGGGCTTCGGGCAGGCCGTACCAGTGGGTCATGGAGGTCAGGCCGGCGCGGGCGGTGTCGAGCGCGTTCATCCCCACCACGTCGAGTTGGGCGTGGTGGGTCGTGGACCGAAGGCCAACCTGGGCGGCCTCGTCGAGCGCTGCCCGGAAGATGCGCGGCTGGGCGCCGAAGAACTTGATGCCATCGGCTCCCTGCTCCTGGACCCACCGCACCCACCGGCGGGCAGCATCGGGGTTCGTGACCGGCTCCTCGCCATCACGTCCGAAGACCACGAACGCCTGGATCCGCGGCGAGGTGATCTCGTTGTTCCACGCCCGCTCCTTGTGATGGAGCAGCCAGCGGGTGTTGAAGTTGCCCACGTCGGCGCCGGTGGCGATCCCGTGCCCCATCCACAGCTTGTGGATGTACTCGGTCGGGACGCGCTGCCCCTCGCCCTCGTAGTGCTGGTGGAGGTGCATGTCGAGGAAACCGGGGAGGATGTAGTGGCCCTCCAGCCGGATCTCGTGGTCGCCCGGCTGAGCGACCGGGCGGTCCTCCTCGTGGATCGGCGTCACTCCGGTTCCCACATTGTGGATGGAGCGGATGGTGTTGCCCTCGACGATGATGTCCACCGGGCCGTAAGGCGGCGCTCCGGTCCCGTCGATCACGATCGGACCCCGCAGGATCACGCGGTCCCACGGTCCTTCGCCGTCCGTTCGGTCCGGAACCGGATACGGGATGTCCTCCTGGGCCACCGCCGAAGCGGCGAAGCCGAGCACGAGCGCAACGCTCAGCACGAGCAGGGTCCTGGCGAATCGGGTCATGGGGGCGCGTTTCCTCCGAAGCGGGGCAGTATCCCACACGGCCACCGCGACCGGAGCCCCGTCAGCCCTTCAGACGGTCCAGCCGGAGGCGATGCCGATCGTCGAACAGCCGGCGGGCGGTGATCCGCACCGAAGCGAGCACCCCGAAACCGGTTCCCGCCGCGATCAGGAGCAGGATCATCACCTGGTAGCGCACCGCCTCCCCGACCGGCGCGCCGGCGAGGATCTGTCCGGTCATCATCCCCGGAAGGCTCACGATCCCGGCGGCGGCCATCGCGTTGAAGATCGGAATCAGCCCGGCGCGGGCGCTCTCCCTGACGAGCCCCGAGATCGCCGTCTCGCGGGTCTCGCCGAGTGCGAGCCGCTGCTCGATGATGTCCCGACTCGACACGACCGAGCCGGTGAGACGCTCGGCGGAGAGCGCCACGCCGTTCATCGTGTTCCCGAGCAGCATCCCGAGCAGCGGGATCGCGAACCGGGGCGTCCACCACGGGTCGGGACCGAGAACGACGACGAGCGCGAAGGCGGCGCACAGGAACGACGACAGGAACATCGCCGCCGCGGACACGACGTACCCGGACCGCCCGGCGAGCGGGCGCTGCTGCCGGCGGCGCGCCTCACGGGCGGCGACGAGCAGCATCACGACCGCCATCAGCGCGACGATCGGGAGGCTCGTCGAGCCGATCACGAACCGGAGCACGAGCCCGAGAAGGAGGAGCTGAGCCGAAGCCCGGACCGCGAGCCACAGGAGCTGCCCGGAGATCCCGAGCCGCGCCGCCCACGCCGCGGCCGCGAGCGCCCCCACGGCGAGGAAACAGAGCAGCAGGTCGGTCGCGGTGAGCGAAATCACGGGGCAGCCTCCATCGAACCCTCCGCCAGCTCCCCGCCCGGAAGACACAGCACCTGGTCGGCGCCCCGCACTTCCTCGGGCCGGTGGGATACCCAGATCGCCGCCGCCGGGCGCTGGCGGAGGGAGCAGGTGAGGAGGCGCACGACGCGCGCCGACGCGTCCGCGTCCAGATTCGCCGTCGGTTCGTCGAGGAGCAGCACCCGCGGTCGTCGGGCCAGTAGCCGCAGCACGGCGACCCGGGAGCGTTCCCCCGTCGAGAGGCGGGCCGGGTCGTCGTCGAGTCGGCCCGGGTCGAGGCCCAGTTCCCGGAACCCGGCCTCGAGTCCGCTCGCGCCAGCGGGAAAGTGGCCGCGCACCGATCGCTCCCAGAATCGAGGCTCCGCCGGAAGAAGACCGACCAGGCGCCTCCACTGCGGGGCGGGCATCCCGGTCCGCTCCACTCCGTCCCAGGCGACCCGTCCCGGCGCCGGGTCCAGGTCCGCCAGCGCCCGCAGGAGCCGGGTCTTTCCCGCACCGGACGGCCCGGACACCGCGAGGACCCGCCCCGCCGCCACCTCGAACGTGAGCGCCGGGAGGCCCCCGACTTCCAGCTCCGACACGGAGAACATGAGGCGGATTGTGCCGCGCCTAAACTTCGCGCGTGTTTGCGAGGGTCCAGCCGCTCCGATGCGCGTTGGCCGGGATCCTCGCCGGTCTCGCGTCCCTCATTCCTGGAGTCAGCGGCGGCACCATGATCCTCGCGGTCGGCGCCTACCCCCGTCTCGTGGGCGCCGTCGCCGACCTGAGCTCGCTCCGGTTCCGGGCCGGATCGCTGCTGTCGCTCGGGATCGCCGTCGGAGCCGCCCTCGTCGCCATGTTCCTCGTGGCCGGTACCGCACGGGACCTGCTGACGCGCCATCCGGTGGCGGCGCTCGGTCTCTTTCTGGGGCTGACGGTCGGCGGCATCCCGGTCCTGCTCGGCATGAGCGGCCGCAAGGGCCCGGCCTTCGTCGTCGGAGCGGCGCTCGGCCTCACCGCGACCCTGTTGCCGGTGCTGGCGCAGATCGGGGCCGCCGAAGCCATGAATCCGTCCGCCATCGTCTTCTTCGCGGCCGGTCTGATCGCCGCCTTCGCCATGGTCCTCCCCGGGATCAGCGGGAGCTACCTCCTGCTGCTCATGGGCATGTACGTGCCGTTCCTCGACGCCGCCGACCGCGTGGGTGATGCGCTCCGGGGGACGACGGCCCTGCTCCCGGCCGCGTGGGCGATCCTGCCCTTCCTCGCCGGAATCGTCCTCGGCGTGGTCCTCGGCGCCCGCCTCGTCCGCTTCTGCCTCGAGAAGCACCAACATGCGACGCTCGGCGTCCTGCTCGGGCTGCTCGCGGGCGCGGCGGCCGGTCTCTGGCCGTTCCAGACCGCGTCCGGGACCCGCTTCGCCCCCGACCTCGGCGACATCGGTCTCGCCATGGCCGCGGTCGTGGCCGGCTTTCTCCTGACCACGCTCATCGGCCGCACGGCCAGCCCGCCTGCCTCCGCGCGCGCCGTGCCATAATCCTCGTTCCACTGGAGGCCGCTCTTGTCCCCTACCCCGGCTCCCTCGACCGACGCGGGTGTGTACGCTCGGCTGCAGAGTGAAGTCAACCAGGCGCCTGGAGTTCGACACCCCCTGTATCGGTCCATCGAGAGCCGACTCGGAGATGCCTGTGTTGTGGCCTTCTTCACTTCGTTTTCTCGACCCGTCATGATCGAGAATGAAGATGCCGACATGCTGGAGGAAGTGCTTCGGAACACGATCACGCCGGACCGACGTCTATTCCTCATCTTGAACTCCCTCGGCGGGGACGCCCTTGCCGCTGAACGTATTGTGAACGTATGTGATGCCTTCTCAGGCGGGCGATTCTCTGTAATCGTCCCCAAGGCGGCCAAGTCGGCCGCGACGATGATCTGTCTCGGCGCCAAGCAGATCATGATGAGTTCCACGTCCGAGCTCGGTCCCGTCGACCCGCAAATCCTCATTCGGGATGACCAAGGCAATCCGAGCAAATACATTGCTGCACATGACGTACGGAGAAGCTTCGACGAACTCATGGAGAAGGCGATTGCTTCAACTGGACGGCTTGAACCGTTTCTCCAACAGCTGAGCCGCTACGACTCCCGCGAGATGGCCTGGATTCAATCGCAACAGGCATTGGCCGAGAGCATCGCAGTCAAACTTCTGAAGAAAGGTGTACTACACTCTTCGAGCGAGGACCAGATCAAGGCTCAAAGCAAGCCATTTCTGGTTCCTTCCGAGACCAAAGTACATGGACGTCCCATCTACCACGATCTTGCCAGGAACTGCGGTCTTGACATCGTTCTCTACGGACTCGACGATCCCATTTGGACCGATGTCTGGGATCTCTACATTCGGCTAAAGCACATCGTGAATCATCCATCCACTGGTGTAGGTAAGGTCATCGAATCAACGTCCGGGACATGGACAGTAGGAGTCGGATGAGCAAGGATGCGAGTCCAACTATGCCACAGGAACGACAAGACATCATGAAGGTGAAGAAAACCGACCGGAAGCAAGTGGGCACGATTCCAGTTGGAGACGCGGCCCGGAAGGCGATGCGAATCGATCCGACGCTCGAGCGCTTCTTTCCCTCCGTCTCTCCCCTGACCTACGGTGAGTCTCTACCGTGGGTCGTGGACAAGAACCGGCCTTCCGAGGACAAGGGAAAGCTCCTGAGCCACACTGTTTACGAGACTTCGTAGCGCGGCCTACCCGCACGTCCCGTGGTCAGGCTTGCCTGAACGCACGCGTTGTAAGCCGCCGCTCGCCACACCTCAACCCGGAGTCTGCAACCGTCCTGAAAACCAGCGAGCGCGGCTCCTTCCGCACCTCTTCCCTGCACGAACTCCATGCCTCCGACCGTTCTCGCTCCCGCTCCGTTCCTGAACACCGGCCTCCCCCTGTTCTCGGGTCCGCCCCACCGCGTCGCCGACCTCTCCGAGCCGACCGTCGCCTACGGTCGCCGCGAGATCACCCTCGCCGAGCACGAGATGCCGGGGCTGATGGCGCTGCGGCGCCGCTACGCCGGACGACGGCCGCTGGCGGGCGCCCGGATCACCGGGTCGCTTCACATGACGGTCCAGACCGCGGTTCTCATCGAGACCCTCCTCGACCTCGGCGCCGAGGTGCGCTGGGCGAGCTGCAACATCTACTCGACGCAGGATCACGCCGCCGCCGCGGTCGTCGCGGGCCGCGGCGGGGACGCCCTGAACCCCACCGGGCCGCCGGTATTCGCGTGGAAGGGCGAGACGCTCGAGGAGTACTGGTGGTGCGCGGCGCAGGCGTTCGACTGGGGAGGCGGCCGGGGTCCGAACCTGATCCTCGACGACGGCGGGGACGCCACCCTCCTCGTCCACAAGGGGGCCGAATACCAGCGGGCCGGGGCGATTCCCCAGCCGGAAACCGCCGACACCGAAGAGTTCGGCGTCGTCCTGTCGCTGCTCGCCCAGTGCGCCGGGGAGCGGCCCGGCTGGTTCGGTGAGCTGGCGGCCGGCATCGTCGGCGTCACCGAGGAGACGACCACCGGAGTCCACCGCCTGGTCCGCATGCACCAGGACGGGGAACTTCTGTTCCCGGCGATCAACGTGAACGACTCGGTCACCAAGAGCAAGTTCGACAACGTGTACGGAATCCGCCACTCGCTGGTGGACGGGATCATGCGCGGGACCGACGTCATGCTCGGCGGCAAGCTGGCGGTCGTCCTCGGCTACGGCGAAGTCGGCAAGGGGGCGGCGCAGTCCCTCGCCGGCCAGAAGTGCCGGGTCGCGGTGACCGAGGTGGACCCGATCTGCGCGCTGCAGGCGGTCATGGACGGCCACCGGGTGGTCCGACTCGAGGACGTGGTCGAGGAAGCCGACCTGTTCGTCACCGCGACGGGAAACGTGCGGGTGATCGGAGCCGAGCACCTGCGCCGGATGAAGCACAACGCCATCGTGGGCAACGTCGGCCACTTCGACAACGAGATCGACATGGCCGGCCTCGCCGCCGAGCCGGGCGTCCGCTGCGAGAACATCAAACCCCAGGTGGATGCGTGGGTCTTCCCGGACGGAAAGCAGATCCTCGTGCTCTCGGAAGGGCGCCTGCTGAACCTGGGCAACGCAACCGGCCATCCCAGCCTGGTCATGAGCTTCAGCTTCACGAACCAGGTTCTCGCCCAGCTCGCGCTCCACCGGACCCCCGAGGCCTATCCGCTCGGGGTTCACGTGCTGCCGAAGCCGCTCGACGAGGAAGTGGCGCGGCTCCACCTCGACAAACTCGGAGCACGCCTCACGCGGCTCACTCCCGAGCAGTCGGACTACATCGGGGTCCCGGTCGAGGGCCCCTACAAGCCGGACAGCTACCGCTACTGATGGCCGGGACCGGAAGCGGGCCCCGGGCGGAGGGCGAAACGAGCGGCGGATCCCGGTGGAGGGGACCCGACCCGCGCGGCGCCGCGGTCACCATCCTGTCGTGGCTGGTGGTGGCCGCCGGCGCCGCCGCGGCGGGCTGGCTGCTCTACCGGTTCATCGCGGCGTTTTCCCACGTGCTGCTCCCGCTCGCGGTCGCCGGGCTTGCGGCGCTCGTCTTCAAGCCGTGGTTCCGCGCGTTCCACACCCGCCTTCGACTCCCGGCGTGGGCGGCGCTCACGGCCGTCTTTCTGTCCCTCACCGCCGTCCTGACCGCTTTCGGGGTCGTCTTCGGCCGCCGGATCGCGACCCAGGCCGCCGAGCTCGCCACCGCCATCCCGACCCTGATCGCCGACGCTCGGACCCTCGCCGAGACGTCGGCGCCAGCCGTGGCCGAGTTCTTCGCGACCCATCCGGTCGGGCAGCAGCTCCGCGCCTTCGCCCTCTCCCACCAGGACGACCTGCTCTCCGGGTTGGGCCTTCTGGGCGAAGGGGCGCTCGCCGCCGGCGCCGGAATCGTCCGCGGGCTCGGAAGCCTCCTCGCGTGGGCGGTTCTACCGCTCTATTTCGGCTACTTCCTGGTGAGCGACCCGCCCGCCCTCGACCCGAACCGCGCCCTCTGGTTCGTCAACCCGCGGACGCGCGAGACCCTGGTCCAACTCATCCGCGAGTTCGTGACCAGCCTGACGGTCTTTTTCCGGGCGCAACTCCTGGTGGCGCTCCTCCAGGGCCTTCTGCTGGCCGTAGGACTGACCGCGATCGGGTTGCGCTACGGGTTCCTCCTCGGCCTCTTCCTCGGCCTGCTCACGGTGATCCCGTACCTCGGCACTGGCGTCGGATTCCTGATCGCCGTCCCGCTGGGCTGGCTGCAGACCGGCGGCGGGTTCCCGCTCGCCGCGATGGCGGCCGGGATCCTGGTCGCGGTTCAGTTGATCGAGGGGTGGATCCTCACGCCGCGGATCATGGGGAAAGAGACCGGCCTCCACTGGATGGCGATCATCGTGGCGGTCCTGTTCTGGACCGCGGCGCTCGGCGGGCTCACCGGCGCCGTCCTCGCCATCCCGCTGACCGCGTTCGCCGCTTCGGCGTGGCGGCTGATCCGCGAGCGCTACGTCAGCGACCCCGCCTGAGCCCGGCGCAGCCGCCGGGCCCAACGACTTCGCGGCGCCGACCGATTCCGGCAATGCCCATGGAGCGCCGCTCTCCACCAGTTCTCCCGGTGGGGGTGCGGCACGGTCAGGCCAGATTTGACCGGGACGCTCGGTGCCGGACTTGAGTCCGGCGCTCCATAGGCTCCGGCGCGGAGTTCGCGCCGGCTACCCGAGGACTTCTTTCAGCCCGGCGGCGAGGGCGCTCGCGATCTGCTCCAGGTCGGTATCCGTGGAGACGGCCGGGGGCGCACAGACGAAGACGTCGCCCCGTACCCGGCTGAAGACGCCGCGGGCGTCCATGGCGGCCAGCACCCGGGGGCCGACCTTCTCGGAGCCGGGGAACAGCTCGCGGGTGGCGCGGTCCCTGACGATCTCGACAGCCGCCATCAGCCCCTTGCCCCGGACCTCGCCCACGTGCGGGTGGTCACCCACCGAATCGCGGAGCAGGCCGAGAAGCTGTTCGCCCCTGGCGGCGCTTTGCTCCATCAGGCCCTCGTCACGGATGATGTCGAGATTGCGGAGCGCGACGGCGCAGGCGACGGGATGGGCGCTGTAGGTGTAGGCGTGCATCCACACCGGATCGGCCCCGTCGAGCGTCTGCGCCACCCGGTCGGACAGGCCGATGCCGCCGAGCGGGATATAGCCCGAGGTGATCGCCTTGGCGAACTGCATCAGATCCGGCTCGATTCCCCAGTGCTCGAGGCCGAACATCGTTCCGGTCCGTCCGAACCCGGTGATGACCTCGTCGGAGACGAGCAACACGTCGTAGCGGTCGCAGATCTCCCGGATCCGGGGGAAGTAGTCGTCGGTCGGGACGATGACGCCCCCGGCGCCCTGGACCGGTTCGGCGATGAACATCGCGACCGTGTCGGGCCCCTCCTCGAGGATCGCGGCTTCCAGCTCGTCGGCGGCCGCCTCACCCTTCGTCTTCCCGGGGGGCGGGTCGTAGAAGTAGGGGTACGGCGAGCCGATGTGCCGGAACCCGGGGATCCGGGGCTCGAACATGGGCCAGTACGCATCGATGCCGGTCGCGCACATGGCCGCCAGAGTGACCCCGTGGTAACCCCAGATCCGGGAGATGACCTTCGTCTTGTCCGGCTTGCCGCGCACCTTCCAGAAAAAGCGGGCCGTCTTGATGCAGGAGTCGGTGGACTCGCCGCCGCCGGAGGTGAGGAAGAAACGGTTGACCGACGGATAGGCCAGCTCCGCCAGCCGTTCGGCGAGGGCGATGGCCCGGGGGTTGGAGCTGCCGGCGTAACCGGAGGCGTAGCCCAGCTCCCGCATCTGCGCGGCCGCCGCTTCGGCCAGCTCGGCGCGGCCGTGCCCGGCGAGCACGTTCCACAGCCCCGAAAGCGCATCCACGTACTCCCGGCCGTCGGCGTCGTAGAGGCGGGCGCCCTCGCCGCGGACCCAGACGTGGCCCCCGGCGATGGCGCTGGGGCTGTGGATGGGATGGATCAGATGTTCCGCGTCCCGGGCGAGAAGCTCCTGCTTCCTGCCCGCGACCGTGACGGCTTCAGCCACTTGCTCTCCTCCGGGGGATGGGTCCCGGGAACCTCAGCGTCCGGCGGCCGCGTGGCCGGCTGCCAGCGCTTCCTCGGAAGTCACGATGAACACCCGGAATCCCTGGTCGATCCGGGTGGCGATGTCCTGGGGGCCGGCGGTGATGCCGCAGGGAACATCGGCTTCGAGACAGGCCGCGAGGACCGTCTGGATCGCCCCCTCGACCGCCTCCATGTCCCCCTCGTAGGCGCGGCGCAGATCCCCGGGACCGGGAAAGGCGATGCTGGCTCCGGGGGTGCTCACGATCTCGAGAGCGTTCTCCACGCCGATCCGGTCCTCGATGAGGAGCATGTTCACCAGCTCGCCGTCGGGGTCGGCGGGCCACACGTCGGCGCGGGTGGCGTACTCGTCTTCGGAGACGCCGAACTGTCGCGCCGCGGCGGCGGGCGTCCCCCGGAGCCCGCCGGCCCCGACCGGCCGCATGGAAGCCACCGCGTGCGCCGCCTCCGCCGCCGTCTCGACGTGCGGATAGACGACGGCATAGACGCCGGCGTCGAGTCCGGTCGCGGTGCGCTCGGCGGCTTCGTCCATGTCGTCGCGGATCGGCGGAATCCGGAGCGCGAGCGGATGCGGGTTGGCGGGACCGCGCCCGTCGGGTGGGGAGAGCGCCTCCTGGTAGGCCACCATCCCCGGAATGTCGAACGGGCCGGTCTCCATCGAATAGAAGACGAAGTCCGCGAGATCGAGTCCGGCGCGCTGCCGGGCGCTCTCGGGCGTCTGCTCGCCGGAGAACACGCCGAAGACGACCTCGCCCGCCTCGAGCAGCCCGATGATCCGGTTCCAGCGGGCCGGATCGGCGGGCGCGGGGGCGGGATCCTCGGCGGGGGCCGGATCCTCGGAGGGGGCGGCGCACCCCACCACCGCAACCGCGAGAACGGTCGCGAGCGTTGCGGCGGGGCCCGCCGGCGACGGCGTGACGGACAGGCGTCGGTTCGATTCGATCACGATGGGCTCCTCCGACAATGGCTCGGCGAGGGCGACTATCCTATGCCCCGGTCGGAGCCCGCGACCAGCGGCCGATCCTTCGCGCAGACCCTCGGGGTTCTCCCCTCGCCTCTCTCGGGAGCCCCGAGGCCCTTCCGCTCGTCCGCGGCCTCCCTCCGGAGCCGACGGACGGGGCCTTCCCAGGAGTTTTCTTCCATGGCGACCGTCAATCTCGGGGGCAACCCCGTCCCGATTTCCGGCGATCTCCCCCAGGCCGGCGACGCTGCTCCGGCGTTCACCCTCACCGGCGGCGACCTCTCGGATGTCTCGCTGGCCGATTTCTCCGAGGGCAAGCTGATCCTGAACATCTTCCCCAGCGTGGACACCCCGGTCTGCGCCGCCTCGGTGCGCCGGTTCAACGAGGCCGCGGCGGCGCTCGAAGGCGTCCAGGTCCTGTGCGTCTCCCGGGATCTCCCGTTCGCCCAGGCCCGGTTCTGCGCCGCCGAGAACATCGAAGGCGTGCGGTGCGCCTCCGAAATGCGGGACGACGCGTTCGGCGCGGCCTACGGCGTCCGGATCACCGACGGCAAGCTCGCCGGCGTCTTCGCCCGGGCCGTTGTGGTCGTGGGCTCGGACGGGCAGGTGCTCCATTCCGAGCTGGTCCCCGAGATCACCCGGGAACCGGACTACGACGCCGCGCTGGCCGCCTGTGGATGAGCCCTCGCCGGCGCCCCCGGCTCGGGATCCCCGGTCCGCGGTGGGTGGTACAATTTCCGCGCATTCGTTGCAGCCTCCGGTTCTCTGCGTCCGGACCAGCCCCTGGGGAGAAGCCCTGATCCGAATTCCGCGCGCGGAACTCCAGCTCGCCCCCCGGCCTCAATCCTTCACCACCCGAGCGCGACCTTGACCGAAGTCCCGGACGACGGTCCTTCGGAGCTCGGCTTGGCGGCTGAGGATACGGCCGACGAATACGGTGCGGAGGCGGAGGATGCCGCGGACGAGTACGGGGTGGGGGCTGAGGACGAGGATCTCTTCGAAGACGACGAGGAAGAGGAGCTCGTGCTGGGCCCCGGCGGGTTCCTGGCCGGCGATCTCGTTTTCTACCCGCAGATCGGCCACTGCTGGGTGGGCGAGGTCATCGAGGACGCCTCCACCGGGCTCGAGCTGCTCGAGCTGATCCCCGAGGAGTCCGCCGAAGGCAATCGAGTCCTCGTCCCGGTGGGACAGGTCGAGTCGCGGGGTCTCCGTCTCAGCGGAGACCCCGAGGGCAAGATCCCGGAGATCCTCGGCTCCGACTTCGAGCCGACCATCAGCGACGCCTCGGAGCGGCTCGACCTGATCACCGCGCAGGAGCGCGAGGGAACGGTCGAGAGCCTCGCCCTGGCGCTGAAACGGCTCCACCTGCGCCACGAGATGAAAACCGCCACCCGCGAAGAGCAGCGGCGGCGCGCCCGGATCCGGAAGTGGTTGGTGCGGGATCACATGGCCGAGCACGACGCCACCGTCGGCCAGGGGCAGGCCGCGATCACCCGGAACCTCTCGAAGATCATGCGGGCGGTTCGCGAGCGCGAGAAGGAGGCGGCGCGGGAGAAGCGCCGGCAGGACCGGGCGAGGCGCAAGGCGGAATCGGCGGCGAAGCGCCTGAAGAAGAAGAAAAAGCGCGCCGGGTACATGGCGAACCCGATCGCCGGGTCGTGAGGCGCCGGCGGCGCCTGACCTGAGCCGGTCCCGGACGGCATGTCGCCCCGCCGTCTGAGCCCACCACGGCCCGCTCGGGGGCTGTTCGCGCCGCCACCGCCCGCGCCGAGCCGACCCGCCGACCCGGTGGGTCCCGTCGGGCGGCAACGGAAGCCGGTAGCGCCCGCGCCGCGGGTCTGGTCCATCGGCGAACTGAGCCGACAGATCGCGGACGCCGTGGACGAGGCGTTTCCGCGCTCGATATGGATCGAGGCGGAGATCTCGAAGGCGTTCAACGCCCGCAACGGCCACCTCTACCTCACCTTCGCCGAGAAGGCGCATGTGCTCGAAGCGGTGGCCTGGGCGAGCGTCGTGCGCGACTTCCCCTTCGTCCCGAAACAGGGCGACCGGGTGCGTGCCTGGGGTCGGGTCAAGACCTACGCCACCCGCAGTCAGTACCAGCTCCTCGTGCGCCGGATCGAGCGGACCGGGCTCGGCGAGCTGCTCCTCGCGCTGAAGGAGCGGGAGCAACGGCTCGAAGCCGAGGGGCTCTTCGCTCCCGGTCGGAAACGTCCCCTGCCCTTCCTGCCCCGGCGCATCGGGGTGCTGACCGCGAAGAACAGCGACGCCCACCGGGACTTCGAGACCCACGCGCGGCGCCGCTTCCCCGGGGTTCAGCTCGTCCTCCGCGACACCCCGGTCCAGGGACCGTCGGCCGCCGCCTCGCTGGTCGCCGGGCTTCGCGCTCTCGGCGGCGCCGGCGTGGACTTGGTGGTCGTGACCCGCGGTGGGGGTTCGGAGGAGGATCTGCTGCCGTTCAGCGAGGAGGAGGTGGTTCGGGCGGCGGCGGCCTGTCCGGCGCCGGTCGTGAGCGCGGTGGGCCACGAGGCGAATCGGCCGCTCCTCGACCGGGTGGCCGACTACCGGGCGAGCACCCCGACCGCCGCCGCGCGCGAGCTCGTTCCGAGGCAGCAGGAGCTGCTCCGGGAGGCCGTCCAGCGCAGGCAAGACGCCGGCACCGCAGCGCGGCGGGCGATCCGGAGGGCCGGGGCGCGATGGGATGCGCTCCGCCAGAACCGCGGATTCGACGCGGCGCGGCACTGGGCGCGCCACGAGGTCCAGAAGCGCCGCGCCGACCGGCAGCGGGCGCGCACCGCGGTGGCGCGCGTGCTCGACGCACTCCGGGCCCGTCGGGACAGCGCCCGGAAGCGTCTCGACGCTGCGGATCCGGAGCGGCGCCTGCGGCTGCAGACGGAGGGTCTCCAGCGCCTTCGGGACCGAACCCGGGGTCGGCCGCCGCTCGAAGCGCCGGAAGCCCGCCTCCGTCGGCTGGGGGAACGGCTCCGGCGCGGCGTCGTCGCCGCTCACGTGGCGCGCCAGTTCACGCCCCTCGGAGCCCTCGACGCCCGGGAGCGGGCCGCCGTCCTCGCCGCTGTCGAGGGACGCCGCTCGCGCAGCCGGGAAGCACGGGCCCGGCTCGCGGCGCTCGATCCACTCGCCGTGCTCCAGCGCGGTTACGCTGTTGCGCTCGACGCGGGCGGCGCCGCGATCCGGTCCGCGCAACAGGTGCGGCTCGGTGAGCGGGCGCGGGTTCTTCTGGCCGATGGAGAACTCGGCGTCCGGGTCGAGACCGCGCGCCCCGCTTCCGATCCCGGGACCGGGGAGGATCGGACAGGCCCATGACGAACGCGACACGATCTTCCGAAGCCACCTTCGAGCAACTCGAAAAACGGCTCCACGAGGCCCTCGCCCGGCTGGAGGACCCCGACGCTCCTCTCGAAGAGCGAGTGAGACAGCATCGCGAGGCCGTGCGGCTGCACGCCCGGATGGATGCCGTGCTGGCCGAGGCCCGCGACCTGGTGAAGCCCGCGGAGGCGAAGACCGGGACCCCGCCCGACGCGGCCGACGAGCCTTACGAAAAGGTGCTCGCCCGACTCACCGCGGCCGTCGAGGAACTGGAACGCGAGGACCTCCCGCTGGCGCGGGCGCTCCAGCTCCACCGGGAGGCGGAGGCGCTCGCCGATCGCTGCGAGTCCATCCTGAAGTCGGCGCGGGGAACCCTCGAGGAGCTGACGCCCGGGGCCGGCGCGAACACCCCCGCCCCGCCCGATCCCATCCCACCTGACTTGCCCGCCGCGCTTCCGTCTTTCCCGGGTGACGACGACGCCCCCCCGTTCTGACCCCGTGAGCGGCAGCGGGGCCGATCTCGACGCCTTCCTGGCCCGGACCCGGCGCGAGGTCGAGGACTGCCTCGACCATCTGCTCCCCGTCGGCGCCGACGACGGCGCGCCCCGCGAGATCGCCGAAGCGGTGCGCTACTCCGTCTTCGCCGGCGGCAAGCGCATCCGGCCCGCCATCGTGCTCGCTTCCGCACGCGCCGTCGGAGGACGCCCGCAGGATGCTCTCCCCGCGGCCGCGGCCATCGAGATGGCCCACACCTACTCGCTGATCCACGACGACCTGCCCGCCATGGACGACGACGATCTGCGCCGAGGTCGCCCCACGTCGCACGTGCGATTCGGCGAGGCGATCGCGATCCTGGCGGGCGACGCCCTGCAGGCGCTGGCCTTCGAGGCGTTGACCGAGTCCCCCCTGCCGCCAGGATCCCGGCTCGACTCCGTTCGGCGGCTCGCGGCGGCGTGCGGGCCGGAAGGCATGGTGGGGGGACAGACGCTCGACATGAAGGCGACCCGACGGGATCCGGGCCCGGCCGGGCTGGAGGAGATCCACCGCAGGAAGACGGGGGCGCTGTTCGGCGCCTCGGCGGCGCTCGGCGCCCTCGCTGGCGGGGCGGAACGTCCGGTTGTCGCAGCCCTCGAGGCCTTCGGGCTCGAACTGGGGCTCGTATTCCAGATCGTGGACGACCTCCTCGATACCGAAGCCACGACGACGCAACTGGGCAAGTCGGCGGGAAAGGACCAGGCCGCCGGGAAGGCCACCTATCCGGCGATCCACGGCGTGGACGCCTCCCGAAGGGAAGCCACCCGGCGGGCGGAGGCAGCGAAAGCGGAACTTCGATCGGCGCCCGTCGGCGGCCCCGGCGCCGAACTCCTGGAGGCGCTCGTGGAACGCGTCCTTCATCGGACTTCCTGACCGGAGGTCGAAACGATGCCTGGCCACGCTCGCCGCCGTCAGCCCTGGTCCGCGCCGGCCGTGGAGCCTCCCCGGTTCGTCCTCCCGCGCGGCCGCGCCCCGCGCGTCGGGATCGCCGCCAAGCTGGGCGCGCCGGAACTCGAGGAGACCGCGCGCGGTCTGACGGGGTGGCTCGTCCGACTGGGAGTCTCCGTCACGCCGGAAGACGGCCTCGCCCGGCTCATCGGCTGGGAAGGCACCTCCACGTCCCGGGAATCCATCGGGGTTCGGCAGGACCTCGTCGTGCTCCTCGGCGGCGACGGCACCCTGCTCTCGGCGGCGCGGGCGATGGGCCGGGAGCAGGTGCCCATCTTCGGCGTGAACCTCGGGAGTCTCGGGTTTCTCACCACCGCCCCGCTGGCGCTGCTCTACGCCGGACTGCGGCAGATCCTCGCCGGAGGCGGCGTCCTCGACGAGCGCTCCATGCTCGCGGCCCGCGTGATCCGGGACGGGACCGTCGTCCGGGAGGAGCTGGCGGCGAACGATGTGGTGCTCACCGGAGGCACGATCGCCCGGGTGCTGGAGGTGCGGATCACGACGAGCCAGGGATTCGTGGCTCGGGTCCGGGGGGACGGGGTCATCCTGGCGACTCCGACCGGCTCCACGGCCTACAGCCTGGGCGCCGGGGGGCCGGTGGTGCACCCGGCGGTCGAGGCCATCGTGCTCGCTCCCATCGTCCCGCTCACCCTCGCCCAGCGCCCGCTGGTCTTCCCCGACTCCGAGGAGCTCCTTCTGACGCTTCGAAGCGGGACCCGCGAGGGGTGGGCGACTTTCGACGGGCAGGCGAGCGAGAGTCTCCGGCCGGGGGATGCTCTCCGGGTCGGAAAGTCGGACGTCCGGCTGCGACTGCTGCGGCTCCCGGAGGCGAACTACTTCCGGGTGCTCCGGAAGAAGCTGCTCTGGGGCGCCCTGCCCCCGAAGCGCGCCACGACCACGCCCCCGACTCCCCCCGACCGGTAGGAGAACGGGAGCGGGCTGGCCGGGCGCCGCGCGCGCTCAGCCGCCCGGTCGGAGTGCGGCGAGCATGCGGCGGGCGAGTTCGGCGTCGGGGCCGTCCGGCGCGAGCTCGAGCACCCGCTCGAGGTGGGCGATCGCGTCCTCGTTGCGACCGCGGTTGAGCGCGATCATGGCGAGCTCGTAGGCTGCCCCGGGATCGTCGGGAAGACCGGCCAGCACCTCCGCCGCCCGGTCCATCTCCCTCGCGTTCAGGAGCGCGCCGCCCAGCCGAAACCGCAGATCCCGCGAATCGGGATCGAGATCCAGGGCGATCTCGAGTGCGGCGACGGTTTCCGGCCAACGCTGGAGCCCCGCCTCGAGATCGGCGAGGGCCGTCCACGCGGGCGCCGAGCCCGGGTTCAGCTCGGTGGCCCGTCCGAGCGCCGAGCGCGCGTCCTCGACCTGCCCCGCGAGGCCAAGCGCGATCCCCAGCAGCCGATACGCCTCTGCGCTTTCGGGCCGCTCGGTCGTCTCGGCGCGGAAGGCAGCCGCAGCGGCTTCGTGATCCCCTGCCGCGAGCGCCTCCTGTCCGGCTCGCAGATGGCGGCTCCCGCCTGGAGCGCTCGTGGCCGCCGGGACCGGCGCCACCGGACGAAGCGTGATCTCTCCGACCCGGGTGGGAGCGCCCGGGCGAATCCGGACATCCTCCTCGTGGGGCTCGAAGCCGTCACGCCGCAGTTCGAGCCGGTACTCGCCCAGACGGATCCCCATGCGCACGAAGTTGCCCCGCTCGTCCGACTCGGTGGTCAGCGTCCGGTTCACGCCGCCGAGGAACGAGAGCGTGACTTCCACGCCGGCGACGGGATCGCCCGCCGGGTCGAGCACCCGCCCCCGGAGGCCGCCGTTTTGCGCCGCGGCCGGCGCGGCCAACGCGCCGGCCGCGAGAACGAGCCCTGCGGCCCGGCCGGCGGCGACCCGCCGACCGGAGGCCGTTCCCGGGAACCTCAGAACGTGAAGCGCGCGCCGAGCTGCATCTCGCGCGGCGGATAGGCGGCCGTCGGGATCAGGAAACCGCCGGAAGTGATGATGTCACTCCCCATCTGGTTGTAGTTGACCCGGTTGAAGACGTTGAAGATGTCCCCCAGGACCGTCACTTCGTAGCCGTCGCCGATCGGCAGCGAATAGCGGAAGCTGATGTCGAACTTGGCGAAGTCGGGCTCTTCCAGGCCGTTGATCTTGCCGTCGAAGTCCACCGACTGGGCGATATCGGAGTCGCCGTTGGCGTTGTAGGACCCCGCCGGGGCCACGACCCGCCAGTTGTTGTCCTCGCGGTCATTCGTCTCGAGCGTGTCGCGCGAACCCGACAGGTAGCGGAAGATGCCGGTCACGAGCAGCCCGGAGCTGTCCGACCAGGAGGTCCCCGGCACCAGCCAGCTCCACGACGTCACGAAGTTGTGGGTGCGGAACCACGGCGAGGGCCTGCCAACGTTCGCCGGATGGTTCATGCCGAGCGCGAGCGGCTCTCCGATGAGCTGCTCGGTATCGAAGTTGTATCCCGTCTCGGTATAGGCCTGGAAGCGCGCGGTGGGCACGCCACCGGCGTTCACGTTCCCGCTCTGCGAAGCGCCGGTATAGGAAGCGGTGAAGCTGGTCATCCCGATCGGCGACGGGCTGAAACGCCGCCTCAGCGAGAGCTGGATCGCGCTGTAATCGCTCTCTCCCGCATTCACATAGCTACGGATCGCTCCGAAGTTCACGACTTCGCCGTTCAGGATCGAGATGTTGGGACGCTGGCCGAGGTTGCGGGAGAACGGGTTCAGGTCCACGCTCACGTTGACGTCACGGTTCCGGGTGTGGATGAAGTCCGCCCCGACCGATGTCGCGCCGGCGATCTCGTGCTGGATCCCGACGCTCAGGGTGTCGGCGTAGGGGGTGACCCGGTCCGGATGGGGCACCGTCGGCTGACTGTTCAGTCCCCCGGTATTCGCCCCCTCGAGGTCCGCCGCGAGGAAGTCGCGCAGCCCGTTCAGCGAGCTGATGGCGTTCCCGTGGACGATGTCGTAGAACATCTGCGGATCGTTCCCGGAGCCCGGCACCCGGGTGGTGAACCCGAAGGGGAGCTGAGCGGCGTCGAAGTAGTAGTCCTCGTAGAAGCCGAGCTGGAACCGCTCGAAGAAGCGCCCGAACCCCGCCTTGATCGCGGTCCGGCCCTCCCCGAAGGGATCCCAGGTGACGCCGACGCGGGGGCCGATGTTGTTGTTGTCGTCGGTGAGATCTTCCCGGTCCCAGCGTACGCCGAGGTTGAGCGTGAGGTTCTCGCCCGGCTGCCAGTCGTCCTGGAGGAATACGCCGTACACGTTGTTTCTCGGCACCGAGGCGTTCTCGCCGGAACTGCCGCCGACGCGCACGTTGAACCAGTTGGGATAGGTGGAGACATCCTCCCGGTTCCACGGCGTGTCCGCATCGAAACCGAACTGCCCGTTTGCCGTGGAGGAGTTGTTTCTCTCCACCGACCGCCGCGAGAAGTTGAACCCCATGCGGATGTTGTGGTCGCCGCCCCAGTCGGGCACGAAGATCGTGAAGGTGTCATCCACCTGGTAGGACTGGTTGATCCGGTGCGAGGCCACCGTGCTGGCGCCTTCGAGCACGGTATCCCGTGACTGGCTCACGTCGAGCGCCCGTTGCGCTTCGAAGGTCTGCCCGTTGTTGTTGAAGCCGGGATTCGCGAAGGCCACGTCTTCCTGGGTGAAGGAGACGCGCAGGTTGTTGAAGCCGCGGTCACCCACCACGCTGTCGAGCGAGGCGATGACGCTGGTGTCCGTGTCCTGCTCCTCGCGGGATGCCTGCAGAGTCGTTGCGCCGCCGATGATCTGGTTGTACTGCGGGGAGTACTCCTGGAGGTAGCGGACCGCCGCCTTGTGAGCGTCGGTGAGCTGGTAGTCGAGCTTGACCATGCTGTTCCGCAGCAGGTTGTCCTCGGTGGTCACGAACGAGAGATCCGGCCGGGTGGCGAAGGTCCGGGCGATCCCCTCCTCGGGTGTGAGCCGCTCGAAGCTGCCGAAGAAGTGGAACCGGTCCCGGATGATCGGTCCGCCGACCACGCCGCCCATGGACTGGAAGCGGACATCCGGCTCGTCCTGATCGTTTCGCTCGGTGAAGAAGTTGGGCGAGTTCAGCTCCTTCCCCTGGTAGTAGTAGAACCCGGTCCCGGAGAGCGAGTTCGTGCCGCTCTTGGTGACCGCGTTGATCACGCCGCCCTGGGTGCGGCCGAACTCGGCGTCGAACTGCGTCGTGAGGATCTGGAACTCCTGGACCGCTTCGATCGCGGTGCGGGTCTGCGCTCCGGCGCTCCCGCCGATCACGTCGTCATCGTTGTTCGCGCCGTCCACGTTGAACGAGTTGTTGTTGTTGTCCTGCCCGTTCACGAAGATCGAATCGGCGGCGGTGGAGGCGGTGGCCACGTTGGGCACGACGCCCGGGATCAGACCGGCGAAGTCAATGAAGCTCCGCGACTGGGTCGGCAGCGCCTCCATGGTCTCGGTGGTCACGGTGGCGCCGACTTCCTTGGAGGTCACGTCCACGACCGGCGCCTCGGCGGTGACGACGACGGTCTCCTCGATCCCGCCGAGTTCCATCGTGATGTTGAGCGTGGCTTCCTGCCCGACGACGAGCGGGAGGCCGTCCTGCCGAACCGGACGGAAGGACGAGAGAGTGAACTCCAGGTTGTAGGGGCCCGGGATGAGGCCGTTGAAGATGTAGCGGCCGGTGCCCGAAGTCGTGATCACTCGCGACGCGCCGGTGTCGGCGTTCGTCGCGGTGACGGTGACGCCCGGGAGCGCGAGCCCGGCGCTGTCGGTGACGGTCCCGGCCAGGCTGGCTCGGGCGAACTGGGCGTGAGCAGCGGACGCGGCCAGACACATACTGGCGGCGAGAACAAGCGCGGCGAGACCGCGCCCACGGCGGGTCCGTGGGTTGGACATGGGAACCTCCTCGACGAAGAATGATGAGGACAAGGGTAGCGACGTACCCGGACAGCCGCGCCGCTCCGACCGGGATTACGGCTAACGGGAGAACCCGCAGGGGCAGAAACGGGAGAGTCGGCCATTCCGACCGCGCGGGATCCCGACTGGCGTCCTATCTATGGCGCGTCGGGCTCCGGGACCGGATCGAGGGAGCCGCGGATGGAGTGGAGATCCTCGCGAAACTCGGCGCGGAGCTCCTGAATCTCGGCGCGAATCTCCCGAATCTCGGTCTGGACCTCGGTCCGGAGCTCCCGGATCTCCGTCCGGATGGCGCGGCGGTCCTCGGCGGCGCTGTTCTGGCTCGTCACGATGAGCCCGGCGAGAGCGACGCCCACGGTGAGCATGGTTCCGGCGAGCCCGACCCCGACGCCGACGATGAGCCTGGCTTCCCGGCTCATGCCTCGCGACGGTGGGGTCTCCACGAGGTGCGAATTCCCTCCGTCATTCGACTCGATTGACACCGGCGCCGGGGGAGACACCGGATGGGGCCGGTGTTCCGTCCGGCTCCGGGACCGGATCGAGGGAGCCGCGGATGGAGTGGAGATCGTCGCGAAACTCGGCGCGGAGCTCCTGAATCTCGGTCTGGAACTCGGTCCGGAGCTTCCGAATCTCGGTGCGAATCTCCCGAATCTCGGCGCGAATCTCCCGAATCTCGGTCTGGAACTCGGTGCGAATCTCCCGAATCTCGGTCTGGAACTCGGTCCGGATGGCGCGGCGGTCCTCGGCGGCGCTGTTCTGGCCCGTCACGATGAGCCCGGCAAGCGCGACGCCCACGGTGAGCATGGTTCCGGCGAGCCCGACCCCGACGCCGACGATGAGCCTGGCTTCCCGGCTCATGCCTCGCGGCGGTGGAGCCTCCGCGGCAGCCGCGCTTCTTGCCTCATTCGACTCTACGGCCACCGGCGCACACCCCCTGTTCTCGGCACACCGTCATTCAACCACGCCGGGTGGGCGTGATCAAGAGAGCGGCGGCTCCTCGCCGGGGCCCCTGTACGATGACGAGCGCCATGCGGAGGCCACCGGGAGAACTGGCGGAGAGCGGCGCTCCCTGGGCGCCGGTCGGCAGGGTCTCTCGGTGCCGGCCCTCCACCGGGAGAACTGGTGGAGTCCGGCGCTCCGGCCCGCCCGGCGTCCTCAGTGCTGGAGGTTGTTGATGACCCGGAAGACGCCCGGCGTGCTGCGGGCGATGGACTCGAGGATGCGCGATTCGATCCGACTCCGGACGACGCCGGTCAGCGCCACGACGCCCCGCGACACGACGATGTGGATCGGCGGGTTCACCTGGTTCGCCCGGTCCGAGAAGCGCGGATCGCGGTAGATCCGGATGTAGAGCGACCGGCGCAGGTCCTGATCGTTCGGGGACAGCGGGAGCACCTCGATCCGGTTGTCCACGCTGCGGACCCCGAAGACGCGCGAGACGCGCTCCTCGATCTCGGTTTTCTTGAACGGCTCGGTGACCGCGCCCAGCAGGACGACATCCTGTTCTCCTTCCAGACCGAAGTTGATGTCGTCGAAGACCGTGTAGTAGGCGTAGCGCAACACGGCGCGGCGGACGCCGTCAATCAGATCCTCCTGGCTCTCCGGCGCCGCCACCTCCATCTCCGGGTCCACGGCCACCACGCCCTCGACCTCGCCGGCGCGCTCCATGACTTCCCGCCACTCCCAGGCGTTCGCCACCTGTCCCGTGAGCCGGACGACGCCCCCCTCGACCGCGACCTGGGGCGCGCCCGCCTCGAGATCCGCATCCTCGAGCGCTTCTTCGACCTCGCTCCGCACGGAGGCGTCCGGCCGGGTGGGAGCGGAAGACGCGGGCGGGGCCGGCGCCATCACTTCCTCGTTCTCCGGGCTCTCCTCGGCCGCGTCCACAGGCGGGGCCTCCCCTTCCTCCTCCACCGCATCCGGCCGGAGCACGCTGATGTCGGCCTCGACGGCAACGACTCCCTCCTGGAAGAGCGCGATCTCGATGACCCGCGCTTCGGTGGCCGGATCGAGGACCTCTCCGGTCAGGAACGCGACGCCGTCCCGGACGTCGACCTCGAACAGACCGATGGGCAGATCCGCCTCCTCGATCGCCGCCACGATGTCCTGGGTGAGCACCGTGTCGGATCGCGGCTGGGCTGCGAGCGGGGCCGCGGCGAGCGCGGCGTAGAGCAGGATCTGAAGGGCTTTCATGAGGTTTCGCATGTCCATTGTTCCGGGTGATGCGTCGAATGCAACAGCCATGCCCGAGAGCCCTGCCGGCTGGTACCCTGAGAACCGCCGTGACCGACCGACCCCGCCGCTACTGGCTCATGAAGAGCGAACCCTCCGCCTACAGCCTCGACGACCTCGAGCGCGACGGTCGCACCCACTGGGACGGGGTGCGGAACTTCAAGGCCCGCAACCTGATGAAGGAGATGGAGGTCGGCGACGGAGTGCTCTTCTACCACTCCATGAAGCGCCCACCCGGCATCGCCGGCACGGCGCGCGTCTGCCGCACCGCCTACCCCGACTTCACCCAGTTCGACCCGGACGAGAAGTACTTCGACCCCCGCGTCAAGCCGGAGAAACCGTGGTGGTACATGGTGGACATCGAGTTCGTCTCCCGGTTCCCCCGCGAGATCCCCCTGCCCCTCCTGCGGACGCTGCCCGAGATCGAGGGGATGGCGCTGTTGAAGCGCGGACAACGGCTCTCGGTCCAACCGGTGACCGAAGCCGAGTGGGACTTCCTCGTCGCGTTGGGTCAGCGAACCGCGGACGAGCCCGACCGTTGAGCCGCCCCGGCCCCCCTGCCCGACTCCCCCGAGGTCCTTCCATGAGCCATCGAGTTCTCTCCTTCGCCCTTGCGCTCCCCGCGACCGCCGGCGCAGCCGCCGCCCAGGAGGTCGGAACCTGGGACGAGCGCATCCAGGCCGCCGTCGCCGAGCACGAGCAGGAGACGGTCGCCTTCCGGCAGCACGTCCACGAGTTCCCCGAGCTGGGGAACCGGGAGTTCGAGACCGCCCGCATGGTCGCGGAGCACCTCCGGGCGCTGGGCTTCGATGACGTCCGCGAAGAGGTGGCGCACACCGGCGTCGTCGGCGTACTGCGCGGCGGCCGCCCCGGCCCGGTCGTCGCGGTGCGGGCCGACATGGACGCCTTGCCCGTCACCGAGGACACCGACCTGCAGTTCGCGTCGAAGGTGAGAGCCACCTACAACGGCCAGGATGTGGGGGTCATGCACGCCTGCGGGCACGACGTCCACACGGCGGTCCAGTACGGGGTGGCCTCGGTGCTCGCCGGGATGCGCGAGGACCTGCCGGGCACGGTGCTGTTCGTATTCCAGCCCGCCGAGGAGGGCCCGCCCCCGGGCGAGGAAGGGGGCGCCGAATTCATGCTGGAGGAGGGCGTCTTCTCCGACCCGCGCCCGCAGGCCATCTTCGGCCTCCACACGCTCTCCGGGCTGCCGCTCGGCGTGATCGGCTTCACTCCGGGGCCTGCGCTCGCCGCGGTGGATCACTTCCGGGCCGAGATCACCGGGGTCCAGACGCACGGCGCCCAGCCGCAGGCGGGCGTGGATCCGGTGGTCATGGCCGCCCAGGCGATCCTGGCGCTCCAGACGATCGCCTCGCGCAATGTCCACCCCCTCCAACCGGTCGTGGTCACCGTGGGCATGGTCCACGGCGGCGAGCGCTTCAACATCATCCCCGAGTCGGTCGAGATCGAAGGCACGGTGCGCACCTACGATCCCGAGGTGCGCGACCTGGTCGAAGGGCGCATGGCCGAAGTGCTCGACGGGATCACGACTTCCGGTGGCGGGTCCTACTCGCTCAGCTACGACCGGGGCTCCCCCGCCACGATCAACGACCGCGAGCTCACCGCGGAGAGCCTGCTCACCGTCCGCCAGATCGTCGGCGCGGAGAACACGCAGGAACTCGACCCCACCATGGGCGGGGAGGACTTCTCCTACTTCGCCAACGAGGTGCCCGGGTTCTTCTACCGGCTGGGGATCCACCGGGAGGGGACCCGGACCGGGCCGCACCACTCGCCGTTCTTCCGGGCCGACGACGCCTCGGTGGCGATCGGAATGCGGGTCATGTCGAACCTGCTGGTGGACTACCTGCTCCGCAACTCGGAGTAACCACGCCCCGGGCCCGGATCAGGCGCGGAGGTTCAGAGCGAGCAGTTCCTTGGTGGGATCGGCTGCGGACCGCATCCGCGAGCGGGGCAATCACAGGGGTTACGAGGCTTCAGCCGCGTCGCCCACGACCCGCACGCGGACGCGGCGGGCGCCACCGGGGAGGTAGGCGAGGGGCAGGTCCTCCCGCTCGACGGTCTCGAGCCCGTCCGGGGCCGCTCCGGCCACGATGGCGCGCCGACGGGCCTGGGCCTCGGCGCGCCCGAACGCCTCTTCGCGGTCCACGCCGTGGAAGACCCGGTCCACCTCGCCGCCCACCCGGGCGATCGCGGCCCCGACGGCGTTGGCCACGCAGGCGTGGGGCGCGGTGATGACCCGGGATATCCCTTCCACCTGGCGAGGGACGAGAAAGGCGCCGCCGCCGACCACGAGCAGCGGACAGGGCCGGGCATCGGGCTTCATCCGGTCCACCGCCTCGGTGATCCGCTCGCGCACCGTCCGCCGGAACCGCCGGACCAGGGCGTCGGGCGCCGCCTCGACCCGGCGCGGATCGCCGATCCTGGTCCAGCCCGCCGCCACCCCGCAATCGGTTGCGGTCCGAACCGTCCCTCCGAACACGAGTCCCTCCTCCACCAACCGAAACCCGACGCTCGCCGGGCCGATCCTCGCGCCGTCGTCCGAGACGAGGCTCCCACCCCCGAGGGCCAGCGAGAGGAGATCGGGCATCCGGAAGAGCGTGCGCACGCCGCCGATCTCGACCTCGCGGGGCGCTTCCCGCGGGAAGCCGGCCCGCAGGAATCCGATGTCGGTCGTGGTGCCGCCGACGTCCACCACGACCGCGTCACCGGCTCCGGAGAGGAAAGCGGCTCCGATCATGCTGTTCGTGGGACCGGAGGAGAGGCTGAGCACCGGGAACCGCTCGGCGTCCTCGACGCGGGCGGTCGTACCGTCGTTTCTCGCGATGAACAGCGGCGCGGCGGCGCCCGCCGTGGCCACCGCCTCCCGAAACGCCGCGGCGACCCGGGAGGCGAGCGGTTGGAGCGCCGCGTTCAGGAGCGCCGCGTTCTCGCGCCCAAGCAGGCCGATCCGCCCGAGATGGCGCGACTCGGTGATCCGGGCGCGGGGATGGACTTCGCGGAGGAGCAACGCCGCTCGTCCCTCCCCGCTCCCGTCGAGGGGCGAAAAAACGGCGCTGAGCGCCACCTGGCGAATCCCGGCGTCCCGAATGCTCCGACCGGCATCCCGGACCGCGCTCTCGTCGAGCGGGACGATGGGGCGGCCGTCGCACTCGTGACCGCCGGCCACCTGGAACACCGGGCCGCGCACGATCTCCCGCAGCCCCCCGGGCCAGTCGCAGAACGGGGGAAGCGAGGCGCTGGCGGGCAGACCGACCCGCACCGCCGCCACCCGGGCGAGCCCGGTTCCGGTGAGGACGGCGTTCGTGAAGTGCGTCGTGCCGATGACGACGCGCGAGACCGGGTCACCGGGCGCCGGTGACCCGAGCACCCCCGAGAGCGCGTTCGCGACGCCGGAGGTCACCTCCCCGGTCGTCGCGGTCTTGATCTCGCGCAGGACGCGCCGGCCGCGCATGACGACGGCATCGGTGTGGGTGCCGCCGACGTCCACGCCGACGCGCAGCCTGCTCCCTGGCGGAACGGGGTTCATCGAGCGGGGCCGCCTCATCTCACGATCATCTCGGCCGCGGGCCGGCGGGTCCGTTCCGGCCATCCCGTGCCGGTCCGCGCTGCGAGTCGGGGGCGGGACGACGCCCGGGATCCTGAGTGGACACGGGCCGCAGTATGCATGAGCGAGTCTGAAGGTCGTGAGCGGTGGCGGCGAAATCGGGAGACATCGAGACCGGGGCCACGGCTCGCCTCCGTCGGGGAGCCCGGGCGGACTGGGCGCGAGCCCCGGCGCCCTCCCTCCGCCGCGGCGCGGTGCGATACTCGGGGCGGGTGCGCTTCTTCAACACGTCGGGTCCGGTGGATCCGACGCGGCACTACTGCCTGGCTCCGCTGGCGCGCCTCGATCTCGACGCAGTGAGGCGCCTGGTCTGGCAGGATCGCTACTTCGTCCTGCATGCGCCGCGGCAGACGGGGAAGACCTCGGCGCTCCTCGCGCTGCGAGACCTGCTGAACCGGGAAGGCGAGTTCCGCTGCGTTTACGCCAACCTCGAAGTCGGTCAGGCGGCCCGTGAGAACGTTGAGCAGGCCATGAAGGCGATGCTCGGCCAACTCGCCCGGCGCGCCCGCATCACCCTCGGCGACGCTTCCATCAAGCGGGAGTGGTCGGGTCTCCTGGCAGCGGAAGGCCCACACGGAGCGCTGTATGAGGCGCTGACAATCTGGGCCGAAGCGGATCCAAAGCCGCTGATCCTGCTCCTCGACGAGGTGGACTCGCTGGTCGGCGACAGCCTGATCTCGGTGCTGCGCCAGATCCGCGGCGGCTATGACCAGCGTCCTGGATCCTTCCCGTCGAGCGTGGTGCTGTGCGGAGTGCGAGACGTGCGGGACTACCGGATTCACTCCTCGTCGGAGAAGGTGGTGATCACGGGGGGGAGCGCGTTCAACATCAAGGCCCGGTCGCTCCGGCTCGGCGACTTCGACGAGGAGGAGGTGCGCGCCCTGCTCGGGCAGCACACGGAGGAGACCGGGCAGGCGTTCACCGAGGGCGCGCTCAGCGCGGTGTGGGAACAGACGCGGGGGCAGCCGTGGCTCGTGAACGCGCTGGCCGACGAGGTCACGTCGCGGAAGCGGGATCCGGCGCTCCCCATCGGGTCCGAGGACGTGATGGCGGCGCGGGAGGCGTTGATCCGTCGGCGGGACACGCACCTCGACCAGCTCGCCGACAAGCTGCGGGAGGGCCGGGTCCGCGGCGTCGTCGAGCCCCTCCTGGCCGGGGCGTCGGCGTTCGATCAGATCCCGGATGACGATCTCCAGTACGTGCGGGACCTCGGGCTCATCGCCAGCACTGCGCCGGTCCGGATCGCGAACCCGATCTACCGGGAGGTGATCCCGCGCACGCTCACCTGGACCCTCGAGGAGCGGCTGCCCCAGGAGGCGGCGTGGTACACCCGGGAGGACGGCTCGCTCGACGTGGACGCTCTGCTCGGAGCCTTCCAGCAGTTTTTCCGGGAGAACGCGGAGCACTGGGTCGAGCGGTTCGACTACCGGGAGGCGGGGCCTCAGCTTCTGCTGCAGGCGTTCCTGCACCGGGTGGTGAACAGCGGGGGACGGATCGAGCGGGAGTACGGGCTGGGGCGGGGCCGAGTGGATCTGGTGGTGATCTGGCCCTCGAACGGCGCGGAGGAGAAGACGGTGGTGGAGTGCAAGGTGGTGCGGGGAGGTGTGGAGCGGACGATCCGGGAGGGGGTGCGGCAGACCCGGGCGTACATGGACCGGGCGGGGAGCGGCGCGGGACACCTCGTGGTGTTCGACCGGCGGGAGGGACGGAGCTGGGAGGAGCGGATCTTCCGGCGGGAGGAGGAAGCGGGCGGCGCGGTCGTCACCGTGTGGGGGATGTAATCCCGCCCCCGGGAATCAGCGCCGACCGGTCGGGTATGCCTCCCTCGCGCGCCGCCCCTGCCGCGAGATCCGGATCAGCCGGGCGCCGTCAGGGTCCCCATGCGCCACCCGACGCCGGATCGCCTTCGCCGGCAGCTCGACTTCGCGGGCGGGCGGACTCACGGTTCGCCCGGCGCGACGGTCAGCGCCGATCGAAGAGGGGGCGGAAGTCGAGATCGAAGCCGAAGGCGCGGGGGCCAACCGATGCGAGTGCGAGCGGAGTCTTGAGCGCCGGCGGACAATCGAGGGCGATCACCCGCACCCGCTGGCCATAGGCGATGACCTCGGTGCCGAGCGCCTCGCCGGTCGCCGAGTCCACGACGCAGAGGATCTCGGGGGTCATCCCCACCGGCGCGCCGTCCCGAAGCGCCACCGCGAACTCGTTCTGGAAGTGGAGTTCGAGGAGCGCTCCCCGGTCGGGGCCGAGGCCGGTGATCTCCGCTTTCCCGCGCAGGAATCCCTTCGTGGTCCGTCGCTCGATGTCCCGCACCTTGCCGGTGAACAGGAGCAGCCCCCCCTCCGCGGCGAGCACCGCCTCCACCCGGTCCTCGCCCCGCTCGCCCGCTTCGCGCAGGACGGCGCCGATTCGAAGCGCCCGGCTCACCGAGCCATGGACCGCGTGGTCCCGGATCTCCCGCCCGGTGCGAGGCGCCTTCGCGGTCGCCGCGATCGAACCCACCTCGGTGACCGCGACGCGGCCGAGCCGTTCCTGCCACTTCCAGCTCGCGGCGCGCTCCACGATGACGACGTTGTCCCGGATGTCGGCGAGGCAGAACGGGTAGTTCCGGAGCCCGGCGATGGCGAACGTGGTCATCTGGGCCTCGGGGAACGCGCGTCCCATGCAATCGGCGTCCACCACCGGGAGGCCCATCCGGGAGGCCACGAGGAACGGCTGAAGAGCATTGGAGCCGCCGATCTCGAGCGACATGACCGCAGCGAACGGACGCCCGAGCCGCTCGGCGAGCACTTCCACCGGCCGCGCCGCCACCGCCGGGTCCGGGAGGCGCTCCTCGCCGACGAGAGGCGCCCCCATGGTCGAGACCACCGCCACCAGATCGTCGTCCGCGAGCGCCTCCACCGGGATCACCAGCGGCCGGAAACCGCGCCGCATCGCCTCCCGCAGGTTCAGCAGCGAGTGATAGGGGTTGCCGCCCCCGCCAGCGCCGAGGATCCACGCTCCGGAGGCGAGGTCCTCGGCCTGGGTGGGCCCGAGCCCGAATCCGGGAGGGCTCGTCATCGCGCCGCGACTCCCGCCCCGAAACTGGTGAGGGCGCTGCCCGCGATCATGCCCCCGGCGAGCACATAGCGGGGGTTGTCGAAGCGGTCGCCGGTCCGCCGCGCGACCACGAAGCGCACCGCGAGCGCGGCGAGGGCGGTCCAGCCGGCCACCGGGTTCAGGATGAGGAGACCGGTGGCGAACAGGACTCCGAGCTGGCGCGACGGGCCGCCGAGTCCCTGGAGCACGGCGCCCGGAACCGCCCATGAGAGCAGTTGCGCCGCGAGGCCGGGCTCGCTTCCGGCGGCCACGGTGGCGGTGACCACCCGGGCGTAGGGCGGGAAGAGGTCGGCGTCGAAGTACGTGGAGTAGGTGAGCAGGACGAGGCCCGCGCCGACGAGAAGGCCGAACACCTCCGCGGTGCGCTGAGCGCGGCGTCCGGCGAGTTCCCATGCCGGGTCTCGTCCCTCGCCCCGCAGGATCCACCCCGCCTTCAGGTCGTAGCCCATGTCGGCGAAGGCGGGGCCGGTGGACGACGCGAAGCCGGCGAGCAGCACCAGCGCGAGCGGCGGGAAGCCGAGCACCATCCCGAGGAGCAGGAAGATGAGCGAAGTGGCGAACGCCGGAAACCAGCCCGAATGCATCGCGGACACCCCGACGAGCAGTTCGGAGACGAGCGCCGCCATCGCCGCGAAGGCGGCGAAGGCGAGAGCCGCGGGAAGGCCCATCCCGGTGGCGAGTCCGGTGAGGACGGCGAGGACCGCCGCCGCTCCGGCGAAGGCCGAGAAACCGAGCCCGAAGACGGCGGGACCCGGCGCTCTGGCCGCCGCCTGGTCGGCTGTGGAGTGAGTCGGGGGCCGACGGGACGATCGGATCCCGCGGAGCATCTGCCAAAGCGCCACCGCTCCGGCGCCGATCATGACGCCGTGGGGCGCGTGGACGGCGGCGAGATCGAATCCGAGCACGGTCGGGGCATAGCCGCGCACCAGGAGCCCCAATCCGAACAGGAGAAGCGCTGCCGGGTTCCCGATCCAGCACACCCCGACGATGTCCGTCGGAATCCCGAATCCCCGGCCAACCGCGCCACAGGCGGCGCCGGTGAGGAGGAGCCATGCTCGTCGTCCCCCTTCGTCGCCGGCGCGCAGGCACTCGGCGGTGGCGATCCCGCTCGGCCAGAGCCCTTCGGCGGGAAAGATCCGGCTGCCGAAGAGCCGGTAGAGCATCGCGATGTCGAGGAGCGCGCCGAGGATCGCCCCGAGCACCATCGCCGGGACCAGGTCCGGCCGTCCGAACAGCCACACCATCGCCGCCGGAAGCAGCACCGCGTTCGCCCCCCCGAAGGCGGCGGCCGAGATCACCGTCTGCAGCAGGTTCTGCCGGGCGGTGGAGCGGTACCGGCGGGTCCACGCCAGCGGGATGCGACCGACCGCGATCGCGACCACCGCGCCGATGATCGAACTGTTCGGGGTGATTCCCACCCGGGTGAGCAGCTCCATCCCGATCACCGCGCCGAGGAGCGCGAGGCCGAGGGCGAGGACGAGGGTGGCGGGTTCGAAGAGGGTCGGGTGGCGAACGCCGCGCCGTCCGGTCGCCCCGGCCACCGGCGGTCGCCGTCTCAGTCGAGCCGCCGGCCGAGGGCCCGAGCCAGCTCGCGGCGGGCGAGGACGACGGGGCGCCCGGTGACGCGCTCGACTTCCCCGGCGAGCGCGCCGGTGTAGCCGAGGCAGTTCAGCCCGATCACGTCGGCGTCCCGAAACGGCGCCAGGACCTCCCGGACCCCGCCCGTTTCGGCGTAGGGCGAGAACGAGGCCACGACGGTGCGGCAGCCGGCGGGCGCCCGGCGGCGGGCGTCCTCCTCCTGTCGCGGCTCCGGGATCAGCATCCCCACGGTGGCGCCCTCGGGGCAGGCGGCGGCGAGCGCGGCGTCGAACGCGACCCCGGCCTTCACGAGCCACGGCCGCTCGCCGATTGCGGCGAAGGGACCGGTGCAGAGGATGGCGGCGAGCGATCCCTCGGGCACGAGTTCCACCAGCCGACCCATGCGGTGGTCGAGGAACGCCTCGCCGAGAACGACCTCCTCCCCGTCACGAAGCCGCGAGACCAGCGGCATCTCCCCGTTGCGGGGCGCGGCGGCGAAGACTTCATCGCGGGTCAGCCCGTCGAGCGCCCCCGCCTCGACCGCGACGACGCGCGCCGCCGCCTCGCCGAGAAACTCCAGCACCTCCGGCACGACATCCGGCCGCGGCGCCTGCCCGATCGTGAGGAAATGGACCGGGGTCACGTCTCAATCCTCGGAGAAGTAGTCCGCATTCAGCTTCTTCACGGCGTAGGTGGTCTCGGTCGCGACTCCGACGTCGTGATCCATCATGAAGTCCGCGAGCTGCTGTCCGTCGATCAGGACGATCCGGTAATCCACGGTGCGCGCGAACTCGATGGCGCCGGAGGAAAACGAGGACGTCGTGATGAACACCCCCTTTCGCGCCTTGCGGCCGGCGAGCGCACCGTGGAACTTCTGGATTTCGGGTCGGGTTACGACGCTCGCCCAACGCTTCGCCTGGATGTACACGACGTCGAGCCCGAGGCGATCCTCCTTGATCTCGCCATCAATGCCGCCGTCGTGCGAGCCGCCGATCGCACGGCCCGCCTCCTGCCGGGAGCCGCCGTAGCCCATGCGGTGCAACAGGTCGACGACGAGCCGCTCGAAGAAAGCAGGGGAAGCGCCCTTCACCGCATCCAGGAGATCGGAAGCCAGCGCTTCCCGCGTCTGCGCATAGGCGGCCGCGATCTGCTCTTCCGGAGTACGACTGTCCGGCTCGTCGCCCTTGTCGCACCGCGGCGACTTCGTGCCCGACGCATCCAGGCAAGTGTCGGTTTCCTTCTCTTCTCCGCCGTGGCTCTTGCGCAGGACAGACGGAATATCGTCGCGATCCTCCGACAAGGCCTGCTTTCCGAGCGCCGTGATTCGGATTTCGCCCCACTTCGGGACTTCCAGCAGTCCGGCCTTCTTGAGTGAGAAACGCGCCCAGGACACTTGATTCCGGAATTTCAAACCTCCGCTGGGAACTGTCTCGGCGCGCTCCTGCGCCGTCAAGTCGAAGCGGTCGCACAAGACAGGCTCAGTGGCCCGAACGCTGTGTTGCTTGCCATCCGAGATCAGCTCCAGCAGCGGCCAATAGATGTCTCTTTGGGATGGGATTGGCATGACTTCAGGAGACTGGCGATTCAGTGCCGGGCCCCTACCGGGAGAACCGGCGGAGTCCGGCGCGCCGGCGGTGCGGCGCCGGGCAGCGTTGGCCGCAAATTGCCGGACTGGAGTCCGGCGCGCCGGCAAGAGTCCGGCGCGCCGGCAGTGATGCGGGTGTAGGCCTCGGGCCGGCGGTGGCGGGCGAAGTCGAACACGTGGCGCTTCAGGTGGGCTCCCAGATCGAGGTCGCAGTCGTGGACGATCAGCTCATCGTCCTCGGTGGAGGCCTCGGCCACGATCTCCCCGTTGGGGGACACGATCGCGGACCCGGCGATGAGCCGGTGGCCATCCTCGTCCCCGCTCTTCGCCGCCGCGACCACCCAGGTCGCGTTCTGGTACGCGCCCGCCTGGAGCGACAGCCGGTGGTGGAACATGCGGAGATGCGCCGGCTCCCGGTGGTGGATGTTCACCTCCGGCGTGTTGAAGCCCAGCGCGACGAGCTCCACGCCCTGAAGCCCCATCACCCGCCACGCCTCCGGCCAGCGGCGATCGTTGCAGATGCACATGCCAACGACCCCGTCGAACGCCCGCCAGACCGGAAAGCCCAGGTCCCCAACCTCGAAGTAGCGCTTCTCGAGATGCTGGAACGGGGCGTCGGGCAGGTGCTGCGAGTGCCCGGGCAGATGGATCTTCCGGTACTTGCCGACGATCTCGCCGGAAGGGCCGACCAGGATCGCGGTGTTGAAGCGGCGCGTCCGCCCTCCCTCCTCGACCCGCTCGGCGTAACCGAGATGGAAGCCGACGCCGAGCCGGGCGGCGGCCTCGAAGAGCGGCCGCGTCTCCGGCCCCGGCATCGCCTCCTCGAAGAAGGGGTCGGTCCAGGCGATGTCCTCGTGGAAATACCGCGGGAAGAACGTGGTGAGGGTGAGCTCGGGGAAGACGACGAGCCCGCATCCCGCGCCCGCGGCGCGCTCGAGGAGAGCCAGCAGGCGCTCGACGACCTGGGCGCGGCTCTCTCCGATCGAGATCCCGCCGATCTGGGCGGCGGCCACCCGGACAACACGCATCGCGGGCCAATGCTAAGGCCCAACTCCCCCATGCTCATCACCCCATCACGAGGCAAGCCGGGCGCGGGCGCATAATCGCCGCCGTGATGCCCGCCGCCTTTCCCCTACGCGCCACCGTCACCACTCTGCTCGCCGCCAGCGCCGCGGTCGCTCCCGGGTGCGGAGAGGTCGAATCCCCCGCGGAACCGGCGCGGCCCAACTTCCTGCTGATTCTCGCCGACGACCTCGGCTACACCGACATCGGCGCCTTCGGCGGCGAGATCCGGACCCCGAACCTCGACCGTCTCGCCGCCTCCGGGCTCCGGTTCACCAGCTTCTACACCGCCGCGACCTGCTCCCCCACCCGGGCCATGCTGCTCTCGGGGGTGGATCACCACCTCGCCGGCCTCGGCGGGATGGCGAGCCTGATGGGCGAGGACCTGCGGGGCCGGGTCGGCTACGAGGGCTACCTGAACGAGCATGTGTTCCACCTCCCCCAGGTGCTCCGGGAAGCGGGCTACTTCACCGGCATCGCCGGGAAGTGGCATCTCGGCGACGCCCGCGAGCACGCGCCTCCCGAACGCGGCTTCGACCGGTCCTTCGTGCTCCTGAGCGGCGCCGCCAGCCACTTCGAGGACGCCGCCCCGGTGGACACCCTCGACGACATCGTGTACCGCCGGGACGGGGAGATCGTGGCGGCGCTCCCCGAGGGCTTCTACTCGACCCGCTCCCACACCGATGAACTGATCTCCTACCTGGACGAGGCCGTCGAGCGGAAGGAGCCGTTCTTCCTCGCGGGCGCCTACACCGCCCCGCACTGGCCGCTTCAGGTCCCCGACGAGCACCTCGATCTCTACGCCGGCGCGTACGACGAGGGCTGGGAGGCGCTCGCCGCCCGGCGGATGGAGGGAGCGAAACAGGCTGGCGTCATCCCGGCGCCGGCGGTCCTCCCTCCCCTGCCCGACTACGCCCGCCGCTGGGAGGAACTGACCGGGGACGAGCAGCGCGTCGAGGCGCGAAAGATGGAGCTCTATGCGGCCATGGTCGAGCGGCTCGATCACCATGTGGGACGCCTGGTCACCGCGGTGGAGTCCGCCGGACGCCTCCAGGACACGATCATCGTGTTCCTGTCCGACAACGGCGCCGCCGGAGAAGACGTCTTCGGTCTCGCCGACAACGAGACCTTCCTCCCGGAGCGGTTCGACCTGTCGGAGGAGGCCATGGGACGGATGGGTTCGTTCGTCTGGTACGGCTTCGAGTGGGCGCACGCCGGGACCGCGCCCTTTCGCTATTTCAAGCAGTTCGTCCACGAAGGTGGCATCCGGGTCCCCGGGTTCGCCGTCGTCCCGGAGCGCTGGTCATCCGCGGCCGCCGGGGCGATCAGCGGAGCGTTCGTCCGGGTCACCGATCTCTTCCCTACGATCCTCGACTTCGCCGGGATCGAGACCCCCTCCGCTCCCGATCGCATCGCGCCCACTGGTCGGTCGCTGCGCCCCCTCCTCACCGGAGCCAGCGACGTGGCGCCGGTGGTCGCCGAAGGAGGCTGGGAGATCTTCGGGCGGCGCGCCTTCCGCCGCGACCGGTGGAAGGCGGTCTGGGGCGCGCCTCCGGCGGGCGACGCCGAATGGGCGCTCTACGACCTCGAGGAGGACCCCGGCGAACTGCGCGACCTCGCGCGGGAACGGCCCGAGATCCTCGAGGAGCTCCTCGCGGGGTGGGAGCGCTACGTGGAGGAGAACGGGGTCATCGTGACCGGGGACGACCGCGGCTTCGGCAAACCGGTTTCTATCCGCTGACGGGATGGAGCGCCCCACCGAGGCGCCAGTCAGGCCGGGACGCTCGGCGCCGGGCCCCTAGCCCCCACCGGGAGAACTGGGGAGAACCGGCGGAGTCCGGACTCTTCACCAGTTCGCAAGTGCACTGAGGACGGCTCTTGCGGGTAGGCGAAGTCATCGTCGAACCAGGGCCAGCGGTCCGGCGCTCCGGCAGCTCGCTTGGGAATTGCCGGACTGGAGTCCGGCGCCAGTTCTCCCGGTGGGGGCCCGGCAAGGGACTGGAGTCCGGCGTTCCGATAGCATCGCCCGCCGCCATGGACGTATTCGACCTGGTCGTGCGCGGCGGAACCGTCGCAACCGGCGCTGGCTCAACCCGGGCCGACGTGGGCATCTCGTCCGGCGTCGTCCGGGCCGTCGGGGAGGGGCTCGGTCCCGGCCGGGAGGAGATCGCGGCGGACGGACGGCTGGTCCTGCCCGGCGGCGTGGACGCCCACACCCACATCGCCCAGCAGTCGTCCATGGGAATCCGGACCGCCGACGACTTCGAATCGGGCACCGCGTCGGCCGTCTGCGGCGGCACGACGACGGTGATCTCGTTCGCGGCCCAGCACCGCGGGCAGTCGCCGCGGGAAGTCGTCGAGGCCTACCACCGCGAGGCCGGACCGAAGGCGGTGGGCGACTACGGGTTCCACCTCATCCTGTCCGACCCGACGCCCGAGGCGCTCGGGGTCGAAGTCCCGGCGCTCGTGGAAGAAGGCGTGTCCTCGTTCAAGGTGTACATGACCTACGAGGCGCTTCGCGTCAACGATCGGCAGCTCCTCGAGGTGCTGCGGGCGGCCCGCGGGATGGGCGCGCTCACGATGGTCCACGCCGAAAACCACGGCATGATCGGGTGGATGACGTCCCGGCTCCTCGAGGGCGGCCACGCCGCGCCGAAGTTCCACGCGGTGGCCCACGCCAAGCTCGCCGAGAGCGAGGCCACCGCCCGAGCCATCGGCCTCGCCGAGCTGGTGGACGCGCCGCTTTACGTGGTGCACGTCTCCTCGAAGGAAGCGGCGGAGGCGATCGCGGCGGCGCGGGCGCGAGGACTCAAGGTGTTCGCCGAGACCTGCCCGCAGTACCTGATTCTGACCGCCGACGATCTCGACCGGCCGGGCATGGAAGGAGCGCAGGTCTGCTGCAGCCCGCCGCCCCGCGACCGGGAGAGCCAGGAGGGGATCTGGAGAGCGCTTCGGGACGGGGTCCTCGATGTTCTCGCGTCGGACCACGCTCCCTACACGATGGACGCCCGCGGGAAGCTCGCGGCCGGACCGGAGCCCCCGTTTCCGCGGATCGGCAACGGCGTCCCCGGCGTCGAGCTTCGGATGCCGCTCGCCTTCTCGGAGGGCGTGGCGCGAGGGCGCCTGTCCCTCGAGCGGTTCGTCGAGGTGTGCTGCGAGACGCCCGCGAAGCTGTTCGGCCTGTGGCCGCGGAAGGGGACGATCGCGCCGGGGAGCGACGCCGATCTGGCGGTCTGGGATCCGGAGCGGGAAATCACCGTGCGGTGGGCCGATCTCCACGACCGGGCGGGGTACTCGCCCTACGAGGGTCGAACGCTGCGGGGGTGGCCGGAGACGGTCGTGCGGCGGGGAGAAGTCGTGGTGCGCGATCGGGAGCCGGTGGCGTCGCCCGGCAGCGGGAAGTTCCTCGCGCGGGGTCCGTCCGACGCGGCGAGGCCCCTGGGGCGACCTTCGTGGTCGGTCCGGCTGGCCCGCCGCTTCGGGGCGCGCGATTTCCTGCGGTAGTCAGCCGCGGCGGCGCAGCTCAAATCCCAGCCGGCTGAACGCCCTCCGGGCGTGGTTGGTGTTGAAGCTGGGACACCCGCCGCGCCGGTCGGATCGGTCTCTCGGTGCCGGACTGGAGTCCGGCGTTCCGGCGCTCCCCGTGCGGGCCCAGCGGCGAGCCGCTGGGCGCGCCCGGGGGAGCTAGTTCGTCGCGTGCGAGGCGATCGCGGCGCGGATGGCGGCGACCGTGACCTCCGACCGGTGGCGGAACAGCTTGTTCCCCCACGCCCGGGTCTGATCCAGCGGCTCGACGTCCACACCGTTGATCGTGGTCAGCCCGGCGGCGCGCCGCTCCGAGATCCGGATCGAGTTCGGATCCACGGCGGCCATCATCGAGGTGATCGCGTAGTCGTCGTGGATGCCTTCCGGCGTCTGCTCGACCCCTTCGTCGGACAGCCAGGTCTGAAGCGCCTGGTAGTCGTAGAACTCGGGAATGAAGTGCACGCCGGGGCTCCCCCGCCACTCGGCGGTCAGCTCCTCGGCGACCTCCTGCATCCCCCGCTGGTTGCCGCCGCTGTCCCCGACCAGGATGATGTGGGAGAAGCCGCTCGCCTTCAGGCTCCGGGCGACATCGCGCACCACCGCGCGGAACGTCTCCTGGCTGAGGCCGACGGTGCCCGGATAGCGCATGTGACCGGTCGGCGGATCGAAGTCGCCCTCGGGAACCAGCTTGAGGATCGGCGCGACCAGGGCGTTGCCGAGATCGCGGGCGATCACCTCGGTGAGTCCCCGGAGCAGCACGTTGTGCTTGCCGGTGACCAGGTAGGGGCCGTTCTGCTCAACGCCGCCGCTGGCCACGATGGCGGTGTGCTTGCCGCCCGCGATCAGGTCCCGGACCTCCATCCAGGTCAGATCCTCGATGAAAACGCTGTCCCGGATCGGGATCGGGCGTGGCTTGTCGGGCGCCGGGCCCTGGGCGGCCGCGAGCGGCGCCGCGAGGAAGGCGGCAAGGAGGATGGGGACCGTGCGCTTCATGCGTTCCACTTTGGAGTTCTCCTTCGGGGTGCGGGCCTCGAGGTGCGGGCTTCGGGGGCCGGACTCACGCGCCCAGCCCCGGCTGCAACACAGTATCGCGATAGTCGTCTCCGTCCACCCGGACCTCCCGGCACGCCTCTCTCAGGAGCGATGCGGCCGACGGCGTGATGCGGTCCCCCAGAACGGGCTCTCCGCGGGGCGCCCGGAACGGATACGCGGTGGTGCAGAGGATGCGGGCGCCGCTCGTGAACGCCCGGTTCAGGATGTAGAGCACCTTTTCCTCGGCCCACTGGCCCGAGGCGGCGCCCAACTGGTCCAGCACCAGCAGCTCGGCCGAACACACCGGACCGAGCAACTGCTCTTCCGAAACGTCGGGCTCGCTCCAACTGTCGCGGATCCGGTAGAGCAGGGTGGTGACGTGCGCGAACCGGGCGCGCACCGCGATCCGGCGTTTCCGCAGAATCCGGTGGAGCGCCGCGACCGCCAGATGGGTCTTGCCCACCCCCGCCGGGCCGCTCAGGAGGAGGCCGGCGCGGACATCCGGGTAGGCGTCGGCCCAGCGCTCCACGACCTGGCGGGCGTGGCGAAGCGAAGCGCTGAGCTCATCGAAGTCGCGGAAGGTGACTCCGTCGCGGAACTTCGCCGGGACTCCGGCCTCCGCGAGCGTCGGCGGCGTCCGGGGAGCGTTCCGGCACCGGCAGGCGGTGACGCCGCCTCCCTCGGGAACCCGCCGCCAGCCGGTCCCGCGGCACCGCGGGCAGGGCGCGCTCGCGGACTTCGCCATGAAGCGCGCCGGTCAGCGGCGCGGCCCGCGCTTCACCGGGCCCGCCGGGACGAGGTCGGCGCGCGGCAGGCGCACGAGGGCATTGCGGGTCTGAGCGCTGAGCGCGGCGGAGTCGCGGGCGAGATCCCGGTGGACGAACTCGGTGAACTGCCGCACCTCGTCCTGCATCCGCTCCATCTTCTCGCGCATCTGCAGGATGATGTCCACGCCGGCCAGATTCACGCCCAGCTCGCGCAGATTGAGGATCATCTGCAGCCGCTCAAGATCGGCGTCGGTATAGACCCGCGTGTTGCCCTGCGTCCGCGACGGCTGCAGCAGCCCCTCCCGCTCGTAGAGGCGGAGCGTCTGCGGGTGAATGTCGTAGAGCTCCGCCACCGCGCTGATCATGTACACGCCCTTGCGGCGCTCGGCGCTCACGCGGTGGCCTCCCCGGTCCCGTCCGAGGCCTCGAGCGAGCGACGCAGGTCCTCGCGCGGCGATTCGGGATAGAGCTCGGCGAGTTCGTCGAGCAGCTCCCGGGACCGGTCGTCCCGGATCGCGGGGATCCGCACCTGCGCTTCGAGCAGCAGATCGCCGCGCTCGCCGCCGGGGACAGCGGGCACTCCCCTCCCCGCGAGCCGGATGCGGGTCCCCGGCTGGACGCCGGGAGGCAGACGCACGGTGACCGGCCCCGCGAGCGTCGGAACCTCGACCTTGCCGCCGAGAGCCGCCTCCGTGACCGTCAGCGGAAGCGGGCAGGTCACGTTCCCTCCCTGGCGCTCGAGCACCGGGTGGGGCTCGACTTCGACGTGCAGGCGGACGTCTCCCGGAGGCGCTCCCCGGACCCCGTGGTGCCCGCCGCCCGGGACCACGACGGTCCCGCCGTCGCTGATCCCGGCGGGGACGCGGGCGACCACCCGGACCGGGCGGGCCCGGAGCCCCCGCCCGGCGCAGGCGGAGCACCGGGTGTGGAACAGCGCGCCCCGCCCCTGGCACGGAGCGCAGGGCCGGACGAACACCATGTGCCGGAACCGGCGGAGCCTCCTTCCTTCGCCGCCGCACGCGGGACAGGAGACGCCGATGTCGGCGAGCGCCTCGCGAACCGGCCGCCGCCCGGCGCCGCGGCACTCGCCGCAGGCCTCCTGGCGGACGACTCGAAGACGCACCTGCCGGCCCGCGATCGCGTCCGGAAACGAGATGCGGACCCGGGCGTGGATGTCCGCCCCCGACTCGCTCGGCGGCTCCGGATCCGAGGATCCCCCGAACAGTTCGTGGAGGGGCCGTTCGTCCCGGGTCGAATCATGGGCGAAGTCGAACCCGGCGAACCCGTACTGGCTGGGGGCGCGCGGCGCGGGCTTGGGGGCCCGCCCGCCGCGCCGGTCGTAGTCCGCTCGGCGATCGGGATCCCCGAGGATCTCGAACGCCTGCTGGACCTCCCGGTAGCGCTCTTCGACGAGGAGATCGTTGGGATTCAGATCGGGATGGAGCCTCCGGGCGAGTCTGCGGTAAGCCTTGCGGATGCGGGCGAGGTTCGCGGTGCGCCGGACACCGAGAACCTCGTAATAGTCCACCCGCTGCGCCATCTCCCTCGTGAAACCGTCGTTGTGCTCCCTCGCTAGTCCACGATTTCCGCGTCCACGATCGTGTCATCGGCGGCGCCGTTGCCACGGCTCGTCTTCCGGCCCCCTCCCGGGGGCGGCGGAGGCGGCGGCGCCCCGTCGGCGCCCGTCGTCTTCTGCTTGTACATCGCCTCGGCCAGGCGGTGGCTCGCCTTCTCGAGATCCTCCCGGGCCCGCCGGATCCGGTCCATGTCCTGGTCCTTCAGCGCGGCGCGGGCCTGGGCCACCGCGGCCTCCACCTCGGCGCTGTCCGACGCTTCGAGGCCGGCCCGGTTCTCGTTCAGCATCTTCTCGACCTGATGGGCCAGCGACTCGGTCTCGTTCCGGGCCTCGACCTCCTGTCGGCGGGCCTTGTCGGTGTCCTCGTTCTCCGCCGCCTCGGACTTCATCCGCTCGATCTCGTTCTTGGAGAGGCCGCTCGAGGCGGTGATCGTGATCGCCTGTTCCCGCCCGGTCGCCTTGTCCTTCGCCGAGACGTTCACGATCCCGTTCGCGTCGATGTCGAACGTCACCTCGACCTGAGGGACGCCCCGGGGCGCGGGGGGAATGCCCACCAGGCTGAACTTGCCGAGCGTCCGGTTGTCCGCCGCCATCGCCCGCTCGCCCTGAAGGACGTGGACCTCGACCTGCGGCTGGTTGTCGGTGGCGGTGGAGAAGGTCTCGCTCGCCCGGTGGGGGATCGTGGTGTTCCGCTCCACGAGGCGGGTGAAGACCCCGCCCAGGGTCTCGATCCCCAGCGAAAGCGGCGTGACGTCGAGCAGCAGGATGTCCTTCTTCTCGCCGGAGAGCACGCCCGCCTGGGTGGCGGCGCCGAGCGCCACGACCTCATCGGGGTTCACCCCCTGGTGGGGCTCCACCCCGAAGATCTCCCGCGCCAGCTCCTGCACCGCAGGGATGCGGGTGCTTCCCCCGACGAGAACGACTTCGTCCACGCCGCCCGCTCCCAGACCGGCGTCCTCGAGCGCCTGCCGGCAGGGCCCGCGCGTGCGCCCGAGCAGGCTCTCGACCAGCGCTTCGAACCGAGACCGGGTGAGGGTGAGTTCGAGGTGCTGGGGTCCGGCGTCGTTGGCGGTGATGAACGGGAGGTTGATCTGGCTCTCGTGAGTGGTGGAGAGCTCGATCTTGGCCTTCTCCGCGGCGTCCTTCAGCCGCTGGAGCGCCATAGCCTCCCGGGTCAGGTCGATGCCGTGGGACTTGCGGAACTCCGCCAGCATCCAGTCCATCACGGCCTTGTCGATGTCGTCGCCCCCGAGCGAGGTGTCGCCGTTCGTGGAGCGGACCTCGACCACGCCGTCCCCGACTTCGAGGATCGAGATGTCGAACGTGCCGCCGCCGAAGTCGTACACGGCGATCTTCTCGTTTCCCTTCTTCTCCAGCCCGTACGCGAGAGCAGCCGCGGTGGGCTCGTTCACGATCCGCACGACTTCCAGCCCGGCGATCTCGCCGGCGTCCTTGGTCGCCTGGCGCTGCGAGTCGTTGAAGTAGGCCGGCACGGTGATGACGGCCTTCTCCACCTCTCCGCCCAGGTACTTCTCGGCGGACGCCTTCATCTTCTGGAGGACCATCGCCGAGATCTCGGGCGGCGTGTAGCCCTTGCCGGCGAGCCGCACCTCGATGCCGCCGTCGGACTTGCGCGCCACCTCGTAGGCGGAGCCGTGGCGTTCCTCGTCGGCTTCCTCGTAGCGGCGCCCCATGAAGCGCTTGATTGACGAGACGGTGTTCTTCGGGTTCGTGATCGCCTGCCGCTTGGCCACCTCGCCTACGAGGCGTTCCCCCGACTTGGAGATCCCCACCACCGAAGGGGTGGTCCGACCTCCCTCCGCGTTGGGAATGATGGCGGGCTGACCGCCCTCCATGACGGCCACGACCGAATTCGTGGTCCCCAGATCAATGCCGATGATCTTGTTCATCCTGATTCAGACTCCTGTTCCGGATCGGTTCCGGTCTCGGGGCCCGGGGCGCGGCCGGCGAATCCGCGAGGACTGCCAACCGCGCCCTCCCCCTTGGTTGCGGGGGATTATATATTTTCTGAGTGAAACGCTGTCAACCTTGAACGTCGGGGAGTGGACCGGCATCCGTTCGGGCCACCCGCCAGACGGCGGCGGTTCTGCGAGCGCGGCCCCTCTCCGCCCGTTCTCCCGGTGGCGGCCCGATAGCGCCTCCGCTCCGACGCGCATCATCATAAGAGGGGCGGCTCGGGGCTCGGCGCCCCTGGTCGCAACCTTCGCTCGGCTCCAGGTCACGACCGCTGTCACGGTCCGGCATAATGGACATCACGACGAAGGCGACGCGACATCGGGCGAGTGCCCCGCTGCGGACGCCCGAGGAGGGAACGATGCGCAGCGAGACAAGCACCAATCCGGAAATCGGCGGGACGCCGCGCCGTTTCTTCCTCATCGGCGCTCTCGCGCTGGCGGTCTCCGGCGGCTGCGGGGCGGATGACAGCGCGGCGCCCACCGCGCCGCCCCCTACGACTCCGGCGCCAACGACGCCTCCTCCCGCTCCAACTCCCGAGCCCGCGCCGACCTGTGAGGTCGGGATGGTGTTGCGGGCCGGAGAGAGCTGCACCTATCCGGGCACATCGGATCCGCTCACGATCAACCCCGACGGCACCGCGAGCTTCCTGTTCCTCACCAGCGGCTCCTCGATCAACATAACGAGCGCCAACATCTCCCTGCAGGCGGCCCGACAGAGCGACGGAAGCTGGCGGATCGGACGCGTCGGGACCAGCAGCGAGGGCGCGGGGACGGCGACATCAACATACCGGGTGGGGGACCGAATTCCCGATTTCCCGACGGGAGTTCCAAGTGAACTGAGCCGGGCCAGTTTCTCGCTCAGCGGGGGCGTGGTGACGATCACGTTGAATCGGGACGGGTACGTCGAGTATCCGGAGCACCGTTACACCTGCGACGCATCGGAGTGCGGGATTCGCGGCGGCCTGGTCACCGACGGGGTGATCGTGCGGACGGCGACCGGCGGTAGTGGCGGCGGCGGCGGAACGCCGAACCGGGCGCCGCGGGGGGTGGGGAGCATTCCCGACCAGACGCTCACGGAGGACGGGAGCGCGACGACGGTCAACGTGTCGGCGCACTTCAGCGATCCGGACGGCGACACCCTCAGCTACCGGGCGACATCGAGCCGGACGAGCGTGGTGCGGGTCAGTGTTTCGGGCAGCCGGGTGACGCTCACCCCCCGGGACGCGGGGACAGCGACCGTGACCGTGACCGCAGCGGACCCGGATGGCCTGAGCGCCACTTCGCGCTTCACGGTGACGGTGAACGCGTCGGGCGGTGGCGGCGGCCAGGCGACATTCCGGCAGGGGGACCGGATTCCCGGCTTTCCGACCGGAGTTCCGAGCGAGGTGAGCGGAGGCAGCTTCTCGCTCAGCGGGGGCGTCGTGACGATCACGCTGGGTCGGGGCGGGTACGTCGAGTATCCGGAGCACCGCTACACCTGCGACGCATCGGAGTGCGGAATTCGCGACGGCCTCGTCACCGACGGGGTGATCGTGCGGACGGCGACCGGCGGTAGTGGCGGCGGCGGCGCCGGCACGTCGAACCGGGCGCCGCGCGCCGTGGGAACCATTGCCGACCAGACGCTCACGGAGGACGGGAACGCGACGACGGTCAACGTGTCGGCGAACTTCAGCGATCCGGACGGCGACACCCTCAGCTACCGGGCGACATCGAGCCGGACGAGCGTGGTGCGGGTCAGTGTTTCGGGCAGCCGGGTGACGCTCACCCCCCGGGACGCGGGGACAGCGACCGTGACCGTGACCGCAGCGGACCCGGATGGCCAGAGCGCCACTCAGCGGTTCACGGCGAGGGTGGAATCTGCGCAACCGCAGGCGGGAGGAACCTGCACGGTCGGGCTCCTGCTGCGCCCGGGCGAGAGCTGCACCTATCCGGGGACCTCCGACGAGTTGACGGTCAACGCGAACGGGAGCGCAACTTTCCTGTTCTTCACATCGGGTCAGAGCCTCAACGTCATCAACACGACCATCAATGGCCGGGTCTATACGCTGGTGGCGTCTCGGCAGAGTGACGGACGCTGGCGCATCGAGCGCGTGGGGTGAGGACTCCCAACCGCGGCCCCGCATCGTGGTCGGATCGGTTGGCCCGTCGGCGCCCCTCGGTTGGAAGGCCGATGGGGGGGCCGACACCGCCGTCTCCTCCACCGGTGACTCCGGCGCCTGGCGCGATCTTTCACGGCGCCCACTTCACCCATTCGACCAGACGCGTGATCCAGTATCGCCTTCCGCTCGAGGCGCCCGGGACCGAGCCGAACCAACCGGTGGATCGCGCCCCCCGAGCGAGGACCGGTTCCGGTCGTCCGATTTCAGGTGAGGTCGGCATGCGGAGGGACGCCGCGGCGAGGCGCCGGAACTTCAGCATCTGATCCCGGTCGCCGGGCCCGCAGGAGATTCGGATTCGGCGGGCCGGGCCGCTCCTGCATCGGGAATCGGCGGCCGCGAGTCGGTCTCCGAACCGGATCGCGGACCGCGCCCTGGCGGCATGCCGTTCGCCGCCGGTTCTTCAGCCCACGGTGATGCTCCTCGGCGCCACGCAGATCCCTTCCGCGCCCTCGTCGCCGGGGAAGTACCCCCCGTCGCAAATCGCCCTGCCGATCCCCGGCGGCGCCGGACTCTCGATCGCGTCGGAGACGCACCGGAGAGGGGCGCTCGGTCGCCCGCGCGCCGGAGTCCGGTCCGGCTGGACGCTTCCTTCGGCTCAGCGCAACAGCGTGCGGATCGCGGGCTCCAGCGTCTCGCGCGGCTGGAAGTTGACGAAGTGCCGCACGATCTCGCCCTCCCGGTTCGCGAGGAACAGGGTGGGAAAGATGTTCACGTTCCCGAGTTCCCCTCGGTCCTCCGGGGTCAGATGCAGGTTTTCGAACCCGACCCCGCCCTTCTCGATGTGGGCCTGCCGATCGGCGTCGGTGTAGGGGAGCTTCAGCACCCGGTCAGCGTTCAGACCGACGATCGTCAGACCTTCGTCCCCGAGATCCTGCTGGAGCTCCTCGAGGACCGGAGAGATCTGGACGCAGGGCGGGCAGTTCGTGAACCAGACGTAAACCAGGGTGGCGTCGTTCATGAGATCGGCCACCATCGCGTCGCCGCCGGCGAACCGTTCCCCGCCCAGCTCCGGCAGGCTCCGACCCTCCCATCCGGTCAGGCTGCGGGTCACGGCGGTGGCGAACCGCTCGTCCGCGCGCACCAGGTCGTGGTCGATCGAGACGAGGCTGCCGTCGTTCGCCCGGGTGAGGAAGCGGGGCACGCGCGGGTCGGACTCCATGATCCGCAGCACGATGTCCACGGCCGATTCGTCATATAGCGAGAACTGTCCGGCGAGCTCGGCGAGGGTCGGCAAACGGCCCTCCCGTCCTTCGAACTCCATGATGAACAGCGGCGTGCGGAAGAAGATGTCGTTCAAACGGTCGAGGGCGCGCTGCTCCTCGGGGGCCTGGAACCGCTCCACCAGCGCCGAGAGCAGCAGCCGCTCACCCGGCTGCAGCGTGTCGCGGACGTGTTCGAGGATGCGGCGCTCGGCGTCGGCGAGAGGCGACTGGGCCACGGCGGCGGTGGACCCGCCGACGATGGCGAAGAGGGTGAAGGTGAGGGCAAGGCGGCGCATGGCGAGGATTCTAAGGAATGCGCCCGGATACACTCGCGCCCGTGAGGATCCCGCCCGGCGCGGAGCGTCGTCTTCGCGGGGGGTCGCCGCGCTTGGTGTCGGCCCGGCGGCTGGCGCTCGTCATCGGGTTGGCGGCCGCGTGCGCCGAGAAGCCGCTGCCCGAGATCCCGGCCATGCCGGTCGCGGGCTGGGAGTACGCGGCGGAGCTGGAACCCGACGGGAGCGCCCTCCCGCCCGCCGCCCGCGACCGCCTCGCCGCCGGATGGGAGGAGCTCCGGGCCGGTCGCCTGCGCGAGGCCGCGGGGCTTCTCGAAGGCCTGCTGGCGGAGACCCCGGATGATCCTGGCGTTCTCGCCGCCGGCGGCTATCTCGAGCTGCGTCACGGGCGGCCCGAACGCGCCGAGCCCCGCTTCGAGGCGGCCCTGGAACGAGACCCCGCGAGCGCGCTCGCCGCGCTCGGAAGCGTGCTGGTGCGGCTCGATGGCGGCGGCGACGACGAGCTGTTCTTCAGACTCCGCCGACTCGAGGGAATCGCCCCGGACTCCCCCCTCGTCAACGCCGTCCTCCCGAACCTCGAGCGCCGGATCGCCGACCGCCGCCTGACCCGCGCCCGCGCGGCTTCATCCGCCGCCGCGGTCGTCGAGGCCTATCGGGCGGCGCTCGAAGTCATCCCGGGGTCCAGCGATCTCGTGTTCGAGGCCGCCGAGGCGGCGGCCGCCGCCGGGGATCGCGAGCAGGCCCTCGCCTGGTTCGAGCAGGTGGCCGACGATCCGGACGCCGCGCGGCGGGACGCCCTCGCCTCGGCCATCGGCGCCGCCCGGCTCCTCGCCGACGCCGGACGCCTCACCGACAGCCTGGCCCGGCTGGATCAGGCTCGCGGGAGCCCCGAACTGGCGAGTCACTCCGATCTCGAAGGTAGCGTCCGGGAGCTCTCCGACCGACTGGCCTACACCCGGCTCACCGAGCGGTTCAACCGCATCCGCGAGACCGAACGAGGCACCCGCGAGCAGCTCGCCGCCGCCCTCGCGCTGGAGCTGGGGATCCCCGAGGCCGGGGCGAGAGGGACGAACGGGGATCCCGGCATCGTGATCGCCGTGGATCTGGAGCGGAGCTGGGCGGCGGATCAGATCCTCGCGGCCGTCGGCGCCGGCTACATGCGCATCTTCCCCGACAACACGTTCAAGCCCCGCGATTACGTGACCCGGGCGGAACTCGCCGAGTCGCTCGCCGCGGCGCTGGCGGCGCTTCACCCGGGGCGCCACCGCGCCGCCCTCCGGCAGGCCGCCGATGTGGCGCTCGAGGATGTCCCGCAGGGGCATCGGCAGCGCGACGTGGTCGCGCTCGCGGTCGGGCTGGGACTGCTTTCCGGCTCGGAGGGACGGTTCCGGCCCCGCGATTTCGCCTCCGGCGCCGACATTCTGCGCGCGGTGCGCTCCCTGAAGGAGCAGATCGAGCGGGGCGCCCCGCCCGGAGCCGACTGAGCCCGGCCCCTCCACCGGCGGGCGGGGCGCCGCTGTGATGAGATAGCCGCATGTCGTCTCGCGCCGGTCTTCGTCTCCATCCCCTCCTTCCGCTCGTCGGGGCCGTGGTGGCCCTCCTGCTCCCCACTGCCGGCGCCGCGCAGGAGCGGGAGCTGACCGTCGCGCCGGAGTCGCTCGAGTTGCGCGTCGGGCAGACGGCCACCATCACCGCCACCCTGAGCGGAGGCGACTCCGGATCCCGGGTTCTCTTCTTCTCCCTCGATCCGACCGACTTGAGCGTGTCCCACACCGGGATCGTCACCGCGCACCGCGCCGGAAACCACACGCTGGTGGCGCTCGCGCCCGCGACCGGGACCACCCCCGGATTCACCCGCGCCGACGATCCGGGAGTCCGGGTCGAGATCCCGGTGAAGGTGCTCCCGTCGGAACTCGCCTCGCTTCGCTTCGACGACCTCCCGGACCGGATCCTGGTGGGAGCGAGCCTTCCGGTCCGCGTTCTCGCCGAAGACATCGGGGCCGAGCCGCGGGATGTGCGTCCGGATCTCACGGTCTCGCCCGGAGAGACGGCGGCCATCACGGCTTTCGGGCCTCTGTTCGAGGGGACCTACCACGCGCATCCCTTCTATGACCGTCCGCGTCCCCCCACCTACCTCGCCGAGGCCGCCGGAGTCCTGCGGGCGCTCGCTCCGGGGACGGTGACGGTGACCGCCCGGCTCGGCGAGCTCACCACCGAGGCGCGCATCAAGGTCGTCCCCAACCCGGCGCGCTCGATCTCCCTGACCGCAACCGTCGCCGGGGAGCCGCTCGCGGGCGCGGTTCGGACCGGCGACGTCGTGCGGTTCGCCGCGGTCGTGAGCGACGGCTCCGGCGCCGGTTCTGCCGGTGGGGCCGTGGTCGGAGACGCTCCGGTCCGGTTCGCCCTCGAGTCCCACCCGGACCCGAGCCGCTTCGACACGGTGGGGGCGGGCGCGCCGGCGCAGGTCCTCGGAGATGGTCGTTTCGTCGCCGAGCAACCCGGCCTCTACCTGGTCTCCGCGGGGTCGGGGGCGGCCCGGGCCGAGATGGCGGTCACCGTGACCCCGCGCGATGTCGGGATGGCGATCGAATTCGTGGGGCACGCTCCGGTGCGCGACCGGGCGAGTTCGGACCTGTGGGTCTGGGAGGGCGTGGATGGTCGCGACTACGCCGCGCTGGGCACCTGGAACGCCGATGGCCACGCGCTCTTCTTCGATGTGACCGACCCGACCGACATGCGGCGCATCTCGGAAGTCCAGGTGGACGCCCGCACCGTGAACGACGTGAAGGTCTCGGCCGACGGCCGAACCGCGGTGATCACGCGGGAGGGCGCGTCGAACCGACGAAACGGGTTCGTGATCCTCGACGTGGCGGACCCGAGGAATCCGGAGGTCCTGTCCCGCTTCGACGACGAGATGACCGGCGGGGTCCACAACGTGTTCTTCCACGAGGGGCACATCTACGCGATCAACAACGGAAGCCGCTGGGACGTCGTGAACGCCGAGGACCCGGCGAACCCGTTCCGGGTGGCCCGCTTCGAGGACCCTCGTCCCGGGCGCAGCGTCCACGACGTCTGGGTGCACGACGGGATCGCGTTCCAGGCCGGGAACACCGACGGCCTCGTGGTGGTGGATGTCGGCGGTGGCGGGATGGGGGGCTCCCCGCGGAACCCGGTGGAGATGGGGCGGCTCTACCAGCTCACCGGCTGGAACCACGCGGTGTGGCCGTTCCGGAGCCGTTCCGCCGACCGCTTCTACGTGGTCACCGGCGACGAGTCCCACCCGGTGAACCCGCGGATCCCGGGCCCGATCATCTCGTGGGAGGAGCGGATGCCCTCCCGCGCCATGGGGTTCATCCACATCAACGAGTTCGACGACCCGTCCCGCCCGGTCGAGATCGCCCGCTACCGGGTGCCCGAGGCCGGGCCTCACAACCTCTGGATCGATTATGACGAAGACTTGATGTACGTCGCCTACTTCAACGGCGGGCTGCGGGTGGTGGACGTTTCCGGGGAGCTCGTCGGGGATCTCTACCGGCAGGGGCGCGAGGTGGCGAAGTTCTATTCGGACGACCCCCAGGGCTTCATCCCCAACGCCCCCTTCGTCTGGGGCCCGCAGCCCCACAAGGGCGTCATCTTCTTCTCGGACTTCAACAGCGGCCTGTGGGCGGTGCGCCTCGTCCCGCGAGAGGACCGCTCGCCGTCAGCGGACCGGTGACCGCCGGCGAGCCGGACTCCAGTCCCCTGCCGGCGCGCCGGACTCCAGTCCGGCAATTCAAAGCACCGCGCCCAGCCCCTTCGGCGCTCCACGGCGCCGACGCCTTGCTGGCGCCCTGCCGCAGCAACGGCTGCAAATTGCCGGACTGGAGTCCGGCGCGCCGGCAGGGCGCGCCGGCGGGGAGATCACTGATTGCATAGCCTCCTGAACGTCGGGACGCTGGGATTCCCGGCCTGGGTGCTCGCGGCGAGCGTCCTCGCCCTCGTCCGGCCCGGCTGGTTCACCTGGTTCAGCGGCCCGCTCATCCCGGTCGGGCTCGGGCTCATCATGCTCGGGATGGGGCTGACGCTCGAGGTGGACGACTTCCGGCGGGTGCTGCGCCGCCCGCTGCCGATCGGCCTCGGGGTGGTCCTCCAGTTCGGCGTGATGCCCGCGACCGGGTATGTCGTCGCGGCCGCGATGGGACTCCCCGCCGAGTTCGCGGCAGGGCTGATCCTGGTCTCGTGCTGTCCCGGCGGCGTCGCATCGAACGTGATCTCCTACCTGTCGCTCGCCGACGTCCCGGCCTCGGTCTCCATGACCGCGGTCTCGACGGTGGTCTCGGTGGCGATGACGCCGCTCCTGACCGCCTGGCTCGCCGGGAGCCGCATCGAAGTGCCGGCGGCGGGGCTGCTTCTGAGCACCTTCCAGGTCGTCGTGTTCCCTGTCCTCGCCGGGCTGTTCCTGAAGCGCACGTTCCGCCGTCTCACCACCGCCGTCCTGCCATTCGGGCCGTTCCTGTCCGTGGTCCTCATCACGCTGATCGTCGCCTCGATCATCGGCGCCAGCCGGAGCGCGATCCTCGAATCGGGGGGGACCCTGCTGATCGCCGTGTTCTGGCTCCACGCCGGGGGGTTCGGGCTCGGCTACGCGCTGAGCCGTCTCTTCGGCCGCGGCGAGCGGACCGCCCGCACGGTGGCCATCGAGGTCGGGATGCAGAACTCGGGACTGGGGGTGGTGCTCGCCGGGCAGAACTTCACCAGCCCGCTGGTGGCGGTGCCGAGCGCGCTGTCGAGCCTGATGCACTCTCTGGTCGGGAGCGCGCTCGCCGGGATCTGGCGGTTCCGCTCGATTCGGTCGGTCCCGCCCGCTGGACTCGGCGGCTCGCCGTCGCCGCGGCCGCCCTCCTAGAATCGCCGCTTCGGTTTCGTGCTTCCGGGGAGGCCCCCACCATGACATTCCGCCTGCTGCTCGCGCTCTGGTTCTCGTTCGCTCTGCCTTCCGCGGCGCTCGCCCAGGACAGCGAGGATGCGAACGGGGCGGAGGACAAGGAGGAGGGGCTGCCGCTCTCGCCCTCCGAAACCCTCTCGTTCCAGGTCACCGAGGGAACCTGGATGTCCCTCGATATCTCGCCCGACGGCCGGACCCTGGTCTTCGATCTTCTGGGAGACCTCTACACGCTGCCCACCGAGGGCGGGACCGCGACCCGCATCGTCGGCGGGATGTCGTTCGAGAGCCAGCCGGTCTGGTCGCCCGACGGAACCGAAATCGCCTTCCTGAGCGACCGCAGCGGCGTCGAGAACCTGTGGGTCGCGCAGGCGGATGGCAGCGAACCGCGCGCCCTCACCGAGGACGGGCCCACCCGGGACCGTCCCCAGCTCATGGTCTCCCCGAGCTGGACTCCGGATGGCGAGTACGTCCTCGTCTCGCGGTCGCGGCCGCCGGACCGCACGGCGGGCGTGTTCCTCGTCCACCGCGACGGGGGATCGGGGGTGCGCCTCGGCGAGCCGCCTCCGGAGGCCACGCCGGGCGGCGGCCCCCAGCCCCCGAACCGCCTGGGCGCGGTGGCCTCTCCCGATGGCCGCCACATCTACTTCGCCGAGCGCCGCGGCACGTTCAACTACAACGCGCAGTTCCCGATCTGGCAGATCGTGCGGTTCGACCGGGTGACCGGCGAGGAGACGACGATCACGAGCGCGCCCGGGAGCGCCATGCGGCCGCTGCTCAGCCCCGACGGGCGCCATCTGGTGTACGCCACCCGCCACCGGACGGAGACCGCGCTGCGGGTGCGCGAGCTGGCCACCGGCGAGGAGCGCTGGCTCGCCACCGGGGTCACCCGCGACGACCAGGAGTCGCGCGCGAGCCGCGACACCATGCCGGGCTACGCCTTCACCCCCGACGGCGCCGCCCTGATCGCCACCGTTGACGGAGGAATCCGGCGGATCGCCTTCGACACCGGGGCGATGACCGAGATCCCGTTCGAGGCGCAGATCGCGGCGGAGGTCGCGCCCCGGCTCCACTTCCCCCGGCGGGTGGATGACGGGCCCGAGGTCACCGCCCGCATCATCCGTTGGCCGCGGATCGCCCCGGACGGGACCGCGCTGGTCTTCTCGGCGTTCAGCCGCCTGTACCGGATGGACCTCCCCGCCGGGACGCCGACCCGGCTCACCGACTCGGACGAGGACGAGTTCATGCCGGCGTGGTCGCCCGACGGCGCCCGGATCGCCTACGTCACCTGGTCGAGCGACGGAGGCCACCTCAAGGCTGTCGGCGGGAGCGGCGGAACCGGAACGACGCTCACGACCGAGCCGGCGTTCTACGCCGAGCCGACCTGGCATCCCTCGGGAGACCGGATCGTGCTCCGCCGGGCCCCGGTCAAGGAGCACCTCTACTCGTTCCTCCGCGAGATGGAGGGCGCGTCCGACCTCTACGGGCCCGACGGGCCCCGGGGCGAGATCGGCGGGATGCGGCCCGCGGAACTGAGCGAGCTGCTGGTCATCCCGGCGGCGGGGGGAGACGCCGAAGTGATCGGGCCGTCGGAGAACGGGCGCTTCCCCCACTTCACCGAGGATCCCGACCGGGTGTTCCTGACCGTCGGGAGCGAGGGGCTCGTCTCGCTCCGGCTCGACGGGACCGATCGGCGGAGCCACCTCAAGATCACCGGCCGCGGCGCCGGCCGGAATCCGCCCGCCGCCAGCCAGATCATCCTCTCCCCCGACGGGGGCGCCGCGCTCTTCGAGCTGCAGAACCGGCACTTCGTCGTTCCGACGCCGAGCATCGGCAACCGGACGCTCGAGGTCCGGGTCGGCGGCGGCGACACGCCGGTCCCGGTCCATGAGGTCGCCCCCGAAGGCGGAGACTTCCTGAGCTGGGCGTCGGATGGAGCGGCGCTCGTCTGGTCGCTCGGCAACCGCGTGTACCGGAAGGACGCCGCCTCCGCCGGCAACGACGACGCTCCCGCCGCCGAGGCGTTCGAGGCGGTCGTGACCGAGCCGCGGGCGCTGCCGGAAGGCTCGATCCTGCTCCGCAACGCCTCCCAGATCCTGACGATGGACGGGGAGGAGATCCTCCGGGGCGGCGACCTCCTCGTCGAGGGGCACCGGATCGCCGCGGTCGGGACCTCACTCGACGCCCCCGAGGGGGCCCGGGTGGTGGACGTCTCCGGGAAGACGGTGATGCCCGGCTACGTGGACGCCCACGCCCACATGTGGGCGCCGCGGGGGGTCCACCAGCGGCAGGTGTTCCAGCACCTCGCGAATCTCGCCTACGGGGTCACGACCACCCGCGACCCCCAGACCTCCACCGCCGATGTCTTCGCCTACCGGGATCTCCAGGAGATCGGGCGCATCCTCGCCCCCCGGATCTACGCCACCGGCCCGGGGATCTTCTCGCGCTCGGGGGTGTACGACGAGGAAGCCGCCGACCTGTTCCTGAAGCGCTACGGCCGGGACGGCTACGACGCGATGACGATCAAGCAGTACGTCGTCGGGGACCGCATCGTGCGGCAGTGGGTGGCGCTCGCGTCGGCGAAGCACGAGCTGACCCCGACGACCGAGGGGGCGCTCGACCTCAAGCTGAACCTGACCCAGATGGCCGACGGCTACTCCGGCCATGAGCACAGCCTCCCGATCGTGCCCATCTACGACGACGTGGCGCAGTATGTGGCGCGGACCGAGACCTACTACACCCCCACGATCCTGGTGGCCTACGGCGGTCCGTGGAGCGAGAACTTCTTCTTCCAGAACACGGACGTCGTGTCGGACGAGAAGCTGGCCCGGTTCATCCCCGCCGCCATCCTCGACAACATGGTGCGGCGGCGCGGACAGTGGTTCCTCCCCGAGGAGTACGTCCACGAGGGGATCGCCGAAGGCTGCACCCGGGTGATCCGGGCGGGCGGCCGCTGTGCGCTGGGCAGCCACGGGCAGCTCCAGGGGCTCGGCGCCCACTGGGAACTGTGGGCGCTCCAGTCCGGGGGTCTCACCGAGCACGAGGCGCTCATCGCGGCCACCCTCTTCGGGGCGGAGGCGATCGGTCTCGCGGAGGACCTCGGGACGCTCACCCCCGGGAAACTGGCGGATATCCAGATCCTCGACGCCGACCCGCTCGCCGACATCCGCAACACGAACTCGGTCCGCTACATCATGCTCGGGGGCAACCTCTACGACGCCGCGGACATGTCGCAGATCTGGCCGGTGGAGCGCCCCGCCCCCGCCCGCTTCTGGGAGGACGACTACCCGCCTTCCGCGCCCGGGCAGAGGTAGCCCGGTCGTTCAGCCGCTCCGGGGGATCTCCCACGGATTCAGGAGTTCGATCCCGAACCCCTCGAAGTGGCGGACGTTCCGCGTGGCGAGCGGAATTCCCTCGGCGCGGGCGGTGCCGGCGATCAGAGCGTCGGCAATCCCGATCGTGCGTCCGGCGCGCTCGGCCTGGGCCCGAATCCGGGCGCCCTCCCGGGCGCGCACGCGATCCAGGTCGAGGATCCGTTCGCCGTAGCGCCTTTCGACATCGGCGACAAAGCTGGTGATGCGGTCCCTTCGGCGGCTCGGCGGCATGCGCGCCAAGCCGTACTCCAGCTCGTGAAGCACGACCACCGGCACGAGTAGAAGACGCGTCCGTCGCCGTACGTAGTCCATCACGCCGGGATCGGGCTCGCGCCGGATGAACTCAGAAATCACGTTCGTGTCCACGAGGACACCCGTCGGCTGTGGTTCGATCACTCTTCTTCCATGAGATCGGCGAAGGGGATCTCACGGTCTCCGTCGTCCCGGCTCGGCAGTTCGAAGTCGTCGCAGCATCGCGGAGCGTTGGCGACCAGCCACTCCCCAAGGCCCATCTTCGGCTCGGCCCGCGCCTGCCAGTCTTCGAACGGCATGACGACATAGCGCCGCCTCCGACCGATGAACTGCGGTCCTTCGGTGTGGGTCCGGCGCAGCACCTCGGACAGTCGCGCCTTGGCGTCGGCGATGGTCCAACCCCGCTCGGCGCGGGCGGATCGGCTGCGATCGGCCGCTGGAACAGCCTCGGTCACGGCGGATGTCCGATGGGGAACGGTCATTGAACTAGTCTAGACTAGAACAGTTGCGGGGAGTTCGAACTCCGCCGGGCGGGATCCCGCCGCTCCGGCGGAGGCATCCGATTTCCCGGGAGGCATCACGACCCATCTCCATCCCGGGCGCACCGTCGCGCCCGTGGCGCTGCGGAGGATCCACCATGTCCATGGCCGACACGCCCCTTTCCGATTCGCGGACCCAATCGCCCCCTCGGCAGGATCTGGCTGGTGCAAGGCGCCGCTCCATCGGGAGCGGCCGCGCGAGGCGCTTCCGGCGCCTGGTCGTGGGTCCGACCTCCGCCGCGCTGATCGCCGCGATCGTCGCCTGCGGGGGCGGGCTCGACTACCCCGAGACAGAAAAGGAGGATGTGGTCGAAATGCTCCACGGCGTGGAGGTCGAAGATCCCTACCGCTGGCTCGAGGACGACAACGATCCGGAAGTGCTCGCATGGGTTGACGCGCAGAACGAGGTCACGTTCGACTACCTGCGCTCGCTGCCGGGACGGGACGCTCTCGAGGCGCGGCTCACCGAGCTTCAGGACTACGCCCGCCGCAGCGCCCCGTTTCGGTTCGGGCCCCACTGGTTCGTGCGGGCCAACGACGGGCTCCAGGACCAGGACGTCCTCTACCGGACTCCCGGGCCGGGGACCCCGGAGGACGAGTGGGAAGTGCTCCTCGACCCGAACCGGCTCTCGGACGACGGCACGGTCAGCCTCGGGGTCACCTCGTTCACGAAAGATGGGGCGCTCATGGCCTATGCCCTCGGCGAGGCGGGCTCGGACTGGCAGGAGTTCCATGTGGTCGAGGTCGCGTCGGGAGAGCAGCGCGACGACCACCTGCGCTGGATCAAGTTCTCCGGGGCGGCGTGGACCCACGACAACGGCGGCTTCTTCTACAGCCGCTACCCCGAGCCCGACCCCGATGCGGCCCAGGGCGGCCTGAACCGCAACCAGACGATCTGGTACCACCGGCTGGGAACACCGCAGGACTCGGACACCCTCGTCTTCGCCCGCCCCGAAGAGCCCGACTTGCTGTTCGGAGCCGAGGTCTCGGACGATGGGCGGTTCCTCGTGGTCAGCATCCACGAGGGGACGAGTCAAGAGAATCGCATCCACATCCTCGACCTCGGCGACCCCGGCGCCCCGCGGCTCGACGGCGATGCCGCGCCGCTCCTCGACGCCGGCGACGCCTCCTGGGTGTTCCTCGGGAACGACGGCGCCCGGTTCTACTTCCTGACCGATCACGACGCCCCTCGCTACCGGGTCGTCGCGGTGAACGTCACCCGACCCGCACCGGCGAACTGGCTGGAGGTCGTTCCGGAGACCGAACAGACCCTCGAGACCGCCCGCATCGTCGGGGATCGGCTGATCCTCGGTTATCTCGACGACGCGAAGAGCCGACTCGCGGTCCACACGCTCGACGGCTCGTTCGAACGCGATGTGCCGCTTCCGGGCATCGGATCGGCGGGACAGCTCACCGGGGGCCGCGAGGACGAGGCCCTCCACTTCTCGTTCTCGTCCTTCCTGATCCCCCCCTCGGTGTTCCGCTACGAGCTCGCGTCCGGCGAGACCCGGCCGCACTGGACGCCCGATTTCGACTTCGACTTCGATGGCTACGAGACGAACCAGGTGTTCTTCGCGTCGGAGGACGGGACGGAGGTCCCCATGTTCCTGACCCACCGCAAGGACTTGCGGCGCGACGGTGACAACCCGGTGATGCTCTACGGCTACGGCGGGTTCAACATCAGTCTGCGGCCGGGGTTCAGCCCGTGGAACCTCGCTTTCCTCGAGCGGGGGGGCGTCTATGCCCAGGTGAACCTGCGCGGCGGGGGTGAATACGGAGAGGCGTGGCACGAGGCCGGGATGCGGGAGAACAAGCAGAACGTCTTTGACGACTTCGTCTCCGCCGCCGAGTTCCTGATCCACGACTCGGTGACCCGCCCGTCGCGGCTCGCCATCGCCGGGGGCTCGAACGGAGGCCTCCTCGTCGGAGCGGTGCTGAACCAGCGGCCGGAGCTGTTCGGGGCGGCGCTTCCCGCGGTCGGGGTCATGGACATGCTCCGCTTCCATGAGTTCACCATCGGATGGGCGTGGGCCTCGGACTACGGCAGTCCGGACGACCCGGAGATGTTCCCGGTGCTCCGCGCCTACTCGCCGTACCACAACATCGCGCCGGCCGAGGATTTCCCGCCGACCCTGGTGACCACCGCCGACCACGACGACCGGGTGGCGCCCGGGCACTCGTTCAAGTACGCGGCGCGTCTCCAGGAGGTCCACGGCGGTGGGGAGGCGCCGGTCCTCCTCCGCGTCCAGAAGAGCGCCGGACACGGGGGCGGGATGCCGGTCTCGATGCGGGTGGCGCTGGAAGCGGACCGCTGGGCGTTCGTCCTCCACCACCTCGGCGTCGAATAGGCCGCCGGACCCCGGTCGGACGCCGAAGCCGGCGCCGATCGCGCCCGCCCTCGACGGATCAGGGGCGTCGGAGGCGTCGCCTGCAATCGCTCGATCCAAAATCACACAGGAAATCACTCAGATTTATCTGGTATCGCCCCGCTAAAGAGCTCTTGACAAACGGCGCCGCCGCGCCTATCTTTCCCGTCGTCCGGGGCGGCCGCCGCACGCGGGACCGGACCGGCCCGGTTTCCGGGCCGCCCACGAAACCCCTCGCGCGCCCGATCGTCGGACGTGCGCATCCCAGAGGAGACAGGTTCTGATGAACATCAAACCCCTGAGGGAGAACGTCGTCCTCCGCCGTCTCGAGGCGGAGGAGGAGCGGATCGGCTCCATCATCATCCCGGATACCGCCAAGGAAAAGCCGATGACCGCCAAGGTCGTCGCTGTCGGTTCCGGCAAGGTCCTCAAGGACGGCACCCGGCAGGCCCCCGAGGTCGAGCCCGGGCAGACCGTCCTGATCGGCAAGTACTCGGGCTCGGAAGTGAAGCTCGACGGCGAGGACTACCTCATCGTCCGCGAGGACGAGATCCTGGGCATCGTCGAGTAGGCGCCCCCACCCAAGGAGAACCATCGAATGGCCAAGAAGATCGTTTACAACGAGGAGGCCCGGCAGGCGATCCTCCGCGGCGTTTCCAAGCTCGCCGCGGCCGTCCGCGTCACCCTCGGCCCGCGGGGACGCAACGTCGTCCTCGAGAAGAAATTCGGCTCCCCGGTCGTCACCAAGGACGGCGTGACCGTAGCCAAGGAAGTGGACCTCGAGGATCCGGTGGAGAACCTCGGCGCCAAGATGGTCCGCGAGGTCGCCTCCAAGACGTCCGACGTCGCCGGCGACGGCACCACGACCGCGACCGTGCTCGCGCAGTCCATCTTCCGGGAGGGGCTGCGGAACGTCACCGCCGGTTCGAACCCGATGGAGCTCAAGCGCGGGATCGACGAGGCGGTCAAGGCCGTGGTCGCCGAGATCCAGAGCAAGTCGAAGGAAGTGAGCGGCGAGATGATCGCGCAGGTCGGCACGATCTCCGCGAACGGTGATCGCGAGATCGGCGGCATCATCGCCCAGGCGATGGAGAAGGTCGGCAAGGACGGCGTGATCCAGGTCGAGGAGAGCCGGACCCTGAACACCGAGCTCGAGGTCGTGGAGGGCATGCAGTTCGACCGCGGCTACCTCTCCCCGTACTTCGTGACCGACTCCGACCGCATGGAGGTCGTCCTCGAGAACTGCCTGATCCTCGTCCACGAGAAGAAGATCTCCAGCATGAAGGACATGCTCCCCGTGCTCGAGAAGGTCGCGCAGGCGGGGCAGCCCCTCGTCGTGATCGCCGAGGACGTGGAAGGCGAGGCGCTCGCCACCCTGGTCGTGAACAAGCTGCGCGGCACGCTCAAGGCCGCTGCCGTCAAGGCGCCGGGCTTCGGTGACCGCCGCAAGGCCATGATGGAGGACATCGCCATCCTGACCGGCGGCAAGGCGCTGTTCGAGGATCTCGGGATCAAGCTGGAGAACCTCCAGATGAGTGACCTCGGCCGAGCCAAGAAGGTCATCATCTCGAAGGAAGACACCACGATCGTGGACGGCGCCGGAACCGCCGGGGCGATCGAGGGCCGGATCCAGCAGATCCGGGCGCAGATCGAGGACACCACCTCGGACTACGACCGCGAGAAGCTGCAGGAGCGGCTGGCCAAGCTCGTCGGCGGCGTGGCGCTGATCAAGGTCGGAGCCGCCACCGAGACCGAGATGAAGGAAAAGAAGGCCCGCGTCGAGGACGCGATGCACGCCACCAAGGCTGCGGCCGAGGAAGGCATCGTGCCGGGCGGCGGGATCGCCGTGATCCGGGCGACCGGGACCCTCGACCGCCTCGCCAGCGATGACAGCCTCAGCCGCGACGAGCAGGTCGGCGTCAAGATCGTCGCCCGCGCCATCGAGGAGCCGCTGCGCTGGATCGCCCAGAACGCCGGCCACGAGGGCTCGATCGTCGTGAACAAGGTCAAGGAACTCGACGGGAACACCGGCTTCAACGCCGCGACCGACGAGTACACCGACCTGGTGGCGTCCGGGGTCATTGATCCGACCAAGGTCGTTCGCTTCGGCCTCCAGAACGCCGCTTCCATCGCGAGCCTTCTGCTCACCACCGAGGCTCTCGTCACCGAGATCCCCGAGAAGAACGGCGACAAGTCCGCCGGCGGCCCTCCGGGTCCCGGTGACATGGGGGGCATGGACTACTAGTCCACTCTCACCCCCGCTCGGCGCCGGCGCGCCGGACTCCGCCAGTTCTCCGGGTGGGGGCCCGGTAATTCCCGGCCAGCTCGACCGCTGGCCGGGCGCAGGCGTACGGCGTCGGCGCCGGCGCGCTACGATCGCGCCCATGACTCCGGCGCTCGAAGTCCTCATCCCGACGATCTCCATCGTCCTGGCTATCGTCGCCTCCCACATGTCACTCCGACGTGACATGGCGGGCCTCCATCGTGACATCGGAGGCCTCCACCGCGACATCGGGGGCGTCCACCGCGACATCGCGGAGCTGCGAGAGCGGATGGCTCGCGTCGAAGGCTTCCTGGAGGCGCTCGTGCCCGCCGGAGTCTCCCCCGCCGGGAACCAGAACCCCCGGCGCGAGGGCTGACTCGAATCGCGGCCCGGAGGCCGAGCGACGGGACGGGAGGCGCGGCGCCGACGCCGTGCCGGCGCGCTACGATTGCGCCCATGACTCCGGCGCTCGAAATCCTCATCCCGCCGGTCTCCATCGTCCTCGTGATCCTCGCTTCGCACCTGTCCCTCCACCGCGACATCGCCGGGCTGAGGGAGCGGATGGCTCGCGTCGAAGGCTTGCTGGAGGCGCTCGTGCCCGCCGGAGTCTCCCCCGCCGGGAACCAGAACCCCCGGCGCGAGGGCTGACTCGAGCCGCGGCCCGGAGGCAGAGGCGACATGGAAGGCGTGATCCCGACGCTCGTCGTCCTCCTCACGATCCTCGTTTCCCACGTTTTCCTTCGGCGGGACATCGCCGGTCTCCGGCGCGATATCGCCGGCCTTGAAGGCGCGATGCAGAGGATCTGCGAGCGGATGGCCCGGGTAGAGAGCCTGTCGAAGGGACTCCCATGGGCGCGGGCGGCGTCCCGCGCATCCCGCTCCGACTTCGAAGCCTGAACCAGAGCGGCGCACTGCGAAGCGCGGAACCCGGGAGTCCTTAGACTCCGACCCATGCTCCGACGAGTCCTCCTTTCGGCGGCCGTACTCCTGGTCGCCGCCTGCGCGCCGGCCCCGGGCGACGTCCCGGCTCCGGCGGCGACGGGCGCAGACATCGCGTCGGCGATCGCTTCGGTTCCGACGACCGACTTCGACGAACTCGGGGTCAGCGTATGGATCGGCCCCGCCGACCTCGCGCGCAGCGACGGCGCCCCGCTCCACGCCGAAGCCCCCGATGTCCCCCGCCCCGCCGCGAGCTCGATCAAGACCGCGTACCTGGTCGAGCTCTTCGCCGCCCGGGAGGCCGCGCTCGACGAGCCGCTCCCCGACGCCGTGGCCATCGTGGGAGATCCGGGCCACCCGGCGGTGGCCCACTTCGACGCCGAAACGCAAGCCGGGATCGAAGCCGCCCTGGCCGACGCGACGACGCGGACCGTGGGCTTCCACATGATCCGTGGGACCGAGGTCTCGAATGCGGTGTACAACGCGGCCGCGAACCTGACCACCGCCTTCCTTGGCGGGCCGGAGGGCCTCACCGCGAGGATCCACGCCCGTCACCCCGGCTTCGGCGGTATCCACTCCCGGCGCTACATGCTCGCCGCCCGCGACGTGACCGGCGACAACACCGCAACCGCCGCCTCGCTCGCCGCCGTCCTCGCCGCCGTCGCCCGGGGCGACACGCCCGGTGTCCCGGCATCGCTCCACCAAGCGATCCGCGATGTCGTCTTCCTCGAGGACACCGACCACGGCGTCCACCATTTCAAGGGCGGCTCGCTGAACTCCGATCCCCTCACCCGCGTCCTCTCCGGGTACCACCAGCCAGCAGGGGCGTCTCCGGGCGAGGCGCTGGTGTACGTGTTCATGGTCGAGATCCCCGGTCCCGACCGCATCGCTCCCGGCGATCTGGACCGCGCCGCCGCCGGAGAGCGCCTCGCCGATCTCGTGGGAGCGATGCGCGACGCGGCGCTCCCTCCCGCGCGCCGGGTCCTGGCCGAGGTCTCTCCATGATGCGTTTCCCGATCGCCGCCGCCCTCCTGCTCGCTGCGGGCGCTTCGTCCGCCGAGGAGGACTGGCCCCAGTGGCGCGGCCCGAATCGCGACGGGATCTCGCGCGAGACCGGCCTCCTCGCCGACTGGCCGGAGGGCGGCCCCGAGCTCGTCTTCCGCGCCGACGGCCTCGGCGCCGGCTACTCCACCGTCTCGATCGCCGGCGGACGAGCGTTCACGCTGGGCATGGCCTCCGGGCGGGAGTGGGTCTTCGCTCTCGACGCACAGACCGGCGCGCTGCTGTGGTCCACGCCGCACGGCGCGGGGTACCGGGACGGGCGCGGCGACGGGCCCCGCTCGGCCCCAACGGTCGTCGAAGGCCGGGTCATCGTCCTCGGCGCCCGGGGCCGGCTCTCTTCGCTCGAGGCGGCGACCGGGCAGACCGCGTGGACGGTGGATCTCCTCGGCGAAGTCGGGGGACGCAACATCTCGTGGGGGATCAGCGAGTCGCCGCTCGTCGCGGACGACCGGGTGCTCGTGTCTCCCGGCGGTCGGAGCGCGGGCTTCGCCGCGTTCGATCGGGATAGCGGCCAGCTCGCGTGGACGACCGCCGGGGACGAGGCGGGCTATGCGTCGCCCGTCGAAGTCGAACTCGCCGGAGCGCCGCATGTCGTCTTCTTCAGCGGCGAACGCGCCGTCGGGATCCGCCCCGAGGACGGCGAGATCCTGTGGAGCTTCGACGGCGCCTCGAACCGCACCGCAAACATCGCCACCCCCGTCGTCGTTCCCGCGCCCCCGGGCGCGGCTCGGGTCTTCCTGAGTTCCGACTACGGCACCGGCGGCGCGCTCGTGGAGCTGCGCGCCGACGAGACGGGCCGGGTCGCCGCGACCGAGGTCTGGTTCAGCCGGAACCTGCGGGCGCACCACGCCAGCCCGATCCTCCACGACGGCGTGCTCTACGGCTTCTCCGGATCCATCTTCAGCGCGCTCGACATCGAGACCGGCGGCCTCTTCTGGCGGGATCGCTCGGTCCGCAAGGGCTCGCTCACGTTCGCTGACGACCGGATCTACGTCTTCACCGAGCGCGGCGAAGCCGTCCTCCTCGCCCCGTCCCGCGCCGGCTACGACGAGCGGGGGCGGTTCGCGTTCCCGCCGGCCGACCGCTCGCGCCGCGACACCTGGTCCCACCCGGTCGTCTCGAACGGCCTCCTCTACCTGCGCGACCAGGACGTCCTGCTGGCCTACAACATCGCGCGCGGTCCCTGACCGGCGGTCGCGGGCGCGGCGGAACCGGCCAGAGAGTCAGCCTCCGACGCGATCCCCGGCTGCGGGCCGATCGAACGCCAACCGGAGCTCGGGAAACGCGAGGCGGCCGCCGAATTCGAGGCACCGCGCGGACCGCAGGCCGGTCTCCTCCTCGCCGCGGCCGCGCGCCGGTGGCGAGTCCGTCGCGCCGGACTCGGCAGCGGACGGATCGGCGGGCCCGAGGACGACTCCCTCCAGCCGCGCCACCCGCTCGGTCAGCCGGGTGATGTCCCCGCGCAGCTCGACGAGCTCGGCGCGAATGTCCCGCATCTCGGTACGAATGTCCCGCATCTCGGCACGAATGTCCCGGATGTCGGCGCGAATCGCGTCGAGCTGACGATCCACGGCCTCGAAGCGCAGGTCCATGCGGTCGTTGATGCGTTCCTCCATCCCGCGCAGTGCGCCGAGCACGACGCCGAGACCGGCGAAGCCCGCCGCCATCACGGCCGCGATCGTGGTGATGACCACGGCGTGGCGCCGGATCCATGGCCAGACTCCGGCAGAAGATGTCGAACGGCTCATGGCGTCAGAGGGATCGGCGACGGAGCTCGGAGCGGCCTCGCTCCCCGGGGACCGATCGGGAACTGCATCGTAGCACTCGGGGGCCGCCGCAACTCCGGGATGCGCGCTCGTCGTGACATTCGGCATGAAGTCCTCCCCGGAGCGGCTCGCATCGGGAGAGGCCGCCCCGTCTCCCGGATACAACGGGACTGCGAGCCGAACCGCCCGCTGCGGGCGCCGATGTCCAAAACCCGCCGCTTCGGCTCGGGTAGCGTCGCGGGTCAGCCCTCGTCCGACTCGAGTTCCCCCTCGAGGGCAGCCCCGGCGGCGCGGCTGATCCAGCGCACCAGGAGGAAGGTGGCGATCGCGCCGAGGACCGTGAGCAGGGCGGTCCCCGACCAGCGACCGGAGGCGAGCGAGACCCCGGCCGAGCCCGCCGCGCCGATGTGGGCGAACAGCGTCGCCCCGACCGGCGCGGCCAGAAGCGACCCGGCGGCGTAGGTCCGGAAACGGACCGGGGTCAGGGCCCAGCCGTAGTTCTGCGCCGCGAACGGAATGAGTGGGGACAGGCGGGTGAGCAGCACGATCCGCACGCCTCCCCCGCCCAGAACCCGAAACACGGTCCCGACTCTCGGGAATCGCCCCAGGATCCGCGCCGAGAACCGCCCGAGGACGATCCGCGCCGCGACGAAGGCGGTCAGGGAACCGAGCCCGGTCCCCACCGAGGCGACGACCGCGCCCCATCCGAACCCGAACAGCGCCCCCGCCGCGAGGCAGAAGATCGTGTTCGGCGCGGCGACGGCGACGAGGAGCGCGTGGACCGCGATCAACGCCGCCGGGCCGCGGGGAAGCCACGCCGGCAGCTCGGCGCCGTCCGGCTCGCCGACGCCGAGGAGAAGCGGCATGCCGACGGCGGCCAGGACGAACACGGCCCACAGCAGCGGCTGCCAACCGCGGCGCGCCAGTCGGCGCACCCGCGGGCCCACGACCCGTCCCGCCGGGACCGACCCCGGCCCCGGCGCATCCACCGGCGAACTCAGAACCGGCGGGAAGCGTCGCGCGGCCAGCGCTCCACGACCACCTTGGTCTGCGTGTAGAACTCCACCGCGTGCGCGCCCTGCGCGTGCAGATCACCGAAGAAGCTCCCGCGCCAGCCGCTGAACGGGAAAAACGCCATCGGCGCCGCCACGCCCACATTCACGCCGATGTTGCCGGTGAGCGCGTCCCGCCGGAACCGGCGCGCCGACGGGCCGTCGTTCGTGAAGATGCAGGCCATGTTGCCGTATTCGCCGGTGTTCACGAACGCGAGCGCTTCCTCCACGCTCTCCACCCGAATCAGACCCAGCACCGGCCCGAAAATCTCGGTGCGCGCAATCTCGCCCCCGGCCGGGAGCCCGTCGAGCACGGTGGGGCCCACGAAGTAGCCGTCCTCGCCACCGGGGACGGAAACCCCCCGCCCATCCACCAGCGGTCGCGCATCCTCCGCTTCGACCGCCTGCGTGATCCATCCCTCGATCCGCCGCCGGCTCTCGTCCCGGATGACCGGACCCATCTCCACCCGCTCGTCGAGACCCGAACCCACCACGCGACCGCCCGCTTCCGCGGCCATCGCGTCGGCGAACGCGTCGCCGGCAGCCCCGACGGTCACCGCCAGCGACGCTGCGAGACAGCGCTGCCCGGCGCAGCCGAACGCGGACTCCGCCACCGTGGCGGCCGCGGCCGCGATGTCCGCGTCGGGAAGCACCACGATCGGGTTCTTGGCGCCGCCCTGGCACTGGACGCGCTTCCCGTTCGCGGCCGCTCTCCCATAGACCGCCCGGGCCACCGGGGAGGAGCCCACGAAGCTGACCGCCGCGACATCCGGGTGGTCGAGGAGCGCCTCGACCGCATCCCGTCCCCCATGGACCACCTGGACGACGCCCGCCGGGAAATCCGCTTCCTCGATCAGCGCGATGATCCGGTGGACGGTCAGGGGCGTCTTGTCCGACGGCTTGACGACGACCGCGTTCCCGCACGCGAGGGCGTACGGCAGGAACCAGAACGGGATCATCGCCGGGAAGTTGAACGGCGCGATCACCGCCACCACCCCGAGCGGCTGACGGATCATGAACTCGTCGATGCCGCGGGCGATGTCCTCGAGCACCCGCCCCTGCATCAGCGACGGAATTCCGCAGGCGACCTCGACATTCTCGATGGCGCGGCGGACCTCACCCCGGGCCTCCGCGAGGGTCTTGCCCGCCTCCAGCGTCACGTTCCGGGAGATGTCCTCGAAGTCGCGCTCCATGAGCGCCTTGAGCCGGAAGAGCGGCTGGACCCGGTCGGTGGGAGGCGTATCCCTCCACGCCACGAACGACTCGGCGGCGCTCGCGACGGCGAGGCCCACCTCCTCCGCTCCGGACATCGGGATCCGGGACATCTCGCTCCCGGTGGCGGGGTTCAGCACGGGGACGGAGCCGGGCGCGGAGGCCGCTACGAAGCGGCCCCCGATGTAGTTGGGCAGAAGAGCGGAAGGACGCATGGAGGGTCGTAGGATACGCAGCGTCATGTCGCGAAACGACCCGTCGCGGCGCCCGGCCCCCCCAGCCGCAACCGGCGCCATCGTCTCCCTCCTCCTGCTCCCGGGTCTGGCCTTCGCCGCGCCCGAGGCCGAGGTCCGAACGCTCGAAGGAGACGAGGGTCCGATCGTGGACGGCCTCGTGACCGACGAGCAGTGGAATCTGGTGGAGCCGTTCACCGGGTTCACCCAGCAGGAGCCGAACGACGGCCAGCCCGCCTCGGAGCGCACGGAGGTTCGCCTGCTCCTGTCGAGCACCACCCTCTACGTCGGAATCATCGCCTTCGACAGCGAGCCGTCACAGGTGCTCGCATCGGAGAGCCGGCGGGACGGGGACCTGAACGAATCCGATTCGGTCCAGATCGTCTTCGACACCTTCAACGACAGCCAGAACGCCTTCCTGTTCGGCACGAATCCGGAGGGCATCGAGTACGACGGACAGGTGGCGGGCGAGGGCGTCACCGGCGGCTACAACCCCCGTCCGGGACAGCGCGGATCGCAGCGCGGGGGCGTGACCGGCTTCAACGCCAACTGGGACGGCGACTGGATCGTCCGCTCGCAGCGGACCGACCGCGGGTGGGAGAGCGAGTTCGCCATCCCGCTACGCACGCTCCGCTACGAGCCCGGCGAAGACCGGACCTGGGGCCTGAACGTGATGCGAAACATCCGGCGCAAGAACGAGCAGGCCTTCCTGGCGCCGATCCCCCGCGGCTACAACATCTACCGGGTCTCGCTCGCGCGCAAGATCGGCGGGCTCGACCTCCCCGGCCGCCGTGACGTGAAGGTCACGCCGTTCGCGCTCGGCGACGCCCAGCGCAACCCGCTCGCAGTGGCGGAGTCCTCACGCGCCAGCGAGGGTCTCGACGCCGGGCTCGACGTGAAGTGGGGCGTCACGCCGAACCTGACCGTGGACTTCACGGTGAACACCGACTTCGCCCAGGTGGAGGCCGACGACCAGCAGATCAACCTGACCCGGTTCCCGCTCTTCTTCCCCGAGAAGCGGCCGTTCTTCCTCGAGAACGCCGCCACCTTCCAGTTCGGAGCGCCCCAGGAGGTGGACCTTTTCTTCAGCCGCCGAATCGGTCTCCACGCCGGTCGGCCGGTGGACATCGTTGGCGGCGCCCGCCTCAGCGGCAAGGTCGGGGCCTACAACGTCGGCGTCATGAACATGCAGACCGAGGCGGCGTTCAACCCGGCCACCGGGGCCCTCGCGCTCGCAGCGAACAACTACACGGTCGCGCGGGTCCAGCGCGAGGTGGGCCGTTCCAACTTCGGCGGCATGCTCGTGAACCGTCAGGGCACCGGGGAATGGGCGACGGACGGCGACTACAACCGCGCCTTCGGAGCCGACGCCGCCATCCAGCTCACCGACAACACCCGCTTCTTCGGCTTCGTCGCCGGGACCACGACCGGCGGGATGGAAGCGACGGGCGACGGCGGAGCGGTCGCCGGCCGGGCCTTCCTGAACTACTCCCACCCTCTCCACCAGGGCCACCTCGGCTTCACCCAGGTCGGGGAGGACGTTCGGACCGACGTGGGTTTCGTGCCTCGGGTCGGGTACCGCAAGTACCAGTGGCGCTACTACCTCAACTGGCAGCCGACCGAGGTCTCGTGGATGAGGGACTGGGTGCGCCGGTTCTCCCCCCACATCACCTGGAACCGCTACTACGGCTTCGACGGGGAGGTCCAGTCCGGCCGCGCCCACATCCACCCCATCGAGTTTCAGCCCCACGGCGGGGGCCGCTTCGGACTCTTCATCGATGTGGAGACGGACGCCCCCCTCGCCGATTTCACCGTGTTCTCGGGCGCCGACGGGGAGACCGTGGTCATCCCGCCGGGGACCTACGACTGGACGCTGTGGTCCGTCAACTACATCGGGAACGCGAGCGCCCGGCTCTACCCCACGTTCTACTGCCGCGCCGGCGGGTTCTACAACGGCACCCGCCGCGGCTGCGACTTCGCCCTGAACGGCCGGGTCGGGGCCCGCTTCCAGGCCAGCGTGGGCTTCAACCGCAACAGCGTGGACCTGCCCTCGGGCGACTTCGTGACCGACCTCGTCCCGATCCGGGTGAACTACTCGTTCACTCCGCTCCGCCGCCTCGAGGCGCTCATCCAGTACAACTCGCAGACGTCCTCGGTCTCCTCGAACATCCGTCTCGTGCTCCTCGACCGGAGCGGCACCGGGCTGTTCCTCGTGTACAACGACCTCCGGAACACGGCGAACTTCGACCGCTTCGATCCGGCGACCGACATGCTGGTCCCGACCGTCATGGGACGGTCGTTCATCGTCAAGTACACGCGCCTCTTCGACTTCTGAACCCCTGCGCTCGACTCGCGGCGCCGGTCAGATGGGTCTCCCGGTGCCGGACTGGAGTCTCTTGCCGGGCCCCCACCGGGAGAACTGGCGCCGGACTCCAGTCCGGCAATTCCCAACGCGAGGCCACCGGCGCCATGCCCGCACGCAGGCTCCCGGCCCCCGCCGGCGCGCCGGCAGCGCAGTCAGGCGTGGACCGGGAGACGGCCCAGGATCTCGTCGAGCTCGGGGAAGCGTCCGGTCTCGTGCTTGGACCAGATCAGCTCTCCGTCCACGACGACGTCGAACACGCCCTTGTCTCCCTCGATGAGCACGGCTTCCACGCCGCGGTCCTCACGGATGGCGGCTGCCAGACCGGCAGCCTTCGGCAGGTAGTTTCAAACCACGCAATAGGTGATGGTGATGTTCATCGCGCTCCTCGAGGCAGGTCGGAAAGATCCATGAGGCCCCGCGCACCGGGCGCGGAGCCGGGGGCTGCGGCCATGGCGGGGCCGACGGGACTCGAACCCGCGACCTCCGGCGTGACAGGCCGGCGTTCTGACCAGAACTGAACTACGACCCCGTTGTTTCCGCAGCGCGCGCAATTCTATCAGCGGGCGCGGCCGACCCGCCCCCCTCCGGTCCGTGGCGCCGGGAACCGTCGGAGAATCGCGGTGGCTTCGCACGGCCCTTTCATGATAGGATCATGGGTCGCACCCGATGCGACTTACCAAGAGCCAGATTCAGTTCCTCGGCTACCGGATCACCGACGATCTTCAGGTCTCGGGTCTCATCGACCCGGACGATCCGAACGATCTCATGGACCGGATCGTGGACCTCATCACGATGGAACTGCAGAAAGAGGACGAACTGAACGAGGAGGTCCGACAGATCCTCGATCAGTACAGCGAGAAGATCCGCACCGACGGTATCGAGTATCGGGAGGCCTTCAAGCTGGTGAAAAAGCGGATGGCCCGCGAGCGGGACCTGGTCCTGTAGCGCCTCATGCGACTGACCAACGCCAAGATCAACGATTTGGCCACCCGGGTGCTGCGCCTGCTGCAGGGAGACGACACCGTCGAGTTCTTCGCCGACGATGTGGACATCCGGCGCAAGGTCGTCCGCATCATCCACTCCGAGCTCGAGGACGACGAGCGCATCGATCAGGTCGTCCGGCGCAAGATCGACTCCCAGAGCCGGACGATCCAGCAGGGGACCGAAGCCTGGGATCTCCTCTATCGGCGCTACTACGACGAGGAGATGATGAAGCACCGGCGCGCCATCCCCGGGTACGAGCGCCAGGAGTAGGGGCTCCCCGGAGACCCCGGAATCAGGGCGGGCGGACCCCGGGTCGTCCGTGTCGCGGTCCCTCGATCAGGGTTGGTCCGCCGGCTCCGACATGGCGCGGGGAGACGGACGATCGAGCCGGCGATGCTGACGCGCCGGCGCCTCCGCGCGTTCGATCGGGAGGATCCGCTCGCGCCCGCCCGGGAACGCTTCGCGCTTCCCGACGGGCTGATCTACCTCGACGGCAACTCGCTCGGGCCCGCATCGAAGGCGATGGCCGGCCGGGTGGGAGACGTCGTGGCGGCGGAATGGGGCGAAGACCTCATCCGCGCCTGGAACCGTCGCGGCTGGTTTCACCTGCCCGAGCGCGTCGGAGCGCGGATCGCGCCGCTGCTGGGTCTCGCGCCCGACGAAGTGGTGGCGACCGACTCGGTCTCGCTGAACCTGTTCAAGCTGCTCGGGTCGCTGCTCCGGGTAGCGCCGGAGCGGCGGGTCGTGCTCGCCGAGCGTTCCAACTTCCCCACCGACCTCTACATCGCGCAGGGGCTCGTGGGGATGCTCCGCGACCTGACCCCCGACGGCGCTCCGGAGCTGCGGCTCGTCGAGGCGGAGGAGTTCGTCGGCGCCCTCGGGCCCGATGTGGCGGTCGCGACGCTCACCCAGGTGGATTTCCGCACCGGGCGGATGCGCGATCTGCGCCGGGTGACGCGGGCGGCGCGGGCCCACCGGGCGCCGGTCGTGTGGGACCTCAGCCACAGCGCCGGCGCCTTCGCGCTCGACCTCCGGGCCGCCGGCGTCGAGTTCGCCGTCGGCTGCGGCTACAAGTATCTGAACGGCGGCCCCGGGGCGCCGGGGTTCCTCGCGGTGGTCCGCGAGCGGCAGGACGAGCTCCAGCCGGTCCTCGCCGGATGGATGGGGCACGCCGCGCCGTTCCGGTTCGAGACGGCCTACCGACCGGCTCCCGGGATGCGGCGGTTCGTGACCGGAACCCCGCCGGTGCTCTCCATGGCCGCGCTCGAGGAGGGACTCCGGGTCTTCGACGACGTGGATCTCGGCGCCCTGCGGGCGAAGGGCGAGGCGCTCGGCGACGCCTTCATCCGACTCGTGGACGAGCGGCTCGCCGGTCTCCCGGTGTCGGTCGCGAGTCCGCGGAACGCCGCCGAGCGCGGCAGCCAGGTCTCGCTGCGCGTCAGCCTCCCGGAAGGCGGTGGGTTCGCGGTGATGCAGGCCCTGATCGCCCGGGACGTCATCGGGGACTTCCGGGCACCCGATCTGCTCCGGTTCGGGTTCGCTCCGCTCAGCGTGCGCTACGCCGATCTCTGGGGCGCGGTGGAGGCGCTTCGGGAGGTGCTCACGAGCGGGGCGTTCCGGGAGGAACGCTACCGGCAGCGCGCCGAGGTGACATGAACCGGCGCGCCGGACTCCAGTCCGGCAGAACCGCCATCACAGCACTTGCGGACTGGTGAAGGGTCCGGACTCCAGTCCGCCCGGTTCTTCCGGTCGGAACCGCGATAACCCATGACCTCCTCCTTCGAACCGGCCGTCTCCCGGTGGTTCGCCTCCCGGTTCGAGGCGCCCACCGAGCCCCAGGAGCGGGCGTGGCCGGCGATCGCGGCCCGCAGGCACGTCCTCCTCACCGCTCCCACCGGTTCCGGCAAGACGCTCGCCGCCTTCCTCGCCGCCCTCGACCGCCTCTTCGCCGAGGCTCGCGCCGGGACCCTCGAAGACCGGGTGCGGGTCGTTTACGTCTCCCCCCTGAAGGCGCTCTCGTCCGACATCCATCGCAATCTGGAGGCGCCGCTCGCCGGCATCCTCGCGGCGGCCCGCGAGGACGACCCCGGGATCCCCGAAGTCCGGGCCGCCCTGCGGACCGGCGACACGCCGGCGAACCTCCGCGCTCGGATGCTCCGTCGTCCTCCACACATCCTGGTCACCACGCCCGAGTCGCTCTACCTGCTCCTCACCGCCCGGCTGGGACGCGAGATGGTCTCCACCGCCGACACCATCATCGTGGACGAGATCCATGCGCTCGCCCGGGACAAGCGCGGCAGCCATCTCGCCCTCACGCTCGAGCGGCTCGATCGGGCCGCGGACCGTCGCCTGCAGCGGATCGGCCTTTCGGCTACCGCGCGCCCCCTGCCCCGCCTCGCCCGGTTCCTCGTCGGCGCCGCCGGCCCCGAGCCCGAGATCCTCCGCGTGGATCCCCGCCGCCGGCTGGACCTCGCCGTCGAGACGCCCGGCGCCGAGCTGGGTGCGGTGGCCACCCACGAGGTCATGGAGGATGTCCACGACCGAATCGCCGCGCTGATCCGCGAACACCGGACCACGCTCGTGTTCGTGAACACGCGGCGGATGGCGGAGCGGCTCACCCATGCGCTGTCGGAGCGGCTCCCGAAGGAAGACCTCGCCACCCACCACGGCAGCGTCGCGAAGGAGACCCGTCTCGACGCCGAGCGGCGGCTCGCCGCCGGCGAGCTCCGCGCCGTCGTCGCGACCGCCTCGCTCGAGCTCGGGCTCGACATCGGCTCGGTGGACCTCGTGTGCCAGCTCGGCTCGCCCCGCTCCATCGCCGTCCTCCTCCAGCGCGTCGGTCGCTCCGGCCACTGGCTCGGGGCGACCCCGAAGGGCCGGCTGTTTCCGACCACGCGCGACGACCTCGTCGAATGCGCGGCTCTCCTCCGCTCGGTGGCGGGCGGCGATCTCGACGCGGTGCGGATCCCCGAGGCGCCTCTCGATGTCCTCGCCCAGCAGCTTGTCGCCGAGGCGGCGGCCGACGGCGAACATCCCATCGCGCTCGACGATCTCCATGCCTTCGCCCGCCGGGCCTTCCCCTACCGGGGGCTGCCGCGCGCCGCGTTCGACGACGTGATCCGAACCCTCGCCGAGGGGGTGGCCACCTCGCGGGGCCGGCGCGGGGCCCACCTCCACCTCGACGCGGTCTCGAAGACGGTCCGACCCCGCCGGGGGGCGCGTCTCGCCGCCATCGCGAACGGCGGAGCGATTCCGGAGACCGCGCAGTACCAGGTCGTCGCCGAGCCCGACGACCGCGTCGTGGGCCAGCTCGACGAGGACTTCGCGGTCGAGAGCAGCCGCGGCGACGTGTTCCTGCTCGGCACGACCTCGTGGAGGATCCGGCGCATCGCCCAGGGGCAGGTACGGGTCGAGGATGCCGGCGGCGCCCCGCCCACCATCCCGTTCTGGCGCGGCGAGGCGCCCGGGCGCACCGACGAGCTGAGCGCCGCCGTCAGCGATCTCCGGGACGCGGTGGACGAGGCGGCGCCGGACCAGGCGCGCCGGGAACTCGAGAGCCTCGGGGTGGACCCCGGCGGAGCGGCGCAGCTCGTGTCCTACCTCGCCTCCGGGCGGGCGGCGCTCGGCGCCATGCCGTCACAGGGGACCGTCGTGGCCGAACGCTTTTTCGACGAGTCGGGCGGACAGCAGCTCGTCCTCCACGCCCCGTTCGGCAGCCGCATCAACCGGGCGTGGGGACTCGCGCTGCGGAAGCGTTTCTGCCGCGCGTTCAACGTCGAACTCCAGGCCGCCGCCACCGACGACGGGATCGTGATCTCGCTCACCGAGCTCCACTCGTTTCCGCTCGAGTCCGTCTTCCGGTTCCTGAAGTCGGCGAGCGTCGAGTCCGTCCTCCGCCAGGCGGTGCTCGGCGCGCCGCTGTTCGGTGTCCGCTGGCGCTGGACCGCATCCCGCGCGCTCGCCGTGCCCCGCCGCCGCGGCGGCCAGCGGGTGCCGCCCCCCATCCAGCGGATGCTCTCCGACGACCTCCTCGCCGCGGTGTTCCCCGACCAGGCGGCCTGCGCCGAGAACCTCGCCGGCGAGGTCCGGATCCCGGAGCATCCACTGGTCGAAGAGTCGCTCCGGGACGCCCTCGACGACGCGCTCGATCTGGAGGGCCTGAAGCGCATCCTCGACGGCATCGCCTCGGGAACGGTCCGGACCCTCGCCCGCGACGCCGCCGAACCCTCCCCGTTCGCCGCCGAGATCCTGAACGCCAACCCGTTCGCGTTCCTCGATCCCGCTCCCCTCGAGGAGCGCCGCGCCCGCGCCGTCCGGATGCGCGGCGCCCTTCCCCCCTCGCTCGACTCCCAGGCGATCCTCGACCCGGCGGCGATCGCGCGCGCCACCGAAGAGGCGGCGCCGGTGGTGCGCGACGCCGACGAGCTGCACGACGCGCTGCTCACGCTGGGGGCGGCGCCCGTAAAGCCGGAGTGGGCCGACGAGTTCGCGGAGCTCGAGCGCGCCGGACGGGTGGTGGCCGCCCGGCTGGACGGCGTCCGATTCCTCGCGCCGGTGGAACGCCTCGCCCTCGTCCGGCTGGTGTGGCCGGACGCCGAATGGCCCGATCGAGCCGCGCCTCCGCTGACTTCCTCCCCGCCGGCCGATCCGGAAGCCGCGACCCGCGAGGTCGTGCGCGGTCTGCTCGACAGCTCGGGCCCGTGGACCGTCCCCGCCCTCGGGGAACATCTCCGGCTCCCGAAGGCGCGAATCCGGTCGGCGCTCACCGCGCTGGAGACGGAGGGGACGGTGCTCCGGGGCCGCTTCCGACCCGGTGGCGAGGGAACCGAGTGGTGCCACCGGCGGATTCTCGCCCGGATCCACCGGCTCACGCTGGCGCGGCTGCGCCGCCGATCCGAGCCGGTCAGCGCCGCCCGTTTCCTCGACTTCCTCGCGGTGTGGCAGCACGCCGCCCCCGGCGCCGCGCTCCACGGCCCCCGCGGCGTCCTCGGCATCGTCGCGCAGCTCCAGGGTCTCGAGGCCCCCTCCGCCGCCTGGGAAGACTCGATCCTGCCGCTCCGGGTTCGCGGTTACCGCCGCGAGTGGCTGGACCGGAACTGTCTGTCGGGAGAGGTCGTGTGGGGGCGGATGTCCGCGGGCGCCCGAAGCGTTCCGGGCAGCGGGCGTCTGACCCGGGTCGCCCCGGTGAGTCTCCTCCTCCGCCGGGATCTCCCGGTGTGGCTGGAGCGGAGGGAGCCGGAAGAGGGCGCTTCCGCCCCCGCCGGGCTCTCCTCGCCAGCCCGTCGGGCGCTCGCCGAACTCGAGGCCGGCGGGGCGCAGTTCTTCTTCGAGCTGGAGCGCGCCACCCGGCTCCTGCCGTCCGTCCTCGAAGACGCCCTGTGGGAACTCGCCGCCGCCGGGCGGGTGACGAGCGACGGCTTCGACAACCTTCGCGCCCTGATGAACCCGCGCCGGCGCTCGGCGGCGGGACGCTATCGCCGCGCCCGGGCCCGCTACGGCGCGGGACGCTGGGCGCTCCTCACCGCTCCCGACGGCCCGGACGCGCCCGAAGCCGACGCCGGGGACGAGGCGGTGGCGCGTCAGCTCCTCGAGCGGTGGGGCGTCGTCTTTCGGGATCTGGTGAAGAGGGAACGGCTCGAAGGACGCTGGCGCCGCCTGCAGCTCGTTCTGCGCCGCCTCGAGATGCGGGGCGAAGTGGTCGGCGGCCGATTCGTCTCCACGTTCGCCGGCGAGCAGTTCGCCCTCCCGTCCGCGGTGGAGGCGCTCCGGCGCATCCGCCGGCGAGACGCGGCGCCGGCGGAGGTCGTGCTCAGCCCCGCCGACCCGCTGAATCTCTCCGGTCTCCTCGTCCCGGGGCCCCGGACGCCGGTGAACGCGAAGGGCGCGCTCCGGCTCCGTGACGGGGCGTTCACCCCGGTCGCCGCTCATGCCCGCTGACCCCGCGGTTCCGCGCCTCGAGGAGCGCTCCCGAGAGCTGTTCCGGGAGCGGTTCGGCGACCGACCGGCCGGGGTGGCCTTCGCTCCGGGGCGGGTGAACGTGATCGGCGAACACCTCGACTACTGCGGTCTGCCTGTCCTTCCGTTCGCGCTGCGCCAGGGCCTTCACCTCGCCTTCCGGGTTCGACCCGACGACCGTGTCCGGTGCCACACCACGCTCCCCGGCGCTGGAATCGCGGACTTCCGTCTCGGCGGCGCGCCACCGCCGGGATTCGGGCGCTACCTCCACGCCGCCGGCGCCGGGCTTCGCGCCGGGGACTGGCTCGGCGGGCCGATGCGAGGCTTCGACGGTTTCCTTGATTCGACCCTGCCCGCCGCGAGCGGGCTTTCCTCGTCCTCGGCGCTGGTGGTGGCGGCGGCCCACGCGCTGCTCGCCGTGAACCGAAGACCGGAGGCGCTCGACGACGAGGAGCTGCCCGGCCTCGCGCTCGACCTCGCCGCCGCCGAACGCGGCGTCGCCATCGCTGGCGGCGCCATGGACCAGTCCATCGCCCTCGGAGCACGCCCCGGATGCGCGCTCCACCTCACCTTCGAGCCGCCGGCGTGGACGCCGGTTCCGGTGGACGCCGGCCGCTTCGCCTTCCTCGCGGCCTTCACCGGAATTCCGGCCGACAAGGGAGGCGCCGCCGGCCGCATCTTCGATGCCCGGGTGGCGGAAGCCGCCGCCACTCTCGCCGGCCTCGAGCGCCAGCTCGGCGCATCCGGCGGATTCCCGGGACTCCTCTCCCACTCGTCCGCCTCCGATCGGCGCCGCGCCATCCGCTCGCTGCCTCCGCCGCTGGCCTCACGCGCCACGCACCTCGTGGAGGAGGCCGGGCGGGTCCAGCGGGCGATCCGGGCGCTCCGCAGCGGCGACGCGGAACAGCTCGGCGCCCTTCTCGACGCCTCCCACGAGTCCCTGCGCCGCCACTACCAGGTCAGCACCGATGCGCTCGACCGGCTGGTCCGGACGGCGCGGGCCGCCGGGGCGCTCGGAGCCCGGCTCACCGGCGCCGGTCTCGGCGGCTCCGCGGTCGTTCTCACCACCCCGGACCGCGCCCCGACCCTCCTCGCGTCCCTGCGGCGGGACTACCCGGTCACCTTCCCCGCCGTCCCCTCCGGAAGGGCGATGGTGGGACCGGCGTAGCCCTCGATCGGGGTCAGGCCAGCGCGTCGAAGATCGTCTCCGCCCCCACGGTGAAGACACCGTCGAGATCGGAAGACGGCGCCGCGTCGAGCGAGAACCGGGCGAGAACGACCCGGGGAGGCCGGGACCGCGCCCGGATCCAGGCCTGGAGCCCCGGAGGCGCACCCGCCGCCGGGAGAGGGCGAAACCGCGGTCGCTTCCCCGGCCCCGACGTCGCCTCACCGATCAGGAGCCGCTCGCCGTCCGCCGACGCCGCCACGATGTCCAGCTCGGGCTCGCTTCCGCGCCAGTAGCGCGCCGCCGGACCCCAGGGCCCGAGGCGACCGAGCGGACTCGACGTGCGGTGGAGCCGGGGGATCGCCATCCGGCAGAGCTCCTCCCAGGCGGCGGCTTCGAGAGTTGACCGGGCGCTTCGCCACCACCCGAGCCGGGTCTCCGCCGGCGACGCCGCGAGCGCCGCCTGGTGGGGGGCGACAACGCGGAACCACAGCCGCAGAAAGGGGTCGGCAAGGCAGTAGAGGCTCCGCTTCCCGGAGCGGGGAGGGCTGCCGAAGGGCGCCTCGCGCCGCACCAGATCCATCTCCCGGAGAGCCGCCAACGGCCCGGAGAGACTGGACGCCGGTCGGCCCAGGCGGCCAGCGATCTCGCTCATCCGATGGGCGCCGGCGCCGATGACGTCGAGGAGCGGCCGCAGCGACATCGCCGGAGGGATTTCCTGGCGGAGCAACCGATCCGGCTCGTGATGGAGCGGACCCGCCGGATCCAGCACGAGATCGTCCACGGCGGCCTCGACGCGGGCCCCGTGAGGCTCGGCGAGCTCCCAATAGCGCGGCATCCCGCCCCACACCGCGTAAAACGCCATGCAGTCCCGCGGGAATGCCCCGGGGAGGACATCCCGGATATGACCCGGGCTCAGGGGGCGGACGCCGAAGGCCTCGGAGGCGCGGCCGTAGAGCGGCGCGGCGGCGTCGAGAACAGCGCCGTGCATCATGCGGATGCTCGATCCGCAAACGACGAGGCACGGTCGCGGACCAGGCGCATCCAGCCAGCGCTGCAGCGCGCTCGGCAGGGAACGGTCGCCGGCGATGAGATACGGGAGCTCGTCCACGACCCACGGGCCGCGCCAACCGGAGGCGGTCGCCTCGGCGCGAAGCCGGTCCAGCAGACTGCGCCAGTCTGGGTACTCGACGCTCGAGAACCCGGGGAACCGCCGCGCCACCGCCCCGGCGAAGTAGCGGCGCTGGACCGGGGGCGCGGAGCCGTCCGCCACGGTGTAGAGGCCATCGCGGGCCGCGCACCACTCGATGAGCAGGCGCGACTTGCCCACCCGGCGGCGCCCCCAGATCGCGGCGAACCCTCCGTCGCGCCGGAGCGCGGAATCGAGTCGGCGCAGCTCCGCGGCGCGGTTCAGGAACTGCATGGAGACAAGATGATCGCGCCAGTGATTATGTGATTCTACATAATCCTATGTCCGGCTCGCCGGCGCGCTCCGCGCCTCCGAGTCAACCCGGTGGAGTTCGGCCAGTTCTCCCGGCCAGTCCTCCCGGCCAGTCCTCCCGGTGGGGGCGGGGGCGGGGGCGGGGGCGAGGGGGCCAGCCCTCCGTCGTGCCGCACCCCTACCGGGAGAACCGGTGGAGAGCGGCGCTCCATGGGACGGGCGGCGCTCCCTGGAACCCGGCGCGCCGCCGGTCGGGGGCGCGCCGGAGACGGAGTCGCGCTACTCCTTCGGGAGAGCCAGCGCGGTGTAGGACTCGGGGAAGCGGCCGCGCTCGCCCGTCTGGACCACGATGTACTGCCGTCCCTCGTGCCTGTAGGTCATCATGCCGTACATCCCGATCGCCGGAAGCTCGATGCTGCCGACCTTCTCCCCGGTCCTCTTGTCGTGGGCGTTCAGCACTCGCGGCCCCCCCATGCCCTCGGTCGTGAGCAGCAAATCGCCGCTCACCATGAGGATCGAGCGGCCCTGTCCCCCGACGTTCGACAGGTCCACGCCCTCGAGGGCCGGATGGTTCTTGATCCGATCGTTGGGCTCGCCGATCGGAACCCACCAGAGGTGCTCGCCGGTGTTCATGTCGATCGCGGTGACGCGGCTGTAGGGCGGCTTGTAGATGGGCAGCCCGTCCGGACCCGGGATCCCGATCGCCCGATAGTTGACCCACTCGGCGACCGTCTCGCCGATGGTGGTGCACTTGCCGCTGGGCGAGGTGCAGTCGTGGTCCGGCTGATCCGCGTCCACCCCCGGCTGCACGATGCGACCGGAGCAGCTGGGACCGGAGGACTGGTAGAGGATTCCGGTCGCGGGGTCGAGGGCGGCCGGGTGGGTGATGTTGACCGCGGAGTGGACGCCGCAGGCGATCCACCCCTTGTTTTCGTCGTACCCCCTGGGAATCGGAGGCATGTAGGGACCGCCCACGGTGTACTCGGAGACGATTTCGATGGCCTTCTGCCTCAGTTCCGGGGTGTAGTCGATCAGGTTGTCCTCGCTCAGGTCGAGCATTTCGACCGGCGCGGGCACCGTCGGGACCGGCTGGGTGGGAGACAGTTTTTCCCCGGGCACGATGGACTGCGGGACCTCGACCTCTTCGATGGGCCACACCGGCTCGCCGGTCTCCCGGTTGAAGGCGAAGGTGTAACCCTGCTTGGTGGTCTGGATCGCCATCGGCACCTTCTCGCCGTTCACCTCCACGTCCGCCAGGATCGGCACGTTCGGGAGGTCGTGGTTCCAGATGGGGTGGTGGGTGGTCTGGAAGTGCCATACCCGCTCGCCGGTCTGAGCGTTGAGCGCAATCACGCTGGTCCCGAACAGGTTGTCTCCCGGCCGGAACCCGCCATAGAAGTCGATGGTCGGCGCGTTGGTGGGGATGTACACGATGTCCCGCTCGAGGTCGGCCGACAGCGGAGCCCACGAGGAGACGTCGCCGGTCCACTTCCAGGCGTCGTTCTCCCAGGTACTGGCGGCAAAGTCATCTTCGGAGCGCGGCGTCACGTTGAACTTCCACTTGAAGTCGCCGGTGCGGGCGTCGAACGCGAGAATGTCGCCGGGAACGTTCTCGATCCGGGTCTGGTGGTATCCCTGCGCGGCGGAATTCCCCACCACGATGGTCCCGTTCACCACGATCGGGGGCGAGGAATTGGTGATGTACCCCACGGTGGGGGCCAACCCCTCGTAGGGGTCGTAGTTGTAGCCGAAGTGGGCGAGGAGGTCCACGACGCCGGTCTTCGGGAATCCCGGGATGTCCACGGGCGCCCCGAAGCCCTCGATGTGTTCCCCGGTCTCGCCGTCGAACGCGTGCAGGAAGAACCCCGGGCTGACCACGTAGATGACGAGTCTCCCGTCGATCTCGGCGTAGGCCACGCCCTTGCCGTAGCTGGAGCGCATGGACTCCTCGAAACGCCGGGTTGTGGGCTCGGAGTAGCTCCACAGGGTTTCACCGCTCGCGGGGTCGATCGAAACCACCGCGCGCCGGTAGCCGACCACGGTGAACAGCTTCCCGTCGATGTAGCTGGGAGTGGATTTCGACAGGTAGCTGGGTTTGGGGCCGAAGTTGTCGCCCCGCCAGATCCATGCGACCTCGAGGTCGTTGAAGTTCTCCGCGTTCACCTCGGCGAGCGGGGAATAGCGCGTGCCCCAAGCGTCCCCGCTCTGGTAGCGCCACTCGCCCTCGGGCTGGTCGCGGTTCTGGGCGACCGCGGCGCCCGCGAGGAGCAGCGCGAGGAGCAGGGCGACGGGAGTTCTTGTTTTCACGGGCGATTCCTCCAGGCTGAGCGCGAAACTGCCCAATTCTAAGCCCTCTCCGGGTTCGGGGCTCTCCGCCCGCCGGATCCTCGCCGATTCAGCGGAGAACCCCGAGCAGATTCGAGTAGTCGTCGGTCCAGTGGTGGCCGGGCCGGGGGTCCGCCGCATCTCCGGCCCACGGCTCCGCGCGGCCGAGGACCGCCGGGTCGGTGATGAAGTCGCTGTTCTCACTGAGAAGGATCCAGGTCGCGGTGTAGCGCAGGCGATCCTGGTCTGGCTCGCTCACGGTCAGCAGCGACATGAGATCGAGGCGGCGGGCGTGCGTCCGCACGACCGGGGCGAGGTCCACGTGGCGGTTCGAGATGTGGACCGCGAGGACGCCCCCCGGCGCCAGCCGCCGCCGATAGAGGTCGAACGCCTCCGCCGTCAGCAGGTGGACCGGGATGGCGTCGCCGGAGAAGGCGTCGAGCACGAGCAGATCCCATCCCGGCTCGGCGCGCTCGACCTCGCGCGCGAGGCTCAGGCGGCCGTCGCCGAGGACCACATCCACCTCCGCCGGGGTGTCCTCCAGGTAGGTGAAATGGGTGCGGGCGCGTTCCTCCACCTGCGGATCGATCTCGTAGAAGCGGAAGTGATCCCCCCGCTCCCCGTACACCGCGAGCGACCCCGCTCCCAGCCCGACGACGCCGACGCGCATCGGCAGCCCGGCGGCGCGCTTCGGATGCCGGGTGACGGCGGCGGCGATCCCGGTGCCGTCGTAGTAGTAGAGGGTCGGTTCGCGGCGACGGGCGGGATCGAGGAACTGGGTGCCGTGCCCGATGCCCCCGTGCCACAGGTCGCGCCGCCAATCGGGAGTGTCGGGGTTGGCCTCCATCACCCGGACGACTCCGAAGAAGTTGCGTCCCGAGACCAGCGGCCGCTGGTGCTCGAGGGCGGCCACGGCGATCGCGAGGCCCGCCGTCCCGGCGAGGGCGAGCCGGGCCACGATCCGCGGCTGCCCGCGGGCGATCAGGACCGCCGCGGGAGCCAGCGCCAGCGCCAGCGGGTATTCCCACAGATTCGGGAACAGGAGCGGACTCGCCAGCGACGCCGCCAGACCTCCCGCCGCGCCCCCGGCGGTGACCGACAGATAGAACCCGGTGAGCCGCGCCGGCGCCGGCTTTCGATGCGCGATCTCGCCATGGAGGGCCCAGCCGGCGGTGAACAGGAACAGGATGCCGGCCGTCGCGTGGGCGAGCGGGGCGCGGTCGAGGCCGTAGGTGATGTCCTGGAACCAGACCGCCAGACAGGCGATCGCCGCGGCCACCACCAGCGGGGGGAGAAGCCGCCGCGGGTACGGGGGTCCGCCCCGGAAGGCGAGGATGAAGGTCAGCAGATAGACCGCGAGAGGAATGGTCCACAGGAACGGCGCGGCCGCCACATCCCGGGTCAGATGGGTCGTGACCGCGACCAGGACCAGCGAGCCCATGGCGGCGAGGCCGGCGGGCGCCGCCTGGAACCCGCCCGCCGTCCCTCGGGCCGGGGACGCCGGATCCGCGGTTCCCCTGAGCGTGAACCACCCGGCGGCGATCGCAGCCACCAGCCACAGGGCGAAGCCCGCGCTCCACAGCCGTCCCTGCTGCGCCAGTCCGGAGAAGGGCTCGAGCAACACCGGATAGAGCCCCAGGCCGATCAGCGACCCGGCGTTCGAGAGCGCGTAGAGCCGATAGACACCCGGATCTCCTTCTCGCCCGGCGGGCCGGGACGCCGCCACCCACGCCGACAGGAGCGGCGTCGTCGCCGCCGCCACCACGAACGGGAGGCCGACCGAAGCCAGCAGAGTCAGGAGGATCCGACCCGCCGGCGCCTCCCCTCCGTCCGGCGCCCACCCGGCGTCGGCGAGCGGCGGCAGGGTGACGAGGGCAAGGAGCAGGATCGCGGCGCAGGCGATCCGCTGGGCCCGGGGGCGCAGGCGCGTCACCAGCAGGTGCGCCCCCAGGTAGCCGAGGAGCAGCGCGGCCTGGAAGAAGAACAGCGCGACCGCCCACACCATGGGGGCCCCGCCGTACCAGGCCAGCAGCGGCTTCGCGACCATCGGCTGGACCACGAAGACCAGCACTGCGCCGAGGAAGACGGCCGCGCCGGCGAGCCAGCCGGCGATCGGGAGCGGACGGGGTCCGGGGGATGGGTTCACGTCCATCGAAGATCGGGCTAGGATACGGGGTTCATCATGCCCAAGCGTCGCTCCGTCCCGCAAAAGTCATCCCGCCCCCCGCTCGCCTCCGATCCGCCGAAGCCGCCGGGCGGCGCCGCCCTCGCGCGCGGCGGACGGCTCGGATGGCTGCCGTTCGTCGCCGTGGGTGTTCTCGCGGTGGGAGCGGTCGTCTTCCTGATGGCGGTCTCCGAGGACAACACGGTGGAGAGCGCCGCGTCGGCCGCCGTCGCCGCCGGCCAGTCCAGCGCGGCCCCGGCCAAGCCGTTCCCCTACTACGACTCCGTCGAGGAGGCCCGGCCGTTCCCGGTCACGCTCCCGCCGAACACCTACACGAACGAGACGCTCCAGAGGGCCTACCAGATCGCCAAGGAGATCCCCGAGATCCTGGTCCAGCTCCCCTGTCTGTGCGGCTGCCACGGAGTCCAGACCGATCACGGCAGCCTGCTCGACTGCTACGTGGACGACCACGCCGCCACTTGAAGCACCTGTCTCCAGGAGGTCATCCTGGCTGAAGAGATGCACGAAGAAGGCGCCACCCCGGAACACATTCGCGAGGCCATCAGTCAGCACGAGTTCATCGACATAGCGCTTCGCTGATTCGCAGTTATGGAGCGCCGCTCTCCAGAGCGGCACGGGTAGCCCGAATGTGCGCGAGGTCGCGGTGCCGCTCTGGAGAGCGGCGCTCCATATGGCGGCACCGGTCAGGTGGGCCGCTCGGTGCCGCACCCCGCCCCCACCGGGAGAACTGGCCGGGAGAACTGGTGGAGAGCGGCGCTGCCTAGGGCGGCGCCGGTCAGGTGGGCCGCTCGGTGCCGCACCCCGCCCCCACCGGGAGAACTGGCCGGGAGAACTGGTGGAGAGCGGCGCTCCATAACACGGTGCCGGCCAGGTGTGCCGCTCGGTGCCGGCCCCCGCCCCCACCGGGAGAACTGGCCGGGAGAACTGGTGGAGTCCGGCGCTCCATAAAAGTCCTCCCTAGCCGAGAGCCGCCTGGAGGTGCATCCCGCCGAAGTGGATGGTCAGGACCGGCTTCCCGGCGAAGTCCCCCGAGCCCGCGGTGATGTCGATCAGCATGTGATCGGCGGTCCCCATGTCCTCGGAGTACCGCGAGTCGAGCTTCATCACCTTCGCCATGTCGGGCATCTCGCCCCGCGGAATCCGACCCTCGTGGAGCGCCATCGTCCACGAGCCGTCGTCCCCCTGGATCACGCCGATCGTGTACTCGCCGGCGGCAATGGTCATGTCCCCGGCCATCACGTCGGCCGAGACGTTCAGGCGCGGTCCCCGCGGGCTCACGAACGTCCCCGCCTCCACCGCGGCGACGTGCTCCATGTTGGCGTCCGTCGAGTTGTAAGCCACGCTGACCTCGACCTCTCCGATCGTGGTGCTGACGGTCTTGTTGAAGTGCGGATGACCGGCGGCGAGCGCGGCCACAGCGAGACAGGCGAGAGTCGCGAGAACGGTTCGGCGCATGGCAGTTCCTCCTGATGGCGCGGGGTGGGGCCCCGGCCGCGAGCCGGGGTGAGAGGACCTGATTGTAGGAGAAGCCGCGCCCTCCGGCGGACGATGGGGTCAGCGCCTCAGAAACGGACGGCGCGACGACGCCGCCAGACCCGCGCCTCCTCCAGCGTCCGGTCCACGTCGGATTCGTCGTTGTAGAGGTGTACCGCGAAGCGGAGGACGCCCCGTCGCACGCTGTGCTCGATACGCGCGCGGGCCAACTGCCGGTGGAGCGACTCGATGCGCGGGTCCTCCACGGTGTCGTGGCTTCCCGCCCCCGCCTCTCCGACCGAGACGATATGACCGAGCTGCGGCCCCGGCGGACCCCCGGCCACCGGAAGCCCCATCTCGAGGAACCCGGCGGCGAGCCGCGCCGCGAGCGACCGGTTGTGACGGTCCACCGCCGTCGCTCCGAACCGCTCCAGAACGCCCAGGCCGGCGTCCGCGGCCACCGCGCCGAGGTAGTTGAAGTTCCCCAGCTCGAAACGCCGAGCGCCGGCGGCGTAGGCGATCCCCCCATCGGGCAGGGCGGTCTCGGGCACGTGGTCGTCGCCGGCGGACCCGCCCACGCCGTACCGGCCCAGCGACGCCGGAGCCAGCGATTCCGCGAGGTCCCGCCGGACGAACAGGAAGCCCGCCCCGTAGGTGCCGAGGAGCCCCTTCTGGGTCGCCACCGCGAGCATGTCGCACCCGGCGCGCTCCACCCGGGTCTGGAGCGTCCCCACACTCTGCGCCGCATCGAGCAGGAGCAGCGCGCCGCTCCGCCGGCAGGCCTCCCGCAGGGGTTCGAGGTCGGTCTCGAAGCCGGGCGAGAACGTGACCGCGGAGACGGCGACGGCGCGGGTCTTCGGTCCGACGGCCTCGGCGATCCGCTCGGACGGCAGCCTCCCTTCGTCCGGGGGAACCGGGATCAGCCGAACTCGGTGGCGGGCCGCTACGTTCCGCCACGGAAGCACGTTGGCCGGGTGCTCCAGATCGGGACAGAAAACGATCTCGTCGCCCGGACTCCAGTCGAGCGAGCTCAGGAACAGGTTGAAGCCCTCGGTGACGTTCTTGATCCACGCCACCTCGTCCGGCTGGGCGCCGATGAGGCGGGCGAACCGGACCCGGGCCCGCTCGATCGTGTCGAAAAGGCCCCCCTTGTCCGATTCTCCCCGCTCCCAGCGGTCGAGAAAACCCTGGATCGCGTCTCGGACGGGGGTCGCGAGGAGGCTCCTCTGCCCGACATTCAGATAGGGCCGCGCCGCGGCGCCGGGGAAAAGGCCCCGCGCCTCCGAAACGGGCGGCCCCTGCTCGAGACCGGGCACGGTCAGCCGGCGGCGAGCGCCGGATCCGCCTCCCGCTTCCTGCGGGCGACGATGAGGGTCCCAACCAGGTCCCCCATGATGTTCAGAGTCGTCGTCGGCATATCAACCAACCGGTAAACACCGGCCACCAGTACGGCGAGTTCGAGCGGCAGACCGAACACCGTGAGCAGCAGGAGCTGATTCACGATGCCGCCGTTCGGAACACCGGGAGCTGCTGCCGAGAGCAGGGTTCCGAATGCGACGACGGCTGCAAGGTCGGTCCATCCTAGCGGAATACCGGCCGCCTGCGCCGTGAACAGCACGGCCCCGGCGAGGAGCACCGCGCTGCCGTCCTTGTTGAGCTGCGCGCCGAGGGGAAGGGTCAGCGCGTACACCGACCGCGGCAGGCGGAGGCGCTCCGCGGTGTTCAGGGACGCGCTCAGGCTCGCGAGGCTGCTGCAGGTCGAGATGGTCGTGGTCCAGACGGTGGCGGTCCGCCGGAGGAAGCCGATGGGAGAGATCGAGCCGAGCAGTCGCAACAGGCCCAGGTAGAGCGCGAAGATCACCAGATCCGCCGCCCACACCGCGGCGATGTAGAGGCCGAGGGGGCCGAACACCGCCTGTCCGTGCTCTCCGACCGCGGCGGCCGCGAGCGCCGCGACCCCCACCGGGCCAGTCCACAGCACCCCCCGCACCAGGATCCGCAGCCACGCGGTCAGGGCGCCGCAAGCGGCCACGACCGCGTCCCGGTGTTCCGGCTCGAGTCGGCGCGCGGCGGCCCCGAGCATGAGCCCGAGGATCACGATCCCGGTGACCCGTCCATCCACGAAGACGCCGACGACGCTGTCGGGGATGAGGGCGTCGAGGAAATCGCCGCCCGACGGGAGCGCCGCGGGGTCTCCGCCCGCCGATCCGAGCGCCCCCGCCATGCCGTCCCCCGGCCGGAGGATCCCCACAGCACCGAGCGATACGACCTGCGCCGCCACCGTCGTGAGCAGGAAGAACGCCCCGATCGCCACCAGCAGACGGCCCGCGCCTCCCGGCGGAGAAGAACCGGCGAGCGCCAGCACCAGATTCGTGAACATGAGCGGCACGGCCGCCAGTACCAGCAGACGGATGAACACGTCGCCGAGGAACGCCACCGACGTCGCCGTCTCCCCGACGAGCGCGCCCGCCACCGCGCCGACTCCCACGCCGACCAGCATGAGGGTGCCGAGCGACGGAAGGCTGCGGAACGCGAAGGGCAAGGTCGTCGGCGCCGACGCCTCGCGCCGGTGGAGCTCGAACTCCGAAAGGGGGACCGTCTCGGCGCCCGTTTCGAAGGCGCCGCCACCGTATCAGGGGAATCGGCGTCCGAGCGGCCGCCAGCGAAGTGAGGAGGGGTCGCCGGATCGGGCGTCGCGGCGGACCCGGGGAGGCGCGAAGACCGATCCGCCGGTCAGGGATCGGTCGAGGACGAGGAAGCGCGGCGGCGTCACCGGGACGGGATGGGGGGCCAGGGACCATCGGTCGTCTCGGGCCTCGGCCAGTCGCTCGTTCATCGCGCTGCCCTTCCCTTCATCGCGGCGGCGCCCCCGTGTCAAGGCCCGGTTTCGACCGGCGACGCACCGCCGGCGGGAGCCCCACCGCCCGGCGCGGGCGCGGACGCCGTCTGCGCGGATACCATCGGGGCCACGCCGCATCGCAGCATGCGGAGGAAGGAGAACCCCGTGCCCATCCTGTCCCTTGCCCTCCTCGCCGCCGCTCTCCTGGCCCTGCCCGCGGCCGCCCGGGACGAGACCCGTCAGGTCGCCGGTCTGGGCGCTCCGGTGGAAGTCCTCCAGGACCGCTGGGGCATGGACCACATCTACGCCGAGTCCGAGGAGGACCTCTTCTTCGCTCAGGGTTACCGGGCGGCGGAGTCCCGGCTGTTCCAGTTCGAGATGTGGCGCCGGCAGGCCACCGGGACGGTCGCCGAGATCCTCGGGCCCGCCGAGCTCGAGCGCGACATCGGCGTCCGCCTTCACCGGTTCCGCAAGGACATGGGGCAGGAGATGCGGTACTACCACCCCCGGGGCGACAGGATCATCCCGGCGTTCGTCCGCGGCATCAACGCCCGGATCGCCGAGGCTCGCCAGGATCCGGACAGCCTCCCCCTCGAGTTCCGCCTGCTCGGCATCCTCCCCGAGCCGTGGACCGAGGAGGTCGTGATCTCGCGCCACCAGGGCCTCCTGTCGAACGTCACCCAGGAGCTGAACCTCGGGATGGCGGTGGCGGCGGTGGGCGCGGACGTGCTGCGGGACACCGACTGGTACCGCCCCGGCGAGCCGGCGCTCGATCTCGACCCGGCGGTGGACGGCGCGCTGCTCGGTCCCGAGATCCTCCGGCTCTACCGGGCGTTTCGGGGTCCGGTGCGGTTCCAGCCCGAGCACATCGTCGCCGAACACCGGAACCGCGACGCCGAGCGGCTCGCGCTCCTCGACGACTTCCCGAGCGAGCTGCGGCTCGTGGACGCCGGCGAACACATCGGCTCCAACAACTGGGTCGTGAGCGGCGAGCGGACCTGGACCGGCCTGCCGCTCATCGTGAACGACCCCCACCGAACCATCGTGGCCCCGTCGCTACGTTATTTCGCGCACCTCGAAGGGCCCGGCTGGTCGGTCATCGGCGGCGGCGAACCGGTGCTTCCGGGGATCTCCATCGGCCACAACAAGAAGGGGGGCTGGGGCCTCACCGTGTTCGGACAGGACAACGAGGACCTGATGGTCTATGACACGAACCCGGACGACCCGAACCAGTACCGCTACCTCGGCGAGTGGGTGTCCATGACCGTCCGCACCGAAACGATCCCGGTCAAGGGGCAGCCGGACCACACGGCGACCCTCAAGTACACCCGCCACGGTCCGGTGCTCCACGAGGACCACGAGAACCACAAGGCTTACGCGCTCCGCGCCGCCTGGCTCGAGATCGGGAACTCGCCCTACCTCGCGAGTCTGCGCATGAACCAGGCGCAGACCTGGGAGGAGTTCGTCGAGGCGTGCAACTACAGCGGCATCCCCGCCGAGAACATGATCTGGGGCGATGTGGATGGGAACATCGGTTACCAGGCGGTCGGCGTCTCTCCGATCCGGAATGCCAATTGGAGCGGGCTGGTGCCGGTGCCGGGCGACGGCCGGTACGAGTGGAGCGGCTACCTCCCGATCAAGGCGCTGCCGTCCGTCAAGAACCCGGAAAAGGGATTCTGGGGGACCGCCAACAACCTGATGGCTCCCGCGGTGGCCTCCGATTACCCGCACCCCGAGGCGCTCCATTTCACCTGGGGCGACGAGATGCGGGGGCTGCGGGTGGACGAGCTGATGCGAAGCGGCGTCCGCTTCACGGTGCAGGACATGATGGCCCAGCAGCACGACGAACTGAGCGTGGTGGCCCGGAACCTGGTGCCGCTGCTCTTCCTCGCCGAGCCGGAGGACAGCCCCGAACTCCGCCTCCTCGCCGACTGGGATTTCGTCCTCGACAAGAGCTCGACTGCGGCGACGGTGTACTGGCACTTCGAGCGCCGGGTCTCGGCCGCGATGCGGGAACTTCTGATCCCCGAGGCCGCGCGGAATCTGCTCCGGCGAGTGAACAAGAAGCGCATGCTCGACCACCTGCTCGCCCCCGACGGCCGGTTCGGAGAGGATCCCATCGAGGGGCGCGACGACCTGCTCCTCCAGGCGTTCGCCGACGGGGTGGACGACGTGGTGGCGCGCCTCGGCGCCGACCCGGCGAACTGGCGCTACGGCCAGGACGCCATGAAGCACGTCCACATCACCCACATCATGGCGGACGCGGTGGACGAGGAGACCCGAGCGCTCCTCGAGGTGGGACCGTGGCCGCGCGGCGGCTACGAGTCCACCGTGAACAACACCGGCGGCGGCGAGAACCAGGGGTCGGGGGGCAGCTTCCGGGTCATCCTCGATCCGTCGAACTGGGACAACTCGGTAGCGACGAGCACTCCGGGCCAGTCGGGGGACCCGATGAGCCCGCACTACCGGGATCTCTTCGAGCTGTGGGTGCGGCACCAGTACTTCCCGCTCGCCTACACGCGCGCCAAGGTCGAGTCGGTAACCGGGAGCCGCGTCATGCTGACGCCGTAGTACTCGCCCGAGCCCGGCTGCAACCACACACTCGAACGCCCCGGACTCCTCCCGTCCGCCCCCGAAGCGCGCTCCGACCGGCGGGGCCGGGCGGGCGGGAGGATGGGATACTCCGGCGCGTGAGACCTCCCGCCGTCGCGTTCGCTCTCCTCCTGCCGCTCTTCCTGCCGGCCACCGCGTCCGCCGCGTCGCTTTTTCGCCTCGGCTCGTTCGAACATCGGGGCGAGGCCTTCCTCGGGATCGTCCTGCGCGACGCCTTCGCCGTGGACCTCGACCGCGCCAACGCCGCCCTCGAACGCCGCAACCGGCTCTGGGTCACGCTCCCGATGCCGGCGGACATGAACGAACTCGCCGGCCGCTGGTCGCTCGGCATGCGGGACCGGGTCCACGGGATCGCGGAACAGGTGGAGCCGCTCCTCGATCTCCCGGAAGCCGAGCGGCCGGTCTGGATCCACCCCCTCGACGAGCTGCGGTTCTTCCCCCCGGTCCGTCCCGGAAAGATCCTCGCCGCCGCGCTGAACTATCCCGCCCACGGGGTCGAGATGACCACCGGCGCCCCCGCCGCCATGTCGGACGCCTCGGCGCTCGACGAGACCCAGGTCTCGATGGACCACTTCTGGCAGCGCGAGCCCGACGACCGCCGCCAGAACCCCTACCTGTTCATGAAGCCGGGCAGCATCGCCATCGGGCACCGGGAGGCCATCCTGATCAAGCCGGACCGCGAGATGGTGGACTGGGAGTGCGAGCTGGCGGTCGTCATCGGCGCCCCGGCGAGCGACGTTCCGGGGGATGACGCGGCCGCCCACGTCTTCGGCTTCACCATGATGAACGACGTGGGAGATCGGGAGGGACGCGGCGACGATCGCTACGGCTCGGACTGGCTGGTGTGGAAGAGCACCGAGACCTTCGCGCCTCTCGGGCCCTTCATCACTCCCGCCGAGTTCATCAGCGACCCGCACGACCTCGACATCCGGTTCACCCTCTCCGGCGAGATCATGCAGGACGCGAACACGAGCCTCATGGAGCACACCGTGTACGAGCTCATCCAGTTCGCTTCCCACAACCTGATCCTCGAGCCCGGCGACGTGATCGCGACCGGCACGCCCGACGGGGTCGGGTACGCCCGCACGCCCCCCATCTTCATGGAACCAGGCGACACCGCCGCCTGCTGGGCCGAGGGCGTCGGGACGCTCGAGAACCCGGTCCGCAACTGGGATGAGGACCCCTCCCTGAACCAGCCGTGATCACCGACCCCTTCGCCGTTTTTCTCGCGCTCGCCGCCGTCGTCTTCAGCGCGGTGTGGCTGGAGTCCCGCTACCGCTTCTTCAAGACCGCGAGCGCCGGGCTCCTGTGTCTGACGTTCGGGATGCTCCTCTCCAACTCGGGCATCCTCCCCGGGGACGCGGAGGCCTACAACCAGCTCGGAACGATCTGGGTCAACGCCGCCATCGTCTTGATCCTGCTCGCCGTGGATCTGAAGACGATCCGGCAGGCGGGCTCGAAGATGCTCGGCGCCTTCGGCATCGGCGCGATCGGAACGATGACCGGGGTCGCCACCGCCACCCTGCTCTGGTCCGACGCGGTGGGTCCCGAGGCCTGGAAGCTCTCCGGGCAGTTCACCGGCACCTACATCGGCGGCGGAGCCAACTTCTACGCGCTCGGGAGCGCCTTCTCGACCGATCCGGCGGTCATGTCGGGCGCAGTGGCAGCCGATGTGATCGTGACCGTGGCATGGCTCGCCGCCTGCCTCACCCTGCCCGCGATCCTGTCGAGGAAGCCCGCCGGTTCGGTCGGCGCGGCTCCGGTGTCCGGCGATCAGCCGATGACGCTGGAGCAGCGCCTCAAGGAGAGCGGCGAGAGCCTGCGGGTCATGGACTTCTTCGGCCTCGCCTCGATCACGCTCGGGGTCATGGTCGCAGCGCAGATTCTGGGCGGCCTCGTCCCCGCGATTCCGTCGGTGCTGTGGCTCACGACGATCGCGCTGATCCTCGGCCACACGCCGTGGGTGCGCGGCCTCCGCGGCGCCCCGGTCCTCGGGAACGCGCTCATCCTCCTGTTCCTCGCCGGCAACGGGGCGCAGTCGCTCGTTTCCGAAATGCTCGCCGCCGGACCGGCGCTCTTCCTCTACGCCCTGACCACGGTGGGCGTCCACGGGCTCGTCATCTTCGGCGTGGGACGGCTCCTCCGCTTCGATTTCGGCACCCTCGCGGTCGCGTCGCAGGCCAACATCGGCGGCGCCGCCTCCGCGGTCGCCATCGCATCGGCTCGCGGCTACGGCGACAAGCTCCTGCCGGGGATCGCGGTCGCCCTCGCCGGCTACGCGGTGGGGAACTATCTCGGCTTCGGCGTCGGGACGATCGCCCGCGGTCTCCTCGGCGGCTGAGGCTCGGGATCAGCGGACGATGATCTCGTCCACGTAGGTCCACGCCAACTCCCCTTCCCGGCGGGCGCCGTCGGGTCCGGTGGGCCACGGGGCCGGCACCGGACCGAGAGCGCGGATCGCCAGTCGAAGGAGCCGCGCCGGCGCTCCCGCGGGCAGCTCCAGCGTGACCCGCCGACGGCCCGCCCCCGGCGGGTTGGTCGGGTCGGGCTCGAACACCACGGTCCGGCCCGCGTCGCGGAACGCCTCGCCGTCGGCCGAGAGTTCCGCCACGACCTCCCGCGGCCAGTACACGCCCGATCCCGGGTGCTGCAGGAAAGACAGCTTGACCGTCCGGACCGGCTGCGCCTCGCCGAGATCCACCGTCAGGATCACCTCGCCGCTCCGGTACCCCTGCCAGTGGCCGCCGCGGCGGTCCACCGAGCCGCGGACGCCGTCGGTCAGCCCGGTGTCCCCGGCCGCGGAATAGGGGGAGCTCTGCGCCGGTTCCGGCATCACCGAAGCGCCCCGGGCCCGGTGATCCACCAGATTGCGTTCCTCGAAATCGTCGAGCGCGAGGGACCGACCAGCGACCGCGGCGGCCGCCTCCGCATCGGGAACCATCGAGCGAGCGACCACCGCCGGATCCTCCCCGGGAGCGAGCGCGCGCAGCAGGAAGCGGTACTCCAGATCCTGCGGCCACAGGGTGTACCCGCGGTGGGGGACCGCCCCCCACGAATCGTCTCCCCCGACGCCCATCTGCCGGTCGTCCACCGCGAGCGTCACTTCGTCCCGGGGCACGAGATCCGCGGCGTGACGGCGGGTCTTGGTTTCGCCGCCGTCGAGATCCGAGACCCGGAACGGGAGCGCGGAGAACGAGACGACCGGGAGGCCCACGACGAGCACGCCGCCCCCGTCATCGTCGGTGACCGCCGCCCATCGGGTGTCGGTGCGGGTCCCCGTTTCCTGGGGACGCACGTAGGAGTGGGCCATCTCCTCGACCGCCCGCCGGTGAAGACCCACGGCGGCCCCGGTGCGGCGGTCCCAGTAGTTCTCGTACGGCCCGCGGCCATACCAGGTGACCTGGTCGAGCGATCCCGGGAGGGTCATCAGCACCCCGAACCGCGGGATCTCGGGCAGATCCTCATCCACTCCGCTCATGCGGGCCGCGACCGCGACCACGCCGTCCGGAAAGACCTCGTGCTCCAGCTCGTAGCGCGCCCCCACCGATCGCAGCGCGAACCGGCTCCGCACCACGACGCCGGCGCCGGTCCGTTCGACCTCCATCGCCTCCAGCGCCCGCTTCGGCGGCCGACCGGCGAGGCGCCACACCCCGGATCGGATCGGGAAGCCGTTGCCGTAGTCGTTGTCGGTCGGCGCCCGCCAGAAGTTGGGCTGCGGTCCGATCTCGATCCGCTCCACCCCTCCGGACCGGAGCGACGCCATCGTGCCGCGCTCCCGATCGAATCGCACCACGAAGGCGCCGCCCTCGATCACGACCTCCCCGTCGGTCTCGACGATGTGCAGCGTCCCTTCGGCAGCCGACGCCACCACCGGCGCCGGAGACCGCAGCGAGAACTGATCCCACGCCACCTCGTGGCCGGAGGGGAGGAGATCGGTGGCCTCCCGCAACCGGAACCCGACGGTCAGGAGCAGCTCGCGGGCGGGATCCGGGGACGGAGGCGGCCACGGGATCTGGACAGTCTGCCGCCCTCCGGGCGGGACGGCGAGCGCCGGGAGCGGTCCTGAAGCCAGCGTTTCGCCGTCCGCCGTCACCTCGAAGAAGCCGTCGAGGTCGGACAGATCGGTGAAAACTCGGCGGTTCTCGATCTCGACCCGGCCCGCGGCGAGGTCCATGCCGCGGGCCCGAACCGGCTGGTACACCTTCTTGACTTCGAAGGCGTGCGGGTGGGGGCGGCGATCCGCCGACACCAGCCCGTTCGCGAGGAAGTTCCCGTCGGTCGGGAACCCCGCCGGCCCGAAGTCGCCGCCGTAGGCCCAAAACGGCCGACCCGACTCGTCGGCGGTGGAGAGCGCCTGATCCACCCAGTCCCAGATGAAGCCGCCGATGAGTTTCGGATCCGACTCGATGACCTCCCAGTAGTCCGCCAGGTTGCCCACGCTGTTCCCCATCGCATGGGCGTATTCCACGAGCAGGAACGGGCGATCGCCCCGCGCCGCGTAGTGCTCCAGCCAGTAGGGCCGGACGTACATCGGCGCGACGATGTCCACGATGTCCCGCTCCAGCGCCGGCTCGTAGAGGATCGGCCGCCCCGGATCGGTCTCGCGCAGCCATTCCGAGGCGGCGTCGAAGTTCTCACCGTCGCCCGCCTCGTTGCCGAGGGACCAGACGATGACCGAGGGGTGGTTGCGGTCGCGCAGCGCCATCCGCCGCACCCGATCGAGGTGGGCGTCCCGCCACTCCGGCTTCGCCGCGAGCGTGTTCTCGGGCAGAAACCCCATGCCGTGGGATTCGAGGTTCGGCTCGTCCACGACGTAGAGCCCGTAGCGGTCGGTGAGCTCATAGAACCGCGGCAGGTTGGGGTAGTGGGCGGTGCGGACCGCGTTCACGTTCAGGGACTTCATCAGCCGGATGTCCTCGACCATCGAGGCCTCGTCGAGCACATGCCCCCGCTGCGGATCGTGCTCGTGGCGGTTGACCCCGAACAGCGTGATCGGCCGCCCGTTCAGGAGGAGCTGCCCGCCCGCGGTCTCCACCCGGCGGAACCCGAGCGGGAGGGAGGTCGCCTCGACGGGGCCGTCCTCCCCCCGCAGCGTGAGCAGGATCCGGTAGAGATTCGGGGTCTCGGCGGTCCATGCCAGCGCCTCCCCGACCTCGATCCGCGTCTCGACCGAGGCCTCGCTCCCCTGCCCCACGATCGCGGTCAACCGGCGCGGCTCCGCCCACGCGGGAGCGCCGGAGGGGTCGAGGAGTTCGACTTCGAGGGTCGTCTCCCCCGCCGCCGCGAGGCCGCGGTTCGCGAGCTGCGCGGTCAGATGCGCGAGGCCCCGTCCGCCCGTGGGGTCGTAGTCGGCCGTCACATGGGCGTCCCGCAGATGGGTCGGCGGCGCCGCGTGGAGCGAGACCTCGCGGTCGATCCCGCTGATGCGCCAGAAATCCTGGCCTTCCAGGTAGCTGCCGTCGCTCCAGCGAAACACCTGCACCGCGAGCTGGTTGGCCCGAGGGCGGACCGCCTCGGTCACCCGGAATTCGGCGGGCGTCCGGCTCCCTTCGCTGTAGCCGATGAACGCGCCGTTCAACCAGACGAAAAACGCCGAGTACACGCCGTCGAACCGGAGGAACACCTCCATCCCGCTCCAGTCCGCCGGGAGGTCGAACCGGCGTCGGTACGAGCCGACCGGGTTGTCGTCGGCGGGGACGAAGGGCGGGTTCGCCGGGAACGAGTAGGACTCGTCGCGATAGACCGGGTGCCCGTAGCCCTCCAGCTCCCAGTTCGACGGCACCCGGATCCGGTCCCAGCCCGAGTCGTCGTAATCGCCGGCCTCGAATCCGACCGGTCGGTCGGCAGGGCGCCCGACAAAGCGGAAGCGCCAGGTTCCGTTCAGCGAAAGGCGGCGCGAGGAGGCGTCCCGGTCACCGACGCGAGCCTCGTCCCGGGTCGGGAAGCGCCGGAACGAGGCGCGCGGCGGTTCCCGCCCGATCTCGAAGACGGCCGGGTCCTCCCACGGGCGCTCCGGGGACGGCTGCGCGGAAGACCGGAACGCGGAGGCGACGACGAGGGACGCCGCGGCGACGAAAGGGAGAAGGGCGAAGGTGCGGAAGCGGGGCCGAACGGTCACGGCCTCATCTTGTCAGGAGCGGTATGGAGCACCGCTCTCCAGACCCGAGCGGCAGGGATCGCTCGTGGCCGCCGTCCGGTCGCCCATGGCCGGACTGGAGTCCGGACTCTTCACCAGCTCGCAAGTGCACTGAGGACGGCTCTTGCGGGTAGCCGAGGTCATCGTCGAACCAGGGCCAGCGGTCCGGCGCTCCGGCAGCTCGCTTGGGAATTGCCGGGCCCCCACCCGGAGAACTGGCGGAGTCCGGCGCCAGTTCTCCCGGTGGGGGCCCGGCAAGGGACTGGAGTCCGGCGCTCCGGCCCGGTTTGGCGGCTACGGCGCGCCCCGGAGCGCCGGAGCGTTCACGAGAAGCTCGCCCAGTTCGGTCATGGAACTCTCGATGGCGCTCTCGACCGCCACCGCCAGGATGTCGGCGAGCGTCCCGCAACTGGTGGCGCCCCCCTGCTGCACCGCGCTCCCGTACACGGTCTCCCGCAACTGCAGGCCGTCGCGGGTGTACGCCGACACGACGAGCGTCAGCTCGGCGATCGCCTCGGCGTCGCGGAACAGTCCTCCGTCCAGCCCCATGGCGAAGCTGTCGGCCCGGACCAGGAACACGGCGTCGAGGCCGCGCGCCTCCATCGCCTCGCGATCGAGCGGCTCCGGAGTGGGCTCCACATGCTCCACCAGTCGCTCGAGCGTCGCGATCACCGATTCCCGGAACGCGTCCCGGGAGTCCACCGGATAGCGATTGCCCTCGCAGAAGCCCTCTTCAGGGCCCGCGATCCTCGCTTCCTGAAACAGCCGCTCCCCGTCCACGTGGAGCGCGGCGCCGAGCGGCAACATCGCCTCGAACGCGTAGGCGTCGTAGGACGGCGCCGGCCGGATCGTGACCGCGTGTACGCACGAGACGGCGGACAGTGCAAGGGCCGCAGCGAACGCCCGGTGGCGGTTCAGGTCATCTCGCATCATGGTCTCCTGCCTTCCGGGAGATCTTCCCGCTCCTCGGACTCGGGAGCATGGCGTATGCCAGGCCCGGGCAGGAAGCGGTCAGCCGAAGGCCCGGGGCTGGAAGTTGTCGTCGTTCGTGATGCTCGCGCTGCTCCCGGTCGCCCGAATGACGAACAACCCCTTCCGCTCGGCGTACGCGTCGGAATTCTCGTCCGCCTTCAGGTAGGCCACCGCTCCGAACACCGTGCGGTCCCGATACTCCGGCGCCAGCTTCTTGAAGAGAGGCAGCATCTCGAGGAAGTAGTTCACGTCCGCCACCTTCATGGTCGTCTTCACCTCGACGGCCACGACTTCATTGCCGTTGACGGCGAGGATGTCCACTTCGCGCCGGTAGTCCTCGACCCTCATTTTCAGATTCGTCCAGGTGTGGGTCACGCTGATGCCACGCTTCTTGAGCAAGGACACCAGATCTCCGTCCACGAGAGCCTCCATGAGTTTCCCCCACTGCCCGTTGAACAGGTTGTCGAGATAGCGCAGGCGCCGGTCGTGCTCTTTCCCCCGTCGCCGCATCTCGGCGTGGTCGCGGTCGGCCTCGGCCCACCGTCGCTCGTCCACCTGCCGCCGTCGCTCGTCCACCTGCCGTCGGCGCTCGCGCTCGGCGGCCCTCTTCGCCTCCCGCTCCGCGGCTCGCTTCGCCTCCCGCCGGGCAGCCTCGAGAGCGAACTCCTCCAGCCGCCGGTCCGTCTCCTCCCTCCGCCGGGCAGCCTCGAGAGCGAACTCCTCCAGCCGCCGCTCCGTCTCCTCGCTGCGCTTGGCCATGCGGTCGAGAGTGGCCGAAACCCGGTCGAGGCTCGTCCGCCAGTCCGTCTCCACTCCCGGTCGGTGCGTGCTCATGGCGCCGGCAGTCTAGCGAGCCCGACCGCTACGGGCGCAGGTCCAGAACCGGGTCCTTCTCGCCGGTCATCTCCCACCGCGTCAGCGTGATCGGGATGACTCCGGAGGCGTAGAACCGGTCGAAGAAATCCTTCACGGAGAAGTCGTCCCCGTCCTGAAGCGCGACCTCGGCGAGCAGCTCCTCGATCTGCAGCTTCCCGACGACGTAACTCGTCCCGTAGCCCGGTTGCCGCAGATAGAGGCTCTGCTCGCCCCGGACCAGCGCCCCCTCGGTGAGCCAGCCTCGCGGCGTCCACTCCATGGCGTAGCCGACGGCTTCCTCCATATCGAATTCGCCGCCGTGGAGGTTCAACCCGCTGATCGCTCGCGCCGCCCGCTGCGCCAGCATGATCCAGGTCAACTCCCGCGACCTCGGCGAACCCTCGAGCAGCCCGAGGTGCATGAACATCTCCTCGACGCCGGTGGCGAGCCCCTCCGAGCGCGCCTGGAAGATGTTGAACAGCGACGGAACCGCCCGGATGGGACTCGGGTGCGGGGTCTCCCGCATCGCCGCCAACTCGATCCAGTGGTGCATGTGCGGCCGGAAGGCGTCCGGGTCGCGGTAGTTCACCTCGCTGAAGAAGTTCCGCAGGTCCTCGGGATTCTCGAGCGGCGCGAACGCCCCGTTCACGGCGCGGAGAGCCGGCTCCATCCACGGCGCCATCGTCTGCACTTCCTCTCCCTCGAGGAACGCCATGTAGCGATCCACCGACTCGTTCAGTCGCCGGTCGAACTCCTCCGCCGAGGCGATGCGCTCGAGCTCGGGAAGCCCGCGGTTCCGGTTCTCCTCGAGGAGCATGGACGAATGGGACCGCGCCAGCTCGCGACGCAGCAGCGTCACCTGTTCCTCCCAGGTGTACGGGAGCAGATGGACGTGCTGCATCGCCCAGGTGTAGTTCTCCGCGCCGACGCCGGACGGCCCGGTCTTCGTATCCGATTCGGCATCGAGGAACTCCCGGAAGCCGTCGCTGGCGCGGATGGCGTCCGCCACCGCAGCGTCGAGATCGTCGCTCGACCCGGCGACCCGCTCGCCGAACGCCGCAAGGTCGGCGGCCTGGTTCCGGAACGCCCGAAGCCCGCCGAGCCACAGGTCCCGGGCGTTCGAGGCCGCGAGGTTGCCCCGGGCCTGATCCAGCAGCGCCGGGACGGCGCCGATCCGACCCGCGAGCTCCGCCGCGTCCGCTTCCGACAACGGGTACTCGTAGGTCCAGAGATCCACCCACCCGTGCATCACCGGACCCTCGTGGGCGGGCACATCGCTCTCGGCCGCGAAGATCGTCACGTAAAACGCCGGATCCCGGGCCCACGGCCGGCGCACCCGGTGGTCGAAGTCCAGACCGTTCATCTCGGCCCGCACCAGATGCCAGTCCACCTGTTCCGACACCGGCCAGCTCGAAGGGGCGAGCGCATCCAGCCGCGCCCGCCACGCCGGCAGCTCGGCGCGCTGGCGCGCCATCGCCGCCTCAGTGTAGTCCGGCACGCCGTCCACGAACGCGGGCCGCTCGAACTCGCGCCACTCGTGGAACAGCTCCACCAGATCGGCGTGGGCGCCCGGCTCTCCCACCGGGGCCGGCGCCGGAGCCTCGCCCGGGGGCTGGCATCCGAGGATGGGAACGGCCGCCAACAGAGCAGCGAACAGAACAGACCGAGACTTCACGAACAGACTCCTCCCGATTCGCCGATCCTACGGCCTCGCGGCGGGAGCCCGCGACGGCTCAGCCCAGAACCGCTTCCAGACAGTCGCCGAACCGGCGGATGTCCTCGGCCGTGTGGTAGTGCGAGAGACCAACCCGCACCGCTCCGACCCGGGGCTCCACCCCGAGAGCCTCCAGAGTCGCCGCCGAACCGAGCGAACCGGCGTCCACCTCGACGCCCGACTCTCGGAGAGCTCGCGCCACTCCGGTCGCCTCCCTCCCCTCGACCACGAACGTGAACGTGGGAATTCGGGCGGCGGCCCGGACGGCGTCCGACTCGCCGAGGACGCGGATGCGCGGGAACCGACCCAACGTGCGCAGCATCTCGCGCGAGAGGATCCGTTCCTCCTGCCGGATCGCCTGCATCCCGCGTCGCATCGCCTCCCGGCGTCCGAACCGCTCCGACGGCGGGGCGACGGGCGCCGCCTCCGACGTTCCCAACCGCTCCACGTAGGCCAGGGACCGACCCCACGCCGCGACCGCCGTCGCACCCGCGGATCGGGGTCCCGGCGGCTCCTGAGCCGACGGCCGGCGCCTCCACGCCGCCGCACCCTGCGCGCCGAAGAAGCCGTCCGCCGCCGCGATCAGCGCGTCGCAGCGAAGGTTGCGGATATCGAGGGATCCGTGGGAGAGGAAGTGGCTCGCTTCCGCCACCACCCGGACCGGAGTCCCGGCGAACCGCTGCGCCACCGGGATGGTCTCGTTCAGCGCCCCGGTCACCGCGCACGCCTTGGTCTGCACCACGATCCGGGTGTCGGAGTCCACCACGGCTTCGAGATCCCCGACGGCGAGGCGTCCCCGCCGGCGCGGCCGCCACGGCCGGACCCCCACTCCCGTCGGCAGCGCCTCGCGCCAGGCGGCCAGCCGATCGTCCGGCTCCGAGAGCGGGAGCACCACGGACTGACCGCGCCGCACCCCGAAGGTCTCGACGAGCGCGGCCACCAGCGCCCGATAGGAAGGGCCGACCGCGACCTGTTCCTCCGCCCACTCGGCGTTCGTGTTCCAGAACCAGGCCAGCGACTCGAGCAGGTCGCTCAGCGCCTCGGCGTCCGCCGCCACCGGCCGTGGCAGAAGCGGGCGCGGCCCCGCGGCGGGGTCGAAGTCGAGCCCGCGGGAGGCGGCGGCGCCCTCGCCGAAGGCCTCGCGGACGATGGGGAGGAGCACGTTCATGGGTCGTTTCTCCGCGGACGGCATCAACGCAGCGGGCCGGTAGCATAGAGCCCGCATGGCCGTTCCCCGGGATTTCGAGATTCCTCCGGATGCGCCGCGGCAGTGGAACCCGGAGCGGGACGGTGACGCGATCCTGGTCACCGGACGGGACCGGGTGGACTTCCTTCGGCGCATCCTCTCGGGGACGGTGCCGCCGGTCGGCGGCGTGTCCCGCACCGCGCTCCTCACCCCCAAGGGAGCGCTGATCGCGGCGGGAACCGCCTCCACCACCCGCGACGCGATCGTGCTCGAGACCGAGTGGCGGCGGCGCGATGCGCTTCTGACCGGCCTCGATCGCTACCGGATCGCGGACGACGTCGAGCTTTCCCCGCTCGACGGCGACGCCGGCGGCAGCGTGCTCTTGCAGGGGTTCGGGTCGGAGACGATCATCGAGGGGATCCTGGCGGACCTGAGGTGGCCGGTCCCCGCCAACCTCGATCTCTCCCGGCTCACCCCGGGAACCGGGGCCGATCTACCCCGCGACCGGGGCGGCGCGTTCCTGATCCGGCGGCTGTTCCGATCGTGGCCGACGTGGCGGCTCCGATTCCTCGAGATTCCGTACGGACTCGACCTCGCCGCCGCATCCCTCACTCGGCAATCGGTGGAGCGGGCCGGTTCGGACGAGCGCGGCTACCTCCGAGTCGCCGCCGGCGAGCCGGCCTGGGAAAGCGAGCTGAACGCGACCTCGCGGGTCGCCGAGTCCGGGCTCGCCGCCCATGCCCGACTCGGCCAGGGGTGTTACATCGGTCAGGAGTTCGTCGCCCGTCAGGCGCACCGCGGCCGGATCCCGCGCCTTCTTCGTCGGCTGGCTTCCCGCGCCGGCGCCGGCGCGCCACCGGCGTCCACCCCGCTCGAGCTCGACGGCCGGGTCGTCGGCCGCTTCGGCTCCGCGTTCGACCCGCCGTCGGGGTGGGAGTTCCGATCCCGCCTGCCGGCGCTCGGGCTCGCCATCCTCCGCGCGCAGGTCCCCGTCGGCGCCATCGTCACCGCGGACCTCGATACCGGGCGCTACCGGGGCCGCGTCCTGCCCGACTGATGCCGCGCAGGCACCCTCCGTTCGCGGCCGCCTCGCTCGCGGTCGGCGCGCTCCTCGGCTGCGACGCGCCGCCGTCCGCCGACCTCATCCTCCACGGCGGACGCATCCACACCCTCGACGAGTCGCTCGGAGTCGTCGAGGCCCTCGCCATCACCGGAGACCGGATCGCCGCGGTCGGCGCCAACGACGAAGTCCTGCGCCGCCGCGGGCCCGAGACCGAGACCGTCGCCCTCGACGGGCGGACCGTGGTCCCCGGCCTCACCGACAACCACTTCCACTCCCTTGGCGGCGGCTCCGGCGTGGATCTGTCCGGCGTGCGCACGCTGGCGGAGCTGAAACAGGCCATCGCCGCCCGCGCCGCTGACACCGAGACCGGCGGGCTCGTGGTCACGAACAGCAACTGGCACGAGGGACAGCTCGCCGAGGCGCGGCTGCCGCTGCGCGACGATCTCGACGAGGCGGCCCCCGACCACCCGGTGGTCGTCGTCCGCGGCGGCCACGAGTTCATCCTCAACTCCCCCGCCCTCGCCCGGTTCGGCATCGAGGAGACCGCCGAGGCCCCGCCCGGGGGCCGCATCGGCCGCTATCCCGACGGCCGGCTGAACGGGGAGCTCGTGGACCGCGCCAAGGATCCGGTGCGCCTCCCCCGGGACGAACCCGAGGGGGATCCCGCCGAGCGTCTCCTCGACCATCTCCGGACGATGGCCGCTTACGGGATCACCGCGCTGCGCATCCCCGGCGGCTCCCCGGAGCAGTTCGGGCGGTTCCGAACTCTGGCCGAGGAGAACCGGCTCCCGGTGCGCATCGAGTTCCTGTTCCGGCTGCGGGGCGCCGAGCCGGACGAGGTCGCGTCGGTTGTGGACTCGTGGGGCGTCGGCCCCGAGTTCTCGACCGGCCTGCTGTCGGTCGGCGGGGTCAAGCTGGGCGTGGACGGAGGCTTCGAGGGCGGCTGGATGCGCGAGCCCTACGAAGAGCCGTGGGGACGGGGCGGAACCTACTTCGGGCTCCAGACGATGCCGACGGAGTCGTTCCACCAGACGGTCCGCACCCTGAACCGGCTCGGCTGGCGCGTCGGAACCCACGCAGTCGGCGACGCCGCCATGGATCTGGTGCTCGACGCCTACGAGGCGGCCCACGCCGAGAGCGCCGTCACCGGCCGCCGCTGGATCATCGAGCACGGCTTCATTCCGGCGCCGGACCAGTTCGAGCGGATGCGGCGAATGGGCGTCTCCGTGACCGCCCAGCACCACCTCTACGTCGCCGCCCCCAGCCTGGTCTCCTACTGGGGCGCGGATCGCGCCGCGCTCACCACCCCGGTCGGCCTCTACGCCGCCGAGGGGATCCCGGTCTCGCTCGGCACCGACTCGCCGGTCGTCCCGCACAACCCGTTCGAGGTGCTCTACCACTTCGTCTCCCGGGACACGCTCTCGGCCGGGGTCCAGGGCCCCGAGCACGCGGTCTCGCGCGATGAAGCGCTGCTCCACATGACCCGCGACTACGCCTGGCAGGTCTTCGCCGAGACCCGGCGGGGGACGCTCGCGCCCGGCATGGACGCCGACCTCGCGGTGCTCGCCGACTCCTATTTCGCGGTGCCCGAGGGCGACATCCCCGGCCTGTCCGCCGCCCTCACGATCGCCGCCGGGCGGATCACCCACCGGGCCGCCCCAGCCGGAGAAGCACCCTGATGGACACGATTTCGGCCGCGATCGAGACCGTCTCGGAGGTCCTCTCCCGGATTCCCGGCCTCCGCTACTGGGCGGCCCTCCTCATCGCCGTCACCGCCGGGGCGGTGGCGCGACTGGCGGATCGCCTCCTGAGCGCCGTGTTCCTGCGCTTCGTCCGCCAAACCAAGACCGAGGTGGACGATCTCATCCTCGACCGGCTTCACCACCCGCTGATCCGGAGCACGATGCTCGTCGGGTTCTATCTGGCGGTCGTCCTCGTGGAGCTTCCACCGCGATTCGAGGGTCTGGCGATCAACGTGATCCAGAGTCTCGCGCTCCTGACCTGGATCTTCGCGCTGGTGCCGCTGTCCGGCGAGCTCGTCGGGTGGATGAGCGCCCACCCGGAGCGCTTCCGGGCGGTCCAGCCCGCCAGCCAGCCGCTGTTCTCCATCCTCTCGAGTGTCGCGCTCATCGGCGTCGCCACCTACATCGGACTGGCGCTTTGGAACATCGACGTGGCCGGCTGGGCCGCTTCGGTGGGGATCGCCGGCATCGCCGTCGGTTTCGCGGCCCGCGACACCCTCGCCAACCTGTTCGCCGGCGTCTCGATCCTCGCCGACGCCCCCTACCGGATCGGCGACTACATCGTCCTCACCGACCGGTCCGGCCTGCGCGGCGAGGTCACTCACATCGGTCTCCGCAGCACCCGGATCCTCACCCGCGACGAGATCGAGATCACCATCCCGAACGCGACGATCGCCAATTCCACCGTCATCAACGAGAGCGGCGGCCCGGCGGTGAGCCAGCGGGTCCGGCTGAGCGTGGGCGTCGCCTACGGCAGCGACGTGGAACGGGTGCGACAGGTGCTCATGGACGTCGCCCGGGCCGAGCCGCTGGTGCGCCCCGAGCCCGAACCCCGGGTCAGGTTCCGCGAATTCCAGGACTCGGGGATGCGATTCGAACTGCTCGGCTGGATCGCCCTCGCGGAGGAGCGGGGACGAGCCCTCGACGCGCTCCACGCCCGCGTCCACGAGGCGTTCGCCGAAGCCGGCATTCGGATCCCCTTCCCGCAGCGCGTCCTCCACCTCGACGCGGCCGCCGGGACCGGGTCCGCGCTCACGGAGCGGTAGCCGGGAGGCTCAGGCCGAGCGGGCGGTGTCGCGGATCGCCCGCCACGCGGCGAGGACGTGGTCGCGGGTCGTGTTCGTCTGCGCGACGACCAGGCGCAGCGCGACTCCGGACGGCACGCGGGTGTGGGTCAGGTAGAGCGCGCCCGACTGGTTGAGGCGGTGGAGGAGACGCATGTTGAGCTCGTCGGGATCGGCCGCGCCCTCCGGCCGGTAACGGAACGTCACGTGGTTCAGCGGTGCCGGGGTCAGGACCTCGAAGTCGGGCTCGGCGTCCACGAGCGCCAGAAACTCCTGCCCGAGCGCCACGTGCGCCCGGATGTGTCGCCGCAGCCCCTCCGCGCCGTAGTGCCGCAGGACCAGCCACAGCTTCAACGCCCGGAACCGACGCCCGAGCGGGATCTGCCAGTCGCGGTAGTCGAACACCTCGCCTGACTCGGACGCCTGGTTCCGCAGGTATTCGGGCGTCACCGAAAGCGTCCGGATCAGCGCGCTCCGGTCCGCGACCCAGAAGCAGTCGCAGTCGAAGTTCGTGAACATCCACTTGTGGGGGTTGAAGCAGTAGGAATCGGCGAGCTCCACGCCGTCCTGCAACGGTCGGAACTCGGGGCACAGGAACGCCGTGCCGGACATGGCGGCGTCCACGTGAACCCAGATCCGGCGGCGCCGCGCGATCTCCGCGATGCGGCGCAGCGGATCGAACGCCCCGGTGGAGGTCGTGCCGAGCGTCACCGAGACGAACGCCGGGATGCGCCCGGCCGCCAGATCCGTCTCGACCTGCTTCTCGAAGGCGTCGGGGAGCGCCGCCCGGGTCGTCGGGTCGGTCGGAATCGAGCGCAGGTTGTCGCTGCCCAGACCGGCGATCCGGACCGCCTTCAGGAGCGAGGAGTGGGACTCCTCCGACCCGTAGGCGGTGAGGGGGGCGCGGGCGCCAACGCGGTTCGACTCGAAGTCCGTGGCCCGCTCCCGGGCGGCGAGGAGCGCCGTGAGCGTCGCGGAGGACGCGGTGTCCTGGATCACGCCGCCGCCCGTCCCGTCGGAGCGGAAGCGCTGGGGAAGCCCGATGAGCTCGGCCATCCAGTCGAGCACATGGGTCTCGATCTCGGTGCAGGCCGGACTCGTGGCCCACAGCATCCCCTGCACTCCGAGGCCCGCCGAGAGCAGCTCTCCCAGCACCGACGACCCCGAGAGGTTCGAGGGGAAGAACGCGAAGAAGTTCGGCGACTGCCAGTGGGTGACGCCGGGCAGGACGATCTCGTCCAGATCGCGGAGCACCGCCTCGAACGGCTCTCCGCGCTCCGGGGGCCGACCCGGCAGCCGGGAGCGGACCTCTCCCGGCTCCACCCTCGACAGCACGGGCAGATCCTCCACCCGCTCCCAGTAGGCGGCGATCCAGTCGAGGACCTCGCGGCCCTGCGCGGCGAACTCCCGGGGCGTCAGGTGATCCATGCCGCGGGATTATGGGACCGCTCGAGCCGGCGCGCCGGCCGTCGTGCGCCGGGCCCCGATCCCTTGCCGGGGCGCCGGCCGTCGTGCGCCGCACCCCCGTCCGGCAATTTCACGCCGACCCCGGCCCACCGGAACCCGGTCCCGGCCGGAAAGCGACCCCGGCTCAGCCGAGGCGCAAGATCACCAGCCGAAGACCCCGGCGAAGTGCACGCCGAGGTAGTACGGCCACAGGATCAGGCCGAGCAGACCGCGGCCGAAACTCAGCCCCAGGGCGCCGATCGTGAAGAGCCACCCGATCATCCAGAGCGTGAACCCCAGCCCGCCCTGATCGACGCTGATGCGACTGCCGCCCGACTCCGCCATGGCGCCCCGATGCTACCAACGCCGCGCCACCGGGACCTGTCCACGTGGCGATCCCGGACCCTCCGAGACCGGTCCCGGCCGAAGCCACCGGAACGGAAACAGGCCGGAGTCCCGGCTCGGGCCGGATCGAGGCTGCGTCCCGACACGGCCATTCCGTTATCGCGCCCGCCGGGCACGGTATTGTTTGACATCCGAACGGCCCCGAGCCCCTCCCCCCGCCAGGCTCCGGTTACTCCGATGAGCCTCGAGTTCACCTTGGACGCCACCCCATGAACAACCAGAAACGATTCGATTCGGTCACCGCCGCCAAGACCTGGAACCGGCGCAAGCCGACGCCCTCGAGCGACCGCGACCTGCTGTCTCGCATCTTCGGCGCGGACACCTTCGGGCTCCGCGAGATGCAGTCACGGCTTCCGGACAAGGCCTTCAAGCAGATCCTCCGGACCATCGAGCACGGGGATACGCTCGACCCGAGCGTCGCGGACGCCGCGGCCGCCGCCATGAAGGACTGGGCCCTCTCGCGCGGCGCGACCCACTACACGCACTGGTTCCAGCCGCTCACCGGCGCCACCGCCGAGAAGCACGACTCCTTCCTCAAGGTCGGACGGGACGGACGCGCCATCACCGAGTTCGGGGGCGAGCAGCTCGTCCAGGGCGAGCCCGACGCGTCCTCGTTCCCCTCGGGCGGCCTGCGCGCCACCTTCGAGGCGCGCGGCTATACCGCGTGGGATCCAACCTCGCCGGCATTCATCATGGGTGGCGAGTCGGCGACCTACCTCTGCATCCCGACCGCTTTTTCGAGCTGGTCGGGCGAGAGCCTCGACGCCAAGATCCCGCTGCTCAAGTCCATTGACGCGCTGGACCGCACGACCCGCCGGGCGCTCAAGCTGTTCGGGATCGAGTCGGGACGGGTCACGGCGAACCTCGGCGCCGAGCAGGAGTTCTTCCTCCTCGACCGCGAGTTCTACTACCGCCGACCCGATCTCATGACCTCGGGCCGGACACTCTTCGGAGCGAAGCCTCCCCGCGGCCAGGAACTCGACGATCACTACTTCGGCTCGATCCACGAGCGGGTGCTGGCCTACATCCAGTCGGTCGAGACGGACCTCTACCGGCTCGGCGTGCCGATGAAGACGCGCCACAACGAGGTCGCGCCGGGCCAGTACGAGATGGCCCCCATCTACGAGAACGCGAACGTGGCGGCGGATCACCAGCAGCTCACGATGCGGATCATGGAGCGCAACGCCCGCCATTACGGCTTCGTCTGCCTCCTCCACGAAAAGCCCTTCGCGGGGATCAACGGCAGCGGCAAGCACCTCAATTGGTCCTTCGGCACCTCCGACCGGAACCTCATGGATCCGGGCGACACGCCGCACGACAACCTGATCTTCCTGTTCTTCTGCACCGCGGTGATGAGCGCGGTGGACAAGCACCAGGATCTCCTCCTCGCCTGCGTTTCGAGCGCCGGCAACGACCACCGTCTCGGCGCGAACGAAGCCCCCCCAGCCATCATCTCGGTGTTCCTGGGCAGCCAGCTCGGCGAAATCTTCGAGCAGTTGGAGGCGTCCGGCCGTGCGGAGAAGGGGGACCACGGCGGTCTGCTCGGCCTCGGGACCAACGTCCTGCCCGACCTGCCGCGACACGCCGGCGACCGCAACCGCACTTCGCCCTTCGCCTTCACCGGCAACAAGTTCGAGTTCCGGGCCCTGGGCTCGTCCTCCAGCATCTCGCTGCCGGCCACGATCCTCAACACGATCGTCGCGGAAGCGATCGATCAGTGGACCGATGTCCTCGAACCCATCGTCGGCATCGGCAAGTCGCTCGAAGAGGCGCTCTGGGTGCTGCTCTCCAACGAGATCCCCTCGTTCAAGCGGATCATCTTCAACGGCGACAACTACTCGGCCGAGTGGGTCGAGGAGGCCGCCCGCCGCGGGCTGATCAACTCCGGCTCCACCGTCGAAGCCCTGCCGACGTTCGCCGCGAAGAAGAACCTGGATCTGTTCGAGCGCTACGGCGTGATGTCGCACCGCGAGCTGGAGGCCCGGCTCGAGGTCTTCACCGAGCAGTACTTCATCAAGATCAACATCGAAGGCGAGACCACCGCATACATTGCGCGGTGCCAGATCCTGCCCGCCGTCGTCAGCTACCTGAACCAGCTCACCACGGCGCGACACGGAGCCAGCGAGGCGGGAGCCTCCACCAAGGCGCTCGACAACAGCATCGCGCGCGTCGCGGCCCTGCTGGACGAGCTGAGCGAAGCGCTCGACGAACTCGACGCGCAAAACGCCGAGCTCGGCGGCGACGAGGTCTCGGAGAAGGTGATCCACATGCGGGACAACGTGATCCCCGCCGCGAACGCGGTGCGCGACGCCGCCGACCGGCTGGAGAAGATCGTCCCCGACGACCTGTGGCCCCTGCCCACCTACCGGGACATGCTCTTCGTCAAGTAACTCCCCGCCGGCGCGCCGGACTCCACCTCTGCCAGCACGACGCTCCCGGAATGCCGGCGCGCCGGAATCCGGTATTCAAGTCCGTCGCTCCCAGCCGGATAGCTCCTCCGGCAGGTCACCTCTCACCGCGGACCCAGTCGAGCACCTCCGCCACGACGGCAGCCGGAAGCCGGTCCTCGGGCGGAGGCCTGGTGTAGATCGCAGGCCCCTTGCTCCCGAGTCGCACCACGCCTGAGCGGGCAAGCCGCACAAGCGGATCCTCCCGACTCAGCCGATGTGAGTTGTGGGGCGCGGCATCCTCGACCCGCGCCGACGACTCGGTCGCTCCCCCGGGTTCTTGCGCGGGGCGCGGACAACCACCACGACCCCCGGCGCCGTTTTCGTCTTTCTCCATTCGGGCATCGTAGTCGGTGGCGCCTTGGCTGCGCGCATCAACGAGACGACCCGAAACCCGCTATGGAGCCTGGGTCAATGGCCATCGAAAATGCGACACCTCTGGCCGTCGAAAACAGGACACTTTCGGGGTGGCGACCCGCCGTGGGAGGCCTTCCCCCCTCACGAGCGAGAGGCGGGCGAGAACGGTGACGAAGGTCATGTTCGCGGAGCCCACGCTCCTCAGCTCAGGGCTCGCTGGACGGCCGTCGGGGGCCGAGGTTGCGGGGCGGGCGCATGTGCTGTATACTTTCCCTCAAGAGTATTGGTATAGAATCCGATCCAGTAGCGACGCATCGTCGCGACGCTACTCCCATCCGGGCACACAGGAGTCCACATGATGAAACCACTTGACCTCGCCGCGCTCCTCCACGGCTGCGCTGACGACTCGTTCGACGACGGGATCCGAATCGACACCGATCTTGAGCCCGTCGCAGGTTCCGGCGCCCCGGTGAAGCCCGCTGTGTATGAAGGGGGCAAGTACCAGCAGGACAAGCGATGGGCCACGACGACCGACGAGAAGCCGACCCGGGTCGTGGTGATCGACAACGTGCCCTCGCAGGCCAACCGGCTCGAAGAGGCTCTGCGGAGGAGTCGCGAGGCCGCGTCCCTGCCCGAGCTCCATCTCGATCTGTCCGCGATCGCCAACCTTCCGGTTCATCTGCCCAGACGAATCTCGAGCTTCCACTTCCCACACCGCAATGCCGACGCGTACCTGCGTGATGCCGCACTCGACGGCACGGACTTCATCAAGACGGACCTGGGGAAGTCCATCTTCGCAGCAACCGCAGCCGAGTGCGGGCCGCTGATGGCCTGGTTCCCGCAGGCCTTGCTCTTCGGCTTCTGGCAGTCGCATCTCGGCAAGAAGCGACAGAACACGAAACATCCCCGAGCCTGGGTCTCGGAGATCGTCGGATGGAGGCCGGCGAAGACGGACACGAAGGTCAAGGGCCTCAAGGGCGATCCCCTGAACCTGAACGTGGAGGCGGCCGCCATGTACGACAAGAAGAGGGATCAAGTCCATTGGGAGTTGAGTCCGACGGTCAAGGCCAAGAAGGGTTCGAAACTGTCCGATATCGGTCACGGCCAGATTCCCTTCATGACCGAGAGCGATTCCACACCCGCTGGCATTTCATTCGCCCGCATCACCCAGCGCGCGACCGTGTCATTCGCTCAGTTGCGACGGGTCAGTCTCGGGGCTGACAGCTCCGCCGATGCGGATGCGGCAGCCCGCGCGCTCCTAGTGGCTCTCGGGCTCCATGGCCACGTTCAAGCCTTCGGCCGAGGCTTCGCCCTCCGCTCCGGCGCCGAACTCCGGCCTAGCGAGACGAGAGCAACGTGGCTCAGTGCCGAAGGTGATGAGGCTTGCAGCCTTGGTGACGCCGCGACTGCTGGCGTACTACTCGAGAAGTGTCGAGACCACGCAGCTCGGGTCGGTGTTCCCCTGGATGGATGGGGCCGGAATCCCGTCAACCTGACGCCCAAGGCCAACCTGCAGAAGGCCATTCGCGCGTCCTGGCCGGACTTGGGCGACTGATGCTCGTCGTCTCAGTCGATTTGCTGCACGGGACGTTTCGAGGGGACCCTTCGGGAACAGCCAACACCGGCAACCTCTCCCGAGGCGAATGGCCACCCGCGCCATCGCGGCTGTTCGCCGCCTTCGTTGCGGCGGACGGCACCGATGCCGGATTCCGGACCCGACCGCGCAGCCGCGTCACCAACGGCGCAGAGCTAGAGTGGCTCGAGGCGCTTCCGCCACCGGTGATCCACGCCGACGGGAATCCGAAGCACAACCGCCTGGAGCCGCGGTACGTGGTGAAGCACACGGGTGGTCCCGCCAGGGGAAAGCCGCACCAGGAGTACCCGGCTCGCACAGGGGCCCTGGTTCGACCCGGTGTCCGAGTGGCTCCGCGAGACTCGAGAATCGTTTACTGCTGGAATACTGAAGAACCGCCTCGCGACGCACTTGGGGCCCTGAGATACCGCGCCGCGCGAATCGGCTACCTCGGTGCGGCCGATTCACCGGTGCGAGTCCGTGTCACCACGGCCCTCCCGTCCGGGCCATCGGGCGAGCGTTACTTCCCCGACCCCGGCGGGGATGTGATGATCCAGGTGCCGGCACGAGGGCAGGTGCAGGTGCTCGACCGATTGTTCGAGGCTTGGACGCGACACGGGGCCTCGATCCCCCGCGCCCACTTCCCTGCCCTGCAGCACGCAGTTCGATACCGCTCACCCAAGACGACAGAGCACGCAGGGCCCGACCCCGTGGCGGCGTGGCTACGGATCGTCCCGGCTATGACCGGGCGTAGAGTCGCGCGACTCACCGCGCTCTTCAAAGCGGCGCTTCTCAGCAAGTACCAGGCGCTCTACGGCGAGCCACCAGCCGTGCTCCACGGACACGGATTCAAGCGGCCGGGCTACGAGATCGCTCGATACCTCGCTCTGCCAGATGTCGGATTCCAATGGTCCCGCGGCCTCATCCACGGGCTCGCCATCTGGACTCCGCCGGGCTGGGACGAAGTCCTGCGGCTCAGGACCCGCGACGCAGCGCACGCTGTGCGACGACTGGTCGGGTCAGGTGTCGATGTCCGGGTAAGACCCCACGCACAGGAAGAGCGACCGCTCGCCGCCAACCCCAAGCGGTGGAAGCGGAGTTCCCTCGGCTGGGTTACGGCCTTCCCCGCGATTCATGAGCGACGGCGGCGGCTGGACCTGGCCGAGCTGACCCGATGGTGCAAGCACGCGGGCCTCCCCGCCCCCTTCAGATTCCGAACGGGCCGCGCGCCGCTGGTACGCGGAGGGGTGGATCTCGCTCCGGTTGAGGTGAACCGTCCCGGCCTGCACGGTCGTCCGTACAGCCATGTCGAGCTCTGGTTCGATGAGCCGGTGTCCGGCCCACTTGTCATTGGCGCCGGTCGCCAACGAGGGCTCGGCCTCTGTGTGCCAGTCGATATCCCGCAACAACGAGCTTCGGACGGTGCCCACAACGGGGATGCGACGGCATGACAGGACCGCACGATCTGCCGTCCATGCCGGACTTTCCGGCGTTCTATGTTGCGCTCAACGGGCGAGACCCGTTTCCGTGGCAGGCGCGTCTGGCATCCCAGGTCGCCGCCCGGGAGGAATGGTCGGCCATCGGGATTCCGACCGGTCTGGGCAAGACGGCCTGTCTTGACATCGCCGTATGGTGGCTCGCGTCCCAGGCTCACAGCGCACCCGCGGCTCGCACCGCTCCGACGAGGATCTGGTGGGTCGTGAATCGTCGCCTGCTCATCGATTCCACGTTCGAACACGCCGAGAGGATCAGGAAGGCCCTCGAGCATCCGGAGGGTCATCCCCAGACCAGCGCCCGCGTTCTTCGTGTCGTGGCGCAGCGACTGCGATCCCTTTCCGCAGCCGGAATCGCGCCACTTGAAGTCATCCGTCTTCGGGGAGGTGTCTCCGCCCGACTTCCGTTGGATCCGTCCCAGCCCGCTGTTCTCCTCTCCACTCTCCCCATGTACGGATCCCGACTCCTCTTCCGTGGGTATGGCGTCAGCCGCTCCATGCGTCCAATTGCGGCTGCGATGGCAGGGACGGACAGTCTGGTCCTCCTGGACGAGGCGCACCTCGCGCCACACCTCATCTCGCTGCTCCCCAAGCTCGCAGCGTGCACACCCGACGCATCCGATGTCCTGGGGCCTGCTCGTTCGCGTCCTTCCCTTGTCGCGCTAACTGCCACCGGCGACACCAAGGCCTCGCGTTTCGAGCTGGATCAGGCCGACGAGCAACATCCGGTCATCCGCCAGAGACTCGACGCAGCAAAGCCCGTCCAGGTGATAAGACGCAGCAAGGGCGACGCAGGGAAGATCCTGGCCAGTGCAGCGGTTTCCTTGTTGCGCGAAAGCGCCTCGCCTGCGAGCTGCCTGGTCTTCGCGAACACGCCCGATACTGCCCGCACCGCCTTCGAGGCTCTGCGCCAGGCTTCTGGCCGCATGGGATCCCCGGATCTCGTCTTGCTGACTGGCCGCGCTCGCGAAGCGGACACGGAGAAGATCAGAGAGCGCATCCTGGATCCGGAGGAGGGCATGCCCGCGGAGCGCGACTCGAGCGCGGTCCGCCGCCGGCACCTGATCGTGGTCGCCACGCAGACGCTGGAAGTCGGAGCCGACCTCGACGCCGAGTATCTGGTCACCGAGGCCTGTGGCGTACGAGCCCTGACGCAGCGACTCGGGCGATTGAATCGCCTTGGCCGCCACCCGCACGCTCGCGCCACTTACCTGCATCTTCCTCCGGCCAAGCGACGGGGCGCCCCACCCGAATGGCCCGTTTACGAGGCCGAACCGGCGTCCGTCATGGAGCGGCTGGAGCGGGCCCTGGCGCGCGGCGGTAATGAGGCGGTGAGTCTTTCGCCCCGCCATGTCGCCGCTGTCCTCGGCGACCCCGGCGACGACCCCCGGCGAGCTCCCGAAGTGCTCCCGGGGTTGCTGTGGGAGTGGATCAAGACCACGACACCCCCACCGGGCGAGGCACCGGTCGAACCGTTCTTCTCCGGGATCGATGGACCGCGCTATACGGTGCGAGTCATCTGGCGAGCCCACGTCCCTCGCGCCGATTCCAGGCTATGGCCCCGGCCCCGCGACGCGGAGGCCGTGGAGATCCCGCTTCGGGAGCTGCGCGGACTCCTGAGTCCTGACGAACAAATCACACGCATCTCCCATGACGGAGTCACCGCCGAACTCACGACCCGAGGGCGCCTTCGCCCGGGAGATCTGGTCGTCTTCCCGACAGACCGCGGTCGCCTCGATGAGTTCGGCTGGAACCGTTCCGCCAGCAACGACGTCCGGGACGCCTCGATCCAGCATCACGGCCTGCCGCTGGATCCGGATGCGTTGCGGCGTCTCTGTGGCGTGTCCCTGGGTCGGCGCCTCGAAGTGGCGCTCGGCCAAGACGAAGAGCACGACTCCACAGAGGAGAGGCGGGAGGCTCTGGCGTCGATTCTCGCGGCGCTCCGCGACCACGAGAGACCGGGATGGCATGCGCCAGTGGGATGGTCCCGGGAGGAGTGGCTGCAATTCCTGGACGAGTTGAGCTCGAAAGTCGTCGCGCCGCACCACGAGACGGCGCGACTACTCCGGGAGACGACAGCCACGCCACTGGAGAAGAGCAGCGACGAACACGATGAAGTATCCCTGGGACCGGAGGCAGTCCTGCTACAGCAACATGGGGATGCCGTCGGGATGCGAGCACGGGAAATTGCTGATCGACTCGGTCTGTCCAGCGAGATGGTTCGAACCGTGCAGAAAGCGGGATGCCTTCACGACATCGGCAAGGCAGATCGCCGCTTTCAGCGGTGGCTCGATCCCGCCGGCGATCACGGGGTGCTCGTGGCGAAGTCCGAAATGGCGCGCGAACTCTGGGCTCACGCTCGAGCCGAGGCTGGCTGGCCGCGAGGAGGGCGCCACGAAGCACTCTCCGCCCGACTCGTCAAGCAGTGGCTGGCCAACGCTCCTGCGGCCAGTCTCGACCACCGCCGTGACCTGCTCATCCATCTCGTCATCAGTCACCACGGCCACGGCCGACCTCTGGTCAAACCGGTTCCCGACGGGTCTCCAGACTCTGTTTCCTACGCGATCAACGTGGGCGTCCACACGGTCTCCGCCGACCTCTCGCTTGCAGATTGGGACCAGCCGAGGCGCTTCAAACGGCTCAACGACGAATTCGGTCCCTGGAGCCTTGCGCTCCTCGAAGCCATCGTTCGCCGCGCAGACCACGCAGTATCCCGAGCGACACTTGCGCTGCTCGCGGAGGTATCTTGATGGCAGAAATCGCTTGTCCCGGTCTGCCCGGGTCTTGGTTGAACGGCTGGCTCGCCGCTGTCGGAGCCACGGTTCTCGACAGGCGCATCCGGCTTCACTGGACAAACACCGGAACTCCAGTCGCCGTACTCTCGGCAACCAAGGACGACCCCATTGCCGTCCTCATGGAGAGCCGACCAACGACTCATATGCTTGAGGAGGCCCCCATTGCGCGGGTACTCCGCACTGCCACTCCAATGAAGCGCAAGGTTCCGATAGAACTTTTCTGCGAGCGAGCCGGCACCGCACGCACCCACGATAACGCGTGGATGTTGTCATCCACACTGACCGACCTGGCTGTCTCGACAGAAGGAGTCCACCACGGGCGGTTCGATCCTCCAGCCCCCAAGGGACTCACCCTCCATGACCGTCTCTCAAGAGTTCATCGGTTGGCCACATGGTCGCAACAGGCTATGTCGGCGTCTTTCGCCGGGCGGTCTAAGCGACTTCAGGCCAACGGGTTGGGATTCGACTTGGCGCGGGTCGGATCCTTGGCAGACTCCCGCGACCCCTTCGTGGACCCGATCCTTGAGACCCTCGCCTTCTTTGGACTCGCTCTTTTTCCGGTCCGAGGCTCGGGACGAGATGAGCGATTGGGTCACCGAGGAGTTCGCTCCACTCAGCGCGGCTGGCAGTATCGCGACCAAGAAGGAGAGCGCTTCTTCTGGCCTGCTTGGACGAATCCTCTCGATCAGTACGGTATAGACGCACTCCTCGATGTCTGGAAACCACGGCAGCGGACCAACTGGCAGACACTCGGCATCTTGGCCGGGTGGAGCACAGTCGAGTATCAGAGGCGCGACCGCAATGATGTGACGCGTGCCCTCGGGTCGGTGGCGCTATGAGGGATTCCATCATCGTCCCAATATCGGCGATCGAGCACTTTGCCTACTGTCCCCGGCAGTGCGCCCTGATCCACACGGACGGTGTTTGGCGTGACAACCGGCACACCGTGAAGGGATCGCGGGCTCATCGGCGCGCAGACAGCGGGAGGTCCAGAATGGAACGCGGCAAGAAGGTGTTGCGTGCGCTGCCGCTCTGGTCGGAGCGCCTCGGCCTCTCGGGACGCGCCGATGTCGTCGAGTTCGACGGCGACGCCGTACGACCGGTCGAATACAAGTCAGGCGTCCGCCACGGGGATACCGCTGACCTGCAGCTCTGCGCCCAGGCCCTCTGCCTCGAAGAAATGCTCGGTGTTGCCATTCCGCACGGTCATGTCTGGTATGGGGGCCCGAGGAGACGCCACCGGGTCTCCTTCACGAACGAACTCCGTCGGAAGGTCGTCGAGATCGTGAACGACATCCGTGGTCAGATGGAATCCGGCGTCCTGCCCGAGGCGCCGAACGATTCGAGATGCCGGGAATGCCAACTCCTCGGTCACTGTCTGCCGGAGCTCACAAGCGCGCCGGAACGCGTGGTGCGCTATCTGAACGAGGTCGTCCTGCGATGCGATACCTGAGCACTGCCTACGTCCGTAGCCACCGTGCGAAGGTCGGACACCGTCGCGGGGCGCTCGTCGTGTCCACGCCCGAGGGGCGCCACAAGATTCCGCTCGAGGGGATCGACGCCCTGATTCTGCTCGGTGCGGGTCAAATCACTTCGCAGGCGCTCGCCACCTGCGTGCGGCGTGGAGTGCGAGTCACATCCCTGTACCTCGGGGGCGCCATCCGTTTTGTCGTCGGTGGCAAGACCTCGGGAAACGTGCACCTGAGAAGCGCCCAGCATCACGCCCTGACGGATCCGGATCAATCGCTGGAGATATCCAGAGTCATCGTCGCAGCCAAGATCCAGAGCAGCAGGACCGTGATCCGGCGCTGGGCCCGTGACGAAAGAGACTCCGGCCGCCGTGAAGCCCTGAGCCTCCGGGCCGAACAGATGCGAGATCGTGTCGTTCGGGTTCGGGAGGCTGATTCTCCGAATCTTGTCCGGGGTATCGAAGGGGATGCGGCCCGCATCCATTTTCGGGCCCTGGAGCTGGTGCTGTCCAAGACCCGGCTGCCCTTCTCAGGGCGAAATCGGCGCCCCCCACGCGACCCCGTGAACGCCCTGCTCGGATTCACCTACAGTCTCGTCGTTACGGAGTGCATCGGCGCTCTGGAAAGCGTAGGCTTGGATTACCAGTTGGGGTTTCTCCATCGCCCTCGATCCGGGCGCCCTTCGCTGGCGCTGGATCTCACGGAGGAGTTTCGGGCCTGGACAGACCGATTCGTCGTCGGGCTGATCCGGCGACGACAGATGACTGCCGACGATTTCACGCAAATGCCGGGTGGCGGCGTCTATCTCACAGATGAGGGGCGCAGCAAGCTCTTGCTCGCGTGGGAGAGTCACAAGGAGGGTGAGGTGTTGCACCGTGTCACCCGCCAGAGGGTCGAACGGTGGGCTGTCCCCTCGGTTCAGGCCACGCTTCTCGCTCGTCATCTTCGTGGCGACCTGCCCGCCTACGCCCCTTTCGTCCTGCCCTGACTCATGGATGTTCTCGTGGTCTATGACATCGCCGACGTGGAGAAGGACGGGGCCCGCCGGCTGCGACGAGTTGCACAGGTATGCGAGAAGTACGGTCACCGGGTGCAGAAGTCGGTCTTCGAATGCCGCCTCTCCCCAACGCGGCTGGCGCGCCTAACCGGCGAGCTTCAGGACATCATCAGAAGGAAGAGGGACTCGGTGATCGTCTATCGTTTCGCCGGTCGCGTGGAGGAAGTAAGGACGGTCCTCGGCCGGGCGCAGGCCCACGAGACGGGTCGCCCGTGGCTCATCTGAGGCACGCGCGAACCTCCGGTGATCCCGGCCGGCGTTCCGCAGGGGGCGTCACCGCGGCCGCCAGAGAACGAGTCGATCCTCGGATCACGCCCGGCGATGTGACAGCAGTGGTCCAATTGGGGCAGAATGCGGACGGGTACCGGGTCCATGTGCCGCCCAAATCGCTTCGAGAGCGCCACTTGCGCCGCCGGATTCAAGATTAGCCCTGTCGCCGGGGATGACTCCCCGGCCTTCGTTGAGCGAACCAGCTCGTCGCGGATCTGTCCGCCGACGACCGGACTGTCGCCGGGGATGACTCCCCGGCCTTCGTTGAGCGCCGGCCGGGAAAGGGACCAGCAGGCGACGCACAGCTGTCGCCGGGGATGACTCCCCGGCCTTCGTTGAGCGCACTGCTCCGCGCAGACAGAAACGATATGCGGTTGCGCCTGTCGCCGGGGATGACTCCCCGGCCTTCGTTGAGCGCGCGGAGATCACCGGGTTCTCTGGCGTGACGGTCCCCTGTCGCCGGGGATGACTCCCCGGCCTTCGTTGAGCGCTGATCTTGGTGATGTCAGACTTGCTTGGCAACGCCCCTGTCGCCGGGGATGACTCCCCGGCCTTCGTTGAGCGCTATAAGCCTGACAGATTCCGAAAGGCAGGGATCGATCTGTCGCCGGGGATGACTCCCCGGCCTTCGTTGAGCGGATGGCCAGACTCACCCTTGCCGACCGCTGCTCGCTGTCGCCGGGGATGACTCCCCGGCCTTCGTTGAGCGGGCACCTGGCCCACCAGCCGGCCCTCGCCCGAGTCGACTGTCGCCGGGGATGACTCCCCGGCCTTCGTTGAGCGACCCGGGCGGGCTGCCGGAAGTCCAGCACCTCGGGCTGTCGCCGGGGATGACTCCCCGGCCTTCGTTGAGCGTGGTCATCTCCTCTGCCGTCTCCCAGGTGAGCCTGACGGCTGTCGCCGGGGATGACTCCCCGGCCTTCGTTGAGCGAAGTCGGCGTCCCTCGCGGGACGGCTTTCCTCCGTTGACTGTCGCCGGGGATGACTCCCCGGCCTTCGTTGAGCGAGCCACCAGTGGACGGTCCAGCCGGGGATTCGGGGCGCTGTCGCCGGGGATGACTCCCCGGCCTTCGTTGAGCGCGTGGTACTTGCAGCTTGACACGGAGCCGATAGAAGGGCTGTCGCCGGGGATGACTCCCCGGCCTTCGTTGAGCGGGCGGAAGCGGCAGCGCAACATCACCGGCTCCTCGCGGCTGTCGCCGGGGATGACTCCCCGGCCTTCGTTGAGCGTCCCGGGTTCTCCCGTGGCTCCGCTACCTCGTCGGGGCCTGTCGCCGGGGATGACTCCCCGGCCTTCGTTGAGCGCGCTTGCCGCGCTGAGCATTCGTCTCGGTGGCCTTCCTGTCGCCGGGGATGACTCCCCGGCCTTCGTTGAGCGAGAAACGGGCTGCCGTAATGCGGGGAGGAAATATTCAGCTGTCGCCGGGGATGACTCCCCGGCCTTCGTTGAGCGAAGAACCCGCCCACGCGGATATCCAATCCCCGGTAGAGCCTGTCGCCGGGGATGACTCCCCGGCCTTCGTTGAGCGGCCCATGCCTGGTCTCGCTCACGCTTCCGCGCGGCCCCTGTCGCCGGGGATGACTCCCCGGCCTTCGTTGAGCGTTCTTGGCGATCTTCGCCTCCTCCTCTATCACGGCCCTGTCGCCGGGGATGACTCCCCGGCCTTCGTTGAGCGGCCCAGTGAGCGAGTTTCTCGCCGGGCCTAGACACGGAACTGTCGCCGGGGATGACTCCCCGGCCTTCGTTGAGCGAGAGCAGGCGTCCCGATAGGTCAAGCCCTTTTCCGGGCTGTCGCCGGGGATGACTCCCCGGCCTTCGTTGAGCGACTCTAGGCATGAGCACTCCCACCACCAGACCGCACTGTCGCCGGGGATGACTCCCCGGCCTTCGTTGAGCGCGCTGCGTCGGAACCCCGTTCGAGTCCCTCGGCAGGACCTGTCGCCGGGGATGACTCCCCGGCCTTCGTTGAGCGGAGAGCCGCGCCCTCCCCGAGGATCGCGCCGCGCCGGTCTGTCGCCGGGGATGACTCCCCGGCCTTCGTTGAGCGTGCACCGTGCGGGGCCAGAAGGGCCCGGGTGGATTCCTGTCGCCGGGGATGACTCCCCGGCCTTCGTTGAGCGAGTCTCGGGATGCGCTCACCTACCAGCCACCAGCAGCGCTGTCGCCGGGGATGACTCCCCGGCCTTCGTTGAGCGGCACGTGCCTACTACCGGGAGAACCGAGAGCGCGTGCACTGTCGCCGGGGATGACTCCCCGGCCTTCGTTGAGCGGGCTACCCCCCTAGCGTTCTCCGCAAGATCGGCTACCGCTGTCGCCGGGGATGACTCCCCGGCCTTCGTTGAGCGAGCCACAGCGCCACCTCGAGCGCGGTCTCGCCCGTCCTGTCGCCGGGGATGACTCCCCGGCCTTCGTTGAGCGGTCTACTCGCCGCTCCGGAAGCCCGACGCTCCGCACTGTCGCCGGGGATGACTCCCCGGCCTTCGTTGAGCGGTTCGCAAGCGAGCGCGGGGGCAGTGCGTCCGGTGCCAGCTGTCGCCGGGGATGACTCCCCGGCCTTCGTTGAGCGCGCTTCCCCAAATCCTCCCGCGCCGTGCCGCCGCCCCCCTGTCGCCGGGGATGACTCCCCGGCCTTCGTTGAGCGAGCGACTACGACTACCTGACGTTCGAGGGCTGGACTGTCGCCGGGGATGACTCCCCGGCCTTCGTTGAGCGCAGATCGGCGACCCGATACCCGCCGAGACTGGTAGCGCTGTCGCCGGGGATGACTCCCCGGCCTTCGTTGAGCGCACGACACCCTGACGCTCCGGGGCTACGGGCGGCTCGCCTGTCGCCGGGGATGACTCCCCGGCCTTCGTTGAGCGTCCCTGAGAGTCGTCTTCACCGATATGGTGGTTTGTGACTGTCGCCGGGGATGACTCCCCGGCCTTCGTTGAGCGAGGCCGCCCGCCCCGGCAGGCACGATGACCCGGCCCTGTCGCCGGGGATGACTCCCCGGCCTTCGTTGAGCGCAGCTGGGCTGCTCCGGCGCGCGGAGCTTCTGGCGCTTCTGTCGCCGGGGATGACTCCCCGGCCTTCGTTGAGCGGTGTCGACGCGAACGGCGACGCCAGTCGGTCCAACAACTGTCGCCGGGGATGACTCCCCGGCCTTCGTTGAGCGACCGCCGTGCCGTCCCACTGGCCCCGCCAGATCCCCTCTGTCACCGGGGATGACTCCCCGGCCTTCGTTGAGCGCTGTGGTACGCCGACATGGATACCAGCACGTCGCCTGTCGCCGGGGATGACTCCCCGGCCTTCGTTGAGCGAATGAGGCCCGAGCAATCTACCCGGGAAACAGCGCCATGTCGCCGGGCGAGCTTCGCCCGGCCTTCGTTGAGGCTGTCCTTGGCTACGCTCTTGTGGCCGCGGGCGAGGTCCGTTGCCGGGATCTTGGTCCCGGTCTTCGTTGTGCGTTTCCTTCAAGGGCGTCGCCTTGCCAGCAAAGATCCTTCAGGTCGCCGGGGCATACGTCCCGGCCTTCGTTCAAACCGCCTCGCTCAATGCGGGGCGAACTCTCGGACGTCGTCCAGCAGGCTGGGGATGCCGTGGTCCCAGACCGGGGTCGGGCCAACTCGCCACACGTAGCCCGGATCACGCAGCTCGGTGCGCGCCGCGACGATCTGGTTGTGGGGAGCGCCGCTGCCGAGGCCTCCGGCGATCCGCTCGGTCAGGGCTCCGAATCCAGAGACCGGACTGTTCCGGCAACCCTGCGTGACGGTGCGAGCCTCCCGGAGGATGTCCGACAGGCACGTGAGGCGTCCCGCTCCCGGTGAACCGCTGGCTCGGCGGTTCCCGACGGTTTCCGCTCTCGGAGGCGACCTCGCAGAAACGCCAGCTCCTCCGCGCTGGACATTCCTCGGATCTCCTCACCGAGGGCATCCCTGATGTCGCGCATCATGCGCACAGCATCAAACCGCTTCGCCCTCTCTTCCATAGCGGATGACCTCTCGTGGCGTTCGGATTCCCGGCGCTCCTTATCCCTCCTACGTCGCCGGTACTCTTGAAACCCGGGAGGCTGTTGGCCCCGTGGGGTGGCGTGAGAGCGCTTCAATGAGGCCTCGACGCGAGCGCCGGGGGGGTAGGACCGGAGCCACTGTACGGCGCGTGGTGTGGGCGGGCGCTCGGCGCCGTGGCGGGCTAGCCTGACGGGATGGCCATTTCGACTCCTCCGACCGATCCCGACGGCCTCGCCATCCACCACGCCCTGTCCCGCCCAGACCTCGATCCTGAGGACGTTTACAATGCGACGCAGGGGATCGCGAACATGGCTGGCCGAGCGACCGTCGAGATTCTCGGAGCCAAGATCGATGCCCAGTCGGCTCGGGTCGCCGATCTGGCGGAGCAGCTTCGGCGCGAGCGTAAGGTGCTCTGGGCCCTGATCGCCATTCTCGGGGCCGCGGTCGGGGGCGGACTCGTCGCGCTGATGAACGAAGTCCTCAAGTGAGCGGGCACTCCCGCACATAGGGGAGCCGGTTCGGGATGGCGGACCCGCCAGCTACAGGCAGCTCCGGCCGCGCAGTTCGTGGAGCGCGGTGAAGACGTGATCGTGAGTAGCGTGGCCCCCGAGGCCTTCGGGCGATTCGCTCCCGGAGCGACGGGACCTCAGTACCCCAGCGCCATCGCCCCCGGCCGGCGCGGGTCGGCGTAGCCGTAGAAGAGGCCGTCCGAGAACATCACCGTCTGGAGGCTGCCCATGCCGGCGCTGAACTGCACGTCGTGGCCCCGGGCGCGCAGGGCGCGGATGACATCCGGGCTGAAACCGCTCTCGACCTCGAGCCGATCCGGGAACCACTGGTGGTGCATGCGCGGCCGGGCGGTGGCGTCGGCGATGTTCATGCCGTGCTCGAGCACGTTCACCAGCAACTGCAGGTTCGTGGTGATGATGCGGCTCCCGCCCGGACTGCCGGTCAGCAGGAAGGGCCGCCCATCGCGCAGCACGATGATCGGGGTCATCGAACTGACCGGACGGCGGCCCGCCGCGATCTGGTTGTCCGCGCTGCCCATCAGGCCGAAGGCGTCGGGGATGTCGGGGCGCAGCGTGAAGTTGCCGAGGTTGTTGTTCATGAGGATGCCGGTGCCAGCGATCACGACTCCGGATCCGTAGGAAAACATCAGCGTGTAGGTGTTGACCAACGCGTTGCCCTCGCTGTCGAGGATCGAGTAATGCGTGGTCTCCGGGCTCTCGTAGGGGGCGAGGTCGCCCGGAGCGATGTCCGAGGACGGGCGGGCGCTGCTGAGGGAGATTCCCCGCGCGAGGTCCGCTGCGTAGTCCTTGCTCGTGAGCTCCGCGACAGGGAGATCGAGGTGGTCCGGGTCGCCCAGGTACTTGCTGCGGTCGGCGTAGGCCAGCTTCATCGCCTCGGCCATGACGTGCATGGCGTCGGCGCTCCCGTAGCCCATCTCCTTCAGGGGGAAGTTCTCGAAGATGTTCAGCATCTGGACGATATGCATTCCGCCGGAGCTGGGAGCCGACATGGCCGCGATGTCGTAGCCGCGGAACGCGCCACGCACCGGTTCGCGCTCGACCACGCGGTAGCTGGCCAGGTCTTCCATCGTGATGAGGCCGTTGTGCTTCGCCATGTCGGCTGCGATCCGACGGGCGATCTCGCCCCGGTAGAAGGCGTCGGCCCCGCCTTCGGCGATCTGCTCCAGCGTCCACGCCAGGTCCGGCTGGCGGTAGAGATCACCAACCTCGTAGTTGGACCCGCCGGACTTGTAGAACTTGGTCCGTGACGCGGAGTTGGCGCTGAGCCGCTGCTTGCTGCGGGCGAGGTTCACGGCCAGGTCCTCCCACACCACGATGCCGTCGCGCGCGAGAGCGATGGCGGGCTGGGCGACCTCCCGCCAGCTCATCGTGCCGTAGTTGCGCAGCAGGTGATCGAAGCCGGCCACCGACGCGGGAATGGCCGACGACTTGTGGCTGAAGCGGTATTCATCGTTGTCGATCTCGCCGTCCGACCCGAAGAACATGTCGGCGTGCGCGGCCGCGGGGGCGGTCTCGCGGAAATCAACCGCGACCGTCCGATTCTCCTCGGCGAGATGCAGCAGGATGAAGCCCCCGCCTCCCACGTTGCCCGCGCGCGGCAGGGTCACGGCGAGCGCCAGACCTACCGCCACGCCTGCGTCAATGGCGTTGCCGCCCCGGCGCAGGATGTCCACCCCGATCTCGGTGGCGAGCGCGTTCTGGCTGGCCACCATGCCACTGCGTCCAACGACCGGATGGTGGATGGCGTTGTATGTGTTGATCGGGGCCTGAGCGTTCGCGCCTTGCGCCAGCGCGAGGCCCGACGGGCCCCACGCCAGCACCAGGACCAGGGAAACCAGGGCCTTCGAGAGTCGTCTGCTCATGTCGTCTGCCTCGTTATGGGTGTTTCGCGCCAGATCCAGCTCTTCGGCCGGAGGCCAGCTCGGTGTGGGCGCGGGCAACGGGTCGCACCGAAGGGTGATTGGTTGACCATCGTGGGCTCAAATCGCCGCCCCCAAGGTACGGGGACATCCTCCCTGCTCCAGGTCGGAATGGCCTACGCCGGCGGTTACACACGATCACCGCCCCATCTCGGGTGGGTCGAATCCGACGCGATGCCGGGAATCCGAGGGCGAGTTCTCATGTCCGGCGTCCTATTCGAGCCGGGTGGGTCTGCACACGGACCGTGGTCTTGAGTTGCGCATAAAGGTTGGCCCCCGGTCGCGAGTGCCAAAGCCGCACCGCCAGGCTGTATCGCTGCATTGGATCCTCGCCGTGGGGGAATCTGCGGTGACAACCCACGATGATGTGAAGTGTCGAGTTCTGGCCAGAGCCTGCACGTGGGAAGCGCGGTCCCCTCTTCCACACGGCACGACGAACCTGAAGGGTGGACCATTGCACCGTACTCTTGGGCGGGCGCATGCCCAAGACCTTGGATTGCGGCAGTTGTGGCGGTCGAACACGGGGAACATACGAGCGATATCTCTCGACCTCCGGAAGCGTGAGCCCCTTGAGGACTTCAATCCACATCGTGCGGGCAAGGTACTCCCGGCGGGCTGCCCGGACAGGCGGGTCGAATGCCAGAGCAACGGAAAGGCTGCGAGGCCCTCGCCCATCGAGAAATGCGGGCGGAACACGCAATTCGTAGATGTGCCACCGGTCTTCCCCCACGCGGTCGGAGGCGACGAGCACGGCGTCGTTCCTCAGCGAGGCCTCAACCAGATCGCGGTTCACCATCCCGTATCCGACGAGCCGGAGCTTGTCCCGCATCTCCTTTTGCTTGGGATCCCGCAGCCAGTCGCTGCCACACGGAGGCAGCTCGGCGCACACGCCGAGCAGCGCTCTTGCCGCGTTCGCGTTCGCCGGACCGAGGACTCTCGATGCCGATTCGAGGGCGAGCGCCGCCGAATGACTGACCTGCGGCGCAGCCATGCTCGTCCCGGAGAGGGTGGTGACGAAGCGGCCGTCACCGGTCTCAAGCCGCGTTGTCGGTTCCCCCAGGTGGGGATCGACGTCCATCCACCGCGGATTGCTGCCGGTTGGATTGCTGATCGCGCGGTTGCCGCCAAACGCGACGAATTCGGGCTTGATCGCCTGTTGCTTCGGTTTGACCTGATAGCCGGGACCGACCCGGCTGAAGGGCGATGGACCGCCCTTCGGGCTACCGGGGTACCGGGCCGGAGCGTACGGGCTGTCGGAGCGTGAGACGGCGCCGACGGTGACGGCGATCGCAGCCGTCGCCGGACTGCACACACGGTTCTCGGACCGGTCGAGCAGGGCGTCACGAACCTGCTCCTGTATGTGCACCCGGTTGGCAGCGCTCTCCGGAACGGGCACATCGCAGTTGCCCGCGGACACGACGATCACGACATCCAGCTCCCGGCTCAGCCGGTCCAGCACTTCAGCCCACGGGAACTGGCGGCCCCCGGTGTACCAGTTCGCCGGATCCCCGACGGAAAGGTTGAAGACGCGACAACCACGAGCCCGGTGGAAGTACCGGATCGCCTCGGCCACGACGCGTTCCGGCCGACACGTCACAGGAAACCGAGTACTGTGCTGGAAAACGGGATCGGCCACCAGGATCTTGGCATTGGCGATCAGAACACCGGGCTTCCAAGTACGGGTCTGGAGACAGTGCGCCACGTCCCCGTACATCGCGAGGCCGGCGACACCGGTACCGTGGCCTTGCCGGTCGGCGGCCGTCCCTTCCCCGGTGGCGAAGTCTCGCTCGTCCAGAATCCACCCTCGCAACAGCGGATGGCCGGCCATCACGCCGCTGTCCAGGACCGTCACGATTGGCTCGTCGCCGGTGGGCTGGACGTGGGCCGGAAGTGGGTCCACCGGCTCGAACAGAACCTCGTAGGCCGCTGGCAAACGAGGCGGAAGGTTGACCATCGCAACGAGATCGAGATCGAGCAACGCCTCCGCCAGCTCGCGGCTGGCGGAGACCCGGGCGAGGAGCAGACCGCTCGTCGTGAGGTCGTCGTCAAGCGTGCAGTCCATCGTCCGGCAGAGCTCTTGAAGACTCCTCCGGACTTCCAGCTCGCTTGAATCCGGATCTGAAATCCAGAGATCGACGTCAAGCGGGAAGATCTGCTCCTCTGGGAACCCATCCTGCCCGAGTCGCTTGCCGACGCGATCCTGGCGAGACACGGCGGTCACTGCTTCGAGACAGTCGAAGAAGTCGCGCCGCAGGCCCGGTGGCAGCGCACCCGTGCCGCGGTCCTCGTCGCCGAATCGGTCGAGTTCGTCCCGCAGCCGCCCGATCTCCTCCTTGGACGGGAACTGCGCCAAAACCCGGAACAGTTCGCCATCTCCCTCGCTGTTCATCAAGTGCTCGCTCACGACGGTCGCACCGAAGCGCTCTTCGAGGACCTCCCGGCAGTACCGGTCGAAAGAACGGAACTCCGCCACGATGAACGTGTCGGGTGCGATCCGAAGCCGTCCCCGAGCGTCGGCTACGTCCGTCAGAGTTTGCGTGATGGCGTTTCCGATGGCTTCCGCGTGACTCTTCCGGTTGCGGCTCGGCCGGAGTGGTGGCCCCGCGCCGCGACGAACGCGCTCCGGTTCCACGTCTGGTGCGCGCTCGATCCGGAGATGCGGATGCCGGCGCCCGAGCGGCAGGTGTGGCTGAGACGCTTTGCCGCCCAGGTCCGTAGCCATCCGCGGGGATTACTCGCGGTCCACCGCTGGAGCCGAAGCACTGCGCACGGAAGTCTCGAAGATTCTTCGGCGATATCGAAACCGTTCGAGCGCCGTAGCCAGTTCGGCCTCGCCGAGCCTCCTCTTGCCCGCCAGGGCGCAACGCTTGCGAGCATCCAGGCAGACGCGCTCCGCCTCGGCGAACGAGGACCCGACCACGGCCTCCACGACATCCCGCACCTGTCTGCGCGACGCTCGCACGACTCGCAAGCACCGCTTCACGAGCGCGTCCATTGCGTCCTCGTCGGGAAGCCGGAAGTGGAGCACTTCGTCGAAACGGCGCCAGATGGCCGGGTCCAGCGCCTGCGAAAAGTTCGTGGCCGCGATGACCAGAGACCGGCCGCTGAATCCATCCAGAAGTTGCAGGAACGAATTCACGACCCGCTTGATCTCGCCGTGCTCGGTCGCGTCGTCGCGAGACCGCCCGATCGCGTCGAATTCGTCAAAGAACAGCACCCATTCGCCGCGGCTCGCGTAATCGAACACCTTCCGAACGTTCGCCGCGGTCTCTCCGAGAAGCGACGAGACAACGCTGTCGAAACGAACGTAGAGCATCGGCAGACCGAGCTCGCTGGCAATCGCCTCGGCGGAAGCCGTCTTCCCGCACCCCGAAGGTCCACAGAACAGAAGGCGGCAGGCGGGTTGCAGCCCATTCGCCTCCAGGACCTCCCAATCGCGAATTTCCTCGATCGTTCGATCGAGCACGGCCCTCGTAGGAGGGTCGTAGATCAAGTCGCGGAAGTATCGGTCGGGTTCGCGCACCGCGAGCAGCGGCGTCTTCCGGTCGCCGTCGGTCGGGACGGGATCGAACCTCGGTTCGAGCCCCTGCACCCTCTCCAGGGAGCGCACCCCGTTGGAGAGGATGCGCTGCAGCTCGTTCGCGAGGACCGAATGATGCTTCCGCCGCTCTTCCTGGACGATCTCCGCCGCCGCGCTCCGGAACCCGGACTCGTCGCGGCGCTGATAACTCTCGAAGATCCTCTTCAGCAGATCAGCGCGGGCCATGGTCCTCTCCCGGGGGCGGCGGCGACAGGATCGAGTCGGTCGGGCATGAGCGAAATGGGCGCAAGGGTGACTGGCAGTGCGGGCCGTCAGCGAGGGCGGTCGGCGCGGGTAACCGCCTCATTGGCGAGGACGGCCACCGGGACCTCGCCGTCGAGGCTCTCGTGGGGCCGCCTGGTATTCCGCGAGAGCAGGTAGTCCGCGAGCCCGGCTCTCTCCGTGGGGGCGAGGTCGAGCTCGGCAAGGCCGTCCTCGCCGGACCACTCGAGGCCCTCGTGGTCGTCTGCGAAGTCGTCCCGGAGAGCGCGGCTGATGCCGGCCGTCGGGTCGCCGAGGATGTCGCGCCGGCGCCGCGGCTCCTCCTCGCGGCCGGCGAGATGGCGCGGCATTCCGCCCGTTCCGGGCCGGAATGGCTCTCCTCGGCTGCGCCTTCCCGCCATGACCGCAGTCTATCCGGTTCCTGCCGGGATCCGCCCGGCTTCCATTCCCCGAGTCCGAGGCGTTTCAATTGGCGGGCGGGGCTGGCTCCAAGCCGGCCCGCAGGAGGTCGAAGCGACGCATGACAGGCGATTGGACCGAACCGCGCACACTGCTTCCCGGCCTGCCCCGTTTTCTCTGGCGCAAACCGGAACGGCTTCTCGAGATGCTCGGCCTGAACCGGAAGGCTCGGCGTCGTCTGGCCGCCATGGCGCCGGCCTGGCGGCGCTCCCGGGTTCGGCGGGATCTGAAGGCGGAGCGCGGGCGGGTGAGTCGTCGCGATGTGGAGCTCACCCTGATCGCCGTCCAGTATTCCGATCCGATCTGGCGCGAGATCGCCTGGGAGGAGGCTCTCGCCGGCAAGGTGGAGCAGTTCCCGTCGCTGCTGTTCGAGATCCTCCGCGACTTCGTCCAGGAAGTCCGTCGCGACCCGACGGACTCCGGGCGCGAGGAGGACCGGATCGCCGAACGGGCCTGGGCGGCGGCGCAGCGGGACCTGGATGCCTGGGAGGAACTCGACGAGGGCCAACGGGAGCGGTGCGTTCTGCTCGCGTTCGCCGTCGCGTCGGTCCTCGACGCTCCGATCGTTCTGGCCGAGGCCATGGAGACGGCGCCCGACATCCGGGACGAGTTCGAAGGCCTCGTCCCCATGGCGATGATGCCCGAGCCGCCGGCGACGGACGAGTGGAGCGAAGAGTGCGGGAAACTCAGCAGCCTCGCGGTGGCGGCGGCCGGACCGCCTCCCGACCCTACGGTGCTGGGGCGCATCAAGGTCGCCCTCGCGACCCTGCACATCCTCGACGCCAGGATCGCCGCCGAGCGCGAATCCGAGGCGCAAGTGGATCTCGCGGTGGAGGTCGAACGGATGTTGGGCGGGATTCCGAAGAGTCCCGAATTCGCCTGGCTGGCCGATGCGAGGCTGACCTCGGTGCGGGAGCAGTGGGGACTGGAAGTGGAAACCCTCTACGCCGAAGAGGCGGCGGCGGAAGAGGAGCGGCTGCGCTCGGCGTTCGAGCCGGCGGTGGAAGCGGTGCGCCATGCGGCGACCGCATGCGGCGCCGTCAGAGATCGCGTCACCGCGTGCCGGGAGTCGCGCCCGGTGTCCCCGTGGCGGCGCCGGGCGTGGCGGGCGTCGCTCGCCGAGCTTCAGGCGGAGGAGCAGGAACGCGAGGAAGTGCTCGACGACTCGCGACAGGCGCTGCTGCACGCCATTTCGCCGTTCGGGCGGTGGCCCGGAGAGTCCTCCGACGAGGACGGTGAGCGTGAATCCGATCCCGGGGAGCGCCCGGGTTCCTCCGATGGCGGTCTCTCCGAGGCTCCGAAGTCGGAGAAGACTCGGGAGGAACGCACGGCATGACCGCCCGCAGCGAGCACGAGCGGGGGCTCCCCCCGGGGCTGCCGCGATTCCTCGGAAGGGACTCCCGGCGGCTCGGCGACCTTCTCGGACCGAGTCGGAGAGACCGGCGTCTTGACTGGCATCGGGCTCCGACAATCGAGCGGGCCGCGGTCAGGAAGCGGCTGCGGGCCGCGGGCGAGTCCCTGGATCCGGTCGCGCACGAGGACCTCCTTCTGGAGATGCGAAACACCATGCCCGGCTGGCGCCTGAACACGTTCTACGACGCGCTCGGCCCTCAGCGTCCGATCGGCCCCTCCCTGGTGTTCTCCGCCCTGGAGGCGTTCAGCCACGGGCGGGACACTGACGCGGAGACCGATCCGGTCGCGGTCGCGGCCCGGGGGGATCGCATCGCGGCGCGGGCGTGGGAGCACACGCGGAGGCGCCTGGAGAAGTGGAGCGATCTCGACGATGCCGGGCGGGAAGAGAGCATCCTGCGCGTCTTCGCCGTGGCGACGGTCCGGGATGACCGCAATGTGCTGATCGAGGCCGGCCGGATCGCGCCCGCGCTCGTCGAGGAGTTCCGAGACATCCTCGAACCACCCCCGCCGCCTCCGCCTGAACCCGTCGAAGACCCGATCGGCGAATGGGCCCGGCTCAGCCGGCGGCTGGAAGAAGTGGCGCGCAAGGCCGCGGGCCCGCCTCCGGGACTCCCGGCGCTGGTCGAGATGCAGAAGCTGGAGGAGCGGCTGCATCGGATCGTGGCCGCCGTGGAGGATGAGATCGAGCACGGCCGGCTCCGGCGGCTGCTCGACGAGGTGGACCGGGTGCTCGACGAACTCACCGCCGATTCGGATCTCGACTGGTTCGACGACGCGCTCCGCGACGAAGTGCGGGAGAAGTGGGGGGCGACGGCGGGCTCCTTCTCCGACGGGCGGATCGAGGCCGAGCGGACGCGGATCGCCGCCGGGTCCGAGCCGGCGCTGAAGGCGGCGAAGCAGGCCGAGGCCGCCCGCGTCGAAGCCGAGCGGCGGGTGGTCGCGAAGCGTGAAGAAAGACCTCGGGGCGCTCTCGACCGGGGCGACTGGCGGAAGTCGCTGGTCGCGCTGCAACGAGAGGAGTACCGATGCGAGGACGAGCTGGAGGACGCGCAGCGGGCGCTCGTGGCGGCGGTTTCGCCGGCGGACGACGGCCCTTCGGCCGACTCGTGAACGCGGGGGAGTCCCGGCCGTTCCGGACTGGAGTCAGACGCGCGGGATTCCGGTAGGGTTGGGGCCTCCCCGGCATCGGGAGGCGGGAGAGATCGGCTGACCGCCGTTCCCGAAGGGCGGCTGCGCCGGGATCTTCTCCGCGCCAGGAGGACGCATCCATGAACGAGATCACGCTGAGGGTCAACGGCGAGACCCATTCGCTGGACGTCGATCCTTCGACGCCGCTCCTCTACGTCCTGCGCAACGACCTGGGTCTCAGGGGCCCGCGCTTCGGCTGCGGCGTCGCGCAGTGCGGCACCTGCACCGTGCTGATGGACGGGCGCGCGGTCCGCTCATGCATCCTGCCGGTTTCGCGAAGCAACGGCGAGATCAAGACGTTGGAGGGGCTGTCGGAAGACGGGCAGTTGCATCCGGTCCAGGAGGCGTGGATCGCCGAGCAGACGCCGCAGTGCGGGTTCTGCCAGAACGGTCAGATCCTGACCGCCGCGGCGCTCCTCGACGGCACTCCGAATCCCACCGACGACGAGATCCGGCGGCGGATGAATCCGATTCTCTGCCGCTGCATGACCTACTACCGGATCCAGGCCGCGGTGAAGCGCGCGGCGGTGGCGATGTCCGGCGGCGAAACGGACCGCCCGGCGGCGGGCGCGGAGGACGACCAGTGAGCAGGCGCGACCATGCCCTCGGAGGCCCGGATGCCGTGAAGGCCGAACCGACGATCGAACCGGCGGTGGATCGCGCTCTCGGGCGCTGGGACGGAACCACCTCACGGCGCGACTTCCTCAGGACCTCGGGACTGTTCGTCTTCGGACTGACGACCGCGGGCGCAGCGGGGACCGCGCTCGCCCAGTCGGCCGCCTATCCGGACCCCGACTTCCTCCAGCTCGACTCGTGGCTGGTCGTCCACGAGGACGGGACCGTCACGTTCTACGTCGGCAAGACCGATGGAGGCCAGGGGACCGGGACCGCGACACAGCAGATGATGTGCGACGAGCTCGACGTCGCCTTCGACCAGGCGACGCTGGTCATGGGACGCACCGACCGGACCGTGGATCAGGGCGGCTCGGGCGGCTCGGACGCCATCGAGCGCGACGCCATGGTCGGGCGGCGGATCGCGGCGGAGGCGCGGCGCGTGCTGCTGGAGATGGCGTCGGAGCGGCTCGAAGCGCCGGTGGAGGAGCTCGAAGTCAGCGACGGCGTGGTCTCGGTACGGAGGGATTCCGCGCGGACCGTCGGCTACGGAGAACTGATCGGCGGGCGCCGTTTCGATGTCGCGCTGACCGGCGAGAACGTCAACGCGACGGCCGGGGTCGCAAGCGTCAAGGCGGTGCAGGACCTGAAACTGGTCGGCCAGTCCATTCCGCGCTACGACATCCCGGCCAAGGTGGACGGTTCGTTCGAGTGGGCGGTGGACGTCCGGCTCCCGGGGATGGTTCACGCCCGGAACGTGCGCCCGCCCTTCGCCGGCGCGACGCTCATGGGCGTGGACCCGTCGTCGGTGAGCGATCTGCCGGGTTTCCTCCGGGTCGTGAGCAAGGGCAACTACGTCGCGGTCGTCTGCGAGCGCGAGGAACAGGCGATCGAGGCGGTGGAGCGTCTCGCCGTCACCTGGGAGAAGCCGGCCGCGGCGCCCTTCCCGGCGTCCGATGACCTGTTCGACTTCATGCGGAGCGCCGAGTGGGCGCCCGCGGCGAGCGGCCGCATGGCCGGGGAGGCGCTCGGGGACCCCGATGGCGCGCTCGCGAGCGCTGCGACCGTCGTCGAGGCCGCCTACGACGTCCCGTTCCAGGGCCACACGGCGATCGGACCCGCGCACGCGCTGGCGGATCCGTCGGACGGACAGATGACGATCTACACGAACGACATGAAGCCCTACAGCCATCGGACCGGGATCGCCGAGTTCCTCGGCCTGCCGCCCGAGAAGGTGCGGGTGATCTGGATGGAGGGGCCGCAGCTCTACGGGCGCACCGCGGCCGACGACGCCGGGTTCGAAGCCGCGTACCTCGCGAAGGAGCTGGGTCGGCCGGTCCGGGTCCAGTGGATGCGGCACGAGGAGACGGCGTGGGACACCAAGGGCCCCGCGTTCGCGATGGACATGCGCGGAGGGCTCGACCCGGACGGCAACCTGATCGCGCTGGAGTATCGGGGACGGATCGCCAACTACGCGCATGTCGGATACAACCAGGCTCGCACGGTGCTGATCGCGCAGCTCATGGGGCTCCGGCCCGAGCGGCCGTCGCCGGGCGGCGCTCGCGGTCCCGACGACATGTACCACGTGCCGAACCGGCGCGAGGAGACGTCAGCGGTGCGGCTGCCGCTCGCCTTCGAGACGCCGCTCCGCACCGGGAACCTGCGCGACCCGAACGGTCCGCAGACGACGTTCGCCGGGGAGTCGTTCGTGGACGAGCTCGCCGCCGCGGCGGGCGCCGATCCGGTCGAGTTCCGGCTGCGGCTCCTGCGGGGCGCGACGGATGACGACGAGGCGTTTCGGCGCGCCCGCTCCATCGCGGTGGTGGAGGCGGCCGCCGAGGCCTACGGATGGGACGCGCGGCCGTCCCCGGGGCCGGTGGGCGGCGGGGCCGTCCTCACCGGGCGGGGCATCGCCTACGCCTACCGCCAGCGCACCACGGTCGCGGTGATCGCCGATGTCGAAGTGAACCGCGAGTCCGGGCAGGTGTGGGTCCGGCGGATGGTGTGCGCTCACGACTGCGGCCTCGTGATCAACCCCGACGGGCTGGAGAACACGGTCCAGGGGAATCTCCTGCACGGGATCAGCCGGACGCTCTACGAGGAGGTCCGGTTCGACGGGGAGAAGGTCACCAGCGTGGACTGGCGGACCCACCCGACGCTGCGGCACACGGACGCACCCGAGAGCATCGAGGTCGTGATCGTGAACGGCGACCCGAACCCCGACCGTCCGGATCTTCGTCCCTATGGAGCCGGGGAGCCCTCCCACAAGCCGGTGCCGGCGGCCATCGCCAACGCCGTTTACGACGCCACCGGAGTGCGCATGCGGCGGCTGCCGCTGCGACCGGAACGCGTGCTCGAGGAGCTGGCCGCGGCCGGCGGGTAGCTGGTCGGCGGATCGCCGGCCGGATCAGGCCGAGATCTGATCGATCTTGGCGGCGAGAATGAAGTCGGACTCGGTGAGGCCGTTCACCTTGTGGGTCCAGATCGTCACTTCGACCCGGCCCCACGCGACGAGCAGGTCCGGATGGTGGCCTTCCGCCTCGGCGATCTCGCCGACTTCGTTGGCGAAGGCGAGGGCGCGGACGAAGTTCGGGAAGACGAAGGTGCGGGCGATCCGGCGGTGGCCGGTGTGGTTCCACCCTTCGACCTTGCCGAGGTAGCGCTCCACCTCGGCGGGCTCCATGGGCGGGACGCCGCCGCGACAGGGGACACAGTTTCGGGAAGCGAGTTCGGACATCGGGCGAATTATGGACCGGGGACTCCAGTCCGGCAGGACGGATCTTCCTTGTGGAGCGCCGCTCTCCAGAGCGGCACTGGGAAACCAAACTGCTCCAAGTCCCAACGCGATGGCCGGCGCTCCATCGTGCCGCTCTGGAGAGCGGCGCTCCATACGGCGCTCCATCGTGCCGCTCTGGAGAGCGGCGCTCCATACGGCGCTCCATCGTGCCGCTCTGGATAGCGGCGCTCCATACGGCGCTCCATCGTGCCGCTCTGGAGAGCGGCGCTCCATACGGTGCTCCATCGTGCCGCTCTGGAGAGCGGCGCCGCGGCCCGCATGCCCTCGGTGAATTGCCGGACTGGAGTCCGGCGCTCCAGAGCGCTCCACGCTCAGAGGTCGGTGAGGAGGGCGGCGAGGAGGGCGGCGCGGCGGGGCAGATCATCCACCCGGACGTGTTCGCGCCGGGCGTGGGCGCCGTCGCCTTCGGGCCCGAGCCCGTCGAGGACCGGAGCGCCCACCGAAGCCGCGATGTTCCCGTCCGAACCGCCCCCCGCCCCGCCTTCCCCGAGCTCCCAGTCGAGGCTCGCGGCGATGCGCCGGGCGCGGCGGTAGAGCGCCGCCACCTCCGGCGTGCGCACCAGCGGAGGCCGGTTCGTCCCACCGGTCCAGGTGACGCGCGTCTCCGGGTGGACGCCGCCGAGCCCGCGGAGCGAGGCGATCAGCGCTTCGCCGGCGGCCGGGTCGTCCATCCTCACGTCCACGGTCGCGGTCGCGAGGGCCGGGATCACGTTGGAGCGGGTCCCTCCCCGGAAGAGCCCCACGTTCACCGTGAGCCCGCGCTCGGCAGCGCTGAGCGCCTCGGCGGCGAGGACGATGCGCGACAGCTCGGCCACCGCGCTGATCCCGCGTTCCGGATCGAGCCCGGCGTGGGCGGCGCGGCCCTCCACCCGGACTTCGAGTACGCCCACGCCGCGCCGCATCGTCTTCGCGCCTCCACCGGGGAGCGACGGCTCCATGACCAGACAGGCCGCGCAGCCGGCGGCCTCCTCCGCGATCAGATCGGCGCTCGTCCCGCTGCCGACTTCCTCGTCGGTGTTCCAGACCACGGTGACCGGACGGCGCGGCGCGAGCCTCCGGCGGTCGAGCGACCTCAGCGCCCAGATCGTCTGGACCAGGCCCGCCTTCATGTCATAGACCCCGGGTCCCCGGGCGATTCCGTCTTCGATTCGCCAGGGAAGCTCGTCGAGCGTGCCGCGCTCCCAGACCGTGTCGAGGTGGCCGAGCAGCAGCAACGGACGCGCGCCCGCCTCGGCCCCGGGGAGGCGGATGCGCCGGTGCGGGCCGCGGGCGACCGCACCCGGACCGTCGCCGGGAACCGAGTCCGCTTCCGCTCCGGCGAGGAAGGAAACGGCGCTCTCGGTCAGGGCGGCGACGGCGCGCTCGCCCATCCGCCGGGTGTCATCCGGATGGTCCGACGGAGACTCCACGCGCACGAAGTCCCCGAGCATCTCCAGCATCGCCCCCGCGCGGGGGGCGAGCCAGTCGAGGTGGTCGGAGACCGTCAGAGCGCTGGGACTACTCGACGACCTGATTCCTGACCTCCTGGAGGACGGCGAGCCTCTCGGCGAGGCCCGGGTCCACCGAGCCCTTCTCGGCGGCGCTCGCGTAGGCGGCGGCGGCCGATTCCACGCGCTCGTAGTCGGAGGCGCTGGCCGGACAGCCGACCCCGGCGGCCGTGAGGCGTTCTCCGAAGGAGGCGTCCTTCAGTTTGCAGGGCCCGTAGGCGACCTGCGCGGCGTGGGCCCACGCCAGCATCCGGAAGGGCTCGCCCCACGAATCCAGCTTCATGGTGGCCTCCGAGAACTGCGTCTCGGCCCCGGCGAAGTTGTTGGAGCCCAGGTAGGCCTGGCCGAGCGCGTAGTGAGCCACCGCGACATCGCCCGGCTCGGCGTCCGCGGGGAGCATCGGAAGCGCGCCCTCGAGGATCGGCAGGGCGCCGGCCACGTCCGTCTGCGAGAGCACCATCGCGATGCCGCGCTCAACCTGGTACCGCGGGTCGTCCCCGTCAGCCGCGACCGCCTGCGAGGCCGCTTCGAGCGCTCCGGCGAGATCCTGCGCCCGGCGCGAGGCCTTCGCCTTCTCGAACCAGGCCTGGCCGAGACCGGTCATGACGCCCTCCGCGGAGGAGTCCGCCTCGGCGGCGGCCTGCATGTGCTGGAGGCCTTCGTCCACGTTCTGCGCAGCGAGCGCGTACCGGCCGAGCGCGGCGTGGGCGAGAGCGCGGGACGCCGGCGGCGAGTTCTCGAGCTGGGTCACCTTCTGGTAGTAGCTGGTGGCCTGCCCGGTGTTGTCCTGCGACTCGTACACCTGCGCGAAGGCGAGATTCGCGGCCGGGTCGTCGGCGTTCACCGTGATCGCCATGGCGAGGTCGCCGTGGGCCTGCTGCTGGTTCCCGAGGGCGTTGTTCGCCTTGCCCCGGATCCCGTAGGCGGCGGTGAGCTGGTCGTTCAGGTCGAGCGCGGCGGTCGCGGCGTCCACCGCCGCCTGGTACTCCTCGCGGGCGAAGTAGATGTCCGCGAGCCCGGCGTGAGCGCGCGCGGTGGTGGCGTCGAGCTCGACGGCGCGCCGGAACGAGGCCTCGGCGGCCTCGAAGTCCTGCGCGGCGAAGGCGGCCAGACCGAGCGTCTGGTGCGCCACCGCGCTGTCCGGCTCGAGCGCGAGAGCGGCCTCGGCCATCTCGGAAGCGCCCTCGAACTGGCCCTGGCGCGCCATCGCGGCACCAACACCGAGATAGATCGCCGCGTCCGGACTCGGATTCAGCTCGAGGACTCTCCGGCCCGCCTCGATGACCTGGAGATCGTCCTCCATCATGGAATAGGCGTTGGTCATCTCGGTCCACGCCTCGAGGATCTCGGCGTCGTCCTCGAGTCCCTCGACCGCGAGGGAATAGGTCTCGGCGACGTTCTCCCACTCCCCGAACTTCACGTAGATCCGCGCCAGCGCGAGCCGCACGTCGTGGCGGTCGGGATAGTCCTGAAGCACCCGGAGGTAGAACCCGCCCGCCTGGCTCCAGGCCGCCTGGGCCGCTTCCATGTCGCCGTCGCGCTCCGCGTCCTCGGCGTCGTCCATGTGGTCCTCGGCGATCTCGATCGCCCGCGAGACCTCGCGCCGGTTCAGAGGCTCCCGCTCCTCTTCCTGGGCGAGGCCCGCCGCCGGCGCGAGGAGCGCGAGGGCCCCCAGGACCGCGGCCAACTGCGGCCAACCGGAGCACAACCGGGACTTCAGAAACGACATACGGGCCTCCATGGGGACACACCGCCGCCGAGCGCGGGCGGCATACGGATGAAAAATCGTAGAACACCGCGCTTGCCGCGGGCAAGGACCGCACCGGCGCGAGAGGTCCGTCACGATGGTACTGAGAGCCCGGCAGGTCGCGATCTGTCACCCCCTCTCCGTATAGTTCGGCCGCGATGGGGGTGACGTTCCTGGCCGGGCCGCGCGCCCGGACCCGGATCCGCGCGGCTCGCGACTTCCTGCTCGAGCTGCCGCCGGGACAGCCCTTTCTCGTCGTCGGGCATCGCCGACACGCCGCCGACCGGCTCACTCACGAGGTCGCCGAGCGCCGCGGGGCGCTGTTCGGAGCGCACCGCTTCGGGTTCTCCATCCTGGTGGAAGCGCTCGCCGCCCCCGGCCTCGCCGATCGCCGGCTCACTCCCCTGAGACACGCCGACCGGCTCGGCCTGGTGGCCAGGCTGGTTCATCGCGCCCGGGAGAACCGGGCCCTCGATCGCCTGGCTCCCGTCGCCGACGGCCCGGGGATCACTCGGGCCCTCGCCGCGACGTTCGAGGAGCTGCGCCTCGCGATGGCGCCCCCCGGCGCGGTCCAACGACTCGACCCGACCGTCGGACGGCTCTACCGCGGCTACGCCGAGGCGCTCGCCGCCGGGCGGTTCGCCGACCGCGCGGAGGCGCTCCGGATCGCCGGCGCCCGGGTCGCGGACCGCGGCGCTCCTTCACCCCACCCCGTCGGTCTCCCCGCCGCCTTCCTCGACGTCCCGCTCCCGGACGAGGCCTCGATCCGGTTCGCGGCGGCGCTTTGCGCTCGGTCTCCCGATGTGCTGTGGACGCTGCCTCACGGAGGCGAAAAGACCCCGGAAGAGATTGAGGAAGAGACCCCGGACGAGACGCTGGTCGCGCTCCGCCGCATCGGCGCCGAGCCACACGAGGAGAGCGGCGCCCCCGAGCCATCCCCCGAGGACGACGCTCTCGCCGCCGCCCAGCGGCGCCTCTTCACCGCCGGCTCGGACGATTGGCGCGCGCCGCCGGAGGACGACACCGTCGCGGTGATCGCCGCCCCGGGCGCCGCCGCGGAGGCGCTCGAAGCCGCTCGCGTCTGCCTCGACGCGGCTCGCGACGGAGTGCCCTTCGATCGGATGGCGGTGCTGCTCACGCACCGAACCTCCCGCAACGCCGGCAGGTATCACCAGCCCTTCCGCCGGGCGGGCGTTCCGGCCTTCTTCGAATCCGGCGCCCGACTGCCGCACCCGGCCCTGCGGGCCTTCCTCGCCCTGCTCGATTGCGCCATCGAGGACCTCTCGGCGGCCTGCTTCGCCGAGTACCTCTCGCTCGGACAGACTCCGGCGGCCGACGCCGGGGCCGCGGTCCGTCCCCGGCGCTGGGAGCAGATCCTTCTCGATGCGGCGGTCCTTCAGGGAGCGGACCGGTGGGAGAGTCGCCTGGTCGCCCGCGACCGGGAGCTGGCAGCCATCGAACGGGAGGAAGCGGGCGAGGCCGGCGGAAACTCGGCGGGCCGCGAGCGACGGGACCTCGACGCCCTCCGCCGGACCGCACTCCCGATCGTGCGCAGGCTCGAGGCGCTCCGCCGGACCAGGCGCCCGTGGGAGGAGTGGACCGAGCCGCTGCGCGACCTCGCGGAAACCGCCCTCGCCGAGCCCGCCAGCGTCATCGAACACCTCGTCGGAGCGGAGCCTCCCTGGGCGGGCGGGGCAGCGGATCTCGCCGCGGTCCGGGACCACCTCGGCCGCCGACTCGGCGAGGTCGTGACCCGCTCCCGCGGGTCCCGCTACGGCCGGGTCTGGTTGGGACCCGTCGAAGCGGCGCGCGGACTTTCCTTCGATGTCGTCGTGGTGACGGGGATGGAGGAACACGGCTTCCCCCGGGTCGTCCGGCAGGATCCCATGCTGCGGGACCGGGTGCGGGCCCGGCTGGGGGGAGGCCTCGCCCAGCGACGCGACCGGCGGGAGCGGGAGCGCACCCTCCTGCGGATCGCGGTGGGAGCGGCCACGCGCAGGCTCGTGCTCGGCTACTCGTCGCTGAACCTCGTCGAGGCCAGACCGCAGGCGCCCTCCTACTACGTGGCCGAGGTCTTCCGCGCCGGGCGCGGCGCGGCCCCCACGCTGGGAACGATCCGAGCCGCGGCGGAGAAGGCCCTCCCGATGTTTCCCCGAGTGCGCGCGCCGGTGAGGAGCGGCCGGGCCGTGGATCGTCGGGAGTTCGGGCTCTCGCGGGTCATGGCGGCTCTCGGGAGCGATCGCAACGACCCCAGGCCGGGAGCGGCGGCCTTCGTGCTCGGAGAGCCGTTCCTCGCGCGGGCGCTGCGGCAGGAAGCGCTGCGCGAGCAATTCAAGTGGACGGGCGCGGACGGCTTCGTCCTCCGCGGTGACCCGGAAACGGCGGCGGCGCTCGAGGGCTACCGCACCGGAGTCCGCGCCTACTCGGCGACCGGGCTGCAGGCCTTCGCGGAGTGCCCCTATCAGTTCTTTCTGAAGAACGCGCTGCGGATGCGGGCGATCGAACGCCCCGAGTCCCGGACGTACCTCGACCCGCTGACCCGGGGCTCGCTGATCCACGATGTCCTGTTCCACGTCGGCCAGGACCTCCGCTCGATGGCCCCGCTCGCGCCCGAGAAGCTCGGCGCGGCGCTCGACATGCTGGACCTCCGGCTCCGCGAGGTGGCGGCCGAGGTGCGCGAGCGCACCGCGCCACCAGTCGCTTCGATCCGGGACGACGAGCTGGCGGGCATCCGGGCCGACCTGCGGGAAGTCATCCGTCGCTTCACCGAGGAACGGATTTCGCCGCTAGCGGCCGAGCTCGGTTTCGGGCTGGGGTCGCTCCGGATCCTGAAGGACCCGGCCAGCCGGCCGGATCCGGTGACCCTGCCCTCCGGACTCCGGCTGCACGGCTCGATCGATGCGGTCGAGCAGCTCCCCGGGGGCGAACTCCGCGTCACCGACTACAAGACGGGCAAGGCCTCCATCGAGCCCGCCAGCGACTGGCGGATCCTGTTCGGGGGCCGGGCGCTCCAACCGGCGCTCTACGCCCTCGCCCTGGAAGAAATGGGCGGTCGGGAGGTGGCGCAGGGCCGCCTCTACTACGCCACGAACCGCGGCGGTTTCCGGGAGGCGGTGGTGGACACGCGCGCGAAGGAGGTCCGGGACACGCTCGCCCGGTTCGTCGAGAGCCTCGACGAGGCGATCCGTCGGGGCCTGTTCCCCGCCGCGCCGTACCGGGACGGCTACTTCACCGCGTGCGACTGGTGCGACTACCAGAGCATCTGCGGTCCCCGACCGGCGCTCCACCACCGGCTGAAGCCGAAGCCAGCGGAGGTGCTGAAGCCTCTCGACGCGGTGAGGGCGCTGCCGTGACCCACCTCCAGCTCCCCGACGCGCCGGCGCGCGAGCGGATGCGCTCCGACCACGACACGACGCTGATCGTGGAGGCGGCCGCCGGCACCGGCAAGACGACCTCGGTCGTGAGCCGGGTGGTCGAGATGGTGGCGCGGGGAACCGCCGACATCGGTCGGATCGCGACGATCACGTTCACCGAGAAGGCGGGCGGGGAGCTGCGGCTGCGGATTCGACAGAGCCTCGAGGTCCGGCTGGCCGAAGCGGGAAACCGCGATCCGGTCGTCCGGCGGCGGCTGGAGCGGGCGATCGCGTCGCTGGAGGACGCCACGATCGGGACGATCCACTCCTTCTGCGCCGCGTTGCTCGGCGAGTACCCGGTCGAAGCCGGAGTGGACCCCGGCTTCAGGATCCTCGGCCAGCCCGAACAGCGCGCGTTCTACGACCGCGTGTTCCGGCGTTTCTTCGAGGCGCAGATCCAGGATCCGGGCCCGGGGATCCGACGGCTGCTCCGCCGGCCCAGCCGGAATCAATGGAACCAGCCGGTGGACCTCCTCCGCGACGCCGGGCTCAAACTCCTCGAGGCGCGCGACTTCGAAGCGCCGTGGAGCCGCCCGGCGTGGGACGGCGAGAGCGAAGTCATCCGTCTGATGCGTGAGGGCGGCTTCACGCCGGACGGGAAGGCGGCGCCGGGTCTCGAGGAAGTCGCCGTGCTCTACCGGGCGATTCCACCGGCGCCGCCGAAAGAACGGACGCGAGCGACGAAGCCGAACTGGCTGGCCTTCTCGATGGCCGCGGCGACGGCTCTGGAGGAGGAGATCCGCCTCCGCGAGGAGGCGGGAGCGGGCGACCCCGAATGGACCGAGCAGGCGCTCGCCACGCTGCAGGTCCAGACCTACGGGGGCTACCCGCCGCGCGGGGCCCCGCCCGACCTCCGCAACCGGCGGGACGCCTTCCGGGCCCGCCTGCTCGAGTTCCAGAAGCGCTCCAATGCAGACCTGGCGGCGCTGCTGCGCGAGGACCTGCGGGAACTCGTGGACCTCTACGAGGACGCGAAGCGGCGAGCGGGCGTCCTCGACTTCCACGACCTGCTGGCGCGAACCCGCGACCTCCTGCGCGACTCACCGGACGTGCGCAGCGAACTCCAGGACCACTTCCGGCAGGTCGTCGTGGACGAGTACCAGGACACGGATCCGATCCAGACCGAGATCGCGCTGCTGCTCACCTCCGACGAGCCGCCGAACGGGGATTGGCGCCGCGCCACGCCCCGCCCCGGGCGACTCTGCCTCGTCGGAGACCCGAAGCAGTCCATCTACCGGTTCCGGGGCGCCGACATCGCGCACTACCAAAGCGTCAAGGCGCGGCTCCTCCGGGGGGGCGCCGTCGAGCTGAACCTGACCTCCAACTTCCGTTCCACCCCCGGGGTCTGCGACTTCGTGAACGAAGTCATGGAGCCGTTGTTCGAAGCATCGCGCTCACTGGCGGTCCACCGGCCGGAGAGGGGCCGGGACGCTCCGGCTCCGGAGGGCGCACCCGCTCCGCTCGCCGCTCCGGTGTCCTACCAGCCGCTCCACCCGACGCGGGGCCCGCTCCCCGGGGGGCCGGCGGTGCGGGCCATCCCGATCCAGAACACGAAAGCCAGGGATGCCGCCCGGGAGGAACCGCGAAGGGTCGCCGGCTTCGTGGGCGACTTGCTCGACAGCGGCCAGCGGATCGCCGACCCGGAGCGCAAGGGCCACCCGCGGCCGATCCGACCGGGCGACATCTGCCTCCTGTTTCGCCGTTTCCGATCGGCCTGGAAGCTGGTCCCCCAGCCGTTCGCCCAGGAGCTTCACGAGCGCGACATCCCCTACTCGCTGAACACGGTCCGGACCTACATCGGGAGCGCCGAGCTCACGTTCCTCCGCGCCGCGCTCACCGCGATCGAGTTTCCCGAGGACGAGATCGCGGTGTATTCGACGCTGCGCGGCCCGCTGTTCGCCGTCCCCGACCAGGATCTCTTCCGATTCGTGCGGACGAGAGGCCGGCTGCGGCCCCACCGGGCAGGCGCCATCGAGCTCGACGCCTCCGCGCCGGCGGCCGACAGCGAAATCCGGGACGCTCTGGGGTTCCTGTTCCGGCTCCACCTCCGGCGGAACGAGCGCCCCATCGCGGTCACGCTCTCCGAACTCCTCGGCGCCCACCGGGCCGAGATCGCTTTCGCGCTGTGGCGGAGCCCGGAGCAGGTGCTCACGAATCTGCGGCGGCTCCTCGAGGAGGCGAGGCTCTACGAAGCCAGCGGAGGACTCTCGTTCCGCGGATTCGTGGCGCAGCTCGACGAGGAGGCGCAGGCCGAGGACGCCTCTGCCGGGCGCGCGGTGGACGAGGAGACGAGCGGCGTCCGGCTGATGACGATCCACGCGGCGAAGGGGCTCGAGTTCCCGGTCGTCGTGCTCTGCGATGTGACCGACTCGCGGGGCAGCGTGGGCTCGCGCTTTGTGTCCCGCGAAAGAAACCTGTGGGCGTGCGACCTCGGCAAGGGGATTCGTCCCTGGGATCTGATCGAGAACCAGGAATCGGAGATCGAGGAAGAGAAGGCCGAGTTCGACCGGATGCTGTACGTGGCGATGACGCGGGCCCGAGACATCCTCGCCTGTCCGGTGGCGAAGCTGAAGTACCAGCAACGGCCCGCCTTCCTCGACCCGCCCGGACGACGGCTCCACGAGATCGCACCGGCGGCGGCCGCCGGATCGGCCCCGACGACGGCGCCCGCGGCGCCGTCCACGGGCGCCTCGCCGCCGGACCGGCCGACCTGGCGGCGCCGCGCCGTTTCGCGTTGGCGGGTCCTGAGGTCGGCGGGCGCCGAGGACGCGGTGAGGCGGGGCCGCGCCGCCGAGGCGGCCTTCGTCGAGCGGCGCGAGCGGGCGCTTCGCGAGGGGGCCGAGCCCGAGCGACGGGTCTCGGGCGCGAAGCAACTCGCGGAGGAGGGCGCGGTCGAGCGACTGGACGCCGTCGCGGCGGAAGTCGCCATCGAAGCCGTTTCCCGCGACCCCCGGCGACCCGGCGGGGCCGCCTTCGGCACCCTGGTGCATCGGATCCTCGAGTCGGTCCGGTTCGGCGCGCCCGCCTCCGAGGTGGAAGCCGCCGCCCGCCGCGCGGTCCGCGAACTCGACCTCCCGGCGGAGTTGGCGTCCCCGGCCGCGGCGGCGGCGCTCACGGCGTTCGACCACCCGCTGCTCGAGGCCGCCGCCCGCGCCGAGGCGGGAGGTCGCGCGTGGCGCGAACTCCCGCTTCTGCACCGGGAGCAGGCCGTCCTGCCGGCCGACGGAGAAGGGGCGGCGATCGCGCCCGACGGGGAGGACTCCGCCTTCGACCCGGCGCCGGACTGGTCGGCGCTTCCCGCGCTCGCCCTCGAGGACGGGGACGCCGCTGTCGCCGACGCCGCGGCGGAACCGGCCGCCCCGGCCGACAGCGCGGGCCCGGTCATGGTCCAGGGGATCGCCGACCTCGTTTTCCAGGAGGAGGCGGACGGCCCGTTCACGATCGTGGACTTCAAGACCGACGCCTTCGATCCGGACCGTCCCGGCGACCACGCCGACGTGCTCGCCACCTATCGCCGGCAGCAGGCGCTCTATGTCCGGGCGATCTCCGGGGCCACCGGGAAGCGCGCCCGGGCGGCGCTGCTGTTCGTCTGATCCGACGCCGGCCGCCCGGCCGTCTTCCGTCCTACCCGCCGAACGGGTCGAAACGTCCGTCGGCGGCGGTCCACCCGCCGTCCACGAACAGGACCGACCCGGTGATGTAGGCGGCGGCCGGGGAGAGCAGGAAAACCGCCGGGGCCGCGATCTCCTCGGCGCTCGCCCAGCGGCCCAGCAGCGTCTTCGCGGTATAGGCCTGCTTCCAGTCCGGGCGAGATTCGATCGGCGCGGTGAGCGGCGTCTCCACGACGCCGGGGGCGAGCGCGTTGACGCGGATTCCGTCGGCGGCCCACTCCGACGCCGCCGTGCGGGCGAGCTGCACCAGCGCCGCCTTGGTCCCGGCATAGACCCCCTGCCCCGGCTCGACGACCTGAGAGCGGATGGACGAGAGCAGGACGACCGAGCCGCCTCCGGCGCGGCGGAGCGCCGGGCCGCCGTGGCGGAGCGCGAGGAACGCCCCCCGGAAGTTGACCCGCACGACCCGCTCGAACTCCTCCTCGGAGGTCTCGGCGATGCGCTTGCGCACGTTGATCCCGGGCGTCACGACCAGCCCGCGCAGCCGGAAACCCTCCGCGTCGAGACCGGCGAACAGCTCCGCGACCGCCTCGCCGCTGGTGATGTCCACGGACCGCGCCGAGGCGGAGCGGCCGATCTCCGACGCGACCCGGTTGGCGGCGGCTTCGTCCCGGTCGGCCACGACGACGCGGGCGCCCGAACCGGCCGCGAGCCGCGCGGTGGCGGCGCCGATCCCGGAGGCGCCGCCGATGACGAGCACATCGCGGCCCGGGAGCGAGAAGAGGGAGTCGGGGGGAGAGTTCATGGCGCGCGGGATTATTCCCCGCCGGGGCCGCGACGGAGCCGGGCCGCGCCTCGAAGGCGCCGCACCCGGCGGCTCGCTCACTTCGCCCGGCTCGAGACCGCCTCCTCGCCGAAGTCCGAGACGGCCTCCAGGGTTCGGCGCACATCGTCCCAGGTCGTCGTGTGGTTCAGGATGCACATCCGCAGCGAGAAGACACCCTTGAGCGAAGTCGAAGAGAGGAACGCCAGATCGCCCCAGAAGACCTGCGCCAGCACCTCCCGGTTGATCTCTTCCAGAGCCGCTTCGTCGCCGGCGACGGTGGCCGGATTCACGCGGAAGCACACGATGCCGAGCGTCACGGGAGTCATCAATTCGAGCAGCGGACTTTCCTTGATGAAGGCGGCGCCGCGGCGCGCCAGATCCAGTCCATGCTCGATGGCGGCCCGGAACTTCGCCATCCCGAACGTCCGCACCGACATCCAGATCTTCAGCGCGCGCGCCGCCCGGCTCAGTTGTTGGCCCCGGTCGGCGAAGTTGGGATGGTGCGCGCCCCAGACCGTGTCCTGCAGGACGTCGTGGCCGATGGCGAAGGCGTTCTCCAGGTACCGCTTGTCCTTCACCAGGAGCGCGCCCGCCTCGTACGGTTGGAAGAACCACTTGTGGGCGTCCAGGCTCACCGAATCCACCCGCTCGATCCCGTCGAGCTGTTGCCGGCCCGGTTGCGTCAGGACGGCGAAGCCGCCGTACGCGGCGTCGGCATGCAGCCAGACGCCTTCCCGCTCGCAGAGGTCCGCCAGCGCGGCCAGGGGATCAACGGAGCCGGTGCTGGATGTTCCCGCGTTGGCGCACACGGCGAGCGGCTGCAATCCGGCGTCACGATCGCGCGCCATCGAGCGCGTCAACGCGTCCAGGTCGATTCGGAAGTCGTCTCCGGTGGGCGCCACCCGGACATGTTCCCGGCGCACGCCGGCGATCATGGCCGCCCGCTTCAACGCGCTGTGGCTCTGATCGCTCATGTACACGGTCGGGCGCGCCGGATGCCCCGCCGCCTCCCGCGCCACCACCATGGCCTCGACGCTGGCCGACGAACTGCCGCTCGTCAGCAGCCCGCCGGCGGTGTCCGGAAAGCCGATCCATTGCCGCATCCAGTCCGTGACGACGAGTTCGAGTTGACCGGTCCCGCTCGACACCAGCCACGTGCACGAATTGATGTTGAAGCCGGCGGCCAGAAAGTCCGCGACCACGGCAGGCCAGGTGGGCGACGACGGGACGAAACCGAAGAATCGCGGATGATCGAGCCGCGCCGCGTACCGGAGGACCTGCTCCACCGCCAGGTCCAGGACCTCTTCGGCGGGCTGGCCCGCCTCCGGTGGCGGTCCGCCCAACTCACCCTCCAGCACCTCGCGAAACTCGCCATCCCAGGCCTTCGCGCCATCGAGGCCGGCGATGCGTTCGACGAGAACTTCCGTCGCCCGGGCCGCGAGACGATGCATCGCCGGCGGCGTCATCGCGAGTGGATCGCCTCCCCCGGTCCCGTCCCTCGCGGGCCGGCCGTTCTTGGCACCCTCTCCTCCAGCCATTTCAATCACCCGATAACCCGAGGATTCCGTTCGGGTTCCCTGCCCGGCACCGAGCATACCAATCGGCGTCGGGGACCGCGACCACCGCCCGGGAGGCCGCCGCCTGGGGAGTTCGGCGTGGAAGGCCAGGGGAGGGCAGGCCTCACGAGAGACGGGAAACAACCGCGATCACCGCGGCGGAGGCGCCGATTCCGAGGAGCGGCGGCGGCAGGAAGGCCGTCTCGGGAACCACGAGAAAGACCGCGACGCCCGCCGCCGCGCCCGCGAGCACGGCCCCGCCGCCGGGCCGGAACCGGTGGAGCCCGGCGACCACCGGGACGAACAGGGACACGCCCAGGACGGTGTAGAAGACGGTCAGGGACGAGATGACGCTCTCGGCCCCCACCGCAATCCCGACCGCGACGATGCCGGAGAGGACCGCCGCCCCGCGCGCCGCCCGGAGCACGGCGCGGTCGTCCGCCTCCGGCCGGATCCAGCGCTGGTAGATGTCGCGGGAGAACGCCGTGGACAGCATGAACAGGACCGCGTCGGCGCTCGAGACCTCGGCGGAGAAGAGCGCCGCCACCCCGAGGCACCCGAGCCACACCGGCAGCGTCTCGACGAGAACCGCCGGGAGCGCGGCGTCCGGCGTACCGAGATCGGGGTGGAGGACGGCGGCCGCGGCGCCGATCAGCGGCGGGACCAGCGCGAACAGGAGGAGCGCCCCCCCGGCCCACGCCAGCCCGCGACGCACCGCCCGCTCGCTCCGGCCGCCGAACAGCTTCTGCAAGATGCCGGGGGAGACGAGGAACGCGGGAACGAGGAGCGCCAGATACCCGAACGCCAGCGCGCCGCTCCCGAGCACATCCAGCGCGCCGTCGGGGCCCCTACCGGGAGAACCGGCGCCGGACTCCAGTCCGGCACTCGCCGCCGACCAGGCCGCACCCCCGTCCACGCGGCCCGCTTCGAGGAACGCCCAGGGCGCGACCAGGCCGAGCCCGACGACGAGAACGACGAGCTGCGCCAGGTTCACGACCGCGGCGGAGGCGAGTCCGCCGGCGATGAAGTAGGCGGTCATCACACCAGCCGAGAACAGGATCCCCAGGGGAAGCGGAATGTCCGCAACCTCGCCGATGAGGACGCCGGCGGCGAGGAGCTGCGCCGCGAGCACGAACAGCGTGGCCACCAGCAACAGCCCGGTCAGAACCACGCGGGTGGTCGCCCCGTAACGCAGCTCGAGGAAGTCGCCGACCGTCCGGAGCCGATGCCGGTTCGCCGTCCGCCACATGCGCGGACCGAGCCACACCGCGAGGAGCAGGGTCCCGATGCCCGCCGCTCCCACCCACCACCAGGCGGCGAGCCCGTGCTGGTAGCCGAGCGCCGCCGCGCCCACCGTGGAGCCGGCGCCGATGTTGGCGGCGAGCACGGTGGCGAACACCAGCCGCGCCGGGAGACGCCGTCCGGCGACGAAGAAGCCGGACGCCGTGCGCGCCCCCCGCGACGCCCGCCAGCCGACCGCGATCAGGACCGCCGACCAGACGAGAAGGACGGCGAGGTGCGGGGTCATGGACGGGGGAGATCCCGGACCGCCGGAATCCCCGGCAGCGACTCGGCCGAGCGGACCGCATCGAGGATGGCGCGCGCCACGACTTCAGCCGCGAGCGCGCCGATCCGGCCGACCGAGGCGTCCGGCCCGTCCCCGGTGGCGAGCGCGAACAGGGTGTCCCCGTCCGACGGGGTGTGGACCGGGTAGATGGCGCGGGCCATCCCGTCGTGCGCCATCCGGGCCACCCGGGTCGCCTGCGCCTGGGTCAGCGGCGCGTTCGTCGCGACCACGCCGATCGTCGTGTTTCCCCGGGAAAGCGGCGGGAGAGCGCCCTCGAGGAGAAGTCGGCGGGCGTCGGCGAGGTGGCCGCCTTCGCCTCGGACGCCCGCCACGACCTGCCCGGTCGCCGGATCCACGACGTCCCCGACCGCGTTCACCGCAACGAGCGCCGCCACCACGAGGCCGTCGTCGAAGCGCAGGGATGCCGACCCGACCCCGCCCTTCATCGCGCGCGCCATCCCCCGGCTCTTGCCCACGGTGGCGCCCGCGCCCGCTCCGGCGTTGCCACGGCGGACCGGCCCCCGGCCCGCCGCCTCCGCCGCCCGCGTCCCGCACTCCGCTCCGGGCCGCTCGGCGCCTTCGCCCGCGACGCCGAGGTCGAACAGGATCGCCGCCGGGACCAGCGGCACCCGGAACGGACCCACCGGGAAGCCGATGCCGCGCTCCTCCAGCCAGTCCATGACGCCGTCGGCGACCGCGAGACCGAACGCGCTCCCGCCAGAGAGCGCCACTGCGTGGACCCGTTCGATCGTGTTCACCGGGTTGAGCAGGTCGGTCTCCCGGGTGCCCGGCGCACCTCCCCGAACATCCACGCCGCCGACCGCGCCGCCGCGAACCAGGACGACCGAACACCCGGTCCGGCCGCCGGGGAGCTCGTGGTGGCCGACCTCGACGCCCTCGACCGCCGTCAGGCCGGGGTCGGCGCCGGGCGGCGATTGCCCCGCCGCCACCGCCGCGAGAAGCGCCGCTCCCCCAAGCGCCGCCAGAGTCATGCCGGGAGCGTACTGCCCCGGCCGGAAAGTATCCTCGCCTCCCGATGCCGACGCTCCGCCCGGTCCCCGCCGCGCTCGAAGAGCGGATCCTCCGGCAGGTGGACGCGGGTCGGGACCAGCTCGCCGAGATCACCAGCGAGCTGATCCGCATTCCCACCGTGAACCCCCCGGGGCGCCACTACCTCGAGTGCGCCGCCCTCATCGGTGACTGGCTGCGGCACGCCGGCTTCGAGGTGGAGACCCACGATCCGCCCCCCGACTTCGGCGAGCGGCTCCCCGGACACCTCGCGGGCGAAATCCGCCGGATGCCCCCCGCGACCCAGCCGCGCCGCAACGTGATCGGAAGGATGGGGACCGGCGCCCGCCGGCTCCACTGGAACGGTCACTTCGACGTGGTCCCGGCGGGCGCGGGCTGGAGCCGGAGTCCCTTCTCGGGCGCCATCGAGGGGGGCAGCGTCCACGGGCGGGGCGCATCCGACATGAAGGGCGGGATCGCCGCCGCCATCGGGGCGGCGCTGGCGCTCCGCCGCGCCGATGTGCGGCTCCACGGCGTCCTCGAGATCTCGGGCACCGTGGACGAGGAGTCCGGCGGCCATGCGGGCGTCGCCTGGCTCGCCGCCGCCGGCCACATCGCGAGCGACACCGACGCGGTCATGATTCCGGAGCCGTTCGGCTCGGGCCGGGTCTCGGTCGGCCATCGCGGCGTCCTGTGGACGCGGATCACCTCACTCGGCGAGGTGGCTCACGGCAGCATGCCCTTCCTCGGGAAGAACGCGGTCCTCGGGCTCGCGCCGCTTCTCGAGGACATCCGGACCCGATGGATCCCGGCGATCGCGGCGCGGCGCACCCGGCTGCCGGTCGTTCCGGTCGAGGCGCGCGCCGCCACCCTGAACGTGAACAGCGTCCGCAGCGGACAGGCCGGCGACGCGCTCGAATCGCCCCAGGTCCCCGACCGGGCCGAGCTGGTCCTGGACCGGCGCTTCCTGCCGGAGGAGGGGCTCGACCGGGTTCGCGAGGAAACCGCCGCCTGGGTGCGCGAGTGCGCCGAGCGGGACCCGGGCCGCGACTACCGGGTGGAGGAGCTCCTCGCCGTCGAGCCGACCCGCGCTCCGGCCGATTCCCTGTCGCTGGCCGCGGTCCGCCAGGGCGTCCAGCGGGCGCTCGGCATCGAGGTCGAGGAGGTCGCGAGTCCGGGCACCTACGACCAGAAGCACTTCGCCTCGGTCGCCGGAGTCCGGGACTGCGTCGCCTACGGCCCCGGCATCCTCGAACTGGCGCACCGCCCCGACGAGCACTGCCCGGTGGAGGAACTGGTGCGGAGCGCGAAGGTGCTCGCCCTCGCCGCCGCCGCCATCCTGGGCGCGTCCTGACGGCGCCGGCACGCGCCGTCGGAACACCGGACTCCACCGGTTTTCCCGGTGGAGGCCCGGTACGCGACCCACTGCGCCCCGGGGACACTCGTGCCGCCCTGGAGAGGACCGCCCCTACGGAAGCGCCGCTCTCCGTTCCGTGACCCCCGATAGACTCGCAAAACGCACCGAGAGAACCCGCGGAGGCCCGCCATGACTTACTCCCTCCCCCCGACCTCCCGACGGAGCTTCCTCCGCTCCGCCGCCGCGCTCCCCGCCCTCGCCCCCCTTGCGCGCATCGCGGCGGCCGACGACGAGAGCTACTTCCGCATGGTGCGGCGCGAGTTCCCGTTCGGCGAGGACAAGGTGCCGATGAACGCCGCGAACCTGTGCCCGTCGCCTCGCTCGGTGGCCGACACCGTGACCGAGCTCACCCGCGACATGGACCACGACTGTTCGTTCCAGAACCGCGGCAAGTTCGGCAGCCTGCGGGAAGCAGCCCGCGAAGCCGTCGCCGAGCAACTCGGCGTGACCCCCGACGAGGTCGCCCTCGTCCGCAACACCAGCGAAGCGAACAACATCGTGAACGGCGGCTTCCCGCTCGGCCCCGGCGACGAGGTCGTCCTCTGGGACCAGAACCACCCGACGAACCACGTCGCCTGGGAGGTCCGCGCCGCCCGCTACGGGTTCTCGGTGAAGAAGGTCGCCACCCCGACGGACGCCGAAACCGGGGAAGCGCTCGCCGCGCCGTTCCTCGAGGCGATCACGCCCGACACGAAGGTCCTCACGATCACCCACGTCTCGAACGTCTCCGGGATCCGCCTCCCGGTGCGCCGGATCGCCGACGGTCTCGCCGGCCGCGATGTCCATCTCCATCTCGACGGCGCTCAGAGCCTCGGCGCCCTCGTGATCGACTTGCCCGCGCTGGGCGCCGACACCTACTCGTCCAGTTCCCACAAGTGGTACTGCGGACCCAAGGAGTGCGGCGTCCTCGCGGTGCGCAGCGAGCACATCTCCCGAATCTGGCCCATGGAGGTCGCTCCCGGCTGGGGCGGCGACGCCGACCCCGATCCGACCGGCGCGAGGAAGTTCGAGTCCATGGGGCAGCGCGACGATCCCTGCCTCGCCGCCATGGAAACGACCGCCGCGTTCCACGCCGAGATCACGACGGCGCGGGTCGAGCAGCGCGTCCTCCAGCTCGCCCGCATGCTCAAGGAAGGCATCCTCGACCTCGACATCCCACTCGTCACGCCGATGGCCGACGACCTCTCCGGTGGCGTCGTCATCATCGGAGTCAACCCGGACAACCAGCGGGAAGTCTTCTCCCGGATGTACGACGATCACGGCATCGCCGGCTCCACGTCCGGCGGCTTCCGGCTCTCGCCGCACATCTACAACACGGAAGAGCACATCCAGCGCGCCCTCGACGGCCTGAACGCCCTCCGCCTCCTGATCGTCTGATCGGCCGGGGCGCTCCCTTCGTGAAGAGAGTGGAGAACGAGTTCGGCATCGCTCTCGACGAGGCGCGCGCCTTCCTCGCACGCAAGGAAGCGCGACGGCAAGCGCGGATCGCGGCGCGCTTCGAGCGGGCCACGCGGGACGCTCGGACCATCATCGCGACCATCGTCGAAGAGGTGAATCCGCGCCGGATCTACCAGTGGGGATCGCTCCTTGATCGCTCGCGCTTCAGCGAGATCTCGGACATCGATCTGGCTGTCGAGGGGCTCTCCGGACCGGCCGAGTTCTTCCGCGTTCTCGGACTCGCGATGGACGGGACGACGCTGCCCGTGGATGTGGTCGAGCTGGAGAAGGTCCCGGCGGAGATAGCCGAACAGATTCGCGCGAAGGGCGCGCTGGTCCATGAACGCACCGGTGGATGAGCTGCGGGCGCAGGTCCGCCTCCACCGCCGACGACTCGAAGCGGTCCATGAGGCCCTCGAAAACGCTCTCGGCGACGAAATCCCGCGACTCGGAAGGACCTCCGTCTCGGCGCTCATCGTCGCGAGTCTGCTGGAGAACTACTACACCTGCCTGGAGACGATCCTCCTCCGCATCTCGCAGCACTTCGAGAATCGCCTCCGTCCAAACCGATGGCATCGCGATCTCGTCGAAAGGATGAACCTGGAGATCGAGGGTGTCCGCGCGGCGGTCGTGTCGGACGCAGCATTGCCGCCGCTCCTGGAACTGCTCCGCTTCCGGCACTTCAAGCGCTGCTACTTCGAGATGGAGTACGACTGGGATCGCATGGACTTCCTGATCGCGAAGCTGCGTCAGGTCCACCCTCTGGTCTTCCGCGACCTGGCGCGGTTCGAGCGCTTCCTCGACGCTCTCGATCCGCCGAATCGGGTCTGAACGGGCTGTCGCCGGTGGATGGTTAGAGTTCCCCCTCATGCGCCATATATTCGCCAATGTTCGACAGGCCGTAACCCGGCTGCGAAGGTACGCGAACCCCGGGCGAGCGATGCCGAGTTCCGCGGTCGGCGGAGCAGCCTTGACTGCCACGACCATAACCCCGAAGGAGAGCAGCAGACAGCAGCGATGACTGAGGAAGAGCTGGTCGCCAAATTCAGCCAAATGCGCGCGGCCGCCCCGAAAGGCTGCAAGACCGCTTGGGAGCATCTGTTCGGCATCCTGTTCGACCACGACATCACCGCCGCCGGAGCGACGGCGGCAGGTATCGCCAAGAGGGCCGAGCCTCCAATCGCTGCCGTTCAGATCGCCGACGGGCGCAAACTCGCCCACTACGTCACCGTCAAACCCGAGATCACAAAGCAGTGGAAGTAGAGGACTCTCCCATTGACGATGCAGAACCCTCCGCATCCCGGTCTCAGCATTCGGGAGAACTGCCTGGATCCTCTCGGTCTCAACGTGACCGAAGGATCCCGAATTCTCAACGTCGCTCGCCACACCCTTTCCCGGGTCCTGAGCGGCCACGACTCGATCTCTCCAGAGATGGCGATTCGCCTCGAGAAGGCCGACTGGTCCAACGCCGCCTTCTGGCTCCGCCGCCAGTCCGCGTCCGACCTGGCGCAGGTGTGACTGCGAAGACGTCGCATCACGCTCCCGCGACAAGAGTCCGGGCCGAGCGCATGGCTCCCGCCGCCGGCACGGACGGGCCAGTCTTCCGCATGGATGTCGCATCCGCCTCTCCTACATCGGCACAAGGAGTTGATGCACGGATGCGTCGCGATATGCTTCTGCATCATGCGGACGACGATCACGATGCAACGGCACGTCATGGATCAGCTCAAGGAGCGAGCGGCGGAATCGGGTGCGTCCGTCAGTCATCTCATCGAGCAGTCGGTGCGGCTCTTCTTGCGCGATCCTCCATCGGACCGCCATGAGAAGCCCTTTGAACTGATCACCTTCGGCGCGGGGGGCCGGTTCACGAAGTACAACGTGGACAAGGCCGCCTCTCTCCTGGAAATGGAGGACCTCGAGCGCTTCAGGATGCGCGAGGAGTAGATGGTCCTTCCTGACGTCAACGCCCTGATCTACGCCCATCGCGTGGATGCTCCAGAGCATGACCTCTACGCAGACTGGCTGCGCGCGGTCACTGGCTCTCAGGCCCCCTTCGCCCTCGCAGAGGTCATTCTTGCGGGATTTCTCAGGATCGTGACCAACCACCGCATCTTCGACCCAGCCACTCCCATGGATGTCGCCATCGCATTCTGCGAGAGGCTCCTGGCCCATCCGCGGGCGGTCCTGGTGGCTCCCGGTCGGAGACACTGGGACATCTTCGTCGGTCTGTGCCGGGAGATTCGCGGACCGCTGGTGACGGACGCCTACCTGGCGGCGTTGGCGATCGAGCACGGCTGCGAGCTGGTGACGGCGGACAGCGACTTCGCCCGCTTCCCCGGGCTGCGCTGGCGGCATCCGCTTGCTCCTGCGAAGTAGCCGGGTGGGTGGCGCCCAACTTGATCAGCAGGCCGCCGATCCGCCATCCGCTCCGCCCCCGGAGCATGGCGTGGCGCCCGTGATGGGGCGGCAGGAAACCCTCATGATGATGCACCGCCCACCGCATCGCTGCGTCGGCATTCGGGAGAACTGCCTGGATGCTCTCGGCCTCATCGCGACGGAGGCGTTCCGGAGGCTCGGAGTCGCTCGCCACACCCTGTCCCGGGTCGTGAACGGGCGAGCCTCCATCTCGCCGGTCATGGCGATCCGCCTCGAGCGGGCCGGCTGGTCCACCGCCACCTTCTGGCTCCGCCGCCAAACTGCCTACCACTTGGCCCCAGCCGGACAACTGGAGCACCACAACTGGATCAGGGGTCACGACGTCTAATCAGACTACCGTCTCGTCAACCCCTGACAGCAAGAGGCCACTCGTGAAGATCCTACCGATACCGCCGCTGCCCCCAATGCCACGCTCTTCCCCGGAGCTTGTGTCTGTCCTGGATGTTGTCCGTCGTGACAGTCTGGACGACGCGAGTGATGAGTTCGAGTTCTATTGGTTCGCACGGGAGTACCCCAGAGCCTTCCGACATCATATGGATCATGCCGCGCATAGATTGCGTACGATCCACCATATCTATGGTGAGTTTCACCGATACTTCCTAACCAGGCGGGGTCCTGGAGGCGTAAGTAATCGTCGTGTGGCCGAACTCTATTGGGAGTTCGAAGCGTTCTTGAACGCTGTGTCTTGTGCGTTGGACATACTCGTACGTATCGTCGGCCTAGCTTATGCCGAACCCACACCGCGCAGCTTTAGCAGGTTTCTCAAGTTCCTGACCAACGCCCCGCCGGGGCCGCTTCCTACGGTATTCAAGAAGGCGGGAGCGCGCTGGGTTCACCGACTGAAACAGTATCGGAACTGTTTCGTACACCAGACGCCACCGGACACATTGCTTTGGTTTTCACTCGAGCAGTATTCCGACGGATTAGAAGTACGAGCTCCAATTCCGAAGAACCCTCAGGACCGCGAAATCCTCGCCTTTCGAAGAGGTCGCCGATAAGAGGTACTCCGTTACTCAAGTACCGTGTGGAGACACCTCATGGCTCTTGATCGCGCCGTGGCCAAGGCCCTAGGTCGGATGCACCGACGAGGTGATTTCCCGGTTCGAATAACAGGATTGTTTGATGTAGGCCCTCACAGGCCGTGAACCGGCGGGAATGGTGCGATCCATTCACCGCTACGCCACACCGGGTTCCAGGAGGCGGATCGTGCCGGCGTCGGCGTCGAGCTCGGCGAGGCCGCCGATGGGGAGGGTGAACTGCTCGGGGATGTGCCCGATCATGCTCCCCCGGAAGGCGGGGATGCCGAGGGGCGCGATGTGGTCGGCGAGAACCTCCTCCAGAGTGAGCGAGCCGAAGCCGGAGGAGGGATCGCAGTCGGTGCAGCGCCCGAAGACGAACCCGGCGAGTCGGTCGAGGATCCCGGCGAGCCGGAGCGTGGTCAGCATCCGGTCCACCCGGTACACCGCCTCGTCCACGTCCTCGAGGAACAGGATCGCGCCGGTGAAATCGGGCAGGTAGTCCGAGCCGACGATCGCGGAGAGAACGGTCAGGTTCCCCCCCAGGAGGCGACCCCGCGCGACGCCGGACGTGATCGTGCGGGTGCGGTGATCCCGGCTCACGATGGAGTCGCCCGGGTCGGGTACCAGGTTCTCCAGGAGGTCCGCCTCTCCCTCCATCAGAACGCGCCGGAAATGCTCGGTGGAGAATCGGTTCCCGGGACCGGGGCCGTGCATGGTGATGAGCCCGGTCTTCGCGTGGACCCCGGTCAGGAGCGCGGTGGCGTCGGAGTAGCCGAGGAGCACCTTCGGATTCCGCCGGATCAGGTCGTAGTCGAGATGCGGCAGCACCCGGGCCGCACCCCAGCCGCCGCGGGCGAAGATGCCCTTCACTTCCGGGTCGGCGAAGAAGCCCATGACATCCGCGGCCCGATCCTGGTCGGATCCGGCGAAATAGCCGCGCCGGTTGTAGAAGTTGGCGCCGAGCCTCGGTTCCAGCCCGACTTCGCGGAAGGCCTGCATGAACACCTCGATGGGGTCGCTCTCGAAAGCCGCCGTCGCCGGGCTGGTGAGCCCAACGATGTCCCCTGCCCGAAGCCGCGGGGGCCGAATCAGCGACGCGCCGGGCTGACGGCCGAAGGCCAAGCCGCTCGGAACCACGCCGACCGACGCGAGAAGCCCGAGCGCTGTTCGCCGATTCATGCCCCTGCGTCTCCCTCGAAGGCGTCGAACAGCGTGGTCTTGCCTGATCCGTTGGCGCCGACGAGCACCGTCATCGCGGGAAGGCGATCCAGCCGCGCCCTCCGGAAGACCCGGTAGTTGCGGAGCTCGATGCTCTCGATCCTCATGGCGCTGGTGGTGGGACGCCGGTTCGGGGCGATCCCGAGGCCATTCTATTGGCCGCCGAGGAGCGCCGGGATCGGGGAGCGGTAGCCGGTGAGCTCCACGAAACCCCGGCCGAGCACCGTCGCGCCGGACCACGAAAGCACTTCGGCGGCGCCTTCCCAGTAGGGGATGTCCGGGCCCGGCTCCCCTGCCGCGAGGCGGTTTTCCTGATCCGCGAGGAGCGGGAGGACCCGCAGGTCGAGCCCTTCGGACCGCACGCGCAACCGCCATCCGGACGGGTAGGGTCGGCCCTCCTCCCCCAGGTCGTCGGGAGTCCACTCGCCGAGTGGCTCCACTTCCGGGCCTTCCAGCCCGATGGTCCGCCCGTCCGGGTCGCGCAGCGTGCCGCTCACCCACGAGGTGGAGCCGTCCTTCCGCCGGAGGAGATAGACCATCAGATCGCGGCCGTCGTCGAGGGTGAGCCCGAACCAGTCCCATCCGACCTGATCCGCCGCGAGCCACGACGAGCCGAACTCCCGACGACCTCGGGGAAGAGGGCCAACCCTACTCGTCCAGTTCCCACAAGTGGTACTGCGGACCCAAGGAGTGCGGCGTCCTCGCGGTGCGCAGCGAGCACATCTCCAGAATCTGGCCCATGGAGGTCGCTCCCGGCTGGAGCGGCGACGCCGACCCCGATCCCACCGGCGCGAGGAAGTTCGAGTCCATGGGGCAGCGCGACGACCCCTGCCTCGCCGCGATGGAGACGACGGCCGCGTTCCACGCCGAGATCACACCGAAGCGGGTCGAAGAGCGCGTCCTCCCGCTCGCCCGCGTGCTCAAGGAAGGCATCCTCGACCTCGACATCCCACTCGTCACGCCGATGGCCGACGATCTGTCCGGTGGCGTCGTCATCATCGAAGTGAACCCGGACAACCAGCGGGACGTGTTCTCCCGGATGTACGACCATCACGGCATCGCCGGCTCCACGTCCGGCGGCTTCCGGCTCTCGCCGCACATCTACAACACCGAGGAGCACATCCACCGCGCCCTCACGGGTCTCTCGGCCCTCCGCACCCTGATCGTCTGATCAGCCGCGTGCGCCCGGATGGAGCGCCGCCCTCCACCGGTTCTCCAGGTAGAGGTGCGGCGCGGCGCCACTCTCCCCCGGCTCGGTGAGAGAGCAGGCGCAGAACAAGTTCGGCGTCGCTCTCGACGAGGCGCGAGCCTTCCTCGCACGAAAGGAATCGAGGCGACAGGCGCGGATCGAGGCGCGCTTCGAGCGAGCCACTCGGGACGGGGAAACCATCATCGCAACCATCGTCCAAGGGCTCATTCCGCGCCGGTCCTCGCAGACGAGGCGGCCTGATCGAACCAGTCTTCCGCATGGATGTCGCATCGGCCTCTCCTACATCGCACAAGGAGTTGATGCACGGATGCGTCGCGATATGCTTCTGCATCATGCGGACGACGATCACGATGCAACGGCACGTCATGGATCAGCTCAAGGAGCGAGCGGCGGAGTCGGGTGCGTCCGTCAGTCATCTTATCGAGCAGTCGGTGCGGCTCTTCTTGCGCGATCCTCCATCGGACCGCCAAGAGAAGCCCTTTGAGCTGATCACCTTCGGCGCGGGGGGCCGGTTCACGAAGTACAACGTCGACAAGGCCGCCTCTCTCCTGGAAATGGAGGACATTGAGCGCTTCAGGATGCGCGAGGAGTAGATGGTCCTTCCCGACGTCAACGCCCTGATCTACGCCCATCGCGTGGATGCTCCAGAGCATGAACTCTACGCAGACTGGCTGCGCGCGGTCACTGGCTCTCAGGCCCCCTTCGCCCTCGCAGAGGTCATTCTTGCGGGATTTCTCAGGATCGTGACCAACCACCGCATCTTCGACCCAGCCACTCCCATGGACGTCGCCATCGCATTCTGCGAGAGGCTCGTGGCCCATCCGCGGGCGGTCCTCGTGGCTCCCGGTCGGAGACACTGGGACATCTTCGTCGGTCTGTGCCGGGAGATTCGCGGACCGCTGGTGACGGACGCCTATCTGGCGGCGTTGGCGATCGAGCACGGCTGCGAGCTGGTGACGGCGGACAGCGACTTCGCCCGCTTCCCCGGGCTGCGCTGGCGGCATCCGCTTGCTCCTGCGAAGTAGCCGGGTGGGTGGCGCCCAACCTGATCAGCAGGCCTCCGATCCGCCATCCGATCCGCCCCCGGAGCATGGCGTGGCGCCCGGGCTCTCGACGGACTCCACTCCGGCACCCTCGCTCCGGGAAGCCCCCACCCCCACCCGACATCCCCCTCTGTCAACAAGGGTGGGCCCGTACAGGGTCTTGATATGCGTATCGGTACGCGGTACACTCGTTCATGATTCGAGGCTTCCGCCACCGAGGACTCAGGCGCATGTACGAGAAAGGAGATACCCGTCGGCTTGGAGTTCACGTGGCGCGACGCGCGGCGCTCGTCCTCGCTGATCTGGATGCGGCCCGCGAGCCTGCCGACCTCGACGTGCCCGGCAATGGCCTCCACCCGCTGACGGGCAATCTTGAGGGGTTCTGGAGCATCCGGGTTTCGCGGAACTGGCGGATCATCTTCCGGTTCAGCGAGGGAGACGCCTGCGACGTTGACCTCGTCGACTACCACTAGAGAGGAGACACCACATGGCCATGACCAACCCACCGCATCCCGGCCTCAGCATTCGAGAGAACTGCCTTGAGGCGCTCGGTCTCAGCGTCACCGAAGGGTCCCGAATCCTCGGAGTCGCTCGCCACACCCTGTCCCGGGTCGTGAACGGGCGAGCCTCCATCTCGCCGGACATGGCGATCCGCCTCGAGAAGGCCGGCTGGTCCAACGCCGCCTTCTGGCTCCGCCGTCAGACCGCCTACGACCTGGCCCAGGCCCGGCGAGGGGAGCACCTCATCAACGTCGACAGGTATGACCCGCAGCTCGCGGCGCAACCGCAATGACCTAGCTCTTCGGGATCCTGTTCGCTGACGAGATCCGCAGGCTTGGCCGGAGTGCATCCGCCATCGCCCGAGCAGCAGGCTGCAAGAGCGCCGAGATCGAAGTCAACAACGGGTGTGGCTTGGCCGAATACGTCAACGTGAATCCCGGCGTCGTGCGGGTATGGCGACCCTGAGCCCGTCCACACGGATTCTCCGTGTCGGTGTGACGCGTCGGAACGCCGCGCGCAGCGGGTGGTCGAACGGCGTTGTGGCGGGCTGCACTACACGACTCAACGATAACCATCTTGTTCAGGGAGCACACTGCCTCCCAGAGACGACACTGTTCCTCAGCGAACCCGGCTGCGGCGCTTCATCGCGTCGCGAATGTCGTACGGTGAGGCTTCTTCGTGCGGCTCTGGAACCGCCTGGGCCGTCCGGTGTCGAACCGGGAAGTTCACTTGGACGTCCACGCCGTAACGCAGCTCGGCGACTTCACAACCCTGTCGAATCAAGGCCTCCTTCTTGGGGCTGCTGTTGTGCGTCGCGATCCACCACCCGCCGGGCAGCCGCTCGGAGGCAGTGAGTCCACGCTCTGGACGCTTCAGGTAGAGACGTCGCTGATCCCTCGCCACCGGGTTGACCGACCGACCCCCTGCCTTGGCCGCAAACCGTTCCAGAAACCCGGGATCACGACCGGCGAACCACTCGAAGACGGACACGAACGCGTCCTTCGCTGTCCGGAATCGCCGCGTCTCGTCCTCCAGCACAACGGTGTATCGCCCGGAACCGACGCCCGATACGGGAACCGTCCGGCTCTTCGGGGCAGGATCCGGCTCGGGTGGAGCGCTCGGTGTGGAGGGCGCAGACCGCGGCGTCGTCGGGATGTTGACGACGAGATCGTCTCCGTACCGGACTCCTGCGACCTCGCAGGCCTTGCGAATCAGGTGGCGCTTGTTGGCGTTGCTGAGCTGGGTACCCAGCCACCAGCCACCGGGAAGAGCCTTGCTCTCTCTGCGCGCGAACTTCGGTGCGCCTGGATGGAGCTCGCCTCGCTCCCGCGCGACGTAGCGCCGAGACCTGCCGGGGTGGCGCGCCGCGAACCGGTCACAGAAGCCCGCGTCGCGGCCCGCCAGCGTGCGAAACGCTTCCACGAACACCTGCTTCGCGGTATCGAATGTCCTCGTCTCACCGAAGACCGTCAGCGTCAAGGATGGAGTAGGGTCCGGCGTTGGACGCGAAACGGAGAGGGGTTTCGGATCGGATGCCGGTGTCGCGTCCCGAACTGGTGTCGAGTCGGAGCGCGAGGACTCGTCCCGTATGGGAGATTTGCCCTGAAGGAATCGGACGGCGCTGTCGCGACCCGGACGAACACCAGTCGCACGATGCACCCGTCCGACGAACGACTCGACCAAGGCGGCATCCGGTTCCGCGAGCATGGCGCTCAATACGGAGCCGAAGGCGCGGGAAGCCAGCGACTGGCTCCGCTTCTCGTTCAGCGCCGTCTCTGCCGCGGTGCGAGCCAATCCTGACTTCACGAGACTCCGACTCAAGAACCGCTCCAGCGCGCTGGAGCTGTGATCGGGGGAGTTCCGGAGCAGGTCCACCTCGCAGAAGCAGCGCTCCTGATAGTTCCCCTGCCCCGCCGGAAAGAAGAGCCTCCATAACCGACCATCGGTGAGGACCGCAATCGGAACACCTTGGTGGAAGCAGTACTGAAAGAGCTGTTCCTCGGCAGCCGCGTTCGCCTTGCCGACATCCTTCACTTCGAGCAGCACGACCGGGATGCCGCCCGCGTGGAGGGCGTAGTCCACCCGGCGTCGGCCGATCGGAAACTCGCGACTCACCTGTTGCGGCTCGAAGACTCCCCAGCCCAAGGCGAGGAGCAGTCGTCCGACAACCGCGGCCGAAATGTCGGCCTCGCGGTGGTAGTTCCCGGCGCGCAGGCCGTCGCGGATACCGCAAACGGCATCCAGGACCTTCTCAGCCAACTTCTTTCTCCAAGGGCATCCGGTCAGGAGGCCGCGACGCGCTGGGCACCGGTTGTAGGGGCTGCACAGATCTCTGCCCCTTTGGAGCGTTCGCCCCTGACGCCTGGACGGCAGGTTCCAGGAGGCGGATCGTGCCCGCGTCGGCGTCCAGCTCGGCGGGGCCGCCGATCGGGAGGGTGAACTGCTCGGGGATGTGACCGATCATGCTTCCCCGAAGGGCCGGGATCCCGAGAGGTTCGATGTGGTCGGCGAGGACCTCCTCGAGGGTCAGTGAGCCGAAGCCCGATGAGGGGTCGCAGTCGGTGCAGCGGCCGAAGACGAACCCGGCGAGGCGTTCGAGGATCCCGGCGAGCCGAAGCGTGGTCAGCATCCGGTCCACCCGGTACACCGCCTCATCCACGTCCTCGAGGAACAGGATCGCGCCGGTGAAGTCCGGCAGGTAGTCGGAGCCGACGATCGCAGAGAGCACGGTCAGGTTGCCACCCAGAAGGCGACCCCGCACCGTGCCGGGGGTGATCGTCCGGATGCGGTGCTCGCGACGCACGATGTATTCGCCCGGTTCGTCGCGCAGGTTCTCCAGCAGCCCGGCCTCGCCCTCCATCAGGACCCGGCGGAAGTGCTCGGTCGAGAAACGGTTCCCGGGTCCGGGTCCGTGCATGGTGATGAGGCCGGTCTTCGCGTGGACGCCCATGAGGAACGCCGTCGCGTCCGAGTAGCCGAGGAGCACCTTCGGATTCCGGCGGATCAGGTCGTAGTCGAGATGCGGGAGCACCCGGGCCGACCCCCAACCACCGCGGGCGAAGATGCCCTTCACTTCCGGGTCGGCGAAGAAGCCCATGACATCCGCGGCCCGATCCTCGTCGGATCCGGCGAAATAGCCGCGCCGGTTGTAGAAGTTGGCGCCGAGCCTCGGTTCCAGCCCGACTTCCCGGAAGGCGTCCATGAACACCTCGATGGGGTCGGTCTCGAAAGCCGCCGTCGCCGGACTCGTCAGCCCCACGACATCGCCGACCCGAAGCCGCGGCGGCCGAATCAGCGACGCGCCGGGCTGACGGCCGAAGGCCAAGCCGCTCGGAACCACGCCGACCGACGCGAGAAGCCCGAGCGCTGTTCGCCGATTCATGCCACTGCGTCTCCCACGAAGGCGCCGGCGATCGGGCCCTGCGCGCCCCGACTGAGGAGCTCCCGGAAGCCTCCGCGTCGCGCAACGGCCACTCGCGCGTTGTCCTTGAGGGCGTCCTTCAGGAAGCGGAAGGCGTCGAACATCGTCGTCTTGCCCGATCCGTTGGCGCCGACGAGCACCGCCATCGCGGGAAGGCGATCCAGCCGCGCCCTGCGGAAGACCCGGTAGTTGCGGAGCTCGATGCTCTCGATCCTCATGGCGCTGGTGGTGGGACGCCGGTTCGGGGCGATCCGGAGGCCATTCTATTGGCCGCCGAGGAGCGCCGGGATCGGGGAGCGGTAGCCGGTGAGCTCCACGAAACCCCGGCCGAGCACCGTCGCGCCGGACCACGAAAGCACTTCGGCGGCGCCTTCCCAGTAGGGGATGTCCGGGCCCGGCTCCCCTGCCGCGAGGCGGTTTTCCTGATCCGAGAGGAGCGGGAGGACCCGCAGGTCGAGCCCTTCGGACCGCACGCGCAACCGCCATCCGGACGGGTAGGGTCGGCCCTCCTCCCCCAGGTCGTCGGGAGTCCACTCGCCGAGGGGCTCCACTTCCGGGCCTTCCAGCCCGATGGTCCGCCCGTCCGGGTCGCGCAGCGTGCCGCTCACCCACGAGGTGGAGCCGTCCATCCGCCGGAGGAGATAGACCATCAGATCGCGGCCGTCGTCGAGGGTGAGCCCGAACCAGTCCCATCCGACCTGATCCGCCGCGAGCCACGACGAGCCGAACTCCCGGTCCAGCCAGCCGGTTCCGACCACTTCGGTCGTCTCGCCCCCGAGCCGCACTCGCCCGGAGACATCGAGGCGGCTGTGGCTGTAATAGAGGCTCGCACCGCCCCCGGGAGACTTCTCGTGGTAGCCGTTCGGTCCATGGAACAGCGGCGGAGCGGTGACGCGGGCCGTCAGCCCCAGGCCGACTCGGGCGCTCTCGTCACCCGCCGTCATCGTGAAGGCATCCCGAGACGTGTCGAACGACAGCGTCCACGGCGCCGCCGTGCCCGGCGGACCCGGGGTGCGGGCGATCTCGCCGCTGTCGGCGCCGGGAAACGCGGAGAAGGTGGCGAGTCCCGGTGCTTCGCGATAGACGACCTGGACGAATTCGCGCTCCCCCGAGTCGAGATCGGCGAGGACGAGGTGACCCATGGCCGTGCTCCTCGCCGCCCACCGGGAAGGCTCGGGCGAAGCTGGCGCCCGGGGGAGGCCGCTGCGGAACAGGGTGAGCTGCCAGGCGAAGCGGCTGGAGCCATCACCGGACGCCAGGAAACCGACGAAGTACCACCACTCGGTGCGGTAGCCGTCGTGGAGCCAGTGGTCGCGAGGGAAGTCCCAGTCGTGGCTCCCATCGGTGGCCCGGAACAAGGGCGTCTCGCGGGCGTCCTGCTCGCCTCCCGGCAAGGCGGCCGAGGCGAAAACAATCGCCGCCAGCAGGATTCCGACGCCGAGTCTCGCCGGCATCACAGCTCCCGCACCAGAGAAGTCGCGCTGACTCGGGAGGCGAGGCGCGCCGGCGCTGCGGCGGCGAGGAGTCCGACGAGCAACACGACCGCCGCCTGCCCCGCGAACGCCCCGACCGGCCAGTGGAGATCCACGGTCCAGCCGAACCACGCCGGATTCACGACCAGCGCGAGGAGCACCGCCAGCACCGCGCCGGCGGCGCTACCGAGCCCGAGCGCCACCAGCGAGACGACGGCCCCGCGCCCGAAGAACTCGGCCGCCGCCTGGCCGCGCCCGGCCCCCAGCGCCCGGATCAGCGCGGTCTCGGCCGCGCGCTCCCGCGCCAGCGCCCACAGGAGAAGCGCCACCCCGAGCGCCGCGATGAGCAGCGCGAACTGGCGGAGCAGTCCGGAGACCGCCATGGTCTCGTCGAAGATGACGAGCGCCCGGTCCCGCAGCGCATCGTTTTGAACGACATCCAGCGCGGGCGGCAGGCCTCCGCGCAGCCGCGCCGCGACGGCGGCGGGATCGGCTCCATTTCGCAGAGTCAGCGCCACGCCGTGGACCGGCGGCGAACCCTCGCTCGGGAACATCGCTTCGACCCGGGCCCGATCGAGGATGACGCCGCCGCCCTCGTTCCCGTAGTCGCGGTAAACGCCCGCGACCCGCACGAGCGCCGGGCCCGCCGGGGTGGGAAGCGACAGCACATCTCCCGGCGACAGCCCGAGACGCCGGGCGAGCGGCTCGGACACCAGCGCGTCCCCCGCCACCAGCCCGGCGAGGGCTGCCTCCCGGTCCCCGAGGAACGAGAACCGCTCGCCGGCGTCGGGGATCTCGGTCCGGATGCCGGCGACGGACGCCAGGCGGCCGTCGAGGCGGATCCGAAGCGCCCGCAGGGTGTCGTGGTGGGCGACCGCCGGATCGCTCGCGAGGAGCGCCACGCTCTCGGGAGCGAGCGGGGCCGGGGCCCCGCCGGGCTCGCCGAAACGTCCGGGCCGGGCCACGTAGAGGTCGGCCACCAGCGTCTCGTCGAGCCACACCTCCAGGGTCGTGCGGAAGCTCGCGATCATGGAGGACACGCCGACGAGCATCGCCACCGCGACCAGGAGGGCGGTGGCCGGAGGGGCGGTGGCGCCGGGCTCCCGGACCGCGGCGCGCAGGCCGCGCGCGAACGGCGACCGGCCTTCGAGCCGCGCCGACAGCCGCGACAGCCCGGCGAGCGCCGGCCGACAGAGGATCGCCGCGCCCAGCAGGACCGCGGTGGCGGCGGCGAATCCTCCTCCGAGGGACGCCGGCGACCAGGGCCACGCCTCCGCCCCCGGCAGGAGCGCCGAGAGCCCGAACCCGACGAGCAGCGCTCCGAGCCAGCCGGGCGCGCGCGCCTGCCGCGATTTCGGGGGGTCGAGCGCCACCGAACGGCCGGGCGCGAGGAGCGCGGCCGGGGGACGGCGGGCGGCGGCGACGATCTCGGGGAGCGCTCCGAGAAGCGCCGCGAGCACAGCCAACCCGACCGAACCGACCGCGACGCCGAGAGTAACGGATACGTCACCGATCCGGTCCAGCAGGTAGAAGTTCGTCAGCACCGACTCCACTCGATCCAGCGACAGCCCGGCCGCAAACGCGCCGAGCGGAACCCCGAGGCCACCGGCGACGAGCGCGGTGAGCGTGACCTCGGCGGCGAGAAGTCCACCCACCGAGCGCACCGGGGCGCCGAGCGCCCGGTAGAGGCCGATCTCCCGGCGCCGCGCCGCCAGCCCGGCCCGCACACTCGCGTACACCAGGAACGCTCCCACCAGCAGACTGACCGCCGAGAGCGCCGTGAGGGTCAGCCGGAACGCGGCGAAGAGATCGGCCCCCTCCTCCCGGAGCGCCGCGCCCGTCGCCGCCCGGGCGCCCGGAACCGCTCCTTCGAGACCGTCCGCGACCGCGGCGGCGTCCGCCCCTTCCCCGATCCCGACCTCGATCCGGTCGAGACCGGGTCGGCCCCGAAGCGCCTGCGCCCACGCGAGATCGAGGAACGCCGCCGGGGCCGGCTCGCCGCCCCCGTCCGAGTCGCCGAAGACGCCCGCGACCGGGACGGTCCGCGCCCGACCCCGATGGTCCAGCCGAACCTCCTCACCGAGGACGACGCCCAGCCGGTCCGCGATGCTCCGGGGCAGCGCGATGCCGCCGGTGAGAAACGAGTCGGCCGAGAACCTCACTTCGGAATCCCCCGGCGGCGCCGCGAAACCGAACCCGGCCGACATGAGATCCACTCCGACGACCGGGACCTCCGTCGAGGCATCGCCCGCAATCACGGCGACGCCCGGCAGCCGCACGACCGGCGAGGCGCTCTTGACGCCGGGCCGGGCCAGGGCGTGGAGCCAGGCCTCGTCGGGCAGCATCCCTTCGCCCGTCGTCACCGCTTCCAGCCGCAGCTCGGCCCCCGGCGACACTGCTTCGAGACTCGCATCGAGGGCGTCGAGCGACGCCCGGTTCAGGAGCTGGACCGAAAGCACGGCAGCCGATCCGAGCGCGATCGCGACCACCGTGAGCGCGGTCAGCGCCGGAGCCGCGCGGACCCGCGCCGCCGTCGTCCGGAGAGCGAGACGGATCAAGCGGCGCTGGAGTCCAGCGGTCCGGGCCGGAGTCGTCCGGCGCGGAGTCGGAGCCGGGTGGCGCAGCGGGCCGCGAGATCGGGGGCGTGGGTGGCGAGGATCAGTCCGAGACGACGCTCCCGGACCAGCCGGAACAGGAGGTCGGTCACGGCCACCGCGGACCCGGCGTCGAGGCTGCCGGTTGGCTCGTCGGCGAGGAGCAGCGGCGGGGCGAGGAGGAGAGCGCGGGCGATCGCGGTGCGCTGCATCTCGCCCCCCGAGAGGATGCGGGCCGGCTCCCGGCTGCGGCCCTCGAGGCCCACTTCCCGCAGCAGCCGATCCGTCGCGGCGCCGACGGGTTCGAGAGCGCCATCCGGACCAGGAGCCTCGCGCACTCGATGGATGCGGGCGGGCAGGAGCACGTTCTCCCGTACCGTCAGATACGGGAGCAGGTGGAAGGACTGGAAGATCAGCCCCACCGTCCGCCCGCGCAGCCGGCTGCGGGCCCGATCGGAGAGAGCGCCGAGATCCCGCCCCAACAGGCGCACGATCCCTTCGCTTGGCGTCTCGATGCCGGCGGCGAGATGCAGGAGTGTGCTCTTGCCGCTGCCCGACCGGCCGGCGACCGCGAGGGTGTCGCCGGCGCGGAGCGTGAGCGAAGCCTCCCGAAGGACGGTCAGACGGGACCCGTCCGCCTGTGTGAATCGCTTGGTGACGCCGTCCAACTCCAGAAGAAGTGCGTCGCCGCTCCGGATCGCATCCACTCGCTTCAGCCGTTGCCCCGTGACACCGGCCGGGACGCTACCACTGCGTACGACGGCTCCGCGGCACGCGAGGCCGGGTGCGCCCGCCGGCGGCAACTCCGGATTCGTCGAGCCAGCGCCGAAACCCCGCGCCAGCACTCGCTGACCGCGGCGGACTACTTCGCGTCGGCGGGAGTGATCTTCGCCGGCGGGCCGAAGAGCGCCTGCTCGATCCGGGCGAGCACCTTCCCGTTGGCCGTAACCTCCTCTCGAAGGTTCCTGATCTCCTCAAGGAGCAACATGAAGTCTTCGCGGTGGTCGTCCCGGAGACTCTGGATCTCGCCCCGAAAATCCTGCCGCATGCTCATCTGCCCGGCTCCCAGGCCGATCAGGATGGTGGCTCCGATGCCGATGATGGCCCAGAACTCCGGGCTCATGTGGCGGGAACGCCCGACCGGCGCGGTGCGCTCTTCGCCGAGTTGCTCGGTTGGCATGATGCAGACCCCCTCCGACACCGAACGGATCAAGGGAAACCGGACTCTATCGCGCGCCGGCGCCGTGTCCCCCGACCGAGTCCGTCCTCACAGGCGTAGCGAGAGCCACCGGCCAACCCGGACACCAGGTCGCGGAGGCCGCGGCCGGGGTGACCGACCCGCCCACGGATGGTTCGTGGGCGCGCCGGTCAGACCGCGGGGATCAGGAGCCGGAGGTCTCCGCCGGGAGGATGATCGCTGGTACGCCGAGCTCGGCGACCCGGGCGTTGAACGGAGTCAGGTGCTCGGTGATCGCGGCTTCGAGGTCGGTGTGGATCTGGTCCAGGTCCGGCTTCAGGTCCTCGTAGCGCTGGAAGGCCCCGGCGGTGGGCTCGTAATCGCCCTGGACGATGTAGCCGTAGAGCGTGACGAGCTGGTTGTCGATCATCGGGGGGAAGTTGATCGGATCCTGCGACGACTTGCTGTTCGTCTGGGTGATCGTCTCTTCGATCTCGGTGAGCCGTTCGTCGAGGGCGGTGGCGAGGCTCCCGAGATCCTCGTCGGCCTGGTCCGCCTTCGTCAGCCGGTCCACGATGCCGGAAGCCTGCGCCTTCACCTCGCGGAGGCGGGTCAGCGCCGCGAACAGCTTCTCGATCTCCCCGGCGACGGTCGTGCCCAGTTCGTTCTGCTTCGCCAGCTCCGCGGCGGTCGAGGAGACGTTTGGGTTGATCTCGACCGTGAGCGGCTGGGTCATGGTCTCCTCCCCCACCGTCAGTCGAACCTCGTAGTCGCCCGGCAGCGCCGGAAGGCCCGGAGTTCCGCCCCAGTGGACCACGCCCGCCGGACGCTGGATGGCTTCTCCCCGCAGGTTCCAGCGGAACTTGTTCAGGCCTTCCGCCGCCGGGAGTCGGCCGCCGCCGCCTCCGCCGAAGAAGATCGCGAAGGGCGAGACCGGGCCGGTCGCCGGCGCGGGACCCGGCCGACCGGTGAAGCTGCGAAGGACCTCGCCGTCAGCGTCGGCGATCTCCAGCGTGATCGGGCTCTCCGGTTCCTCCTTGAGATGAAAGTGGATCTCCGCTCCGGCCAGGAAGCCGCCCCGGTAGGCGGTGCGCGGCTCGTAGAGCACCACGTCCTGCGCCACCGTCTCGTCGGTGATCTGGTGAAGCGGGCTCACGTCGTCGAGGACCCAGAACGAGCGGCCCTGCGTGGAGACGACGAGGTCCTTGCGGTGCACCTGGAGCCCGGTCACCGGCGAGACCGGAAGGTTGTTCTGGAACCGCTGCCAGTGGGCGCCGTCATCGAACGAGATGTAGAGGCCGAACTCGGTGCCGGCGTAGAGCAGGCCCCGACGGTCGGGATCCTCGCGGATCGCCCGGGTGAAGTGCGTCGGCGGGATGCCGTTCGTCCCGTCGGTGAGCAGGTCCCAACTCTCCCCGGCGTCGTTCGTCCGGAAGATCCAGGGACGGAAGTCGTTCTCGCGGTAGCGGTACACCGCGATGAACACCCGCGCCGGATCGTGCGCCGAGATCTCGATCTCGTTCACGGTGCCGCCCTCGGGCATCCCCTCCGGAGTGATCTCGGTCCAGGTCTCGCCCCGGTTGCGGGAGATGTGGACGCGCCCGTCGTCACTGCCCGCCCACAGCTCGCCGGGGTTGTAGGGCGACTCCTCGAAGGAGAAGATCGTGTTGTACACCTCGACGCCGGTGCTGTCGTGGGTGATCGGCCCGCCGGCGTAGTCCTGATGCTCGGGGTTGTTCGTGGTCAGATCGGGGCTCACCACCGTCCAGCTCTGGCCCTCGTCGCGGGACATGTGGACGACCTGGGAGGAGTGGTAGAGGATGTCCGGATCGTGCGGGGAGAGCCGGATCGGCGCGTTCCACTGGAACCGGTACTGGAGGTCACGCCCGGCCTGGCCGAGCTGGAGCTGCGGGTAGTGGAGGATCTGCCGCATCTCGCCCGTCTTCCGGTTGAAGCGGGTGATGGCGCCGCCGTAGCAGCCGGCGTAGATGATGTCGGGATCACGGGGGTCCACCGCGATGTGGCCGCTCTCGCAGCCGCCGACCTGGTACCAGTCGGGGACGACGCCGAAGCCGCTCCGCGACGGGACCGAGATCGTGCTGTTGTCCTGCTGCGAACCGTAGATCCGGTAGGGCCACTGGTCGTCCACGAACACCCGGTAGATCTCGGAGGTCTCCTGGCCCATGAGGTCGGTCCAGCTCTGTCCCCCGTCGAACGAAACGTTCGCGCCGCCGTCGTTCGCGTTGACCATGTTCATCGGGTTGTCCGGGTTGATCCAGAGGTCGTGGTTGTCGCCGTGGGGCACCCGGATCCGCTCGGGGAAGGTCCGGCCGCCGTCAATGGACTTGTGGAAGCCCACGTTCAGGCCGTAGATCGTGTTCTCGTCCTTCGGATCGGCGTAGATGTGGATGTAGTACCAGGGGCGCTGGCGCAGGTTCGCATCCCCGCTGATCCGGGTGAAGCGCTCCCCGCCGTCGTCCGAGCGGTAGAGCCCGCCCAGGTCGCCTTCCGCCTCGAGCAACACCCAGATCCGATCCGGGTTCGCGGGCGAGATCGCGATCGCGGTCTTGCCCACGATCCCCTGCGGCAGACCGCCTTCGACCTTGTCCCAGGTGTTCCCGCCGTCGCGGCTGCGGTAGATGCCGCCGTCCTCGCTGCCGGAGATCAGGGTCCAGGGCTTCCGCTCGGCGCGCCAGGCCCCAGCGTAGAGGATCCGCGGGTTCGAGGGATCCATCTGGATGTCCACGAAACCGCTGCGGTCGGAAAGGAACAGGACGCGCTCCCAGGTCTCGCCGCCGTCGCGGGACCGGTAGATGCCGCGCTCCTCGTTGGGCCCGAAGATGAACCCCAGCGCCGCCACATACACCAGATCCGGATCGTCCGGATGGACCGCGATGGCGCCAATCTGGCCGGCATTTTCGAGGCCGATGTGCGTCCAGGTCTTTCCGGCGTCGGTCGTCCGGTACATCCCGTCGCCGACCGAGATGTTTCCGCGGGGGCACGCCGATCCGGTCCCGGCGTACACCACGTTGACGTCCGAGGGGGCGACGGCGAGCGACCCCACCGAGCCGACGCCGAAGAAGCCGTCGGTCACGTTCGTCCAGGTGTGACCGGCGTCCTCGGTCTTGAACACGCCGCCTCCGGTGCCCCCGAAGTAGTAGGTCATCGGGTCACCCGGAACTCCGACCGCCGCGGTGGAACGCCCGCCGCGAGTGAAGCCCACGTTCCGGAACGTGAGGCCTTCGATGTACTCCGGCGGGACGGTGACGTTGGCCTCGTCGAAGTGCTCGTCGTAGTCGCGGTGGCTGCCCTGGGCGAGGGCGAGCGCGGGCAGCAGGGCGGCGACGAGGGCGATCGGCGCAAGGTGCTTCATGGGGGAACCTCCAGGTCCGGGACGGCGGGCAAGGGAACCGGCGAGTTTACCGAGGGACGTCAGCGCGTGGTTTCCCGGAACGCGACGACCTCGTCGAGGGTCCCGGCGCGCAGGACGGCCATGACCAGCCGGTCCACGCCGAGCGCCACGCCGGAGCAGCGGGGGAGCCCGGGCCCTTCCAGCGCGGCGATGAGCCTCGCGTCGGGCGTGGCTCGCGGCAGGCCGAGCCGGGACCGGGCCTCGTTTTCGGCGGCGAACCGGCGGCGGTGCTCGACCGGGTCCTGGAGCTCGTCGTAGCCGTTCGCGAGCTCGAGTCCCCTCCAGAACACTTCGAACCGCTCCGCGGTGCGGGGGTCGTCCTCGCTGAAGCGGGCGAGAGCGGCGAGCGGCGCCGGAAACCGGGTCACGAACGTCGGCGGTCCGGTCGCGAGGCCCGGCTCCACGAGGCGGGTGAACAGGAAGTCCAGCGCTCCCCCCCGGTCGTCCGGCGGACCCGGATGGCCGTGCGCCTCGGCGAGGCGGCGGAGCATGTCCGCGGGCGCGGCGAGCGGGTCCACCCCCACCGCCTCCCGGAACAGCTCGGCGTACGGACCCACGCGGGCCCGGGGCGCAGCCGCGAGATCGCCGAGAAGGAGATCCATCTCCCGGAGCAGACCATCGAGCGGTCCCATCCGGTACCACTCGGCGATGGTGAACTCGACGCCGTGACGCGGTCCGACCTCGCCGCCGCGAAACGCCCTGGCGATGGAGAACACCGGACCACTCCCCGCCGCCAGCAGGCGCTTGAGGGCGAACTCGGGCGAGGTATGGAGGAATCCATCGGCCGCCGGGACCGACTCGAGATGGCGATCGGGAGCGGGAAACGGACCGAGGAGGGGAGTCTCAACCTCGAGATAGCCGCGGGCGACCAGGAAATCCCGAAGTCGGCCCACGATGCGGGCCCGCTCACGCAGGTTCGCGAGCGGCGCCGATGGGCGCCAGACAGCCGTCGGCCCCGAACGGGACGGACCGCTCAGCGCTTCACCCTGGCGACGTACTCCCCGGTCCGGGTGTCGATGCGAAGCGTCTCCTCCGCCTCGATGAACAGCGGCACCCGGACGACGGCCCCGGTCTCGAGGGTGGCGTTCTTGGAGCCTCCGGTTGCGGTGTCCCCGCGGATCCCGGGCTCGGTCTCGACGACCTGAAGCTCCACGAAGTGCGGCGGGCTCACGAGGAGCACGGCCCCGTTGTAGAGCGTCACGTTGCAGTGGACCCCCTGCTGCAGCCACTTCTCCGAACCCCCGAACGCCTCCACCCGGGCGGGGTACTGCTCGTAGCTGTTCGGGTCCATGAAGTGCCACTCGGAGCCGTCGCTGTAGAGGAACTGCATCTCGGTGTCCACGACGTCGGCCGCCTCGACCTTGTCCCCGGAGCGCAGCGTCTTGTCGAGAACGCGGCCCGTCTTGAGGTTGCGGTACTGGATGCGGGTGAACGCCTGCCCCTTCCCCGGCTTCACGAACTCGCACCTGACGAGGACGCAGGGGTCCCCGTCGAGGAGAACCTTGAGTCCGGTCCGGAATTCGTTCGTCGCGTAGGTGATCGCCAAGCGGGGGCTCCTTGAGAACGCCCGATCGTACCAGTCCCCATGGAGCGCCGGACTCCAGTCCCTTGCCGGGCCCCCACCGGGAGAACTGGCGCCGGACTCCAGTCCGGCAATTCCACGCAGGCGCACGGAACTGCCGGCGCGCCGGACTCCAGTCCGGCAACTCCCCGACCCGGGACCGCCGGCCGGTGCCGCATCCCGCCCCCACCGGGAGAACTGGCCGGGAGAACTGGTGGAGAGCGGCGCTCCGTGCGGCGCTCCGGATCAGACCTCGGTGAGCAGGTGGCCCATCCTCTCCTTCTTGGTGCGGAGATAGGAACGGGAGTACTCGTTGGCGGGCACTTCGATGGACACCCGCTCCTCGATATGGAGGCCGTGCGCCTCGAGCGCCACGAACTTGCGCGGGTTGTTCGTGAGCAACCGGATGCGGCCGAGGCCGAGGTGCTGGAGGATCTGCGCGCCCACGCCGTACTCGCGCTGGTCGGCCCGGAACCCGAGATGGGTGTTCGCGTCCACCGTATCGAGCCCGGTGTCCTGCGCCGCATACGCCCGCAGCTTGTTCACCAGCCCGATGCCGCGGCCCTCCTGATTCAGATACAGGAGAACCCCGTTGCCCTCCTTCCCGATCGCCGCCAGCGCCGCCCGAAGCTGTGGCCCGCAGTCGCAGCGCATCGAACCGAACACCTCGCCGGTGACGCACTGGCTGTGAACCCGCACCAGCACCGGTCGGTCGGGCTGCGCTTCGCCCATCTGCAGGACGAGATGGTTCGTGCCGTCGAGCGTGTTCTCGTAGGCCAGAGTGCGGAAGACCCCGAATTCGGTGGGCAGGACCGTCTCGGCGAGGCGCCGAACGAGGGACTCGGTGCGGAGCCGGTACCGGATCAGGTCGGCCACGCTCACGATCCCGAGCCCGTGGGTCTCGGCGAAGGTGACCAGGTCCGGAAGGCGCGCCATGGTGCCGTCCTCGTTCATCACCTCGCAGATGACCGCCGCCGGGTAGAGCCCGGCGATCCGGGCGAGATCCACCCCCGCCTCGGTTTGCCCGGCCCGCTGCAGCACGCCGCCGGGACGGGACCGGAGCGGAAACACGTGGCCCGGACGGGCGAGGTCGGCCGGGGTCGCATCCGGCGCGATGGCGACCTGGATCGTGCGCGCCCGGTCGGCCGCCGAGATCCCGGTGGTCACGCCGCGCCGGGCCTCCACGGAAACGCAAAACGCCGTTTCGAGGCTCGACGTGTTGTCGGTGACCATGAGCGGGATCTCGAGCGCATCGAGCCGCTCGCCGGTCATGGGCATGCAGATCAGCCCGCGCCCGTGCGTCGCCATGAAGTTGATCGCCTCGGGCGTCACCTTCTCGGCGGCGAGCGTGAGATCTCCCTCGTTCTCCCGATCCTCATCGTCCACGACGATGACCATCCGTCCGGCGCCGATCTCGGCCGCCGCCTGCTCGACGCCGAGCATCGGAGGGCGGCCCGCACCGGAGCCTTCGTCTCGGTCCATCGGCTGTCCGGTCCCCGCGAAGTCGTCCCTGTCTCCCGGATAGGTCCGGCGCCGCGGCCCGGGAGAGAGCCCCGGAGTCTAGCCGGGCGGGTTATTCAGCCCGTGGACAAAGTCACGCGGCCCGGTTCTCCCGGTAGGGGCTCGAGCGGCGATGCCCAGTTCTCCCGGTGGGGGCCCCGGCTGAACGCGCCCCTCCGCGCCCCCACCGGGAGAACTGGCGCTCCGGGCCGCTCTTCGTTGCGCATCGATCGAAAGACGGTGCGGTATTCCTCCCTCGCGCGCCTGGTCAGCCGGGCGCCTCACCGCTCTCGGTGCTCACGCGACTTCATCCACGGACTGAACTCCGGCGTCCGGAGGCGGAACTCCGCGAGCAGATCCCGCCCGAGGCACGCGTAACGCGCGGCCGACCGGTCCGGCTGGCACGCCGGCAGCACCGGGCGGCCGGCACCGGGGGGACGGGCCGCCCGGGCCGGATCGAAGAGGCCGGTGCCGTCGCCGCGGCCGAGGAACCGCGGCGCCATGTAGAGCACCAACCGGTCGGCGAGTCCCTCCTCGAGGAAAGCGGACGTCAGCCGCGGTCCCGCCTCCACGAGCAGCGTGTGGACCCCCCGCCGGCCCAGCTCGACCAGCACCGGCGCAAGCGCCAGCCCGGTCCGACCGCCGGTGCGAGCCGGTCCCGCGAGCGGCGTCGTGAAGACCTCCACGCCGAGCCGTTCGAGGCGTCGCCGCCTGGCGAGCGGGGCGCCGTCCGAGGTGACGAGGAGCAGGGGATCCCGGTCCCGACCCTCGAGGATCCGCGCCGTGGTCGGAAACCGCAGCCTGGGGTCGAGCACCGCCCGAAGCAGCGGCCGTGCGCCGCGGTGCGGCCGCGCCGTCATCCGAGGATCGTCGGCGACCACGGTGGCGATGCCGGTCAGGAGCGCGTCGTTCTCGCGTCGCAGAACCCGCCCATGCCGACGCGACTCGGGCCTCGTGATCCAGCGGGTGCCGGGCGGCGCCATGACCCCGTCCGCCGAGATGGCCGCCTTGACGGTCACCCACGGGCGGCCGGTCCGGTGGTGGCGGAAGAACGGAGCGTTCAGGGCCTCGGCCTCCTCGCGCAGGACGCCGGTGCGGACCTCGACGCCGGCGGCCGCGAGGCGCTGGAATCCGCCGCCCCGTACCCGGGGGTCCGGGTCCGGGTGCGCCGCGACCACGCGCCGCACCCCGGACGCGATGATGCGCTCGACGCACGGAGGCGTCCGACCGGTGTGGCAGCACGGCTCGAGGTTCACGTAGAGGGTCGAGTCCGCGGGCGGCGCGGCCGACAGCACCTGCGCTTCGGCGTGCGGCCCCCCGGTCCGGGCGTGGAAGGCCTGGGCGAGAACGCGGCCGCCTCGCACCAGGACCGCGCCGACGGCGGGGTTGGGCGGAGCGGTGTAGCGGCCGAGCTCGGCGAGCTCGAGCGCCCGGCGCAGGAAGCGGGCGTCCACGGGGGGCGATCCTACGGGGGGAGCGCGCCGGTTGCGCAACGGAGCGCGCGTCGGCAGGCTTCCCCCATGTTCACCGGGCTCGTCGCCGCCCGCGCCGAAGTCACCGAGGTCGAACGCGTCGCGAACGGCGTCCGTCGGATCGCGGTGCGCGAGGCGGGCTCCGCCGGGCTGTTGAAGGAGACCCGGCGCGGCGACAGCGTGGCCGTTTCCGGCGTCTGCCTGACCGTGGTCTCCCGCGGCGAAGCCGGCCGCCTCGCCCGCTTCGAGGTGGCGGCCGAAACGCTCGCCCGCACCACGCTCGACGATCTCGGCCCCGGGGCCGCGGTGAATCTCGAGCTGCCCCTTCGCGTCGGCGACCGACTCGGCGGGCACTTCGTGCAGGGCCATGTGGACGCCGTCGGACGGGTCGTGGACGCGGGCGGGACGGACGATGACTACCGGCTGGCGGTGACGCACCCCGAGCCCCGGTGGATCGCCGAGAAGGGGTCGGTCGCGCTCGACGGAGTGAGCCTCACGGTGGCCGCGGCGGACCCGGGGGCGCGGCGGTTCGAGGTCATGCTGATCCCGCACACGCGGCAGGTCACCACGCTCGGACGCCTGCGCTCCAGGGGCCGCGTCAACATCGAGTACGACATCCTGGCGAAGTACGTGGCGCAGGCCGCCGCTTCGCTCGGCGGGTGACTGATACAGCCCGTCGCCAGGCCGACCGAAGCCCGTCAGACCGATCCGAACGGGAAGCGGGCCACCGGCCGGTGCACCGCGCCGGCGGGCGTCAGCGTGCTCGCCACCAGCCGCAGCTCGGGGACGACGATTTCCCGCCGCGAGACGGCGCGCGCCGCGTCCGCCAGCAGCGACTCGCGAAGCGCCACCCTGCGCCGCAGGCGGAGCAGGGTGACGTGGGGGACGAAGCGACGCGTCTCGGCGGCGAGCCCGGCGTCGCGCGCGACCTGCTCGCAGACCGCGTGGAGCCCCCGCAGACGGTCCCCGCCGATTTCGGCGATGGCGGCGAACCCGACCCGGGCGCGGCGGGAGGACGGAAACACCCCCAGTCCATTCACGACGAGCCGCACCGGACCCGACCGATCGGGGAGCGCGGCGCGGAGCCGCTCCTCCATCCGCCCCGGGTCCGGCCCGGCGCCGAAGTAGCGCAGCGTCAGGTGGATCTGCTCCTCGGGCACGAGGCGCGGTCGGCCGGACGCCGCCCCGGCGGCCAGACGCTCCGCCACCCGCGCCAGCGCCCGGCGGGCCTCCCCCGGCAGCGGCAAGGCGGCGAACAGCCGCGGCGAACTCACTTCGCCGGCGACTCGAATCCGAGGGACTCCAGCCCGTCGGCCCCCGCCCGATGGGCTTCGATCGTCCGTCGCAGCAGATTCAGCGCCGCCGCGGAAGTTAGCTGCCGGACCAGTTCCCGATCCCCGGGGAACACGAAACGCCGCGCCCGGTCTCGCGGGCCCGACACCGCGATCCAGACCAGACCCACCGGCTTGTCCGCGCTCCCGCCGGTGGGGCCGGCGATGCCGGTGACGGCGAGCCCCCAGGTTCGACCGGTCGGGCTTCCGACCCGCTCCTCGGCGAGCCGCCGGACGCCGGCGGCCATCGCCTCCGCCGTCTCCCGACTCACGGCGCCGACCGACGCCAGAGTGGGACGCGGCACCCCGAGCATCGCGATCTTCGCCGCGTTGGCGTAGGTCGTGGCCGCGACGTCGAACCAGCCTGACGCGCCGGGGACGCGGGTGATCCGGTCCGCGACCCGTCCGCCGGTCAGCGACTCGGCCACCGCCACCCGCTCGCGTCGCTCGCCCAGCAGCCGTCCCACCGCGTGTTCGAGCCCCTCTCCGGGCGCGCGGCTGAACACCGCCGCCCCGAGCCGATCGGCGATCCGGTCCGCCAGCCGCCGCACCGCTCCGGCCCGGGCGGCGGGGCCGACGACCCGGAGCTCGATCTCGCCCCCGTGGGCCAGGATCGCGAGATCCTCGGGAGCGGCGGCGTCCGGCGTGAGGTCGAGGATGCGCTCCTGGAGCGCCGACTCGGCGAGCCCCGCGACGAGCAGCGTCTCGGTGGTCCGGGCGGCGGCGCCCGCCCCGGCGGAGCGCAGGCGGGGCGCGACCTCGGCCGCGAACATCGCCTCGAGTTCGCGCGGGGGTCCGGGGAGCAGCACGAGCGCCGACTCGCCCTGGCGCGCCAGGACGCCGGGGGCGGTGCCTGCCGGGTTCGGAAGCGGCTCGGCGCCCTCGGGGAGAAGCGCCTGGAGGCGATTCACCTCCGGCATCGGCAGGCCGCGGCGCTCGAAGCGGCGGCGAATCGCAGCCACCGAGGGCGCGTGTTCCCCGAGGCCCACGCCGAGAGCCCGAGCGGCCGCGAACCGGGTCCGGTCGTCGGTGGTCGGGCCGAGTCCGCCGGCGGCGAAGACCAGGGGGGCGCGGCGGAGCGCGAGTCGCAGCGTCTCGGCCAGCGCCTCCTCGCCGTCGGAAGCCACGGCCGCGAACTCGACCGGAATGCCCAGCTCGGCCAGAAACCGCTTCAGCGCCGGGGTGTTGCGATCCACCCGGTCGGGCGCGAGCAGTTCGGTCCCGACCGCGACCACCGCAGCCGCGGAGGTTGGAAGCGCGGCGGGACGCAAGCGCCGGGCGAGCGGCTCAGCCGATGAAGAAGAAGGCGAGACGGACCAGACCTCCGGCGACCAGATCGTCGGCCATGATCCCGAACCCGTCGGGGAGCCGTTCCGCCCAGTTCACCGGCGGCGGCTTGAGGATGTCGAGCGCGCGGAACGCGAGGAATGCCCCGAGCACGCCCAGCCACGAGGGGTCCAGCGCAATCAGCGCCAGCCACATCCCGACGAACTCGTCCACGACGACGGAGCGCGGATCGGCGGCGTTCAGGTCCAGGGCGTGGCGATGGGCGGCCCACCCCCCGAACAGGACCGCGGCGACGAAAAGACCGACCTGAACCGGCGTGGACAGGCCCCGGGTGATCGCGAAGGCGAACAGTCCGAGCAGCGCGCCGAGGGTCCCCGGAGCAAGGGGCGCGCGGCCGACGAGAAAACAGGTCGCGACCAGCTCGGCGAGTCGCGACCGCGGGCGCCGCCCGAACGGATGGGAAGCCGGGGGTCGGTCGGGCAACGACCAGCGGTCGGTGGAGCTCTCCTCCGTCCCCTTGTCCGCGCTGCCCGGGTCCGCGCTCCCCGCGTCCGCGCCGTCTCCAACGGGTGACGGATCCTCGGCGGAAGGGGCCGGCTCCGGCGGCGGGGCTTCCCGGCGGCGGGCTTCCGTGTCGGCCAGCCTCGCCTCGATGTTCCGCCGCAGCCGCTCGCGGGCGCTCTCGCCGGGCGCCTCGGGCTTCGTCACCTCGCCGGCCGACTCCGCCGCCGGTTCCGGGGTCGCGGGCCCGGCGGGCGGCGGAGCCGAGGGGGTCTTCGACTCCGGATCGGAAACCCGCTGGCGGACCGCCTGGCTCCAGTGGTGGGCAGGCGGCGTCGCCGGCCGGCCCCGGCGGGTGGTCCCTCCCGGGCCCGGATCCGACGGGACCGGGCGCGGCCGCGCCGACTCCAGCGCCTTTTCGATGCGCGCCCGCGCAGCGGCGCGCGGATCCATCGGCGTGGCGTCCGAGGCCCCGGGCTCACGCGCCCCGGCTTTCCCGACCGGCTTCGACCGCTCGGGCGGCGGCGCGTTGGCGCCGGGGCGGCGCGGCTCGGTCAACGGGCGGAGGCCCCGCGACGAAGAACCGGTGGCGCGGCCGGAGGCGCGAACCGATGCGAGGGTGAGGCCGGCACGGACGGAATCGAGACACTATACCCGTGGCGTTCGCGCCGCCGCGCCGCCCTCCGCCGGGCGCGCCCGACCCGAACGTCCCTCCAACTCATTGACCCGTTGCGCCATGACACCGGCTCCGCCCCTTCGTTTCGAGGCCGTTCCCAACTTCAGCGAGGGGCGCTCGCCGCGGACGCTCGCCGCGCTCGGCGAGGCGGCCGGAGACCTCCTTCTCGACCTGCATCACGACCCCTCTCATCACCGCGCCGTCCTGACCCTCGCCGGCCGCGCCGGGGAGCTCGTCGCGACCAGCCGCACCCTCCTCCGGACCGCCATCGAGCGCATCGACCTCAGACGCCATCGCGGCGGGCATCCCCGAGTCGGCGCGCTCGATGTCTTGCCCGTCGTCCCGCTGGGGGCGGCGAACCTCGAGGACGCCGCCCGCCTCGCCCGGCGGATCGGCGCCGATCTCGCCGCCACCGGTGACCTGCCGGTGTTCCTCTACGGCCACGCCGCCAGGACCGGCGAAACGTTGCCGCGAATCCGGCGCGGAGGCCGGGCCGGACTCTCCCGCCGAATGGCTCGCGGCGAGATGACCCCGGACTACGGGCCGCCGCGCCTCCACCCGTCGGCCGGGGCGGTCGCGGTCGGCGCCCGGGACTTCCTCATCGCGTTCAACGTGAACCTCGAGAGCAGCGATCTGCGTCTGGGGCGCCGCATCGCCGCCCGGATCCGGGACCGCCCGGACAACCCTCGTCCGTCCCTCCGCGCCATCGGAGTGCGGCTCACCCACGGCGGCGGCGTCCAGGTCTCCATGAACCTTCTGGATCACCGCCAGACGTCCATGAGGGAGGCATTCGACCGGGTGGAGACCGAGGCGAGACGACGGGGCGCGGGGATCCGCGGCTCCGAGATCGTGGGGCTGGTCCCGGCTGCGGCGACCTGGCCCGGCATCGAACGGGACCTGGGGCTGCCGACGCCACCGCGCACCGTCGAAGCGGCTCTCGCCGGCGAGCGGTACCCTGCCTCGATGAGGGAGCCGTCGTGAGGTGTCCGTGGTGCGGCAACGCCGAGGATCGGGTCGTGGACTCGCGGGAGAGCCGCGAACGCTCGGTGATTCGGCGTCGGCGGCAGTGCGTCCGGTGTGCGCGCCGCTTCACCAGCTACGAGACCGTCGAGGAAGTGCCGCTCGTGGTGGTGAAGAAGGACGGGACGCGCGAGACCTTCGATCGGGAGAAGGTGCTCACCGGGATCCGACACGCCTGCGGCACCCGGATCGCGGAGGCCCGGATCCAGGAGATCGCCGCAGCGGTCCAGCGGCGGGTGAGCCGGAGTCCGGAGCGCGAACTCTCGACCCCGGCGATCGGCGAGCTCGTGATGGAATCGCTCAAGCGCGAGGACCACGTCTCCTACGTGCGGTTCGCCTCGGTGTACCGGGACTTCCAGGACACCGAGGACTTCGTCACCGAGATCCGCTCCCTGCTCGTGCGCCGCGCCCCGGGGACGACCCCCGACGCCGCCGAGGGGGAACCGGAGGAGGCCTGAGCCGGCCTCGACTCCGGATCGCTCGCGCCGACCGGCTCCGCCCAAGGAGATCCGCCCAACGAGAACCGTCATGACGCGCTTCGCGTAAGGGAAAGCACCACCGGGGGAAAAAGAAAGCGCCACCAGACTCCCCAACCGGAGGGCTCTCCGATGCCGAACTCGCCACCCAGTGCCTCGCCGGGAACGGCGAGGCCTGGCGGGAATTCGTCGGCCGCTTCCGACAGACCATCTGGCATGTCGCCTATCGCTTCACCGCCACCCCCGACGATGCAGACGAACTCACCCAGGACATCTTCATGCGCCTTCTGACCGTCCTCCCGGCCTACCGGCCGACGGGCGGCGCCCTCGGCGCGTGGATCCGCCGGGTCGCGACCAACGCCGGGATCGATCACTACCGCAAGCGGGCGCGCACCCCGTTGACGATCCCCGAGGAGGACGCGCCGGAAACGCGCGTCCCGGTGTGGTGGAGCCCGGAGTCCATCGCGGAACGACGCGAGGAAGCGGCGCTCGTCCGCGGCCTCCTCGATCAGATCCAGCCCGAGCTCGCCGAGCCGGTGCTGCTCCGGGACATGATGGACCTGACCTATCCCGAGATCGCCGAGCGTCTGGGAATCCCGCTCGGCACCGTGAAGTCACGCATCCACCGGGGTCGCCGCGCCCTCCTGGGGGCGCGCCGGGCGGTCGCCGCCGGGAAACCCTCGCGACCCGAACGGACGATGCCCCTGCGACGGAGGGCGATCCAGTGACCGATCCGTTCACCAAGGCCCGAGTCACCGCTCTCGCCGCCGGCGAGCTGGGCAGCGAGGACGCCGTGACCCTGCGGCGCGAGATGGGCTCGAACCCGCGCCTCGCCCGCCTCTACGGCGAGATGCGCGGGATCCACCGCGCGCTCGCCGATTTCGGGGACACCGCGCCCGATCCGGCGCCCGAGCTGGAAGCGAAGATCCTCGCCGCCACCCTGCCGACGTTCCGGAGGCTCTACGGGCGGCGGACCCGCTACTGGCCGACGTGGGCGGCGGCTGCCGCCGCGATGCTCATGGTGGGTCTCCTCCAGCCCGGCCCGGTGAAAGATCTCGCCGCCTCGTTCCCGCAGGCCTCGGCCGCGATCACCGGGCTCCGCCAGCTCGCGGCGCGCCAGAGCGACCGGGCGCGCTACGACTACGAACTGCTCCGCGCCTCGCTCGGGGTCGCCATCGAGGGCGGAATGGACGAGTTCGGGGATCGGGTGCGCGACTTCGATCGCGCCACCCGGGGACCGGGCTCACGAGACGACGCCCCCGGGGCGCCCGCAGACAACGAGACTCCACCGATCGAAGGAATCGCTCCATGAATCGTTCCCCGGGCATCGCCGGCATCCTCTCCGTGGTCTTCCCCGGCCTGGGGCACTTCTATGCCGGGGCCACGCCGCGCGGCTTCGCGCTCGCCGGCGGATTCCTCGCGTTCCTGCAAGGCGCCGTGAACCACGCCACCGCCATCGCCGCCCCCGCCCTCTTCCTGGTGTGGCTGTTCGGGATCGTGGACGCGATCCGGGTCACCGAGGAAACGATCCGCGCCCGGGCCGCCGGCGAAGAGCCGGATGTGGGGCTCGATCGGCGGTGGGCCATCGGGCTCGTCGTCGCCGGGGGCATCGCGGTCCTGTCCCTCGTGGAGCAGTTCACCTGGCTGATCCACCTGTGGCCGCTGCTGCTCATCTGGTCGGGAGTGCAGATGCTCCGCGGTCAGCCGATCGTGCCCGACGGCGCCGCCTTCGCCCGGCTGGTGAACCGTCCCCCGGAACCGGAGGATCCGGCTCCACCGCCCTCTCCCCCTCTGGCTCCTGCACCGCCTCCGGCTGCTCCCGAGCCGGATGACGACATCGAAGTCGAGCCGGACGGCGCCGACCCGGGAGACGAGCCGCCCGTCGAAGGAGCAAGGACCTCATGAGCACTCGATCCCGAACCGGCGTCAGCGTCCCCGGCATCATCCTGATCGTCGTCGGCGCGCTCTTCCTCGCGAACAGCCTGGACCTTCTCGACATCGGCGACCTGCTGCGCCGCGTCTGGCGGCTGTGGCCGATCATCCTCATCGCGATCGGCGTGAAGATGGTGAGCGACAGCCGGAGGGCGCGAACCCGGCCACCGGAACCGCCGACTTCCTGAGCGGCCGACCGTGAGCGAGACCCCCGCCCCGCCCTCTCCGACCGAGACCCCGAACCGGGGCCGGCGGCGCGGCTCCGGCTGCGCCACCGCGCTCGGACTCTTCCTGATCCTCGCCGGCGCGCTCGCCCTCGCCCTCAACCTCCACGGCCCCCGGCTCCTCGTCATCCTGCTCGATGCGATTCCGTTCGCCGCCGTCTGGTGGCCCGTCGTCCTGATCGCGTGGGGCCTCGGCAAGGTGGTCCAGCGCCTCGCGACCGGGAAGGCCCGTTTCGGATTCCTCGAGGTCCTGCTGCTGCTCCTCGTGCTGTTCGTCGGGCTGGGGCTGAGCCTCGGCCGCCAGCTCATGGAGCGTTTCGGGGTCGCCGCGCGGATCCACGAAGTCCACGGCTGGATCCGGGAGCAGGCGGACCCGGTCCCGCAGCACGTCTTCGTCGTCGAGCGCGGCGTGCCACTCCCACCGGAAGTCACCGAACTGGCGGTGGAACTCGACGCCGGCGGCCTCCTCGTGGAGGCGATCCCTCCCGCCCCGGTTCCCGACGCCTCCGACGCCCCCGACGTCGAGGAGGCGACGCCGGCGACGCCCCGGGAGGCGCGAATCACGCTGACCAAGCGGGTGTGGGCTCCGGCGGCCCCCGCGGCCCAACGACGAGCCGATAAAGCGCGTCTGGTTGTCCGGCGGGCGGAAGGAGGAGCGGACGGCGCGCGACTCACCGTGACCATCGTGGATCAGGGCGAGTCGGATGCCGCTTTCGACCTCGTGCTGGAAGCCCCGCTCGGAGTCCGCATTTCCGCGGTCACCGGCCGGGGCCCGGTGCGCGTGGAGGGTCCCTTCGCCGGAGTGAACGCCGAGGGCTCCCACGGGCCGGTGGAGGTGAGGGGCGCGGCCGGCGATGTCCACCTGTCCGGACGCGACGGCGCCGTCGTGGTCGCGCGCGTCGCGGGCGCCGTGACGGTCCGGGCGGATCGGGCCGTCGTCGAAGTGGCGGGCGCGGCGGGCGCGGTCTCGGTGGAGTCTCACGGGGGCCCGGTGTGGATCGAGGAGGTGGCGGGGAGGGTCGCCGTCGAGGCGCTCGGCCGGAGCGGCGCGATCACCATCGAGGGCGCCGCGGACGAGGTCCGGGTGAACAGCCAGTTCGTCCCGGTAACGCTGCGCGGCGTGACGGGAGCGGCCCACATCGTCTCGGACTACGCCCCGGTTCTCGCGGAGCGGGTCGGGGGGCGGCTGGAGATCCGGGGCCGCCGCGCGACGATCGAGGTGCGTGACGCCGGCGCCGACGTGGATCTCGAGTCGGGCTCCGGCGACGTGATCGTCGAGCGCGTAGCCGGCCGACTCGTCGCGGTCTCCCACGGGGGCGACCTGTTCGCCGCGGGATTGGGCGCCGACGCCGTCCTCACCGTGGGCGATGGGGAAGCGGCGGTGGAGACCTTCGCCGGCGCGCTGCGGCTCTCCGGGGGTGACGGCGACCTGCGAGCATCCACCGCGGGCGTCGGGGGCGACGTACAGGTCGCCAGCCGCAGCGGAGACATCCATCTCGAGCTTCCGGCAGCGGGGTCCTTCGAGCTGGAGGTCCACGCCGAACCGGAGGATGTCGAGAGTGACTTCGAGCTGACGCCCGCCGGGGCCGATTCCGGCCGGACCGCGTCGGTCGGAGGCGGCGGCCCCCGGGTCCTCGTGGAAACCGACGACGGAGACGTGCGGATCGCGGCCGTCGCCGGCGGGGCGCCGCCCCGCGGGGCGGCGCCCGACCCGGAGACCACGCCCGAGGAACCGGAGGCGCGACGATGAGGCTCCCGACCCGGCGGGCGCTGGTCGCGCTGGCGGCGATCCCGTGGACCGCGGGGTGTCTGGAGCCGGTGCGCGAGACCTCGGTCGAGACCCTTCGGCGGCCGCCGGCCGCCGCCATCGAGATCCGGCTGGACGAGGGGGCGCTGGAGGTCCGGGAACATGCGCTCCCCGAAGTCGAGATCGAAATCGAACGGTGGGCGAGGGCGCTCTCCCGGGAGGCCGCGGCATCCGCCCTCTCGGCCATCGTGGTGGAGGCCGTCGCCGACGACGCCGGCGCGCTCCGGATTCGGGGGCGGAACCTCCTCGGCGGCGCCTTCCGGCTCGGCGAGTCGGTCGGGCTGCGAGTCACGGTCCGCGCCCCCCCGGGCACGACGATCGAGGCGTGGACCGGCGACGGCCGGATCGAGCTGAACGGACTCACCGGCGCCGTCCGGGCGACGACCGCGCAGGGAAGGATCGTGGCCGAGTCCCTTCGCACGTCGCAGGAGCCGGCCCGACTGCGAACCGGCGACGGGCGCATCGTCGCCGAGAATCTCGAGGGCCGCTTCTTCGCGGAGAGCGCCGACGGGCGGGTCCGCCTCGCCGGTCGGCTCCAGCAGGTGCGGGCGGTGTCGGCGGACGGTCGGGTCGAGGTGGAGGCCCGGTCCGCCGCAGCCCCCGGCCCCCGAGGCGTATGGGAGCTGCGGTCGGCCGACGGCTCGGTGCGCCTGTCGCTTCCCGACGAGGCCCCCGCCCGCGTCTCGGCGACCGGGGAGCTCGACGACGACGGGGAGACCGACGGCGTCGAGTGGCGTCCGCGCGGCGCGGTCCGTTCCGCCGCGTTCGGGGAGGGCCCCGCGGCCCGCGTGCTGCTCCGGCCCGGCGCGGGCCACGACGCCCGGCTCGATCGCCGGGCGCCCGGACACCACGAGCCGCGCGGGGGCGGAAGCGGAAGCGGAAGCCCATAGAATTCGGCGGATGCCCCAAGCCATTCGCCATACGGATCTCGACGGCGCCACCCTCCTCAACCGCGGCAAGGTCCGCGACATCTACGAGGTCGAAGGCAACCTCCTGCTCGTCACGACCGACCGGGTGTCGGCGTTCGACGTGGTGCTCCCCGAGGGCATCCCGGAGAAGGGACGGGTGCTGAACAGCATCAGCGGCTTCTGGCTGCGCAAGACCGCCGGGATCGTCCGCAACCACCTGATCTCGGACGATGTGGACGAGTACCCGGACTCGCTTGCGTCGGCGAAGTCGGTCCTCGAGGGCCGCTCCATGCTGGTGCGGAAACTCCGCCCGGTTCCCTTCGAGTGCGTGTTCCGCGGCTTCCTCTACGGCTCCGGATGGAGGGAGTACCTGCGGACGGGCGGCGTCTGCGGCATCGAGCTGCCGAAGGGGATGCAGCTCGCCGAACGGTTCCCCGAGTCCCTGTTCACCCCCGCCACCAAGGCGACCGAGGGACATGACATCAACGTCAGCGAGGAGTACATGGCGAACGAGCTCGGCCGTGACCTCACCGAGCGCCTCCACCGGGTCTCCCGAGAGATCTACGAGAGCGGGGTCGAGTGGGCCGCCGAGCGGGGCATCATCATCGCGGACACGAAGTTCGAGTTCGGCCTGGACGACGACGGCGAGCTCTACCTGATCGACGAGGTGCTGACGCCCGATTCCTCCCGGTTCTGGCCTGCCGACGACTACGCGCCGGGCAAACTGCAGGGCAGCTTCGACAAGCAGTACGTGCGGGACTACCTCGACACGCTCGACTGGAACAAGGAGCCGCCCCCGCCCCACCTGCCTGACGAGGTGGTCCGCGGAACGACCGAGCGGTATCTCTCGATCTACGAGCGCCTCACCGGATCACCGCTCCCGTCCCTCCGCTGGGGCTGAGGCTCAGGTCGAGCCGACGGCCCCGCCCCCCGCGAGAGCTGGCCGGAATCCGGTAATCCAGTTCGGCCCGGTTACCACGAGGGCTCTCGGGAAACACCCCGCCTCGCGGCGCGCTCCTACCACAGGCGCGCGACGCCGTAGCGGTCGAAGGCGGTTTCGCTGGACACGAGGAGGAGGTCGTGGATCAGGGCCTGCGCGATCAGCATCCGGTCGAACGGATCTCTGAGCGGCCCGGGAAGCCGTCCCGCCCGATTCGCGTCTCGAACGCTGATCGGCAATCCGGTGAATCCCTGATCCGTAAAGATCGCTTCGACGTCATGGGCCACGACCCGCGCGCCCGGAAGTTTGCCCAGCCGGTGTTTCGTGGCGATCTCCCAGGCGGACGCCGCGCTGACCAGCACTTCGTTCCGCTCGTCTGCGATGCCGGACTGCGCGGGACGCGAGAGACGGTTCTCGCCGCTCAGCCACCACAGCAACGCGTGCGTGTCGAGCAGGAGCCGCATCAGTCCTCCCACGCCGCCAGCTCGGTCTCGGGCAGCGGATCGAAGAAGCTCGCGGGCACCTTGAACCGTCCCTTGAGAGCTCCGAACCGTCGCTTGCCGGGTGGCTTGAACGGCACCAGCCGAGCCACCGGAGCGCCACGGCGCGCGATCACCACCTCGCTCCCTTTCTCGACTTCCACGAGCAGGCGGGACAGATGGGTCTTGGCCTGATGGACGTTGATGGCTTCCATGGAGACCTCCGGTCGGCATTCTAGTCCACGATCGGCCTAACTTCAGAAGGGTCGCGCGCGAGCCCCAACCGCACACCAGACGACGGACACCAGACGACGGGCGGGGCGGCCGGCCGAGCCCACGCCCCTGGCGCGTCGATCAGATCAGAGCGTTCCCACGGCGAGTCCGGGGGTTTCGGGGTCGTCCCCGGTGACGCGCACGGAGCGGACCCGGTTCGCGAGCGGCTCCTGCGAGACGGCGGCGACCCGCAGGTAGTTCGGGGTCAGCCCGGTCCAGCGCCCGGCGGCGTCCTGCTGCTCGAACAGCACCTCGACGGTCCGGCCCCGATGCCGGCGCGCGAACGCCCGGCGCCTCGCGTCCGAGCGCGCCCGCAGCTCCCGGCTCCGTTCGGCGATGACCTGCGGCGGGAGGTGCCCGGGAAGGCCCACCGCCCGCGTCCCCGCCCGCTTCGAGTAGCTGAACACGTGGTAGTAGGCGAAGGGCAGCTCGTCGAGGAACCGGCAGGTGCGCTCGAACGCCTCGTCGCTCTCCCCCGGGTAGCCCACGATCACGTCGGTCCCGAGCCCCAGATCAGGGATGTCCTGCGCGACGCGCTCCACGAATTCGCGGTAGTCGTCGGTGGTGTAGCGCCGACCCATGCGCTCGAGAACCTCGTCGTCGCCCGACTGGATCGGCAAATGGAGGTAGGGGCACAGCGCCCCCCTGGCGGCCATTCCGCGGACCAGCCGGTCCTCCACCGTGGTCGGCTCGATCGAGGTGATGCGCACGCGCTCCACGCCCTCGACCGTCTCGAGGTCCTCGGCCACGTCCGCGAGCGTGCGGCCTCCGCTCTGGTAGCGCCCGATGTTCACCCCGGTCAGGACCAGCTCCTGGTAGCCCGCTGCCGCCAGCTCGTCGGCTTCGCGCCGGATGTCGTCGAACCGGCGGCTCCGCTCGCGCCCCCGGGTGTAGGGGATGATGCAGAACGAACAGAAGAAGTCGCAGCCGTCCTGGACCTTGAGGTTGGCGCGGGTGGCGTCGTAGCGCCCCGTCGCAGGCACCTCGAACTCGTGGCGCGAGATCCGGGCCGAGTGGAGGACGACCGGATCGGGGAGCTTGCGGGGCCGCAGCAGGTAGTCGGCGAACGTGTCCTTGAACTCGGTGCCGACGATCATGTCCACACCGGGGATCTCGCGGATCGCATCGAGCCCCGACTGCGCGTAGCAACCCGCCACCACGACGAACGCCTCCGGCGAGCGCCGCAGCGTGCGCCGAACCATGTTGCGGCAGTTCGCTTCGGCCCGGTGGGTCACCGAACAGGTGTTGATGACCGCGACATCAGTGGGTTCTCCCCACCGGGCGATCGTGTAGCCTTTTTCGGCAAACTGCCCCGCCCACAAGGCGGCTTCGGTGTGGTTGAGACGACAACCCAGCGAAGTGAACGAGGCCCGCGGCATCCGCGGGAGTCTAGTCAGCGAGGGAGAGGAGAGACGCCATGGGCACCCTGGGACTCGCCGCCGTCGCGCTGACCCCGATCCTGGTGGTCGCGGTCTTCCTCGTGGGTCTCCGGTGGCCGGCGTCGCGGGCCATGCCGCTGAGCTGGCTCGCTGCGGCGGCGCTGGCGTGGGGGGTGTGGGGGATCAGCGGCACCCGCATCGCCGCCGCTTCGATCAACGGGCTGTGGGTCGCGGCAACGCTGCTCTTCATCATCTTCGGGGCCCTGCTGCTCCTCCACACGCTCCGGGAGAGCGGCGCTCTCGCGGTGATCCGCCAGGGCTTCGTCGGCATTACCCCGGATCGGCGGATCCAGGTCCTCCTGATCGCGTGGCTGTTCGGCGCCTTCATCGAGGGGTCCGCCGGATTCGGCACCCCCGCCGCGGTCTGCGTTCCGCTCCTCGTCGGCCTCGGATTCCCGCCGCTCGCCGCGGTCGTGGCCGGGATGCTGATCCAGTCCACCCCGGTGTCGTTCGGCGCCGCCGGCACCCCGATCCTGGTCGGCGTCTCCACCGGCCTCAGCGGCTCGGAAACCGTCATGGCCTACGCGGCCAGTCTCGGCTACAACGACTGGACCGCGTTCCTCCACTTCCTCGGCTTCCGGGTCGCCATCCTCCACACCGTCGCCGGGACACTGGTGCCGCTGATCGTCGTCGCCACCATGACCCGGTTCTTCGGGGAGCGCCGCAGCTTCGCCGAAGGGCTGAGAGTGTGGCGCTTCGCGCTGTTCGCGGCGGTTGCGATGACGATCCCCTACATCGTGGTCGCCCGGGTCCTCGGCCCCGAGTTCCCGGCGCTCCTCGGAGGCCTGATCGGGCTCGGGATCGTGGTGACCGCGGCGCGGCGGGGACTGTTCATGCCGCCCGCGGAGGACCGCTTCGAGTTCCCGCCGCGCACGGCATGGGAAGCCGACTGGACCGCCGACCGGGCGATCACCGCCAGCGACGGAGTCCCCGCCCGGCGGATCTCCCCGACCGCGGCGTGGGCGCCCTACGCGGTCGTCGGTCTGCTGCTCGTCCTCACCCGACTTCCGGCGCTGCCGCTGAGGAGCTGGCTCTCCGGGATCGTGGTCGGCTGGCCCGACATCTTCGGCAGCGGCATCAACGCCAGCGCGGCGCCTCTCTTCCTCCCCGGCACCATCTTCATCGTCGCCTCGGTGTTCGCCGTCGTCTTCCACCGCATGGACGGCGCGCAGTTCGGACGGGCCGTCTCGCACTCGCTGTCGAGCACCGGGCTCGCCTCGGTGGCGCTCGTCTTCACCGTGCCGATGGTCCAGGTGTTCCTGAACACCGCAGGCGGAACCGGAGGGTTCGCCTCCATGCCGATCGCGCTCGCCGAGGGCGCGGCGCAGCTCGCCGGATCAGCGTGGCCGTTCTTCTCGACCTTCATCGGAGGCCTCGGCGCCTTCGTCGCCGGCAGCAACACCGTGAGCAACATGATGTTCTCGCTGTTCCAGTTCGGAGTCGGCGAGCGGCTGGGAGTGGACCCCGGCTGGGTGGTCGCGCTCCAGGCGGTCGGCGGCGCGGCGGGCAACATGATCTGCGTCCACAACGTGGTCGCCGCCTCGGCGGTCGTCGGGCTGATCGGACGGGAAGGCGCGGTGATCCGCCGCACCCTGGTTCCCTTCGTTTACTACGCGCTGCTGCCCGGCGCGCTCGGCTACTCGATCCTCTGGACCGCCACCCGCGGCCTGATCAACGCGGGCACCGTGGTCGTCATCGCGATCTTCGTCGGCGCCGCGATCTGGATCGCCCGCGGCCAGAAGACGACAGCCGGGTAGCTCAAGCTGTCCCGGCGGGACTGCGGGGGTCACCGATGAATGCAAGCCCCAGGCTGAGCATGGGAATCCAGATCGGCGGAGGATCCTCGGAATCGAGAACCGAGCGGATCAGGCACGGGCCGGCTCCGAACCGCCTCGCCCCCGCTTCGATTCCCTGATCGAATGTCTCGAACGCACCGTGGACCTTCTCGCCCCTGATGAGCAGGTACCGCCCCGGATACCTTGCCGAGAGTTCCTCTACGTTGTCCCGGAGGAAGGCCTTCTCCCGGGCGAGAGGGTCAGCGTCTGGATGCCGCGGGTCTTTCCATGTCATGTGGTTGCCGACAATGTAGCGTCCGGGAGTCGCCGGCTCACCCGCCCGCGGGCGTAGGATCCTGACCGTGAGCGACCTGTCGCGTTCGGCGAACCCCTTCCAGCCCGGCGCCGGCGCGCTGCCTCCGGTGCTCGCGGGCCGCGACCGGGAACTCTCGCTCGCCCGAGGCGCACTCCAGCTTCTGGCGGCCGGACGCCGTCCGCCTCGTGGCCTGCTGCTCTTCGGACCGCGCGGGAACGGAAAGACCTCGTTGCTGGCCCGCATCGCGGAGCTGGCCTCCCTGCGGGGGATGCGGGCCGAGGAACTCCCGGCCGAATGCCTGGAGGAGAGGGCGGAGCTGGTTCGAGGTCTGCGGGAGCGAACCGGGTTGGCGGGCGCGCGCGTCGCGGGCGCTCAGGTGGCGGGCTTCGGCATCTCCACAACGCCGCCGGAGCCGACTTCGGACGTTTCCGAGCTGTTGGCGCGCTGGATCGAACTCGCTGCGTCGCCGCTGGTCCTGTTGCTGGACGAGGCGCAGGTCATCCGTCCCGAAGCGGGCGGCGCCTTCTTCCGGGCGGTCCAGCGAGCGACGGCCCGCGAGCTGCCGTTCGTGCTGATCGCCGCCGGCACGCCGGACGCGCCCCGCCGCATTCGCGCCTGCGGCACGTTCACCGAGCGGATGTTCCAGCGGGTGGGCGTCGGACGTCTGGCCCGAGTGGAGACTCTGCGGGCGCTCGTCGAACCGGCTCGAAGGAGTGGACGCCCCCTCGAGGAACGAGCCGCTGAGGGGCTGGCGGCCGAGTCTCGGGACTACCCGTTCTTCGTTCAGCTTCTGGGCCGCGCCGCGTGGGATGCCGCCGCCGCATCCAGAGCGGAACGCATTGGACGGCAACACGCGGAGGCGGGCATCGGGGCGGTCGGCCCGGAGATCCGGGAGTTCTACGAGGAGCGGCTCGACGAAGCCCGTTCCCGAGGCGTCGAGCCCATCCTGGCGCCGCTCGCCGACCGATTCCATCGCCGCCGCGGTCGCCCGCTCACCGCGCTGGAAGTCGGACCGCTGATGCGCGACCTGGCCGCCGAAGCGACACCGCCGAGTGACCCATCGGAGCTCCTCGAAACGCTGTGCGACCTCGGGATCCTGTGGAGAGGCTCGACGGGCTGGGAGCCCGGGATTCCCAGCTTCGTGTCGTACGTGCGCCGAATCGCCGCCGCGACGCCGCCAGCCTGATCCGGTCGGGCGCGAAGGCCGGCCAGACGGGCTATCGGGTCACCAGCGAACGGCCATCGGTCGCGGCGGGCGGCGCGACCCCGAGCAAGTCGAGCACGGTGGGAGCGATGTCACGCAGCGCGGCGGGGCCGGCGATCGGCAGGTCCGAGATGAGCACCCCCGCGGTGTCCTCCATCGAGCAGTGGTCCCCGCTCCAGTTGTCGAGGTTCGGGGTGATCGCCGCCTCCGGAAAGCCCCCCAGCGTGCTCTGCCAGCCGATCCGGTAGCCGGGCTCGAGACCGAGGATCAGATCGGGCGCTTCTGCCACGAAGTCGCCCTCATAGATGTCCTCCCGCCGGTGGACGGTGCGCACGACCCGTTCTCCCGTCTCCGGGTCCCGGAACGCGAGGAGATCCCGGATCAGCCGCTCGGCAAGCTCGTCCCTCCCGGCGCCCGGCTCCACGATGCCCTCGGGTTCCCGCCCCCGCTGGTTGAAGTAGATCCCCGAGAGTCCCAGCGCGAACGCCTCGCTCCGGCTCCATTCGACCCCGGGGAAGAAGAGCGCGTCGGGATCGAAGAGGTCCTCCAGCCGTCGTTCGGCCGACTCGGCGGGAGGCCGCAGGTAGCCGTTCTGCGCCAGCCAGGTGTTCACGTTGAACTGCTTGCGGAACGAGTGGAAGCCGTGGTCGGAGACGACGAGGAATCGGGTCCCGGCGGGCGCGGCGGCGACGACCTCCCCCACGATGCGGTCCATGTCCCGGTAGGTCTCGGCGATCTCGCCGCCGTAGCGCTCGGCGAGTTCGGGGTCGTGGTTCGGATGCTCGGCGTCGGCGAACCGATACATCATGTGCTGGATGCGATCGGGGAACAGGAACACCGAGACCAGGAGGCGCCAGTCGTCCTCCCGGATCGCATCCAGCGTCATGCGCTCGTTCGTCTCGCGGGCGAATCGGGCGTCCTCGAGGAAGGCGTCGAAATCCAGCTCTCCGTCGCGGAGCGGATTCGTGACGATCTTCCAGCCGATCGTCTCGTAGCGACCGGACCTCTCCGCGAGCTCTCGGGAGAATCCGCGCGGCCACGACAGGTCCACGATGGGAGGAAGCCGCTCCGGATCGAAGTTGATCGGCTCCATGTAAACCGTCGGGTTCGGCTCGAGCGCGAGCAACCGGAACCGCGTCAGTCCGTGGAGCCGGACCAGGGGGTTCAGGGCGAAGGACACCGGCACGAAACCCGACCATTCGCCGACCGCCAGATCGAGCGCCTCTCCACCCACCTCGATGCCGAGCCGTTCGCCGTTCCGGCGGAACACGATCGGGATCTCGACCTCGGGCTGCTCGCGTTCGTCGGGGGACTCGGTGAAGTCGCGCGGTCCGCGGACGACGCTGTGGGCCTCTCCGTCCTCGAACCGGATCGGGAAGCGGGTGCCGCCGGTCTCGGTGGACTCCTCCTCGAGCAGATCGGTCGTGTACACCGACCAAAGACCGAACGACTTGCGCACATCCGGGGTCCCGAACCCCGCGAGGATCCGGGCCCCGGGAGACTCGGTCACCGGAAACTCCATGGGCGCCATCAGCGCGATCGAGGGTGTGCCGGCGGCGCCCGCGACCGCCCAGAAGGACGGCCCCTGCCGCGCCCGGACCGCCTGCGGCGCAGCGTCGGGGAGGAAGATCGCGAACGGACCCAGGACCGCGACGACGAGGACGGCGCCCGTGACACCGAATCTCCCGTGGGCCGCCCCGTAGCGCTTCCCGGCGAGCCAGCCGACGATCAACCCGACCGACGCCGCGAGAAGCGCGAGGAGCAGCACCCGAGCACCGAGCCCCGGGAGCCTCAGCGTCTCCTGGCGGACGAGCGCGATCCGCGGCACATAGCCGCCCTCGCCCTTCTCGAGGAAGTCGAAGATCCGGGTGCGGCCCGGATTCATCCCGGTGGCGAACGTGGCCCACGCCACCGGCGATTCGGACGGCTTCGTCGTCTCGAGCGGCGCGAGGGTTCCGCGTCCGGCGAGTTCCGCCAGGTGGGGCAGCTCGCCGTCGGCGATCATCGTGGCGATCGTGTCCGGATCGGCTCCATCGAACCCGAGCACGACGACCCGCTCCGGCGCGGGGCCTCCTGGCGCCTGGCTCCCGGCGGCCAGCGGAACGACCGCCAGCGGGAGCAGGAGAACCGCTGGAAAACGCACGGCGGCGAGATTACCCCGCCGACGCCTCTGGCGAATCGCTACCGCCGACCGTCGGGAGGCAAGCGGTCGAGCCGGATCGGCGGGATCCCGGCGGCGGCGAGCCCGCGGTTCAGCCGCGGCAGCTCCTCGGCGAGAAGGCGATCCATCCGCGCCAGGTGGGCGGCGAGTTCGCCGGACAGCTCGTCGAAGACGGCGCGGTAGGCGGCGAGCGGCGTACCGTCACCCCGCTCGAGGTGACTTCGGAGGCCGGTGAGACGGTCGTTCAGCTTGATCGGGAAAGCGATCTTGTCCTTCGGGCTCTGATTCCGGAGCTGGTAGAGCTCGCCTGCGATCGCCTCGACGGCAGCCGCGAAACCGGACGCCTGCTCCCGGAGAGCCTGGTCCTCCGTCTCGGCGATGGCCGCCTCGATCCGGGCCCACAGTTCCCGCGACAGCAGGACCCCCTCGTTCGCCTGGCTCTCGGCATCCCGAATCGCCATCGCCAGCCGGAACTGATCGGTGAACGCGGCTGCCGACACTCCCTCGAGCCCGGGGTCGGGCCGGACCTCGAAGCCCTCCTCGCGGGTGACTCCCCCCGCGGTGAGCCGCGCCCGGTAGCGCCCCGGGGGCGCCCACGGCCCGGCGGCGGGATTGCCTCCCTCCAGCACGATCCCCTCGAAGGTCACGGCTCCCGGATAGCGGAGATCCCAGCGGGCCCGGTGGGTTCCGCCCTCGAGCCGCTCGTCCACCAGCGTCCGCACCGGCTCCCCGGCTTCGGTGAGGATCTCGAGGCGGGCCATCCCCCCGGACCCCCCGAGGCGGAAGTCGAGCACCGCGGGGACCGATCGCCGGAACGCGGCGGCGGGCCGGAAGAGGTGCGCCTCGGCGGTGGCGATCCCGTCATCGAGCTGGCGGAGCGTCTCGATGTCGTCGAGAACCCGGAACGAGCGTCCGTGGGTGCTGATCACGAGGTCTCGCTCTTCCACGACGAGCCCGGTGACCGGGGTGTCCGGCAGCTCGAAGGAGAGATCGTCCCAGCGCGAGCCTCCGTCGAAGGAAACGAAGACGCCGTGCTCGGTCCCGGCGTAGAGGAGCCCCGCGCGCGCCGGATCCTCCCGCAGGACGCGCACGAAGGCGCCGTCGGGGATCGTGTCCCCGATCCGGGTCCAGGTGGCGCCGTAATCGTCGGTCTTCCACGCATAGGGCGACCGGTCGTCCATCTCGTAGCGGATCCCGGCCACCAGCGCGGCGCCGGGAGCGTGGGGAGACACCTCCACGCTCACGATGCGGGTGTGGGGCGGCAGATCCGGTGGCGTGACATCCCGCCACCCGCCGCCGCCGTCCGTGGAGAGGTGGACCAGGCCGTCGTCGGATCCGGTCCAGATCGTCCGTGGTTCGTGGGGAGACAGCCCGATCGAGTAGAGCGTCGCGTAGATCTCCGGCCCGTCCTGGTCCTTCACGATGGGTCCGCCTGAGTCGTCGAGCGTCTCGGGTTCGGCGCGGGTCAGGTCCGGGCTGATCCGGGCCCACGAGGCCCCCTCGTCGGAGGAACGCCACAGGTGCTGCGAGCCGACGTAGAGCGCGTGCGGAGGATCCGGCCCGACGGCGATGGGATAGGTCCAGTTCCAGCGCTCGGGCATGTCGCGGGCGGGCTCGCCCATGACGATCCGCGGCCACGGCTGGATGTCGGCGAGCCGGCCGGTCGCCCGGTCGTAGCGGGTGAGCGTGTTGGTCGCCCCCGCGTAGAAGATGCCCGGCCGCGCCGGGTGCGGCGTGACGTAGCCGCTCTCGCCGCCGCCGACCGCGTACATCCATTCGGTGGGGGAGCCGCGCGGATCCCGGAGCCGGGAGGGCTCGGAGGAGACGCACACCGTCGTGTTGTCCTGTTGGGCGCCGCAGACGTGGTAGGGGAAGTCCGGCGTGGTGGCGAGGCGGTAGATCTGGGCCGTCGGGTAGCGCATCGAGGTCCAGGTCCGACCCCCGTTCACCGTGACCACGCCTCCGCCGTCGTTGCCGTTGATCATGCGCCGGGGGTTCGTCGGATCAATCCAGAGGTCGTGGTGGTCGGCGTGCGTCTCGGGAACGGTCTGAAGCGTTCGGCCCCCGTCGGTCGAACGCATCAGTCGGAAATTCAGGATGTAGAGGGTGTCGCGTTCCACCGGATCGGCGACGAGGCGCTGGAAGTAGAAGGCCCGCTGCCAGATGTCCCGGTGGCCGTTCACGAACTCCCACGACCCGCCGCCGTCGTCGGATCGGTAGAGCCCGCCCCGCTCCGCCTCGAGGTTGGCCCAGACCCGCTCCGGATCGGCGCCCGAGACCGCCACGGTGATCTTGCCGAGCACTCCCGGGGGGAGGCCCGGGTTGCGCGTGATCTCCGTCCAGGTGTCGCCGCCGTCAGTGGACTTGAAGATCCCGGACCCTTCGCCCCCGCTCCCGAGATGCCACGGACGCCGGTGGACCTCCCACAACGTGGCGTAGAGGACCTCCGGGTCGGCCGGATCCAGGACCAGATCCACCGCGCCGGTGCGCTCGTCGCGGAAGAGGATCCGTTCCCAGGTGACGCCGCCGTCTCCGGTCCGGAAGACGCCCCGATCGGCGTTGGGGCCGAAGGGATGGCCGAGCGCTGCGACCCAGACCCGGTCCGGATCGTCCGGATGGATGCGGATCCTCCCGATCGCCTGGGTGTCGGCGAGGCCGAGATGACGCCAGGTGCCGCCGGCGTCGTCCGAGCGGTACACGCCGTCTCCCTGGAGGACGTTCGCCCGCAACTGCACCTCCCCCATCCCGATATAGACGATGTCCGGGTCGGAGGGGGCCACGGCGACGGCGCCCACCGAGGCGCTCCCGATCTGCCCGTCGGTCACTGGCGCCCACGTCGTTCCGCCGTCCGTCGTCTTGAACAGCCCGCCCCCGGTCGCCCCGAAGTAGTACTCGAAGGGCCGATCGGCATGGCCCGCGACCGCGATCGAGCGGCCGCCGCGATCCGGCCCGATCGAACGCCACTCCAGGGGTGGCAGGAGCCCGACCAGACCCTGGCCTCCGGCGACGACGGGGACTGCCGCCAGCCCGGCGGCGGCGATGAGCGCCGGCAGCACTCCGCGTTGCCGCTTCCGACGCGCGAAGCCAGCGTACGACCCGGTTCTCCCGCCCGGCTCTCCCGGTGGGTGCGGGGCCCGGTGGCGAGGCGATCCGTTCATCGCCCTATTCTGCCGGCGCCGGCGCGCCGGACTCCAGTCCGGCAATTCACCCGGCCCGAAGCTGCCTCCCATCGCAGTGCCGGTCTGGAGACCGGCGCTCCATACCGCCGCGGGGGGCGGGCGCGGAAAGGAACGGACCCTCCGGTAGCATTCGGCGCCCATGTCGAAGCGCCGCGTGTTTCCAATCCTGCTCCTCGCCTGCGCCCTGATCCCGGCGGTCGTCGGGGCGCAGGAGTTCGAGGTCCTGCCCGAGTTCCAGGCGGAATTGGATGCAATCCGGAACGACCCCCGGGTGGTTGCCGCGCTCGAGGATGTCCTCGGCATGGAGGAGGAAAACGAGCGGCGGCTGATCGAGCTCACCGAGATCGAAGCGCCCCCGTTCATGGAGGAGGAGCGGGCGGCTCACTACCTCGGCATGGTCCGGGGCGTCGGATACGAGGCCGAGCTGGACGCAATCGGCAACGTGATCGCGCGTCGCTCGGGCTCGGGCGGCGAGCGCACCGTGGCGGTGGTGGCCCACCTCGACACGGTGTTTCCCAAGGGCACCGACGTCACCGTCCGGCGCGAGGGCGACAAGCTGATGGCGCCCGGCATCGCCGACGACACGCGTGGCCTGGTCACCATGCTCACGATCATGGAGCTGATCGACCGCCACGGCCTCGAGACCGCGGACGATGTGCTCTTCGTCGGGTCGGTCGGCGAGGAGGGGCTCGGCGATCTTCGCGGGGTGAAGCACCTGTTCCGCGACGGCGGCCCCGAGATCCACGCCTTCATCGCCATAGACGGCACGAGCAACACCCGGGTTCTGAACCACGCCATCGGGTCCCACCGCTACCGGGTGCGCTTTCTCGGACCCGGCGGGCACTCGTGGGGCGCCTTCGGGCTCGGCAATCCGGCTCACGCGATGGCGAGGGCGATCAAGCTGTTCGACGACCGCGCCGGGGAGTACGTCACCGGGGGGGCGAAGACGACCTACAACATCGGCCGGATCGGCGGCGGCACTTCGGTGAACTCGATCCCGTTCGAGAACTGGATGGAGGTGGACATGCGCTCCATGGAGCCGGGGCGTCTCGACGAGATAGACGCCATCTTCCAGACCGCCATGCAGGAAGCGCTCGCCGAGCAGAACGAGCTCCGCCGCGACGGTGAGGAGCTGACCGTGGAAATCGAGATGATCGGGAACCGTCCGTCGGGGATGGTCGCGGTGGATACCCCCCTCATCCAGCGGACGCTCGCCGCCACCCGGGCGGTCGGCGCCGAGCCGGAGCTCAGCATGGGCTCCACCGACTCCAACGTGCCGATCTCGCTGGGCATCCCGGCCACCACGATCGGGAGCGGCGGCGAAGGCTTCGGCGCGCACTCGCTTCACGAGTGGTGGGCGAACCGGGACGGCCATCTCGGCATCCAGAAGGCGCTCCTGCTCGTCCTCGCCGAGGCCGGCTTCGAGCCGCAGGCGCCGTAGCCACCCGGTTTCCCTAGAGTGGCCGCCTGCGAGTTCGACTTCCATCTTCCGGTGGGAGCGGACCGGCTCCTCCCCGCGCTCAGCGACGACTTCGCCCGCTTCGGCGGCGCGATCACTGGCGACGTGAACCCCGGGAGCGGACCCGGCTTCGGCGAGTTCTCACTGCCGACGCCGCTCGGCGAGTTCGCCGGGACCTGGGAGATCGCCGAATCCGGCGGCGGGGGTTGCTCGATCCGCATCGAGCTGGACAGCAAGCCGATGTTCGTGCCGTGCGCCGCCGTCGAGGAGCATCTCGGCCGCCGCCTCGCCAAGGCCGCGGCCACCGGTTGACCGATCGGACCGCCGCTACGGACCGCCGCAATCCCTCGCCGTGAGGGCCGTCCCTGACACCGCGCGACCACCCGACTCCATCTCACGCCACTTCCCAGGCCGGCCTCACGAGAGTCTCAAGGGCCCCAACGCTTCACGAGTTCCTCCAGCCTGCGGAATCGATAGTCCGTGTCGAGCTTCGGTCTCTTCGCGCGTATCGCTTGCAGGCATTCCTTCACCTTCTCTGATAGCCACAGCGGAGCCGTGCCGAAGATCCCGTCCAGAAGCCTCAACGTCTCTTCCGGAAACAGCTCCTGCAGCTTCATCTCATGGAGGTCCTGGAGGACCCGTTCGGGATCCCCCACAGGCTGCAGCCACGATTCAAGCTCCTCAAGTGCGGCTGGGAACTTCTCGCCCACTGCGACGCACAAGAGAGCGAAGTTCTCCGCCACCGACGCGGACGCAATGTCTTGTGTCTTCGGCCAGACGTCCCTCAAGTACGGCAATACTCGGTTCTTCCAGTACTCGGCACGTTGTCCTCCCGCTGCCTTGAGCGCCCGAACAAGCGTCGCCGCGGCATTGTGCAGCCCTTCCTGCGGCAGAGCCGCCGTCGCCTTCCTCAGTTCACTCCGTGTGAAGACACTCTGCAGATTGAGTCCCGTGAACGTCAGGACTGAAGAGTATCGGTCACGCTGCCGACCGAGCTCGTCGTAGTGCTTCGCGGTGTCGAGGAATGCGCACTTGAGTTCCTCCATCAGAGGAAAATAGAGCCGTGGTGACAACAGGAATCCGGTCCACACGCCTCTCGCCTCATTCGCAGAATCGTTCCACCGGAACAGCGGCAGCAGGAATCGTCTCGTCCAGTCGGGGTCTACGCGAAACAACGCGACAACGTGCTTCGCGAGTACAACGCGTCCATGGCGTAACTTGCCGACCCGCGCATCGCAGATCTTCGAGAATCTGAACCTCACATCCTCATCCAATCCCTGGTCGTCTCTGAGTCCTCGCCGGTACCACCAATCGATTAGCGCGTCCGTAGCGTGACCTACCGGGTGATTGATCGCCTGGAACACGAGATCGTCAACCCTCTCGTCTTCTTCGTACTTCAAGTCGAGGAGGCGATCACATAGCGCTAGAAATGTCGGATTCTGTCCATTGAAGCTCTTGCCCAGCGCACGAAGCCAACCACTGACGCCATGGCGGAGCGCTTGTAGGGCCTCGTCTGGTGCACCGGCGATGACCGCAGCCATCTCCGTCCAAGACCGCTCACTCAGTTCTTTCTCTCTCCACGCCAGCAAGGCTCTATTCCAGCATCGCCGTGGCCAAATCGCTTGCGTGGCCAGCTTAGCCAGTGCGGCGGAAGTCGCGCCAAATTCCTTGCGGCACCGCTCCGACCAGTCGTCATCCGGCCACCGCTCGTTGTCACCGTTCACCTTGAGCCATTCGATGAGTTGCTCTGGTTCACGGGGCGTTGCGACGAATTCGAAACCGTCGCTGCCCGAGTCCATCCAAACGGGAAACTCGTCGCGCTCGTCATCCGCAAGCCGTCGATCTCGACGGCGTGCCGAAAGCGCATCCCGTCGCTCGGCACCCTCTTCACTCAGTGTCGCGCCGCTTTCGGCCAGCTTGGCCAGTCGCAGCCAGATCTCCCGGTCCTGGATACGAGCCCAGACTTCAGGCGCTATACCGGCCCCGTACAGCGTGCGCGGTGGCCCAGCCAGAATGGTCCCCTCGATCACGTCGAGCTCTGCCACGTCCAGTCGGGGAGCGAGGCCGACCAGCAGGCGCATCGCCTCCCGGCGCGTTTCCGTGGCCCACAGCCACCGGGCCTGGTCCGACAGCAGCCACTCCACAGCCTGACGACACGGGATGATGTCATCGTGGGTCGCAGCGAAGAATGCGAAGCGTCGAAAGACTGGGTAAGGGATGCGCCACCATGTCTCAGCGGCGCGTCGCGCATCTTCAGGTGAACGCTGCCGGGTCGCGAGCCAGGCGTCGCGGACCAGTTCGATCAACGCCGTCCAATCCCGATATCCTCGATTCTGCGCATGCTCGCTGATCGATGGTTGGTCCAGGTGGGACAGATCACCTCTGCCACCTACTTGTTCGAGCTCCCGCCTGAGGTCTAGCGCGTCTCGCAACAGCCGAGTGAAGTCGTCCAGCAACCCGGGGAGTGCGTCAGCCCACCGTTCGTTGCCACCCAGCTCCTGGAGCTGATGACGTATTTCCCGTGTGGCCAGAACCACTTCCGCCGTCACCAATCTCTTCATCTGGTCCGGCGCGTCGGTCCCCTCCCCTCCTGCCTTGGCGGGCCAGACGAATCGTTCGCCAAAGACGACGCGAGGTCTCAGCTTCTCGCGAAGATCGAAACGAAGCGCCAACGTCAGTCCGTAGCGTTGCAACTCTTTGCGCCAGCGATAGGACTCAACTCCGTCCGCCGGTCTCCTTACTTGTCCCTTCACGACCAGTTGCCAGAGCGTGCGCATCCAGCCGTCCGGGATCGCGTTCGGGGCGTTGGCTCGGATCCTCTGGAGTGTTACCTGGTCATTGCGTTCCTCCAGCCCGCTAAGTTCGTCCAACTTCGCTTCGACTTGCCGTGCGAATCTCCAGTGCAATACGCCGCCGCGCTCCGCAATCCAGAGCAAGAGCTTGGGATCGTTGAGGTGCCGTGTCAGCCACTGCGCGATCCTGAACATCACCTCGTCCCAGCCCGTGGCCTCTGCGCCAGAGCCGACGAGCGCCATCCACGGAGCGAGTCCATATGTTGCGGGCCTGTGCGTCAGACTGAAAGAGAGTTTCTCGTCGGCTGCGCCACTGGCGGATATGCCGAACCGTTGCAGATCCGTATGTCCGAAGCGCAGCTCACCAAGGGGCCCAAGCCAATCGAGCGATGGAACGGGATCGAGTTCCGCGAAGCGTCGGGTAGGGAGTCCGGTGGGATCGCTCAACGCCCAGATCACTCGCCCGACAAAATCATCCTGCTTTGTGCTCGCCACCGGGCGCGCCATCGCGCTCTCGACAACGATCCGCTCCTTGCCCAGAACACCATCACGGTACGCCTCCGACCAAGCCCAAAGCGTTCTGTGCAGATACGCATGGCGCCAGTGCGCACGGTAGAGGAGTGGCGTGACGTTCTTGGACCTCCACTCCTTCTCCACATCCCCTGCCCTTCCCTTGCGGAAGACTCCGAACGCGAACATCTCCGGCGGCGATTCCCCAAGCAGTCGATCCGCGGCGATCGCATCCATCATGTATCTCAGCACAGGGTCATTGATTCCGTAGCCAACGAAGCAGACAATGAAGTTCCGAAGGAGCTCACTCACGAAGCGCGCTGCCCATCGTTCGGTAAGATAGGCGAGACCGAAGTCTCCGCTGGAGACCACGAGCTTCTCAAGGTCACTTTCGGAGGGCTTCTCCGTCAGCAGCCCGTGCAAATAGACCAGCCCGTCCCAACGCTTCTTCGGCACCGGAAGCAGCGGGGCGGCAAAGCGCTCGACTTCCAGTGGTGTTCTTGCGATCACCGTCTCGAACAGCCGATCGAAGTTGGTTGTGATGAGCCTCGTCTTACCCTGTCGGTCTCTCCCCAGTGTCAGTAGTGCTTCATGAGTCGCCGTGGCGTTCCGAACATTGGGACTTGGTGTGAGGATAGGCGCCAGTTTTCTCCGTACGCTCTGACGCCCGCCTTGAACCCTCGCTTCCAGCAGGCCCAGGGCTCTGTCGTACTGGCCAGCCTTGACGGCAGAAAGCTCTACCGGATCAGGATCAATCGGTATGGCGTCGTAGAGCTGTCTCACGAGGCGTGAGAATGTCGGGAGTTTGGCGGGACCGGAAATCCCGGCCCCGCAAAAGAAGACGACTTGTCCTTCCTCATGGGCTTGCAACAGGCGCTCCGGAATGTCCGGACCGTTCTTCACAAACTGCATGCCGACCGATCCGGGTACATCCGGCAGTCCACAGCGATCCGATTCACAGCCTCGTGCGCGGGCACATCTGCCGGGTGCCGCCACTCGGCGAGACGAACGTCCACGGCGTGAAGCTCATTGCCGAATCGCGAGTCACAGGGCGAGCGCGTCTCAGCCGTCGAGCGGCGCCAGGCCCACGGTCAGCCGCGTACCGGTTGCTTCGGCGTAGCGGCGAAGGGTCGCGAGCGATGGCGAGACGCCGCCGCCTTCGAGACGGGCGACCGCCGACTGGGTCGTCCCGAGCCGCCGGGCCAGTTCGGCCTGGGTCAGCTTCGCCGCCGCCCGGGCGCGGACGAGCGCCTCAATGAGAGCGTACTCGTCGTCGGCGCGCGCGTATTCCTCGCGGAACTCGGGGTCCTCCATCAAACGCGCCTTCAGATCCTTGAGCTGCGTCATGTCGTCACCTGCCTCATTCGTTCCCTGGCGGTCGCGAGCGCACGTCGAGGCGTCTTGCGTGACTCCTTCGCGAAGACGTGCAGCACCACGACCCGCCGGCCCGCCATTTGTCACGTAGATCCCTCTCGCGATGCCGCGGTGAGCCCGCACCCGAAGCTCCCAGAGCTTCCCTCGAAGATGCCGGACATGCGGTGCGCGTAGAGCCTCCAACCCGACCTTCTCCACCGTCTCGAGCAGCCGAAGCAGCCGGGCGCGTAGCGCCACCGGCAGGCCCTCGATTTCGGCATCGGCAGCCGAGACGGTTTCGACGATCCAAGTCACCAACGAGTTATAGCGCATCCGCTATATTCGATCAGGAATGGTACGCCGGCTGGACGATCGAGCAGCCTCGCTTCCGCCGAGGCGCGCACGGCGCGGGGATAATCGTCCGCTCGCAGCCCTGACCTCATGACCTCCGATCCCAAGAGCCGCCCCGGCCTCACCCGGACGCTCGGGCTCGCCGGGCTGGCCGCGACCGGCATCTGCTCGATGCTCGGGGCCGCGATCAACGTGATGCCGTTCACGCTGAGCCGCAGCGTCCCCGAAATCGGCCCCCATGTGCTCGGCGCCTACGCCCTCGCCGCCGTCCCGGCGGTACTGGCGGCGCTCGCCTACGCCTCGCTCGGCGCCGCGATGCCTCGCGCCGGCGGCAGCTACGTGTACGCGAGCCGGGCGCTGAGCCCGTTCTGGGGGTTCGCGGCCAGCTTCTCCCAGTGGTTCGGGCTCTCCATCGCGATCGGCGTCGTTTCCTATCTGATCGTCCCGTTCCTGCGCGACATGGTGCTGACTCTCGGCATGGACAGCCTCGGGGCGCTGCTCGAGACCGGGCCGGTTCGCCTCGGCATCTCGCTCGCGTTCCTGTGGACGTTCGTCCTCGTGAATCTGCGCGGACTGAAGCTCTACGAGCGCACGCTGCTTCCGATGATGGCGCTCATGTTCGTGCTCGGCGGAGTCGTCATCGTGGCCGGCTTCTCGTTCGACCACAGCGATTTCGCCGCCGCGCTCGACGCCTCCGGCGCCGCTCCGGTCCCGGCCGCGCCGGAATCTCCCCTCGGCCTGGTCCCCCTGCTCACCGCCGCGGTGCTGCTCTTCGCCACCTTCATCGGCTTCGACTCGATCGCGCAGGCCGGAGGTGAGGCGAAGAACCCCCGCCGCAACATCCCTCTCGCCATCGGGATCGCCATCGTCTCGGTCGGCGGCTTCTACATGCTGTTCACCGCGGCCGTCTTCCACGCCGTGCCGTGGCAGTACGTCGTCGCTGAGGCGCAGGTCCGCGACGTGACCGCCCCGGGGCTGCTCGGCGTCCTGCTCCCGGCTGCCGGTACCGCGGCGATCGTGGCCGCGGCCGCGGTCGCCCTCATCAACGACCTCCCCGCGATGCTGCTCGCGGTCTCCCGACTCATGTTCGCGTGGGCCGAAGACGGGGTCTTCCCCCGCGCGGCCGCCAGCGTCCACCCGCGGTTCTCCACGCCGTGGGTCGCCATCCTCGCGAGCGGCGGGATGGCCACCGTGGGCATCCTGGGAAGTCATCTCGCCGGAGATTTCTTCCTCGGCATCGACATCCTCGTGACCTCGATGCTCGTCAATTTCGGCCTGATGTGCCTCTCGGTGCTGTGGTTGCCCCGCCGCAATCCGGCGCTCGCCGAGAGGATGACGCTCCTCCCGCCCGCGGTTCAGCGCCTCGTGGCCGCCGCCGGCGCGAGTCTCCTCGGCTTGTTCCTTGTGCTCCACATCGCCCGCGACCTGAGTTCCGAGGTCCCGGCGTGGTACTTCCACTCCACCTGGGTGTGGCTGCTGGTGATGGGGGTGGCGTCGTCCATCTTCTTCACCCGGTACCGCAGACTGCGGCGCGACGTGGACACCGACCGGCTGTTCTCCACCCTACCCCCCGGCTGAGTCCGTGGAGACGGTTGAACTCGCGCCGGGACTCCGGATCGCCCGCATCCTGACCGGGCTGTGGCAGGTCGCCGATCAGGAGAAGGACGGAACCCGGCTCGACCCGGAGCGCGCGGCGGACGCTCTCGAGCCGCTCGTCGAATCCGGTTGCACGACCTTCGACGTCGCCGACCACTACGGCAGCGCCGAGATCATCGCCGGCCGGATCCTCCGTCGTCATCCCGAGGTCCGGGTACTCACCAAGTGGGTCGCGGACCCCGGCGTGTCCCAGGTGGAGGCGGTGCGCGCCGCGGTCGAACGCTCGCGCGAGCGGATCGGGACTGATCGGCTGGATCTCCTCCAGTTCCACGCTTGGCACTACGAGGATCCGGCGTGGCGCGAATGCCTCGAACACCTGACCCGTCTCCGGGACGACGGGATGATCGCCTGCCTCGGCGTCACCAACTTCGACGCCGATCACCTCGACCTCGCGCTTCGGTCGGGCTTTCCCCTCGTCTCGAACCAGGTCTCGTTCTCGCTCATCGACCGGCGCGCCACCGGAGGCCTGCGCGAGGTCTGCCGGGCTCACGGCGTCCGTCTCCTCGCCTACGGTTCGCTCGCCGGGGGCCTGCTGACCGACCGCTGGCTGGACGCCGTGGACCCGGGCCTGACGGATCGCCTCACCTGGTCGCAGGCCAAGTACCGGCGGTTCATCGGCGCCGCCGGCGGATGGAGTCGCTTCCAGAGCGTGCTGCGCGCCGGCCGAAGCGTCGCCGACCGGTACGGCGTCTCGGTAGCCAACGTGGCGGGGCGCTTCCCGCTGGAGCAGCCCGAAGTCGCCGGCGTGATCGTGGGAGCGCGCCCCGGCGCCTCCGACCACGTCGCCGACAACCGGCGGCTCGCGTCCCTTCGCCTCGACCCGAGCGCCCTCGATGAACTCGACCGGGCCGCCGGCGAACTCGATCCCATCCCCGGCGACTGCGGCGACGAGTACCGGCGACCCCCTTATCTCACCGCGACGGGAGATCTGAGCCAGCATCCCGCCGCGCGCCGCACGAGACATCGGCCATCCGGGGTCGCCGGGAGGTAGGAGATGCCCGACTCAACCAGGATAAGCCGGTCAGGAGACCGGCGCTCCATCGGGAGCGGCGTTTCGTGGGAGGAGGAGTTCGCCTACTCCCGCGCCGTGCGTACGGGGAACCGCATCCTGGTCTCCGGCACGACCGCAACCGGCCCCGACGGACCGGTCCACCTCGGCGACGCCGGAGCGCAGGCCCGATACGCCCTCGGCAAGGTGCAAGCCGCGATCGAGGCACTCGGCGGCGCCCTCGACGACGTGGTGCGCACGCGGATCTTCGTGAAACCGGGACACGACTGGGAGGCCGTCGCCCGCGTCCACGGCGAGGTCTTCGCAGCGGTCAAACCCGCCTGCACGCTCGTCTTCGCCCATCTCATCGGCGAGGAGTACCTGGTCGAGATCGAGGCGGAGGCGGTCGTCGGCGATCCGTAGTCCCCGGTGCGCCTCTGGTCGCTCCACCCGGGCCACCTCGACCGGCAGGGCCTCGTCGCCCTCTGGCGAGAAGGGCTGCTCGCGCAGAAAGTCCTCGCCGGGGAGACCCGCGGTTATCGGCGTCATCCACAGCTCGACCGCTTCCGCGAGCACCCCTGCCCGCGACGGGCCATCGCCGCCTACCTCCACGCGGTCGCGGACGAGGCGGACCGCCGCGGCTACCGGTTCGACCGCTCCCGGATCACGAGCACGGCGCGCATCGCCGACCCCATCCCGGTGACGACCGGGCAGTTGCGCTTCGAGGCGGAGCACCTCGCCGCCAAGCTCCGCCGCCGCTCGCCTGAAGTCCTCAAGCGCTCCGATCCCCGCGCCGCTCCCCTCCCCCACCCGTTGTTTCACCGGACTCCGGGGCCCATCGCTCCCTGGGAACGCGGCGCGGGCGAGCGGTCACCCCGTCTCCTCCACGGTCATGCCCCGTCCTCGCACCTGAGGCGATGAAACCATCGAGGCCGCGTCTAGAATGTCAGAGTTCCAGTTGTTCTTCTGACATCCGGATCGAGATGCCCCACCAGCCCAGCCTCGCCAAGAGAATCATGGCCTATGCGGAAGCCCTGCCTGAGGCGACGCCGATCGGTCCGGGCACCCTGCTCCACCTCGGCAAGCGCTCGGCTGTGGACAAGGCGCTGTCGCGGCTCACGCAGTCGGGCGACCTGCTCCGGATCTATCGGGGCATCTACATGCGGCCGATTCCGACGCGCTTCGGCTTGCGAGGTCCGCGCCGGCGCAAGGCGCTCGACGCGCTGCAAGAGCTGTGGAGCGAAACGATCGTTCCCACCGGCGGCTCCGCGGCGAACTGCCTCGGACTCACGACTCAGAACCCGGTTCGCTCGGTGTATCTGACGTCGGGTCCGAGCCGGCGACTGTGCTTCGGCGCCCATCCAGTCGAGCTACGGCACGCTCCCGGCTGGCTGCTCTTTGCCCCCCACAGCAAGGCCGGACAGGTCGTCCGCGCCCTGGCCTGGCTTCACCGCCACGAAGCCGACGACGCGCTGAAGGCGGTGCTTCCGACGCTCTCCGAGGAGGAGATTACGGAACTCTCGGTCGCCCGCGCCGTGGTTCCCATCTGGATGGCCGACGCTCTCAGCGCCCACCTGCCACGTGGCTGAGGCACGGTATCAGGATCTCTCTCGGGAAGCCCGCCGCAATGTACTCAAGATCGGACAGCTGCGTAGCGAAAGCGGGGCCCATTTGCTCGAGAAGAATGTGTGGGTCGTCGCGACGCTGGGTGTGCTGTTCGAAGCGCCCTTCGCCGAGCATCTGACTTTCAAGGGCGGCACGTCGCTGTCCAAGGTCTGGCGCGCCATCCGCCGTTTCTCGGAAGACGTGGACATTACATGCGACATTCGCGCCTTCGCTCCCGACCTGGTCGGTGGAGCCGGCGCGGAGGCCGTGGCATAAGACTCAGCGAGCACCTGGCCAGAAAGGCCCCAACGGGTAACGCGAACCAGTTCCAGAGCCGATGCCTTCTTCGCCGCGTCGCGCGGATCGGCCGAAACGGCGTAAACGAGGATGTTCGTGTCAACGAACGCCTCCGCGCGCATGGAGGTCGTCCCGGGTCCAGGTCCGGGGGCCGATGCGGGCCGAGGACTGCTCGCTCAGCTCGCGGATCCGTTCCAGGGCATGTCGTATCCGATCTTCCCGGCTCACGATGTCGTCCAGGTATCCCCGGACGAGCGCATTGACCGAGGTGCCGCGCTTGGCGGCATAGACCCGCGCCTCGTGGAGCACTCGTTCATCGACGCTCAGCGTGATGTTCTTCAACCGGTCCTCTCCGTCGTCCGTCACGGGCCTCTCCAATCCGATGTCCGAAAATCGAGCTCTCGAAGCATCCTGAAGAGCGAGGCGCGCTTCACACCGAGTCGGTCGCACACATACGGGATACGCCGTTTTCTCCCCTTCTTCGCCCGTCGGTGCGGATCTTCCATCGTGACGACGACGCGCTTGCCAGGAGCGGCCGGAGCTGCCGCGATGAGGAAGACGTCGTTCGGATCGCCGCGGGACATATCGGCAAGTGACGTGACGTCATAACCGTCACGCAGTACTCGGGCGACGGCGTCCTTATGCGGATGCTCCACGCACAACTCTCGTTCGTGGTTCCGGATCCAGCGCGAAAGCTCATCCTCGGGTTTTCCCGGCTGAGCGTCATGCTTGAGTCTCTTCGTGATCCGCTTGAGTGTACGGACCCTTCCTTTGTCCACCCAATGGCGGAGCCATCTCCAGAACTCGGGAATCCGATCCGGCGGATAGATGTCACGTGACGCATTGATGAGGACGTTCTCATCCACGAGACAGATCGATGCCCTCGTCATGCGTCCGACGTCTCCAGGAGCGCATGAACGTTGCGGCCGCGGACTCCGAGGATCGCGCCAGCCTCCGTCGTGGACAACGCGCCGCGGCGCCACAACCGCCTCGTCCGTCGGAGGAGAGCGCGACCGAGACGATGGCGCCGCATGGTGTAGAAGCTCGGACCACCGGGGCGCCGGGCCTTCTTTCCGGCCCGCCAGCGGCGCTCGAAGAGATCCAGCAACGAGAAAAGGGCCGCGCGCCGGATGATCCCGACCCGTTCGGCGCGGTAAGCAACCATCGAACTGCTGACGCGCCACTTGCGGGCCAGACTCGAGATCCGGTCTGCGAGCCGATCTCGATCGAGAGCGCGGATCGAACCGAGTTCCTGCAGGTCTTCGGTGGGCACGAGGAGCTCTCCGGCCACGTCGTTGCAAAGACGCTCGATGCGGTCGTCGCTCTTCAGACTCACGAACTCGCTCTGCCCCAGGACGAGGTGCGTCAACTCATGGAGCAGCGTGAACGACCAGGCCGCATCCGCATCGCTCGGGTTGACCACGACGAAGGGCGCCACCGGGTCCGCCAACGAGAGGCCGCGGAAGACCCGAACATCCAGCGCCGTGTGGCGCGATCCCAGGTCGCCCTCAATCAGAACCGCGGCGCCGGCCGCCTGAGCTCCCTGGCGCAAGAGCGCGAAGGCCGTTCTGGCATCGGGTCTGGCGCGGAACTCGGCGAGATCCAGTCCAACGAGCCGCCGGACGCGCGGCGCCAAGACCTCGAGGCCGTCGCCGACCTCCGCCGATCCCACCCACGCGACGAGATCGTCCTCCCCTCCATCCTCCATAGCCTCGCGTAGAAGCTGCTGCCGTTCGCGCATCCGCCGGACGAACGCATCCAGCAGCCCGGCGTCGCGGGCGGTCAAATCACCCGGCGCGGAGCGGAAGCGGGCTGCGCTTTCTTCCTCCTCCGGAACCCTTTCCAGGTAGAACGCCAGGACCGGGCGGTGGTACCGAGCCGCCATCCGATCCAGGACCGAGAACGACGGATCGTCCGCGCCGCTCTCGAGGCTCGCGAGCCTTTCGGCCGCGGTACGACGCTTGGTGTCGCGGAAGCCGAGAAGGCGGGCCGCCTCGTCCACATCGAGGCCCGCGGTACTCCGGGCCCACACCAGAACTTCCGGATTCACCTCGACCTTCATCCGCGCCGTTCTCCCGGCAGTCCGCGAGCATAACCCCGCGGCCGTGCGAGCGCGGACGCCAGCCAGCGGGTCAGATCAGATCACGAGCGCGCCGGGCGGAGCTCCATCCAGCAGACGACGCCGAGGTCTTCCTCACCGATGCGCTCGAGACGTTTCGGCGGATCCACCGGCCGCAGCCCCTCCCTCCGGACCAGAGCCACGATCTCGGCCGCCGCCTGGTTTCTCGTCATCTCGCCGCCCTCGACCCGCTTCCGGATCACGCCCAGCGCCCGGCGGACGGTCGTGCCGCGGCCGACTTCGAGCGCCTCGGCGGCCTCCTCCCCGCCGTCGGGCAACGCGACCTCGGGATCCGCGAGGATGTCGCGAACCGCCCACGTCTGGAGCGGGCCGATCGGATCACCATCCACCTGCGCTTCGACGAAGCCGTTGTGTTCGGCGACGATGGACGCCGCCGCCGCGCTCCACGCCGCCTCGATCGCATCGTCCGGCTGGTAGTCCTCGCCGTCGAGCCCCTCGGCGCCTCGCGGATGGATCCGGCGCAGGATGGCGGCGTCGGGCTCAGCGGAGGTGGCGCCGTCCGAACCGACCCAGCGCCAGTAGCGCTCCTCCTTCCGGGTGCGGCAGGCGAAGAACCAGCCGCCCTCGTCCCGCCGCGGGTCCCCTGGAGCCCGCCGGAAGACCGCGCCGGTCCCCCACGGCAGCCTCTTCAGTTTCTCGATCCCCATCTCGCGTATCCAGCGGGCGAGCTCGGCGCGAAGCCCCTCGCCGCTGAACAACTGGCCCTCGTCGCCGTCCTCGGCCTCGTCGAGGAGAGAGGCGTCCCCGGCCTGGAGCCGGTCGGCGAAGGCGCGCACATCCGTCGCGGGCGCATCCTCGACGAACTCGACTTCCATCCCGTAGAGCCCCGCAGCGACCATCTTCCGCCGAATCGCGGCTTCGAGTTTCAGGATGGGCTCGAGCTCGCCGGGGGCCGGCAGCATCGTGGTCAGGAAGACGCGTTCGTGCTCGCTCTTCAAGCGGATGACCCGCCCGTAGCGCTGGACGACCCGCTGCGGGTTCCACGGCATGTCGTAGCTGATCACCGCGCCCGCCTGCTGGAGGTTCTGGCCTTCGGAGAGGACATCGTTGCTGAGCAGGAGATCCACTTCGCCGCCTTCCGCCTCGGCGCCCGGACCGATCACCGACTTCGGGGCGAAGCGGCCGAGCATCCGGGTCCGCTCGTCCGGGTTCGTCTCGTCCCCGATCACGGTGATGCGCTCGCGCTCGCCAACTCTCTTCGGAAGATGCTCGTCGAGGTAGCGAATCGTGTCGGCGAAGGTCGAGAAGACGATCACCTTCTTCGACGGCGAGTTCTGGATCAGATCCGTCAAGGACGCCAGCTTCGGGTCGTCCTCCGGAGTCAGGCCCTCGAGCCGTTCCTCGATGGCGCGCAGCGCAGCGAGATCGCGCTTCACGTCCTCCCGGTAGGAAGGATCGAACTCGGCGACCGGGGTCTGGTCATCACCGAACCGGAGCCCGGCAAGCGTCTCGGCGAGCCCCGAGACCTCTTCCTCCCGCTCGGCGGCCTCCTTCAGCGCCTGCCCGCCGAGCACCCAGCCCGCGTCCCACGCAGCGAGGAACGTCTCGTGGGCGTCCGCCATCCGTCCCACCGTGAGGCGGCAGGCCTGCCAGCACGACTCGAAGCGCTTCAGGACACCGGAACGGAGCAGGCCGGAGAGCTGGATTTCCCGCTTCGACTCGGTGCCCACCCGGAGGTACTTGCTGGGCTGGTAGCGGGCCATGGTGAGGCCCTCGATGGCGTCCGTGATCGCGGGCACGAGTCCGCGGTCCGCCGAATCGAGGTCGTAGCGGGCGGTGGTCAGCTCCGGCTCGGGGAAGCGCACCTCCGTCCCGTCGGGGAACGTGGCGTCGGGGTAGCGATCGACGAGAAACCGGCGGTCGCGTCGGACGCTGACCAGGTCCGCGAGCGCGAACAGCATGTCGGGGTCGAGGTTCTCGGGATCCCGTGCACTCGCGCCGGCCCTCTCGAAGAGGTCCCGGAGAGACGGAATCCGCCAGTTGGCGAAGGCCCGGTCGTGGCGGGCGAACGCCATGACCAGGTGGTAGAGGTCCCAGAGGCCGTTGTTGATCGGCGTCGCGGTGAGGAGCACCAGATCCTTCGGCTCGCCGCCGAGGAGACGGGAAAGCGCCTTGTGCCAGGTCGTGTCCGGGTTGCGGAAGGCGTGGCCCTCGTCGGCGAGGACGAGGCGGTAGGCATCCTTGTCGGCGGCGAGGTGGTGTCTCCGGTTCGCCGCGTCGGGATCGGCGAGCTGGATGTCGGAGGCGAGCTGCTGGTAGCTGAGCACCTTCGCCGGGAGCCCGCGCATCTGGATGTGCTTCCGCCAGTGGTCCCGGAGCTGCGCCGGGGCGATGACGACCGCGAGCTGCCCCCGGCGGAGCGCGTACTCCTCGAGAAAGGCGAGCCCGATCATGGTCTTGCCGGTGCCCACCCCGTCCGCGAAGACGACCCCATGGTGGCGGCGGAGGATCCCGAGCGCACGCCGGTAGCCGTCCCACTGGAAAGGAGCGAGATTGACCTTGCCCGGCTGGGCGATCTCCTCCTCGTCGTCGCCGAATACTTCGAGAAGCGCGCGCAGGAAGACGGTCCACGGGTCCTCCAGGTTCAGGCGCGCGCTGCCGAGGAGTTCGATCAGATCCGACTTGAAGTCAGGCGCCTTCTCCCACAGGTCATCGAACCACCGGATCGCCTGGCGCACGACGCCGGGCTGGTAATGAGTCAGCCCGAGCTCGAGGTTCTTCGCGAGGCCGGCGGCCGTGAGGTTCGCCGAGGTGACGAGCGCAGCACGGGCGTCATCGTTGACGCCAAGAAGATAAGCCTTGCAGTGCGGCGGCGGGCTGTGCTTCGCGAACTCGGTCGGGCGCGAGTGGCGTTCCGCGACGTCACGAACCGGACGAATTCTCGCACCGTTCTCGCCTGCCTCATTCCGCCGCGAGTCCTTCTGACGCACAAGGCGCCGTACCTGGCGTGTGTAGGCGGTGACGAGCGGGCACAAGCCGCCGCCTTGGCTTTGCTGAACAGCCTCCCCTTCGACTGGCAAGCGCGACGGTACGTCGAGACCAATCTGATCTACTATCTGTTGGACAGTCTTGATGTGCCTAGGTTGAGCGCGGATGACTACGCGGCGATCGCGAGAGGCGCGGCCAGGCTCGCCTCCGCTGGTGCCCAAGGGCGTGGTGATGAGCGGTTTCGCGACTTCACCGTCGCCACGGGCATCGCCTCCGCTTCCACCAAGTCTCTGTCTGGCGCCGAGCGCCAGCGGCTTAGGATCGAGATTGATGCACGCGTCGCCCGCGCTTGGGATTTGGATCTGGACGACCTAGAAGTCCTCCTCTCCGATTTCAGTGAACGTGCGGTCCCCCCGGCCTATCGCAGGGCGCTTCGCAGTCGCCTCCGCGAGCTCCGGGAGGAGGCGGACACGCGATCCTCCAGCTGGAGCTCCTGATGGCTCGTCCGGAGCTCGTGGACAACCTCGGGCCGAACACTCACGCGGGGGCGCTCCACGCGCTTGCTGGTGACCTTGACTTCCGGCACCCGCTCTCCGTCGCGACCGCTTACTTCAACCTGATCGGCCTCCACCACCTCGCCCATGCGAGCGCCAATGGCCGGCCCACCCGCCTCCTCTTCGGCACCTCCCACGCCAGCGGCCAGCAGACAAACCCGTTCGCCGCGTTCGGGGACTGCATCGAGGAATTCCGCCGGGACCGCGACCATGCCTCCTTCCCGCCCAGCCGGGCGGCCGGGCAGTTGCGCGCCGTACTCACCTGGCTCCAGCGGGACGATGTCGCAGTCCGTCGCTACCTGAACCAGTTCCTTCACGGCAAGGCTTATCTTCTTGCCGACAAGCTGGCCGCTGCCGGGGCGCTGCTTCCGGATCTTCTTCTGAAGTGCGCCGCTGTCCGGACACCAGCGTTCCTCCGCGCCGTGGGGATCGTACTGATCGAAGCTCTCGCCCTTCCAGAGCGGGAAACCGCTCAACCCAGGAATGGGAACGTCAGTTCGAAGTTGCTTGTCGTTCGATTCGTGCACGTCGGTCGCCGCGAAGCAGGTCCAGCGTCCACAACCTAGCGGGAACGGCTGCTCGACGCGCATCTTGCGGAGGAGTGCCAGCTCCTCCGTGTCACGCAGCAGTGGCCACGGCCCACCCCCGCCCACAAGGGATCCCGGTAGCGGAACGCCTGTTCGCTCCGCTTGCGCCTCCCATGCGTCCACGGAGTCCGCGACGCCTGCGATTTCGACCGTGTGTTCCGGTGTAGGGGGCAGGTTTTGCGCTGCAAGAAGGGCAATCGAGTACCTCTCTTCGCTGTCAAACGCCCAGCGCCCTTTGTTGACCAAGAAGTCGGTCCGATGCACCGTGGTTCGCCTCAACAGCCACTGGCGGAACCCCTGAGATCCCTTCGCGTTGAACGCCGACCGCGGCAGCACGACCCCGAGTCGTCCGTCGGTCCGAAGGAGCACCCGGTAGCGCTGGCAGAAGTACCGGTAGAGATCACTGTCGCCACTACCACCCTCGTAGCCCCCGGACTTCAGGGCTGCGCGCTGGGCGAGGGTTCGCGCCTGCTCCGTCTTCAAGCGCGCGCCAAGCTCGGGGCGACGTTGGAGCAGGGCGTTGATCTCGGCAGAACGCTTCCGGGACGAGAGGCTGAGCAGCCCCGGCCTATAGAGCGCGTAGAAGGTGTGCTTTTCTACCTTCACTTTCTCCCACGGCGGGTTCCCGACCACGGCGTCGAAGCCGGGGTGCTCCCGCGCAAAGACGCCAGCGAACTCGAGCGGCCAGTGCAGGAAGGAGTGCTGCTTCGAGAGCGCCCGGGCCTTCCGAACACGCCTGAGCACACCCCGCGGCAGCTCCTCGCCGCCGGTCAGCAGCCGGAACCCCTCGCCCGTGCCCCAGTGGCGGTTCCCGACCTCGCCGAACGCCTCCGCGGTCCACAGATCGAACACGTCCTGAAGTCCCGCGGTCAGGGCCCCGGCGGCAGCGTCGGCCGCCCGGCTCGCGTCGTATTCCGCAGGAGTCCGATCGAGGCTGTCGGCCACGCCGGCGAGCGCCGCGGACGCCTGCCGGATCCTGTCCTGCAGCCGCTTCGCCTCGAACGTGTTGGGACGAACGACCGAGAACGGGTCCGCCACGCCGAAGAGCGAGTTGCCCACGACCACGTTGCGGCCGAGGTAGGAGAGCGACAGCCCCGGTACGAACGCCGCCAGCCACAGGGACAGTTTCGCGATCTCGGCGCCCATCGCGCTCACGTCCACGCCAAAGACCGAGTGCTTCACGAGGAGGCGTCGCAGGAGCGAGAGATCCTCGACGCCTCCGACCGCTCCGTCCGAGCTCCCGTCCCCTGCCCCGGCCCGGCGGGACGACCCCCGAAGGTCGTCCATCCGCTGGCTCAGGGCGGGTAGCGGTTGTCGCGTGAGGAAGCGCGCCACTTCATCAGCGAGCACGTCCACGACCTGAACGAGGAAGTGGCCGCTCCCGCACGCCGGATCCACCACCGCGAAGTCGAGGAGCTGCTGCGCCGCCGCCTCCGGATCGCGCTCCGCCGTCTGCTTCACGCGGTCGAGATGCTCCCGGTAAGCGGGCCGTACCGACCGTTCGACGAGATGCCGCACGAGCGAGGTGGGCGTGTAGTACACCCCGGCGGCCTTCCTCCCTCCGGCGTGGGTCTGCCAGAGCAGCGCTCCAGCCCCCACTTCGGCATCTCCATCGGTCCGGCGGTATCGGTCCCGCTTCGTGTCATACGCCATCGGGCGATCGGCGACCGAGAGCCGAAGCCCGAGAAGGGACTCGTAGATGTTGCCCAGGTGGCCGATCTCGAGACTGGAGTAGTCCACGCCGCGGGGCGCGCGCTTCCCGCCCTCTGCTACGCCTAGCGCCGTGAGGATCGCGCCGAACTCGGGGTCAGCGAGCTCAATCTTCTCCAGTGTCCCGGCGCCTTCGAGCGCGGCCGGGTCGAAGAGCGCTCCGTTGTAGGCCGGGACGCCCCACGCCGGGTTCCCGGAGCGCATCGCCTGAACGAGCGTTCGGAAGGTGTCCCAGAGCGCAGTCGAACCCTCAGCCAGCCGATCCTGCGTGTCCCGCGCCTCGGCGGCGAGTGCGGTGAGCGACTTCCTGCGGTAGATCGGGTTCCCCATCGGCAGGAAACCCGCGCTCTCGGCGTAGAACAGAAACATCAGTCGGAAGAGGAGCGTGAGGCTGGCGTGCTGCAGCTCGAGCCGCTGCTTCTCGTCCCTCGTGTTCACGCCCTCTGCGCCGGCCCAGGCGTCCAGACCCCGCGCCAGCGCCGGGAGCGCCAGGTTCCGGATGCGTCTTCCGAGCGCCTTCCACAGATCAACGCCGTACCGCCTCGCGTCCCTTCTCAGTTCGTCGAAGCCGCCTCCCGCGAGCGTGGGCGGCCCGAGCAGACCGAGGAGCGGCCGCTCGTCGGCGAGGAGCGCCCCGCCGTCGAGTTCGAGAAACGTCGAGGCCGCGGCCGACGCACGGGAGTCGAAGAGCCGAATCCGGCTGCCGCTCGCGAGCAACCCGAAACGGACATCGTGGTCGCGGCAGAGTCCGAGCAGGCGGCCTTCCCGCGGTCGGCCCTGATCGTCCAGCTTGGCGAGGTCGGTCCCCGGAGCGGAGGGAAGGACGACGGCGACCCGCTTCCGCCCGGCCTTCGCGACCCAGCCCCGGTCGGGCAGGCGTTCGAGCCCGTAGCCCAGACTGCGGAGCGTGCGTTCCCAGTCCGCCCCGCGGGGCACTCTCGCCGCGAGACTCGCAGCCTTTTCGCGGCTCCTCGCCTTGCCCCGCGATTTCAGGAAGCGTTCCGTGAGCGCGTGGGTAGTGAGTAGCCCACGCACCGCGAGTCCCGGAGTCTCGGCGCGGTCGTAGCGGGCGAACCCGTCGGCGAGATGGCGAGCCGCTGCGATGCCGCGCTTCTCCTTGGCCTCGTCCAGCAGCCGAAGGACCGCGCGCCCCGGCAGCGCCCGGATCGGCCCCTTCCCGCCCGGGCCGAAGACGAGGATCGCTCCCTTGGCGGATGCGAGCCCCTTGGCCTCCGAACCGTCGCCGATGACCAGAAGACGCAGATTCGTGGTCCCGACCCGCCGCTTCCACGCCCGGCGCAGCGCCTCCGGATCGCCGCTGCCCGGCAGCCGCACGGAGCCGACGACGACACCCGCCCGGCCGATCAGCCGAACCGCCCGGGCCAGGCCGCGCCCCGGGCCGATCTCCTCCGCAGCCCCGCGCGCCAGGAGCGCATCGAGCAGTTCGGCGACGGTCGTCGGCTCGTTGGACATCACGGTAGCGATCAGGGGGGCGGGGCGCGCCGCATCCTATGCGACGGACCGGTCACGCTTGGTCATCCCCCTCGGCCCACGGGGCGCCCCGATCGCACGGGACGGCCGGCGGTCCTCTCGTTACACTCGCTCCATGCCTCTTTCGCAGGAGACGCTGACGACGATCCTGGGGGCCGTCGCCGTGATCCATCTCCAATCCCGGACCGACGCGCGCCTCGTCCGCCTCGAAGCGGCGGTCACCGAGCTCTCCGGTCGGGTGGCGGGGATCGAGGGCGCCCTGCCCTTCCTGCGGGCTTCCCGGAAGGGATCCCCCGAGTAGCCACACTCCCGCCTCTCGTTACGAGCTGTCACCGAAGTCCGAGGGCCGCTCGACCTCCTCCATCAGCTCCGGGAACGAGAAGACCGGGGATCGACGCCCGTTTCCGCTCCGAACTTTTTCGATCACGCCGGCCTTTCTCATGACTCGGAGCAACCGCAGGGCAGCCGGTCGGGAAACGCCCTGGTCACCCAGGAAAGCCGAGCTCCGGAATACGGGACGCTGGAAGAGCGCGTCGAGCGCCGGCACGGCGTACGGAGACCGGGTCGCCCGGACGATCCACTTCCTGCGCGTCTCGTAGAGCCCCATCATCGCCTCGATGCGGACGATGTTGGCTGCGGCCTGCTTCTCCACCGCGCCGAGGAAGAACCGCACCCAGCTCTCCCAGTCCTGGTCCCGACTGACCCCGAGGAGTCCGTCGTAGTAGGCGTCCCGGTGTCGCTCCACGTATTCGCTCAGATAGAAGTTGGGGCGTCGCAGAAGACCCCTGGACACGAGGAACAACGGGAACATGAGGCGCCCGAGACGGCCGTTCCCGTCGAGGAACGGATGGATCGCCTCGAACCAGACGTGGAGCACCGCGAGCTGGACGAGCGGATCGGTTGCCTGGGAGTGCAGGTACCGCTCCCACACGCCCATCGCGGCGGGGATGTCCGGCGCCGGGCACGGCAGGAACGTGGCGGTCTCTGCCGTTGAACCTGGCGATCCGATCCAGTTCTGGACCCGGCGGTACTCCCCGGGCCCTGCGGCTCCTCCCCGAACGCCCTGCATCAGGGTTCCGTGGACCTGCCGGAGCAGGCGCTGCGAGAGCGGCAGTTCCTCAAGCAGCGCCACGGCTTCCGCAAGAGCGATCTGGTAATTCAGGACCTCCCGGGCATCTGCGACCGACGGATCAGCCTCGCTCCCCCTCCCCTCGTTGGCGTCGAGCGCCAAGATGTCTCCCAGCGAAGAGCGGGTCCCTTCGATCCGGCTGGAAAGCACGGCCTCCTGCCCGGCCAGGGGCGCCAGCAGGAGATCGGGATTCGGTACTCCGGCGAGGACGCCCTCATATCGGGCGAGGACCCGATGGGCGCGAACGATCCGTGGCAGAAGTCCCTTCCAATCGAAGGAGACGGGCGGAAAGTGATCCGGCGAGTAGCGCGGGGGGCTCATGGGGGGCAGGTGGACGAGGGCAGGCAGTCTCGAGTGCGAGGATCTTATGCGTCACTCTGCTCTGCAAGTGATGTACAAGCGATCTTGCGCGTCACAACTGACGCGCAAACCCCGTTGCGGATCACTTTCGCCCCCAAAGCGAGACGCAAACCCCGTTGCCGTGCACAGATGAGGCGCAAACCCCGTTGCCGATCACTTCCACCCCATAGTGAGACGCAAGCCCCGTTGCCGTGCACAGGTGAGGCACAAACCCCGTTGCGGATCACTTCCACCCCAAAGTGAGACGCGGAGCGCGCTCCCCAGGAACGATCAGCGGCGGTTGACCGGGTTCTCCCGGAACGCCGTCGGTCTGGTCGCCGAGGGGAGCCTGCGCCGGCTCACGCTGTGAGCGCGGCCGGTCCGACGCGCCGGGCTGACGCGCCCGGACGCGGGTCAGACTTCCGCGGAGGGTGGCGCGTGACGTGGTGCTTCGGAGCGGGGGGCCGCCTGCCGCCGTCCGCGCGACCGGCTCTCCTCGCGAGCGCGGAGAGTCCGCTCAATGGCCCGGTAATACTCGCCGATCGCTTCCACGTCATGGTCGAAGCGCTCGGCGACTCGGCGACGATGCTCGTAGATTTCCAGCATCGGATCGTCGAGGGCCAACTTCGACTCCAGCTTCCTCGAGTCATCAGGGAGCATCGTCAGCCACCTCCTCCATGAGTTCGCTTGGCAGACAGATCACCGGCGGTTGGAGACCACGCGCCTGACACGCAGCGGCGATGCGCCCCCTCATGACGGCATTGGCGATGTGTCGCAGATTCCAGGTCACAAGATAGTCCACCCGGTTCGCGGCAGCGATCGCGATGTGGTACGCATCAGGTTCGGCTTGGCGCGGCACGGCGTTTTCCGCCAGCAACGTACGCACGACACGGGTCGCATCTCCAGTCACTGGAAGGAGCGTAACCGCGTCGAGAGCAGCGAGGCGGGCCGCCGCCGCCACGGGATCGCCACCTCGGGCCTCCTCCACCACGACCGATGAATGGACGAGATGGAAGCGACGCGGAGCTCGCGCCCACCACTCACGCGTCACAGCCTGGCGTCCCGCGACGACGACATCTCGTGATGGGCGGGCCGTCAGGTAGCTGACCACAGATGTCTCGACGTACGCGGTGGGTCGGGAGCGAGACGCCATCGGTCCCGGTGACTGCGTCATGGGCCGTCTCGTGGGAGGATCCAGACTCGGCGTGGCGTTTCCTCAGCCCGTGCGGGGTCAGCGGCGGGTGACGGGGTTCTCCAGAAGGCCGACCGTCTCGATCTCGACCGAGACCAGATCCCCCTCGCTCATCGCCCGGGTCGTGCCCGGCGTGCCGGTGAAGATCAGGTCGCCGGGCATCAGCGTCACGTAGCGGCTCACGAAGCTCACGATGTCGCTGGTATCGAAGATGAGGTCGCTGGTGCGCTGCTGCTGGACGACTTCGCCGTTCAGCCGGGTGGTGAGCTGCAAATCGTCATAGTCCACGCCTCGGGAGATCACCGGTCCGATGGGGCCGTAGGTGTCGGAGGCCTTGGCGCGGAACCACTGCAGATCCCCCGCCTGCCAGTCGCGCTCGCTCACGTCGTTGCCGGCGGTGACTCCGAAGATGTGTTCCTGCGCGCTCTCCAACGGGACCTCGCGGGCCTCCTTCCCGATCACGACCACCAATTCGCCCTCGTAGTGGACGTTCCCTGCGTCCGCGGTCATCTCGATGGCCTCGCCGGGACCGATGATGCTCGTGGGAAGCTTGATGAAGACACCCGGCTCGGAGGCGGGCTCCTGGTCTCCCAGGTGCGACGCGTAGTTGAAGCCGATCGCGATCACCTTGCCGGGCTCGGCGGGGGCGAGGAGTTCCACCGACGCCATCGGGATGGTGCGTCCGGTCGTGGCGCCTCCGTCCCACGGCGCGCCCGAGAGCTCGAAGACGTAGTCGCCCTCCATCCGGCCGTAGGCCAGGTTCCCGGAATCGTCCCGGTAGCGCACATACGACCCGGCGGGCTGGTCGTCCACGGCCACTCGCCTCGGTGCGGGGGGCGCGGCGGCGGGCTCCTCCGCCGGCGGGGCGCAACCCGCGATGAGGAGCACCAGAATGATGGACGACAGCGATCGGAGCACGGCGGAACCTCCCGGAAGGGAGGCGAAATTAGCAGCCTGCGCCTGAATCGGGACGTGCGGCGCAGCCGCGATTCCGGGCGACGACCTCATAGGCGATGACTTCGAGGAACAGCAGGGGCGGCACCCACGTGAACGCTGCGGCGAGGAAGCGAGCGGGAACGCCCCGCCACCCCGCGGGAGCGGCATCCCGCACGAACCGGTTCACCGCGAGCGCGCCGCCGTGGACCCGGCCGCGGGCGTCGCGAAACCGGAGGCGCGCCTCGCACTGCGCCCGGGTCACGCCGAGTCGGGCGAAGTCGTCGGGGCCGAGCTCCTGGTAGGCGGCGAACCGGATCCCCCGATCCCCGGCGAAGCGGGCCGCGGCCGCCACCAGCCGGCCGCACATCCCGCAGCCGCCGTCGTAGATCAGGAGCGCCGCGCACTCCCGGCGAGCGGATGCGGAAGTCAGCTCAGGTCGATCCTCACCGGGTCCTTGCCGCTCCCGTTGAACCAGTTGTCAGGGTAGCGGCGGAGGAGCCACAGCCGGAACAGGCCGAATCCGATGCCGAGGATCACCGTCGCGCCCAGCCCGATCCCGACGAAGAGAAAGGACTCGACGATGAGATCCAGGATCCCGCGGGGCGGCTCCGGGTCCGGGAGCGTGAAGAACTCGACCGCCCTCCGCTGCTGCAGGAGGGTGAGCGCGGTGGCGAAAAACGCAGTCATGGACGATGGTCGAGCCGCCGATCCCCAGGCAGCCGCCGACGGGCGATTGTAGGGCCTTTCGTGGCCGTCGCCTTCCGGCTATCCCGAGGCGATCCGGTCGAGGGACCGCTCCAGGGCCGCCTCGATGCGGGCGGTCAATGGCGCGGTGTCGAAACGAAAGGCTCGGGAGACATCGGAGCGGATTCCGCCGGCCTCGTCCAGCTCGAACCAGATGGGCGGCTGCCCGTCGGCGAGCGTGAAGAAGCTGAGCATCAGGTGCGCCACCCGGAAGTTCGCCCGGGGGAACGGCGAGATTTCGAGGAAGCGCCCGAAAAAGAGCGCGGCGCGGGGGGCGGTCTCCAGATCGCGGCCGCTCTTGCCGCCGATCCAGCCGAGGAGGTCGCCGAGGCGGGTCGGGATGGTCTGGGGGGGCGACAGGCCGGCGCCCTCGAACTGCGGCTCGATCTGGACCGATCGGAACCCGGACTTGTCGGAGGACCCGGTGGCGATCTGATGGACCTGGCCGAGGAGCGGGGCGTCGGGGTCCCGGCCGGGGGCCGCCTGCGCAATGCGGCCGAGCGCGCCGAGCGGGGCGGCGAGTCCGGGAGCGGCGGCGAGCTGCCCCTTGCGGGCCCGGGCGAGTTCGTCCGACGAAGGGGCGGCGCCGGTGAGCTCGAGCGTCGCGCGGGCCGCCTCCAACTGGAGCGCCTCGCACACCGCTTCGAACCGGCGGCGTCCGATGCGGGTCACGAGGCGGTCTCGCCGCATCCGCAGCTCCTGTCCGGGGCCCGCGGGCGCGGGCGCGTCCACTCCGGGGTGGAGGGGGAGGAACTCGGCCATCGCCGGGGAGTGTACGGAGCGCCGCCGGGGCGCCGGTCAAATGGGTCGCTCGGTGCCGGGCCCCGCCCCCACCGGGAGAACTGGCCGGGAGGACCGGCGGAGTCCGGCGCTCCGTACGGCGCCGGTGGCCAGCGCGGTCAGCGCGGCGCGGCCGTCGAGCGACGAAGACTTCAGCCGCAGATCGGTGGCCGCCGCCTCGCGGAGCAGGCGCCGGAGATCGGCGGCGGTGAAACGCGCGGCGGTGCGGCGGATCTCCTCGGCCACCTGCGGCGGCGCCCCGACGGCGCTCGCGAGCGACTCCCGCCCCGGCTTCCAGGCCTGCGCGAGCTGCAGCCGCACCAGCGACCGGTAGAGGAGCGGAAGGAGCACCGTTGGCGACTCTCCTTCGGCGAGCAGGCGGTCGAGGGCGTCGAGAGCCTCCGCCGTCGCCCCGCGCTCGATCGCGTTCGTGAACCGGAACCGGTCGCGCAGGCTGCCGCCGCCGAGCACCGCTTCCATGTCGGCCATGGCGACTTTCCCGCCCTGCTCGTCTTCGGCGAAGGCGAGCAGCTTCTCGATCTCGTTCGTCTGGCGACGGAGGTCGTTCCCGAACCGGTCGGCGAGCAGGTCGGCGCCCCCCTCGGGCAGCGCGAGCCCCCGCACCCTGGCCGCGGCTCGGATCCACGCCGCCATCCGCGCCTCGGCGGGCGGGTCGCAGTCCACCGCCACCGCGCGCTTCTCCTTCGCCGCCGCGGCGAGCGCCTTGCCGAGCGCCTGCCATTCCTTGCGCCGTCGGTCGGGGTCCTTCTCCCATTCGACCGCGATCACGGTCTTTCCCGGTGGATGCGTGACCAACCCGAGGAACGCCTCCCCGAGCTGCCGCCCCCACTTCGTTCGCGGCGGCTGGGCGAGTCGGGCGCCGTTTTCCACCAGAACCACCGGCGCCCCACCGAACGAGACGGTCCGAGCCGCGCTCTCGAGCTGATCGCGCCTCAGAGCGAGGCCGTTCAGCCGACGCCGCCGATAGGCCGCCGGCTCGTCACCGAGGTGATGCGCCGCCACCGCGCGGAGCGCGCGTCCGCGCAGCCAGGCATCGGCGCCGCCGATGATGTAGAGCGCCGGGCCCTCGGCGGGCAGGAGGCGCTGACCCAGCTTCTCGGCGGACGCGGGTCGGAGCGCCGAGAACGTCCGGGCGAATCCGGCGGGACCCCACGCCATGACGGCCGGGCCGAGAGCCCCTCAGAACCCCTCGAGCATGGCGACGAGCAGGGAGTCGGCGAAGGCGGAGGCGATCCGCTGGAACGCGAGCCCCTCCCGATCGAAGGCGGCGTCCGGATCGTCCCCGATCGAGAACTCTTCCCGGAGCGTGAACTCGTCCGAGGTGAAGAGCGGCTCGTCGTTCGCGACGTCCAGAAGCTCCACGGTGGCCCGCACGATGATGAGGTAGGTGGACGCCGCCCCGGTCGCGGAATCGAGCTGGGCGGGGGAGAAATCCACGCTGAGCACGGTGCCGGAGAGCACCGCGTCGGCCCCTTCCTCCGTCTCCTGCACCTCGTAGCGTCCCCGCCGGTTGAACCCGGAGATGATCTGCTCGGTCATCGCCTCCTCGACTTCGGGGAAGGCGCTCTCGTTCTCGAATGGGAGCACCGCGACGATCTGGATGTGGCCGGGGAGGCCGGATCCGACGCCGGCGAGCCGGTACCCGCATCCCGAGAGGGCCACCGCGGCCGCCAGGGCGGCCGCGGCCCGGCGGGGCATCGGGGCCCGGCGGGGCATCGGGGCCCCCTCAACCATCCCGCGGCTTCCGGGCGACGAAGTTGACCAGCCGATCCGGGACCGTGACCACGCGGAAGACCTCGAGGCCCTCCAGATGGCGCGCGACCCCGCGGTTGGCCCGCCCCAGCGCGATCAGCTCGTCGCGGCCAAGGCCCCGCGGCGCCTCGATCCGACCGCGCAGCTTTCCGTTGACCTGCGCCACGATGAGGACGCTCTCCTCGCGGGCGAGTTCCTCATCGCACTCGGGCCACGGCGAATCGAGCAGCGGGGTCTGATGGCCGAGGCGCTCCCACAGCTCCTCGGTCAGGTGCGGGGCCATCGGGTTCAGCAGCGACACAACCGTCTCGACCGCCTCCCGGACCGCCCGCCGCGCCGGTCCGGACCCGGCCTGGGGGAGACGCGCGAGCGCCGCGTTCCAAAGCTCCATGACCGCCGCGATCGCGGTGTTGGGATGGATGCGCTCGCCGAGGTCACGGCTCACCCGCCGGATCGTCTGGTGGGTCTTGCGCCGCAGCGCGACATCGCCGGCGGTGAAGGCGTCGTCGCCAGCGGGCAGGCCGGTCTCCGGGAGCCACGGCGCCTCCCCGGGGATGACCCGCTCGAGCCGCTTCAGGAACCGCGCCGGCCCGGCGAGACGGGCGTCGGTCCAGTCCATCTCCTTCTCGGGAGGCGCCTCGAACAGGACGTAGAGCCGGATCGCATCGGCGCCGTGCTCCTCGACCGCCGCATCGGGGTCCACCACGTTCCCCTTGCTCTTGGACATCTTGGCGCCGTCCTTGATGACCATGCCCTGGCTCAACTGCCGGATCACCGGCTCGTCGTGGTCGCAAAGCCCCAGATCGCGCATCACCCGGGTCCAGAACCGACAGTAGATGAGATGCAGGATGGCGTGCTCGACCCCTCCGATGTAGAGGTCGATGGGGAACCACGCCCGCGCCCGCTCCGGATCGAACGGCGCTTCGGCATTCGTCGGGTCGAGGTAGCGGTAGAAGTACCAGGAGGAGTCCACGAAGGTGTCCATGGTGTCGGTCTCGCGGCGAGCGGAGGCGCCGCAGGCGGGACAGTCCACCCTGATCCAGGCCTCGCACTTCTCGAGCGCGGCGCCCCCCTTGCCGGTGATCTCGACATCCCGGGGCAGCTCCACCGGCAGATCCGCGTCCGGGACCGGGACGACGCCGCACGAGTCGCAGTGCACCATGGGGATCGGCGTGCCCCAGTAGCGCTGCCGCGAGACCCCCCAGTCGTGGAACCTCCACTCGGTGCGGGGTCCGCCGAAGTCGCTCTCGGCGGCGTGGCGCGCCATCACCTCCTTCGCTTCCTCGGTGGGCAGTCCGCTGAAGTCTCCCGAGTCCACCACCGTTCCGTAGTCGGTGAAGGCGCCGCCTTTGGGAGCGGCCTCCCGGTCGTTCGGGATGACGACCCGCCGGATGGGGATGTCGTAGCGGACGGCGAATTCGTGATCCCGCTCATCGTGGGCGGGCACGCACATGACCGCCCCCGAGCCGTAGTCCATCAGCACGTAGTCGGCGACGAAGACGGGGATCTCCTCGCCGGTGAACGGGTTGACCGCGGGAACGCCGGTCCGGACGCCCGTCTTCTCGGCCGGGGCGCCGGGAGGTGCCGCCGTCACCGCGAGCGCCCGGGCGATGTACTCCCGGACCTCGTCGTTCCCTTCGGCCATCCGGGCCGCCGCCGGATGCCCGGGCGCGAGCACCAGCGCGGTGGCGCCGTAGATCGTGTCCACCCGCGTCGTGAACACCGGGATCTCGCCGTCATCTCCGAGCGAGGGGATGCGGAACCGGACCTCCGCGCCCTCCGACTTCCCGATCCAGTTCCGCTGGAGCAGGAGCACCTTCCGCGGCCACCCGGTCATGCCCTCCATCGCATCGAGCAGCTCGTCGGCGTACTCGGTGATCCGGAAGAACCACTGCGGAAGCTCCCGAGAGACGACCTCGGACTCGCACCGCCAGCAGCGCCCCGCCTCCACCTGCTCGTTGGCGAGCACCGTCTCGCAGCCGGGGCACCAGTTCACCGCCCGGTTGGCCCGGTACACCAGCCCGCGCTCGCGCATCCGGAGAAAGAACCACTGGTTCCACCGGTAATAGGAGGGATCGCAGGTGGCGAATTCGCGGTCCCAGTCGTAGCTCAGCCCCAGCCGGCGGAGCTGCCGCTGCATGTGGGCGATGTTGTCCTTCGTCCACTCCGCCGGATGGACACCGTGCGCGAGGGCGGCGTTTTCGGCGGGCAGACCCAGCGCGTCCCAACCGATGGGGTGCATGACGGAATAACCGCGGCGACGGTGGAAGCGGGCCACGACGTCCCCGATGGAGTAGTTCCGGACGTGGCCCATGTGGATGCGGCCCGACGGGTAGGGCAGCATTTCGAGGCAGTAGTAGCGGGGCCCGTCGGGCAGATCCGGCGTCCGGAACGCATGCTCGCGCTCCCAGCGCTCCTGCCACTTCTGCTCGACGCGGGGGTGGAACGGCGGCCTCTTCATGGGATTCGGCGGGCAGTGTAGGCGGTCCCGGGCTCGGGCAGGAGCCGAAGCACCTTGGTGAGGATGGCTCCGGCGGCGATTCCGGAGGCATGATCCGGTCGCACCCATCGGGCGCCTTCCGGAAGCCGGTCGAGGCTCGCGCCGGCGAGCGCCGCCTCGAAGGCGAAGACGGTGATCTTCCGGTTCATGATCCGGTGCGGGAACGGCCCGAGGGCGCGCCCGGGGACGAGTTCGAGGCGGTATCGCCGTAACGCCTCGCGCATCAGCGCCGTTGCCGGGGGCTCCCCCGTCCGGCGCGGTCCGCCGGGGAAGTCGAGAAGACCCCGCAGCGGACTCTCCGAGCGACGCACGACGAGCAGCCCCCGCTTCGGGTCCCGGACCACCCCCCGGGTCGTCGCGACCGCCTCCACCGCCGGGCGCGGCGCCCGCCGGGGAAACTCGGCTTCCCGGCCGGCGGCGTGGGCCCGGCAGTCGCCGGCGACCGGACACGCACCGCAGCGCGGCCGCTTCGGGAGGCAGACCAGGGCCCCGAGCTCCATGAGGGCCTGGTTCCAGACTCCCGGGTCCGCCGCCCCGGCCATCAGGTCGTCGGCCCCCTTGCGGATCCGGCGCTCGAACGCGGCCCGACCCGGGATCCCGGGCGCCGCGAACAGGCGCGCGAGCACCCGGCGGACGTTGCCGTCCACGACCGCGACCGGCTCGCCAAACGCGATCGAGGCGACCGCGGCGGCGGTGTAGTCCCCGACCCCGGGCAACGCCTTCAGCGCGGCGGCGGTCTGCGGGATCCGCCCGCCGTGATCCGACAGGCGTCGGGCCGCCCGGTGGAGCGCCCGGGCGCGGCGGTAGTAGCCGAGCCCCGACCACATCGCGAGGACGGCGTCCTCGTCGGCCGCGGCGAGAGCCGCCGGGTCGGGGAACCGGGCCACGAACGCCCGGTAGCGGGGGAGCATCGCCTCCACCCGGGTCTGCTGGAGCATGACTTCCGAGACCCAGACCCGCCACGGGTCGGGATCGTCACGGAACGGGAGGGCGCGGCGATGCTCGGCGAACCAGCCGAGGATCCGGCGCCGCAGGGTCAGGGAGGCGAAACCGCGCTGGCCGGGAGAACGGGTGAAGAGCGGCGGTCCACGGGGCGCTCCCTGCCGGCTACGAGCCGAGGAGTTGTTCGCCGATGCGGCGATACAGGGACACCGCTTCCACGAGCTCCGACTTCCGCACGCTCTCGTCGGCGGTGTGGGCGTTGTGGATGCTGCCCGGTCCGATGAGCAGCGGCGCCCCCCACGACGGCATGAACGGGATGTCGGTGGAGTAGGACATCGGGGCCACCCGGAAACCGGGCAGCGTCTCGCAGAAGACGGCGTCGTTCTCCCCCACGAACTCCCATGACAGCTTCGGGTCGGCGCCGATCACCCGGTCGAGCCGTTCGCGCGCCGGCCGGGCCGGGCCCACCAGCCGCCAGTAGAGCGTCGCCTCCGCCGAGGGAGCGAGAACGTTGCCCGCCACCCCGCCCGAGATCTCGCCGACGTTCAGCGTGGCCGGGCCGAGCCTCTCGTCCTCGCCCCAGTCCATCCCCTGAAGACGCGCGATCACCTCGAGCAGCCGGTGAACCGCCGAGTCCCCCGCCTCCGGATAGGCGGAGTGCGCCGCCTTCCCCCGGGCGCGGATCTTCGCCCGCAGCGTTCCCTTGTGCCCGCTCGCCATCCGGTTCTCGGTCGGCTCGCCGCACACGAAGAAAGGCTCCGAACCGCCGCCGTAACGCGCCGGACCCTTCGCTTCGAGCGCCTTCGCCCCCAGGCTGTCCACTTCCTCCCCCACGGTGAAGACGAGTCCGAAACCGGTCGCGCCGGCGGCGCGCAATTCCCGGGCGGCGAACACCATCGCGGCGAGGATCCCCTTCGCGTCGCAGGAGCCGCGGCCGCCGATCGCGTCCGCCGTCTCGGTGGACGGGAAAAACGGCGGAACGGTGTCGAGGTGGGTGCAGAACCAGAGCCGGACCGGGTCCGATCCGGCGCGGGCGATCAGGTTCGGCCGGCCGGGCGCGGCCTCGTCCAGCTCGACGAGGAGTCCGTCCTCCTCGAGGCCCCAGGCGACGTGTTTCGCGACCTCGGCCTCGTCGCCGGTGACGGAAGGGATGTCCACGATCTCGCGGACGGTGTGGAACAGCGCGGCGGACATGCGGATCAGGGGGCCTCGTGATGCCGGAACAGCAAGGAGGCGTTCGTCCCGCCGAAACCGAAGGAGTTGGAGAGCACCGCCCGCACCGTCATCGGGCGCGCCTGGTTCGGAACCACGTCCAGATCGCAGTCGGGATCGGGGGTCTCGTAGTTGATCGTGGGCGGCGCGGTCTGGTGCCGGAGCGTCAGGCAGGCGATCCCGGCTTCGAGCCCCCCGGCCCCCCCGAGGAGATGGCCGGTCATGGATTTCGTCGAAGAGACCGCGAGCCGGTCGGCATGTTCGCCGAACACCCGGCGGATCGCCGCCGTCTCGATGCGGTCGTTGAGCGCTGTCGAAGTGCCGTGCGCGTTGATCGCGTCCACGTCTTCGGGGGCGGCGCCCGCCTCGGCGAGGGCGGCCTCCATGACCCGGACCGCGCCGTTCCCGTCGGGAGCGGGCGCCGTGATGTGGAAGGCGTCACCGGTCATGCCGTAGCCGATGAGCTCGGCGTAGGGCCGGACGCCGCGGGCGAGGGCGCGGTCACGCTCCTCGAGGACGAGGATGCCGGCGCCCTCCCCGACCACGAATCCGTCGCGGTCGGCGTCGAACGGACGCGACGCCCGTTCGGGCTCGTCGTTGCGGGTGGAAAGCGCCCGCAGCGACGCGAATCCTCCAATGCACATCGGCGTTATCGTGGCCTCCGCCCCGCCAGCGACGATCGTGTCGGCGTAGCCGTGCCGGATCAGCCGGAACGCGTCCCCGATGGCGTGGGCGCCCGCCGAGCAGGCGGTCGCCGGGGCCGAATTCGGGCCGCGGGCGCCGAGCCGGATCGAGACCTGCCCGGCGGCGAGATTCACCACCATCGCCGGAACGAAAAACGGCGAGATCCGCCGCGGTCCCATGTCGAGCAACCGGCGGTGCTCACGCTCGATCGTGGCGAAGCCGCCGATCCCGGAGGCGATGATGACGCCGGTGCGATCCGGGTCCGGGACCGGAATGTCCAGCCCCGCGTCTTCGACCGCGAACAGCGAGGCGGCGAGCGCATAGTGGATGAACGTGTCCATCTTGCGCGAGTCGCGCCGGTCCATGAAGTCGAGCGGATCGAACCCGCGAACCTCGCACCCGATGCGCGCCGAGAACCCGGTGGTGTCGAACCGCGTGATGGGCCCGGCCCCCGACTTGCCGGCCACGAGCGCGTCCCACGTCGGCGCGGTCCCCAAGCCCACCGGCGACACGAGGCCCACGCCGGTCACGACGACGCGGCGCGGGGTCATGCAGCCGGTGGACAAAGTCACGCGGCCCGGTTCTCCCGGTAGGGGCTCGAGCGGCGATGCCCAGTTCTCCCGGTGGGGGCCAGGCGGGGCCCCCACCGGGAGAACTGGCGCGCCCCTCCGCTTCGCTCCGGGGCGCTCTTCGTTGCGCATCGGTCGGAATACGCCCGGTATTCCTCCCTCGCGCGCCGCCCCCACCGGGAGAACTGGGTCAGCCGGGCGCCGCCCCCACCGGGAGAACTGGGCCACTCTCGGTGCTCACGCGACTTCATCCACCGGCTGCATGGACCTCCCCCGGATGGAGGACGACGATGCGCGACGGCGGGCCGCACGGAGGCTTCAGCCGTCGAGGCGCTTGCGGATGAACGCGACGGCGTCGCCGACGGTCTGGATGCTGCCCTCGTCCTCGGTGCTGATCTCGATGTCGAAGGTCTCCTCGAGCGCCATGTTCATCTCCTGGATGTCGAGCGAGTCGGCATTCAGGTCGTCCACGAAACTGGCGTCGGAGGTCACCTCGTCCGGGGACACCGACAGGTTCTCGCAGATGATGTCGCGGATCCGCTCTTCGAGCGGGATCTCTTCGGGAACGGCTTCGGGGCCTCTTGGCTTGTCGGCCATCGTGGGTCCAGTCCTCCTGGGTCTTGGTGTTGACGGGGCGATTGTCCCCGACCGGTTCAGAGCGCGAGTCCCCCGGTTACTTCGAGGACCGCGCCGACGATGTAGCTCGCCTCCGGAGAGGCGAGAAAGGCGACCGCGGCCGCCACTTCCTCGGGCGAACCCGCCCGGGCCACGGGGATGCGGAAGTGCTTGCGGGCGGCGTCGGTGAGATGGCTGGTCATGTCGGTCTCCACCAGACCGGGAGCCACCGCGTTCACGGTGATCTTCCGGCGGGCGACTTCCTTGCCGAACGCCTTGGTGAACCCGATGATGCCGGCCTTGGATGCGGCGTAGGCCGCCTGCCCGGCGTTGCCGTGGATCCCGACGACCGAACTCAGGTTCACGATCCGGCCGTATCGGGCCTTCAGCATCGGGCGGATGGCGGCGTGGCAGCAGGCGTAGAGGCCGTCCAGATTCGTGGAGAGGACCATGCGCCACTCCTTGCGCGACTGCGCCATGAGGAGCCGGTCGCGCGAGATCCCGGCGTTGTTCACCAGGATGTGGAGCGCGCCTTCGCGGTGGACCCGGCCGAAGCACCGCTTCACCGAATCGGGGTCCGTGACGTCCAGCGCGATGCCGCGAACGCGTCCGCGTCCGCCGTCGAGTTCGGCCGCCGCCGCCTCGGCCCGGGCCTCATCGGTCCCGGTGATCCAGACGCTCGCTCCCTCGTCGGCGAGCCGCGCCGCGATCGCGCGCCCGATGCCGCGCGTGCCGCCGGTCACCAGCGCTCTCTGCTCCTCGAGCCGCTTCATGCCGCCGCCTCCCCGAGCGCCCTGGCGAGACGCTCCACCCCGGCCCGATCCGAGACCGCGAACGTGCGGCAACCGCGGGCGATCCGCCGGGCCAGACCGCTCAACACCCGACCTTCCCCGAGCTCCACGAACGTATCCGCTCCGGCGTCCCGCATCCCGACGACGGTCTCCTCCCACCGCACCGCGGAGGCGACCTGCCTCCGGAGCCCGTCGCGCGCCTCGGCGCCGGCAGTGACCGGAGCCGCATCCACATTGGTCCACAGGGGCGCAGCCAGATCCCCGAACCGGGTCCGGTCGAGTTCGGGAGCGAGCCGGCGGGCGGCGGGCTCCATGAGCCGGGTGTGGAACGGAGCGCTCACCGGCAACGGGATCACTCTTCGCGCGCCCGCCGCGCCGAGCCGGGTGGAGGCCTCGGCGACCGCCGGGGAGGCCCCGCCCACGACGACCTGCCCGCCGCCGTTGAAGTTGGCCGGCTCCACGACCCCGATCCCGTCGCCGCGGACCTCGTCGCAGATCGCTCGCACCGCGTCGGCGGACAACCCGAGCACCGCCGCCATCGCGCCCTCGCCCTCCGGAACCGCGTCCTGCATGAAGTCGCCGCGGCGGCGGGTCAGTCGCAGCGCATCGCGGAAACGAAGTCCGGAGAGCGCCACCAGCGCCGAGTACTCGCCGAGGCTGTGTCCGGCGGCGAAGTCGCACCGGACGCCCCGCGCCGCGACCACCCGGTGGACCGCGGTGCTGACGGTGAGCAGCGCCGGCTGGGTGTTCCGGGTGCGCCGCAGGTCGGCCTCCGGTCCTTCGAAGCACAGCCGGGACAGCCGCTCGCCGAGCACATCGTCCGCCTGTTCGAAGGTGCGCCGCGCCTCGGGAAAGGACTCGCACAGGGCCCTGCCCATGCCGACCCGCTGCGAGCCCTGGCCGGGGAAGAGAAAGGCGACGCTCACGTCAAGTCACCGCCCGCGTCGAGACACGCAGTCCCATGTGCCGGACGGGAGTCCGGCGCTCCGATGGACTCACGCCAGATCCTTCACCTCGAGGACCCGGCGCCCCTTGTAGGAGCCGCAGTGGGGGCAGACCACGTGGGGACGGATCCGGCGCTGGCACTCGGTGCAGATGGACAGGGCGGGCGGGCTGAGCGCGTCGTGGGCGCGGCGACGGTTTCGACGGCCGCGCGAATGGCGCCTCTTGGGATGGGGCATCGTGGAACCTTTTCCTTCGCGGGAGGGGTTGGGGAACGGGGTTGCGCCAGAGCAGCGTCGTCAACGGGGCGGAGCGGCGTTCTTCGCTTCCTTCGCCACGAGCGCCCGCAGTCCGCCCAGCGGGCCGTCGCCGGACGCCGCCATCCACCCGGCGCACCCGCAGGCGATCCGATTCCGGTCGGCGCCGCAGTCGGGGCAGAGCCCGGCGCATGTCGCCGAACAAAGGGGCTTCACCGGAAGAGCGAGGTGGACCTGCTCCCAGATCGCGCTGCGCAGATCGAGACGATCCTCTTCGAAAAACGCCACGTTCATGTCGGCAGCATCGAGCGCCCGGCCTCCGCCGTCCGGGACCGCGGACCCCCGGGGGCGGGACGCGGCCTCGTCCGCCGCCGGCAGCCAGACCAGGTCCAGGCCCTCGTCGAGAGCCAGACCGGCTTCGCCGAGGCAGCGGACGCACTCGAGCTCCACGCCGCCGCCGAGCCGGCCGCGCAGCCGGAACCCGCCGGAATCGAGACGCGCGAGCGTCCCGGTCAGGCGCAGCTCGGAAGCGAGTTGGAAGTCCGGGTTCGGGAAATCGGACTCACCGAACCCGAGATCCGCCCCGGTCGCCCGGATCGCGACCGGCGTCCCCTCGGCAGGCACCGCGGGCAGGTGCACCGTGAGGGCGGCGGGATCGTGGACGGCGGACATCGCGCAAGTCGCGGAATTCTAGCCGGTTGGGGTCCCGAGCCGGACCCGCGCCTTCTGACGACGGGGGGCCGCATAGAATCGGCGTCATGCGCATCCTGCTCTTCTCCGGGTTGTTCCTCCTCGCCGGGTGGGTGGGCTGCTCCCCCGCGCCGCCCGAGGAGCCGGTGGAGAAGCCGCCCTGGGAGTGGACCGAAGCGGAGTGGCGGGCGCCGGTGGAAGCGGTCCGGGCGGGGCGGCGGCTGGCGCCCGAGACCTGGCCCGGCGGCGCCCGGGTGGCGGTGGCGCTCTCGTTCGACTTCGACAACGAGACCGTCTCGCTGCGCGACAACCAGACGACCGCATCGAACCTCTCGCGGGGCCAGTACGGATCGCGGGCGGGCCTGCCCCGGGTCCTCGACCTGCTGGAGCGCCACGACATCCCGGCGTCCTTCTTCATCCCGGCGGTGAGCGCCCTCCTCTACCCCGACGACATCGCGGACATCGTGGCGGCCGGGCACGAGATCGGGGTCCACGGCTGGATCCACGAGCGGAACTCGCTCATCTCCGGCGCCGAGGAGCGCCGGCTCATCGAGCAGGCGGTGGAGACGCTCACCGAGATGACCGGGACGAAGCCGGTGGGCCTGAGGACGCCGTCCTGGGACTACAGCCCGAACACGCTGCAGATCGTCCGCGACCTCGGGTTCCTCTACGACTCCAGCCTGATGGCCGACGACTGGCCCTACGAGGTCGTGGCCAACGGAGAACCCACCGGCGTCGTCGAGCTGCCGGTCGAGTGGATCCTCGACGACGCCCCCTACTTCGGCTTCAGCCGCTATTCGGCCATCCGGCCGCACTCCACTCCGGACGATGTTCTCTCCATCTGGATCGCCGAGTTCGACATGGCGCGGGAGGAGGGCGGGATGTTCCTGCTCACGATGCACCCGCATGTGATCGGACACCGATCCCGGATCGCGATGCTGGAGCGGCTCGTCGAGCACATGAACGCGTCCGGAGACGTCTGGTACGCCACCCACGAACAGGTGGCGCGCTACGCCCTCGAAAACTCACCCTGAACCCTGTTCCCCCAATCGGGGGGACGCTGCCCGAGCCTGCATCCGAGGAGGCCGGCGCCGGGACCCCACTGTCCGCGGAGGCCTGCGGGAGACCTGACATGAAGATTCTCACCCGAACCCTGGCCCTGTTGATCGGCGCCGCCTGGCCGATCAGCGTTGCCGCCGAGGAAACGCCACCCCCCACCCCGGCGGCGGCGCTCGCCCTCGAGACCGAGATTCGGGGCGAGCTCGATTCGCTCCGCGACCGCATCGAGAACCTCGAAGTCCTCCTCGCCGAGCTCACCGCGCTTCGAACCGGAGGCGTCGAATCCCCCGCGACGGTGTCCCCGGCGCCTTCGGCTAGAGCGGCGGCCGCGGCCGCCGCGGCGCAGGACATGCCCGAGGGAGTCGCGAGCACCGGGGGGCAGCCGCTCGCGATCACCGGCCTCGTGGACACCTACTACACCCACAACGCCAACGCCCCCGACGACGGGCAAAACGCCCTCTACTACACGAACCCGAACGCGCGCGGTTTCGGTCTGAACCAGGTCAAGCTGGAGCTCGAGACCACGAGCGCCGGGCCGTTCGGCTTCCGTTCCGACATCTGGTTCGGTTCGGGCGCGCGCCTCTTCCGGGACGGGCTCGAGCCGGGACCCATCGCCGACGTGCTCTATCTGCAGCAGGCCTACGGCTACTACCAGTTCGGCAGCGGCGCCCAGCTCGATGTGGGCCTGATGGGGACCATCGCCGGTCTGGAGGTCGCCGAGTCGCACCTGAACTGGAACTACTCGCGCGGGATCCTGTGGGCGTGGAACGAGCCGTTCTCGCACCTCGGCGCCCGCCTCGGCGCGCCGCTCACCGACACCCTCACCGGGACCCTTCTGCTGGTGAACGGGTTCGACAACGCCTTCGACCAGAACTCGGGCAAGTCCTACGGGGCCCAGGCCGCCTGGTCGCCGAGCGACCGCGCCAGCACGGTGCTGACCTGGATCCACGGTCCGGAGAACGCGGGCACGAACGACGGCTGGCTGCGCGACCTGAGCTGGAATGGCTGGGTCCAGTTCAACGACCGGTTCGAGGCGATGGTCAACATGGACCTGATCTCGGCGACCGATCCGGCGGGGAAGAGCGCCACTTCGTGGGGCCTCGGCGGCTACCTCCGCTACCACCTGAGCGACCGGGTGCGGATCGCCGAGCGCTACGAGTTCATGGACGACCAGGAGGCCCGCTCCACCGGCCTCGCGCAGACGCTCATGGAGAACACCATCACCCTGGAGTTCCAGCCGGTCGTGGACGACGCGCGATTCCTGACGCGGCTCGAGTACCGCCGCGACTGGTCCGACGCCGCGTTCTTCCCCTGCTCGGGGTGCTCTGACGGCCTCTCGAAGAGTCAGGACACCTTCACGATCGGCCTGTCCTGGGTCTTCGGCCCGAGGTAACTCCCGGCGGGCCACGGAGGGAGGTAACTCCCGGCGGGCCACGGAGGGAGGTAACTCCCGGCGGGCCACGGAGGGAGGTAACTCCCGGCGGGCCACGGAGGGGCAGAGAACTACGGAGCCACACCGGCTCGAGCGACAAGCGAGGCGAGAGGCCCCTCCGTGGCCCGCTCGGCGCTCCGCGCCTCAAACCGCAACCTTCGCTCCGCTCCAGGTTGCGGTTTACGCAGCCGTCTCTCTCGGAAAGGGGGAGACCCCCTCTCCGAACCTCTCCCCCTGCTCCAGCCGGGAGCGCGAGCCGTACTGGAAGCCTCTCCTCCGGGGCTGGCGCCGGGTTCCGCAGGCGCTCGGTCCGGTCACGCTCCGGGGGGAGGCGCGATCCAGTTGGCGACTTCGGTGGAGACCTCGTCGAGCACGGACGCGGAGGTGCGCCCGGTGGCCCGGAGGTCCGCCTTCCGCACCCGGAAGCCGTGGTCGGCTCCCGGGATCCAGACCATCCGGCCGCGGGCGGTGGCGACGAGAGGCTCGATGAGATCCTTCGGGGCGAAGGGGTCGCGGCTTCCGCTCACGAAGAGCGTCGGGCGGCTGATTTGCTCGAGGTGCTCCGCGCGGCCGGGGGGGATGTCGCGTCGCCGGGGCGGCCGGAGGGGATAGGCGAGAAAGACGCCGCCGGCGACCGTCGGGGCGCTCTCCGGCGGGGTCTCGGCGAGGAAGAGCGACGCCATTCGGCCGCCGAAGGACCGCCCGCCGAGGAACACCGGTCCCGGGCTGTTCTCCGCCGCCCATCCCGCCACTGCGGCGACGGCGCGGATCGCGGTCCGGGGATGATCGGGGCGGCGCTTCCCCGCTTCGGCCGAGGGCAGGTTGAAGCGCAGTACCCGGACGCCGCGGCGCGCCACCCGCTCGGCGACCGCGACCAGCCCCGGGGTGTCGAGCGATCCGGAGGCGCCGTGGGTGAGCGCGAGTGTCGGCGCCCCGGCCCCTTCCAGCGCGGGGAGGTGGAGCCGACCGGTCAACCCGCCCCCGCGGCCATCGGGGAGCCGCACCTCCCGCAGCGCTATCTCAGACACGGGAAGCGGGAAAACCCAGGATGCGCTTTCCGAGCGCCGACGCCACCAGGGCTGCGGCCAGCTCGGCGGTCTGGTTGCGAAGATCCCGAATCGGGTTCACCTCGGCGATCTCGAGCGAGCGCAACGCGCCGCTCGCGGCTGCCCGCTCCATGAGGGTGTGCGCCTCCCGGACGGTCAGACCAGCCGGTTCGGGGGTGCCGGTGCCGGGGGCGGCGGCCGGGTCGAGGGCGTCCACATCGAAACTGAGGTGGAAGCCGTCGGTCCCGTCGGTCACGCGCTCCACCGCCTCGCGGGCGACCGCGGCCATGCCGCGCAGATCCACCTCCTCCATCGTGTAGATCCGCACTCCCAGCTCGTTCAGCAGTTCGACTTCCCCTCGCTCCACGCTCCGCACGCCGATGAGGGCCACATGGTCGGGTGCGATCCGAGCCGCGCCGGGCTCGAACCCCCCGATGCGCGTCAGGGCATCGGGTCCCCAACCGAGCAGCGCGGCCAGCGGCATCCCGTGGAGGTTGCCGCTCGGACTCGTCTCCGGCGTGTTGGCGTCGGCGTGGGCGTCCACCCACAGCAGCCCGAGCTGCCCCGTCCGGCCGCCCCCGGCCATCCCCGAGACGCTACCGAGGGCGATCGAGTGGTCGCCGCCGAGAACGAGCGGGAAACGGCCACGGTCGCGGAACCCGCGCACTCGCGTCGCGAGTTCCTCCAGCACCGGGACCACCTCATCGAGATAGCGGGCGCTCGGGTCGCCGTATCCGTCGAGCGACTCCGCCACCGGACAGACCAGGTTCCCGGCATCCTCGACGTGCCGCCCCAGGGCCCCGATGCGCTCCGCGAGCCCGGCCCGCCGCAGCGCCGAGGGGCCCATGTCCACCCCGCGCAGACCGGCCCCCAGATCGAGGGGAACCCCGACAACGCTGACTCCCGGCGTGAACACGACCTCCCCGAACAGGTGCTGCCCCGCCATGGCCGCGATCCTACTTGCGACGACGGATTCAGCGCGCCATCGCCCCTCAGCTCAGAATCGTCGCCAGCCGGGCGAGAATGTCGTCCACAACCCACTCCGGGACGGTTTCAAGGGCCCTCCCGTCGCGGGCTGCCAAATCGAGGGCGCGCGGCTGATCACACCGCACCACTCCAACTGTTCGGGTCCCCGCGCCTTCAAGCGGCACAGCAAAGCCGCGCCGGCGCGCGAAGCCGCCTCCTGTCGTGATGGGCAGGACGACCGGCACTCCCATTCGATCGTTGAATCGGCGTGGGGAAACGACGAGGACCGGTCGCCTCCCTCTCTGCTCACGGCCATGAGTCGGATCGAGCGACACCAGCCAGATCTCGCCCCGGCGCATCAGAGGAGTTCACGGCCGACCGGCCGCGCGTCAAGCCAGACGCCGTCTTCTTCGTGCGCGTGAATCTCGTCGTCGCATTGGGCGAGTAGCTCATCGAGCGTGTATGTGGGTCGCCGTCGCGGCGTGACGATGAGGCTCCCATCCCGGATGTCAAGCGCCACGCGCGCGCCCACCCCGAGTCTCAGGACATCGAGCAGCGGAGGGGGCACCGCGAGCATGACCGAGCCACCGACCTTGCGGAGTTGTGTTGTGCGCATAGTTATATCCAAGTATAATATCTGCGCTGGACGCACTGTGCTCCTGCGTCGCTGTCACCATTCTGGTGACCAAATACAATCGCGTCCATGCGCACGCTCCCGCCGGCCTCTTCGCTGGAGGAGCCTTCAGCACGCCGCGAGCGGGTCATCATGGCGTCGGAGTTCAAGGCCCGCTGCCTCAAGCTCATGGACGAAGTCGCCGAGACCGGCGAGGAGATCGTGATCACGAAGAACGGTCGTCCGATCTCCCGGCTTACTCCCTATTGGCGGGCGAAGCCGGCGCCCTTCGGCGCGGACATTGGCCGGATGAAGATCCTGGGAGACATCGTCTCGCCGATGCCTCCGGAGTGGTACGAGAAGCCGGCGGACGACGACGACGATCTGCCGGAGCGCCGGACTCCAGTCCGGCAGTAGGCCTGCCAAGCATGCAGAAGGCCGTCGTGACCACTCGGATGACCAGTTACAATGGCAGTCATGTCCACTGCGAATTCAGCCTTCGTGCCTGACGAGCCCTCCGGGGTTCGCGAGAGGGTGATCATGGCGTCGGAGTTCAAGGCCCGCTGCCTCAAGCTCATGGACGAGGTCGCCGAGACCGGCGAGGAGATCGTGATCACCAAGAACGGTCGTCCGATCTCCCGACTGACCCCCTATCGGCAACAAAAGGCAGCCCCGTTCGGCGTCCTTCGGAACGAGCTCAAGATCCTGGGCGACATCGTGTCGCCGATGCCCCCGGAGTGGTACGAGAAAGCGGCGGACGACGACGAGCTGTTCTGACCATTCTCGACACCCACGTCCTCGCCTGGCTGCTCCGCGAGGACCGAGGGCTTGGTCCGCGAACCCACGGCCTCCTCGAATCCGAGTGGCTGTCGGGCCATGTCGCCATCTCGGCGATCTCGTTGTGGGAGCTGGCGATGCTCGGTCGAAAGGGACGACTCACCCTGGCGATCGACTTCACGGCCTTGAGGCCCCTGCTTCGCGAACTCGGTCTGGTCGAAATCCCGGTCGATGGCCAAGTCGCGCTCCGGGCGGGGCTGCTGCCGGATCTCCACGGAGATCCTGCCGATCGGATCATCGTCGCCACGGCGCTCGCCGGGCATCGGCTCGTGACCGCGGATCGCCGGATCCTGGATTGGAGCGGCTCGCTGAACCGGCAGGACGCGCGAACCTGAAGGACCAAGAAGGTCCGTCGCCCGTCGCGTAGTCTCCGCGGCGATGGCGTACCGGTCGCTCGCGCAGGCGGTCTCCGACCTCGAGCGCAACCGGATGCTCATTCGGCTGCCGAACGAGGTGGACGGCCATCTCGAAGTCGCCGAGATCCAGCGCCGCGTTTACGCCGCGAAGGGGCCGGCCCTCCTCTACGAGCGGGTCCGCGGGGCGTCCACGCCGTGCGTCTCGAACCTCTTCGGCACCCGGGATCGCGCCCGGTTCCTGCTGCGCCACGGCCTCGAAGCAGCGAAGGCTGCGGTCCGTTACCGGGCCTCGCCGGGGCGGCTGGCGCGCGATCTCCTGAAAGAGCCCCGGACGCCGCTCCGGGCCGCCACCGCCGGGCTCAACTCCCTGCCCCGCCGGGTGCGGTCCGCCCCCAGCCAGGCGCACCGCATCGCGCTCGAGGACGTGCCCCGGATCACGTCGTGGCCCGACGATGGCGGACCGTTCATCACGCTGCCGCAGGTCTTCACCGAGGAGCCCGGCGCCGGGCCCGGGCCGCTCGGAGCCCCGCTCGCCTCGAACGTCGGGATGTACCGCATCCAGCTCGCCGGAAACGACTACGGCCCGGCGGAAGCCGGAATGCACTACCAGATCCACCGCGGCATCGGCATCCACCACACGATGGCCGAGCGCCGCGGCGAGCCGCTCCCGGTGAGCATCTTCGTGGGCGGCCCCCCGGCCCACGCGCTCGCCGCGGTCATGCCGCTCCCCGAGGGCCTCAGCGAGCTGCTCTTCGCCGGGATGCTCGCCGGGCGCCCGTTCCGCTGGCTGCGGCGCGGGGACGGGTTCGTGGTCTCGGCCGACAGCGACTTCACGATCACCGGCTTCGTGGACCCCGGACGCACGCTCCCCGAAGGCCCGTTCGGCGACCACCTCGGCTACTACAGCCTGACCCATCCGTTCCCGGTGCTTCGGGTGACCGCGGTGACGCGCCGGAAGGATGCGATCTGGCCGCTCACGGTGGTGGGCCGCCCACCCCAGGAGGACACGACCTTCGGCGAGCTGATCCACGAGATCACCGAGCCCATGGTCCCGACCTCGCTGCCCGGCGTCCATTCGGTTCACGCGGTGGACGCCGCCGGGGTCCATCCGCTGCTCCTCGCGGTCGGGAGCGAGCGCTACGCCCCGTTCACCGGTCGGCGGCCGCAGGAGCTGTGGACCATCGCCAACGCCATCCTCGGGTTCGGGCAGTGTTCGCTGGCGAAGTACCTGTTCATCGCGGCGCGGGAGGACGCACCCGAGCTGAACGCCGGGGACATCCCGGGGATGCTCGACCATGTGCTCCGGCGGGTGGACCTCGCCACCGACCTCCACTTCCAGACCCGGACCACGATGGACACCCTCGACTACACCGGGGACGGTCTGAACGCCGGGTCCAAACTGGTGGTGGCGGGCGCCGGCCCCGAACGCCGCCGCCTGGCGCGCGAGGTCCCGGATCCGGTCGGTCGCCGCCTCCCCGCGCCATTCTCCGGACCGCTCCCCGTGGTTCCCGGGGTGTTCACCCTCTCAGGCCCTCGCTTTTCGACCTACGAGGAAGTAGAAGCGGAACTGGAACCGCTGTGGGCGGGACTCGACGCCGCCGAGCGGGACGGCGCCGATCTCTCCGGGATGCCGCTCGTGGTGATGTGCGACGACCCGGTGTTCGCCGCGGCCAACCTTCGCAACTTCCTCTGGGTCACGTTCACCCGGTCGAACCCCTCGCACGATGTCCACGGCCGCCGCGCCCGCATCCGCCACAAGCACTGGAGCGCAGTGGAGCCGATCCTGGTGGACGCCCGGCTGAAGCCGCACCACGCGCCCCCGCTGATCGAGGACCCGGCGGTGACCCGTCGGGTGGACGCGCTCGCCGCTCCCGGCGGCCCCCTCCACGGGGTGATCTGAGCCGATCGTCAGGGAAGCCGCATCACCACGATGCGGTTCGTGTTCGTGCCGCCGCGGTTGTTGGCGATCCCCCAGGTGTTCGAGGTCTTGGTGAACCGCTGCTCGTTCACGACGACCGCGAGCGGCTCCCACGGCGTCTCCCCGGCCGCCTCCACCACCACCGGATCCAGCGCCAGGCGCCCCCGCCGCACTTCGCCGACTTCGAAGGCGAAAAACGCCCCGGCGGCCGAGATCCGGGCGACCTGCGCCAGCGCCCGCCGGACCAGTCGCTTCCACTCGTCGAGCTTCCGGGTCTGGACGATCTCCACCCCCACGGTTTCGACGCCCGCGAACCAGCAGCGCATCCAGTTGTCCCTGCGGTAATCCACGACGTCGAGGAACGGCGGGGAGGTCACCGCGAGCCGGACCGGGGGACCGTCCCACCGAAACGGATCGGCCGCCGACTGGCCGAAGAATCCGCGGCAGCGTCCGCGCGGGGCCTGCCCGGACAGGTGGCGGAGCAGGGACCGCGACTTCCGCAGGATGAGCGCCTTGATGTCGCGGTACTCCGGCTGCTGCTGGCGGCGCCGGTTGATCTCGCGCTGGCGGGCGATCGAGGTCGCCTGGTTCGGCGGCAGGGTGTACACCGAGAAGAACCCGGGGGAGTGGCCGGTGAGGCGGTTCAGCGCCACCATCCGGATCCACCGATCCACCCGGTCTTCATTCCCCGCGGCGCGACGACGGGCGAGCTCCTCTCGCAGCCGGCAGATCTGGTTCAGGGTGCGTTCGTGAAAGAACACCTCGAAATCGCTGGGCGCCTCCCCCGGCCGGTCGAGCTCGAACCGCGCGAGCCTCGCTTCGACTTCGGCGAGCGGGGGCGGATCCAGCCGGGGCTCGATCAGCAGACGGGCAAGGGGATTCGCATCGTTGCCGAGCACGTCGCGCCCGAGCAGGGACGCCTCCAGCAGCGTCGTGCCCCGCCCCATGAACGGGTCGAACACCAGATCGCCGGGAGCGGTCAGACGGCGCACGAAGAACCGCGGCAACTGCGGCTTGAAACACGCCCGGTAGGAGATCTCGTGAAGCGAATGCGCGGCCCGCTGCTTCGAGGTCCAGAACTCGTTCCGGAACACCGGGACGCCGGACGAGTGCTCCACCGCGGTCTCGCGCCCGTCCCAGCGCCATGCCTCCAGCTCCTCGAGAAACCGATCCACATCGGGCCGGGCTCCGTCCGCTGCGGGGCCGAACAGCGTCGGCCGCTTCCGGTTCAGGGGGCTTCGCCGAGGGTCCAGACGAGTGACCCCACCACCGTGCGCCCGGGAGCGAGGACTGCGCGCGCGTCGGCGCTGATCGGGTAGGCCGCGTTCAGCAGGTTCCGGCCCGCAAGACGCAGCTCGGCGCCTCCGCCAACCGGGAGCCCGAACGCGGCGTCGAGGCGCGCCCACCCATCGGTCTCGGCCTCGGTGGGTCCGGGGTCGGTGTCGGCGGCGAACGCGTGGAGCACGACCTCGGCGAAGGCCCGGTCCCGCACCCTCCGCCTGAGGGCGGCGCGCACGCTCGCGGGCGGGATGCCATCGAGCGCGCTCCCGTCATCGGCCGACCCGCTCGTGAGCGAAGCCCCGAGATCGAGGCCGAGCCGGCGATCGGGGCCGCCGCCGAACTGCATCTCGAACTCGAGCCCCCGGATGAGCGCCTCGCCGCGGTTCCGGAAGAAGTAGAGGTCCGCGCCGCGCTCGAAGCGCTCGATCAGGTCCCGGATCCGGTAGCGATAGGCGTGCAGGCCGAACCGGGCGCCGCTACGAGCGACGCGGAGCGACAGATCCGACTGCAGCGATCGCTCAGGGCGCAGGCCGGGATTTCCGTGGACCACGCCCCGCCCGCTGAGTCCGGTGTAGTAGCGGTCCGACAGCGTCGGATCCCGGAAACCGCGCGAGAGCTGGCCGGTGAGCGAGGCGCCGGGCGCGATGTCGGCGCGAAGGGCGGCGAATCCCGACAGCGCCGAGTGGTCGGTCCCGTCGGATCCGGCCTCGCGCTCCCCGGGCCGGGTGGTGACGCCGGAGAGCCGGAAACCGCCGCTTCCCGAGAGCTCGCCTCCGAGCGGGCTCTCGCCGTGGGCGTAGAACGAGGCCTCTTCCCGATGGGCGCCATCGAGCGGGGACCGGACGGGGAGCGCGCCGGGCAACGGACCGGCGCCCCCTCCCGAGAGGCGCGTCGAAGACTCCAACCCGAAGCGGGACAGCGCCTCGACGCCCAGTTCGAGCCGTCCCTCCCCGAGTGGCCGGACACCGTGGGCGCGGAGCATGAAGTCCCTGGCTATCACCTCCGAGTCGGCCACCGACGCCCCGACCGGATCCCCCGACTCGCGGCGCGTCAGAAGGCGGTGCGAGCCGAGAAACAGGCTGGCGTCGAGACGGGCGAAGCCCCACCGCGGGAGGAGCTGGTAGTCGGCGAGGAAGCGGGTCGAGTCCTCGCTCGGATACGAGGTCCGGGACGAAGTCCGGCGCGGGCGCCCCACGTCGCGCGAGGCATCCGCCTGGACCGACGTGGAGAGCATGCCGCCCGGGACGGCCCGAACGCCGCGGGCGAGGAACCCGGCGTCCCGCGCCCCCGATCCCGCCACCACGCCCTCCGGGCTGCGGTAGTCGGAGAACGAGCGCCGCCTCGCCTGGAGCAACAGCCCGGTCCCGGCGGCGGACCCCGAGACCTCGGCCCCGAAGCTGGCCTCCGGAAGCCCGGCCCCCAGCGTGCCCCGGAAGCGAGCGTCGAACGGGTCGTCCGGCGCCGGCCGCCGGGTGCGGGCGTGGATCACGCCGCCGAAGGCGTCGGAGCCGTAGGCGACCGGCGACGGCCCCCGCACCACCTCGACGGCTTCGAGGAAGAACGGGTCGAGGAACGTGGCGCTCGGACCGGCGCGCCGCTCCGTCATCACCCTTGCTCCGTCGAGCAGCATCACCGTCCGGCCGCGGGACAGGCCCCGGAGCGAGGGGACGCCGGCGTGGAGGTCGCTGCTCCGGCCGCCGCCGGGGACGGCTTCGAGGACATCGGTCAGCCGGGGGGCCTGCCGGGTCCGGATCGCCTCGCCCCGGATGACGGCCGGAGCGCTGCCGGGGGTGGCCTCGGTGTGCGGGACGGCGCCGCTCGTGACCGTGACCGTCTCGGCGACGGAGAGGAGCTCGACGCGGATCTCGGCGGCGTCGGCGAGGGATTCGATGAAGACCGGCGCGGCGTAACGGTCTCCGGGAAGGACGACGAGGATGTGGAACGGGGGCGAGGGCGTGGGAACCCACACGAACCGCCCCTCCGCGTCCGTCGTCGCCGACCCCGATGCGCCCAGAACCTGCACGATGGCGCCGGCGGCCGGCTCGCCATCCGGGAGCAGGATCCTTCCTTCGAGGGCGGGCGCGGGGGAGCCGGCGAAGGCGGTGGCCAGCAGACCCGCGAGCAGACCCGGCACCGTCATCGCCGGAAATCTAGCGGCTCCGCTCCCCTCCGCGTCCCCGAGCCACGGCGAAGGCGGCCCCCAGGAAGCCGGAGATGAGCGCGAGGACGAGAATGCCTCCGACCTGGACCCAGTCCTCGAACGACGCCGGATTCAGGAGAGGCGCGAGGCCGGCGGCGATCCGGAAACCGGCTTCCGGGTCGAGCCGCATCGCCTTGAGCGCCCCCAGTCCGACGGCGAAAGCGGCCACCAGACCACCGCCGAGGGCGAAGGCGACGCCGAAGCGCCCCAGCACTCCGGAAGACGCCGCGGCCCCCTCCGAGGCGCGGCCGTCGCCGAACCGGATCTCGGGGTCACGGACTCCGATGGGCGAGAACCGGTGGAGGAGCACGAGCCCCGGGATGCCCATCGCCATCGTCGAGAGGAAGAAGGTCCGCCAACCCATCGCGTCCACCGCAAACCCGCTGAACGGCCCGGCGAGGAGGCGGGGCAGCGCGAACAGACCCGAGAACAGCGCGTACTGCGTCGCCGAGAACCGCTTCTCGGTGATGCGCAGCAGGAGCACCGAAAACGCTCCGGTGCCCAGCCCGCCGCTGAGCAGCTCGAACCCCGAGGCCGCGTACATCCACGCGAGGCTCCCCTCCGCCCCGGCGACGACGAAGTAGCCCACGTTCGAAAAGATCTGGAGGACGCCGAACAGCCACAGCGCCGGCCCGAGTCCGACCAGCGTCGTGAACACCCCGCCGGCGAACGTGCCGACGAGGGTGGCGGCGAGTCCCACCGTTCCCAGCGCGATGCCGCGGTGGGCGGCGGTGTAGCCCATGTCGATGAGGAACGGACGGGTGAGCGCCTGCGCCAGGTTGTCGGCGAACTTGTAGAAGAAGACGAAGGCGAGGATCTCGAACGCCCGCGGACGCGAGAGCGCCCCGAGGAACGGCTTCCACACCGCGTCCCGGAGGGTGCGCGGCGGGACGAGGCGCTCCTCGGGCTCCGGAGAGCGCCACGTGATCAGGAGGAGCGGCAGGTAGATCAGGCCAAGCAGGACGTTGACGACGCCCCAGCCGAGCGCGGCGGCGAGGCTGATGGCGCCCCCGCCCGCGACCAGCATCGCCGCCCGGTACACCGCCACGCGCGCCCCCACCGCGACCCCATGCTCCTCCGGCCGCAGAACTTCGACGGCGTAGGCGTCGAGGGCGATGTCCTGGGATGCCGACGCCACCGCGATGGCGAGCGCGAACGCGGCGACGACCCAGATCGCCTCCGGATCGTCGCCGGCGCCGCCGAGGAGGACGCCGAGGACCAGCAGCGCCACCTGGCAGACCGCGATCCAGCCGCGCCGGCGCCCCCAGAAGGCGGGCACGTAGCGGTCCATGAACGGCGCCCACAGGACCTTGAACGCCCACGGAATCTGGGCGAGGTTGAAAAGGCCCACGATGCGGATGTCCACGCCGACATCCCGCATCCAGTCGGGGATCGCGTACCAGACGAGGCCCAGCGGCAGCCCCGACGAGAACGACAGCAGCGAGACCGAGAGCGTGCGCCCCGATCGGGCGGAGGCGACGAGCGCCCGCAGCCCGGTCATCCGATTCGGCCGCCCGACGGTGTCGAACGCCGCCTCGAGCTTCGGTCGCCTCCGGTTCTCCCGGCCGCTTCTCCCGATCGGCGAGTCCCGTGGTCAGAAGCGCCCCCGGCGCCGGCCCCCGCCCCCACCGGGAGAACTGGCCGGGAGAACCGGGGAAGGCCGGAGCTCCAGACGATGCCGACCGCCGCGGTCACGAGAGAGCCCACCAGCACGTCCCAGCTCCACGCCAGCGGGAACCCGGCGAGGCGAATCGCCGCCGGGGCGAGAAAGCCGCCCCCCATCCCGACGAGCACCGCGCCCGGGCTGGTCCGGGGGGCGAAGAGCGCCAGACCGAAGGCCCCCACCGTCGGTCCGGAAGCGTAGGAGAGGATCGAGAGGCCGGCTTCGAGCGCCGACGGCGCCCGCTGGGCGATCAGGGCCACGAGCGTCTGGACCAGCCCCCACACCACGACGAACTGGCGGCCCACCCGCACCTGCCGCGACCGGGGCCCCTCGGCTGCGGCGCGCCGGGTGCGCCACGGCAGCCAGAAGTCGCGAACCGTCGTCGAAGCGAGACTGACCAGCGACGGAGACAGCGCCGCCGCCACCACCGCGGCGAGGGCGATCCCGGCGCCCACCCCGCCGAGGTTCTCGGCGACGAAGGTGGGGAGGACCTCATCCGGGCGCGCGAACTCCCGCCCGTCGTACCAGGTCCACAGCCAGGCGCCGATCCCGAGGAACAGACAGAACTGGAACGCCGCCCCGAATCCGGAGAGGACGAGGCCGATCTGCGCGTGCCGCAGGGACCGGGCCGCGAGGAGGCGCTGGGCCAGGTACTGGTCCGCGCCGTGGGTCGCGAAGGTCAGGAACGCGCCTCCGAGGACTCCGGCCGCGAGGGTGTAGGGGACCGTGAGGTCGAACTCGGGCGCCAGCACCCGGAACTTGTCCGCCGCGGCCGCCGCCGGAACCCAGTCCAGCGGCCCGGCGGCGCCGTCCGCCCCGGCGAGCGCGGCGACGATGACTCCGGCTCCGAGGAGATACACCCCGAGCTGGATGGCGTCGGTCCAGATCGTGGCGCGGACGCCGCCCTCTTCGGAGAAGGCGATCATGGCGGCGGCGAGCGCCAGGATGCACCACCACTCGGGCACCCCCGCGACGATGGCCACCATGAGCGCCGCGGCGTGGAGACGCACGCCGTCGGCGAGGTTCCGGTACACGAGGAAGATGGCCGCCGCCGCGCTCCGGACCCGGTCCCCGAAGCGTCGTCCGAGGAGCTCGTAGGTGGTGAGGACCTCGCCGCGGAAGTAGGCGGGAAGCAGCCACAGCGCGATGGCGAGGCGGCCCACGATGAACCCGGCGGCGAGCTGCAGGAACCGGAAGTCCCCCTCGTAGGCGAAGCCCGGGACCGAGGTGAAGGTGAGGACGCTGGTCTCGGTGGCGACGATGCAGGCCGCCACCGCCCACCACGGCGTCGAGCGCCCGGCGAGGAAGAACCCCTCGACGGTCCGGTCCTTCCGCCCCACCCACACACCGAACGCGGTGATGCCGGCGAGGTAGCCGGCGACGATGAGGAGGGTGGCGATGGTCAGATCGGGTCGCCCTCGTCAGATGCGGAGGATCCGGCCCCTGGAAGTCACGCGGAACCCGGGCGGCAGCAACCGTTCCACCGCCGGACGCCTCCCCCGGATCTCCCACTCCAGATCGGCGAACAGCCCGGCGAGCGCGATGCGCACCCGGACCGAATCCTCCTCGTCCGAGGCGAGCGCCTCGAGCGCGATCTCCCGCGCTTCCGGATCCCGATACTCGCCGAGCGCCTGCACCGCCGCCATCCGCACCGTGTCGTCGGGGCTTTCGAGGCAGCGCGCGGCGTTCCTCGCGGCGCCCGGGACCGGGAGATCGGCGAGGAAGTCGAGGATGCGGACCGCCTTGGGACCCCGGATCATGACCGGATCGCCGTCGCCGAGCACCGTGAACAGGAAGTCGGCCAGCTCGTCCTCGGGGAGGAGCGCCTTGAGCGCCTCCATCGCCCAGGTCACTTCGTCGTGGCCCCGCAGGAATCGCTTCAGCGGCTCCACCGCCGGCGCCCCCCGTTCGATGAGGAGATCCCGCACCCAGCGCTTCTCCTGATCGTCCTGCTCGAGGTTGCCGGAGGTGATCGTGAAGCGGCGGGTCAGGTGGTAGATCGCCTCCGGCGTGCCGATCGCCAGCAGCCGTTCCGCCGCCGAGGCCCGGGCCTCCGGCTGGGCGTAGCGCTCGGTGAGCGTCTTCGCGGCCCGGCGGACCCGGGCGGCCGCGCGGCCCTTCCGGGTGAGGAGATCCAGCATCGGCGGCCTCAGCGGCGCGCCTCCGCGCCGATGGCCCGAAGCGGCTGGTTCCCGAGGCGATACCGCTCCCAACCGCGGTAGTCGAAGTGCCACCACTCGTGTTCGTACACCACGAATCCCTCTCGTTCCATGATCCGCCGGACCTGCTCGCGGAGCCAGCGCTGCTCCGACGTTCCGCCCACGTAGCCGGGAAACGCCCGCTCGGAGAACTCGTCGTAGCCGGAGACGAACCGCTGCGGGGCGCCGGTTGCGAGATCGTGGACGCCGAGATCCACCGCCGCTCCCCGGTTGTGGCGGGAGCCCGACGCCGGATCGGCCACGAACAGCCGCTGGCGCTCCGGGGTCGCGTCCCAGAACATGCGGGTCACCCGCCACGGACGGTAGCCGTCGTGAACGGTGATGCCGAGCCCGAGCGCCGCGAGCTCGCGGTGGGCCCGCACCAGCGCTTCCGCCGCCGGGCGCTGGAGGAAGGCGTCAGCGACGTCGTAAAACGCGGCGCCCATGAAGTTGTCGGTCCCGGCGTAGCGCACATCGAGCCGGATCGTGGGGTCGAGGTCGGTGATGCGCGCCAGGTCGGAGGGCAGGAAGTCACCCTCCTCCACCGGAGGAGACGCTTCCCCGGCGATCCGCCGCAGCTCGTCCACCGGACGCCGGGGGACGATCCGGAAGGTGCCCTCCCCCGGCCCCGAGCGGCGCGGGAAGACGATCCCGGAGAGCGAGACCCCGGTGACCGCTCCCTCGTCCCCGCGGAGGAACCGCAGCGATTCCCCCGGGTAGAGGCCCCGGTCGGGGAAGAGGAACCGATCGGGATCCTCGGGATCCGGGGTCAGGATCTGGCGTTCCAGCCACTCGATGAGCACCGCGAGGACGCCGTCCGATTCGAAGACGAACAGGATGTTGTGATCCCAGCCGTACTCCCCGAGCAGCGGGAGGAGCCCGGGAGGCGGCGGGGGCGGACGCGGGTCGGGGATCCGCCGGAACACGAGGCCCCCCGGCTCCAGCGTGAGGGCGGTCTCGTCACCGGATCCCCGAACCGTGACCCGGGGGCTGGTCGCGAGCCGGGAGTCGGCCACCAGTCGCAACGGGCCCCCATCGGTCCCGGGCTCGGCGGCGCGGAGCTGCAGATTCGCCGTCGGCCCCACGAGCTCCAGCCGGTCCTCTCCGGGGGCCCGGTCGGGGTCGGCGCGCGCGAGCAGCCGGATCCGCGTTCCATCGGTCGCCTCCCACCGGCCGTGGAGGCGGTCGGCGACTCCGGAAGGCAGCGGCCAGGTCCGGGGATAGTCCGGAGGCGGGCCCTCGTCGCGGGCGAGCAGCTCGAGGAGGGCGAGACGGACGATGCGCGCCACGACGCCGCCGGTGAAGTCCACCGAGCTCACCGCCACCGCCCCCAGCCCGGTCTCCGGCAGGAAAGCGAGTTCGGTGGAGAAGCCGTAGATCGCGCCGCCATGCCCGACCACCGGGTGACGGGTCGTGGTCCCGTCGGCCGCGGCCGCTTCGAGAACGCTCCGATGGAAGCCGAGACCGAACCCGGTCGTCGGATCGGCTTCCCCCTCCGGCGGGAACTGCACCCGCCACATCGCCTCCAGCGCCCCGGACTCCAGCACTCCGGGCAAACGACCGCCCGCGAGCCGGGTGAGGAAGACGCCGAGATCCCGGACCGAGGTGACCATCGAGCCCGCCGGGCTCATTCCCAGCGCGAATCCGGGCGCGGGGAATTCGCGGCCGTCATAGCTCCACATCAGGCCGGAAGCCAGCCGCTCCGGCGGCGCCGCCTCCACCGAGAACCAGCTCGATTCGAGTCCGAGCGGCCGAAGCACCTCGGCCGTCACCGCCTCCTCGAACGGTCTCCCGGCGACGTGCTCCAGGACCCGGCCGACGACGGCGATCCCGGCGTTCGAGTACTTCTGGCTCACCCCCGGCGGGAACACCAGGGGCGCCCCGTTCAGGCTCTCCACCGTGGCCTCGAGCGAGGGAGAGGAGTCGTCGAAGTAGTGCCCGACCGGCGGTTCCCGGACCAGGCCGGCGCGGTGCGCCATGAGCCGGCGCAGCGTGACGCCGGTCGCGGGCGACCCGGGCGGGCCGGGAGCGAATCCGGGGAGCGCCTCGCTGACCTCGGCGTCGAGATCCAGCGAGCCCTGCTCGTGCCGGGCGACGACCGCCACGTCCGTGAACAGTTTCGAGACGGAGCCCACCCGGAACAGGGTGTCGGCGTCCGCGGCAACGCCGGGCCGGGCCTCGCCGAACCCGCGGGCCCAGACGATCCGGTCTCCGTCGGTGAGGGCGATCGCCATCGCCGGGATCCCCTTGTCCTCCATCTCGGCGGCCACGAACTCCGTGATCCGGCCGGCGAGCCCGTCAACCCCGGGAGCCGGGCCGACCGACCCCGGTGTCTCTCCCGCCGGCGCGCCGCAACCGGCGGCGAGCACCGGAACCAGCGCGAGCGCGAGCCGCCGCGCCGGACGGGGCTTCGTCACGGAGTCTCGGGGTCCGGCGGCGGGGCGGCCCGCCGGGGCAGGTCGGCCCACGACGGATCCTCGAGAGTGTCGGGCGCCGGGCCGCCCAGTTCCCACCCCGGGGCCCGGCCCCCGAGCGCGTCGTCGAAGAAATCGCCCACCCGATTCCACAGGATGCCCGGGGGCGGATAGTCGTCGAAGCCGTGTTCTCCCCCCGGCAGCACCCACCGCAGGGAGGGGAGGCCGGCGGCCAGGCGCCTCTCGTGAAGCTCCCGGCTGTGCTCCGGCGGAACCTGCCGGTCGAGGTCCCCGTGGATGAACAGCACCCGGCCAGGGAACGACGCGATCTGCTCGATCGGGCGCACGTCCCGAATCCGGAGGCCGGTGCGAAGGCGGACGAAGAGCGCGAGCGGCGCTCGGAGCGCCGGATGGCCGCCGCGGATTTCCAGCATGGAGCCCGCCGCCCGCCACAGGTCGGCGTAGGGAGCATCGAGGGCGAGCGCCGGGAGATCACCGAGCTCGGCCGCCGCGTAGATCGCCGACGAGGCGCCGTTCGAGGTCCCGAACACGACCACGCGAGCGGGGTCGGCCTCGGGCCGCTCGCGGACGAAACGCACCGCCGCCGCCACGTCGTGGCGCTCGTTCCATGTGTACGTGATGTAGCGCCCCTCGCTCGAGCCCCGACCGGAGAGATCGAACGTCAACAGGCCGTAGCCGCGGTCCCGCAAGTGCCCGGCGTCGTGATCGAGGGCCTGGAACCGCGAGGAGTGGGCGCCATGCACCCAGACCACGCTCCGGCCGTCGCTCCCCTCCGGGGGCGGGATCCACCAGCCGCGCAGCCGGAACCCGCTCGCCGAATCGAACTCCACCGCCTCGAACGGGAGACCGACATCGGCCGGGTCGCGCACGAAACGGCCCAACCGCACGCCGAGCCGGATGTTCTCCCCGTCGCGGACGATGTCGAACGCGACGACTTCACCCGCCTCCCGGTCCCGAACCAGCGCCTGCATCGCCGACGCCATCGAATCGTGGACCACGCCGTCCACCCGCACCACCCGGTCGCCCGAACGGAGCCCCGCCTCCCGCCCCTGGGCGGAGACGCGCCGCATCACGAAACCCGGAGATCCTTCGACGGGCGCGGATCGTCCGAGGAACACGATGCCAGGCGGCGGTCCGCCCCGCGGGGACTCGACACCCATGAATCCGGGGCCGTCCGGCGCCCTCCGCAGACCGGTCGTATAGGCGAGGGCCATGCGATCGAGCGTTCGCGCCACGAACACGACGGGAACCGCCAGCGCGACGACGCCGACCCCGAGGAGAACCCGCCGCCCGATCCGCATCGGGCGCGATTCTACGGCGGGAGCGTCCTGCCGGGGGTAGGGTCGCTTGATCCGCCGCCGGGGAGGCGCGCCGGAGTCCTCCGCCTCCACCGGTAACAAAACCGGGATTCGTCCGTATAGAAAGCAGGAGGAATGCTCCACGGCGACGACCAGCGCACCCCGGACGGCGAACGCACCCCGGGATCGGTTCGCCGTCGGTCGTCCGGCGGCGGGTTCGCCCGGCTCGCCCGTCGCTGCCAGCAAGCGGACGACCCCGACTCGGACGTGTCCGCCGACGAGGCCGCCCAGGCGTGGGGGTCGCTCTACTCCCACTTCCGTCCTCGAATCGCCTCGTTCTGCCGGCGCGCCCTTCCCGGCAACGACGGAGAGGACCTCGCGTCCGACATCATGATGAAGGCCCGGTTCCGCATCGGATCGTTCGATGCCCGTCGGCCGTTCGCTCCCTGGCTGTTCCGGATCGCGTCGAACCGGTGCTGGGATGAAGCCAGACGGGCCCGGCGGGCCGAACCGCTGGACGAGTCTCGGACCTCCCGGCTGGAAGCGGAGTCGTCCAGCCCACTCGATCTGCTGATCACGCGCGAGAGTCGAGACCAGGTGCGGGGCGCGCTCGCCCGGCTTCCGCGCCGGCAGCGATTCGCTCTCTCCCTGCGCTACGGCGCCGACCTGTCCTACCGCGAGATCGCCGAGGCTCTCGGCATCCCGGCCGGCCAGGTGGGCGTGGTGCTGCTTCGCGGGCGGCGTCGGCTGCGGGCTCTCCTCGAAGGAGCCGGAGGAAACGCCGGATGACCGGGCACCTCTCCGAAATGGAACTCGTCGCGCTGGTCGACGGCGAGCAGGACGCGGCCGCTGCGGCCGACTGGCAGCCCCATCTGGACGGCTGCCTCGAGTGCCGGCGCCGCTCCGTCGCGCTCCGACGGGAGAGCCGACTGCTCGGCGCCGCGATCGCTCCGGAGACCGTCCAGAAGCGCGAGGTTCGCCGCGAGTTCGGGTGGGTCGTCGCGGCCGGAGTGCTGCTCTCGTTCGGCGTCATCGCGCTTCGGCGGGTGGCGGCCGGCCTCGTCCCCCCCGAGGCCTCGGGAGTCGCCGACCTCTCTCTGCTCAGCCGCCTGGGGTTCGGCCTGTTCCGCCTCCCCGACTACGCCGCCCTCCTCACCCAGCCCTTCATCGGAGGCCTCGTCGCCATGAACCTGATCACCATCGCATCCCTCGTCGTGGCCGCGCGCCGATTCCGCCCCGGCGGGACAGCGGTGCTTCTCGCCGCGGCGCTGATCCCCGCCCTGTCCGCCCTCCCCGCCCCGGCGGAGGCGCTCGAGATCCGCCGCGACGACGGCGACTGTGGGGTTCCGGCGGGCGAGATCGTCGAGGACGACCTGATCCTGATGTGCGGGACCGCGGTGATCGCCGGCGAGGTGCGCGGCGACGTGTACTACCTGGTCCAATCGCTCACCGTGAGCGGCGTCGTCGAGGGCGACCTGATCGGTGTTTCCGAGCGCCTCGACATCGAGGGCGAGGTCGGGCTGAGCTGGCGAGGGCTCGCCCAGACCGCGCGGATCCTCGGACGGGTGGGGCGAGGCGCCACCGGGGCGGGACAGTTCCTCGAGGTGCGCCCCCGGGGCTCGATCGGCGGCAGCGCCTTTCTGGCGGGGGAGAATCTCATCCTCTCGGGAGAGGTCGTCCGCTCGCTCGCGGCGGTGGGGGAGCATGTGGACCTCGACGGGGCGATCGGCGGCGACGCGCGGATCCTGGCGGAGGAACTGCAGGTCGGCCCCCGCGCCACGGTGGGAGGCGTCCTGCGGTACCACGGCGAGGACGAGCCGGTGCGCGCGGCCGGCGGCCCCGAGGTGGACTGGGTTGTCGCCGAGCCCGAGGGCGAGAGTCCGGGGGAGCGGGCGCTGGACGTCCTGTTCCGATGGGCCCGGGGGCTGGCGCTCGGCGGGGTGCTGCTGCTCCTCGCGGCGGGTCCGGTGACCCGAGTCGCGGGCCTCGGCGGCCGGCCGCTCGCCCCGCTGCTCCTGGGGCTGCTGCTGTTCGTCGGGCTTCCGTTCGCCGCCATCCTGACCGCTCTTACCTTCATCGGCCTCCCCATCGCGGCCGCGCTGGTCGGGCTCTACCTCTTCCTGCTCTACGCCTCCCGGGTCGTGGCGGGGCTCGCTCTCGGTGAAGCGCTCCTCGGCGCCGGGGCGACGCCGTGGCAGAAGCTGCTCCGCCTCGCCCTCGGGCTCGCGATCATCGCGGTGCTGGTCGAGATCCCGGTCGCGGGAACGGTCGTGGGGCTGATGGTCATGTTCTTCGGCCTCGGCGCGTTCGGCCTCTGGGTGTGGAACCGGAGCGCCGGACTCCAGTCCGGCACCGAGAGACTTGCCTGACCGGCGCCGAGAGACCCGGCCGACCCGCGTCGTACGGATAGCGCGTGAGAAAATCCGCCCGTGGGCTGGATTCGCGACTGGATTTCGGGCGGGCGCGGCGACGCCCCGCCGCGCTGGCGGGATGCGGGCGGGGAACCTCCACCGCCTCCCGACCCGGGAGAAGTCCGGATCGCCACCGCCGTCCTGCTGCTCGAGGTCTCGGCCGCCGACCACGAGGTGGACCCGCGGGAGCGGCGCGCCGCCGCCGACGCCCTCGCCGAGGCCTTCGGGCTGAGCGCCGGAGAGACCGCCGGGATCCTCGCCGAGGCCACCCGACGCGCGGCGGAGGCGGTCTCGCTCTATGAGTTCACCCGGGCGGTGGACCGGAGTTTCTCGCCGGCGCAGAAAGTCACGGTCATCGAGCTCCTGTTCCGGGTGGCGTTCGCCGACGAGACGCTCGCCGGCGAGGAGGAGCACCTCATCCGGCAGGCGGCGAAGCTGCTCCACGTACCCCACGCCGGGTTCATCGCCGCCAGGCAGCGCGCGCAGGCGGACCGGCCGCCGGCCGACTGAACGGGGCTCCCTCCGGAGTACGATCCGGAGCCATGGAAATCCGCTTCGTCTGCCTCCCCGGGGACGGCATCGGTCCCGAAGTCATCGCGGAGGCGGAGCGGGTGCTCGAGCGCGTCGCCGATCGGTTCGGACACACCCTCCATGTGGATCGGCGTCCGTTCGCCGGGGCGGCGTGGGACTCGGGCGGGGAGGCGTTCCCCGCCGCCACCCGCGAAGCGTGCCTCGCGGCGCCGGCGATCCTCCTCGGCGCCGTGGGAGATCCCCGCCACGACCGCCTGCCGCAGGAGACCCGGCCCGAGCGGGCGCTGCTGGAGCTGCGGCGAGCGCTGGGCGCATGGGCGAACCTGCGGCCGGTGCGGGTCCGACGAGTCCTCCCCCACTCGCCCTTCCGGCCCGATGCGATCGAGGGAACCGACCTGCTCATCGTGCGCGAGCTGACCGGAGGGATCTATTACGGGACCCCCCGCGGGGTCACCGGGGAGGGCGGGGATCGGACCGGCGTGAACACCCTCCGCTACAGCGCCCGCGAGATCGAGCGCATCGCCCGCGTCGGGTTCGAAGCCGCCGCGCGCCGCCGGGGGCGCCTCCTCTCGGTGGACAAGGCGAACGTGCTCGAGACCTCGGCGCTCTGGCGCGAGGTGGTCGCCGGACTCGCGCCCGCGTACCCGAACGTGGAACTCGACCACATGTACGTGGACCGGGCGGCCATGGAGCTGGTCCGGAATCCGCGCCCCCTCGACGTGATCGTCACCGGCAACCTGTTCGGGGACATCCTGAGTGACGAGGCCGCGGTCCTCGCCGGTTCGCTGGGGCTCCTGCCGTCCGCGAGTCTGGGCGACCGCGGCGGGCTCTACGAGCCGGTCCACGGCTCCGCCCCCGACATCGTCGGCGCCGGCGTCGCCAACCCGCTGGCGGCGATCTCGTCGGCCGCCATGATGCTCGAACACTCGTTCGGCCTCGCCCGGGAGGCCGCCGCGGTGCAAGCGGCGGTGGACCACTGTCTCGACGGTGACGTCCTCTCCCGTGATCTCGGCGGCCGCGCCGGGACCCGCGAGATCACCGACGTCGTGCTTGGCGCCCTCGACTGAAGAACGCCCGTCGCGTGGGCCTCCTCGACCGGTACCTCCTCCGGCTGCTCGGGCCGGGGCTGTTCCTGGGCGTTTTCGTCTTCCTGTTCGCCCTGCTCCTGAACGAGCTGATCCGCAACCTCCAGCTCCTCGTCACCCAGGGCGCGAGCCCCGGCGTCGTGGGTCAGGCGCTGCTGCTGCTCGTTCCCGGACTGCTCGTCGTCGCGGTGCCGAGCGCGCTCCTGCTCGGCATCCTCCTCGCTCTGAACCGGCTCGCCGCCGGCAGCGAGCTGATCGCCATGCGGGCCGGGGGCGTATCGCCGGGACGGCTCCTGCGCCCTATCGGGATCGCCTCGCTCGGGGCGGCGGCCTTCAGCGCGTTCCTCATGATCGGCGTCGTGCCGGAGTCGAACCGGCGCTTCGTGGATCTGCGCGACGAGCTGCTCGACGCCCGCCTGACCACGGAAATCCGCCCCCGGATCTTCTACGACGAGCTGCTCGACGGCCGGGTCCTCCTCGTGGGCGAAATGTCCGGCGTCGGCGGCGAGTGGGAGCGCGTCTTCCTCGCCGACACCGACCGCCCGGACGACCCGACGCTGTTCCTCGCCCGGCGCGGCCGCCTGGTGACCGCGCCGGAGGACCGGGTCGCGTTCCTGCAGCTCGAGGAGGTCGAGGTCCACAACGCGCGGCTCTCCGACCCGGGCCGTTACCGGATCCAGCGCGCCGCCGAGATCCGGCTGCCGCTGGAGCCGGACGATTTCTTCGGCCGGGAGACGGTCGGCCGGCGGCAGGACGCGCGGGCCATGACCCTGCAGGCGCTGACCGAGGCTTTCGCCGAGACCGGCGCTCCGCTCTACCAGGTCGAGATCCACAAGAAGTTCTCCCTGCCCGCGGCGTGCCTCGTGCTCGGACTCATCGGACTCGGGCTCGGTCTCCGTCCGCAGGCGGGCGCGGCGCGTTCCGGCGCGTTCGCGATCGCGGTGCTGGTGGTGATCGGCTACCACGTGCCGCTCTCGTTCGGCGAGGAGCTGGCGGCCTCGGGAGAGATGTCCCCGTGGCTCTCGATGTGGGGACCGAATCTCATCGCGCTGGCGGTGGCGGGCGCGCTGCTGGTGCTGGCTTCGAGGGAGCTGGACCCGCTCGCTCCCGCTTTCGGCCTGGCCGGTCGGCTGCGCGACTTCGCAACCGAGCGTCTTCGCCGCCGCCGCGACCGGCGCCACCGACTCCGCCGGGCGGGCCGCGGCCGGCCGCTCCTCCTCGACCGCTACGTCGGGCTCCAGTTCTCGCGCTACTTCGTCGTCGCGCTCGCCGCGCTCGTTTCGGCGCAGCTCATCGGGCGGCTCACCGCGGTGCTCGCCGACGCCTTCGACAACGGGATTCCGCTGCCGGAAGTGGCCCGCTACCTCGGTCTCTCCGTCCCCGAATTCACGACCGAGATGCTTCCGCTGGCGGCCCTCGCCGCCACCCTGATCACCTACGGGGTTCTCGGCCGGCAGCGGGAGGTCACCGCGTTCCTCGCCGGCGGCGTGAGCCGCGCCCGGCTGGCGGTTCCGGCGCTCGCGGTGGGGCTCGCCGCCAGCGCGGCCGGCGTCGCCCTCGACGAGCTCGCGATCCCGCACAGCGGCCCGGTGGCGGACGACCTGGGATCACGGATTCGCGGCGCCCCGCTGCGGCGGCTGGACCCCCTCGAGCGGCACTGGGGGCTCGCCGACGACGCGACGATCTTCCACTACGACGAGTTCGACGCCGGACATGGCGTGATCGGCGGGCTCTCGGTCTTCCGGCTGGGGCCCGATGCGGCGTCCCTCGCCGGCCGGACCTGGGCCGCCTCGGCCCATTGGTCCGCCGCCGAGCAGCGTTGGAGCGGGATCGGAGGATTCACGCGGGATTCGAACTCGGGCAGCTCCTCGGCCTTCGCCGTCGCTCCCGTTCCGGGGCTCCCGCCCCCCGAGCGACTGCTCTCGGAAGATCAGATCCCCGATCATCTCCGCTACCGCGAACTCGAGGACCGGATCCGCGTGGTGGAGGCCGCCGGACACGAGACCACCGAGCTCCGGGTGGATCTCCACACCCGCGCCTCGTTGCCGCTCGCCGCGCTCGTCACCGTCCTGATCGGCGTCCCGTTCGCGTTCCGGCCCGGCAACCGGGGCAACGCCGCCTCCGCCGGGATCGCCCTCGCGATCGGCATCGTGTACCTGCTGGCCGCCCCGTTCTTCGAGTTCCTCGGCGACGCCCAACTCCTCGAACCGGCGCTCGCGGCCTGGTCCCCGAACCTGTTCTTCAGTCTGGCGTCGGCGTTCCTGCTGTTCCGGTCGCAGTAGCCAAGACCGCGTCGAAGCGCTCCCCCGGCCCGAGCAGCAGGCCCGGCGGCGTCACGGCGCCCGCCGGCACCGAGGCGCGCTCGCCCAGACAGGCGCCGACCCGCTCGACCCCGACCCGGGCCTCGTGGCCCAGCACCTGGATTCGTTCGACGCGGCCGGATCGAACCCGGGCCCCGGCGCCTACCACCGCGCCCGGTCCGAGCACGCTGTCGCTGACGACCGCTCCCCGCCCGATCCGGGCCCCGCGGAGCAGGACGGTCCGCTCCACCCGCGCCGCCGCCCCGATGCGGGCCCCCTCCGCGACCTCGACCGGGCCCACCAGCCAGGCGTCCTCCGCCACCCGGCCGCCGGGAGCGATGTGGCGCGCGCCCGATCCCAGTCCACCGTCCGTGGTGGCGAAGCCGAGCGCGGTTCCGAGCCACGGCGGCTTCCCCGCGAACAGCGGCGCCACCCGCCCCACCACGTCCCAGGCGTAGGTCAGCGGGATCCACGGGTGACGGGCCCGAACCGCGCGCACCCCGGGAAGACGGATCAGGATGCGGATCAGGTCCGGCAGCTCGAGTTCGCCGCGCACGCTCTCCCCGACCTCCCCCAGGTGCGCCAGGTCCTCCCGCCGCAGCGAATACGCGCCGATGCTGCTGAGTTCGCCGGGACGGGCGGAGGGAGGCTTCTCCTCGAGGTCCACCAGCCAGTCGTCCCCGGTCACCTCGACGGTGGCGCGGTTCCACGGATCGGTCGCCTCCTGGCACAGGATCGCGGTCGGGAACCGCGAGACCCGAGCCAGATCCTCCCCGTGGTAGTAGTCGTCGCCGTTCATGACCAGCGCGCGGTCGCTCACCAGCGGCGCCGCGACCCGGAGCGCGTCCGCGGTCCCGCGGGCGGTCCGCTGCACCACCGGGACGAGCCGGATGCTCCGGTAGCGGTCACCGAAATGAGCGAGGATGCGCTCGCGGCCGTGTCCCACCACGAGCACGGCGGTATCCACGACGCCCTCCAACTGGTCGAGGGCGCGCTCGGTCAGCGGGCGCCCCCACAGCGGGAGCAGCGGCTTCGGAAAGTCGGCGGTGAGGGGCCAGGTCCGGCGCGAACGACCCGCGAGGAGCAGGACCGCCGTGGGCCGGGAAAGGTCGTTCATCCCGACCAGTCTCGCCGCCCGGGGTCGTCCGCGGCGGCTGGTAACATTCGCCGCTTCGCCCGCCTCCTGCCTGCCCCGGGGCGCTCGCGGGCGCCCCAGGCCAGCGATGCGAATCCTTCCCGTCCGCTCGCGGGGATCCGTGGCCCCGTGAGCCCGGCCGAGTCGTCGCATGGTGCGATGAGTGCGGGGCGGAACTTGAGGTTTGGGCCCGCGCTGCGGCTGTTCACCTCCGAGTCGGTCACGGTCGGCCACCCGGACAAGGTGGCCGACCAGATCTCGGACGCCGTCCTCGACGAGTTCATCCGGCGCGACCCGGCGGCGAGAGTCGCCTGCGAGACGCTCGTCACCGCCGGGCGCTGCATCGTGGCGGGGGAAGTCGCCTCTCGCGCGGCGCCGTCCACCGCCCGGCTCGAGACGATCGTCCGGGAGATGATCCGTTCGATCGGATACTGCCGGAACGAAGACCGATTCGACGCCGACCGCGTCCGGGTCGAGATCCTTCTCGGCCGCCAGACCGGCGACATCGCCCAGGGCGTGGACGTGGGCGGGGCCGGCGACCAGGGGATGATGTTCGGGTTCGCCTGCGACGAGACGCCCGAGCTCATGCCGCTCCCGGTCACTCTCGCCCACCGCATCACGAAGCGGCTGGCCGACGTCCGGGTCGGCGGCGAGCTTCCGTATCTCGGGCCCGACGGCAAGGCGCAGGTCACGGTGGCGTATGACGCGGAGGGCGCGATCGCCGCCATCCCGACGGTGGTCGCCTCGACCCAGCACGAGGCGGCGTCCGCCCATCGGGTCGGACCCGACGTGGAGGAATGCGTGATCCGGCCCTCGCTCCCGTCCGCGTTCCGGGACGCCGCGCGCGAGGTGTTGGTCAATCCGACTGGGCGTTTCGTGGAGGGGGGTCCCGCGGCGGACTGCGGACTCACCGGGCGGAAGATTATCGTTGACACCTACGGGGGGGCATCGCGTCACGGTGGCGGCGCGTTCTCGGGCAAGGATCCGACCAAGGTGGACCGCTCCGCCGCCTATATGGCGCGATCGGTGGCCAAGAACATCGTCGCCGCCGGCCTCGCCCGCCGCGCCGAGGTGCAATTCGCCTACGCCATCGGGCGCCGGGATCCGGTCTCGGTCCGGGTGGACACCTTCGGCACCGGCGCGCAGCCGGAGCCCGCGATCGAGCGCGCGGTGCGCGAGGTCTTCGGCCTGACCCCCGCCGAGATCATCGAAACGCTCGGCCTGCGCCGGCCGATCTACGCCGCCACCGCCAGGAACGGCCACTTCGGCAACCCCGACTTCCCCTGGGAGCAGACCGACCGGACCGCCGACCTGCTGGCCGCCGTCCGCTGAGCGCGGCGCGATGAACCTCCCGCCGCTCTTCGACGCCGCGGCCGTGGAGCGCGAGGCGTGGGAGCGATGGACCGAGGCGCGCGCCTTCGAGAGCGAGGTGGACCCGGAAGGCGGGCCCCGGGCGGGGGGCGATCCCGGCAAGGAGCCCTTCACCGTCGTCATCCCGCCGCCCAACGTCACCGGCCGGCTCCACATGGGCCATGCCCTGAACAACACGATCCAGGATGTCCTGGTGCGTTACCGGCGCATGGACGGCCGGGACGCGCTGTGGGTGCCGGGAACGGACCACGCCGGGATTTCCACCCAGACGGTGGTCCGGAAGCATCTCGACGCCCAGGGAGTGGACTACCGGGCGCTCGGGCGGGATGCGTTCATCGAACGGGTCTGGGCGTGGCGGGAGCGCTACGGCGGCGTCATCCTGAATCAGCTCCGCAAGCTGGGGGCGTCGTGCGATTTCCGCCGCACCCGCTTCACCATGGACGAGGGGCTGTCGCGGGCGGTGCGGCGGGTGTTCTGCTCGCTCTACGACCGGGGGCTCATCTACCGGGGCAAGCGGGTGGTCAACTGGTGTCCGGTGGACCGCACCGCCCTCTCGGACGACGAGGTCGAGACCGCGCCGGAGGGCGAGCCCGGCCACCTGTGGTCCATCGCCTATCCGCTCGCCGACGAGCCGACCGAGCGGCTGGTGGTCGCCACCACGCGGCCCGAGACCCTTTTCGGCGACGTCGCGGTCGCGGTGCACCCGGACGACGAGCGCTACCGACGCTTCGTGGGTCGCCGCGTCCGGCTCCCGCTCACCGACCGGGAAATCCCGGTCATCGCCGACGAAGGCGTGGAGCGGGAGTTCGGCACCGGGGCTCTCAAGATCACCCCGGCGCATGATCCTCACGACTTCGAGATCGGGGAGCGCCACGGCCTGACCCCGCGGAACGTCATGAACGAGGACGCCTCCCTGAACGGCGAGGTCCCGGCGCCGTTTCGGGGGCTGGATCGTTTCCGCGCCCGCGACGAGGCGGTGCGGGCGCTCGAAGCCGAGGGCCTCCTCGTGGCGGTGACGCCGCACCAGGTGCCGCTCGGGCGGGCGCAGCGCTCCGGGGCTCCGATCGAGTACCGGCTGTCCGACCAGTGGTTCGTGCGGATGCGACCCCTCGCCGACCGGGCCCTCGAGGCGAGCGGCTGGGAGAAGTCCGGCGGCGAATGGAGGAAGGCGTCCGAGGGAAGTCTCCGCTTCCATCCGGCGCGCTGGGAGCGGGTGTACGCGCAGTGGCTGATCGGCATCCGCGACTGGACCATCAGCCGCCAGATCTGGTGGGGGCACCGCATCCCGGCCTGGCATCACCGCCGAACCGGGGAGGTCCGGGTCGGCATGGACACGCCGCCCGAAGTCCTCCGCGATCCGGCGTCGTGGCGGCGGGACGCGGATGTCCTCGACACCTGGTTCAGCTCCTGGCTGTGGCCGATGAGCACCCTCGGATGGCCGGAGGCGACTCCGGATTTCGCGCGCTACTACCCGACCTCGGTGCTCTCCACCGACAAGGGCATCCTCTTCTTCTGGGTGGCCCGGATGAACTTCGCCGGGCTCGAGATGACCGGCCGACTGCCGTACCGCGACGTGTACATCCACCCGACCGTGCTGGACGAACGGGGCGCGGTGATGAGCAAGAGCAAGGGCAACGGGGTGGACCCGCTGGCGGTGATTTCGGGCGCCTCGCTGGACGAGCTGAAGCGTCCGGTCGAGGAGGCGCGGCCGTCGAACGCCGCGGAGATCCTCCGACGGATCGAGCGGGCGTTCCCCTCGGGCTTCGAAGGCGTCGGCGCCGACGCTCTGCGGTTCACGCTGGTCCGGCTCTGCTCCGAGGGGCAGGAGATGCGGCTCTCGCTCGGCAAGTTCCACGAGATCGGCCGCCGGTTCCTGACGAAGCTGTGGAACGCGTCCCGCTTCGTGCTCCTGTCCATCTCGAACGTGGCGCCTCAGGGAGCGTTCGCCGAACCGTCCCCCGAGGACCGCTGGATCCGGTCCCGCGCGGCCTCTTGCACCCGGGAGGTGCGGTCGGCCCTCGACGGCTTCGATTTCGCCGGCGTGGGCTCGGCGCTCTACCGCTTCGTGCGAAACGACTTCTGCGATTGGTACGTCGAGCTGGCCAAGGCCCGGATGCGGACCGGGCCGGCCGCGGCCCGACGGACCGCCGCGACCCTGGGCGGCGTCATGAACCGGGTGCTCCACCTGCTTCACCCGGTGGCCCCGTTCGTGACCGAGGCGCTGTATCCGCGGCTTCGCGCGGCGATGGACGCGAAGACATTGTGGGAAGGGGATCGGCCGGAGGGGGACGTGCTGGCCCGGAGCCCGTTCCCCGCCGGGGAGGAGTCCTCCGAGCCGGAACTCGAGGAACGGTTCGCGGCGCTGCGGCGGCTCGTGACCGCCGTCCGGAAACTGCGCGCCGATGCGGGGCTGCCACCGGATCGGAAACTCCCGGTCCGGGTCCATGAAACGGACGAACTCCCCGGATTCGCGGCGCTCGTCGAGGGCTGTCAGGCCCCGATCGCGGCGCTCGGACGGTTCAGCGAGCTCACCGCGCCCTCCGCCGGCGCGCCAGCCGCCGACGCCTCCTCGGGAGAGATCCGGATCGTGGACCCCGGCTTCGTGGCCTGGACCCGGCTCGGCGAGGCGGCCGATCTCTCGGCGGTGCGCAAGCGGGTGGGGACCGAGCGGCAACGCATCGCGAAGCAGGCCGCCGCCAGCCGGCGACGCCTCGCGAACCCGAATTTCGTGGAGCGCGCCGACCCGGCGGTGGTCGCCGCCCAGCGGACCCGCCTCGCCTCGCTCGCCCTCCAGGAGGAGCGACTCACCGCGCTCGCGGCCCAGCTCGAAGACAGGCCGTAGAATCGGGCGAGCTGCCCTTCGTCCGTATTCCGCGCGACGGGTCGCTGCGCGTTCCATGCCCAGGCGCCGACCGTCCGACCGCCGCGCCCGACGGGCGCCGCCCAGCCTGTTCGCGACGAACGCCCCGCCCGATCGGAAGGAAGCGCCCGCCGGGACCGCCGCTCCCCCCGGGAAGGAGCGACCCGCCGGCGCCGTACGGTCGGCCGCAAGCCCCCCGGCGTGGTGGATCCCGTGGCTGCTGAGCCTCGCGGTGGTCGCCGCGGCCGCGGCTTCGGCGGTGAGCGGCTACGAGTCGCTCTTCCGGCAACAGGACCGCATCGCAGCCCTGTCGGCCGAGATCGAACGGCTCGAGGCGGAGGCGGAGGCGTTCCGGGCCGAGATCGTGCGGCTCGAGCAGGATCCCGAGGCGCTCGAACTCATCGCCCGCGAAGAGCATCAGCTCGCCGGCGAAGGGGAGATCGTCGCGCTGCTCGATTTCGACGACGGCGCGCCTACTCGATGAAGTAGCGCAGCGAGAACACCTCTCCGGCGCGGTCCACCCGCAACTCCAGCTCGCGCGCCGTCTGGAACCGCTGGGCGAGGACGGCGAGGGACTCCATCCCGCGCACCTCCCGGCCGTTCACTTCCAACAGCACGTCCCCGGCAGCGAGTCCGGTCTCGCCCAGCAGGGTGTCCATAGGGAAGGAGATGAGCTCCAGACCCACGATGTCGTTCCCCCGCACCCGGGGCGCAACCACCGCTCCGGACAGGATCCGCGGCAGGTCGGTGGCGAGCCGCAGCCGGACCTCATCGCGGGAAAATCGCCGCACCCCATCCTTGGGCGCCCCACTCGGGGGCGGTGCATCCGTCGGCGCGGCCCACTCGATCGGCTCGGCCGCGCGGGTCTCCACCGGCTCGGGAGTCACGGTCGCGGCCCGCGGAATCTCCGCCGCCGGCGTTTCCCGATCCGGGAACCGCACCGGAACGAGCGCCCGGGAGGCGTCCCGGAGCACGATGCCGTCGGGGGCCACCTCGATCAGGGTGTACCCGGACAGGCTCTCACCGACATGGAGCCGCTGCGGACGCCCGTCGCCGAGCGAAAGAAGCGCCGTCCCCCCCGCGTCCCGGACGACGACGCCGAACAGGCGCACGCGAGGTTGGGGCCCGGCGGCCGCCACCCGAGTCACGAGCAACAGGCTGGCGACGGCAACGACGCGGAGGAACCGGGACACGGAAGGCAGCCTCCGAAGTGTAGGCGCAAAGGGCGCCGCTCTCCCGTCCCCGGGGCCCTCCGCGCCGTGCGCCGCCTTCCGCCAACCGCTCCCGGGGGAGCCGCGTTCCAAGCAGCCTGTGGACAAAGTCACGCGGCCCGGTTCTCCCGGTAGGGGCTCGAGCGGCGATGCCCCGCCCCCACCGGGAGAACTGGCCGGGAGCACTGGGCCACTCTCGGTGCTCGCGCGACTTCATCCACAGGCTGCATGAGCTGCTAGACTCGACCGTGGCACCCGGAACCTGGGCCGGCGCCTTGCGCTGAGACCCACGGGTTCGCGGAGGTCGTCCGGGCCGAACCAACGGAGCCCTTCATCGGGGCGCGCCGGTTCGGTCGGGACCGTTTCCGCGCGCTGTGGCGTCGAGCCGAGGGTCGAGTGGCGACAGTCGTCCGACGCTCCCGCCCCCGACCGGGGGCGGGCGCGTGGGCCGGCTGAAGTCGTCCGTCGGCGCCCGCCGGTCGCCTCCCTGCCGCGATTCGAACGGCTGCAATTCAGATTGCGGCCCCACGCGAGGCTCATCACGAGTCCGGGAGACGGCGAACAGGGTCCTCCCGGATGCCCCGTCCGCGGCCCGAGGCCTCGGACGGCCGCCCGATCCGGCTTTTCGCCCCGTCTCCGAACCCTCGCCCATCGCCTCCGACCCCCCACCGGCGCGCCCCGTCAGCCCGCGGCACCGCGGCCCCGAGTCCCTGACCCGGGGTCTCCTGCGCGCCTCGCGCGCCCTCGCTTCGTCCTGGCCGGGGCGGATTCTGCTCTCGATGGGCGCCGTCTGGGCCCTGGCCCTGGTGGGCGGCCTCCCCCCGTCGTGGGCGGGCGATGCCGGAATTGCGTTCGCGGTGACGCTGGGACTGACGGTCTTCTGGTTTCGACGGCGCCTCAAGCGCTGGCTCTTCCACTCCGTCTGGCGCCGCCTCGCCATCTCTCATCTGCTCATCGCCCTGCCGGTGCTGCTCGTGGGCCTGTTCTCGTTGAGCGCGGGTTACGTCGTCTTCGGCGAGTTCGGCTTCTTCGCCCTCGAGGCCAATCTGGGCGCGCGGGGCGCGGCTTTCGCCGTGGCCGCCCGGGAGATCCTGATCGCAGCACCCCCGGGATCGGAGCGCACGGCCGTCGCCGACGCGGTCAACGCGGCGGCCGCCGACCTCGAAGCGCTCGCCCCGGGGGTCTCGGCGTGGATTCTGGAGCGCAGCGGAGACCGGGTCACCAGCGCGGTGGGATCGGAAGGCGGGGGCGGCGCCACCTCCCCGATCCCCGTCGCCGGTCGGATCCCCGACTGGGCGAACGAACCCTACGAGGGCGTGGTGCAAACGAGCACCGGCCGCTGGTTCGCCGCCGTGACGCCGGACCGCCACGGGCGCGTGGCCGCCGTCTTCGCGCCGCTGACCCCGGTGCTGCGCCGGAGCGCGGCCGAGGAGGATCTCAGCCTCCGGCGGATCCTGGCGCTCTTCGTCGGCGACGACCGGGACCAGCCGCCCGAGTTCGAAACCATCGGCGGCTCCTCCGACCCGGGCCGGTTCACGATCCTCGCAATCCAGCCGTTCCTGCTCGAGGCGGTCCCATGGGAGCCGGAGCTCGGAGGCGGGCGCGTTCTGGTGCGGTACGCGATGTCCCCGCTCGACATGATCCAGGGGACAACGACCGGGCTGGCCGATTCCGTCGCCCTGAACTCCGAGGACGCCGGGTCCGGACTGGTGCTCGCGCTGACCGGGCTCGGGATCGTGTTCCTGCTCGCCACCGCCGCCGCCATCGTCATGGGCGGGCGCCTGGCGTACTCGATAACCCAATCGGTGGCGGCCCTCAGCGAGGGCACCCGGAGAGTGCGCGAAGGCAACTTCGGGCACGAGGTCCGGGTGGACTCGGAGGACCAGTTCGGGGAGCTGGCTTCCTCGTTCAACATCATGACCGCCAAGATCGCGGACGACATGGATCGCCTGCGGGAAGCGGCGGTGCTGGAGCAGGAGATGGAAACCGCCCGCGAATCGCAGGCGCGCCTGCTTCCCCCCGAGGGGTCGGTGCGCGTGCCCGGATTCTCGGTGGCCGCGGTGTGCCGCCCGGCGACCCAGGTCGGAGGCGACTACTACGACCTGATCCCGCTGGCGCCGCGCCGGCTGGGCGTGGTCATCGCCGACGTCGCCGGAACCGGGGCTCGCGCCGCGTTCATCATGGCGGAGCTGAAGGGCATCGTGCTCGCGCTCAGTCGGCTCCACACATCCCCCCGGCAGGTGCTGATCGAGGCCAACCGGGTGCTCCACGGGGCTCTCGACGCCCGGACCTTCATCACGATCACCTATGCGGTGTTCGACTCCGCCGCGCAGTCCGTGACCTTCGCCCGCGCCGGGCACAGTCCGCTGATCCACCTGACCCGGGAAGGCGGCTGGCCTCGTTCGGAGGCGCTGGCGCCGGGAGGGCTGGGGCTCGCGATGGACCCGGGACCGATGTTCGAGACCATCCTCGAAGAGGAGTCGCGGCCCCTCCGAGCCGGGGAGACCTGGCTGTTGTTCACCGACGGCGTCTCGGAGGCGATGAACGAAGGATCCGACATGTTCGGCGAGGAGCGCCTCATGAAGCTCCTCGAGGACAACGCCTCGCTGCAACCCGCGGAACTCCAGCAGACCGTGGAGGAGGCGGTGTCCGAATTCACCGGCGGGACGACGCACGCCGACGATCTGACAATGGTTTTCATACAGGTGCAATGACATGGGCAGAGGAACGAGACGCCGACGACGGCGTCCAGCACAGGTGACGCGACACCGACCGGCGGTCGAATTCGCGGAGGCCCTCGGTTACCGGTTTCGCGAACTGGACCGACTCAGGGAAGCGCTGACGCACGGCTCCTACGGGAGCGGCCGCCCGGTGGACGACTACGAGCGACTGGAGTTCCTCGGCGACGCCGCCCTCGGACTCGTCGTGACCGAGGCGATGCACCTCCGGAAGCCGACGTGGTCCGCCCAGCGACGCCAGGAGACGAAGGGTCAGGTCGTGAGCAACCAGTCGCTCGCCGCCGGGGCCCGAGCGCTCGGCCTCGACGAGGGCATCCGGGTCGGCCCGGGACAAAACGCGGCGGATGCCGTGCGGTCCTCCGACCGCATCCTCGCGAACGTGTTCGAGGCGGTGCTGGGCGCCGCCTATCTCGACGGCGGTCTCGCCGCCGCGCGGGCCGTCGTGGGAGCCGCCTTCTCCCGGAAGCTCCGGACGCTGCGGATTGGCTCTCCCGCGCGCCGGGGCGGCATCGGCTCGACTCTCGCCCGCAGCGCCCGCCCGCCGATCGCCTGGCTCCGTCGTTTCGGTCGGCGAGCGCTGCTCCAGCGCACCGAGAAGGAGCGGGCGCTCGGGCACACGTTCGCGCACCCGGACCTGCTCGAGGAGGCGCTCGACCTGTCCGGGGACGCGCCCCGGGGGAGGACCCGGCGGCGCAGCCGGCGCCGGGGACGGCGCCGTCCAGCGCGCGCCCTGCGCTCCGGGAACGGCGGGCGCACCGCGCTGCGCTTCCTGGGTCGCGACGTCATGCACCTGATCACGGCGGAGGCCCTCCACCGAGCGTTCCCCGAGTGGGACGAGGGACGGATGACGCTGGCGCGGATGCGGCTCCAGGAACGCGACTTCACGACCGATCTCGCGCGTCGGTGGGACATGGGGGACTCCGACGCCGGCGTCGGCAACGCCGAGGCGGCGCTCGGTGCGCTCTACCTCGACGGCGGACTGTCCGCATCGCGCCTCGCGCTCCGCGAGCCTTTCCGCGAGGCCTTCGACGACCTGGGAGCTCCCGGAGTCGAACTCCTCGACGCCAAGACTCTCCTCCAGAACCGTCTCGCCCAGGACGGGAAGGAGCCCCCGCGGTACGACGTACGCCGCTCGTCCGGGCGACGGAACGAAGTAGCGGTTCGGGTGCGCCTCGAGGGCGGCATCGTGGAAACGGGCCGAGGTCGAGGCCTCAAGGAGGCGGAGAAGGACGCCGCGCAACGCGCCTACGACCGCGTCTATGGCGCCCGGAGCCGAGCCCCGCAGGGCCGCGGATCCCGGCCGGTCCGCCGGAAGCCGGCGCGAACGGGCCCGGGGGATGGAGGCGGCCGTCCCGCCAGCCGCCGACGCGCCCCGTCGCGACCGGCGAAGCCCGCCGTGGACCTGAGCGAACTCGGGACCGATCCGAAGCAGAATCCGAAGGGCGCCCTTCAGGAGCTGCTCGTCAAGCGCGACGGCAGGCTCCCGGTGTACCGGGTGATCTCGGAGACTGGGCCCGACCACGACAAGACGTTCGTGGTCGAGGCTCTCTGCGGGGGAAAGCCCCTCGGGCGGGGGAGCGCCGGCAGCAAGCGCAAGGCGGAAGCCCGGGCGGCCGCGGCCGCCATCAGCGCGGGCCTCGGGCCGTCGTCGTGAACCGGCCCGGCCCATATACTGCGCGCCCGTTGCCGGGAGCGGCCCCCGGCGCGCCTTCCTGCGCCGGCCAGATCGAAGCGGAAAAGGGAACCACGTGGCGGAACGCCTGAATTTCGAACTGACCGAGGAGCACCGGGCGACCGAAGCCCTCGTGCGCGAGTTCGCCGCCCGCGAGGTCGCCCCCCACATCCGCGAGAACGACGCCTCGAAGACGTTCGACCGGAGCGTCCTCCGCGGCATGGCGGAGCTCGGCATCCTCGGGCTTTCGGTGCCGGAGCGTTACGGCGGCGCCGGACTGGACTACATCGCTCTCGGACTCGCCAGCGAGGAGCTCGAGTACGTGGACACGTCGCTCCGGGTGATCCTGTCGGTCCACGCCGGCCTCAATTCGCTCTCGGTGCTCGCCTGGGGCACCGAAGCGCAGAAGGAGAAATTCCTTCGCCCGCAGGCCGAGGGGACGGCGATCGGAACCTACGGACTCACCGAGCCCGACGCCGGGAGCGACGCCGTCGGGATCCGCTCCACCGCCCGCCGGGACGGCGATTCCTGGATCCTCTCCGGCGAGAAGCACTGGATCTCCCTCGCCGAGGTCGCGGACAACTTCCTCGTGATCGCGTGGACCGACCCGGACAAGCGCGCCCGCCGGGATCACTCCGGACTGTCCGCGTTCCTCGTGGAGCGGACGTCGGACGGCTTCGAGTCCGGCAACATGACCCACAAGTGGGGCATCCGGGCCGGCAACACCGGTTGGTTCCGTATGCACGACGTCCGCGTCCCGCACGGAAACCTCCTCGGCGAGGAGGGCGAGGGCTTCCGGATCGCCATGTTCGCGCTCGATCAGGGGCGATACACGGTGGCGGCCGGCGCCACCGGCCTGATCCGCGCCTGCCGCGATCAGAGTGTCCGCTGGGCGCGTTCCCGGACCACGTTCGGTCAGGAGATCGGACGGCACCAACTGGTCAAGCAGATGATCGCGAACATGGAGCGGGACTACGAAGTTTCGAGGCTCCTCTGGCTCCGCGCCGGCGAGATGAAGAACCGCGGCCGCCGGAACACCCGCGAGACCTCGTTGGCCAAGTGGGTTTCCACCGTCGCCTCCGAACGGGCCGCTTCGGACGCCATCCAGATCCACGGCTCCTACGGCTATTCCGACGAGTACCCGGTCGGGCGCTTCTGGCGGAACTCGAAAGGAGCCGTGATCTACGAGGGAACGCGCGAGATCCACACGCTGATGCAGGCGGACTACGCGCTCGGCTATCGGCGGGACCGTCCGACGCGGGTCGTGCTGCCGGCGATACCGGGGTCCGATCCGGACGACCGCCAGGAGGACGGTGTCTGACCCCGACCGACAGCAAGGCGCTCGATGCGCTGACGCCGTGGCTGTTGCGAACAGTCGAGGAGGCCGCGATCGCCTCGGCCCGGACGATCGGCCTTGGTGACCGGCGCGGGTCGGACGCCGCAGCGGTGCGAGCCATGCGCCGGGAACTCGACCGGATTCCGGTGCGGGGCCGGGTCGTGATCGGCGAGGGCGAGCGGGATCGGGCCCCGATGCTCTGGACCGGAGAGACGTTCGGGTGCGGTGACGAGGGAGCCTTCGGGCTCGACATCGCGGTGGACCCGCTCGAAGGCACGAACCTGTGCGCGACCGGGGGACCCGGCGCCATCGCGGTGCTCGCGGCCGCCCCCCGCGGCGGGCTGCTGACCGCCCCCGACGTGTACATGGACAAGATCGCGGTGGGACCCCGATCCCGCGACCTGCTCGGCGGCGCCGTCCGGCTGGAGCGGGATGCGACCGGGAATCTCCGCGCCATCGCGGCGGCCGAGGACGTGGACATCGCCGAATTGACGGTCGTGGTGCTCGACCGACCGCGTCACGCCGCCCTCATCGCGGCCTGCCGGCGGGCGGGGGCGCGGGTGCGCCTCATCGGAGATGGAGACCTTTCCGCCGCCATCCTCGCCGCCACGGCGGACTCCGGCGTCCACGTCGCGATGGGCTCGGGCGGCGCCCCCGAGGGGGTCATCGCGGCGGCGGCGCTGCGTTGCATGGGGGGTGGAATGCTCGGTCGCCTGATGGTCCGCAAGGACGCCGACCGACAGCGGATCGAGGAGGTCTCCGCAAGGGCCGGGACCCGGGCGGATCCTCTCCGCACCATGACCGCGGACGAGCTCGCCCCCGGCGAGCCGTTGCGGTTCTGCGCCGCCGGCGTCACCGACGGTCCGCTGGTGGAGGGCGTGCGCTTCGGCGAAGCCGGGCTGGAGACCACGACGCTCACGCTCGGGAGCGACCCGCCGGAGATGCTTCGCAGCCGGCGCCGCCGCCTCGGCTGACGCGCCGGTCGGCCCGCGTCGGGGGACACCCCGAGACGACCCGAGGAAGGCGTCGGGAACGGCGTTGCCTGCCGCGGCCTCTGTCCATTACGCTCCCCGCTACAGGGCCCGGGACGGAAGGCAGCCCGAGGCCGTCGCACCTTCGCCGCTCGCCGTGGTCCACGATCCATCCCTCCTGGAGGCGCTCGTCGCCGCGTTTTTCGACGACGGCCCGGAGCGCACCTACTACTACGACGGGGACACCGAGCGGGTGGTGAGCGTCGCCGAGGACCAGGACGACGCCGCGACCCGGGAGATGGTGTGGCAGCTCGAGGCCGATGTTCGGGGGCGCTTCATCGGGATCCCGAAGCCGCGGCTGGAAGAGACGCTCGAGGAGCAGGACACCTTCGTGGAATCGCTGCCCGCGGGGCCGATGCGGAAGCGGCTCGAAGCCCTCCTCGAAGTGGATCCCGACGGCAGCAAGATGGCGCGGCTCGTGACCCGGGACCGCGAGATCCGGCCGGTCTGGCGGGAGTTTCGCTCCACGCGGGCCCGGAACCAGGCGAACGCGTTCCTGTCACGCCTCGAACCGTAGGGGCCGCTTCGACCGGCCCGGTCCTCGCGATCGGGGTCTCTCGCTGGCATGCCGTTTGCGTCGGAATGGGCTGACTTTGTGACACCGCGCCGGAGGCCCGGCGGAGCCTTCACGCGCACGATCCCGGAGGTTCTTCCCATGCTGCATCGAGCGATTCCCGACCCCGCGCGACGGGGGCTACGCATCAGCGCTCTCGGCGTCGGCCTTCTCGCCCTCGCCACGACGGCGGCGGCGCAGACCGGAGGTCCGGGCGCCGCGGAGACCACCTCCTACAGCTACGGCAACCTCACTCTCGTCGAGGGAGACGTGTGGCACCAGCGGGCCGACGACTTCGGCGCGAACGAGGCCGAGCGCAACAGTCCGTTCCTGCCCGGCGACCGCATCTGGACCCGGGAAGAGGGACAGGCCGAGTTCCGGCTCGCCGGCGGCGTGCTGGTGTGGATAGACGCCGGCACCAAGCTCGACTACGTCGAGGGCGACCGTCCTCATCGCCTCGGGTTCTGGACGGGGAGCCTCGCCCTCGTCGTGCCCGAGGACGCCCCGGTCGTGGTCGAAACGCCCGGGGGCGCCTTGACCCCGCAGGGGGCCGGCGAGTTCCGGACCGACCTGTTGCCCGACGGGAGGACCGTGCAGTTCCTGGTGTACGACGGGATCGCGACAGTGGCCACCGACCACGGCTCGGTGCTCGTCAGCGCCGGGCAGCGCACCCTCGCCGCCGAGGGCGCCGCCCCCGCTCCGGTCGAGATGTTCAACAGGGACCGGACCGAGGACGCTTTCCTCGCGTGGGCCGGCGATCGCCGAGAGCGCCACCAGCAGGTGGCCGACGCTCCGGTGGACGAACTCCCCGAAGAGATCCGGGACCACGTTTCCGACCTGCACGGCCACGGGCGCTGGCACTACGACGTTTACCTGGGCTGGCAGTGGTACCCGTTCGTCTCGGACGGCTGGGCGCCCTACCGGCTGGGCCGCTGGGCCTACACCCCGTTCGGCTATACGTGGGTCTCGCACGATCCGTGGGGCTGGGCGCCGTTCCACTACGGCCGGTGGGGGCATGGCCGTTACGGCTGGTACTGGGTGCCGGGACGCGTCTGGGGCCCCGGGTGGGTGTCGTGGGCCTACGGACCGGACTGGGTCGCGTGGGGCCCCTTGAATCTCTACGGCTACCCGACGTACTCCTTCTACGAGCACGGCGTCCTGACCGCTTCCGGCGGCCGACGCCGCGGACAGATCGTCGGGACGGCCGTCCGGCGCGACAGCCGCATGAACCGGCGGGCATGGAGCGCGACCAGCCGGGCGGCGGTCGGCACACCGGCATCGGCGAGGCGGCTGGGCACCGCCCGGGTTCGGCAGGTGGATCAGGTGCTCGCCCGGGGCGCAACGCTCGACCGGGGCCTGGCGCGACGGGCCGACGGCGAGACCGGGATGGTCCGGGCCGCCCGGGCCACGACCCGCCGGCTCTCCAACGGAGGGAACATCGGGACCGCCGTCTCGCGCGGCGAGCGCACCACGGCGCGGGCGCAGCGGATCGCTTCGCCCTCGGCCCGCGCCCGCGCCGCCACCTCGCGCGCCGATCGTCCCGCCGCGGTCACGACGCCAGGCGGACGGACGAGCGCCACCGCTCGATCCTCCGCATCGTCCCGTCGCGAAGCCAACCGCAGCACAACGGGCGAACGCGCCGCTCCCTCGACGACCGTTCGCAGCGGCGCTCGACGGGGCAGCCGGCCGCCCCGTCCCCGCGCCTCCGGCTCCCGCTCCGGGGCCGGCGCGCGCCGACCGTCCGCGGTGCGGCCTCCCGCGACATCTCGCGGCCGACCCTCTTCCGCTCGGCCCTCCTCCGCCCGACCCTCCACCCGGCGACCTTCGAGCTCCACTCCCTCCCGCTCCCGGCCCTCCTCCGCCCGACCCTCCACCCGGCGACCCTCGACCTCCACTCCCTCCCGCTCCCGGCCTTCCTCCGCCCGACCCTCCACCCGGCGACCTTCGAGCTCCACCCCCTCCCGCTCCCGGCCTTCCTCCGCCCGACCCTCCACCCGGCGACCTTCGAGCTCCACCCCCTCCCGCTCCCGGCCTTCCTCCGCCCGACCCTCCACCCGGCGACCTTCGAGCTCCACCCCCTCCCGCTCCCGGCCTTCCTCCGCCCGACCCTCCACCCGGCGACCTTCGAGCTCCACCCCCTCCCGGTCCCGGCCTTCCTCCGCCCGGCCCTCCACCCGACGACCCTCGAGCTCCACCCCCTCCCGCTCCCGGCCCTCCTCCAGCTCCCGCGGCCGGCCGGCGGCCTCCTCACGGACCCGACCCAGCGGATCGGTCCGGACCCGGCCGAGCGCCAGCAGCAGCCGTCCCTCGGCGAGCCGTGGACGGCCCACCGGGGTCAGTTCGTCCCGGGCGGGCGCCAACGGCTCTTCCTCCACCGGGTCGTCCTCCGGCGGCGGCAGCACCCCCACCGCGACGGGATCGAACCGCAGCGGATCCTCGGGCGGATCCTCCTCCGGCGGCGCCGCGCGCCGGCGTCCCAACAACCTCTGACCGTCTGGCGGGCGCGGGATCTGGCGCCGCGCCGGCTCCCGCGGTCGGACCCGGGGCCGCGGGGTTCGCGCCGCATCGTCGAAACCGGCGAAACCACAACGGGTTGTGGTCTCCGAGCGGCCGCACCACAACATGTTGTGGTTTGTGATGTATATTCGCGCCACTGCGTATTCGCCGTTACGCTCGCCAGGAGCGTAACGGCGGCGCCATCAAGCGCTAGTGGACCAAGGAGGAGGCCCCGTGCAGACTGCCGTCGAGACCATCGCTGCTCCAACCCGCCGCCGCAACGGTCGGATCCGCGGACTGAACCTGTCCCGCCGGTTCACCCGGCTCGGGGTCTCTCCCTTCGACGAGATCGAGTGGGAGCGGCGCGACGCGATCATCACCGACGAAAACGGCGAGACCATCTTCGCCCAGCCGGACGTCGAGTTCCCGAAGAGCTGGTCCCAGATGGCCACCACGATCGTGGCGTCCAAGTACTTCCACGGGTCACTCGAAAAGGGAGAACGCGAGACGAGCGTCCGCCAGCTCGTCGGGCGCGTCGCCGAACAGATCACCGCCTGGGGGGTCCGGGACGGCTACTTCGCCCACGATGAGGCCGCAGAGTCGTTTCGGGACGAGCTCACCTGGCTGCTGGTGAACCAGTACGCCGCCTTCAACTCCCCGGTCTGGTTCAACTGCGGCGTGGAGGAGCGTCCCCAGTGCTCCGCGTGCTTCATCAACTCGGTGGACGACACGATGGAGTCCATCCTGACGCTCGCGAAGACGGAGGGGATGCTGTTCAAGTGGGGGTCGGGCACCGGCTCCAACCTGTCCTCGATCCGCAGCTCCCGGGAAAGGCTCTCCACCGGCGGCGCCGCCTCCGGCCCGGTGTCGTTCATGAAGGGTTATGACTCGTTCGCCGGAGTCATCCGGAGCGGCGGCAAGACCCGGCGGGCGGCCAAGATGGTCATCCTGAATGCGGATCACCCCGACATCTTCGCGTTCATCGACTGCAAGGCGCGCGAAGAGAGGAAGGCTCACACCCTGATCGCCGCCGGATACGACGGATCGCTGAACGGGGAGGCCTACGCCTCGATCCAGTACCAGAACGCCAACCACAGCGTGCGCGTGAGCGATGCCTTCATGCGCGCCGTCGAGAACGACGAGCGATGGTCCACCCGCGCCGTGACCACCGGCGACCGGATGGACACCCTGCCCGCCCGCGAGCTCCTCCGCCGCATCGCGCGGTCCGCGCACCAGTGCGGGGATCCGGGGATGCAGTTCGACGACACGATCAACCGCTGGCACACGTCGAAGAACACGGACCGGATCCATGCCTCGAACCCCTGTTCGGAGTACATGTATCTGGACGACAGCGCCTGCAACCTGGCCTCCCTGAACCTGCTCAAGTTCGCCCTCGATGACGGAGAGTTCGACGTGGACGGCTTCGAGCACGCCGTGGATGTGCTCCTGACCGGGATGGAGATCATCGTCGGAAACGCCAGTTATCCCACCGAGCGGATCGAGAAGAACTCGCACGACTACCGGCCTCTCGGACTCGGTTACGCCAATCTCGGCGCCCTGTTGATGCAGTCGGGGCTTCCCTACGACAGCAAGCCCGGGCGCGCCTATGCGGCGGCCCTGACGTCGCTCATGACCGGGCGCGCCTATGGCCAATCCGCCCGGATCGCCGCCGTGACCGGGCCCTTTGCGGGATACCCCCAAAACCGTGAGCCGTTCCTCGAAGTGATGCGGATGCATCGGAATGCCTCCCACCGGATCGCCGAGGAAGGCGTCCCGGCAACGGTGCTCCGCCGGGCGCAGGACGTCTGGAAGGAGGCGATCGAGCTCGGGGAGGTGCACGGCTTCCGGAACGGGCAGGCGTCCGTGCTGGCGCCCACCGGAACCATCGGTCTCATGATGGATTGCGACACCACCGGCGTGGAGCCGGACCTGTCGCTCATCAAGCACAAGAAGCTGACCGGCGGCGGCATCATGCGAATCGTGAACCAGACGGTTCGACCCGCCCTCGAGCGGCTCGGCTACAGCGAAGGGGCGGTCCGTCGCATCCTCGATCATGTGGACGAACACGGGCATGTGGAAGAGGCGCCGGATCTCGAGCCCCGGCATCTCGCCGTGTTCGACTGCGCCCTCCTGCCCGTCGGCGGCAGTCGAACCATCCACTACCTCGGCCACGTGAAGATGATGGAGGCCGTGCAGCCGTTCCTCTCCGGCGCCATCTCGAAGACCGTGAACATGCCCGCGGATTCCACGGTGGAGGACATCGAGGAAACCTACGTCGCCGCCTGGAAGCGGGGACTGAAGGCGGTGGCGATCTACCGCGACGGAAGCAAGCTGGCCCAGCCCCTGAACGTGGGTGAGTCCAGCGCCGAGACCGACGACGCGGCGCCGTCCCCGACTCCGGCCCCGGAGACGATGGGTCTCCGACGCTCGGAGAAGGAACACCTCTCGCCGGAGCGGGACGCCGTGATCCACAAGTTCGACATCGCCGGCCACAAGGGTTATCTGACCGTCGGCCTGCGCGAGGACGGCTCGCCGTGCGAGATCTTCCTCCGGATGGCCAAGGAAGGCTCGTTCGTCTCGGGCCTCATGGACGCCTTCGCCCGGGCCGTGTCCTACAACCTCCAGTACGGCGTGCCGCTCTCGGTCCTCGTGCCCAAGTTCTCTCACACCCGCTTCGAGCCTTCGGGCTACACCGGGAACCAGGAGATCCCCTACGCCGACTCGATCACCGACTACATCTTCCGCTGGCTCGGGCACCGCTTCCTCCAGGAAGACGAGACCCGGACCGCTCCCGACGCGGACCCGCTGGAGTCCGACGATCTCCCGGAACGGACGGCGGACTACCGGGCTCGACCGCGGCAGGTCGTGGAACCGGCCGCGGTGTTTGCCGACGCTCCCCCGTGTTCGACTTGCGGGGCGCTGATGGTCCGCAGCGGCACCTGTTTCAAGTGCCTGAACTGCGGCTCCACCTCCGGCTGTTCGTAGCCACGCGGAGACGGGCGGCGGCAGCGCCCTGACGTGGCCGCCCGGAATACGGGCTCCGCGCCCCGCCCGGTACTCCTGATCGGCGCGACAATACCCGCGGCTACGACACGGATCGAATGAACCCGGTGATCTCGGCGCCCAGGCGGCGACTTGAGGCGAAGCCGACCGGGCGTGTCGCACCGAGCCGCCGGAGAGTCCTCGGACTCCTCGCCGCCGCGGCCGGCCTGGCGAGCGGCTGTGAGGACGGGGCGAGTTCCGCTCCCGCGACATCTTCGCCTTCCCCGGCGCCTACCACGCCGGCGACGGCGGCGCCCGCCGACTCCGACTGCGTTTCCACGCCATCGGAGACGAAGGGACCATTCCCGACCATCGGCGAGTTCATTCGAAGCGATGTTCGGGGAGGGCGCGACGGGGCCGCGCTGGATCTCACGATCACGGTCGTCAACTCGGCAGACGGCTGCTCGCCGGTGTCCGGAGTCGAGGTCTCGATCTGGCAGTGCGACGCCGACGGCGACTACTCCCAGTACGGGAGCGAACAGAACGAGAGCTTCCTCCGCGGCGCCCTCACGACTGACGCCGAGGGCAAGGTCCGCTTCATCACGGTGTACCCCGGCTGGTACCCGGGACGGGCCACGCACATCCACGTGGAGGCCTCCCTGGAGGGTCGTACTCTCGGCGCGTCACAAATCGCATTCCCCGACGATGTGAGCGCGGTCGTTCACGCGACCGGCGCCTACGCCCGGCGCGGCCGGAACCCGACGACGAACGAACAGGACGGGATCTTTCGGGACGGAGTGTCGCTCCAGCTTGCAGCCGTGGTCGGCGACCCCACCGCGGGCTACCGCGGCGACTTCCGGTTCGCTGTCCGCGCGTAGCTTCCAGCACCAACGGGCCGCCCGGGGCCGCAGGGAAGCGACGCCCCGGCGCCATGCCCCGGAGGACCGTGGAGGCCGTAGCGGCGGTTCAGGATGAGCGAACGCCGGCCCGGACGGAGGCGCGAAGGTCAGACGGGAGAGAAACCCGTTCTCGACGACCACGCGCCCCGCAGTCCGCCGGGGCCGGCGACTGGATCAGCGGCGACCGCGATGGTGGCCTCCGCCTCCGTGGTGGTGTCCGCCCCGACCCGGGCCGCCCCGGCCCCGCGGCGGCCCGCCCCGGCCTCGTCCCGGTCCGCCTCGGCCTGGTCCGCCTCGGCCCGGTCCGCCACGGCCTGGTCCGCCTCGGCCCGGCCCGCCACGGCCCCCGCGCGGCCGCCGCTGCAGGGGCGGCAGGCCCGCCCGCTCCCGGATGATGTCCTTGCACGAGAGCCGGGTGCGCCCGTTCCCGTCCACCTCGATGACGCGGACCTCCACTTCGTCGCCGACCTGGAGTTCGTCCCGCACGCTGTTCACGTGACGGTCGGCGATCTCGGAGATGTGCAGCAGGCCGTCGGTACCGGGCAGGATCTCGACGAACGCGCCGAAGTCCACGATCGTCTTGACGACGCCGTGGTAGTCCTTGCCCACCTCGGGCAGCTTGGTGTGGGCGATGGCCTCGATGCGCTCCTGGGCCTGTCGGGCCGTGGTCATGTCATGCCCGGCGATCTGGACGCTTCCGTCGTCGGAGACATCCACCCGGGCGCCGGTGTCGTCGGTGATCCCGCGGATCGTCTTGCCGCCGGGACCGATGACGTCCCGGATCTTCCGGACCGGGATCTTGATCGTGAGGATGGCGGGGGCGTACTGGGACGTGTTCTTGCGCGGCTCGGGGATCGCGGCCGCCATCTTCCGAAGGATCTCGGTGCGGGCCGAACGCGCCTGTTCGAGCGCCTGCTCCATGACCTCGAGGGGCAGCCCGGCGACCTTGATGTCCATCTGCAGGGCGGTGATGCCGCTCGCGGTGCCCGCCACCTTGAAGTCCATGTCGCCGAAGTGATCCTCGGCCCCGGCGATGTCGGTGAGGATGCGGTAGGTGTCTCCCTCGGTGATCAGCCCCATGGCGATCCCGGCGATCGGGGCCTTCAGCGGGACCCCGGCATCCATCAGCGACAGGCAACCGCCGGTCACCGCCGCCATCGAACTCGAACCGTTCGACTCGAGCGTGTCCGAGACCACGCGGATCGCGTAGTTGAACTCGTTCTCGTCCGGGATCGCGGGGAGCAGCGCCCGCTCCGCCAGCGCGCCGTGTCCGATTTCGCGACGCCCCGGACCGCGCATCATGCGGGCTTCCCCAACGCAGAAGGCGGGGAAGTTGTAGTGCAGGAGGAAGCGCTTCTCGCCGGCGGCATGGACCCAATCCAGCCGCTGCGCCTCGCTGACCGGCGCGAGCGTGGTCGTCACCAGCGCCTGGGTCTCGCCGCGGGTGAACACGGCCGAGCCGTGGGCGCGCGGCAGGAAGCCGACATCGCACGTGATCGGTCGGATCTCGTCGAAGGCCCGGCCGTCGAGCCGACGCCCGTCGTCCAGCGCGGCGCGGCGCAGGATGTCCTCTTCGAGACCCTTCACGATGGAGGACACCTGGGTCCGATCCAGCTCGGGCCGGTCCGAGAGACTCTCCAGGATCTCGCCCCGAACCTCGTCCTTCGCCGCCGCCGCATCCAGCTTGCCCGGCGTCTCGAGCGCAGCCTTCATGCGGTCCCGGAATCCCTCCGAGATCTGCTCCGCCAGCGCCGGGTCGGGTTCGTCCGCGACGACGACCTGCTTTTTGGGAGCGATCCGGGCGACCAGATCCTTCTGCATGGCGACGATCTCGCGGATCCCCTCATGGGCGAACGCGAGCGCCTCGACCATCTTGTTTTCGGGCAGGTCCTCCGCCCCGGCCTCGACCATCATGATGGCGTCATCGGAACCGGCGACGACCAGATTCAGAAGCGATTCATCCAGTTGGGCGAAGGTGGGGAACAGGACGAACTCGCCGTCCACCAGGCCCACGCGCACGGCGGCCAGGCTCGTGTCGAACGGAAGGTCCGAGATCCCGAGCGCGGTCGCGGCGGCGGTGAGCGCCAGGACGTCCGAGTCGTTTTCGCGGTCAGTCGAGAGCAGGAGGCAGGTGACCTGCGTCTCGCGGCGCCAGCGACTGGGGAAGAGCGGCCGCAACGGGCGGTCGATCAGCCGACAGGTGAGGATCTCCTTCTCGTTGGGGCGTCCTTCGCGTTTGAAGAACCCACCGGGGATCCGGCCCGCGGCGTAGAAGTACTCGCGGTAGTCCACCGCGAGTGGCAGGAAGTCCACATCGGGACGATCATGCTTCGAAGCGGTGACCGCCGAGAGGACCACCGTGTCGCCGAGGCGGATCGTGACCGATCCGGCGGCTTGTCTGGCGATGCGGCCGGTCTCGATGACCAGCTCGCGCTGCCCGATACGGGTACTGACAGATTCCATTGTTTTTCCTTCCAGGAGTGAACTCGTGCGCGACAGCGGACCCTCGCCGCAGTTCCGCGCGCTGATCGAGAGACGGACCGGTTCGCGAAGGCGACCGGCCTACTTCCTCAGCCCAAGCGCCGCGATGAGAGCGCGGTAGCGGCCCGGGTCTTCATGACGGAGGAAGTGGAGCAACCGGCGACGCCGACTCACCATCTTGAGCAGCCCGCGCCGGGAGGCGTGGTCCTTCGCGTTGTCGGCGAAGTGCCCGGTGAGGCCCTTGATCCGGGCCGTCAGAAGGGCGACCTGAACTTCGGGAGAGCCAACGTCGGCCTCATGCCGACGGAAGTTCCCGATGATCTCCCGCCGGGCGGAGTCTTGTAGAGCCACTGTTCTTCCTGTCGTCCCGGGATCGTCTCGTCCGGTCTCGTGATGCCGTGGGGCCCGAAATAGCCGCCTGGGGGCGGGGGGGCCGTTCTGATGCGGTGTCCGGATCGCTCCGACGGAGCAGACCCGATGGATGTTGCGCCGCGATCACAGGGTCAGGAGTCGCGTCGTTGTGCGGCGGGAGACTACCACAGCGCGATGCGCTCCCGACGCGCCATACGAGGACGGGTCGCCAGCCCTCCGCGACCGGCCGAACGATGGCCACGAGCTCCGGGGCGGACCGCCCGGGACCGGGTCGAACCGCCGCCCGAAGCCCCTCGCGGCGCGCTCCGCGAGCCGCCGGGCCCGGCGCCGCGCGTCCGTGCCCCAGGAGTCGCGCCCCCTCCTCGTCCACCGGAAGCCGCGGCATACCGGAGAGCGCGGCGAGGGGAGGCAGGATGCGCCGCCGGACCTCCGCCCTCCCGAGCTCCTCGAGCTGCGACAGCGTACTCGCGTCCGACAGGGCGAACCCGGCGACCGCCTCCCGGCGGAGCGCGGCGAGATGGGCCGCGGTGCCGAGTCGCTGGCCGAGGTCGCGGGCGAGCGCCCGGATGTAGGTTCCGGGACCCGTCTCGCACCGGACTTCGGCGTCCCGACCCCGAAGAGCGAGGAGGTCGAGGCTCTCGATCCGGACCGGGACCGGCGCCAGCTCCGGCGGCTTGCCGGACCGCGCCAGCCGGTAGGCGCGTCGCCCTCCGACCCGCTTGGCCGAGTACGGCGGCGGGCGCTGGAGGACGACGCCGAGGAATCCGCCGAGCGCCGCCCGCACATCGGACTCGGAGGGAATCGGTCCCGGGGAGCCGACCGGGTCCCCCGTCCGGTCGTCGGTGTCGGTCGCCTGACCGAACCGGATCACGGCCCGGTAGCGTTTCGTTCCCGCCGTCACGAAGCGCACGAGCCGGGTCGCCCGACCCACGCACACCGGAAGCAGCCCGGTTGCGAACGGGTCCAGCGAGCCCACGTGACCGACGCGCGCGCCGCCGAGCAGCCGGCGGACCCGCCGCACGACCCCGAAGGAAGTGATCCCCTCGGGCTTGTCCACGAGGAGAACGCCGCCGTTCACCGGCCTTCCCCTTCGTCGTGATTCGGGGTCGCCTCCTTCGGCGCCCGGCGCCGCTCCTTCTCGAGCAGCTTCTCCAGCCGAATCGAGAACTCCACCGAGGAGTCGAACACGAACCGCACTTCCGGGGTCTGCCGGAGACGAACCCGTCGGCCGAGGAGCGACCGCACCCGCCCTCGCGCCCGCGAAAGCACCTCCAGCGTCTCCTTCTGCTCCGGCGGCGTCCCGAGCACCGACACGTACACCCGCGCCAGAGCGAGATCACCGGTCACTTCCGCCCGCGTGACCGTGGCCCGCCGCACCCGCGGATCGCCGAATTCGAAGCGCAGGATGTCGGCGACTTCCTTCCGCACCGCCTCGGCCACCCGGCGGCGGCGCTCGCCCCCCCGCATCCTCTAGCGGAGCTCGGAACCCGCCGCGTTCACTGGGGAAGCTCGCACCACTCGATCTCCGCCTCGGTCACCTCGACGGGGAAGGCCCGGATCGCGATCGCCCGCGCCGCGTCCAGCCGGGCGTGCACCGCGGGCGTCCCCAGGCCCACCGCGACGACCGAGAGTTCCGCCTCGCGCCTCGTGGCCGGATCGCCGGTATCGGCCACCGCGACCAGGCACCGGGCGCGCAACCGGTCGGCGAGGGAACGCACCACGCGGCGACGGTCCTTCAGCGAGCGGGCGCCGGGCAGGCTCAGGGTGATGCGCAGCAGGCCGATCCGGGTTCGGGCCATCTGCGACTGTCTCCCGCCGACCGGCGATGGGAATCCCGACGGGCATTCCCGGCGTCCCTACCCCGCCTCCGGGCGAACCTGCTTCTGTTCGAACGCCTCGATGATGTCGCCGATCTTGACGTCGTTGTAACCGGAGATCCCGACGCCGCACTCGAAGCCCTCGCGGACCTTCGCAACGTCTTCCTTGAACCGACGCAGACTGCCGATCCGTCCCTCGTGCACGATCCGCCCATCGCGCACCAGACGCACCTGCGCCGACCGGGGGACCGCCCCGCTGAGCACGTAGGAACCGGCGACCGTGCCCACGCGAGGCACCGAGAAGGTCCGGCGAACCTCGATCCGGCCCAGCTCCACGATCTCGATCTCGGGTTCGAGGAGGCCGGTGAGCGCCTTCTCGATCTCCTCCACCAGGTGGTAGATCACCTTGTGGGAGCGGATCTCGACGCCCTCGCGCTCGGCGAGCTTCCGGGCCATCGGGTCGGGGCGGACGCCGAAAGCCACGACGATGGCGTCGGTGGCGGCGGCCAGGTTGACGTCGCTCTCGGAGACGGCTCCGGCGGCGGTGTGGATCACCCGCACCTTGATCTCGTCGGTCGAAAGGCCCAGGAGCGAGTCGCGGATCGCCTCCGCGGTCCCACCGACATCGGCCTTGACCACGATGGAGAGCTCCTTGAGTCCGCCCTCGAGCTGGGTGTAGAGGTTTTGCAGGCTGAGTCGGCGACGGCCCTCGAGGACTTCGGCGCGGTCCGCGGCCTGGCGCTCCTCGGCGATCCGACGCGCCACGGCGGGCGCCTCGCCGGCGGTGAAGGTGTCCCCCACAACCGGGAGATCGCCGAGTCCGAGCAGCTCCACCGGGGTCGAAGGCGGCGCCTTCTTCATCCGCTTGCCGTTCTGATCGAGGAGCGCCCGAACCTTCCCCCACGCCGCGCCCGCGGAGACGGTGTCGCCCACCTTCAGGGTCCCGGTCTGGATCAGCAAGGTCGCCACCGGGCCGCGACCCCGGTCCTTCCTGGCCTCGAGCACGACGCCTTCGGCCGAAACCGTCGGGTCGGCGAGCGGCTCTTCGAGTTCCGCCACGTCGAGGACGGCGGCTACGAGATCGGGGAGCCCTTCGTGGGTCTTTGCCGACACCCGCGCGAAGATCGTCTCCCCGCCCCACTCTTCGGGCGTGACCCCGCGCTCGGCGAGCTGGCGCATGACCTGGTCGGGGTCGGCGGCGGGCAGATCCATCTTGTTCACCGCCACCACGATCGGGACCTCGGCCGCCTGCGCGTGGTTGAGGGCCTCGATCGTCTGCTCCTTCACGCCGTCATCGGCGGCCACGACCAGGATGACCACGTCGGTGACCGACGCGCCCCGGGCGCGCATCTTGGTGAACGCCTCGTGGCCGGGGGTGTCGAGGAACACGACGCGCCGACCGTCTTCGGTATCGACCGTGTAGGCGCTGACATGCTGCGTGATCCCGCCGGCCTCTCCGGCCACGACGCGGGTGGAGCGGATCGCGTCCAGCACACTGGTCTTGCCGTGATCCACGTGACCCATCACGGTCACGACCGGAGCCCGGTCCACCCAGCCTCGATCGCGGAGCTCCTGGGCCTCCTCGGCGCGCGTCTGCGCCGTCGCCAGAAGCCCTTCGTCCGGCTGCTCCTCGGCCTCCGACGCCGTTCCCCCGAACCGAACCACCAGCTTGGAAGCCGTCTCGGCGTCGAGCACCTGGTTGATCGAGGCGATCACGCCGTGATGGAGCAGCAGCGCCTTGATGAGCTCGGTCGCCGGGACGCTCATCTCGTCGGCGAGCGCCTTCACCGTGATCGCCTCGCTCAGCTCGATGGACGCGTCGGTCCGGTACTCGCGCGCCATCGCCTGGCGAAGGCCGGGCGGGAACTGGCTGTCGAACCCGTCTCCGGTCTCCGGAAGCTCGGCCCGACCGACCCGACGCCGGGCGCGACGGCGGCCGGCGCCCGGTGGCCTCGGCTTGGGCCCGGGCCCCCCGGCGCGACGCAGCGGCGGCGGCGTCGCCCGGAGGCGCGGAGGCGTGGCGCGGCGGACCGGCGGCGTCGGAGGAACGATCTTGCGGTCGGTGGCGCCGGGGCGGAAACCGCCGGGCTGCGTCGGCGCTGCGATGCTCGGCGTCTCGATCCGGCGGCCGGTCGGCTGGGGAGGTCGGGCGAGCGGTTCGCGGAGGGGCCGCGTCGGAATCCGGACCGGCGGAATGCGCCGGTCCTGCGGGCGGGCTCGGCGAAGCGGGCGCCCGAGCGTTTTCGGACGCTCACCCTCGGCGGGCCCTTCCGCGGCTTCCCTCTCCTTGCGAGCGCGCGCCGCCTGTTTCCGGGCGGCATCGGCGGTCCGTCGGATCTGCGCCGCCTCGGCCTCCTTCTTGGCCCGGCGTTCGGCCGCGAGCCGGTTTTTCTCCTCGCGCTCCGCCCTTTCCTTCGCTTCGCGCTCGGCGCGGACCTTCGCCTCCGCCGCCTCCCGCTCCTTGCGGACGACCTCGTCCTTCGCCTTCCGCTCGTTGGCTTTCTTCTCGGCCGCCCGACGGAGGCGGCGCTGCTCGGCGACCCGCCGGATGTTGGCCTCGGCTCGCGCCTTGCGGTCCGGCCGCGCCGCCCGCCGCTTGGCAAGGCGGAGCCGCGCCCGGACGCGGCGCGCCACCGGCTCGGGAATCGTCGCCGAAACGGACTGGATGCGCTGCTTGAAGTCGGTCTGCAGCATGCGCAGCAGAACCCTTGGCTGGAGGCGGAGTTCGCGCGCGAGGTCGGTGACCCGGATCTTGACTGGCATCTCGGGCTAGCGCCCTCCCTCTCGCGGCATCGCCGAAGTCGCGGCCGGCGCCGGGCGCGGCCGACGACGACCGGTACCCGGGAACGGACCCCGGCGCCGACGGGGGCCGGCGGGCCCCCCCCTCCCGCGCGGCCCGTGGGAATGCCGGGCCGGACGCCGACCCGCTCCCGCCGGACGACCTCGTCCCCGGCGATCGCGGTCAGAGGGATGCTGGCCCTCGGCCACGACCTGGATGGGCATCCCGATGAGTTCCGAGGCCAGCCGGACATTCTCGCCGCGCTTGCCGACCGCGCGCGGCACCTCGGCCTCGGCGACCGAGACGATGAGCTCCACCTCGGGACGATGGCCGCCGCCGAACTCGCTGCGCTCCACCCGCGCCACCCGCGCCGGGCGCAGGGCGTTCGCGGCGAACTCCTCGAGCGACCTGCTCCATCGGACGACGTCCACGCGCTCGCCCCGCAGCTCGCGGGTGACGGCGCGAATCCGGGAACCCCCGGGACCGAGACAGGCCGCGACCGCATCCACGTCGGGGGTGTCGGTCCACACCGCCGCCTTGGCCCGGGTCCCGGGGTGCCGGGCGACGGCCCGGACCTCGACGATGCCCCGACGCACCTCGGGGGTCTCCCGCTCGATGGCCCCGGCGAGAACCTCGGGGGCGATGCGCGAGAGGATCACCGGAGGATCCTCCGGGACGATCGCGCGGATCGAGGCCCGGATGGTGTCGCCCGGATTGAAGACCTCGTGGCGGCTCTGTTCGTCCGCCGGGAGGCGGCCTTCGACCGGGCCGAGGTCCACGATGAGGTCGTTGCCCTCCCGACGGACGACCCGGCCCGTCTCCAGTCGGCCCACGCGGTCCCGGAACCGCGCGGCGCGTCCGAGAAGCCGGGCGGATCGAAGTCGAAGGTCGAGAACCTCCCGCGCCGCCCGACCCGCGCTTGAAGAGGCGCGTCCGAGCGAGACCGGCACCTCGACGACGTCCCCTTCGGCGGCGCCTCCCGGAGCCTCGTCCCGGTGGATCTCGCCGGCCGGGTCCGAGACTTCGGCGACCACTCGCCGCGATGCGAAGCAGCGCAGGATGCCGGTCTCCGGGTCGAGTCGCGCGGACAGCGCGAGCCCGGCGCTCCGCGACGCGGCGAGCGTGGCCGCCTGCTCGACGCTGGCGATGATCTCGGTGCGTTCGACCTCGGTCGCGAGTTCCTCGATCGCTTTCATCAGACGGGCCGCCGCCTCCCGCGCGGGATCCCGCGGCGGCCGGGGGCGCGCCCGGCGAACAGGCTTCGCGTGTCGGGGTCGAGTCGGGCGCCGACGACGGCGTCCCACCGGATCCACTGCCCTTCCACCGGTCCGACGCCGTGGCCGCCGAGGCGGACGGCGTCGGTCTCCACCGCTTCGAGAGTCCCCACGACCGTCCGGGTCCGGTCGCCGATCCGGCATTTCACCTTCACCCGCCGCCCGGTGAACCGCTGACAGTCGGCGGGCGAGTGGAGCGGTCGGTCGAGGCCCGGCGTGCTCACCTCGAGGACATAGGAACCGGGGATCGGATCCTCGAGATCGAAGAGCGCCGAGAGCTTCTCGTTCATCCGCTCGCAGTGGGGAAGGCCCACCGGGACATCGTCCGGCCCCTCGATGAACACCCGCACCCGGCGCGAACCCCGGGGCCCCTTGACTTCGGTCCATGCCAGTTGAACCCCGGCACTCAGAGCCGCCCGCCGCGCCAACCGCTGCACCCGGGCGAGGAGGTCTTCCTCCACCCGGAAGCGGTGATGCGGTTCGCGTTCGTGCTGCGGAATGCGTGGGACCTCTCGCTTCGGGCTGTTTCCGGAAAATGAAGGGATGACGTCGAATGCTCCGGAGATCCCACCGGTCCGTGGGTCCGGAAACAGGAACAAAAACCCGCCACGCACCGGACGCGGCGGGTTGTGAAGATCGGGCGGACCCAGCACTCCAAGGTCCGAACGGCGCGCGAGTATAACAGTCAGCCGCGCGCGGGAAGACCGTCCTCAGCCGACGACCCGGCCGACCAGATCCTCGGCGTGCGCCTCGGTGATGCGAGCCGTGACGAAGGTCCCGACGAGCTCTTCCGGAGGGCGGTCGGCGTCCACGAGCAGCACCCGCGCATCCACGTCGGGCGCCTGCCCCTCGGTCCGCCCGGCGAGCAGAAGGTCGCTCTCCTCGGGGGCGCCGTCCACCAGAACCCTGAGATCCCGTCCGACCAGCGACCGATGCCGTCGCAGCGACACTGCTTGCTGGATCTCCATGAGCCGGGCCCGCCGGCTCTCCTTCTCGGCCTCGGCGATGCGCTCCTCGGCCACGAACGACGTCGCGGATTCCTCGTTCGAGTAGAGGAACGCGCCCATCGCGTCGAACTCCGCCTCCTCGACGAATCCGGCGAGCTCCTCGAAGTCCTCCTGCTCCTCCCCGGGGAACCCGACGATGAACGTGCTGCGGATGGAAACGCCGGGGACCGCCTCGCGGATCCGGGTGATGAGCCGTTCGTTGCTCGACCGGTTGCCGGGTCGCCGCATGGCCCGGAGCACTCTCCGGCTGGCGTGCTGCAGCGGGATGTCCACGTACCGGCAGAGCTCGGGAACCTCGGCGAGCGCCGCGAGCGTCTCGCAGTCGAGCGTGGTCGGATAAGCGTAGAGGAAGCGCACCCACTCGACGCCCCCCACCCCGGCGAGCTGCCGCAGGAGGGTCGCGAGCCCGTGGCGGAGCCCGAGGTCCACGCCGTAGGCGGTCGTGTCCTGGGCCACCAGGATCAGCTCCCGCGCGCCATCCGATGCGAGAGCCTCCGCTTCGGCGAGGACGGAGTCCGGAGTCCGGCTGCGGAACCGGCCGCGAATCTGCGGGATCACGCAGAAGGAACAGGGATAGTCGCACCCCTCCGCAACCTTGATGTAGGCGGTGTGGGACGGCGTGGAGCGGATCCGCGGGGAGGTGTGGTCGTAGAGCCAGGTCACCGACTGATCGGCGGTGAGCGGCGGCGTGCGCCGCGCGGCGCCGGCGAGGCTCCCGGCGAGGATCTCCGCCACCGTGTCCACCTCGTCGAGCCCGACGACCGCGTCGATCTCGGGGATCGCGTCGGCGAGCTCGGCGGCGTAGCGCTGCGCCAGACACCCGGCGACGACGAGACGGCGACACCGCCCCGACCGTTTCAACCGCGCCAGGTCGAGGATCGTGTTGATCCCCTCTTCCTTGGCCGGGCCGATGAACCCGCAGGTGTTGACGATCAGGGCGTCGGCCGACTCCGGCTCGTTCGTCAATTCGAAGCCGCTTTGCGCCAGAGCGCCCGCCATGACCTCGCTGTCGAGGAGGTTCTTCGCGCAGCCGAGGCTCACCAGCCCGACCCGGGCCGGGGCGCCCCGGCGGGATCCATCGGTCGTCATGGGGAGAGCCGGTAGAGCAGGCGCGGGAACGGGATCGCCTCCCGCAGGTGGCTCAGCCCGGCCATCCACGACACGAACCGCTCAATGCCCAATCCGAATCCGGAATGGGGCACGGTCCCGTAGCGGCGGAGATCCAGGTACCACGAGAACGCGTCCTCGGGCAGTCCGTGCTCGCGCACCCGCTGCTGCAGCAGACCGGGGTCGTGGATCCGCTGGCTGCCGCCCACGATCTCCCCATACCCCTCGGGAGCGATGATGTCGAGCCCGAGCACCCGGTCGGGGCGTCCCGGCGCCGGCTCCATGTAGAACGCCTTGATCGCCGCCGGAAAGTGGGTGATGACGAGGGGCCGGTCCAGATCCTCGGTCAGGGCGGTCTCGTCGGGGGCGCCGAAGTCGTCCCCGAGCGTGAAGCCGGTCCCCTTCTTCGCCAGGATCTCTCCCGCTTCGTCGTAGGTGATCCGCGGAAACGGCGCCCGGATCCGGCGAAGCGGCGCCAGATCCCGCCCGAGCGCCTCGAGTTCGAGGGTCCGCCGGTCGAGCAGCCGCTCCACGGTGTGGCAGATGAGGCCTTCGGCGAGCGCCACGATGTCGTCCAGCTTCGCCCACGCGACCTCGGGTTCGAGCATCCAGAACTCGATCAGATGGCGGCGGGTCTTGGACTTCTCGGCGCGGAAGGTGGGCCCCAGGCAGTAGGTGCGGCCCACCGACATGGCCACCGCCTCGTTGTAGAGCTGTCCGCTCTGCGCCAGGTAGGCCCGGCGGTCGAAGTACTGCGTCTCGAACAGCGTCGTCGTGCCTTCGCAGGCGTTCGGAGTGAAGATCGGGGTGTCGGCGCAGACGAAGTCCTGCGCCCTCAGGTACTCGCGGAACGAGTGGAGCACCTCGTCCCGGATGCGCAGGAGCGCGTGCTGCCGCTTCGAGCGCAGCCAGAGATGGCGATGGTCGAGCAGGAACTGCGCCCCGTGCTCCTTGGGGGTGATCGGGTAGGGCTCGGCGGGCTGGATCACCGCGAACGCGTCGGCGCGCACCTCCATCCCGCCCGGCGCCCGGGAATCGCTGAAGGCGGTCCCGGAGACTTCGACCGCGCTCTCGAGCGGGCACGTCTTCGCGGCGTCGAACGATCCCGATGCAACCCGATTCTTCGCCACCACGACCTGGGCGAAACCGGAGCCGTCCCGAAAATTGAGGAAGAGCAGGCGACCGCTCGATCGCCGCCCGGCCAGCCACCCGCGCAGCCTCGCCGGGACGCCGGAGGGAGCTTCCTCCGCGGTGACGGCTCGACGCAGCCCCTCGATCGTCGGACCCATCCGGTCCTTCCACGAGCGGTCGGGAGCGGGGGAAGCAGGCATCGCGGCGCCGGGGAGGGTACTCCGAGTGGAGCGCCCCTCCCCGGCGGCGATGCCCCGGGCGCCCTGCTCCGGTCCGCCGGTCGCTACCCGTCGAGCAGGTCGGCGAGAGCGTCGCGGAGCGGTCGTCGGCGCGGCCGACGATCCAGGTTGCGCCGGACCATCGCGAGCGTCGGCGCGATGAAGGCGCGATACACCGCATTGTCGCGGCGATGGACCTGGAAACCGTAGGTGCCGAGCGCCTTCAACTGGCGCTGGAGCGCCACGGTGTCGAGTTCGGCGGCCAGCTCCCCGGGGGTTGCGGCGAGTCCCGTCTCCGCCACGAAGCGGCGCACCAGCGCGGTCTCGTCGAGGGGGAGGGCGAACGAGGGTCGAGGTCCGGCCACGTACGGGTCGCGCACCAGGGACGCCAGGTCATAGAGGCGGGGCCCGAGGCGGGTGTCCTGGTGATCGATCACGGTGAGCGCGGCCGAGTCCGGGCCGTCGGGATCGGCTTCCGCCGCCGGTCGGCGGACCATGAGGTTGCGCGAGTGGTAATCCCGGTGGCAGAGCGCCTGGGGGGTGGCGGCGGCTTCGGCGGCGAGGGCGTCGAGCAGCCGGTCGAGCTCGCCGGCGGGCGCCCCGCCGCCGGCCGGGCCGACGAAGTGCTCCACGAAGAAACGCAGTTCGCGCCGGAACAGCGCCTCGTCGAGCCGCATGGCGAACGCCCGGTAGCGGCCGCGGTCTCCCGACGCCGCGACCTCCGCGCCCCGCCGCTGGATCGCTCCGAGGATGCGGACCGCCTCCGCGTAGAGCGCCGGGGCCCGCCGGTCGCCGTCGCGCGCCGCGGCCTGGAGCAAGAGGTCGCCGAGGTCCTCGAGGGCGAGCACGCCGAGGTCGGGGGCCTCGATCCCGATGCGCGGGGCCCGGACGCCGAGCCGGCGGTAGAGCGCCGTCGAGTTGGAAAACGGCAGCCCGCCAGGGGGATAGGGCCGCGCCATGACGCAGGCCACGAAGGTCTGGTTCCGCCGGTTCGGGGCGGGCCCCACCGGGACCACCGTCCCGTCCGCCGGGCGGATCCGGTAATACACCCGCTCGCCGGCGTCGCGCACGAGCCGGACGATGTCGGCGCCGGCGCAGCCAGTGCGCTCGAGAAAGGCGGCGAGCCGCGCCCGTCGGCTCACAGCGCCGTCTCCCCTCTCTTCACCGTTCACAGCGCTGTCTCTTCACCGCCGGCGAGGAGCCTTCCTTCGAGGCGACGGCCCGGCTCGATCCGCTCCCGAGCCGCCACGACCGAATCCACGACGACCGCTCCGGCTCCGACGACCACCTCCTCGCCGAGCACCGACCGCTCCACCCGGGCCCGCGGCCCGAGCCGGCACCCGTCGCCGAGCAACGCGGCGGGCGCCGCCCGCGCTCCCGCGGCCAGGATCAGGCGGGTCGCGGGAACCTCGCGGACGAGGCCGGTGGTCAGCGCCCGCAGCGAGGCATCGAGGTAGCGGCGGGGCGTCCCGATCTCGAACCAGGGCGCCCGGCTCTCGAACACCCGCCCGGTCCCGGCCCGGGCGAGCGCCGGGAGGAGGTCCGCCCCCAGCCCGACCGGACGTCCCGAGAGTCGCCGGAGCGCCGACGGCTCGAGCACCCAGACCCCGGTGAACGCGGGCCCGGGTCCTCCCGGCGCGGTGAGTCCGGTGAAGCGTCCCCCCTCCGAACGCAGCCGGCGTTCCCCGGCGAGTTCCGGACCCGGGTCGGGATCGGCCACCAGCGTCGCCTCGCCCCCGCCGGCGGCGTGGGCGGCGGCGACCCGGCCGAGATCCACGGTGTGGAGGGTGTCCCCGTTCACGACGAGGAACGTCCCGCCCTGAAACCGGTCCCGCACCCGATGGAGGCCCCCGGATGTCCCGAGCAGCTCCGTCTCGAGGGACCGGTGGATCCGCAGTCCGCCGGTCCCTTCGGTCTCGGCGGCGCCGAGGAGCGGTTCGATGCTCTCGGGCGCATGGTGGAGGTTCACGACGATGTCGCGAACGCCGGCGCGGCGCAGCCGATCCAGAACGAGGCGGAGAAGCGGCGTCCGACCGAACGGGAGGGCGGGTTTGGCTCGGTGCGCCGTCAGGGGTCCCATGCGGACGCCGCGCCCGGCGGCGAACACCATGGCGCCGGTCGGAATCCGACCGCGTCCTCGGGTCACCGATGGAATCCGAGGGGGTCCCGGGGGGGTCACCGACAGGAGGGGCGGCGCGGCCTCAGGCGGGCAGCGCCGAGGGTTCGGGCGCCGAGGCGAGCAGGCGATCGAGACCGTCGTCGAACGTCAGCGACAGGACCCGGGAGACCCCCGGCTCTTCCATGGTGACGCCGTAGAGGTGCTGGCAGGCCTCCATCGTGACCCGGTTGTGGGTGATCACGATGAGCTGCGAGACCTCCCGCAGCTCGTCGAGGAGAGCGGCGAACCGGTGCGAGTTGTCGTCGTCGAGCGGGGCGTCCACCTCGTCGAGGAGACAAAGCGGCGCCGGCCGATAGCGGAACAGGGCGATGAGAAAGGCGATCGCGGTCAGCGCCTTTTCGCCGCCCGACAGGAGGCGCACGCTCTGGAACCGCTTCCCCGGCGGCTCGGCGAAGATGCCGATTCCCGCCGCGTCCCCCGGGTCATCGGCTCGCCGACGGTCGGCGCCGTTCTTCGAACCGTCCGCCGATGGCCCGGCCGGGCGGGCGACGAGCCGGAGTTCCGCCCGCCCGCCGCCGAAGAGCTGCCGAAACGCCTCGTCGAAGGTGCGGCCCACCCGATCGAGGCTGTCGCGGAACGTCCGCTGCGCCTCCCGTTCCTGCCGCTCCAGCGCGCGGAGCCCGTCCCGGATTCCGGATTCCACATCCGCAAGCTCGGCCGCCGGGCCGGCGCGCTCGGCCTCGAGCGCCGCGAGACGGGACTCGGCGACCTGGTTCACCGGCAGCAGATCGTCCAGAGCCGCTCGGACCGTCTCGATTTCGGGCTCGATGTCCTCCACTGATCGGCGACCGGAGACCGCGGGCATCGAGGCGGCCGCCGCCGCGAGGCTCCGTCCGCGCTCCCGCCGAAACTCGTCCTCGAGGTGACCGACGAGCGTCTCCGCCCGCGCTACTTCGGAGCGAAGGTCCGCGAGCCGTCGTTCGACTTCCTGGAGTTCCTCCCGGCGGGGTCCGAGCGCCGCCTCCCCCGCCGCGACGCGCGCGGCGAGATCCGTCGCCCGCCCGGCGAGCCGGTCCGCCGCCGCCTGCTCTTCGCGGGCGCCGGCCGCAGCAGCAGCCATCTCCTCGTCCTCGGCCCGGCGACGCACGGCCCACTCGCGCTCCTCGGCCTCGAGCCGGTCCCGCGCCGTCGCGATCGCTTCGAGGCGAGCCTCGTCCGCCCTCGTCTCGCGCTCCCGGACGGTCTCGGCGCGCCGGGCCTCCTCGGCGATCGCCTGCTCCCGGGCGAGTTCCCGATCGGCGGCGAGGAACTCGCGCTCGGCCCCGCGGAGCCGGCCGCGGGCCGCGGCGAGCGCGGTCTCCGCGGCGGTGAGCTCCGTCGCGGTGCCGGCGAGCCGCTCCCGATCCCGGGCGAGGGTCGCCTCGGCCCGCTCCGCCGCGGCGTCGTTCCGCTCCCGGTCCTCTCGATTCCGGGTGAGACCGGCCGTCAGTTCACGGAGTCGGCGCCGGACGTCGGTCGCGGTCGCGGCGGCGCGCTCCGCGTCGCGCTCGGCGCGGGACCGGGCCGCATCGGCGGCCGCGCGCGCCTCCCGACAGCCCGCCCGGAGACGGCGCGCGTCGGCGCGCTCGGCCTCGCGCTTCTCCCGATCGGTCGCCAGCCTCCCGGCCTGCTCCCGCGCCGCCGCTTCGGCGCGGTCGAGCTCGCGAAGCTCGGCGCGGGCGGCGAGGAACCCGGCGCCGGGGCCGCCCCGACCGATGGCGACGACGCCCGGGGGCGCCACGCTCTCCCCGGCGCGGGTCACATAGACGCCGGGCCGTTCGAGGAAACGCCGGAGCGCCGACGCCAGATCCTCGGTGACCTCGGCGTCCGGCAGGGACCGCCGCACCGCCGGATCCCCGGCGGTCACGTGATCGCGGAGCCGCTCTTCCGGCGCCGGAGTCCCGCCGGATCCGCCCGGCTCCGGACACGCCGACGCGAGTTCGGAGACCAGGACCTCGAGCGGCGGCCCCTGCGCCGCGCCCGGTTCGGCGGCGAGGTCGAGCAGATCGGAAGCCCGGCCCACCCGGAGACGGTGGACGCCGACGAGTCGCTCGGCCGCGGACTCGTAGCCCGGGTCCACCTCGACCGCCTCGCCAACGGCGCCGAGGAGCGGCCCCTCTCCCGCCGCCGCCGCGAGGCGGCGAGCCGCCGCCGGGCCGAGCTGTCGCCGGGAGACGACGAGCGCCCGCTGGGCGGCGCGCCGAGCCGCGACGTCGGCCAGTCGGCGACCGGCCTCGGCTTCCGCGGCCCGGGCCCGCTCGAGCGCGGCCGAGGCCTGATCCAGCGCCTGGTCCGCCGCTCGGCCCTCCTCGCGGAGGCGAAGCGATTCCCGACCGGCGAGGCGGCGCCGATCCGAGGCGGCGGTCGCGGCGCGGGCGGCGTGGTCCGACTCGGCCTCGAGGGCGCGGCGGTCCCCGTCGAGTCGCACCCGGTCCGACTGCAGGCGATCCCCCGCCGCGCCGTGCTGGGCGCACGCCATCCCCAGGGTGCGCAGCGACGCCTCGATGCGCGCCCTCTCGCCCCGGATCGCCTCGAGGCCGAGATGGCGGCGACGTTCCTCGGCGCGGGCCTCGTCCCGGTCCCGGGTGCGCCCGGCGAGCGCCGCAGCCAGCGTCTCGATGCGGGCGGGGAGCGCGCGGGCGCGGCGGGCGCTCTCCCGCGCCTCGGCCCGGCGCGTCGCGAGCCGCTCGCGCAAGTCGGCTTCCTCCGCATCGAGTCGAACCGTCTCGGCCGCCCGGTTGCGCTCGGCCCGCCGCCCTTCCCCGATCACCGCCTCGGCCCGATCCCGACGACTCCGGCAGTCGAGAGCCGCCCGGGACCTCGCCCCGAACCGCGCGCGCGCTGCGTCGAGCTCGTCGCGCCGCGCGCCCAGGAACCGCTCGAAGACCTCGAGACTCTCCCCTCGACGGCGTGACTCCGCCTCGAGGGCGGCGAGCGGCGCCCCTCCCCGGCGGACGACCGCGGTGAGGGCGTCCCGCTTCGCAAGGCTTCTCTCGAGCGCGAGTTCCGCCGCCCGGCGCTCCAGCTTGCGCGCCTGCCCCGCCCTCCGGGCGTCGCGGCGGGCCTGGCGGATGTGGCGGTCGAGCTCCCGGAGTCGCGCCCGGACCTGCTTCAGCGACCCGCCGGCGGCGCGGAGGTTGGACTCGGCCTCCTTCCGGTTCAGACGATAGGCGCCGAGCCCGGCGGCCTCCTCGACCATGAGGCGCAAGTCCTCCGGCTTCGAGGTGAGGACCTCGGTGACCCGGCCCTGCCCGATCACCGCGTAGGAGCCCGAACCGAGTCCGGTCCCCGCGAAGGTCCGCAGGATGGCCCGTCGGGTGGAGCGGCGTCCGTCCATTTCGTAGATGGAGATGCCGGTCGCGTCCATGCGCCGCGCCACGACCACCCGCCGACCGGGAGCGTCGGATTGCGCCGCCCCGTTCCCGTTCGCGGTGGGAACGCCGCTGAACTCGACCCGGACCTCGGCCACCCCGAGCGGCGCCCGCCCCTCGCTGCCCCCGAAGATGAGGTCCTTCCCGCGCGCCCGGATCGCGGCCGCTCCCAGCTCGCCGAGCACCCACGTCAGCGCGTCGGCGATGTTGCTCTTGCCGCACCCGTTGGGTCCCACGATCGCGGTGGCCCCGGTGGGGAACGTGATCGCGACCGGATCCGCGAAGCTCTTGAATCCGGCGATCTCGAGCCGCTCGATCCTCACGGGCCGCCCTCTCGCCGGGGGCGCCGAGGTTCGTTCACTTCGAGGGCGAGCGGATGAGCTGCCGTCCCCGCGGGGAGCGCTCCCGGGCGGAAACGTGAGCGTCTCCGGACCGGCGACCGACCGGCGGAATCGGGCCCGCTCTCCCGGGGGGAGCCTCCGCAGGAGGAGGGCGCACGGGATGGGCGCGGGGCGTCGGACACGGTCGGAGGGACGGGAGAGGAATCCGGCGAAACCACAACATCTTGTGGTCGGGCGGGAGACGCTCCACAATATACAGGGTTTCGGCCCGAAACCGGGAGCGGGCGGCGGAGCTCCGGGCCGAAAGAAAACGACGACCCGAGCCGACCCGCCGGCGGCGCGCTTACACTGCGCGAACTCCTCCTCCAGTTGCCCGCCCATGGCCGAGAATCCGATCCCGATCCGCCCTCCCGCCGACGGCGTCGGGGCGGCGGCGCGGCGCTATCTGCTGCGGGGCTTCCTGTTCTGGATCCCGGTGGCCGCGGTGGTCCTGGTGGGGCGGATCGTCTATGGGCTGATCTCCTCGTGGTTCTTTCCGTCGCTGGGCTGGGAGCCGCGGCTGACCGCGCTCGTCGTGGTGGCGCTCACCCTGATCGCCACCGGATGGGCGGTGACGCGGTTCCGCGTCGCTCAGTACGTCGCCCGGGTCGTGATCGAACGCCCGCTGATGCGGGTCCCCGTCGCCCGGTGGGTCTATTCCGGCGTGCGGCAACTCCTCGATGCGCTGTTCACGAGCGGCGACGCCTTCGGCAAGGTCGTGCTGATCCAGTATCCGCGGCAGGGCGTTTACAGCATCGCGTTCCAGATGGCGGGTCAGCTCGCCGAGGTGCAGCACCGGGTGCGGATGAACCTGGGCGACCCGTCCGACAGCGACGATCCGCGCGACGTGATGGCGGTCTTCGTCCCCACCACCCCGAATCCGACGTCAGGCGTCGTGGTGACGCTCCCCCGGGACGAGGCGATCGAGCTCCAGATGACCCGGCAGGAAGCCCTTCAGATGATCATCTCGCTCGGGGTGGTCGTCCCGCCGTGGCGGCGGCCGGAGGAGCAGCCCCCGGCGCCCGCGCCGGCCGACTGAACCGGTCGTCGGGGAGCGCTCTATCGTGCCGCTCTGGAGAGCGGCGCTCCATAACCCTCTGGCGTCAGACGACGCCCTGGTCGAGCATCGCGTCGGCGACCTTCAGGAAGCCGGCGATGTTCGCGCCGTTCACGTAGTTGCCCGGCGTCCCGAAGCGCTCCGAAGCTTCCACGCAGGCGGCGTGGATCTCGAACATGATGTCGCTCAGGCGATGGTCCACGACCTCGCGCTTCCACGCGGTCATCCCGGCGTTCTGGCTCATCTCGAGACCGGAGACCGCGACGCCGCCCGCGTTCGCCGCCTTCCCCGGACCGTAGAGGATCCCGGCCCCGGTGAACTGCTCCACGGCGTCCGGCGAGGAGGGCATGTTCGCCCCCTCGGAGACCACGGTGCAGCCGTTCGCGAGGAGCGTCGCGGCGTCCTGGCTCAGGATCTCGTTCTGGGTCGCGCTCGGGAAGGCGCAGTCGGCCTGGATGGCCCACAGCGGGTTGTGGTCGGCGCCGTGGTTCGAGGCCTGGTAGGCCACGCCCGGGTACTCGTCCGCGTACTCGCGGATGCGTCCGCGGCGCTCGTTCTTGAGCTCCATCACCCACGCGAGCTTTTCCGCGCCGATGCCCTCGGGATCGTGGATGAAGCCGCTCGAGTCCGAGAGGGTCACCGGTTTCGCCCCCAGCTCGATCAGCTTCTCCACGGTGAACTGCGCCACGTTGCCGCTCCCCGAGACGAGGCAGATCTTGCCCTCGAGGTCGTCATCCCGGGTCGCGAGCATCTCCTGGGCGAAGTACACCGATCCGTAACCGGTCGCCTCCGGCCGGATCAGCGAGCCGCCCCACCCCGGCGACTTGCCGGTGAGCACGCCGGTGAACTCGTTGGCGATCCGCTTGTACTGGCCGAACAGGAAGCCGATCTCGCGGCCTCCCACGCCGATGTCGCCCGCCGGGACGTCGGTGTGCGGGCCGAGGTGGCGCTGGAGCTCGGTCATGAACGACTGGCAGAAGCGCATGACTTCGGCGTCGCTCTTGCCCTTGGGATCGAAGTCCGACCCCCCCTTGCCGCCGCCGAGCGGAAGCGTGGTGAGGGCGTTCTTGAACACCTGTTCGAAGGCGAGGAACTTCAGGATCGAGAGGTTCACCGAGGGGTGGAACCGCAGCCCGCCCTTGTAGGGGCCGATGGCGCTGTTCATCTCGATCCGGAAACCCCGGTTCACCTGGACTCCGCCGTCGTCGTCCACCCACGGGACGCGGAACATGACGACCCGCTCCGGCTCCGCGATCCGCTCGAAGATGCGCGCCGTGCGGTACTCGGGGTGGCGATCGAGAACGACTTCGACGGATTCGGCGACTTCGCGGACCGCCTGAAGGAATTCGGGCTGGTCCGGATCGCGCGCGGCGACCTCGTTGACGATGGCTTCGGAGATCTTCATCGGATGGGGCCTCCCGGGAACGGCGCGGATTGTAGGGCGGAGACCGGGTCCGGTGCGCGCGCAAACTGACAGACTCCGCGCCATGAGGCCTTCCGGCGCCCTGTCCCCGGCCTTTTCGGACCTCCTTCCGTTCAAGGTCCACGAAGTCCTGTTCGTCCTCAGCGACTACGACTCGTTCATCCTCGCCGAGGACGGCCAGCTCGACCACCGCGTCATTTCGGGCTTTCTCGAGATGGACTTGCGGGCGCTGCCCCGCGTGACCCAGGTGTCCTCGGGCGCCGCCGCCCTCACCCGACTCGCCCGGGAGCCGGATCGGTTCCAGCTCGTCGTGGCTTCGCCCGACCTCGGCGACATGGACTTCGCCCGCTTCGCCCGCGAGCTGAAGCGCCGCCGCCCCTCGCTCGCGGTGACGCTGTTCGGCTACGACACCCGCACCGTCGCCGGCGTGCGCGGGCATCTCGGGGGCGAGCCCGACGGCTTCCAGAAGCCGTTCGTGTGGCAGGGCGACGTGGGCATCTTCCTCGCGATCGTCAAGGAGGTCGAGGACCGACAGAACGCGCCGAACGACACCGGGAAGTACGGGGTCCCGGCGATCCTGCTCATCGAGGACAGCATCCGCTACTACTCGTCCTTCCTGCCGGTGGTGTACCAGGCCGTCTTCGAGCAGACCCGGAACCTGCTCCCGGAGGGCCTCAGCCTCACCGAAAAGGTCCACCGGATCCGGCGGCGGCCCAAGATCCTGCTCTGCGACCACTACGAGGAGGCGTGGCAGTGCTTCACGTCGTACCCGGACCAGATCCTCGGCGTGATCTCGGACGTGGACTTTCCCCGCGAGGGGGTGCGCGCCCGGTATGCCGGCGAGCGCTTCGTCGCCGCGATGCGCCAAAGGCGCCCGGACATCCCGGCGATCCTCCATTCGCGTCGGCCGGAAAACCGCGACCGGGCCCGCCGGGTAGGCGCGGATTTCCTGCTCAAGGGATCCCGCGACCTGCTCCGACAGATCCGGGAGCTGATGCGCAGCCGCTTCCACTTCGGGGATTTCGTGTTCCGGACGCCGGACGGCGCGCAGATCGCCCGCGCCGGGGATCTCGAGTCCTTCGTCCGGCTCCTGCCCGGGATCCCCCGGGAGAGCCTCGAGCACCACGCCCGAAACAACGAGATCTCGCACTGGCTCATGGCGCGGGGGGAGCTCTCGGTCGCGCGGGAGTTCCGCGAGCTCGGCGCCGAGGATTTCGGGCCCGGCCCGGCGATGGGCCGGGAGATCGCCGCCGCCCTCGTCGCGCACCGCCGCCGGCGAACCCGGGCCGTGGTAGGGGATTTCCGCCGGCAGGGCTACGAGCCGGGGGTGGGGCTGTTTCGGATCGGGGGCGGCTCGGTGGGCGGCAAGGCGCGCGGCCTCGCATTCTCCAACTCGGTCCTCGACCGCTCCGACATGGCCGCCCGTCACCCCGACACCCGGATCGCGGTCCCCGGCGCGGTCGTGCTGGCGACCGGCGTCTTCGACGAGTTCCTCGAACGAAACGACCTGCTCCCGTTCGCCCTCGAGGTCCGGGACGAGGCCAACCTCCACGACCGGTTCCAGCGCGCCGCGTTCCCCGCGGCAGCGCTCGAGGACCTGTGGCGCTTCGTCGAGGCCGTCCGTCACCCGCTCGCGGTTCGGTCCTCCAGCCTGCTGGAGGATTCCCCCTACCAACCGTTCAGCGGCGTTTACGAGACCCTGCTCATCGCGAACCGCACGCCGTCGGCGCGCGAGCGGCTCGAGGCGCTGGTGCGGGCGGTGAAGTGGGTGTACGCGTCCCTGTTCCGCCCGGGGGTCCGTGACTTCCTCGACGCCACCCCCTACCGGCTGGAAGAGGAGCGGATGGCGGTCATCCTCCAGCGGATCGTGGGCCGAACCCACGGGACCCGGTTCTACCCGGACATCGCCGGCACCGCGCGATCCCACAACTTCTACGCCACCCCTCCGCTCAAGCCCGGCGACGGGATCGCCGCCGTGGGTCTCGGCCTTGGGGACGGCGTCACCGCCGGAGGCAGCTCGGTCCGGTTCTCACCCCGTCACCCGCGTCGCCGCCCCGGGTATTCGACGGCCGGCGAGGCCCTCCGCAACACGCAGCGGGACTTTCTCGCGCTTGATCTCGCCCCGTCTTCGGAGGAGCGCGGCGGGGCGGCCCCGTTGCTGAACCTGCCGCTCAAGGCGGCGGAGAACGACGGCGTCCTCCCTTACCTCGCCTCCACCGTCGCCCCCGGGAGCGACGCCCTCCGGGACGGCACCTCGAGGCCGGGCGCGAGGGTGATCACGCTCGCGCCCCTGCTGAACGCGCCCGACCGCTTCCCGCTCGCCGCGATTCTCGACGAACTGCTCGCCATCGGGGAGGAGGCGTGTCGGGCGCCGGTCGAGATCGAATTCGCGGCGAACCTGTCCGGGGGACCGGATGGCCGCCCCGATTTCGGTTTCCTCCAGTTGAAGCGCCTCCCCCAGGCCGACGACGCCCCCGGAGACGACGAGGAGATCCCGGACGACGCCCACGTCCTGTGCCACAGCGCCCGCGTTCTCGGCAACGGCCGGATCCGGGACATCCACGACCTCGTGGTCGTGGACCGGGAGGCCTTCGATCGGCTCCGCAGCCGCGACAGCGCCGGGGAAGTCGCCCGCCTGAACGGCCGCCTCGTGCGCGAGGGGCGTCCGTACCTCCTGATCGGCGTCGGCCGGTGGGGTTCGCGCGACCGTTTTCTCGGGATCCCGGTCACCTGGGATCAGGTCAACGGCGCCGGCGCCATCGTGGAGGCGGGCTTCCGGGACCTCGTCGTGACACCGTCGCAGGGCACGCACTTCTTCGAGAATCTGGTCGTGAACGGCACCGGGTACTTCACAGTGAACCCCGAGCGCGGCGAAGGGTCGCTCGACTGGGAGTGGCTCCTGACCCGTCCGGTGGTCTCGGAACGCGACGCGGTGCGCCACATCCGGCTCGGCCGCCCGGTCTCCGTCCATATGCGGGGCGGTTGCAGCGACGGCTGGATCCTCGGTCCGGACCGCTGACCGGGGTCAGGGGAAGACGAAGTAGATCGAAGCGATCGCGAGCAGCGTCACCGCGCCCTTCCAGGCCACGCCGGGGAGCGGCGTCAGATCCACGCCAGCGGGGGGACGGTGGGCGGGAATCGGGGCGAGCCGGGGGCGCCACCGGGCGGCGGCCGCGAGCCCGGCGACGAGGAGCAGGAAGCTGATCCCCATGTGGTGCAAGAACGCGGTCTCCGGCCACAGGAGGCGCAGGGCGGCGTAGATCGGAATGCCGGCGACGAGCCCCCAGCGCGCCGCGAACGCCGGGACGCGGGTCGAGACGATCCCGGCGAAGAACACCGCGCAGATCCCCGGGGTCACGAAGCCCCACACCGTCTGGATGTAGCGGAACACCCCCGGGAAGCCCCCGATGAGAGGGGCCCACAGGCAGGCGGCGACCACGAAAACGGCCGAGGCCACCTTGGCCACCCGCACCGGCGCCTCGTCGCCCGGATTCGTCCCGCCCCGTCCGAAGAGGCGCGGATGGACGTCGAGCGCATACATCGTGGAGGCCGAGTTCAGCATCGAGTTGAAGGAGCTCATGATCGCCCCGGCCAGCGCGGCGAGGAGGACGCCACGGAGCGCCGGCGGAAGGAGCTCCCGCAGCAGCACCGGGTAGGCCTGGTCCGGGTGCGAGATCTGGGGGCCGTAGAGCTGGACCGCGAGGATGCCGGGGAAGCAGATCAGGAACGGGACCAGGATCTTCAGCCAGGCGGCGAACAGGATCCCCCGCTGGCCGTCGGCCAGACTCCGGGCGCCGAGGGTCCGCTGGGTGATGAACTGGTTCACGCCCCAGTAGAAGAACTGGGCGATCCAGAGTCCGCCGATGAAGACCGCGGTCCACGGGACCTCGGGGTGGTCGGCGGGAAGGATCGTGTGGAGCCGGTCGCGGTTCTCGTCGAGGAAGCGGGCCGCCCCGGCGAGGACTCCGGCGTCGCCCCCGAGGGCGTCGAAGCCGATCCAGAGGACGATCCCCCCGCCCGCCAGGATGACGATGCCCTGGATCATGTCGGACCACACGACGGCGCGGAGCCCGCCGTAAATGGTGTACACGCTGGACAGGAGCCCGATCCCCCACACGCCGGCGAGAGTGGCGGCGAGTCGAGCCGCGTCCGGCCCCAGCCCGAAGAGCGCGCCAAAGGCCTCCGGCAGCGAGAAGATCGCGTTCAGGGCGACCGCCCCGGCGTAGAGCACGGTCGCCATCGCCACGAACACGGTGGCCGCCGTCAGCAGTCCGGCGAGGATCGTCCTCGCGCTGCGGTCGTAACGGCGCTCGAGGAACTCGGGCATCGTGAAGACACCGCTCCTGAGATAGCGGGGCAGCAGGAACCAGCCGATCACGACGAGCGCGGCGGCGGCCGTCCACTCGTAGCTCGCGATGGCGAGCCCGACCCCGGTCGCCGCCGCGCCCGACATGCCGACGAAGTGCTCGGTCGAGATGTTCGTCGCCACCAGCGACATCCCGATGGCCCAGCCGCCCAGGTTCCGCCCGGCGAGGAAGTAGCCCTCGGCCGTTTTCCGTCCGCCCGCCGCGCGCAGCGAGACGAAGATGACCGCGCCGAGGAACAGCGCGAACGTCAGGAGATCGGTGAAGGAGAGCGACACGGAGCGCAGCGCATTATGCCGGCGCCTGCCGGCGCGCCGGCGGCGCCAGCGATCCGTTCCCGTGCGAGCCCCGGATCGGTGAAGGAGCCGGAGCGGGCCACCGCGACCAGGTTCGCGGAGCCGGTCCAACGGCCTCCGGAGGTCCCGAGCGTCCGGAGTCGGGCCCGAGGCCGCTCCTCGCGGACCGAGGATCCGGACCGGCGCGCGGATCCCTTCAGGGATGTTCTGAGCGACCTTCCAACTCTTCGTCCCATAACCCGTCTCCGGTTCCTCTCCACTCGGGAAGCAAGCGCCTCCTGCCATGTCGGGGTGCGTTCTGCCTTGCATTTCAAGGCGGACCCCGGATGCCCTTCTGGACGCGCCATCGCTATTTCATTTTCCTTCGTTCCTCATGGTGTCTCACGAGCGTTCTGATCTCCTCTACTCCCCGTGGAGAAGACCCCCATCCCCCCTTCCCCATCTTCCTTATCTTCAACCAGTCTCCAAGAAGTGAGTTCCTCTCCTCTCTGAGTCTCTTCCCCTCTTCCTTCTCTCCCCTTCTCTCCATACCGAGTGCGTCCTGGAGCAAGTCCATGATCTCCTCCTGCATATGGTGGAGGATGACACGGTCTTCCCTCCTGGTGTTGGGCCACCACTTGTCAGTCAAGTCAGGAGAGGCTCTGGAGTAGAGGTAGTCCACGGTATCGATCAGATCGTTCCTCCCGTCTGTTGCTGGCCGTCGAAAATAGGACAGATGTGGCCATCGAAAATGAGACACATCGGGCTCGGGATCGTGGGCCTGATCCGGGGGCTGGTGAGTTCGAGGTGGCCTCGGGTTACACACGCGTCTCCACTCGGAGAGGGAGGCGCGATGATCGGGAGAGAGCAGCGGGTGCTACTACGGCATTACCTCGAGCAGGGACTGACGAAGGCGGCGATCGCTCGTCAGGTAGGCGTGAGCCGAAGCACGGTCCATCGTTGGATCGCGACCGGGCAGCTGAACCGGGATCTGGACGACGAGGCGGTGAGGTATGGGCCGCGGGCGCGGGCGCCGTCGAAGCTGGACCGCTACAAGGGGATCATCGGGGCTCGGCTGGCGAGCCATCCGAAGCTGACGGCGGCGCGGCTGTTCCGTGAGGTTCAGGCTGCGGGCTACGAGGGGAGCTACAACCAGGTCAAGCGGTATGTCCGGGGGATCCGGCGGGGTCCGGCTCCGGAGCCGGCGCGTCGGTTCGAGACGCCGCCGGGGCATCAGGGGCAGGTGGACTTCGCGAACTTCCGGCTGCCGTGGGGGAGGCGGTATGCGCTCGTCGTGGTTCTGGGCTACTCGCGGCTGATGTGGCTTCGGTATTACGAGCGGCAGACGATGCCGGTGGTGATGCGGGGGCTGGAGGCGGCGTTCCGCGCGTTCGGCGGCGTGCCGTCGGAGCTGCTGTTCGATCAGATGAAGGCGGTGATCACGTCGGACGGGCGGCGCACCGGGGGCCGGGTGGTGGAGAACCGGGAGTTCCTGCGGTTCAGCAACCACTGGGGCTTCCGGATCCGAGCGTGTCGTCCGTATCGGGCGAGGACGAAGGGGAAGGTCGAGCGGCCGATCCGGTACATCCGGGAGAGCTTCTTCTACGGTCGGGACTTCGTCTCTGACGAGGACCTGAACGCGCGGGCGGAGGAATGGCTCACGCGGGAAGCGAACGTGCGGGTTCACGGGACGCTGAAGGAGCGGCCCGCGGATCGGTTCGAGGAGGAGCGCGGACACCTGGGGCCGCTGGCGCGGTGGCCGTATCGGCCGGTGACGCCGCGGCCCGGTCCCCGGGATCGGCGGCGAGGTCGGCGAGGAAGCTCACCGCTTCAGGTGGATGTCGAGCGTCGTCCGCTGGCGACGTATGCGCAGATCGCGGAGGAGATCGGATGAAGACACTGTCACGCCGGGAACGGATTGCGGCTCAGCTGGCCGACCTGAAGATGCCGGGAGCTCTGGAGGCGCTGGACGAGGTGCTGTCCGGAGTGGACGGAGGAGGCACGACCGCCTCGGAGGCGATCGAGCGGCTGCTGCGCGCGCAGATCGCGCTTCGGAACAGCCGGCGGCTGCAGACGGCGATGCGTTCGAGTCGGCTGCCGGCGATCAAGACGTTGGCGGATTTCGACTTCAGCTTCCAGCCCTCGATCAAGCGGGAGCAGATCGCGTCGCTGCATGAGCTGGGGTTCGTGGAGCGGAAGGAGAACGTGGTGTTCCTGGGGCCGCCGGGAGTGGGGAAGACGCACCTGGCGATCAGCCTGGCGATCACGGCGGCGGAGAACGGTCGGCGGGTGTATTACGGGACGCTGACGGACCTGATCGCCTCGCTGGAGGAGGCGGAGGCGGCGGGTCGGCTGAACCAGCGCCTCAAGACGCTGACCTACCCGTCGCTTCTGGTGGTGGACGAGATCGGTTACCTGCCGGTGACGCGGAACGGGGCGATCCTGTTCTTCCAGCTGGTCAACCGACGTTACGAGCGGGTCTCGACGGTGCTGACGTCGAACCAGGGGTTCGAGAACTGGGGAGAGATCCTCCGCGACGAGGTGATGGCGGCGGCGCTGCTGGACCGGCTGCTGCACCACTGCCATATCGTGAACATCCGGGGGAACAGCTACCGGATGCGTCGCCGGATGGAGCTGTCGAAGACGATCCACCCGACCGGGGCTCACGCCCGCGAGGCGGGGCAGTCAGCAGCGGGAGGCCCCCGGTGACGAGGCCGCGCGTTCCGGGTCGCCTCGCTCCGGTCGCTCCGCTCCCTCCGCGTTGCGACCCGGAACGGGCCCGATCCTTCCTCGTCACAGACAGGAGTGAGCTGACCGCCGCGCCCCCGACATCTGACCGATCAACGACTCCTTCGAGAGGTTCGGGCGCCGTGGGCGGGACCGGCGTCCGCTCAGCGAGCCCTCAGGCGAAGACTACCGACACGCCGTGGGCCGCCAGCCCGGCAACGATGACCTTCGTCACCGCGACCCGAGATCTCCGCGATCGTGAACCCGATGGACATCCAGTGGCAGGTGGCGGTCCCGAAGGAGTCGCATCTTCGATGGCCGTCGTCGCACCCGACGACATTGACCAGGACGATCCACTCGACCGGGGCTCACGCCCGCCAGGGGCAGTCGGCAGGGAGAGGCCCCCGGTGACGCGCCCCTGCGTTCCGGGTCGCCCCGCTCCCGTCGCTCCGCTCCTTCCGCGTTGCGACCCGGAACGCGCCGGATCCCTGCTGGTCACGGACCGGAGTGAGTTGACCGCCGCGCACCGGACATCCGCGCCGACCGCCTCATCTCCGAGGCTCCCCGCCGGGGCGAGTCCTCAGGCGAGGGCTACTGAAACGCCCCGCACCGCAAGTTCAACCCCAGCCCCGACGACCCAGGTCTCGGTCGCCTCGCACCTCGACGACCACGGACGAGCCGGGCTTCCCACAACGAGTCGCGACCCAAAAAGTGTCGCATTTTCAATGGCCAGAAGTGTCGCATTTTCGATGGCCATTGACACCGTCTTCGCTCATTCCCTGTCTGAACCAGCGGGACAAACTGGAGGGCCTGGGGTAGGTCGGCATTCGGATCGGGAGGAGACTGAACTCCTGCCTGGCATGGAGCCACGCCTGATGCGGGGTTCCGTTGATTCTCGCTCCTCCCTGGTCCTTCCCGGCCGTCCTCATTCTGGCCAGGGCATGGAAGGCATCAGCACCGAAGCGCTTGATGGGCAAGGTCTTCAGTATTTTCCCATGGCTATCGAGCATGAGCACCTCCTTGAGACCTGGTCTGGTGACGATGATCGTTGCTTGACCGAAGCGTCTCGCCAGAGCCAGGATTTCTCCCTCAAACACGTCCTCGGGGGTATCGCCAGGCTCCTTTTCTCCGATCCCATCCATCTTTCTTCCAATAACGAACCACGACCACTCGTCGTATGTTTCTCCTCCCCTATTGGGGTGGTTCTCTTTCACCAACTGAACCGAATATCTCAACTTATTGATTTCATGACGCAATTCCCTGTTGCGTCTCTGATTCTCTCTCACCGTGTGGAGTCTCCTGCTGGCCTTGATTTGACACGTGGACACGGTTGGATGGTTGATCCAGGTCTCAAAACGAGCGAGAGATTCTTCCAGGAAGCAAACGGCCGTACTACTGGAGATTTCTTCCCTCTCGATTGCCTCTTCGACTCTTTCTCGGATCAGATCCTTCTTCATGTCTCTTGTTTCGACAAGCCGTTCTCTGAATTCTCTCGGGTACTCATACCAGCTACCCTCTCCACCCACACCATTGAAGTAGCGACTCAAGTACATGTTGATCTCCTGTTATCGATACGTGAGCAGCGGCTCCCCCGGACGGGGTCCGGCGCCGGCGGTCGGCGGCGGGTCCTTCAAAGGCAAGCGGTCCTCCCGGTTCAGCTCCGGGGAGGCGCGCTCCACCGGATTCGTACTGTTTGCCCGGGAGCGAACCCCCGGACCGCATCCCCCACGAGGGGAGCCACCTTCGCCCGAATCCGGAGACTCAAAGAGGCAGGTTGGCGAGAGCTCCCGGAGGACCTCTTCTCAGGATGCTGCGGGCACTGTAACAGAAGAACCGCCGCCGCGAGCGGGTTTTACGCCGGAATGTGACACATTCGGACGCAGCCCTCGGCGACCCGGCCCACGCCCCGAAAAAGTGTGGGCGGGCGCGGTGGCGTCGCTCGACGCGATGGGCTATCCGAACGCGCCGGACAGGAGCCGGCTGCCGCCGACGAAGAGCGCGGTGCAGGCGGGGTCCCACTCGCTCCAGAACCTGGAGCCGCGCCGCTCCACCCAGCCCTCGGCCGTCTTCCGTCCGCCCGCCGCGCGCAGCGAGACGAAGATGACCGCGCCGAGGAACAGCGCGAACGTCAGGAGATCGGTGAAGGAGAGCGGCACGGCGCGGCGCGCATTCTATGGAGCGCCGGACTCCAGTCCGGCAACTCGGGACGAGCGCGGCTTCGCAGACTCTCCGGAGTGGCGCCCACGAGGGACCAGCCTCGCCGGGGAAATTGCCGAACTGGAGTTCGGCGCCAGTTCTCCCGGTGGGGGCCCGGCAGTGGCCCGGGAGAACCGGGGCGGTCCCCGGCATCAGGAGGCTCGCCGGAGCGGGCCGTCCCGGGACGCGAGGCGGGACGGCCGTTCCCACGGGAGAGCCGGGTCGGTGAAGTGGCCATGGCGGGCCACCGCGACCAGATCGGCGGCGCCGGTCCAGCGGCCTCCGGAGGCTTCGAGAGTTCGATCGGAGGCCGCTCCTCCGGGGCCGAAGATCCGGACCGGACGGCCGGAGCGCGGGTCCAGAACCGATAGCAGCCGTCCCGCCCGGTCACCGGGCATCCAGGCCATCAACACCAGGATCTCGCGAGGGGGAGCGGACCCGTCGCGTGGCGCCGGGAGGGTGCGGACGAGCTGCTTCGCCAGCCGGCGGGCGTGGAGCGCTCCGGCGCGGTCCACCTGGTAGAAGTCCTTCCCGGAGAGCGCGCCGCCGCCGATCGGCGCTCGCGGGCCGTAGGCGTCCACCACCAGCTTCTTGCCCGACAGACCGTTGTCGCCGCAGGGGCCGCCCCGGGAAAAGGTTCCGGCGGCGTTGACCCGGAGCGACTTCGGGAGATCGGGATCGAGCTGCGGGAAGCCCCGGTGCAGACCTTCCATCTCCTCTTCGAGCAGCAGGCGCACCTCGCGATGCAGTTCCACCGGGTAGCCGCGCTCGCGTTGCTCGATGGAACAGCTCAGCCCCCGGAGGCGGAACGACGGGGCGTCGGAACCTGCCTCGCGCTCTTCCACGACCACGAGCACCTTGCCGTCCGGACCGAGCACGAGATCCGGGGCTTCGCGCCACGGTCGGGCGAGCCGGTTCGCCAGCCAGTGCTCCACGGGCAGGAACTGCGTCTCCGCGAGACCCATCGCGTAGCCGGTGACCACGCACTGGTCGCACGCTCGACTCCGGTCCTCGAGCGGCCCGGAGGTGAGCTCCGATCGGATCAGCTCCGGGAAACGGCGCGAGAGCAGGGCGTTGATGACGGCGTCGAACGCGAAGTTGGCGCGCCGGCCCACGACGCGCCGGTGGGTGTGGCCGAGGGCGACATGGTGGATCTCGTGCATCAGCAGCATGAAGAGGCGCCCCGGAGTCGCGGCGTGACGCTCGACGAACTCCGGATTCAAGCGCAGCCGCACTCGATCGAAGCCGTCGATGGCCGCCGTGGGCACCTCGCTGGTTTCGCTGACCTCGACCACGCGAAGGAAACAGGCGGTCTCCGGCATGCCCGCGGGGATCCCCTCGAAGAGCCTGTCGGCGATGGTGCGGCCCTTCATCGCGGGGACACGGACGGCGGAATCCACAGCGCGATCTCGGGCACCGTCGCGAGCCGGCCGAGACGCGGCTCGCGGGCAGAGAGCCAGACGTTGTCCGTGGACTGGGTGATCACCGCCATGGCCGTGAGCGGGTGGCGGATCGTTTCTCCGCTCAGCCGGCTCGGGACGACCGGACAGGCTCCCGGGAGGAGCAGGGTTCTTCCGCCCACCCGGACCCGAAGCAGTCTTTTCCCGCCCACCCAAACGCCCAGTCTGGCGGCGCTGGCGGCGCCCGACCGAATCCGGGCGATGAGGGCCTGTTGCGCGGATTCCCCGGGCTCGACGGAAATCTGCCGTGTGGCCTGGAGCCGACGCAGAAGACGCGACAGATTGGGTTCCCCCAACTCGTCCGGAAGCCTGAAGTTCACGATCGCTCCGATTCCAGCAACGCCGCTCGATGACTCTCGCCCTCTCCCGGAGTCCAGCCCGCGGTAGCGGACTCGTGATGGTGCATGGGGCAACTCAGTCGGCCTCCTGCGTTCCGCGCAGCACCCGATCCGCGGCCATCCATTCCGCGAGGAAGGCCTCCGCGCTCCCCGCCCGCTCTCCACGCGCGCACTTCGCGGCGAGGACATTCGCCGCGAGATGCGCACGGGGGTCGCGCGGGTCGAGGCTTGCGAGGGGAGCGTTGACTTTCGGCCAGTCGGAAAGCGGAATTCCGTGCCCCTCCGAGGGGAGAGCGACCGCATCGCGGCACATGGCTGCTGCTTCGCTGGCAACGGAAGCGTGGAGCCGCGCGGCGGCGCCGCTCTCGAAGAGGTGCATGGCGATGGCCTCCCTGGCCCCCGGAGGCGCCTCCGTCATGGCTTCCGAAATCAGACTCGTGAACTCGGGGCTTCCGAGTTCCGGTTCCGCGATCGCCAGCATCACCCGGTGCAGCGGGTTCGTCGTCAAGAGAATCCGGCGAGCGCCGGCATCGGTCTTTTCGCGCGCGCAGGCCCAGGCGTCCCGGTGAGCCTTGAGCAGGATGTGTCCCGGCAGCTCGACGCCGAGGGCGGTCTGCGGCAGGCCGAATCGCACCGCCTTGAGCACCGAGCGGTGGAAGCTGCCCTGCGGGTCGCGGCGCGAGTCCGCGGCGGCGACCGCCAGGATGGAACGGCGCAGCATGCCGCTTCGGCGAGGGCTGAGGACGGTCCCGCGCCGCAGCAGCAGCGAGACGAAAGCAGCCACGTACGAGGACACCAGAGAGTCCCGACGGCGCCGGAACTCCTGGTACCGCAGCCGCAGCGCGACGGCCTCCTCGCGAAGCGCCTCCACCGCGTCGGCGGGGACCGGCGCCTCTTCGGCCGCCACGATCGCCAACCGATCCTCCTCGGAGTAGTCCCCCCAGCCGGGCATGGTCACGACGAAGGCGAATCGGTCGGCGAGCGCCGCATCGAGCGGCCGGGTACCCACGTAGGGATCGCCGTCGTCGTCGTCCTCGCGCGCGTCGTTCCGCGGCGGGTTCATCGCCGCCCAGCGGTAGCGCAGATCGTCCAGGCGGATCCCCTGCGCGCGCCTCTCGTGGATGATCGGGAAGAGGCGGTTCGCCATGTCCGGGCGGCACCGGTTGATCTCGTCGAAGATCACCGCGCCCGCACCCCAGATGGAGGCCGGGGTCTGGACGTACTGGAGCTTCCCGTCCTCTCTCGGCAGCGGGAAGCCGAGCAGGTCGTCGAAGTTGAGCAGGCTGGCGTTGTAGTGCCGCGAAGGCAGTCCGAGCGCCTCCGCGAGGCGGGTCAGCAGCAGGCTCTTCCCGGTCCCGTGGGGGCCGATGAGGAGGAGCGGCTCCTCGGTCACCAGCGCCGCGAGCAGGACGGGCTCCAGGCTGTCGAGCCCGAACAAGCCGAGTCGCCGCAGCAGCGGCTTCCACGGACGGGGTCTGGCGCCGGCGGTCGGCGGCGGATCCTTCGAAGGCAAGCGGTCCTCCCGGTTCAACTCCGGGGAGGCGGGCTCCGCCGGATTCGTACTGTTTGCCCGGGAGCGAACCCCCGGACCGCATCCCCCGCGAGGGGAGCCACCTTTGCCCGAATCCGGAGACCCAAGAGGCAGGTTGGCGAGAACTCCCGGAGGAGCTCTACTCAGGATGCTGCGGGGACTCTACCAGAGGATCGGCCGTCGGGAGCGGCCTCGACCGATCGTCGGGACAACATCTGACACGTCGAGGATCAAGGGCCGACGGGAGGAGACCCCGCGGGGCCGGAATTCCTGTCGTTGCGGCCGGCCCCGGGCTATCCGAACGCTCCCGAGAGGAGCCGGCTACCGCCGACGAACGTCCCGATGGCGCTGCCGATCGTGGGGAACAGCAGCGCCAGCGCGATGCGCAGCGCCCGGTTGCCGAACCAGCGCCGGACGACGAGGGCGTCCTGCTTCAAGGCGGTCAGCTCGAAGACCCGGGGCGGGCGGACCCAGGCCTGGACGAAGGCAGTCACGTAGCCGGCCCCGAGCACCGGGGTCAGGCTGGTGAAGGGGGCCGAGACCAGCGCGGCGAGGATCGTGAGCGGGTGCGCGAGCGCGACCGCCGCCCCGATCGCCGCGGGGATCGAGTTCACCAGCACCCAGAACATGGCGCCGTCCGCCGCCGCTTCCGGCCCCCGGGTCACGAAGGTCCACGCCAGCGCGCCGAGGATGACGACCGGGATCGCGATCCCCACCGCCTTCCCCACCCATCCCGGCGGCGGGATCCGGGCGAGAGGGCTCACATCGGCGGGCGCGTCCGAGAGCAGCCACCGCTCCACGCCGTCGAGGTGCCCGGCGCCGATCACGACCACGACCCGGCCCGGGATGGCGCGCACTTCCTCCGCGATCCAGGCGTCGCGTTCGTCTATGACGACCTCCTTGAGCACCGGGAACTCCTCGCCGAGTTCGGCGACGAGTCGGGAGACCACGTCCCCGGAGAGCAGTTCGCGCAGATCCTCCGCGGTCGGCTCGTCGCCGGCGCCCCCCTCGGCCCCCCCGGCGAGCAGCTTCACCCGGGACCAGAACCCGGTGCGGCGCCAGACCCGGAGGAGCGTGGTGCGCACCGGCCGGTCCACGAGGCGCACGTCGGCGCCGTGCTCCCGAGCGGCGAGCGCCGCTTCGCGCATCTCCGCCCCGGGCTCCACCCCGAGGCGCAACCCCATCTTCGCCTGCCACGCTCCGAGCGCCAGCCCGGCGAGGAGCGGCAGGAGCTTGCGCTCGCGGACGACCTGCTTCAGGTCCAGCCCGGCGATCGCCTCCGGATCCATGAGCGCCTCGAACCGGCCCTCGTCGAGCTCGAGGGCGACGGCGTCGGGCCGCTCCGCCGCGATCGTCTCCCGCACCAGCTCCAGCGAGTCGGGGGAGATGTGAGCGGTCCCCACGAGGACGACTTCCCGTCCCTCGGGCCATTCCGGCCGGGCCAGGCGCCGAACAAGGTGGGGTTCGACCACCGGAACCGGCCCCGTCGAATCGCTGGTCACCGGATCAGGGGTCTCGCGGTCAGCGGGCATCGGGGGCCCGTCGCGCCGCGATCAGATTGCCGAGCAGCCGGAACGCCCCCGGAACCCCCTCGGGCGCCTGCCGGTGGAGCGCCAGCGCGAAGTAGGTGTACCGCCCGTCGCCGACCTCCGCGGTGAGGACCGCGCCCCGCTGCGGCGCCTGGCCCCGATCGCTCAACTCCAGCAGCGCCGTGTAGGCGGGATCCCACTCGCTCCAGAACTTGGAGCCGCGCTGCTCCACCCAGCCCTCGAAGTCGGCGGGCCCGATCCGGTGCGGCCAACCGAGCAACGGATGGTCGGGGGCGAGGAAGCGAACCTCCGCGTCCTCCTCCGAGACCTCCTCGGCGTTTCGGGGCAGAGCGCCGGGGAACGGGGCGTGTTCGTCCGGGACCAGTTCGCTGGTGTTGTAGAGCACGACGAGATGCCCGCCCCCGCGCGCGTAATCGAGCAGCCGGCGACTGGCGCGGACCACGTCCGGGCGCACCGCCCACGCCCGGGTGCCGGTCACCACCGCGTCGAAGCCGTCGAGATCGCCACCGGTGAGCGCCGCCTCGTCGAGGAGCGTCACCTCGGCGCCGAGGGCCGCGATCGCAGCCGGGATCTCGTCCCCGGCGCCGACCACGAAGCCGACCCGGAGGCCCGGGGGGACGGCGAGGTCGCTGGCGGCCGCCTTCATCCCGGCGGGTCGGATCAGGTAGCGAAGCGGCAGGTCGCGATGGGCGATCCGCCGCACCGAGACCGCCGGCGTCGGCGGGCCGTCTCCCTCGACCACCGTGGCGGAGAGCGCGGTCGTCCCCACCGGCAGGGCCGAGGGACGGACGGTGAAGACCAGCGCCGCCTGTTCGCCAGCCTGGTCGAAGCGGACGGTGGCGGAATCCGGCTCCACCGCGGCGCCCGCCGGCGCGACGACGGCGACGCGGAACGTCCCCACCCGGTGGGCGGTCGCCGTGATGCGGGCCTCGAACGAGGCCTCGGCGTCATCAGCCGGGAACGCGGCGAACCCGGGCTCGAACGCGACCGACACCGGCGGCAGGATCTCGAGTTCGCGCCGCTCGTAGCCGTAGGGCAGATTCGGCTCGAACCGCGTCACCGGGACGGTGTGGGCGACCTCGATCCATTCGCCCATCGTCCCCACCGGGACCTCGAGAGCGAGCCGCGCCGTCGCGGCCGACGGCGGGGCGGCGAGCGTCGCGTCGCCCTCGGCGCGATAGCGGCTCTCGCCCAGCCCGGAGCGCACCGCGTGCGGCGAACGAGTCGGGGCGTCCTCGTCGAGCTGGACCCGGAACCGGCGGGCGATCCGGCCCTCGCCGACCTCCGGCGAGGTCAGCGCTTCGACTTCGCCCGGCAGGTCCAGAGTCAGATCGAGCAGCCGCACGCCGCCCACCGCTCCCGCCCGGACCCGGACCTCGAACGCCTGCCCCGGCGTCGCCGGTCCGAACGCCGGAGGCGGAGCGAACGGAGAACGGGACGCCTCCTCCGATTCCGCTTCCGCTTCCGCCACCGCCTCGAGACGGATTCCGGCGGCGGCCCGAATCGCCGCCTCGAGCTGCTCTTCCTTCCGCTCCAGCTCGAAGCGGACATCGAAGAAACCGGACGGCGAGCGCTGCGCGAGCAGCTCGCGGAGTTCGGCCAGCGCCTCCCCGAGGATCGGAAGGACGGCTTCCGGGGCGATCCAGTCGAAGCCGTCGCGGGCGGCGGCGAATCGGTCGTCGAGCCGCATCAGGACCTCAGCCAGCCGGCCGGGCGCGACCGGGCCGAACCGGTTGGAAAGCGAGGCGCGCTCGGGGGAGAGGAGCGCGAGCAGGTCCGCATCGTCCCCGTCGTCCCCGCGGATCAGCCGCGCCGGCCCGCGTCCGGCGGTCTCGCGCACGACGCCGCGGGTCTGCGAGCGCTGGTAGCCGAGGCCGATCGCGGCGAGCTCGGCGAACGAACCCGGAAGCCACGGAGGCGAGCCGCCGAGAGGGATCTCGCTCGCGCCCGCCTCGTCCCGGGCCCGGAGGAAGAGCCCGGTGGGCAGGAAGGCGCGGCGGCCCTCGCGCGGCGGGAACGCCATCAGGTCGGGCGCGGCGTCGAAGGCCCGACGCGCCAGCCGGCCGGCGAACTGGTGCTGCCCGTGGCCGTCGCGCCGATCCCCGGTGAACCGGGCGAGGATCGCCATCGGGCGCTCGCGGCGGACGACCTCCACGACGTCGGCGAGCGCCTCGTCCTCGTCCCACGCCCGGAGCGCCTCCTCGAGGTTCTTGGAGTAGCCGTAGTCGGCGAGCGGCGTGAAGTAGATCCGGTCCAGCCCGTACCAGGCCCCCGCGACCTCGAGCTCGGCCGCCCGGATGACCCCGAGCGCGTCGAAGAGCTCCGGCCCGATCGCGTTGGCCCCCGCCTCGCCCCGGGTCAGGCTGAGGAGAGCGGTCCGAATCCCGCGCCCCCGGCCGAGCAGCGTGAGCAGCGCGCCGTTCTCGTCATCGGGGTGCGCGGTGATCTGGAGGACCGAGCCGGTGGTCTGCAGCTTCGAGATCCACTCCCACGCCTCCGCGGCGCGGGAGAGCCGCGGACCCATCGGCTGCGCTCCCGCAACCGACGCCGCAAGGAGCGCCGCGCCCGCGGCCCACGCCGCGATCCCTCGCCCGGTCATGCGCTTCAACATGGCGCGGAAGTGTAGGGACACGGGCGCCGAAGCATTGGGAACCCTGCGCATGACCCGACCGACAGGATCAGATCCCACAGTAAAGTATCGGATACAGCACGGCTATGAGAGATTTGCAACGATGTTGACTCGACGAGCGCACCGGGACGTGCTGCGGGCGCTGCGACGACAGTCCGCAGTCGCGCTGCTCGGTCCGAGGCAGTGCGGCAAGACGACGCTCGCCCACCAGATCGCCCGCGCCAGCGACGCCCTCTATCTCGATCTCGCCGACCCCGGCGATCTCGCCCGCCTCGCTGATGCCCGCGCGTTCCTCCGCCGCCACCGGCAACGACTCGTCATCCTCGACGAAGTGCACCACGCCCCCGAGATCTTCGCCACGCTACGCGGGCTCATTGACGAGGGACGGCGCCAGGGCATCCGGACCGGCCGATTCCTGGTCCTCGGATCGGCGTCGTTCCGGCTCCTGCGCCAGTCCGCCGAGACCCTCACCGGACGAGTCGCCGTCGTACCGCTGGGGCCCCTGAACGCCCTCGAAGTGGGAACCGGTGCCGAAACCACCGAACGGCTCTGGCTCCGCGGCGGCTTCCCGGACGCCTTCCTCGCGCGGAACGATCGCGACAGCCTGGATCTGCGCCGCGACATGCTGGCGATGATCCTGGGTCGGGATCTGCCTGAGTTCGGCGCGATCCGGCTCCCGATCGAGACGCTGCGCCGCTTCCTCACGATGCTGGCGCACCAGCAGGGAGGCCCGGTGAACCGCGCCGCGCTGGCCGCCGGGCTGGGGATCCGGGAAGCCACGGTGAGCCGCGCGCTCGACCGGTTCGACGATCTGCTGCTCGTCCGCCGGATCGAGTCGTGGACCACGAATGTCGGCAAGCGCCTCCGGAAGGCCCCCCGCATCCTTCTGCGCGACAGCGGCCTGGTCCACGCGCTCCTGAACCTGCGAACCCTCGACGACCTCCTGGGCCATCCGGTGTGCGGGCCGAGCTGGGAGGCGTTCGTGATCGAAAACCTCTTGGCAGCCGTCTCCCCGGTCGCGACCTGGGGTTCGTACCGCACGCTTCGCGGCGCCGAGTGCGATTTCGTGATCGACGTCCCTCCGCACGGAACCTGGGCGATCGAGGTCAAACGCTCCACGGCGCCGCGGCTCGCGCGCGGCTTCCACCACGCCTGCGAGGACATCCGTCCCGCGCGGCGCTTCGTGGTCCACCCCGGCGAGGACCGGTTCGATCTCGCGAGCGGCGTGGAGGCGATTCCCCTTCCGGACCTCATGCGCGAGCTCGCGGCGGTGGATCGCGAGGGCTCCGCCGGCTGAGGCGCTCTCGCCGGCGATCAGGATCCGGGGGCGGACCTCCCCGAGTCTTCCCGCTCCCAGGCGCGCACGCGGTCGCGGGCGGCATCGAAGAGGCGCTCGTAGTTGCCGAGCCGAACCGCGTGGCCGGTCGCGGAGGAAACCCGATCGAGGAGCGGGGCCCACGCCTCGAAGTTGGCGAGGTAGCCGTCGGCGGTGGCGGGCACGACCGTATCGGACCCGAGCACGAACCGATCGGGCCAGCGATCGAGGAGATCCGCCCACGCCGCGAGCCGCTCCGGCGGCTCGACGATCTGCTCGGCCACCACGTCCCACGACAGGTCGAAGTGCAGATGCGCCAGGTCCGGATCCTCGAGCAGTTCCCGGATCAGCCCGGCGTATCCCGGCGTCGGCTCCACGAACCGTCCGAGTCCGGCGTGCGCCCACAGCACCGTCGCGCCCGGGTGCTCGCGAAGCACCTCGACCAACGGGTCGAAATGGGCCGGGCGGTCCCCGGGACGGGGCAGGATCACGTCGGCGTCGGAGTGGAGCATCACGAGCAGTCCGGTTTCGGCGGCGAACTCGAGAATACGGTCCAGGGCCGGGTTCCGGAGGCTGGCGGTGTGACCGACGGTCTTGGAGGACACGACCTCCTTGTGGATCGAGAACTCGCCGATCCCGGTGAAGACCCCCGGATAGAGCCGAAGCACGCGGCGGATGTGGTCCACCGCATACATGTCGGTCGGGTTGAACCCGGTGATCATCGGGTCCACCCGGTCCCGCTCCGCGACCGGTAGCGCCCGGACCATCTCGGCGAGCGCCGCGTCCACGAACGAGTAGTAGTAGAGCGCGGCGTCGGAGCGCAGGTAGTAGTCGGGGGCCCGGTCGCCGGACACGAACGGATCCCATTTCTGCTGGAGCGGGATCCCCATGAGGGCCACCCGACCCACGGTCTCGCCCAGCACGTCGAGAAGCGCCTGCGGGGCGATCTCCTGCTGGATGTAGTCGGTCGGGTGGAAATGACCGTCGTGGAACTGCGGCCCGGTCTGGCCGAACGCGAGAGTGGGGAGAATGACGAGGGCGGAGAGCAGACGGAGCATGAAGCTCGGAGCGTATCCGGGCGCAGCGATGCGGATAGCCTCCCCGGGTTCCATGGGTTCCGACTCGGCGGCCGCCCGCCGCCTGCTGGTCGTCGGAGAGTCCTTCGAGGATCTCATCTTCGCCGGGCTGCCGCGCCTCCCCCGACCCGGCGAAGAGGTTCGCACCACGCGCTACCGCCGAACCTACGGCGGCGGCGCGCTGATCGCGGCGGCGTGGGCTCGACTCGAAGGCGCGGAGGTCGAGCTGTGGTCGGCGCTGCCGCCGTATGTGCCCACGCTGCTACGCAAGGAAGGGATCGAGGCGGTCAACCTGCGGCGGAGGGGCGAGGCCCACGCGATCACGGCCTGCTTGTCGTTCGGCGAAGAGCGCAGCTTCGCCACCTTCGAGGGGCCGAACCTCCTCCTCGAAGAGCGCATCCTCAAGCGGATGGGCGAACGGGAGGGGCTCGACGCCGGCGCGGCGCTCCTGGCTTTCCGACCCCGCGCCCGAAACTGGTGGCGGCTCTGGCCGGGACAGAAGACACGCGCGGAGGGGCCGGATCTCCCCGAGGTGTTCTGGGATTTCGGTCACGACGAGAAACTCCCGCGCGGCAACCATTTCCCCGCCCTGCTCCGCCAGGCCACCGGCGTCTTCGTGAACGAACTCGAGGCCCGGCTCTACGACGGTCCCCAGCGTTTCCTCGCACGCGCCGCGGAGTCCGGAACGCTGGTGGTCGTGAAGCTCGGAGCGGAGGGAGCGATGCTCTACGGGCGGCCCGAGACCCTCGTTCCGGCGCCGATCCCGCTCCACGGGGTTCAGGACACGACCGGGGCCGGGGACGCGTTCGCCGCCGGTTTCCTCGCCTGCCGGCTGCGGGGTGGAACCCTTGCCGAACAGCTCGCCGCCGGAACCACCTGCGGCGCCGAGTCGGTCTCCCGGCTGGGTGGTCTGCCTGACCGCCCGTGGCGGAGAAGGGCCTCCTGAGAGTCGCGGTCCTCGGTGGCGGCGGTCTGCGGACGCCGCTGCTCGCCCCGGCGCTGGCGGAGCGAGCCGGCGTGACCGAGCTGGCGCTCTTCGATCCGGATCGCCGACGCCTGGGACGGATCGCCGGCGTCGCTCGGGCCGCCGCCCCGAAGCTCGCCGTGATCGAGAGCGCGACCGCCGCCGAAGCGGTGCGGGGAAGCCGGTTCGTCATCGCCGCCATCCGCGCCGGCGGACAGGAAGCGCGGGGCGCGGACGAACGGATCTGCCTCGAGGCCGGAGCGCTCGGCCAGGAAACGGTGGGGGCGGCGGGCGCCGCGCTCGCGTTCCGCAACATCCCGGCGATGGTGGAACTGGCCCGCATCGTCGAGCGCGATGCGCCGGAAGCGTGTCTCGTGAACTACACGAACCCGGTCGGCATGGTCACCGATGCGCTGGTGCGGGAGACCGGCGTGGAAGTGATCGGCATCTGCGACACCCCGGCCGAGCTCGCCGAGCGCGCCGCGTCGCTCCTCTACCTCGATCCGGAAGCCATGGTCCCGGGCTGGTCGGGAGTGAACCACTGCGGCTGGCTGACCGGCCTCTTCGACCGCGAGCAGGACCCGGACGACCCCTTCCCCCCGGTGGACCACCTGCCCGACCTGTTCCGCGACCCGGACCGCCCCCGACGCCTCCATCGCGGCGAGCTGTTCCCGGTGGAAGCCATGGTCCCGGCCGTTCCGTCGGAGTACGTGTTCTTCCACCGCTCGCCGGACGAGGCCCGGGAGCGGATGCTCGGCGCCGAAGCCACCCGCGGCGAAGCGATCCTCGCGATGGAGGCGCGTCTCTTCGCGCGTCTCGACTCTGCCGGCGCGAGTCCCGAGGAGCGGTCGGCCGCCTACCGGAGCGTGCTCGCCGAGCGGGACGCCACCTACATGCGGGTCGAAGGGGGCGATGGCGGGTCGGACCACCGGGCCCCGCCCGGCCCCGGCGGCTACGACCGGATCGGCCTCGAAGTGATCCGGGCCCGCCTCGGCATCGAGCCGCGGGTCATCGTCGTGAACGCCCCGAACCTGACCCCCGCCGGCGGCCCGGCGATCCCGGAGCTGCCCGTGGCGGACATCGTGGAGGCCCCGGCCGAGGTGGATGCCGGCGGTGTCCATCCCCTGCCGCAGCGGCCCCTTCCGCACGATGCCGCGCGGCTCCTCCGCCGGGTCCGCGCGGCGGAGCGCGAGATCGCGGGCGCGGCCCTCACCGGGGATGTCGAGACCGCCGCCGAGGCGCTTCGCGAGCACCCAGCCGGCGGTGTCGCGGCTGCGGACGTCTTCCCGCGCCTCCGCCTCGACGCCTGATCCTTCGCGAACGCGAACTGTCTTTCAGCCGCGCTCGGCGCGAACCCCGATCAGATTCCGCTCCTGGCGACCGAACACGACGGCGAGGAGATGGATCGGCTCGCCCCGCCCGCGGTACTTCTCGGCGTAGCCGCGTTCACGAATCTGCGCCATCGCCCGCACCATCGCCGCCTCGGCGTCCCCGTCGTCCTCCGCCATCTTGAACTCCAGCACGAACACCTGCCCGCCGTGGAGAAGCACCATGTCCGCCCGCCCCCGGTGCGACGCATCCTCCACGCGTAGATCCACCCCGATCGTCTGGAAGCACGCGTACAGCATCCCGGCGTACCACGCCTCGTAGCGGGCGAGTTCCGGCCGGCTCTGCCACTGGTAGGGGACTCCGGCGAAGAAACTCCGCATCCGGGCCGCGAAGCCGTCGAAGTCGTTCTCGGCCAACATCCGGCAAAGCGCCCTTCCATCGCTCGACAGCTCCACTCCGCTTCGGCTGACGTGATGGAGCAGGCTGTTGTTCAGACTGTAGCGAACCTCGAGGTTCGGATAGTCGAGAGTGAAGAGCGTTTGCGGACCAACCCTTTCCTCGTGCACGATCGTGAGATAGCCGGTCTGGAACAGCAAGGCTTCGAGGCCGATGTCGTCCACGTCGAAAGTCGAGATGAGATGTGCAGCCGTGATGTGATTCTCCAGTTCCAGCGTGCTCACTTGCCGATCCATCATCAATGGAAACAGAGAGCTCGGCGACCCCGTCGCGTACCAGTGCGGCTGGAACTCGCGCTTGGCAAACAGGAGCAGGATGTCGAACGGGTTGTACACCTTCTCGCCACCGCGCCAGTGGTAGCCGTTGTACCAGCGCCGGATCTCGTCCCGGTCGAGGCCGGCGAGCTCGGAGGCGAACGTCGTATCGAGATCTTCATCGGTGTAGCCACAGAGGGTGGCATATGCGGGATCGAGACTGATATCCCAGAGGTTGTTCAAGCCCGAAAACAGGCTCACCTTGGAGAACATGCTGATTCCGGTGACGAACACGAACCGGATGTGCTGCGCGCTGCCCTTGATCCTGCCGTAGAAATCTCGGAGGTCGTTGCGATTCGCCTTCGCAACATCGGGATCCTCCAGCGCGTCGAGGATCGGCTTGTCGTACTCGTCCACGAGAACGACGACCCGCCGACCAGTCGTCCGGTGAAGCCGCTCCAGAAGACTCAGTAGCCGTGCGGAGCCGCTGGAGGATGACGACTTCGGGTCGAGACCATTCCTCTGCTCGACGATGTCCAGTTGAGCGCAGATATCCTCCTCGAGCTGTCCCGGCCGAGTGTACTGCCCGTCGAAGCTCAGGCGCACGACCGGATACGTATCGTCCCAGTTCCAGTGCCGGTGGATATCCAAACCCCGGAACAGCGGCTCATTGCCGGCGAAGAGTTCGCGCAGCGTGTCGAGCAGGAGACTCTTGCCGAACCGACGCGGACGGGAGAAGAAGTAGTGCCTCCCGCGGCTCACGAGTTCGTGAATCAGGGCCGTCTTGTCAACGTAGTAGCAGTTCTCTTCCCGAATCGTGCGGAACGACTGGATGCCGATGGGGAGAAGACGACGACTCATTCGGGCACAACCGAGGGATCGGATCGTAGCAGGAGCTCAGGCTCTCAGCGCCTGCCGGGCGCGCGATGTGGCGGCCCACCGTCACCGAGTCCAGGCGGCCCGCGCTGCCTGGCCCGCACGCCCCTCGCAACGCCGACCCGGACGGACGCTCCGCCCGGCGCGACGCCTCGGCCACCCCAACGACGTGGTCTTGAGCTTCACCCGCGCGAGCCGACGTCTTGCGAGTGAGGTCGTCGGCGACGCTGCGCAGGTTCACGGCTATCCGCTCCGGCGCCAACCCAACCCCTTCGGGCGCCCGTCCCGGAAGAGCCCGGCGAACGGAGGCCGCGACCGATCCGCGGGCAACGGCGGCCCGGTTCGCTACGATCCGGGCGTGGGAATGAGTTCGGACCAGACAGCGGCGTGGCCGGGGCGCCGGCTGCGGGGCTCGTCTCGCGTGCCGGGACCTCTCGGGATCCTGGTGGCGCTCCTCTTCGTGGGCGCGGGCGTCGCGGTCGCGCAGCCGCCGCCGGATCCGCCGGGGCTTCCCGGCAGCGATCCGTTCGGGGATCCCTTCGGCGACCGGTTCGGGCAGCGGGAGGATCTCGACGCGCTGATCCGGAGCGCGTTCTTCGGCCGCAGCCCCGCGGTGCGGAACCGGGCGCTCCGCTTCCTGGTGGAGCGCGACCAGAAGGACGTGATCCCCGCCTTCATCGCGGTGCTGCGGGTCGTTCGCGACGAAGATGGCCAGATCGTGGACGCGCTCGAGCGGCTCGCCCGCGCCCGCTTGGGACGCGACTGGAAGGCGTGGCTGGAGTGGCAGGAGGAGCACACCGAAGTTCGCCCGTACCGCGGCTTCGTGAAGTTCAAGGCGGACATCCTCGCCGGGATTGATCCCGCCTTCCGCGACTTCCTCTATCCCGGGGTTCGCCACGACATCCGCATCGAGGAGATCGTCTGGGGCGGAGTGAAGAAGGACGGCATCCCCGCGCTCGTCAATGCGACGCAGATCCCCGCCGCCGAAGCCGACTATCTGACCGACGCCGAACTCGTCTTCGGCGTCTCCGTGAACGGCGATGCCCGCGCCTACCCGCTGCGGATCCTCGACTGGCACGAGATGTTCAACGATGTCGTGGGCGGTGTGCCGGTGTCACTCGCCTACTGCACCCTGTGCGGGTCGGGGATCCTGTTCGACACCCGCGTTCCGGGACGAAGGGAGCCGTTCGTGTTCGGCTCATCCGGGCTGCTCTACCGGTCGAACAAGCTGATGTACGACACCGAGACCGAATCGCTGTGGAACCAGTTCACCGGCGAGCCGGTCGTGGGGGAACTCACCGGCTCGGGGATCGAGCTGAAGATGCTCCCGGTCGTCATTTCGAGCTGGGCGGACTGGCTGGCCGCGCACCCGGAGACGACCGTGCTCTCGCTCGACACCGGCTTCACCCGCGACTACCGGCCGGGGCAGCCCTACGGCTACTACTTCCAGAGCCCGGATCTGATGTTCCCGGTCGTGGTGCGCGACCGGCGGCTGGATCCGAAAGACCGGGTCTTCGTGCTGCGGGAGGGCGAACACGAGATGGCGTGGGCGCTCTCGCTGTTCGGCGACGGCGCCGTGATCCATGACCGCGTCGGGGACCTCGACGCCGTCCTCATCGGCAACGGGAGCACCGAGACCGTGCGCGCCTACGAGTCGGGGAGCAGGCGTTTCGCCCTTGATCCGGGCGATCCCGGCAGCGTGACCAGCGACGACGAGCGCTGGCGGATCACCGAGGACGCGCTGATCGGCCCCGACGGCGAGCAGCTCCCGCGCCTCACCGGGCACGTCGCCTACTGGTTCGCCTGGGCCAGCTACAAGCAGAACCGTCCGCTTCGGGTGGAATGACGCGGGCGGGCGGGCGGCGGGGATAATCCCCGCCACCCGATGTCGGAGTCCGAAGCAGCCCCCACTCCCGACCCGGAGCGGATCCGGCGGGCCGAGATCGTGCTGCCGACGACGGCGTTCGATGCTGACCTGACGTTCTTCACGCGGGAACTCGCGTTCCGGCTGGATCGGATCTGGCCCGCCGACCGCCCCTCCCGCGCCGCGATCTCCGGCCACGGAACCCAGGTCCTGCTGGAACGGAGCCCCGCGCTCGCGCCGGGACGGCTCCGGTTGGAAGTCGAGGACGCGGAGGCGTTCGCCGGTGGACCGCTCGAGCTGCGAACGCCTGGAGGCCACCACATCGCTCTCGCCCCCGCCGACCCCCCGCTTCATGTCCCGGAGACCCGCCACCGGTTCGGCGTTCAGCGCCACCGCGAGGGGGAGTCGTGGGGTGTGGGTCGGGCGGGGATGCTCTACCGCGACCTGCTTCCCGACCGGCTCGGGGGAGCCATGATCGCGTCCCACATCCGGATCGAGGAGGCTGGTCCGGTGCCCGATGCGGTCCATTTCCACGCGGTCGCCTTCCAGCTCATCTTCTGCCACCGGGGCTGGGTGCGGCTGGTGTACGAGGACCAGGGGCCGCCGTTCGTCCTCGGCGCCGGCGACTGCGTGATCCAGCCGCCGGAGATCCGCCACCGGGTGCTGGAGGCCTCCGGCGGAGTGGAAGTGATCGAGATCGGAGTTCCCGCCGAGCACCTGACCACGCTGGACCACGAAATGGAGCTGCCCACGCCGCACCACCGCCCCGACCGCGACTTCGCCGGGACCCGATTCGTCCTGCATCGGGAAGAAGGAGCGCACTGGGAACCCTGGCGCATTCCCGGATTCGAGGCGCGGGAGACCGGCATCGCGGCCGCCACCCGGGGGCTCGCCGGAGTCCGGATCGCCCGGCGGATCGCCGGATCCCCCCGCTCGCCAGCCGCCCGCCACGACGGCGACATCCTGTTCGGGTTCGTCCGATCGGGCTCCATGACGCTTCGCCCCGCCGGAGGTCCCGAGGAGAGCGTCTCGGCGGGAGACGCCTTCGTCGTTCCGCCCGGGCTGCTCATCCGGTTCCGCCACCCTTCGGACGACCTCGAGATCCTCGAGGTGGCTCTTCCCGGCCGATTCCGTACCGAATTCGGCCCCATCCCATCCAACTCCTGAGGACAACACCCATGAGCCTGCGCATCGGCGCCATCGCGCCCGACTTCACCGCCCGAACCACCGAAGGCGAGATCCGGTTCCACGACTGGATCGGCGACCACTGGGCGATCCTCTTCTCCCACCCCAAGGACTTCACCCCGGTCTGCACCACCGAGCTGGGCGCGGCGGCCGCCCTCCAGCCGGAGTTCGCGCGCCGCAACTGCCGCCTCATCGGGCTGAGCGTGGACCCGGTGGAGGACCACCAGCGGTGGGTCCCGGACATCGAAGAGACGCAGGGCCACCGGGTGAACTACCCGCTGATCGGCGACGAGGATCTCCGGGTCGCCAAGCTCTACGACATGATCCATCCGGACGCGCTCGGCCGGGCGGGTCGGACCGCCGCCGAGAACATGACCGTGCGGTCGGTGTTCGTGATCGGCCCGGACAAGCGGATCAAGCTGATCCTGACCTACCCGATGACGACCGGGCGGAACTTCGACGAGCTGCTCCGGGTGCTCGATTCGATGCAGCTCACCGCGACGCACCAGGTGGCGACGCCGGTGAACTGGAAGGACGGCGACGACGTGATCATCGTCCCGGCCGTCTCCGACGAGGAAGCGCGGACCAGGTACCCCGACGGCTGGCGCGCCCCGAGGCCCTACCTGCGGCTCGTCCGCCAGCCGGGCCGCGACTGATCCCGCGAGATCGGGGCCGCGCCGTCTCCGTGGCAGGATAACGAGACCCATGTCCGAAAGCGGCTCACCCCGACCCGACGCGACGGGACCGACCGCGGGCCGGCGGCGGCTGCCGATCGGCGTCCAGTCGCTTCGCAAGATCCGCGAGGGCCACTACTACTACGTGGACAAGACGCCGCACATCGAGCGGCTGCTGCGGGGCGGCCAGACCTGCTTCCTGTCGCGGCCGCGCCGATTCGGCAAGAGCCTGCTCATCGACACGATCAAGGCGCTGTTCGAGGGCCGGGAAGCGCTGTTCCGCGGCCTGGCGATCCACGAGCGCTGGGACTGGTCGAAGATCCACCCGGTGGTGCGGCTCAGCTTCGGGAGCGGCGACTTCACGAACCGGTCCGCCGTCGCGGCCCGCGCGGAAGAGCAGATCGCGGCAACCGCAGCGCGCCATGGAGTGACCGCCGAGGGCCTGACCCCGGAGGGACGGTTTGCCGCGCTGCTGCGCGCTCTCCGTGAGCAGCGGGGCCGGCGCGTCGTCGTGCTCGTGGACGAATACGACAAACCGATCCTCGACGCGCTGCGGCAACCAGCCGCGGCGCGCGCCAACCGGGACTTCCTCCGCGGTCTCTACTCGGTCGTGAAGGATTGCGACGCCGACATCCGCTTCACGATGCTGACCGGTGTGAGCCGGTTCTCGAAGGTGAACCTGTTCTCCGGGCTGAACAATCTGCGCGACATCACCCTCGATCCCCGCTACTCGTCCATCTGCGGCTACACCGAAGCGGACCTCGAGACCGTCTTCGCGCCGGAGCTCGCCGGGCTGGACCGGGAGGCGGTCCGCGAGTGGTACAACGGCTACTCGTGGCGGGGCGAGGAGCGGGTTTACAACCCCTTCGACCTGCTGCTGCTGTTCGATCGGCGCGAGTTCGGGGCCTGGTGGTTCGATACCGGAACCCCGACCTTCCTGGTGGACCTCCTGGCCGAGCGCGGTGTCCGGAGCTTCGATCTGGACGGTCTGATCGCCGACGACGCGCTGCTCTCCACGTTCGACGTGGGGGATATCTCGGCTGAAGCGCTGCTCTTCCAGACCGGCTATCTGACGATCGTCGCGTCGGGGTGGAAGGCGGGCCGGACCTGGTACCGGCTCGGCTATCCGAACCGGGAAGTGCGACAGAGCCTCAACGGCCGACTCCTCGAACACCTCGCGCGCGGGGACCAGACCCAGACCGCCCGCCGGTTCCGCCTCCACGACCTGCTCGCGGCGAGTGACTTCTCCGGACTCGAAGCCGAGTTCCGGGCGCTCTTCGCCGGGATCCCATCGCAGTGGCATACGAAGAACCGCATCGCCCGTTACGAGGGCTACTACGCGAGCGTCTTCTACGCCTGTCTCGCGGCGCTCGGGATGGACCTTCGGGTCGAAGACAGCTCGGCTGCCGGACGGCTCGATCTCGCTGCGCTCCACGAGGGACAGGTGTGGCTCTTCGAGTTCAAGGTGGCGGAGCGGGCGGCCCCGGGCGCGGCGCTGGAGCAGCTTCGGGCGAAGGGGTACGCCGACAAGTACCGCTCCCGTGGCGAACCGATCCACCTCGTGGGCGTCGAGTTCAGCGAGGCGACCCGCACCCTGACCGCCTTCGAGGCGGCGCGCGCCTGATTTTCGTCATTCGCCCGGCGCCCGATCCCGTGAGACGCTACGCGCCATGAGCCGAGCGGCGGGAGAAGAGCGCCTCGAGCGGCGGATGGGCCTCCTCGGGGCCTCCGCGACGAACATCATCGGGATGGTCGGGATCGGCCCGTTCCTGACGATCCCGCTCATGGTGACGGCAATGGGAGGGCCGCACATCCTGTGGGCCTGGCTCCTCGGCGCCCTGCTGTCGCTCGCCGACGGGCTCGTCTATGCCCAGCTCGGCGCGGCGCTCCCCGGCAGCGGCGGCCCCTACATCTACCTGCGGGAGGCGTTCCGGCCGTTCGGCCTGGGGCGTCTCATGGCGTTCCTGTTCCTGTTCCACATCCTGCTTGTCGCGCCGCTCTCGTTCGCCGGAGGCGCTGTCGGGTTCGCGGACTACCTCGGCTACTACCTGCCCGCGATGAGCGGCTGGTCCCACGACCTCGCGGCGGCGGGCGTGTGTCTTCTCGTGCTGTTCCTGCTCTACCGAAACATCGAGTCGGTGGAGCGGCTCTCGAAGGCGATGCTCGCGCTCGTCCTCGCGACCACCGGATGGGTCATCGTGGCCGGGCTCCTCCACTCCCCCGCCCTGCCCGAGGTCACGCCGCCGAGCGGCTGGGACGCTGGCTTCCTCCCCACCCTCGGCGCCGCCGGCGTGATCGCGATGTACAGCTTCGGGGGCTACAATCAGGTCTGCAACATCGCCGGCGAGGTGAAGAACCCGTCGAAGACCATTCCCCGCTCGATCCTGCTCTCGATCGGGATCGTGGCGCTGCTCTACGTCGGGATGAGCACGGTGATGCTCGCGGCGATTCCGTGGGAGGAAGCGGGTCGCAGCACGACGCTCGCCTCCATCTTCGTCGCCCGCACCGTCGAGGACCCCGCGATGGCACGCATGGCGGGATCGGTGATCACCGCGCTCATCCTGTTCGTCGCGGTGGCGTCGGTGTTCGCCTTCGCGCTCGGCTACTCCCGGATGCCCTGGGCCGCCGCCCGCGACGGGCAGTTCTTCGCGATCTTCGGCCGCATCCACCCGAAGCGCGGCTTCCCGCACGTGTCGCTCGTCTGGCTCATCGTCGCCTCGATCCCGTTCTGTTTCTTCAGTCTCGGGCAGCTCGTGAACTGGCTGATGCAGGTGCAGATCCTGCTGCGCTTCGCCTGGCAGTGCGTCGCGGTGCTGCTGATTGCGCGCTACCGGAAGGACATCCCCCAGCCGTTCCGCATGTGGCTCTACCCGATCCCGGCGCTTCTATCGCTCGGGCTCTGGATCTGGCTGTTCCTCACCGGACCGACGTCCGGCGTGTGGTTCTCGCTCGGATTCCTCGGACTCGGCCTCGCCGCCTACGCCGTGTTCCGGCGGACGCGCACGACTACGACCTGAGACGATTCCCACCTGAACCACCGCGGACGATGGATTCACCAATCGCGAACTGTGTACCACGGGTAGCCATGAGGACGGCAGCAAGAACCTCTCCGAGAGCCCTCACCCGGCGAAAGTGCGCATAGATCTGCCGTACCGTGACGTCAGTCTCTGCGCCGTGCGCGATCCGATTCCTCTGCTGGACAATACTCGTGATGCTGTCCAACATCTGTTCCCCCGCCCTGACCCTGAATTGTTCCTTCCAGGCCGCATCGAAGTGGCCCGGAACTTCACACATTCTACCGACACTTGGATTGCGGACGCGCCGAACTTGGTTTCGCACATAGTTGGCCGTCGCTTCATCCGAGCGTTGACTGCTGTACTCCAGGACTCGGGTGCGAAAAGTATGCTCCAGATAGGCGCACGTCCAGATCGTCATGATCTCTCCCAGCCATGCATCGTGCTGCGGCGGGAAGCCAGCCGCCCTAGCGACTTCGTGCGCTGACCCTATCTTGCCGTCCAGAACTCGGGCCGCCCTACTACTCATGGCACGGCTGCGAATGATCTTACGGCGATCCGAATGCGCTCCTTGAGTCGATCCTGATGCGTCGTCGAGCCGTGGTAGAGATGTCGCGCCTCCAGACTCTCCATCATCGCCGCATGAGCAGACCGCAGACTCGCGTCGTCTACGATTGCGCCGGCGGCAAGACGATGAGCGACACCAACGAGGACGGACTCGGCCGCGGCCACGTTGAGGGCGCCTTTCGGTCGGAATGACCTAGCAGTCAGAGCACGGTTCACGACCTCGGCCGTTGCCTTGAACAGGAACCGCATCCGATCCGATTCAGATCCACTCAGATTCTGGTGACGTGCCATGAAAATGTTCAGGAATTGTTTCATCGGACGCTCGTATCGATCCAAGTCGTCGTGGAGCGCAAGAAACCGAAGAATGATCTCTTCGTCTTTCTTGCGACTGTGCTTTTTTCCGAAGAGACTTCGCCAGTGGGCATCTCCATTCAGCTCACTCAGCAGAGTGACGAAGGGTCCACGATAAACACAGCTTCTCACTTCCTGCGCTTGAAGAACCGTCCCCCCGGTGTTCAGACGCTCGAATACCTCATAGACTGAGGTTCGATCGTCGGACGGATAAATCTGCTGGAAGATGGTGGAGTGAATGATCGCATCCTCGAGAGACCGCCGCTCCACATCGAAGAGATCCTCCCATGATCGGCCCTGAAGGGCGTGCGTAACTCCGGTGAGACGAAACGGGCTGCCCTTCAACATTCCACGCCGAAAGAGCTCGATACTGCGTAGCCTCTGCTGGCCATCTACGACCATCAGCTTCCTGGTGTCCGGCTCCCGAAACAGGAGGAATCCCGGAACCGGCAGATCCAGGATCAGGGACTCGATAAACCTCGAGGCCTGTGCCTTCGTCCAGACGAAGTTGCGCTGGAAATCAGGGATGAACAGGTCGCCTCGCGCCAGCCGATTCAGATAGCCATCCACCGAGAAATCGGCACCATAGCTCGTTATGGCGTAGCGGACTTGGGGGTCCGCAGCGTCGTCCCCATCTCGGGGATCCTCGACTTCTACATCTGGCTCAGCATCTGCCGGTCGCCCATTGGAGACGATCCTAGGGTCGGTTACCCCGCAGACCGCATCGGTGGCGACTGTGTCACGGTTCGTCAGCATGGCTCCTCCCGTTCCCCGATCCGGGCCGATTCACCGGCTACGATCGGGGGAACCGGCAGTATAGACACGCCCGAGCCCGCCGAATCGAGCGATGACCGTCGCGGTGCGCCTCGATGCCTGCTACCGTGAAACGCGTGCAAGACCGCAGAGAGTCCGCCCGTGACCATGGCGCGCCGACGGTCGGGTTCGGTCTCGTCGGAACCGGCATGTCCGGCGGGTTCGTGGCCTCGGAGCTGCGCTTCGTGGGGGGCGCGGCGCTTGTCTCGGTCTGCTCCCGGAATCCGGAACGGGCGCAGGCGTTCGCCGATCGGCACGGCGCCCGCCGCTGGACGACCGACTACCGGGAACTCGTCCGCGACCCGGAGGTCGAAGTCATCTGCGTGCTCGCGCCGACGGGCCTCCACGCCGAGATGACGATCGCGGCGGCGGAAGCGGGAAAGCACGCCCTGGTCGAGAAGCCCCTCGAAGCCAACCTGGCGGCGGCGCACCGGATGATCCGCGCCTGCCGCGACGCCGACGTGCGACTCGGCGTGATCTTCCAGATGCGGTTCGGACGGGTCGCTCGGGAGCTGGGAAAACTGCTCCGCGCCGGCGGGCTGGGCGAGATCTACCTCGCCGACGCGGTGGACAAGTCGAGCCGAACCGCCGCCTACTACGCGAGCGCCGCGTGGCGCGGGACCGAGGCGCTCGAAGGCGGCGGCTGCCTGATGACCCAGTCCATCCACATCGTGGACCTCCTCCAGCATCTGGTGGGACCGGTCGCTTCCGTCACGGGAAGAATCGCCACGAAACGCCACGCGATCGAGGTGGAGGACACCGCCATCGCACTGCTTCGATTCGAAAACGGGGCGATGGGAACCGTGACCAGCACGACATCGGTCCGTCCGGCTCTCGTCTCGAGGCTCGAGATCCACGGCGAGCGCGGCACGGTGGTGGCGAACGCCCAGTACGACCGCTTCCTGGTCTGGGACGTGGAAGGTTTCCCCGGCCCGCCCGGTCTCCCCGAGATGACCGAATGGGTGGACACCGATGATCCGTGGGCCTATCCCCAGACCCGCCACCGGATCCAGCTCCGGGACATGGCCGACGCGGTGCGCGCGGGCCGCGATCCGGTGCTCACCGGCGAGGAGGCGCTGCGGTCGCTGAGGGTGGTCCAGGCCATCCGCCACTCGTCGCGCATCGGCCGCGAGGTGGCCCTGGCCGAGCCCCTCCCCGGCGAGCCCTCGCCTCGCTGAGGCCCGGAGCGTCGCCGGTCAGGCGAGGCGGCGGGCGACGGGGACGGCCCAGCGGTAGAGAGCCACGAGATCCACGAATCGCGCGACGAGAATCGCCCACGAGGCGGCGAAGACTCCGATCATCCCCCAGGGCTCGATCAGCAGCCACAGGATCGCGATCACGGCCGCGGTCTCGATGACGCCGGCCCAGGTGATGGCGCGGGTCTCTCCCGCCCACACCAGCAGGGCCCGGAAGAACGCCAGCATCACCGAGGCGAAGGGCATCAGGATGAGAACCTGGAGCGCGGGAACCGAGAGGTCCACCAGGTCGCGCTCCAGCCCGTTCACCCCCCCGAACCAGAGCCCGGCGAGCGGGGTGAACGAGATCAGCCCCTGCGCCGCGGTTGCGGCCACCCCGAGCGCCACGGCGAAGCGGACCAGCGACCGGATCCGGGCCCGGGTCCCGTCCATGGTGGCGATCGCCACTTCCTGAAACGACAGCCCCATGCTCCGGAACACGAACGACAGGGCCGCCACCACCGGATAGGTGGCGAGCGATTCGAGCGCGAGCCGCGAGTGGCCGAGGAAGAGGTTCACCAGCGGGTGGATGGCGAGCGCGATGACCGAGCTGATGAGCAGCGGGATGTAGAAGTGGAGGATGTCCCGCGTCGTGAGCGGGTCCCCCTCGTGCGGGGTCGCCAGCACCCGCTTCAGCCCGCCCCTGACCCACGCGCGCGTCGCCACCGCTTCGGCGAGCACCGCGACCGATAGCGCCGCCGAGCCCACCAGAGCCCCGGGGATGTCGGCCTGGTAGAGCGCCCCCGCCGTGACCGCCATCCCGGCGAAGCGCACCAGCGTCCCGTAGGCCACCCGTCGGGTGCGGCCCTCGCGGATCAGAAGCCCCTGGTAGAAGCGCCGGTAACCGATGGCCGCCGGCCACGGGATCAGGACGACGAGCGCCAACCGGCTCAGCTCGGCCACTTCCGGATCGAGCTGCATGAGATCCCGCGCCACCCACGGGTAGAGCGGCGAAACCACGCCGACCACTACGACGGCGGTGATCCCGAGATTGAGCGCTACGCCGAACCGCCGCAGCGCATGAAACGCCTGCCGATCCGAACACAGCGCGGTGGAGGCGCTCAGCAGCATGATGATCGGCGACTCGATGATGAGCGCGAACGCGAACGCCACGCCGTAGGCGGCGAGGTTCACGGTGGCGTCCGGCAGCCGTCCCACCAGGACCGCGATCAGCAGCCCCTCCATGGACATCATGAACCAGGTGGCCGCCATCGGCAGCCACATCCGGAAGATGCGGCCGTAGCCCAGGGCGCCGGACGCGGCCGGCGCCACCCGGGCGCGGGTCTTCCGTCGGGGTGGCCCCGACATCAGGCCGCCTCCCGGGAAGCGTCCGGAACCCGCGCGAGATCCACTTCCCGAGCGAGAGCATCGCTCACCGCGAGGCCGTCGAGCGTGGGCGCCAGCCGACGGCCGGTCGTCCTGACCAGCCCCGCCGCCCGCCAGCGGTCGAACCGCTCCCGATTCGCCGCCACCACGCCTTCGCCGTAAGCCGCGGCGAACCGGTCCAGATCCACGCCGGCGACGGTCCGGAGGCCGAGGAAAACGGTCTCGAGCGCCCGCTCCCGGGGAGTCAGCACTTCACCGCCGTCCACCGGGATCTCGCCGCCGCTGACGGCCTCCCGCCATCGGCGCACCCGCCGGTGGTTCCAGCTCCGCGCCGAGCGGTCCGGATCGAAGGAGTGCGCCGACGGACCGAGACCCAGATAGGCGATGCCGTCCCAGTACTTCGGGTTGTGAGGGGAGCGGTCCGCCACCGAACGGGCGAAGTTGGAGGCCTCGTAGGCGGGGAGCCCGCCGGCCGCGAGCGTCTGGTGGACCGTGCGGAACGCCGCGCCCCTCCCCCCGGCGAGGAGGCGCTCTCCGGCGGCGGCGCGACGCCCGAACGGGGTGCCGGGCTCCACGGTCAGCTCGTAGGCGGAGAGGTGGGTCAACCCCGGCAGCGCGGCGGCGGCTTCCAGTTCGGCTTCGAGCGCGGAGAGCGACGTCCCCGCCTCCCCGTAGATCAGATCCACGGACCGCCACCGGATCCCGGCCTCCACGAGGCGCTCCATCGAGCGGCCCACGTCCCCGGCCGTGTGGGCCCGGCCGAGAAACCGAAGCCGCTCCTCGTCGAGCGACTGCGCCCCGAGGCTCACGCCGCCGACACCCACCGACGCCCAGGCGCGGGCGAGGCACTCATCCCCGGCCACGTCCTCGGGATTCGCCTCGAGGATCACGAACGGGTCGGGCGCCGCGAGACCCGCCGCGACCAGCGCGGCCACGACCTCGGCGATCGCATCCGCCGGGAGTAACGACGGGGTGCCGCCCCCGAAATAGACGGTGTCGGCGCCCAGCGGCCCCGCCCGGAGCGCGATCTCGGCGAGGAGCGCCTCGCGGTAGCGCCCGAGGCGGTCGCGCCCGAAACGCCCGAGCGGGGTCACCGCGAAGTCGCAATAGGGACAGACGCGGCCGCAGAACGGGACGTGCACGTAAATCCCCGGATCGCATCGGTCCGGGACGGCCCTCACGCGCCGGGGCTCGACTTCAGGACGGCGACGAAGGCCGACTGCGGGATCTGCACGTTCCCCACCTGTTTCATCCGGCGCTTGCCTTCCTTCTGCCTCTCGAGCAGCTTGCGCTTCCGGGTGATGTCGCCGCCGTAGCACTTGGCGGTCACGTCCTTCCGCAGCGCCCGGATGTTCGTGCGGGCGATGATCTTGCCGCCGATCGCGCCCTGCACCGCGATCTTGAAGTTGTGCATCGGGATCGCCTCCGAGAGGCGCTCGCAGTAGGCCAGCGCCCGGGGGCGGGCCTTCGTCTGGTGGACGAGCTGGCTGAGAGCGTCCACGCGGTCGCCGTTGACAAGGATGTCCACCTTGACCAGTTTCGTGGCGCGGTAGTCGAGGAGCTCGTAGTCGTAGCTGCCGTAGCCGTGGGTCACCGTCTTGAGACGGTCGTGGAAGTCGAACAGCACTTCCGCGAGCGGCAGCTCGGCGTGGATTTCCACCCGCCGCGCCGAGAGGTAGTTCATCCCGGTCTGCGCCACCCGCCGCTCCGAGAGGAGTTCCATGACCGGCCCGACCGAGCGATCCGGGATCAGGATCGTGGCCCGGATGTACGGCTCCTGGGAGCCTTCGATCATGGCGGGGTCGGGGTAGTGCGCGGGGTTTTCGATCGCGTGGACCTCCCCGTCCTTCGTGCTCACCTCGTAGCGCACGCTCGGAGCCGACAGCAGGAGCGACAGGCCGTGCTCGCGCTGGAGCCGCTCCTGGACGACGTCGAGGTGAAGCAGCCCGAGGAAACCACAGCGGAACCCGAAACCGAGCGCGGTCGAGGACTCGCGCTCGTAGGTGAGCGCCGGGTCGTTCAGGGCCAGCTTCCCGAGCGCCTTTTCGAGTACGCCGTAGTCGTTGGTGGACATCGGGTACACCGACGAAAACACGACCGGCCGCGCCTCGCGGTAACCGGGGAGCGGCGTGGCGGCGGGCTCCCCCGCGGCGATCACGGTGTCCCCGATGGCGATCTCCCGGATCCGGCGAATGCCGCAGATCGCATACCCGACAGAACCCGCCGCCAGCCGGTCCACCGGCTCCCGGTGGAGCCCCAGACGCCCCACCTCCTCGACCTGGTAGTCCCGCTCGCCGCGCATCAGCCGCACCCGGTCGCCCCGGCGCAGCGAACCGTCCACGACCCGCAGCAGCAGGACGACGCCGCGGAAAGCGTCGTACTGCGCGTCGAAGATGAGCGCCCGCAGCGAGGCGTCCTCGTCCCCCTGCGGCGGCGGCATCCGCTCCACGACCGCGCCGATCACCTCGTCCACGCCCATCCCGGTCTTCGCCGAGGCGAGGATGACCGAGAACGGGTCGAGGCCGAGCTCGTCGTCAATCTCCTCCTGCACCCGCTCGGGGTCGGCGGCGGGAAGGTCCATCTTGTTGATGACCGGCACGACTTCGAGCTCGTACTCCATCGCCACGAAGTAGTTCGCCACCGTCTGCGCTTCCACGCCCTGCGCCGCGTCCACGAGCAGCAGCGCCCCTTCGCAGGACATGAGCGAACGGCGGACCTCGTGCGAGAAGTCCACGTGCCCGGGGGTGTCGATCAGGTTCAACTGGTAGGTCTCGCCGCCCGGCCCGACGTGGAACAGCGAGACGGTGTTCGACTTGATCGTGATGCCGCGCTCGCGCTCGAGGTCCATGGAATCGAGCAACTGATCGCGGAACTCGCGGTCGCTGACGCCCCCGCACCGCTGGATCAACCGGTCCGCGAGCGTGGACTTCCCGTGGTCCACATGCGCGATGATGCAGAAGTTGCGGACCCGGTCCGCCGGGACCGGCGCGCGACGCTTCTTCACGGGCGCGGGGTCGGCGTGAGCGTGGTGACCCGCCGCTCCCCATCGCGCAGATAGACGACCGTCACCGGCTCCCCGATCCGCACGCCGCCGAGGGCGTTCATGTAGTCGTAGATGTTCAGCACCGGAACCTCTCCGAACTCGACGATCACGTCCCCCTTCCGAAGCCCGGCCGCCTCCGCCGGGCCTCCGGCCATGACGCCGCCGAGGAGGAGCCCCTCGACCTCGCTCGCGTACTCGGGGATCGTCCCGGTGTAGGCGCTCATGGAGGCCCGGGCGGGGGTCTCGTCGGCGGACCGCTCCACCCGCACGAACGCCGGGGGTTCGTCGAGCTCCGCGACCCGGCGGGCCACCAGCCCGGCGAACCGCGCCACGCGCGCGAGGCCTTCGTAGTTCAGCCGGTCGGCGGTGTCGGTGGGCTTGTGGTAGTCGGGATGCGTCCCGGTGAACAGGTTCAAGGTGGGCACGGCGACGGCGTTGAACGCCGACGAGTCGGTGGGCAGGTAGGGGTCGTCGCCGAGGGCGAGGTCGAAACCTCCGGGCACGTTCGCCCGCTCCACGATCCCGGGCCACACCGGAGAGGATCCGAGCGCCTGGACGGTGAGGCGGTTGTCCTCGAGACGGCCGACCATGTCGAGGTTGACGTAGGCGAGCAGCTCCGCCGGGGCCACATCGTCCCGGGCAAACGCCGTCGAGCCGAGGAGCCCGGACTCCTCACCGGACCAGAACGCGACGAGAAGCGGCCGCGCCAGCGGCGTGTCGGCGACCTGCCGGGCGACGGCGAGGACCGCGGCGGCGCCGGAGGCGTTGTCGTCAGCGCCGGGATGGATCTCCGGCGGGCCATGGGGATTCAGCGAACCGGAGCCGCCCATCCCGAGGTGGTCGTAGTGGGCGCCGATCGCAACCCACGGCGGACTCGTTCCGCCGTCCGCCGCCGGGAGGATGCCGACGACGTTCGCTCCGGCCCCGCGCACCCGCTCGAGATCCACGGTGAGGGTCGCGACGCCGGGAAGCGGGAACGACCCGTCCACCAGATCCCCGCCGTCGAGGATGCGCTGCACCTCTTCGAGCTCCCGTCCGCTCCCGGCGAAGAGACTCGTGCCGGCGGCGCCGTCCACCGACACCGCGGCGATCCCCTGCCCGCCCGGGGCCGCGATGTCGAACCCGTCCGGCGCCAGCTCGCCCGGGTTCGGCGACAGCGGACCGGTGACGATGACGAGCCCGGCCGCGCCCGCCTCGCGGGCGGCGATCGCCTTGTCGCGCAGACTCGAATGCCGCTGGAACCGGGCGCGCTCCTCCCCTTCGGCTCGGTCGGGGAAGTAGCGGAGCGCGATCACCACCTTGTCCCGCACCTCCTGGCCGTCGTAGCTGTCGTAGCGGGTCTCCGCGTTATCGGGCAGACGGATCCCGTAGCCGACGAAATGGAGCTCTCCACGGACCTCGCCTGGCTCCGAGAACGCAAACGCCCGCACCTGATCCGACCCGAATCGCCGGTGGCCTCCGGCGCGGAGCATCGAGCCGCGGTCCTCCACCCGCTCGACGAAGGCGAACGGAGTCCCGAGCTGGTCGCGCCCCGGCAGCGGCCGGGCTCCGGCGGCGGCGAGCTCCCGGATCAGGTAGCGCCGCGCCTGCGCCGCCCCGGGGGAGCCGACCGCGCGGCCGTTCGTACCGGGGGCGGTGAGCGCGAGGACATCGGCGCGCACCTCGTCCGCTGTCTGGGCGCCGGCGAGGGACGCGAGGACAAGAACAAGGGCGGCGGCCCCGATCGGAAGGGGACCCTGGGTGTCCGTCATGTCACATCTCCTCCTGGAGCGCCGGACTCCACGGGTTCTCCCGGCCAGTTCTCCCGGTGGGGGCGGGGTCCGGCACCGAGCGTCCGAACTTGACCGGCGCCCTCTGAAGCGCCGGACTCCGCCGGTTCTCCCGGCCAGTTCTCCCGGTGGGGGCGGCGCCCGGCGCCGAGCAGCCGACCCGACCGGCGGGCATCAACGGCTTCCGCGCGGCGGCGCGGCAGCGAGCGCTTCGAGGGCGGCCTCGTGATCCCAGTCGGCGAGGTAGATCTGGCTGCCCGGCCCGCCGTGACGACCCGAAGTCCACGCAAGGCCGTTCCCGTCCGGAGTCGGCACCGGAAGCCCATCGAATCCGTCCGAGGTCGTGACCCGGACCGGCTCCTTCTCGCCGGCGACGTCCACCATGTACACCTCGAAGTTGGAAAAGCCCAGCTTGTTCGAAGCGAACAGGATGTACTCCAGCGAGGGGTGGACGTAGGGTGCCCAGCTCATGGCGCCGAAGTCGGTGACCTGACGCGGATCCGATCCGTCCGGGTCCATCGTCCAGACGTCGGCGATCAGCCCGTCCTCGGAAAAGCGCCGCCAGACGATCCGGGAGCCATCGGGGAAATAGAAGGGCCCGCCGTCGTAGCCGCGGACGCTGGTGAGCCGCTCCTGGCCGCTCCCGTCGGCGCGCATCCGGTAGATCTCGGCGAAGTACGAAGGATCCACCTCGGCCAGCCGCGCCTCGCGGTCTCCCAGCTCCTCCTCGAACATGGGGCGATTCGATGTGAACACGATCCACTCGCCGTCCGGGGAGTAGCTGGCCTCGGCGTCGTAGCCGTGGGCGTCGGTGAGGCGGAGCAGCTCGCGGTCCGCATGGCGCTCCACGAAGATGTCCATCGCCGGGTCGTAGTCCCACGCGTAGCGGCGTTCCTGCCCGCTCTCGCGGAACGCGATCTCCTCCCGCTGGAGCTCCAACGAGCGCGGGTCGAGGTGAGTGGATGCGAACAGGATGTCTCCGTTGCCCCCCGAGATGAAGGCGCAGGTGGTCTTTCCGTGTCCCGGCGAGACGCGGCGGCTGTCCCCGGTCTCGAGCGACAGCCAGTAGATCTGGAAGAAGGGATTCCCCGGTTCCCGCTCCGACTGGAAGACCATCTCGCGCCCGTCGGGCGAGAAGTAGCCCTCTCCGGCGCGGGCGCCCTCCACCGTCAGCCGCCGGATCCGGTTCAGGAAGCGGGACTCGTCCTCCTGCGCGCTCGCCGGTCCCGAGAGCCCGGGCTGGAGCAGGAAGGGGACGATCAGGCAGCGGCCCGCGGCGCGCCGCAACGACAGGACCATTGGGAATACGGGAGCTGCGAACCAGCCGATCATGAGCCGGCCAGCCGATCAATGTACCACGGGGTTCGGGCCTCGGGCCGCGTCGCCCCGGCCGCGCCGCGCCCACAGCACCGCCGCCAGCGTCAGAGCGCCGAAGCCGGTGAACGCGGCCATCTGGACCGACACCGCGCCGTCGAACGCCTGACCCACCCACGCTCCGAGCGGCACCGAGAGCAGCATGGACAGCGACGCCACCACCGCCGCTCCGACCCCGGCGATGTGCCCGAGCGGCTCCATGGCCAGCGCGTTCAGGTTGCCGAACAGCAGCCCCATCGCCAGAAAGACGCCGACCAGCGAGGCGAGGAACCACGCGAACGGCGGAAGCCCGTCCCGGAGGGCGGCGAGTCCCCATCCGGCGGCGGAGGCGAGCGTCAGCCCCACCGCGGCGACCACGGTGAGGCGCTCCATCCCGTAGCGCATCACCAGCCGACCGTTCAGGATGGAGGCGGCCCCGATGGCGAGCGAGAGCACGCCGAACCAGAACGGAAACATCGTCCCGGTCCGGTACGCCTCCTGGAAGATCTGCTGCGCCGAACTCAGGTAGGCGATGAAGGGGGCGAAAACGAATCCGATGGCGAGCGTGGCGCCGAGCGCGGCCCGGATGCGGAGCACCTCGAGCACGGCGCGACCGAGATCCCGGGGGGACAGCGACCGCCGCCGGGAGGCGGGCAGCGTCTCGGGCTGGCGAAGCGCGAACCAGAGGAACGCCACCGCGGCGATCGCGAGGAACGCCGCGAAGATCGTCCGCCAGCTCCCGAACGCCTGAAGCGCCTGTCCCAGCGCGGGGGCGATCGTCGGGACGATGATGAACACCGCGAGCGCGAACGAGACGATCCGGGCCATGACCCGGCCCTCGTACTGATCCCGCACCAGCGCGAGGGTCACGATGCGCGGCGCCGCCGCCCCGCACCCCTGAAGCAGCCGGCCCACGATCATCGTGGCGAACGTGGTCGCGAAGAGGCTCACGACGCAGCCGATCATGAACAGCGTGAGGCCCGCGTGGATCGCCGAGCGCCGGCCGATGCGATCCGAGAGCGGGCCGAAGATCGCCTGACCGAGGCCGAGGCCGACGAACAGCGACGTGATGACGAACTGGGCGTGGTTGGGTTGGGAGAGCCCCAGATCCCGCCCGATCGCGGGCAGCGCCGGAAGCATCGCGTCGATCGAGAGCGCGACCAGCGAGAGCAGCAGCGCGACGAGCGGCACGAACTCCCGCGTCGGCAGCGACCGACCGGTCATCGGGCGACTCGCGGCATCGGCCACTCCCCCATCGGCGAATGCGACTTGACGCTACCGCGACGGCGCCAGCGCCCGGCGTTCGCGGCATGGCTCATTCCTTCCTCCATCGCGGCTGCGAAGTCGGATGCGATCCGGAAAAGACGTCCAGACGTCTAGAATCGCGACGATGCCTAACGCTCCGATGCGACGTCCGCCTGGACAGGTTCGCGACGCCATCCTCCGGATTCTCACAGACGCGCCCGGATCGCTTCCGGTAGCCGACATCTGCGAGCGAGTCGGCGCCCTCACGGGTCCGGTCCCCCGCTCCTCCGTTCAGTCGTACCTGTCGCTCAACACGCCGCGCCTCTTCACCAGGACCAGCCGGGGACGCTACCGGCGCGCGACCGGCTCCCGGCCGCGGATCTTGCTCTTCCCGACCAAACCGGAGACGAACGGGGACGCCTTCCAATTCGGACGCGCGACGCTCTTCCACGTCGAAGCGCTCCACTGGTTGGGCCAGCGGGCCCCGCGGACCATCCATGGAGTGGTCACGGATCCCCCGTACGGGCTCCATGAGTACTCGCCCAGCCAGCAGCAGAAGCTGCGCAACGGCAAGGGCGGCGTCTGGCGCATCCCGCCTTCTTTCGACGGTCACCGGCGCTCTCCGGTGCCTCGCTTCACGACTCTGAGCGCTCACCAGCTCCGGGAGCTCGAAGCATTCTTCCACGAATGGGCTCTGGCTCTCCGTCCCGGCCTCGTGCCGGGCGCCCATGTCTTCCTCGCCTCGACCCCTCTCCTCTCCTTCCTCGTGGCGGGTGCTCTGGCCCGCGCCGGTCTGGAAAGGCGCGGCGAGATCATTCGTCTGACGACGACACTGCGGGGTGGCGACCGCCCCAAGGGGGCTCATCGGGAATTTTCCGACGTGAGCGTCATGCCCCGGTCCATGTGGGAACCCTGGCTGCTGTTCCGGGAACCTCTCGAAGGTCGGGTGCGCGACAACCTCCGGAAGTGGAAGACCGGCGCTCTGCGGCGCCCCGCTACCGGCAAGCCGTTCGGCGACGTGATTCGCTCGGCGCCCACGCGGAAGACAGAGCGGACGATTGCACCTCACCCCAGCCTCAAGCCGCAGGCCTTTCTCCGACAGGTGGTCCGCGCCGCTCTGCCACTCGGTGAGGGCGTTGTCCTGGATCCGTTCGCCGGTTCGGGATCAACGCTAGCGGCGGCGGAAGCTGTCGGTTACGAGAGTATCGGCCTCGAGCACGACCCGGAGTACTTCGCAATCGCGCGCCATGCAATACCCGGTCTGACGCGCTACGCCCCTCCACCGACCAGGCCCGCTCATCGGGCTCCCCTGCCCCGTCTCGCAACGGACGGAGCCAACTCGGATCGATAGACCCACCCGGCCCGCAGCTTCTTCACGCCATCGCGGTGCAGCGTCGCGGTGCGTGTTCCGAGTTCTCCCCTCGCGTTCTTCCGGAAATCGTCGACCTCCACGCGCGCGAGATAGACCTCGGTGAAGGCGAGTGGCTGGCGCGCGTTCGCAGGCTCGGTCACGGAATCCGATACACGAAGACACACATCCACTGCGCTCTCGCGCCATGCGTGTCCACGGCTCCGCCCTTCTTGCGGGTGCACTTGACCTCGACGCCGTGCTCCCCCGCGCTGACGGCATCGCCCGGGTATGTCCCGCGCACGAGCAGATCCGGGTGACCATTGAAGTGTCTGTTCTCCGTGAGCGCGCGTGAGTGGTTCGCCAAGCTGCTCGTCAGCGGATCCGAGAGGATTCCGGAGAGGATCGCCGGGCGCAGCATGCCTTCGAAACGCCGCAGACTGCGCGACATCAAGTGAGAGTCCACATCATGGAGGAAGTCGTACACATCCTGCATCGCCATGTGGAAATCCTGAAGACGCAGCGAGTAGGGAAGGGAGCGTTCCAGATTGAAGCCCGCCTGATCCACGACGCGGCGCTGTAACGCGACGCGGCGCTGCAACGCGACGGAGCGCATCAGGATCCGGTGCGGCGGGTGGTGAGCCGCCGCGGGCGGCGGTCTCGCATCCCGTCCGCCGGCCCGACGCGACTCAGCGTGAGCCTTCCGGACGGGGGCGGCTGCGGTAGGTCTCGTAGAGGCGCTGGTGGCGGTTGTCGAGCGGGACCTCCGTCCCGTTCACAAACACGTGGCGCACCTCGGTGCGGATCTCGAGCGGATCGCCGTTCACGACGATCAGGTTCGCCACCTTGCCCTCTTCGATCGTGCCGAAGTCCTCTTCGAGCCCGAAGAGGCGCGCCGGGACCGTCGTGATGGCGCGCACCGCCTCCTCGCGCGGCAGGCCGTAGCCGACGGCGTGGCCGGCCTCGTAGGGGAGGAGGCGCGAGTTGGACGACCCGAAGGTGGCGAAGGCCACCGTGACGCCCGCTTCGTGCAGCTCGCCCGCCAGCGTGAACGGCCGGTCGTAAGGGAGATCTTCCTCGCGGGGGAGCCGCTGGGTGGGGCCGAGGATCACCGGGATCCCCTTCTCCGCGAGCTGCTCCTTCACCTTCCAGGCCTCGGCGGCCCCGAGCAGGATCATCCGGAGGCCCTCTTCGTCCGAGAATGCGATCGCGTCCCGGATCTCGCGGGCGCCCTGGGCGATGACGAGGAGCGGCATCTCGCCGCGGATGACCGGCCCGAGCGCTTCGAGGCGGATGTCACGCGACACCGCCCCGGCCTCCGCGGCCTCGGCGTAGCGCCGCGCCGCGTCGAGGACCTCGCCGAGCTCGCGGATCTCCCGGTCGTAGTCGTCTTTCGCTTCCCGGAACGGACGCGGAGGACTTCCGCCGCGGCCGAATCCGAAGCTCCGGGTCCGCGGGCTGGGCCACGCGAGGACCATCCCGGCGGAGGCGCGGATGTCCATCTCCTCGACAGTCCAGCCGTCGAGGTGGACGATGGAGGCCTGCCCGCTGATCCCGGAGCCGCCGCCACCGAACCCGCCGAGCCGACCCGGCGCCACCACCGCGTGGGTAATCCCGTTGGCGCGGGCGACCGGCAGGTGCTCGCTCGAGGGGTGGATCGCGGTGGCGGCGCGCAGATGCGGGTTCATCTCGCCGAGTTCCACCGTATCCACGGTCGCGCTCACCGAGCCGATCTCGGTCAGACCGAGCTGGCTCACCGAGTCCATGATCCCCGGGTACACGTCGAGTCCGGAGGCATCCACGACCGCGGCGCCCGCCGGAGCCTCGACGTCTCCGATGTCCACGATCCGTCCGTCGCGGATCAGGATCGAGCCGGACTCGATGGGAGTATCGCCCTCCACCAGGGTGTGGATCCGGGCGCCCCGAATGAGGACATCCTGGTTCTCTTCCTGCGCGGCCGCGGAAGAAGCCACCGGCACCAGAAGCGCCACCGCGGCAGCCGCCGCGAGTCGGAGTCCGCGGGTCATCGCCGTCCCCCTTCGGGCCGGCCGGCCCGGCCTTCGCGGGGCCCGCCCCGCTCGCTCTCGGTGGCCGCCAGCCGCTCCTCCAATTCGGCCCGCTCCCGGGCCATCGCCTCGCGCATCTCCCGGTCCTTCTCGATGCTGAACAGCACCTTGCCGTCCACGATCGTCATCTGGTTCACCGCGTAGGTGCTGAGCGGGTGGCGGTCGAAGATGGCGAGGTCGGCGTCCTTGCCCACCTCGATGGATCCCACCCGGTCGCCCACCCCGAGGTGGATCGCCGGGTTGATCGTGATCGTGGCGAGCGCCTGCTCCTCGGTCATGCCGCCCCACTTCACCGCCTTGGCCGCCTCCTGGTTCAGGTGCCTCGCCTCCTCGGCGCTGTCCGAGTTGATCGAGACCAGCACGCCCCGCTCGGCCATCAGCGCCGCGTTGTGCGGGATCGCGTCGTAGGCCTCCACCTTGTAGGCCCACCAGTCGGAGAAAGTCGAGGCGCCGGCGCCGTGGGCGGCGATCTCGTCGGCGACCTTGTAGCCCTCCAGAACGTGCTGGAGCGTGGCGATCCGGACGCCGAACTCCTCGGCGACCCGCAGCAACTGGAGGATCTCGTCCTGCCGGTAGCAGTGGGCGTGGACGAGCCGCGTCCCTTCGAGCACTTCGACGAGATGCTCCAGCTTCAGGTCCCGTCGCGGCGGGATGGACCGTTCGCCACGCGCCACCCTCGCTTCATGGTCAGCGTGAGCCTCCCGGTAGGCCTCGGCCTCCAGAAACGCCTGCCGGATGACATCCTGCACTCCCATGCGGGTCGCCGGGTAGCGCCGCTCGACTCCAGCCGGCATCCCCCGGGACCGCTTCGGGTTCTCGCCGAGAGCGAACTTGATCCCCGGAGGCGCGCCCTCGAAGACGAGCTCGTCGGCGGTGGCGCCCCACCGGTGCTTGATCACCACATTCAGCCCACCGATCGGGTTCGCGCTGCCGTGGAGGATGTTCGAGGTCGTGACCCCGCCCGCGAGCTCGCGATAGATGTTGATGTCGTAGGGATCCACCACGTCGTGGGTACCCGTCATCGAGGACACCGCCACCGTGCCCTCGTTGATGGACTCGGCGGCGATGTGGGAGTGCGCGTCCACGATCCCCGGCATGATGAACCGGCCCTCGGCCTCCACCACCGCCACGCCGTCCGGTACGGCGGAGGTATCACCGATGGATGCGATCCGGCCATCGCGGATCACGATCGGGCCCTCGCGGACGCCGTCGGTCACGGTCAGCACGGTCCCGCCCCGGATCACGAGGTCCTGCGCGCCGAGGTGCGCCGGGATCAGGAGGAGCCCGACGGCCAGCATGTTTCGTGTCATCGCCAGACTCCCGAGGACTCGCCGTCCTCCGTGGATTCGTCGCCCGTCGGCGGCGCGTGATGGATCACGCCGTCCACGAAGACCGTTTCGATTCGCCCCTGTCCGCCGAACAGGTCGCCGTCGCTGACGATCAGGTTCGCGATCTTCCCCGGCGCGAGCGTCCCCACCCGGTCGGCCACCCCGAAGATCACCGCCGGGGCCGAGGTCAGCGCGGCGACCGCCGCCTCCGGGTCGAGGCCGCGTTCGACGGCGAGTCGCACCGCGTCGAGGTCGGAGCCGCCCCGACCGGACCGGCCGCCTCCCGGGCTCTCGCCGCGATAGAAGGCGAACTGCACCCCGGCGGACGCGAGCGCCGCCGGACCCGCGGGCGCCTCGTCGCGAAGGCGCAGCGTGCGCAGCGACTCGGTCGCCTCCGGGTCCCGGTTCGGGTTCTCGCGCGGCCAATTCAGGTCCACGAGGATGGGAACGTCCTCCGCGGCGAGGAACTCCGCTGCGGACGCCGACTCGTGGCCGCCGTAGAGCACCGGCCGGACGCCCATCTCGCGGGCCAGCCCGACCATGCGCCGGATCTCCTTGTCCAGATTCGCCGGCATCAGGACCGGCTGCTCCCCGGCGGATGCGGCCGCGAGGGGCGCGAGCGTCCGGTCGTAGCGCGGGCGGGGCAGTCCGGTCGGGTCCTCCTCGTAGAGCGTCCACGCCTCCCCGTAGTGTCCGGCGTCGAGGAAGAGCTGCTTCAGGTAGGCGATGACGCCCATGAGCGAGCCCGGGAACGATCGGAACCCGCGGGTCTCGAGCCGAACCATGAGGGCGGCGTGGGGCGCGAGCACCGAGTCCCGCGGGTCGTCGGAGGCGAGGTTCATCCAGGCGGCGTGTCCGGAGACGATCCCGCGCCGGTGAACCGACACCGCCGACGTGAAGCCCTGGCCGCGACGATCGGCGATCCGGTCGTCGTCCGCAGAGAGGGAGTCGGCGGCGTAGCGGTACGAGAAGGTGTCGGGACGATCCTCCGGGCCGCGCGAGGGTGGCGGCGCGTCCCCTGCCCCGCCGCCGCGGCTGGAGCCGCCCTCGTCCCCGGCGAGTCCGAGATCGCTCAGCGCGACCACGAAGCCGGGATAGACGTGCTTCCCGCTCGCATCGAACCGGGCGGCCCCCGGCGGCGCGACGGCGTCGGCCCCTACCGCGGCGACGAGCCCGTCGGAAAGGACGACCATCGCGGCGGGCAGCACAGTCCCGTCGCCGACATGGACCTCCGCGCCCGTGATCACGTAGTGCCGCGGCCCCGCGTCGGCGACCGCCCGGCGGCTGAGCTGGGCGGAGGCGGACAGCGGGAGGAGCGCTCCGGAGAGCGCCGCGGCGATCAGGAGCCGGCGGTTCCGCCGACCGGTTGCTGACCTCACCATGCGGCGAGACTACCGGAACGCCGGACTCCTATGGAGCTCCGCTCTCCAGCCCGGCAACCCATGGAGCGCCGCTCTCCAGCCCGGCAACCCATGGAGCGCCGCTCTCCAGAGCGGCACTGGGAAACCAAGCTACTCCAAGTCGCAACCTGATGGCCGCCGCTCCATCGTGCCGCTCTGGAGAGCGGCGCTCCGTAGACTACGGATCACGGTGCCGCTCTGGAGAGCGGCGCTCCATAAGGAGGTCAGGCGACGGATGAGCAAACGAACGGGGATTCGCGGCGGCATCGGGCTCGGAGGAGCCCTCATCGTGGCCGTCGGCGCCGGATGCGGCCCGCCCGCCGACCACCCGTGGAACGCGCTGGACGCCGAACGCCCCATCCCCGCGAGGGACAGCGTCTTCATCGAGGAGCTGACCTGGATGGAGGTCCGCGACCGGATCGCCGGAGGCGCCACCACCGCGATCGTGGCCACCGGCGGCATCGAGCAGAACGGCCCCTACGTGGTCACCGGGAAGCACAACCTCGTGCTCCGAGCCACCACCGAGGCAATCGCAAGGCGGCTCGGGACCGCGCTCATCGCCCCCATCATCAAGCTGGTGCCGGAAGGGGACCACGATCCCCCGACCGGGCACATGCGCTACCCGGGAACGGTCGGCCTCAGCCGGGAGACCTTCGAGATGGTGCTCCAGGACGTGGCCCGCAGCCTCGCCGCATCCGGCTTCACCGACGTGCTCATGATCGGCGACAGCGGCGGCAACCAGCGGGGGATGGCGGCGGTGGCCGAGCGTTGGAACGCCGATCCGCCCCGTTCCGGCGTCCGCCTCCACCACGTTCCCGAGTACTACACCGAGGACCTGTGGAGCTTCGAGCAGCTCAAGGAGCTCGGCATCGAGCAGACGCCCGATGTCCAGTCCGCCACGCGGGGCGACATCCACGACGACTTCCACTACGACGCGATCATCGCGACCGTGGACCCGGGCGCGATCCGGACCCGCGAACGTCGAACCGCCGGCGAGTTCTCGATCAACGGCGTCTCGCTCGACCCCCTCGACCGGACCATCGCCGTCGGGGAGGCGCTCGTGGCCCGGCGGGCGGAGATCACGATCGAAGCCTTTCGGCGCTCGCTCGCGGCGGTCCCGAAGCGCTGACCCGGACCGGGGAGGGCGACGACCTGGCGGCGCCGCCGGCTTCACCCGGAGAATCGGGGAGCACCGGCGGAGTCCGGTGCTCCGGGAATCCGGCGCCCGGCGCTCCGAGGGGGGAGAGGTTCGGAGAGGGGGGATTCTTCCCCCCTCTCCGAGAGAGAACGTGACACAGGTCGCAGCCTGGAGCGGAGCGAAGGGTGCGATCTGAGGCGCGTAGCGCCGAGCGGGCCGGGGAGGGGGCCTACTCACATCCCGACGTCTCCGACCGGCGCGACGCTGCAGAATCCGGCCCCCTCCCCGGCCCGCCCGACCTAAGGCGCGGCCACAGCGGGGCGCCCTTGACCACAGCCAGGGGCCGATCGGTGCGGAAGACGCACTCCTCGTCGAGACGGGGCGGGTCAGGGCTCTCCCCGGTGAGCCGGCGCAAGATCTCCCGCGCCGAGCGGGGCATCACCGGCCACAACAGGACGGCGGCGATCCGCACCGTCTCACCCGCTTCGTAGAGGGTCTCGTCGAGCTTCGCCGCGGCCGACGGATCCTTCGCCAGCGTCCACGGCGCCCGCTCGGTGAGGAACTCGTTCACCGCGCCCACCAGCCGGAACGCGGTCCCGGCGGCGTCGTGGAGCCGGAGCTCCTCCATGGCCGCGCGGTATTCGCCGGTGGCGGCGGCGGCGAGCGCGGGCAGACGGGTTCGCGCCGACGCCGGGAGCCGGCCGCCGCGGTAGCGCTGCGCCATCGCCGCGATCCGGCTCACGAGGTTCCCGAGCGAGTTGGCGAGGTCGGCGTCGTAGCGCGCCTCGAACCGCTTCCACGAGAAGTCGCCGTCCTGCCCGTAGGCGATCTCGCGGACGAGGTAGTAGCGCAGCGGATCGGGGCCGAGGTGGTCCGCCGCATCGAGCGGGTTCACCACCGTCCCGAGCGTCTTGCTCATCCGCTCGCCCTCGAAGTGGACGAACCCGTGACCGAAGACCTGGCGGGGGAGAGGCAGACCCGCGGCCATCAGCATCGCCGGCCAGATGACCGCGTGGAAGCGGGTGATGTCCTTCCCGACGATGTGGAGGTCCGCGGGCCACCGCTCCTCCCAGCCCGCCTCGTCGTCGCCGTAGCCGGTGGCCGAGAGATAGTTGATGAGCGCGTCGAACCAGACGTACACCACGCTCGAGTCGTCGAACGGCACCGGGATGCCCCAGCCACTCCCCGGGCGGCTCACCGAAAGGTCGAGGAGGCCGGCCTCGATCAGCCGGGTGAGCTCGTTCCGACGCGTCTCCGGCTCGATGAACTCCGGGTGCTCGCGGTAGAGCTCGAGCAGGCGGTCACCGAACGCCGAGAGCCGGAAGAAGTGGTTCTTCTCCCGGATCCAGTCGGGCTTCTTCCGGTGGAGCGGGCACTCGCCGTCCACCAGATCCCGGTCCTGCTTGAATGCTTCGCAGGAGACGCAGTACCAGCCCTCGTAGGTCCCCTCGTAGATCCCGCCGCGGTCGCGGATCGCCGCCAGCAGTCGGGTCACGCCCCGGTGGTGGCGCCGCTCGGTGGTGCGGATGTAGTCGTCGAACGAGATGTCCAGCTTGGACCAGACCTCCCGGAACGTGTCCTCCATCCGGCCGCAGTACTCGAGAGGATCGAGTTCCAGCTCGGCCGCCCGCCGGCGCACGTTGAGCGAGTGTTCGTCGGCCCCCATCAGGAACCGGGTGTCCCGGCCCGCGCTCCGCTGGTAGCGGGCGATCACGTCGGCGGTGATCTTCTCGTAGGCGGTCCCGAGGTGCGGCGCCGAATTGACGTAATCAATGGCGGTGGTGAGGTAGAAGGACGCCACGGTCGGCGCGGATTCTACGGCCGGGGGAAGGCCGGGACCGGGCCGGCCGCGCGCAGCCTGACTCTCTGCCCGGGGCGCAGCAGCCCCTGCCACATCTCGCGGGCCGGCGACCGGACCGAGACGACGGCGCCGGACGGGAGGCGGGCCTCGAGGAGCTGGAATGGCCCCTGGAAGGCGGCCCGGAGCAGCACCGCCACGCCGGGGCGTTCGCCCTCGTCGGCGAACGGCTCCACCATGACGCCGTCCACCGGCAGGAGGACGTCCACCGGTCCCCGCGGAGGCTCACCCGACTCCGGCGGGAGCAGTTCGACCCGTCCGATCTCGCACCCGGCGCTTCTGCCGTCGCTGTCTCCCGGCAGCAGATTCGTCTCCCCGAGGAACCGGGCCGCCTCCCGGCTCCCCGGGTCGCGGGCGATCGTCTCCGGCGGTCCGCTGCGGACCACGCGGCCGCCGAGCAGCAGAACGACCCGGTCGGCGAGCAGGAACGCCTCCTCGCGGTCGTGGGTCACGAGGACCGTCGTCGTCCCGACCCGTTCCAGCAGACCGGCGACCTCATCCCGGATGCCGGCGCGGAGCGCGGCGTCGAGGTTGGAGAACGGCTCGTCGAGCAGGAGGAGCCCGGGCTCGGGGGCGAGCGCCCGCGCCAGCGCCACCCGCTGCTGCTCGCCGCCGGAGAGCTGGTGCGGGCGCCGATCAGCCGCCTCGGAGAGCCCCACGAGCTGAAGCGCCCCGAAGGCGCGGGGAATGCCCGCCGGGCCGGGGACGCCGAAGGCCGCGTTCTCGAGGACGGTGAGATGGGGGAAGAGGGCGTAGTCCTGGAATACGAGGCCCACCCGACGCGACTCCGGCGGCAGGAAGACCCCCTCGCCCGCGACCCGGCGGCCGAGCAGCCGGATCTCGCCGGCGTCCGGGACCTCGAGGCCGGCCACGATCCGCAGCAGCGTCGTCTTTCCCCCGCCGCTCGGCCCCAGGATCGCGGCGGTCGTCCCGGCGGCGACCTGGAAGTCCACGCCGTCGAGGACCGGCCGGGGGGATCCGAACCGCCTGGAGATCCCCCGGCACTCGAGGGCGGCGACCCGCATCGCTCAGCGCACCGCCGGCCGCACCGGCCGCCCGGGCCGCAGGATGAAGGTGAGGGCGCCCGCCGAGGCCACGAGCAGGACAAGAGACGCCGCCCCCGCCCGGCCCATCTCCACGTTCTCGGCCGCGCTCCACACGGTGGTGGCCAGCGTGTCGAAGCCGGTGGGCGCGAGCATCAGGGTCGCCGGCAGCTCCTTCGCGGTCGTGAGGAAGACGAGCGCGAGGCCCGATGCGACCCCGGGCCAGAGGAGCGGAAGCGTCACCCGCGCGTGCCGCCGGAGCCAGCGGGCGCCCAGGACGCGCGCTGCGTCGTCGAGCCGCGGGCTGAGCGGCGCGAGGGTGGCGTCGAGGGGCGCGAGCGCCTGCGGGAGCGAGTGGACCGCATAGGCGAACACGAGCAGGCCGAGCGTCTGATAGAGGAACGGAACCAGATTCACCGCAAAGTACACGAGCGAGAGCCCCACCACGAGGCCCGGGAGCCCGAACCCGATGTGGCATGCCGCCCGGAGCAGGGCGTGGGCCCGGGAGGCGAACCGGACGGCGAGGAACGTGACCGGGGCCGCGGCGGCGACGGTGGCGACCGCGGCGAGGGTCGCGGCGAGCGCGGTCCGGCCGGCGGCGGGAGCGAGATCGAACCACGAGGACGGGGCCTGGAGGAACCAGTAGGCCGAGACGCCGACCGGGAGGAGGAGGGCGGGCCCGAGAACGGCGGCGCAGGCGATCCACGCCGGCCACCTCCAGCGGCCCAGCGCGACCACGCGAGGGGGTCGGGCCCGCGCCGACCCGGACGCCGGCGGGGGCCCGGTGCGCACCTCGAACCAGCGCGCCGCCGCCAGCACCGCGAGGGTAGCGACCACGAGCAGCAGCGCGAGGCCGGCGGCGGTGTGGCGGTCCAGCGAACCCCGCAACTGGTTGTAGATCGCCCAGGTGAAGGTCTCGTAGCGAAGCAGGGACACGGCGCCGAAGTCGCTGAGGGTGTAGAGCGCCACCAGGAGCCCCCCGCCGAGCAGGGCCCCTCCCACCAGCGGCAGGGTGACCCGGAAGAAACGACGGAACGGCCCGGCGCCGAGGACGCGGGCCGCCTCCGGGAGGGAGGGATCCATCACCGCCAAGCGGGCCCGGGCCGCGAGATAGACGTAGGGGTAGTTCAGCAGAACGAGGACGCCGAACGCGCCGGGGAATCCGTAGAGGGACGGGAGCCGCTCCCACCCGGTCCACGGCTCGAGCGCCTGCTGCAACAGCCCGCGGGGCCCGAGCGCGGTGGTGGCGGCGAAACCGGCGACGTAGGAAGGCACCGCGAGCGGGAGCGCGAGGAGCCAGCCGGTCACGCGGCGGCCGGGAAGATCGGTCCGGGAAGCCAGCCAGGCGAGCGGAAGGCCCAGGCCGATCGAACCGAGGGTGACGGCGACGGTCAGCGCGGCGGTGCGGCCCGCGACCCCGAGGCTGCGCTCCCGGAGCAGGACATCGGCCAGACCTCCTCCCGAGATTGCCCGCGCCGCGAGGTAGAGGAGCGGCAGCACGCAGGCGGCCCCCACCGCGAACCCGGCGACGCGGAGGAGGCGCGACGGCGCCTGCCGGGCCCCGCCCCCACCGGGAGAACTGGCCGGGAGAACTGGCGCAGGACTCCAGTCCGGGGCTTGCCCACGGCGCCGCGGTCCGGGCCGCGCGCGCCGGGCCCCTACCGGGAGAACCGGTGGAGTCCGGCGCTCCAATCTAGAGCGCCCCGACCTCGCGGAGCAGATCCAGCGTCCCGCGCAGGTCCTCGAGATCGCCCAGATTCAGATCGAGCGCCGCCGCCTCGGACATCGGCGTCACCGAGGGATCGGTGGGGATCCCCTCCACCAGCGGGTACTCGAAGGTCTCCCGGGCGAATTGCTCCTGCACCGCATCCGTGAGCAGGAAGGCGAGGAACCGCTCGGCGGCCGCGGGGTTTGTCGCCGTATCCACCACGCCGCCTCCCGAGATGTTGATGAGAGCTCCTGCTCCGCCCCCGGCCGGGAAGACGCTGCGCGCCGTGAATCCCGGGCCCTCCTGCGCGAGGAACCGATGGAGGTAGTAGTGGTTCGAGAGCGCCAGCTCGACCTCCCCATCGGCGACCGCCCGGTAGATCGCGGTGTTGCCCGAATAGGCCACCGGCTCGTTCGCGAGGACTCCGGTGAGCCACTCGCGGGCCCGATCCTCGCCCTCCAGCACCCGCAGCGCGGTCACGAACGCCTGGAACGAACCGTTCGTGGGGGCCCAGCCGATGCGTCCCCTCCACTTCTCGTCGGTGAACCCCCGGATGTCCTGCGGGATGTCTTCGGGCGTGAGCAGTTCGGTGTTGTAAACGAAGACCCGCGCCCGGCCCGTCGTTCCCACCCAGCGGCCGCCGGGATCCCGGAACCGGGCCGGGACCCGGTTGAGGACCTCGGCGGAGAGCGGCGACAGCCGACCCTCGAGGCCGAGCTGACCCAGGGCTCCGGCGTCCTGTCCGTAGTACACGTCGGCCGGGCTCTGATCCCCCTCTTCGAGAATCTGCGCCGCGAGGTCCGCCGTTCCTCCGTAGCGGATGTCCACCGCGATCCCGGTCGCCTCGGTGAAAGCGGCGACGACCGGCCCCACCAGACTCTCGCCGCGCCCGCAATAGACGACCAGCGGGTCCGGTTCGCCCGCTCCTCCACACGCCGCGATCCCCGACAGCGGGACCGCCGCGACGAACGCGAGCGCGGCGACGCGACGAACCAAATCAGTCTTGAAAACGGTTTTCATGATCGCTAATCGTAACAGTCGGCCGTTGAGGTCGGTAGTCTCCCGAGGCTTCGCCGTGACCCTCCCGACCTCCGCCCGCGCCACCCGCATCGCCGCCCTGGTCGCATCCGTCGGATTCGCCGGGGCGGCCCCTTCCGCCGGACAGATCGAACTCGAGCGGCGAGTGGGAGCCGTCTATCGGGCGGCGAGCCCGGCGGTCGTCAACATCACCGCCGCGATCCAGAGCTACGAGTGGCTGCGGGGGCCGGTGATGCGCGAGGGGTCGGGCTCCGGCTTCTGGTTCGACGACGACGGGCACATCGTGACGAACTTCCACGTCGTGGAGGGCGCCGGGCAGCTCCAGGTGACCTTCGCCGACGGCGCGGTGGCCGACGCCCGCCTCGTCGGGGCCGACCCCACGAACGACCTCGCGGTGGTTCGGGTCGAAACCGACGACGGGGTTGTCCCCGAACCGCTTCCCCTCGGGGATTCGGACGCCCTCGAGGTCGGGCGGTTCGTGGTCGCGATCGGACACCCATTCGGGCTCGACCAGACACTCACCACCGGGGTGGTGAGCGGGCTGGGACGGGTCATCGAGAGCCCGGACCGCCGGTTCATCGGCGAGATCATCCAGACGGACGCGGCGATCAACGTGGGCAACTCGGGGGGGCCGCTGCTCGACCTCGACGGCCGGGTGGTCGGCGTGAACACCGCGATCGTGAGCCCGACCGGGACTTCGGCGGGCATCGGCTACGCCATCCCGGCGGCCACCGTGGCCCGCGTCGTCCCCGAACTGATCCGGAACGGACGCTACCCGCACCCGCACCTCGCGGTGTCGGTCCAGCAGATCCCGGCGCGGGTGGCGGCGGCGTTCCGCCGCGCCGGGATCGCCGCGCCGCGCGAAGGGGGCCTCATGATCCGGGCGGTGGCGCGAGGCGGACCCGCGGACCAGGCCGGCCTGCGCGGGGCGGCGCGGCTCGGGAGGCTCGGCAACCTCCGCATCCGCTACGGCGGCGACTACCTGCTCGCGGTGGACGGGGACCCGGTCACCACCGAACGCGAGCTGACGCTGCGGCTGGAGACGAGGTACCGGGTGGGCGACGAGGTGAGCCTCACGGTGTGGCGCGACGGGGAGGAGTTCCGGGCCCGCCTGCGGCTGGTGGACCGCGACTCGTTGCGGTAGCGCCGCAGGCGCTACCGGAGCGCCGGACTCCGCCAGTTCTCCGGGTGGGGGCCCGGCACCGCTACGGACAAGAGCTGCGCCCCGGAAAATTGCCGGACTGGAGTCCGGCGCGCCGGCAGCTCGCTTGGAAATTGCCGGACTGGAGTCCGGCGCGCCGGCAGGGCTGGAGACCGGCGCTCCACAGGGAGTAGGTACCGTTCCCCCATGGCGTTCACCGGCCTCGACTGGGCCGTCTTCATCCTCTACGCGGCGATCGCGCTGGCCATCGGCCTGGCCGCGGCCCGGCGCGCCGGAGCCGACACCGGCTCGTTCTTCCTCGCCGGCCGCACCCTGCCCTGGTGGGTGCTCGGGACCTCAATGGTGGCGACGACGTTCTCCACCGACACCCCGAACCTCGTGGCCGAGCTGGTGCGCCAGAACGGGGTCGCCGCGAACTGGACCTGGTGGGCCTTTTGCATCACCGGGATGCTCACCGTGTTCGTGTTCGCGCCGCTGTGGCGGCGGAGCGGACTCTCGACCGACCTCGGCTTCTACGAGCTGCGCTATTCGGGCCGACCGGCGGCGTTCCTCCGCGGCTTCCGCGCCGTGTACCTCGGGGTGTTCTTCAACTGCGTCGTCATCGCGACCGTCACGCTCGCCGGGGCCAAGATCGGCGGCGTCCTGTTCGGGCTGGAAAAGGGGACCGCGGTCCTCATCGCGGGCGCGCTCGCGGCCGCCTACGCGGTGGCCGCCGGATTCTGGGGCGTCGTCGTGACCGACCTGCTCCAGTTCGTCGTGTCCCTGGCCGGCGCCCTGGTCGCGGCGATCTGGGCGGTGAACCATCCCGAAGTCGGCGGCCTCTCCGGAATCGCGGCGAAGTTCGGGGACCGGCTCGACCTCGTGCCCCCGACCGGCACCGACGCCTTCTGGATGCTGTTTCTGGTCCCGGTCGCGCTCCAGTGGTGGACGGTCTGGTATCCCGGGGCCGAGCCCGGCGGCGGCGGCTACATCGCCCAGCGGATGCTCGCCGCCCGCACCGAACGGGACGCGCTCCGCGGCGCGCTGCTGTTCAACCTGGCGCACTACGCGCTCCGCCCGTGGCCGTGGATCGTGGTGGCGCTCGCTTCGCTCGCCGTCTATCCCGACCTCGACGCGGTCCGCGCCGCCCTGCCGGGGCTCGACCCGGCCCTCGTGGGAGACGACCTGGCCTATCCGCTGATGCTGCGCTTCCTCCCGTCCGGATTGCTCGGCCTCGCCGCCGCATCGCTCGCCGGCGCCTACATGTCCACGGTGGACACGCACCTCAACTGGGGCGCCTCCTACGTCGTCGAGGACGTGTATCGGCGCTTTCTCCGCCCGGTGGCTTCCAGCCGCGAGGCGGTCACGGTCGCCCGGTTCGCCACCGTCGCGCTCATGGCGGCGGCCGGCCTGCTGACGCTGACCCTCGACACCGCTCGCGGCGGCTTCGGCCTGCTGCTCCAGATCGGCGCCGGCACCGGGCCCCTGTTCATCGCGCGCTGGCTGTGGTGGCGGATCAACGCCTGGAGCGAGATCGCCGCGATGGCTGGATCGCTGCTCGTCGCGGCCTCCCTGCCGGCGCTGGGCATCGCGACCGGCTCGCCCCGGGGTCTGGTGCTCGGCCTCGCCGCGACCACCGCGATCTGGGTCCTCGCAACGCTCCTGACGTCGCCCGAGCCCGCGGACCAGCTCGACCGATTCGTCGAGAAGACCCGGCCGCCGGGTTTCGGCTGGAGCGCCGCCTACCGCCGGCTCGGACGACGCGCCCCCGCCGCCGGCCGGGCGTTCGTCGCCTGGCCGCTCGCCTGCGTCGTGACCTACTCGGTCATGTTCGGCACCGGAGCCGTGCTGTTCGACGCCGGCCCGGCCGAGACCGTGAGCTGGGCGCTCGCCGCCGTCGTCTCCGGGGTGCTCCTGATCCGGGTGCTTCGACCCGCCGCCTCGAGCGCACCGTAGAGACCGGTCTCGAGGATGCTCCGCGCCGCGCTCCTCACGCTCGTCGCCGCCGCCGCCCCGGGAGCGGCCGCGGGCGCCGAACAGCCCATCGGGGACAGGCAGGCCGCGATCGCGCTCCTCGCCCGGGTTCTCGAAGCCCGCGAACAGATCCGGCCGCTCGAAACGCCGCTCCGCTACGACCAGCTCGTGACGACCGAATCCCTCGACGCCGAGCGACGGGTGCGCTCGGTGGCAACCGCGCTCTACGAGTACCGGCCGGTCGCCGGGTTCCACCTGTGGAAGCTGCGGGAGCTCGACGGCGAGCCGATCGGCGGACGCCGCCTGACGCAGGAAGAGCGGCGCTACCGGAAGGCGATCGAGAACGCGCACCGGCAAGTGGAGCGCGACCGGGAGGCCGCCGAGCGCGGCGACCCGGACCACGAACCCGTCCCCCGCAACGGGATGGATCTCTTCTACCAGATCGTGGAGGACGCCATCGAGCTCGACATGTTCGACGGCGAGCTCTCCGAGGAAACGTCATGGCGGGGACGACCGATGCAGGTGGTGCGCTTCCGTCCCCGCCCGGGGTTCTCGAGCGCCCCGAACCGGATGCTGACCGCGGTGTCCCGGTGCGCCGGCGAGCTGTGGGTGGATTCCGGGAGCCTTCAGATCGCCCGCGTGCGCGCCGAGCTGATCCAGCGCCAGAACTTCCTCGCCGGACTGTTCGGGCGTCTCTACGAGGGAACCCGAGCCGATGTCGAGAGCGAGTTCGACGGCCAGCGATGGCTTCCGCAGCGGGTCACCCTGACGGTGGACGCCCGCGTGTTCTTCTTCCGCCGGATCCGGAGACGGGTCCACTACGACTTCCTCGACTTCCGTACCGACCCGGCCGCTGACACGGAGGGCGAGAAACCGGTACCGTTTCCGCTGCATGCAGATCCTCGGCATCGAAGGCGTCCCGGAAATCCGGCCGGGGGATGACCTCGCCCAGCTCCTGTTCGAGGGGGCGGAACGATGCGGGTTCGGGATCCGGGCGGGCGACATCGTCGCGGTGTGCCAGAAGGTCGTCTCCAAGGCCGAAGGCCGGATCGCCCGCCGCGACGAGCTCAATCCGGCGCGGGTGGTGCGGGCGTGGGCGCTCGCCAACGACCGGGACGCCGAAGAAGTCCAGGCCGTCATGGCGGAAGCGCGCAAGGTCGTGAAGACCGGGCGCGGGATCCTCGTGACCGAGACGCACCACGGCCTGGTGTGCGCCAACGCCGGAGTGGACCGCTCGAACACCCCCAGAGGAACGTTCACGCTCCTTCCCGAGGATCCGGACCGTTCGGCGAGGCGGCTCGCCGAGGGGTTCGGCCGCCTCGCCGGCGCCGAACCGGGAGTCGTCGTCACCGACACCTTCGGGCGGCCCTTCCGCGAGGGCGCGGTCGGGGTGGCGCTGGGCGTGGCCGGCATCCCGGCGCTCCTGGACTTGCGGGGGCGCGAAGACCACAGCGGACGGCGGCTTCGCACCACCGTCGTGGCGTTCGCAGACGAAGTGGCGGCCGCCGCCGGGCTGGTGACGGGCAAACTGCGACGGATCCCGGCCGTCGTGCTGCGGGGGATCGCTCCCGAGATCGAGTGCGCTCCCGGAAACGGCGCGTCGCTGGTGCGGCCCGAGGGAGACGACCTGTTCCGGTGAGCTCCGCTCCGGTGGCCGTGCTCGGCGGCACCGGACCGTTCGGTCGGGCGCTGGCGGGCCGGCTGGCGCGCTCCGGAATGCCGGTGACCATCGGCTCCCGCGACCCGGCGCGGGCGAAGGCGATCGCCGCGCAAGTCGGGGCGCCCGGCGTCGGACTGGCGGGAGCGTCGAATCGCTCAGCCGCCGCGGGCGCGGCCGCCGTGTTCCTCACCGCGCCGTTCGCGGCGCAGGAAGCGCTGCTCGCCGACCTCGCCGCCGAACTCGACGGCAAGCTCGTCGTCTGCTGCGCGGTGATCTGGCCGCCGGGATCGCGACCGGAAACCTCCGCCGGCGAGGAGGCGGCGAGGGTGCTGGCCTCCGCCGGGGCGGGAAGCGCCAGAGTCGTCAGCGCCTTCCAGACGGTGGCGGCGCGGGCCCTCGAGGAAGGCCCGGGGGCCGGCGCCGCGCCCGACGTCCTCGTCTTCGCCGACCGCCCGGAGGACGGCGAGGACGCCGCTGCGGTCTGCGCCCGCGCCGGGCTGCGGGCCATCCCCTCGGGTCCGCTCCGGGGAGCTCGCGCCGCCGAGGCGTTCGTCGCGGTCCTGATGCACCTGAACCGGAGCGGCGCGCGGCGCGCCGGACTCCGCCTCACCGGCGTCGAGGGCTGACGGACCGCTCGTGAGCTCCCGCCGGTTCCGCCGCCTCGCGATCTCCGTCCTGCCCTTTGCCGGAGCGGCGGCGATCCTCGGGCTGCTGTTTCGGCGAATCCCCCCCGAGCGGCTCGTGGAAGCGCTCGCCGGGGCGGACTTCGGGCGCTTCCTGCTCGCGCTCCTGCCGGTCTCCGTCCTCTACGTCCTCCTCGACACCGCCGTGCTCCGCGCCGTCCTCCGCTGGTTCCACCCACCGGGGCTCCGATACCGGGAGGCGCTCGCGGTCCGGGCGGTGGACTACCTCGTGAGTCTGTGGAACGGGAGGGTGTCGCAGGCGGCGATGGTGGGCGCGCTGGGCCGCCGTTTCCGCACGGGCGGGGACGGCGAGCGCAGCGGCTACCTCGAGTGCGCCGGGACCGTGCTGTTCCTCGATCTCTGCCAGCGCGCCCACCTGCTCCTGTGGGCGGCGGCGGGCGCGGTCGCCCTCGGCGGTCGGGCGCCGGAGCGGGTCCCGCTCGCCGCCGGGCTCGGCCTGGCCGGGCTCGCCCTCCTCGTCCTCTTCCTGCGCGGCCGGCTCCGCGGCGCCGGCCTCCGGCCGCCGCGCTGGCGGCTCCTGCGCAGCCTCCGCTCCGCCACCGCGCCCCGCTACCTCGCGGTACTCGCGCTGAAGGCCCCGCAGCTCCTCGCCGCCGCCGTGGGCCACCACTTCGCGCTCGGCGCCTTCGGGCTCGACATCCCGGTGCTGTCGCTCCTCGCCACCCTTCCCATCATCTTCCTCGCCGGCGCGCTTCCGATCGCCGTGGCCCGGGTCGGGACCAGCCAGGCCGCCTGGCTCCTGTTCCACGGTGGCGCCGCGGGCGCCTCGCTCGGCCACAGTGGAGCCGCGGGCGCCTCGCTCGCCCACGGTGGCGGCGAGGCGGCGCTTCTGGCCTACAGCCTCTCGGCCCACCTCACGTTCCTGCTCCTCAACGCCGCCCTCAGCGCGCCCTTCCTCCCCGCCGCCTGGCGGATCGTCCGCCCCCAGCCCGCCCCCGCCTGACGGCCGCCCGAGGTCGCATATCCTCGCCGGCCGACAGGAGGAGAGCACGGATGACGACTCTGGGACGAATCACGGCGGCGGCGACGGTGGCGGCGGGACTCGCGGGATGCGGCGGCGGAGCGATGGAGCCAGCCCCGCCCCCCTCGCCGGGGGACGAGTACGGCATCCCGGGCGCGAAGGAGCGGTTCGCGATCCAGCGGAACGCGATCGCCGAGAAGCTGCAGACCGCGCTCCTCCCGGCCATGCGCAACCACGGGATCGACATGTGGATCGTCCTCGACCGCGAGAACAACGAGGAGCCTCTCCACACGGAGCTCGGCGGCGGGTTCGCCGGGGTGCGCGGCGCCTTCATCTTCCACGACGACGGCTCCGACACGGTCGAGAAGATCTACATCAGCTCCCACGCCCAGCCCGAGAACTCGGTCATCACGCAGGTCTATGACGAGACCCTCTACTACGGCTACAGCCCCGAGGGCCTGACGCCGCACCTCGCGCGGGCGGTCCACGACCGGGATCCGCAGCGGATCGGCGTCAACACCTCCGACACCCTTCCCGAAGCCGACGGGCTGACCGTGGGCCTCCGCAACTTCCTCGTCGAAACGATCGGATCGGAATACGCCGACCGCATCGTCTCGGCGGAGCTCCTCGTCCGCGACTTCCGGCTGGCGCGGACCCCGGTCGAGACCGAGATCTACACCCGGCTCCTCGCGTGGTCCGCGCGCTGGATGGAGGAGGCGCTCTCCACGGCGAACGTCACCACCGGCGTGACCACCGCGGAGGACGTGTTCTGGTGGCTCGAGGACCGGGCGCGCGAGCTCGGACTGACCGGATGGGGGACCGTCCGGGTCGTGCGCGAGGGCGAGCTTCTGCCGATCCACGACCCGGAGATCCCGCTCGAGCCGGGTGACATCGTCGGGATCGACGGCGGGCTGCGCTACCTCCACTTCGCGATCGACATCAAGCGAACCGCCTACATCCTGCGACCGGGCGAGACCGGGATGCCGGAGAGCCTGCAGGAGGTGTGGCGCACGACGCACGAGATCGGCGACTACTACGCGAGCCTCATGGTGCCGGGAGCGGTCGGCGCGGAGACCTGGTCGGCGATCAACACCGAGATGGAGCGCCGCGGCTACCGCGCCGCCGGTCCCGACGCCGGCGGGGACGCGGTGACGACGACCGAGCCCGAAGTCGGGGTGTACGGGCACTCGGTGGGCAACGTGGCCCACGACATCGGGGCCCGGGTCGCCGACGACATCCCGTTCGCCTACGGCGATCGGGTCCGGTTCCCGCTCCACGCCGACGAGTGGGTCTCGATCGAGTTCCACGTGAGCATCCCGGTGCCGGAATGGGACGGCAGGACCTGGTACGCCCGCTTCGAGGAGACCGCCCGGGTCACCGAACAGGGGGCCGACTGGCTCATCCCCACCCAGACCGAGCTGTTCCTCATCGAACCGGCGAAATAACCCCGCTCCCGGCGCTCCTGGGGGGGCGTCCTGCTCGCGCTCGCGGGCTGTGCCCCACCTGCGCCTCCGGCCGCTTCCGACAATCCCTCGTCAGGAGCGTCTGCTGCTGGTCGCCCCGGAGGGTGGACTGGTCAGTCAGGAGGAATGAAACCGGGTTCCGCGCCCTTCGAGCGTCCGCGCGCTTGCCCTTGACGTGTTCCGCGCCGGGGTGGATCGAGGCTCCGCGGTGATGCGCGAGGGTGAGGTCGCGGCAACTCCGGCCACAGGTCCTCTCCCCGGTTGCATTGCGCGTGTCCGGGAGCGCGACCACTCAAGGGCATCAACCCGGTTCCGCCGACCAGTCATCCAGTTCCAGACTCTCGATTCGACGGAAGTGCCGCATGTTGCCGGTGGCGAGCCGAGCCGGGAGGGCCACTGCGATGGATGCGATCGCCAGGTCCATGTCTTCGATGGGGGTACCCCGTTGCTGGAGGAGAGACTTCCAATGCCCGAAAGTCAGCGCCGCGGTTTCCGTCCAATCCACCCATCTGAGTGCAGCACGGAGGCGTTCGAACTCCCGCTCCAGCACCCGCTGCTTCAGCGATCCAGCTTCCAGGCGCGCCAGGCCGAAGCGGATTTCCGCCGCCACAGGCGTACACAAGTACACCCTTCCCGGGTCTTCGTCGCGTAGCCGGCGCAGGGCGTCGGGTCGTCGCCGCATGATTCTCGAGGCGGCGCTGGTATCGAGAAGCAACATCAGAACGGCGGTCCGGTTCGACTCGAGCGGGCGATCCGGATGGCCCGATCGAATTCCGCGCCGGCCTCCTGAAGCACAGCGATTTCGGCGGCGGTCAAGTGGTCGTTCGAGAAAAAGCCCTCCGGCCAGGATGCGCGCTCCGCGGCAGTCCGTGTACACGACTCCACGATCACGCGGTTCCGACTGATCCCTCGCTCCGCGGCAATCCGGTTCAGGCTGGCCAGGAGGGCCGCCGGGAAATGAACACTGGTGCTAGGCACGAACATACCCTAACATGTCAGGACTCCATGCGCTACCGGATCGCCACGACGCGCAACCCGGGACGGACGAGAACGCCGCGCCGAGCCGAGCCGCTCAGTCGCGGGACGGGATGAGCAGCAGTTCCGTCTGGAACGGGATGAACTCCTCGAGTCCCTCGCTCCCCACCACCGCGATCTCCTCGTAGCGCGCGGACCACTTCTTGCCGTTCCACTCGGGGATCGGCACGCCGACATGGAACTCCATGGCGACGAACTCGCCTTCGACCAGCGGAAACCGCACCCGGTCGCCGTAGGCGAACGGCATGTCCGGAGCCACCCGGGCGCCGATGTCGTGCAGGTCGTTGCCGAGCGAGTGCCCGTAGAGCGCGATCTCGTGTTCGGGCCCGGTGTTCCCGACGCTCGGGTCGGTGCGGGTGTCCCGAACGTAGCCGTCGCGCTCCGCCTCCGCGATGATCGCCTCGTAGATCTCGTGCCCGATGGCGCCCGGGATCATCCGGCTCGCGTAGAGCCGCGAGGTCTGGATCACTTCGGCCCACGCGTTCCGGATGCTCTCGGGCGGCTCCGTCTCCCCGGGGGCGAGGACGTAGGCGGTCCGCTTCATGTCGGACTCGAACTGGAGATAGAACAGTCCGGCGTCCACCGCGACGATGTCACCGGGCTCGATGGCGATGTCCGGGTCGTGGCGCGGCAGAAGGTCCCCGCCCCGGACCACCCGCACGGTCTGAAAGCTGCCCATGCCCAGCGCGAGGGCGCGGTCCTCGAACCAGGCGGCCATCTCGAGCGCGGTGGTTTCCCCGGGCACGACGTGGGGCCCGGTCAGGCCCTCCGTTTCCCAGCGCGCGGTCCATTCGGTGAGCTGTCGGTAGAGATCCCGCTCGAGCGGGGTGCGCGCGTTGCGGAAGTCCCGGATCAGGAGTTCCGCGGACACCAGGCGATCGGAGTAGGGGCTGCCGATCGCATCCACCAGGACCTCCCGGAGGGCGACGGTGAGGCCGTCGGCCTCGGGAAGCGTCTTCGAGGTGTTGACCCCGATGCGCTCGGGATCCCGGCTGTGGACCGCCTCCCGCAGGTGGGGCGTGATCCCCTCCTCGCTGTAGCCGTAGTACGCCTTCTCGTCGTACACCTGCTCGATCACCGAGTCCCCCGGCTGGACGTGAGAGCCGAGGTAGATCTTCTCGGGCTCGGCGCCGCCCGCGTCGAAGAAGATGTAGGCCGAGCGCACCCCCGCGAACCCGCCGCCGATCTCCTCATGCAGGGGGTCCGGGTGGTTCTCGCGATCGAGGACGATCCACATGTCGATGCCGTGCGCCCGCATCGCCGGAAGCAGGGCGGTGCGCAGCTTTTCCTCGACGATCGCGGTCCTGATCCGGGCCCGCTCGAGCGCGCCGGGGACGCCGTAGTCGAACCCGTCCGCCGGATCCGCCGGCGGCGGTGGCGGCGGGGCGCAACCGATCAGGAGGCCGAGGAGAAGGAGGGCGGTCGAGCGCACGGGATACACCTCGCGGGAAGGGGCCGGGGGCGGCGAGATCGCCACCCCGGCTGAGCGGTCAGCTCCGGAGATCAGAAACGCAGCTTGGCGCCGATCCGGAAGATGCGGGGCGGAACGAATCCCAGCACCCGCCCGAAGGCGCCCCCGGAGAGCGTCTGCGTGTTCGTGATCGTGTTGATGTTCAGCGCGTTGAAGACATCGAACTGCAGCGAGAGCGCTCCCAGGTCACCGAGCCCGAGATCGTAGGCGGCCCTCAGATCGAGGACGTTCGCCGCGTCCCAGTTCTCGGCGTTCCGCTCGCCGGCGAACTGCCGCACGTTGCCCTGGTTCAGGCTGCGCCCGAGGGCGGCGGTCGAGTTCACCGTGCGGGTGAAGTTGTTGCCGCTGATGTACTGGTAGAAGCCGCTCAGCGTGAGGCCGAAGTCCGCCTGGTAGGTTCCGAGGAGCTTGACCAGCGTCGGCGTCGAGTTCGCGATCCGGGTGCCGTCCACGAGGCTCGGGTCGCCGATGGGGAACTGCGCGCCGGAGAGCGCCCGGTCCGGGTTGGCGAACGAGCCGCTCCCGTAGTTCTCGGTCTGCTCGCCGAGGGTCACCGAGCCCATGAACTGCCAGTTGGACGCGAGCCGACGGTGCACGGTGAACTCGACGCCGCGGTACTCGTGCTCGAAGCCGTCGCGGGTGGTGAGGAAGTTGGGCGAGAGGCCGGTCTTGGACGCATCCAGCTCGTAGAACGTGATCGCTCCTCCATCGTCGCCGGTCCCGAGAGCGCCGTCGGGGCCGGGATCGGCGCCGGTCACCGCGGTGTAGTCCGCCGGCGAGATGTCGGGGTGCATGAGCCAGGTGATGTCCCGGTCGCGCCGCCACATCACCGTGGCGCTCGCCGAGACATTCGCCGCTACTTCCCGCGTCAGACCCACGGTGAATTCGTCGGTGTAGGAAGGATCCAGATCGCCATCAATGGTCACCCGGTTCACGCCGGGATCGAGGGCGCTGAGCACCGGTCCAAGCTCGTCCTCGGTGAAGTTGCGGTCGCCGTTCAGGTCGTTCCAGACGTGCTTGCGGTTGCGGTCGCCCGCGACGCTCGCCTGCTGCACCCGGTCCAGCCAGAGCACCCAGTGGTAGCGCCCGTAGCTCGACTTGAGCAGGGTGCGCGCGTCCCCCGTCAGGTCGAACACCATCCCCAGGCGCGGGGAAAACGTGTTCCACACGATCAGGTCGCCCGTTCCTTCCTGGGAAACCGGCTCCAGATAGCGGCTGGCCGGTGCGGTCACCTGGTCGAGCGAATTCGCCTGCCAGTCCCACCGGGCGCCGAGGTTGAGGCGCAATTTGTTGTTCACCGCCCAGGAATCCTGGATGAACGCGGAGCGCTGGGGACCGGTGGCGGCCACCGCGCCGGAAGCCCACAGGATGACTTCCGAAGGCTCGCCGTTGAAGAAATGCAGCCGGTGATCGGCCGTGTAGGTGTTCCGGGCCACGCCGCCGCCCTGGTTGCCGAAGGCCCGGATCTGTCCGATCTCGAACCCGGCCTTGAAATCGTGGTCCCCGCCCCAGTCGCTCCGGTACCAGGACACCGTCGTCGCCACGTTGCGGAGGTTCTTGTGCACCCCCAACTCGAGGGGCGGGGCGTCGGACCACTGCCCGGTGGCGAGATCCAGCCGGGCGGGCGTGTTCTGGACATCCACTTCCGGCTGGGCGCGGAGCTCGAACCCCTGGTCCATGATGTTCGCCTTGAAGGAGACCAGGACCTCCGGGGTCGGAGTCCAGTCGTCGCGGAACGTGAAGAGCCGCGCGACGGGCGCCCCCTGCTGATTCCATGTCGTCTCCAGGGGGCGCAGCGAGCTGAGCGAGCGGTTGAACCGCTTCTTCTGCGCCATGTTGAAGTAGAACGAGAACTGGTGGTTCTGGTTGATGGCCCAGTTCAGCTTGGCCGAGGGGTACCACAGGACCGTCTCGTCGATGGGGAAGCTGCCATCCGGATTCTGGGTGCCGGTGACGAACTTCTCCACGACCTGGTAGCGGTAACCGCCCCACCACCAGAGCCGGTCGCGGATCAGCGGGCCACCCGCCTCGCCCCCGGTGTCCAGGTACTGGTTCAGATTGCTGGCCCGGTCCACGCCCAGGCTCCGCAGGCTGGAGTCCACGTTGTTGGACTGCATGCCCTCGTTCCCGAAGTAGGTGCTCACCGTCCCGCTGAAGTTGTTCGAGCCGGACTTCGGCACGATATTCATCACCATGCCCGGCGTCTGGACCTCGGCGCTGTGCGAACTGACCTCGATCTGCATCTCCTCGAAGGAGTCCACGTCGAAGTAGAACTGCGAGCCTCCGTTCGACTGGTTGTCGGTCACGTTGGCCCCGTTGAGAACGTAGATGTTCTGGCCCGGGAAGACTCCGTGGCCGCGGAACGCGAGCTGGTTGCCGGTCTCGGTGCCGCCGACGTTGATCCGGTTCGTGGTGACTCCGGGGACCTGGGACACCATCGCCCACGGATCCCGCGCGTTCGGGACGTTCTCCATGACCTCGTCGGTGAAGTTGAAGGCCACGTCGGTGGCCTGCGTCTCGATCACCGGCGCCTCGCCCACAACGGTGACGGTCTCCTCGATCGCGGCGACGCTCAGCTCCGCGTTCAGCGTGAACGTCGTGTCCGTGGAGATGCGGACGCCTTCGAAGACCTGTTCGCCGAAACCGCTGAGCCGAAAGGCGACCCGATACACGCCGGGCGGGATGTTCGTCAGCCGGTAGGAGCCGTTGTCCGCGGCGACCGCGGTTCGGGCCCCTCCCAACAGGTTCTCCCCGGAGATCGTCACCGTCGTGCCCGGCAGCACTCCGGCCGAAGCGTCCGTGACCCGACCCTGGAGCGAGCCGGTCTGCTCCTGGGCGAAAACACCGGGTGTCAGCAGAAGCAGCCCGATGAGGAGAAGAACGAGAAGACGAAGCATGGCGATCCCCCGTGCGATGGCCTGGGGCGTCGCGACGGCCGGGGAAGACCCCCGGAGGCCGGCGCGACGCGTGGTGAACAGGGAACCGCAGCCCTTCCTCAACAACTCCGTTTCCCGTCCCCGGTCTATCAGATCCAGGCCTCCGGGTCAATCACGACAACTCACCCCCTGCGAGCCACGCGTTCGGGGCGCGTCGGCGATCACTCCCGAGGATGCCGCCGGCGTCCTCGTCACCAACCGTCAGGCGATCCCGATGCCTTCCAGAAAGCGGATCGTGAGGTCGTGGCACCTTTCGGGGAACTGGAGCTGCAGATAGTGGGTGCTGTCCGGGACGAAGTCGTAGTCCGCGAGGAACAGCTCCGACACCTGCTCCGAAGGCAGGAAGGAGAACGACGACGTGGGGTCGCCGCCAATCACCTTGACCGGGCACCGCATCTTCTCGATGTCCACGAGCACCGCGTAGGCGGTGATGAACTCCATCGCCTGCGCCTCGTACGCCGGGGGGCAACGAAGTGAATACCCCGGGCCGTCCGAACGGGGCCGGAGAAGGGCCTCCGCCATCAGGCGCAGGCTGGGGCGGTCAATACCCACGAGGAGCGGCGACATTTGACTGAGATCCACGAAGTCGTCCACACTGGCGAATTCGTTGGCCCGAATACGCAACATGTGCGCCGCCGCCGCCATGCGTTCATCGAAAATCTTCGGGGCGATTCCCGGGCGATACACGGGGGGATCGAAGAGCACCAGGCCACGGAATCCAGAGCCCCGCGAAGGCAGCAAGAGGCTCACCAGCGCCGACAGGGAGTGGAAGCAGCCCACCGTGGGTTTGTGGCCGAAGATCGCCTGCACCCCGGGCAGAATGGCGCCGTCGAGATCCTCCGCGAAGACGCGCGGGTTGTGTTCCTCCGGGGGACCCAGCGGGTTGTGTCCGTGATTGCGACAGTCGTACACGACGACCTCGAAGTCCTCCAGAAAGAGCGACCAGAACGGGTAATAGGCATCCACCGCGAGACCGTTGCCGTGGCTCACGATGAGGCGCGGCCCGTCCGGATTGCCATAGCGGCGCAGGACCGTGGCGATGCCCGAACCGAGGGAAACCCGGGCGGTCTCCCGCGGTTGGGGAACGACGAGCCGGCCGCTGGTCGTGGTCATGCGGTGGCGGCGCTACCGGTCACCGGCGCGAGGACGAGGTTGACGTCAGAATGACGGCCGCGCGCCGCCCCGGGAGACGCCGTCAGGAGCGCGCGTCGAGGAAGTCCAGCAAATCCTGCATGCCGCTCCACTTCGCGGCCTCGTCCATCGGGATCTCGACTCCGAAGTCGGCTTCGATCTTCTTCATCAGGTCCACGGCGTCCACGGAACTGATCCCGTAGTCGGCCAGGGTGAAGTCCCGAGCTTCATCCAGGGCCTGTTGCGCCCGCGGGGAAACGCGGTCCTCGTTCACGAAACCCAGCAGGTGGGCGAGGACGCGACTGCTTGTGCGTGACATGTCTGATCTCCCTTGGTCTTTGAGACATTCCACCTTGCGCCGACGGCCCGGCGCCTCCCCGCGGGGGAGGCCCGGCGTCGCCGCCGCCGACGGACCTCCTGAATGGTACCCGGAAAGCGGGGAGTCAGGAACCCTCCACTTTCGTCACGCCCGCTGCGGCTGCGGCGCCCCATGCGGGGCGGGGGGCAACCACCGGGCTCCAGCAGACCCGGGGTCACACCCCCGGAGGCGGCCGGTCAGAGGCGAAGCGCTTCGCCGGCCGCAGGCGCGCGCCGGAGACGTTCCCGATCTCCGCCCCGGACTCGTCGAACAGCCACAGGTCCACCCGACGGACATCCGGGTCGGTCCCTTCCGCCGACGGATGTGGTCTCGCGGCGACCGCCTGACACACGAACCGGCGGGGAAGCGCCCCCGCGAGCCGGAGCCGGTCCCAGCCCATCAACACGAGCGGCGTCGAGCCCTGCGCTCCGGCGGCGGCCAGCGCCGCGACCTGGAAACACCCATCGAGCAGCACCGGATGGGCGGGCGCCGCGCGGGCGTCCATCGCCGCCCGCAGGCTGACTTCGGCCCTCGCTGCACCCTCGCCGACGCGAAGCCCCGTCAGGCTGCGAAGCGACCATCCGACCTGCACTCCCGCCTTCCGGAGGCCCCGGTAGAACGTGGATGTCTCAGCGGCCGCCAGCCCCTCCAAACCGCCTTCGAGGGAGCGCCGGACGGGGCCTTCCGGCATGTCCGGGGCGACGACCACTCCGGCGGTGGCATGCGGAATCCAGGCGTCGTCGGCCAGGCCGCAACTGAAGACGTGGAAATCGCGGGCGCTGTCCCCATCGGCCGCCGCCCCGACAACGACCTGAACCGTGCGGCCGGGCGCGTGCTGCTCTCGGGGCGCCGCCCGCGCCAGCAGCAGCGGGCGCTCGATGTCCAGACGCTCCACAATAACACCCTCCCCCGTCCCCTCGGAGAGTCCGGCGGAGACCGCCTGCGCGGCAAAGAGCGCCGGCGGCGCGACAAGATTCCGGGACACCTCGAAGTCGCGAAGCCAGGCGGGGTCCGTGCTCGAGAGATCGGTCTCGAAGGTCACCTCTCCCCGGCCCGAGACGCGCCGTTCTCCCAGCAGCGGATGCCGTACGACCCGGCGGCGCGGCTTCGGCGGCTCGACCCAGTGCCGCTCCCGCTCGAATGCGTACCCGGGAAGCGCCACCTTCCGTCGGCGCTCCCCGGCAAAAAGGCCCTCGAACGCGATCTTCCGACCGGTCTCGTAGAGATGCCCGACGGCATCCACGAATCCGCCATCGGCGCCCTCGGCTCGGGCCGCCGCATTCGGTTGCTGGCTCGACAGCACCACGGCGCCGCGCGGCAGCCGGTCTCCCAGGGCGTCCGTGATGCTGGGCGCCAGGTGGGCGCCGGGGCCGATATCGATGAAGACATCCACGCCGAGGGCCGTCAGCGACGCCAGGGCGGCCGGGAAGCGCGGCTTGGCCAACGCCTGCCGACGCCACGCCGCCGCGTCGAGCAGATCCTCCGATCCGAGCACCTCCCCATCCGTGCCGCGTACCAGGGTCCGGGCCGGCCGGCCGGCCGCTCCCACCGGGAGCGCGTCCTCCAGGTCGTCCGGCGGCGCCGAGCGGGAGAGCAGCGCGCCGCGCCGGAGCGCAAAGCGAAGTCCGTCCTCGAGCCCGAACACCCCGGCGGCGTGCGCGGCGGCGAGCTCGCCAGCGCCGAAGCCCACGACGATGTCCGGTTCGACGCCAACGCTCGACCAGAGTGCGGAAAGGGCCGCCGAGAGAGCGTAGAGGACCGGCTGGGACCGCTCCGGCGCCTCCGGACCCTGGGGCGCGGCAGCGAACATGCCGGTCAGCAGCGACTCTCCGCATTCGTCCCGGAACACTGCTTCGCACTCGTCGAGCACGGTCCGCACGACCGGTTCCGTCTCGTAGAGGCCGCGGCAGAACCCGGTTCGAACCGTTTCCTCACCCGCGAACACAAACGCGATCTTGCCCTCGGGGGACGCTCGGGAGGCCTTCGTCGCTTTCGAGAGCCGCTGCAAGGAATCGAGAAGATCCTCGTGGCCTCTGAAGACGACGCCGGCGCGCACCGGAAGGTGGGCGCGCCCGGTAGCGGCGGTCCATGCGACATCCGCCGGATCGGTGGTCGGGCCCGCGGCGTCCTCGCTCGCGAGGAAATCGAGGTGCCGGCGCGCGAGCCGGCGGAGCGCTCCCCGGGATAGCGCGGAAAGCGGGTAGAGCCGTCGGACGCGCGTCCCGGCGGCGGGACCCGCCGCGCCCGGGCGCGGGATCCCCGCCGGGAAGCGGAGCGGGACCTCGCGCGGCGCGCCCGCTGCCCCGAAGACGCCGTCCGTTCTCGTCGCGTCCGCTTCGAGGACGATGTGGGCGTTCGTACCGGACAGGCCGAACGCGCTGACCGCGGCGCGCCGCGAACGATCCGGCCGCTCCGGCCACGGCTCCGCCTCCGCCGTCACCCGCACCGGCAGCTCCTCCCACGCGATCCGCGGGTTCGGCGTCTCGAAGTGCAGGTGCTTCGGGATCACCCCCGCCCGCAGCGACAGCAGCACCTTGATCACCCCCGCCACCCCCGCCGCCGCCTCCAGGTGCCCCACGTTCGTCTTCACCGAGCCCAGCAGCAGCGGGCGCTCCGCCTCCCGACCCTCTCCGTACACCGACGCCGCCGCCCGCACCTCGATCGGATCTCCCAGCTCCGTACCCGTCCCGTTCGTCTCCAGGTAGTCCACCCCCGACGGCGGAACCCCCGCCCGCGCGAGCGCCTCCCGGATCACCCGCTCCTGCGCCGGCCCGTTCGGGACCGTCAGCCCCGCGCTTGCCCCGTCCTGGTTCACCGCCGAACCCAGCAGCACTCCCAGGATCCGGTCCCCGTCACGCTCCGCTTCGGAGAGCCGCTTCAGCACCAGCACCCCGCAACCCTCCCCCCGCACGTAGCCGTCCGCCCGCGCGTCGAACGTCTTGCAGCGGCCGTCCGGGGCCAGCATCCCCGCGTCCGAGAACATGCGGGTCGTCACCGAGATCAGGACCGCGTTCACTCCCCCGGCCAGCGCGAGGTCCGCCTCCCCCTGCCGGAGCGCTGTCATCGCCTGGTGGATCGCCACCAGCGACGACGAACACGCGGTGTCCAACGCGATCGCGGGCCCCTCCAGACCCAGCGCGTAGGCGATGCGGCCGATGGCGCTGCTTGCGTTGTTCCCGACCACGGCGCTGATACCGCCGGCGGACATCCCGGAGGCGGCGATCAACTGGGCGTAATCCTGGGATCCGCCCATCCCGGCGTACACGCCGGTCCGGCTGCCCCGCAGCGAGTCCGGGGCGATGTTCGCATCCTCGAGGGCGTGCCAACTGGTCTCGAGGAGGAGCCGCTGCTGGGGGTCCATGAGCCGCGCCTCCACCGGCGCGATCCGGAAGAACCCGGCGTCGAAGCGGTCGAGGCCCGTCACGTAGCCCCCCCACGGGTCTTCTCCCATCCCCGGCACCCGCAGCATCAGGTCGTCCGGCCGGCCCCGCCGCACCGCATCGCCCCCCGCCGCCAGTTGCGCCCAGAACGCCGCCGGGCTCCCGCCCCCCGGGAAACGGCAGCCCAGCCCCACCACCGCGATCCGCTCTCCCGGCCCCCCCGCCGGCGCCGGCGGCGCCGCCGCCGCCACCGAAGCCCAGCCCAGCTCCTCCGCAAGATGCCGCCCCAGCTTCCCCACCGTCGGATGATCGAACACCACCGTCGCCGCCGCCCCGCTCTCCGGCAGCGCCCGGTTCAGCCGGTTCCGCAGCTCCACCGCCGTCACGCTGTCCATCCCCAGATCGAAAAACCCCACGTCCTCCGCCGGCGGAGCCTCCAGCCGCAGCACCGCCCGCACCTCCTCCCGCACGAACCGCCGCAGCGCATCCTCCCGCCGGCCCGGAGGCTCCCTCCCCAGCCGCAGCGCCAGCTCCCCCGCCAGCTCCCGCGGGCTCTCCCCCGCCACCAGTTCCGACAGCAGCGCCGGCCGCCGGTGGCCCCCCCGCCCCACCTGCTCCCAGTCCATCGCGACCACCGCCGCGCTCCCCCGGTCCCCCTTCAGCACCCGCTCCAGCGCCGCCAGCCCCTCCTCCCGCGTCAGCCAGCCCGCCCCCGTGCCCGACAGCCGATCCGCGAGCCGGCCCCGCGCATCCTCCGCCAGCCCCGCCCCCGACCACGGGCCCCACTGGATCGCCTGCCCCGCTAGCCCCAGCGCCCGCCGGTGCAGCGCCAACTGGTCCAGGAACGCGTTCGCCGCCGCGTAGTTCGCCTGCCCCGGGTTCCCCACCAAACCCGATACGCTCGAAAACAGCACGAAACGGTCCAGCTCCAGCTCCCGCGTCGCGCGGTGCAGCTCCCACGCCCCCAGCACCTTCGGCCACAGCACCCGCTCGAACCCCGCCCAGTCCTGGTTCCCCAGCGCCGCGTCCGCCAGCGCCCCCACGCAGTGGAACACCCCCCCCAGCGGCGGCAGCCCCGACTCCGGCCCCGCCCGCGCCACCAGACGCCGCACCGCCTCCGGATCGCTCACGTCCCCCAGCTCGACCCGAACCTCCGCACCCCGCCCCGCCGCCAGCTCCCGCAGCCGGCTGATCTCCGCCGCTCCCCGCGCACCCCTGCCGTTCAGCACCACCGCCCCCGCGCCCTCCTCCAGCAGCCACTCCGCCACCGCCAGCCCAACTCCTCCCATCCCCCCCGTCAACAGAAACGTCCGGTCGCCCCGCACCACATCCCCCGACTCCACCGCCGACGCCCCACACCGCACCAGCCGCGGCGCACGCCGCCGGCCCCCCCGACGCGCCACCTCCGTCTCCGCCCCCCCATGCACCAACTCCGTCGCCAGCTCTCCCGCGTCCAGCTCGCCCTCCGGATCCAGGTCCAGCAGCCGCACCGGCGCCCCTCCCAGCTCCCCCGCTACCGTCCGCCCGAAGCCCCACAGCGCCGCCCCCGCCAGGCCCCCCGACGCCTCCTCCGGAAACACCTGCCCCCCCCGCGTCACGAACCAAACCCCCGAAACCGGCCTCACTCCCGCGTCCTGCAGCCCCTGCGACAGCGCCAGCGCTCCCCCCCCGATCCGCCGCAGGTCCGCTCCCAGCGCCGCCGCCGTCGCTCCCGCACCCTCATCCGTCACCCCCTCCAGATACACCACCCCCGCGAGCTCCTCACCCAGCCCCGCGAAAAACTCCCGCCACCGCTCCCGGTCGCCTGCCCCCTCTTCCGCCTCGCCCCCGCTCCAACCCTCTCCGCTCCCCGCCAACGTGACCTCCCGGCCCCGACGCCGCAGCTCCTCAGCAAGATCCCTCCCCAGCGGCCCCGCTCCCGCACACACCACCCAACGACCCGCCGCCGGCGCGACCTCCTCCATCGCCGCATCCCGCCAGACCACCTCGTAGAGCAGCTCCTCCCCACCCGCCGCCGCGGCCCGGCCCCCGCCGACCCCCCGCCACTCCGGCTTCCGCACCCAGTGCCGCTCCCGCTGGAACGGATACGTCGGCAAGGACACCCGCCGCCGACGCTCCCCGGCGAACAGCCCCGCGAACGACACCGACAGCCCCGCCTCGTACGCACCCGAAACCGCCTCCGCGAACCCCGTCTCCCGACCCAGGCTCGTCACTACCGCCGGCCCCGAGGCCGAGCCGTCGGAGTCCTCCGGCCACGACAGCGCCGCCATCGGACCCAGAACCGCCCGCGGACCCACCTCGATCAAGACCCCCACCCCCAGCTCCGCCAGCGCCTCCACCCCGGAGACAGCGGAGGCGCCGTCGTCCGGGTCTGACGCGAACCGCACCCGCTCCCGCGCCTGACGTCGCCAGTACCCACCGTCCCCGAGCTCCTCCGCCCCCGCCTCGCGCCCCGTCAGGTTGCTCACCAGCGGAATCTCCGGCGCCTCCCACCGCAGCGATCCCGCCGCCTCCTCCAGCTCCAGGAGCGCCGGGTCCATCAGCCCGCTGTGGAACGCGTGGCTCGTCCGCAGCCCCTTCGTCCGCACCCCTCGCTCCCCCAGCCGGCGCCGTAGCGAGGTCAGAAGACGCACCGGCCCGCTCACCACCACGTGCGTCCCGTTCTCCGCCGCCACCGACAGCCCCACCCCCTCCGAACCCGCGTTCGTCTCCTGAACCTCCGACTCCACCTCTTCCACCGGCGCGAACACCGCCGCCATCCCCCCGCCCCCGGGCAGCGAACCCATCAGCGCCCCCCGCCGCGCCGCGAACCGCAGCCCATCCTCCAGACCCAGCGCTCCCGAAGCCCACGCCGCCCCGATCTCCCCCACGCTGTGACCCAGCGCCGCCGACGGCGACACCCCCACGCTCCGCCACAGCTCCGTCAATCCCGCCGACAGCGCGAACAGCGCCGGCTGCGTCCACTCCGTCCGGTCCAGATCCCCCGCCGCGCCTTCCTCCCCGAACATCACCGCCCGAAGCGACTCCCCCCGCTCCTCCACGAACGCCGCCTCGCAACGGTCCAGAACCTCCCGGAACACCGGCTCCGTCTCGTACAGCTCCCGCCCCATCCCGACCCACTGGCTCCCCTGCCCGGTGAACAGGAACGCGACCTTCGGCGGCTCCGACGAAACCGCCGCCCGCGCCCCGCCCTCCGACGCCAGCAGGGCGAGCTGCTCCCCGAGGTCCAGGCCGTCCCGGAACACCAGCCCCGCCCGCACCCCGAAGTGGCTCCGCCCCACCCCCGCCGTCCACGCCATGTCCGACAGCCGCTCCCAGTCCGCCTCCTCCTCCCCCTCGCCCAGCCACCCGGCATACCGCCCCGCCAGCTCCCCGAGCGCCGCCCCGCTCCGCCCCGACAGCGGCAAGAGCCGGCGGCGGGCGGCGAGCGCCGCCCCGCCGGGCCCCCTTGCCGCCGCGCCGGGCCCCCTTGCCGGCGCGCCGGACTCCCTTGCCGGCGCGCCGGACTCCAGTCCGGCAATTCCCCAAGACCAACCTGACGTCGGCGTCAATTGCCGACCCCCCACCGGGAGAACTGGTGGAGTTCGGCGCGCCGGCGGGTAGTTCTCCAGCACCAGGTGCGCGTTCGTCCCCGACAGCGAGAACGAACTCACCCCCGCCCGCCGCGGGCGGCCCTCCGTCTCCGGCCACGCCATCGTCTCGCTCACCACCCGCACCGGCAGCTCCTCCCATTCGATCCGCGGGTTCGGCGTCTCGAAGTGCAGGTGCTTCGGGATCACCCCCGCCCGCAGCGACAGCAGCACCTTGATCACCCCCGCCACCCCCGCCGCCGACTCCAGATGCCCCACGTTCGTCTTCACCGAGCCCAGCAGCAGCGGCCGCTCCGCCTCCCGACCCTCCCCGTACACCGACGCCGCCGCCCGCACCTCGATCGGATCCCCCAGCTCCGTCCCCGTCCCGTGCGCCTCCAGGTAGTCCACCCCCGACGGCGCGACCCCCGCCCGCGCGAGCGCCTCCCGGATCACGTCTTCCTGCGCCGGCCCGTTCGGGACCGTCAGCCCCGCGCTCGCCCCGTCCTGGTTCACCGCCGAACCCAGCAGCACCCCCAGGATCCGGTCCCCGTCACGCTCCGCGTCGGCGAGCCGCTTCAGCACCAGCACCCCGCACCCCTCCCCCCGCACGTAGCCGTCCGCCCGCGCGTCGAAGGTCTTGCAGCGGCCGTCCGGGGCGAGCAGGCTCGCGTGCTCGAACAGCCGCGTCAGGTCCGGGATCACGATCGCGTTCACCCCGCCGGCGAGCGCGAGGTCCACCTCCCCCCGCGCCAGCGCCGCCGCGGCCTGGTGGATCGTCACCAGCGACGACGAGCACGCGGTGTCCACGGCGATCGCCGGGCCCCGGAACCCCAGCGCGAACGCCACCCGGCCGCTGGCGGCGGCCGCGCCGTTCCCGGTGGACAGGTAGAAGCTCTCGGCGGCGGCTTCCCCGCTGGAAGAGACCAGGCTCCCGTAGTCGGCGTTCATGATGCCGACCCAGACCCCGGTCCGGCTGCCGCGCAGTCCGGCCGGATCCCGCCCGGCGTTTTCCAGCGCCTCCCAGCTCACCTCCAGCAGCAGCCGGTGCTGCGGGTCCATGAACTCCGCCTCCACCGGCGCGATCCGGAAGAACTCCGCATCGAAGCGGTCCAGCCCGGTCAGGTAGGCCCCGAACGGGCCCTCGCCGCCGTTTCGGTCTCCGGGAACGAGTTCTTCCGGCCGGCCCGGGGTCACCGCCTGCCCGCCCGCCGCCAGTTGCGCCCAGAACGTCTCCACGTCCGGCCCGCCGGGGAAGCGGCACGCCATCCCCACGATCGCCACCCGATCCTCCGCCCCGCGGGCGACGAGCCGGGGCCCGGCGGCGGCGGGCTCGTCCCGAAGCTCTCCGAGCTGCTCCAGCAGGTGCCGCCCGAGCCGCGCTGGCGTCGGGTAGTCGAAGACCACCGTGTTCGGCGCCACGTACGCCCCGGCGAGCGCCTGGTTCAGCCGGTTCCGGAGCTGCACCGCCATCACCGAATCGACCCCCAGCTCGAAGAACCCCGTCTCCGCGGGCGGCGGCGCGGCGAGCCGGAGGGCGGCGCGCACCTCCTCCTGGACGAACGCCACCGCGAGGCCCTCCCGCTCCGCCGGGCGCGCCGCCCGCACCCGCGCCACGAAGTCGCCAGCGGCGGCGGGCTCGTCCCCCTCGTCCACCGTCAACTCGGCGAAGAATGGCGACCGGCCGGGCGCGCCCGGCTCGAACGCCGACCAGTCCACCGGCGCCACCACCGCGGTCCCCACATCCTCCCGGAGCAGGTAGGCGAGCGCCTCGATCCCCTGCGCCGGCGTCAACCAGTCCACGCCGGAGCCAGCGAGCCGCTCCTCCAGCCGGTCGCGCGCCGCCTCCCCCATCCCCACTCCGGACCAGAGGCCCCACGCGACCGCCTGCCCCGGGAGGCCCCGTTCGCGGCGGTAGCGGGCCAACTGGTCCAGGAACGCGTTCGCCGCCGCGTAGTTCGTCTGCCCCGGGTTGCCGAAGACCCCCGCCGTGCTCGAAAACAGCACGAACAGGTCCAGATCCAGCTCGAGCGTCGCCCGGTGCAGATGCCAGGCCCCGAGCGCCTTCGGCCACAGAGCCCGGGCGAAGCGTTCCCGGTCCAGATGCGCCACCGAGCCGTCGGCGAGCGCGCCCACGCTGTGGATCACTCCGCCCAGCGGCGGCAATCCCGCCGCCGGGCCGATGCCCGCCACCAGCCGGGAAGCCGCGTCCTCGTCGGCGACGTCGGCGAGCGCAACCCGGATCTCCGCCCCCTGCCCGCGCAGCCGCGCGATCTCGGCCCGCACCGCCGCCGCCGGCTCCCGCCGGCCATTGAGCACCACCGCGCCCGCGCCGCGCTCCACCAGCCAGCCCGCAACCGTCAGTCCGATCCCGCCCGTGCCGCCCGTCACCAGGTAGCTCCGGTCCGCGCGCACCCGGCCGCCGCCCTCCGGGCCGGGCCGGACCGGCAGCCGCGCCAGCCGCGGGGCCAGCCGCCGGCCCTCCCGCCAGGCGACCTGCGTCTCCTCGTCCGGGGAGACCAGCTCTTCCAGAAGCCGCGGCCCCCACTCCGTCTCCCCCGGGTCGAGGTCCACGAGGCGCACCCCGAGCTCCGGGAGCTCCCGCGCCACCGTTCGCCCGAAGCCCCACAGCGCGGCGCCGGACAGCTCCCCGCCGCCCGCCTCGCCGCCCACCACCTGACCCCCGCGCGTCACGATCCACAGGCCCGTGTCCGGGGACGCCCCCGCGTCGTTGAGGCCCTGCACGAGCGCGAGGGCGCGCCCCGTCCCCCGCTCGAGATCGCTCCGGAACTCCGCCGCCGTCGCCTCCGGTCCGGTCCCGGTGACCCCATCGAGGCACACCACCCCGCGCAACCGTCCCTTCCCGGCGAGGCCCTCGAGGCGCGAGCGCCAGCGCTTCCTCCCTTCGGGCGGCGCCGCCGCGCCCCCCTCCTCCTCCCCGAACACCTCCACCGTGTCTCCCCCGCCACGCAGCGACGCGGCGACCGCCGCCGCCCCCGGCCCCGACCCGCCCGACAGCACCCAGACCCCGGACTCCCGGTCCCCGGCCCGCGCCCCGTCGCCCCGGGCCGCCTCGCGCCAGCGGACGTCGTAGAGCAGCTCCCGGAAGCCCGCGAAGCCGAGGAGCAGCGCCGCCCGCCGCGCCCGCCGCAGCTCCAGCCCCTCGAAGCCCCCGAGCGCCTCACCCTCCATCCCGTAGAGGAAGAGGTCCGCCCGACGCGCCTCCCCGCTCTCCCCCTCGTCCACCCGCCGGGCGTAGCAAAGCAGCCGCTCCGGAAGCCCCTTCCGCAGCCAGAAGCGCTCCCATCCCACCGGCAGCCACAACGCCTCGCCATCCTCCTCCTGGTCCGGCAGCCCGGAGATCCCGCCGAACACCTGGAAGCTCGCGTCCAGCAGCGCCGGGTGCGCCATCACCCCCTCTTCCTCCGCACCCGCGGCGAGCGCGACTTCCCCCAGCGCCTCCCGGGGCCCCGACCACAGCGCCCGCACCCCCCGAAACGCCGGACCGTACCCATACCCCGCTTCCCGAAGCTCCCGATATCCCGCATCCATGTCCCGCGGCTCGAGTCCCGATCGCAGCGTCTCGAGCTGCGCCGCCGTCAGATCCTCCGCCGCATCCAGAGAGGCGCCCCGCACCCGGCCCGCCGCGTGCCGCACCCAGGGCTGGTCCTCCGAGCCACGGCCATACACCTCCCACGTCCGGCCCGAGGCGCCGTCCCCGCCGCCGAGCACGAACTGGACGACACGCGACCAGTCGCCCCCCGACTCCTCCGCGGTCAGCACCAGCGGGCGCTCGAAACGCACTTCCTCCACCGCCACCCCGTCCGGCGCCTCCTCCGCCGCCAGCGCCCCCGCCGCCTGACCGCCGTAAAACGCACCCGGCACCACCACCCGGCCGAACAGCCGGTGATCTCCGAGCCACGTCGGGGCCGTGGCCGTGAGCTCCGCCTCGAACGCGATCTCCCCGCTCGCCAGCTCGTGCCGCACCCCCAGCAGCGGATGCCGCGGCCCGGCCAGCCGGTGACGGGAGGTCCGCGCCCAGTGCCGCTCCCGCTGGAACGGATACGTCGGCAAGGACACCCGACGCCGCCGCTCCCCGGCGAACAGCCCCGCGAACGACACCGACAGCCCCGCCTCGTACGCACCCGAAACCGCCTCCGCGAAGCTCCTCTCCCGCCCCAGGCTCGTGACCACCACCGGCCCCGACCCCGGGCCATCACCGACCTCCCGCTCCGGCCACGAAAGCGCCGCCATCGGCCCCAGCACCGCCCGCGGCCCCACCTCGATCAAGACCCCCACCCCCAGCTCCGCCAGCGTTCCCACTCCCGTCGCAAAGCGCACCCGTTCCCGCGCCTGACGTCGCCAGGTCCCACCGTCCCCGAGCTCCTCCGCCCCGGCCTCGCGCCCCGTCAGGTTGCTCACCAGCGATACCTCCGGCGCCTCCCACCGCAGCGCCCCCGCCGCCTCCTCCAGCTCCAGAAGCGCCGGCTCCATCAGCCCGCTGTGGAACGCGTGGCTCGTCCGCAGCCCCTTCGTCCGCACCCCCCGCTCCCCCAGCCGGCGCCGCAGCGAGGTCAGAAGACGCACCGGCCCGCTCACCACCACGTGCGTCCCGTTCTCCGCCGCCACCGACAGCCCCACCCCCTCCGAACCCGCGTTCGTCTCCTGAACCTCCGACTCCACCTCTTCCACCGGCGCGAACACCGCCGCCATCCCGCCTCCCGCAGGCAGCGACCCCATGAGCGCCCCCCGCCGCGCCGCGAACCGCAGCCCATCCTCCAGACCCAGCGCTCCCGATGCCCACGCCGCCCCGATCTCCCCCACGCTGTGACCCAGCACCGCCGACGGCGACACCCCAACGCTCCGCCACAGCTCCGTCAACCCCGCTGACAGCGTAAAGAGCGCCGGCTGCGTCCACTCCGTCCGGTCCAGATCCCCCGCCGCGCCTTCCTCCCCGAACATCACCGGCAGCAGCGACTCCCCCCGCTCCTCCGAAAACGCCGCCTCGCAGCGGTCCAGGACTTCCCGGAACACCGGTTCGGTCTCGTACAGATCCCGGCCCATCCCCGCCCACTGGCTCCCCTGCCCGGTGAACAGGAACGCCACCTTCGGCGGCTCCGACGAAACCGCCGCCCGCGCCCCGCCCTCCGACGCCAGCAGGGCGAGCTGCTCCCCGAGGTCCAGCCCGTCCCGGAACACCAGCCCCGCCCGCACCCCGAAGTGGCTCCGCCCCACCCCCGCCGTCCACGCCATGTCCGACAGCCGCTCCCAGTCCGCATCCTCCTCTCCCTCGCCCAGCCACCCGGCATACCGCCCCGCCAGCTCCCCGAGCGCCGCCCCGCTCCGCCCCGACAGCGGCAGCACCCGCCGCGCCCGCGACTCCAGCGCTCCCGCCTCCTCCGCCAGCGAGCCGACGACAACATCCGGCCCGCCCCCGTTCGGCGGATACCCCTCCAGCACGAGGTGCGCGTTCGTCCCCGATATCCCGAACGAACTCACCCCCGCCCGCAACGGACGGTCCCGCTCCGGCCACGGCCCCGCCTCCGCCGTCACCCGCACCGGCAGCTCCTCCCATTCGATCCGCGGGTTCGGCGTCTCGAAGTGCAGATGCTTCGGGATCACCCCCGCCCGCAGCGACAGCAGCACCTTGATCACCCCCGCCACCCCCGCCGCCGCCTCCAGGTGCCCCACGTTCGTCTTCACCGAGCCCAGCAGCAGCGGCCGCTCCGCCGCCCGGCCCTCCCCGTACACCGACGCCGCCGCCCCCACCTCGATCGGATCCCCCAGCTCCGTACCCGTCCCGTGCGCCTCCAGGTAGTCCACCCCCGACGGCGCGACCCCCGCCCGCGCGAGCGCCTCCCGGATCACCCGCTCCTGCGCCGGCCCGTTCGGGACCGTCAGCCCCGCGCTCGCCCCGTCCTGGTTCACCGCCGAACCCAGCAGCACTCCCAGGATCCGGTCCCCGTCACGCTCCGCGTCCGAGAGCCGCTTCAGCACCAGCACCCCGCACCCCTCCCCCCGCACGTACCCGTCCGCCCGCGCGTCGAACGTCTTGCAGCGGCCATCCGCCGCCAGCGCCCCCGAGGTCCCCAGCGTGTCTTCCGCCCCCGGCAGCAGGATCGCGTTCACCCCCCCCGCCAGCGCCAGGTCCGCCTCCCCCCGCTGCAGTCCCGACACCGCCTGGTGGATCGCCACCAGCGACGACGAACACGCCGTGTCCACCGCCAGCGCCGGACCCTCGAGCCCCAACACGAACGCCACCCGCCCGATCGCCGTCGCGAAGCTCGTACCCGTCGCGCTGTACAGGTTGATCTCCCCGCTGTCCACGAAACGCGCGTAGTCGTTCGACCCGATCCCCATGTACACCCCGCCCCGGCTCCCCTTCAGCCCCCCAGGGTCGAGCCCCGCGTCCTCCAGCGCCTCCCAGCTCACCTCCAGCAGCAGCCGATGCTGCGGGTCCAGCGACTCCGCCTCCACCGGCGCGATCCGGAAGAACCCGGCGTCGAAGCGGTCGAGGCCCGTCACGTAGCCCCCCCACGGGTCTTCTCCCATCCCCGGCACCCGCAGCATCAGGTCGTCCGGCCGGCCCCGCCGCACCGCATCGCCCCCCGCCGCCAGTTGCGCCCAGAACGCCGCCGGGCTCCCGCCCCCCGGGAAACGGCAGCCCAGCCCCACCACCGCGATCCGCTCTCCCGGCCCCCCCGCCGGCGCCGGCGCCACCGCCGCCGCCGAAGCCCAGCCCAGCTCCTCCGCAAGATGCCGCCCCAGCTTCCCCACCGTCGGATGATCGAACACCACCGTCGCCGCCGCCCCGCTCTCCGGCAGCGCCCGGTTCAGCCGGTTCCGCAGCTCCACCGCCGTCACGCTGTCCATCCCCAGATCGAAAAACCCCACGTCCTCCGCCGGCGGAGCCTCCAGCCGCAGCACCGCCCGCACCTCCTCCCGCACGAACCGCCGCAGCGCATCCTCCCGCCGGCCCGGAGGCTCCCTCCCCAGCCGCAGCGCCAGCTCCCCCGCCAGCTCCCGCGGGCTCTCCCCCGCCACCAGTTCCGACAGCAGCGCCGGCCGCCGGTGGCCCCCCCGCCCCACCTGCTCCCAGTCCATCGCGACCACCGCCGCGCTCCCCCGGTCCCCCTTCAGCACCCGCTCCAGCGCCGCCAGCCCCTCCTCCCGCGTCAGCCAGCCCGCCCCCGTGCCCGACAGCCGATCCGCGAGCCGGCCCCGCGCATCCTCCGCCAGCCCCGCCCCCGACCACGGGCCCCACTGGATCGCCTGCCCCGCTAGCCCCAGCGCCCGCCGGTGCAGCGCCAACTGGTCCAGGAACGCGTTCGCCGCCGCGTAGTTCGCCTGCCCCGGGTTCCCCACCAAACCCGATACGCTCGAAAACAGCACGAAACGGTCCAGCTCCAGCTCCCGCGTCGCGCGGTGCAGCTCCCACGCCCCCAGCACCTTCGGCCACAGCACCCGCTCGAACCCCGCCCAGTCCTGGTTCCCCAGCGCCGCGTCCGCCAGCGCCCCCACGCAGTGGAACACCCCCCCCAGCGGCGGCAGCCCCGACTCCGGCCCCGCCCGCGCCACCAGACGCCGCACCGCCTCCGGATCGCTCACGTCCCCCAGCTCGACCCGAACCTCCGCACCCCGCCCCGCCGCCAGCTCCCGCAGCCGGCTGATCTCCGCCGCTCCCCGCGCACCCCTGCCGTTCAGCACCACCGCCCCCGCGCCCTCCTCCAGCAGCCACTCCGCCACCGCCAGCCCAACTCCTCCCATCCCCCCCGTCAACAGAAACGTCCGGTCGCCCCGCACCGCATCCCCCGACTCCACCGCCGACGCCCCACACCGCACCAGCCGCGGCGCACGCCGCCGGCCCCCCCGACGCGCCACCTCCGTCTCCGCCCCCCCATGCACCAACTCCGTCGCCAGCTCTCCCGCGTCCAGCTCGCCCTCCGGATCCAGGTCCAGCAGCCGCACCGGCGCCCCTCCCAGCTCCCCCGCTACCGTCCGCCCGAAGCCCCACAGCGCCGCCCCCGCCAGGCCCCCCGACGCCTCCTCCGGAAACACCTGCCCCCCCCGCGTCACGAACCAAACCCCCGAAAACGGCCTCACTCCCGCGTCCTGCAGCCCCTGCGACAGCGCCAGCGCTCCCCCCCCGATCCGCCGCAGGTCCGCTCCCAGCGCCGCCGCCGTCGCTCCCGCACCCTCATCCGTCACCCCCTCCAGATACACCACCCCCGCGAGCTCCTCACCCAGCCCCGCGAAAAACTCCCGCCACCGCTCCCGGTCGCCTGCCCCCTCTTCCCCCTCGCCCCCGCTCCAACCCTCTCCGCTCCCCGCCAACGTGACCTCCCGGCCCCGACGCCGCAGCTCCTCAGCGAGATCCCTCCCCAGCGGCCCCGCTCCCGCACACACCACCCAACGACCCGCCGCCGGCGCGACCTCCTCCATCGCCGCATCCCGCCAGACCACCTCGTAGAGCAGCTCCTCCCCACCCGCCGCCGCGGCCCGGCCCCCGCCGACCCCCCGCCACTCCGGCTTCCGCACCCAGTGCCGCTCCCGCTGGAACGGATACGTCGGCAAGGACACCCGCCGCCGACGCTCCCCGGCGAACAGCCCCGCGAACGACACCGACAGCCCCGCCTCGTACGCACCCGCCACCGCCTCCGCGAACCCCGTCTCCCGACCCAGGCTCGCCACTACCGCCGGCCCCGAGGCCGAGCCGTCGGAGTCCTCCGGCCACGAAAGCGCCGCCATCGGACCCAGAACCGCCCGCGGACCCACCTCGATCAAGACCCCCACCCCCAGCTCCGCCAGCGCCTCCACCCCGGAGACAGCGGAGGCGCCGTCGTCCGGGTCTGACGCGAACCGCACCCGCTCCCGCGCCTGACGTCGCCAGTACCCACCGTCCCCCAGCTCCTCCGCCCCCGCCTCGCGCCCCGTCAGGTTGCTCACCAGCGGAATCTCCGGCGCCTCCCACCGCAGCGCCCCCGCCGCCTCCTCCAGCTCCAGGAGCACCGGCTCCATCAGCCCGCTGTGGAACGCGTGGCTCGTCCGCAGCCCCTTCGTCCGCACCCCCCGCTCCCCCAGCCGGCGCCGCAGCGAGGTCAGAAGACGCACCGGCCCGCTCACCACCACGTGCGTCCCGTTCTCCGCCGCCACCGACAGCCCCGCTCCCTCCGAACCCGTGTTCGTCTCCTGAACCTCCGACTCCACCTCTTCCACCGGCGCGAACACCGCCGCCATCCCCCCGCCGTCCGGCAACGCCCCCATCAGCGCCCCCCGCCGCGCCGCGAACCGCAGCCCATCCTCCAACCCCAGCGCCCCCGATGCCCACGCCGCCCCGATCTCCCCCACGCTGTGACCCAGCACCGCCGCCGGTGACACCCCCACGCTCCGCCACAGCTCCGTCAATCCCGCCGACAGCGCGAACAGCGCCGGCTGCGTCCACTCCGTCCGGTCCAGATCCCCCGCCGCGCCTTCCTCCCCGAACATCACCGCCCGAAGCGACTCCCCCCGCTCCTCCACGAACGCCGCCTCGCAACGGTCCAGAACCTCCCGGAACACCGGCTCCGTCCCGTACAGCTCCCGCCCCATCCCCACCCACTGGCTCCCCTGCCCGGTGAACAGGAACGCCACCTTCGGCGCCTCCGACGAAAGCGCCTCCCGCGCCCCGCCCTCCGACGCCAGCAGGGCGAGCTGCTCCCCGAGGTCCAGCCCGTCCCGGAACACCAGCCCCGCCCGCACCCCGAAGTGGCTCCGCCCCACCCCCGCCGTCCACGCCATGTCCGACAGCCGCTCCCAGTCCGCCTCCTCCTCCCCCTCGCCCAGCCACCCGGCATACCGCCCCGCCAGCGCCGACAGCGCCGCCCCGCTCCGCCCCGACAGCGGCAAGAGCCGGCGGCGGGCGGCGAGCGCCGCCGCGCCGGGCCCCCTTGCCGGCGCGCCGGACTCCCTTGCCGGCGCGCCGGACTCCAGTCCGGCAATTCCCCAAGACCAACCTGACGTCGGCGTCAATTGCCGACCCCCCACCGGGAGAACTGGTGGAGTTCGGCGCGCCGGCGGATACCCCTCCAGCACCAGGTGCGCGTTCGTCCCCGATATCCCGAACGAACTCACCCCCGCCCGCAACGGACGGTCCCGCTCCGGCCACGGCCCCGCCTCCGCCGTCACCCGCACCGGCAGCTCCTCCCACGCGATCCGCGGGTTCGGCGTCTCGAAGTGCAGGTGCTTCGGGATCACCCCCGCCCGCAGCGACAGCAGCACCTTGATCACCCCCGCCACCCCCGCCGCCGCCTCCAGGTGCCCCACGTTCGTCTTCACCGAGCCCAGAAGCAGCGGCCGCTCCGCCGCCCGGCCCTCTCCGTACACCGACGCCGCCGCCCCCACCTCGATCGGATCCCCCAGCTCCGTACCCGTCCCGTGCGCCTCCAGGTAGTCCACCCCCGACGGCGCGACCCCCGCCCGCGCGAGCGCCTCCCGGATCACCCGCTCCTGCGCCGGCCCGTTCGGGACCGTCAGCCCCGCGCTCGCCCCGTCCTGGTTCACCGCCGAACCCAGCAGCACTCCCAGGATCCGGTCCCCGTCACGCTCCGCGTCCGAGAGCCGCTTCAGCACCAGCACCCCGCACCCCTCCCCCCGCACGTACCCGTCCGCCCGCGCGTCGAACGTCTTGCAGCGGCCATCCGCCGCCAGCGCCCCCGAGGTCCCCAGCGTGTCTTCCGCCCCCGGCAGCAGGATCGCGTTCACCCCCCCCGCCAGCGCCAGGTCCGCCTCCCCCCGCTGCAGTCCCGACACCGCCTGGTGGATCGCCACCAGCGACGACGAACACGCCGTGTCCACCGCCAGCGCCGGACCCTCGAGCCCCAACACGAACGCCACCCGCCCGATCGCCGTCGCGAAGCTCGTACCCGTCGCGCTGTACAGGTTGATCTCCCCGCTGTCCACGAAACGCGCGTAGTCGTTCGACCCGATCCCCATGTACACCCCGCCCCGGCTCCCCTTCAGCCCCCCAGGGTCGAGCCCCGCGTCCTCCAGCGCCTCCCAGCTCACCTCCAGCAGCAGCCGATGCTGCGGGTCCAGCGACTCCGCCTCCACCGGCGCGATCCGGAAGAACCCGGCGTCGAAGCGGTCGAGGCCCGTCACGTAGCCCCCCCACGGGTCTTCTCCCATCCCCGGCACCCGCAGCATCAGGTCGTCCGGCCGGCCCCGCCGCACCGCATCGCCCCCCGCCGCCAGTTGCGCCCAGAACGCCGCCGGGCTCCCGCCCCCCGGGAAACGGCAGCCCAGCCCCACCACCGCGATCCGCTCTCCCGGCCCCCCCGCCGCCGCCGGCGCCGCCGCCGCCACCGAAGCCCAGCCCAGCTCCTCCGCAAGATGCCGCCCCAGCTTCCCCACCGTCGGATGATCGAACACCACCGTCGCCGCCGCCCCGCTCTCCGGCAGCGCCCGGTTCAGCCGGTTCCGCAGCTCCACCGCCGTCACGCTGTCCATCCCCAGATCGAAAAACCCCACGTCCTCCGCCGGCGGAGCCTCCAGCCGCAGCACCGCCCGCACCTCCTCCCGCACGAACCGCCGCAGCGCATCCTCCCGCCGGCCCGGAGGCTCCCTCCCCAGCCGCAGCGCCAGCTCCCCCGCCAGCTCCCGCGGGCTCTCCCCCGCCACCAGTTCCGACAGCAGCGCCGGCCGCCGGTGGCCCCCCCGCCCCACCTGCTCCCAGTCCATCGCGACCACCGCCGCGCTCCCCCGGTCCCCCTTCAGCACCCGCTCCAGCGCCGCCAGCCCCTCCTCCCGCGTCAGCCAGCCCGCCCCCGTGCCCGACAGCCGATCCGCGAGCCGGCCCCGCGCCTCCTCCGCCAGCCCCGCCCCCGACCACGGGCCCCACTGGATCGCCTGCCCCGCTAGCCCCAGCGCCCGCCGGTGCAGCGCCAACTGGTCCAGGAACGCGTTCGCCGCCGCGTAGTTCGCCTGCCCCGGGTTCCCCACCAAACCCGATACGCTCGAAAACAGCACGAAACGGTCCAGCTCCAGCTCCCGCGTCGCGCGGTGCAGCTCCCACGCCCCCAGCACCTTCGGCCACAGCACCCGCTCGAACCCCGCCCAGTCCTGGTTCCCCAGCGCCGCGTCCGCCAGCGCCCCCACGCAGTGGAACACCCCCCCCAGCGGCGGCAGCCCCGACTCCGGCCCCGCCCGCGCCACCAGACGCCGCACCGCCTCCGGATCGCTCACGTCCCCCAGCTCGACCCGAACCTCCGCACCCCGCCCCGCCGCCAGCTCCCGCAGCCGGCTGATCTCCGCCGCTCCCCGCGCACCCCTACCGTTCAGCACCACCGCCCCCGCGCCCTCCTCCAGCAGCCACTCCGCCACCGCCAGCCCAACTCCTCCCATCCCCCCCGTCAACAGAAACGTCCGGTCGCCCCGCACCGCATCCCCCGACTCCACCGCCGACGCCCCACACCGCACCAGCCGCGGCGCACGCCGCCGGCCCCCCCGACGCGCCACCTCCGTCTCCGCCCCCCCATGCACCAACTCCGTCGCCAGCTCTCCCGCGTCCAGCTCGCCCTCCGGATCCAGGTCCAGCAGCCGCACCGGCGCCCCTCCCAGCTCCCCCGCTACCGTCCGCCCGAAGCCCCACAGCGCCGCCCCCGCCAGGCCCCCCGACGCCTCCTCCGGAAACACCTGCCCCCCCCGCGTCACGAACCAAACCCCCGAAAACGGCCTCACTCCCGCGTCCTGCAGCCCCTGCGACAGCGCCAGCGCTCCCCCCCCGATCCGCCGCAGGTCCGCTCCCAGCGCCGCCGCCGTCGCTCCCGCACCCTCATCCGTCACCCCCTCCAGATACACCACCCCCGCGAGCTCCTCACCCAGCCCCGCGAAAAACTCCCGCCACCGCTCCCGGTCGCCTGCCCCCTCTTCCCCCTCGCCCCCGCTCCAACCCTCTCCGCTCCCCGCCAACGTGACCTCCCGGCCCCGACGCCGCAGCTCCTCAGCGAGATCCCTCCCCAGCGGCCCCGCTCCCGCACACACCACCCAACGACCCGCCGCCGGCGCGACCTCCTCCATCGCCGCATCCCGCCAGACCACCTCGTAGAGCAGCTCCTCCCCACCCGCCGCCGCGGCCCGGCCCCCGCCGACCCCCCGCCACTCCGGCTTCCGCGCCCAGTGCCGCTCCCGCTGGAACGGATACGTCGGCAAGGACACCCGCCGCCGACGCTCCCCGGCGAACAGCCCCGCGAACGACACCGACAGCCCGGCCTCGTACGCACCCGAAACCGCCTCCGCGAAGCTCCTCTCCCGCCCCAGGCTCGTGACCACCACCGGCCCCGACCCCGGGCCATCACCGACCTCCCGCTCCGGCCACGAAAGCGCCGCCATCGGACCCAGAACCGCCCGCGGACCCACCTCGATCAAGACCCCCACCCCCAGCTCCGCCAGCGCCTCCACCCCCGACGCGAAGGCCACCGGCGCACGCGCCTGCAACCGCCAGTAGGCGCCGTCGAGCGGCTCGGCTGTCCGCACCACCCGTCCCGTCACGTTGCTCACCAACGGGACCAACGGGGCGCCGGCGGCGAGATCCCCGGCGGCGGCCCCGAGGTCAGCCAGCACCGGATCCATCAACGCGCTGTGGAAGGCGTGGCTCGTCCGCAGGCGCTCGCTCCGCAGACCTTCCCGAACGCACCGGGCCTCGAAAGCGGCCACGAGTTCCGTGGCGCCACTGACGACCTGGTGGGCGCCGTTTTCCGACGCGATATCGAGCCGGGCGCCCGCCGGCTCACCGCCCACCGCGGAGACGAGCTGTTCCACGCGATCGACCGGCGCGAACACCGCCGTCATCGCGCCGCCGGGAGGAAGCCCTCCCATCAGGGCACCGCGCCGGACGGCGAACCGCATGCCGGCCTCCAGCCCGAAGACCCCGGCCGCCTGCGCCGCGGCCAGTTCTCCGACGCTGTGCCCGAGCACTACGTCCGGGCGGACTCCCACGCCCGACCAGAGCGCCGCAAGGGAGCACGACAGGGCATAAAGCGCCGGCTGCGTCCATTCCGTCCGGTCGAGGTCCCCCTCCGCTCCTGCATCCCCGAACATCACCGCCAGCAGTGACGCGCCCCGCTCTTCCCGAAAGACCCCCTCGCAACGGTCCAGAACCTCCCGGAACACCGGCTCCGTCCCGTACAGCTCCCGCCCCATCCCCACCCACTGGCTCCCCTGCCCGGTGAACAGGAACGCGGTCTTCCCGGTTGGCCGAGCGGCAACCGCCCCACCGGCGGCGGCAACCTCGCCCAGCCGCTCCTTGAGGCCCCGAACGTCCCGGAACGGGATCGCGGCTCTCCACTCGAAATGGCGCCGGCCCCCGCCGGCGACATAGGCCACGTCGGCGAGGGCCTCCGGCGACAGGTCAGCCTCGCGTTCTCCGATCCAGGCCGCATAGCGCCCCGCGAGGTCCGCGACGGCCTTTGGCGTCTTGCCGGATAGTGGAAGCACTCGAACGGTACGAGCGGCGAGGGGTTCGTCTTCCCGGTGCGGCGGGCGGCCTGCACCGGCGGCACCCGCCGGTTCCGACGCACGCGTCGGGAGAACGGAACGTGCTCCCACCAGCGCGTCGGGCGCTTCCCGGTCCCGCGGGGGTCCTTCGATCACCACATGGGCGTTCGTGCCGGAGAAACTGAAGGAACTCACGGCGGCGCGCCGCGGGCGGCCCTCGACCCGAGGCCAGGCAGTCGCCTCGGTTGTCACCCGGAGGGGCAGCAGATCCCAGTCCACGCGTGGATTCGGCCGTTCGAGATGGAGGTGGGGCGGGATGACATCGGCGTTGAGCGCGAGGAGCACCTTGATCACGCCGGCGACGCCTGCCGCCGATTCGAGGTGGCCTACGTTGGTTTTCACGGACCCGATCAACAGCGGGCGGTCCGGCGAGCGCCCCCGTCCGTAGGCGGCGGCGGCGGCCCGCAGTTCGATCGGGTCGCCCAGCTCGGTCCCGGTACCGTGCGCCTCGAGGTAATCCACCGTCGCCGGCTCGAGCCCGGCACGGTCGAGCGCCTCCGCGATGACGCGCTCCTGGGCGCTTCCGTTCGGGACCGTCAGCCCGGCGCTGGCGCCGTCGTGGTTCACCGCCGAGCCCCGCAGGACACCGAGAATCCGGTCGCCGGCGCGCTCGGCGTCGGCGAGGCGCTTCATGACGAGCATCCCGCAGCCCTCGCCGCGGCCGAAACCGTTCGCCGCCGCATCGAACGTCTTGCAGCGGCCGTCGGGGGCGAGCATGCCGGCTGCCTGCAGCAGGAGCGTGACCCGCGGGAGCAGCATGGCGTTCACCCCTCCCGAAAGGGCGAGGTCCACTTCGCTGCGCTGGAGCGCCACGGCGGCCTGGTGCATGGCCACCAGCGACGACGAACACGCGGTGTCCACCGCGACCGCCGGTCCCTCGAGGCCGAGAGTGAAGGCGACCCGGCCGATGGCGGTAGAGGCGCTGTTGCCGGTGACGTAGTGAAAGCCCCGGGCCACATCGCCCTCGGGGAGCGGGATGAGGTCGCCGTAGTCGTTCGACATGATCCCGGCGAAGACCCCGGTGCGGCTGCCAGCAAGGCTCCCGGGGTTGAGGCCCGCGTCCTCGATCGCCTCCCAACTCACCTCGAGGAGGAGCCTTTGCTGCGGGTCCAGCAACTCCGCTTCGACGGGAGCGATCCCGAAGAAGCGGGCGTCGAAGAGATCCAGGCCGGGGACGTAGGACCCCCACGGCGAACTGCTCGGGCCGGCGCGGGCCAGCGCCCCGTCGGGGCGGCCGTGAGTGACCGCATCGGCCCCCGCCGCGAGTTGCCGCCAGAACGCGGCGGGATCTTCGCCGCCGGGGAAGCGGCAGGCCATTCCCACGATCGCGATGGGAGACCGGATCCGGGCGGCCTCTTCCCGCCGGGCGCGAACCTCCCTGAGGAGGCGCCGGGCCAGCGCCGCCGGAACCGCGGCCTCAGCCATCCCGGTCCCCCAGCTCCGCCCGGATTTCGGCGAGGAGGCCGTTCGACTCCTCCTCCGTAGCGGCCTCCTCACCCGTCTCCTCGCCCGCGCGTTCCCCCGCGCCCCGGTCCGCGCTCACCGCGTCGCGAAGGCGCCGGGCCAGTTGCTCCGGGCTCGGGTGGTCGAACACGATCGAGGTCGGCGCGACGTACGCGCCCTGAAGCGCCCGGTTCACCCGGTTGCGCAGCTCGACCGCCATCAGGCTGTCCATTCCCAGGTCGAAGAACCCGACGTGCGGCGGCGGCGGCTCCGCGAGCCGCAGCACCGACGCCGCCGTCCCCCGGACGAACTCGAGGAAGATGCTCTCCCGCTCCGCCGGGGCCGCATTCCGTACCCGCGCGGCAAGATCGCCGGCCGCCGCGGCATCCGACGGCCGGCGCGCATCCTCAGCGAGACCCGAGAAGAGCATCGGGAGCGACTCCGCGCTCGCCCCGAAGGCCGCCCAGTCCACCGCCGTCACGGCCGCGGACCCCACATCGTCCCGCACGAGCCGGGCGAGAGCGCGGATCCCCTGGTCCGGCGTGAGCGACCCGAGCCCGGCCGACGTGAGCCGACCCTCGAGCACCTCTCCCTCCTCCGCGGCCATGCCGACCTCCGACCACGCGCCCCACTGTATCGCCTGGCCCGGGAGCCCGAGCGCCCGCCGATGGAGCGCCAACTGGTCGAGGAAAGCGTTGGCGGCTGCGTAGTTCGCCTGCCCCGGGCTTCCGACCAGCCCCGCGAAACTCGAGAACACGACGAACAGGTCGAGATCGGATTCGAGGGTCGCCCGGTGGAGATTCCAGGCGCCCATCGCCTTCGGCCGCAGCACCCGCTCGAAGGCCGGCCAGTCCTGGTAAGCGAGCGCCGCGTCCGACAGGACACCCGCGCTGTGGAACACCCCGCCCAGCGGCGGGACTCCGGACGGTGCGCCCACCCCGGCGACGAGGCGCGCCACCGCCTCTCCGTCGGTGACATCGCCGATTTCGACCCGGACCTGGGCGCCGCAGTCCCGCAGCCGCGCGATCTCCTCCTCCACCGGCCGGTCCGGCCCCCGCCGGCCGTTCAGAACGACCGCGCCGGCCCCCTCGTCGAGAAGCCAGCGCGCCACGCGGAGTCCGATCCCCCCCAGTCCTCCCGTGACGAGATAGCTGCGGTCCGCCCGCACCCGGGCCGCGCCCCGTCCCCCCGCGGGAGGTCGGGACGGGTCCCCAGCGGAGCGCAGCCGGGTCAGGCGGGACGCGAGGCGGCGCCCCCCCCGGTAAGCGACCTCGGTTTCGTCATCCGGATAGAGCAGTTCTCCCGCGAGAACCGAGGCTGACACCGGCTTCCCCGGATCGAGGTCCAGAAGCCGAACGGGGACGCCGCCGAGCTCCCGCGCCGCCGCGCGGCCGAACCCCCACAGGAAAGAACCGGCGAACCCTCCGCCGCCCTCCGCAGCGAGCGTCTGGCCACCACGGGTAACCAACCACACCCCGGCCGCCGGCGCGGCTCCCGCATCCTGCATTCCCTGCACGAGCGCCAGCGCGCTCGACCCGAGCCGTTCCACGGCGCCGATCGGGTCGGACCCGGCCGCATCCGGCTCCGCGATCCCGGTGAGGTGCGCCACTCCCCGGAGCGGCAAATCGGAGTTCAGCGAGGCGAAGAATTCCCGCCACGACTGCCGACGGGCTGCCGGGATCCCGGCGGGCGCGAGGACCTGCTGTCCTTCAGCCTCGAGAGACCTCGCCAGAGCCGTCCCGGCCGGGCCACCGCCGGTGTCGCCATCCGGCCACACGACCCAGACGCCCCGCCGCGCTTCCCGCGCTTCGGGCGCGCGCCCCACGATCAGTCCCGCGGGGCGTTCGTCCTCTCCGGGCGCCGAGGCGCCGAAAGGCGCCGCCCCGACGGGGGCAAAACCGGCGTCGGCGAGCGCCCGCCGCCAGACTCGCGGCCCGACCAGCGCGTGATCCGTCCGGTAGGCATCGTCAAAACGCCACCACCCGGGCAGAAGGCCGAGCGTCAGATCCAGCCAGAGCCGGGGAGCGGTCCTCTCGATCACGAGCAGCAGTCCCGCCGGCGCGAGCAGGCGCCGGCAGTGAGCGAGCGCGTTCCCGAGGTCCCGCACCCCATGCAGGGCGTTCACCGCCAGCAGGAGGTCCGCGCCGTGATCCGCGAACCCCTGCTCGCCCGGGTCGCGCTCGATGTCGAGCACCCGGCACCGAAGCCGCGCGCCCGCGCCGAAAAACCGCTCCTCGGCGGCGGCGAACGAATCCGAACCGGAGTCCGCCCAGACGAACTCGGTCCGCCCCGGGGGCAGCGCATCGAGCACGGCGCCCGGGACGTTGCCGTTTCCGGTCCCCACCTCCAGCACCCGAAGCGTTCGTCCCTCGGGTAAGCCCGACAACGCCTCGGCGACCGCAGCAGCGGCCGCGCGGTTCGCGAGCCGCGAAACGGGCGCTTTGAGCGCGAGAGCGGCCGGGCCCGGGTCCTGCCCGAGGAGCAGCGCCTGCCCCTCGGCCCGCCCCCGCAGCACGTCGGACAACGCCTCGCCACAACGACGCAGCAAGCCGAACTCCACGCCACCCGCCGGCTGCCGGGAGGCGAGGCGGACGGCCAGCGTCGCCAGGTCTTCAGGAGGTTCCCTCGCGGCGGAGAGGGTCGGAGCCGCCGCCATCGCGGCGCGGGCGGCCCCGCTGTCCGCCGCGATCGTCAGCAGTCGGCGGAGCAGCGCGCTCTGCTCCGCCGTAACCTTCAGCCGACGACGCAACGCCTCGAACCCGTCCGGTTCGGGGCGGACCCCCTCCCAGCCCAGTGCCCGCAGCGCAGAGGCCGCGTAGGCGCGCGCCAGCGTTTCGAGGTCCCTGTCGAGCGCCGTCGCCGCGGCGGCGTCGAGATGGCCGGACTCGGATTGCTCCCGGACACCGGAGCCCGCAGCGAATGTCGGCGTCACGAGGAAGCCGGCCGGGCGCAGGCCGCCCGGTCCCTCGGCGCCGGTATCCCGCCACGCCACCTCGTAGAACAGATCCGTCGCGTCGTCCGCGGCCCGCAGCAGGGTCGAGGCGGTGACGCGCCGCAGCCGGAGCCCGCGCACCCCGCCAAGAGGAGCGCCGTCCGGCCGGTAGAGCGCGAGGTGGGCGCGCCGCATCGCCGGAGGTCTTGCGCCGGAGTCGGCGCCGGGGTCCGCGACGCGCGCCCGGCAGAAGAACCTCCCGGACACCGGCCCCGAAAGCCACAGCGAGTCCCACCCAACGGGCACCCAGGCGAATCCCGGGCTCTTGTCCTGAAGGGATCCGATACCGGCGAGCGTCTGGAGGCAGGCGTCGAGGAGCACCGGATGGATGGCGGCTCCGGCGCCGCCCAGGCCGTCGGGCGGGACGATTTCCCCGAGCGCCTCCACCGCACCCGACCAGATCCCGCGCACGCCCTGGAGCGCCGGACCCAGCGTGACCCCCGTGGACGCAATGCGACGGTAGAGCTCGGCGGTCTCTACCGCGGCGTACCGGGCCTTGAGACGTTCGAGGTCCGCCGGGGCCGCTTCCTCCCCGGCGTCCGTCGCCGTCCCGTCCAGCGGCGCCACCTGCCCCGTCGCGTGGAGCGCCCAGGACTCCTCTTCCGATCCGCGGCTGTACACCCCCCAGGGGCGCGGAGCGGCGTCCTCCGAGGCGCCCAGCACGAACTGCAGCAGTCGGCGACGTTCAGCGCGCTCCCCGGCGCCACCTTGCCCCGCTTCGGAAAACACGAGGGGGCGTTCGATCCTCACGTCGTCCACGCAAAGCGGCGTCGCGGCGTTCCGGGTTCCGAGCGCGGACGCGGCTTGCGCGCCGAAGAATGCGCCGGGGACCACCACCCGGCCAAACACCCGGTGGTCGGCGAGCCACGCCGGGTTCGAGGCCGCGAGTTCCATCTCGAACGTGACCTCGCCGCTCGCCGACTCCCGCCGCGAGCCGGGGAACCGACGCCCCGCTTGGGACGGACGCCCCTCCGGCCGCCGCACCCAGTACCGCTCCCGCTGGAACGGATACGTCGGCAGCGACACCCGCCGCCGACGCTCCCCGGCGAAAAGACCCGCAAACGACACCGACAGCCCGGCCTCGTACGCGCCCGACACCGCCTCCACAAAGCCCGTCTCCCGCCCCAGGCTCGTGACAACCGCAGGCCCCGACCCCGGGCCATCGCCGACCTCCCCCTCCGGCCACGAAAGCGCCGCCATCGGGCCCAGCACCGCCCGCGGCCCCACCTCGATCAGAACCCCCACCCCCAGCTCCGCCAGCGCCTCCACCCCCGTACCGAAACGAACCCGCTCCCGCGCCTGACGTCGCCAGTAACCCCCGTCCCCGAGCTCCTCCGCCCCGGCCTCGCGCCCCGTCAGGTTGCTCACCAGCGGAATCTCCGGCGCCTCCCACCGCAGCGCTCCCGCCGCCTCCTCCAGCTCCAGGAGCGCCGGCTCCATCAGCCCGCTGTGGAACGCGTGACTCGTCCGCAGCCCCTTCGTCCGCACCCCCCGCTCCCCCAGCCGGCGCCGCAGCGAGGTCAGAAGACGCACCGGCCCGCTCACCACCACGTGCGTCCCGTTCTCCGCCGCCACCGACAGCCCCGCTCCCTCCGAACCCGCGTTCGTCTCCTGAACCTCCGACTCCACCTCTTCCACCGGCGCGAACACCGCCGCCATCCCCCCGCCGTCCGGCAACGCCCCCATCAGCGCCCCCCGCCGCGCCGCGAACCGCAGCCCATCCTCCAGACCCAGCGCCCCCGAAGCCCACGCCGCTCCGATCTCCCCCACGCTGTGACCCAGCGCCGCCGACGGCGACACCCCAACGCTCCGCCACTGCTCCGTCAATCCCGCCGACAGCGCGAACAGCGCCGGCTGCGTCCACTCCGTCCGGTCCAGATCCCCCGCCGCGCCTTCCTCCCCGAACATCACCGCCACCAGCGACTCCCCCCGCTCCTCCACGAACGCCGCCTCGCAACGGTCCAGAACCTCCCGGAACACCGGCTCCGTCTCGTACAGCTCCCGCCCCATCCCGACCCACTGGCTCCCCTGCCCGGTGAACAGGAACGCGACCTTCGGCGGCTCCGACGAAACCGCCGCCCGCGCCCTCCCCTCCGACGCCAGCAGGGCGAGCTGCTCCCCGAGGTCCAGCCCGTCCCGGAACACCAGCCCCGCCCGAACCCCGAAGTGGCTCCGCCCCACCCCCGCCGTCCACGCCATGTCCGACAGCCGCTCCCAGTCCGCATCCTCCTCTCCCTCGCCCAGCCACCCGGCATACCGCCCCGCCAGCTCCCCGAGCGCCGCCCCGCTCCGCCCCGACAGCGGCAAGAGCCGGCGGCGGGCGGCGAGCGCCGCCGCGCCGGGCCCCCTTGCCGGCGCGCCGGACTCCCTTGCCGGCGGGTAGCCCTCCAGCACCAGGTGCGCGTTCGTCCCCGAGACCCCGAACGAACTCACCCCCGCCCGCAACGGACGGTCTCGCTCCGGCCACGGCCCCGCCTCCGCCGTCACCCGCACCGGCAGCTCCTCCCATTCGATCCGCGGGTTCGGCGCCTCGAAGTGCAGGTGCTTCGGGATCACCCCCGCCCGCAGCGACGCCAGCACCTTGATCACCCCCGCCACCCCCGCCGCCGCCTCCAGGTGCCCCACGTTCGTCTTCACCGAGCCCATCAGCAGCGGACGCTCCGCCTCCCGGCCCTCCCCGTACACCGACGCCGCCGCCCGCACCTCGATCGGGTCCCCCAGCTCGGTCCCCGTCCCGTGCGCCTCCAGGTAGTCCACCCCCGACGGCGCGACCCCCGCCCGGGCGAGCGCTTCCCGGATCACGTCCTCCTGCGCCGGCCCGTTCGGGACCGTCAGCCCCGCGCTCGCCCCGTCCTGGTTCACCGCCGAACCCAGCAGCACCCCCAGGATCCGGTCCCCGTCACGCTCCGCGTCGGAGAGCCGCTTCAGCACCAGCACCCCGCACCCCTCCCCCCGCACGTACCCGTTCGCCGACGCGTCGAAGGTCTTGCAGCGGCCGTCCGGGGCAAGCATCCCCGCGTCCGAGAACATGCGGGTCGCCGCCGAAGTCAGGATCGCGTTCACTCCCCCGGCCAGCGCGAGGTCCGCCTCCCTCTGCCGGAGCGCCGCCGCCGCCTGATGTACCGCCACCAGCGAAGAGGAGCACGCCGTGTCCACCGTGATCGCCGGCCCGCTGAGGCCCAGCGTGAAGGCCACCCGCCCCACCGCCGTCGAGGCGGCGCTTCCCGTCGCCCGGTAGAGATTGGTCGCCGGATCGTCCCGGAGGGCCGCCACCAGCCCGTAGTACTCGCTGCCGCAGAATCCTCCGTACACGCCGGTCCGGCTGCCCCGCAGGCTGCCCGGGTCCACCCCTGCATCCTCCAGCGCCGCCCAGCTCACTTCGAGGAGGAGCCGCTGCTGCGGATCGAGCAATTCCGCCTCTACCGGCGCGATCCCGAAGAAGGCGGCGTCGAACCGGTCGATGCCCTCGAGGTAGCCCCCGAACGAACGCGCCGCCGCCGTCTCGGCGTCCACGAACAGCCCGTCCGGGCGTCCCGCGCTCACTGCATCGCCGCCCGATCGCAACAGCTCCCAGAACGCCTCCACGTCCGCCCCTCCGGGGAACCGGCACGCCATCCCCACGATGGCCACTCGCTCTCCCGCCGGCTGCGCTTCCATCGCGGCGGTCACCCCCGGGGAGGCCCGGATGTCCCGCTCCGGCTCGGCATCGCCGAACTTCCGGGCCAGATGCCGCGCCAACCGCCCCGCGTCGGGGTGGTCCAGCACCGCCGTGTTCGACACCGCAAGCGCGCCTCCGAACGCGCGGTTCAGGCGGTTCCGCAACTCCACGGCCAACAGCGAGTCCATCCCCAACTCGAAGAACCCTCGATCCCCTGCCGGCGCGGCGCGCAGCCGCAGCAGGGCGACCAGCTCCCCCTGGACGAAGCGAAGCAGTTCCTCTTCCCGTTCTGGCGCGGGAAGCGCGCGGAGGCGGCGCGGCAGATCGTCCGGGGCCGCTGCGGCCGCTGTCTCCCCCGGCGCCGCCAGCTCCTCCAGCCACGCCGCCCGCCTGGGCGTCCGCGACCAGTCGGTGGCCAACACCACGGTCGCGGCCGAGTCCTCGCGAACCACCCGGGACAGCGCCTCCAGCCCGCGCTCCGGCGCAATCCAGTCCTCACCCCCCTGCCGGAGCCTGTCCTCGATCCGCTCGCGCTCCGCCTCGGCCGCACCGACCTCCGACCAGGCTCCCCAGGCGATCGCCTGGCCGGGCAGCCCCTGCGCGCGGCGACGGCGAGCCAACTGGTCGAGGAACGCGTTCGCCGCCGCGTGGTTCGCCTGACCCGCGTTCCCGAGCACGCCCGCAGCGCTCGAAAACAACACGAACAGTTCGAGGTCCCGGTCCGCCGTCGCCTGGTGGAGGCGCCACGCGCCGAGCACCTTCGGCGCGAGCACCCGCTCGAAGCGGCCCCAGTCCTGGTTCGTGATGGCCGCATCGGCCAGCACCCCTACGCTGTGGATCACCCCGCCGAGCGGTGGTTCGGCGGCGTCCATCCGGGCGAGCATGCCCTCGACCGCCGCGCCGTCGGTCACGTCCGCGATCTCCACCCGGACCGCCGCGCCGCGCTCCCGCAGCCGCTCGATGGTCCCCGCCGCCCGCTCGTCCGGCGCCCGCCGGCCGTTCAGCACGATCGCCCCCGCCCCCGATTCCGCGAGCCACGCCGCCATTTCCAGCCCGATCCCGCCCAGACCGCCCGTCACCAGATAGCTGCGGTCTCCCCGCAGCCGCCCCGAAGCCGACGCCGGCGGCGTGGCGCGCTCTGCCTCCAGGCGCGTCAGCCGCGCCACCCGGCGCTCCCCGCCCCGCCGCGCCGCCCGCGTCTCCCGATCCGGGAAGAGCAACTCGTCCGCCAGTTCTCCAGCCGAGGGCGCCGATTCCGGGTCCAGGTCGAGGATCCGGGCGTTCAGATCGCCGTATTCGAGATCCACCACGCTCCCGAACCCCCACAGCAGCGCCCCCGACAGCGCCCCGCGGTCCTCATCATCCAGAACCTGCCCCCCGCGGCTCACGAACCACGTCCCCCCCTCCGGCCGCACCCCCGCGTCCGTCATCCCCTGCACCAGCGACAGCGCGCTCGAACCCACCAGCTCCACCTCCCGCTCCAACTCTCCGGTGGACAACCCCGAACCATCCTCCCGCACCGCCGCCAGATGCGCCACCCCCCGCAGCGGAACCTCCCCCAACGGGGAAGCAAGAAGCGAAGCGAACAGCGAACGCCACGCCTCCCGGTCCCCTTCCTCCGGACCGACCACCACCTCCTGACCCCGACGCGACAACTCCTCCTCCACCGACCCGGCGAACGCTCCCCCTCCCGCCAGCACGAACAGCCCTCGCTCCGCCGAAACCTCCGACGGCCCCCGGGCCACGATCACCGCCTGGCCCGTCTCCGTCCCCAGAAGCGCCGACGCTCCGTAGCCCCCGCCCGACAGCGCCCCCCGCCACACCTCCGGTCCCGCCAGCGCATGAGCCGGACGAACCTCGTCCTCGAAGCGCCACCAACCCGGCAACAGCCCGAACGTCAGGTCCAGCCAACCCAGCGCCCGCGTCGCCTCCACCGCCACCAGCATCCCCGACGGCGCCAGCAGCGAACGGCAGTGCTCCAGCGCCTCCCCCAGGTCTCGCGTCGCGTGCAGCACGTTCGCCGCGATCACCAGGTCATACCGGTGACGCCCGAACCCCTGCGCCCCCGGATCCCGCTCGATGTCCAGCGCCCGGTAGCGCATCGCCCCACCCCACTCCCCGAACCGCGTGGACGCCGACGCGAAAAATCCGGGCGAAATGTCCGTGAACTCGTAGTCCGTCCGGCCCTCCGGCAGCGAGCCCAGAACCTCCGCCGTCGTCGCTCCCGTGCCCGCCCCCACCTCCAGAACCCGCAGCCGCCGGCCCTCCGGCAACTCCCCCACCGCCGCCGCCACCCCATCCGCCACCATCCGGTGGACCACCCGGCCCACCTTCGACTCCCGATACAACGCCGCCGCCCCCGGCTCCGCACCGAACAGCAGATCGAGCGGATCGGCCCGACCCCGCAGGACCTCCGCGAGCGACGCCCCGCAGCGCCGCAACAGCGCGAACTCGATCGCCCCCGAACCCATCCCCGACGAACCCTCCCCTACCTCGCCCGGCGCCGCAACACCTCCTCCTCCGAGGTCCTCCCAGACGCCCGAACCCTCACGCGACACCTCCCCCGCCTCCGCCAACAGCCCCAGAAGACGCCCGAACAGCCGGCCGTGGTCCCCCGTCACCCGAAGACGCCGACGCAACTCCTCCGTCGTGAACCGACTCCCCCGCCGACGCTCCCAGCCGAGCTCCTCGAACGCACGCAGCGCATACCAGCGAGCCTCGCGCTCCAGCTCGCTCTCGAACGCCTCCAGCTCCTCCCGGCCGAGTCCCTCCGACTCCAGGTAGGCCTCCACCGGCCGCAAACCCGCCGCGATCGCCTCCGGACCCCGCAGGAAATCCGCCGCCAGGCGGCCGACCGGCGGCCCCTCCCGCCACTGGACCTCGTAGAGCAGCTCTTCGGCCCCCGCCGCCGCGGGTTGGGCGCGGCCGACCTCTCGCCGCTCCGGCTTCCGCACCCAGTGCCGCTCCCGCTGGAACGGATACGTCGGCGCCGACACCCGCCGCCGACGCTCCCCGGCGAACAGACCCGCGAACGACACCGACAGCCCCGCCTCGTACGCACCCGCCACCGCCTCCGCGAACCCCGTCTCCCGACCCGGGCTCGACACCATCACCGGACCCGCACCCTCCGGCCACGAAAGCGCCGCCATCGGCCCCAGCACCGCCCGCGGCCCCACCTCGATCAGAACCCCCACCCCCAGCTCCGCCAGCGCCTCCACCCCGGAGACAGCGGAGGCGCCGTCGTCCGGGTCTGACGCGAACCGCACCCGCTCCCGCGCCTGACGTCGCCAGTACCCACCGTCCCCGATCTCCTCCGCCCCCGCCTCCCGCCCCGTCAGGTTGCTCACCAGCGAAATCTCCGGCGCCTCCCACCGCAGCGCTCCCGCCGCCTCCTCCAGCTCCAGGAGCGCCGGCTCCATCAGCCCACTGTGGAACGCGTGGCTCGTCCGCAGCCCCTTCGTCCGCACCCCCCGCTCCCCCAGCCGGCGCCGCAGCGAGGTCAGAAGACGCACCGGCCCGCTCACCACCACGTGCGTCCCGTTCTCCGCCGCCACCGACAGCCCCGCTCCCTCCGAACCCGCGTTCGTCTCCCGTATCTCCGACTCCACCTCTTCCACCGGCGCGAACACCGCCGCCATCCCCCCGCCGTCCGGCAACGCCCCCATCAGCGCCCCCCGCCGCGCCGCGAACCGCAGCCCATCCTCCAACCCCAGCGCCCCCGATGCCCACGCCGCCCCGATCTCACCCACGCTGTGACCCAGCACCGCCGACGGCGACACCCCAACGCTCCGCCACAGCTCCGTCAATCCCGCCGACAGCGCGAACAGCGCCGGCTGCGTCCACTCCGTCCGGTCCAGATCCCCCGCCGCGCCTTCCTCCCCGAACATCACCGCCCGAAGCGACTCCCCCCGCTCCTCCACGAACGCCGCCTCGCAACGGTCCAGAACCTCCCGGAACACCGGCTCCGTCCCGTACAGCTCCCGCCCCATCCCCACCCACTGGCTCCCCTGCCCGGTGAACAGGAACGCGACCTTCGGCGGCTCCGACGAAACCGCCGCCCGCGCCCCGCCCTCCGACGCCAGCAGGGCGAGCTGCTCCCCGAGGTCCAGCCCGTCCCGGAACACCAGCCCCGCCCGAACCCCGAAGTGGCTCCGCCCCACCCCCGCCGTCCACGCCATGTCCGACAGCCGCTCCCAGTCCGCATCCTCCTCTCCCTCGCCCAGCCACCCGGCATACCGCCCCGCCAGCTCCCCGAGCGCCGCCCCGCTCCGCCCCGACAGCGGCAAGAGCCGGCGGCGGGCGGCGAGCGCCGCCGCGCCGGGCCCCCTTGCCGGCGCGCCGGACTCCCTTGCCGGCGCGCCGGACTCCACCAGTTCTCCCGGTGGGGGGCCGGCAATTCCCGGACGCCTTGCCGGGCCCCGCCCCCACCGGGAGAACTGGCCGGGAGAACTGGCGCGCGCCGGCGGATACCCCTCCAGCACCAGGTGCGCGTTCGTCCCCGATATCCCGAACGAACTCACCCCCGCCCGCAACGGACGGTCCCGCTCCGGCCACGGCCCCGCCTCCGCCGTCACCCGCACCGGCAGCTCCTCCCACGCGATCCGCGGGTTCGGCGTCTCGAAGTGCAGGTGCTTCGGGATCACCCCCGCCCGCAGCGACAGCAGCACCTTGATCACCCCCGCCATTCCCGCCGCCGCCTCCAGGTGCCCCACGTTCGTCTTCACCGAGCCCAGCAGCAGCGGGCGCTCCGCCTCCCGACCCTCTCCGTACACCGACGCCGCCGCCCGCACCTCGATCGGATCTCCCAGCTCCGTACCCGTCCCGTGCGCCTCCAGGTAGTCCACGGACGATGGCGGGACCCCCGCCCGGGCGAGCGCCTCCCGGATCACGTCTTCCTGCGCCGGCCCGTTCGGGACCGTCAGCCCCGCGCTCGCCCCGTCCTGGTTCACCGCCGAACCCAGCAGCACCCCCAGGATCCGGTCCCCGTCCCGCTCCGCGTCGGAGAGCCGCTTCAGCACCAGCACCCCGCACCCCTCCCCCCGCACGAATCCGTCCGCCCGCGCGTCGAACGTCTTGCAGCGGCCGTCCGGGGACAGCATCTGCGCATCCTCGAGCACCCGGGTGTTCCCGGGCGCGAGGATGGCGTTGACGCCTCCGGCGAGCGCCAGCTCCACCTCGCCGCGCTGGAGCGCCGCGGCGGCCTGGTGGATCGCCACCAGCGACGACGAACACGCCGTGTCCACCGCGATCGCCGGCCCCGTGAGGCCGAGCACGAAGGCCACCCGGCCAATCGCCGCCGAGAGGCTGGTGCCGGTGGCGAGGTACAGGCTGCGCACGGAGTCGCCGGGCGTCACGTCGAGCAGCCCGCGGTAGTCCGAATTCGAGATCCCGACGAACGCTCCACTCCGGCTCCCCTTCAGCCCCCCCGGATCGAATCCGGCATCCTCCAGCGCCTCCCAGCTCACCTCCAGCAACAGCCGGTGCTGCGGGTCCAGCGACTCCGCCTCCACCGGCGCGATCCGGAAGAACCCGGCGTCGAAGCGGTCGAGGCCGGTGACGTAGCCGCCGAAGGGCTCGGGTCCGCCGTTCCGCTCGCCGGGAACCAGCGGCTCGGGGCGGCCCCGCGTCACTCCCTGTCCACCGGCCGCGAGTTGCGCCCAGAACTCCCTGGCGTCCGCCCCCCCCGGAAACCGGCAGGCGAGCCCCACCACCGCGATCCGCTCCTCCGCCGACCGCTCCGCGATCCGTGGCGCCGGCAGGGCCGCCGGGACCGGCAGCTCACCGAGTTCCTCCAGCAGGCGCCGGCCCAGGCTGGCGGGCGTCGGGTAATCGAACACCAGGGTGTTCGGGACGACGCAGGCGCCCGCGAGCGCCCGGTTGAGCCGGTTCCGCAGTTCCACCGCCATGAGGGAGTCCATCCCCAGGTCGAAGAACCCGATGTCGGGCGACGGCGCGGACCGGAGCCGCAGCACCGCGCGGACTTCGTCCTGGACGAAACGCAGCAGGAGTTCCTGCCGCCGGGCCGGCGGCGCCTCCCGCAGCCGCGCCAGGAGGTCGCCGCGAACGGGCGCCGGCGCGCCCGGCCGATCCGCCTCCGACGGACCGAGTTCCGCGAGGAGCGGCTGGGGGGCGTCCACCGCATCGCGAAACACCGCCCAGTCCACCGGCGCCACCACCGCGTGGGGCGCGTCTTCCGCCATCAGCCGACCGAGAGCCCGCAACCCGAGTTCGGGACGGATCCAGCCCATGCCGATCGCCTCGACGCGCCGCTGGAAACGCTCCCGGTCCCTCGCGTCCTCGCCCACTTCCAGCCACAGACCCCAGGCGATGGACTGGCCGGCGAGGCCCGACGCCCGACGACGGAGCGCGAGCTGATCGAGGAACGCGTTCGCTGCTGCGTAGGCCGACTGCCCGGCATTGCCGACGACGCCCATCACCGAGGAAAACAGCACGAACCGATCGAGGTCGAGGTGCGCGGTCGCCCGGTGCAGGTTCCACGCGCCAGCCGTCTTCGGACGCAACACCTCCGCGAAGCGCGGCCAGTCCTCGTTGGCGAGCGCCGCGTCCCGGAGCGCTCCGGCGCAGTGGAAGATCCCTCCGAGCGGCGGCAGGCCCGACGCCTCGCTCCCGATGCCGACGACGATGCGCCCCGCCACCTCCGGGTCGGCGATGTCTCCGAGCTCCACCCGGACCTTCGCCCCGCCGGCGCGCAGGCCGTCGATCGCGCGGGCCGCTGGTTCCCCCGGCGGCCGGCGGCCGTTCAACACGATGGCGCCCGCCCCCTCCCTCGCCAGCCAGCCCGCCACCTGCAGCCCCAGGCGGCCGAGGCCTCCGGTGACGAGGTAGGCGCGGTCCGCCCGCGGACCTCCGCCGGAACGCTCGGGGCGCCCGCCGGACCCAGCGCCCGGAGTCAGCCGCGGGACGAGCCGCCGGCCGGCGCGCAGGGCGAGCTGGGTCTCCGCGTCCGGGAACAGGAGCTCGTCCGCGAGCCGTTCGGCGGACGCCGGCTCGTTCGGGTCGAGGTCGAGCAGCCGCGTTCCCAGCCCGGTCAACTCCCGGGCCGCCGTCCGGCCGAACCCCCAAAGCGCCGCCCCGGAGAGCCCTCCGGACGGCTCGTCCCGGACGACCTGGCCGCCGCGCGTCACCATCCAGAGCCCGGACCGCGGCGCCGCTCCCGCATCGAGCATCCCCTGCACCAGCGAGAGGGCGCTGCTCCCGGAGCGTTCGAGGTCGGCCACCGGATCCCCCTCCGGATCCTCCGTGGCGTCGGAGGCGCGCGGAACCGACACCGCACCGAGATGCACAACCCCGGCGAGCTCCCCGGCCGGGAGATCCGCGAAGCGCCGCCGCCACCCTTCGCGGCCGCCCGGCCCGCTTCCCTCCGCCGCCGCCGGCCGTGATGGCGCCGCCACCCGCTGGCCCCGGGCCTCCAGCGAGCGAACGAGTTCCGCGCCCAGCCCGTGATCGTCCGGCGTAACCACCCAGAGGCCGGCGGCCGGAGACGTCTCCGCCGGGCCGCGGGCCACGATCACGGCCGATGCCTCATCCCTCAACGTCTCCCCGCCGCCCAGGGTCGCCACTTCCCCGTAGCCGGCGTCGGCAAGGGCCCGGCGCCAGACGGGCGCGCCGACGAGCGGGTGTTCCGCCCGATAGGAATCGGCAAACCGCCACCAACCGGGCAACAGTCCGAATGTGAGGTCGAGCCAGCCGCGCGGCGCGAGGGCCTCGAGCGCCACCAGCAACCCCGAGGGGGCGAGCAGCCGTCGGCACCACGCGAGCGACGCCGCGAGATCCTCGGTTGCGTGCAGCACGTTCGCCGCGATCACGACGTCGTAGCCGTGCGCCGTGAACCCCTGCGCGTCGGGGTCCCCCTCGATGTCCAGCGCGCGGAATTCCAGACCGATCCCCGACGCGGCGGCGGACGCCGCGAAGCGCGCCTCGGCGTCACGGAAAAACGCCGCCGACACGTCGGTGAACAGGTAGTCGGTCCGTCCCCGGGGGGCCGCCGGGAGCACCGCCGCCGTCGCGCCGCCGGTTCCCGCGCCCACTTCGAGCACCCGCAGCCGGCGGCCGGCGGGCAGCGCCCGCGCCGCCGCCGCGACCGCTTCCCCCACGAGCCGATTCAGCGCCCGGGAGGCCGGCGCCTCCCGGTACAGGTCCGCGGCGTTCGGTGTCCCGCCGAAGAGCAGCTCCAGAGGATCGGCCCGGCCCCGCAGCACCTCGGAAAGCGCCTCCCCGCACCGGCGCAACAGTCCGATCTCGATTGACCCGGCCGGACAGCGGGCGAGCAGCCGCTCCGCCAGCTCCTCCGGATCCCGGGGGGCCGCGCCGGGAAGGGCGCCGTCTGGCGCGAGGGCGAGCATCCGGCGCACCACCCCGGCGTGCGCGGAGATCACCTTGAGGCGACGACAAAGCGCCTCGACCGGTTCGTCGGTGCGCGGTTCCCCGCCCAGATCCGCAAAGGCCCTGAGCGCCGTCGAACGCGCAAGCTGCTCGAGGCCCTCGTCCAGCGCCTCCCGCGCCGCGCCAGCAAGGCCCTCCGCTTCGAACACCGCGTCGGCGGACGGCGTCTCGAGCAACAGCTCTGCCGGCCCCCGCAGGAAACCCGCGGACGCCGGACCCGCGCCACCGGCGCCAGACGACTCCCGCCACGCCACCTCGTAGAACAGATCCTCCACGTCGTCGAGGGCGCGCAGCAGCACAGAGCGCGGGGTCCGCCGGAGCACCAGCCCGCGCACGGCGCCCAGCGCCTGACCGTCCTGACCGCAGAGGACGAGATCCGCTCGCTCGGTCTCGGCGGCCGCGCCGGCGGCGAGGCGACGGGCGTGGCAGAACACCCGGTCCGGCAACACCGGGGCGAACCACAGGAGGTCCCAGCCGACCGGAAGCCAGGCGGACTCCGCACCGGGTGGCTCGAGGCCGGGGATCCCCGCGAGGGTCTCGAGGCACGCTGCGAAGAGCGCCGCGGGGAGCGCGCCGTCCGTTTCTTCCGGGGTCGGCGACGCGGCCACCTCCCCGAGGGCCTCGTTTGCTCCCGTCCAGAGACCGGCGAGCCCACCCTCCGGCGTTGTGGTCGCATCGGACCGCTCCGGGGCCGCCGCCGGGGTGAGTTCCGCACCGAGCTTCGCCACCTCGACCGGGTCCCGCCGCTCCTCCTCCTCCGGCGAAACGGGCCGCACCCGCCCGGTCGCGTGGCGCACCCAGGGCGCTTCGTCCGAGCCACGACTGAACACCTCCCAGCTCCGCGCCGACGCGCTCCGCTCCGCTCCCAGCAGGAACTGGACGCGACGGTTCCCGTCTCCGCCGTCGTCGGACAGGACGAGTGGCCTCTCGATCCGCACGCTGTCCACCGCCACCGGCGCCGGTTCGCCGGCCTGCCGACCCGGGGCCGCGAGCGCCGCCGCCGCCTGGACGGCATAGAGCGACGCCGGCGCCACGAGGCGGCCGAACAGGCGGTGCCGCGTGATCCAGTCCGGCAACGGAGCGCCGAGCTCCGACTCGAACGCCACTTCACCGCTTCCGAGCTCCCGCCGGGGCCCGAGCACCGCGTGGACTCCCCGGGCTTCCGCCCAGCCTCCGCCCCGCCGGCGCGCCGTCACCCAGTACCGCTCCCGCTGGAACGGATACGTCGGCAGCGACACCCGCCGGCGGCGCTCCCCCGCATGGAGGCCCTCGAAGGCAATCGGGAGCCCCGCCTCGTAGGCGGCGGCGACCGCCTCGGGGAAGTTCGTCGTCGGCCCCAGGCTCGCCAGCACCGCGGGAAGGGCCCCGGGCTCCGAAGCCGGCCAGGCGAGCGCCGCGAGCGGGCCGAGCACCGGGCGGGGGCCGATCTCGATCAACACCCCCGCGCCGAGGTCCGAAAGCGCCCGCACCCCGGACGCGAAACGCACCCGGGCGCGGGCCTGCCGCCGCCAGTACCGCGCGTCGGGGGACTCCCCGGCTTCGAGGATCCGTCCCGTCACCCCGCTCACGAACTCCGTCCGCGGGGCTTTCCACCCGAGTTCGCCCGCCGCCGATTCCAGCTCGCCGAGCACGGGGTCCATGAGCGGGCTGTGGAAGGCGTGACTCGTCCGCAGCCGCTCGGTGCGGGTCCCCAACTCGCGGAAGCGCTCCTCCACCAGCGCGACCTGGCCCTCCGGGCCGCTGAGGACGACATGCGTACCGTTCTCCGCCGCGAGCGCCACGCCCGCCGCGTCCAGCGCATCCGGCAAGCCGCGCACCCGGTCCGGGTCGCCGAAGACGGCAGTCATCGCCCCTCCGTCTGGCAGCGAGCCCATCAGCGCGCCACGGCGCGCCGCGAACCGCAGTCCCGCCTCCAGCTCCAGCGCCCCAGCCGCCCACGCCGCCCCGATCTCCCCGGCGCTGTGCCCGAGCACCGCGTCGGGAACCACTCCGACGGCCCGCCAGAGTTCCGTCAGCCCGGCGGAAAGCGCAAACAGCGCTGGCTGTGTCCATTCCGTCCGCTCCAGACCCGCCGCCTCCCCGAACATCACCGGCAGCAGACCCGTCCCCCGCTCCTCCACGAAGGCCGCCTCGCACCGGTCGAGGACCTCGCGGAACACCGGCTCGGTCCCGTACAAGTCCCGGCCCATCCCCGCCCACTGACTCCCCTGCCCCGTGTAAAGGAAGGCCACGCCCCCGCCCGCCGGCATCGGGGCGGGGCGCTCCGCCCCGCTCTCCACCGCAGCGAGCTGTTCCGAGAGCTCGTTCTCATCCCCGAACACGAGTCCCGCCCGCACCGCGAAGTGACTCCTGCCCACGCCCGCCGTCCACGCGGCGTCGGCGAGACGCTCCGCAATCGCTTCCCCGGACGCCCGTTGCAGCCACTCCCGGTAACGCGCCGCGAGCTCCCCGAGCGCCTTGCCACTCCGGGCGGAGAGCGGCAAGACGCGACGGCGCCGCTCCGCGACAGCAGGCTCCCCCGCCACCGGGGCACGACGGCTCCCCACCGCGGGCGCCCGGGCGCCGGGCTGCGCCCCGACCAGGACGCTCGGCCCCCGGTCCTGCGGATACTGCTGGAGAACGACATGGGCGTTCGTCCCCGAGAGCGCGAACGAGCTCACCGCGGCGCGCCACGGCCGGCCGGTGATCTCCGGCCACGGCGTCTTTTCGGAGGTGACCGAGAGGGGCAGGGAATCCCATGCGATCCGGGGGCTCGGCGTCTCGCAGTGCAGATGCTTCGGGATCACTCCCGCCCGAAGCGAAAGCAGCGCCTTGATCACCCCCGCCACCCCCGCGGCCGCCTCCAGGTGGCCAATGTTCGTCTTCACCGATCCGATCAGAAGCGGCCTTCCGGGCTCCCGGCCCTCGCCGTACACGGCGCCCGCCGCCTGCGCCTCGATGGGATCGCCGAGCCTCGTCCCCGTCCCGTGCGCCTCGAGGTAGTCCACCGACGCGGGTGGAACTCCGGCCCGCCGCAACGCTTCCCGGATGACCTGCTCCTGCGCCGGGCCGTTCGGCACGGTGAGACCGGCGCTCCTCCCGTCCTGGTTCACCGCCGACCCCAGCAGGACGCCGAGAATGCGGTCCCCGTCCCGCTCGGCGTCTCCGAGGCGCTTGAGCACGAGCATCCCGCACCCCTCGCCGCGCCCGAACCCATCCGCGGCGGCGTCAAAGGTCTTGCACCGTCCGTCGCGCGACAGCATCCCCGCTTCCTGAAACACCGGCGCCACCCCGGAGTTCAGGATCACGTTCACGCCCCCGGCGAGCGCGAGGTCCGCTTCCCCCCGCTGCAGCGCGCTCATGGCCTGATGAATCGCGACCAGGGACGAGGAGCAGGCGGTGTCCACGGCGATGGCCGGGCCCGTCCAGCCGAGAGTAAAGGCGATCCGCCCGCTGGCGGCCGCGAAGCTCGTACCCGTGAGGGTGTGCACCGAGGGCTTCACCCCTTCGAGGAGCGCCTGGTAATCGCCGCTGCTGATGCCCACATAGACGCCACCCCGGCGTTCCTTCCCCGGATCCAGCCCGGCGTCCTCCAGAGCCTCCCAGCTCACCTCGAGCAGGAGGCGCTGCTGTGGATCCATGACCTCCGCCTCCACGGGCGAGATCCGGAAGAATCCGGCGTCCAGCCGATCCACCCGCTCGAGGTACCCCGCGACGGCGGCGTCCGGCGCCGGGCCCCGCGCGTGGGGAGGCCCGCTCGTCACCGCATCCCGGCCCGCCGCCAGCGAGCGCCGGAATTCCGCCACGCTCGCCCCACCGGGGAAGCGGCACGACATGCCCACGACCGCGATCCGGCGGCGCAGCCGGGCAGCTCTTGCCTGCCGGGCCCGAATCGCCCGCGCCAGTTCGGGCGTGAGTTCGGGGTTCGCCCGCGGCTCAGACATGGTCGTCCTCCGCCGCCAGGAGCTCCGCAAACTCCTCGACCGAGAGACCGGATGCGGGATCTCGCGGCGGCGGGCCTGCTGAAGCCTCGGGCTCCGGCTGTTCCCGGCGAACGAGTTGCTCGATCAGGTGACGCGCGAGCTTTTGCGCGCTCGGATAGTTGAACGCGATGGTGTTCGGGACCACAACCTCGCCCGCGAGCGCCCGGTTGAGCCGGTTCCGCAACTCGATCGCCATCAGGGAGTCCATCCCGAGATCGAAGAACGGGACCTCCGGCGGTGGCGGCGACGGACGCCCGAGCGCGGAACGCACCTCCTCCCGAACGAAATCGAGGGCGAGCCGCTCGCGAGACCCGGCCGGGGCGGTCCGGAGCCGCGCCGCGAAGCCGCCGGTTCGGACGGGAGCCTCGGCGACGGCTCTTTTCCCGGCCACTTCGTCGAAGAGCGGGCGCGTCACGGCCTCGTTTGCTGCGAACACCGGCCAGTCCACCGACGCCACGGCCGCGCTCTTCACGTCGGCGCGGAGCAGGCGTTCGAGAGTGCGGAGCCCCTGGGAGGGAGTTACCCAGGCGATTCCCAGGGAGGCAAGCCGCAGCGAGATTCGGTCCCGCTGTTCCTCCGCCTCCCCGAGGCCCGACCACGGACCCCAGGCGATCGCCTGACCCGGCAGCCCCAGCGACCGCCGGTGGAGCGCGAACTGGTCCAGGAATGCATTCGCCGCCGCGTGGTTCGCCTGGCCCGGATTCCCCACCACCCCGCTCAGGCTCGAAAACAGCACGAACAGTTCGAGCTCCATCCCGGCGGTCGCCCGGTGCAGATGCCACGCGCCGAGCACCTTCGGCGCGAGCACCCGCTCGAAATCCGACCACGCGAGGTTCCCGAGCGTCCCGTCCGCCAACACCCCCACGCAATGGAACACCCCGCCGAGCGGTGGTTCGGCGGCGTCCATCCGCGCGAGCATGCCCTCGACCGCCGCGCCGTCGGTCACGTCGGCGATCTCCACCCTCACCTCCACCCCGCGTTCGCGAAGCTCCCCGATCGCCGCCGCCGCCCGGGGGTCCGGCGCCCGCCGCCCGTTCAGCACCACCGCGCCAGCGCCCGCGTCCGCCAGCCAGCCCGCCACCCGCAGCCCGATGCCCCCGAGTCCGCCCGTCACCAGGTAACTCCGGTCCGCTCTCACCCTCGCCAGCTCCTCCCCCGTCGGCGGCGCGCCGCCCGCCGCCCGGACCAGCCGCGCCACCCGGCGCTCCCCGCCCCGCCGCGCCGCCCGCGTCTCCCGGTCCGGATGCAGCAGTTCCTCGACCACCGCGGACGCCGATTCCGGAACCAGCGGATCCAGATCGAGAAGCCGGGGCTTCAGGTCTCCATACTCGAGATCCACCACGCTCCCGAACCCCCACAGCAGCGCCCCCGACAGCGCCCCGCGGTCCTCATCATCCAGAACCTGCCCCCCGCGGCTCACGAACCACGTCCCCCCCTCCGGCCGCACCCCCGCGTCCGTCATCCCCTGCACCAGCGACAGCGCGCTCGAACCCACCAGCTCCACCTCCCGCTCCAACTCTCCGGTGGACCACCCCGAACCATCCTCCCGCACCGCCGCCAGATGCGCCACCCCCCGCAGCGGAACCTCCCCCAACGGGGAAGCAAGAAGCGAAGCGAACAGCGAACGCCACGCCTCCCGGCCCCCCGCCTCCGGCCCGACCACCACCTCCTGACCCCGACGCGACAACTCCTCCCCCACCGACCCGGCGAACGCTCCCCCTCCCGCCAGCACGAACAGCCCTCGCTCCGCCGAAACCTCCGACGGCCCCCGGGCCACGATCACCGCCTGGCCCGTCTCCGTCCCCAGAAGCGCCGACGCTCCGTAGCCCCCGCCCGACAGCGCCCCCCGCCACACCTCCGGTCCCGCCAGCGCATGAGCCGGACGAACCTCGTCCTCGAAGCGCCACCAACCCGGCAACAGCCCGAACGTCAGGTCCAGCCAACCCAGCGCCCGCGTCGCCTCCACCGCCACCAGCATCCCCGACGGCGCCAGCAGCGAACGGCAGTGCTCCAGCGCCTCCCCCAGGTCTCGCGTCGCGTGCAGCACGTTCGCCGCGATCACCAGGTCATACCGGTGACGCCCGAACCCCTGCGCCCCCGGATCCCGCTCGATGTCCAGCGCCCGGTAGCGCATCGCCCCACCCCACTCCCCGAACCGCGTGGACGCCGACGCGAAAAAACCCGCCGAAATGTCCGTGAACTCGTAGTCCGTCCGGCCCTCCGGCAGCGAGCCCAGAACCTCCGCCGTCGTCGCTCCCGTGCCCGCCCCCACCTCCAGAACCCGCAGCCGCCGGCCCTCCGGCAACTCCCCCACCGCCGCCGCCACCCCATCCGCCACCATCCGGTGGACCACCCGGCCCACCTTCGACTCCCGATACAACGCCGCCGCCCCCGGCTCCGCACCGAACAGCAGATCGAGCGGATCGGCCCGACCCCGCAGGACCTCCGCGAGCGACGCCCCGCAGCGCCGCAACAGCGCGAACTCGATCGCCCCCGAACCCATCCCCGACGAACCCTCCCCTACCTCGCCCGGCGCCGCAACACCTCCTCCTCCGAGGTCCTCCCAGACGCCCGAACCCTCACGCGACACCTCCCCCGCCTCCGCCAACAGCCCCAGAAGACGCCCGAACAGCCGGCCGTGGTCCCCCGTCACCCGAAGACGCCGACGCAACTCCTCCGTCGTGAACCGACTCCCCCGCCGACGCTCCCAGCCGAGCTCCTCGAACGCACGCAGCGCATACCAGCGAGCCTCGCGCTCCAGCTCGCTCTCGAACGCCTCCAGCTCCTCCCGGCCGAGTCCCTCCGACTCCAGGTAGGCCTCCACCGGCCGCAAACCCGCCGCGACCGCCTCTGGACCCCGCAGGAAGTCCGCCGCCAGGCGGCCGACCGGCGGCCCCTCCCGCCACTGAACCTCGTGGAGCAACTCCTCCACCTGCCCCCCGAGGAGCGTCGCCCGGCTCGCCCGCCGCAGGGTGAAGCCCTCCACCCCGCCCAGCGGCTCGCCCCCCATCCCGAAGAGGTCCAGATCCGCCCGGCGCAGCTCGCCCTCGTCCCGCCGCACCCGGGCGCGGCAGAGCAGCCGCGGCGGCAGCGAACCGCTCACCCACAACCGCTCCCAGCCCATCGGCAGCCACGCCCCGCCACCACCGGACAGCGCCTCAACCCCCCCGAGAACCTGGAAACACCCGTCCAGCAGCGCCGGATGGATCGCCAACCCCTCCCGCTCCGCCTCCGGCGACAACTGAACCTCCCCGAGCGCCTCCTCGGGGCCCGTCCACACCCGGGTCAGACTCCGGAATGCCCCCTCGTACACGATGCCCCGGGCCGCCAGCTCCCGATAGACCGCTTCCGGCGCCCCCTCCGCCTCGGCGCCCGACATCCTCTCGAACTCGAACGCCTCGCCAGGCGGGGACGCCGCCGCCAGCCCCCCCTCGGCATGGACTTCCCAGCCGCTCCCGTCCCCCTCCCGGCTCACCACCCGCCACCCCCCGTCGGGATCGAGCGCCACCTGCACCGTCCGGCCTTCTTCTCCCGACAACACCAGCGGCCGATGGATCCGGGTCTCGACGAGCGCGCCGCCCGGCTGCCTGCGCGTCTCCGCGAACACCGCCAGCGCCTGCGCCGCGTAGAGCGCCCCCGGCGCCACGACCTCCCCGAACACCCGGTGCCCCGAAAGCCAGTCCGGGCTGTCCGAGTAGAGGGTCGTCTCGAACGAGGTCTCGCCTCCCGGGCCATCACGGCGCACTCCCAGCAGCGGTAGGCCCGCGGCCGACCGGCGCCGCGCCAGTCCCATACCGGACCCCGACGGGGAGAACCGGGTCCGCACCCAGTACCGCTCCCGCTGGAACGGATACGTCGGCAGCGACACCCGCCGCCGACGCTCCCCGGCGAAAAGACCGGCAAACGACACCGACAGCCCGGCCTCGTACGCCCCCGACACCGCCTCCACAAAGCTCGTCTCCCGCCCCAGGCTCGTGACAACCGCAGGCCCCGACCCCGGGCCATCGCCGACCTCCCCCTCCGGCCGCGAAAGCGCCGCCAACGGGCCCAGCACCGCCCGCGGCCCCACCTCGATCAACACCCCCACCCCCAGCTCCGCGAGCGCCTCCACCCCCGTGCCGAAACGAACCCGCTCCCGCGCCTGACGTCGCCAGTACCCACCGTCCCCCAGCTCCTCCGCCCCCGCCTCGCGGCCCGTCAGGTTGCTCACCAGCGCAATCTCCGGCGCGCTCCACCGCAGCGCCCCCGCCGCCTCCTCCAGCTCCAGGAGCGCCGGCTCCATCAGCCCGCTGTGGAACGCGTGGCTCGTCCGCAGCCCCTTCGTCCGCACCCCTCGCTCCCCCAGCCGGCGCCGCAGCGACCGCACCAGCCGCACCGGCCCGCTCACCACGCAGTGCGTCCCGTTCTCCGCCGCCACCGACAGACCCGCCCCCTCCGAACCCGCGTTCGTCTCCTGAACCTCCGACTCCACCTCTTCCACCGGCGCGAACACCGCCGCCATCCCGCCTCCCGCAGGCAGCGACCCCATGAGCGCCCCCCGCCGCGCCGCGAACCGCAGCCCATCCTCCAGCCCCAGCGCTCCCGAAGCCCACGCCGCCCCGATCTCCCCCACGCTGTGACCCAGCGCCGCCGACGGCGACACCCCAACGCTCCGCCACAGCTCCGTCAATCCCGCCGACAGCGCGAACAGCGCCGGCTGCGTCCACTCCGTCCGGTCCAGATCCCCCGCCGCGCCTTCCTCCCCGAACATCACCGCCCGAAGCGACTCCCCCCGCTCCTCCACGAACGCCCCCTCGCAACGGTCCAGAACCTCCCGGAACACCGGCTCCGTCTCGTACAGCTCCCGCCCCATCCCCACCCACTGGCTCCCCTGCCCGGTGAACAGGAACGCGACCTTCGGCGGCTCCGACGAAACCGCCGCCCGCGCCCCCCCCGACGCCGACAGCTCCGCCAACGCCTCCCGCAGCTCCCCGCACTCCCCGAACACCACCCCCGCCCGAACCCCGAAGTGGCTCCGCCCCACCCCCGCCGTCCACGCCATGTCCGACAGCCGCTCCCAGTCCGCCTCCTCCTCCCCCTCGCCCAGCCACCCGGCATACCGCCCCGCCAGCTCGGCGAGCGCCGCCCCGCTCCGCCCCGACAGCGGCAAGAGCCGGCGGCGGGCGGCGAGCGCCGCCGCGCCGGGCCCCCTTGCCGGCGCGCCGGACTCCCTTGCCGGCGCGCCGGACTCCCTTGCCGGCGCGCCGGACTCCACCAGTTCTCCCGGTGGGGGGCCGGCAATTCCCGGACGCCTTGCCGGGCCCCGCCCCCACCGGGAGAACTGGCCGGGAGAACTGGCGCGCGCCGGCGGATACCCCTCCAGCACCAGGTGCGCGTTCGTCCCCGAGTAACCGAACGAACTCACCCCCGCCCGCCTCGGGCGATCCCGCTCCGGCCACGGCGTCGCCTCCGCCGTCACCCGCACCGGCAGCTCCTCCCACGCGATCCGCGGGTTCGGCGTCTCGAAGTGCAGGTGCTTCGGGATCACCCCCGCCCGCAGCGACGCCAGCACCTTGATCACCCCCGCCACCCCCGCCGCGCCTTCGAGGTGCCCGATGTTCGTCTTCACCGAGCCCAGCAGCAGCGGCCGCTCCGCCTCCCGACCCTCCCCGTACACCGATGCCGCCGCCCGCACCTCGATCGGATCTCCCAGCTCGGTCCCCGTCCCGTGCGCCTCCAGGTAGTCCACGGACGATGGCGGAACCCCCGCCCGGGCGAGCGCTTCCCGGATCACGTCCTCCTGCGCCGGCCCGTTCGGGACCGTCAGCCCCGCGCCGGCTCCGTCCTGGTTCACCGCCGACCCCAGGATCACTCCCAGGATCCGGTCCCCGTCCCGCTCCGCGTCCGCGAGCCGCTTCAACACCAGCACCCCGCAGCCCTCCCCCCGCCCGTAACCGTCCGCCCGCGCGTCGAACGTCTTGCAACGGCCGTCCGACGCCAGCGCCCCGGCATCCGCCAGCAGATTCGTGTACGTCGAGATCAGAATCGCGTTCACCCCCCCGGCGAGCGCAAGGTCCGCTTCCCCCTGCCGGAGCGCCGCCGCCGCCTGGTGGATCGCCACCAGCGACGACGAACACGCCGTGTCCACCGCGACCGCCGGGCCCGTCAGGCCGAGCACGAACGAGATGCGGCCCACCGCCGTCGAAGGGGTGACGCCACTCGAGCGGTAGAGGCTTTCGGAGGAGTCGCCGCCGACCCCCGCAACGAGGTCGCGGTAGTCGTTGCGCATGATCCCGCCGAACACGCCGGTGCGGCTGCCCCGGAGGCCGGCCGGGTCGAGCCCTGCGTCCTCCAGCGCCTCCCAGCTCACCTCCAGCAGCAGCCGGTGCTGCGGGTCCAGAAGGTTCGCCTCCACCGGAGCGATCCGGAAGAACTCCGCGTCGAACCGGTCCAGGCCCGCCACGTAGGCCCCGAACGACCGCGCCGCTTCCGTCTCCTCATCGACAATCAAGCCGTCTGGACGCCCCCGGGTCACCGCATCCGAGCCCGCCAGCAGCGACTCCCAGAACGACCCCACGTCCGGCCCGCCCGGGAACCGGCAGGCCATCCCCACGATCGCCACCCGGTCCCCAGCCGCCGGCAACGCCGCCACCGTCGTCCCCGTGGCCTCCGATGGCGCGAGCGGCGCATCCCCCAGCTCCTCCGCCAGGTGGCGCGCCAGCCGCGACGCGTCCGGGTGATCGAACACCGCCGTGTTCGACACCGTCAGCGCCCCCCCAAACGCGCGATGGAGCCGATTCCGGAGTTCCACCGCCATCAGTGAATCCATCCCCAGCTCGAAAAAACCCGCCGTCGGCGACGGCGCGGACCGCAGCCGGAGGATCGCCTTCAGTTCCTCCTGGACGAAAGCGACGAGCGCCGGCTCGCGCTCGGCCGGCGGCAGCTCCAGCAACCGCACCGGCGCCGTCTCCGGCGCCGCATCTCCTGCCCCGACTCCCGTCCCCGCCAACTCCTCGAGGAGCGGCGGCGGCGAGGTCAGCGCCGAACCGTCCAGCGGCGCCACCACGCTCGCCACCACATCGAGCCGCAGAAGGCGCGCGAACGCCTCGACCCCGCGCTCCGGCGCCATCCAGCCCTGACCCGTCGCCGCCAGACGCCCCGCAACCCGCTCGCGCCGCTCCTCCGCCTCCCCGACCTCGGACCACGCCCCCCAGGCGATCGCCTGACCCGGGAGGTTCAACGCCCGCCGGTGACGCGCCAACTGGTCAAGGAACGCATTCGCCGCCGCATGGTTCGCCTGCCCCGCGTTCCCCAAGACCCCCGCGACGCTCGAGAACAGCACGAACAGATCGAGGTCCCGGTCCGCCGTCGCCTGGTGGAGGCGCCACGCGCCGAGCATCTTCGGCGCGAGCACCCGCTCGAAGCGGCCCCAGTCCTGGTTCGTGATGGCCCCGTCGGCGAGCACCCCGACGCTGTGGATCACCCCCGCCAGCGGGGGCAGCTCGGCGTCCAGCCGGCGCAGCATGCCCTCGACCGCCGCGCCGTCGGTCACGTCCGCGATCTCCACCCGGACCGCCGCGCCGCGCTCCCGCAGCCGCTCGATGGTCCCCGCCGCCCGCTCGTCCGGCGCCCGCCGGCCGTTCAGCACGATCGCCCCCGCCCCCGATTCCGCGAGCCACGCCGCCATTTCCAGCCCGATCCCGCCCAGACCGCCCGTCACCAGATAGCTGCGGTCTCCCCGCAGCCGCCCCGAAGCCGACGCCGGCGGCGTGGCGCGCTCTGCCTCCAGGCGCGTCAGCCGCGCCACCCGGCGCTCCCCGCCCCGCCGCGCCGCCCGCGTCTCCCGATCCGGGAAGAGCAACTCGTCCGCCAGTTCTCCAGCCGAGGGCGCCGATTCCGGGTCCAGGTCGAGGATCCGGGCGTTCAGATCGCCGTATTCGAGATCCACCACGCTCCCGAACCCCCACAGCAGCGCCCCCGACAGCGCCCCGCGGTCCTCATCATCCAGAACCTGCCCCCCGCGGCTCACGAACCACGTCCCCCCCTCCGGCCGAACCCCCGCGTCCGTCATCCCCTGCACCAGCGACAGCGCGCTCGAACCCACCAGCTCCACCTCCCGCTCCAACTCTCCGGTGGACAACCCCGAACCATCCTCCCGCACCGCCGCCAGATGCGCCACCCCCCGCAGCGGAACCTCCCCCAACGGGGAAGCAAGAAGCGAAGCGAACAGCGAACGCCACGCCTCCCGGTCCCCTTCCTCCGGACCGACCACCACCTCCTGACCCCGACGCGACAACTCCTCCCCCACCGACCCGGCGAACGCTCCCCCTCCCGCCAGCACGAACAGCCCTCGCTCCGCCGAAACCTCCGACGGCCCCCGGGCCACGATCACCGCCTGGCCCGTCTCCGTCCCCAGAAGCGCCGACGCTCCGTAGCCCCCGCCCGACAGCGCCCCCCGCCACACCTCCGGTCCCGCCAGCGCATGAGCCGGACGAACCTCGTCCTCGAAGCGCCACCAACCCGGCAACAGCCCGAACGTCAGGTCCAGCCAACCCAGCGCCCGCGTCGCCTCCACCGCCACCAGCATCCCCGACGGCGCCAGCAGCGAACGGCAGTGCTCCAGCGCCTCCCCCAGGTCTCGCGTCGCGTACAGCACGTTCGCCGCGATCACCAGGTCATACCGGTGACGCCCGAACCCCTGCGCCCCCGGATCCCGCTCGATGTCCAGCGCCCGGTAGCGCATCGCCCCACCCCACTCCCCGAACCGCGTGGACGCCGACGCGAAAAAACCCGCCGAAATGTCCGTGAACTCGTAGTCCGTCCGGCCCTCCGGCAGCGAGCCCAGAACCTCCGCCGTCGTCGCTCCCGTGCCCGCCCCCACCTCCAGAACCCGCAGCCGCCGGCCCTCCGGCAACTCCCCCACCGCCGCCGCCACCCCATCCGCCACCATCCGGTGGACCACCCGGCCCACCTTCGACTCCCGATACAACGCCGCCGCCCCCGGCTCCGCACCGAACAGCAGATCGAGCGGATCGGCCCGACCCCGCAGGACCTCCGCGAGCGACGCCCCGCAGCGCCGCAACAGCGCGAACTCGATCGCCCCCGAACCCATTCCCGACGAACCCGCCCCGCTCTTGCCCGGCGCCGCAGCCCCGCCGCCCCCGAGATCCTCCCAGACGCCCGAACCCTCACGCGACACCTCCCCCGCCTCCGCCAACAGCCCCAGAAGACGCCCGAACAGCCGGCCGTGGTCCCCCGTCACCCGAAGACGCCGACGCAACTCCTCCGTCGTGAACCGACTCCCCCGCCGACGCTCCCAGCCGAGCTCCTCGAACGCACCCAGCGCATACCAGCGAGCCTCGCGCTCCAGCTCGCTCTCGAACGCCTCCAGCTCCTCCCGGCCGAGTCCCTCCGACTCCAGGTAGGCCTCCACCGGCCGCAAACCCGCCGCGACCGCCTCTGGACCCCGCAGGAAATCCGCCGCCCGGAGCCCCACCGGGTCTCCCTCGCGCCACACGATCTCGTGCAGCAACTCCTCCACCTGCCCCCCGAGGAGCGTCGCCCGGCTCGCCCGCCGCAGCGTGAAGCCCTCCACCCCGCCCAGCGCCTCGCCCCCCATCCCGTAAATCTCCAGGTCCGCCCGGCGCAGCTCGCCCTCGTCCCGCCGCACCCGGGCGCGGCAGAGCAGCCGCGGCGGCAGCGAACCGCTCACCCACAACCGCTCCCAGCCCAGCGGCAGCCACGCCCCGCCCTCCCCGGACAGCGCCCCAACCCCCCCGAGAACCTGGAAACACCCGTCCAGCAGCGCCGGATGGATCGCCAACCCCTCCCGCTCCGCCTCCGGCGACAACTGAACCTCCCCGAGCGCCTCCTCCGCTCCCGTCCACAAATCGGTCAAGACCCGAAACGACGCGCCATACCCGATCCCCTCCGCCGCAACCCGGCGATACAGCCCTGACACCTCCTCCCTCCCGAGACCCGAACGCAATCCCTCCAGCTCCACCGGCTCCCCGACGCCCGCCGCCGGACCCACCCCGCCCTCGGCGTGCAACTCCCATTTCCCCCCATCCCCCTCCCGGCTCGCCACCTCCCAACGCTCCCCGGGAACCAGCGCCCACTGCACCGTCCGCACCGCTTCCTCCGCCAGCAGCAACGGGTGGTGGAGCTGCACCTCCGTCAGCGTCACCGACGGGCCCCGCCCCATCGCCCGGAGCGCCTCCACCGCCTGCGACACATAGAGCGCCGCCGGGACCAGGACCTCCCCGAACACCCGGTGGTCCCCGAGCCACGCCGGGAACCCGGCCGAAAGCTCCGTCTCGAAGCTCGCCTCGCCACCCCGTGCGTCCCGCCGTACCCCCAGCAGCGGCAGGCCCGCTCTCCGTACCGACGGCGGAGCCTTCACCCAGTGCCGCTCCCGCTGGAACGGATACGTCGGCAAGGACACCCGACGCCGCCGCTCCCCGGCGAACAAACCCGCGAACGACACCGGAAGCCCCGCCTCGTACGCCCCCGACACCCCCTCCGCGAAGCTCCTCTCCCGCCCCAGGCTCGTGACCACCACCGGCCCCGACCCCGGGCCATCGCCGACCTCCCCCGGCCACGAAAGCGCCGCCATCGGACCCAGAACCGCCCGCGGCCCCACCTCGATCAGAACCCCCACCCCCAGCTCCGCGAGCGCGCCCACCCCGGAGACAGCGGAGGCGCGGTCGTTCGGGTCTGACGCGAACCGCACCCGCTCCCGCGCCTGACGCCGCCAGTACCCACCGTCCCCGAGCTCCTCCGCCCCCGCCTCGCGGCCCGTCAGGTTGCTCACCAGCGATACCTCCGGCGCGCTCCACCCCAGCGCCCCCGCCGCCGCCTCCAGCTCCAGAAGCGCCGGGTCCATCAGCCCGCTGTGGAAGGCGTGGCTCGTCCGCAGCCCCTTCGTCCGCACCCCCCGCTCCCCCAGCCGGCGCCGCAGCGAGGTCAGAAGACGCAACGGGCCGCTCACCATCGCGTGCGTCCCGTTCTCCGCCGCCACCGACAGACCCGCCCCCTCCGAACCCGCGTTCGTCTCCCGTATCTCCGACTCCACCTCTTCCACCGGCGCGAACACCGCCGCCATCCCGCCTCCCGCAGGCAGCGACCCCATGAGCGCCCCCCGCCGCGCCGCGAACCGCAGCCCATCCTCCAGACCCAGCGCTCCCGAAGCCCACGCCGCTCCGATCTCCCCCACGCTGTGACCCAGCACCACCGACGGCGACACCCCAACGCTCCGCCACAGCTCCGTCAATCCCGCCGACAGCGCGAACAGCGCCGGCTGCGTCCACTCCGTCCGGTCGAGGCCCTCCGCGTCCCCGAACATCACCGCCCGAAGCGACTCCCCCCGCTCCTCCACGAACGCCCCCTCGCAACGGTCCAGAACCTCCCGGAACACCGGCTCCGTCCCGTACAGCTCCCGCCCCATCCCGACCCACTGGCTCCCCTGCCCGGTGAACAGGAACGCGACCTTCGGCGGCTCCGACGAAACCGCCGCCCGCGCCCTCCCCTCCGACGCCAGCAGGGCGAGCTGCTCCCCGAGGTCCAGCCCGTCCCGGAACACCAGCCCCGCCCGAACCCCGAAGTGGCTCCGCCCCACCCCCGCCGTCCACGCCATGTCCGACAGCCGCTCCCAGTCCGCCTCCTCCTCTCCCTCGCCCAGCCACCCGGCATACCGCCCCGCCAGCTCCCCGAGCGCCGCCCCGCTCCGCCCCGACAGCGGCAAGAGCCGGCGGCGGGCGGCGAGCGCCGCCGCGCCGGGCCCCCTTGCCGGCGCGCCGGACTCCCTTGCCGGCGCGCCGGACTCCACCAGTTCTCCCGGTGGGGGGCCGGCAATTCCCGGACGCCTTGCCGGGCCCCGCCCCCACCGGGAGAACTGGCCGGGAGAACTGGCGCGCGCCGGCGGGTAGCCCTCCAGCACAAGGTGGACGTTCGTCCCCGAGTAACCGAACGAACTCACCCCCGCCCGCACCGGACGATCCAGTCCCTCCGGCCAGGACGAACCCTCCGAGACCACCCGCACCGGCAGCTCCTCCCACGGGATCCGCGGGTTCGGCGTCTCGAAGTGCAGGTGCTTCGGGATCACCCCCGCCCGCAGCGACAGCAGCACCTTGATCAGCCCCGCCACCCCCGCCGCCCCCTCCAGGTGCCCCACGTTCGTCTTCACCGAACCCATCAGCAGCGGACGCTCCGCCTCGCGGCCTTTCCCGTACACCGAGGCCGCCGCCACCACCTCCACCGGATCTCCCAGCTCCGTCCCCGTCCCGTGCGCCTCCAGGTAGTCCACCGCGGCCGGCGCAACCCCCGCCCGGGCCAGCGCCTCGCGGATCACTTCCTCCTGCGCCGGGCCGTTCGGCGCCGTCAGCCCCGCGCTCGCCCCGTCCTGGTTCACCGCCGAACCGAGCAGCACCCCCAGGATCCGGTCCCCGTCCCGCTCCGCGTCCGATAGCCGCTTCAGCACCACCATCCCACAACCCTCCCCCCGCACGAACCCATCCGCCGCCGCATCGAACGTCTTGCACCGACCGTCCGGCGCCAGCATCCCCGCATCCGTGAAGATCCGCGTCGCCTCCGAGGTCAGGATCGCGTTCACGCCTCCGGCGAGCGCGAGGTCCGCCTCCCCCAGCCGCAGCGCGGTGGCCGCCTGGTGGACCGCCACCAGCGACGAGGAGCACGCCGTGTCCACGGTGATCGCGGGGCCTCTGAGACCCAGCGCGAACGCCACCCGGCCCATGGCCGCGGAAGGAGCGATGCCGGTGGACCGGTAGAGATTCGTGGCCGGCGCCCCCCACGTCTCGGCGACGAGCCTCTCGTAGTCATGGCCGCACATCCCCCCGAACACTCCGGTGCGGCTGCCGCGCAGCGCCGCGGAATCCAGCCCGGCGTCCTCCAGCGCCTCCCAGCTCACTTCCAGCAGCAGCCGCTGCTGCGGGTCCATCAACGCCGCTTCCACCGGCGCGATCCGGAAGAACCCGGCGTCGAACCGATCCATCCCATCCACGTAGGCCCCCGGGAACCGGGCCGCCTCCGTTCCCGGCTCCACGATCAGCCCGTCCGGGCGTCCGCGGGTCACCGCGTCGCCACCCGCAAGGAGGAGATCGCGGAAACCGTCGAGGCCGTTCCCCCCCGGGAAACGGCAGGCCATCCCCACCACGGCGATGCCCTCGTCCCGCCGCGACGAGACCGCCGGCGCCGGCGAAACCGGGTCCGGCGCCGACCGGTCCCCGAGCTGCCGGGCCAGAAAACGCGCCAACCGGGCCACATCCGGATGATCGAAGAGCGCCGTGTTCGGGACCACCAGGACGCCCTGGAGCATCCGGTTCAGCCGATTCCGGAGCTCCACCGCCATCAGCGAATCCATCCCCAGCTCGAAGAAACCCGCATCCGGGGCGGGATCCGAACGGAGTCGCAGCACGGAAGCCACTTCTCCTCGCAGGAACCGGATCAGCTCGGCTTCGCCCTCCGCTCCGGACAACCCCTCGAGACCTCGGGCCGCGTCCCCCGAAGCGGCGGCCGGTTCCGCGTCCGGTCTGACCAGCTCGTCGAGCCAGGCCGGGCGGGAGGGCGCGTCGGACCAGTCCACCGACGCCGCCAGAGCGCGCCCCACGTCCTCGCGCACCAGCCGGTCCAGCGCCTGGATCCCGCGGTGGGGTGAAATCCAGCCCTCTCCGCGCCCCGTCAGCCTTCTGGAAACCCGCTCGCGCCGCTCCGCCGCCTCTCCCGTGTGCGACCAGGCGCCCCACGCGATCGCCTGACCCGCAAGCCCCAGCGCCCGCCGGCGCCGCGCCAACTGGTCCAGGAACGCGTTCGCCGCCGCGTGGTTGCCCTGCCCCGCGTTCCCCAGGACCCCCGCCGCGCTCGAAAACAGCACGAACAGATCGAGATCCCGATCCAGCGTCGCCCGGTGGAGGCGCCACGCCCCCAGCACCTTCGGCCGCAGCACCTCCTCGAAACGCCCCCAGTCCTGATTTGTCAGCGCACCGTCCGCGAGCGCCCCCACGCTGTGGATCACCCCCGCCAGCCGCGGCAGCTCCGCGTCCAGCCGCCCCAGCATCTCCTCCACCGCCGCGCCGTCGGTGACGTCCGCGATCTCCACCCGAACCTCCGCGCCACCCGCCCGCAACTCCTCCACGACCGCCGCCGCCCCCGCGTCCGGCGCTCGCCGCCCGTTCAGCACGATCGCTCCTGCTCCCGAACGCGCCAGCCAGCGCGCCACCTCCAGCCCGATCCCTCCCAGACCGCCGGTCACCAGATAGCTCCCATCTCCCCGCAGCCCGCCACCGGCGAGCGCCGACGGAACCAGAACCAGCTTCCCCACGTGCCTCGCTTCCCGCATCCGCGTCAGCGCCCGCCCCGCCTGCGACAGCGGCCAGCGCGTGAACGGCAGCGGCCCGAGCTCCCCCGCCTCCACCCGCTCCAGCACTCCCCGCAGCACCGCACCCACCCGCGCCGGCTCCCGCCGTACCAGCTCGTCCAGCGCCACGTTCCGGTACCGCACGTCGGCCCGCGCCGCCGCCATCTCCTCCTCGCTCCAGATCCCCCGCTTCCCCAGCTCCACGAAGCAGCCGCCCGGCGCCAGGCACGACAGGCTCGCCTCGATGAACCCCTCCCCCGTCAGGCTGTTCAGCACCATCTCCACCCCGGCCCCGTCGGTCGCCTCCAGCACCGCCGAGCCGAACCCCGGACTCCGACTGTCGAACACCCCCTCGACGCCGAGCGAACGCAGGACCTCCTGCTTCGGCGCGCTCGCCGTCGCATACACCGAAAGCCCCGCCGCCCGCGCCAGCCCGATCGCCGCCTGGCCCACGCCTCCCGTCCCCGCGTGGATCAGAACCCGCGCTCCCCGGCTCAGCCCCGCGAACTCGAACGCCAGCGCCGCCGTCACGAACACGCTCGGGAGCGTCGCCAGCTCCGCCGCCGAAAAACCCGCCGGCGCCGGCGCCGCCAGCTCCACCGGGCTCACCGCGTGGGGCCCGAACGTCCCGGCGGCGAATCCGACGACCCGGTCCCCCACGGCCAACTGGCGAACCTCCGGGCCCAACTCCACGACCCGCCCGCAGAAGTCCGCCCCGAGCGGCTGCTCCACGTCCACCAGCCGCATCGCCACCATCACGTCGTGGAAGTTCACCCCCGTCGCCTCCACCGCGACCCGGATCTCCCGAGCGGCGAGCGCCGCGCGAGGGGCCTCTTCCACCCGCAGCCGGTCCAGCCCGCCCCCGGGGTCCGCCGCCAGCCGGAACCCCCCCGCCTCCGGCAGCGCCGCGCGCTTCCTCAGCCGCGTCAGCCGCGCCACCCGGCGGACCCCACCGCGCAGCGCGATCCGCGTCTCCCGGTCCGGGACCAGCAACTCGTCCGCCACCTCCGGAGCCGACGGCCGAGCGCCCGGGTCCAGATCCAGAACCCGCGCCTTCAGATCCCCGTACTCCAGATCCACCACGCTCCCGAGTCCCCACAGCAGCGCCCCCGCGAGCGCCCCCGTCCGCTCCCGCCCCACGACCTGGCCCCCCCGGCTCACAAACCACGTCCCCCCCTCCGGCCGCACCCCGGCGTCCGTCATCCCCTGCACCAGCGACAGCGCGCTTGAACCCACCCGTTCCACTTCCCGCTCCAGCTCTGCCGTGGTCAACCCGGAACCGTCGCCCCGCACCGCCGCGAGGTGCGCCACCCCGCGGAGCGGAACCTCCTCAGGCAACGACGCGAAGAACGACCGCCACGCCTCGCGATCGCCGTCCGCCGGGCCAACCGCCACCTCCTGTCCCCGACGGCGCAGTTCTCCGGAGAGCTCCCCCGCGAACTCCCCGGCCCCGGCCAGGACGAACCGCCCCTCCGGCGCCGCCACCTCGGACGGCCCCCGCGCCAGCACGATCGCCGGCCCGCCTTCCCCGCCTGAGAAGGCTGATTCCGGAAAGCCGGCCTCGGCGAGCGCCCGCCGCCAGACCCGCGTCGGGGCCAGCGGGTAGTCCGGGCGATACCGGTCCTCGAACCGCCACCAGCCCGGAAGCAGCCCGAACGTCAGGTCCAGCCAGCTCTCCGCCGCCGTCAGCTCCGCCGCGACCAGCAGCCCCGAGGGCGCGAGCAGCCGTCGGCACCGGGTCAGGGTCGCCCCGAGGTCGCGGGTCGCGTGCAAAACGTTCGCCGCGATCAGGAGATCACAGGCGTGTTCTTCGAACCTCTGCTCCGCCGGGTCCCGCTCGAGGTCCAGCACCCGGCAGCGGAAGTTCGCCCCGCTCTGCCCGAAGCGCCGCTCCGCATCCGCGAAGAAACCCGCGGACACGTCGGTGAAGTCGTAGTCCACCCGACCCGCGGGGAGCGAGGCCAGCACCGCCGCCGTCGTCGCCCCGGTTCCCGCGCCCACCTCCACGACCCGCAGCCGCCGACCCTCCGGCAGGCGGGAAACCGCGCGTCCCACCGCGGCCGCGACCATCCGGTTCAGCGCCCGCCCCATCCCGGAGTCCCGGTAGAAGTCCGCCGCCCCCGGTTCTTGCCCGAACAGGAGCTCCAGAGCGTCCGCCCGGCCCCTCAGGACCTCCGCCAGCGAGCCGCCGCAGCGCCGCAGCAGGCGTCCCTCGACGGAGTCGGGAACCCCCGCGGAAGCCTTGAGGCCCTCCGGCAACGGCTCCTCGCGGCCCAACATCACGATCCGGCCCCCGCCGCGGCCCCGATGGACGATGCCGGCCTCGTCGAGGATCTGCAGGAGCCGGCCGAAGAGCCGCCGGTGGTCTCCGGTCACCTTGAGCCTTCGCCGCAGCTCCTCCGGCTCGAACACCTCGCCAGCCCGCCGGTTCCACCCGAGATCCTCCAACCCCCGCAGCGCGAACCGGCGCGCCTGCGACTCGAGTTCGAGCGAGTGGGCGCGGCGCTGCTCCCGGCCCAGGCCCTCTCGTTCCAGAACCGACTCCGCGGCCGGCAACCCGTCGAGGAGTTCCGCCGGCCCGAGCAGGAAATCCGCCGCCCGGAGCCCCACCGGGTCTCCCTCGCGCCACACGATCTCGTGGAGCAACTCCTCCACCTGCCCCCCGAGGAGCGTCGCCCGGCTCGCCCGCCGCAGCGTGAAGCCCTCCACCCCGCCCAACGCCTCGCCCCCCATCCCGTAAATCTCCAGGTCCGCCCGGCGCAGCTCGCCCTCGTCCCGCCGCACCCGGGCGCGACACCAAAGCCGCGCTGGCAGCGAACCGCTCAACCACAACCGCTCCCAGCCCAGCGGCAGCCACGCCCCGCCCTCCCCGGACAGCGCCCCAACCCCCCCGAGAACCTGGAAACACCCGTCCAGCAGCGCCGGATGGATCGCCAACCCCTCCCGCTCCGCCTCCGGCGACAACTGAACCTCCCCGAGCGCCTCCTCCGCTCCCGTCCACAAATCGGTCAAGACCCGAAACGACGCGCCATACCCGATCCCCTCCGCCGCAACCCGGCGATACAGCCCCGACACCTCCTCCCTCCCGAGACCCGAACGCAACCCCTCCAGCTCCACCGGCTCCCCGACGCCCGCCGCCGGACCCACCCCGCCCTCGGCGTGCAACTCCCATTTCCCCCCATCCCCCTCCCGGCTCGCCACCTCCCAACGCTCCCCGGGAACCAGCGCCCACTGCACCGTCCGCACCGCTTCCTCCGCCAGCAGCAACGGGTGGTGGAGCTGCACCTCCGTCAGCGTCACCGACGGGCCCCGCCCCATCGCCCGGAGCGCCTCCACCGCCTGCGACACATAGAGCGCCGCCGGGACCAGGACCTCCCCGAACACCCGGTGGTCCCCGAGCCACGCCGGGAACCCGGCCGAAAGCTCCGTCTCGAAGCTCGCCTCGCCACCCCGTGCGTCCCGCCGCACCCCCAGCAGCGGCAGGCCCGCTCTCCGTACCGACGGCGGAGCCTTCACCCAGTGCCGCTCCCGCTGGAAGGGATACGTCGGCAAGGACACCCGACGCCGCCGCTCCCCGACGAACAAACCCGCGAACGACACCGGAAGCCCCGCCTCGTACGCCCCCGACACCCCCTCCGCGAAGCTCCTCTCCCGCCCCAGGCTCGTGACCACCACCGGCCCCGACCCCGGGCCATCGCCGACCTCCCCCTCCGGCCACGAAAGCGCCGCCATCGGACCCAGAACCGCCCGCGGCCCCACCTCGATCAGAACCCCCACCCCCAGCTCCGCGAGCGCGCCCACCCCGGAGACAGCGGAGGCGCGGTCGTTCGGGTCTGACGCGAACCGCACCCGCTCCCGCGCCTGACGCCGCCAGTACCCACCGTCCCCGAGCTCCTCCGCCCCCGCCTCGCGGCCCGTCAGGTTGCTCACCAGCGCAACCTCCGGCGCGCTCCACCGAAGCGCTCCCGCCGCCGCCTCCAGCTCCAGAAGCGCCGGCTCCATCAGCCCGCTGTGGAACGCGTGGCTCGTCCGCAGCCCCTTCGTCCGCACCCCCCGCTCCCCCAGCCGGCGCCGCAGCAAGGTCAGAAGACGCAACGGGCCGCTCACCACCGCGTGCGTCCCGTTCTCCGCCGCCACCGACAGACCCGCCCCCTCCGAACCCGCGTTCGTCTCCCGTATCTCCGACTCCACCTCTTCCACCGGCGCGAACACCGCCGCCATCCCGCCTCCCGCAGGCAGCGACCCCATGAGCGCCCCCCGCCGCGCCGCGAACCGCAGCCCATCCTCCAGACCCAACGCTCCCGAAGCCCACGCCGCTCCGATCTCCCCCACGCTGTGACCCAGCACCGCCGACGGCGACACCCCAACGCTCCGCCACAGCTCCGTCAATCCCGCCGACAGCGCGAACAGCGCCGGCTGCGTCCACTCCGTCCGGTCGAGGCCCTCCGCGTCCCCGAACATCACCGCCCGAAGCGACTCCCCCCGCTCCTCCACGAACGCCGCCTCGCAACGGTCCAGAACCTCCCGGAACACCGGCTCCGTCCCGTACAGCTCCCGCCCCATCCCGACCCACTGGCTCCCCTGCCCGGTGAACAGGAACGCCACCTTCGGCGCCTCCGACGAAACCGCCGCCCGCGCCCCCCCCGACGCCGACAGCTCCGCCAACGCCTCCCGCAGCTCCCCGCACTCCCCGAACACCACCCCCGCCCGAACCCCGAAGTGGCTCCGCCCCACCCCCGCCGTCCACGCCATGTCCGACAGCCGCTCCCAGTCCGCATCCTCCTCTCCCTCGCCCAGCCACTCCGCATACCGCCCCGCCAGCTCCCCGAGCGCCGCCCCGCTCCGCCCCGACAGCGGCAAGAGCCGGCGGCGGGCGGCGAGCGCCGCCGCGCCGGGCCCCCTTGCCGGCGCGCCGGACTCCCTTGCCGGCGCGCCGGACTCCAGCACCAGGTGCGCGTTCGTCCCCGAATAGCCGAACGAACTCACCCCCGCCCGCCGCGGACGATCCCCCTCCGGCCACCGCGTCGCCTCCGCCGTCACCCGCACCGACAGCTCCTCCCATTCGATCCGCGGGTTCGGCGTCTCGAAGTGCAGGTGCTTCGGGATCACCCCCGCCCGCATCGCGAGCAGCACCTTGATCACCCCCGCCACCCCCGCCGCCGCCTCCAGGTGCCCCACATTCGTCTTCACCGAACCCAGCAGCAGCGGCCGCTCCGCCTCCCGACCCTCCCCGTACACCGACGCCGCCGCCCCCACCTCGATCGGGTCCCCCAGCTCGGTCCCCGTCCCGTGCGCCTCCAGATAATCCACCGACGAGGGCGAAACACCGGCCCGGAGGAGCGCCTCCCCGATCAGCCGCTCCTGCGCGAGACCGTTCGGCGCCGTCAGCCCCGCACTCGCCCCGTCCTGGTTCACCGCCGAACCGAGCAGCACCCCCAGGATCCGGTCCCCGTGCCGCTCCGCGTCGGAGAGCCGCTTCAGCACCAGCACTCCGCACCCCTCCCCCCGCACGTAGCCGTCCGCCGAGGCGTCGAACGTCTTGCAGCGGCCGTTCGCCGCCAGCATTCCCGCCGCCGCAAACGCCTCGGTCAGCCCGGCGCCGAGCACCACGTTCACCCCCCCCGCGAGCGCCAGGTCCACCTCCCTCCGCTCCAGCGCGGCGACCGCCTGGTGGATCGCCACCAGCGAGGCCGAACACGCCGTGTCCACCGCGACCGCCGGGCCCTCGAGCCCCAACGTGTAGGCCACCCGGCCGATCGCCGCCGAGAAACTGGACCCGGTCGAGCGGTAGAGCCCTGGCGCGGTGTGCGCCACCAGGCCCTGGTAGTCGCTCGCGAACATCCCGGCGTAAACCCCCGTCCGGCTGCCCGCCAGGCTCCGCGGAGGGATCCCGGCCTCTTCCAGAGCCTCCCAGGTCACCTCGAGCAGCAGCCGCTGCTGGGGATCCAGCAGCTCCGCCTCCACCGGCGCGATCCGGAAGAAACCCGCATCGAAACCGTCCAGGCCGGGCACGTACGCGCCCCAACCCCCGGGCCCCCCGGTCCCGGGAAGCCCCCCGTCGGGGCGACCCTCGGTCACCAGGTCCTCGCCGCGGCGCAACCGGCGCCAGAAGTCGTCGAGGCCGCCACCGCCCGGAAAGCGGCAGCTCATCCCGACGACCGCGATCCGATCGGACGCCCGGACCCGCTGGCGAACGCCCATCGGAAGCGCCGGCCGGGCCGGCGCGCGCGCCGGGCCCGACTCGCCGAGCTGCGCCGCGACGTGGGCCGCGAGCCGCGCCGGTGTCGGATAGGAGAAGAACTCCGCCTCCGAGACCTGATACGCCTCGCCGAGCGCCCGGCTCAGGCGATGACGCAGCTCGACCACCTGCAGCGATTCCATGCCCACCTCGAGGAATCCGGCGTCCGCGGGCGGCATCTCCGGGAGCCGCAGAAAGCCCCTTATCTCGCGCCGCAGGAAGGCCTCGAGTCGCCGCGCACGGGCCGCCACCGGCTCGGCGCCGGCGGCAAGCCGCGCGGCGGGGCCGTCGCTGACCGCCGGATCGTCGGCCGGCTCGTCCACCCAGTACCGGCGTCCCTCGAACGGGTACGCGGGGGCTGCGACCCGGCGCCCGCGCCGTTCGCCGAACAGCGCCCGCAGCGGAACCGGCGCTCCCGATTCCCACGCGCGCGCCAGCGCCTCCGCCGCGCCCGCCTCCGCCGCCGAGGGACCGGCGAGCGTCGGGACCGCCACGGCAGCCGCCGTCCCGCCCGGCCACGCGCCGCTCGCCGTGAGGGCCGTCCGGCCGCGCGGCCCCAGGTCCACGAGGATCCGCACGCCGAGATCGGCGAGCGTCTCCACCGCCGCGGCGAAGCGCACCGAAGTCCGGATCTGACGCCGCCAGTACCCGGCGTCGAGCGCTTCGGGATCCCGGATGACCTTGCCCGTCATGCTGCTCACGAACGGGACCGCCCCCGCCACCGCCGGGAGCGCGGCCCCGGCCGACTCGATCCGGTCCAGAATCGGGTCCATCAGCGCGCAGTGCGACGCCTCGCTGATCGAGAGCATCGCCGTCCGCACCCCCTCGGCCGACAGGCGCTCCAGGACCCCCGCGAGCAGCGGGCGAGGACCGCTGAGCACCTGGTGGCCGCCGTTGTCGGAGGCCACGGCCAACCCCTCCGCCCGCTCGCCGCCTTGCAGTTCCGGAACCCGCCGCTGCACCTCGAGCGCGGTGAGAAACACGGCGCCCATCGCTCCGCCGGAACGCACCGACGCCATCAGACGCCCCCGGCGGGTCGCGAACCGCATCCCCTCCTCCAGCCCGACCATCCCCGCCACCTGGGCCGCCGCCACCTCCCCGGCGCTGTGGCCGAGCACGGCGGCCGGACGGAGGCCGTACTCCCGCCAGAGCGCCGCGAGGCCGCAAGCCAGCGCGTAGAGCGCCGGCTGGGTCCACGCTGTCGCGTCCAGATCACCTGACGCATCCGGCGCCCCGAACATCACCGGCAGCAGGGCTTCCCCGGACTCCTCCCGGAAGACCGCGTCGCAGCGATCGAACACCTCCCGCACCGCCGGTTCGCTGCGGTAGAGCGTCCGCCCCATCCCCGGCCACTGGCCTCCCTGTCCGGGAAACACGAAGGCGACCGTGGGAGCGGGCTCCGCCCGGGCGCTTCGATGGCCCGCCTCCACCGCTGCGAGCCCGTCGAGGAGTTCCCTCTCGTCCCGATACGCCACTCCCGCCCGGTACTCGAGCGCGCTGCGGCCGACCGCCGCCGTCCAGGCGAGGTCCACGAGCCCCGCCCCTTCCCGCTCGCCGATCCACGACCGGTAGCGGCCCGCCAGACGGGCGAGCGCCCCCGGCGTCTTCGCCGAGAGCGGCAGCACGAGCTCACGGTCCTCCGGCGCCGCCTCCCGGGGAGCGGCCGACTCCACCGGGGCGCTTCCTTCGACGAGAACGTGGGCGTTCGTGCCCGAGAGCCCGAACGAACTCACGCCGGCCCGCCTGGTTCGCCCCTTCGGCCAGGCAACCGACTCCGTCACGACGCGAACCGGGAGCTCGGCCCAGGGGACCCGCGGGTTCGGCTCCTCGAAGTGGACCTGCGCGGGCAGCCGTCCCGTCTCGATCGCCAGCAGCACCCTGATCAGACCCGCGATGCCCGCCGCCGCCTCGAGATGGCCCACGTTGCCCTTCGCGGAGCCCAGCAGCAGAGGATGCGCGGGGTCCCGCCCCCGCCCATAGACCGCGAGCGCCGCCCCGACCTCAACGGGATCCCCGAGCGGCGTCCCGGAACCGTGGCCCTCGAGGTAGTCCACCTCCACCGGGTCCCAGCCCGCCCGCGCCAGCGCCGCTTCGATGAGGCGCTCCTGCGCCGGCCCCCGCGGCGCGGTCAGCCCCGAACTCGCGCCGTCCTGATTCACCGCCGAGCCCCGGATCACGCCCAGGATCCGATCGCCCGCCGCCACCGCGGCCGAAAGGCGCTTCAGCACCACGATGCCGCAGCCCTCGCCCCTCACATACCCATTCGCGCGCGCGTCCCAGGAGCGGCACTTCCCGTGCGGGGACAGCATCCCGCCGGCCGCGAACGTCTCCGTCCGCGCCCCGCTCGCGATCACGTTGACCCCTCCGGCGAGCGCCAGTTCCGCGTCGCCGAGGAGCACCGCCGACACGGCCTGGTGCACCGCGACCAGCGACGAGGAACTCGCCGTGTCCACCGCGATCGCCGGCCCCTCGAGGCCGAGACAGAACGCGATGCGGCCGATCGCGGTGCTCGCGCTGCTCCCGGTGACCGCGTAAACGCTCGTCCGCCGCCCTCGGGGCACGAGATCCCGGTAGCCGCTCGCGCCCACCCCGGCGAAGACGCCGGTTCGCGTCCCCCGAAGCGACTCCGGAGGAATCCCGGCGTCTTCGAGCGCGTGCCAGCTCACTTCCAGCAGCAGACGGTGCTGCGGGTCCATCAGGTGCGCTTCCGCATCCGGAATCCCGAAAAACGCCGCATCGAACCGATCCGCGCCCGACACGAACGCCCCGAAGCGCCGGGGGTCCGGCCCCTCCTGACGGTCCGCGAACAGCGTCCCCACGCGTCCCGTGCCGGAGCCCGGCTCGCCCTCCACCACCGCATCGCCGCCGGATTCGAGCAGCTTCCGGAACCCGTTGAGCCCCTCGCCTCCGGGAAAACGGCAGGCCATCCCCACGACCGCAACCCCGTCGGTCGAGTCCCCCGCACCCGCCTCCGGCGCGTCGCCCGCCGTTCCCCGCACCAGCCGCCGCGCCAGGGACGAGGCGCTCGGATAGTCGAACAGCGCCGTCGGGGAGAGCCGAAGCGTCCCGCCGAGCCGCTCGTTCAGGCGAGTCCGCAGCTTCGCCATTTGAACCGAGTCGCCCCCGAGCGCGAAGAAGCCGACATCCGCGGGCGCCGGGCCGGGCAGGTCGAGCGCGCGCCCGATCTCGTGGCGGATGATCTCCCGCAGGCGACCCTCGGTTCCCAACCGGGGGCCTGACGGGCCCTCGGCCTCTTCCGACGCGCCCCGGAGGCCCCGCGCTCTCCCGCGCCCTCCCGCGTTGCGCATCGCCGCTACGCTCCGGCGCGGGACCGCGCCCCGACGGGAGGCGGCCCGGAGCGCGGGATGGCGGGCGGCCGGCCGGGGACGGGATCCGGCAGCGCGAACCGGCGAGCCGGCGGACTCACCTGCGGGGGAAAACGCCTCATGGGATCGGACTCGGGGAACGTGCGAACGCTGCGTCTTCCGGAGTATGGCAGAGGGACAGCGCCACCATAGACGGCCCGGCAGGCGCGCGCCGCCGGCGGGAATCCCCCGGTGGAGCGCCGCCTGAGCGAGCGGCGGCGTTGCGGACCGACCCCCTAGAATTCAGGCGAGACTGCGCCCATGCCCCCCCGTTCGAGCCCGCGACTGTGGGCGCTGTCGGATCTCCACGTCTCCTTTCCGCCGAACCGGGAGGCGCTCGCGGACCTTCCCGCCCATCCCGACGACTGGTTGATCCTCGCCGGGGACATCACCGACGGCGCGCAACGGCTCGACTGGGTGTTCCGGACCCTGACCGCGAAGTTCCGGCAGCTCGTGTGGGTGCCCGGGAACCACGAACTGTGGACGGTGCCGGGCGCCGCGCCGCTCCGCGGAGCCGCCCTCTACGAGAAGCTCGTCGGAATCGCGCGCCGCCACGGGGTCCTCACGCCCGAGGACCCGTACCCCGTCTTCGACCACCGGGAGGGGCCGGTCCTGATCGCGCCGCTCTTCCTCCTCTACGACTACAGCTTCCGCCCGGGACACGTCGCGCGCGACCAGGTGATCCCCTGGGCGCGGCAGACGGGCAACGTCTGCACCGACGAGATCGCGCTGCACCCCGACCCGTTCCCGGATCGGGAGTCGTGGTGCGCGGCGCGCTGCGCCGACGCCGCGGAGCGGCTCGCCGCCTGCCCGCCCGCGATCCCCAAGGTTCTCGTGAACCACTTCCCGCTGGAGGAGGATCACGCCGTGCTGCCGCTCACCCCCCGCTTCACGCCGTGGTGCGGAACGCAGAGGACGCGCGGCTGGCACCGGCGCTTCAATGCCTGCGCGGTCGTGTACGGCCACCTCCACATCCGCAGCGTCCGGTGGCTCGACGGGGTTCCGTTCCAGGAGGTTTCGCTGGGCTATCCGCGCCACTGGGACCAGCGCCGGGGGATCGGCGCCTACCTGCGGGAGGTCGCGGTGGCGCGGCGGGCGGGCGCGGCGCGATGACCGCCGGGGGCGACCCCTGGTGGAGTCCGTGGCGGGAGGACGGCGTCTCGCTCATCCTCCATGTGGATCTCCGCCCGCACGAGGAGCGGGAGGCGCGGGCGCTCACCCTGCTCGACGAAGAGGAGCGCCGCCGGTGGAACCGGTTCCTCGTGTACCGCGCCCGCCGGCAGTTCGCGCTCTGCCGGGCCGCACTCCGGATGAATCTGTGCCAGCGGCTGGGATGCGAGAACTCCGAACTGTCGTTCGGCTATCGGGAGCACGGCAAGCCCTTCGCCCGCGTGAACGGGATCCGCGCCCCGATCCGCTTCAATGTGAGCCACAGCGGCAGCCACGGCCTCATCGCGTTCGCCGAGCGCGAGCGGCTCGGAGTTGACGTCGAGGAGCGCGTTGCCGACCGGGATTTCGACGGAATCGGAGACAGCGTCTATGGCCCGACGGAACGGCGGGCGCTCGCCGCGGCCCGGGGGCGCGAGAAGGTCAACCGGTTCTATCGTCTCTGGAGCCTGAAGGAGGCGCTGATCAAGGCGCTCGGCACCGGGTTCTCGCTGAATCCCTCGCGCTTCGAGATCCCGCCGGAGATGCTTCGCGGCGCCCGATCCGGCGAGTTTCGCTTCCCGCACCGTCCGTCCGAAGCCTGGTGGCTCGTGGATCTCGGAGAGCCCCGGTTCGCGGCCGCGCTGGCCTACCGACGAACCGCCGGCGACGCGCTCAGGACGGGCTGAAACCGATCCGGCGGAGGAAGTCGAACAGCGACCGGGCGCACGCCTCCGGCTTCTCCAGTTGCGCGAGATGCGTCGTGCCCGGGATGGACTCGAAGTCCACCGAACGGGCGCGCGAGACGTCGCAGGGAGGAAGGAAGAAGTGCCTCAGGGTCGGGTCGGCGCCGACGATCCTTACGGGCAGGGGCAGCGACTCCACATCCACCATCCGGGAGAACCCCGGGATCGCCGTCAGGATCTTCGCCTCGTGTTCGGGCGGGCAACGGAGTTCCCTCCCGCCGTCCGGAAGCGCCCGCAGGGTCGAGCGCGCCAGCAGGCGGAGCACTTCCGGGCCGATGCGCTTCATCGCCGGCTGAGCGCCCATCAGGGCAACGAACTCCTCGGCGCTCCGGAACCGGGCGGCGCGGACCCGGGTCCGCGCCGCCGCCTGGTGGCAGGCGAACTCGAAGGCCCGGCGCCCCGCGCCCGGCCGCGTCAGCGGAGGGTCGAAGAGCACGAGCGCGGCGTACGAGACGGCGAGGGACGGGGAAAGAACCGCGGTCAGACACGAGACCGAGTGGAAGACCCCCGCCCGGGGGCGCACTCCGAAGGCGCGGTCCACGGTCTGACCGACCGCCTCGAGGTCGCGGACGAGCGCCGGGATCGTGTGCTGCGCAAGGTCTCCCACCGGGTTCGCACCGTGATTGCGGAGGTCGAACACGATGACATCGAACCGGTCCAGCATGAGGGACCAGAACGGGTAGTAGAGGTCCACGGCGAGCCCGTTGCCGTGGCTGAGCAGCAGCCGAGGGCCGTCGGGGTTGCCGTAGCGGCGTACGGTGACGGCAACATCGCCCCCCAGGCGGGCCTCGGCGGTGGCGTCGGGCGGCGGGATCTCGAGGGGAACCGGGCGGGCCCGACGACCGGTCGTCATCCCGCACCCCCCGGCGGCCGGAGGCGAGGCGGGGCCGACATCGTCTCCACTCCGCCTTGTTATACCAAGCTCGACGGCGTGGATCCGGCGTCGGGGCCCGCCGCGGATCAGCGTCCGGGGCGGGGGTGAGCGGCCTGAAGGCGGAGGAGAAAACCGGAGGGCGGCGGGGCGCCGAGCGCCTCCGCCCGGGCGACGTGTTCCCACGCGCTCTCGAAATGTCCCTCCGCGGCGAGCACGATGGCGAGGTCCCGGTGGACCTCCGCGGCCCCCGGGTCGTGGTCGAGGACGGCGCGAAAGTGCCGGATCGCCCGCTCGTTCTCTCCGAGATAGGCGCGGAGGCCGGCCAGCGTGCGGTGGGCGTCCGGGTCCCCGGGATCCCGTTCGAGCGCCGCCTCGAGCTGCCGGGCGGCATCGTGGCGCCGACCGAGCAGCAGGAGCGCGCTCCCGAGGTTCACCCGCGCCGGGACGTGATCGGGCGCGATCCGGAGCGCCGCTTCGAAGCGCGCGACCGCGTCCTCGAGACGTCCGGAGCGGACGAGGAAGTTCCCGTGGTTGAAGTGGACATCGGGCGCCGTCGGGTTCTGCTCGGCCAGACGCTCGTAGAGGAGCTCCGCTCCCTCGAAGTCACCTTCCCCCTCGGCCCGCAGGGCGCGCTGCTCGATTCCGCGGACCGAGACCGCCGTGTCCCAGACCTCCACGAGGAGCGGATCCTCCACCGGAACGTCCGCCGGGAGATCGCCGGCCGCCGCCGCGAGCCGGCGAGCCGCCTCCGGGCGCCCCTGCTGCCGACGAAGCCGCGCGAGCTCCGCCTGGACCGGCCGCGCCCGCGGCGCCAGCGCCGCCGCCCGCTCGAGTCGGGGAGCGGCCGCCTCGATCTCCCCGGCGGCGAGGAGCATCCGCCCGACGCCGAGTTCGGCGAGCGCCGAGTCGGGCGCCGCCGCGAGCGCAGCCCGCCAGGCCTCGAGGGCGGGACCCGCCTCTGCGGCCCGCTCGAGCAGTTCCGCCGCGAGCAGGTGCGCCGGGGCGTAGCCCGGCTCGAGCTCGATGGCCCGGCCCGCCGCCGCGAGCGCGGCGCGGGGGCGGAGATGGCGCAGCGCGGCGGCGCGCAGGTAGGGCCAGCGGAAGTCGGCCGGGTCGAGCGTCGTCGCCCGCCGGTAGCTCGCGGCGGCCTCCATCTCGAGGCCGTGGGCGTGGAGGACGCGGCCGAGATCGCCCCACGCCGACGCCGACTCGGGCGCTGACGCCACGGCCAGGCGGCGCGCGGCGATCGCCTCCGCGACCGGCGTCTCCATCCCCGCCGTCGGCGGGTCCGGAACGGCGCCCTCCTGCGCCGCGGATGCGGCGGCGGAGAGGGCGAGGGCGAGGACGACCGCCGCGGCCGTCCCCGGCAACCGGCTCGACAACCCCTCTCAGCGGGACGCGGCGCCGTCGGTCGCCTCGATGGTGATGGTCCGCTCGTCGCGCCCGGCGCGCTTCGCCCACGCCTCCACCGTGACTTCCATCGGGCCCTCTCCCCTGACCGTCCACGAGACCTGCTTCCGCGATTCGTCCGCGCCCGATCCCCAGCGGCGGATGTAGGCCAGCTTCCCCAGGATGTGGCCCGCATCCACTCTCGGCAGGTCGCTCACCTCCCCGCCCCGGACCCGGATCGCGGCGAGGATCGGGTAGTCGAGGGCGATCTCGAGGGCCTTGCGGGTGACGTAGGTCGAGAGATAGCCCTGATTCTGGAGGACTGCGGTCACGCGGTGCTCGCCGGGGGCGATCGGCTCCGCATCCAGTTCCACGATCTCGAGCAGCGGGGACCGCCCCGCGATCTCCATCAGGTACTGGTAGTGGATCCCGCTCTCGAATTCGAGACGGTCGTCCACCCCCTGCGGCAGGCCGCGGTAGCCGCCGATCTCCACTTCACCCAGTTCCGGATGCTGGTAGGCGGTCCACGGGGCGAAGTGGACACCGTCCTTCTCCTCATCCACCCACCGCAGGATCTCGTACTGGGTCACGTAGCCGTCTTCGTCGTAGTCCCGACCCGCGCCCGAGATCTCGGGCAGAAGGCTGTGGATGCCCACTTGCATATAGGCCCAGTCGTTCGAGAACCCGTGCATCGTCTCGCCGTAGCGCCCCGCCTTCACCTCCTGCGCATACCAGTTGTTGTTCATCACGCCGCCCTTCGAGAGCCACGACCAGATGGCCCCCAACCGGGTGTAGAAGTCGTTGTCCTCGGGCGGCATGTATTCGAACGGATGGCTCATCGGCGGGCGCACGATGTAGTTCCGGGCGCCGCCGCCGGAGTGGATCGTGTAGGTGAAGAAGATGTTCGGGTGCGAGGTGATGAACTCGGCGACCGCTCGCACTTCGGGCAGCGAGAACGGGTAGGGGCCGGCGCCCGGCTCGCTCCGGTTCCACTCGGCGGACCAGTTCCGGTTGAAGTTGGGCTCCTCGCGCTCGTCGGTCACCTCGCGGGTCAGGTTCGCCCCTTCGGCGTACACCCGGTAGCGGTCCTCGGGAGCCGCCAGCTTCTCGAAATCCTCCGCTTCCTCGAGAGCGGTGGGAACGAAGTTCCAGCGGCCGCCGTCGCGGGTCCGGATCCGGAGCATGAGCCGTTCGTCGGTCCGGCTCGGATAGTGGGTCCCCTCGGGGTCGCGAACCCGCATCTGCGTGATGTAGCCGTCGCCGTCGAGATCGCTTCCAGCGTGTTCTTCCGGCCGGTGCCCGGGCCAGGCGGGATGCCGGGTGAGCGCGGCCTCGCCCCCATCGGCGTCGAAGATGGGCAGGATGTAGAACGCGCGGGTGTCCAGCATTCGGGTCGCGACCGGATCCGAGCCGTAGCTCGCGAGGGCGGCTTCCGCGAAGTACCACAGGAGTTGGCGCCCGGTGACCTCGACGGCGTGGATGTTCCCGTCGAGCCACAGACCCGGCTTCTCTTCACCCGGGCCGGTCTCGAAGTTCGTGATCTCGAGGACCACGAGGTCGCGTCCCTGCCGGGTCTGGCCGATGACGTGGGTGCGGGCGAGGTTCGGGTGGGCCCGTTCCAGCTCGGCCAACCGGTCGGTGACCTCCTGGTACAGCGGGTACGGCCACCGGCCGAAGTCGAAGTCGAGATCCCCGGGAATCGCGGCGAGCTGGGCCGCTCCCGCCGGCGCCGCGAGCAGCCCGAGGGACAGGAGGACGAGGAGGGTGCGCACGGGCGGATGCTCCTTCGGTCTCCGGCGCCCCTCGCCCGGAGCGCGGTTCGCGCCGGGGACTCGACCCGATGCATAACACATCGCGGCCCGGCGGCGCGACCGCGTCGGCGAGGTTCCCATGGGAGGTCGTGGACCCGCTCTCGCACCTTCCGTGCGTCGCGCCCTGGACTGGGGCTCGATGGCGACGCAATCGAGAACCCCTCGACGGATCCAGACTCGCGTAGATCCGGCCGTGGCGGAGGAGGCGACCGACGTTCTGCACGGCATGGGTCTGACCGTCTCGGACGCCGTTCGACTCTTTCTCGCCCACGTCAGCCTGTGGACAAAGTCACGCGGCATTCGAGCGGCGATGCATCCCGGCTGAACGCGCCCCTCCGCTTCGCTCCGGGGCGCTCTTCGTTGCGCATCGGTCGGAATACACCCGGTATTCCTCCCTCGCACGCCGCCCCCACCGGGAGAACTGGGTCAGCCGCGCGCCTCGCCACTCTCGGTGCTCACGCGACTTCATCCACAGGCTGACGTGGCGCGGGAGACGGCGTTGCCATTCGCGCCGCTGATTCCGAACCGCGCCACGATCGAGGCGATGGAGGAAGCAGACAAGGGCGACCTGCCGCGATTCGAGGGCGTCGAGGCGCTCTTCGACGATCTGCATGCGGGCGATTGAGCGCACCAGGCAGTTAGCAGGGCGATCCCCGCCGGCCTCCAGTTGTTCCGTTCAGGCGCGACTACAGGCGCGAACGCCGAGGCCGTCACGGGTCCTCCCCGGACGGACTCCTCCGGGGCGTGATTGCGGCTCTGGCGCACGATGTTCCCCTGGAGCCTCGTCATCGGGATCAGGCTCTGGTCGGTCCCTGGGCCACCCGTCGCGACCGCCACCTGAAACCTGACCTGATCCTGATCTACCGGAAGCCCGACGCGGAGACGCTCCGGCTGGTGCGTCTCGGTTCCCATTCCGAGCTGGAGCTGTAGCGAACGCCCGCAACGGGGGGTTCAGCCCCGGCCTCGCGGCGGGATCACCGTTGAAGGCCGCCTCCGCACTCCCTTATCATGGCGTGTGAGGCATTTGCGGGTCGGGGGGTTCTCCGACCGGGCTGGAGAGGAGGCCGCGGGGAACATGAGGAAGCGGGACCGGGTCCATTCGACGGGAGTGATCGCTTCGGTCCTGCTCGCGGCGTTCGCCGTCGCCGCCTTCGCATTCCAGCCAGCCGCTCAGCCTCGGGAACCCGAGCGGGACGAGCAGGCCGCCGCTGACCGTCGCGCCGATGCCGCCCACCGCGACGCCGCCGCCGCCGAGACCGCCGCCGAAAAGGCCCGCCGCGCCATCGCCGCCGCGGATCGTCTTCCGGCGGGGTCCGCCACCACGGCGGACGCCCGGTCCTTCCCGCGCCGCACCGTCGTGGACGAGGTCCTCGCCCGGCAGTGGGAGGAAGTCGGCATCCGGCCCGCCGCTGCGGTGTCAGACGCCGCTTTCCTCCGCCGCGCCACCCTCGACGCCACCGGGCTGATCCCGACTCCGGAGCAGATCGAGGCGTTTCTCGCCGACGACTCCCCCGACAAGCGGGCGCGCCTCGTGGACTCGCTCATCGGCTCCGAGGAGTTCGCCGAGCAGTGGGCGTGGTTCTTCGGCGATCTGTTTCGCCTCGCCCATCAGGTCGGCCCGGTCCGCAACCCGTTCCAGACCTGGATCAAGGAGTGGCTGACCACCGACCGGCCCTACGACGAGATGGTGCGCGACCTGTTGACCGGCGTCTCCAAGGCGCACGGGAGCGTGTCGCCTCTCGCCTTCCTCGCCCGCTCGCACCAGGCCAAGAGCCGGATCGTGATGAGTCCGGACGACTACAGCATCCACAACCGGCTCGACGCCATTGACCAGTTCAACGTGGACGTCTCCCGGATCTTCCTCGGGATCAACACCTCCTGCATCTCCTGCCACGACGGCGCCGACCACCTCGAGCCGCTGAACCAGTGGCTCGCGAACCGCACCCGCGAGGAGTTCTACCGGCAGTCGGCCTTCCTCGGCGACGTGCGGATGATCACGACCTGGGACGACCGCTCCAAGAATGTCGTTGTGGATCTGGTCGTGGACGACCTCGCCAAGGGCTACGACACCGGGGACGACGCTCCCTACCACACCCTCTCCGAGGGCCGGTTCCCCCGGCTGGAGGGGCTGAGCTACGAGCCCGCGTTCCTCCTCACCGGCGAGACCCCTCGCCCGGACGAGAACCCCCGCGACGCGCTCGCCCGGATGCTCACCGAGCACCCGCAGTTCGCCCGCGCCGCCGCCAACCTGGTCTGGGGCAAGCTGATGACGGTCGCGTTCGTGGAGCCCTACAACGCCTTCGACCTCGACCGGATGGACCGGCTGGCTCCCGGCGAGACGGACCCCCTGCCCCCCCGCCCCCTGAATCCGGAGCTGCTCGACGCGCTCGCGCAGGAGTTCCGCGACAGCGGCTACAGCTTCTGGCGCCTCGTGAAGACGGTGATGCTGTCGGAGACCTACGCGCTCTCGCCCCACTACGAGGACGAATGGGACGACGCCTGGACCGGCTACTACCCGCGCCGCTTCGTGCGGGTGCTCACCGGGCCGGAACTGGTGGACTCGCTCGCCCGCGCGACCGGCGTGCCCACCGAGTTCGCCTTCGCCGGACTCACGGTGGAGCGGGTCAAGGAGCTGACCACCCCGTCCGACCTCGGCGGCCGCCGCGGCCGGGGGGAAGGCGCCGAGGTGGATGCCCTGATGCAGAGCTTCTTCCAGAGCAACCGGATGACGCCGGCCCCGGTGGGCAACCGCGGGTCCATCCTGCAGGCGCTCCTCATGATGCAGTCGGGGGTGGTCACGCGCCGGGTCTCGGCCGACGCCGAAGGCCGGGTCGGCGAGCTGCTGGCGAGCGCCGGCTCCAGCGACGAGCTCGTGAACGGTCTGTTCCTCGGAACGCTCGGCCGCCTGCCGACCCCGGGGGAGTCCGAACTCGGACTCGAACGGCTCGACCAGGACCGCCGCCAGGGCGCGGAGGATCTCCAGTGGGCGCTCCTGAACTCGCCCGAGTTCCTGCTGAACCACTGAGTGGAGGACCATCATGTGCGACTGTGACCCGAAAGTCGGTCAGCTCCTCCACGCGCGCCGCGAGGTCCTGAAATACGGGGGCCTCGCGCTCGCCGGAACCTTCGCGAACCAGGCGATCTGGCCGCTGAACGCCCACGCCACCGGCCAGGCCAACCCCCGCCGGACGGCCCGTTACTGCATCTTCATCGAGATGGGCGGGGCGATCAGCCCCATGGACACCTGGGACTTCAAGGAGACGCGGTGGACGCCCTCGGACCTCGACATGGTCCAGGTGAACCCGGAGATCTCGCTGTCGCGGACGCTGTTCCCGAACTACGAGCAGTGGGTGGACCAGGTCGCCTTCGTGCGCTCGATGCGCGCCCCCGAGCTGATCCACTTCAACGGGCAGTACCACACCCAGACCGGGCGGGCGCTGAACGTGGCCCTCGCCCGGGAGATCCCCGCCTTCGGCAGCGTCATCGCCTATGAGCTCGACTCGGAACGGCGCGAGTCGGACACGTTCCCGACCTACGTCAGCACCTACCTGACCCGGGCACGGGCCGGCTCCATCGGCGCCGGGTTCCTCCCCACCCGCTTCTCCGGTCTGGATCTCGATCCCACGACCGTGTTCGAGGCGTTCGGCGGGAATGTGGAAGGCAGCCAGCGCGTGCTCGACGAGCGGTTCCGCCTGCTGAACCAGCTCGCCGAAACGTCCGCGGCCGAACGCGCCTCGCTGGGCCGGAAGGCGAACGACTACCGCGCCTACTACGACGCCGCCTACGACCTCCTGACCGACTCCCGCTGGCCGAAGCTGTTCGCCGCCTCCGAGAAGGACCGGGAGCGCTACGGCGAGGACGAGTTCGGGCTCGGCTGCATCCTCGCCCGCAACCTGATCGAATCCGACGCCGGAACCCGCTTCGTGTACATCTACGACGGTGACAAGTGGGATCACCACGCCGGCATTTTCGACCGCTCGCGCCAGTGGAACCACTACACGACCTGCCCGCGCCTCGACCGGGGCTTTTCGGCGCTCCTGGCCGACCTCGCTGCCCGACCCGGGAGCGAGCCCGGAACCACGCTGCTCGACGAGACGCTGGTCGTGGTGACCAGCGAGTTCGGACGCACCCCGGAGATGAACCCGGTCCTCGGCCGCGACCACTACCGCGAGGCCTACACCTCCATGTACGCCGGCGCCGGCGTGGCCGGAGGCCGGGTCGTCGGCCGCACGAACGAGGACGGCTCGGAGGTCGTGGACCCGGGCTGGAAGCACGCCGGACAGCCGTTCATGGACAACACCGTCGCCACGATCTATTCGGCGCTCGGCATCGACTGGCGCAAGGCGGTCCACAACACGCCCTCGGGGCGCGAGTACCTCTACGTGGACTCGGTCTCGCTGGGCGGGTCGGAGATGATGTTCGACGACGAGATCGCCGAGATCTTCGCGTAGCCGCGAGCCCCCACCACCGGAGGATGCGCGGATCCGGAACGCGCCGGGCGCTGCTCCTCGGGCTCGGCGCTCTGCTGGCCGGCCACGGCGTGGGGGCCACCGAACAGGATGACGGCGCGGTTCCGGCCCACTGCTCCGACGACCGCCCCGAGAACATCTGCTGGATTCCTCCCGGCGAGTTCTGGATGGGGCGCACCCACCTCTGGCTCATAGACGAGATCGGCTGGCAGGCCCGCGACCGGGTGGACGACCGCCCGGTACACCGGGTCCGGCTCCCCGGGTTCTGGATGGATCAGCGCGAGGTGACCCACGAGGGCTACCGCGAGTTCACCCGCTCCACCGGACGCGACGAGCCCTTCCACTGGCGGCAGGGCTTCCCCGAGGACAAGGTGCGCCTGCCCATCTACAACGTCACCTGGGAGGACGCCCGGGCCTACTGCGCGTTCCGCCAGAAGCGGCTCCCCACCGAGGCCGAGTGGGAGAAGGCGGCGCGCGGCGGACGCCGTAGCGAGCCCTGGCCCTGGGGCCCCGGCTACCGGCCCGAGCCGCCCGAGGACCATCCCGAGAACGCTCCCCCTCCCCCTCCCCCGGCCCGGGTCTCCCACCCGCGGGGTCCGGCGGAGGTCGGCTCCTTCCCTCCGAACCCCTACGGCCTCCACGACATGGTCGGCAACATCGCCGAGTGGGTCCTCGACGGCTACGACCTCGGGTTCTACGCGGTGAGCGCGGTGGACTCCCCACGCGGTCCGGACGAAGCGCCCTACCGGGTGTTCCGGGGAGGGAGCTGGGCCGACACCGACGAGCGCATCGCCAGCGTCTTCTATCGCAACTACACCCGTCCCGACACCCGGGTCCACAGCATCGGTTTCCGGTGCGCGCTGGACCATCCGGCTTCTCTCCAGGAGGCGCCATGACCACGAAACCGATGCCCCGCCGCGAAGCGATCCGGCGCCTCTCCGCCGGCGCCGGGGGCGCCGCCGCGCTGACCACCGCGGGCGCCGCGGCCGGGGCGGCCTGCGCTCCCGCCGGGATGCAGCCGGCCCCGGCCGCACCCGCCGACGCCGGCGCCCGGTTCCGCGAGCTGCTCGCCGGACCCGACCCGGTCATCTGCCCCGGCGCCTTCGACGTGATCTCCGCCCGGCTCATCGTCAACATGGGGTTCGAGACGTTGCTCATCGGCGGAAGCGCCGGGAACGCGGCGAACTTCGGCTTGCCCGACTACGGCGTCGCTTCCATCACCGAGATGATCGAGGTCGCCTCTCGAATCGCCGACAGCGTGCCGGTCCCGGTGTTCGCCGACGCCGACGACGGCGGCGGCAGCCCGCTCATGATCACCCGCGCCGTCCGGGGCTTCGAACGGGGCGGCCTCGCGGCGGTCATGATCGAGGATCACGTTCAGGCGAAGCACCTCGGCGAGGGCGGGGTCCTGCTCGACACCGACGTCATGGTGGACCGCCTTCGGGCCGCCGCCGACGCTCGCCGGACCGGCATGGTGCTCGTGGCCCGGTGCGACGCGGTCTCGGTCGGACTCGGCGAACAGGAGGCGATGGATCGCGCCGCCGCCTACGTGGAGGCGGGAGCGGACCTCCTGTTCTTCGCCGGCCTCCCCCCCGAGCGGATCGGCGCCGTCGCCGGGCCCGCCGGCCGGCCCGGCGTCGCGAGCGTCCACGACACGCCGATGGCCACGCTGCGCGAAAACGGCGTCCCGCTGGTCCTCTACGCCGGTCAGCTCCTCCGGCTCGCACTGGGAGCGATGCGGCAGGGTCTTCAGGACATCCACGACGGCGCCACCTGGCCGAACTACGCCGAGCGCTCGATCTCCGCCGACACTTACCAGGCGCTCATCCGCTCCGGCGAGTGGCGCGAGGCCGCCCGCCGCTACAACCTGGTGGACGAGACCGGCCGCCAGATCCGCGGATAGGCTCCGACGCGGGACGAGAGCGGCAGCGTCGTCGCGCTTCAATCCGATCTGTTCCGATGGCGTGATGCCATGGTGCGTCCAAGTCTGATGCTACGATGCAATCACGATGCGAACGACACTCACTCTGGACGATGACATTGATGCCGCCCTGCGGAGTCTGGCCGCCCAGGGCGGCCGTTCGCTGAAGGAAGTCGTCAATGAGACCCTGCGAAGGGGGCTCTCGGCAGGCGTCCGCCCGTAGAACCTCCGCCGCCGTTCAAGGTCGTCTCCGCGCCACGCGGCTTCATGCCCGGGGTGGATCCGCTCAAGCTGAATCAGCTCGTGGACGAACTTGAGGTGGATCGTTTCCTGGAGCAGAGTCAACGGGACGCTTCTGGTTCATGATCATTCCGGATGTGAACTATCGTCGCCAACCTCCGGGCCCAGCTGCCGAAGAGCGGGCGGCCCCCGCTGAAGAACCCGGGTTACGCCCGCTACGTGAAGACGGGCGCGGTCGAACTCGACGAAGACGGGCCGCTCCACGCCGGACCGATCACGCGAAGCGTGACCGGATCGCACCGGATCGCGGCGTCACGCACGCACCAATCTCGGGACCCACCTCGATCTCCGCCCGACGAAGCTCCCAGGTCTTCTGCAGATTCAGCCAGAGCTGGGGAGTGGTCCCGAAATAGCGGGCCAAGCGGAGCGCCGTGTCCGCGCTCACGCCCTCCCGGCCGTCGAGAATCCTGGTCACGCGGGCGACCGGGATCGCCAGCGCCAAGGACAGCGCCCGAGCGGACAGCCCGAGTTCGGCGAGTTCCTCACGAAGGATCTCGCCCGGATGCACCGGCCTCATGCCGTTCGTTGCGTCCATATCTCAACCCCCCTCAATGGTAGTCCACGATCTCGACATCGTGCGGTCCGTCGTCAGTCCAGCGAAAGCACAGGCGCCACTGGGCGTTGATGCGAATGCTGTGCTGGCCTGCGCGATCGCCGCGAAGCGCCTCCAGCCGATTGCCGGGCAAGGCCGCGAGGTCGGACAGCGTTTCCGCGTTGTCCAGCAACGTGAGCCGGCGAGCCGCCTGATCGGCGAAACTCTGAACGGATGCCACCCGGCGCCCCTCGAAGAAGCGTCGCGTCTTTCGATCCCGGAGGCTGCGGATCATGTGGGTGGATCCTCCCTTCCAGTTGGCTGTTGTCTCGCTGCTGAGTGCCGGGTCGAACCACATGGACGTCCTGTTGAGTCTCGTACGCGACAGCTCGATCGGCTCGGCGCTCATCGCTGCGATCGCAATCGAGCATCGGGCGGAACTCCACTCGAACGACTCCGACTTCGCCCGGTTCTCCGGGCTGCGCTGGCGGAATCCCGTCCGCTGACCCGCTACCGGCTGCGGTCCTCCCGACTCGCGTCGTCATCGTCGGTCGTCTCGGCCATGGGCTCGCCGCCGCCGGGGGCGGTCTCCCACTCGTACTCGAGGCCGCGGACGTGCCGTTCGAACCAGTCGAGCTCCACGTTCACCTTGAACAGCTCGTGTCGGAGCTCCTGCCAGCCGTGGCCTTCCCGCGGCGCCATGTAGAGGTGGGTGTCCACTCCATTCGTCCGGAGGGCGCGGTAGAGCTCGACCGACTGCGGCGCGGGAACCCGGGCGTCGTTCTCGCCGACGAGCACCAGCGTCGGCGTCGTGACCCGGTAGATATCCTTCAGCGGCGAGTTCCCCCAGTAGGCGTCGATCGGAGCATCTTCCTGCCACGGGGTCCCGCCGAACCACGGCGTCCGCGGGTGCCGAACGTCGCTTTGGCCGTACATCGAGATCCAGTTCACTGCTCCGGCGCCGGATGAAGCCGCCTTGAACCGGTCGGTGTGCGTGATGATCTTGTTCGTCATGTGGCCGCCCGCGCTCCAGCCCATCTTGGCCATGCGCTCGCCGTCCACGAGACCCGCCTCGATGAGGTGATCCACTCCCGCCATCACGTCCAGATGGGCCTGGTTGAAGTAGTGGCCCACCATGTCCCGCAGGAACGCGTCCCCGTACCCGGTGCTACCTCGGTAGTTGGGCTTGAACACCATGTAGCCCCGCGCCGTCAGAACCGGGACGTAACTGCTCCAGCGGCCGAAACCGAACTTGTCCGATGACCGGGGCCCGCCGTGGGTCTGGACCACGAGCGGATAGCGCGTCCCTTCCTGGTATTCGAGCGGGTAGTAGAGGAGACCCTCCACTTCGACGCCGTCCTCGCCCCGCCACCGAATCGCCTCCTGCCTCGGCAGCCGGAACGACTCGGACAGATGGTCGAAAACGCGGGTGACCCGCATCGGCTCTCCCCCGTCCTCGGCCATCCGATGGAGATCGCCGTTGTTCACGGGAGTGTGCAGCCCGAAGAGGTGCTCGTCGGTGGAAGCCTGGTAGTGCCAGCCGCGGATCGAGTGGTCGCCGTCGGTCAGCGCTCGCGGAGCCGCTTCGTCCAGAGATCCGAGGAAGAGATGGCTTCGGACGCCGGTGTTCGCCAGGAAAACAATCGAACCGGCGCCGCCCCAGCGCGCGGCGTTCACATCGTGCGGGAGATCTTCGTAGAGCAGCCGGGACGCCCCGCCCGCCGCCGGGACCACGAACAGGTTGCCGTTGTAGTAGGTCTCGAAGTCGGCGCTCGACGACGAGAGAAACAGCACCTGCGAGCCGTCCGGCGAGAGCTGGGCGCCCCTCTCGATCACGGTGTTGTCGGTCAGTTGGAGGGCGTTCGAGCCGTCCGCATCCATGATCCAGACCTCGCCCTCATCGGAGTTGTCGAGAAGCGGAGTGGGCGCCCGGTGGTGGACGATGCGGCTTCCATCGGCCGAGTGCTCGAATCCGAGAACCGAGAAGTCGCCTCCGGTGATGCGTTCGGCCGGGACGTTCCCGCCGGTCCAGACTTCGACGCGCCAGAGATGGCGCTGCTTGTAGTCCTCGTCGAAGGCGAACACGTCGTCCATCCGATCGTCCCTCCGCTTCTCCTCCGGCGTCTTCGGGTCGGGGGCGATGAAGACGATGCTCGAGCCGTCCGGAGAGAACTCGTAGCTCCGCACCGAGCTGTGGTGATCGGTCAGCGCCGATGCCTCCCCACCGGCGTTGGACATGAGGAAGATCTGCTGGAACGGGCTGTCCCCCCGTCGGGCGAGGAACGCGATCCACGCACCGTCGGGTGACCACTGCGGGCTCGACTCGCCGCGTTCGCCGTGGGTCAGCCGGATGTCATTGGTCCCGTCGGCGCCCACCCGGCGGATGTGGGTGAACCGCCGGTTCTCGTCCCAGTCGGCCACCGTCTTCGTGTAGAGCGCCTGCGAGCCGTCGGGGGAGAGCTGGGGACTGCCGATCTGGGGGACCTCGATCAGATCCACGATCGTCATCGGTCGGGGCGGCTGGGAGGAGGCGAAGCCGGCCGCGGACAGCAGAATGCCGAGCGTCAGGACGGGCAGGATGGAATGGTTACGGATCATGGGTTTTTCCTTGTGGAGCGCCGCTCTCCGGACCGGCGCGGGCCGCCCTTCATCACGTCGCGCAATCTGCCGGAATGGAGTCCTGCGTCAGTTCTCCCGGTGGGATTCCGACCGTGCCGGACTGGAGTTCGCGGTGGGTGAATCGCCGGATTGGAAATCGCGTCGAGCGAATTGCCGGACTGGAGTCCGGCGCTCCAAGGCTCATGCGGGCGCCGTCTCGAAGGCGGCGAGATTCCGCGCCTCCCGGCTGAACTCGACGCCGATCAGGTGGATGGGCGCGTCGTCGCCGCGGTACTTGGCCGCGTAGTCGCGCTCCCGAAGCTGCGCCAGCGCGGCGCCGGTGGGCTCCCTTCCCACCACCTTGACCTCGAAAAGGTAAACCCGACCACCGCAGCGCACGGCGAGATCGCAGCGACCCCGGCGGCTCGAATCCTCCACGACGACCTCCAGCCCCGTCGCCAGCAGATACGAATACAGCACGCTCGCGTAGTAGCCCTCGAACCGCGCGATGTCGTTCCGGGTGTGCCACTCGTACGGAATCGCATCGAAGAGCGCCCGGATCAGATCCTCGACCCGGCCCAGGTCGCCCGCAGCCAGCGCGTCCCGGAGCTGGCCGCTCGCCTCCAGAGGAGCGGCCCCCCACGGCGTCAGCTCGTCCAGCAGGTTCCGGTGGAGGCTCTGCCGCACCTCCCGGTTCGGGTAGCCGAGCCGGTACCGCATCTCCTCCCAGACCTCCTCTGCTCCGACCACCGTGAGGTACCCCACCTGGAACAAGAGCGCCTCGATCCCCATCCGTCGGACATCGAACTTCGACAGCAGCTCCTCCGTCGTCAGCAGTCCGTCGAGCGCGGGCGTGAACACGCGCCGCTCCTTCAGGAGCTGGATCACGAAGTCGGGCGAGCCGGTCTCGAACCAGTGCGCCCGGAACATCCCGGTCCCGAACAGGAGCAGGATGTCGTACGGGTTGTACACCCGCTCGTCCCCGAGCCACCCGTAGCCGTTGTACCACTCGCGGATGCGCTCCCGATCGAACCCCTCGAGCTCCGGGCCGAACACATCATCGAGATCGGACTCGGTGTAGCCGCAGATGTTGGCGAATCGGGGGTCGAGCGTGATGTCGAGCAGGTTGTTCAGATCGGAAAAGAGGCTCACCTTGGTGAACTTGCTCACTCCGGTGAAGAAGCTGAACTCGATGTGCGCGTCCATGGACTTCACCGTTCCATAGAAGCCGCGCAGGAAATCGCGGTTGCGCTCGGCCGCTTCGGGATCCGCGAGCACATCGAGAATGGGCTTGTCGTACTCGTCCACGAGGACGACGACGCGGCGGCCAGCCTGCTCGGAGAGGGCCCGGATCAGGAAGTGGAACCGCTCCGGCGCGGAGAGGAAGCGGGGCTTCACGCCCGCGATGGACTCGATGGCGTCGAGTTGCACCGCAACCCGGCCCTCGACCCCGGCGAGGCTGCGATAGTTCCCGCCGCCGAAGTCGAGACGGATGACCGGGTGGCGAACCGTCCAGTCCCACCGGTCGTGGATGGCGAGCCCGCGAAACAGCGCCTCGTTGCCCTCGAAGAGTTCCTTGAGCGTGTCGAGGAACAGGCTCTTGCCGAACCGCCGTGGCCGGGACAGGAAGAAATGCTTCCCGACATCCACGAGTCGCCCGACGTAGGCCGTCTTGTCCACGTAGTAGCAGTCACCGGTCCGGATCTCCGCGAGATTCTGGATCCCGGTCGGCAGCTTGCGCTTCATCGTGTCAGCGAGCCCCATGGTACCGGCGCTCCCGGAAGTCGGACTCCGGTTCGCGGCGCGCAGGCGACGGGACCATTGACGGCGCTCGACCCCGGCGTCAGATCTCCCGGTGCGATTCCGACCGTGCCGGACTGGAGTTCGCGGTGGGTGAATCGCCGGATTGGAAATCGCGTCGAGCGAGTTGCCGGACTGGAGTCCGGCGCTCCAAGGCTCATGCGGGCGCCGTCTCGAAGGCGGCGAGATTCCGCGCCTCCCGGCTGAACTCGACGCCGATCAGGTGGATGGGCGCGTCGTCGCCGCGGTACTTGGCCGCGTAGTCGCGCTCCCGAAGCTGCGCCAGCGCGGCGCCGGTGGGCTCCCTTCCCACCACCTTGACCTCGAATAGGTAAACCCGACCACCGCAGCGCACGGCGAGATCGGCGCGACCCCGGCGGCTCGAATCCTCCACGACGACCTCCAGCCCCGTCGCCAGCAGATACGAATACAGTACGCTCGCGTAGTAGCCCTCGAACCGCGCGATGTCGTTCCGGATGTGCCACTCGTACGGAATCGCATCGAAGAGCGCCCGGATCAGATCCTCGACCCGGCCCAGGTCGCCCGCAGCCAGCGCGTCCCGGAGCTGGCCGCTCGCCTCCAGAGGAGCGGCCCCCCACGGCGTCAGCTCGTCCAGCAGGTTCCGGTGGAGGCTCTGCCGCACCTCCCGGTTCGGGTAGCCGAGCCGGTACCGCATCTCCTCCCAGACCTCCTCTGCTCCGACCACCGTGAGGTACCCCACCTGGAACAGGAGCGCCTCGATCCCCATCCGTCGGACATCGAACTTCGACAGCAGCTCCTCCGTCGTCAGCAGTCCGTCGAGCGCGGGCGTGAACACGCGCCGCTCCTTCAGGAGCTGGATCACGAAGTCGGGCGAGCCGGTCTCGAACCAGTGCGCCCGGAACATCCCGGTCCCGAACAGGAGCAGGATGTCGTACGGGTTGTACACCCGCTCGTCCCCGAGCCACCCGTAGCCGTTGTACCACTCGCGGATGCGCTCCCGATCGAACCCCTCGAGCTCCGGGCCGAACACATCATCGAGATCGGTCTCGGTGTAGCCGCAGATGTTGGCGAATCGGGGGTCGAGCGTGATGTCGAGCAGGTTGTTCAGATCGGAAAAGAGGCTCACCTTGGTGAACTTGCTCACTCCGGTGAAGAAGCTGAACTCGATGTGCGCGTCCATGGACTTCACCGTTCCATAGAAGCCGCGCAGGAAATCGCGGTTGCGCTCGGCCGCTTCGGGATCCGCGAGCACATCGAGAATGGGCTTGTCGTACTCGTCCACGAGGACGACGACGCGGCGGCCAGCCTGCTCGGAGAGGGCCCGGATCAGGGAGCGGAATCGCACTGGAAGCGACTGGTAGCGGGGGGTGATGCCGGCGGCGGACCCGATGACGTCGAGTTGCTCCGCAACCTGGCCCTCGACCCCGGCGAGGCTGCGATAGTTCCCGCCGCCGAAGTCGAGACGGATGACCGGGTGGCGAACCGTCCAGTCCCACCGGTCGTGGATGGCGAGCCCGCGAAACAGCGCCTCGTTGCCCTCGAAGAGTTCCTTGAGCGTGTCGAGGAACAGGCTCTTGCCGAACCGGCGCGGCCGGGACAGGAAGAAGTGCGTCCCCACCTCCCGCAGACGCTCGACGTACGACGTCTTGTCCACGTAGTAGTAGTCCCCCTCGCGGATTTTTCGAAGGGTGTGGATCCCGGTCGGCAGCCTGCGCTTCATGGTGTCGCCAGCCACCGATACTACCGACGGACTCGGGATCAACGACGGTGCACCCGGCCGTCCTTGACCACGAGCACCGGCCGCGCCAGCGCGGTGATGTCGAAGCGCGGGTCGCCGTCCACGACCAGGATGTCCGCCAGTTTCCCCGGCTCCACCGTCCCCAGATCCGCCTGCATTCCGAGGATGCGGGCGCCCACCCGGGTCGCGGCGGCGATCGCATCGAGTGGCTTCATTCCGAGGTCCACATGCGCCTTGATCTCGCGCCACAGCGCCTCGGTGTGGAAGTTCAGCGGCGTGCCCGAGTCGGTGCCCATCCCCATGACCGCGCCCGCCTCGATCCACTGTCCCAGCGAGGCGTCGCCGAAGAACATCTGCCGGTCGGTGGTCTGGAAGTAGGGCAACCGGTGGAAGTCCTGAAAGCTGCGTTGCAGCTCCTCGTACATCGCCGGGGGCAGATCCTCCCGCAGCCTCGGATCCTGGAGCCGCTCGGGGAAGTCCACCGTGGCCGGGAACACCCACACCCGGTGCGCCCCGGTGATCACGACCGGACGCCCGGCCACCACGATGTCCCGCACCAGATCCGGCTCGTAGGGCGGCGTGCCCGCCGAGCCGGCGTGGGTGAGCACGTGGATGCCCGCCTCCAGCGCGTTCCGGACGTCGTCCGGCGCATACACGTGAGCGTGGACGCGGAGGCCGCGCCGGTTTGCGGTGTCCGCGATCGCCTGGTAGTCGTCCCGGGTGAGCCCCACCCACGCCTTGATCACGTCCACCCCGGCGTCGGCGAGCCGCTCCACCGCCGCCGACGCCTCCTCGGGCGACGACACCCCGATCTGGTAGTTCTCGGGCCAGAAGCTCACCCGCCGGGTGATCCACGGCCCCGCCATCAGCAGCCGCGCCCCCGGGACCTCCCCGCGGGCGATCCGGTCCCGCACCGCGAGGCTGGCGTCGAGCGGGGCGCCCAGATCCACCGCGGTGGTGACCCCGGCGAGCAGAAGCTGCCGCGCCGAGATCTCCATGACGTCTTCGATGTCCACGCCCTCCTCGTCCAGCCACGAGAACCAGCGGCCGTACTCGCCGTGCCCCAGCACCGCGAGATGGGCGTGGAGATCGATCATCCCCGGCAGCATGACCCGGCCCCGGGTGTCCACCACCTCGGCGTCGGGCGGGATCTCGAGGTCGGCCGCCCGGCCCACCGCCACGATCCGGTCCCCCTCCACCAGCACCGCAGCGTGGTGGAGCGGCGGAACCTGGTAGCCGTCGAGCAGCATCCCGCCGACAAGCGCCAACTTCTGCGACTGCGCGAAGGCGCCCGTCGCCACCAGGAGCATGAACAGGGCATGGAGCGCCGCTCTCCACGGCGGCGTCGGGTGGAGCGCTCCCAACCTGGATCCAGAAAGCATGGGTTCTCCTTGCGTCAGGCGGCTGACGACGATTCCGGCGCGACCGCGTCGAGGCGCAGCACCGGGGTCTTCCGGCGCAGCGCCCGGCGGGCGACCTCGACGAGGTGTTCGTGGTGGGTGAAGAACAGGACCTGCGTCTTCTGCGCAAGCCTGGAGAGAACGCGCAGTCCGGCGCCCGCGCGCCGGTCGTCGAAGTTGACGAACAGATCGTCGGCGACGAACGGGAGCGCCTCGCCGCGATCGAGATAGTCCTCGATGGCGGCGATCCGGAGCGCGAGGAACAACTGGTCCTCGCTCCCGCTGCTGAGTCCGGTCACCGGCGTCGCCTCCCTCCCGGGACGCTTCGCCTCGAGGCGCAGCTCGTCCCGATCGTCGAACGCCACTTCCAGTCGGACGAACGATCCGTCGGTGAGCTCGCGAAACAGCTCCCCGGCCCGGCGCAGCATCGGCTCCTGGTTGCGTCGTCGGAACTTCTCCAGCGCCCACTGGAGCAGGATGTGGGCGGTCCGGACCTCGGCGTAGCGCGCCGCAGCCGCCCGCATCCCCTCAAGCGCCTCCTCCTTCTGCGCCGCGAGATCCGCCGCGGCGGCATCCCCGCGGAACGCGCGGAGCGCCTGTCTCGCCTCCGCCTCCCGGGCGACTGCGGCCTGGATCTGCTCCGAGATCGCCCGGCGCTTCGCCTCCGCTTCCTCTTCCCGGGCCGCCGCCTCCTCCGGGTCGGACCCCTCGCACTCGGCGCGGAGGGCCTCGAAATCGAGCCCGTCCCCGTCCTGCTCGAGCCGGCGATTTACCTTCTCCAGTTCAACCAGGAGCCGCCGCCGCTCGTCGGAGCGCTCCACCGCCTGGCGGAGGGCGGCGTCGTCCTCCACGCGCGCGGCCTCCCGGAGCGGCCTCACCACGGCCACCGCCGTTTCCCGTCGTCGCTCCCGTTCGGCGATCCGGGCCTTCAGGTCGTCGGCGTCAGCATCGAGCTGAGCGCGTTGCTTCCGTCGCTCCCGTTCCTCGTCGAGCCGCCGCGCCAGCCGCTCCATCGCCTGATCGGGCGCGATGCCGAGCAGCGAGGCGTCGAAGGTCGCGAGCGCCAGCACCTCCGACTCGAAGCGGTGGATGTCGCGCTGCATGGCGCCGATCCGCTGCTCCTTCAGATTGCGGATCGTCTCGGCGGTCTGCCGCATCGCGTCGAACCGCTCGATCTGCTCGTGGAGCGTTTCTGGCGGCTTTTTCGGATCGAGACCCAGCTCTTCGACAGCGGCTTGCCACTCGACCCGCCACCCCTCCCACGCCTCGCGACTCGATGTCGCGCGGCTCTCGACTCCGGCCAGCTCCCGCCGCGCCCGGCCCAGGTCCGCCCTCGCTTCCTTGCCCCGTCGGGCGCTCTCCCGGCCGTCGCGCTCGAGGTCCTCCGCCTGCCGCACGAGCGCGAGCAGCAGATCCTCCGGCAACGAATCCCGCGGGACGCCGACGGCCACCAGCGCCGCCGCCAGCGATTCCCGCGCCTTGCGTTCCTCGCCCGCCGCCGTCACCAGCCGCCGTCGGATCCCGCCCAGGTTCTCCCTCTCCCGGATGAGGTCCTCGCGCCGCCCCAGCCACTCCAGCATCGCGTCGGGGGAGGCCGGCGCGAAGCCACACCCCGACCACACCTCGCACCAGTCCGCCGCCGTGCGTCGCAGATCCTCCCGGAGCCCCGCCGCCTCCGCCTCCGCCCGGTCGAACTCGGTCCGCGTCTCGTGGATCGTCCGGTCGAGTTGCGCCAGCCGCCCGATCGCCTCCGCCTGATCGAAGCGTCGGTCCGCGGTCTCGTCGGCGGATCGCATCGCGGCCTCGAACGGCGCGGCCAGACGGTCGTCGTCTTCTTCGGACGATCCCTCCTCTATCTGGCTCCGCAGCCGGCGCCACAGATCGTCCCGGCTGCGCCGGGCCTCGAGCAGCGCGTCGCGGGGCAGCACGCCTTCCTCGCGCGCCTGACGGTCCCGCTCGGCCTGGCGGCCGGCAAGGTCCCGCCGCAGGCCGGTGAGTCGCCTTCCCGCTTCCTCCGCTTCGCTCGTGAGGTCGCGCATCTGGTCCCGGAACCGGCGGACATCCGCCGTGGCCGGCGCCGGCAGGTCCTCCACTTCGACATCGGCGGGCGGCGCCGGCCGCAGCCCGCGGGCGAGGGCGCGGCACCGGTCCTCCGCCTCTCCCAGCTTCTCGCGCAGATTCGCCTCCCGGGCGACCAGGCCCGGGGCATCCGGGATCCCCGCCAGCGCGACGGCCAGCCTGCCGTCGTCGCCCGCCGACCCCGCCGCTTCGACCCGCGCTTCCTGCTCGGCCACCCGGCGGCGCGCCGCCTCGACCGCCTCGGCGGCCGACGACGCCGCCTGCTCCAGCGCGCCCCGTCGCTCCCGCAGCGTCCGGGCCCGCTCCACCCGGGCCCGCGACGGGATCTTCCCGGCCACTTCGTCCGCCGAGAGGCCCGCCCACCCCAGTTCGGCGGCGTCCCGGAGCAGATCGCTCGCAGCGACCTGTAGCTCGCTCCGCCGTCGGGGCAGGTCGGAGCGCATCCCGCCCACCTTGATCTGCGCTTCGCGCAGCCGCCCGATCTCCCCGGCGCGGGCGATCACCGCTTCGTCGGGCTCGAGCCCCTCCGCCTCGGCGCGCCGCTCGGCGAGTTGTCGCCGCAGCACCTCGAGGGCGGCGTCCTCCTTCGCCCGTTGTTCGTGCGCCTCGGTCAGACGCGCTTGCGCATTGGCCGGGAGCTCCACGACCCCCTCGAGTTCGGCGAGACGCACCTCCAGTCGGAGCCGCCGCCGAACCGAGGGATGGACGCGGCGGACGCGTCCGTGGGTCCGCGACTCGGCCTCCGCCGTCCGGTAGTCGCTTCGGAGCCGCTTCAGCTCGGCCTCGGCGGTCCGCACCGCGCGCTGGAGGTCGCTCCACGCCTTCGGCCGCCGGATCGTGGTCCGAAGCGCCCGGTCCGCCTCCACGAGCCGGTCCCGCGCCTGGTAGTAGCGGCGCGTCCGCTTCTTGCGAGGCGCCCACAGGTCGTCGGCCTCCTCGTCCAGCCGGCGCGCTTCCTGTCGAAGCGCCAACAGCCCGGAGCCCGCCGAGAACAGCGTCCGGCCCAGTTCTCCGTCACTCTTCAGGATCTCGCGGCCGCCGCGCGCCAGCCGCTCGTGCCCGAGATTGAACATCCGCTCGAAGAACTCGCGATCGGCGCCGCCGAGGAACGCCGCCAGCCGCCGTTCGCCGCCTGGAAACGGAGCGTCCTCCGGATCGCGCAGCGTGTCTTTCGATCCCTTGCGGCGGCGGAACGCGAACGTCTCGCCGCGTGACTCGAGCACGGCGCCGAGTCGCAGCGCCTGGTAGGAATGGAGGAAGCGGTAGGGGGTCCGGATCCCGATCCCGAACAGGAGCTCCTCAACCGCCCGCATCACCGTCGTCTTGCCGGCCTCGTTGGGCCCGACGACGAAATGGAAGTCCGGCCTCCGGTCCGGAAACTCCAGCGCCCGGTCGGTGAAGTGCCCGAACCGGATCAGGTCGAGGCGCCGGAACCGCACCGGCTACTCCTCGGAGACCATCAGGCGGGCGATCAGGCGGGGCGCCGTGCGTCGCGCCAGCGCGGCGAAGTCTCCGGCGATCGCGGCCTCCAGCCCCGGATCGCCCGCCGCGTCCCGAAGATCCGCCGGGAGCCGGTCGGCCAGCTTGCCGACATCTTCGCGGAGAACCGCCAGCAGCTCCTCGTCGCGCGGGGCCTCTTCGAGGAACCGCTGGAGCTCGCCCACCGCGTCCTGCCGACGGCGGATTGCGGCGGCGTCGCGGGGCGGCCGGGTGTTCACCTCGACCCGTTCGACCCACACCGCGGCGTCCTCCACCCCGAGCGCCACCGAGCGCACCTCGTGGAGGAAGTGATCCGGGTCGCGCACCAGACGGCCGTGCGCCTCGCACCGGCCTTCGATCCGCACGCGGCAGGCGAGGAGCCGTCCGTCCGCTCCCGGGGCCGCCTCCTCGAGAGCGGTCCCGGCCGCCTCGACGACCTGATCCACCCGGTCCAGGCCCTTCGCCGGCACCGAGACGTCCAGCCACCGGACCACATCGAAGTCCACCGGGTCGAGGGCCCCGACCTCGCCGTCCTCCACCGAGACGAGGAACGCGCCCTTCGGCCCGGTCTCGCGCACGTGCCGACCCTGGAGGTTGCCCGGGAACACGACCCACGGCCGCTCGTGGAGGACCTGACGCCGATGGATGTGTCCAAGCGCCCAGTAGTCGTACCCCTTGGAGGTCAGATCGAGCAGGCTGCACGGGGCGTAGTTGTCGTGCCCGTCCATCCCGCCGAGGCCGGTGTGGAGGACGCCGATGTTGAACCGGTCCGGGCGCGGCGACGGGTAGTCGGGGACCAGGTTCGCGTGGACGGCTTTTTCCCGAAAGCTCTGCCCGTGAAGCGCCACCCCGAGCGCCTCGAGAACGAACGTCTGCGGTTTCCGGGCGCCGAACACCTGCACGTTGTCGGGCAGCCGCAGCGGCTTCGTGATGACGCTCTCGGCATCGTGGTTCCCGTGGAGCACGAACACCGGGATCTCCGCCGCTCGCAGTTTCTCCATCTGTTCGGCGAAGAAGAGCCCGGTTCGGTAGTCCTTCCACGAACCGTCGTAGAGGTCGCCGGCGATGACGACGAAGTCCACCGGTTCGCCGAGCGCCCGCGCGATCAGGTTCTCGAAGGCGGCCCGCGGCGCGGTTCGCACCCGCTCGGCGACCTCGCGCTCGTGCCCATCGAGTCCGCGCAGCGGGCTGTCGAGGTGGATGTCCGCGGCGTGGAGGAACCGGAACGCGCTCATTGTCGGGCCCCTCCCATCAGTCGAGCTGCGCCAACCGCCAGACGGCGGTTGCTGTCTTCGCCATGGCCCGCTGTCGCGCCGCGATCGCCTCCGGCGTCCAATCGGGAGTGTCCTCAGCCATCTTCCGGGTGCTCGGGAAGGCGCTCTTCCGGTAAACGTCGCGCTTCACGGCATACGGCGCGTGGCCCAGCTTCTTGTTGCGTCGCTTCTCGAGGAGCGCGAGATTGCCGAGCCGCGACGTGAGGGCGTCGCGATTCGGTTCCCCGAAGTCCTCCCATCCGTCACCGCCTCCGGAGGGAGCGATGTGCTCCACGGAAACGGAGGGGTCGTCGTGGTCAGGACAGGATCCGAATTCCCGGCGCTCGAGCTCGCACAGGATGTAGCGGGCGATTCGGAGGTTGCGGGACTGACGCGTGGAAAGCGATTTGGCGGCAAACGCGTACCGAAACTCGTCGTCCCGCGGATAGATCGCCCGAAGCCCCTCGAGAACGGCCCGGACGGTTCGGTGTTTGCCGCCCTCGATCCGCTGGGCTTCCGCCGAATAGGCGCGCTCCTGCTCGGCGGTGGGCCGGTTCCCGATCACGTTGTAGCGAAAGGAGAGCATCACGATCGCCCGCAGCAGATCGCCGAACGCTCCCGGTGAGAGATGTCGGCTGGCGGCCAGAAGCACGGGCAACGGTTGGCGGACGCTGAACATCCGAAGGAGGCGGGCGTAGCGGCGCCGTCCGGGGTCCCCACCCTCGCCGTGCGCGTCGGGCCGGATCAGGGCCAGCCAGACATCGAGATCGCCCTCCAAGCCATCCAGCAGCGCGAAGGCCGCCCGAGGGTCGCGGACCCGTCGGCGCACGGTCTTGAACAGGTCCGACCGCCGCACGAGACCATGGCGACTCATCCAGTGGCAGCGCACGAAGTCCGGGACGCTCCCGGCGCCGATTCGGTCCACGAGGAGCGCCCAGCGCTCGTCCATCGCGTCGAGCTCCCGCTCGTGGCGACGTTCACGGTGGAGTAGAGCGAAGAGATAGTTCTTGAGCAGGTCGGTCGCGGAGAGCCGGACGCCGCGGGCGTTCAGCGTCTCGAACACGGTGTAGGCGTTCAGCTCGTCGGTCACCGTGATCACGGTGAAAAAGAGCCGGTCGCTCATCCGGTCCACGAGTTCGGCGATCGCCCGACCCGGATCCTCTTCGGCGCGGACGTGGGACCGGAGGCGCCGGTCGAACCACTCGAACGCCTTTCGCAGCCGGTGCTCGGAGGCCTTGAAGCCGCGCTTCGGGAGCGGGTGTTTCAGCGGGACGAGGAAGTTCCGGTAGTAGGCGTCGTTGTTGCGGTTGAGCCTCAGCTTGGGCTCGGAAACCAGCGTCACCGGGTCCTCGTAGCCGATATAGCTCTGCCGCAGCCCCTCGATCCGGCGCCGGACGTTGCTCCCCGGCTCCGAGGCACCGGGCAGGTTCCGGAGTCGGCGCAGCCCGGCGAGGACCAAGAGGCTCAGAGTCGTGAGCCGCTGCTGCCCGTCAATGATCTCGAAGTGGCGCTCGTCTTCGGACCGAAGCACCAGATACCCCAGGTAGTGGCCCGACGCCTCGCCGCGCAGCACCATCAGCGCGTCCTGCCACAGATCCTCCCACTCGTCCTCACCCCACGAGTAGTCGCGCTGGAAGCGGGGAACGGCGTAGGTGAGGCCGTTGCTCATCAGCCGCCGCCAGGTCTCGTTCCGGGTGCTGAAGTTCATCGCGACCCTGGCGGCGCCGCCCCAGGCTTCCGGCCCTCCCCCCTCGTGCCGATCGGAAGCCGGACTCACCGCTCCGGGCGGCGTCTCTACCGGGCGAGGCTACGGTACACGAAGCCCACGAAGCGCTCGGCGTTCACGAATCCGGTGGTATCGGGGGCCCACCCGATCGTGGTTCCCAGCCCGGCGATGACGTCGGCGTAGTCGGCGACGACGACTTCCTCGCTCTGACCGGCGGCGATCCGGTCCGCGATCCGGCCGCGGGCTCCGCGGAGCGCCTCGGCGTAGGCCATCAGAGTGGCTCGATCCGTGACCTGCCCGTGGCCCGGGATGATCTGCGTGTTCTCGTCGGTGCGGGCGGCGACCGACTCGGCGGCCGCGATGACGCCGTCAATGCTGCCTCCGGAGTTCAGGTCCACGAACGGGAACGACCCATGGAAGAAGAGGTCGCCCATGTGGACCACGTTGGCCCCTTCGAAGTAGATCACCGAGTCCCCGTCGGTGTGGGCGTGGGGCTGGTGATCCGCTTCGATGCGCAGACCGTTCCAGTTCAGGGTCACGCCGTCGTCGAAGGTCACAACCGGAAGCGCCTCGGGCGCCGCCTGCTCGGAGCGCCCGACGAGACTCTGAAACTCCTCCGGGTTCATCCGGCGGCGGACATTCTCGTGGGCCACGACGACCGCGCCCGCCTTGCCGAGGTTCTCGTTGCCGCCGGTGTGGTCGCCGTGCCAGTGGGTGTTCACCACGAAGCGGACCGGCTGATCCGTGATGTCGGAGACCGCCGCGAGGATCTTGTCGGTGAGCGGGGCGTACTGGTCGTCCACCAGGAGCGTTCCGTCCGGCCCGGCGGAGACGCCGATGTTGCCTCCCTGCCCGAACAGGACGTGGATGCCGTTTCCGAGATCCTCGCTGGTGATCTCGACGGCGTCCCAGTCGGTGTCCTGCGCGACTGCCGGGACGGCGAGCAGCAGGCCCAGCAGGATGGCGGGCAACGGGATGGCGCGTGTCGTCATGGGGTACCTCTCAGGAGTCGGAGCGGGCAGTTCGTTGGCGGGAGTCCCGGATCGTGGGGGCCGCCACCGTGCGAAAGGTAAGCGATACGCGCCGCCGCCGGGGAACCCGCCCGGCAGGAGACGGCTCCGTCTTTCGCTTCGCGATCCCGTGCATCCAGTCGCGACGGGCCTCGCCAGTCAGGACGAGAGCCGAGCCCTCCTCCAGCAGGATGCTCTGATTCTCCCGGGCGCGCGATCCGGCGGGCCGGAGATCCATGTGCCACGAGTCCCCCAAGGAGACCATGGCCACCGTCGGTCCGAAGCCGGCCAGGTCGGTGTGCATGGCGATGCCCTGCCCCGGCTTGTACTCGTTCACGATGACCTGGTTCGGCACGCGGTCGAACAGACCGGTCTCGAAGAGCCGGTGGGCGATCGCAGTGAGCCACGGAGGCAGCGGGCCGATCCGCATGTCCCGCGTGATGGAGCGGCCACGGTAGCCGTAGCGCCAGCCGTAGTGCTGAACACGGCGCTCCAGGTCGGTGAGCCACGGGGCCGACGGCGAATCCACTTCAGCGAGCAACCGCTTCTGCATCGAGTCGTCAAGGAACCGCGCCAGGTAGTGGAGGCCCGGGACAGGCGGACGCTCGGCGGTTTCGGGAGCGAACAGGAGGCCGGGGCGCATCACAATCACAATGACGCTACTCCACGAGCCCATACTGCCGCGATCCAGGAAGTTTGCCGAGGGAGACCAACCTCCCACTTCGTGCTTCCACTCCCCTCTGGAGAACCTCCCACGATTTCTGATGCTCCCATCTGACTTCCGAGGAACCGTGGGCATCCGCAACGACCACGAGACAAGCACGGGCAGAGCGTGACAAATCCACGAGGATTCTGGAGAATCCTGTGAAGGCGGGATTGTCGTCGGTACCGTCCTCGAGCGTCTGCTTCAGCACATGCCCGAAACTGACAATCAGCGGGCGATCTCGAACGGCACGGCAGCCGAATCGAACGAACTCGTCCGGGTCCGAGGAGCACCAGAGGCTCGCACCCGTCTCCATCCTCTGCCACAGTTCTCTTGCGAGCCTGATCATGTTCGGAGCTTGGTCCATCGCCAGGAAACGTGGCGTGGGCCGGCCCCGCTTCAAACACAGGCCCACGAACACAGTCCCGGGCCACTACCGATGTCAGCGGACACCGCGCCACGCGGGTCCGAGAGGAAACCCCGACTCTTGATGTCTGGTGCCTTCAGCGCGGCCTTGAGCGCGTCCTGGAAGTGATCGAATCTGTATCGGCGCTTGCCCTTGTCGGCGGCAATGACGAACCGATGCGTGTAGCCCAGACACTGCGAGAGCGAGGCCTGCTTTGGCACTTTGCAACTGGATGGCCGCGGTGGGATCGTTCGGCTCAGGTCTTCCACTGCCTGCAGGAACCGGTCTCGGATCGGAGGACGGGGCATTTGGACGGGAGTCTAACGGCTGTTTCGGCCGACTTGGGGTCAAATCATGTCACGTCTATAGTCCTCGTGTGCGTCGCCGGAGCGCGGGTCCGGAGGTCTCGCACTCTTCAGTCCCTTGCTCCTTCCGGCCACACCCGGCTCCCGAGACACGGTGCCAAACTTGCCGCCGGGCCGGGCGGGCGATGCCGTGACGTTGATGGCTCCGCGGTTGGCCGGAGGGCGCGGCAGTTCGGGGAGGGTCGGGGCTGCGTGCAGGCCGGAGAGGCGCCGGTTGGGGACATCGCAGTGCCGGACTGGAGTCCGGCGTTCCGATAGAAGGCGTCGCCAGCCCCGGGGCGCTGCCCCGGGGCTGGCGACGCATCAGCAACCCACGCAGGCGTTGTTGTTTTTCGCTCCGTAGGACGCGAGGAGCGCGATCGTCTCCGGGAACGGGTTGATCCGCTGAACCGGACCGTTCGCGAGATCAATCGTCGTCTGCCCGGTGCGGGCCACCGCGAGCGGATCGGCCCCGTGATCAATGAAGTACTGGACCATCCCGGTGTCACCCCGGGACGCCGCGTGGTGGATCGTGCTGTAGCCGTTGTGGTCGCGCACGGTCACGTCGGCGCCACACTCCTCGACCAGGTAACGCACCGCGTCCATCCACGCGCCGGGCACGTGTCGGTGCGAGTTCGCCGCGAGACCGAGGCCGTAACCGACGCCCGCCGCCGCGTGGACCGGATAGACCGCTGGTCCGCCGTAGGGAACCTCCGGAAGGCCCGATGGATCCGGATCGTCCTCGTCCACCAGCATCGGGAGCCGCCGCAGCTCCGGAACCCGCATCGTCGGGATGTGCGGGTCGGCGCCATTCGCGACGAGCAGCTTCATCGCCGGGACATCGAGCGCGTAGGCGGCCCGCCAGAACGCGGTGGCGCCGCTGCGGTCCACGCCGAGCTGGTCCACGTTGTACACCGTGTACCAGAGCGAGTTGTTGATCCTCGCGTTGACATCGGCGCCGGCATCGAGCAGCGCCTGCATCAGCTCCAGATGCGAGGTCTTCTGCTGGAGGTAGTCGGCCGGCTGCGGATGGCGCGCCTTCGGGATCCACTGGGTGTTCACCGTCCCGTAGAGCGGGGTGGCGCCCTGGTGGTCCGCCAGCGTCGGGTCGGCGCCGCGGGCGAGCAGCTCCGTGGCGAGGTCGAAGTGCCCGTTGATGACGGCGGTGAGGAGCGGCGTCGCCTCGTTCCCGTCGGCCCGCTGGTTCACGTCGGCGCCCCCGTCGAGGAGCGCCGCCGCGGTCTCGACCCGGCCCTCGCGGGCGGCGAGGTGGAGCGCCGTGAGCCCACCGTGGGTGCGCACCCGCTCCTCGTAGCTCATCGGCCGGGGCTCGTTCGGATCCCGGCCCCGACGGCGGCGTCGCTCCGGCTCGGGGTTCCCGCCCCCGGTCCCCTGGTTGGGAAGGTCGTTCGCCACCGTGCCCGCCGCGCCGCGCAGGTCCGCCCCGGTCGCGGTGAGCGGACGCTCGGCCTGAAGAACGCCGCTGCCGCCCTGAATGGCCTCGATCCGCTCCTGGCGGGCCCGGCGCTCATCGGAGTCGTACCGCGCCCGCTCCACCACGTCGAGCACCCCGGCGGTCACCGAGGGATCGGCGCCCGCCGCCAGCATGGCGCGGATCGCATCGCTCCGTCCCGAAACCGCCGCGAACATGAGCGGGGTCATCGCCCACTTGGTCTCGGTGGCGTCGAGCGACGCGCCGCCCGCAACCAGCGCCTCGATCAGTTCGACATTCCCCGACGCGGCGGCCAGATGGATCGGCTGCGCGCCGGTTGAAGTCACCGGATCGGGAGCCGCCCCGCCCGCGAGCAGCGCCTCCGCCAATCCGGCGTGGCCGGAAGCCGCCGCCACGTGGAGCGGCGTGTGGCCGCCGAGCCGGGTCGTCGCCGACAGATCGGCGCCCGCCGCGATCAGCACGTCGGCGATCTCGCGGTTCCCGTTCTTCGCCGCCCAGTGGAGCGCGGTGAAACCGTCGGCCTGCGCCGCGTTCACTTCCCCGCCGGCCCGCACTGCGGTCCGGAGCGCCTCCGCATCGCCGACCCGGGCCGCCTCCAGCACCGATGAGACCGCGGCTGCCGAGCCGAGGCCCAGCGTCAGCAGACCGACGATGAGGACCGCGCAGCGGCCTCCGATTCGCTTCCGGGTCGCCAGTTTCATCCATCGCCTCCTTCTGCGATCGGGTCCTCGTGTCTCGTCCGCGCCATCAGGCCGAGAGGGAGAACGCGCCGGTGCTGTTCCCGAAGTGGTCCGCCTCGTCCTCGTCCACTCCCAGCTTGTGCAGCAGCGTCAGCATCACGTTCGCCAGCGGCGTCCCCGGCTCCGCCCGCAAGTGCAGGTTGTTCTCCAGCGCTCCGTTCGCGCCCCCCGCAACGAAGAACGGAACCCGCTTGTGGTTGTGGATGTTCGGATCCCCCATCGGCGACCCATACAGAATCATCGTCTTGTCCAGAAGGCTCCGGTCCTCCTCCTGAATGCTCCGCAGCCTCTCCATGAAATACGGAACCAGCCCCACGTGATACCGGTTGATCCGCCCCAGAATCTCCACCCGCTCCTCCGAGTTCCCGTGGTGCGACGCCGGGTGGAACGCCGTGGACTCTCCGCTCTCCGGATACACCCGGCTCGACGCGTCCCGCCCCAGCTTGAAGCTGAACACCCGCGTCATGTCCGACTGGAACGCCAGCGCCTGCAGATCGAACATGATCTTCACGTGCTCGTCGAAGCTGTCCGGCACTCCCGGCGGCGCGTCCGGCAGCTCCCGCAGCTCTCCGCTCGTGTTCCGCTCCACGATCCGCTCGATCCGACGCTCCATCTCCCGGATGTCCGTCATGTACCGGTCCATCCGACGCACGTCCTCCGGATCCAGCGCTCCCGTCAGGCTCTTCACCTCCGAACTGATGAAGTCCAGAACGCTCTGCCGCGCCCGCTGACGCGACACCCGGCCCTCCGGCGTCCCGCCCGCCCCGAACAACTGGTCGAACACGATCCGTGGATCCCGCGTCATCGGCAGCGGCTCCGTCGGCGACGCCCAACTGATCGTGTCCGTGTACACGCACGCATACCCATACGCGCACCCGCCCGCCTGATCCACCGTCTCGATGCACAACTGCATCGACGGAATCGGCGTCTCCTGACCGAAACGCTGCGCGTAGAGCTGGTCCAGCGACGTCCCCGCGAAAACGTCCGAACTCTCCGTCTGCTTCGGATACGACTGCGTCAGGAACGCCGCGCTCGAACGGAAGTGATCCCCCCCGATCTCCCGCGCCGTCCGCGCCTCCGCCGGCTCCACGTCGCAGTCGCTCACGATCGTCACGTAGTCACGCACCGGCTCCAGCGGCGCCAGCGCCCCCTTCGACAGGTCGAACTCCGTTCCCGTCTCCGCCGGCGACCACAGGTTCTGCTCCCGCCCGTACTTGTTGCTCCCCGCCGCCCCGTGCACGATCTCGATCGCCACCAGCCGCGTCGGATCCGCCGCCGTCGGCTTCGCCACCGCGCTCGCCGGAACCATCGCCTCCAGGAACGGCAGCGCCACCGTCGCCCCCGCTCCCCGCAGGAACGTCCGCCTCGGAAGGCTCTTCCCGGTCAGGTAGTTCATGTCGGCCTCCTTGAGTGCCCAGGGTCCCGCCCTCGCGCCGCCAGCATCACCTGACGACCCGGGGCGCCCGTCCGAGGTCGCGGGCCTCCCGCGAACCCCTGCAACGCCCTATGTTATGGCCTTCCCGGTTTGGGGCACAACCGGCAACCGGGGGCTCACGAGCGCGGCGGCCCGCCGCATCCGTCCCCTCCGCGTGGAGGCTTTTTCTGGTCCGGGTTCGCGACTCCAGGTCGAACGTTTTCCTGTTCGGATCGCGGGGCGAAGACGGCGCCGGTCCGGGCGGATCAGAGGACCGTGAATCCCTCCATCCGCGCTGCTTCCGCGAGTCGCGCGTCACTGGCGACGAAACTCAGCGCCCTGGGATCCTCGTCGGTCACGATGAGCGCCGACGCCAGTTGGAAGGCGTCGGCGGCGCGAAGCGGATGGACCCCGAGCAGGCGCCGGGCTCGTCGCCGTAGCCGCGCCGAGGGCGCGACCTCGCGCCATGTGGTCGCCAACACTTCGAGCCGTCCCCGGGATCTCAGGAAATCCGGCGCGCTGAGGCGATGCTCCCTGTCGAGCCGGTGAAGCGCGGAGGCGCATTCCACGACGCTTCCCCACCATGTGACGATGGCCGGGTCGTCGCGCAACATGGATTGTCGGAGAGCCGTCGTCGGTTCGCCGACGAGCAGCGGCACGAGGGCGGACGAGTCCCAGTACCTCACCAGCTCTTCTCGCGATCCGCGGTGACCGCCTCGCTCGCTCGCACGCCTTCGGGCAGACGCGGCGGAGGCTCGTTCAGGAACGCCTCGACATCGAGGGTCGAGCGAGCCGGGCGAACGACTCCACGGGCGACCAGCGCGTCCAGCCGGGAGTCATCCTCATCCGCCGCGTGACATGGCTCGATCCGCGCCACGGGCTTTCCCCGATCGGTGATGAGAACCGTCTCACCGCGCCGTACGCGCCGCAGCAGGCGGCTGAACTGATTCCTGGCTTCGGTGACGCTCGCGCTCCGCATCACGCCATTCTAGCGTGATCTCGCGCGCCGAAAGCGCATCGAGGAAGGACCAACTCTCGGCGCTCGGTGACCATGGGGGTCGAGTTGTTTCCGAATGCTCCGAAGCTGCTGCGGGGTCGCGCCGCCCCGCTCCCCGTCGAGGGGACGAGGGCCCGCGAGCAGGGGCGTTCACTCGCTTGTCGGTTCGGCTTCCTCGCCCCAGATGTGGCGGCCGAACCACTCCCAGTTGTGCACCATGGCGGCGAGCCGCTCGCGAGGCTTGTTGATCCCGTGGCCGAAGCCCTTGTAGATGATCAGTCGGGTTTCGACCCCGACATCCTGGAGACCCTGGTAGAGCTCGTAGGCGTTCGGGGTGGGAACGCGGGCATCGAATTCCCCATGCTGGATGAGGGTCGGAGTGCTGGCCTGCTGGATCGTGGTCATCGGGGAGGTCTTCGCGTAGATCTCCGGGTCGTCCCACGGCGTGGCCTTCAGGTACTCGCGGGTGAACGCGTGGATGTCGGTGTTCACGTAGTAGGTCATCCAGTTGGAAATCCCCGCTCCCACCGAGATCGCGCGGAACTGGTCGCTCGTCGTGGTGAGAAAGGCGGAGATGTAGCCCCCCTGGCTCCAACCCATGGCCGCGACCCGGTCCGGGTCCACGACCCCCTGCCCGACCAGGCTCTCGACGCCGGAGAGGACGTCCCAGGCATCGCCGACGCCGAGGTTGCGGACGTTGAGGGCGCGGAAGTCGGCTCCGTAACCGGCGGAACCGCGGTAGTTGGGCATGAGCACCAAAGCGCCCTTCTTCAGCCACTCGAGGACCGGATAGACGTAGCCGCCGACGAGTTGCGGCCGCGATGTGCCCGTCGGACCGCCGTGGATGACGACCATCAGCGGGTGTGTCCGGTCCGGGTCGTAACCGGGAGGCGTCAGCAGCGCGCCCTCGATTTCGGCGCCGTCCCGACTCGTCCATCGGATCACTTCGCGGTTTCCGAGATCACCCCAGTCGGCGACCTGCGCGGTCATGTCGCTCACCCGCTCGGGTGCGGACATCTCCCGCCGCTTGTGGTAGATCTCGGCGACCGTCGTCCGGTCCTCGCCGGAGAGCGCCATCGCGGCGCCGTCGGCCGCGATGTCCACCGCCCCGATCATCTCGGGCGTGTCGAGGACCCGGGTCACCTCGCCTGACTCGGGGTCCAGCGCGAAGAGTTGTCGGGCGGTCCGCTGCGAAGCGACGAAGAACACCCCGTCCCCGTTCCACGCCACCGGGGACGGGTTCTCGTCGAAGTCCCCGGTCAGGATCCGGGGGTCGCCGCCCGCCGCCGGGACGGTGGCGAGTTCCGAGTTCCCGTAGTAGGGGCTCGCCGCCGCCGAGGTGGAGAACAGGATGCGCCCGCCGTCGGGCGACCACATCGGCCCGCGCTGGCGGCCCGGCTGCGCGGCCAGGGTCCGCACCGATCCGGTGGCGACCTCGACGACCGAGAGGTCGGCGTCCCGAGAGGAGTTGACCTGCGGCGTCGGCGTGTGGTCGAACGCGATCTCCCGGCCGTCCGGAGACCAGGAGTAGCTCCCGACGGTGAACGCGCCCCCCTCGGTCAGCCGGCGCGGCTCTCCCTCGCCCTCCAGCTCGATCACCCATAGATGGACCATCCGGAAGTCGTCGTCCTCGACGGCGTATTCGCCGAAGCGCTCCTCCCGCTCCTCGAAGTCCTCGGGATCAGGATCGGTGGCCGCGAACGCGATCCGGCTCCCGCCGGGCGAGAAGCGGAACGACCGGATGCCGCCCTCGTGGGAGGTGAGCCGCACCGCCTCGCCGCCCCCGGCCCGGATCAGGTAGATCTGGGTCTCGTCCCCGCGATCGGCGAGGAAACCGAGGCGGGAACCGTCCGGGGCCCACCGGTGTCCGGTGCTGCTGCCGTCCGGGGTGTGCGTGAGCGGGAACGGCTCCCCCGCGCCGGCCAGCCAGATCTCCTGGTCGAACCGGTTCCCTTCCCAGTCGGCGGTGGTGACCGAGTAGGCGATCAGACGGCCATCGGGGGAGATGCGCGGGCTGCCGACCGATGCGAGCGAGATCTGCGCGCGGAAGCGGTCGAGGACGGGGGAGGGTTCCTCGGCCGGGACGGGCGCGGCGCTGCCGAGCACGGCGGCGAGGGACAGGACGGCGAACGGGCGCATGGCTTCCTCCGTGGCGGGCTGCGGGGACGGACGCGATGGTAAGCGGGGGGTCGGATTCCGCTCCCTCCAGCCCGCGCCGCGCCCGGCTACCCGCCGAGGCGGGGCCGCATATGCTCTCCATCCGCGCGGCACAGGTCCATGCATCCATGAGCGAAACCCGAAGAGCCCTTCCCGCGACCCGCACCCGTCGGCGCTTCCTCGGGACGTTGGCTGTGGGTCCGGCGCTCGCGGCGGGGACGGCGCCGGCATCCGCGGAAGCGCGTCCGTTGAGCCGGCGCTCCGGGCCCGGGCCCTCGGGAGCGTCGCCGGGCGGCCAGGTCGCCCCTTCCGACCGCATCGGCCTCGCCGTGATCGGCGCCGGCGGGATGGGCATGGCGGACGTGGGCGCCGCGCTCCGGATCCCGGGCGTGGAACTCGTCGCCGCCTGCGACATCTTCGACGGCCGCCTCGACGCGGCGCGCGAGCGGCACGGCGACATCTTCGTCACCCGGGACTTCCAGGAGGTGCTCGCTCGGGACGACGTGGACGCCGTCATCGTGGCGACTCCCGACCACTGGCACGCGCCCATCTCGGTCGCGGGGCTTCGGGCCGGGAGGGCGGTGTACTGCGAAAAGCCGATGGTCCACGGCATCGGCGAGGGCGAGGCCCTCATCCGCGCCCAACGCGAATCCGGCGGCGTCTTCCAGGTGGGCAGCCAGGGGATGAGTTCGCTGGGCAACGAGAAGGCGAAGGAGCTCTACGAGCAAGGCGCCATCGGCGCGCTCAACTACGCCGAGGGCTTCTGGGCGCGGAACGACCCGATCGGCGCCTGGCAGTATCCGATCCCCGCCGACGCGTCCGAGACGACGGTGGACTGGGAGCGGTTCCTCGGCCCGGCGCCAAGGGTTCCGTACGACCCGCTGCGCGTCTTCCGTTGGCGCAACTACCGCGACTACGGGACCGGAGTCGCCGGCGACCTCTTCGTCCACCTGTTCTCGAGCCTCCACTTCGTGGTGAGCTCGCGCGGCCCGACGCGCATCCAGGCCACCGGCGGGCTGCGCTACTGGAAGGATGGGCGCGAGGTTCCGGACGTCCTGCTCGGCATGTTCGACTACCCCGAAGCGGACACGCATCCCGCCTTCAACCTGTCGTTGCGGGTCAATTTCGTGGACGGCACCTCGGGCAGCACCTTCCTGCGGCTGGTGGGGAGCGAGGGCTCGATGGACATCACCTGGAACGACGTGGTCCTTCGCAAGAACGTGGCGGTGGACCCGACGGACGCCTTTTCCCGGGAGAAGATGGCCGATGCGGCGGAAGCCGGCGACGCGCTGCCCGCCCGGGTCCGCATAGAGGCCCCGGTCGAGCTCCGCTACGAAGTCGAACCCGGCTACCGCGGCGCCCTCGTGGATCACTTCGTGCGCTTCTTCGATGCGATCCGGGGCGGACCGCCGGTTCTCGAGGATGCGACCTTCGGGCTCCGGGCCGCCGCTCCCGCCCTGGCTTGCAACCTCGGCCACTTCCAGGACCGCTCCGTCCGCTGGGATCCCGAAACGATGACTCTTGCCTGATGCCGCACGAACGTAAGCCGCAACCCGCCGGGATGGCGCTCCTGGCCCTCGCGCTCACCGCCGGCTGCGCCGACGTCGCCCGGTCGCCCGCCGAGGAGAGCGTGGATCCGGGGAGCTCCGCCACCGACGCCCGCCCGCCCAACACCCTCACCGAGGCCGAGCGCGCCGCCGGTTGGCGCCTCCTCTTCGACGGGGAAACGACCGCCGGCTGGCGCGGCTACAACCGGGAGGAATTTCCCGACGCCGGCTGGGCGGTGATGGACGGAATGCTGGTCGTGGGCGCCACCGCCACCGACCCGGACGTGCCGATCGGTGGGGACATCGTCACTACCGAATCCTTCGACGATTTCGACCTCGTCTTCGAGTTCCGGCTCTCCGAAGTCGCCAACAGCGGCGTCCTCTACCGGGTGATCGAGGAGGAGGGCGCCGAAATCTGGTTCAACGCGCCCGAGTACCAGGTGCTGGACGACGAGGCCTACATCGAGATGGGCGCGATGGACATGCACACCCATCTCACCGGCGACAACTACGACCTCCACGCCGCGACCGACAGGCCCCTGCGCGGGCCCGGGGAATGGAACGAGGGCCGCATCCGCGTCCTGAACAACCATGTGGAACACTGGCTCAACGGGGCGAAGACGGTCGAATACGAGCTCGGCTCGGAGGACTGGGAGGAGCGGGTGGCGGTGAGCAAGTTCGCCGGCTACCCGCGCTACGGCCGCGCCGAATCCGGTCCCATCGGCCTGCAGGACCACGGCCGCAACGTCTGGTACCGAAGCATCCGCATCCGTCCGCTCGAACCGGTCTCGCTGTGGGGCGGCGAGAACCTCGACGGCTGGCAGGTCCACGGCACCGAGCGCTGGACCGTCGAGGACGGGGAACTCGTTTGCGAGAGCGGCCCCGACGCCGAATACGGCTATCTCTCGACCATCGGGACCTATCGGGACTTCGACCTGACGCTCGAGTTCCTGCAGGAGGCCGACGGCAACAGCGGCGTGTTCTTCCGGTCCAGCGTGGAGGGGACGGTCGTGAGCGGCTGGCAGGCGGAGGTCGCGCCTCCGGGTCTCTTCACCGGCGGGATCTACGAGTCCTACGGACGCGGCTGGCTGACGCAACCCGATCCGGCGCTGGACTCCGTGCTCGACATGGGCGAGTGGAACGAGCTTCGGATCCGGGCGGTGGGCAGTCGGGTGACCACCTGGCTGAACGGGACCCGCATGGTGGACCTCGAAGACGAAGGGATCGGCGCGGGCGACGGATCGTTCGCGCTCCAGATCCACGACGGCGGGGGGATTCGCGTACGCTGGCGCAACATCCGGGTGGTGGATCTCGGGCGCTGATACTGCCGGCGCGCTGCCGGCGCGCCGCAACTGCCGGCGCGCCGAACTCCAGTTCGGCAATCTCCCGGCGCGGCTCATCCCTGGTGGGTACCACACTGGTGGGCCTGCGGAGTCCCGATCGTCTCTAACTGCCGGAGTTCTCCCGGCGCGGGCACGGCACGGCCTCGTGGAATTGCCGGACTGGAGTCCGGCGCGCCGGCAGCGCGCCGGCCGCCGCGTCAGTGTTCGGCGGCGACCGTGTCGGTGGGGGTCTCCGTGGTCCGGCCCTTCTCCTGGAACGCCGGACTGGTGGCGACCCCGAGGATGAACGCCGACATCCGGTAGTCCTGATCCTCCGCCTCCCGCACGATCTCCCGGATCCGCGGCTGGTCGAAGTACTCCACCCGGCGGCCCAGCGCGTAGGCCATCAGGTTCTCGGTGAACGTCCGCAGCATCGGAATCGGCCGCTGCAAGAGCGCAGCGCGAAGATCCTTCACGTTGGTGATCGGCGTTCCGTCGTAGAACTCACCAGAGGCGTCCACCGGTTGCCCGGCGTCCTTCACCCGGAGCCTTCCGGTCACGTCGAACTCCTCCATCGCGATCCCGATCGGGTCCATCATCCGGTGGCAGGAACGGCAAGCCGGGTTGTCGCGGTGGATCTCCAGAGCCTCCCGGGCGGTCAGCTCCCGACCCGGTTCGCCCGAATCCACCGCTTCCAGCTCCGGCACGTTCGGCGGCGGAGGCGGCGGCGGGCTCCCCAGCAGCACCTCCATCACCCACTTCCCGCGCAGCACCGCCGACGTTCGGTAGGGGTGCGACGTCAGCGTCAGCATGCTCCCGTGCCCGAAGATGCCCCGCCGCATGTCGTCCTCGTAGCGCACCATCCGGTGTTCTGGACCGGTGACGCCCTCGATCCCGTAGTGCTTCGCCAGCCGCTCGTTCACGAACGTGTAGTCCGCCGTGAACAGCTCGAACAGGCTCCGGTCCTCAGCCACCAGGTGATGGAAGAAACGCTCGGTCTCCTCCACCATCGCCGTCTTCAACTGCTGGTGGAAGTCGGGGAAGATCCGGACGTTCGGGTTGATCTTCTCCAGATCCTGCAGCCGGAACCACTGCGACGCGAACCGGCTCGCCAGCGCCCGGGACCTTTCGTCCCGCAGCATCCGCAGCACCTGCTCCTCGAAGCCCTCCGGCTCCAGCAGCCGACCCGAATCCGCCGCATCCAGCAGATCCCCGTCCGGGATCGAACCCCACAGGAAGAAGCTCAGCCGCGACGCGAGATCCATCCCCCCCAGCCGATAGCCGTACTCCGCCTCCCGCGGATCCACCGGCTCCTCGATCCGGAACACGAAGTTCGGGCTCGCCAGCATCCCCTCGACCCCCATCCGGATCCCTTCCTCGAACCCGTCGGCCTCGGCTCCGGCGTCATACAGGGCGAGCAGCGCGTCGAGGTTGTCCTCGGTGAGGCTCCCCCGGTAGGCAAGGCGTCCCAGTCGGCCCAGGATCTCCTCGGCGCACGGCCGCGCCTCGTCCGGAGACAGCGGGCGGCAGGTGAAGATCTGCCGACGGCTCGGCGTCTCCGAGACGCCGGTGGGATCGAACGGACCGCGGATCAGCACGTCCCGCAGGTGGGGGAGGCTGTGGATGCCGTAGGTCAGCGCGATGTTCGTGCTCGCGAGCGACCAGTCGTGCGGCGAGACCAGATCCAGCGTCGGGCCGTCGAACTTCCGCAGGAAGGCCGCCGCCACCTTGCGGGGGCCCGCCTTGATGAAGATCGGCTCCGTGATCATCGTCGCGCCGTTCGGATCGGAGGTGTGCATCCACGGATCGATGGCGAGCAGCGCCACCCGCTCTCCGTCGATCGAGAGCTCGATCTGCTCGGGGTCCTCCTCCGAGTTCAGGGCGCCCGCCGCGGTGCCCACGATCGGTCCGCAGACCTCATGGTGGAGCGAGAGCCGGAACACGTAGTTCCCGTCCGCCGGGAAGTTGTGATCCACCGCGAGACCGCCCCGGGTCCCCCACGGAGCTCCCTCGACCTGCCGGCGCTGTGACGCCCAGCGGGAAACGAAGTAGCTCGTCTCCGCCGGAGCGGCATCGGGATTGCCCACCGCGAGCCGACTGATCTCGCCCGCCGCCCGCAGGTAGGAGTCCATCAGGGTCGCCGACAACAACTGGACATCGGCGATGTTGTCGAAGTTGGCGCTCAGGGTGTCCTGCGGCAGGTACTCGCCGCCTTCGATCTCGACCCCGAGAAGGTCGCGGATCGCGGCGCCGTACTCGGCCCGGTTCAGCCGCTGGAACGAGCGGCGGCCCGGGTTCGGATTCGCCTCCCAGGTCCGGTCGAGCTGATCTTCGAGCGAGACCGCGATCTCGACCAGCGTCTCTTCATCCGGCCGGCGGGCGCCCGGCGGGGGCATCATGCCGAGCCGCAGCTTGGAGATCACTTTCTCGGCGATGTCCGCGTGGGTCGCCGGATCCGCGGCGTCGAACCCGTTCAGGGACAGGTTGCCGGTCTGCATCCGGTCGTTGTGGCAGACCATGCAGTAGGTGCGGAGCGTGGCGTTGTGCTCCGCGGTGACCAGCGCGGCAGCGGTCGCGCCCGGTTCCCACGCCCGCACTGCCGCGAGCGACGGGGAGTTCTCGGCAGCCCCCCACGACGTCACCGCCCCGGCCAGCACGCCGAAGACGACGAGGGCGGCGAGCCGCGACGGGACGACAGATCCTCCGGAGTCAGCGGGCCTCGGTTCCATGGGAATCCCCTCTAGCGAGTCAACAACCCACGCAGAGGTTGTTGTTCTTGGCGCCGTAGGACGCGAGCAGCGCGATCGTCTCCGGGAACGGGTTGATGCGCTGCGCCGGACCGTTCGCGAGATCAATCGTGGTCTGGCCGGTGCGCGCCACCGCGAGCGGATCGGCGCCGTGCGAGATCAGATACTCGATCATCTCGTTGTCCCCGCGCGAGGCCGCGTGATGGATCACGCTGTAGCCGTTGTGGTCGCGGGCGTCCACGTCGGCGCCATGCACCTCCACCAGGTACTTCACGGCGGGAAGCCAGGCGTTCGGCGCGTGCCGGTGAGAGTTCGCGGCCAGCCCGAGGCCGTAGCCGACCCCGGCCGCCGCGTGGATCGGATGGACCGCCGGGCCCCCGATCGGCACCGGCGGCAGTCCGGAAGGATCCTCGTCCGGCTCGAGGTCATCGAGGAGCGACGTGAACCGCCTGCGGTTCCGCTCCGGCACCTTCATCGTCGGGATGGAGGCGTCGGCCCCGTACTCGACCAGCAGCTCCATCGCCGGGATGTCGAGCGCATAGGCCGCCCGCCAGAAGGCGGTGGCGCCGGCGCGGTTCACCCCGAGCTGATCGGTGTTGTAGGTCGTGTACCACTGTTTGCGGTCGAGGCGCGCGTTCACATCGGCCCCGGCGACCAGAAGCGCCTCCATGAACTCGAGGTGCGACGTCTCCTGCTGGAGGTGGTCGGCGGGCTGCGGATGGAACGGCTGGGCGATCCAGCGGGCGTTGATCGCGGCGTAGAGGGGAGCGCCTCCCGACGTGTTCTTCGCGTTCGGATCGGCTCCCCGCTCGAGCAGGTCCATGCCGATGTCGTAGTGCCCGTTGAGCGCGGCCATGAGGAGCGGCGTCGTGCCGTGGCCCTCGGCGGGCTGGTTCACATCGGCGCCGCCTTCCACCAGCGCGAGGGCGGTGTCGCGGAAGCCGTCACGCACCGCGAGGAGCAGCGCGGTCAGTCCGCCGTGCGTCCCCACCAGCTCGGTGTAGTCGAGGGGTCGGGGGCCGCTGTTCCGGGCCCGTCGCCCCTGCTGCCGCGCCTGCGCCGCCTGCTTCTTCTCTTCCTCTTCCTTCTTGAGCTCGTCCTCGGGATGGCCGTGAGCAAGCGCGTGCTCGTCCTTCTCGGCCTGCGCCTTCGCGGCGGCCTCATCCTTCGCCTTCAGATCCGCCAGATCAGCCGACCCCGTCTTGCCCGAACCGGCTTCCGCCGTCAGCGGCGTCTCGGATGTGCGCCCCTTCTCGCGCTCCGCCTTGGCGGCAGCTTCCTCCGCCGCCTTGCGCTGCGCTTCCCGGCGCCGCTTGTCGTACTCGCGCGGATCGAAGATGACGCCAGAGCCGCTGCTCCCGCGCTGCTCGTCCACCCGCCGCTGCCGGGCGCGACGCGCGATCCGGTCGGCCTCTGCCCGCGCCGCGATGTCGAGCACGCTCGCGGTGAGCGTCGGGTCGGCCCCGGCGGCGAGGAGCGCCGAGGCGGCCTCGGCCCGCGCCATCCCGGCGGCGAACATCAGCGGCGTCTGCCCCCAGTTCGGCTCGACGGCGTCCAGATCGGCGCCACCGGCGACCAGCACGGCGATCGTCTTCGCGTCACCGGAAGCGGCGGCGTAGTGGATCGGAAGGGCCCCGGTCTCGGTCGGCGCCGCCACCTCGACCCCGGCGGCGATGAGCGCCTCGGCGACGCCCGCCGAGCCGGCGGCCGCCGCCACATGGAGCGGAGCGTGGCTGCCGAGCCGCGTGGTGGCCGAGAGATCGGCGCCCGCCGCGATCAGCAGCTCGGCGGCCTCCCGGTTTCCGGTCCGGGCGGCCCAGTGGAGCGCGGTGAAACCGTCGCCCTGAGCCGCATTCACGTCGCCACCCGCGCGCAGCTCGGCGCGCAGACGGTCCACGTCTCCGCTGCGCGCCGCTTCCAGCACCGACGAGACCGCCGACGCCGAACCCAGCGAGAACACCAACAGCCCGCTCGCCGCAACCGCCGCGATTCCGAGCCCGAAACGCCCAGCGCCCCTCTGCTTCATCTCATGCCTCCTCGCGATCCCGGAAGTCCGGGATCCTCCTTCCCTGACCGTCCGGTCGGGGCTGAATTGGACGACGGGGCCCGGGAAGACGCCGTCGCGCTCCCCCGGCCCCGCTGCGAATGGGGCGATGCCGGATCCCGACTGGTCGAAGACCCCAGGTTCCCGGCATCGCGCCTCCTGCCGTTACGCCGACAGGGAGAACTCGCCGGTGCTGTTCCCGAAGTGGTCCGCCTCGTCCTCGTCCACTCCCAGCTTGTGCAGCAGCGTCAGCATCACATTCGCCAGCGGCGTCCCCGGCTCCGCCCGCAAGTGCAGGTTGTTCTCCAGCGCTCCGTTCGCGCCCCCCGCAACGAAGAACGGAACCCGCTTGTGGTTGTGGATGTTCGGATCCCCCATCGGCGACCCATACAGAATCATCGTCTTGTCCAGAAGGCTCCGGTCCTCCTCCTGAATGCTCCGCAGCCTCTCCATGAAATACGGAACCAGCCCCACGTGATACCGGTTGATCCGCCCCAGAATCTCCACCCGCTCCTCCGAGTTCCCGTGGTGCGACGCCGGGTGGAACGCCGTGGACTCTCCGCTCTCCGGATACACCCGGCTCGACGCGTCCCGCCCCAGCTTGAAGCTGAACACCCGCGTCATGTCCGACTGGAACGCCAGCGCCTGCAGGTCGAACATGATCTTCACATGCTCGTCGAAGCTGTCCGGCACTCCCGGCGGCGCGTCCGGCAGCTCCCGCAGCTCTCCGCTCGTGTTCCGCTCCACGATCCGCTCGATCCGACGCTCCATCTCCCGGATGTCCGTCATGTAGCGGTCCATCCGACGCACGTCCTCCGGATCCAGCGCTCCCGTCAGGCTCTTCACCTCCGAACTGATGAAGTCCAGAACGCTCTGCCGCGCCCGCTGCCGCGACACCCGGCCCTCCGGCGTCCCGCCCGCCCCGAACAACTGGTCGAACACGATCCGTGGGTCCCGCGTCATCGGCAGCGGCTCCGTCGGCGACGCCCAACTGATCGTGTCCGTGTACACGCACGCATACCCATACGCGCACCCGCCCGCCTGATCCACCGTCTCGATGCACAACTGCATCGACGGAATCGGCGTCTCCTGACCGAAACGCTGCGCGTAGAGCTGGTCCAGCGACGTCCCCGCGAAAACGTCCGAACTCTCCGTCTGCTTCGGATACGACTGCGTCAGGAACGCCGCGCTCGAACGGAAGTGATCCCCCCCGATCTCCCGCGCCGTCCGCGCCTCCGCCGGCTCCACGTCGCAGTCGCTCACGATCGTCACGTAGTCACGCACCGGCTCCAGCGGCGCCAGCGCCCCCTTCGACAGGTCGAACTCCGTACCCGTCTCCGCCGGCGACCACAGGTTCTGCTCCCGCCCATACTTGTTGCTCCCCGCCGCACCGTGCACGATCTCGATCGCCACCAGCCGCGTCGGATCCGCCGCCGTCGGCTTCGCCACCGCGCTCGCCGGAACCATCGCCTCCAGGAACGGCAGCGCCACCGTCGCCCCCGCTCCCCGCAGGAACGTCCGCCTCGGAAGGCTCTTCCCGGTCAGGTAGTTCATGCTGTCTCCTCTCGTTCGGTTGTTCGGTTCGTTCGAATCGTCAGTGCTCGGGGCCGCCCGCATCGGCGACCGTGGTCTCGCCAACCTCCGCCGCCGGCCGGCCTTTCTCCCGAAAGGCGGGGCTGTTCACGACGCCGAGGATGAAGGCCGACATCCGGTAGTCGGCCGCCTCCGCCTCCCGCACGATCTCCCGGATCCGCGGCTGGTCGAAGTGCTCCACCCGGCGGCCCAGCGCGTAGGCCATCAGGTTTTCGGTGAACGTCCGCAGCAGGGGCGTCGGCCGCTGCAGCAGGGCGTTTCGCAGGTCCGCCACATCGGTGATCGGGGTTCCGTCGTAGAACTCACCCGAGGCGTCAATGGGCTGCCCGGCGTCCTTCACGCGGAGCCGCCCGGTCACGCCGAACTCCTCCATCGCGATCCCGATCGGGTCCATCATCCGGTGGCAGGAACGGCAAGCCGGGTTGTCGCGGTGGATCTCCAGAGCCTCCCGCGCGGTGATCAGACGCACCGTCTCCCCGGACTCGCCGGTGTCGAGATCGGGCACGTTCGGCGGCGGAGGCGGCGGCGGGTTCCCCAGCAGCACCTCCATCACCCACTTCCCGCGCAGCACCGCCGACGTCCGGTAGGGGTGCGACGTCAGCGTCAGCATGCTCCCGTGCCCGAAGATGCCCCGCCGCCGGTCATCCGGGTACCGCACCATGCGGTGCTCCGGCCCGGCGACGCCTTCGATCCCGTAGTGCTTCGCCAACCGCTCGTTCACGAACGTGTAGTCCGCCGTGAACAGCTCGAACAGGCTCCGGTCCTCCGCCACCAGGTGATGGAAGAAACGCTCGGTCTCCTCCACCATGGCGTCCTTCAACTGCTGGTGGAAGTCGGGGAAGATCCGGACGTTCGGGTTGATCTTCTCCAGATCCTGCAGCCGGAACCACTGCGACGCGAACCGGCTCGCCAGCGCCCGGGACCTCTCGTCCCGCAGCATCCGCAGCACCTGCTCCTCGAAGCCCTCCGGCTCCAGCAGCCGACCCGAATCCGCCGCATCCAGAAGCTCCCCGTCCGGGATCGAACCCCACAGGAAGAAACTCAGCCGCGACGCGAGATCCATCCCCCCCAGCCGATAGCCGTACTCCGCCTCCCGCGGATCCACCGGCTCCTCGATCCGGAACACGAAGTTCGGGCTCGCCAGCATCCCCTCGACGCCCATCCGGATCCCTTCCTCGAACCCGTCGGCCTCGGCTCCGGCGTCATACAGGGCGAGCAGCGCGTCGAGGTTGTCCTCGGTGAGGCTCCCCCGGTAGGCGAGGCGTCCCAGCCGGCCCAGGATCTCCTCGGCGCACGGCCGCGCCTCGTCCGGAGACAGCGGGCGGCAGGTGAAGATCCGCGCCCGGCTCGGCGTCTCCGAAACTCCCCTCGCCTCGAACGGACCGGTGACGAACAGGTCGCGGAGGTGGGGCATGTTGTGGATGCCGTAGGTGCGCGAGGTCGCCGTGCTCGCGAGCGACCAGTCGTGCGGGGAGATCAGGTCGAGGACCGGTCCCTCGAAGTGTTTCGGGAAAACCGCCGCCAACTTGCGCGGGCCCGCCTTGATGAAGATGGGCTCGGTGCGGAGGTTCACGCCGTCCGGATCGGAAACGTGCATCCAGCGACCCACGTCGAGGAGCGCGACCCGCTTCCCGTCGATCGAGATCTCGACCTGCTCGGGGGCGTCGTAGGTGTGGAGGGAACTCGAGCCGGAGCCGACGATCGCGCCGGTGGTCTCGTGGTGGAACGCGACCCGGAACCGGTACTCGCCGTCGGCCGGGAACACGTGGTCCACGACCAGCCCGCCGCGGGTGCCGTAGGGAGCGCCTTCGACCTGATCGAGCTGGGTCGCCCACCGGCTCACGTGGTAGCCGTGCTCGGCGGGCGCCGCCTGGGGATCCCCCACCGCGAGCCGGCTGATCTCGCTCGCCGCCCGCAGGTAGGAGTCCATCAGCGTCGCGGAAAGGAGCTGGACATCGGCGATGTTGTCGAAGTTGGCGCTGATCGTGTCCTGGGGCAGGTACTCGGCGGCGTCCACCGGCAGCGAGAGCAGGTCCTCGATCGCGGCCGTGTATTCGGCGCGGTTCAGCCGCTGGAAGGAGCGGCGACCCGGGTTCGGGTTCGCGGCCGCGACCCGGTCGAGCTGCTCCTCGAGCGAGGCCGCGATCTCGACCAGCGTCTCCTCCGTGGGGCGGCGGGCGCCCGGCGGCGGCATCATCCCGAGCTGCAGCTTCGAGATCACCTTCTCCGCCAGTTCCGGGCTCGCCGACGGGTTCCCGGCGTCGAACCCGTCGAGGGACATGTTGCCGGTCTGCATCCGGTCGTTGTGGCAGACCATGCAGTAGGTGCGGAGCGTGGCGTTGTGCTCCGGAGCGGCGACGGCCGGCGTCCTCGCCCCGGGTGCCCAGGAGCGGGCCGCGGCGAGCGTCGCCGTGTTGTCCTGCGCCCCGGCGAGCGCGGCGATGGCGAGCGCGGAGAGCGCACTCCCGACGACTCTCAGGCGGACGGAAAACAGGAACAAGGTCGAACGGCGTCGCATCGCGAACCGCCGACGGGTCCGGCCCGGGTGCTCTCGCACTCCGCTTCCACTCCCCGCCGGCTAGTCCCCATCCTACCGGAAATCACCGTCCCGATTCAACCGCGGGAAAGGCCAGATCGAGCACCAGCGGGGCGTGGTCGGAGGGGATGTCCTGCCCCTTTTTCTGTCGCCGTTCATCCCGATCCACCATGACCTTACGGACCCGGGAGCGGAGCGGAGCGGTCACGTAGAGGTGGTCTATCCGCGCCCCCGCGTTGCGGGCGAAGGAGAGCCGGGTGTAGTCCCACCAGGTGTAGAGGTTCCGGTCCGATTCCTCCCCCTCGGGAAAGACGAGGCGGAACGCGTCGGTCATCCCCCTCCCGACGACGCGGGCGAGCGCGCGGCGGGCGTCGGGATGGCACAGGACGCCGTCCGGGTTCGGCGCCGCGGTGTCGCGATCGACCGGGGCCACGTTGAAGTCGCCGCCGAGGACCAGGGGCTGACCGGAGCCGGCCTCGGAGGCGAGATAGTCGGCGAGCGCATCCAGCCAGCGGAGCTTGTAGTCCCAGTCCGGATGACGGGGCGACTTGCCGTTGGGGACGTAGGCGCACAGGACGCGCAGTCCGGCCACTTCGGCGTCGAGGAAGCGGGCCTCTCCGCGCGCCTCGCACGGCGGAAGCCCCCGGCGCCGCACCCGGGCCTTTTCCTTCGACAGGATCGCGACCCCGTTGCGCGCCGGCTGGGCGTGGATCTCGGCGTGGTATCCGGCGGCCGCCACGTCGAGCCGGGGGAAGACCGCCGCCTCGGCCCGGAGTTCCTGGAGGCACAGGACGTCGGGCTGGTGGCGCTCGAGCAGCTTCAGCAGCCGGGCCCGCCGCGTCCGGATCGAGTTCAGGTTCCAGGTGATGATGCGCATCGGTCGGGCGGGGAGCGTACCCGTGGCCCGGCGGCCGGCCGGCGCTTGCCGGCGCGGCGGACTCCAGTCTCCTGCCGGGCCCCCACCGGGAGAACTGGCGCCGGACTCCAGTCTCATGCCGGCGCGCCGGACTCCAGTCCGGCACCGAGCAGTCCACCCGACCGGCGCCCACCCGTCGGAGCGCCGGACTCCAGTCCGGCAATCTGTCGAAGCGAAGGAGCCACTGCGCACCGCTTGCAAAATGGTGAAGACCCTCGCTCTATCGTGCCGGACTGGAGTCCGGCGCTCCAGCAAGGCGCCGGCAAGGCGCCAGCCGCAAATTGCCGGACTGGAGTCCGGCGCGCCGGCAAAGCGCGCCGGCAAGGCTCCATGACTCTCCTACACTTGGCCGCCGGGGCACGAGACTCATGAAGGCGCGCGGAACCGGTTTCCTGCCCATGCCGGCGCGGGAGCGGCGAGCGCTTCTCGGTCTCGTCCTGTTCTCGGCGGCGGCCTTCCTTCCCGTCTTCGGACGGATCGAGATCGGCGGCGTGGCCGTCTTCGGCTGGCTCATGGCGGCGCTGCTCGTGGGCTCCCCCCTCGCGCTCCTCGCGCTGCTGCGCGCCGAACGGCGGAGCCGGCGATGATCGAGCGCTGGCTCGTCCTCGCCTACCTCGTGGTCTGCGTGGTGGTCGGGGCCCTGGCGTCGCGCCGCGTGCTCGGCTCCGCCGACGAGTACTGGGTCGCGGGCCGTCGGGTGGGCACCTGGGTCAACGCGCTCGCGATCCTCGCCGCGCTCGCGAGCGGCGGCTCGCTGGTCGGGGTCGTCGGACTCGCCTACCGCGACGGGATCCCGGCCACGCTGGCCCTCTTCGCCGGCGCGGTGCTCGGCTTCCCCCTCGCCACGATCCTCGTCGCCGGCCCCCTCCGGCGGCTGGGCAAGTTCACGATCACCGATTTCCTGGTCTTCCGCTATCCGCACCCGGTGGTGCGCGGGCTGGTGCCGAGCCTGATCGTCGTCTCGCTGACCGTTTACATGGTGTCCCAGATGAAGGCCGCCGGCATCACCGCCGAAGCGCTCCTGGGCATGGACTACCGCACCGCCATCACCTGGGCGACGATCGTCTTCGTCCTCTACGTCTCGTTCGGCGGCATGGTCGCGGTCACGGTCACGGATGTCCTCCAGGGCGCGCTTCTGTTCCTGCTCATGGGCGCCACCGCCGTGGTTCTCTCCGTCACCGCCGGGTCTCCGTTCGCGGCGCTCGGGGAGGCGACGGCCGCGGCGCCCGCCTTCGGACAGCTCCCCGCCGGGAGTTCGGCCTACCTCGGCTACTTCCTGATCTGGGCCACCGCGATCCCGGTGATTCCCCACATCGTGATGCGGGTCGCGACCGCGAAGGATCCGGCGAGCGCCCGGCTGTCGCTGAATCTGGCGACCGCCGGCTACGGGATCATGATCCTGGCGGCGATCCTCATCATCGCCCCGGTGGGCGTGCTCGAGTTCCCCGGCCTCGGCGATCCCGACGAGGTCTTCCTGCGGGTCGTGGGCGAACACTTCCCTCCCCTGCTCCGCGGGCTCGCGGTGGCGGCGGTGCTCGCGGCGGTGATGTCCACGACCGACGCGTTCCTGCTCGCGGTGAGCTCGGCGGTGACGCACGACCTGCTCGGCGGCTTCCTCGGACGCCGCAGCCCCCGGACGCAGGTCCTGGTGCGTCTCGCCACCACCTGGATCGTGGGAGCGGCGGCGCTGGTCTGGGCGTGGTCGCCGCCCGAGCTGCTCACCCGGTTCTATACCGCCGGGGTCGGTCTGCTCTCGGCCGGACTCTTCGTCCCGGTCGTGCTCGGCCTGTGGTGGCGGCGCGCCAACCGGGCCGGCGGAGTCTGGGCTCTCGTGGTCGGGTCCGGCTCGTACGTCGGCGTCCTCGTGTTCGGCGGAGCGCTCCCGTTCGCGGTGGAGCCCATCGTGGCGGCGCTGCCGCTCAGTCTGGCCGCGATGGTGTGGTGCGGGCTCCGGGGCCGCCCCGACGGGCCCGAGGTCGAGGAGGCGGTCGCGCGCCTCCATCGCGACTGACCGACCCCGCCCTCGAAGCCGGTCACCGAGGGGCGATTCAGCCTGTGGATAAAGTCGCGTGAGCACCGAGAGTGGCGAGGCGCCCGGCTGACGAGGCGCGCGAGGGAGGAATACCGGGTGTATTCCGACCGATGCGCAACGAAGAGCGCGCCGGAGCGCAGCGGAGGGGCGCGTTCAGGCGGGATGCATCGCCGCTCGAATGCCGCGTGACTTTGTCCACAGGCTGAATTGTCCCGGCGCTGCGCACCGCCTCGTGACCGCCACCCTCGCCGCCCCGGTCCTCCTCGCCTACGCGGCGGCGCTCTTCGGCGTCGCCGCCGTGGCCCGGCGGCGGGTCCGGACGCCGGAGGACTACCTCGTCTCGGGCCGGCGGCTCTCGACCCGACTGGCCGCCGCGAGCCTGCTGGCCACCTGGTTCGGAGCGGGGACGCTGCTCGCATCCGCCGAGGAGGTCCGCGACACCGGGCTGGTCGCCGCCGCCCTGGAACCGATCGGGCCCGGTCTGTGCCTCATCCTCGTCGGCCTCTTCTACGCCGCCCCGCTGCGACGGCTGCGGCTCCTGACCCTCGGGGACTTCTTCGCCCGGCGGTTCGGCCGGCGGGCCGAGGTGGTGTCCGCCCTCGTCATGGTGCCCAGCTTCTTCGGCTGGATCGCGGCGCAGTTCACCGTCCTCGCGGCGCTGCTCCACGGCCTGTTCGGCATCCCGACCGCGACCGGGCTCCTCCTCGTCGGCGCGGTCTCGATCGGCTACACGCTCATCGGCGGCATGTGGTCGGTGGTCCTCACCGACCAGCTCCAGATGCCGGTGGTCGCGGTGGGCCTCCTCGCCCTCGGGTTCTCGGCGGTGGCGGCGCTCGGCGAGGGATCGTTCGTCGGAGGCCTTGTCCGGATCGGCGCCGAGACGCCGGCGGACCGGTTGGCGCTCCTGCCGGGCGAGACGACCGAGATCCTCGCCTGGTCCGGTCTCCTCCTCGCGGGCGCGCTCGGCAACATCCCCGGCCAGGACGTCATGCAGCGGGTCTTCGCGTCCCGGACCGAGTCGGTAGCGAAGCGGGCGTGCCTGCTCGCCGGCGGGCTCTACCTCGGACTGGGGCTGATTCCGGTGGGCCTGGGACTCGCCGCGCCTCTTCTGTTGCGGGGTCCCGGGTCCGACCTGCTGGCAACGCTCACTGCGGCCCTGTTCAGCCCGCTGGCCGCGGTCGGGCTCGCCGTGGTCCTCGTCTCCGCAGTGCTTTCGACGGTGGATTCCGCGTTAGTATCGGCTGCCTCCGTTCTGGCGCAGAACCTGTTGCGCCACCCCTTCTCCCGGTTGGACATGCTCCGGCTCAGCCGCGTGTCGGTCGTGATCGTTGGCCTCGCCAGTCTGTTGTACGCGTTCCAGGATCTCAGCGCCTATGCGCTCCTCGAAGAGGCCTACGAGCTGACTCTCGTGGGCGTTTTCGTGCCGCTGACCGCCGGGCTGTTCACCCGGTGGGGCGGGCCGCGGGCCGCGCTTCTCGCCATGGCCGCCGGGGTGCTGCCGTGGGCGGCGCACGTCGGCGTCGGATGGGAGTGGTTCTTCGAACCGGCGCTGCGGCCGGTGGGCGTCCTCATCCCGCCGGCGATCGGACTCACGCTTCTGAGCGGGCTGGGCTATCTCGTGGGCGCCCGGTTCGAGCGGACGCCGGAGCCCGTCGGATGACGCCACTGCGTGAACGCGCCGAGGCGCTGCGGCGCGAGTCCGCGGCGCTCGAGCCCGACCGGAAGGCCCGGCGGGCGGTGACCGCCGCCGTCACGACCCACGCCGACCGGTTCCTCGAGGCGCTTCACAAGGGGCCAGGCTACTACCCACCGACCGGATCGCCCGAAATCACCGGCCTCGACTTCAGAGGCAGCGGCCGCCCGATCGGCGAGCTGCTCGAGCTGGTCCAGCGGGAGGTGGAAGAGCAGGGTCTGAACCCGGCCTCCCCCCGCGACTTCGGCTGGGTGCCGGGCGGCGGCGTTTACGAAGCGGCGCTCGGCGACTATCTCGCCGCCGTCGGCAACGAGTTCGCCGGCTACTACCCGGCTTCTCCCGGCGCGACGCTGCTCGAGAACCGCATGGTGGAGTGGATCGCCGAACTCGTCGGCTACTCCGCCGGATCGGGCGGCACGCTGACCTCCGGAGGCAGCACTGCCGGGCTGACCGCAGTGATCGCGGCCCGCGATGCGAGAGGGCTTCGCGCCCGCGACTTTCCCCGCGCCGTCGTGTATGTATCGAGCCAGGAGCACTACTCGGTCCGGAAGGCGGTCCATCTCGCCGGACTTGGCGAGGCGCGGGTCCGGACGCTGCCGGTGAGCGGGCGCTACCGACTGATCCCGGAGGCCCTCCAGCAACAGGTGGCGCGGGATCGGAACGCCGGGCTCATCCCCTGGCTCGTGGTCACTTCAGCAGGAACCACGAACACCGGCGCCGTGGATCCGCTCGCCGCGGTCTGCGACATCGCCGCAGCAGAGAACCTCTGGCACCACGTGGACGCGGCCTACGGCGGGTTCTATCTGCTCGTCCCGGCGCGGCAGGCGCTCTTCGACGGAATCGAGCGAGCGGATTCGGTCGTGCTCGATCCGCACAAGAGCCTGTTCCTCCCCTACGGGCTCGGCGCCGTCGTCGTCCGGGACGCCAACCACCTCGACACGTTTCGATTCGACGCCGCCTACCTCGTGGACGAAACCCAGCCGGCGCCCTCCCCCTCGGAGCGCTCCGTGGAGCTGACCCGCCACTTCCGGGCGATGCGGATGTTCCTCCCGCTCGCGCTGCACGGCCGCGCCGCCTTCGCCGCGGCGCTGGAGGAGAAGTGGGTGCTCGCCCGCGTCCTTCAGGAAGAACTCGCGCAGTGGCCCGGGATCGAGGTCGGGCCGCCGCCGGAGCTCTCCACCATGTGCTTCCGGTGGGCGCCGCCGGGGCTGTCTCCCGAGGCGACGGACGCGGCCAACCGACGCCTCCTCGAGCGCTTCCACGCCGACGGACGGATCTTCTTCACCGCGACCGTCCTCGACGGCCGGTTCTGGATGCGCCCGTCGCTCGGCATCTTCCGCACCCACCTCCGGCACGTGGACGAGTTCCTGACGCTGCTGCGCGAATTCCTCGACGAGACCCTCGTCCCGTCAGAGACGGGGGACGACCGTGGCCGTGACACCGGATGACTCATCGCTCTTCCCCGAGTCAGCCGCGGGTGGCAGAATCACGGGCGCACCTCATCACACGCTGACGCCGGAGCCCCATGCCGTACCAAGTCGAAGCCATCGCGAACCGCTTTCTGGCCATCGCCAGGTCGTCGGGTGAGCCACTGGACCCAATGAAGATCCAGAAGCTCGTTTACTTCGCCCACGGGTGGCATCTCGGATTGGGCGGGGGCCCGTTGTGCGCGGATCGCGTGGAGGCGTGGCGGTGGGGGCCGGTCTTCCCCGAGCTCTACCACTGCGTGAAGCGATGGGGAAACCGGGCGATTCGGAAACCCCTGGAGATACGCGACTTTGACGGGCGCCACTACCGCTGGACGACACCCGAGGTGTCCGGGGAGCCGGACTTCTCGAGGCGCGTCATCCAGCGCGTATGGGACGTGTACGGACACATGTCGGGGTGGGCCCTGTCCCAGCTCACGCACGAGAAGGGCACGCCCTGGGACAAGATCCGGGCCAGTTATCCGGGAATGCGCGATGTGGAGATCCCGAACGAACTGATCCAGCAGTACTTCGAGGAGAAGGCGCGATCAGTGCGGGCAGCGCGTGCCGGAGAGTGACCCGCGGGACATCGAGGAAGTCGAGTCCCTTCACCCCGACGCCAGATCCGGTCTTGCCGAGGAGGAAGAGCAATCCCTCGCGGACGCGCGGCAGCGGTCGGACATCGCCGACCGCGATCAAGACAGGGAACAGCGGAAGGCCTACGCCCGCCGGCTGTACTGGCTCGTGGTCGTATGGCTGGTCGTCGTGGGCGCCATCCTCATTGTGCAAGGGTTCGCGTACCTCGACTTCAAACTGCCGGTTGAAGGGCTCACCACCCTGATCGGCTCGACGACGATCTCGGTGATCGGGTTGTTCGCCATCGTCGCGAACTACCTGTTCCCCCGCCGCTGAGGACGAGCCGCAACGCACTGCCGGTCTGGAGACCGGCGCCCCTCAACGCTCAGGGGCGCTTGACGATCTCCCCGCCCTTCATCACGAAGGCCACCTCCTCCAGCCGGCGGATGTCGGCGAGCGGATCCCCTTCCACCGCGATGATGTCGGCCAGCTTGCCGCTTTCGATCGAGCCGAGGTCCTCCTCCCACCCGAGCAGCTCGGCGCCGTTCATCGTGGCGGTCCGGATCGCCTCCATCGGCGAGATGTCCATGTGCTCGACCATGATCGCGAAATCGCGGGCATTGCGGCCGTGCGGGAAGACCGCGGCGTCGGTCCCGTAGGCGAACTTCACCCCGGCGTGGAACGCGGCCGAGAGCCGCTCCCGCTGCTGGACGGCGATGTCGCGCGCCTTCTGGATCGAGGCTTCCGGCACGCCGCTCTCGGCGCCCTCCTCGATGATGAAGTCGAGGGTGTAGAGCGTGGGGACGATGAAGGTGCCGTGTTCCTTCGCGAGCCGGATCCCCTCGTCGTCTATCAGGGTTCCGTGTTCGATGCTCACGACTCCGGCCCGGATCGCGTCGTTCATCGCGGCCGGCGAATGGGCGTGCGCCGCGACCGGCGTGTGGAGCATGTTCGCGGTCTCCACGATGGCTCGCAGCTCCGCGAGCGAGTAGGCCTGGTCCTCGATGGCGTCGCCCTGCGAAAGCACGCCGCCGGACGCGGTCACCTTGATCACGTCGGCGCCGTACTTGACCTGGTAGCGCACCGCGCGCCGCAGGGCGTCCTCGCCGTCGGCGATCATGGCGTAGCCGGGGGTGGGCACGTCCGGATTCCAGCCGTTGATGTCGGCGTGGCCGCCGGTCGAACCCACGCCCCAGGTCGCCGCCTGGATGCGCGGCCCGGGGACGATGCCGCGCTCGATCATGTCCCGAAGCGCGGCGTCGTGGTAGTTCCCGGCGCCGATGTTCCGGACGCTGGTGAAGCCGCTCTCGAGCGTGATCTTCGCGTGGGCGACGGCGTAGATCGCCTCGTGCGCCACCGTCTCGCGCATCTTCTGGGTGTCGCCGCCGTCGCCGGGGATTCCGCCGAGGTGCACGTGGGCGTCGAACAGCCCGGGGAGCAGGGTGTGCCCCTCGAGAGTGATCTCCCGCGCCTCGCGGGGGATGGGGATCGCGCCCGCCGGGCCGACCGCGACGATCCGGTCATCTTCGATGACGACCACCGGATCGAGGATCACCGGCGCGTCGGCGCCGACGATGAGCCGGTCGGCGCGAAGCGCCACGGCGTCCTGGGCGACGGCCGGACCGGCCGCGACGGCGCCGACCGCGACGAGGATCAGCGCGCGGATGGGGACTCGGAACATGGGGCTTCTCCGTTCGGACTTCCCGCCGGAGCGGGGACAGGACACGCGGGGAGTCTATGGACCGGGGCGCGGTCCGCCCCGGTACTCTTGCCGATGTTTCGACCCGAGCGAGGTACCCCACGCATGCGCACCGTCCTGTCCCTGGCGCTGCTCCTCCTGCCCGCGTCCCCGGCGCCGGCAGCCGCGATCCAGACCGCCGAGCCGATCGAGCTCCAGCACCTCTACGGGCCGGACGCGCTGGACTTCTCCCCCGACCTGCCCTCGGTGCGTTGGCTCCCGGGGGGCGCGGAGTACCTGGCGGGATCGGGCGAGGGGACCGATCGGACCTGGACCGTGTTCGACGCGGCGACCGGGGCGAGCCGCCCGCTCCACGACGCGGAGGCCCTCGCTTCCGCCCTCTCGACCGACCTCTCGCTCGATGGAGAGGAGGCGGCCCGGCTGGCGCGTCCCGCCCGGCTCAACCTCGCGCCGGACGCCGGGCGCTTCCTGCTCGACGCCGCCTCGGATCTGTTTCTCTGGGACCCGGCGGCCTCGGCGCTGACCCGCCTCACCCGAACCCCGGAACCGGAGGAGCTGGCCCGCTTCTCCCCGGACGGGAACCGGATCGCGTTCGTCCGCGAGAACGACCTGTTCGTGGTGGACCTCGCCGGGGCCGAACTCCGGCTGACCACCGGCGGCGGCCCCGGCCTGCTCCACGGGAAGCTGGATTGGGTCTATCAGGAAGAGATCTACGGTCGCGGCAACTTCCTCGCCCACTGGTGGAGCCCGGACGGGAGCCGGCTCGCCTACCTCGAAAGCGACGAGAGCGACGTGCCCCGGTTCACGGTGGTGGATCACCTGCCGACGCACCTCGACCTCGAGGTGTACGCCTACCCGAAGGCGGGGGATCCGAATCCGCGGGTTCGGATCGGCGTCGTCCCCGCCGCCGGCGGCGAAACGGTCTGGATGCGGCCCACCGGCTACGGGACGCAGGAGATGCTGATCGTGGACGTGGCGTTCGGCCCCGACGGGGACCTGTGGTTCCAGATGCAGGACCGCACCCAGACGTTCCTCGATCTTCACCGGGCCGACCCCCGGACCGGGGAGACGATGCGGGTGCTGCGCGAGGACGCCGGACCGTGGGCCAACAACCTCGGCCCGCCCCGGTTCCTCGCGGACGGGGGCTTCCTGTGGCTGAGCGAGCGGACCGGGTTCGCCCACCTCTACCGCTACGACGCCGCCGGTGAACTCGTGGGCGCCCTGACCGAGGGGGAGTTCGAGGTCCGTCGGTTCCATGCGGTGGACGAGGCCGCCGGAGCCGCCTGGGTGAGCGGGACGCTCAGGACCTCGCTGGGCTCGGACACGCTGCGGGTGGCGCTCGACGGCTCCGGGGTGCTCCGGCTCGACGAGACGTCCGGAACCCACCAGGCGATGTTCCCGGAGGAGGCGCCGGTGACCCGCTTCGTCCGGGTCTCGAGCGGCCTCGACAGTCCGCCCCGGATGACGCTGCGCGACGCCTCCGACGGAAACGAGCTCCGATTCCTGGGAGGCGGCGAAGTCCCCGCGCTGGGGCGGTTCGACATCTCGCCACCGGAACTGCTCCAGGTCGAGGCGCGGGACGGCGTGGCCCTCGAAGCGATGCTGATCCGCCCCCACGGGTTCGAGGTCGGGCGGGAGTATCCCGCGTGGGTCCACGTGTACGGCGGCCCCCACGCGCCGCAGGTCCGGAACTCGTGGGGCGGCGCCCGGGGGATGTGGTTCCAGTTCCTCGCGCAGCAGGGGATCGTGGTCTTCGTCGTGGACAACCGGATCGCCTCCGGCAAGGGCGTCCGTTCGACCTGGCCGGTGTACGGGAACTTCGGCGAACAGGAGCTGAACGACCTGGTGGACGCGGTGGACTGGCTGGGCGCGCAGGACTTCGTGGACGCGGCGCGGATCGGCGTGGACGGCTGGAGCTTCGGCGGCTACATGACCCTCACCGCGCTGACGAAGTCGGACCGGTTCGCCGCCGGGATCGCGGGCGGGAGCGTCGTGGACTGGCGCGACTACGACTCGGTTTACACCGAGCGCTACATGAGCACCCCCGACGAGAACCCCGCCGGCTACGAGAAGAGCTCGGTCCGACCCTACGCCGACCAGCTCCACGGAGAGCTGTTGATGATCCACGGCACGATGGACGACAACGTCCACATGCAGAACACCCTCCAGTTCACGCACGACCTCCAGAAGGCGGGCAAGCCGTTTTCGCTCATGCTCTACCCCAGCCAGCGCCACGGCGTCCGCGACCCGGCGCAGACGCTCCACCTGCGGCGAACGATGAGCGATTTCATCCTCCGCACGATGACCCCATGAGCGACGACCGCCGCGACCGGCGGACTCCCAAGGGATGACGGATGAGGTCCCGTTTCGGCGATAGGATCTCCGACACGATGTCTGACCACGAGACAGTCCGGGGGAAGATCCAGCGGTCCGACGCCGTTCTCATGGCGATGGCCACCTGCCGGCGCGGAACGCTGTTCGAGCCGGTCCGGATCCAGAAACTGCTCTTCCTCATCGACCGCGAGATCCCGGAGGCCGTGGACGGCCCCCACTTTCGGTTCCGTCCGTACCGCTACGGACCGTTCGACCCGGCTGTCTTCCGCGAGCTGGACTCCCTCGGTCGATCCGGCCACGTAGCCGTCGCGACAGGGGCAAATCATCGGGCCTGGTCCTTGACCAGGTCGGGGCTTGAGCGAGGGACTGCTTCGCTCGCACGACTGCAAGTAGAGGTGCGCGACTACCTCAGGGAGTTGGCGCGGTGGGTGCTGGCTCTGAGTTTCGGGCGGTTGTTGGCCGCTGTGTACCACCGTTATCCCGAGACCGCGACGGAGAGCGTCGCGTTGGACGTCGTCCGGCGGTTCCCCATCCACGCCGCAAGAGTTCCGCAGCGCCCCGTCCTCGACGGTCTGGCCGGCGTGTTCGATCTCTCGGGCCTTCTGACCGAACGTCCGCAACAGCCAACAAGGATCCGCTCAGTCAGCGAAGCGCTCTACGACGACTGGGCTGCGGTTGGTGACGAACTCCGAGCCGTCATGGCGGATTTCGCTACCGGGCACGACGGATCGTGACGGCTCCTCGGGACACACGCTCGCGCAGATCCCTTTCGGCCGACAACGCTTCTGAATCGGGCCTCCGAAAGCCGGGGGAACCGGCCACGACCACTCGAGTGGTCAGCCGGGCGCCGTCGCCGGATGAAGCGATCCAGGCGCGGTTCGAGCACTTTCAGGGTCCGCTTCCGCATCCGGACCACCTCAGAGAATTCGAGGCCACCCTGCCCGGCACCGCCGATCGGCTCCTGCGGCTGACGGAGGTGCGGTCGGCACACCACTGCGAGATGGAGATCCGTCAGGCGGATTGGCAGGACCGGGCGCTTGAACTCACCGCCCAAGAGAAAGCGCGAACCACATACGCCGGACTTCTGGTCACGGTGCTCTTCCTGGGCGTAGGTACGTGGTTCATCGCCACCGGCGGTGCCGTCGCGGGCAGCGTGGTGCTCAGTGTTCCGATCGCCGAGTACGTCTTGTCGCTCGTGTGGCGGATCCTACGAGCGAGGGCCCGGGCGCGGGGTGGTATCGGAATCGGGATCGACACTCCGCCGCCGGCGCCCAATGGACGCCGCACCGAACCGGACCCGAACAACCCCGCCTGAAGGTTCGAGCGCTGCATGTGCTCCTTCCGGTCAGGTTGATCCGTTGGCGCGGCAAGCCGGTGACCGCCCTCTCCACCGGGGCGGGGAACTCGGGTTCCGGTACCTGGAGCGATGTGTTCGGGGCCGCGGCTCCATGAGTCAGCCGACCCTCATGGCGAGATCCCGTGGGAGGGGGCCCGTCATCGGCTCAGGCGCGACTACTCCCGATTCACGGACACCGGGAGCGTCTCGATCCCTTCGAAAGGAGCGAAATCGGACTCGTTTTGCGTGACCAGGAAGTTGACACCGTGCACGAGCATGGTGGCGGCGATGTTCGCATCATGGAGCCTCGCACCGCGTACGCCGTGCAGGACTGTCAATCGCCGGAGACGCGCGGCCACCGCCTCGTTCTCGGCGTAGAGATGGAGATGGCGCAGGAAGGAGTTCACGTTACGGATTGCCTGCGAGACCCCCAACCCCAGACCGTTGACCTCCGCGGGACGCGTTGCCACGACCAGGTACTCGCGGAGAATCTGTCCAGTAGAGGCGAGGTGCCAGCCTCGCGCCACGGCCCTCGTGAACAGCCGGCGAGCCTCGCGGTGTTGGGACCGACGCTCATCGGTCGCGGTCAGCAACACGTTCGTATCCACGAACAGCACGTCACCCACGGTCGGGGGCATAGATCTCCTCCCTCCGCCATGACGAAGAACCACCCACCCGGACGGTCACAAGCTCGAGGGAGTCGGCATCCGGCGCCGGCGGGGCCATCTTCGCTGCCCGCTCGAGAATAGCCCGCAGCTCACCCTGAAGGGAGCGGTGGTGGCTGCTCGCCAGGCGCTTGAGGGAGGTGAGAGTCTGCGGTGGCACATCGCGGATGTGTATCGAACTCATACTGGTATCATAATGGTCCCCGTGTGCTTCTCGGGGCGGGTAGAGTTAGTTCATGGTCGGGCGGGGCCGCGGGACGCGGTGGGGTTTCGTCGTCTTCGGGATCGGAGCCGGCGTCTTCGCGCTCCTGCTGTTCTGGTGGTCGCGCGGGAATCCGGAGTGGGTCGAGGCGATCTACACCGCCGCGATCTATCCGATCGTGGTCGGAGCGTTCGCACGAATCAGCGGTCCGGCTCCGTTCTCGGTGGCGGAGCTGCTCACCGGCGCAGCCGCGCTGTTCGTTCTCGGACGGCTCGTCCTGCGCCTCGTCCGGCTCGTCCGCGGGGGACGGAACCCGGGGACGGCGCCCTCGCACCCGCCCCGGCTGGCGGGCGCGCGCCGAGTCGCGGAGCTCGTGCTCCTCACCGCGGCCGGAGCCGGGATGCTCTACGCCGCCTTCGTGGTGGTCTGGGGCCTGAACTACGCCCGTCCCCGGCTGGAGGGCCGACTCGGCCTGTCCGACCGCGAGATCCGCGAAGCGGAGCTGGTGCAGCTCGCGACCCGGGTCGCCGCGGAGACGACCCGCTACCACCGGCTGGCCGGACTCCCCACCGACGCCGTCTCCGAGAACCCGCTCGACTTCGCCGAAATGAGCGCCGCCATCGACGAGGCCTTCGGGGCCCTCGACCTGCCGGGGGATCCGGGGCCCGAGCGAGCGGCGCCGGTCAAGCCGGCGGCGTTCTCGGCGCTCATGTCCCGGATGGGGATCAGCGGCATCTTCGTGCCGTTCACCGGGGAGCCCACCCTGAACACCGGCCCCCCGGATGTGGCGATCGCGTTCACAGCGGCGCACGAAAAGGCCCACCAGCGCGCGATCACGCACGAGGGCGAGGCCAGCTTCGCCGCGTGGCTGGCGCTGTCCCGTTACCGGCGCGAGCCCTACCTCAACTACGCCGCTTCGTTCTTCGCCTCCCGCCACCTCCTCGCGGCGGTGCGTCACGCCTCCTCCGACGACCGGGAGCGGGCGTGGGCGGCGCTCGGGCCCGGACCGCGGAAGGATCTCGACGAGCTGAACGCCTTCTGGGCGCAGCACCGGGGCATGGTCCGGGGGGCGGCGCGCCGGGTGAACGACTCCTACCTGCGCACCATGCGGATCCCCGACGGGGCCCGCAGCTACGGCACCGTGGTCCGCCTGCTCATCGCGGACCTGCGGCGGCGACCCCCCGCCGGCGGTCGGTCCGGGCTCGAGACGACGGAAGACTGAGCGGCGTCAGGCTTCCGCGGCCAGCGCCGCGACCTGCTCTCCGATCGCGAGCGACGCGGTCGCGGCCGGCGACGGAGCGTTCAGGACGTGGATCCGGCGGCCCCGGCGCAGGATCCGGAAGTCGTCCACGATCTTCCCGTCGGGGGTGACCGCGATGGCGCGGACCCCGGCTGGAGCCGGCTCCAGGTCACGCCCTTCGAGCTCCGGCACCAGCCGCCGCAGACTCCGGACGAACGCCGGCTTCCACAGCGACCGCCGGACCTCCATCGCCGCGGTTCGCCACTCCCGCGCCACCAGCCGCCGGAGCCCCCGATCCCGGACCAGTTCGGAGAGATCCCGAAGGCGGGCGTCCCGCCAGCGATAACCCTCGCGCGAGCCCGCGAGCACCGCATTCGGTCCGGCGTTCACTCCGCCGTCCATGGTCCGATGGATGTGGACCCCGAGAAACGGGAAGCGCGGATCGGGCGTCGGGTAGATCATCCCGCGCACCAGGTCGGACCGTTCCGGGCGCACCCGGAAGAACTCCCCCCGAAACGGCGCGATGACGAGTCCCGGATCGTCTCCGGCCAGCCGCGCCACGCGGTCGGCATGGAGCCCGGCGCAACTCACCAGGGTGCGGCACCCGAACTCGCCCGCCGTCGTCTCGACCCGGGTTGCCCCGCCGTCCTCCGCGATCCCCACGACCCGGGCTCCGGCGACGAGGCGTCCCCCCCGGGCCTCGAGCCGCCGTGCGAGCGCCTCGGCGACATCCCGGTAGCGGACCAGCCCGGTCGTCGGCGAGTGGATCGCCACCACCCCTTCGGCGTGCGGCTCGATCTCGCGCAGCGCCGTCCGGTCGAGCAGCGTCAGGTCGGGCGCGCCGTTCGCGCGACCCCGCCGCAACAGCGCCTCCAGCCGGGGGCGCTCGGCCTCGTTCGTCGCGACGACCAACTTGCCGCACAACGAGAAATCCACACCGTTGCGCCGGCAGAAATCGAGGAGCAGCCCCACGCCGCGGCGGCAGTTCCGGGCCCGAAGGGATCCCTCCCGGTAGTAGATGCCGGAGTGGATCACGCCGCTGTTCCGCCCCGATTGATGCCGGGCGACGCCCGGTTCCTTCTCGAGAACGACGACCGAGGGCCGGCCCGGTCCGGCGGCGATGGCCCGCGCTGAAGCGAGCCCCACGATCCCTCCCCCGATCACGACGCAGTCGGCGCGGGTCACGGGATCGGGGGTCACGGGCGGGGCGTCGGGGCGAGCGTAACGGCCGCCGCCGGATCAGTCGGTTGGACCCGAATCCAACGGATCCGAACAGAACCCGGAATTCGGCGCGGATCCGAACCGCGGGAGCGCCCCGGCGTAGGCCCGGACATGCGCACGTTGATCGTGGTCTTCGCCGCCGCCCTTGCGGCTGTCTCCTCCCCGGCCTCGCCCGGCCCGCCCCGAGCCGACGCCGGCAGGAATCTGCCGCCGGCGGTGATCGAGGTCCGGCTGTTCGATCCCTACCGGCTCCTTGCGGACGAGGTCGAGGCGGTGATCCGGGAGGAGGCCGGATGGGCCTTCACCGAAACCGGCGTGCCGGTGCGGTTCGTGCGCCAGGCGGGTGGCCGTGTCATCCCGGCCACCGTGTATCCGGAGATCCCCGAGTACTGGACCCGGGCCCCGCAGGCGATCGGGGTGGCCATCGGGACGCCGGGAGGGCCGCGCTCGGTGTTTCTGTCGGTCGGAGCCGCCGAGCGCGCGCTGGGCATCCCGACGCCGCGGCGCGGACCCGGCTTCCGGGGCTCCTCCACGGCGGTCGGGGGGCGCCGACTCGGCGTGGCGCTGGGGCGGGTTCTCGCGCATGAGCTGACCCACGTGATCGCCCCGGAGTGCCCGCACACGACGACCGGATTGATGGCGCCGCGGCTGTCGCGGCGCGACCTCACTGCTCCCGAGTTCGGCTTCGACGACCTCGCGACCCGCTACCTCCGCGAGGCCCTGTGGAGCGCCGGACTCCACCAGTTCTCCCGGTGGGGGGCCGGCACCGGATGAACAAGGCTCACTTGAGGCTGCCGGCGCGCCGGTTAGACGGGCCTCTCGGTGCCGGACTGGAGTCCGGCGCTCCGACAAGCCGGCACCGGTCAGATGCGTCTCTCGGTGCCGGACTGGAGTCCGGACTCTTCACCAGTCCGCAAGTGCCGTGATGGCGGTTCTGCCGGGCCGGTGAGGTCATCGTCGAACCGGGGCGAGCGCGCGCCGGAAGCGCTCTCCCCTCGGGCGCCATCTTCTTCGTGGATCCGATCGCCGGTGAACCTGTCCTCTTCTCTGGAGCGAGGTGCGGGCTCTGGACTCCGGTCGCTCCGCTTCCTCTGTCCTCCGCCCGCGCCTCGCCCCACCACGCACCGGCCTCGCCGTCGTCCCGTGAGGCGATACCAGGACCGCGTTCAGAGAGGAGACCGGGGCCCGGCCGTGTCTCCGGCGCCTCCTGCCTCCACCCCACGGCGAGGACAAAGGTGTTCCCTGAGCGCCCCGCCCCCCCGGAACGGGTGAGCGGGGCGGGTCGCCCAGGGAAATGGACGTGGGATCCCGACTCCTCTCCCACACTCGACTCCGCGCCGAGACCGGCCTCCATGATCCTCACGACGACCTCGGCTCCGGCGATCACGGTTCGCACCCGCTCCGGCGACCGTTCCCGCCGATCGAGGACATCGGCGTGGAGCGAGCAGCGCCGTCGCCCACAAGTGGAGTCGAGGCGATCACCAACTCCCTCCCGGGACCGACCGGTGGCGCGCCCGACTTCCTCGGTCGAACCTCGCGTGGGCGCCGGAAGCGCTCTCCCCTCGGACGCCATCTTCTTCGTGGATCCGATCGCCGGTGAACCTGTCCTCTTCTCTGGAGCGAGGCGCGGGCTCTGGACTCCGGTCGCTCCGCTCCCTCTGTCCTCCGCCCGCGCCTCGCCCCACCACGCACCGGCCTCGCCGTCGTCCCGTGAGGCGATACCAGGACCGCGTTCCGAGAGGACACCGGGGTCCGGCCGTGTCTCCGGCGCCTCCTGCCTCGACCCCTCGGCGAGGACAAAGGTGTTCCCTGAGCGCCCCGCCCCCCCGGAACGGGTGAGCGGGGCGGGTCGCCCAGGGAAATGGACGTGGGATCCCGACTCCTCTCCCGCACTCGCCGTCCTCTGGTCCGCACTCGACTCCGCGCCGAGACCGACGCCCATGATCCTCACGACGACCTCGGCTCCGGCGACCTCGGTTCGCTCCCGCTCCCAAGACCGTTCCCGCGGATCGAGGACATCGGCGTGGAGCGAGGAGCGCCGTCGCCCACCAGCGGAGTCGAGGCGATCACGAACTCCCTCCCGGGGCCGACCGGTGGCGCGCCCGACTTCCTCGGTCGAACCTCGCGCGGACTCCTCTCCCGCCCTCGCCGTCCTCTGGTCCGCACTCGACTCCGCGCCGAGACCGACGCCCATGATCCTCACGACGACCTCGGCTCCGGCGACCTCGGTTCGCTCCCGCTCCCAAGACCCTTCCCGCGGATCGAGGACATCGGCGTGGAGCGAGCAGCGCCGTCGCCCACCAGCGGAGTCGAGGCGATCACCAACTCCCTTCCGGGACCGACCGGTGGCGCGCCCGACTTCCTCGGTCGAACCTCGCGCGGGCGCCGGACTCCGGTCGCTCCGCTCCCTTCGTCCTCCGCCCGGGAGCCCTCTTCCTCCCGGCCGCCCGGGAGCCCGCCCTCGTCAACTCCGCGACCGGCAGCCGCCGCTTCCTCCGGCGCCCATCGGGATCCGTCATACCGCGTCCGATCCCGCACCATCGCCATCAGAACCCGCAGCATCCGGTCCCCGACCTTCCGGACCGCCGTCCCTCTCCTGTCCCCTCTCTCCATCAGCTTCCGGTAATACGCGCGCCCTCCCGGATCCCGCTGCGCGTGCACCCGCGCCGCCTGGAACACCGCCGTCGCAAGCCGCCCGTTCCTCGCCCAGCGCTGCCGAACCCTCTTCGTACGACCCGAACTCAGCGTCACCGGCGCAACTCCCGCCAACTGCCGCAGCTTCCGATACTCACCTCTCAGGAATACCTCGCCTCCCTCCGCCAGCAGCGTCGCCAAAACCTCCCGCCCGATACCCGGCATCGAGTTCACGACCTCCAGCAGCCCCGGCTCCGCCTCCGCGGCCTCGCCAGCCTCCGCTCGACGACGATCCGCATCCGCCGCCAGCTCCGTCACCAGATCGTCCCGCTGCGCCGTCAACTCCGCCTTCTGCCGCAGCAGATCCTTGAGCCGACGCGCCTCCGTCTTCACCACCAGCGCCGACGCCGCCACTGTCCCGGCGAACGCCAGCGCCGGCTTCAACGACAGCGCCGCCTTCAGCTTCGCACCGTCGAACCGCTTCAGCCGGTGCTTCCTGACCCGCTGCTCCAGTGTGCTCACCCGCACCCTCTCCCCTCGATCCGGCGTCGGCACCAGCGTCAGCAGATCCAGGAACCACGCCGCGCTCACCGGCTGACTCCCCAGAACCTGAAGCAGCTCCGGATAGAACCGCCCCAGATGCTCCCGGATCGTCTGCGCCATCCGCACCGCCTCTCCCTTCAGCGTCGTCAGATACCGGTCCAGCGCTCGAACCTTCAGCAGCGACTCCGGCGGAGCCTCCACTCGCCGTAGCACTCGCACCGACATCTCCAGCGCGTTCGCCAGACTCCGCGCGTCCCGCTCGTCGTCCTTCGCGCCCGACGCGTCGCTCACCGCCCGCATCGCCTTCGCCTGCGACGCCTTCAGGTGATGCACCGCCAGCCCGCTGCTCAGCAGATGCTCCACCACCAGCCCCTCCGGCCGCTCGATCACGACTCCCATCTCCGAGAGCTCGCGCCCGGTCACCTCCGGCAACCACTCCACCAACTCGTGGAGCCCCTCGCCGACGCAGGCGAACTCCCGCTGCCACTCCTTCCGCGTCGCGAACTCCCGCACGCACACCTGCACGGTCTCCCGCGCCCAGTCCACGCCGACCGCGACCGGAAACATCGGCCCCATCATCGTCATCTCCTGCTCCTCCCGAGTCCCCTCGGTGGCGAAGCCGGGCCCTCCGCGATGGTGCGACCGTTCCTATAATGGTGATCGAGTCGCCGTTTCTTCACAGGTCGTCTCCATCGCGGCCATCCGTCGGGGCACAAGTCCGGACTCGGTTCTCCGAGGTCAGTTCCTCGGGAACGCAGCGCTCCATCGGTACTCCCGGCGGATTGGCCCAGCATGTTGCTGAGTGCGCCCTCGCGAGCGCCCGTGAAAGTTATAGGCGCTCCATACTGCCGGGGCGCCGGTTAAGCGGGCCTCTCGGTACCGGCCCCCCACCGGGAGAACTGGTGGAGTCCGGCGCTCCGGGCGCTCCGGGCGAAGTCGGCGGCGGTCTGGTAGAGCGTCCTCGTCCCGAAACCGGTCCCGCCCTTCCCGTAGTACTTCCACGGCCGCTCGACGAGGAACGGCCCGGCGATGTCGAGATGCGCCCACCGCGTCCCCTCCGGCACGAACTCCTCGAGGAAGAGCGCCGCCGTGATCGTCCCGGCGTTGATGCCGCCGATGTTCTTCAGATCAGCGGAGTCGGTCTTGAGCTCCTCGCGGTACTCCTCGACCAGCGGCAGCTCCCACAGCGCCTCGCCGTGAACCGCGCCGGCGGCGATGACATCGCGGATCAGCTCTGGGTCGTTCCCCATGATCCCCGCGACGCCGGTCCCGAGCGCCCGTACGCAGGCCCCGGTGAGGGTCGCGATGTCCACGATGTGGGTCGCGCCCTCCTCCCCGGCGCGGGCGAGCGCATCGGTCAGCACCAACCGCCCCTCCGCGTCGGTGTTGTCCACCATGACCGACTTCCCGTTGCGGGCCACGAAGATGTCGCCCGGGCGGGTCGCCGACCGCCCGGGATAGTTCTCGGCCGCCGCCACGATCCCGGTCACCGTCACCGGCAGCCCGGCGCGCGCCACCGCGGACATCGCCCGAAGCACCGCCGCCGACCCGGACATGTCCCCCTTCATGGTCCACATCCCTTTCGGAGGCTTCAACGAGATCCCGCCGGTATCGAAGGTGATCCCCTTCCCCACCAGCGCGAGGTGCGCCCCATCGCCCCGCGGCCCCGCGGGCCGGTGGCGGAGGACGATCATCCGGGGCGGGCGGTGGCTCCCCTGTCCCACCGAGATCAGCCCCGGATAGCCCTCGGAGCGCAGCCGCCCGTCGTCCCAGACTTCGACCCCGAGGCCGGTTTCGGCCGCGATCTGCCGGGCCTCCTCGGCGAGGGTCTCCGGAAAGACCGCTTCGGCGGGCTCGTTGATGAGGTCCCGGGCGCGGTTCACCTCGACCGCGAGGCCACGGGCCGCCTCCACCGACGCCGCCGCGCCCTCGAGAGCGTCCTCCCCGACGAGGATGCGCACCACCGGCGGCGGCTTCCCCGGATCCTTCAGGTAATGGGTGAACCGGTAGCTCCCGATCGCTGCGCCCTCGGCGGCCGCCGGGGCGAACCGGGGGCCATCGGGGCCGGCGAGCGCGAAGCAGACCTCGCGGAGGCCGAAGCTCCGGGCGCGCCGCAGGGCGCGGGAGGCGAGGATCCGCACCGCATCCCCGGGCGGCCAGCCCTTCGCGGACCCGGTGTGGAGCGCCAGCCGCGCCGACGTCTCCTCCCCGGCGGGGGCCGCCACCGCGGCGCGGACCGACTCGTTGGCGAAGGCCCGTCGGGCGTCGGCGACGAAGCCGGCGTGGGACGCGGGAGGGTTCCCGACCAGATCGAGCCCGTCGTCGAACAGGAACACCGCGAGGGTCTTCGGACCGGGCGTCGCGCTCGACTCCGCCGCGACCGCGCAGGTCGCGCTGCGGTACTCAGTCGTCATCTCCGTACTCCTCTCGCAGCTTGTCCACGACCGCCGGATCGGCGAGGGTGGTCGTGTCGCCGATCGCCTTCCCGGCGGCGATGTCGCGGAGCAGCCGCCGCATGATCTTCCCCGAACGGGTCTTCGGGACATCGGCCGCGATCACGATGTCGTCGGGCCGGGCGATGGGGCCGATCGCTTCGCCCACATGGACCCGCAGCTCGCGGATGAGCGCGTCGGGCGACTTCCCCTCGGCCGCCCCTTCGCGCAGGACGACGAAGGCCGCGATCCCCTCGCCCTTGATCTCGTGGGGCCTTCCCACGACCGCGGCCTCGGCGACGGCGTCGTGCTCCACCAGGGCGCTCTCGATCTCCGCCGCTCCCAGGCGGTGTCCGGAGACGTTCAGGACGTCGTCCACCCGGCCCATCACCCAGAAATAGCCGTCCTCGTCGCGGCGGGCGCCGTCGGCGGGGAAGTAGATGTCCTTCCACTGGCTCCAGTAGGTCTCGACGAACCGCTCCGGGTCGCCCCAGATCCCGCGCAGCATCGAGGGCCACGGGCCGGTGATGGCGAGCAGCCCGCCGCCGACCTCCACCGGATCGCCGGCGCGATCGAGGACTTCCAGCGGGATCCCGGGGAACGCCCGGGTCGCCGAGCCCGGCTTGAGCGGGGTGATGCCGGGGAGCGGCGCGCACATGATCCCCCCGGTCTCGGTCTGCCACCAGGTGTCCACCACCGGGCAGCGGCCGCCGCCGATCGTCCGGTGATACCAGACCCACGCCTCCGGGTTGATCGGCTCCCCGACGGTGCCGAGGAGGCGCAGCGACGACAGGTCGCGCGACGCCGGGTGGTGGTCGCCCCACTTCATGAACGCCCGGATCGCGGTGGGAGCGGTATAGAGCACGCTCACCCGGTAGCGCTCGATCAGCGACCAGATCCGGGCGCGATCCGGCCAGTCGGGCGCTCCCTCGTAGAGCACCTGGGTCACGCCCAGGGCGAGCATGCCGTACACGATGTAGGAGTGCCCGGTCACCCAGCCGATGTCGGCCGCCGCCCACCAGACATCGTCGTCCTTCAGGTCGAACACGGCGCGAGCCGTCGCGGTGACTCCGGTCAGGTAGCCGCCGGTCGTGTGGACGATGCCCTTCGGCTTCCCGGTCGTGCCGGACGTATAGAGGATGTAGAGCACGTCCTCCGCGTCCATTTCCTCGGGTTCGGCTTCGTCGGACGCCCCGGCCATGAGGTCGCTCCACCAGTGGTCGCGGCCATCCCTCATGGGCACCGGCGCCTCGGTCCGCCGCACCACCACGACGTCGGAGATCGAGGGCGTCTCTTCGACCGCCTCGTCGGTGATGGCCTTCAGCGGGACGATCCCGCCCCGGCGATGGCCGCCGTCGGCGGTGATGACGACCCGGGCCTCGGCGTCGTTGATCCGGTCCCGGAGCGAGGCGGCCGAGAAGCCGGCAAACACCACGCTATGGGGAGCGCCGATCCGGGCGCAGGCGAGCATCGCGATCGGCAGCTCGGGGATCATGGGCAGGTAGATCGCCACCCGGTCGCCCTTGCCGACGCCGAGGCTCCGCAGCACGCCCGCGAATCGGCAGACCTCCCGGTGGAGTTCGGCGTAGGAGAGGGTTCGACGATCCCCCGGCTCCCCTTCCCAGTAGAAGGCGACCTTCTCGCCCCGGCCCGCCGCGAGATGGCGATCGAGGCAGTTGACGCTCGCGTTCAGCCGGCCGCCGACGAACCAGCGGGCGTAGGGCGGCTTCCAGTCGAGGACCTGGTCCCAACGACGGGACCACTCCAGCTTCTCGGCGTGCTTCTCCCAGAACCGCTCCGGGTCGGCGGCCGCCTCGGCATAGATCGCCTCGTCGCGCACGTTGGCGCGCGCGGCGAACTCGGGCGGCGGCGGATAGACCCGGTTCTCGGCGAGAAGGGTCTCGATCTCGGGGGCGTTCTCGGGACGGTCGGACACTGCCGCGGCATTGTACGGAGGAAAGACCGCCTCCGCGGGGGCGTCACTTGAGGGACCGGAGGCGCGACCGCAGGTGGCGCAGCGGAGCGAATAACAGGACCGCCACCGTGATGATCTCGAGTCGTCCGGCGATCATGAGCGCGGCGAGCATGAGCTTGGCGCCGACGGGGAGGAAGGCGTAGGTCGCGGCCGGGCCCACGCCGGCGAGCCCGGGCCCGACATTCAGGACGCTGGCGGCGGTGGCGCTGAATGCGGTGATCGGCTCGACGCCCATCGCCACCAGCGCCAGGGCGCCGGCGGCGATCGTCCCGAGGACGAGCAGAATGAACTCGCCGATCGTGCCCGTGACCGTGGGCGGGACCGGCGCCCGCCCCACGTGCACCCGGATCTCGGTGTGGGGCTGGTTCACGGTGCGAAGCGCGAGGGGCGCCTTGCGGAACAGGATGAGCCACCGGAGGATCTTGATGGATCCGGTGGTCGAGCCGGCGCATCCCCCGGCGAACATGAGCAGCAGCAGGAAGCAGCGCGCGAAATCCGACCACTGGTCGTAGTCGTCGTTGGCGTACCCGGTGCCCGTAATCATCGTCACCGCCTGGAACGCGGCGTGGCGCAGCGCGTCCCCGGTCTCGACCCCGGCGAAGAGCCGGCTTCCGAACAGGACCGCGATGGCCGTCCCGATCATGCCGAGGTAGAGCCTGATTTCGGGGTCCCTCCAGTAGGTCGCCACCGGCGGCAGCTCCAACCGGGGCTCGCGGCGCAGCCAGCGGCCGAACGCGGCCAGCCGGCGACCGATCCGCTTCACCTGATGGACGTGGATCCCGAAGCGGATGCCGCCGAGCACCATGAACCCGATGACCACCCACTGAACCGCGGGCGAGAAGGCGCCCACGCTGTCGTTCCGGGTCGAGAAGCCTCCGGTGGCCAGCGTGGTCAGGGCGTGGCCGGCCGCATCGAAGGCCCCGACCCCGAGGCCGAGAAGCACGCCGAAGAGCGTGAGGGTCAACACCGATCCGACGACGACCGTGTCTCGCGCGGTCTCGGTCAGGTGAGGTCTGGTCTTCTCCGGCGTCGGCCCGGGCTCGGCGGAGAGGACCTCGAGACCGAACGCATGGTGGCCGAGCAGCCAGACGAACAGGATCACGATCCCCATGGCGCCGAGCCACTGGCTCAGCGCCCTCCACAGCAGCAGGCCCCGGGGGAGCGACTCCACGTCGGCGAAGATCGAGGCGCCGGTGGTGGAGAAGCCGGAGGCGGACTCGAACAGCGCGTTCACGAGGAAGTCCGGGCCGAGAACGAGCACGTAGGGAATGGCGCCGAAGACCGCCGCGAGCCCCCACGCGAGCACGACGAAGCCGTAGGCCCGGGAGGCCGCGCCGGGCGAGGGAATGACCGTGCCTCCATCCCACCGCCTGGCGCCCGCCCGTCGGCGCATCCCCCGGGTTAACCACCCCACGCCGATGCCGAGGGCCGCCGGGACCGCGAACGCCGGCCACTCCGGTTCCGAGAGCGCGAGGGCGAGACCCAGCGGAATGAGCGTCGCCACTCCGAGCGCGCCGGTCATGCCACCGAGGAGGCCGAACAGGCTCGGGCGTTGGCTGACCGGCACTCTGCGTCAGTGGTCCGGTTGGCCGAACAGCCGTTCGAGCGCCTCGAGCAGTTCATGCGCCCCGTCCGGGTCGGCCTGGCTCGCCTTGATGAAGAGCACGACGGTCTCGCCGACGCGGAACCGGTAGTCCCCGTCGGGGACGAATGCCGCCATGCCCGGCCGGCGCACCTCTCCGGCGATCGCGTCCCGCGGGAAATCGAGCTCGGCCAGGCGGGCCCGCGTCGCCGGGCTGCCGTCCGCCACCTTGATCTCCACCAGCTCGCCCCCGCCCCCGACCCAGTCGAGGCGGACCAGCGCCCGGGAATGCAGGTGGCGCATGAGCTCCCCGGCGGTGATCACGCCGGGGGAGATCGGGTGGTCCACTCCGAGAGTCAGCAGGACGTCCCTCAGATCCTCGCGGTTGTGGAGGGCGATCACGCGCCGCGCCCCGCCCTTCTTCGCGAGGACCGCCGCCATCAGGTTGACTTCATCGGCCGACGTGGCCGCGACGAAGAAGTCGGCGCCATCCACCTCGGCCTCGGCGAGGATGTCCTCCTGCGCGGCGTCGCCGATGATCGTGGGGGCGGGCACCGAGCGCCGGCCGGTGGGCCTCCGCTTGATCACGGTCACTTCGACTTCGGCTTCGAGCAGGAGTTCGGCGAGCCGCCGACCGACCTGACCGAGTCCAGCGATCACGACCCGGCGCGTGCGAGGGATGTCGTGGCCCAGCGCCCGGAAGAACGCCGGGGCGGTGTGCGCCGGACCAACGGCGAAGACCTCGTCGCCCACGGCGATTCGGCTGTCGCCGCGGGGAATGTGGAGCTCCCCGGCGGGGTGACCCGTCGGATCCACCAGCATCCCGCCTTCCGCCGATTTGGGACCGCGGGGCCGGCGCAGGATTCCGGTGAGGATCCAGCGCCGAGGCGCCACGTCCAGATCCCGCAGCCGCTTGCCGAAGACGAAATCCCGCTCCGGGCGCGCGCGGACGAGGGCAAGGGCTCCATCGGCGAACGACCGGAACGAAATGGCGGTCGGATGGCGGATGATGCCGAGGATCGCCTGCGCCACCAGGTGCTCGGGGAAGATCGTGTGGACGGTGTCCGGCCGATTCCCGCGGTCGAGCAGCGGATTGTCGCGGTGGCGCCGATCGCTGAGGCGGACCACCGCCCGCCGCGCTCCGATGACCGGATCGGTCGCGGTGATCGCGGCGAGCATGTTCGTGGCGTCGTCGTTCGTGAGCGCGAACAGCACGTCCGCTCCCTCGCCGTGCTGAAGGAGCACCGACGGGATCGCGGCATCGCCTTCCGCGGCGGCGATGTCGAATTTGCGTTCGAGGTGCGCCCGGACCTCCGGTTCCCGATCCACGAGGATGACCTCGTGCCGCTCCGGGAGGACGCTGAGGTGCCAGAGGAGATGCTCCCCCATCTGACCTGCGCCTAGAACAACGAGCCGCATGGGAACCGGCGGGCGGAGTGTATGCGCCGTGGAGCGCTCTGCCGGCGTTTGCCGGCGCGCCGGACTCCAGTCCGGCAATTCAGAGCGCCCAGCCCACCCCAGTCCCGCCGGCGCCGTTGCCGGCGCGCCGGATGCAAATTGCCGGACTGGAGTCCGGCGCGCCGGCAGAGCTGAAGTCCGGCGCGACGGCAGAGCTGGAGTCCGGCGCGACGGCAAGCGCCGGCAGAGCGCTCCATAGCGCCTACAGCCGGGCCAGTTCGTCCACCTCGAAGCGCGGCAGCTCGCGGTCTCCGGACCCGCGAAGCAGCCGGTGGCCCCGGGATGCGTCGGTGAAGCGGCCGATGACGTAGCCGGGGGTCCCCGCCTCGTTCAGCCGCGACAGGAACTCCTCCGTACCCGACTCGGCGCACGCGATCAGGAGCGCTCCCGAACCGATCGCCCCCAGGATGTCGAGCCGCAGAAGCCCGAGCACCCGCTTCGACTCGAAGAACCGCGGGATCTCGGTCTCGGCGACGACGACGCCGACCCCCGACGCCTCCGCCATTTCCCGGATCGCCGTTGCGACGCCGCCCTCGGTCACATCGTGCATCGCATGGACATCGAGCACGCCCGCGGCGACGCGCGCCTCCGGGACGATGGAAATCCCCGGATCCCGCACGAAATCGAGACAGCCCTTCCGGAACTCCTCGCCGAAGGCCTCCCGCACGTCCGCGGCCCGCGCCTCGGCGACCACCGACGTCGCCTCCACCGCGATCCCCTTGGTGATGATCAGCATGTCGCCTTCCCGGGCGCCGCCGGACGGCTTGATCCGCTCTGGAGTCGCCGTGCCAGCCATGACGCCGGACACCACGAGGCGTTCCACGGCGGAGGAGACCTCGGTGTGGCCTCCGACCGGTGTCGCCCCGACCTCCGCGCAGCCGCGCCGGATGCCGTCCGCAACTTCCTCGAGGCTCGCGTCCGTCGTCCCCGGGGGAGCGATCACGGTGGAGAGAAACCAGCGGGGCTCTCCGCCGGTCGCCGCCACATCGTTCGCATTCACGATGACGGCCTGCCAGCCGGGATCCGGCGAGGGGAACGTGATCGGATCCGAGGCGAGAACGATTCGCTCCGCGCCCTCGGGACGAACCACCGCCGCGTCTTCGCCCGGCGCCGGCCCGAGCGGAAGCGAAGCGTCGGCCCCGATGCGGCCGAGCAGCCGCTTCAGCACCCCGGCCGGGGCCTTCCCTTCGGGGAGCTCGCGCACGTCAGGGGGTGAGGTCGACGATCATGCGTCGCCGCGCCCCGTCGCCGCGAACTCCGCCGCCGGGCGGGATTCCCGAGTTCCCGCCGGGGCGTCCACCGGGGTCAGCGGGCCGTGACCTGGAGGACGAGAACGTAGTCCGTCGGCAGGATCCGGCTCTCCCTCCCCGGGGGCTCCACCTGGAGCGAACGAATCTCGAAGTTCCCGAAAGTGGCCACCCCGTCGCCATCGGGAGGCGCGAGGATCTGGGCCGACCCCTGGCGCGACGAGTCCTCGAGTTCGAACCTCACGACGAGGTGTCCGGGCTCGGCGCACACGGCGTCCGGCGGGCAGCGAGTGTCGAGCCCGAAGGACTGGACGCTGACGTAGAGGAAGTCTCCTGGCATCGCCACGAGAGCCAGATCCCCGGCGCGAAGCGGGAACGGGTCCCCGGAGGCGACCTGGAAGTCCGGCGCGGGATACCCGGGGGTGCTCGACGGTCCGCACCCGAGAACCGCCGAAAGCGTCGCCACCAGGACCGCGACCCGGGGCGCGAACGCTCGCATGGCCGCGATTCTAGTGGGCCGGCGGCCCTCGGTTCAGCCGCCGGCGCGCGCCTCGTCGAGCAAACGAGCCACGACCGGCTCGCACGGACCCTTCGCGAGCCACGCGAGGACCCGGGACGAGAGCCCGGCGGGCAGCCGCAGGTCGGGGGCGGCCGCCTCCAGCGTCTCGATGACCTCGGGAAAGCACTGGCCGAGCGGGGGACCGTCGGTGAAATCGCGGATGGCGCCCCCGCCCGCCGCGGCCCACAACGGGTTGGCGTCTTGCACATCGAGGTACGGGTCGGCGCCTGGGGTGACGACGCCTGGTGGACGCAGCCGGATTCTTGGCGGCAGGGCGATGCGCGGCTACAGTCAGCGTGGGTCGGGGCTCCGGTCTATGGAACAGATTCAGGTCGAGAATTTTCGATGCTTCCGGGCGAAGCAGCAGGCGCGGCTCGCCCCGCTGACGCTGTTGATGGGGGAGAACAGCACAGGCAAGACCTCGCTGCTCGCATTGATACGGGCGATGCACGACCTCGTGTTCGAGGGGCGAATTCCCGACTTCAAGGAGCCTCCCTACGATCTCGGAAGCTTTGATGAGATCGCGCACCATCGCGGTTCCAGGGGCGGACGGGCGACGCGCTTCGAGGCGGCCATCCGTTTCCGGCGCGCGCAACGGGCTCCGAAGAAACCGCTGGAGATCCACTACTCGACAGTCTTCGAGAGGCGCAGCGCGGCGCCGTTCCCCGTCCTCCGCCGGATCGCCGCCGGGAAGGCGTGGACCGAAGTTGACGAGACAGAAAGTGATCCCCGGATCCGGTTCGGCACACCCCGGGGCGTCTGGACCGCCGAGCACAACTTGCCTCGGCACGCGTGGGCCTCGAGGCCTGGCAGCCGTTATCTGTTCGACTTCATCCAGGCCCAATCAGCGATCGACGTGGCGCGGGAGACGGACGAGACGCCGCCTGTCAGCGCCGATCGCGAGCTGCTCCATCCGCTGCTGGGCCCCCTCGCCTACGCCGGCGACCGACCCTTCGCGAGTGGTCCGGTTCGGTCGAGGCCGCGCCGCACCTACAACCCGAGGCAGATCGTCCCGGACGCCGAAGGCGCAGCCATGCCGATGTACCTCGCGGATCTGCGCCTCCGAGACAAGTCACGGTGGGACCGGCTCCGGAAATCACTCGAACAGTTCGGCGTCGAGGCCGGACTCTTCGACGAGATTCAAATCAAGCGCCTGGGAAAGGGCGGCGGGGCTCCGTTCCAGGTTCAGGTCCGCAAGTTCGATCGTGGCTACAAGGGGCCGCCGCGCAACCTGATCGACGTGGGCTATGGCGTCAGTCAGGTGCTGCCGGTGCTGACCGAGCTCGTGGAGCGGCGAAGAGGGGTCTTTCTGCTCCAGCAGCCGGAAGTCCACCTCCACCCCTCTGCGCAAGCCGCTCTCGGCAGTCTCTTCTGCCGGATGGCGGGTAGCGGCCGGCAGATCATCGTGGAGACCCACAGCGACCATCTCATGGATCGGATTCGAATGGATGTGCGCGACGGGAACGGAGGACTGGGCCCGGAGGACTTCGTGATCCTCTATTTCGAGCGCCGGGGCCTCGACGTTCGCATCCATGAAGTTCGCATGGATCAAAACGGCAACGTCCGGGAATGCCCGGACTCCTATCGGAGCTTCTTCCTCAGGGAACGGACGCGATCGCTGGGTCTCTGAGCGATGTGCGCCATTCTGGACGCGAGCTGTGTCTCGGAGGTCTTCGGGGACGGCCGGCCCGATGCAGGAGAAGAGTTCTTTCGCTGGGTCAGTCAGGGTCGGGGCCGGCTGAGTGTGGGCGGCAAGCTGCGCGTCGAACTGGGCCGGGACGCACGTTTCGTCGCCTGGGCGGAGACGGCGCTACAACAGGGGAGGGTCATCTTCGAAAACGACGACAAGGTGAAGGCATGCACCCGGAAACTACGAACGCGTCCCGAAGTGACCTCGAACGATTGGCACGTCCTCGCCCTCGCGGCCACGAGTGGGGCGCGTCTCCTGTACTCGAACGATCGGGCGCTGGCGAACGACTTCAGAAACCCGAAGATCCTCGGCGGCCAGCGGGGCAAGGTGTATTCGACCCGCGGCCACCGGGCGCGCGGTGGGGGCAGCCCGGGTCCGAGCGGCGCTCTGACCCGTAACCACAGGCGGATGCTGGATGCCGCCGGGCGCGCCTGCCTCGAGTGGGCGCGGGCGCGGTCCTGACGGCCATGTCCGCGCGTCGGAGGTGCGGCCCGGGCCACACCGGAAAACCGCCTGATCGCGATACGCGAGAACACGCTCTGTAGTGGTTCTCCGGGGCCCGTCTCGTTGTGATACCGGCGGCCTGCGAACCTGGACCAAACGAAGTCGAGTCGAAGGGCCGCCTTCCGTACCGGGCCCCTGGCTCCGCCACCGCCGGGAGAACTCAGGGGAGAATCGGCGAATCCGGCGCTCCACAGCCTGCTTACCGCGTGGCGCGCGCCTCGTCGAGCAAACGAGCCACGACCGGCTCACACGGACCCTTCGCGAGCCACGCGAGCACCCGGGACGAGAGCCCGGCGGGCAGCCGCAGGTCGGGGGCGGCCGCCTCCAGCGTCTCGATGACCTCGGGAAAGCACTGGCCGAGCGGGGGACCGTCGGTGAAATCGCGGATGGCGCCCCCGCCCGCCGCGGCCCACAACGGGTTGGCGTCTTGCACATCGAGGTACGGGTCGGCGCCGTTTTCGAGCAGGACCACTACCGCGCCCACCATCCCGTAACCGGCGGCCATCGCGAGGGGTGTGACGCCGCTGTCGGCGCTGCGGTTCACCTCGGCGCCCGCCTCGACCAGCACCCGCGCCGCATCGTCGTTTCGCAGGTGGATCGCGTGGAGGAGCGGCGTCCAGCCGTTCCTCCGGTCGAGCAGATCCAGATCGGCTCCCGCCTCCACCAGGGCCTCCAGGACCCGGGAGTCGCGATTCCGGGCGGCCAGGTGGAGCGGGGCCCAGCCGCTGGCGCCGATCTCGTCGGGGTCGGAGCCGGCGTGTTCGAGCAGCGCCCGAACTTCGTCGAGGCGCTCGGTCGCGACCGCCGCGCCGAGCGCCGTGTGCTCCACGCGCTCGTGGCAGGCCGCCGCCGCCAGCAGGACGGCGGCGGCGAGGGGAAGTCGAAAGGTCCGGTTCATGGGCGCGGTCTCCCGGAGCGCCGGACTCCGGTCCGGCATTGTCGGAGCGCCGGACTCCGGTCCGGCAGTATCGGAGCGCCGGACTCCAGTCCGGCGTGCCGGCTCAGGCCGCCGCGGGTGGCGCCTGGCCTCTACCCGGGAGAACGAGGCGAGGCGGCGAGCGGTTCTCGCGAGCTCGGCGCGCCCCGCGTCAGACCACGGCGCGGACGGCTTCCGCGACCGCGTCGGCGGTGAGACCCAGTTCGGCGGCCACCCTCGGCCCGGGCGCCGAAGCCCCGAACCGATCCACCCCGATGACCGGACCGCCGCCGGTGTAGCGCTCCCACCCGAGCGTCGCCCCGGCCTCGACCGCGACCCGGGGCAGGTCGGGCCGAAGGACCTCGGCCCGGTAATCCGCGGCCTGCGCCTCGAACAACTCCCAGCACGGCAGCGAGACGATTCGCACCGGGATCCCTCCGGCGCCGAGCTGCGCCGCCGCGGCGAACGCCAGCGAGACCTCGGAACCGGTGGCGAGCAGGACCGCGCGCGGGGCCTCGTCGTCGAGGACCACGTAGCCGCCGCGGTGGAGCCCGCGGGCCGCTTCCGGAGTCGTCACCACCGGAACCTTCTGCCGGGTGAGAACGAGCGCCGTCGGCCCGTCCTTCCGCTCCATTGCGTGCCGCCACGCCTCGGCGGCCTCGTTCGGATCCGCCGGCCGGACGACGTGGAGGTTCGGCATCGCCCGGAGCGACATCAGGTGCTCCACCGGCTGGTGGGTGGGGCCGTCCTCCCCGACCCCGACCGAATCGTGGGTCCACACATAGACGACCGGGAGGCCGGAGAGCGCCGCAATCCGGACCGACGGGCGCATGTAGTCGGAGAAGCAGAAGAAGGTCGCCGCGTAGGTCCGGAATCCGCCGTGGAGAGCGATGCCGTTCGCCGCCGCCCCCATGGCGTGCTCGCGGACTCCGTAGTGGATGTTCCGCCCGCGGGCGTTCGCCGCCGACTGCGAACCCTCTCCGGCGAGCGCGGTCTTGGTGGAGCACGAGAGATCCGCATCCCCGCCGAAGAGCTCGGGAACGCGCGGGGCGAAGGCGTTCAGGACCGCGCCGGCGGCCTTGCGGGTGGCGAGTTCCTCGCCGGGCGCGAACCGCGGGATCGCGTCGTCCCAGCCCGGAGGCAATTCCCCGGCGAGACGACGGCGCAGCTCGTCGGCCTCCGTGGGCGGCGCGGCGGCGACGGCGGCTTCCCACGCCCGACGCGCCTCCGCCCCCTCCCGCGCCCGCGCCGTGGAGCGCGCCCGGACGGCTGCGGGCACGGCGAATTCGGCGTCCGGGTCGAGGCCGAGCGCCTCCTTGGCGGCGCGCGCTTCGGCGGCGCCGAGCGGCGCGCCGTGGGCGTCCGCCGTCCCCGCCTTGTTCGGAGCGCCGAATCCGATCGTCGTCTTCACCACGATGAGCGAGGGACGACCCGTTTCGGCGGTCGCGGCGGCGAGCGCCCGATCCACCGCCGCGAGGTCGTGATCGCCGTCGCGAACGGTTTGGACATGCCAGCCGAGCGCCTGGTGTCGGGCCGCGACGTCTTCCACCGAGAACGAGAGCGAGGCGGGGCCGTCGAGGGTCACATCGTTCGCGTCGTAGATCCAGGTGAGTCGGTCGAGCCCGAGCTGGCCGGCGAGGGACGCCGCCTCGGCCGCCACCCCCTCCATGAGATCTCCGTCGGAGACGAGCGCCCAGACCCGATGGTCCACCAGCCCGGGAAACCGGGCGCGCAGAGCCCGCTCCGCCATCGCCATCCCCACCGAGTTCCCCGCGCCCTGGCCGAGCGGCCCGGTGGTCGCCTCGACGCCCGCGGTCTCGAAGTTCTCGGGATGGCCGGGAGTCCGGCTTCCCCACTGCCGAAAGTCGCGCAGATCGTCCACCGACAGGTCGAAGCCGGCGACGTGGAGCAGCGCGTAGAGGAGCGCGGAACCGTGGCCCGCCGAGAGCACGAACCGGTCGCGGTCCGGCCAGTCCGGAGCGCCGGGGTCGTAGCGGAGGTGGCGGCTCCAGAGCGCCCAGGACATCGGGGCGGCGCCCATGGGGAGCCCGGGGTGGCCGGAGTTGGCCCGCTCCACCGCATCGATCGCGAGTCCGCGGATCGCGGCGATCGCGGCGTGGTCGGTGCGGTCGAACGGACGGGGGCGCGGGGTGTCGTCGGTGGGCGGCATGAGGGTGCGCGGGAAAGTAGCACGGGGGCGACGGGCGGGAACGCGCCTAGAATTGCCGACTGCCGCCATTGAGGCAGAGCCCATGACCTCCACACCCCACCCTTGGTCCGACTTCCTGCACCTGGTGCGGAGTCCGGCCCGTTACGCCGGCGGGGAGCGCTTCGCCGTCGCCAAGCCCGGGGACGACGGGATCGTGTCCCGGATGGCGTTTTGTTTCCCGGACGTGTACGACGTCGGGATGAGCCACCTCGGGACCAAGATCCTCTACAAGGTCGTGAACGACGAGTCGGATCTCGCGCTCGAGCGGGTGTTCTGCCCCTGGCCCGACATGGAGGCGCAGCTCCGCGAACGCGGCCTGCCGCTGATCAGCCTCGAGACCCGGCGACCGCTCTCCGACTTCGATGTGGTGGGCTTCTCGCTTCAGTACGAGCTGACGTTCACCAACGTGCTGACCATGCTGGACCTGGGCGGGATCCCGATCCGGAGCGGCGACCGCCTCCCCGAGCACCCGATCGTGGTCGCGGGCGGCCCGGTCGCCACGCAGCCGGAGCCGATGGCGCCGTTCGTGGACGCCTTCCTGATCGGGGATGCGGAGGAACGGCTTCCGGAGCTGATGCGCGATCTGGCCCGGCTCCGCGAGGAGGGGGTCCACGACCGCGAGGAGATCCTGTTCCGGCTGCAGGAGAAGGGCGGGCTCTACTGCCCGGCGCTCTACGACCGGGAGGTCTGCCCCCGCTCCGGGTTCGCGGCCGTCTCCCGGGCCCGGCGCCCGGGCGCCCCGCTGCGCGTCGAGCGCGCCTTCCTCGATGACGTCAATCGGTTCCCGTTCCCCGACGACTCTCCGGTCCCCGCCGCCGAGGCCATCTTCGACCGGACCGCGATCGAGATCGCCCGCGGGTGCACCGAGGGGTGCCGGTTCTGCCAGGCGGGGATGATCTACCGCCCGGTGCGGGAACGGGATCCCAGGGAGATCGTGCGGACGGTGGTCTCCGCGGTCGAGAAGGGCGGCTACGACGAGGCGTCGCTGACTTCGCTCTCGACCGCCGATTACTCGTGCGTCGCCCCGCTGGTCCGGCAGGTCATGGACGAGCTGGCGCCCCGTCGGGTCTCGCTGGGGATCTCCAGCCTGCGCGCCTACGGGCTGCCGGAGGAAGTGCTCGACGACATCTCCCGCGTGAAGGCCACCGGGCTCACGTTCGCTCCCGAGGCGGGAACGCAGCGGATGCGCGACGTGGTCAACAAGAACGTCAGCGAGGAGGACATCTACGAGACCTGCCGGCGCGTCTTCTCCCGCGGCTGGGACCGGGCCAAGCTCTACTTCATGATCGGGCTCCCCACCGAAGAAGAAGAGGATGTGCTCGGAATCGCCGACATGGGGCGCCAGGCGCGGCGGATCGGCAACCGGGAGGCGAAGCGGCGGGTCCGGATCACCGTGTCGGTCTCGAGCCATGTGCCGAAGCCCCACACGCCGTTCCAGTGGTGCGCGCAGGACTCCATGGAGGCGATCGAACGGAAGCAGGGGCTCCTCTCGGAGCGGGCCCGACAGGACGGATTCCGGCTGCGCACCCACGACCGCCGGGTGAGCCACCTCGAGGGGATCCTCGCCCGGGGGGACATCCGGGTGGCGAGGCTCGTCGAGATCGCCTGGAAGCGGGGAGCGCGCTTCGACGGCTGGGACGAGCAGCTCCGCTGGGACCTGTGGAGCGAGGCGCTGGACCTCTGGGAGAGCGAGACCGCGGTCCGCCGCGAGGACTATCTGGGCACGATCCCGGTGGACGGTCGCCTGCCGTGGGACCACGTGGACGTCGGGCTCGAGGACGGGTTCCTGCTGCGGGAATACCGGCGGTCGCTGAAGAACCGCGCCTCGCCCCCCTGCGGCAAGCCGGTCCCGATGCAGGTCCACCACACGAACCTGCAAGACGCCCGCAAGGACACCAGGCGCCTCGTCTGCTACCACTGCGGGGTCGCCTGCGATCTGGGCGGGATGCGCGAGGAGCGGATCACCTTCCTCGAGCGGATGGGCGCCGAGGAGCCGCGCGGCGAGGTGCTGCTCCCGGTGGTCGGCTCGGCGGCCCCGCCCGCAGGCCGTGGCGGGAACGCCCGTCCGACCCCTCCCGCCCGGAACCTCGAGCAGGGCGAGCCGGTCGTCTATCGCGCCCGGTTCGCGAAGTACGGCCCGATGGCGCTCCGCGGCCACGGCGAGATGATCCGCATCCTCCCCCGGGTGCTGCGCCGGGCCGGGCTGCCGCTGCGGTTCACCGAGGGGTTCTCCCCCCGGCCCCGCCTTTCCTTCGGGCCGGCGCTCCCGCTCGGAGTCCAGTCGGTCGCCGAGTACTGCGAGTTCGCACTCACCGGGACATGGTCGGAAGACGATGTTCTGGAGGCGCTTCGGGAGGCCTCGGAGGAGGGGCTGCGGTTCGATCAGGTGCGGCGCGTGTTCCCGGGAGAGCCGAAGCTGAGCCGGTGGATCCACTCGCTCGGCTACGCGGTCCTCCTCGCCGCCGACGTGGATCCGGGGGCGACCGGACGCCGACTGGCGGAGTTCGCGGAGTCCGACCGCTGGCCGCTCGGCCTCGTGCGCCGGGTCAAGGCTCGCTCGCGGCGTCGGGGCCGGAGGCCGGCTGGCGCGCCCACCGAGCGCACCGTCGAGGTGGATCTCCGCTCGCTCGTGCCTGAGGCGCGGCTCGCTCCCGCCGGGCCGGAGGCGGCGCTCCTGGGCTGCTCTCCCGACCGGCTCACGCTCCGGTTCCGGATGCGGCTGCGGAACGACGGACCGTCTCCCCGCCCCTCCGAGATCACCACCGCGCTCACCGGCTTCGAACCGGTTCCGCCGGAGATCGTGAGGACCGACTGCGATCCGCGACGACCCGCGCCGCGACCGGAAGCGCGAGGCGAAGTCCGCCCGATCGCCCGCCCGTAGGCGCGGTCAGCGAAGCTGCGGAATCTGCGTCCTCGCTTCGTCGAGCCTCCCGAAGAACCGGAACATCCGCTTCACGTGGCCGAGTTCAATCTCCGGATCGCGCTCGCCGCGTCCTCCCCGGGGGAGATGGAACGGATCCGGACGAATCTCGGGGCACCACACGAACCGGGCGTGGTTGCGGTCGTCTGGAGTCCAGCTCGGCAAGATCTTGTCGAGGTGTTTCCGCAGCTTCCTCCACCGGATGGTACCGCGGCTCGCCATGATCGGGCTCGGTTGAGAGCCCTCGCTCAGGCGGCGATCCGGGGCTGGCTCGCAGCGGACGAGAGGTCCTGAGCGGAGAGCACAGGGCTTGAGGCGCGGGGCACGGGCTGAACTTCGACTCTTGATGCCAGATCCCGAAGCTCATGCGCCAGCTCCACGTCGGGCTCGCTCCCAGACCGCACGACCTCCCGCGCAGCCTCCCACTCGGCGACGCTCTCGGCGTCGGTCGCGCTGACGAACCGTTCCACGGTCCGGCGGAAGGCCTCGAGGTCGTCAGCTTCGTCGGCCAGGTCGGACAGGACTCCCGTCAGGTGGTCCGTGAAGGACCCCCAGGCTCCGTCCAGATCGTCACCGCCGCCCGCCATGGCGCCCGGATTCACGCCGTAGAGCCAAGTCTTCCCGAAGTCGAGAGTCCAGGTGGCTCGCCCGATGATCTCGACGGTCGCGGCGAAGATCCGGCCCTGTATCCGTCGCCGGACCCGGAAGTAGAGGGGCCACATCGGAGTCGTCGTCATTTAGGTGTCCTCGTGGAGACGGGATTCTACACCGTCCCGCCCGGGCCGCGCACCATCGGAGCGGTCTCCATCCGAGAAGGGCCGTCAGCGCGCGGCGGCGGGATGCTCGGCGAGCCAGCGGCGGACGAGGGTGTCCAGCACCGGGAGCGTGACCGGGCCGGGGGCGAGCACGGCATCGTGGAAGTCGCGGATGTCGAACGCCTCCCCGAGCGTTTCCTCGGCGAGGGTCCGCAGCTCGCGGATCTTCAGCTCGCCCATCTTGTAGCCGAGCGCCTGCCCCGGCCACGCGATGTAGCGGTCGGTCTCGGTGCGGATTTCGTGGAGCGCGAGCGCCGTGTTCGCGGCGAGGTAGTCGAGGGTCTGCTGCCGGGTCCAGCCGAGCGCGTGCATTCCGGTGTCCACGACCAGCCGACACGCCCGCCACATCTCGTAGGTCAGCCGCCCGAAGTTGCTGTAGGGGTCCTGATAGAAGCCGGCCTCGAGTCCGAGCCGCTCGGAGTAGAGCGCCCAGCCCTCGCTGTAAGCCCCGATCCCGTAGTAGCGGCGGAAGTCGGGAAGATCGAGCTCCTTCGCCAGCGCGATCTGCAGGTGATGCCCCGGCACCGCCTCGTGGAGCGATAGCGCCTCGAGCGTGTAGAGCTTGCGGCTCTCCAGCGCGTAGGTGTTCACCCAGTAGCGACCGGGCTGGGTTGAGTCGAGGGGAGCGCCGACGTAGCGCCCGCCGGTGTACTTGGGGGCGATCGCATCGGGGACCGGTTCCACCGTGTAGGGCTGGCGAGGGAGGCGGCGGAACATCGCCGGCAACTGACCGTCCATCCGCTTCACGATGACCATGGCGCGGTCGAGGAGCGCCTGCGGGGTGTCCACGAAGAACTGCGGATCGGTGCGCAGGAACTCGAAGAACTCCTCCCACGTGCCGGTGAAGCCGGAGGCCCGCATCGCCTCCACCATCTCCCCGCGGATCCGCTCCACCTCGGCCAGACCGACCTGGTGAACCTGTTCGGCGGTTTGATCCAGCGTCGTGAACCGTCCGATCAGGAACGCGTAGTAGCTGCGTCCGTCGGGGAGATCCGCCGCCCCGATCGTCGTTCGAGCGTTCGGGCGGTACTCGTTCTCGAAGAAGTCGAGGAACGTCGCGTACGCGGCGACCGGTCCATCTCGTACGGCGTCGGCGCCGTCCGCACGCAGTCGGGCGCGCTCGGCCTCCGGGATCCGGTCGGGGAAGCGGAGGAATGGAGCGAAGAAGACGCTGGTTTCGGGTTCCTCCACGACGTGGGAGGCGATGGTCACTTCGTAGCCTTCGAGGACCACTCGGGGCACGGTGATCCCCCGTTCGATGCCCCGCCGCATGAGCGCGATGTACTCGTCGAAGACGCGGGGGATGTCGCGCAGCAGGACGATGTAGGCGTCGTAGTCGTCGGTCGTCCGGAGCGGGACCGACTGCGGCAGCCGGGCCATCCCGATGTGGAAGCCGGAGTCGGCATTGATCGGCAGGAACTGGCCGCCGAAGCGGGCGTCTCCGATGCGCTCGGCGAGGGCGGCCTCGAAGATGGCCGCGTGGACCTGATCGTCGTCTGACAGCCGGTCGCGGGGGATGGCGAGCAGGCGATCCCGGAACGCATCGGCCTCCGCCGCCCGCCGGAGCACGGCCGCCTCGGTCGCATCGCCCAGCGTGGTCGGCGTCGTCCCGGTGAGCGAAGCCGCGAAGCGGGGCTCCTCGCGCCGCCGGAACTCCATGAAGTCGTCGAAGAGCGCGTGGAGTTCGGGGTCCGGTTGGGCGGAGGCAGCGGCGGGAAGCAGGAGGGCGAGGATCAGCAGGCGGAGCATGGGCGGGGCGATGGTACGACTCTCCGGATCGCCCCGTTGGAGCGCCGGACGCCCGTCCGGCAGCGCCTCCCGGCCGCCAACCTCGGCCGTCCGGTAGAGCCGGGTTCTGAACAGCGCCTCCGGAGCCGGTTCGAAAGCCTGCGAATTCCGTCATGAGGGGGATGGGACGGGACGACTCCGTTGGCCGCTTTCTCTGGCCCCGCGATCTCCCGACCCGAAGGAGGACGAAGTGACCGAAGCGAAGGCGACAGCTCAGGGTGCCGCCATGCCCGCAGGCCAGGTCCCGGAGGAGTGCTACGATGCCGTGGCGGCTCGACCGGAGACTCCAGCCACCCCGGTTCGACCGCAACAGCGACCGGCCGCTCCCACCGTGAAACCCGCCCCGTCCAGCACCCCGCGCGTCGCTCTCGGCCGCTGGGTTCGCACCCGGGCGACCGTCATCGCCGCCATCGCGACGACTTTCCTCGCGGCCTTCGCAGCCGGAAGCTTCGCGATGGATGTTCTCCGCGGCTTCGAGGAGCGGATCTACGCGCGCGTGGACCAGCGCTTCGAGGCCATGGACCAGCGCTTCGAAGCCATGGACCGGCGCTTCGAAGCGCTCGCATCCGAAGTCGCAGCGTTGCGGAGGGACTTCGAAGCGTTCAGGACGGAACTGGACGGACTGAAGGAGGCCGTGAGCGCGCTCCGCGAGGATGTCGCCCTCATCCGTGGAGCCGTCGTCGGGCTCGAGCCAGCGGGCGGCGCCGCCCCCGAGCAACCCTCATCGTCACCTGGGAACGGCGACTCGACCACGCCCTGACCAGAACGCGCCTGTGCGCGCGCTCGCCCCGCGACGCCGGACTCCAGTTCGGCGCCGCTACGGAAGGCGGGCTCGAGCCGGAAGAATTGCCGGACTGGAGTCCGGCGCGCCGGCGCCGCGATCCCCGCGGGGCAGGCCCGTACGGAGTGCTACGATGCCGTGGCGGCTCGACCGGAGGCTCCAGCCACGCCGGTCCGGGCGCAGCAGCGACCGGCCGCTCCCACCGTGAAACCCGCCCCGTCCAGCACCCCGCGCGTCGCTCTCGGCCGCTGGGTTCGCACCCGGGCGACCGTCATCGCCGCCATCGCGACGACCTTCCTCGCGGCATTCGCCGCCGGCAGCTTCGCGATGGACATCCTCCGAGGCTTCGAGGAGCGCCTCTACGCGCGCATGGACGCCCGCTTCGAGGCCATGGAGGAGCGCTTCGAGGCGCGCTTCGAGGCCATGGAACAGCGCATGGAAGCCATGGAGCACCGTGTCGAGGCACTCGAACTCGAGGTTCGCGATCTGCGACGCGAAGTCGGCGCCCTGAAGGAAGACGTAGGTTCGCTCCGCGAGGATGTCGCCCTCATCCACGGCGCCGTCGTCGGGATCGAGCCGGCGGGCGGCGCCGCCCCCGAGCAACCCTCATCGTCACCGGGGAACGCCGACTCCGCCACGCCGTAACCGCGACAACGCGCCGATGGGCGCGTTCGTCACGGAGCACCGGCACGACTCTGGAGGACCCGGCCCCGACCGGTCCTCCCGGGCGGAGCGAGGCGTTCTTCGGCTAACGCACGGCGCGACCGGGCGTGAACGGCGCCCCGGCCGCGGTGAGTCGCGCTTCGAGATCGGGCAGCGTCGTGGTCAGAAGTTCCGTGAGCGACGCGCTCACGTCACCGAAGTCGCCGCCGGCCGTCGCCAGGCTGGCGCGCTGCGTCTCGGTCGGCATCTGCCGGGTCGCCCAGTGTCCCGAGACGATCGTCGTCAGCCGTCCCCGCACCGAAGGCGCCGCCGGGTGGTTCCTCGACTGCGCCGCCGGATCGCCCGTTAGAGCAACCTCGATATCCGAGACCACTCGGAGGATGGCGTCCATTTCGGCGTAGAGCGACGGATCGGCGCCGGGCGTCTCGTCGAGCGCGGCCCGGAGGTGCGTGAGACGGGTGCGGATCTCGCGAGTTCGGGCCGCCGCCGCATGCGCGTCCCGCAGCAGCGCCGCCGTCTCCTGCTGGAAGGCGGCGACCGCGGTCGGGTCGGTTCCCTCCGGCAGCGTCGGGACCGCCTTCACCGTGAACGTGACCTCCTCGCCGAGCGGCATGGCGCCATCGCGGGTCACCTGGAGCAGCCGGGCGCGGTAGTCGCCGGGAGCGTGGAGCGGTCCGATCGGAGGCCGCACCCACGGAGGCGAGAAACCCGGCTCGGTGAGGTTCACCGGGTTGGGCGCCGGGCCCCGCAGATCCCAGGCGACGCGGTGGACTCCAGCCTTCGCGGATCCTCGAACCCGGCGCACCGGAGCCCCGCTCGCGTCGCGGATCTCCACGAAGACCGCGGGGGCCACCTCCAGCTCCTCGAGGCGCAGCGCATCGAAGCCGGGGAACGAAGCGTCCGCGCCGGACTCCCGGGCTTCCCGCTCGGACGCGCGCCGCTCCTCCTTCGCCGTCGTCAGATCGTCGGGCAGGTAGTAGCTGAAGACCGCCCCGAACGGCGGGTTGTCCGCGACATAAGCGGTGCTGCCCTGTGTCGGCCGACCGGGGGCCTGAGCCGGGACCGAAGGGATGTACCACCACGCGTCGCGGAGTCCGAACAGCGCCGGTTCTCCCGACTCCGCGACGTCCGCCACCCCGCGCAACGCGTGGTAGTCGTCGAGCACATAGAAGCCGCGCCCGAAGGTGGCGCCGACGAGGTCGTCGTCGCGCCGGTGCACCTTCAGATCCCGGAACGGGACCGGAGGCGCTCCGGCCAGCTTCACCCAGTTCGTCCCCCCGTTCCACGAGACGTGCATCCCGTACTCGGCGCCGAGGAAGAGCAGATCGGGATCCTCGTGATCCTGCTGGATCGCCCACGCGATGCTGCCCGAATCGAGGTCGCCCACGATGGACTCCCACGACGCCCCGCGGTCGCGGCTGACGAACACGTAGGGGCGGTAATCCCCGGTCTTGTGGTTGTCGGCCACCGCGAACACGGTGTCGGCGTCGTGCGCCGACGCCTCCACATCGTTGATGAACGAGAGCGGCGCGAGCCCGGGGAGGTCAGCGGCGCGGCTCCAGGACGCCCCGCCGTCGGAACTCACGTGGATCAGCCCGTCGTCGCTCCCGGTGTAGAGCACCCCCGCCTCCACGGGGGACTCGCTGATCGCGCTGAGCGTGGCGTAGCGGGACATCGCTCCGGTGTCGTGCATCGCGTCCACGCTCCAGATGCGGTCGTAGAACGGCAGCTCGTAGCGGTTCCGGCCGGTCGTCAGATCCTGGCTGACCGCGGTCCAGCTCATCCCCATGTCGTCGGAGCGCCACAGACGATGCGATCCGTACCAGAGCCGGTCGGAGTCGTGGGGGCTGATCAGGAGCGGGGAGTCCCAGTTCCATCGCTCGGGGACTTCATCCGGGACCGGCAGCGGGCGAATCCGCAGCACCTCGTGGTTCCGGCGATCCACCCGGGTCAGGTCTCCTTGCTGCGTCATGAGATAAAGGATGTTGTCGTCGCGCGGATCAATGGCGACCCCGTAGCCGTCGGCGCCGAGGGGCACGTACCAGTCCCGGTTGCGCACGCCTTCCATGTTCGTGGTGCGCGCCGGACCGTGGACCGTCCCCAGATCCTGCGCGCCCCCGAGCACGTCGTAAAACGGCTCCCCGTTCGAGAGCGCGACCTTGTAGAACTGGGAGATCGGGAGGTTCGGGAAGTGGCGCCACGTCTCCCCCTCGTCGAAGGTCTCATAGAGCCCGGCGTCCGTCCCGCCGATCAGGTGACCCGAATCGTCGGGATCAATCCACAGCGCGTGGTTGTCGGAGTGCTTCTCGCGCCCGGTGCCGAGGTAGTCGAAGGTGCGTCCCCCGTCGCGGGTCACATGGAAGAACACATCCATCTGGTACACGAGATCGGGGTCGGTCGGAGACGCCTCGATCTCCTGGTAGTAGTGCGGGCCGGTGCCGCCGGAGATGTAGGAGTTCCGCTTCTCCCAGCTCTCGCCCCGGTCGGTGGAGGCGTAAAACCCCTGCTCGTCCTCGGCGGCCTCGACGGTGGCGTACAGCAGACGTGGATCGGCGGGAGTGACCGCCAGCCCGATCTTGCCGATGTCTCCGGTGGGGAGCCCCCGGGTCACTTCCCGGAAGGTGCGCCCGCCGTCGTTCGATTTCCAGATCCCCGATCCGGGTCCTCCGGCGAGGAAGGACCAGATGTGGCGCCGCCGCTGGTAGGCCGCGGCGTACACGGTGTCCGGATCGTCCGGCGCGAACTCGAGGTCGGTGGCCCCGGTGTCGGGCCCGAGGTCCAGCACCCGCGTCCACGTCGCCCCGCCGTCTTCGGTTCGATAGACCCCGCGCTCGCCGCCGCCGTTCCAGAGTGGCCCCTCGGCGGCGACCAGCACGGTGTCCCCGTCCCGCGGATCCACCAGGATCCGGCCGATGTGGTCCGATCCGTCGAGCCCCATCTTCTCCCACGAGCCCCCGGCGTCGCGGCTGCGGTACACCCCGTCGCCCCAGCCGACGTGGCGGCCGCTCACGTTCTCGCCGGTGCCGACCCAGACGACCTGCGGATTCGAGGGGTCGAGGGTGACCGTGCCGATCGAGTAGGACCGCTCTCCGTCGAAGATCGGCGTCCATGTGGTCCCGGCGTTCTCGGTCTTCCACACGCCCCCCGAACCGACGGCGACGTACCAGGTGGAGCGGCGATCGGGGTGGACCGCGATATCGGCGATCCGGCCGCCCATGAACGCCGGGCCGATCGCCCGCAGCTTCAGCCCGGAGATCGCCCTGGCCACCTCCGCGGGACCGCTGTCCCCTTCCTGCCCCACCACGGGCGCAGCGAGAGCGACCGCCGCGACGGCGAAGAGTGCGAGAGAAACCCGGAGACTCGGGAAGATTCGGAACATGGGCGCGACCCTCCTACCCGCGAATGGTATGGAGCGCCGTATGGAGCGCTGCTCTTCACCAGTCCTCCCGACCAATCCTCACGGTGGAGGCGGGGCGCCGCACTCGCAACCCAGCCCACCGGCGCCACATGGAGCGCCGCTGGGAGAACTGGGGCGCTCCGCGCCGCTGGAACGGCGACTCCAGCCGCCAGAACGCGTGCTCACGTCTGCGTTACATCCAGGGGTTCGCGCCCCGGATCGTGGAGCGAGCCCGGCAGAGCGCCACCGGAGGCCGACACGACGAGCTGGCGCCACTGAAAACTGAGTGCCGGGTCGGCGCGGAGGCACTCGCCACCGGGCGGACCGTCTCCCTCTTCGGCGTCTGGAGCTGGCTCCGCGGAGGTTCCCAGGGCGCTCTCCACTCCCCGTTCCCACCCGGCGTACGTTCTCCCGGCCTCGAGTGGTGTGGCGCGTCAATCAGGGTGAGACGAGCGCGACAAATAAGGATGAGACGAAGTCCGACGGTCATGCGGAGTCGGGAGCCGGCGGGAACCGCGCTCGCGGCGACGGGGACCGCGCGGCAGTCTCGCGCCACACCCGCCCTTCACTCGTTCTCGACCAGACATCACGCGGGCAGGTCGTTCACCGTGCGTCAATCCGAAAAGGGGCACTTCCGTCTCTCCAGGAACTTCCTCCTGTTCGCAGCCCGAGACGTGTCCCTCGGCAACCCAATACGCACGTCAGGTACGCTGCGGCGAGGGTGTCCACCCACGTTGCAAAGCACCCTGTGGTTCGCGAAGTCCTTCTGAAGCGGACGGTCGCATGAGAAGAGCACCGTGGCCTCGCTGGCCAACGCCAACGCGAGGACGTGAGGGTCATCCGATTGCCGGATGGGGTGACCGGGAATCTCATGCACCGCCGCCTGAACGGATTCGGTGCCGATCTCCATGGCCAAGCCACGCTGCACATAACGACGCAAAATAGCTCTGAACACCCGGTTCCTCTCAAGTTCCTCCGCGTACCGTGTGCTGTCAATGGAGTACACGATACGCCCGTCGCCACGATCAATCCAACCACGCACCTGATCCCCTGCGGAATTCCGCGTTGGCTCACAGATGTGACGAAAGGCACTCGCGTCAACGATGGTCCTTACACACATGCTCGACGAATTATGCGGGGAATCCGAGCAATCTGGCCGTTTCTGTCGAGAAGAACCGGCGATAGCCACGGGGCTGTCCGCTCATATTGGCTCGACTGTCGAGGGAGATCTGGTGCAATCGAGTCTCCGTTGGGTCGTCCGGAGCAGATTCAAAATAGATGATCGCTACGTCCGAGGGTAGAAGAGTTCCCTCCTTGGCGAGAATCCGAAACCAGTCCAGCACGTGATCACTGTGAGTCTCGACCACGAATGCATGGTCGCTCCTGGCCATAATCCCGACAAGCGCGGCCTGCGCTGACGGATGAAGGTGAACCTCCGGCTGCTGGAGCAAGAACACGGAACTGCCAGGCGCGCTGGCCATGGCCTTGAGAGCGGGCAAGACACTCGCAACGCCGTAGCCAACGTCCTGCAGGTTCCGGGACGCGCCAGACACGTCAACACGCACCTCGAAATCTCCCCGACCCGACTGGTGGACTTCGATTTCATCGAAGACACCGAGCCGGCGGCCGAGATCATTGATTGCACCGAAGTCGGCTTGGGCATCTGTTCCCCCGAGGGGATGGGAGCTGTAGAGCCGACGCGGCTCCAGGCCATGTGGTTGAATCGGGATGACGCGAAGCGGCGCGTCCGGCAGACGTAGTCGATGGCGAAAGAAGTTGACGAATTTGATGAACGCGGCCACATCGCGATCGGTTGCACGATGGACTCGTTTCCGGAACTGTGTTTGGTCACCAGCGAAGGGGAGTAGCCCGTAGCGGACCGCCTGCGAGAGCCAGGTCGTGAACTGCCTGTACGACACCTCGGACTGGGGGAGAAGGAACTGAAAGCCGGGACCGTCGAAGCGCCAGTGCTCCGGGTGGGTCGGAACAGGCCCGCGACGCATGGTCAGCGTCGAAGCCGTTTCCGATGCGCTGTCCGCTAGACGCAACTCCAGTTCGACTTCTCTGGGATCCATGTCGGCGCCGGCCGCGAACTCGATCATCAGCTCGCTGACGGGGCCGTCGGCGAGTCCGATGCCGCCCCGAAACGACGGGGCGCCTGTTCGAGCAAGAGTCTCGAAGGATCCCATCGAGAACGGATCCTGGTCGAACCAGTTGATTCCATCACGGAGCCCAGCGAAACCAGCCAAACGACCGAGGGCGTTCAGACAACCGAGAAAGGTCGTCTTCCCGACGCTGTTCTCGCCAACCAGCAACGTGATCCTCGCGAGACGTGCTCGCTGCTCACCAGCGAAGCACCGGACATTCGTGAGCGCCAAGCCGGTAACTCCAGTGCTCACGTTCGCCTCCCGACCAAGCCTCGGATGCCCGAGGACCAACGGGACAGGAGTGGGACGAATCGGTCGCGCCAGCCTCCCCGTCCTTCCCCGCGAGTCACCGGCTTCTCGATAAAGGGATACGTCCAGCGGTCCCCCTGGGTGGCTCTCGCGGCAACGACGCAGCCCGGCCGGCAGACCGACCTCCGGGCGGACATTCGCGTCGAGAGGTAGCTATAGTGCAGCTTGGCCGGCACGGGTGGCCACCACGACTCACGGAGTACGGCCCGCAGCATCTCGAGCACCATCAGGCTTCCCAGATTCGCGCTGAACGGAAACACGTTCTCGTTGCCCGGGCCCGCGGCGGGCCGGGCCACATAGGCTGTGTCGTCCAGGGACCCGTCACGCTCCACCATGACCGCAGACGTCGTGTACTGGCCGTCGCAGCGCAGGCAGCGAAACCCCGGTCCGACTCGGACGACGCTCCAGGTCGCGTCGGCCAGGTGACCATTGGATTTGGTCGCCACGCGGACGCCTCCGAACACGACAGGGATGCAGTGGACATAGGCGATGTTGTTGAGGAGGTCCTTCGGTAGCGGGCGATCGACGGCGACAAACAGAACATCGCAATCGAGCACGGCCGCGTACCCGTCGCGCTCTTGAACCCACGCCCGTTTGGCGTCAGCGCGAAACGAGACCGCCGTCGCGCCGCGCCGGAGCTGCTGCGCGACCACGTCAACCTTGAAGCGACCGATGTCGCGACCAGTCGCGTGGAGAAGCCGATCCAGATTATGTTCCTCGACACGGTCAGCGTCCACCAGAAGAACCTGCGTAACCCCAATGCGGGCAAGTGATTCGGCAATGATCGCGCCAACGCTGCCGATCCCGACGATGCCGATACGGAGGCTGGCCAGTGCGCCTTGCCCCTCGGGACCCCACGTGTCGAACGTTCGGCGCAGACGGCTCGATCGGGAAGAAGGCGAAATGAAGTGAGGGTTGGTACTGAGCTGTATCTTCTGGCCCACGATCCGAACGCTGTAACAATCGCCGCGCGAATACTCCTGGTCATTCCAAGACCAGAAGCGGGCGCTCCAGACGCCGTCGATGCCGACGGTGAGACCCAGGAGCGGCATCCCGGCAGCGCGGGCGGGCGGAGCGATCCGATCGCGCTCGGCCAGAACATCGGTCTTGCTCATCGCCTGCCAACCGGGATTCGGATGGCTATGCATGAAGGCGACGCCCGTATTCGTCTGACAAGCTCGGCGCACGGCTCTTCCGAGATAGTGTGGCTCAAAGCTCACGTTGCCGTGGAGATTGCGCTCACCGTCCGAAGGCAGCAGAAGCTCCGTGATGATCCCTGTAGTTCGGGACGCGCCAGTACTAGGGCGCCAGAGAGCGAAGCAGAGATCCTCCTGCTGCTCATCCTGCCGGAACCAATTCAAGAGATGATCCTTGGCTTCCTCGGCAAGACCCTCAGGAATTGCGGCATCGAACCTCATAGCTGATTAAGGAGCCTAATCAGATGCCACCGATAATACGTTCTCATATTCTTTTGAGACGTCTCGAGTGTGTCCCAGCGGTCGCTCGGCGGGAGACTATAGGCAGACCACCTCTCGCCTTCGAAGACGTGCGTGGTGTGCTCCCTGAACTTCGTGTCAATGGACGACTTGAAGTGCACGAAGTGCGGTGGGTATTCGGGATATGCGTCCTCTTGAAAGCTCACAGCGATCGCCAGGATCGCCCCCTTGTAACGGCCGTGCTGCACCTCCACATCAAAGATGACGGCGCGACTCGAGTGCGAAAAACCCGGGAACTCGACGATCCTCGGTGCAAGCCCGATATCCCGCAACTCGTCGCAGATTGTTTCGAGCACTGGAGTTCACGCTACGGGTGTGCTGCCAACGTGGATCGCGAGGAAATTGTCCCCGCCTGAGACCGTGACCAGATCGTCGAGGTGCTCGTACTTGCGACCATCCACCGTGTTCTCCAGGTAATAGCTGTCCAGGTCTGAGAGGTCGATCGCGGCTCCGACTCCGGCGTTTTGCAGGATGGACCGGAGCGATATCGGATTCTCGGTCGTGGAGTTCGCCTCGCCGTTCACAGCGTAACGGATTGAAGGGTCAGCAGGCTCTTGACACGCGTCGCGCATCTTGGTCTGAAAGTGCTCACGTGGCGCGATCGTGATCAGCTCGTCGGGATTTTCGTGCTCCGTTCCGTCCTCAGTGACCAGAACGGCGGCGCGAGTGGATTGTCCAGCCATGTCGAGAAGCTTAGACACGCTCAGTTGGCGCTCAAACCCATGGGGCTTGCCGTCAATGAAGAACGGGGTGTCTGCTGTCATGGAGCACTCCGAGCAGTGGTGAGAAGCGACTCGGCCGCGAGAACGAAAGGGTAGCGTGATGCTAGTCGGGACTCCCGGATGTTTCAAGAGTGTGTACGGGCGAGCCGGGAGCTACGAGCGTCGTGCTCCGCGAAACCACCTGCGGCTGGTGGGGCGGCCTCGCGGAGGCGATCGGCGCGGAAGTGATCCGCGCTCCGATGGGCCCCGAAGGGACGCTCAATGTCGTGGCGATGCGTCAGGCGATCCGTCGCGACACCCGGATCGTGTATCTGGCGAACCCGAACAACCCCACCGGCGCCCCGGTCTCGCGCGCCGACATCGTCTCTGTGGCCGAGCGGTTCTCCTGCGGCGGGATCCTGATCGTGGATGAGGCCTACGGCGAGTTCCGGGACGAAAGAGAGGACGCCGTGTCCCTCGCGGTGGCGGACGGCCCGGTGATCGTCGCTCGCACCTTCGCCAAGGCTACGGGATGGCGAGGCTGCGGCTCGGCTACGTGCTCGGATCCAGTCCGATGCTCGAGAAGGCCACGGGGGTCTGGTGGGGCGACTTGGGGCTGAATACCGCCGCGGCGGTTGCCTGCGGCCCGGCGCTCGACGACGCGGAGCACGTGAACGCCCATGTCCGGACAGTGGACGAGAGCCTTGATGAGCTGCGGTCCGGTTTCGACGAGATGGGCTGGCCGGCATAGCCGCATCGGGCGCCCGTTCCTGATGGCCGACACCGGCCGAAGGCGCTCCCGGTGGGGTTCTCCAGAGCGGGGCCGCGACCCGCATTGCCTTGGTGAATTGCCGGACTGGAGTCCGGCGCGCCGGCAGAGGCGCGCTGGCCGCAATACAGCGTCAACGAGGTGTTCACCGACGAGGACGAGATCATCGCCCGGACGGCCGAGCAGGTCACCTACCGCCGGGAGGGCCTCGAACCGGAGGCTAGCGGGTCGGTGCGGGTGCGGTCCGCCGCCGGAACCGACGACGATCGGATCACGAGCGACTGGTCCACCCATGTGACCGGGATGGCGATGGCCGTTCCGGTGGCGCCCCCGACTCCCACCGGCCTCGCGGTCTCGGCGACGGAGACTTCGATCACCTGGACCTGGACCGCGGCCCCGGGAGCGCAGGGCTACGTGGTGCAGATCAGCGAAGATGAGGTGTTCGAGACGATGTTCGAGGGGGCGGACCACTACGCGGTGACCCGCGAGACGTCCCACACGATCGCCGGGCTGGAGGCGGAGACGACCCGGTATGCGCGGGTGGCGGCCGGGGTGCTGACGGGCGCGGTTCCTTCGCTGGATCCGGGCGACTACCTGCTCAGCGCGTGGACGATCCACGCGACGGGGATGACGGAGGCGGCGGCGCCGGAGAGGCCGCCAGCCCCGGCGAACGTCCGGCTGAGGACGCGGGGCTCCGACTTCCTCGAGTGGACGTGGGACGCGGTCGAGGGGGCGAGCGGCTACCAGAGCCAGTTCAGCGCCAGTTCGACCTTCCCGAGCGGGCAGGCGGGCAGCGAGATCCACCAGGGGATGGCCAGCACCACCCGCCGGGTCGCGAACCTGGACGCGGAATCGGAGGGCCACCTCCGGGTGCGGACTTACACGGGGACTCTGACCGAGCCGACCTACGGGGACTGGAGCGACGGCCATCGGGCGACGACCGCCGAGCCGCCGCCAGCGGTGGCGCTCGGTGCTCCCGAGGGACTGCGGGGCTCCGCCGAGACTGCGACTTCGATCACGCTCACCTGGGACGAGGTGGACGATGCCGACACCTACGAGGTGCGGCAGCGGGAGCCTGGCGGCGCGTGGTCTGACGCGAGCTGCGGATCGGCGACCGCGGACAACGAGGTTGCCGACGAGGAATGCGTGGCCAGCGGCCTGGACTCGGGCACCGACTACGACTTCGGGGTTCGGGCGCTCCCGGCGAACAACGACAGGGCGCACAACGCCAGCGCGTGGAGCGACACGCTGGAGTCGCGCACCACCGGCACCTCCACGACCACTCCACCCCCGACCACCGGCGGCGGCTCCGGAAACCTGAACGTCCGTTGGGAGAGTACGGCCACTAGCATCACTTGGATCTGGGATCGTGTTGGAGAGGGGCGGTATGACTTCGTAGTCTCTACTGCAACCACCTATAGCGACTCCTCAAACCCCTGTACCGGTACCGCGGTGACCTGGCCAGCAGACGCCAACACGGCCGGATACAACTCCGCACAGACCTCTCACACTTTGACTAGCCTGAGTTTGGAGCCGGGAAACACTCGTTTGCTGTGCGTGAGGCCACACGACGAAGAGGATGATGTTTCGTTCGCGTGGGCGATTACGACTCCGGCCCTCCCCGCTGCCGGCACCTTCACTGACCGGGAGGACGGAAGTCGAACCACATCGGTTCAATGGACTGTTGCGAATATCGCGGGCGGTTTCAACTATGACCTCCGCACGATAGCCACACCCGGACGCGACAACGTCCCGGCAAGTGCGAGCGAGTTGGGGAGTGCGTGTGCCTCGGGAGCGGTCGTTGCTCAGGGCGACACAGACGTCCCACTGGTAGATGTTGACGTCCCCTTCAGCCAAGGTCTTCAATCTTTCACGAGGTACTCCCTCTGCATGCGGTACCACAACGCCAAAGGGCAGACATCGTGGGTGGCAACTACAGGCCAGGTCACTACTCTTCCAGCCGCCCCGCCGAGGCCTGTCGTGGACAGTTCGAGAACGACACTGGATCACGACACCGCGAGCAAGGTAGTGTGGACGCTGCCCGTCCGCAGTAGGCGGGATGTCCCGAGGAATGGCGCTGAGTTCGACGCGAGAACTCTCAGCTATCGCGAAAAGTACGATCACGACAGCGATACCGGTACCGCACTCAGGACTGTTACGAGCGTTCCCTCCAGGGATGTACAGGCTGCGTGCAGCGCGGGTACCCTTAGCACTCCGGGATTCGACCCGAGCGAGAGCGCCCTGATTTCTGCGACGGACAACCCGCAAGGAATCACAGTCGAGTCCGGCGAATTCGCACGCCCTGAGCTTGACGATCCGGACCTTGACGACCGGAGGGTGCAGCTGTGTGTTCGAGTAAAGGCTGAAGGCGGTTGGCGCGCCGGTCCTTGGGTCATCAGCGACTCTTCGGAAATCAGACAGAAGACCGAGTAGCTGTCATCAACAGGACTGGTAGCGGGGGCGGCTTCGGCCGCCCCCCCGTGCCTAGGGTAGGTGCGTCGCCACGGGCGGGAGTAGCCTTGCGGCTTGAGTTCCGGCCGCTTCGGGATCCCGCCCGAGCTTCGACTTCCTGGACTGGGCAAACGGGGACGCGCTGGGGCGTACGCATGTGGAGGTGGCGCCGGCGGGTTCCGGCGATTAGGCACCGGGCACGATCAGCGCGAGACGCGGCTGAGGCATCCAGGAACCGACCGCGGGGAACAGGGCGCAGTGGGTCGCGGACTCGGTCGTTGTACAGGCCCCGCCGTCCCCACTGTTTCCGACCGGAAACAGGCGGAACCGCGTTTCCTCACGACCCGGAGAGCGCCGCCTCTTCGAATCGCCTTGACCCCGTCGCCGTGCAGCCCGTACATGCGAAGACCCGGCGCGTCCGAAGACGCGCCGGGTCTTGTTTGTACTCACCCTCGCGACCGGCAGCGACGGTCAGGATGACCGCGATGAGCAGGGCGCCCGGAGAGTCTCGCCAACTCTCGGCGCGGAGAGTCCCGTAGGAGGTGGGCGACGCACGCTGATCGCGGGCCGCGATCGGGTGGCGTGAGCGATCACGCCGTACAAGCGAGAACCCGGCGCCGAGCGACGCCGGGTTCATGACGCCGGCCCCGGGGACGACCCAGGGCCGGACGAGAAGGGCTAGTTCGACGCAGGAGCGTCCCTCTTCACGACGAGCGAACCAAGGACCCACGGGCCCTTTCGCGCGTCGGCGGCCCCCTGGTGCGTGCCGCCGCCCAGGTGAGCGCGAACGCAGACCCGGTAGTCCTGGTCCATGTTCGGCTCCTCTGCCGTTGGCGTTGCGGGCCCCTCCACATCGTGTGTCACGGTGAATCCCCTCTGATTGTTGCTCCGATCTCCCGGCGCAACGTCTTCGGATGTCGTATTCGTGCGCGCCGAGGTGGCTTCACAATCCGCTAGCGACAGGTCAGGGCTCCTCGGGCCGGTGTCACCGCTGACGTAGGGGTTGGCTGAGCGCATCGAGATCACTTTGACGTCGTATGCCTCGTGAGCCCGCGGCACCCGGGCGTTTCCGCTAGTCGCCACGTTCCACACGGCATCGCGGGACGTCGCATCATGCGCGATGGAACTGACCGCCGCGACAGGTGCGCTCGGCCGGCCAGGAAGAGTCAGGACGCCGTTCTCCGTGAACTGCCACTCCGAGGCGCCGGCGTCGTTTGTGGCGCGATAGCACAGCCCATAGCGAGTGTATGGAGACAGGGCTCCCACCTCGTAGGACCCCAGTGGGAGACTCGGGAAATCGCTGACCTCATCGCGGAGCGCCGTGCCACCGCTGCAGTCGCGCGCGTCGAAGGTATCGTCGTTGACGCTCGTGGAAACGCGGCGAAGCTGGTAGGTGAAGCCCGGATCGAGAGTGATGCCAAAGCTGATGGCGGTCGTCACCTGTCTGGATTCTGCGCTGGGCTCGCCGCCCGTGATGTCGGTAGGGACGATCGCCCAGGCGTAGGAGACCGCGCTCCGCGTGTTTTCCTTGACGGACCGAACGCACAGGAGGTACGCGCTGCCAGGCGTGGCAGCCTCCTGGGGCTCCCGCGTGTCTCCGTCCAGGGTGCGAGTCCCGCCGCCGGCGGCCCAAACGGCGGCGCTGGCTGCGGGACACTTTATGGCGGCATCCACGCCGTCCGCAGACGCTGCAGACTTCCATCTCTCGTAGTCGGAGGTTCGGTCTGCGGCCTGGTCCCAATACCAGGTGATCGTTCCGCCGCTGCTGTCCCAACTGATGTTGAGCGGTCCGCTCTCGCCGCCGGAGGTGGTTGGGGGTGGGGTCGTGGTGGAGGTGCCGGTCGTGCTCGACTCCAGCGTGTCGCTCCACGTGCTGGCGTTGTGCGCCCTGTCGTTGTTCGCCGGGAGCGCCCGAACCCCGAAGTCGTAGTCGGTGCCCGAGTCCAGGCCGCTCGCGACGCATTCCTCGTCGGCAACCTCGTTGTCCGCGGTCGCCGATCCGCAGCTCGCGTCAGACCACGCGCCGCCAGGCTCCCGCTGCCGCACCTCGTAGGCGTCGGCATCGTCCACCTCGTCCCACGTGAGCGTGATCGAAGTCGCAGTCTCGGCCGAGCCCCGCAGGCCCTCGGGAGCGTCGAGCGCCACCGCTGGCGGCGGCTCGGCGGTCGTCGCCCGATGGCCGTCGCTCCAGTCCCCGTAGGTCGGCTCGGTCAGAGTCCCCGTGTAAGTCCGCACCCGGAGGTGGCCGTCCGATTCCGCGTCCAGGTTCGCGACCCGGCGGGTGGTGCTGGCCATCCCCTGGTGGATCTCGCTGCCCGCCTGCCCGCTCGGGAAGGTCGAACTGGCGCTGAACTGGCTCTGGTAGCCGCTCGCCCCCTCGACCGCGTCCCACGTCCACTCGAGGTAGTCGGAGCCCCGCATCCTCAGCCGCACGTTCGCCGGGGCTGGCGGCCTCTCCGGCGCCGCCGCCTCCGTCATCCCCGTCGCGTGGATCGTCCACGCGCTGAGCAGGTAGTCGCCCGGATCCAGCGAAGGAACCGCGCCCGTCAGCACCCCGGCCGCCACCCGCGCATACCGGGTCGTCTCCGCCTCCAGCCCGGCGATCGTGTGGGACGTCTCGCGGGTCACCGCGTAGTGGTCCGCCCCCTCGAACATCGTCTCGAACACCTCATCCTCGCTGATCTGCACCACGTAGCCCTCCGCTCCCGGGGCGGCGGTCCAGGTCCAGGTGATCGAAGTCTCCGTCGCCGAAACCGCGAGGCCGGTCGGAGTCGGGGGCGCCACCGGAACGGCCATCGCCATCCCGGTCACGTGGGTGGACCAGCCGCTCGTGATCCGATCGTCGCCGGTTCCGGCGGCGGACCGCACCCGCACCGACCCGCTAGCCTCCGGTTCGAGGCCCTCCCGGCGGTAGGTGACCTGCTCGGCCGTCCGGGCGATGATCTCGTCCTCGTCGGTGAACACCTCGTTGACGCTGTATTGCACGTCGTAGCCGCTCACGTTCCCCACCGGCGTCCAGATCCACTCGATGAAGTCCTGACCGATGGCGGCGATGCGGAGGCCAGTCGGCACAGCCGGCGGATCGGGCTCGGGCTCGGGCTCGGGCTCGGGGGCCGGAGCCGGCACCGGAGTGGTCGCCGGTTCGTCATCCCCGCAGGCCGCCATCATGAGGCCCGCGCCGAGGAACAGGATCAGCAGCAAAGCCCATCCGCGGACGGACGAAAACTTGCCTGTGAGCGACTTCATGTCACCTACCTCCCGGCCGGTGTTGCGGCGCAGGCTCTGCCCGCGCATGTCAGGACACATCTATCAGCCGCATGGTACCACACTCAGCCCGCGGCCCGCTACCGGTCATCGCGGGCGGCCGATCGCTCTGGCCCCTGCGGCGACATGCGAGGACCAACCCGTCGGGCGGTTCCCCCATGCCTTGGCGTCTAGCCTATCAGGGGCTCGCAGCGCCGCCGGCCGGCGCGCAACCGTTCGCTAACGGGGACCCAACTGACCTCTCTCTGCGCGGCCCAGCCCGGCCGGCAATTGCCCGACTGGAGCCCGGCGCGCCGGCGGTCCCCGATCCTCCCGGGCGGAGTTCGACGTACGGACGCCCGGCCCAACCTCGCCTGCGATCGGGCCCCGGCTGGCGCGCCAACGCCGCCCGGGCCGTTCCAGGCGACCCCGCACCGCCCGGACGCTCGCGCTGCTCCGCCTCCCTCGGCGTTGCGACCCGGAACGGGCCGGATCCTTCCCTCGCCGCGGGCGAGCGCGAGTTGACCGCCCCGCACCCGACACACGAGCCGACCGCCTCGTCTCCGAGGCGCCCCGCCGAAGCGGGCCCCGCGGCGAGGGATACCGATCCGCCCTGGACCGCAAGCCCGAACGCAGCCCCGAACGACCCCGGGCTCGGCCGCATCGCGCCTCCACGCCAATGAACGGGGCGAGCTTCCCGCGACGAGCCTCGACCCCCAAAGTGTCGCATTTTCGGCGGCCAGAAGTGTCGCATTTTCGATGGCCATTGACAGCCATTGACACCGTGCCCGATTGGAGTCCCGTGCTCCCCCTGGGACCGTGCCGCACTCCACCCGCCCCACCCCCCACCCGGAGAACTGGCCGGGAGGACTGGTGAGGACACGCGCTCCATAGCCGGCGTACACGCCAAGAGCCCCGAGGTCCGAAGACCCCGGGGCTCTCTGAGGTCCGAACTCAGCCGGACTTCAGGAGACGCCGCATCCTAGTTGGCGGTGCACTTGAGGAAGTTGTCGAGATTGCTGTCATCGCCCTCTCCGTCAAAGCTGTTCGGCAGAGCGTTACGGCCCTGGGCCATTCCGCCGTCAGCGTCCCACTCGCACGTGATGGTCACATCTCGAGTCGTGCTGCAGCCGAACGTGCCGTCCGCGAACAGAATCGTGACATCGTGGACCCACGTCGCATCGCATTCGGAACCGTCGGCATCGTCGCCGCCGTCATCCTCGCTGCATCCGCGGAAGTCAGAGAAGACGACCGAGGGGGCAGTATCGACATAGTTGTCCGCGTTGCCGTCCGGGTTGGTCTTGATCGCCAAGTCGCCGGTGGTGTTGTAGGTACCCCCGACACAACCGGCACTGGGGTCGGTACCGGTGTAACTTGCCGGCGTCCAAGTCGCCCCGTCTCCGGTGCACGTCTCCACCAAAATCGTGCGCTCATCGTCGACAGTACTCTTGTTGTCCGAGTCGCTCAGAAGGTCAGCCTTGCCGAGGTCGCCCACGGCGCTGATCAGGTCCCCATCGGAGTCGGTCAGGTGCTCCCAGATCACCTCAAGGTTCCCATCGTTCTCATTCTGATCGTAGAGATCGTGCATGGCGTTGGCAGTAGCCCCATCCGCAGGCGCGGGGCGTGCGCGGGCAAGGGTCCCGTCATTCTTGATCTTGCCATTCAGATTGTCGTCGAACCAGAGCGTCTTGAACATCGCCTCGTGGTCAGTGGCAGCGCGGGTGCTGGCGCGCCACATGGTGACCTGATTGCTCGTCCCGTCGAACACCACTTCAGGGGTCCAGCCCCGGGCGGTGGCGCCATCCACCTCGGCCTCGAACATGGAGCAGACATCCACATGGTCGGCCACCATGATCGGATCGGCGGCGCCGCACTCGAGATCCTCGAACGGATCGTCCTCCCAGTCAACGTTGCCCCAAGTCACGTCGCCGTCCACGGGACTCAGCTCGATGCTCCAGCCGGACAAGTAGTCAGGGCCCTTGGCAGCGTCCCTGCCCATGGCGCCGGGACCGATCAGCCGGAAGCAGCCCACAGGCCGGTCTGCCTTACTGCTCACATTTTCCAATGTGTAGTCGTTGTCGCAGACCACGTAGTCCTCCTCGTCGGCATCGGTGTCCAGGTTGTCTCCATCGATCCGGATCACCCCGTTGACGGCCGTCACTTCGAGGGTCTTGTTGCTGCCGCTCGCGGCCTCAACGGTGGAAGAGGTGTTCGTGCCTCCCTCAACACCAGAAAAGACGCTCTTGACATTCATCTCGAGACTGGAGCTGGTGACGATGCCCAAGTCGATACCGTCGTTCGTGTTCAAGCCGTCCGCGGTTTCCTCACCGTCATCGGGAACGATGACGTCGTTGTCCACCTTGCCGACCTGGATCTCCACCATCGGATCCCAAGCCGTGCAGGCCTTGGAGTTGGCGATCGAAAGATCCGGGGCGTCCTCTCCCTCCGCGCACTCGAACGGACCGCAGGTGTAGTAGGACACATCGTTGCTCGGCTCCATCTCCTGGTTGGCGCCCATCGTGGTCCGCTGGACCATGAAGGTCGCGCCACCGTCGAGCACGGCGCTCTGGAGCATTTCCCAGTTGTCCTCGGCTCCCACGTAGGTGAACGGCATGTTGTCGTCACTGGCGCCCACATGGACCCCGTTGGCGCCGTCCACGAACATCGGAGTGATGATCGCGGTGGAGTCCGACTCCACGACGGTCTTGGGGTTGATCCAAGCCATGGCCGTGGCCTCGTCATCGTCGTCGTCCGCGACCATGAAGTGGCTCTGACCGTCCGGCAGGGAGAACGTCACGGAAGGCGGAGGCAGGGGAGCTGCGGCGGCCGACATGCCCGTCATGTGGGTGCTCCACATGCTCATCATCATGTCGTCGCCCTCACCAGCAGTGGACGCAACTCGCGCGAACCTGCTCTCGGAGTAACCGAGATCCTCGACGGTGTGCGAGGTCTCCATCGTGTAGGTCGTCGCGTCCATGTCATCGAACATCTCGTCCGAGCTGACCTGGATCGCATACCCGTCGGCGCCCTCAACGGCGTCCCAGCTCCACGTGATGGAGCCGTCTCCACCCTCGGCCATGAAGCCGCTCGGGACCGGAATCACCACCGGAGGAGGCACCGCCGACGTGGCGGTGATGTGGGTCGTCCACGCGCTGTTCAGCGACCCGTCGAGCGCTCCCGCGGCGGCCACGCGGACCGACATGGTGGTGCCCGGCTCGAGGTCCGCAGCGGTGAAGGTGGTCTCGGCCGCAGGGTGGATCATGTCCGAGTCGTCGAACACCTGATCCGCGCTGGCCTGCACTGCGTAACCGATCGCGCCTTCGACGGCGTCCCAGGTCCAGGTGATGGAGGTTTCGGTGGTCTCCGAAACCATGAGGCCGGTAGGCGTAGCGGGCGGCTCGGGCTCTGGCTCGGGTTCCGGTTCGGGCTCAGGCTCGGGGGCAGGGGGTGGCGCAGGGGCCGGAGCCGGCGCCGGGGCGGGGGTTTCGTCCTCACCGCATCCCGAGAGCACGAGACCGGCACCCAGGAACAGGGCAAGGAGGAGGGTCAGCCCGCGGGGGACCGACTTCCTCGTGAACTGCGTCATTTCGCCTACCTCCTGTAGGGCGTTGATGGACAGGACCGCGTCTGCAGCCTGGTCCGAAGATCCCGGTGGGGATCCGGAGAGGGCAAGGCGCCGTCTCGTGAAAATCATTTCTACCTCCCGTAGGACGGGGCGGCCCGGTGCGCACACAGCCCACGGGCCAACTGCCGAGAAAGTATAGGCAGGAAGGCTTCGGGGGGCAAGGTCAAAACGTCGGGAGACGGCTTGATGCTGCGCATGGCGGGAACCAGTAGAAGGAGTTGGCTCGCGCCGGGGTAGTACATCCAAGGGGACGACTGCCGGAGTGCGAGCACGGGCGTTTACTTCAACACAGTACGGGCGGGGATGTCAAGCATGGATTTCGGGGGGTTGGCCCGGCCCCTCTCCGGGCTTCGATCGGCGGGTTCCAGGCCATGGTGCGTCGGTCTGGCGGGGCCGATGGTTGGGACGCCGCGGTCCTCCGTCTCTCTTTCCGGGAGGCGGGCGCGTCCGGTCCGGCTCCCGATCTTGACCCCGCCAAGACCCGCCAGAAGAAGAAAGCATGAAGCATCGAGAAGCACCTCCTGGCGCCGCCCCGGCGTCCGGATCGGTTGCGGGCTCTTCGGAGACGGCCTACACTGAATCCGCGTCGCCCGCGAGGCGCGCGACCCGCATGAGCCCCTCCAGTTCGTCGTCCATGTCGCCGAAGGTGGCTGGCGCCGAGCATCCAGGCGCATCTCCGCCTGCTCCGCCGCCCGGCCGGCCGACGGAGGCGCCCGTCACCGAGAGCGGATTCCTCGGTCTCGCCGTCCGCATGGCGCGCGACCAGCGCGAGGAGGCCCGGGCGGACCGACACGAGACGGAGAAGCGGCTGACCGAGCGCATCTCGGAGACCAAGGCTGATCTCGAGAGGTCCGACGCCCAGACCCGATCGGATGTGGCGCGCGGCTTCGCCGAGGCCCGCGCTGCTCGGGACAAGGGCTTCGCCGAGGCCCGCGCTGAGCGCGAGGCAATGGAGAAGCGGCTCGCTGACCGCATCTCGGAAGCGAAGTCCGACCTCCAGAGGACCGACGCCAAGACGCGAACCGACATGGAGGACGGGTTCGCCGAGGCTCGCGCCGAGCGCGAGAAGGGCTTCGCCGAGGCTCGCGCCGAGCGCGAGAAGGGCTTCGCCGAGGCTCGCGCCGAGCGCGAAAAGGGCTTCACCGAGGCTCGCGCCGAGCGGGAAAAGGGCTTCGCCGAGGCTCGCGCCGAACGGGCGGAGCTGCGTGAAGGCATCCAGGAGCTCCTCCGCCGCTTCGACCGGCTGGAGGCCCTTGTCATGGCGCGCGAGACACGCCGGAGGAAGCGCGCCGACTGGTGGCGGCGCGCCGCCCTGATCGGTCTGGGCGCCGGGCTGGCGGAGGCGACGAGAGTCATCTTCCGCTGGCTGTCCCGCTGAGCGGTTCGCCGTCGGCAGCGGACCGAGCCCACGGTTTGGCGTTCGCGCGCGGCCGCAGGTCGGCCCCCGGCTAGAATCCGCGACTTCGACCGACGGGGCGTGGCTCAGTCTGGCAGAGCACCTGGTTCGGGATCAGGGGGTCGCAGGTTCAAATCCTGCCGCCCCGACGCGGTCGCGATGGAGCGCCCTGGAGCGCCGGACTCCAGTCCGGCACGCAACCCTCTTGACCGGTGCCTGACTGGAGTCCGGCGCTCCCGCAGCGTGCGCCGGCGTGGAATTGCCGGACTGGAGTCCGGCGCGCCGGCAAGGGACTGGAGTCCGGCGCTCCGGGGGGGAGGCGCCGGTTGGCCGGGACGCTCGGTGCCGGACTGGAGTCCGGCGCTCCGGCAGGGAGGCGCCGGTTGGCCGGGACGCTCGGTGCCGGACTGGAGTCCGGCGCGCCGGCGGCGGGCGCGGAACTCGCTGGTGGGAGACCAGGCGGGCCAGTCGTCGTCCTCCGCGAGCCTCCGGCCCATGCGGTAGAGGAACTCGAGATCCGTCACCATGCCGCCGAGATCCCACTCGGGCAGCACTTCGTCACCGGGCTTGTGGTAGCGCTCGGCCACGTAGGCGTCGCGGACCTCCATGCCGTAGTCGGGGCTGCGACCGATGAAGTCGGTGCCGGTGTCCGGATAGAACGCCGGGATCCCCACCCGGGCGAACTCGAAGTGGTCGGAGCGGTAGTAATAGCCCTTCTCCGGCTCCGGGTCGGGGCTGAGCGTGCGTCCGAGCCCGGCGGCGACCTCCGCGGCCACGTCGTCGAGATCGGACTGGCCGAGACCGACGACGGTGATGTCGGACGTCGGGCCCCACACGTTCAGACCGTCCATGTTCAGCGCCGCCACCGTGTCGGCCCGGGGGTAGAGCGGGTTGTCCGCGTAGTGGCGTGAGCCGAGGAGCCCCTGCTCCTCTGCCGTCACGGCGAGGAAGACGATGCTGCGGCGCGGCGCGCCCTCCGCCATGAACGCCTCGGCGAGGGCGAGGAGACCCGCCGTCCCGGTGGCGTTGTCGAATGCGCCGTTGAAGATGTTGTCGCCCTCCATGCCTTCGGCGGTCCCGAGGTGGTCCCAGTGGGCGGTGTAGATCACCGTCTCGTCGGGCGCTTCGGTTCCCGGGATCCGGGCGATCACGTTGTTCGATTCGAGCTCGGTGCGGGTGGTCTCGATCCGAAACTCGGCGGTGACGCCGAGCGGCTCGGGGACGAACCCGGCGTCGGCGGCGCGCGCCTTCGCCTCGGCGAAATCCGCGCCTGCCGCCGCGAAGAGCGAGGTCGCGAGGTCGAGATGGATCCAGCCCTGGACCGGGAGATGCTCGGGCGCATCGTCCCCGGCCGGGGCGCGGAGATCGAACTGGGGGCCGGTCCACGAGCCCTGGACGACTTCCCACGGATACCCCGCCGGGCCGGTCTCGTGGACGATCAGCGCGCCGAGAGCTCCGGCGGCGAGCGCCTGCTCGTACTTGTAGGTCCAGCGGCCGTAGTAGGTCATCGCGTCGCCACCGAAGTGGTGGTCGCCGGGCGGGTCGTTCACGAGGACCACGATGATCTTGCCGTCGAGGTCGGCGTCCCCGAAGTCGTCCCAGCCGTATTCGGGGGCCTGAACGCCGTAGCCCGCGAACACCAGCTCGCCCGACGCCTCCGTCACCGGCTCGTCGCGGCGCGTCCACGCGACGAACGCCTCGCCGGGGGTCCAGCCGCCGCCCGGATCCGAGGAAGCCTCCATCGTGGTCGCGCCGTAGCCGACGAGCGGGACCGGCTGGGTCCACGCCGCCGCGCCGTCGAGCGCCGGGTTGCCGGGCTCGACCCCCGCCTCGGCGAAGCCGCGGGTCAGAAACTCGACGGTTTTCTCCTCACCGGGCGAGCCGGGGGCGCGGCCTCCGAATTCGTCCGAGGAGAGCGTCGAGATGTGCTCGAGGAGCCGGGCCTCGTCGAACCGGGGGGCCGGCGCGGCGCAGCCGGAAGCTGCGAAGCCGGCTGCGATCCCTGCGGAACCCACAAGAAAGAGGATGCGACAACAAGAGAAATGCATTGGAGGGCGCCTCACTTCGGGATGGATCGTTAGTCTGCCAGAATTGGGGCGCGGCGAGGGCGGCCGGCGTGGATCGTCCGCGACGGCTCTCGCCCCGCCAGCCCGAGGACGGTTTCCGTGGCTACATCTTGTTCTTCTGCATGGCGGCTGGTCCAGGCCGCGGTCTGGATCTCGCTCGCCGTGACGCTGGTGCGGCTGCTCGGCGCGCTCGGCGGACTGCCCGACTTCCTGGTGAACCGGGAGGCCGGAGGCACGGGGGCGATCATCGGGATCAGTTGGCTGGCGCCCATCTTCGCCGTGTGGTTCGGGCGGAAGCTCGCCGCGGCGGGGGAGGCCGGGTTCAAGTCGGCCCTCTGCGTGAACTTCGTGTACGGGCTGGGGGCGCGGATCCCGGTGATCCTCATCATGCTGTTCGCCACGCTCGGCGACTGGGGCACGCACTACGACGCCTACCCGCCTGAGATGGAGGCCGAGATGGGTGTGTGGGCGCAGTGGTTCTATGGCGGCTTCCTCGCCCAGGTCGGCTTCTGGCTGATCCTGTGGACGACGCTGATCGGCGGGCTCATCACCTGGCTGGTGGCGCGGCGGTCGGTGCAGCGCGCGGTGTAGGCGGCGCCGCCGGCTGGTGCGCTGCATTGCCGGGCCCCGCCCCGCCCCCACCGGGAGAACTGGCCGGGAGAACCGGCGGAGTCCGGCGCGCGGGCAGGGCCGCGCTACTGTTGCGAGTAGCCGCTTGGCCCCGGCACCCGCAGGAGGAGCCCGATCCGTGAATCTGAGAGCCAGTTTCCCGGAGGCGCAAGGGAGGCACTGGGAAGATGCCGAGCTGCTGTACGCCCGCCAGCGATGGGGAAATGCGGACCAGCTCTTCGGCCTCAGCGCCGAATGCGGGCTCAAGGCGGTCATGGCAAGGCACGGTATGCCCCTGAACGCCTCCGGTCATCCTCTGGAACATCGCCACCGCAAGCACATCCAGGCCTTGTGGGCGAAGTTCAAGCGGTTCAGCGAGCATAGAGCCGCCGCATACGTGCGAGCTCTCCCGCCCGCAAGCCCTTTCTCGGATTGGTCGCACCACAACCGGTATTCCGGGACCGGATATACCGACCGGGCGGCTGTGGACAGACACCGGGGAGCAGCCCGCCATATCCGTCAAATGGTTCGGCTGATGGAACAGGACGGAATGCCATGAGCATCCCCTTCGTGCCGTTCGACGAGCTGCGAGGCCAGCTCAAGGCGGCGTTCGAGGCGGCGGACCTCCCGAACGGCGTTCCCCGCATCTACGTGGTGCGAGATCTGTTCGGCAGGGTCGGGATCTCGGTCTCCGAAGAGTTCGACGGCGACGATCGTCTGCGGAGCGCCCTCGAGAGACTGGCTCGCGAGGTACACCGCCGGCTCGGGGCTCACGGGCGTCCTGCGGAGCGGGTGTTGTTGTGGAGCGATCCCGGGTTGCTTGGCACGCTCGAGAGCACGGCCCAGGAGATCGCTCCGGGAGTCGTCCTGGCCGACCGGCTCACCGCAGGCAGGGGCTGGTGGACGCTCGGCGAGGAGGACACCGACGGACGACCACTCCGGTACACGCTCTACTCGATCAAGGGGGGCGTCGGCCGGAGCACGACAGTGGCGGTTCTCGCCTGGCACCTCGCGCGCCGGGGAGAGGATGTCCTGGCCGTGGATCTGGACCTCGAGTCTCCGGGTCTTGCGCCGGCGCTGTTCGAAGAGCGGGCCCGACCCGACTTCGGGGTCGCTGACTGGTTCGTGGAGGAACTGGTCGGACAGGGGGACCGCGTGCTCCCGGACATGGTGGGGAGTCCGGCCTGGGCCCGCGATCTGCCGGGAAACGTGTGGGTTGCACCAGCGCACGGGCGCGACCCGGGGGAATACCTCGCCAAGCTGGGGCGGGTGTATATGGACACCGCGTCGGACCCCTGGACTCTTCGGCTTCGGCGCATGCTCCATTCTCTGGAAACCAGACTCAGGCCGACCGTTGTTCTCCTGGAGAGCCGAAGCGGCCTCCACGACATCGCAGCCGCAACGCTGATGGATGTCGGGGCCGAGGTTCTGCTGTTCGGCGTGGATTCTCCAGCCACCTGGACCGGCTACCGGGTTCTCTTCGAGCACTGGAGGGTGCTGGGACTCGCGTCCAAGATTCGCGAGCGTCTGTCGCTCGTCTCCGGCCTGACGCCGAACATCGCCACCGACCGATACCTCGCGAGCTTCCGCGAGAACGCCTGGGACCTCTTTCGGGACTGTCTCTACGACACGCTGGGAGGAGCCGGCGACGCGTCCGCCGATCCGGTTTCCTACGATGTCGCGGAGGAGGATGCGCCCCACAGTCCGCTGGTCATCCACTGGAATCGCGGATTCGCCGGGGGAACTCCGCTGCGACGCCTCGGTGAATCCGTGGTGATGCAGGCCTACGCGCCCTTCCTCGAGCGTTTCGGGCAGCAACACCGTGGCCTCGCTGCGGGGGAGTTCGGAGGATCCGCGGTCGGCTCGACGTTTGAGCTCAAGACAGGGAGGCCCTCCGCAGCGACGCGCGATGCCGAGATCGCCCGCGCCGCCCTGCGCGATCTTCCGGAGGGTACGAGCCACGGCGCCGCGCCGCCTCTCTCCCATGTGTACCTGTCGCCCGCTCACCGCAAGGCGCTGGATCCCGATGTCCTGCTCGTGACGGGGATGAGGGGGGCCGGCAAGACCTTCTGGTGGAGCGCGCTGCAGCAGGCCTCGACCCGGAAGCTGCTGGCGCTCGACTCGCCTCAGCGCCGGTTTCCGGGGGCGCCAACCGATGTGGGACCCGGGTTCGGTGTCGTCGAGGCGCCGAACTTCTACCCGGGACCGGATGAGATTCGGACCATCATCGCGTCCGGTTCACGACATCGAGACATCTGGCGCACCGTGCATGCGCACCAGCTCGCGGAGGCGGGTCACTCCCTGAAGGCCCTGGATTCCTGGTCCCGGCGCGTGAAGCATGTGGAGGAGAATCCGGAAGGGGTTGCCCGCCTGTTTCGTGACTGCGACGGTCGGTTCGACCGGCGGGGCCGAACCTCCCTGCTGCTGTTCGACGGGCTCGATCGCAGCGCTGACGACTGGCCCTCCGTTCTCGACTTGATCCGAGGCCTGCTTCGCCACGCGCTCGATATGCGGTCCTTCCGGAGGCTGCGCGCGAAGGTCTTCCTCCGACTCGATCAGGCGCAGGAGTCGTGCATAGCCGATTTCCCGGATGCGTCCAAGGTGCTCAATTCCAGCGTGGAACTCTCCTGGCCGCGGGACGCCCTCTACGGGATGCTATGGCAGTACCTCGGCAACGGAGACCGCGGAGAGGAGCTGCGCCCTCTGCTGGGGCCTGACGGCTGGGAGGCCACCGAAGTCGGGAACCAGCTCTATTTTCGGTCCCCGGCGATCGACGAAGAAACCCGTCGGAAGCTGTTTCACTCGGTGATCACCGGACCGTGGATGGGTCGGGACCGGAGGCGGGGGTTCCCCTACACCTGGATCCCGAACCACCTGGGAGACGCCGACGGCAACGTGAGCCCGCGATCGTTCATCGAGGCGCTGCGAGCTGCGGCCGCCAACACGGCGGATCGCTACCCGGATTACCGGTACGCGCTGCATTACGAGAGCGTGAAGCGCGGAGTCCGGGAAGCATCGAAGATTCGCATCCGGGAACTCGGGGAGGATTACCCGTGGGTGGAACTCCTTCTCCGTCCGCTCTCCGGGACGGTCGTTCCCTGCGCCTTCGACGTCATCAAGCAGATCTGGCAGACCACGGACGCCACCGATGGGGTCTCGGATCGGATGGAAGGCAGCGGAGCCGAGCTTCCGCCCAGGGGCCTCGGTCGCCGAGGCGCCCGGCGTCGTGAGGATCTCGAGGCTATCGGGGTGTTCCGGCGTCTCCGAGACGGTCGCGTGGACATCCCCGACGTGTTTCGGGTCGGATACGGTCTTGGCCGGAAGGGCGGTGTGAGACCGGTGACCTGAGTTCGGGGTGGCTTCGGCTTGATCCGGGGGCGGCGCGCCGGCAGCGCGGAGCGCCGGCTGCAAATTGCCGGACTGGAGTCCGGCGCGCCGGCAAGGGACTGGAGGGCGGAGCGCCGGCAGCAAATTGCCGGACTGGAGTCCGGCGCGCCGGCAAGGCGCGCCGGCAGGGGACTGGAGGGCGGAGCGCCGGCTGCAAATTGCCGGACTGGAGTCCGGCGTTCCACGCGCTCGCCAGCGGCCGCGCCGGACGCTAGTCCGGGCGGCCGCTGGCGAGCTCGCGGAGGACGGTGGGGAGGATGCCGCCGTTGCGGTAGTAGTCCACCTCGACGGCCGAGTCGAGGCGGCAGCGGGCGCTGAACGTCCGGGTGGAGCCGTCGGCCGCCGTGGCGGTCACCTCGAGCTCCGTTCCCGGGGCGAGCCCGTTGGCGACGCCGGTGATCCGGATCGTCTCGTCGCCCCGGAGGCCGAGCGAGGCCGCGCTCTCCCCCTCCGGGAACTCGAGAGGGAGCACTCCCATGCCGACCAGGTTGCTGCGGTGGATGCGCTCGAAGCTCTCCGCGATCACGGCGCGCACGCCGAGGAGGAGGGTGCCCTTCGCGGCCCAGTCCCGGGAGGATCCGGTGCCGTACTCCCTGCCGGCGAGGATGACGAGCGGAGCGCCTTCCTCCCGGTAGCGGCGCGCCGCCTCGAAGATCGTCGTCCGCTCTCCCGACGGGTGGTGGACGGTGAAGCCGCCCTCTACCCCGGGCACCAGCTCGTTGCGGAACCGGATGTTCGCGAACGTGCCGCGCAGCATGATCCGATCGTTCCCGCGCCGGGAGCCGTAGGAGTTGAAATCGCGCCGGGAGACGCCGCGGTCCTCCAGATACGCGGCGGCGGGCGCGTCGCCGGCGATGGATCCCGCCGGGGAGATGTGGTCGGTGGTGACCGAATCCCCACATAGAACAAGGATGCGCGCATCTTCCACATCGGCGGGGGCGGACGGGGCGACGCTCATCCCCTCGAAGAACGGGGGCTCCTGGATGTAGGTGGAGGTCTCGTCCCAAGGGTAGAGCTCGGAGGCGTCCACCGGGATCTCGTTCCAGGTCGGGTTGCCGTTCCAGACGTTCCCGTACATCCGCCGGAACGTCTCCGGCCGGAGCGCCCGGTCGAGCGCGGCGCTGACCTCGTCGCTGCTCGGCCAGAGGTCGCGCAGGTAGACCGCGTCGCCGTTCGCATCCCTCCCGAGCGGTTCGGTCGTCAGATTGATGTCCACCGTCCCGGCGAGCGCATAGGCGACCACCAGCGGTGGCGAGGCGAGGTAGTTCGCGCGCACGCTCGCGTGGACCCGGCCCTCGAAGTTCCGATTGCCGGAGAGGACCGACGCCGCCACCAGATCGGCGCCGTGGATCGCCTGGTCCACGGCCTCCGGAAGCGGGCCGCTGTTCCCGATGCAGGTGGTGCAGCCGTAGCCGACGAGGTGGAAGCCCAGATCGGCGAGCGGGCCGAGCAGTCCCGCCTCCTGCAGGTACTCGGTGACCGCCTTGGAGCCGGGCGCCAGCGAGGTCTTCACGTGGGAAGGCGTCAGCAGCCCCCGCTCCACCGCCTTGCGCGCCAGCAGGCCGGCCGCCAGCATGACGCCGGCGTTCGATGTGTTCGTGCAGGAGGTGATCGCTGCGATGACGACGGCGCCGTGGCCGAGGTTGGCGCCGTTCCCGGCGTTCGCGGTGCGGCCCAGCTCGTCCGCCGCGAGTCCGAAGCCGCTCGCGCCCACCGGCGCGCTGAGCGACTCGCGGAACGCGCGCTTCATGTCGGAGAGCGCCACCCGGTCCTGCGGCCGCTTGGGTCCGGCGAGGCTCGGAACCACCGAACCGAGGTCGAGATCGAGGACATCCGAGTACTCGGGGTCCGGGGTCTCGTCGGTGCGGAAGAGACCCTGCCGCTTCGTGTAGGCCTCCACCCGATCCACTTCCTCGTCGGTGCGGCCGGTGCGGCGGAGGTAGGCGAGCGTCTCGGCGTCCACCGGGAAGAACCCCATGGTGGCCCCGTACTCGGGCGCCATGTTGGCGACGGTGGCGCGATCCGAGAGGGAGATCTGCGCGAGCCCCTCGCCGAAGAATTCGACGAAGCTCTCGACGACGCCGTGAGCGCGCAGGCGCTCGGTGATCGTGAGGACGAGGTCGGTCGCGGTGACGCCTTCCGCAAGTTCGCCCGACAGCCGGAACCCGACGACGCGCGGCGTGATCAGGTAGCAGGGCTGGCCGAGCATCGCGGCTTCCGCCTCGATCCCGCCGACGCCCCAGCCGAGGACGCCGAGACCGTTGATCATGGTGGTGTGGGAGTCGGTCCCCACCAGGGTGTCGGGGAACAGGACCCGCTCGTCCCCTTTCCCGTCGGCGACGACCACCTTGGCGAGCAGCTCGAGGTTCACCTGGTGGACGATCCCGGTCGCGGGCGGGACCACGCGGAAGCGCGAGAACGCCTTCTGGCCCCACCGCAGGAACCGGTAGCGCTCCTGGTTCCGCTCGAACTCGCGCTTCGCGTTTTCGCGGTGCGCCATCGGGCTGCCGAAGGCGTCCACGACGACCGAGTGATCAATGACGAGATCCACCGGCGCCTTCGGATTGATCCGGGACGGATCGCCACCCATGCGGGCGAGGGCCGACCGCATCGCCGCGAGATCCACGAGCGCCGGAACCCCGGTGAAGTCCTGCAGGACGACCCGGGCGGGGCGGAACGGAACCTCCCGCCGGGACGGGCTCTTGCCGTCCCATGCGATGAGCCCGGCCACGTCGTCCTCGGTGACGGTGCGGCCGTCCTCGTTGCGCAGCAGGCACTCGAGGAGAACGCGGATCGAGAACGGGAGCCGCGACAGGGAACCGAGACCGGCCCGCTCGAGGGCGTCGAGCGCGTAGATCCGCGCCGGGCCGTCGGGGGTTTCGTGAGTTTCGAGGGAGTTGAACGGATTCCGTAGCATTTGCGTAAGAGGCTGTGGATGAAGTCGCGTGAGCGCCGAGAGCGGTGAGGCACCCGGCTGACCAGGCGCGCGAGGGAGGAAGACCGCACCGTCTTTCGACCGATGCGCAACGAACAGCGGCCCGGAGCGTAGCGGAGGGGCGCGCCAGTTCTCCCGGTGGGGGCCAGCCCGGTTACATCGCCGCTCGAGCCCTGCCGGGAGAACCGGGCCGCGTGACTTTGTCCACAGCCTGATTCAGAGCGAAGCAGGAAAGGATACCGGGGCGGACGCCCCGAAAGGACCATTCGAAGTGAACGACGCATCCGCCACCCAGGGCTCCTCGCCGGGCGCTCCCCCACCACCCCCCGAACCCGGCGCGCCGCCGCCAGCCGACGACGCCTCCGGCCGGTTCGATTTCTCCAGCGTCCTGGGGACGGCGTTTCGCGATCCGCACGCCCTCGGCAAGTTCCTGGTGGGGTGCGTCGCGGTGCTGCTCATCCCGTTCCTCGGGCTCGGATTGTTCCTGCTGCTCGGGTTCGGGCTCCGCACCGCCCGCGGCGTGATGCGGGGCGACGAGCATCCCATGCCGGACTGGGGGGACGAGTTCGGAGGCATCCTGATGGACGGGCTCAAGGCCGCCATCGTGATCGTCGTCCACATCGTGGTCGCGGTCGCGGTCGGGTTGGCGCTCCTCGCTTTCGGGGGCATGCTCATCGGGTTCGGCGAAGCCGACGACGCCCCCGGCCTGATGGTCGTCGGCGCGCTGATCGGGCTCTTCTCCCTCTTCCTGCTCATGATGACGGTGCTCCTCGCGAAGGGCATCCTCCCGGCCAACCTGATGAACCTCGCCGCCACCGGATCGCTGGGCTCCGGATTCGCGTTCGGGGACGCCTTCGACAACGTCCGCCGGGCCCGCGGGAACTACTTCTTCCTGCTCCTCACCCTCATCTTCATCGCGATCCTCGGGGATCTCTCGATCGTGCTGTGCATCGTCGGGGTGATCCCGGGGATGTTCTGGCAGTTCGCGACCTTCGGCGCCGCGATCGGCCAGGTCGGGCGACTCGCCGGGGTTCGCGTCAGGTAACGGCGCTCCCCGGCTTCCCGGCGCGGTCCCGGGACCAGGCGAGGCGGACGCCCTCGAGCGTGAGGCGCTCGTCCACCCGGTCCACCACCCCGCTCCAGTCCGCGACCTGACGGGCGGCGCCGCCGGTGGCGATCACCAGCGGCTCGCCGCCGACCTCGGCGCGGAGCAACCGGACCATCTCGCGGACCATGCCGGTCCACCCGAGGACGAGCCCCGAGCGGAGCGCCGACACCGTGTCCCGGCCGACGACGCGCTTCGGCGGCTTCAGCTCGATCCGCGGCAGGCGGGCGGTGCGTCCGACGAGCGCCTCCGCCGAAACCCCGAGCCCGGGGGCGATCGCTCCGCCCCGGTACTCGCCGTCGCGCGAGATCACATCGAAGGTCAGCGCCGTCCCGGCGTCGAGCACGATGGCGTCCACGCCGTGGTGGTGGTGGACGGCGATCGTGTTCGCGATCCGGTCGGGCCCGGTGTCCTCGGGGGTCTCCACCGCGAGGGTGATGCCGTGCGCGGTCCGGTGGTCGAGCACGAAGAGCGGACTCCCGAAGCGCCGTTCGGAGAGATCCCGGAGCGCGCCGGTCACCGCCGGCACGACGCTCGCCGCCGCCAGCCGGACGATCCGCTCCCGCGAGTGTCCGGCGAGGCGGAGGAGCCCGTCGAGCTGCACCGCCATTTCGTCCGGGAGCCGGCCGGGCCGGGTGGACACCCGCCAGGCGTGGACCCACTGCCCGCCGTCGTGGAGCCCGATCGCCGTCTTGGTGTTGCCGACGTCGAACGCGAGCAGCATGGCGATCTCTTCCTTACTCCTTGCCCTTCGGCGCGGGCGGCCGTTACCGGATCAGCGTGAAGTCGGGGGCTTCCTCGACGACGCCCGCCTCCGCGGCCATCGCGAACAATCGCCTGAGCGCCGCCTCGCCGGCGTCTCCCATGTCCCGGGTGAGCGCCGAGACGTACATCTTGACGAAACGTCGTCCCAGCTCGCGCTCGAGCCCGCGCCCGAACTGCAGCGCGTAGTCGAGCGCCTCGTCCTCGTTGGCGTAGGCCCAGTCGATGCTGTCGCGCATCGCCCGGTTCACTTCGGTCGCGAGTTCCCGGCCGAGATCCCGGCGCACCACATCGAGCCCGAGCGGGAGCGGCAGACCGCACTCCTCCTCCCAGCGGACGCCGAAGTCGGAGAGCAGGTGGTAGCCGCGCGCGCCGTAGGTGAGCTGCCCCTCGTGGATCACCACCCCGGCCTCGGCGCGGCCCTCGTCCACCGCGTCGAAGATCTCGTCGAAGGGGACGACGACCGGTTCGAAGTCGCCGATGTAGCAGCGCGCCAGCAGCGCGGCGGTGGTCCGCGGGCCGGGGATCGCGACCCGGCGGCCGACGAGGTCGGCGAGGCTTCCGGGACGGCGGCTCACGACCACCGGACCGTAGTTCTCGCCCATGCTCGCGCCCGACGCCATGATCCAGTAGCGGTCCGCCACCGAGAGGTAGGCGTGGGCCGAGATCGCGGTGATCGGGAGGTCGCCCCGCATCGCCCGCCGGTTCAGGCTCTCGATGTCCTCGAGGACGTGCTCGACTTCGTAGTCGCGGATCCGGACCGCGCCGTGGGCGAGGGCGCAGAACATGAAGGCGTCGTCGGGATCGGGGCTGTGCCCGATGCGAAGGATGGGGGCGGTCACGGATTGAGTCCTTTCCGGGGCTGGCGGGGTCGTCTCCGGCCGCAAGTATCCCCGCCGCGGCCATCCGAAGGAAGGAGACGGAAGGCGGCGAGTGCGACATCGCGGCTGCCCCAGTCCATCGGGAACACCAGATCGGCCCCCTCCGCCGCACCGCGGAGGAACCGGCGCTGCGACGGGATCACGGTGCTCCGGAAACGCTCCTCGACCTCCTCCGGGCTGTAGGCGCGCTCGGCGCCGTCCCGGGTGACGCGCCGCGCGAGGAGGCGGTCGTCGTCCCCTTCGAGGAGGATGCGGAGGTTGGCGGCCTCGGCGATCCGCGGCTCGCGGAGGGCGAACAGTCCTTCGGCGAGCACGATGTCCGCCGGTCCCAGCGCGCCGTCGGTCCGGGCGGCGCCGGTCGCGAAGTCGTAGCGGCGCCGCGGCGCGATGCCGCCCCGACGAACCGCCCGCAGATCGGTGACGAAGGCGTCGAGCGCGAACGCCGCCGGCTCGTCGTAGTTCACCCGGCGGCGTTCGGCGCGGGTGAGGTGCGAGGTGTCCCGGTAGTAGTCGTCGAGCGACAGCGCCACCGCGCGGCGGGGAGCGAGCGCCTCCGCCAGCTTCCGCGCGAACCGGGTCTTTCCGGTGCAGCTCGCGCCGGCGATGGCGACGAGCGGCGCGAGCGCGGTCAGGCCGTACTGGAGTCCGGCGCTCCTTCGAGCACCCGTTCGAGCGCGGAGCGGGCGGCCCGGGCGTCCGCCTTGCCGCGGAGTTCGCGCAGGAGCCGACCCATGAGGAAGCCGATGACCTTCTTCCTGCCGGACCGGTAGGCCGCCGCCTCGTCGGGGTACGCCGCGACAACCTCCGCCGCCGCCCGCTCGAGGCGGTCCCCGCCGGCGAAATGGTCGAACCCGAGCTCGGCGATCAGCGCATCGAGTTCGGGAGCATCCTCCCCGCGGTCGGCGAGCGCGTTGAAGAGATCCCGAACCGCGTTGCGGGGCAGCCGGCCGTCGGCGAGGCGGGCCATCAGTTGGCCGAGGGGGCGCGGCGGCGCGCGGAAGCCGCCGTCCTGCTTCTCGCGCGCGACGACATCGGTGGTCAGGAACGCCGCCGCGACCGGCGCGACGTCGCGGGCCGGGGTCCCGGACCCCGCAGCCGCCTCGACGACAGTCTCGAAGTACGAGGCGAGCCCGCGCCGCGCCGCGATCTGGTGGGCGGCGTCCTCCGGAATCCCGTAGTCGCGGACGAAGCGCGCGGCCCGGTCGGTCGGGAACTCGGGGAGTCCGGCGCGGGCGGACTCCACCAGCCCCGGCGGCAACCGCAGCGGGGGCAGGTCCGGGTCGGGGAAGTAGCGGTAATCGGCCGCCTCCTCCTTGGACCGCATGGCGAAGCTGCGGCCCTGGCCCTCGTCGAACAGGCGCGTCTCCTGGACCACGACGCCTCCGGAGCGGAGGATCCTCCGCTGACGGACCTCCTCGTAGGCGAGCGCCCGCTCGAGATAGCGGAAGGAGTTCAGGTTCTTCAGCTCCACCTTCGCGCCGAGAGCGGCATCCCCGCGGCGGCGGATCGAAATGTTCCCGTCCATCCGCAGGTTGCCCTTCTCCATGTCGGCGTCGGAGACCCCGGCGTGGACGATGCGCTGCCGGAGGGTGCGGGCGTAGTCGCCCGCTTCGGCGGCGGACCGAAGATCGGGCTCGCTCACGATCTCGATGAGCGGGACGCCGGCCCGGTTGAAGTCCACCCCGCTCCCTTCCTCCGACCCCCGGTAGCCGTCGTGGACCAGCTTTCCGGCGTCCTCCTCGAGCTGGATGCGGTGAATGCGGATGATGCGCGGAGACGCGTCTCCCACCTGGATCCGGACGCCGCCGCGCCGGGCGATCGGCCTGTCGTACTGGGTGATCTGGTAGCCCTTCGGCAGATCGGGGTAGAAGTAGTTCTTCCGCTCGAAGATGGACTCCGGCTCCACCTCGCAGTCGAGCGCGAGCGCCGCGACGACTGCGAGTTCCACGGCGCGGAGGTTCGGAACCGGAAGCGCCCCGGGGAGGCCGTAACAGACCGGACAGATCTGCGAGTTGGGCGGCTCGCCGAACGTGTTGCGGCAGGGGCAGAACAGCTTGGTCCGGGTGTCGAGCTGCACGTGGACTTCGAGCCCGATCACGGTTTCGAACCGGTCCGTGGTCACGGAGTGCGTGATCCGCGCCCCGGTGGCGGCGAGGGCGACGGGAGACGCGGGACCAGGTGCCTCAGGCCGCGTAGAGGTTCTCGATCACGTCGGCGTAGCGCTTCGCGACCACCGGTCGCTTCACCTTCAGCGTCGGGGTCAGCTCGCCGGTCTCGATCGAGAACTCCGCCGCGATCACCGCGATCTTCTTCACGCGTTCGAAGGAGGCGAGTCCCTCGCTGAGCCGCTCGACCTCGGACATGAGCTGCTCGCGCACGCGGCTGCTGGCGGCCATCGCCTCGGGACCGTCCGCCGCGACGCCGTTATCGGCGCACCAGGCGGCGAGCGCTGCGAAGTCGGGCGCCACGAGCGCCGACAGATAGGGCTTGCCGTCGCCCACCATCACGATCTCGGAGATCAGCGCGCTCGCCTTGAGCCTGCCCTCGATGGGCTGCGGCGCGACATTCTTGCCCCCGGCGGTCACCAGCAGGTCCTTCTTGCGGTCGGTGATCCGGAGGAAGCCGTCCGCGTCGAACTCCCCGATGTCGCCGGTGTGGAACCAGCCGTCGCGGATCGCCTCGGCGGTGGCCGCCTCGTTCCCGAAGTAGCCCTTCATGATGTTGTGGCCGCGGCAGAGGATCTCGCCGTCGTCCGCGATGCGCACCTCGACGCCCTCGACCACCGGCCCCACGGTCCCGAACCGGAAGCGGCTCGGCCGGTTCACGCTGATCACGGGGGAGGTCTCGGTGAGGCCGTAGCCCTCGATCACCAGCCAGCCGGCGGCGAGGAAGAACTCGGCCACATCGCGTGGCAGCGCGGCGCCGCCCGAGACGAACAGCCGCATCCGGCCACCGAGACGGGCGTGCAGCTTGCTGAACACCAGCTTCGTGGCCACCTTGTAGCGGAACGCCAACCAGCCGGACGGCTCCGTACCGTCCTGGCGGTGACGGCCCACCGCGTGGCCCACCCGGAACGCCCAGTGGAAGATCTTCTGCTTCACCGGGCTGCCGGCCGCCGCCGACTCCATGACCCGGTCGCGCATCTTCTCGTAGAAGCGCGGCACGCAGGCCATGACCGTGGGACGCACCTCGCCGATGTTCGCGACGAGGTTGTCCATGCTCTCGGCGATGGCGATCGTGACCCCCAGGTGCGGGTAGAGGTAGTGCGCCACCATGCGGGCGAACACGTGGGCGTAGGGGAGGACCGACATCGCGATGTCGTCCTCGTCGATCGTTGCGATGGTGCGGGCGCCCACGATCGCGTTGGTCAGGAGGTTCGCCTGGGTCAGCATCACCCCCTTGGGGTCCCCGGTCGTGCCCGAGGTATAGATGATGGTCGCGAGGTCGTCCTCCTCGACCTGCGCCGCGAGCCGCTCGGCACCCCCGGGGTCGGCCTCGCGGGCGCGCTTCCCGGCGTCGGTGACCGCCGTCCACGACTCGGCGTTGGACTCGATGGTCGGCTCGTCGAACGAATAGACGGCCTCCACGGTGGAGAGCTCGTCGCGGACCTCCGCGACCTTGGCCTGCTGCTCGGCGGTCGAACAAACGACGACCCGGGCCCCCGAGTTGTTGACGATGTAAGCCACCTGGCCGGCGGTCAGGCTGGGATAGATCGGCACGGTCACGGCGCCGAGGATCTGGAGCCCGGCCTCCACGAAGAACCACTCGACGCGGTTCTCGGAGAGCAGGACCACGCGCTCGCCCTTCTTCACGCCGAAAGCGTGGAGGCCCATCGCCACGTCGCGGGCTGCATCCAGCCACTCGGCGGACGAGATGTTCTTCCACTCGCCGTCGGCCTTGTGCATGAGGGCGTCGGGCTTGTCGTGCCGGGCGCAGGCGGCGGCGAGGAGCTGGTTCAGGGTCTTCGCTTCCATGGGTCGGGGAACCTCCGCGGGGTGCGATCTTAGGCGAGCCGCGCCCGGCGTGCCGAACGGCGCGGGACAATGGCGCCGAGAAGCGCGGCCCCGAGGCGTCGGGGCGCGCGGTGATGGCGGCCAGCCCCGCCAGCAGATGGTCCTCATCGGCGAGGCACCAAGCCTCCTCGCCCGTGCGCATCTCCTCCCCTTCCGCCCTGACCGCCTGCCTCTCAAGGTGTTCCCGCCCGAGGGCCTCGGCCTCCTCGTCGTCCCCGACTCGGCCGAACTGTTCCGCGCCGGGCGCGATCTCCTGTCGCCGGGACCTCGGGGGCGACTCAGCCAGGCACAGGGCCCCGACACGAGCCGTGTCAATGTATATTGTCGGCGAACACTGGGCAGCGCGGATTTCGCCGCGTTTGGTCCGAGGGACGGCCGCTCATGACGACAGGACGCTCGGAGCTCGTGCGGCTCCACTTTGGGGGGGAGCCCTACGCGGGTGGAGCGCTGGATGCGGGTGCCCTCCGGACCGTGCTTCAGTTCCAGAAGATCGTGACCGAGGCGGCTCGCGCTGTCTGGAAGGTGCGCCATCCGGCACGCGAGCGCGTCCCCAAGGGCTTCGACGAACGGACTCAGCTCTGTTTCACGGCGATCGAGGCGGGAAGCGTGTCGATCCGGCTCGCGCCGCGTTCGCCCGACCCTACTCCCCTGCTTGATGCCCCCACGGTGATGGAGGAAGCGGTCCGGTTGACCTCCGAGACGCTGGGAGCGGCCAATCGCGATGAGCCTCCTCCACGAGGTGTTCCGATGCACGTCGTGCGGGTGTGTCAGGGGTTGGGACGAGACCTTCCGGCGGGCGCGCGTTTTTCCTTCACTTCCCCTAACCGACCGACAACGATCGTGTCCGATAAGACGCGGACCGTCGTCCGCTCCCTCATGGACCAGCCGTACCCGGACTCGATTTACCTGGAAGGGCGGGTGCTCGAAGCCGATGTCCACCGGTGGAAGTTTCAGCTCTGGACGGATGACGGGCGATGCATCCCCGTCCGCTTCACAAAGCCTCAGGAAGCGGTTGTCACGGAGGCGCTCAAGGAACACCGGGTGGCGCGGATCCGAGTGGCTGGCAGGGGGCGCTTCGAACCCATGGGTGCTCTGACCGAGGTCACTCTGGCCGACTCGATCACTCTGGTTGATGACGGACGACCGTCTTCTCTGACGGACGCACCGGCTATCCAGGCGCGCATCGCCGAAATCTTCTCCGATGTCCCCGATGAGGAGTGGGAGAAGCTCCCAAGTGACTTGTCCGCTCGGCTGGATCACTACATTTACGGCGTGGACGACACGTGAAGCTAGTCTTCGTGGACGCGGCGTACTGGATCGCCGTGGCGAATCCGAGGGATCCTTGGCACAGGGCCGCGACAAGAGCCGGGAACGCAGTCGCAGGGGCCCAACTCGTGACTACAGATGAAGTGCTGGTCGAATTCCTTGCCGCACTGTGCACGCTCGGATCCCGTGCGAGAAAGCGCGCCACGATCACGGTGCGAGAGATCCTCGACGACCGCAGCATCCGGGTAGAACCCCAGACCCGGAGCTCGTTCCTGGCCGGCTTGGACTTGTACGAGCAGCGAGAGGACAAGGGCTACAGCCTGACGGATTGCGTCTCCATGGTCGTAATGCGGAAACTCGACATTAGCGATGTCCTCACCGGAGACAGGCACTTCACCCAGGAGGGTTTCCGAGCGCTCTGGTCGAACAGGGACCGCTGATCCTACCGATTGGCAGGCTGAGGCGCACAGCTCACAGGTTGCGTCGGCTCGGCATCATTCTTCGTATGCTGCCACCACGCATCGCACCCGCGAGGTGCAGTGGCAGAGGTGAGCCACGGGCAATCCAGGCCGTGATGGTGAACACGTGCGACTGGTTCGCCACCGATGGCGTCGAGGTCGCCGTCGTCATGCCGACGAAGACGCTGCTCCATCCCGGGAAAGCGGGCTCACCAACTCCCGCCGGCGTTCGAGTCGTACCTGGCGGGCCTGCGCGAACCCGCGACGGAGATCCCGGCGGAGTGCGCCGAACTCATGCCGGGTGTCGCGCCGGATCATCCGTTACCACGCCACGATGATGCCGCAGTTCCACCGGCCAAGCACGATGAGCGTCAAGACTGCGTCGTCGGAGTTCATGGGCCGTCCCCGCCCGCGCGTACCCGCCACACGTCCGGCTGCATCACCGCCATCCCACTCCTCACGCAGACGAACGGCGCAGCGGGGGCAGGCGACGACCGAGCGTCCAAAAGGGGGTGAAGACTCCTCGACCGGGTCGTTTGCGGCAGATGTCACGCCGCGCGCTTCAGCCTCGTGAGCCGGGGCGCCAGCGGCGCGGGACAATGGCGCCTCCGGGGGCCGCGCCGCCAGCACACAATGCCGGGCCGCAATCGCGCCGCCGGACGCACCGTGCCCGAGGCGCCCTCGCTGTTCCCGCTCCCCGACCCGGCAGCGCCGCGCTCGAAGACTTCGGCCGACGCGGAGGTGCAACCGGTCGGCGAGCGGCTCCGGGCGCTGCTCGACGCGGATCTCGGCTTCCACGGGCGCCGGGGCTCGTCCGGCCGCCACCGCTGGCATCCGTTCCCGGCGAAGTTCCCCCCCGCCCTGCCCCGCCGGTTCATCGAGGTCCTGTCGCGGCCCGGCGACGCCGTGCTCGACCCGATGGCGGGCTCCGGAACGACCCTCGTCGAGGCGCAGTCGCTCGGGCGGCGAGCCATCGGCTGCGATATTGATCCGCTCGCCCGCCGGATCGCGCTCGCCAAGCTGGCTCCGCCGGACCCGGGAGCCGCCGCGGAGGCGGGACGCGATGTTCTCGCGCTCGCCGGCGCCCGCCTGCGGAGCGATGCCGCCGGGCTGACGCGCGACCTCGACCGCCGCTTCGACGCCGCAACGCGGAAGTTCGTGGACTACTGGTTCCGCCCGGCGCAGCAGCTCGAGCTGGAAGCGCTCGCCGCCGCGGTTTCCGGCGTGCGCGAGCCCCGAACGCGGAGATTCCTCGAGGTCGTCCTCTCTTCGACGATCATCGCCAAGTCGGGTGGCGTCTCGCTGGCGCGGGATCTGGCCCACACCCGGCCCCACCGGGTCGAGGCGAAGCAGCCGAAACCGGCGCTGGCGGTGTTCGAGGGCCGTCTCCGCCGCATCGTCCGGTCCCGGGGCGCTCCGGCCGGGGCCGGGGACGACGCGCCGACCGCCCGAGTGCTCGACGCCCCGGCGACGGACACCGGGTTGCCGCCCGAGGGCGTGGATCTGGTCGTGACGTCGCCGCCCTACGCCAACGGCGCGATTGATTACATGCGGGCGCACAAGTTCTCGCTGGTGTGGCTGGGTTGGAGGATTGCCGATCTGACCCGCCTGCGCCGGCGCTACGTCGGGCACGACGCCGTGCTCGGCGGCGGCCGGGGCGACCTGCCCGATCGCTGCGGACGCACGGTGGCGGCCCTCGCGGAGCTCGACCGGCGCAAGGCCGCGGTTCTCCGGCGCTACTTCGGGGACATGGCGGCCGTGCTGCGCGAAACGGAGCGCGTCCTCCGGCCGGGAGGGGCGGCGATCGTGGTCGTGGGCACTTCCGTGCTGCGCGGCCTCGACGTCGAGACCCACCTCGCGCTGGCGGCGCTCGCGGAGGAGACCGGTTTCGAGGTCGCGGGCATCGGTCGGCGGCGGCTGGATCGCGACCGCCGGATGATGCCGGCTCGCTGGGGCGCAGCGACGAGGTCCGGGATCGAGCGACGGATGCACGAGGAGTTCGTCCTTGGCCTCATCCGCCGGTAGAGTTCGGAAACGGGCTTGGGCGCAGCCGCCCGTCACCGTTCGGCGCCATCCCGGCGAAGGAGGGACCGTGATCACCAGACTTCACCTCGAGAACTTCAAGGCATGGAAGGCTGTCGACTTGGAGTTCGGCCAGCTCACCGGCATCTTCGGGACGAACAGCTCCGGCAAGAGCAGCCTGTTCCAGTTCCTCCTCATGCTGAAGCAGACGAGGAACGCGACAGACCCCGCCGTCACGCTGAACTTCGGAGGTCCAGACCAACTCGTCAATCTCGGCAGTTACCGAGACCTGATTCACCGACACGACCAGAGTCTCGCCCTGTCGTGGACGGTGAGCTGGTACGAACGCCATCGCCGACCGTTTCGTGCCGACCATCCCTCGCTAAGGAGCGCGCCGGAGCACCGTCTGGAGTCCAGCGTGCGCCTACGCGGGTCCGCTCCCGAGACGATCGACCTCTGTTATCACGTCGGGGACCATTGGATCGGCATTCGGCGCGCACACGAAGCCGACGGCTATGAGTTCATCAACAACGACGGGCCGATTGAGGAGGTGAGGCGACTCTCTTCACACCGCGGCGGTCGAATCGCGCCGGCCAAGAGCTACGTTCTTCCAACGCATTACTGGGCCGGTGCCTCCCGCACCAAGGACACCGGGAGCAGAAAAGACCGTCAGGTCATACGTCAACTCCGCATTGCGCCCTTCCTGTATGAAATCATGATGGACTCCATCTCATACCTAGGTCCGCTACGGGCGCGCCCTCACCGATTCTATCGCTTCGGCGGAGTCCGGCCTACCGATGTCGGCACACGCGGAGAACTGACTATTGATGCTCTGCTCGCGGCAACCGAGTCCGGCGAGGAACTAATTGACGAGAAGGGGCGCGGCCGTCCGTTTCAGGAGGTCATCGCTCACTGGCTCAAGGAAATGGGTCTCGTGTCAGGTTTTCGGATCGTACGGATCGACGAGCAGTCCAACCTGTGGCGGGCACTCGTGACGACCAGCCCGAATGGATGCGAGTCCACGCTCACCGATGTCGGGTTCGGGGTCTCTCAGGTCTTGCCGATTCTTGTCCTTCTGTATCACGTTCCCCAAGGTTCCATTGTCCTTTTGGAGCAACCCGAGATCCACCTTCATCCTTCCGCACAAGCGATCCTGGCGGATGTGTTTTTGCACGCGGCGCAGACACGCGATGTTCAGATCGTCATGGAGAGCCACAGCGAGCACCTCCTGCGTCGAATTCAACGGCGCAGGGCCGAGGGAGCAGAGGGCTCCGCCGACGTGAGACTCTTCTTCGTTTCTACGGGCGACAGTGGAGCTCAACTCAACGACCTCGAACTCGATCGCTACGGTCAGATCAAGAATTGGCCCAAGGACTTTTTCGGCGATGAGCTCGCGGAAGTGTTCGCGATCCAGGAGGCGGGAATGCGGCGGCGGATGGAGGACCAGGCGTGACACGCGTTGTCGTGGACACGAATGTTCTGATCGCCGCCGAGGCGGGAAGCTGTGGGGATGTGGACACACACGCCGACCTGGATTGTCAACGGGCGTGCACGGCGCGACTCGAAGCAGTGACTCGCAGCCGGACCATCGTCTGTGTCGATGCGTCGTGGGGCGTCCTGGGTGAGTACCGGAAGAGACTTCTCGACAATCGAGCAGGCCGAGGCGTTGGAAGTGAATTCTGCATCGCCGTCATGGGCGGATCGCACACCGCGGCAACGGAGTGGGTACGGATCACGCCATCGGACGAGTCGCGAGGATTCGCAGAGCTCCCCAAGAACGAACTCGATCCGTCTGATCGGAAGTTCCTGGCCGTAGCCGTGAAGGCCGGCGCAGCGATCCTTAACGCCACCGACAGCGACTGGGACGAGCAGAGCGCTCTCCTGGAGCGTCTCGGCGTACCTCTGGAGCAGCTCTGTCCCCAGCACCAGAGCAAGGTCGGCAAGCCGGCCCGGTGATCCGTAGGCGCTGGTCGCATCCGTTCACCCCGTGGCCGTCGCCCGGAGGAGCTGGCAGGGGCGCCAGTTTCGGGTCCAGTGGCGGTCGGTCTGGACGTGGTTCGCGCGGACCGACTTCGCGGTGAGCTGACCGAAAGAGCCTTCCTGGAAGGCGCCGGCCGGGCGAAGCACCATCCCTTCCCGCTCGCCGCCGAGGACGGAGGGTTGGCGGTGGGCGGTCTCGAGGAACCGCCGGATAGCCGACACCGAGTCGAAGCGACCGCGGAACAGCGTCGGGGCGACCGGGATGTCGCGGGCGTCCGCGTACGCTTTCAGGTCGTCGAAGCAAGCGAAGCCGGCTTCCGGGGTGCGGAGGGCGAAGGCGCGGAAAGTCTGGTCCTCCGGCATGGGGTCGTATTCGATCGAGTGGACCCCGTAGAGGTCCTCCCCGTAGAGCAGGACATTGGGCTCTGTCACCTTCCAGGCGTGGTGCTTCCGGACCATCGCCATCCACGCGGCGCTCGACGGGGTGCTGACGCTGCGCGCATAGACCTGGCCGCGGTGGAGCAGAGTGTTGCCGCCGTCGAGCTTCTCGGTGACGACGACTTCCGGCCCCACGAAGACGGAGGGATCCCGGAGCACCCGGTCATCGCGGCCGATGGACGGCGACCACGGCCAGTAGGGCGTCTTGGGGTACTTGAGGGCGGCCACGGGGCGCGGAGAGTACGCCGTACCGCGGGGGACCACCATCACGCTAGAGTCACCAATGTGAGCTCCGAAGTCATCGCCATCATCGCAGTCGGCGCCACACTGGGCATCGGCCTTGCCACGCTCATCATCTCCGGGCAGCGGGCGATCCGTGCGGATCTGCGCTCGCTGGGCGAGCGGGTCGCCCGGATCGAGGGGGCCATGCTCTTCCTCGCGGACCTCGCGGCGAGGACCGGAGAGCCCAGCCGGTAGCGGTTGCCGGCGCGCCGGCGGAGGAGCGCCAGCACCGAGGAGCCGCCTCGCGTGGAATTGCCGGACTGGAGTCCGGCGCGCCGGCAAGCGACTGGAGTCCGGCGCGCAGGCCGAGGAGTGCAGGCACCGAGGTCCAGCCTCGCGTGGAATTGCCGGACTGGGGTCCGGCGCTCCGGCAAGCGACTGGAGTCCGGCGCGCAGGCAAGGGACTGGAGTCCGGCGCTCCGACACTACCGGGAGGTCAGACGGACTCCGGTGGGCGCTACCGATTCTGGCTCCGTCGCGAGGGCCCATGACTCTGTTAGGATGCCAATCCCCGTGTCCACTCCCTTGGGCGAGGCCGCTCCCGCGCCCGTCGCTTCCGCTCCGGATGCCTCCGAGCGCCCCCGCCCCCAGGTTCCGAAGGGGCTGTTCCTCCGCTGCGACGGCTGCTCCGAGATCATCTACGGCCGGGCGCTCCGGGAGAACCTCGAGGTCTGCCCCCGATGCGACTTCCATATGCGGCTCTCGGCGCGGGACCGGGTCCGGATGCTCGTGGACGGGGGCACCGCCCGCGAGCTACCGGGCGGGATCCGATCGAACGATCCGCTCCGGTTCCGCGACCGGATGGATTACTACGTTCGGCTCCGCAAGGCCTCGGAGAAGACCGGACTCGACGACGCCATCCTCGTCGTCCGCGCCCGGATCGAACGCACTCCGGTCGTCCTCGCGGTCATGGAGTACGGCTTCATCGGCGGCAGCATGGGCGTCGTGGTCGGCGAGCAGATCACCTGCGCCATCGAGACTGCGCTCGACGAGCGACGCCCGCTGATCATCGTGTCCTGCTCCGGAGGCGCCCGGATGCAGGAAGGGGCGCTGTCGCTGATGCAGATGGCCAAGATTTCGGCCGCGCTCGCCGCTTTCGACGACGAGGGGCTGCCCTTCCTCTCGGTGCTGACCCATCCGACAACCGGCGGAGTGACCGCCAGTTACGCGATGCTCGGCGACCTGAACATCGCCGAACCGGGAGCGCTCATCGGGTTCGCGGGGCCCCGGGTCATCCAGCAGACGATCCGCGGGGAGCTGCCCGAAGGATTCCAGCGGTCCGAGTTCCTCCTCCGGCACGGGATGCTGGACCGGGTCGTCCACCGGCGGGAGCTGCGGGGCGTGATCGGAGCCCTGCTTCGTTTCCTCCATGACCCGGAGGAGACCCCCCGCCGGGCCGCGAAGCCGCAGACGGAGCCCGCTCGGGAACCGGTTCTGGTCCGGGCCGCCCCGTAACGCCGGCGGATCGGCCCGCCTCCCGTCCGATCCGTGACTCCCGAAGCGGCGCTCGCCTTCCTGCGGGGACGCGAGCGGTTCCAGGTCAAGGTGGGAACCCGGAACATCCGCCGGGTCGCCGCCGAGCTCGGACACCCGGAACGGCGCTACCCGTCGGTCATCATCGCCGGAACGAACGGCAAGGGCTCGACCGCGGCGCTGCTCGATTCGATCCTGCGGGCGCAGGGGCTCTTGGTCGGACGGTTCACTTCTCCCCACCTGGTCGAGATCGAGGAGCGGGTCACCGTGGACGGGCGGCGGCTCGATCGGGACGAGTTCGCGGGGCTGGTGGGCGAAGTGGCGGCGGCCTCGGACCGACTGTCGCCGGACTTCCGGCCGTCCTTCTTCGAGTCGGTCACCGCCACCGCGATGATCGCCTTCGCCGCCCACCGGGTGGACGCCGCGGTGTTCGAGGTGGGGATGGGCGGACGGTGGGACGCCACCACCGCGACCGACGCGCCACTCGGACTCGTGACCCGGATCGCCCTCGACCACCAGCGCTATCTCGGGCCGACCGTCGAGGCGATCGCGGCGGAGAAGGCGGGGGTCGCCCGCCCCGACGGGGAGCTCCTCGCCGGGCGCCAGACCCCCGGGGCGGAACGGGTCCTGAAAATCGAGGCGCGAACCCGCGGCGCCCGATTCCGGTCTGTGCCGGAGGAGACCGAGGCCGACTTCGAGATCCTGCCGATGGGCTCGCGGGGACGGCTCCGAACGCCGGAAGGGCTCTACGACGACCTGTGGCTCCCGCTCCCGGGGCGTCACCAGGTGGATAACCTGGCGCTCGCGGTCCGGGGCGCCGAGCGGCTGTTCGCGCGGCTGGGGCACCCGGCCCCCAACCCGGAGCGGGTTCGACGGGGGATCCGGGAGGCCCGGTGGCCGGGACGACTCGAGTGGCTGCCCGCCGGAGCCGGCCGGCCGGCCATCCTGCTCGACGCCGCCCACAACCCGAGCGGCGCCGCCGAGCTCGGCGCCTACCTGGCCGCCATGCCGCGCCGCGGCGGCCGCGTTCTCGTCTTCGGAGCGAGCGGCGACAAGCGAGTCGCCGGGATGCTGCCCGAGCTCGTCCCGCACTGCGACCGGGTCGTCCTCACAGCGGCAGCATCCCGGCGCGCGCTGCCGCTCGAACGGCTCGTCGAGCGCGCCGCCGCTTTCCCGTGGGAGGAAGGCGCCGGGCCCGATGCCGTGGAGGGGGTGGGGCGGGCCCTCGAACGCGCCTTCGACGCGGTCGGGCCGGACGGAGAGGTCGTCGTCGCCGGCTCCATCTTCCTGCTCGGCGACGCGCTCCGGTACCTGCGCGGCATGCCGGCCCGGAGGTCCTCCGCCGCCCCGATGGAGTTGCCGGCGCCGCCGGCCGAGACCCTCGTCGCGCCCTGAGGCGCCCCGCGGGTTCCACTCGGCTCGGGCCCCGGTCCGGCGCGCCGACGCCTCGGTACACTGCGCGGCTTCCTGCCCCCATGCGTCTTTCCACCGCGTTCGGCGTCACCCTCCGCGAGGCCCCCGCCGGGGTCGAGGCGGCGAGCCACCGCCTCCTGCTGCGGGCCGGCTACATCCGCCAGCTCGGGCAGGGCCTGTATTCCTGTCTGCCGCTCGCGCACCGGGCGATCACGAAGATCGAGGACATCCTCCGCGAGGAGATGAACCGGATCGGCGGCCAGGAGATGACGATGCCGGTCGTCCATCCGGCCGAGGTGTGGCGACGGTCGGGACGCTACGACGCGGTCGGGCCGGAGATGGCGCGGTTCAAGGACCGCAGGAACAGCGACCTGGTGCTCGCGATGACGCACGAGGAGGTGGTCGCCGACCTCTGCCGCACCGAGATCCGCTCCCACCGACAGCTCCCGCAGGTCGTTTACCACATCCAGACCAAGTTCCGGGACGACGCGCGGCCACGCGCCGGACTGATCCGGGTGCGCGAGTTCACCATGAAGGACTCCTACACCCTCGACCGTGACGCCGAGGGTCTGGCGCGCCAGTACCGGAACCACTACGAGGCCTATTTCCGCATCTTCTGGCGGTGCGGGCTCCCGACGATCGCGGTGGGCTCGGACGTGGGGATGATGGGCGGCTCGCAGGCCCACGAGTACATGTATCTGACCCCGATCGGGGAGGACACTCTCGTCCTGTGCGGGGCGTGCGGCTACGCAGCGAATCGCCAGATCGCCCGCTTCCGGAAGCCGGCGGCGGTAGCGGAGGAGCGCCGACCCATCGAGAAAGTGGCGACGCCCGGCGCGCGGACCATCCGCGACCTGAGCGAGTTCCTGTCGGTGCCCGAGTCGAAGACCGCGAAGGCGGTGTTCCTGACCGCCGGACTCGAGGGCGGCGCCCGCGAGCAGCTCATCCTCGCCGTCATCCGCGGCGACATGGAGGTCAACGAGACGAAACTGGCGAACGCGGTGGGGGCGTCCTGGCTGCAGCCGGCCGAGGCCGACGCGATCCGCGCTTCGGGCGCCGTCGCCGGCTACGCCTCGCCGATCGGGCTCCGCAACGTCACGGTCGTGTGCGACGACTCGGTGCCGGCGTCCCCCAACCTCGTGGCGGGAGCGAACGAAGCGGGTTTCCACCTCCGGAACGTGAACGCCGGGCGGGACTACGAGCCCGACGTGGTCACCGACATCGCTGCCGCCGCCGAGGGGTGCGCTTGTCCGGACTGCGGGGAGCCGATGCGGACCTCCCGCGGCGTCGAGGTGGGCAACATCTTCCAGCTCGGCACCCGCTACGGGGATGCGGTCGGGGCCTCGTTCCTCGACGAGAGCGGCGAGGAGCGTCCGATCTGGATGGGTTCCTACGGGATCGGCTCTGGACGCCTCCTCGCGTGCATCGCCGAAGAGCACCACGACGAGCACGGCCTCGTCTGGCCGATGAGCGTCGCGCCGTTCGATGTCCACCTCCTCCCGCTCGGCGGCAAGGCGGGAGCGGCGGACGAGTCGGTGCGCCGCGCCGAAGCGATCTACCGCTCGCTCCGGGCCGCCGGGCTCGATGTCCTCATGGATGACCGCGACGAGCGCGCCGGAGTGAAGTTCGCCGACGCCGACCTGATCGGGATCCCGCTCCGGGTCGTCGTCTCCCGCCGGTCGCTCGCCCGCGGCGGCGTCGAGCTGCGGCTCCGGGGGGAACGGCAGTCCGAGGTGGTCCCGGCGGAGCGCCTCGCCGACGAGCTCCTCGAGCGTCGGGCGGCGCTCCTCGAAACGCTCGACGAAGGGATCCGCATCCCGGCATTCGGCTGAGGGCCTCGCCGATCGGCAGCTCCAGCGGGAGGATCAGGTGACGCCGGTGACGATTCCGGTCCTGGTCCTCGGGGCGCTCGTCGCCGGCTGCGCCTACGGGTTGCTGCTGCGGCCGCTCGCGAGGCGTCGGCGGGCGCGCATCACCTCGGAAGTTCTCCGGAAGGCGCAGCTCACCGCGCCACCCCCGGCGTTCCAGCGGCTCGGCCGGGCCGCCGCCAGCGATCTGGTCCTCGGCGACTCCCGGGTCCGGGAAGCCATCCTGCGGGCGGCGGTCGAGAGCGGGCGGTCGCAGGCGGAGGCGTTCGCCGAGGCCCGCGGCTACGCGATGGAGATCTCGCCGTCGCTGAACGCCGGGCTCTACCTGCGGCTGGTTCGCGGGCCCATGAAGTCGTTCCTCGCCAGGTGGTTCCGGATCCAGGTCGAGTACCGGGATGAACGCGCGTTCCGTGGCGCGCTCGCCGGGACGACGCCGGTGTTCGTGATGAACCATCGGAGCAACCTCGATTACGTGATCGCGGCCACGTCGCTCTCGGACCACGCCATCGTGTCGTGTGTCGTCGGGGAGTGGGCCCGCTACTGGCCGCTCGAGCCCTTCGTGCGCGCTCTCGGCGGTTCGTTCCTGCGCCGGGGTTCCCGGAACCGGCTCTACCGGGCGGTGCTCGCCGGACAGGTGCGGGCGGCCGTCCGCTCGGGGGTGGCGCAGGCGTTCTTCATCGAGGGACGGCTCTCCGCCGACGGGCGCCTCGGCGAGCCGCGCCTCGGAATGCTGGAGTACGTGGTCCGCTCGCTGGCGGCCGACGGCGGGAGGGACATCGCCTTCGTTCCGGTGGCGGCGAACTACGACCGGGTGCCGGAGGACGCGAACCTGCAGTTCCTGAAGACGCGGGGCTGGAGTCCGACCCGTCTCCGGTCATGGCGGGCCAGCCTCGGTTTCGCGACCCAGCAGATCGGGCTGCGCCTTCGCCACCGGTGGAGACCGTTCGGCGCCGCCACCGTGCGGGTGGGCGCTCCCGTCTCGCTGCGGCAGTGGCTGGATGCGCACGGCTTCCCCGCCGGGCCGGTGGACGCCGAGGTCCGCTCCGCCCGGGTCCAGACGCTCGCCCGGGACCTCATGCGCCGCATCGGGGAGAACATGCCGGTGCTGCCGGTGCCGCTGGTCGCGGCCGTCCTGCGGAAGGGCCCTCCCGAAGGGCTGTCGCTGCCCGCCGCGCGCGAGGCGGCGCTGCGGATTCTGGATCAGCTCGCCGCGCTCCGGGGCTTCCTCGACATCCCCCGGGCCGACCGCGAACCGGCGGTGGAGCTCGGGATTCGCCTGCTCCTCCAACGGCGGATCGTGGTTCGGACGGACGGACGGCTCCACGTGCGCGAAGCCCGCCGCCAGTTCCTCGACTACTACGCCAACACGATCGCCCACCTGCTCGCCGACGAATCCCCGGCCGCCCGCCCCGGCTGACCGAGGAGGATCAATCCCATGACGACGCCTGAGATCGGCATCGCCGACTACGACCAGATGAAGGCGCGCACGCTGGCGATTGCGCGAGGGGAGCACACCCCCGCTCCCGGTGAGCCGAAGGTCTGGTTTCCGTCGCGCGAGGCTCTCGCCGAGGCGCGGTCCGATGGCCGCCTGGAGCTGATCCGTCACGAGGCGCGCGGCTCGCTCCCGAACCCCGGGGCAGCCGCCGCGACTCCGACCCCTTCTGCGAACGAGAATCGCCGCTTTTCATCGGCCGGCGCCGTGAACGCCGACGGAACTCGTGCGCCCGGAGATGAGTAGGGTGCCGGGCATGAACTTGCGCAGGACCACGACTCGGAGAAAAGGCGCAGCACACTCCGCTCTGGAGAGGGGCACCTCGAACACCAGTCACGGCACATCGTCCGTCCCCTCTGTGATGCCGCATCCGAAGCGACCGAGGCTCCGAAACGGCGTTCCCGTGTTCCCTCCCCCGCCCGTGGGCATTCCCGGCTTCCAGGCACCCGACCTGGACCTGGTAAACCGCCTCCGCGACGAGGAGCCGGGAGCGGCCGGAGGTCCCCCGGCTCGTCTGTGACAAACCCGTCGCACGGACTCCGATCTGGGGCCGCTACTCCACCGGGTCTCCCCGGTAGAGCCAGGCGGCGAAGGGGGTCACGATCAGGGCCGCGAGGAACTCGACGGCGATGAAGGCGGGCGCGTCGGCGGGGCGGATGCCGCAGAAGGTGTCCGAGAACGACCTCGCCAGCGTGACCGCGGGGTTCGCGAACGAGGTGGAGGCGGTGAACCAGCAGGCCGCGAAGATGTAGAGGCCGACCGCGACCCCGACCGCTTCCTTCCGCACCCGGACGCAGGCGAAGATCACGAGCAGCAGGCCGCCGGTGGCGACGAGTTCGGAGAGCCATTGCCCCGGGCCGGTGCGGACCGTGGTCGCGACCTGGAGGAGCGGCTGGTCAAACATGGCGTGCGCCGCGATGGTGCCGGTCACCCCTCCGGCGAACTGCGCGAGCCAGTAGAGCCCGGCGTCCCCGGTCCCGATTTCTCCACGGAGGCGGAAGGCGAGGGTGACCGCGGGGTTGATGTGGCAGCCCGAGACCGGCCCGAAGATCCAGATCAGGACGGTCAGTCCGGCGGCGATCGCGGCGACGCAACCGATCAGCGCGACCCCGTCGTTCCCTCCAGAGAGGGTGTCGGCCATGATGCCGGAGCCGATGATGACGGCGAGGAGGCCGGCCGTCCCGAGGAACTCGGCGACGAGGCGACGCGGCCGGGATGGGGTCTCGCGCCGACTGGCTGGCTTGCCCCGGGCCGCCGACCCGATCTCGTGGACCACCGCCCGCAGCAAGAACCGCGTCGCCTTGCGGGCGATGGGTCCGGGGGACATCGCCTCAGGCCTCCCCGTCGATCGCAGTGAGGTCCAGCCGTCCGTCGCGGACGGGGGGACACCAGAAGAAGGCGCCGGTCAGAGGGCGGGTGAAGCGGAAGAGGTGGTCCACGACCCGGTCGTCCTTGCCAACCATCCGGTCGAGGTGGCGCTCGAAGGCATCGAGTTCGCGGACGAACGCGACGAAGACGAGCCCGGCGCGGCGCGCGTCGGCCCACGGCATGGAACGCCGGAGCAGGAACGTCGGCGGATCGAACGCCTCCTGCTCGGTGCGCTGGACATGCGCGGCGTCGGGGCCGTCGGGAAGCTCGGCGTTGTCGCTGCGGCGGCGGCCGATGATGTGGTCCTGGACCGGGCCGGAGAAGCGCTCGAAGCGCTCGAGGTCGTGCTCCCAGACCTGCGCCGCGACGAATGAGGAGCCGTCGAGGCCGGGTCCCGCGCCGGCGACGAGCGCGGCGGCGCGGGCGGCGGTTCCGGTGGGGTTCTCGGTGCCGTCCTCGTAGCCGGTCAGGTCGAGCCCGCCCCGGTACCGGAAGGCGTCCACCACGTCGTCCAGACGAAATGCCGGGGCGAGCAGCCCGGCAAGTCGGCGGGTCTCGTGGAAGAGATCGCCCCGGTCATCGCCGCGCAGCCAGACCCACAGCGCCGCCGGAGTCGAGGGGACGGTGAAGCCCGGACCGGAGGCGGGCTGGAGATCGCGCAGTCCGGGGACGGAGCCGCCCAGCTCTGCGACCAGCGAACTCCCCAATCCGACCACGCGCTTCACGCCGACTGCCTCCGGTGGCGGCTCGCCGACGGCTTCGAGGGCCTCGCGGGCGCCGCCCGTCCCCGGAGCACGCCGGAAGACGAGATAGCGGGCGAGCCGCGGAATGTCGGCGAGGATCCCCGGCTGCGGCCGGGCGGCGCTCGGCATGCGGCGGGAGAGTACTCGGGGCCGCGGACCGAGGGCGGGCCGGTGGGGAGGAACGGGCTGGGAGCGTCTCTCGGTGCCGGACTGGAGTCCGGCGCGCCGGCAGGAGCGTTCCATACTTCTGCGCCATGACGTTCCCGATTCCCGTTCGCCGCATGCCCGTCCGCGCCGGTTTGCTCGCCGCCGCCATCGCTGCGTCCGGTTGCGGTGGCGCGCAGCCGCCGGACGGGGTTCCCAAGACCCCGGCGGAGGCCGCGCACCAGGCGGCGGAGGACATCCGGGGACTCGTGGAGGAGGACGGGCGCGGAGGGGCGTCGTTCGGCGTCTTTCGGGATGGCGCGGCGCTCGCCGCAGCGGGATTCGGTTTTGCCGACGAGGCGCGGAGTACGCCGGTCGAGGCCGACCACCTGTTCCGGATCGGCTCCATCACGAAGCCGGTGACCGCGATGGCCATGCTGCGGCTCGTCCACGAGGGGAAGGCGCGGCTGGGGGATCCGGTCGCCGCGCTCGTCCCGGAGCTGGACCGCGTGGACAACCCCTTCGCCCACACGCCCGGTCCCACCCTGTTCCAGCTCGCCACCATGACCGGCGGGCTCGCCCGCGAGCCGGAAAACCTCCCCGACTACCTCGTGGGCGCGCCGGCCGAGTGGAAGGTGGTCGCGTTTCGGGCGCTCGAGGAGACCTCCTTCGAGTACGAGCCGGGCACCCGCTACCAGTACTCCAACATCGGCTACGCCGTCCTCGGAGCCGCGGTGGAAGCGGCCGCCGGCGAGCCGTTCCTCGACCACGTCGCCTCCCACCTGCTCGCTCCCCTCGGCATGGACTCGACCGTGTTCCTCCCCGTTCCGGCGGTCGAGGAACGGATCGCCGCCGGCGCCACTGCAGCGCCGGAGGGACTCGACTTCGACACCCCGGCGCGGGAGCATCGGGGCCGCGGCTACAAGGTGCCGAACGGCGCGCTCTACTCCACGGTGAACGATCTCGACCGATTCCTGCGCTTCCTGACGGGCGCCGAGGGGGCGCCGTTCGACGCCGTGCTCCCCGGTGGAGTCCGTCAGGACAACCTGACCCGCGCCTTCGCCGCCGGAGACCTCTCGAGCGGCTACGGCTTCGGCTTCCAGACCCGGCGACTCGTGGACGCGGACGGGGCGCCGTTCACCGCCTACGGGCACGGCGGGAGCGTGGCTGGCTACCGGGCGGCCGCGTGGATCGAGCCGGTCTCGGGCGTCTCGGTCGCCCTGCTGCGCAACGTGGGCGGCGATGGGATGGCGCTCTCCGACCTCGCTGGGGAAGCGCTCGCCCGCGTTGTCGCGGCGGTCAGGGCGACGAAGGACTGACCCCCGCCCTCGGCGTGGACGACGCGAGGCGCAGCAGCCGAAGCGCCTCGCGCCGGTGGAGCGCCTCCACGAGCTGCCCGTCCAGTTCCACCACGCTCTCGCCCCGGCGCTCGGCCGCCTCGACCGCCTGCACCACCCGCTCGGCCCACGCCCGCTGCTCCGGCGACGGCGCGAACGCCCGGTGGATCGGTTCGATCTGCATCGGATGGACCGCGGATTTGCCGTCGAAGCCGAGCGCGAAGGCGCGCCGGGCGCTACGCCGCAGGCCGTCGAGATCCCGGAACGCGAACCACGGCGCATCCCACACCGCAACGCCCGCGGCCCGCGCCGCCAGCACCAGCCGGGACCTCACGAAATCGAGGTCGCGCTCCCCGGGCAGGCCGGAACCTCCGATGCTCAGGCGGAAGTCGGCGGAACCGAACACCAGGCCGCTGACACCGGGCGTCCGCGCCAACCGGAAGACCTCGGCCGCGCCGCGAGCGGTCTCGATCATCAGCCACACCCGAATCCCGTCCCCGAGCGCGGCCCGCGCCTCGCGGATCTCCTCCTCCGTCTCCGCCTTGGCGAGAAGCGCCGCATCGGGCGCGGCGTGGGCGACCGCCTCCAGATCGCGAGCGCGATCGCTGGTCCCGGCGGGGCTCACGCGCACCGCGACCGGCGCGCCGAGACCGGCCGACACTTCGCAGGCCTCCGGAAGCGCGGCCCGCGCCGCTGGTCGGGAGGCCGGATGGACGCCGTCCTCGAGATCGAGGATCACCGCATCGGCGCCGCGGGATGCGGCCTTCGCCACCATCCTCGGTTTCGACGCCGGAACGTAGAGCAGCGACCGCGGACGGGGCGCAGGCGGACCCGCAACCGGAACCGGCCCGGAATCGTCCGCGTTACGGGGAGACATGTTCAACACCTTGCGTATTCCATCCCACGCGCGGTCCCGGCGCTTCGTGACGGCCGCCGTCGCCGCGTGCCTGCTGGCGTTCACCGCCGCTTCGGCGGCCGGTCAGTCGGATGCCCCGTGGCTCCACGTCCAGGTCGAGGACGAGTCGGACCGGGCCAGGGTCGAGGTGAATCTGCCCCTCGCCGCCGTGGAAGCGCTCTCCGACCGCATGGGACGGGAGGCCTTCGCGAACGCGATCGAGCACGCCGACCACTCCCGGGAGAGGGATCTCGAGGTCGAGGAACTGCGCGCCCTGTGGCAGGCGCTGCGCGATGAACCGGGAGCGTGGGTTTCGATGGATGACGACGATGGCGGGCTGCGCGCCCGAATGGACGGCGACGAAGTGCGGATCACCACGACCGACGAGGACGGCTCGCTGAACGTCCGGTTCCCGACGGCGGTCGGCGATGCGCTGTTCGCGGACGACGACGGGGAAGTGGACTTCGCCGGGGCCGTCCGGCGACTCGCCGACCACGAGGGCGACCTCGTGGTCGTGGACGGCGGGGACGGCCGGGTCCGCGTCTGGATCGGGCCGCAGTAGTTCGATGGTGCGCTTCCTCGGTCTTCTCGCGCTCGCGGCGCTCGCCGCCGCCCTGCTGTTCGGCGCCTGCCTCGCCGCCTGCGGCGTGGCGGTGGTCTCGGTGGTCAGCGACGACGGCCCCACGATCGTCGCGCCGGTTCCGCTGCTCATCCCCCTCGCGGCTCTCGAGTTCCTCCCGGAGCGCCTGTTCGACGAGGCCCACGCCGACCTCGACCGCGACGCCGGTCCCGCGCTCCTCGCCCTCGGAGCTCTTCTCACCAGCCTCGAAGACGTGGACGAGGCGGTCCTGGTCCGGGTCGAGGACGGCGACGAGCTGGTCCTGGTGGCCAAGGAACAGGAGGACATCGTCGTCCGGATCCGGGAGGAGGGCTCCGACGCGCGGGTCTTGGTGCGGGCCCCGATCCGGGCGCTCGCCCGCGCCGCCGAGGCGTGCGCGGAAACGGCGCCCGACGACGACGAGCGAGACCACGCCTCGGCGACGGTGCGGTGCGACGGCCGCGCGCTCGCGAGCGCCGTGATCCGGTTCGCGCGAGGCGCGGAAGTCGAGGTTCGCGATCGGGACGCCCGGGTGGACATCTCGGTCTGGTAGCCGGAGCCGGCCGGTTCGCAAGGGGCCAGCGCTTCGGCTGCGCGGCGCTGCGAGGCGCCCGTCCCGCCCGACCGGCGTCGGGTAGAATCCGGTTCGGGGTAGTCATGAACAGGGATCGCAGGCGCCGGATGACGGCGTTCGCCGCGTTCGCGGTCGCCGTCGCGGGCCTCGGCGTCGCGGCGCCGGCAGAGGACGACGAGCCGAAGGATCGGGGGAGGGCGCTCCTCGAGCGCCTCCAGCAGGATCTGGCCGCCGGTCCAGCCGTTCAGGGCGCCGCGGCCGAAGACGCCGCCAGCGACGGGGGCGTTCTGGCGCTACCGGCGCCGCCGGATGTCTTCCCGACCGCGGACGAGCTCCGGGGCATGAGCCGGGAGGAACGGGTCAGCGCGCTCGAGGCGCGGCCGTGGGAGATGCAGGCCGCCCGCGCCCCGGACGGCATCGAAGTGGACGGAAGCCTCGACGAAGCGGTGTGGCGGACCGCAATCCCGATCGGAGACTTCTACGAACGGGAGACCCGCGAGGGGCTGCCGTCCACCGAGAGCACCGTCGTGCGCATCCTCTACGACGACGAGAACCTCTACGTGGGGTTCGCCTGCACCATGACGAACGCCGAGGCGAGCCGTCCACGCACCATGTTCCGCGACGAGAACATCGGCAGCGACGACGCGGTGGCGATCCTGCTCGACGCCTACAACGACCAGCGCAGCGCCGTCTTCCTCGCCACCAACGCGAACGGGATCCTGTTCGACATGAGCCAGAACGGGCAGAACGAGAGGACCCGCAACCTGGACTGGGACATGGTCTGGGAAGCCCGCGGCCGCACCTTCCCGTGGGGATGGACCTCCGAGATCCGGATCCCGTTCAAGTCGCTCCGGTTCCGGCCTCCCCGGGAGGGGGAGCCGATCGAGTTCGGCATCGGGTTCAAGCGGAACATCCCGCAGAAGAAGGAAGAGGTCTATTGGCCGTTCGTCTCGAACGACTCCACCTGGTACCGCCCCGCCGAGCTCGGCAAGCTCCACGGACTGGAAGGGATCCGGCCGGGACGCAACGTCGAAATCCGGCCCTACGCCGCCGGAGGGCTCGACGGCGGCGGCGACTGGGATGGAGCGACGACCCGGACCGACGGCGGCATCGACGCGAAATGGGGCGTCACTCCCGGGCTGACGGCCGACTTCACCTGGAACACCGACTTCGCCCAGGAAGAGGTGGACGACCTCCAGCTCAACTTCACCCGGTTCTCGCTGCGGTTCCCGGAGAAGCGCCAGATCTTCCTCGAAGGGCAGCGGGACTTCGCGTTCGGGGAGCGCCGCGACGCCGATGTCGTCTTCACCCGTCGGATCGGTCTGTCCAACAGCGGTGAAGCGGTTCCCATCCTCGGAGGGGCCCGCCTCTCCGGTCGGCAGGGGCGCTACACGGTCGGACTGATGGAGATGGTCACGGGCGACCACGGCGGCGCCCCGGGGGAGTCGTTCTCGGTGGCGCGCGTCAAGCGGGACATCTCCACCCGCTCCAGCGTGGGCGCGGTGTTCACCGATCGCTCGGCCACCGGCGGGGACGCCTTCAACCGGGTCATCGGATTCGACACCAGCCTGCACGCCGGCAACGCCTGGACGTTCGAGGGTCTTTGGTCCCGGGTGTCCACCGGAGCCGACCTCGATGGGTCGGACCTCGCGACCGGACGGCTGGACTACGAGACGGATCTCATCCAGGGCACCGCGAAGTACATCGAGATCGGGGACAACTTCGATCCCGGGATCGGCTTCGTCCAGCGTCGGGGGATGCGGAAGAGCTACTTCTCCGGCGGGGTCTCGCCGCGGCCCGACGCGCCGTGGATGCGTCAGGTCCACTTCACCGCGAACATGGCCACGATCTGGAACTTCGACAACGTCCTCGAGACCCGGCGCGCCAACCTGCAGGGTCGGGCCACCCTCGAGAGCGGCGACGAGGTCCAGTTCGAGGTCAGCGACATGTTCGAGTACACAACCAGCGACTACACGATCCAGGATGTCCTCGTGCCCGCCGGCGAGTACCCGTTCCGTCGCTACACGATCCGGCTCAACACCTACCGCCGCCGCTATGCCGGGGTCCGCACCAGCTACGAGTTCGGGGGCTTCTGGGGAGGCAGCCGGAACACCTGGTCCCTCGGGGGCAACTACCGGGTGAACCGGAACTTCGGGCTCGACGGGAACTACGAATACAACCGTCTGCGCCTGCCCGGGGGAGACCTCGACACCCATCTCGTCTCCACCCGGATGCGCGTGGCGTTCCGCAATGATCTGGTGCTGCTCGGGCTGTTCCAGTACAACGAGGCGACCGGCGATCTGGCCTCCAACGTCCGGTTCAACTGGATCCCGAAGCCCGGGACCGATCTGTTCCTCGTCTATACCGAGCTGGACGAGTGGGCTTCGGACGTGTTCTTCGTGCGCAACCGCAGCCTCTCGCTCAAGCTGAACTACCTGTTCCGCCTCTGAGGGAGACGGCTGAACGATGTCCGGGTTCCCGATCCGACGCGGAATCGGCCGCGCGCTTCCCGTCGGACTGGCCGCGCTCGCCGTGGCCGCCGTCTCCGCCGCCCCGGCTTCCGCCCAGGGGTTCCGGTTCCGAACCGCAGCGACTCGGGTCATCGTGGACGTGCTGGTCCTCGACGAGGACGGGAACCCGGTCCCCGGACTCACGCCGGACGACTTCGAGCTGCTCGAGGAGGGTGAACCGCAGCGGGTCCTGAGCCTCGACGTGGTGGACTGGGAGCGCTACGGCCCCTCCGACGATGTGGTGGCCGAGGGTGAGGGGGCGCTGGCGACCGAAGAGGCGGCGCCCGCGGGCGAGATCAACGCCTCCCCCCGTCGCTTCGTCATCGTCTTCAACCGGCGCCGCGCCGATCCGGTGAACCTCCGGCGCGCCAAGCGCGGGCTCGAGGAGTTCGTCGCCAACAACATGGTGGAAGGCGACGAGACGATGATCCTCGAGTTCGCCAACGAAGTGCGCGTGCTGCAGGAGTTCTGGCCCGGCAAGGAGCAGACGCTCGCGAGCGTGCGGCGGATCGTCCCCGGCACCTACTCGAGCTTCGTGCCCGAAGCCGACGCCCGCGAGTCGTTCCAGATGCTCTCGGCGCTCGCCGAGGCGCTCGAGCCGGTCCCGGGGCGCAAGATCGTGGTGTTGCTGTCCTCAATGCTCCAGACGTTTGCCGATTCGAGGCAGATCGTGGACGAGGTCGCCGGCAACATGGTCGAGGGGTTCCCGGGTCGGAGCGCGCAAGACGAGACGAACGCGCTGCTCGCCGCCATCCAGCAACTGAACCACGCGAACGCGACGCTCTACTCCGTTGATATCGAGGGCGTTTACGGCAACGAGAACAACATCCTGACCGCGAGCCAGAACAGCTTCGACTCGCTCGGGAACGACATGGGGGTCATGCCCCCGGACGACATCATGACGCGGATGAACATCGCCGCGAACGTGCTCGCGGAGGGGGGGAACGCCTCGCTCGCGGTGGCCACCGGAGGGGCCCACTTCCCCAACCAGACGAACTTCGCGGTGGCGCTGAACCGCATCGGCGTCCAGAACGAGCTCTACTACCTGCTGTCGTTCTCGCCGTCGAACAGCGAGCTCGACGGCAGCTACCGACGCATCGAGGTGCGGGTCCCGGGGGATCGGGATCTGCGCGTCATCGCCCGCCCCGGCTACTTCGCCAGAGAACGCCGCGGCGAGATCGTCGAGGCCACCGCCCGGGGCGATTACGGCTACGCCTTCCCGGAGAACATCCACAGCTACGCCTACCTCCTGAATCCCCGTCCCGACGGCGCGTTCGCGGTGCTCACGGCGGCGCTGCCGGAGTCCTGGGTCGAGGAGCCGGGAACACTCCGGCTGCAGGTCACCGGAGAAGGCGGGACGACTCTCGCCGAGGCGGAGGCCGCCGTGGATCCGCGGCGCTTCTGGGTGGGCGTCCCCGTCGAACTCCCCTCCGGGACCCATGAGTTCGAGATCCGCATCGAGCGGGGAGGACGCGCGGTCCATTCCGTCGCCACCGAGTTCTCGGTGCCGGCGCGTCTCGGGAGCGAGTTCACCCTCTCGAGCGTGTTCCCCTTCGTCGCCGAAGCCCATCAGCCGGAGGCGGTCGGTCCTCCGGTGCGGCCGGTGGCGGTGTTCGCTCCGGCGGAAAACGCCCGGGTCGCGTTCTTCATTCTCCCCGGGGACGCCGGTCCACCGTCGCGGGTCCAGGTCGCCTACGAGGTGCTGGACGAATTGGGCGAGGTCGTGGTCGAAGCGGAGCGGCCGGATCTGTTCGAGATCGATCCGACGCGGCGCGAGGGCACCCCGGTGATGCTCCCGCTCCAGACCGCCGGCCTCCGCGCCGGCCGCTACACCGCCGTGGTTCGGGTGACCGACGACCGGCGCGACCGCACCGCGGCGGGCGAACTGGAGTTCTTCATTCGCTGACGGATCGGCCGACCCGGCTCACCAGGCGGCCGCGTGCCCCTCGCGGCGTCGGTCGGGCCCGCCGGAGAGGACGCCCGAGCCGGGGACGATCCGGATCGCGTTCAGCATCCCGAGCCGGTTCGCCGGCTCCCGAAGACGATGGCCGCGCCCATTCAGCGCCTCGGCGACCTCCGCCGAGAAGTCCTTCTCGAGGACGAGGTCGGTGCCGGGCAGGTAGGGGATCGAGTTGTCGAGATAGCGGACGACGAAACGGGGCGCATCCACGGCGGCGGCCGCGTCCATGTCGTAATCGAGCGCGCGCACGAGCACCTGCAGGATCGTCTGGGGAATCGTCCAGCCGCCCGCCGATCCGAGCGCGAAGTACGGCCTGTCGAAGCGGGTCACGATCGTCGGGCTCATCACGAACCGGGGGCGCTGGCCCGCTTCGATCCGGTTCACGTCGTCGGGATCGAGGCTGAAGTAGGACATCCCGTTGTTGAAGATGACGCCGGTTTCGGGGACGACGACTCCGGCGGGGAGCATGAGCGTTTGGGTGATCGTGACCACGTTGTGATCGCGGTCCACGACCGTGTGGTGGGTGGTGTGCTCCACGGCGGTGGGGAGGTCGGATGCCGATCGGGCCGCCGCGTGGAACTGCGCCCGGTCCGGATCAATGCGCGCCGCCTGCTCCGCCGCGTACTCCTTGGACAGCAACCGGTCGAGCGGGATCTCGGCGTAGTCCTTGCCGGTGTTCCACCCGTCCTCGTCCACGAACGCGAGTTTCAGGGCCTCGGCGACGAGGTGGACGAACTCGGGCGAGTTGTGCTCGAGCGCCGCCACATCGAACTGCTCGAGAATGTTCAGCGTCTGGAGCACGGTCATCCCGGAGCCGCCCGGCGGCTGGCTGTACACCGTGTAGCCGCGATAGGTCGTGCGGAGCGGCTCGCTCCAGCGGGCCTCGTAGCTCCGGAAGTCATCGGCGGTCAGGAGGCCGCCGTTCTCCCGAAACGTCCGGGCGAAGGTCTCGGCGAGCGCGCCGCCGTAGAAGACCTCGGGCCCGCTCTCGGCGACGGCCCGCAGCGTCTTCGCCAGATCGGGCTGCTTCAGGATCTCGCCGACCGGCCACGGCTTGCCCGCCTTGAAGAAGATACCGGCCCCGTACGGGTAGCGCGCCACGTCGGCTCCGAAGCCGCTGGTCCCGAAGGCGCCGCTGACCGCCGGCGTCACCGCAAAGCCGTCCTCGGCGTACCCGATCGCGGGCGCGAGCACTTCGGTCCAGGACATGGAGCCGTACTCCTCGAGAAGCGCGGCCCAGCCGGCGAGGTTGCCGGGGACGAGCGGCGCGAGAAAGCTGTCCCTCGCCGGGTGGGTGCGGTCCCACAGTCGGCTCCCGGCCGAGAACGCCTCCGGGTCGGCGGCGGCGGGCGCGGCGCCGATGAAGTCGAGCGACCGGACCGCGCCGGTCTCGGCGTCATGGATCAGGGCGTAGCCGCCGACGCCGCCGAGCCCGGACATGAGCGGCTCGACCACCGCGAGCACGGCGGCGCTCGCCACCGCCGCATCGAAGGCGTTCCCTCCCGCCTGCAGGATCCGGAGGCCGGCCTGGGCGGCGAGCGGATGCGATGTCACGACCATCCCGTTGGCGCCCATCACCGACGCCTCCGCCGGCCGCGCTCCCGCCCCGGCGAGCCCCCAGCTCAGTCCCGCCACCGCCGTCAGCACCGCTCCGAGCCGCTTCTTCCCGCTGGTTCGCCGCATTCGATGTCCTCCCTCGGGACGGCTCCTCCGGTCCCGAACATGACCGCGCAACGATACGCGGTGCGCCGGCGCTCCGCTGCCGGCGCGCCTCTGCCGGCGCGCCGGACTCCAGTCCGGCAATTCCAAGCCGGCCTGCCACTGCCGGCGCTCCTCTGCCGGCGCTCCTCTGCCGGCACTCCTCTGCCGGCGCGCCGGCGCCGACAAATTGCCGGACTGGAGTCCGGCGCGCCGGCATGAGACTGGAGTCCGGCGCCAGTTCTCCCGGTGGGGGCCCGGCATGAGACTGGAGTCCGGCGCGCCGGCAAGGCGGCGCTCCGGTAGCCTTCCGCCTCCGATCATGCCGCTTCTCCCTGCCCTGCTCGGGTCCGCTCTTCTCTCTGCTCCCTCGACCGGTCATGACGCCGGCTGGACGGACGCCGATGCAGGCGATCTGCTTCGGGCGGACGCTTCCGAGTGGGCGCGGGCGCCGGCGGCCACCTGGGGCCCCGCGCCCTATCGGACCCGCTTCCGGGCGCTGTGGAGCGCCGCCGGGCTCCACCTCCGCTTCGACGCCGACGATGACGCCCCCTGGTTCACCATGTCCGAGCGGGATGCACCGATCTGGGAAGAGGAGGTCGTGGAGATCTTCCTCGACCCGGTCGGCGACGGACGCTACGTCGAGGTCGAGGTGAATCCGGCGGGTGTCGTCTGCGACCTGCGCCGACTCGGTCCGGGCGAGTCCGGATCGGACGAGATCCCGGTCCCGGCGGGCGTCATGGACCGGGGCTTCGATGTCGCCGGACTCGAGGTCTCGGTGACGGAGTTCCACGACGGATGGACCGCCACCGCCTTCCTCCCGTGGAGGGGACTCGATCTGGAGGCTCCGCCAAGGCCGGGAACCACCATGGCGTTCAACGTCTTCCGCATCAAGCGTCCCGGCGGTCCCGAAGCCCCCGCCGAGGGCGCCGTCTTCGCGGCGTGGTCCCCCACCGGCGGCCCCAGCTTCCACGCACCGGACGCCTTCCGGCCCCTCCGTCTTCTCCCCGCCCCCGAGCCGCTGTCCCCGAGGTGAGCGCCTTGCTCCGATTCCCCGCCTGGTCCTTCCGCGCCCCCTGTCTGTGCCTGGCCCTTCTCGTCCCCGCCGGCGCCGCCGCCCAGGAGGCGGTCCGCGCCTGGGAGGGCGAGCTGACGCTTCCGACCTACGCGCTCCTGCCCGACGACCCGAACCCGCAATTCCGGGAGACCGACGGCTCCATCGTCTATCCGTACACGATGCAGGACAACCTGGGAAGCGAGCGCGCCGACCACACCTGGAAGGCGTTCTTCCTCGAAAACGAGTACCTCAGGATCGCCTGCCTGCCCGAGATCGGCGGACGCATCCAGTGGGTGCTGGACAAGCGCGAGAACGAGCAGATGTTCTACAACAACCAGGTCATCCGACCCGGTCTGATCGCGCTTCGGGGAGCGTGGGTCTCCGGCGGGATCGAGTGGAACCGGGGGCCGCAGGGCCACACCGTCACCAGCTACTCCCCGGTCAACGTGACCGGCGTTCAGAATCCGGACGGCTCGGCGACGCTGGTGATCGGCGAGATCGAACAGAGCTTCCGCACCGGCTGGGAAGTCCGGCTGACGCTGCGCCCCGGCGTCGCGCGGCTCGACCAGGAAATCCGGTTGTTCAACCCGACCGACCTGCCGCACCCCTACTACTTCTGGAACAACACCGCCTTCCCGCAGCGCGAAGGAACCCGCTTCATCTACCCGATGTCGCTGGCCTCCGACCACTTCGGGACGACCTTCTACCGGTTTCCGGAAGACAACGGCGTGGACATGACCCGGCTCCCCAACTACCCGGAGCCGACCTCGATCTTCGCCTACCGCGCGGTCCACGACTTCTTCGGCGCCTACGACTCCGGTGATGACCGGGGGATCGTCCAGACCGCCGACCACCGGGAGCTGCCCGGCAAGAAGGGCTGGACATGGGGCCAGGGAGACGACGGGGCGATGAACCAGCGCAACCTCACCGATGAGGACGGCCCCTACATCGAAGTTCAGAGCGGGCCGCTGCCCACCCAGTCGGACTACGCCTGGCTCCACCCCGGCCAGACGGTGGCGTGGCGGGAGCAGTGGGCGCCGGTGTTCGGGCTCGGCGAGGGCTTCGAGTACGCGGCGCCCGATCTCGTGGTGGAACGCGTCGAGGCCGACGCAGCGACCCGGTTCCTGTTCCTCGCCGCCCGGGATCTGCCGAGCGCCGCAGTGACGCTTCGAACCGCGTCAGGCGAGCACACCGAGGTGCGCGATCTCACGCCGACCGAGGCGACGGAGGTCCGACTCCCCGCGAATCTGCGATCCGAGGGCGATCAGGCGACGCCGGTCCAGGTCGAGGTCATCGTCGAGGGAGAGGCGATCCTCGCCTACCGGTCCCCGCTCGAGATCCCGGCTGAAGAGCCGCCGGCGCTCCCGGTAGCGACCGAGCCGACTACAGCGGAGGAGGCGTTCGCCGCCGCGGAGCGGGCCGACAAGGACCTGAATCGGGCCGAGGCCCGCCGGCTCTACGAACGGGCGCTCGCCCTCGCCCCCGACCACCGGGACGCCGGCGTCGGCCTCGCCGTCCTCGACCTGAAGGCGGGGTTGTGGGAGGCGGCATCGAAGCGCCTCACCCGGATCGTGGGCGCCGATCCGGAGCACGGATTCGCCCGTTTCCTGCTCGGCGTGGCTCATTACCGCGCCGGAGATCCGGAAGCCGGGCTCGACTCCGCCTACCTCGCCACCAAGCTCGCCGGAGCGGAGGCGGTCGGTTGGCGTCTCGCCGGCCGGATCCTGCTGAACACGGGGGAGCCCGAAGCCGCCATGCGCGCCCTCGAGACCGCGGCCGAGCTCGGCGCTCCGGTTTCCGACTGGCTGTTGCTGGCGCGGCTCGCCACCGGAGACGCCGACGCCAGCGCCGCCGACGCCCACCGGGAGATCGAAGCGGGCACCGTGAGCCTGATCCCGTGGGTCGTCCGGATCCACACCGCGGGCGACGACGCGAGTCGCGCCGAGGCCGCCCGGGCCATGCTGGCGCTGGCCGGAGAGCCCGAGTTCGCCCTGATCGAGGCGCTCCTCACCACGGCCGAAGCCGGGCTGCCGCAAGTCGCCCTCGACGCGCTCGACGCCCTGATCGAGGACGCGGGATTCGCCCCGGGGCCGATGCTCTGGTACCACGCGGGGGACTGGGCCGGGCAGGTCGGGGACATCGCCGAGCGGGACCGCAACCGGCAGCGCGGGCACCGGCCGCGTCTCGACTACCACTTCCCCTCGCGCCCCGAGTCGGTGCGCGTGCTGCGCGACGCCGCCCGGACCGCGCCCGGCGAACCCGCGCCCCGCCTGCTGCTGGGACGGCTGCTCGCCGGACTGAGCCGCTACGACGAGGCCATGGCCGCCTGGGAGGCCGCCATCGAGCGGGATCCGGGTCTCTCCACCGCCCACCGGGGCCTCGGCATGATCCACTGGAAGCTCCTCGACCAGCCGACGGAAGCAGAACACCACCTCGAGCAGGCGATCGCCGCCCGCCACCGCGATCAGACCCTCTACCGGGACCTCGCCCGCCTCCACCTCGAGCAGGGACGCCCCGCCGCCGCGACCGCGGTGCTGGAGCGGATTCCGGAGGGGCTGCGACGCCGCCACGACATCAACATCGAGTGGGCGCGAGCGCTGGGCGCCACCGGCCGCTACGAGGACACGATCGCGCTGCTGGAGCGGGCCGAAGTGAACTTCCGCGAGGGCGACGCCACCATCTGGCAGCTCTTCTCGGCCGCCCACGTCGAACTGGGACGCGCCGCACTCGCGGAGGGCGAGGCCGAGACCGCGTTGGCCCATTTCGACCACGCGCTCACCTATCCGGAGAACCTCGGCGTCGGACGAGCCCACCGCGCCACCGAGGCCCGTCCGCTCTGGTTCCGGGCGCAAGCGCTGACCGCCCTCGGTCGGCGGGACGAAGCGGCCGAAGCCCTTGCCGCCTGCGCCGCCAACGACCCCTCCACCGAGGAGCAGCGGACTTTCATCACCCGCTGCTCCGCCGCGCAGTAGCGCGAGCGAGGCGCGGGCGCTCGGCCCGGGTGAGGGCCTGTTCAGGCATCTCCTGGGCGGTCTGGATCGGAAGAGACTCCGTCGAATTCGCACACGATCGGAAGATGGTCGCTCAGCCTCGGCTGCGTCCGGAAGACCTCGTCCTGACCGGGCACGTCCGCCCGCGCAAGGCGCGACAGCAACGGAGAGCTCACGTAGCAGTAGTCCAACTGATGAATGACGGACTTGCCCGAATGCTGGAATGTCGGCACCGCCCGGCTGTGGAAGTAACTCAGACAGTCGGTCAAGCCAAGAGCATTCAGGCGTTCGATGATCTGGCGATTGCCCCTGTCGTACGGGTCATCGAACTTCACGGAGCTGTTGAAGTCACCAGCGACGATCCAGTGCGTATCGGCGGAGACGCCGGTGCTACGAAGGAGAGCCCACAGGATCTCCGTGAACCAGACTTTCGGATTGTTCGTCAGTTGGATCCCGGCCACGTCCACACCGGCCAGCTCACTCTCGGGAATGGGAAACGCGGGCGAATGAACGGAAACAACCCGGATGCTCTCCCCGCTGGGGAGCACCGACCGGCACTCGATGATCCATCCGCGCCGCTCCCGGTGGATCCTCTCCACCCACGGCAACTCCGATCCGAGGTACGGGGTCGCATCAAGGGCGCCCCGGGAGAGAATGGCCGTCGAGAACGGTGCCCTTCTGCCGTCGAAGTACCTCGGCGCGACCCGGTGACTGTGGTAACCGTCGAGGACGCGCGCCGGAATCCCCGCAACCTCCTGAAGCAGGACGATGTCCGGCTGTTCGCGCCGAAGGAACTCCCACAGTCCGCGCCGCGACTCCCCAGCCCGGTTGACGTTCCAGGTCAGCACTTTCATCGCGTTCGCCTGCTCTGATCAGCCGGTGGGCCGGCGGCCGCGGTCAGCGAGCCGGAGGGGTGGAGGGCGGTGAGGAACTCCTCGACCGGGAGGCAGAAGATGCCGTCGGTGAGGAGGCGGTCTGCGCCGCGGTAGAGGAGGAGGCGGCGGGCGTCGGGGTAGTCCTCCCCGAAGCGGCACAGGCCACGCAGATCCTCGGGGCGGACGCGCCGGTTGTTCTTCACCTCGATCGCGGCGAACTCGTCCGGGCCGTAGATCACGAAGTCGACTTCGACTCCGGCCCGAGTGCGCCATGTCGAGATGCGCTCCTTGCCGTCCCGGCAGGCCGCCCACGCCCGGAGGTGCTGGACCACGAGGCCTTCGAGCGCCGGTCCCTCGATTTCGGTCGGGCGATCGAGCGGCCCGGTGGGGCGAAAGGCGCGATAGACCCCGGCGTCGAAGAAGAAGAACTTCGGGCGCCGAGCGAGACGCCGCTTCGCTCGCCGGGAGAAGACGCGGAGACGGAACCCGAGCAGGAGATCCTCGAGGATCTCGAGAAAACCGCTGACCGTGGCGCGTGGGACTCCCGCTTCGCGGGCGACTGCGGAGAGGTTCAGCTCTGCGGCGTGGGAGAAGGACATCGCTTCGAGGAAGCGGCTGAACCCGCCGATGTTCCGCGTCCACTGCTCGGCGCGTACTTCCGCGTCCACATAGAGGGATGCGTAGGAGGAGGCGGCCCGGCGCCGATCTCTCGCCTGGGACACCACGGGCACGAGCCCGTGGGCGAGCGCATCGTCGAGACGGAACCGAGAGCCAAGCTCGGCGGCCAGGAACGGGTGGAGTTCCCGGTGGCCGGCGCGGCCGCCGAGGAGGTTGACGCCGGCGCGGCGGAGCGCCCGGATGCTGGAGCCGGTCAGGACGAACCGGAGGGCGCGGTCGGACTCGATGAGGGAATGGACCGTGTAGAGCAGTTCAGGAAGGCGCTGGACTTCATCCACGACGACCGTCGTCGCTCCGGTGGCGGCGACCTGCGCGGCCAGCCGCTCGGGTCGCGCCGCAAGCTCCCGGTAGGTCGCGGCATCGAGTAGGTCCACCATGAGGGCGTCCGGGAAGGCGGAGCGCACCCAGGTGGTCTTGCCCACTCCCCGCGGACCGAAGAGAAAGAAGCTGGATTGCGGTGGACGGAAGAATCGCGGGACTGTCGTCAAAATACGCGGAGATTTTACGACAATGACGCGAACAATCCCCGTGCCCAAGACCAAGGCCCGTTGGAGGGCAAGCTGAGCCACCCATCAGAGCCTCGGTTGGCGCTGGCGGACGGCGCCCTGCCGCCGGGCGGAGCGTCAGTGACCCAACGGGTTGCGGGTCGCCAGGTCCGGGAAGCGACTGAAGTCCCGATCGGCCGTCCAGAACTCCGTGACCCCGTGCTCGAGGCACAGGGCCGCAATCCGGGCATCATGCACTTTGGGGCCTCGGATCCCTCGGCCCAAGAGCTGTTGACGGAGGACTTCCCAGTGGAAGTCGGACTCCGTGAGGAGCGCCGCCGCGTCCGATTCGAGCCACGCCTCCACCTGCTCCGCCGCCTGGGCGATCGTGGACGGGGGGTTGAAGATGCGTGGATGGGTCACGACCGCCAGGAACTCGTGCACGCAGGGCCAAGGCAGGCCCCAGACGACCCGACCCTCCGCCAGCGACCGCACCAGCGAACTGGCGGACTCGTGCCACTCGGAGTCGGCGCGGTGCGCGTGCACCAGAATGTTGGTGTCGGTGGCGATCACCCTCCTCGCCCCTTGTAGATCGCCTCCCGGATACGCGACCAGTCCGCGTCTCGGTACTGCGGCTGGAGCCCCTTCCCTCCCACACTGAGGTCCCGCAGCCGGAACGGCTCCCGGGTCCGGCCCGCCCTCATCGCGAGCCGCAGCCCGATCTCGATGAGGGACCGGAGCGTGACGCCGTTCCGGGCGGCGTAGGCCTTCGCCTTGGCGACCAGAGGATCGGAGAGCTCAACAGTGGTCTTCATACGGCAGCCCATATTAGCGCATATGGGCCTATGGACTCTACGACCGCGCACGCAGCCCCGTGGACGGTACGCGTTGGAACCGGCGGCGGAGCTGGGCGGTGCGGTAGTCGAAGATGCGGCGCAGGTCGCGACGGACGAAGAGCCGGTCCACGAGCGGGCCGCCGGGGACGGCGTAGCGGATGTGATCGGTGACGAGAGTGCCTTCGCGGTGGGGCTCGAAGCCGTGGCGGTGGATCCAGACCCGGTAAGGACCGCGCCGCTGCTCGTCCACGAAGCCGTGCGGCGGATCCCACGCGGCGATCTCGCTCCGCCAGCGGATGGGGAGGCCGTGGAGGCGAAGGCCGTAGTCAATCCGGGCGCCGACCGCCATCTCGATGGGTCGCGGGGTGAGGATCCGGAAGTGGAGCCAGGGCGGCGTCAGCCGATTGAGGTTTCCGGCGTCGGCGAAGAACGGGAACACCTCCTCCGGCGGTCGCGGGAGCCAGACCTCCCGGCTCAGCTCGGAAGTTCGCACCGGACGGCTCCGACCTGCTCGACCCGGCGTCCGGTCAGGCCCGCGCGTCGAGGTCGGATTCCGGCTCGGCGATCTCCGCCCCGGTCCGGATCTCGTGGGTGAGCATCCGGTCCCCTTCGAAGACGAAGCGTCCCGAGAACCGCTCCCGGCGCAGGAGGAGCGGCAGCCACACCGCGTCGTCTTCCCACATGCGGTCATAGGGGATCCGGTCGAGCGAAGCCCACAGCGGGGTGGCTTCCTCGGTCCCGCCGGGCTCTCCGATGCAGCCGTCGGCGCGGAAGACGTGGACGTGGATCGAAAAGCCGCTCGTGAACTGGAACTGCAGCTCGCCCGCGAACCGGACTCCAGTGGGGCGGACGAGCACCTCCTCCTCGGTCTCCCGGATCGCGGCTTCCCGGGGCGTCTCGCCGGGTTCGAGGCGTCCACCGGGGCCGTTCACCTTCCCTTCGCCGAGCCCGCGGTGCTTCTCGATCAGCAGGATTCGCCCGCCGGTGACCACGAACAGGAGCGTCGCGCGCTCGTCCGGGGTCCAGCCGTCCCAGCGGAACCGTTCGACGAACGAGCGCGCGGAGGAAGCCCCAAAGGAAGCGATGACGCGCCTCAGTTGCCGTCCCAGCCCACGCCCGAGAGCCGGCCGAGGAGCGATCCCTCGCCCTTGCCGCCGCGGCCGGTCTGGGGCGCCGCCTGGTGGATCCGCCCCGCGAGGCGGCTGAACGGCAGCGACTGCAGCCACACCCAGCCGGGGCCGGTGAGACGGGCGAAGAAGAAGCCCTCGCCGCCGAACAGCGCCGACTTGACGCCGCCGACCGTCTGGATGTCGTAGTTCACCGAGGGAGCGAGCGCGACCAGGCAACCGGTGTCCACCCGGAGGCTCTCGCCGGGGCCGAGTTCACGCCGTTCGATCGTGCCGCCGGCATGCAGGAAAGCCATGCCGTCCCCCTCGACCGACTGCATGATGAAGCCTTCGCCGCCGAACAGCGCGGTTCCGATGCGACGCTGGAAGGCGATCCCGACGGAGACGCCCTTCGCGCCGCAGAGGAACGCGTCCTTCTGCGCGATGACGCGGCCGCCGATCTCGGCGAGGTCCACGGGGATGATCTTCCCCGGGTAGGGGGAGGCGAAGGCGACGTGCTGCTTGCCCGCGCCCCGGTTCACGAACTCGGTCATGAACAGGCTCTCGCCGGTGAGCAGGCGCTTCCCGGCGCCGAGCATCTTGTCCATGAAGCCGCGCTGGCTTCCATCCCCGAAGATCGTCTGCATCTCGATCCCGGAGGTCATGTACATCATGGCCCCGGCTTCGGCGATGGCGCCTTCGCGAGGATCGAGCTCGACCTCGACGAACTGCATCTCCTCCCCGACGACGCGGAAGTCCACCTCGTGCATCCGCTGCGACCGCGGGGGGCGCGGCGGCGCCGGGCCGCCGAGGAGCCCGGTGACGGCGGACGCCGGCCGCCACTCCTGGCTGCCGGTCGGACAGACCTGAACGCCCGGCCCCCACCGGCCGGAATCGAGGCGGCGGCGGACCTCCGACACCGGAAACGGGCCGACGACCCGACCTCCTTCGGCTACATACAGCTCGGACACCGGACACCTCCGTCGCAGCCGGGATCGGGCGCCCGGACCGTCATACTCTCGCGCAGTGAAAAAGGATCAGACCGGCCAGCGCGAGCCCCGCGAGCAGGATCGGGGCGAACGCCAGCACGACATAGAGACGCCGCGGGAGCGGCCGCGGTTCCGGCTCCGGATCGCTCACCTCCGGTGGCCGAACCATGGCCTGACTCTACTTCGTCATCCCGCCGCTCCGAAAGGGCCCGAATGACCGACGTGGCCGACGCCGCGCCGACGCCGGGCGAACCCGGGCTGCGGCGGGATCTCCACCGGGTGCTCCGCGCCGGGCTGGCGGCCGCCGACCCCGCCCCGATCCTCGCCCGCGGCCTCGGTGGCTCGGCGCGCGCCGGATGGACGCTCGGGGGCGCGCCGCTCCTCCCCGCGGCGCACACGCCCGAAGAGGGGGTGTTCGTATTCGGCGCCGGGAAGGCGGCGGCGGCGCTCGGCCGGGCCATCGCCGGCGGGCTCGAAGGAGAGAGGCTGTCCGGCCGGATCATCGTGAAGCGGGGGCACGTCGAGGAGGTCCGCGGCGTCACCGTCGAAGAGGCGGCCCACCCGGTGCCGGACACTGCTTCGGTGGCGGCGACCCGTCGTCTCGTCGAAGACCTGCGGCGGGTTCCGGCCGGAAGCCGGGTCCTGTTCCTGCTCACCGGAGGGGCTTCGGCGCTGCTCGTCGCGCCCGCTTCGGGGATCCGATTCGAAGCGAAAGCGCGGACCAACGAACTCCTGCTCGCGAGCGGGGCCGATATCCACGAGATCAACACGGTCCGCAAGCACCTCTCGGCGGTGAAGGGCGGCCATCTCATGCCGCTCGTCAGGGACCTGCGGGCCGCGGTCCTCGTCATCTCCGATGTCGTGGGCGACGACCTGACCTCCATCGGGTCGGGGCCGCTGACGCCGGATCCGACGACATTCGGCGACGCGCTCGAGGTGCTTTCCCGCTACGACCTCGTCCGAAGGGTTCCGGAGTCGGTGCGGCGTCGGCTCGACGCGGGCGCGGCGGGCCGCATCCCGGAGACGCCCTCCGACGCCCGATCGGCCCCGCCGCACCACATCCTGGCGAGCAACCGGCGCTCGCTCGACGCCGCCGCTGCCGAGGCGGCGCGGCTCGGCTACCCCGTCGAGTTCTTCGGCCGGGATCTCACCGGCGAAGTCGGGGGAACGGCCCGGGCGTTCGCGACCAGACTCGCCGAGGTCGCGGCTCGCCCCGGTCCCGCGGCGCTCCTCGCCGGCGGCGAACTCACCCTGCGGGTGACCGGGGACGGCCAGGGCGGCCGCAGTCAGGAGTTCGCGCTGGTCGCGGCGCGAGCGCTCGATGGAACCTCCGGTGTGGCGCTTCTCGCCGGGGGCACCGATGGCACCGACGGACCCACCGACGCCGCGGGCGCGGTCGTGGACGGGGGGAGCTGGGCGCGCGCGTCGGAGCTCGGCCTCGAACCCGCCGCCGCGCTCGCCCGAAACGACTCGTGGACCGTGTTCGACCGCACCGGAGAGCTCCTCCGGACCGGCCCCACCGGCACGAACGTCATGGATCTGATGATCGGGCTCACCCCCGGCGTCCGAGGCGACGGGTCGCGTTCGTATCATCCGCATCGGAAGCACCGCTCCGACGCCGGGATGACGGAATTCAGGAAGACGTCGGGAACTTAAAATTCCCCGCCCTCCAGGGGCGTGCGGGTTCGAACCCCGCTCCCGGCACCGGGCCGGGGACCGCAGTTACACTGAACCCGAACCGGCGCGGCGACTCGTGTTCCGGCTACTAAAGTTCCGAACGGGAGTCACCACTGGCGGGCGGGATGCGCATCCCACGAGGGAAGCCCGGGCCCGACACGCGACGCCCACCTACACCCCTGTAGGACGGAACCGTTTCTCCCGCTCCGGTTCACCCCGCTCTCCTTGCAGCCTGTGGATAAAGTCGCGTGAGCACCGAGAGTGGCGAGGCGCGCGGCTGACCCAGTTCTCCCGGTGGGGGCGGCGCGCGAGGGAGGAATACCGGGTGTATTCCGACCGATGCGCAACGAAGAGCGCCCCGGAGCGAAGCGAAGGGGTGCGTTCAGGCGGGATGCATCGCCGCTCGAGCCCCTACCGGGAGAACCGGGCCGCGTGACTTTGTCCACAGGCTGCTTGGACGGGGACGGCGGATAATCCCCGCCATGAGTGAATCCGGTTCCTCCCGGCGCATCGAGACGCGGAGCGTTCACGCCGGACGGCCGGTAGAACGTTCAGGCGCCGTGGCGCCCTCGATCCACCTCTCGACGACGTTCGAGCGCGACGACTCGGGGGAACTCCGCGGCGGATTCATCTATGGTCGAAGCGGCAATCCGGACCGGGTCGCCCTCGAAACCGTCGTGGCCGATCTCGAGGGCGGGGCGGAGTGCATCGCGTTCGGCTCGGGTACGGCGGCGATCCACTCGGTGATGTACGCCCTCTCCCCCGGAGATCTGGTACTGGCGCCCCAAGATGCCTACCACGGCACCATGCATCTGCTTTCGACCGCGCTGGCGCGGTGGGGGCTGCGCACCCGGTTCACCGACTTTCTCGATCCCGACGATCTCGACGACGCCTTCGCCGCCGGGCCGGTGCTCGCGCTGATCGAAACACCCTCGAACCCGATGCTGCGCGTCACCGACATCGCCGCGGCCGCCGCCCGCTGCCGGGGATCCGGCGCGCTGCTCGCGGTGGACAACACCTGGATGACTCCCGCGCTGCAGCGGCCGCTGGAACACGGCGCCGACCTCGTGGTCCACTCCACGACCAAGTACTTCGGGGGCCATTCCGACGTGACCGGGGGCACCGTGGTGGCGCGGCCCGACCTCGCCATCACCGAGCGGATCCGGGCGATCCAGACCGACACCGGCCCGGTGCCGTCGCCGTTCGACGCGTGGCTGCTTCGCCGCGGGGTGAAGACGCTCCCGCTCCGTATCCGCGCCCAAAGCGCCGGGGCGGCGGCGCTCGCCGGGTTTCTCGCGGCGCACCCTGGAATCGAGCAGACCTTTTACCCGGGACTCCCTGACGATCCCGGACACGCGACGCAGCGCCGGCAGGCCGACGGGTTCGGCGCCATGCTTTCCTTCCGGGTGGCGGGCGGAGAGCAGGGAGCGCGGCGCTTCATGTCCCGACTCCGGCTCGTCGTCCGCGCCACCAGCCTCGGCGCCGTCGAGACCCTCGCCGAGCACCGGTACGCGGTGGAAGGACCCGAGAGTCCCACGCCGCGGGATCTGATCCGGATGTCGGTCGGCCTCGAGCATCCCTCCGACCTCATCGCCGACCTGGAGCAGGCTCTCGCCTGATCTGCGGCGGGGCGGGTTCACACCGTCGGACCGGCGGTGGGACCTGCTGCCCGCCCTGCGAACAAGTCGCCTCGGTTCGTGCGTCTTGTAAGCGAGGGTTCGGCCATGGACTCCGCGCGTCACCTCGGTCGCGGAAACAACGAGAGCCGACCCCGGAACCACCGCCTGCCTCCTCGCCATGCTCCAGACCCCGCCCGCCGCGCCGCCGAGAATCGCAAGGAACGCATCCTCTTCCTCCGTTTCCGGGAGCAGCAGGACGCCGCGGCGTTCGACGAGCTGGTCCGTCGCACCGAAGCCCGGGTGCGAGCTGTCGCGCTCGCCATCCTGCGCGATCCGGCGGCCGCCGAGGACGCGGCGCAGGAGGCTTTCCTCCGCGCCTGGCGCCGGGCCTCCTCCTGGCGCGGACAGGGGCCGGTGGCCGCCTGGCTGTGCCGGATCGCCGTCCGCTGCGCCCACGACCACATCCGCAAGGCCGAGCGGCGCCGGCGCCTCGCCGAACTGCTGGTCCGGAGTTCGCCGCCGGACGCGGACGGGCTCGACGCCGGTGACCACGCCGCGGCGCTGCGCAACCGCACCGAACTGGAATCGGCGCTCCGGAGCCTGCCGCCGAACGAACGCGAGGCGCTCGTTCTGAAAGAGGTGGCCGGAATGACCTACCGCGAGATCGCGACCCTCGCCCGGCTTCCGCTGGGCACGGTGCAGTCGCGGATCCACCGCGCCCGCCGGCGTCTCGCCGAGGCCCTTTCCACCGATGGGAATCCGCGCTCATGACATCCCGCAACCGCGATCGGTTCCGCGAGGCGGTTTCGGCCGACTTCGACGGAGAACTCGACGAAACCGCCGCCGCCGCGGTCCACGCCCGTCTGGACGACGGCCCGGCTCTGGCGCGCGAGCGCGACCGGATCGCGACGATTTCCCGATTCCTGCGCCCCGACGTCGAACCCGATCCCGGATTCGTCGTGCGTTTCCGCGAGCGCCGGCGGGCGCTCTCGGTGGTTCCCCGCTGGACCTGGCGCCAGCTCGGCGTTCGGCTCGCGGCCGTCACCGCCGCGCTCGTGGTCGCCGCCGGAGCGAGCCTTCGACTCGCGTCGGACGCCCGCGACCCGGGGGCGGCGACCGCGGAGGTCGTGGCGCCGGCCGACGCTCTCGTCGCTCTCGAGGACGAGATCCTCGGCGCCGTCCCCACGCCCGGGGCGGCGCCGTCCGAAGGCGACGCGTCGGAGCCGGTTCTGCTGATCGCGCTGGGCTCGCCGATTCTCGTCGGGGACGACGCCGGCCGCTGAGGACGACATGACCGAAACCCCAACCCCCGGAACGAGCCGGCGCTGGAGGCGGCTGAGCCTGGTGCTCGCCCTGCTCGCCGGATTCGCCGCCGGCGTTCTCGCCACCTCGATTCTCGACCACCGCAGGGGGCCCCGGTTCCGTGGCCCGGAGGCGGCGGAGTCCCGGCGGGGCCCCGGGGAGGAGGGCCGGCGACGCATCCGCGGCGGAGCCCCCAGCGAGGCGCGCATCCAGCGGTTCCGCGCGCACCTCGAATCGGCCCTCGAGCTCGACGAGAGCCAGCGCGCCCGGCTCGGCGAGTTCCTCGACCGGAACAACGCGGAGGCCTCCGCGTTCTGGAGAGCGACCCACGAGCGCTACCGCGAGCTGCGACTCCGGTTCCGCGGACAGATCCGCGAGATGCTGGATGACGAGCAGCGCGCCACCTTCGACGAACTGTTCCCCGAATCCGGCGGGGACGCCCACGATGAGGAAGCGGACGGCCGCGGCTCGCCCCGATCGGGCGCCGCCTTCGCTCCCCGGCACGGAGACTTCCGATGACCCCGAACCAACCGCCGCCGCCCGAAGCGACGTCTCCGGACGCTGACACCCCGAAGGGGAGCGCGCTCGCCCGGTTCGCCGTGGACCGGCGGGTCACGATCACCATGATCGCGATCGGGCTCATCGTCCTCGGCTACGTCTCGCTGTCCCGTCTGCCGCTCGAGTTCCTGCCGTCCTTCGGCTCGAACAGCCTGTGGGTGAGCGTCAACTACGACTCCTCCTCCCCGGAGGAGACCGAGCGGCTCATCGTGCGCCCTCTCGAGGAGAGCATGGGCACGATCCCCGGGATCACCGCGCTCACCGCCACCGCGAGCGCGAACAGCGGCAGCGTCAGCGTCGAGTTCGAAGAGACCGCGAACATGGATCTCATGGTGGTGGAGGCCCGCGACCGGGTGGATCGCATCCGGCACCTGCTCCCCGACGACGTGGAGCGGATCAGGATCCGGCGCTTCCAGAGCAGCGACATCCCGATCCTGCAGTTCCATCTCGGGGCGCCCTGGCCGAGAGAGGAGCTGTTCCGCTTCGCCGAGGACATCGCCCTTCCCCGCCTCGAGAGGCTCGACGGGGTCGCGAGCGTCTCGCTCCGGGGCGTACGTCGCCGCGAGCTGAAGGTCATCCTCGACCCGCAGCGGATGGCGGCCATGAACGTGGATGTCCGCGAGGTCTCCCAGGCGCTCGCCGCCAACAACGTGAACATCTCCGGGGGGACGATCGAAGAGGGGTCCCGCAAGCTCCTCGTGCGCACGGTCGGGCAGTTCCAGCGTCCGGAGGATCTCGAGGACACGCCGATCGGCACGACCGGGCTCCGGGTCCGGGACGTGGCGGACGTCACCTACGACTACCCGCTCCAGACCTCGTTCGACTACCTGAACGGGACCGAGGCGGTCACCTTCCGGATCTACAAGGCCTCGAACGGCAACGTCGTCTCGACCGCGGACGCGGTGAAGGCGGAACTCGACGCGATGGCCGCCGAGCCGCGTTACGCCGACATCGAGGTTCGGACGATCCAGGATGCCTCCGAGGACGTTCGGGGCGGGCTCGAGCAGCTCACCACCGCCGGGCTCTTCGGCGGCGGACTGGCGCTGCTGATCCTGCTGCTGTTCCTGCAGAAGGTCCGCACCACGGTCCTGGTCGGGGTGGCGATCCCGCTCTCGATCATCACGACATTCGTGATCCTGTATCTCCTGCGCACCGCGGGCATGGTGGACACCACGCTGAACGTGATCAGCATGTTCGGGCTCATGGTGGCCATCGGGATGCTCGCCGACCCGGCGATCGTGGTGATCGACTCGATCTCGCGCCACTTCACCGAACACGAGGAGGACTCCCGGACCGCGGCGATCCACGGCGCGTCGGCGGTGACGATGCCGATCCTCGCCGGCGCGGGGACGACGATGTGCGTCTTCATCCCGCTGATCTTCCTCGGCACCGAGATCGGTGGGTTCTTCCGGATCTTCGTGGACTTCGGGCTCACGCTGAGCATCGTGATCGTGGCCTCGCTGCTCGTCGCGCTCACCGTGGTCCCGATGATGGCGGGAGTCGTCCTGCGCAACGAGAAGCGCCGCTATTCGAAGACGATGCGGATCCTGTCGAAGTACTACGGGCGCGTGATCCGACGGACCCTCCACCACCGGACGATCTCGCTGCTGGTCGCGGTCGGACTCCTGGGACTGGCGTGGCACATGTACGGCAACATCGAGCGTTCGCCGTTCTCCTCCAGTCTGGAGCGTCAGGTGACGATTCGGGTGGACGTGCCGCAGGCCTACACGCTCGACGAGACCCGCGAGGTCATGGAGGGCGTGGCCGCCATGCTCGACGAACGGCGGGATGAGCTCGAGATCGCCGACGTGATCTACGAGTTCCGCCGCGGCGGGGGCCGGTCCCGGCGTGGCGGCTTCGATGGCGGCGGACGCCAGTTCGACATCTATCTCCTCGACGAGACCGAAGGCGAGCGGAGCGTCACCGAGATCACGGACGACATCCGCGACCTGCTTCCCGCGGACATCCCCGGGGTGAACTTCCGCATCGGGCAGGCCCGCGGCCGCGGTCCCGGCAGCCGGAGCGGAATCAGCGTGGATCTGAAGGGCGACGACATGGCCGTCCTCGAGCTCGTGTCGGGGCGGGTCGTGGAGACGCTGTCGGCGATGGACGGGATCCGGGACGTGGAGACCTCGCTCGAGAGCGGAACCGAGGAACTCCACGTGTCCGTCCTCCCGGATCGGGCGCTCGCGACCGGAGTCACGACGAACGCCGTGGCGCAGAGCGTGCGCAGCGCGCTGACCTCGCGTCCGGTCGGTCAGATCGAGAGCGACCGGCGGGAAGTGGACATCGTGGTCCAGTACCCCGAGGAGGAGCGCGAGCGACTCGACCACCTGCGCCGGATGCCGGTGTTCGCGGGTGAGGTCCAGGTTCCCATCGGCGCGATGGCCAATTTCGAGACCGTCAGCGGACCGCGCAGCATCGAGCGCGAGGACCGTCGGCCCAAGCTGTCGATCAGCGCGAACACGACGAATCCGGGGGCTTCGTTCCGGCTCCGGGGCCAGGTCGAGCAGGCGCTCGGCGAGATCCCGCTGCCGCCGGGCTACGAATGGAGCTTCGACCGCTGGTCCCGCATGGGCGAGAGCGACTTCTCGGCCGCCGGCTTCGCGTTCGCGTTCGCGCTGCTGCTCATCTACCTGATCATGGTGGCGCTGTTCGAGAGCTTCCTCCACCCCGCGATCATCATGTTCGCCATCCCGTTCTCGTTCATCGGCGTCTCGCTGACGCTGAACCTGACCGGGCAGATGCTCGACAACACGGCGATGCTGGGACTCGTGCTGCTCGCCGGGATCGTGGTGAACAACGCAATCGTGCTCATCGCGCACGTGAACTCGCTGCGCCGCAGCGGCCTCTCGCGCGACGAAGCGCTGATCCTCGGGAGTGAGCACCGGCTGCGTCCGGTGATGATGACCGCGCTCACCACGTTCTGCGGTCTGATGCCGCTGGCGGCGCCCTACTTCCTCCCCGGCCTGTTCGGTTCGGTGGACGGCAGAGCCGGGAACTGGGCCCCCATCGGGCTGGTGCTCGCGGGCGGACTCCCCACCTCGACCATCCTCACCCTCCTCCTGATCCCCACGCTCTATGCGGTCAGCGACGACCTGAAGCGCCTGCTGTGGCCATTGACGACCACTCCGAAGCCCGCTTCCACCCCCCGCGCCGCCGTCCGACCCCTTCCCGCGCCGGCTGCCGCCGCGGTCACGACCACCGTCCTCCCCCGCTGACCCGGCCACAGCGCCCCGTTCCCCGGATTCCCCGATGACCCACTCCCCCCGTCCCCTGCCCCGGCGCCGTCGCCGATCCGGGCTCCCCGCCGTCCTCCTGCTCCTCGCCGCCGCCGCCTCGGGCTGCGGCGGCGGGGACGAACCGGCCGCCGGCGGACCGGGCGGTCCGCCGCGAGGGGGTCCTCCGGGCGGCGGCTTCCCCGGCGGCGCGGGCAGCGGCGGCGGCGCCGGCACCGCCGTACCGGTCGAGGTCGTGGAGGTCGCGCGCGGCGAGATTTCGGCGTTCATCGAGACGAACGGCACGCTCGAGGCCGAGCGCGAGGTGGATATCGTGGCCCGCACCGCCGGGCCCCTCGTCGAGATCCTGACCGAGGAAGGCCAGTTCGTACGCGCCGGCGACCTCCTCGCCCGCATTGACGAGACCGAGCTCCGGGCCCAGGTCGAGATCTCCCGGGTGGCGCTCAGCCAGGCCGAGGTGGCTTACGAGCGGGCTCGGGCGTCCCTCGAAAGCCAGGTGGTGAGCCAGGAGGTGTACGACACCGCGCTCTCCAACCTCGAATCGGCGCGCGCCCAGTTGAACGGCAACGAGATCCAGCTCGCCTACGCCCGGATCGAGGCCCCGTTCGACGGGCTCATCATCGAGCGGGCGGTGAAGCAGGGAGAGACGCTCACGAACGGGCAGCGACTCTTCCGCGTCTCGGACTTCGATCCGCTGCTGTGTCAGATCAGCGTCCCCGAGCGGGATCTCACCCGGCTCTCGGTGGGGCAGCGGGCGGACATCGAGGTCGAAGCCTTCCCCGGCGAGACCTTCGATGGCCGGGTGCTGCGAATCAGCCCGGTGGTGGACGCGACGACCGGGACGATCCGCGTGACGCTGGAAGTCAACCGGCGGGATCGCCTGAGCCCGGGCATGTTCTCGACCGTGCGTCTGGTCACCGACGTGCGGGCGGAGGCGCTCATCCTGCCGAAGCGGGCCCTGTCGCTCGAGAGCCTCGCGGACGAGGTGTTCGTCGTGGAGGACGGCGTCGCCCGCCGCCGCCCATTGACGCTCGGCTACGAGGAGGACGACCAGGTCGAGGTCACCGGCGGGCTCGCCGCCGGCGACCGGGTGATCGTGGTGGGGCAGGACGGGCTCACCGACGAGACGCCGGTCCAGATCCTCGCCGGCCCCGGGGCCGAGGAAGCCCCGGCGCGGCGGGCGGCGGCCCCGGCGAGCCCCGATCCCGCCCAGATGGAAATGATGCGTGAGCGGATGCGCGCCCGAGGGATGAGCGAGGAGGACATCGAAGCCCGGATCGCGACCATCGCCGGGGGTGGCGGTCGTCCGGGCGGCGGTCGTCCGGGCGGCGGACCTCCCGCCGGCGGAGCGGCCCCGACGAGCCCGGCCGCCGCCGAGCCGCAATCACCGGCCGCGCCTCCGGCCACGGAGAGGCCCGGCGGGGCCCCGATGCGGGGCACGGGCCCGGGGGAGAGCGCTCCGGATTTCGACGAGCTGCCCGTGGAGGCTCGGGAGGCGATCCGCGAGCGGCTGCGCGCCATGGGCCTCAGCGAAGAACAGATCGAGGAACGGACCGCCCGCGGATGGCGGGCCGGGCCCCTGCCAGGCGCCGCCGGAGAAGAGCTGACGCCGGAAGCCGAAGCCGCCCTGCGCGCCCGGCTGGAGGAGCGCGGTCTGTCCGCGGAAGAGATCGAGCGGATCGTGGCCCGGCGGCGCGGCCGCGAACCCGGCGCGTCCTGATCCCGGCCGTTCTCGTTTCTCGAGCAGGAGCGCTCTTCGGCGCGCATCGCCAACCCTTCGATCCCCGGCGCCGCACCCCTACCGGGAGAACCGGTCGAAAGCGGCGTCCCACAGGAGCACACTTCCTTGCGCATCGTTGACTTCTCGATCCGGCGGCCGGTCACGGTCCTGGTCCTGTTCATCGCCGTCGTCGTTTTCGGCGCGGTGGGCTTCCAGCGGCTCGCGGTGGACCTCCTCCCGGACATCACCTACCCGTCGCTCAACGTCCAGACCGACTACGAGGGCGCCGCCCCCTCGGAGATCGAAAACCTGATCACCCGCCCCATCGAGAACGGGGTGGGCGTGGTGAACAACGTCGTGCGGGTCATCTCGTCGTCGCGCCCCGACCGAAGCGAGGTGACCCTCGAGTTCGGCTGGGGCACCGACATGGACATGGCGGCGCTCGACGTGCGGGAGCGGCTCGACGTCGTGAATCTGCCGCTCGACGCCCCCCGTCCCACGCTGCTCCGCTTCGACCCGTCCCTCGATCCGATCCTGCGATTCGGGCTGACCGGGAACGACGACCTGATCCGGCTGCGGCTGATCGCCGAGCAGGAGATCCAGCGCAACCTCGAACGGGTGGAGGGTGTCGCCGCGGTGCTCGTGAGCGGCGGCCTCGAAGAGGAGATCCACGTCGAAATCGACGAACGCAAGGCAGCCAATCTGGGGCTCTCGGTCCCCGGGATCGTCAACCGGCTCGGCCAGGAGAACGTGAACCTGACCGCGGGGCAACTGCTCGACGGCGGGACCGAGTACCTGGTGCGGACGATCAACGAGTTCGAGCGGCCGGAGGACATGCGGGACATCGTCGTGGACACGACCCGCACCGTCATCCGGCTCGGAGACGTGGCGACGATCCGGCGGGGCGCGAAGGAGCGGGAAGTCATCTCGCGGATTGATGGCCACGAGGCGATCGAGATCGCGGTGTACAAGGAGGGCGGCACGAACACGGTCACGGTCGCCGACCAGGTGCTCGCCCGGGTGGAGGAGCTCGACGAGCGGCTCGGCGTGGTTGGAGAACAGCTCGAACTGACCCTGGTCACCGACCAGGCGCGATACATCCGGCAGTCGGTCTCGGAGGTGCTCCAGACCGCGATGCTCGGCGGACTGCTCGCCGTCCTGATCCTCGTTCTGTTCCTCGGCGAGCTTCGTTCCACGCTGATCATCGGCATCTCGATCCCGATCTCGGTCGTCGGCACCTTCTTCCTGATGTTCGTCTCCGGGGTGTCGCTGAACATCATGTCTCTCGGGGGCATCACGCTCGGGATCGGCCTGCTGGTGGACAACTCGATCGTGGTGCTGGAGGCGATCAAGACGAAGCGCCAGCAGGGCATGGACCTCGTGGACGCGGCCCGCGCCGGAACCTCCGAGGTCGGCCAGGCGGTGATCGCGAGCACGATGACGACCGTGTGCGTGTTCGTGCCGATCGTCTTCGTGGAGGGGATCGCGGGGCAGCTCTTCGGCGACCAGGCGCTCACGGTGACCTATTCGCTCGCGGTCTCGTTGCTGGTGGCGCTGACGTTGATCCCGATGCTCGCTTCTCGCGAGCTGCGTCGGGTGCCCGCCGAGACATCGGCCTTCCGCACCAGGCCGGGGCGGATCCTCGGCACCGTGATCGCGGCGGTGGGAACCGGCTTCTTCACCGTCGGCCACTGGATCGCAGCAGCAGCCCGGTTCCTCGTGCGCATGGTGTTGTGGCTCCCGAGCCGGCTGTTCAACCTGCTCTACGGCGCGGTGGTGAACGCCTACCCGTCGGTGCTGAATTCCGCTCTGCGGCACCCGTTCCGCGTGTTCGCGCTCGCCCTGTCCCTGTTCGCCGGAGCCGGGTACCTGGTGAGTTCTCTCGGCACCGAGCTGGTTCCCGAACTGATCCAGGGTGAATTCTTCGCCGACACCGAGCTCCCGGCGGGAACCCATCTCGACCTGAACTCGCGCCGCATGGAACGGCTCGAAGCCGCGGCGACCGCGATCCCCGGCGTTCGCACCGTGTACTCGGTCGTCGGGACGAGCAGCCAGCAGGGCGGCGTCGCCGGCGAGCTGAGGGAGAACATCGGACAGCTCACCGTGATCCTCGACCCACCGGTCTCCCGCGAGACCGAGGAAGCGGCGATGAGCGCGCTGCGGCCGCACCTCGAGAGCGATCCGGACCTGCTGTATCTGTTCGGGCGGCCGTCCTACTTCAGCTTCCGCACCCCGGTCGAGCTGGAGATCCGCGGCTTCAACCTGACGCTTCTGGAGCGGGCCGCCGACGAGGCGGTCGCGAAGATGCGGGACATCCCCGGCCTGGTGGACGTGAAGTCCTCCACCGAGGGCGGGAATCCGGAGCTTCAGATCCGCTTCGACCGGGACCGGGTGGCGTCGCTGGGCACGACCACGAACGCGCTCGGATCGCTCGTCCGCTCCAAGGTGCTCGGGGACGTGGCGACCGACATCCAGCGCGAGGACCGCTCGATCGACATCCGGCTCCGGTCCAGCGAGTCGTTTCGCGACAGCATCGTGGACCTGAGAAACCTGAACATCGCCGACGGAGGCGCGGCGCCGCTCCCCCTGTCGGCCGTCGCCGACGTGCGCGAGGTCACCGGCCCCGCCGAAATCCGCCGCGCCGACGGAGAGCGGGTGGCCACGATCACCGCGAACATCCTGGGCCGAGACATGGGGAGCGTGGCGGCCGACATCGAGGCGATGATGACGGCGACGGCGCTTCCCGCCGGCTTCACCTGGCGGCTGGGGGGGCAGCAGGAGGAGATGGAGACGTCGTTCGCCTCCATGCAGTTCGCGATCCTGCTCGCGGTGTTCATGGTCTATCTGGTCATGGCGTCGCAGTTCGAATCGCTGCTCCACCCGTTCGTGATCCTGTTCGCGGTGCCGTTCTCGCTGATCGGCGTGGTCCTGGCGCTGTGGCTGTTCGGCGTCACCGTGAGCGTGGTCGTGTTGATCGGGGTGATCATGTTGGCGGGGATCGTGGTGAACAACGCCATCCTGCTCATCGACACCACGAACCGGCTGCGCCGCGCGGGCGAGACGAAGATGGAGGCGCTGCGGAAGGCGGGCATGGGCCGACTCCGCCCCATCCTGATGACGACCTCGACCACGGTTCTGGGTCTGTTCCCGATGGCGCTGGGCCTCGGCGAGGGCAGCGAGCTGCGCGCGCCGATGGCGATCGCGGTGATCGGCGGCCTGCTCCTGTCCACCGCCCTCACCCTGCTGGTCATCCCCGCCCTCTACCGGGTCATCGGCAGGTAGGCGTGGACCACCGGGCCCCCACCCGGAGAACCGGCACCGGGATTTCCCCGGCGGGCAGGCGCTCCACAGCCTCCTATACTCCCCCGCTCCATGTCTGATCTCGCACCTCCCGGGCACCCGCTGCGGGTCGCGATCTTCGGATCCGGCCCGACCGGCTTCTACGCCACCGACCACCTGTTCAAGGCGCGCGGCGCCACGGTGGAGGTGGATCTCTACGACCGCCTCCCGACCCCCTTCGGGCTCGTACGCGGCGGAGTCGCTCCGGACCACCAGAAGATCAAGATGGTGACCCGCGCCTACGAGCGCACCGCGAAGAACCCGCGTTTCCGCTTCTACGGCGGGGTGGAGTTCGGCAGCGACATCCGGCTCGCCGACGTGATGCGCCACTACCACGCCGTCATCTTCTCGGTCGGCGCTCAGGTGGACCGCTACCTCCCGATTCCCGGGATTGATCTACCCCGGAGCCAGACCGCCACCGAGTTCGTGGCCTGGTACAACGGTCATCCCGACTACCGCGACCGCGAATTCGACCTCTCGCAGGAGTCGGTCGCGGTCGTCGGCGTCGGAAACGTCGCGGTGGACGTCTGCCGCATCCTCGCGCGCTCGGTGGACGAGCTGAAGACCACCGACATCGCCGACTACGCCCTCGAGCAACTCGCGGAGAGCAAGGTCCGCGAGATCCACATGCTCGGCCGCCGCGGACCGGCGCAGGCGGCGTTCACGAATCCCGAGATCCGCGAGCTGGGCAAGCTCGAAGGCGCCGACATCCGGGTGCTCGAAGAAGAAGCCGAGCTGGATGCGGTGAGCGCCGACTACGTCGCCTCGGGCAAGGACCGAGCCGCCAGGCTCAAGGTCAAGATTCTCCAGCAGTACGCCGCCGAGAAGCGCTCCGGCAAACCCCGGACGCTGACGGTTCGGTTCCTGGTGTCCCCGACCGAGCTGGTCGCGGGCGGAGACGGTGGGGTCGAGACGGTTCGACTCGTCCACAACGAGCTGTTTCTGAACGAGCGCGGGCAGATCAAGAGTCGCGCCGTGGACCGCTTCGAGGACCTCGACGCCGGTCTCGTGTTCCGCTCGGTGGGCTACCGCGGCGTGCCGCTCCCCGATGTCCCGTTCCGTGACGACTGGGGCGTAATCCCGAGCGAGGGCGGCCGGGTGCTGGATGCCCCGGGCGGGGAGCAGGTCACCGGGCAGTACTGCGCCGGATGGATCAAGCGCGGACCGAGCGGGGTCATCGGCACGAACAAGCCCGACGCCCTCGAGACGGTGCGGAGCCTCCTCGACGACGTGGAGGCGGGTCGCCACTGGAATCCCGAGGCTCCCTCCGCCGAGGCGGTGGAGCGGCTCGTCCGCGAGCGGGCGCCCGACTACTTCTCCTTCGCCGACTGGAAGAAGCTCGACGCTATCGAGGTCGCCCGGGGCAAGGAGCAGGGACGCCCCCGCGTGAAGTTCGTCTCCGTGGAGGCGATGCAGGCCGCGATCCGCCCTTCCTGACCGGCCGCGGCGAGCCCCCGACGACCGCTGGGGGGCATGGGTCGAACCATCATGCCGCCATGCTACATTTCCTCCATGCGGCGACTTCAGGTCCAGTTGGAGGAGCCCCTCTACGAAGCGCTCCGCTTGCGGGCCTTCGAAGGGCGGGTCTCGATGGCGTCGGTCGTACGCAGCGCGATCGAACAGACACTCAAGACTGCCGACGGACCCCGGCTTGACCTTGCGGACTTCCCCTTCATCGGGGCTGGAGCCGGCGAGGGCGGCGAAGGGTCCCCGGTGTCGGTGGAGCACGACCGCGCGATCGCGGACGCGATACAAGCCCGCTTCAGGTGACGGGCATCTTCGTCGATACGTCAGCCGCGTACGCGCTCGCTGACAGGCGGGACCGGTTTCACGAGCTCGCTCGCAGCAGATTCGGCGCGGCGCTCGAGAGCGGGCGGCCGCTCGTGACGCACAGCTACGTGCTGGCTGAGTCCATGGTGCTGCTCCAGGCTCGTCTCGGCCAGCAGGTCGCGATCGCGTTCGCCGCCGATGCCGCGCAGTTCGAAGTGGAATGGATCGGACCGGAGCTTCACCGGGAGGCGGTCGCGGCTCTCGGGCAGGGCCACCGGATCAGCTTCGTGGACCAGGTGAGCTTCCTCTTCATGCGGCGACGCGGAATCGAAGAGGCGCTCGCTTTCGATCGCGACTTCGTCCGCGCTGGCTTCCGAATCTTCGGCGCCGAGGCGGAAGAGTGACTGGAAGCCATTTGAGCCCGCCGATCGCGATCCATCGAGGGGAGACCGCCATGAGCTCGGCCGACGCGGACCGGCGCAGGCCGAGTTCACGAACCCGGAGATCCGGCGAGCCGGGCAAGCTCGAAGCAGTCGATCTCCGGCTGCTCGAAGTGGAGGCCGAGCCGGATTCGGTGCGTGCGGAATACATGGCCTCCGGGAAGGACCGGGTGGCCCCGCTCACGGTGAAGATCCTCCAGCCATACGCCGCCGAGAAGCGCTCCGGCAAGCCCTCCACCCTGACCGTGCGGTTCCCTGTGCCGCTCCGGGGCAACGGCGTCGTCCTGTGCTTCCCCAGCGGTTGACGCCCCGCCCAGGGCGCCACCAAGCGAACCGGGCGCCCGCCTGAGATGCCCCTACACCACTTCCGGGGGCTCTGTCATCACCACCAGATTACAACTTGATGACAACTTCGTGACTCACAACCAGCAGCTACCACCGGTCAACGACTTGAGCCGCGAGTCGCTGTTGCGCGGATCCCGCGTCGTTCGCTCTAATGGCCTCAGGAGACTGCAACTCGGGAAGGAGGGCTTGACAGCATGGTTTCGGGACGACAGCGATCGGGAGTGGCGTGGTTCGCGGCGCTCATGTGCACCGGGGCCTTGGTTGCCCTCTCGACCAGCGCGGCGGCTCAGGTGGTCGGCGGCAACATCACCGGCACGGTTGCCGACAGCCAGGGAGGCGCTCTTCCGGGCGCCACCGTCACGGTCCTGAACACCGGGACAGGCTTCGCTCAAACACTCACGACCGGCTCCGCGGGCACATTCCGCGCGGTCGCCCTCCAGCCCGGGCTCTACGAGGTCACCGCCGAACTCTCGGGTTTCGCGGCGCAACGCCTCGAGGTCGAGCTCCTCACCGGGTATGAACTCGAGGCCGACTTCGTCCTCAATCTCGCCGGCGTCGAGGAAACCGTGACCATCACCGCGGAAGCGCCTCTCGTGGAGCTGAGCAAGGCGCAGCCTTCGTCGGTCGTGACGAACGAGCAGGTCGAGGATCTCCCGGTGCTGAACCGGAACTTCCTGGCTCTCGCCACCATCATGCCCGGCGCCACGCCGCACTACCAGAAGTTCGCCGCCGTGAAGTTCGGAGGCGCCGCCGACCAGCGAAACGCCTACTCCACGCTGATCGACGGAGGGGACATTGACGACGCCATCTGGGGCAACCCCTCGATCAACATCGCGCAGGACGCGGTGCAGGAATTCAAGGTCTATCGCAACTAGTTCGACGCCCAGTACGGCGCGGCCCTCACCGCAGTCGTGACGACGGCGACCAAGTCGGGAACGAACGATCTCAGCGGCACCGGCTACATCTTCGCCCGTGACCAGCGCTTCAGCTCGAAGAACGAATTCGCCAACGAGAAGCCACCCTTTGACGAACGGCGTATCGGCGCCACACTGGGCGGCCCGATCGTGCGCGATCGGACCCACTTCTTCGGCAGCGTGGAGTTCCACAGCGTGGAGAACAGCCGGATCATTTCCCTTCCCTCGAGCAATCCCTTCGCAACGCGCGAGAACGGGGTGTTCGAGGCCGGGACCACGAAACAGCTCGCGCTGGCGAAGGTGGACCACCGCTTCAACGAGAACAACGCTCTCTTCATCCGTTATGCGCTGGACAACTACAACGGAGAACGGACGAACACACCGACCTCTGCGACCCAGTTCGTGGACGACCACACCCGCGCTCACAGCCTGGTGACGGAGCACAACTGGATCCTCTCCACGGACGCGGTCAACACGGTTCGCTTCCACTACCTGAGTCACAACGTCGAGACGACTCCTCACAGCTTCGACCCCGGGATCAATCGACCGTCCGTGACCACTGGGCAGAACTTCACCCTCCCACAGTTCTTTCCTCGGGAGCGCTTCTCGTTCTACGAGACCTTGTACATCAACAAGGCGAACCACAACATCAAGATCGGAGGGGATTTCACTACCGCAGTCCATGAATTCGAGGCGCACTTCAACGAGAGCGGACAGTGGCACTTCGACACGGATGCTCCCTTCGACCCGAACGACCCGGCGACCCATCCCTTCGCGTTCGTCAAGCAGACGCCCGGCTTCTATGACTACAAGTCGAACCAGATCGGTCTCTACCTGCAGGACGACTGGCAGGCCGGTGACAACATCCAGTTGAATCTTGGCATCCGTTACGACCTCGATACGAACATCCGCCTCAACAGCGTGTACGACGAAGTGCTGGCCAATCCCCTCTACGCCGGGATCCAGAACTTCGTCAACCCCGACCGCGGGACGGACTCGAACAACATCCAGCCCCGGCTGGGTCTCACCTGGGACGTGGGAGGTCGCGGAACCTTCGTGGTCCGAGGCGGAATTGGCCAGTACGTGACCCGAAACCGACCGTGGTTCCAGCTCACCACGCAGGACCGGCTGCTCGGCACGGCCGTTCGCATCAGCGATCCGTCTCTCCTCCAGAACTTCCCGGACCAGAACGCGACGCTCGGCGGAAAGAGTCTGGAAGAGTTCGTTCTGGGTGGCGCACGGTCCGTGTTCCTGATCGATGACGAGTACGTCCTGCCACAATCCGTCACCGCCACGATCGGGTTTGGGTGGCAGATCAATCCGCAGACTTCTCTCGACGTGGACCTCGTGCATAGCTACGCGGACGAGCAACTCGGTGCACTCGACTACAACCTGCCGGCCGCCGGGCGCATCAGCGCCGAGAATCCCCGACCGATCAGCGGGTTCAGCGAGGTGAAGGTCATGACGAACTTCACCGAGACCTGGTACGACGCACTCGAGGTTCAGCTCCGCCGGCGCGTGCGAGGCGGGGACAGCCTGCAGGCATCCTACACGCTGTCCCGAAGCTATCGGAACGGCGTGGGCCACTACCAGTGGTACCCGGGCACCATGCGGGAGTTCATCAGCGGAGCCCGCAAGGAAGAGGGATACAGCGACCTCGACAACCGCCACAACCTCACGCTGGCCGGTTCCACCATCCTTCCCTGGGACATCCAGGTGAGCGGCATTTTCCGCATCCTGAGTGGACAGCCGGTGAGAGCGGAGGCGGGATTCGACATCGACGGCGACAACCAGCGGCAGCACGACAAGCCTCCGGGGCTGGAGCACACGGTCGGCCGCAGCAATGTGGACGAAGCGCTGGGAATCATCAACGATCTTCGGGCGACGCGCGACCTCGATCCCATCGCTGCGTCCCTGCTCGACCTCGACACCTTCATGACGCTGGACTTCCGTGTGACGAAGATCGTCCCGTTCGGAACGGCGCAGCAACTCGAGCTCTTCCTCGAGGGCTACAACGTGACGAATCACGTGAACTACTTCGGGTCGAACCGGAACATCAACTCCAGGTCTTTCATGGTGCGGCGGCAAGCCCGCGACGCCCGCCAGTTCCAGGGGGGAATCCGTTACCGCTTCTGACCACCGTGCTCTCCCGGTCGGATCGCCGCCGTTGCCGGATGCAACAGCGGCGGTCGCCGGGGTTTCTGTGCGCCGCCGCGGCCATAGCCGGGCGGCCTCTCAAAAGGGGACACGTGACGTGACGCGAAGCACGCCAACCTTCTCGCCGGGGAAGAGCGGTGCGGCTGCTCTAGTCGCCGCCTCGCTGGCGCTCGTGGCCGGGAGCGCCGCCGCGCAGCCGAGCCGGCTCGCCCTCGTAGGCGGGATGCTCCTCGACGGGTACGAGGTCCCGCCCCTCCATCACGCGGCAGTTCTCATCGAGGGAGAGCGCATCGTCCGCACGGGACGGGCGGCCGAGATCACCATCCCGCCCGACTACGAGATCGTGGACACCAGCGGCAGAACGATGCTGCCCGGCCTGATCGACCTCCACGCGCATCTCGTGATCCTGGGACACGGGTCCTACGGAGAGTGGTTCCCGTGGGTCGAGGAGCGAGGCCGCGACGAGACCGTGGACGAGGTGATGGCCATCTCGGCGAAGCAGTTGCTCATGGCTGGCGTGACGACCGCGATGGACCTCGGCGGGCCGCTCCGTGGCAGCCTGAATGTCCGCGACCTGATCAACGCCGGCGAGATCCCCGGACCCCGGCTGTGGATGAGCGGTCCGTGGCTCGCTCGCCGGGTCGGCGTCTTTCCACCCGACTATCAGATCGAGGTCACGAGCCCCGAGGGGGCGGCGCAGTCGGCGGAGGAACTCGCCCGCGCCGGCGTGGACGTGATCAAGGCGCACTCCGGACTTCTCCTCGAGGACTACCGCGCCATCGTCGAGGTGGCGCACCGGCACGGCCTCCGAGTCCATGCGCATGTCTATGCGCCGGAGGATGTCCGCAATGCGTTCGAAGGCGGCGTGGATGTGCTGACTCATGCGGGCTCGGCGGGGACTCCGCCCTACCCACCGGAACTGCTCCGTGACATCGTCGTCCGGGGGACCCCGGTCGTGATCACCGGAGCGCACCGGGTGTGGGTGTTCCCGGCGACGGTTGCGTTCCCGGAGAGGCTCCAGGACCCGCGACTGAAGGCGGACTTTCCTCCCGACATCTACGCCGAGGTCCAGCGATCTCTCGAGAACTTCCACACCCTGCGGTACTTCCGGACCACTCCCAGGCAGATGTTCTTCGGTGACGCTTCTCTTGGCCAGTTCATCGAGGCAGGCGCGGTGATGGGCATGGGCACCGACTCGGGGACTCCGATGAACTTCCACACCGAGGCGATGTGGCGGGAAATCAAGGCGCACGTGGACCTGGGCATGTCGCCTCAGCGCGCCATTTCCGCCAGCACACGGATCAACGCGCGGATCCTCGGCCGTTCCGCCGACCTTGGCACCATCGAGGCGGGCAAGCTCGCCGACATCATCGTCGTGAAGGGGGATCCGCTCTTCAACATCATGGCGCTCGCCGATGTCGAAACTGTTGTGAAGGGCGGCAGGGTCTTCAAGGGTCGATCGTCCGACTCCCGCTGAACCGCCGGAACAACGACCCCGGTGGACCGGCCTGCGAGCCGTACCCGGCTCGGTATCATCGCCGTCGCTGATGCTGTACCGGCGCGTGAGGCAGCCCGCCGCAGCGTTGCGACCCCTGAAGGAGAGAGTAAGGATGATCCTGGCGAGGAAGACCCCGATGATCGCGCTCGGCGCGCTGTTCCTCGCGCTGGCGCTGCCGGCTGCGCCGGCGCAGCAAGCCGACTGGGAAACCCACGGCGGCGATCCCGGCGGGATGAAGTACTCGTGGCTTGACGAGATCCACGCCGACAACGTCGGGGAACTCGAAGTCGCCTGGGAGTGGGAAACCGGAGAAGAGCCGCTTTCCTTCGCGAGTTCGCCGATCCGCGGCGAGCAGGTCGCGCCCGGCAAGTTCCAGGGCACGCCCGTCGTCCTCGACGGCGTGATGTACCTCAGCACGTCCTACAGCCGCGTCGTCGCGCTCGACGCGGCGACCGGAGACGAGTTGTGGGCCTACGACCCCCGCGCCTACGAGTGGGGGAACCTGCCTCGCGGTTGCCGCTTCTGCCACCGCGGCGTCGCGGTGTGGACCGACGGGGAGGAACGCCGCGTCTTCATCAACAGCCGCTGGATGCTGGTCGCGCTCGACGCTGTGACCGGCGAGCCGATCGCGTCGTTCGGCGATGGTGGCGTCGCCGATCTCACCGAGAACCTGGTGTGGGAGACGAACCGGCTCCTCTACACGAACACGTCGCCTCCGGTGGTGTACGGCGATCTGGTCATCGTCGGCAGCGGCGTTCCCGACAACCGGATCTTCCGCCGGAACCCTCCCGGCGACGTGCAGGCGTTCAACGTCCGCACCGGCGAGTTCGTGTGGAGCTTCCACACGATCCCGCAGGAAGGCGAGTACGGCAACGACACCTGGGAGGACGATTCGTGGTCCTACACCGGATCGGCCAACGTGTGGGCCCCGTTCACCGTGGACGCCGAGCGCGGGCTCGTCTATCTGCCGGTCAGCACGCCGAACAACGACTTCTACGGCGGACATCGCAAGGGGGACAACCTCTTCGCCGAATCCATCGTCTGCCTCGACGCCAATACCGGCCGGCGGGTCTGGCACTTCCAGACGGTGCGCCACGGAATCTGGGACTACGACCTCCCCGCCCCGCCCAACCTGATCACGATCGAGGTCGAAGGCAGGACGATCGACGCCGTGGCGGTCGTGGGGAAGACGGGATTCGTGTACGTCTTCGACCGGGTCACCGGTGAGCCGGTGTGGCCCATCGAGCAGCGCCCCGTCCCGGCGAGCGATGTGCCCGGGGAACGGGCCGCCCCGACGCAGCCCTACCCCACGAAGCCACCTCCGTTCGGCCGACAGGGATTCAGCGAGGACGACCTCATGGATTTCACCCCCGAGCTGAGGGCGATGGCGCTCGAGACCGTGGAGGGCTACCGGATGGGGCCGCTGTTCACGCCGCCTTCCCTCGAAGGCACGCTGATGTTGCCGGGCGTCTGGGGGGCCGGCAACTGGGGCGGCGCCGCGTTCGATCCCACGACCGACACGCTCTACGTGAAGGCGACCAACTGGCCCTCGGTGTTCCGGGTTGCCCAGCCGGACTCGCCGCTGGTAGAGGCCGACTACAGCGGCTCGGTCTTCGGCGGACGGCTCGAAATCGTGCCCGGCGTACCGATCCACAAGCCCCCCTACGCGACTCTCACCGCGCTCGACCTGAACGCTGGCGAGCTGATCTGGCAGATCACGCTGGGAGATTCGCCACGCATTCGGAATCACGAGCTGCTGAAGGATCTTGATCTGCCGCCGCTCGGAGTCGCTCCGCCCCAGCACGGCCAGTCGGCGGCGCTCGTCACCGAGGGAGGGCTCCTGCTCATCAGCGCCGCGAGCGACCACCTCTACATCTTCGACAAGGCCGACGGATCGCTGCTCCGGGAGATCCCGCTGGGCGGGGGCGGCTTCGGCAACCCGGTCACCTACCTCGCCGACGGACGCCAGCAGATTTCGATCGCGACCTCGCAGTCGGACGGATCCGAGGCGAAGATCCTCACGTTCCGCCTGCCCCGGTGAGCGTCCCGGGCCTCGCGCTTTCGGGTCTCCTGCTCGGCGCGGCGACCGCTTCCCCCTACACGCCGCAGGGGGAACAGGAAAGGCTGGCACACCTGTCGCCCGACCATCGCGCATGGCTGGAGGAGGAAGTCCCCTACATCATCACGAACGCCGAGCGTGACTTCTTCCTGGCGCTGGAGACGCTCGAAGAGCGACGGAATTTCATGGAAGCGTTCTGGCGAAAGCGGGATCCGGACCCGGCAAGCCCGGTGAACGAGGCTCGGGAGGAGCATTACCGCCGTCTGGATTTCGCGAACCGCTCGCTGGCGGACGACACCACTCGACCCGGCTGGATGACCGATCGCGGCCGCATGTTCATCCTGCTGGGACAGCCGCGAGAGCGACAGCGTTTCGACGGTCTCAACGAGATCGTGTCCACCGAGCTCTGGTTCTATCAGAGCGAGCCCGGTGCAGGCCTCCCGTCGTTCTTCTCCCTGGTGTTCTTCCGTCCACGCGACATCGGGGAGTACCGCCTCTACCACCCCGCGCTCGACGGCCCGAGGAGCCTGCTTCGAGGCCGCTACGCCTCGCTCGACACCACCGACCCGGCCACCATCGTCGTGACTCTGGGTGACATCTCTCCCGAACTCAGTCGGGCGTCGCTCTCTCTGGACCCGAGCGATCCCGGAGACCTCATCACCGGACGGGCGTCCCTCGGGACCGACATCCTGCTGGATCGAATCCGGGAGGCGCCCCTGCGCCGTATTCGCACCGATTATCTGGACGCCGCCATCCGCTACCGCGACCGCATCAGCGCCGACTATTCGTTCAACTTCGTGCCGAATCGCAGCGCCTTCCGGATGCTGCTGGCGCCGGATGGAGGCGCGCTCGTCCACTACACGGTGGAACTCGATCCCCAGGACATGGCGCTCCAACAGGATGAAACGGGAGTCCGGTTCTACACGATCATGGACCTGAGCGTGGATGTGCGGAACCCGGACGGTGACCTGGTCCATACCGAGGACCGCGACCGAATCGTGGATCTCTCGTCCACACAGATGGATGCGGCGCGGGCCTCGCCCTTCGCGTTCCAGGGGAGCTTTCCTCTAGTGTCAGGCGACTTCGAAGCGAGCGTCGTGCTCCGGAACCGGACCATGAGGCGGTTCACGGTGGCCGAGGCTGCGATCGCCGTCCCCGATCCCGACGGTCTGATGCTGAGCGACCCGGTGCTCGCATTTGCGGTGGAAGCCGATGGTTTCGAGAACGCGGGAGCGTTCTCGGTCGGGAGCCGCCGACTGCGACCCGCCGCCGACGGACTCTTCTCCCTGGGCGAATCCCTCAACGCCGCAGTGCAGGTGGCGGGAGTGAGGAGCGGCTCGACACTGCGGATGACGCTGTTGAAGAGCGAGCAGCCGGTTCGCGAGCGTCTGCTGCCGGCCGCGGATTTCCAAGACGGAGGAAACTACGCCACGTTCGACCTGACCGGCCTCGACACCGGCGGGTACCGGTTCCAGGTCGAGCTCCTCGACCCGGACGGAACGCTGACGGCGGCGCGGAATGGCCCGGTCCGGATCATCCCGCGGATGGTGCCGCGGGCAAGCTACGTCCACCGGAGCAGTGCGGACGTTTCGACCCCCGGCCTTCTCGCGCTCACCCGAGGAAACCAGTTCCTCGCGCTCGGGCGCGTCGAGGCGGCGCGCGCGGAACTCGAGCGAGCGGTCACTGCGGCGGGACCTGGTCTCCCCATGGCGCAGTGGAGGCTCGCCAGCCTGGTGCTGCGAACCGAGGAGACGGATTACGCGCTGGAGCTGCTCGCGCCGCTCGAGTCCGAACACTCGGACCAGTACGAAGTCGTCGCCGGCCTCGGGTTCGCTCACTACCTCGATCAGCGGTTCGCCGACGCCGCCCCCTATCTCGAACGCGCGGTGTCGCTGCGCCCGCCGAACATCGTGCTGCTGAACGCGCTGGGCGAGGCCCACGAACAGACTGGAGACCTCGAGCGAGCCGTCGTCGCGTTCGAGCGTTCGCTCTCGCTGCAACCGGATCAGGAGATCATTGAGCGACGGTTGGCCCGCATCCGGGCGAACCCGCGGTAGAACGGCCGAGTGCTGCCTTCAGCGCTTGCGATCGAGCCGTGCGATCGCCTCCGTGGCCGGGACAAAGCCCGGTTCCATCCGCAGACTCTCCTCGAACGCTGTTCGAGCCGCCGTCGGGTCGCCACTGGCGGCGAAGAACACCCCCAGACGGTAGTACGCCTCCGCGTCGGCCGGCCGCGCAGCCACGACCCGGTGCTGCATCCGGATCGCGGCGCCGTGGTCGCCCGCGAGATGATGCGTATGCGCCAGTTCGGAGAGGACGTCGGTGTTCTCCGGGAACTCGGCCCGCGCCGCCTCGAAGCTCCACAGGGCCTCTCCGAACTCCCCCGATTCACGGAGCAGCAGCCCCAGGGTGTACCGGGCGGTGCCGAGGAGATCGCCATCGCCGGCGGCCTCAGCGAGCGCGATCGCTCGCCTTTCGTGCGCCAGGGCTTCGGGGAAGTCGCCGAGTCGAAGCAGACCGACTGCCAGGACGTGATGGGCCTCGCCCGAGTCGGGCGTCAGGGCGACCGCTTCCCGGAGGTGGGAGACCGCCTCTGCGAGCTGGCCAGCTTCTCCCAGCAGAACACCGAGCCGAAGCTGTGCTCGCTGGAGCTCCGGGTCCCGCGAGACCGCCGCGCGGTAGGCCGCGACCGCTTCCGCGACGCGGCCCTGCGCCTCCAGCGCCGCGCCGAGGGCCGACCAGGGGTTCGCCTGTCCCGGGTCGAGCTGCGCTGCGGTTTCGAGGTGTTCCACCGCGACATCGAAGTCTCCGAGGCGGCCGAGCAGGACGCCGAGATTCACGCGGACCACAGCGAGCCCGGGATCCAGGCTCGCAGCCTGCTCGAACCGATGCCGCGCTTCCTCCAGATCCCCAACCTGTTCGAGCGCCGCTCCGAGGGCGTTTTGCGCGTCGGCGGATCCGGGGTCCAACTGGACTGCCTCCCTCAGGGCGAGGACGGCTTCGTGGTAACGGCCTCGTTCAAGGAGTTCGGTCCCGGCGGCGAGCGCGCCGCGAGCGCCTCCGCCGCGAAGCGCGAGGATCTCGGGCGGCGGCTCGATCGCAGGCCGTCGCGCCGGGCCGCGTCGCGATGCGTCGAGGTGCTCTCGCGCCCGCTCCCTGTCACCCTGTCGTTCCCGCGCCAGCGCCGCCGTGTAGTGCGTGGCGGGATCGTCGGGCGCCACCGCCAGGGCCCTCTCCGCGAAGACCAGGGAGCGGGCGAAGTTGCCGCTCCGGAACTCGACCGTCGCCATGCCGCTGAGCGCGCGGAGGCTCTCGGGTTCACGCCCCAGAGCGGCCTCGAAGTGGGCCCGGGACTCTTCGAGCCGACCGCCGCGCAGCTCCAGTCCGCCGAGCGTGGTGCGCGCCGCAACGGACTCGGTATCGCGCGCCACCGCGCGCCGCGCCTTCGCGAGCGCTTCCGCCTCCTCGCCCGCCTCGGCAGCGCGGAGGGCGTCCAGCCGGTACCAGTTCGCGTCGTCCGGCGCGAGAGCCTGCGCTCTCTCGTACGACGATGCAGCCGCGTCGAGGAAACCGTGGGCGTGGAAGAGCATGGCGAGCCGACCGTGGGCTTCCGGATCGGCATCGTTCTCGCGGAGTGCTACCCGAGCGCTCTCGAGCGCGTTTCGGGCCGCCGGATCGAGCAGCGCGAGCCGCTCCCCGGAGACAGACCGGCCCTCGTGATTCGACGGTTCTTCCCGGCACGCCGGCGCGGCAAGGCATGCCGCCACCGTCACCAGAAGTACGGTCCTCAATGACGGAGTCACTCGCGGGAGCCCTTCCCCTCGACGAGTTCATTCTCCTGGTTCACGACCACGTCATCGAAGAACTCGGTCTCGCCGTCCGGCCACGTGACTTCCATTCCCATCACCCCGGATTCGGCACCGAGCCCGAAGTGGATGCCGGGATCGCTGGCGCTCAGGTAACTTCCGCCGCCGCCGATCCGCTTCCCGACCCTCTCTCCGCTCGCTCGGACCAGCGTGACCCGGGCGCCGAATCCGAACGGCTCGCTCCGGTTCCGCGTCAGTCTCACCGAGACCCGGTTTTGCCGGTCTCCCACGTGGTTCAGGAGCAGGCGGACCGGTCCGTCGTTGTTCGTGATCAACACGTCGGTGTCGCCATCGCTGTCCACGTCGCCGAACGCGGCGCCCCGGCTGACCTCGACGAATCTCGTCCCCGAGACGGATTCGAATCGCTGGCCACCGCCTCGGAAGAGCTGGTTTCGCTCGGCGTAGCGGGAGACCCCGGCCGGACCTGGCGGTCCGAGCGCCACGGCCCCGTTCGCGACGAAAAGGTCGGAGAACCCGTCATTGTCGTAGTCGAACCATCCCGCGCCGAATGCGGTCGCCGGCAGGCTCGGATACCCGAGGCCCCGCGGAAAGGTGGCGTCCTCGAAAAAGCCGTTGCCCGCGTTCTCGTACAGCGTGTTCGTCTCGCCGCGCAGGTGGGTCACGAAGATGTCCGGATCGCCGTCTTGGTCGAAGTCCTCCACGGCGACGCCCATCCCGGCTTCGGCGGCCCCGTCGCCGTTGAGCGCCACCCCGGAAAACAAGGCCACATCCTCGAAGGTTCCGTTCCCGCGGTTTCGCCAGAGCTGGTTCTCGTTGCCGTCGTTGGCCACGTAGATGTCCGTCCAGCCGTCCATGTCGAAGTCCAGGGTGGCGACGCCGAGCCCGCTTCCGTACGACCGCGTGATGCCCGCCGCTCCGGTGACGTCGGTGAAGGTTCCATCGCCCCGGTTGCGGTACAGCAGATCCGATTCCGGATCGAAGTTGTCGGGATGACAATAGTCGCGCTCGCCGGTGGGACGGCACACCGGGCTGTCACTGACCCGGAAATCCACGTAGTTGACGACAAACAGATCGAGATACCCGTCGCGGTCGAAATCGAGGAACGCAGCACTCGTACCCCATCGGCCGTCATCCACGCCGGCGGCGGCTCCCACTTCCGTGAACGTGCCGTCGCCTTCGTTCCGGTAGAGCGCGTTGCGGCCGAAGTTCGTCACGAACAGGTCGAGGAAACCGTCGTTGTCGATGTCTCCGGTCGTGACTCCCATGCCGTAGCCACGGTGGCCGACTCCAGCGCTGGCGGTCACGTCCTCGAAACGCGGAGTGCGCCCCGCAGCGGGCGCGTGTCCGCTGTTTCGGAACAGGCGATTCCGGCTCTCATCGTCCGCGTCGAGGGAGCCGGACTGCACCAGATAGGCGTCCAGATCTCCGTCGTTGTCGTAATCGAACAAGGCGGCGCCGCTGCCCATGATCTCGGGGAGATGGAAGTTCCCGGCGGCGCCGCTCCGGTGCCTGAAGTCGAGTCCCGCTTCGGCGGAGACATCACGAAAGACCATCTCCCGCGCCTCGGGCGGGGCACCCTCCGGGTGCGGCGCCGGGCTTTCCCCGCACGCAACCATCGCCACCCACGCCAGGTGGGCCAGGCCATGCGAGAGGAATCGGCCGATCACAACTTCAGTTACCGCCCGCGGCGGTCCGGAAGCACGGCGACGCCAACCCCAGGCGCAACGTGGGCGAGCGCTGAACCAGGGGAGCTGAGGAGCGGCCCGAGCCACGAGGCGAGCAACGTCCAGTCGTCAAGACGAGGCATCCGTGTGAGTCGGGATGAGATGCGATCGTGTCTGCCCCGAACAGACTTGGCAGCTCGTCGGCTCCCACTCCCGTTCGATGCACGAGTCCTGATTCTGATCTCATCATGACGCCCTGCTGCAAATTACTCCATGAAGCGTCGTCAGATCCAGTTGGACGAGCCGCTCCACGAAGCGCTCCGCCAGAGGACCTTCGAGGGGCGGACCTCGATGGCGGCGGTCGTGCGGCGCACGATCAGGTGTGGGCTCGAAGCCGCCGACGGACCGCGGCATGACCCTGGCGACTTCCGCTTCGTCGGGGCGGGAGCAGCGAGGGCGACGAAGGGGCTCCGGCGTCGGTGGAGCACGACGGCATGGTCGCGGACGCGATCCGAACCCGCTTCGAGTGACAGGGAGTTTCTCGACACGTCGGCGGCTTACGCGCTCGCTGACCGGCAGGACCCGTTCCACGACGTTCGCGCCGTAACCCGGTCCGATTCGTCGCTACCGCTGCTGCACGACGTCCGCCAGCTCGCTGAGCCGACAGAAGGCGTTCGCGAGGCGCATCTGCTGCGGGCTCTTGCACTCGGGCAGGAGCAGCTCGGGGCTCGCCACCACGACGGCGAGACTCCGGGCGCGCGAAGTGGCCACGTTCAGTCGGTTCAGCGAGTAGAGGAAGTCCATCCCGCGCGGCGCCGCGTCTGGAGTCGAAGTGGCCATCGAATAGAAGACGATGGCCGCCTCCTGCCCCTGGAACTTGTCGACGGTCCCGACGCGGGCCCGCTCGCCGAGAGTCCGCTTCAGTAGGTCCACCTGAGCGTTGTAGGGAGCGACGATGAGGATGTCGCGCGGCGTCACGCGTCGAGTCACGCCGTCCTGATCCGTCCACATGGCTTCTGCGACGAGCGCGGCGATCAGCCCTTCGACGCGCTGCGCTTCCTCCGGGGACTCTCGCTGGTTGCCGTCGTGCTTCACCGGGACGAACCGAAGTCCGGCACCCGGGAGGGGTCCGCCCTCGATCGTCTGGCATTCGAGCCCGGGCCGCGACGTCAGCAGTTCCTCGTAGAACATCTCGGACGTGAAGCGGCAGACATCCGGATGCATCCGCCAGGTCTCCGGCAGCAACAGGCCCCGGTCGGGAGAGATGGTCTTCTCGTCGCCGAGGAAGTGACCGAGCGCCGACGCGTCCGCGCCCTCGGGGTGAATCCCCTGGGTGACCTGATCGAGCTGGCGCGGATCGCCGAGGAGGACCAGGTTGCGGGCCGCTTGCGCGCAACCCAGGGTGTTGGCGAGGGAGAACTGTCCGGCCTCGTCCACGACCAGAGTGTCCACGGTGTCTCGCATCCCCTCCCGCGTCCATACCCATGCGGTCCCCGCGATCAGTTGCACCCCGTCGGCGGTTGCCTCGGCGCTTCCGGATCCGGCCACGACCTTGATCCGGGCGTCTTCGCAGCCCTTCCCTTCCTTCGCGACCTGTAGCCCGCGGAACGACAGGTGTTCCTCATCCGCGGCCTCGGCCACGGCATCGAGCAGGTTCGTGATGACGCGGTGGCTCTGCGCGGTCACTCCGACGCGCCGACCCTCGGCCAGAAGCGCAGTCACGACCCGGGCCCCCAGGTAGGTCTTGCCGCTCCCGGGAGGGCCCTGGACGGCGAGCACTTCCCGGTCGAGCGAGAGCGCGAGGCGACGGGCGCCGGCGACGGGCGCCTCGCCGTCACGCACGAGCGGCTTGCCCGGGTCTCCGCGCCGGGGCGGGATACGGCGGAGCAGGTCGTAGGGGGCGCGACGAGCGCTCGCGTCGGCGAAACCCTCGGCCGCCACCGATTCGCCGAGGCGGAAGAGGGATTCCCGAAGGGTCTTGCTCGGGACCACGCCGTCCTTGACGAGGGCTTCCGGCTGAGGGCGAGCCGCGACCGTCGGGCCCCGCTTCAGGACGATGCGGTCCCCCGACATCTCCGTGACCTTGCCCGCGCCCTTCGCCTCGGACCCGTCCCCGAATCGGAAACCGTCTGGCGTATCCCCGACCCGGATGTCGTGGTCCTGAGACGCGAACCGGTACTCGTAGAGCCGCGATCGCTTCTCCGTCCCGACAACGCGCCGGAACTCGAGCCCGGCCAGCGCCTTGCGGTCTTCGAGCAGCTCCTCCCGGTCCAGTTCCAGTCGGTGGAAGTAGTCCCACCACGCCGACTTGTCCTCGCGCCGGTGGTAGTCGAGCACGAAGGCGAGCAGCCGGCGCGCCGGGTCCCCCGGGTCGGGCGCCATAACCTTTTCTGCGAGCTTCGCGACTCGCTGCGCCGCTTCCGATCGCTTGTGGTCGTCCTCCGGCTTCAGATCCACAGTCGGGCGTAGCCGGGGTCCGAATCGGTCCACCAGGTCGCGACGCCGCTGCTCCAGCCAGGCATGGAGGCCTCGCGTGGAAACGCAGTCCTCCCGGTTGTAGCGCTCGATGATCTCGCGGTCCTCCGGGCGGGCCGCCTCTCCCCGCTCGAGCGCCGCGTCCAGACGGGCGAGGGCTCGATTGGCTTCCGGGAGGGGCTGCCGCCGGACGAATCCGTGGAAGGGTTCGAGGCTCTTGAGCGAGTAGCTCTCGACGGCGGCGACGATCCCCTGCCGCACGACCTGGAGGAGATCCACGAACACCCTCCGGCGGAGCAGATCGTCCATCTCCTCCTCGCGCGTCACGTACCGGCTCATCAACCGCTTGAGCGCTCCGGTCTCGTAGGGCCCGTAGTGGTAGATGTGGAGATTCGGATCCATCTTCCACCGCTCCCCCACGATGTCCATGAACCGCTCGAATATCCCGCGCTCCTGGTCGCGGTCGAGCGCCCAGAACGACGTGCAGGCGCCGTTTCGGTCGAGGAGGCCGAACAGATACTCCAGGGGCGACTCGGCGACAACGCGCGAACTCTCGATGTCGAAGTAGAGGTCGCCCGGCGATGGCTCGGGGAGCGCGAGCAGACCGCGCCCGTCTTCGGGCTTCGTCCGTCGGAAGTACGGCTGAGCGCGTCGCCTCCCTTCCAACTGCACCGCCGCCTGCCGGTGGATCCGCTCGAGGGTGACCCGCTGCACACCGTCGAGCGGCGGTTCGAGTGGCAGCGCAACCTGCGCAAGGTCCGTCAGAGTGCCGATCCCTCGTCGCTCGAGGCGATGCCGCTGATGCCGCGTCGCCCCCGCCACCAGCGAGAGATGATCGTCCTCGCGGCGGCGGTCCCGGCACGCGGTCTTCCAGTCACACCGCTCGCACCACGAGACCGGCTCCGGGTAGGTGGCCACCGGAGCGGCGCAATGGAGTTCCAGGCGACGCCGGATCGTCCGCTCGAAAGCGGCGAAATCGGTGACGCGGAACGACTCCTTGCGGAACGGCTCCCCATCACCAGCCAGAGCGAGGTGCATTTCGCGAGGAGCCACGCCCAGGACCTCTTCGAGGAGCCACGAATAGATGGTGATCTGGAGTACTGCGTTCGCCGTGGGGACTCGTGCGAGCTTGGCGTCCCAGACCTCGTAGGCCCAGTCGCCGAAGCCACTCCGCCGATCCACGCGCACCAGGAAGTCCGGAAAACCCGACCAGTCGCCGCTGCGAAGCTCACCCTGGTAGATGACCTCCTCACCACGGCGCATCGCCTCTCGGGTGCGGGCGACGCGGTCTTCGCCGATACCCCGGACGGAGCGATCGGAAGGGGACAGCTCCTTGAGCACCCGCCGTTCGTGCGCCTTGCCCGCCTCGCGAAGCGCATCCAGGCGCGGGTCATCGAAGCGCCTCGGTCCCGGTTGCTCGCCGAGCGCAACCTTGCGGGACAGCCCGGTCAGATGCCGACACGCGAGGAAAGCAGCGAGGTCGATGGGAGCAAACTGAAGTCGCCCCTCGGTCTGCCGCACTCTCCCGAACTCCTTTCAGTCGGTCCGATGGCCCGCTCTCACACCTTCAGGTAGATCCGGCGGCGGTCGAGGATGACGGCGACTCCGGTCCAGAGCGCGACGTGGGCGAGAGCGAAACCGAGCGAGCCGAAGAGCGGGCCGAGCCACGAGGCGAACAGCGTCGAGTAGATCCAGGCGTGGGCGGACGCCTCCCCGGGTCCGGGGAACAAGAGCAGCGCCTTCGCCAGCAGCCCGGAGCCCACGAACACGGTGATCGCGTTCCGCCCGAGCGCCTCCAGCGGGCGAGTCCACGGCGGCGCCTGCTTCTCCGGGCGGTCCATGAGCAACAGGAAGAGCGCGAGGAGGGAGAGCGCGATGCCTCCGGTGAACAGCACGTAGGAGCTCGTCCACAGGTTCTTGTTGATCGGCAGCCAGAAGCTCCACGCCCATCCGGCGCTCATGAGGACGAAACCGGCAGCAAGCAGTCCGCTCGCCTTCTCTTCCTCGGCGCCCCACTGGAGGAGCCGCTTGCCGGCCAGCACCCCGATCACGGCGGTCGCGATCGCGGGAACGGTGGAGAGAACCCCCTCCGGATCCCAGGTGCCTTGATACAGATTCGGCCCGAGGAGCGTGCGGTCGAGCCAGGCGGCGAGGTTCGTTCCCGGTTCGAGGTCTCCAGCGACGCCGCCCGGCGCCGGGACGAACCGCATGACCGCGTGGAACCCGACGAGACAGACCGCGGCCAGCCAGCGGAGCTCGCGGCGCGTGAACCACAGCGTTGCCGCACCCACAACGAGGTACACGATCCCGATCCGCTGAAGTACGCCGGGGAGGCGGAGCGTCCCGAGGTCGAAGAACGGAAACGCGGCGAGAAAGAGACCGAGCCCGACCAGGATCGCGCTCCGCCGGAGCATCTGCAGGACGAGGCGGGGGCGCGGGGTCCCCCGCTCCATGCGTTTCTCGGTCGAGAACGGGATCGCCACCCCGACGATGAACAGGAAGAACGGGAAGATGAGATCCGTGGGAGTCCAGCCGTGCCACGGCGCATGGAGCAGTGCCGGGAACACATGGCTCCAGCTCCCCGGGTTGTTCACCAGGATCATCGCGGCGATCGTGAAGCCGCGAAACGCGTCGAGGGAACGGAGACGGGAGGACATCAGAAGACCTCCGGGGAGACGGGTCTCTCGTCCGGCCCTTCGCCTCGCCCGATCCGGACGCGAGAGCGCCGCGCAATGGCCCCGGCGTTCATCGCCTTCCTACCGATACGATGGCGGATCGCGCGTCGCGCACTTCGCGTGGAGGAGTCTCTCGTCATGAAGACCAGCAAGGATTCGCTCCGGCCGCTGGCGTCACGGAAGGCCGACGAATTCTTCAGCGACCGCGCCAGCCGAGCCGACATCGAGGCGGCGCGACGACTGCTGCGGCGCGACGGGGGACAGCCTCCGGAGCCCGCCGACACACTCCCGTCGGGAATCTCCCGACAACCCGCCGCGGAGGAACCATCCAGACACACTCAGGGCGTCCCGAGCGCCTCCATCGCCAACCGGAGCAGCTCCCGGTCGTAATCCCGAAAATTGTCGCGGGTGAGCGGGGCGAGAATGTCCGGGATCACCGGGTTGCCTTCGAGGACCTCCGTGTCCGGGCGCAGCGTATGTCCGATGTTCCACATGAAGTTCGCGACCGGCCGATCCGTCCCGGGAGACGTGAGCACTTCCTCGTGCTCCCAGGTGTTGGAGTAGCCCCCGGCGGGCATCCCGATGACGGTGGCGAGGTCGTTGTCGGCGAACATGGAGACGAACTGGTCCAGGTGCGACCCGCCGTGCGGTCCGCCGAGGATCACGGTGCGTCCCTGGAAGTGGACCGGCGCCGGCTGGAGGATCCCTCCGGAATCGCGCGGCAGGTGCGCCAGCTTGAACGGAGTGGGAGGGGTGTAGTCGTCGCCGCGACCGATCGCTTCCGCCGCGTCGGTCCTGGCCCACTCGATCAGCCAGCTCCGGCTCAGGTTCAGCCCGAAGATGTCCGGCGCGCTCTCGTCGGGTTCCATGGCCTGAAACCGCTCGATGAGTTCGACGCCGGCATCGCTCAACCGCACGTTGCCGAACGTGGTGCGGAACGGCCGGCTCACGAGGCGCTGGATGGCGTAGGCCCCGTGCGAACCCCCGCTGCTCCCGCGCACGTCGAGGATCAGGTCGTGGTCGAGGAGATCCTCCGCCTCCGCGAGTTCCATGAGGTCCATGACGTCCTGGATGAGCGAAGACTCGAAGTCGAGCCACCGGAGGAGGACGATCCGGTCCGCATCGCCGACGTACACATGGAAGTTCTCGCGCTCCAGGAGCCTCTCGAAGCCGGGGTAGTCGGGCTCCGGTTCGAGGCAGTGGGTCGCGCAGTCGCCGTAGGCGAGGGACACCCGATGTCGCTCGCCGGATTCAGCCTCCAGTACGACATTCAGAGTCTCGCCGTAGAGGTCCAGGGGAACATTCGGCACGATGCGGGGGAGTTCCCGCGCCATGTGCCAGAGGAGGCCCAAGCGCGATGAGTGCCGGATCCAGTGGGTGAACTCGGCGACGTACTCCGCGGTGGTCCGGCCGTTCACTTCCACGATCCGATCCCCGGGCTGCGGCCGGGAGAGTCCCTCCGCGACGCGGGCGATGAAGAAGGACGGCTCCTCCGGATCGCCGAAGTCGGGGAGGACGAGGATGGGCGCGGCGACCTCGGGCGCTTCGGGGACGCGCAGCCCGCCCTCCACCGGGCTCACGCTGAGGTGGCGGTCGCGGCGGGCGTTGCTCAGCTTCACGAGGGCGTAGTAGAGCTCTGCCTCCGTTTCCGCCTCGACGAACTCGGCTCGGAGGCTCCGCATGTCTTCGAGTGGCGAGTAGCCGAGATTCGCCTCCTTCAGCGAGGAAAACGCCTCCCGCCGCTCGGTCTTCTCGACGATTTCGTCGAAGAGCGCCTCCAACTGACCCGGGGAGACCTCCAGCGGAACCCGCGGCAATTCCCGCATCGGAGGCTCTGGAGCCGCGCACCCGAGCGCCAGTCCGAGCAGCAGGCCCACGACCGCCCGGCGGAGGTGCTGAACCGACATCCGGCCCCGACTATATGGCTCGTCGTCCCGGGGACGGGCAGCCTCTCGGCCCGCAGACGGTTCACCGGCGGGAGGCGAGCGGCCCTCCGACTCCCGGCGCCGAACGCTACGCTCCGGTCCCGCCGAGGAGATGGCATGATCGCGCAGGAGGACTTCGATGCGCTGCTTGCCAACCCGGCCAAGGAGGTTCGCGGCGACGTGATCTGGACCAGGCACCAGGGAGGAGCCCCGGCCGTCAGCTTTCGGGCCGAGGTCCATGTGGACCCTCCCATCCCGCTCAGAGTGATCGGCCGGTTCAATCCCGGGACCCGGAAACTCTCCTTCGCCCTGATCCACGGTCGTGCGGGGAGGATCTACGGACTGGACCTCGGGGCGACGCACCGGAACCCTGACAAGACCATCCTTCGCGGCACCCACAAGCACCGCTGGCAGGAGAACTCGGGCGACCGCATCGCCTATCGGCCCAACGACATCACTGCGGAATGGGATGACCCCGTGTCGGTCTGGAAGCAGTTCTGCGCCGAGGCCAACCTGCGCCACTCGGGAGTCCTGGAGCATCCCTTCCACCCGAACAGGTTGCCGCTATGACCGCTGACGAAGTCTGCGCCGCTGTCCGCCGCGGGATCCCGGCGCTTTACGAGTGCACGGCCGCCCCACAGTCGGCGGTGCGCATCCGGACGCCGTTCATGTACCCCGATGGAGATCTGGTGGACCTGTTCGCGCTCGACCGGCCGGATGGGCTGCTGTTGACGGACTTCGGAGACACATTGGGGTGGCTGGGCATGCAGTCCACGACGCCGCGCCTTGGCAACAAACAGCACCGTCTGGCTGCGGACGCCTGCAGGAGTCTCGGTGTGCGCCTCGAAGCGGGACACCTGGTCCTTCGCGCCATAGGCGAGGCGGACCTCGGGGAGGCCGTACAGCGCCTGGCGCTGGCCGCGGTTCGCGTCTCCGATCTGTGGTTCACGATGCGCGCGGTCGCGGCCAGACCCCGGACGCAGGAAGAGGTGTCGGACTGGCTCGAGGAGCGCCAGATCCGATTCGAGAGGCGCGTCGTGGAGATGGGGCGGTCGGGCCGGCGCTGGAGGGTGGACTACCGGACACACGCCGGCGGCAGCGCGAAGCTGGTCTTCCTGTTGAGCACGGGCGCCACCCGGGCCGCCCGTGGCATGGTCGAACATGTGCTCGCCGGCTGCGTGGACCTGAGTCTTCGGAGGGAACACAACGGCAGCGCCTCGTTGGTGTCTCTCTTCGACGACAAGGCCGACGTCTGGCGAGACGAAGACTTCGCCCTGGTCGAACAGAACTCGACCGTCGCCCGATGGTCCCGCCCGGACGAACTCGAGGCGATCCTCCGCCCGAGCGGGGAGCGACCGACTCCGTGGTTCGGGGCGCCTCGCGATCGGGCTTGACCCTTCGGGTGAGAGACTTCCGGGACAGGAGGTTGCTTCGATGAGATTTCTTCCGTCGTCCCCCCGCATCCCCATCCACGGCGTCCTCGCCGCCCTGCTGCTGTCTTTCCCGGTCGCGGCCACCGCAGCCCCGCAAACCACCGGCGGCATCGAGGGGAGGGTCACGGACGCGGCCGGCGACGCCCTGCCCGGCGTCGTGATCACCGTGACCGGACCCGGCGTGGACTCGGAACACGTCACTCGCGGAAACGGCTCCTACGCCGTGGAGGGCCTTCCCGCCGGGGAGTACCGGGTCACGGCGACCTTGCCGGGCTTCGAGACGCTGGAAGTCGCGGCCGTCGTGACCGCGGGCGCCACCGCCACGGTCCCCGTCATCCTGCAGATCGCCCGGTTCCTCGAGGCGGTCAGCGTGGTGGCGGAGGAGCCCCGAACGTTTGCGCGCAACGTTGTCGCTGAGCCGATGCGGATGCAACAGTCGAACATCACCAGCATCGCCTCGGTCGTGGACAACCTGCCCGGAGTCTCGGTGCAGGAGGGCGACGCCTACGGCTTCGACGACTGGTCGAGCAACGTGGCCGTCCGGGGCTTCCAGGTCACGATCAGCGAGGCGCAGATCGGCACGACGATCGACGGCTTCCCGAACGGCACCTCCGACTACTTCAGCGGCGCCAAGGCGAACCGGTTCATCGACCCCATGAATCTCGGCGGCGTCGAGGTATCCCAGGGTACTGCCGACATCGCCTCCCGCTCGGTGGAGGCGCTCGGCGGCACGTTCGACTACCGGACCGACGACCCCGCCGCCGATCGGAACTACACCGCATCGGTCACGCTGGGCGAGAACGAGGGCCAGCGGTTCGCGATGCGGATCGACAGCGGGCCGCTCTTCGGCGACGGGGAGACGCGGGCCTGGTTCGCCGCGGTCCGCCAGGAGGCGACCGACTGGGTCGAAGGATCGGCGCGGAACGAGCGCGAGCACCTCGCCGCCAAGCTCGTTTCCTCGCGCGGCCGACTGGACTTCTCGAGCTACGTCTCCTGGGACAACATCCACGAGGATGTGTACCAGCGGCTCTACAGCGACGCCGACTTCCGCGCCAATCCGCGCTGGGACCGCCTGATCGGTGAATGGCCGGGCGTGCCCTATCTGAACCAGTTCTATCGTCCTGGTTGGCAGACGCGGCGGAACAACACGTTCGCCTACCTGAAGGCCGACTGGGCGTTCACCGACGTGAACACGCTGAGCGTCGGCGCCTACTTCCACCGCCTCCGGGGGCGCGGCGACTGGCTGCCCCCCTACATCGCGGACGTGGCCGACGACGGCGGAGGACCGGAATCGGAACTCATGGGCGGGCCGGAAGTGCGGGGCGGTTCGGAGATCGGGCTGATCCGTTTCGTCGGCCCGGACGGCGTTGCCGTGGGGCCGACGCCCGGTTGCACCTCGTCTTACCTCTTCAATTACTACGGGTCGGGCGGCCCGGAAGTGGACCCGGCGTGCCACCCGGGGGCGACCGCGGTGATGTCCTACCGCCACAGCCACTACGGCAAGGACCGTCTGGGCGTGACCCTCGACGAGGAGTGGTTCGCGACGCTTGGCGACGCGGGCAGCAACCTGCGGGCGGGCGTCTGGTACGAGGGCTCGCGACGCGATCTGGGCCGTGACTGGCACCGGATCCTGGATCCTTCGGTCGGCTTCGACTGGAGCGAGCAAGCCTACTGGCACCAGTACGAGTGGGACTTCCCGCAACAGATCTTCAAGTGGTACGTCGAGGAGACGCTCTATGTCGGCCCGCTGACCATCAGCGGCGGCGTCAAGCAGTTCCTCGTGGACGTGTCCCGCGAGGACCGGTTCGGCGTGGACCCGAACCTGACCGTGGATTCCGACTCGGAGCTGCTGTTCTCCGGAGGAGTCACCTACTCCACACCCATCGAGGGCCTCAACCTGTTCGCGGGATACGCCCAGAACTTCAAGGCGATCAGCAGCACGCTGCTCGAAGTGCCGGGCCGCAGCCTCGACCTCCTCGAACCGGAGACCGCCTCGAACACCGACATCGGACTGCAGTACTCGGGCGACCGGATCGCCTTGAGCGCCACCTTGTACGACATCGGCTTCGAGAACCGGATCTTCTACGTCGGCCCCCAGACGCCGACCGGACCCAACTACCTCATCCCGGGCGGGGGCGCCTACTTCAACGCGGGCGGAATCGATACGCACGGCGTCGAGCTCTCCGCCACGTTGGAGCTGCCACAGCGTACGTCGCTCTACTCGGCGTTCACCTGGAACGACTCGACCTATCTCGGAACCGGCGATCCGCTCGTGGACGCGAGCCAGGGCATCGTGGCGGGGACCGCCGTTACCGGCGTGCCGTCGCGGCTGCTCGTCGTCTCCCTGGACCGCACCGGGCCGCTCGGCGCCGGGCTCTCCGCGAAGTACACCTCGTCGCGGCGTGTCAGCCTCAACGCGGACTGGACGGCCGACGCCTACTGGCTGGTGGACGCCTACTTGAGCTTCTCCGGCGCAGCGCTCGGCGACGCGCTGCGTTCGACGGAGTTCTCGATCGTGGCGAACAACCTGCTCGACCACGCCTACCTCTCGGCCATCACCGAAAACGCCGCCTGGCTCGGCGCCCCGCGCACGGTCTCGGTCACGGCGACCCTCTCGTTCTGACCGGGTGAACCCAGCTCCGGGCCCGCGCGCAGACCGCTGATGCCGGACTTCCAGATCCTCGCCGGACAGGTGGCGGGTGCGGCGTCGCTGGTGGCGTTCATCCCCTACGTCCTCGCCATCCTGCGCGGCGAGACCCGCCCCAACCGGGCCACCTGGTGGATCTGGACCGCGACCTCGTTCGTCCTCCTCGCCAGTTACTACTTCTCTGGCGCGGACACCACGATCTGGGTGCCGGCGAGCTACTTCGCCGCGTCGTTCGTGACGGCGTTGCTGAGCATCCGCTACGGGGAGGGCGGCTCCACGCCCCTCGACCGAGGCTGTCTGGCCGGCGCGGGCGCCGGTCTGCTGGCGTGGTGGTGGTTCGACTCCCCGGTCGTGGCGCTCGTGATGGCGCTCGGCGTGGACCTGGCGGGGGCGCTCCCGACGATCCGGAAGGCATGGGTGGCGCCACACACCGAGGACCGTCTCGCCTGGGGGCTGTTCATCGCCGGGAACACGCTGAACCTGGTGGCGGTGGACCGCTGGGAGTTCGCCATCGCGATCTACCCGATCTACTTCTTCCTCGTGAGCGGCGCGATCGCGGCGCTCGTCCTTCGTCCGCGATCCAGATCGCTCGTCTGATCCAGGCGCGCGTTCGTCCGTCGCGAGGGCGGCAGGTGGTACAACGCGCCCCGTGAACGACATCTCGCGCGTCCGAGTGCTGTGGCCGGATCATCTGGGGCTCGCCCGCGGCAAGCTGCTCCTCCCGGGAGCGACTGCGACCGGGCACTGCCTGGCCACCTTCGCCCTCGGGTTCGACCGGAACATGACGCCCTACCGGAACTCGGGCCTCCTCGACGGACTGCCCGACTGCCGCGCCGTCTTCGATACCGGTGCGATGCGGCCCGGATGGAACGACGGGGTCGGCGTGGTGATCGCGGACCTGGTGCGGGTCGGCGAGGATGAGGGAGAACCCCTCGAGCGCTCGCCCCGCCAGGTGCTGCGCCGGGCGATCGCCGCCCACGAGGCCGCCGGGCATCATCCCGTCGTCGGGATCGAGCTGGAGGCGTATCTCCTCGAGCCGGATGGCGACGGCGGCTTCGGACCCATCCGAACCCCCGGCTCCCATGTGTACGGGTCGGGACCGTTCATGGACCCCCGCGGCGTGATCGAGTCTGTCCTCGATCGCGCCGCCCGGTTCGGCATCGCGCTCGAGTCCTGCCACAGCGAGTACGACGACGGGCAGTTCGAGCTGACGCTGGGCAAGAAGGCCGCCCTCGAAGCCGCCGACGAGGCGTTCCTCTTCCGACTGCTCGCCCGCGAGACCGCGCACGAGATGGGATTCCACCTGACGTTCGTGGGCAAACCGTTCACCGACCGGGGCGGCTCCGGTCTCCACGTGAACCTCAGCCTGGAGAGCGATGGCCGCAACCGCTTCGACGATCCGGAGGGCAAGCACGGAATGTCCGATCTCGCGTGGTTCGCGGTGGCGGGGCTCCTTCGCCATCACCGCGGTCTCGCCGGCGTGGTGGCGCCGACGGTGAACGCCTACCGACGCCTCCGACCCGGGCAGATGAGCGGTTACTGGGCGAACTGGGCGCGGGACCACCGCGGCTGCGCCGTCCGCATCCCGCCGGAGCGCGGCGAGGGCGCCCGGGTCGAGCACCGCCTCGCCGACGGCGCCTGCGGCCCCCACATCGGCGTCGCCGCCACCCTGCTCGCCGCCCGGCTGGGGATCGCACGGGGGGAACGGCCGCCCGCGGAGGAGACGAGCGATTGCCTCGAAGAGGCCGACGCGAACGTCGCCGTGGCCGAGGACCTCGGGCGAGCGCTCGACGACTTCGAAGCCGACACCGAGCTCTCGGCCGCCTTCGGGGACGAGTTCCGTCGGATGCACCTCGCGGTGAAGCGCGCCGAGTGGCAACGCTTCCTCGCCCACACGACCGACTGGGAGGCGAACGAGTACATCCCGTACCTGTGATGGAACTCCCCCGACGTGACTGCAGCGACCCCTCCCCGCATCACCTCGCTCAGGGTGCAGAACTACCGCGCTCTGCGCGATGTCGCGCTCTCTGACCTGACGCCGCTCACGGTCCTCCTCGGTCCGAACGGCAGCGGGAAGTCCACCGTCTTCGACGTGTTCACGTTCCTGTCGGAGTGCCTGACCGATGGGATCCGGCGGGCCTGGGATCGACGCGGCCGGTTCCGGGAGCTGCGGAGCCGGGGCAGCGAGGGTCCAATCGTCGTCGAGCTGAAGTACCGCGAACAGCCCAGGGATCCGCTGATCACCTACCACCTCGAGCTCGACGAGGAGTACGGACGACCCATCGTGGCCCACGAGTTCCTGCAGTGGCGGCGAGGGTCGTACGGCCGTCCGTTCCGGTTCCTCGAGTACCGTCGGGGAGACGGGGAGGTCGTGACCGGAGAGAGTCCGGAGCAGGACGATGTGCGGGTGCCCCGACCCCTTGCCGGCCCCGACATGCTCGCGGTCAGCACCCTCGGCATGCTCGCCGAGAATCCGCGGGTCATTGCGTTCCGCAACTTCGTCACCGGCTGGCACCTGTCGTACCTGTCCGCGGACGCGGCGCGCGGAAACCCGGAGGCGGGCGGACAGGAACGGCTGTCGCCGACGGGGGACAACCTGGCGAACGTCATCCAGTACTTGGGGGAAGAGCATCCCCGGCGACTGGAACGAGTCTTCGGGATCCTGCGCCGGAGGGTGCCTCGCATCGAGACCGTGCGCGCCGAGCCCTTGGCCGATGGCCGCCTGCTGCTCCGGATCAAGGACGCCCCCTTCGATACCCCCGTTCTCTCCCGGTTCGCCTCCGATGGCACGCTCAAGATGCTCGCGTATCTGACACTCCTGCACGATCCGAATCCGCCCACGCTGATCGGTATCGAGAAGCCGGAGAACTTCCTGCACCCGAGACTCCTGAACGAGCTCGCCGAGGAGTGCCGCGCCGCAGCCGAACGAACTCAGTTGCTCATCACGACGCACTCCCCGTTCTTCGTGGACGAGCTCCGGTCGCGGGAACTGCGGGTCTTGTGGCGCGATGAGTCCGGCTACACGCAGGTCCTGCGCGTCTCCGAGATCGCAGGCGTCAAGAGCTTCGTGGAGGAAGGGGCGAAGCTCGGCGAGCTCTGGATGGAGGGCCACTTCGGCACGGGCGACCCTCTCGTGAACGACGGCGGCCCGTCAAGTCCGATTGCAGATCGATAAGGATGGTCACGGCCCGGCTCTCTGCTCTTGAATCGCAGTCTTCACCTCCGGGGCCACAACGGGAGACTCCAGAGCTCCGCGTTGGATCCGTGCAGGAGCGGACAGGACAGGGGAGCGCCCGGCTCCAGGGTGTCCTCACGGAGTCCGATCCGTAGCCGATCTGCGAACACCAAGTCGGCGCCACGGTAGTAGACGCAGGAGTCATGGGACGGGTACCAGTGTTCATGTGGATGCACTACGACGCAGGCCTCGCCGCAGCGAGGTCGCCGCAGCGGATCATGGGTTGTGAAGTTGACGACAGGAACCTCACGAGCCGCAGTTGGAGGGCCCAAGACAATCCAGAGATGCCCGCGTCGATCGAGGCCGAAGAAGGTGTCCCCCGGACTCAATCGGCGGCCAGGAGCACGCGCATGGATCGGATCTCGTTCGCCTGCTCGACGGAAGCCCGAACTGCATCCTCGTCGAAGCCGGCGTAACGCAGGATCTCGGCCGGCTCAATGCGACGCGAGCTCGAACCGGGATCGGTCCACTCGGGCAGGCTGTGGGTTGCGTTGACCACCTGGATCCACCCAACATCCCTGCCGTGACTCTCGAAGACCTGCCGAAGAGCCTGCGTGTCGTAGTCCGAAAGGCGCCCCCGTCCGGGACTCTGAAGCAGGACGACGTAGTTGCCCTCAGTCCGGATGCAGGGATCCCAGAAGCGCGAATCGGCGGCGCGACCCCGGATCAGGTCGAGAATGTGGCTGAGGACAGGGCCGTACCGCATCGAGACGAAGCGATCCCCGGTGATCGGCAGACCGGTCTCGATCAGCGCCGTCCGGTCCGCGAGGTAGAGCAGCTTGATGAGCTTGATGTAGCGCATGCGCCCGCCCCCTCGCTCGAGAAGGAGGGCCGCTGCCTGGACCGCCTTCCGCTCGTCGAAGAAGAATCGCATGGCTTCCATGGGTCGCGCCTCTTCCGTCAGTATCGCACGGTGGCGCGCCTTGCACCCGGGATCGCCGCCGTGGGCCGGGGACACGGTCGGAGAGTGAAGGGGTTGCAGTACCGTTTCCGCTCGCAACGGTCATCCCCTGTCCGGCCTCATCCGACCCCCTCGGCCGGAGAGTGACCGGGGCGCCGCCGTCACGCCATGAACTTCGCCGCCACGATCACGGCCGGGGATCTCGACCGCGACCCGGATCCGATCCTGGCTCGCCTGCGGGAGGAGGAGCCGGTGGCGTGGATCCCGGCGCTCGAGATGTGGTTCGTGACCCGCTGGGAAGACGTCCAGGCGATGGAGGACCACCCGGAGGTCTTCAGCGCCGCCACCGAGCCGAGCTTCCTCGCCCGGACGCTCGGCCAGAACATGCTCACGCAGGATCCGCCCGCCTGCACCCGCCTCCAGCGGGCGATGAAGCCGCCCTTCCTGCGCGCCGGCCGCAGCGGGACTTTCGTCGAGCGCGAACTACCGAACCTCTGCGACTTGCTCATCGAGGACTTTCGCGAAGAGGGGGCCGGCGACATCACGTCGGGATATGCCGACGCGGTGAGCGCCGGATCACTCGCCGCGGTGCTGGGACTCGAGGGGCACGGATGGGAGGAAGTGTGGGGCTGGTGCGAGGGCGTTTGCACCGGCGTCGCCAACTTCGCCCGGGATCCGGAGCTGTTCGAGGTGGGGCAGCGCGCCGCCGATGCCATCGAGGCGGCCGTGCTCGAACGGCTGGACGAGCTCCGCGCCCGCCCGGAAGCTTCGGGACTCCTCCACTTCCTGCGCGCCGAGGAACAACTGACCGCCGCCGAGATCGTGAACAACGTCCGACTGATGATCTCCGGTGGGATCAACGAACCGCGCGACGGCATCGCGCTCGTCGTGTGGACCCTGCTGTCGGACGACGGGCTGCGGGAGCGGGCGCTCGGAAGCGCGGCGGCGATGCGGCGGCTGGTGGACGAGGTGCTCCGGCGCTACACGCCGGTCGGAACGATCACCCGTCAGACGACCCGCGCGACCGAGCTGGGCGGAGTCCCCCTCCCCGCCGGAGTTCTCGTCTCGGGGATCCTGCGCTCCGCCAACCTCGATCCGGCCCGCTTCCGCGATCCCGAGCGGATCATCCTCTCCCGCACCGAGGGGGCGAACGCCGCCTTCGCGCTCGGCGCCCACCGCTGCATCGGCGAGTGGCTGGGACGGCAGGAGATCCGGGTGGGCGCCGAGCGGTTCTTCCGCAACCTCCCCGGACTGCGCCTCGACCCGGAGCATGAAGTCGAACTCCACGGCTTCGAGTTCCGCGGCCCGAAGTCCGTCCGGGTCCTCTGGGACAACTGACGGAGACGGAGCAGACAGTCCATGACAATCCTTGACCACGCCGAGCTGGCGATGCAACAAGCAGGCAGGCCGCTTGGCCTGAGCGAACTCGCGCGCCGGATGAGCGCGAATGGATGGACGACAAAGGCTTTTGATCCGCCGGGAAACGTCGGCACGTCGCTCGCCGACGACGTCAAGGCGCCCACATCCCTGTTCCGTCGGGTTGGCCCAGGTGTCTACGCCTTGAAGCCGCACTCGCCGGATCCCGTTCATCCGTTGAGCGGCTTCCTGTTTCCCCGCACGCCGAGCGGGCGGGCGTCGCTGCTTCCACCGCCGCCCTGGTTCTACTCGGGGGAGATGCTCACGATCGAGTACGAAGCGGCGGCCGGGTCGGTTGCGTCGCTGCTGCCCGCCCCCCTCGAACCAGTCGCCGACCGGCCGGACGCGGTGGCCGCGATCTGGGCCGAATGGCAATGCTGCAGCGCCTCGGGAGAGGAGCTGCTCGACCCGGTGCGCGCCCAGTACAAGGAATGTCTGCTCGTCGTGCGGTGCCGTTACCGGGACCGGGACTGGTCGCGCTGTGTCTTCATCTGGGTGGACAGCGACGCTTCGCTGGTCCGCGGCCACTTCCAGGGCTACCCCAAGAAGTTCGGCGAGATCTGGATGACCCGGCCGGCGCTCATCGGCCGGGCGGGACCACGGCTCGCTCCCGGCGGCCGCTTCGGGGCGACCGTCGCCGCCGGCTCCCGCCGCCTCATGGAGGCGCGGTTCACGATCGCCGGACAGGCCGAGACCGCAGGCTTCGTGAACGCCCACCCCATGCTCCACCACCGGCTGATGCCCCGCATCGAAGCGGACGGACGGGACTCGCTCCACGAACTGATCTCGGCGGCCTCTTCCGACGTGGAACTCGGCCCGGCTTTCACCGGGGAGGCGGAACTGCGGGTCTTCCCTTCCCCCACCGAGGAGCTGGAGGTACTGATGCCGCAACGAATGCTCGGCGGCTTCTGGCGGCGGGTCGGGTTCACCTTCCGCGGCGGCGCGACGATCGCCGACGGAAGGGAGGGCTGACCACGATGGCCGTCGTCGGATTCGGACTCCTGTCGCATGTCCCCACGATCATGCTCCCCGAGTCCACGCGGCGCGAACTGAACGAAGGAAAGGAGATCAGCCTGGTCCCGGGGCTCCGCCGTCTGCGCGCCGAGGTACTCGACGAGCTTGAGCCGGAGACATTCGTCATCTTCGACACCCACTGGGCGAGCACGGTGGAGCACCTGCTGGCGGCTCAGCCGCGCCGCGCCGGTCGCTACACCTCCGACGAGCTGCCGCGCGGGATGGCGGGGCTCCCCTACGACTACCCGGGCGATCCGGAGCTGGCGAAACGGGCGGCCGCGGCGGCCCGAGGGGCGGGTCATCCGGCTCACGCCTCCGACGACCCCCATCTCCCGGTGCACTACCCCACGCTCAACCTGCTCCACTACCTGTGGCGCGGCGAGCGGGTGGTCTCGGTGAGCTGCGCCCAGACCGGCGAGACCCCGGACTTCCTCGCGATGGGGCGCGCCATCGGGGAAGCCGTGAGGGAGACCGGAAGACGGGTCGTCCTGCTCGCGTCCGGAGGCATGAGCCACCGGTTCTGGCCGCTGTCGCAGATCCCCCGCCGAGAAGCGTCCGATCCGCGACACGTGCGGACGCCCGAAGCGCGCGCCGCCGACGAGGACCGGCTCCGCTGGTTCGAAAAGGGCGACCATCGCCGGGTCATCGCCACCATGGACGACTACGCCCGCTTCGCCCCCGAGGGCCGCTTCGGGCACTACCTGATGGCAGTCGCCGCGGTGGGAGGGGCCGACTGCACCGCTCCCGGGCGGCGCTTCTCCGACTACGAGAACTCGATTGGCACCGGCCAGGTCCACATCTGGTTCGACCGCCCCGCGAACGGCTGGACCGACGATGCGAGGGACCGACCGGGGGCTCAGAGCGGAGGAGTTCCGGCCGATCCGCGGCGCGCCACCGATTGACCCCGCAACAGGAAGTCCGCGAAGCTCGGAATCCCCATCTCCCACCGTGCGGGTGACGTCTCCCAGAGCACCCCGAGGTCGCCGAGCGCATGGAGCATCTCGGCCTCCCCCATCGCTCCAGCATGTTCGGCCAGGAAGCCGTCGAGGTCATCCCAGCCCACGCGGCCCCCACGTTGTGAGATGAGCGCGGCGAGCGGCCGGAGCGCGCGGTGGACGCCCCGCGCATGCGCTTCCTGGACCCGGGCGGCGTAGAAGCGCTCGATCTCCGGACGCATGGAAGCGGTTCCGGCGCGCGCCGATTCGAGAGTGACTTCGGCGGCTCCGGCTCGGGCCGCCGCCTCCCACGCCGCGCTCCCGAGCAACTGGATGAAGTACGGGTAGCCCCGGGACCGCGCGGCCAGCCAGGCGGCGGCGTCCGGCGTGAGCGGGAGCCCGGCCTGGACCGCAGGCATCGTGAGTGCGCCGAGGGCCGCTTCCCTTCGAAGGCGACCGACCGGAACCTGTCGGAACATCCTCTCCGTGAAGGTTCCCGCCTCGCGGAGGCGGCGCGGGGCGTCGGGAGTCCCGGCCGCGAGGAGAAGGAACGGGAGATCCCGTCGGGTCGCCGCCTGAACCGCGCCCAGGAAGATGCGTCCGGTGGCGGCGGGAATCGCCTGAGCTTCATCCAGCAGGATCACCAGAGGCGACTCCGAGGCCTCGATCCATGCGGTGAACAGCGCGGCCGCATCAGACGAAGGCGGACCCGGCTGCACCGAGACTCCGGTCCCTGCGAACTGCACGTTCTGCACCCTCGTCGCGGTCAGGCCAGCCTTCTCCTGAAGCAGGCGAACGAGCGCCTCACCGGTCTCGAGCGAAGAGACCGCCAGATCCTCCGCCCGGATCCCTCGTCCGCGGGCGTCCTCCGCGATGTCGTCCAGCAGGCTCGTCTTCCCGTTGCCTCGGGGACCGAAGAAGAGGATCCCCTGCGGCGGCCGCCGCCCACTCCTGAGCCGGGCGAGCATCTCCCCTCCCAGCGCCTGCTCCGCATCTCTCCCGGCGAGCAGCGGCGGGCGGGCGCCGGCGCCGGGCTGGAACGGGTTCGCTTCCGGAGACACGCGGTCCATGCCGTGAAGTTAGCAGCGTTCCAGCGAACCCCTCGGGCCCGGAGCGCCCGCTCGTGAGTACCGTTGCCGGGGAACGGAGGCAGTCTCATGGACAAACGAGCGTTGCTCCAAACGCCCGCAGCCGGCGCCGCCGGCCTGACGGCGAGCGCCGCGACCGGCGGCTCGATCATGCGCCCTCCTCGTGCAACGGCATCGTGGGGGTCAAGCCGACGGTGAGCCGGTGGAGCCACACCGGGATCAGCTCGATCTCGCACTCCTGGAATGCCGGGCCAATAACGCGGACGGTTTGTGTCGCCGTGATGCTGAGCCTCGTCCTGGTCGCGTGCGGCGATGGGTCCTCGACTTCCGTCGCGCCGACCCCCGGCACCAACGACGAACCGCGCGCCCAACACTTCGGAGCGGATTCCCACGCAAGCGATTCCGGCCGAGACCCTGGCTCGAGGAGAAGGCGTCAGCGTGGATGTGGCGCAGTACTTCAGCGATCCCGACGGCGACCCCCTGACGTACGAGGCGGATTCCAGCGATATCGAGGTCGCGACAGTCAGCGTTTCGGGGAGTATTGTGAGTCTCACCGCGCTGAAGCCGGGGCTTGCCGCCATCAGCGTCTCCGCGCGCGATCCTGGGGGAGGGAGCGCCACTCAGTCGTTCACGGTGACGGTCGAGGGGTTTACCGTGTCCGGCAGGATCAGCGATGAGAGGAAACGAGCGCCGGTGCTTTCCGGTGTCCCCGTCTGGACCGGGGACAATCGGCAGGAAGCCACGTCCACCGGACCCGATGGACGGTACCGATTGCCGAATCTATGGGGGACGGTTTCCATCTCGGTTGGGGCGAGCGGTTACATGTCCAGGACGGTCGAGGTCGAGGTCGAAGGAAATCGCGCGCTTGATCTCGTTCTGGAGCACGCCGGGGAACCACCGTACGGTGGGACCGTGTACATAACGCCCCGGATGATCGAAGCGTCCGACCCGACATCCTTGAACGGCGTCACTTACGCAGGACGAGCCCATCGGACGGTCTTCGACCGCCGGGTTGGCTCCTTCGAGACCGTCAACGTCTTCCGATTCGAGGCGGAGTATTCCGTGAGGGTCGTGGACTTCGAAGTCAATCCGGAGTTTGGCAGCCGCGACGCCGCCCGGGTCGAAGTGGACCGTTACGCTGCGCCGCTTGGCCGGCTGCCAGCCGTTCTGCTGTCCAGACTGCGGGACTTCGAGATTCACGGTGGCGACGAGAGCGCCGGGGGGAACAGTTCCATTCGGCACATCCTGATCCACACCGTAGCCGGCCAGCGAGACATCCGCCGAGGTGTTCTGGAGGAGCTCCTGATCCACGAGGGTGTACATGCCGCGCTCGACGACGCTCACCGCGAGACGCCGGACTGGCGGGAGGCGCAGCGGGACGACGGCGCCTTCATTTCGGATTACGCGCGCGACCATCCTTCGCGCGAAGACCTGGCCGAGAGCTTTGGACCCTGGTTCGCGCTGCGGTATGTCCCGGACCGGTTGACCGCGGAGCAACGGTGGGCCATCGCGACCACGATACCGAATCGCCTTGCCTACTTCGATGGACAGGGATTCGACATGTCACCGTACACATTGGCGGCGCCGATGGTGACCTCTGCCGGAGAGGGCGCCGCAAGGGCTACGGCGCGGATTGGGCGCCCGTTCGAGGAACCGCCGATCAGGTAGGCGGAGCCCCGAACCGGCTGACGCCGACCCCCGCCTGTCGAACCCCCGGCGCAGGAGGCGGCGGGAGCTAGCAGGCATGCCAGCGACCACTATGCTCTCGGGAACGGGAGAGCCTGCATGAACCGAAGAGCATTCCTTCAGACGACCGCAGCCGGAGCCGCCGGCCTGACCGCGAGCGCCGCGTGCGCGCCCCCGGGTGACGAGGCGTCGTCAGCCGAGAGCGCGGAGACGGGGATTCCCGCCTTCGAGTTCGACGAGGTCACGGTCCCCGATCTTCAGCAGATGATGGAGTCGGGCGAGCACACCGCCCGCTCGATCGCCGAGGCCTACATCGCGCGCATCGAGGCGCTCGACCGGCGGGGACCGGAACTGCGCTCGATGATCGAGGTCAACCCCGACGCCCTCCAGATCGCCGACGAGCTCGATGCCGAGCGCGCCGCCGGACAGGTCCGCGGGCCACTCCACGGCATCCCGGTCGCGCTCAAGGACAATCTCGACACCCACGACCGCATGACGACGACGGCGGGATCGCTCGCGCTCGAGGGCTCCATCCCCCCGCGCGATTCGTTCGTGGCCGAGCGTCTGCGCGCCGCCGGAGCGATCCTCCTCGGCAAGGCCAACATGAGCGAGTGGGCCTACTTCCGCGGGGAGCGGGCGACGAGCGGGTGGAGCGCCCGGGGCGGGCAGTGCCGGAACCCCTACGCCCTCGACCGCAACCCGTGCGGGTCCAGTTCCGGATCGGGCGTCGCGGCCTCCGCCAACCTGTGCGCGCTCACGGTGGGCACCGAGACCGGCGGCTCGATCATGTGCCCCTCCTCGAGCAACGGCGTCGTGGGCATCAAGCCGACCGTCGGCCTGTGGAGCCGCTCCGGGATCATCCCCATCTCCCACTCGCAGGACACCGCCGGGCCCATGACCCGGACGGTGACCGACGCGGCGATCCTGCTCGGTGGCGCCGTCGGCGTGGATCCGCGCGACGAGGCCACCTCCCGCAGCGAGGGCAACTTCCACACCGACTACACGCAGTTCCTCGATCCGGCCGGACTCCAGGGCGCCCGGATCGGGGTGGCGCGCAGCTTCACCGGCTTCGATCCGAGGATCACGACGCTCTTCGACGAAGCGATCGCAGCGATGCGGGACGCGGGCGCCGAGATCGTGGATCCGGCGAACCTGCCGGAGGCGGCGTGGAATGACGAGATGCCCCTGCTCGTCCTCGAGTACGAGTTCAAGGCCGACCTGAACGCCTATCTGGCGACACTGGGCGAGGATGCCCCGGTGCGCTCGCTCGCCGAGATCATCGAGTTCAACGAGCAAAACGCCGACCGGGAGATGCCGCACTTCGGCCAGCAGCGGATGATCGCGTCGCAGGCGCACGGCCCTCTGACCGACGAGGCCTACCTCAACGCGGTGCGCACGATCCAGCGGGCGAACCGGGAGGACGGCATTGATGCCCTCGCGAACGAGCACCGGCTCGACGCCATCATCGCGCCCACGCGCGACCTGCCCTGGGTCACCGACCACATCAAGGGCGACCGCCTCGACGGCGGAAGTAGCGCCGGACCCGCGGCGATCGCGGGCTACCCCGACATCAGCGTTCCCATGGGGTTCGTGAAGGGGCTTCCGGTGGGCGTCTCGTTCTTCGGCCCGGCGTGGACCGAGCCGACGCTGATCCGGGTCGCCTACGCCTTCGAGCAGGCCACAAAGCACCGCCGCGCCCCATCTCTGACGCCGACCCTGGGGTGACCCCCCGGCGATCGCCACGCGGGTTGCACCGTGCTTCGTGGGACCCGAATCCGGCTGATCTCCGCTCGGCCGGCATCCAGAAAGGAGAGGCAGGCTCCGCATGAGTAATTTCGAGCGGGCATTTCAGCCCCAGGAAATCGCACAGATCCGGGATGAAGATCTCGATTTCAGCGAAATCCCGGAACTTGACGAAGCCTTCTGGAAGGAAGCGGAGCTGGTCGAACCCGACCGCACCGAGCAGATCTCACTCCGCGTCAAGCTCTCCGTCCTCAAGTGGTTCCGGAGCTCCGGCAAGGGTTACCAGACCCGCATGAACCGCGTGCTCGAAACCTATGTTCGCGCCCAGCAACGGGGACATCGGAGGAAGAATCGCATCACGCCGTAGCGTCGAGCGCCAGCGAGCATGACGGCAGTTTCTCGCATCGAGTGGACCGAGGCGACGTGGAATCCCGTCACCGGCTGCACGAAAGTCAGCGAGGGTTGCCACCATTGCTACGCCGAGCGCATCTCCCGCCGGCTCAGGGCGATGGAGCTCGACAAGTATCGCGACGGCTTTTCGGTGGCGGTGCACTCTTCCGTCCCGCATCAGCCGCTCCGGTGGCGGAAGCCCCGTCGGATCTTCGTGAACTCGATGTACGACCTCTTCCACCCGTCGCTGCCATGGAGTCATGCGAGCCGTCGGGATCAAGGTACTCAACAGCCGTCTGAGCGAGTTCGTACGAATCGCGGCCGCTGGCGAGACGGTCCTGATCACCGACCGTAGTCGCGTCGTCGCCGAGCTGGGGCCTCCGCGCGAGACCAGAAGCCCTCAGGTCGCCGACGCCCGCCTTGCCACGATGGTGCGCCGCGGTCTTCTCACTCCCCCCACGCTCCCCCAGTGTGGCCGGCCACGCCCGATGAAGCGCGCGGGGACCCTCGCGACGGTGCTTCGAGGACTTGACGAAGATCGAGCCGACCGTGACCTGTCTTGACTCCGTTTAGCGCGACGGCCGTGCCCGACTAGAGTCCGGCGCTCCAGTTCATGCCGAGCTGCATCATGAGAAACGCGGTCTCCATGGCGCGGTCGGGGATGCGGCTGCGGCCTCCGGCGTGGCCGGCGCGGGGGGTGTAGCGGAGGATCACGGGAAGGCCCGATGAGGTGGCGGCCTGGACCCGGGCCGCCATCTTCCGCGCCTGGAGCGGGGGGACGCGGGTGTCGAGATCGCCCTGAGTGAACATCACCGCCGGGTAGTCGGTCCCGTCCTCGACCGCCTGGTACGGGGAGTACTGCCGGAGGAATTCGAACTGTTCCGCGATCCCGGCATTGCCGTATTCCAGGAGCGCGGGCATGTTGTTCGTCTCGGTGAAGGTGAAGAAGCGCACCATGTCGAGGTCGGGGAACCCACAGAAGACGGCGCGGAACAGCTCGGGGCGCTGGGTGAACGAGCTGGCCACCAGCAGACCGCCATTGCTGCCTCCCATGATGGCGAGGCGGTCGGAGTTCGTGTAGTCGTTTTCGATGAGCCACTCGGCGGACGAGATGAAGTCGTCGAAGACATTCTGCTTGTTCTCCAGCATCCCGGCGCGGTGCCACTCCTCGCCGAACTCGCTGCCGCCGCGGAGCGTCGCCACCGCAAAGACGCCCCCGGCTTCCACCCAGACCGCCGCCTGCGCGCGGAAGGACGGCGTGACGCTCACGTTGAAGCCGCCGTAGCCGTGGAGCAGGGTGGGGAGGTTCCCGTCGAGCGCCGCGTCGCGCGGCCGCATGATGAACATGGGCGCTCGGGTGCCGTCCTTCGACGTGTACCAGACCTGCTCCACGAGGATGTCGCTGCCGTCGTAGTCGGGACGCGGCGGTTCGATGCGCTCGCGCTCGTGCGTCTCGAGGCCCAGGCGATAGCGGGTCGCAGGGACGGTGAACGAGGTCAGCGTGAGCATCGCGCCGTCCTCGCCCAGCCGGCTCAGCGTAGCGGTGTGGTGGTCGGGGAGGGGCACTTCGCCCACCGGCTGGAGAGGGGCCCCGGTCTCCTCTCCCGCCTCGAAGACGAGGATCCGGGAGGCGACATCGGCCAGCAGATTCACGTAGGTGCGGTCGCCGATCGTGGTGTAGCTCTGGAGGAGGTGATCCTGCTCGGGGATCAGGTCCCGCCAGCGGGAGCGGTCCGCCCAGTCCGACAACGAGACCCCCTCGGTGGGGATCTCCACGACCCGGTAGAGCGGTGCATCGAGGTTGGTCCGCAGCAGCAGGCGGCCGTCCTCGTACCGGGCGCTGGCGTGGGCTCGCTCGCCCGCGAGGACCGGATGGACCGCGCCGGTAGCGCGATCCATGACGAGGATGTCGTTGCGCATCCAGCCGTACTGGACGCCGAGGAGCAGCAGGTCTCCGTCCCTGATCTCCTCGACGCGGAGGAAGGTCTCGGGGCCGTAGCCGTCTCCGAAAATGTCCTCGTCCTCGTCGCTCGGGGTCCCGAGGCGGTGGTAGCGGGCTCGCGGGCCGTCCTGCCGCGAGCGGTGGACGTAGAAGAAACCCTCTCCCTCGCCGTCGAACGCGACGGTTCCGTAGAGCGCCTCGGGGAGCCGATCGGGGCGCTCTTCCAGCATCTCCAGGTCGAAGAGCCGTACATGGATCTCGTCGAGCCCGCCGTCGCGGATGGAATAGAGGAGGAGCGATCCGTCGGGTGAGATGTCCACGATCCCGAGACTTGCGTAGTCGTCAAAGCCGAGCTCGGCGGCGTCGAGCAGCACTTCGTAGTCCCCTTCCGGGTCGGGTCGCTCACCGGTGGGCTCACCTTCCGGTTTCGGCCGCCGCATGATCCGGGCTTGCAGCTCGCCGGTCCGCCGAAGAGTGAAGATCTCGTGTTCGCCCGCCGTCCTCGGCGCCGATACCGCGGGCTGGTCCATGAGCTCGCGGAATCGCGCCTCGAGGCGGGCCTCGAGGTCGGCGTCCGAGACGATCTCGCGGGCGTAGGCGTTTTGCGCCGCGATCCACTCGCGGGTTTCCGGGCTCTCCTGATCCTCCAGCCAGCGGTAGGGGTCGGCGATCTCGACGCCGTGGAGCGTGTCGGTGACGACCTCGATCCGGGTCGGAGGCGGGGCCGGCCAGTCGGGGGCGCACGCGGGGAGGAAGAGGGCGAGGATGGCTACCGATTCGAGGCCCCCGCGGCGCCGGCGCTCCGGCTGGCGAGAGACTCCGGCAGCCGGCGCCGCGCCGGTTGGCGTACGTGTCGGTGTTGCGGCAGAAGATCGGTCCATCGCGGCCAAGCCTATCCGCGCGGGGTCACTGGAAACTGCCGGCGGGGCCAGTCGGGTCGGTCGTTCAGTGCCGGCCGGCGCGCCGGCGGGGCTCCGGTCGAGCGGCTCTCCGACATTGCCGGACTGGAGTCCGGCGCGCCGGCGGGGCTCCGGTCGAGCGGCTCTCCAACATTGCCGGACTGGAGTCCGGCGCTCCGGCGGCGCTTCACATTAGGCTTCCCGGCGCTCCATGCCGTTTCGTCTGCCACCGAACCTGACCTTCGACCCGGAGCGGGGTTTCCGAATCCACGAGGGCGTCGTCGCCCCCGATTGGACCGACCGCAACGGGCACATGAACGTCGTGTACTATCGAAAGGCGTTTGATCAGGCAACACAGGAAATGTTGGCGGGGATTGGGCTCTGGGACGAGGATGATCGGTCGAGCTTCGCGCTTGAGGACCATGTGACCTACCAGCGGGAGCTCCATCCCGGGCAGCCGTTCTTCGTGACCTGGCAGCTCCTCGACTTCAACGAGAAGCTGATCCACGCCTTCCTGCGCCTGTTCGCCGCCCCGGAGCCGGATTCCCCCGAGGGCCCGGCGCTGGCGGCGACCTGCGAACACATCGGGATCCACGTGGATATGCGCACCCGCCGATCCGCTCCGATCCCTCCCGAATACCGGGCGCTCCTCGAAGAGGTCGCCCGGCGCCAGGGCGACATGCCGCCCCCGCCCGAACAGGGCCGGGTGATCGGCATCCGCCGGGGCACCCCCCGTCCTTCCAAGACCGGCCCCGGCCGCTGATCGGCGATACCCGCCGGAGATGGCCTGGGCAAACCCTTCCAGCCCTCTGACCCAGGAGGTCACCCCATGAGAATCCGGCTCCTCGCCGCCTTCCTCCTCTCCGCCGCGCTCGCGGCCCCGAGCGTTTTCGCCCAGGCCAACCCGCGCGGAACCGCCGAAGCCACCGTGGGGGGCGCGACCGTCTCCATCGAATACGGACGGCCCAGCATGAAGGGCCGCGACATGCTCGGCATGGCGCAGGACGGCATGGTCTGGCGGCTCGGCGCCGATCAGTCCACCACGCTCACGACGAGCGCCGACCTCGATTTCGGCGGCACGATGGTCGCCGCCGGCTCCTACAGCCTGTTCGCGCGCAAGTCGGGCGACGGCTGGGTCCTCCTGGTCAATTCCCAGACCGGCCAGTGGGGCACGGAGCACGATCCTTCGATGGACATCGCCGAGATTCCGCTCATGGTCCACTCGGGTCAGATGCGGGAGCAGTTGACCGTCGTCATGGGGGCGAGCGGAAACGAGGGCATGGTCCACTTCGAGTGGGGGGATACCGTGCTCATGGCGACCTTCACAGCGGGCTGACCCGCACCACTTTCCAAGCGGCCCGGCCGACACGCCGGGCCCTCAGCCGGAGTCGTCCTCAAGGAGACCGACCCATGGTCAGACAGCCGAATCCCCGCCAGACCCAGCGGCCCTGGAGGAGAGTGGTCACCCGGGTCTGTCCAGGGGCGGCCGTCCTCATGGCCGCCCTCCTCTTCGCGACCCCCGCGCTCGCCCAGTACGGGCAGATCGAAGGGACGGTCTCCGACTCCACCGGCGCGGTGATCCCGGGCGCCACCGTGACCGCCATCAACGAGGACACCGGCGTCTCGCGCTCGGCGGTGAGTGACACGGCCGGCAGCTACCGGCTTCCCGCGCTCCTCCCCGGCCCCTACACCGTCCGCGCCGAACTCGGCGGATTCCAGACGGTGGAGACCACCGGGGTGCTCCTGTCCATCCAGCAGACGATCATCCTGAACCAGGAGCTCGCGCTTGCGCAGGTGGAGGAGACGGTCACCGTGACCGGGGCCGCACCGCTGCTCGACACCCGTCGCTCCGACATCTCGACCTCGGTCTCCGACCTCCAGATCCAGGATCTCCCGGTGGCCTCGCGCCGCTGGGTGGATCTCGCGCTGTTGACTCCCGGGACCAGCCAGGATGCGATCCGCGGCTTCTACTACCGCGGCAACGTGAACATGGGCGCCGGGGGCCGCTACTACGCCAACGCCTTCATCGTGGACGGGGTGAACAACACCTGGGCCGAGATGGGCGAGGCGCGCCAGAACTTCCCGATGGACGCCATCGGCGAGTTCCAGGTCACGACCAGCAACTTCAAGGCAGAGTACGGACTCGCGACCGGTGGGCTCATGACCGTCGCGACCAAGTCCGGCACGAACGACTTCGCCGGCAGCGCCTTCTGGTTCTTCCGCGACAAGGCGCTCACCGAGCTCACGCACCAGCAGAAGGAGTTCCAGGCGAACGATCCGAGCTTCGAGAAGCCCGCCTATCGCCGCCACCAGTTTGGCGGCTCGTTCGGCGGCCCCATCGTCGAGGACCGCACTCACTTCTTCTTCGCCTACGAGCGGACGAACGAGGAGCTGTTCTACGACATCGATACCCGCGGCGTGTTCCCCGAATTCGATGGGACTTTCCCGAAGGACGAGTGGCGGTACATGTGGTTGGCGCGCTTGAACCACCAGCTCAACGACGATCACTCCGTGTGGCTGCGGATTGCCTGGGAGAACGAGTACCGGCCCAACCTGAACGCCCGCGGCATCACCACCGAGGGGTTCGACTTCGCCGTGCCCCGCAACGCCGAGGTCTTCGGCATCACGTCGGTGACCAGCCCGAACACGCTGAACGAGTTCCGGTTCCAGCGCGCGTTCTCGAAGTACGAAGTGAGTCCTGCCTTCAGCGGTGGATCCTTCGACGCCGGTGACTTCAGCTCCGAGCGCCTCGCGCTCTGCGACCAGAGCATTCGCCGGCCCGACCTCCGCACGGGCTCCTGCAACGACCAGATGGGACCGGAGACCCGCTGGCAGTTCAAGGACGACTTCACCTGGTTCACTCCGGGGATGGGCGGCGACAACCAGGTCAAGTTCGGCGTGGACTACAACTACATCGAGTTCAAGGCCGACATCCTGAACAACTACTCGGGGACTTTCACTTTCGACACGAACGAGCCGTTCGACCCGAACAACCAGGCCACGTACCCGATCCAGTACAGCCAGAGCAACCCCCGCTTCGACGACGTGCCGGTCCACCACTTCTCGGTGTACGCCCAGGACGACTGGAGCAACAACCGCCTCACCTTGAACCTGGGGCTGCGCTACGACATCCAGCTCGGCACCTTCAACGAGGACATCCGGGATGTCCAGTTCCCGCTCCCGGTCCCATGGCATGAGGGCGCCGACGCCCGTGGCGACACCAACAACATCGGCCCCCGGGTCGGATTCGTGTACGACCTTTCCGGCGACAACACCGGACGGACGACGGTCAAGGGTGGCTACGGCAAGTTCTTCGAGAACATCCGGACGCTCACGAACTTCGGCGAGCGTTGGTGGCACCAGGCGCAGACGATCATCATCAACGATCCCGGTTATCCGGACCCATTCCCCGGCCAGACCCGGGAGCAGTTCCTCTCGACGGCGCCGCCGAACATCACGGTCCTGGACAACGACTACGAGCAGCCCTACGCGCACCACTTCAACCTGGGGCTAGCCCACCAGCTCCGGGACGACATGGCTCTCTCACTCGACCTGACCCGGGTCGCGACCCGCGGCGACGCCATGCGGAACGTGAATGTCAACTACCCGGTGGACGGCGCGCGACCGTGGCCGCAGTTCAACCGCGTGAACGCGACCTACTCTCTGCAGGATCACGACTACCAGGCCTTCTACGCGAAGTTCGAGAAGCGCTACGCCGACGGTTGGCAGTTCCTGGTGAGCTACACGCTGGCCAAGAGCGAGACATCCGATTTCTGGACGCGCAACACGGAGCCGTCGAGCTGGGACAGCCGCTTCCCCGGCTATACTCGGATTACGCGTCCCGGGGACACCGACCGGCGACACCGTCTGGTGAGCAGCGCGATCGTGGTACTGCCCTTCGACATCCGACTCTCCACGATCATGGACTACCGTTCACCTCTCCCCGTGCTCGTCACATCCGGGACGAACATCAATGGCGACGGCTACTCGGGTGACCTGGCGCCCGGCTTCAGCGCCTCGAACACCTACGGCTGTCGCAATCTCGATCTCGGGCTGGCGAACGCCTACCGCGAGACAGCGGGGCTCGCCGCCGCCGGCGCCTTCTCCTGCGCGAACTTCCTCAACTTCGACTTCCGCGCTTCGAAGAACTTCTACCTGACCGGAACCCAGGGCGTCGAGCTGGTGTTCCAGGTTCTGAACGCCTTCGATCGCGCCAACTTCGGGAACGCCAACGGCAACCTGCGCTCGGGCGCGTTCGGGGACAACGAGGGGTCTCTGTCTGCGAACATCAACGCTCCGTCGCGTCAGATCGAGTTCGCTCTCCGCTACTCCTTCTGATCTGAACCCTTCGGCGGGGCCCTCCCCGGGCCCCGCCGCCCCATGTCGGGGCGGCGCGTCCTCGACTCAACGCGCCGACACGCCAGGCTCCGTCGCTCACTCCGGGCGGGACCCGGTGTCGCTTTCGGCTTCGGCGACCCGTCGCATCATGTCCGCTAGTGGCGCCGCCACAACGTCGCGCGGCATCGGGAACGGCAGGTTTCCGGTGTGAACCACGAACGCCCGTTCCGCCCCCAGGTCCTCGCGGGCGACATGGAAGCCGCGGCTGACCCGCGGCGACGGGCTGTGCTTGATCTCGATCACCCAAGGCGATGGCCGGCCGCGGAACTGGAGAACGAGATCCACTTCGGCGCCCCGAGCGCTGCGATAGAAGCCGCGCCCCGTGAACGGCGGCGCGACGGCGAGCAGATTCTCGATCACGAAGCCCTCCCAGCTCGCGCCCACGATCGGATGGCGAAGCAGCGCAGTGAAGTCGGGGATGCCGAGCAGCGCATGGACGAGACCGCTGTCCCGCAGGTACAACCGCGGAGCCTTCACGAGCCGTTTACGCACATTGGCGCGCCACGGGAGAAGCTGGCGAACGAGCAACAGGTCAACAAGCAGATCCACATAGCGGCGAACCGAGGTCGCGCCGACGCCGAGGCTGCCCGCGAGTTGCGAGAGATTCAACAGCCCCCCGTGACCGTGCGCCAGCATGGTCCACAGACGGTGAAGCGTCTCCATCGGCAGCCGGGGAGCAAAGTGCGGGATGTCCTGGGCCAGCATGGTGCGGACGAAGTCCTCCCGGATGCCGAAGCTGTGCTCCGCGCTCTCGGCCAGGAAACTGCGGGGCAGGCCACCGCGAACCCAGAGCCGCCGCAGCTTGCCTGCCCCTCCGACTTCGAGAACGTCGAGGGGTCCGAGGTTCAGCCAGGAAATGCGACCGGCCAGACTCTCGGACTGGCGCAACAGCGGAATCGAAGCGGACCCGAGGATGAGGAAACGCCCCGTTCCCTTGCCGCGCCGGCGCCCTTCGTCTATGACGCCCCGGAGTTCGGGGAAGAGCTCCGGCGTATGGTGGATCTCGTCCAGGATGACCAGCCGATCCTCATTGGCCTCGAGGAAGGATGCCGGATCCGTCAACACGGCGCGGTCCCGCTGCCGTTCCAGGTCGAGATAGAGCGCGTCGCGAGTCGCCGCGACGGCCAGCGCCAGCGTGGTCTTTCCGACTTGCCGAGGCCCGACCAGGCCGACCGCCGCCTCGCGAGCGAGTCGCGTCTCGAGGTCGGCGTGAACGCGGCGCAAGATCATTGTTGCATATCCACCGTCTTGTGGTGGATCTGCGCCTACTCTAGCCCAACACGACCCCCTGTCGGCTGCCGTTTCCGATCGATGTTGTTCCGCGGGTTCAGCGCGGCTCGACACGACGGGCGGCGAGGGCGCGGATGGGGCGGCCCTCGACGCGGTACTTCCGCTCGAAGTTCGAGCCGGCCAGCTCGCCGGGGCGCGCCGAAACCGGGGGCTCGTAGGGAACGCGGTTGAGCCGGTTCCGTCCCGCCACCGCCTCGTCGATCGCGGCGAAATAGGACGCCGCGTCCGAGACCACCCGAAGCAGCCCTCCGGGCGCGAGAACGCGCTCGATCCCGGCGAGGAACTCCGGATTCAGGAGCAGCCGGCGCCGGGCGTGGCGCCGCTTCGGCCAGGGATCGGGGAAGTAGATGTGGACGCCGGCGGCCGTCGCCTCGGGCAGCGCAGCGAGCGCCTCGACGGCGTCCGCCCGCAGGATGCGGGCGTTCTCCCGCTCCCGGCGGCGGAGGCGGTCGGCGGCGAACAACCAGTAGCGCCGCGCCCGTTCGATCCCGAGGAAGAGCGTCTCCGGCCGCGCCTCCCCCTCGTTGACGAGGAACGTCCCCTTCCCCGAGCCGACTTCGATCTCCAGCGGCCTCCGTTCGGCTTCGCCGCCGAAGAGAACCGCCGGGGGAAGCGGGTTCGGCAGCTCCTCGAGCGAGAAGCCGAAGCCGGTGGGATCGCTGTTCCGGCGGCTGCGAATGTGGCTGCGCCCCATCGGTCCGACGCGATCGAATTCAGCGGCTCGGGCGGCGCTGCGCGAAGAGCCATTCGTAGAGGCCCTCTTCGCGGTAGGCGGGGACCCACGCCCGGTGGGCCACGTCCGGGTACTCGGTATAGCGGGGCGCGCCTCCCGCGGCTTCGAGAGCGGCCACGATGCGGCGCGACTCCTCCACGGGGACCCGACGGTCGAGCGCGCCGTGGAAGATCCACGTCGGGATCCGGGCGACAGCGCCGGCAGTCTCCGTCCACGGGTCGTCCGGACGGACCGCGGCCGGGTGCCAATCCGGGACCGGAAGCCGCGAACGGGCCGCCGCCACGCCGCCGCAGACAGGGACGAGGGCGGCGAAGCGGTCCGGATTCCGGTAGGCGAAGGCCCAGGTCCCGTACCCGCCGAGCGACAGACCGGTGAGGTAGGTGCGATCCGGGTCGCCCCCGAACTCGGCCACCGCGGCATCGAGGGCGGCGAGCGCCATCTCCTCGATCGCGGGGGTGCCCCACCAGGCGTCGCGGGGCGCCTGGGGCAGGACCACCAGCGCCGGGAAGTCCGGCCGTTCGCGAAGGACGGCGGGCAGGCCGATCTCGAGCTGGCGCTCCCCGTCGGTCCCGCGCTCGCCGGCGCCGTGGAGGAACAGGATGACGGGAGGATCTGGCTCCTCGCCGGAGAGCACGGCGGCCGGCGCGAACACCTGCCATCGGAACTCGCGGCCACCGACGGTCGTGGTCCGGGCGAGGAACTGGCCATCGGCTGCCGACGCGAGCGGCGCAGCCAGCAGGCCGCCGGCGAGGACGAAGAAGGCGCCGCGCATGAAGCGCGGATGCTAACCGCGCCGCCGGCTAGACTCGCCGACCCGTTCCGCCCGCGAGGAGGTCAAGTCCATGACGGTCGCAGAGAAGTTCGCCGCCGAGTTCCGGCTCGAGGCCGACATGACCCGGAAGTTTCTCGAACGCTTCCCCGACGAACAGCCCGACTGGAAGCCGCACGAGAAGTCCATGACGATCGGGAAGCTGGCTTCCCACATCGTGGACATGCCGAACTGGGCGCCCACGATCCTCGACGCCGAGGTCTTCGATTTCGCCACCTCCGACTACCAGGTGCCGAGCTGGCGCACGAAGGACGCCCTGCTCGCAGGACACGAAGAGACGAGGACCACGTTCCTGAAGGCCCTTGAGGATCGCTCGGATGACCACCTGGGCGTGACCTGGCAGCTCCGGATGGGGGAGCAGGTGATCTCGGCGATGCCGCGCGATGCCGCCATCCGGCATTTCATCCTGAGCCACAGCGTCCACCACCGGGCGCAGCTCGGCGTGTACTACCGGCTGCTCGGGATCCCGGTGCCGGGCGCCTATGGGCCGTCCGCGGACGACGACTGGCCATAACAGCCTGTGGACAAAGTCACGCGGCCCGGTTCTCCCGGTAGGGGCTCGAGCGGCGATGCATCCCGCCTGGCCCCCACCGGGAGAACTGGGTCAGCCGGGCGCCTCGCCACTCTCGGTGCTCACGCGACTTTATCCACAGGCTGATAAGGGCCGGAGCGCGCTCGTCCTCGGGGCGGGCGCGATCGGCCTCTCGTGCGCGTACTTCCTGCGGCGCGCCGGATGGGAGGTCCGCGTCGTGGACCGGGGCCGCCCCGGACACGGCGCGACGTGGGGGACGGCGGGACTCCTGTGCCCGGCGCACTCGCAGCCGCTTCCGGGTCCGGGTGTGGTCTGGAAGGCGCTCCGGTGGATGTGGCGCGAGGACAGCCCGTTCCGGATCCGGTGGCGGGCCGATCCGGAGTTCGCCGGCTGGCTCCTCGCTTTCCTTCGGGCATCCACCCGGGGCCGATCCGAGGCCGGATTCGATCGACTCGCCGCGCTCTCGCGGCTGAGCCTCCGGCTGTTCGGCGAGATGCTCGACCGGCGGGAACTCGACTTCTTCTTCGAGCGGCGCGGAGGCTGGTTCGTGTTCCTGACCGACTCCGGGTTCGAGAAGGCGCGGGAAGAAGCGGCGTGGCTGCAGCAACGCGGGTTTCCGGTCGAGGCGCACTCCGGTGACGCGGTCCGCGAGCGCGAGCCGGCGCTGAACCAGGCCGTTCGGGGCGGGCTGTTCCTCGACGGGGACGCCCACGGCTACAGCCTGGGTTTCGCCGAGTCGCTCGCCGCTGTGCTCGACCGGATGGGCGTGCCGATCGAGACCGGCCTCCGAGCGACGGCGCTCCTCCCCGACGGGGACGCCACCGCCGGCGCGAGGTTCGAGGACGAGGACGGCGGCTCGCAGGAGCGGACCGCGGATGAGACCGTCGTGGCCCTCGGGGCGTGGTCTCCGAGGCTGGCCCGCACCGCCGGCGTGCGCCTCCCGATCCAGCCCGCCAAGGGCTACAGCGCCACCGTGCGCACGTTCCCGGGGGCCCCCGCGATCCCGGTCACGGTAGCGGACCGCAAGGTCATCATCACCCCGTTCGCCGACCGGGTGCGGTTCGCCGGCACGCTCGAACTCGCGGGGTTCGACCCGGTCCTGAACCCGGTGCGCTATCAGGCGGTGATCGCGGGCGCGCGCGAGGTGCTCCGGGCCGAGATCCCGCTCCACGACGAGACGGCGTGGGCCGGATTCCGGCCGCTCACGCCGAGCAGTCTGCCCCTGATCGGGAGACCGGGGGGGCGGCGCGGGCTCCTGATCGCCGCCGGCCACGGGATGCTCGGGTTCACCCAGTCGCTCGGCACCGGGAAACTGATCGCGGAAATCGCCGCGGGCGCGGCGCCGAGTGTGGACCCTGCCCCGTTCGCGCCGTGAGGAACGCCGACGGCTCTGGAGCGCCGGTCAGCTCCGTCGCTCGGTGCCGGACTGGAGTCCGGCGCTCCGACAGTCCGGCGCTCCGGGAGTCCGGCGCTACTTCGCGTCGGAGGCGGGCGACGGATGCAGGAACCTGATCGCCGTTTCGAGGCTGGCGACTCGTTCCGAGAGTACCCGAATCTGCTCCTGGACCTGGCGGATCTGATCCTGTGTCTGACGCTGCCCGGAGCCGAGGAAGATCCCGAGCGTGAGGATGAGACCGGCCAGACCCACTCCGACGGTGATGATCGCGATGACTTCCCGACGCATGGGGCGACTGTAGCGTGGGGACGCGCCAGGCGCCGACCGCTTCCGTTCGGCGATTGCCGGACCGGAGTCCGGCGCTCCGACAAGTGGGGCGCGCCGGCGGCGTCGTCCGTATCCTACGGGGTTCGCCGCGCGCGGGAGTCCCGTCCGCCCGCCGCGACCTTCAGCCCCTTCCGGAGGTCCCCCCGATGTCCGATCCCCGCCGATCCATCATCCGGCCCGTCCTCGTCGCCCTCGCGGCGGTCGCTCTGGCGCTGCCGCTCGCTTCCCGCGAGGCGGCCGCCCAGGACTTCGCGCCCGAGCCGGAAGACCTTCGTACTCTGAAGTGGCGGGACATCGGACCGCTTCGCGGCGGGCGTTCCCTGAGCTGCACGGGCAGTCCGGGGCGACGGCACGAGTACTACTTCGGCGCCACGGGCGGCGGGCTGTGGAAGACGCTCGACTCGGGCACGACCTGGTTCCCGGTGACCGACGGGCAGATCTCGAGCTCCTCGATCGGCGCGGTCGCGGTCGCCGAAACGAACCCCGACATCGTCTTCATCGGCGGCGGCGAGACCCAGCTCCGGGGCAGCATCACCCAGGGCGACGGGGTGTACAAGAGCACCGACGGGGGCGCCACATGGCGGCATGTCGGACTCCGGGACACCCAGGCGATCGCCCGCATCCGCATCCACCCGGTGAACCCGGACATCGTGTACGTGGCGGCGCTCGGCCACCCCTACGGCGACAACGAGGAACGCGGCGTCTTCCGCACCACCGACGGCGGCGCCACCTGGGAGCGGGTGCTGTTCGTGAGCCCGAAGGCGGGCGCTGCCGATCTGATCATTGATCGCACGAACCCCAACGTGCTCTACGCCACCCTGTGGCAGGTGTACCGGAAGGCGTGGAAGATGTGGGGCGGCGGCCCCGACTCCGGGCTCTACCGCTCCGACAACGGGGGCGAGACCTGGACCGAACTCACTGCGAACCCGGGAATGCCCGAGGGCCCCATCGGCAAGATCGGAGTCACCGTCTCCCCGGCGAATCCGAACCGGGTGTGGGCCATCGTGGAGGCCCCCGAGGGAGGCGTCTTCCGTTCGGAGGACCAGGGCGCCACCTGGCGGCTCACGAACAACGAGCGGAAGCTGCGGCAGCGCGCCTTCTACTACTCGCGCATCTACGCCGATCCGGTGGATCCGGACACCGTCTATGCCCTGAACACCGGCTTCTACCAGTCGGTGGACGGGGGCGAGACGTTCGACATCGTGATCCGGCCGCCCCACGGCGACCAGCACGACCTCTGGATCGATCCCAACGACCCGATGCGGATGTGCAATGCGAACGACGGCGGCGGGAACGTCAGCGTGAACGGGGGCGAGACCTGGACCGACCAGGATTTCTCGACGACGCAGCTCTACCACGTCAACGTGACGAACGACTTCCCGTACCACGTGTGCGGCGCGCAGCAGGACAACACCACCCTCTGCACCCCCAGCGAGGGATGGGACCACATGCAGGCTCGGGGTCCGGGGAGCCGGTGGTACTACGACGCCGGGGGCGGCGAGAGCGGCTACATCACGCAGCACCCCTCGAACCTCGACGTCTTCTACGCCGGCAGCCAGGGCGCGCTCCTGACGCGCTACAACCGCGCCAACGGCCAGATCCGCGACATTCAGGTCTATCCCCGCTTCTTCTCCGGCGAGCCGGCGAGCGCGTTGCCCGACCGGTGGCAGTGGACCTTCCCCATCGTGTTTTCGCCGCTCGACGAGAACCGGCTCTACACCAGCTCGCAGTTCCTCTACGTGACCACCGACGACGGGCAGTCGTGGACGAAGATCAGCCCCGACCTCACCTACGCCGACCCGGAGACGCTCGGCGAGACCGGCGGGCTGATCACGATGGACATGAACGGCCCCGAGATCTACGCCACGATCTTCGCGGTCGTCCCGTCCCGACACGACCTGGACACGATCTGGGTGGGCTCCGACGACGGTCGCATCCACGTCACCCGCGACCACGGAGCGAACTGGTCGGACATCACTCCACCGGATCTGCCGAAGTTCAGCCGGGTGAGCATCCTCGAGGAGTCCTCCCACTCCGAAGGCGTCCTCTACGTGGCGGCGAACCGGTATCAGGTGGACGACCGGGCCCCTTACGTCTATCGGACGACGGACTTCGGCCAGACCTGGACGAAGATCGTGGACGGGATCGCCGAGACTCACTTCGCCCGGGCGGTCCGGGAGGATCCGGTCCGGGAAGGCCTCCTGTTCCTCGGCACCGAGCACGGGGCCTACGCGTCGTGGAACGCAGGGGACTCGTGGATGCCGCTCCAGTTGAACCTTCCCGACACCCCGATCCGCGACCTGGTGGTGAAGGACAGCGACGTGGTCCTCGGAACCCACGGACGGGGGTTCTGGATCCTTGACGACATCGAGCCGCTCCGGCAGATGACCGAAGCGTCCCGAAACGCCACGCTGGCCGTCTTCCGGCCATCGCGGGCGGTTCGGGGGGTTCAGGACGCGGCGATCCAGTACCGGCTCGCCGAGGAAGTCGAGCGGGTCACGGTCGAGATCCACGACGCCGCGGGAACGCTGGTGGACCGGTTCGAGGGCGCCGAACCGGACTGGGAGGCGGCTCCCGACTTCTCGTGGTTCCGCACCCGTCAGTCGTCGGCGCCCACGACCGGGCGCGGTCTCAACCGGTTCGTCTGGAACGGGCGTTACGCCGGGGCGGTCGGCTTCGAGGGCATGATCCTGTGGAGCGCCCAGGCGGCGAACGGCCCCAAGGCGCCTCCCGGAACCTACACGGTGACGGTGGAAGCCGCCGGGGTCCGCGAATCCACCGAACTGGAGCTGATCGCCGATCCGCGCCTCGTCGGAATCACGACGGCCGACCTCGTGGAGCAGTTCGAGCTGGCGAGCCGGATCCGGGATCAGACCTCACGGGCCAACGAGGCCGTCATCCAGATCCGGGACGTCCGACTCCAGCTCGAGGACCGACTCGAAGGCGCGAACGATCAGGGAGTGCGCGCCGACGGCGGCGCCCTGATCGAAGCGATGACCGAGGTCGAGGTAGCCCTCTACCAGACGAAGAACCGCAGCAACCAGGACCCGCTGAACTTTCCCATCCGGCTGAACAACCGGCTCGCCTCGCTGCGGCGCAGCGTCGAAAACGGTGATGCCCGGCCCACCGATGGCGCTTACGCGGTGTTCGAGGAACTCACCGGCGAACTCGACGGGCACCTCGCCACGCTCGAATCCCTCCTCGGCGACCGGCTCGGCGAGTTGAACGGCCGCCTGTCAGCCGACGGCGGCGAACCGGTGGATGCCGACCGGTGGCGCGAGGAGCGGGAGTAGGTCGTCAGCGGGAGCGGGGTCCCTGTTAGTCGGCACTCGCCGGGAATCTGATCTTCAAGGACGCGTCCGGCGTTCGCGGCGATCCCGGTCCCGCTTGCGGAGTTCGGATGCCCGCTCGCGGAGTTCGGATGCCCGCTCGCGTTGCTCCGGCGTGAGCACCGCGAGGATCCTCTCGCGCTCGCCGCGGCGAGCCACCGCCGCATCCGCCTGGGCCCGGCCGAGCGCTTCCCCGAGCGCCCGGATCTCGTCCGCGGTCCGATCCGGATCGGCCGCCGCCCGCCGGAAGGCGCGCTGGGCGTCGGCGATGGCCCGGCGGCTGTCGCGACGCGCGTCGCCGACTTCCCGGATCGCATCGCGAAGACCGTCGCGCTGCTCGTCGGTCAGCTCCAGCTCCTCGGCGAGCCGCCGTCCCCACCGACCGAAGTCGTCGCGGGCGAACCCGTCGGCCCGCGGACGGCGCGAGCGCCCATCCCGCCAGGCGCGGCGGGGCCCGGAACCCCGCTCGCGTCGGTCCTGAACGGCCTCGACGCCGGGGACGCTCCCCGCCGGAACCGGGCTCCGGGCCGCCGCCAGCCCGACGGCCGCGGTCGCCAGCGCGATTCCGACGATGAGCGCGGCGAACGCCGCCGTTCGCATCCACGGGGCCCGGGTGCGACGGGCCGCGACTGCTGAGAACCTCGTTTCGAACATGATGGCGTCAAACTCCCTGGCGCCGATTGCGGCGCGCGTTCGTGGAAACGCAATCCGGGTGCCAGCGGCTTCGGAATGCTAGGATGCTTCGGTTACGGCGAGTCTGGACGGCGGGGTAGCTCAGACGGTGAGAGCGAAGGACTCATAACCCTTAGGTCGGCGGTTCAAGTCCGCCCCCCGCTACCGGCTCTCGTCGGATCGGTGTCAGGATGACGCCCGCCGCAACCGATTCCATTCGGCAGCCCCGGAGCGACGCGCAATGAAAAACAAGCAGACCTTCCGCATCAAGGCCCGGCGCGATGTGGAGTGCCCGCAGGTGTACTCGAACTTCTGCGAGGCCACGCATTCGCCATTCGACCTGACGCTCACCTTCTGCAGTCTCACCGGGATCCAGCCCGAGGATCTCGCCTCCCGGGAGGCGGGGGAAGCGGTGGTGTACGCCGAGCCCCGCACCCAGGTCACGGTGCCGTTCCGCATCGTTCCCGCCCTGATCAAGATGCTCGAGGCGCAGATGCAGGCGGTGGAGGAAGCCGAGAACGAGCCCCCCGCCCCGAAGGGACCGGATTTCTCGCTGGTCCACTGATGCCTCGGCCCCGCCTGCCGACCTCCTCCCGCGGGTCACGCCCCCGATTCCAGATCGGCCCCCCCGCCATGCGCCCGCCGAGGCCGCACGGCGAGCGGGAGGCGGCGCTTGATCGCATCCATGCGCTTCGGATCGCGATCGGTGCGCGATCGAACTGGATCAAGCGCGGCGGCGTCTTCGGGACCAGCGCCCTGATCGGAGTCGGCGCGCTCCAGGAGTCCACCGTTCTCGGTTGGCTCGCCTTTCCGGTGGCGCTGCTGTTCTGGTGGCTGGATGCCCAGCTCACGCGCACCGAGTGGAGAGTGGACGCCCTCCACGAAGCGGTGTCCGCCCGGGAAGTGGAACCCCCGGGCATGGGCGGGGAAACCGACGCTTCCTCCCGGATGTCGGAAGCACCCGACGCGCTCCGACGGGCCCTGCTCTCAGGTCCGGGGGTCGGACTCCACTGGATGATGGTCGGGATCGCGGTCCTGTTCAATCTGCTCCTCTGAACCGGGTCGGCCGGCTGCTTCCGGCACTTCGATGCCCGCATCGCTCAGCAGGATCGGGATGCCGTTGCGGATCGGATAGAGGACCCGGCCGTCCTCCCGTACGAGGCCGGCGGTCACTGGCGGACCGGAACGGGCGCGATCCGGGTCGGCGACCTGATTCACCAAGCGCAGTTCCCCATTCGACGCGAGGCGCAGCGGCTGCCGCGTCTCCGGGCAGCAGAGGATTTCGAGGAGCTCGGGATGGATCATGAGAACCACCGGCCGGTGCCGGAGGAGGGGTTCGAACCCTCATGATCCCGGGGACCGCGGGATTTTGAGTCCCGTGCGTCTGCCTGTTCCGCCACTCCGGCAGCCTGGCCGGTCGGAGAACCGGCGGGAAGGGCGCGCAGTCTAGCAACCTCCCGGACGCGGCTGGGGGCGGCCGGGTGGGCCCATGCTAGAATCGCTTGTTTGCGAAGGGGTAGAGCCTTGGAATCAGAGTCAGGGGAAACCGCGGAGCCGATGCGGTTCAACGTGGGTGACAAGGTTGTGTACCCCAACCAGGGGATCGCTGTCGTCGAGACGATTGAGGACTTGTCGGAGGAGCTGCCGAGCTGTTACCGGCTGCGGCTGCTGCAAAAGTCCACGACCGTGCACGTGCCGGTGATGAAGGTCGAGAGCGTGGGCCTGCGCCCGATCATGACCGATGCCCAGACCGAGGCGGTGTTCGACGTTCTCGAGAACTTCGAGGTGAACGAGGGCCTCAACTGGAAGGCGCGTTACAAGGAAAACTCGGACCGCATGAAGAGCGGGCTCCCGATCGAGGTCGCCCAGGTTCTCAAGGGGCTCTTTTTCCTCAGCATGCGCAAGACGCTCTCGTTTCGGGAGAAGCGGATGCTTGATCGCGCCCACGAGCTCACGATCACCGAGCTCGCTCAGGTCGCGGAGCAGCCCCCGGAGGACGTCGAACAGAAGGTCATGGAAGTCCTGCACCGGAGCCGGAACGGTGGCGAGCCGGTCGAGGACACCAGTTCCCCGGCCACTTCGGTGACCCCGTCCCGCCCGATCAAGCGGCGACGCACGAAATGGAGCGGGCGGGGCCGGGGCCGGCCGGTGTCCATCTCCATCCAGCGGTACTGAACCCTCCGGGCGCGAGAGCCCGGGCCACCCGCGTCCCCCATGACCTCCGGACCGAGCACGGTGACCACCGCCGCGAATCGGCCTGAATCGCGCCCGGGGGGGCTCCGTCGGGCCCGGGCGATCGTCGGTACCGCGGGCGTCGCGGTGGCGCTCCCGATCATGCTGCTGTTCGGGCTCGTGCTGATGCCGCTCGGTGACTGGCTGGGCGGCCGGCGGCGGCTCGGTTACGAGATCGGCCGGGCGATCTGCGGCGCGTGCTGGCGGATCGCGGGCATCCGGGTGGAGCAGGAGGACCGCCACCGGATCGAGCCGGTCGCGACCCGCATCTACATGCCGAACCACCAGTCGCTCGTGGACATGCCCGCCGTGCTCTACGTGCTTCCGGGGGCCAACGGCACGTTGATCAAGGCGGAGGCGTTCCGGTGGCCGCTCGTCGGGCGAGCGTTCCGAGCCGCGGGGTTCACCGCCGTGGAGCGGGGAAGCGCTCGCGCGGCGGTCCGGAGCCTGAACGAGCTGACGGACCGGATCCGGGAGGGCAACTCCCTCGTCATCGCGCCCGAGGGGACCCGTAGCCGGACCGGGCGTCTGGGACGATTCCGCACCGGCGGATTCCGGATCGCGGCCCGGGCCGGGGTCCCGGTCGCGCCGATCACGGTGCGCGGCGCCCGGGAGATTCTCCCGCCGGGAGGGCGGCTCATCTATCCGGGGCGGCTCCGGATCCGGTTCCACGACCCGGTGGAGACCGCCGGCATCCGCGAGCGGGATCGCCTGGCGATCGGCGCGCTCGCGCAGCGGGTTCGCGACACAGTGGCCTCGGGCCTCGACGACGCCTGAGCCGCGGGGTCGCCGCCAGCGGCGCGCTGACTAGAATCGCCGAGCGCCAGTTCCGGCGCCCCTCCGACCCCAGGCGGCGCCCCTCCGACCCCAAGCGGCGCCCTCGATCCCCATGGCTGATTCCCGACGGCTGGCTCTGCTGCGGCACGGCGAGAGCCAGTGGAACCTCGAGAACCGGTTCACTGGATGGACCGACGTCCCCCTGACCGAGGCCGGTCGCGCGGAGGCCCGCGAAGCCGGCCACGCGCTGCGGGAGGCCGGTTTCCGCCCGGTGATCGCCCACACCTCCGAGCTGATCCGGGCGCAGGACACCCTCACCGAAGCGGTCCGGACGGCGGGCTGGGGCGAGATCCCGACGCGACGCTCCTGGAGGCTGAACGAGCGCCACTACGGCGCGCTCCAGGGCCGCAACAAGGCCGAGACGGAACGCGAGTTCGGAGAGGCGCAGACCCACGCGTGGCGGCGCAGCTTCGCCGAGCCTCCGCCCACGCTCCCGTCGGATGACCCGCGCCACCCCCGCTTCGATTTGCGTTACCGGGGAACGCCGACCGAGCAACTCCCCTGCGGAGAATCCCTCGAGGACACGCTGAAACGAGTGATGCCTTACTGGGAGTCGTCCATCGCTCCGGATCTCGAGCGCGGCCCGGTGCTGGTGGCCGCCCACGGGAACAGCCTCCGCGCCCTCGTGATGCATCTCGAGGGCCTCTCCCCGGAAGCGATCACTTCCCGCAACATCCCGACCGGGATCCCGCTGCTCTATCGGCTCGACGCTGCGAACCGGGTGCTGGATTCGCGCTTTCTCGCCGCCGAAGAGGCGCTCCGGACCGGGCTGGCGCAGGCGGCCCGCAGCACCTGATGCGAACGGGAGCGCTGGCGCTGGCCGCTCTCGCGGCTCTTCCGGCGACGGCTCTCGCGCAGGTCGGATCCGAGCGGATGCTCTTCGAGGCCGGTCTCGTCGGGGGCAACAGCTCCGCCTGCCCCGGGCGCTACGTCGGGGTCGAAGCCCACGCCGCCGGGCCCGTCTCCGCCTACGGGATGGTGGAGAACTACCGGTGCATCGATCTGGCGGGGGCGGCCAGTCGCCTCGGAGTGTCCGTCCGCCTCGGACCGGCGGCGTGGCCGATCCGGCCGGCGGCGCGGGCGGGGGTGGAGTACGACGGCGGAGACATCTCGGAGACCGTCGGGTTCAGTCTGACGCTGGGTCGCCGCTACGGGGCCCGGATCACGGTCCAGCGCGGCCTGGCGACCGGAGGCGGCCCCGCCATCGTTCTGATGCAGCTCGGCGGCTACTTCTCGTTCTGACGCCGACTGCCTCCCCGTCGGTGGTACAAACCAAGCCATGAAGATCCGGGTTCTCTCGGCGGCGGAGGTTCGCGCCGCGCTCCCCATGCGCGAGGCGATGGACGCGGTCCGCGAGGCCCTCGTGGCGCTTTCCGCGGGTCAGGCGGTGATGCCGGTGCGGACCCGGGTGGACGTGGAGCGCACCGCCGGGATCGGCCTCACGATGCCCGCCTACCTCGCCGGGCCGCACGAGCTGGCGACGAAGCTGGTGTCCGTGTTCCCCGGCAATCTCGAGCGGCGGCCATCCCTGCCGACGATCCACGCGCTCGTCGTCGTGTTCGACGCGGACACCGGGCTCCCCGCCGGGGTCATGGACGGAGGATCGCTGACCGCCATTCGGACCGGCGCCGCCTCCGGGGTCGCCACCGAGGAGCTGGCTCGCGCCGACGTGGAGACCGCGGGCATGCTGGGGGCGGGCGTTCAGGCGCGGACCCAGCTCGAAGCGATGCTGACCGCGCGCCCCGGGATCCGCCGGGCGTTCGTCTTCGATCCCAGAACGCCGGCCGCGGAGGCCTACGCCACCGAGATGAGCGACCGGCTCCGGATCCCGGTGGAGGCGCTCGGGAGCGCCGACGCGGTCGTCGAACGATCGGACGTCATCGCCGAGGCCACCACCGCGACGACACCGGTGTTCGCCGACCGGGCGCTCAGGGATGACGCCCATCTGAACGCGGTGGGCTCATTCACGCCCGCCATGCAGATCGTCCCCGAGGCGACCGTGGTGCGGGCGTCGGTGGTCGTGGACCACCGGGAATCGGCGTGGGAGGAGGCGGGGGACCTGATCCAGCCCCGCGACCGGGGGGCGATCACCGAGGAGCACGTGCTCGCCGAGATCGGGGAGATCTGCGCCGGGACGAAACCGAAGCCAACGACGGGGCCGACGCTGTTCAAGACGGTGGGCACCGCGGTGCAGGACGTGTCCGCCGGATCGGCGGCGCTGCGCCGCGCGGAGGAACGGGGTCTCGGAACGGTGATCGAGCTCTGACAGCGGCTCCCCGAGACACCACCGCGACCCTCGCCGCCCAATCGGTCTGACGGTAGTCTAAATTGAGTCCGACACGGAGGTTCTCATGTCACTCGCCACCCGGATCAAGCCGATCAGTTATCTCAAGTCCCACGCCGCGAAAATCCTGCAGACCATCGGCGACCAACCGGAGCCTCTCATCGTGACCCAGAACGGCGAGGCCAAGGCGGTGCTCCAGGACATCAACAGCTACGAACGGACACAGGAGAGCCTCGCTCTCCTGAAGATCCTGGCTCTCGGGGAGCGTCAGATCGAACGGGGCCAAGTGTACGCGGCCGGCGAAGTGTTCAACCAACTCCAGGAGCGCCTGCAAGCGGAGAAATGACCTTCACGATCGGGTTCACGGCCGATGCGCTGCGGGATCTCGACGAGATCGCCGCATACCTGGACCGTCGAAGCGGACCGGCGCGGGCGCGGCGCATCCTGACGGGCATCCGCAAGGTCGTCGAATCCCTGTCGGCCCTTCCGACCCGCGGCAGCCACCCGGATGAGCTCCTGGAGTTCGGAGTGCGCCGCTATCGCGAAGTGTTCTTCACGCGCTACCGCATCATCTACCGCGCCGATGAGCGGACGGTGACGGTCCTGCTCGTCGCCGATGGACGGCGAGACATGCGCGCTCTGTTGCTCCGCAGATTGCTTGCGGCGACTCCACGCTCGTCGGGGCGGACAGCCCCGAATGCCTGATTCGGGACGGACCGAGGCGGATGACCAAAGCTGGATGCCGCAATGTGGGTCCCGGACAGGGCCAGGTCAGCCCGATGCGGCCTGCTCGACCGCCCGACGGATCCACCCGTTGAGACTCATCCCATCGGCCGAGGCCGATCGGGCGGCACGCTGGTGCAAGTCCGAGCCGAGGCGCAAGCTCAGAGTTCCCGAGAACGGCTTCCGCGGTTCCACGCCGTCCTCCTCGCACGACGTGAGGTACTCGTCGATGGAATGTCGGAATTCCCGACGAAGTCCCGCCACGTCCGCGGCTTCGAAGGTCGCGATGGGATAAGGGCCGGCGTTGACGACCCGACCGTGCAGCCGATCCACGGAATCGTCGAACTCGACGGCGGCGAGGTAACCCCGGTACTTCATCATGGCTTCACTCCGGTCGTCCCGAGGAACGCGACGATGGCTCGCACCGTCGCCTGTCCGGTCTCGGGCGTCGGATGCGGCCGGTGGATGACGATTCGCTCTCCTCTCTTTTTCAGGAGCACACGGGATCCCGCCCGCTCGGAGACTTCCACGCCGGCCGCAGTGAGCATGGAGAGGATGTCCATCCAACGAATGCCGGCCGGCGTCGGCCGCCGCCGCATTCGCGCGAGAGTGCGCCGATGCCGGCTCCTTGTGGTACCACAGATGGTATCAATAGATCGTGAGACCGAGATGGAAAGGGGTCAGGTGCATCAGGCCGACGAGGATTCAGCCGGCTGAACGCGCGCCGGCGCGTGCCGTGAACGGGGTCGGAAAACCGCGCGTCCGGGTCAGGGTCAGGCTGGGGCTTCTACGGGGTTTTCGAGCCGACCGATCCCGGCGACCTCGGCGCCCACGGTGACGTCGGGACGGAGCCGGGTCGCACCGGGCGTGCCGGTCAGCAGGATGTCGCCCGCGCTCCAGGTCATGTCCTCGGAGAAGAAGCGCACCAGCGAATCGGGGGCGTGGTTCATGTTGCCGACCCGATTCGAGCGGACCGGATCCCCGTCGAGGAGCGTGGAGACCCTGACCTCGGGGAAGTCGGACATCGTCGAGACCTCCTCGGGGGTCACGAGGCAGGGCCCGAGGCTCAGGAAGCTGTCGAAGCTCTTGGCCCGGGTCAGGAATCGCGGGTTCTCGCGGAGAAGATCCTCCGCGGTCATGTCCACCGCGAGCGTGAAGGCGCAGACTGCGTTCCACGCCTCCCACGCGCTCCAGTCCTTTCCGGTCCGCCCGAGGACGAGCACCAGCTCCCCTTCCCCGGTCACGCGCTCCGACTGGCGCGGGAGGTGAACCGGGGCGCCCGGGCCCACGATCGAGGCCGCCGGGCGCATGAAGCCCACCGGAGTCGAAGTCGTGGAGGCGTCGAGGTCGGCGGCGTGCGCGCGGTAGTTCAGCCCCACGCACCAGATCTTGGGCGGACGAACGAGCGGCGCGAGCAACTCGACATCGTGCGGACGAGGGCCGTCCGGGCGCGCAACGGCGACTGCTGCCGCGTTGGCGAGCGCCGGGATGCGCCCCCGCTGGACGATCTCGTCGAGGTCGCCCGGAACCGCGGGCGCGAGGCCGGAGGCGATCCGGGAAACCGGGACCAGCCGACCGCCAAGCTGGACGCCGATCTCCGGCTTGCCGCCTTCGAGATAGCGATAAACGCGCATCCGGTGAGAATAGCGGTTGCCCCGTGCCCGACCCCGTCCTCCTCGACTACGGCTCCGACGGGCTCCCCTTCCCGATTCCGGCGGCGCTCGGCGAGCGCACCCGCGTCATCCGGCCGAGCTTTCCGCCCCCGGTGGCCGACCCGGAGGCGGCGATCGGCGCGGTCCTGCGGCGTCCCCACGACGGGCCGCCGCTCCGCGACCGGATCCGCCCCGGGTCGAGCGTCGCGATCTCGGTCTGTGACGGAACCCGGGCCCAGCCGCGGCGACCCATGCTGCGCGCGCTCCTCGACGAGCTGCCCACCCCGCCGGAGCGGGTGACGCTGCTGGTGGCGACCGGAACACACCGGGGGAACACCGCGCCGGAACTGGCCGCGATGTTCGGATCGGAGCTGCTCGCCGCGTGCGACATCGTGAACCACGACTGCCGGGACCGGTCGGAGCTGGTCCGGCGTCCGGACACCGGAGACGGCGTTCCGGTCTGGCTCAATCGGCGATTCCTCGAGGCGGACCATCGCATCACGACCGGGTTCGTGGAGCCGCACTTCTTCGCCGGATTCTCGGGCGGGCCCAAGATGGTGGCTCCGGGTCTGGCGGGCCTCGAGACGATCCTGTCGCTGCACGACGGTCCCCGGATCGGCCATCCGGACGCGGTGTTCGGGATCACCCGGGGCAACCCGGTCCACGAGCCGATCCGGGAGATCGCCGCCGGCGCGGGAGTGGATTTCGCGCTCGATGTCCTCCTCGATGGCGAGAAGCGGATCACCGGCGTGTTCGGGGGAGATCTCGCCGCCGAGCACGCGGCGGCGCAGCAACAGTCGCGGCGCGAGGCGATGTGCGCAGTGGACCGCCGGTTCGACGTCGTCGTGACGACGAACTCGGGCTACCCGCTGGACCAGAACCTCTACCAGTCCATCAAGGGCATGTCGGCCGCGGAGCGGATCGTGCGCCGCGGCGGCCTCATCCTGTGCGCGGCGGAGTGCCGGGACGGGATTCCCGATGAAGGCGCCTACGCGCGGGCGCTGCGGGCGGGGCGGGATCTCGCCGAGGTCGCGGCGGCGCTCGACGAAGCGCCCACCCGGCGGCCGGACGACTGGCAGATCCAGGTCCACTGCCGCATCCTGGACTGGGCGCGAGTGGGGCTCGTCTCTTCGCTCGCTCCCGCGACCGTGCGCGCCGTCCACCTCGAGCCGGTGGAGGACATCGGCCCGGCCGCCGAGGAGGCGCTGACCGCGGCGGGGCCCGACGCCCGGCTCGCGGTGCTGCCCCACGGACCGGTGACGATCCCTTACCTCACCTGATCGTCTCCCGGTTCGAGAACGAGCCGCCACACCGCCGGTCCTGCGAGGAAGGGCGCGGGACGCCCCTCCTCCCAGTCGAGGTGCCCGCCGAGGTAGTAGGGACTTCGAGGGTGGCCCGCCTGCCCCCCGGGCATGTGGAGGATGGCGGTCTCCTCCCGCCCCGGCGCGACCACGAACCGGTTGGAGGCCCCGGTCGCGCCGCGCTGGGCGCGGGGCAGATCGCTGTCGCCGGGAAGCGGCCGGGGGGCGGCGTCGAGTCGGGGCGCGAGAAACCAGGCGAGCCAGCGGGGGAGCGCGGGGCTGAGCGGGTGGCGCAGATGGACGACGCTCTCGTCGGCCCAGACGCGGTCGGCGAGAGGGCCCTCGACTCGGGAGGCGGCGGAGCGGACCGCGGCGGCGAGGGCCTCCTCCCAGTCGGCGGCGCCACCGGGGACGTAACCGACAGGCCGTTCGGTGGCGAGCCGCTCCAGCGGGCCCCGCCACTGGGTGGCGACGTCGTACGAGAAGCCGGGGAGCCGCCGGGCGGCGGCGGAGGTGAGCTCGCCATACACCGCCCGGCGGAGCGCCGCGACCGCGTCCCTCGCCAGCGGATAGGCCGAGCTGTCCAGCCGGGCGCCTCCAGTCCAGCCCGTCTCCAGAACATGCGCCGCCTCCCGAAGGCGGGGCTCGGTGACGCCTTCGAGGGCGCCGAGAAAGAGCCGGCGCCAGCGGTCGAGGCCGGGGGCGCGGTCTTCGAGCTGGATGTCGAGAAGCGCCGCCTCGTCGCTGGATTCCGCGGCGCGGAGGCGGTCGCGGATCAGGAGCGCCCGCTCCCCGTGCGCATAGCGGCCGCCGCGGCCGATCCGGTCCAGCCAGTCGCCATCCACCATCCGCTGGTTGGCGGTCCAGAGGAGCCCGGCGTCGGGTTGGCGCACCTCCGGGATCTCGTCGGGCGGGAGGTAGCCGTCCCAACCGCGGCCCCCATCCGCCCACGAGGCCGGAACCTCGCCGAGCAGGCCGCGGCGCCGCGGGATCGGGCCGGCGACCGTCCAGCCGATCGCCCCCTCCCGATCGGCGACAAGCAGGTTCTGGGGGGGCATTCCGGCGAACCGGCCGGCGGCGAACGCGTCGTCGAGCGAGGCCGCCTCGGCGACATCGAGGTAGCCGGGACGCAGACCCTCGGGGTCGTGGGCGATCCAGCGGACCGCCTGGGGGCGTCCCCAGCGGGTCGTGACCGGGCCCCAGACGGTCTCCCGGACGTCCAGGACCTCCTCGCCGCCGCCCGCGACTTCGATCGTCTCGGCGTGGACCTCCATGCGCCGCCAGCCCCCCGGAGCGCGGTAGCGGAGGGGATCGTCGGGGTCGGTCTCCATCTCCACGAGGTCCAGCCAGTCGCCGCCGGTGTTCGTGAACGCCCACGCCACCCGGCCGTTGCTCCCCGCCACCAGCGTCGGGACGCCGGGAAGCGTCAGACCGGCGAGACGGACGCCGTCGAAGTGCATCTCGGCCCGGTACCAGATGTTGGGGACGCCGAGGGGGAGGTGCATGTCGGATGCGAGCAGCGGCAGCCCGCCGGCGGCCCGGCCGGGCGCGACCGCGAACGAGTTGCTCCCGAGGTGCGGTGACGGAGCGGAGGCGGCGGGGGGCGCGGGCAGGAGTGCGGCGGCGAAGGACTCCGGCGGCGGGATCTCCGGGGTCGGGATCGGCTCGCCGACGATCGGCGCATCTTCCTCGGTGCCGAGCGGCATGAGGAAACCGGCGAGGTCGGGCGGAAGCGTCTCCTCGAGCGCGGCCGCTTGAACCTCGCGGGCGCCGGTGGCGTCGTTCAGGACGAAATACATCGCCACGACGGCGAGGAACGAGTCCTCGACCCGCCACCGGGCCGGGTCGGCGCCGAGAAGCAGGTACTCGAAGGGCGCCGCCCCGAGGGCGCCGAGGCCGGCGTTCACGCCGTCGCGATAGGCCTCGAAGCGGCGCCTCCGCTCCCCCGAGAGCCCCTCGGCGGCCCTCCGGGCCCGGGCGCGCATCCGGTGGAGCCGGGCCTCCCGATCCGCGGGGAGCGCCGCCGCCCCCACGAGCGCGGAGAGTTCGCCGGCGGCCTGCCGCCGGAGCAGATCCATCTGGAAGAAGCGCTCCTGCGCGTGGAGGAAGCCGAGCGCGCGGAAGCCGTCGTCGGGGGTCGTCGCGTCCAGACGGGGAACGCCGAGGCGGTCGCGCTCGACGGTCACCGGTCGGGAAAGCCCGGGGAGCGCCACCGTCCCCTCGAGGGAGGGCAGGCTCCGGTCCAGACGCTGGACGCCCCAACCAATCACCGCGGCGGAAGCGACAGCGGCGGCGCCGAAGGCGGCGGCGAGGGCGATGAGCACCCGGCGTCGCCGGATCGAAGAGGGAGGCATCGGCGAAGAGGCGGTGGCTATTCTCCCGGAACTCCATGGAAGCAAGACGCCGCCGCCGGCTCACCGGCCCACCCCTCCTGCTCTCGCTGCTGCTCGTCCCGGGGCCTGCGTGGAGCGACGGACCCGGGCAACAGGAGCCGGATTCTGACACCGACGACAGGACGCCGCTCCCGTGGGCGCCCGACTGGTCGGGCCGCGTGGACATCAACCTGACCTCCTCGTCGGGCAACGCCGCGGCCCGATCGCTCGGGGTCGGCGTGGAGGCGGCGCGCGAGATCTCGCGGATCCGACTCGCGCTCGACGGGGCGCTGCTGCGGGCGAGCACCGGAGAAGTGGTGCGCCGGGCCGTGGGGACGCCGGAAGACTTCGATGTCGTTTCCAGCGTGCGCAGCCAGGTCTCCGCCGACCGCTCCCATCTGCGGGCGCGGATCTCGGAAGCGGGACTCCTCGGCGGGTCGGCTGCGGACCCCGGGCTCCACTTCTTCGGGGCCGCCGGCTGGGAACGGGACGGGGCCGCCGGAGTCAAGGGCCGCTACGAAGTCACGGCGGGCGTCGAGGTCGGCTTCGGGGCGGTGTCCGAGCGGGTGACGAAGCCGGTGGAACTCGGGGCCGGGATCTCGTTCCTCCACCAGAGCGACGAAATCAGCGATCCGGACGCCGAATCCTCCACCGTGGGGCTTCGGCTGGACGGACGATCCGCCGTGCAGATCCGGGACGCCGAGCTGTCGCTGACGGCGGCTTCAACATGGAACCTGCGGACCCGGGACGACCTGCGGCTCGACCTGACCGGCGCGGTCGCGATGCCGGTCACTGCGCGGCTGGCCTTCCGCTCCTCGGTGCAGGTGCTCCACGACACCCGGCCCGCGCTCGAACGGGTGCCCCTTGCCCTGGTGGAGGGCGGCGACCCCACCGGCCAGGTGGTCACGTCGAGGGCGCGAGGCGACCTGATCCTGCTGGTGGCGCTGTCGTGGCGCTTCTGATCGGGAGGAGCGGCTCGACGTGAGCGGCCTCCGGGCGGTGGTTCTCGGGCCGCAGGTCGGAGCGATTTCCCTGACCGACGGCATCGCCGCTCTCGATCCGCCCCCGGGGAAGATCGCCCACATCACCGTCGGATGGCGCGAGACCGAGCCGGTCCGGCGCGAGGTGGACCGGGAGATCGAGAGCTGCGGACGGGAGCCGGCGCCCCTGCTGATCGGCGAGCGGGTGGGCCGGGCGTTCGGAGCCGACCCGGAGCTGCGGGGCGCGCACCGGGCGCTCCAGGAAGGGCTGCTGGCCGAGGAGCGGCTCTACCGCGCGCGACTGTCGCTGGCGGTGGAGGCGGCGCGGCAGATCTCGCTCCTCGAAGTGGAATCGCGCCACCGAGCTCCCTATGCGACCGCGGCGTGGGACGCGATTCTGGAGGCCGACCGGATGCACCTCGAGCGGCACGCGGCGATGTGGGAGGAGTTCCGCGAGGCGATGCGGCCGGCGGATCGCCCGGGGCTGCGCCGCGAGAAGGAGGAAGTGGAGGAGATCCTCGCGGGGGCCGCGGCGGTCGTCCTCACCGGCGGTCACGTGGCGGTGATCCGCAACCGGCTCCGCCTGCTGGAGCTCGGCCCGACGCTGGGCCGGCTGCCGATCCTCGGATGGTCCGCCGGCGCCATGGTCCTGACCCGGCAGGTCGTCCTCTTCCACGACCGGTTGCCGCACGGCGGAGCCCGGCCGGAGATCCTGGGCGACGGCCTGTCGCTGCTGCCGGGGATCGCGCTGTTCCCCGACGCCGGCTCCCGGCTGAACCTCGAGGACCGGCGCAGCCTCGGTGAACTCGCGGGTCGGGTCGCGCCCGATCGGGCGGTGCTGCTCGATCCGGGGGAGCGGCTCGATTGGGACGGCGGGCGATGGACGGCGCCGGCCGGGCTCCGGACGCTCACGCCGGCCGGCGAAGTCGAGACGCTCCCCGCCCTCGCGGCGAAGAACCGGAAGTGACCGGGCCGCACGATTCCGCCATCGGCGAGCTGGAGATCTCCGGCGCCACGCCCGAAGCGGTGGACCGGTTCCTCGAAGAGCACGAGTTCCCCATCCGGGAGGGACCCCGCACGACCTTCGTATTCCGGGGGCGAGCCGACGCCGTGCTGCTCGGCCACTGGCTCTTCGGGACCGCCGCGGCCCGCGAGATGGAGCGGCTCGGCGAATCCGACCTCTGGTTCCTGACCCTCGAGCTGCCCACGGACTCCCGCGTCGAGTACCGGTTCCAGCGGGCGATCGGGTCGCGGACGGAGTGGATTCTCGACCCGCTGAACCCGCGCACCGTACGCGACCCCTTCGGCGTGTGGTCGGTGTGTCAGGGGAGCGCATACCGGCGTCCCCGATGGACCGTGGAGGCCCCCCGCGTCGGACGGGGCGAACTCCACCGCGTCCCCCTGCCCGCCGGGCGCGGCGAGGCCCGGGTGTACACCCCGGTGGGGTTCCGCGGGACCCGCCCCTATCCGTTGCTGATCGTTCTCGACGGCAGCGACTACCTGCGCTTCGCTTCCGCGCGGGTGGTCCTCGACAACCTGATCGAGCGCCGCGACATCCCGCCGCTCATCGCCGCGTTCGTGGACCCGCGGAAGCGGATTCTCGACTTCACGAACAGCCCCGCCTACGCCGCGTTCCTGGCGGAGCAACTCGTGCCCGCCCTGGAACAGCGGTTTCCCCTCCGGACCCGCGCCGACGAGCGGGGGCTGCTCGGCGCCGGGCTGGGGGCGGTGGCCGCGCTCACCGCCGCCTGGCGCTACCCGGGGTTTTTCGGGAAGCTCCTGTTGCAGTCGGGATCGTTCACGTTCACCGACGTGGGTCCGAGCACCCGGACGACGCTTCTGGATCCGGTAGTGGATTTCGTGGACGCTTACCGGCGGGAGCCGCGCCGGGTCGCCTCCCGGGTGTTCCTGAGCTGCGGCGTGTACGACCCGTTGATCTACGAGAACCGAACTCTCGCGCCGCTCCTCTCGAAGAGCGGCATGGAGGTCCGGTTCGTCGAGAGCCCGGACGGGCACAACTGGGAGAACTGGCGCGACCGACTCCGGGTGGGGCTGTCGTGGCTGTTCCCGGGGCCGATCTGGCTCTACTACCGGTGATGGACGACCCTCGCGATCGCGACCGCCGCCACCGGCTGGACGAGATCCTGCCCCGGCGCGGAACCGGCTCGGTGAAATGGGAGTACGCGGAAGGCGCGGCGGCGCGGGGTTCGTCGCTCGCGGCGGTGGAGGCGGGGAGCGACGTGATCCCGCTGTGGGTGGCCGACATGGACTTCGGCTGCCCTCCGGCGGCGGCGGAAGCGGTCCGCGAGCGGCTCCGGCACCCGATCTTCGGCTACACCGCCGAGCGACCCGGATTCGCGGCCGCCTGGTGCGGGTGGACGGAGGCGCGCCACGGCTTCCGGCCCCGACCCGAGTGGGTGGTCCCGACCGAGGGGATCGTCCCCGACCTCGGCATGCTGACCGGAGCGCTCGCCGAAGGGGGAGGGGTGATCCTCCACCCGCCGGTGTACCACCCGTTCTTCGGCGTGGTGCGGAACGCGGGCGCCACGGTCGTTTCGTGCCCGTTGCGGCGGACCGGACCAACCGGGAACCCCTACCGGCTCGACCTCGACCGGTTCGAGCAGCTCGCCGCCGATCCCGCGAACCGGCTCACCTTCCTGTGCAGCCCGCACAACCCGGTGGGGCGGGTCTGGCGGGCCGACGAGCTGGCGGCCTTCGCCGAGATCGCCCGTCGTCACCGGGTCATCGTGATCGCCGACGAAATCCACGCCGACCTGATGCTCCACCGGACGCGGTTCACCCCGTGGCTGAGTCTGCCCGGAGTGGACCGGGCGGGGACGGTGGTGGCGGCCGCGCCGAGCAAGACGTTCAACCTGGCCGGACTGAAGTGCTCCTGCCTGGTGATCCCCGACCCCGGGCTCCGCGCGCGGGTGCGGCGGGCCCGGGACCGGCGCGGCGCCTACGGGGTGAACCCGCTCAGCGCGGCGGCGGCCGAAGGAGCGTGGCGCCGCGGCGCCGCGTGGCTGGACGAGGTGCTCGCCCACGTCAGCGCGGGTGCGAAGCGGCTGGAGACCTTCTTCGCCGAGCGGCCCGAACTCGGCGTGCGGGTGACGCCGCCGGAAGGGACCTACCTCGCCTGGCTGGACTTCCGGGAATCCGTCGTCCCGCCGGCGGAACTCGAGAGCTTCCTCCTCGAGCGGGCGCGGGTCCGGCTGGAAGACGGCCGCATCTTCGGCGACGGCGGCGAGGGATTCGCCCGCATCAACCTGGCATGCCCCCGGCCGCTTCTCGAGAAGGCCCTCCGCCGCATCGAGCGAGCGCTGCCCCCGACCTGAGCCGGAGGGGCGGGGAACGACGCTCCATCGCGCCGCACCCCGCCCCGCCCCCACCGGGAGAACTGGCCGGGAGAACTGGTGGAGAGCGGCGCTCCATAGGCGCTCCCCGGAGCCCGCGAGGGTCCACCCCCCCAGACACGCGAGTCTCGTTTCCGCGCCCGCCCGGCGGGGTCCGCCTATGAAATTTGCAGAGTCCGAAACTGTCGCGCCTTGCGCCTCACCTTCGGGCGGGGGCGCGCCTTACGGGATCACTCCTCGCACCGCTCCCACGCCTCATACAGCGCCGCGTACCGCTCCCGCGCCTCGTCCAGCGCCATCGCAACCTCCACCACCTCCAGCCCGACAGCGCCGAGCGCCCGTTCTTCCAGCGCCTCCACTCGCGCCCGCGCTTCCTGCTGGGCCGTGAACTCGCTCCCGCAGTTCACGACGACGCGGTTCGGGTCCGCCGGCGGACAGGACAAACAGGACACGCACGCATTACACGCCCCCCACGCCAGCATCACCATAGCGAACAGTCCAATCACCGCCTTCGCCCAGTCGGGAGAATCGGATTCGGTCTGCTCCACCGGGTCGGGCGCGTCCACCGCCTTACTCCACTCCTTGAAGGACCTCGCCGCCGGGCCGGGAGAATCGGATTCGGACTGCTTCACCGTGGCGTCACCGGCCCGGCGCTCGCGCTCCCCTTTCTCGCGCTCCGCTCGCTCGCGCTCCAATCTCTCGCGATCCACTTTCGCCCAATCCACGTAGCGCCGCTTCGCCGCCGCCTGCGCCTCCGCTTTCTCCCGGGCCCTCCGCACCCGAGCCTTTCGCCACCGAGCCCGCGCGGCAGCGACCTCCGCCATGTAGGACACTGAGAGAAGGGTATGGCAGTAGGTGGGTCCACCCCCTCCGGCGATCTAGGGAACGACGCTCCATCGTGCCGTACCTCCACCCGCAGAACTGGTGGAGAGGGACGCTCCCTAGCTAGGCGCCGGTTGGGAAGGGCTCTCGGTGCCGCTCTGGAGAGCGGCGCTCCATAAGGAGCGGCGCTCCCTGGGGATCAGGCGAGGAAGTCGTTCCAGGCCCGGGGGCGGAGCGAACCGCGCGGGTGGGTGACGAGCGCGATGACGATGTGGCGGGCGAGGGACGGGTCGGTGATGAGCGGCACGCCCCGATCCACCGCGCGGCGGCGCACCAGGAACCCGTCGGGGCGGCCCTCCGGGTCGTAGGCGACCGGCACGTTGACGACGAAGTCCACCTCGCCGCGATCAATGAGGTCCAGCGCGGAGACGACGCCCGGACGGTCGAAACCCGGCCCGAGCGGACGGCCCTCGGGCCGCACCCGGGTCACCTCGACGTTCTCGATTCCGTTCTCGGCGAGGACGCGGCTCGTGCCGCTCGTCGCGTAGATCTTCAGTCCCAGGCGGTCGCGCATCATGCGGGCGGTGCGAATGAACCGGTGCTTCCAGCGAGGGGGCCCGAGCGAGAGCAGGACGCCCCGCTCCGGGCGGCGGAAGCCGGTGGAGATGAGCCCGTGGAGAAGCGCTTCGTGGAACGAGGCGCCGAGGCATCCCACCTCCCCGGTGCTCGCCATCTCGACCCCGAGCAGCGGGTCCGCGCCCATGAGACGCGAGAACGAGAACTGGGGCACCTTCACGCCGACGTGCTCGATCTCGTAGTGGGGGCGGTGCTCCATCCCGGGATCGGCGCCGAGCATGATCCGGGTGGCCGCCTTCGCGTAGTTCCGTCCGACGACCTTCGAGACGAACGGGAGGCTCCGCGACGCCCGCAGGTTGCACTCGATCACCTTCACGATGCCGTCGCGGTGGAGCATCTGGATGTTGCAGGGACCGGTCACCCGCAGGTGGCGCGCGATCTCGGTGGCGATCCGGCGGGCCTGCCCGAGCGTCGGGATCGTCATGTCCACCGGGGGCAGGACGAGCGTCGCATCCCCGCTGTGGACCCCGGCGTCCTCCACGTGCTCGCTGAGCGCCCACAGGACGACTTCCCCGTCGCGCGCCACCAGATCGATCTCGATCTCGCGGGCGTCCTCTTCGAACCGGGTCACGACGACCGGGTGCTCGGGTGAAATCGCCTTCGCCTTCCGGAGGATGCGCGCCAGCTCGTGCTTCTCGTGCGCCACCGACATGGCGGCGCCGCTGAGGACGTAGCTGGGCCGAACGAGAACCGGGAACCCGCCGAGCTGCTCCACGATCGGCTCGGCGTCGCTCACGTCGGTGACGTGCGCCCAGCGGGGCTGCTCGACCCCGATCTCGTCGAGGAGCGCCGAGAACTTGTTGCGGTCCTCGGCGCGGTCAATGTCCTCGGCGGCGGTTCCGAGGATGGGGACGCCGGCATCGTGGAGCCGCATCGCCAGCCGGTTCGGGATCTGCCCGCCCATGCTGACGACGACGCCGTCGGGCCGCTCCTTCTCCACCAGATCAAGCACCGACTCGACGCTCACCTCGTCGAACACCAGCTTGTCGCAGATGTCGTAGTCGGTGCTGACCGTCTCCGGGTTGTAGTTCAGCATCAGGGTCTCGCAGCCGAGCTCCGCCGCCGCCTGGACCGCGTTCACGCAGCACCAGTCGAACTCGACCGAGGAGCCGATGCGATACACGCCGGAACCGATCACGAGGATCTTGCGGCGGCTTCCGCCCGCCGAGACGACCTCGTCCCCGCTCGCGTGGTACGTCGAGTAGAGGTAGTTCGTCTCCGCCGGGAACTCGGCGGCGAGGGTGTCTATGCGGGCGATGCCGGGGGCGAGCCCGGCCTGCGCGCGCGCCTCCCGGCTCGCGCCCCGGGGCTGGCCGGCGAGGGCGTCCAGCGATTCGTCGGAGAACCCGCGCCGTTTCGCCTCGCCGAGCAGCTCGGCGGGCAACGGCCACGCGGCCGCCTCGATCCGGGCCTCGGTGCGCATGGCGTCCGCGATCCCGTTGAGGAACCACGGATCAATGCGGGTGAGTTCGTGGATTCGGGCAAGGGCCGACTCGACCCGGTCCTCGTCCACGGCCCGGCGGAGCGCGGCGGCAAGGGCGAAGACCCGGCGCGGCGTGGCGTGGATCAGTTCCTCCTCGATCGAATCGAACGAAAACGCCTGCGACTCGAGCCCGCGAATCCCGATGTCGAGCATCCGCAGCGCCTTCTGGAGCACCTCGGGCAGGGTCCGGCCGATCGCCATCACCTCGCCCACCGACTTCATCTCGCTCCCGATGCGGGTGTGGGCGTCCTGGAACTTCCCGAGGTCCCAGCGCGGGGCCTTCATGACCAGGTAATCGAGCGCCGGCTCGAAGAAGGCGCTGGTGACCCCGGTCACCCGGTTCCGGAGTTCGGGGAGCTCGAAGCCGAGCCCGAGCTTCGCGGCGACGTAGGCGAGCGGGTAGCCGGTGGCCTTGCTGGCGAGGGCCGAGGAGCGGGAGAGACGCGCGTTCACCTCGATGACCCGGTACTCGGGGGCGTCGGGATTCAGCGCGAACTGGACGTTGCACTCGCCCACGATCCCGAGATGCCGGACGACGCGGATCGAGATCGTCCGCAGGAGCTGGTACTCCTCGTCGTTCAGCGTCTGCGACGGCGCCACCACGAACGACTCGCCGGTGTGGATCCCCATCGGATCCATGTTCTCCATGTTGCAGACGGTGATGCAGTTCCCGGCGCGGTCGCGCACCACCTCGTACTCGATCTCCTTCCAGCCCCGGAGCGACTCCTCCACCAGGACCTGGGCGCCTGCGCCGTCGAGTCCGCCGAAGATCTTCTCGAGCTGGCGCTCCAGCCCGGTCTCGGTCTCCACGATCGCGCTGCCCCGCCCGCCGAGAGCGAAACCGATCCGCAGCATGAGCGGCAGGCCGATCTCGCGGGCGGCGGCCAGCGCTTCCTCGCGGCTGTGGCAGGCCCGGCTCCTCGCGGTCAGGACGCCGATCTCTTCGAGCCGGGCGTTGAACCGCCCCCGATCTTCGGAATCGCGGATCGAGCGGACCGGGGTGCCGAGCACCTGGATCCCGGCCTCGCGGAACCACGATTCGAGCTCCAGCCCGCAATTCAGCGCGGTCTGTCCGCCGAACGAGAGCGCCACCGCATCCACCTGCTCGCGCTCGGCGATCCGGCGCACCAGCGCCGGCGTGACCGCGTTCAGGTAGAGCCGGTCCGCCATGCCCTCGCTGGTCTGGATGGTGGCGATGTTCGGGTTCACCAGGACGGTGGAGACCCCCTCCTCCCGGAACGCCTTGATCGCCTGCGACCCCGAGTAGTCGAACTCCCCCGCCTGTCCGATCTGGAGCGCCCCGGAGCCGAGGACGATCACCGACGCGGGATGGTCGGGCCGGGCCATCAGGTTCCGCTCCGCCGGGCGCGGCATTCGGCGAGGAAGTGGTCGAACAGCCAGCCGGTGTCTTCGGGGCCGGGGCGGGCCTCGGGGTGGAACTGGACGCTGCGGAAGGGGCGGTCCAGCGACCGCACGCCCTCGTTCGTCCCGTCGTTCAGGTTCTGGAACCAGGGCGCCCACCCGGGCGGCAGGCGATCCTCGTCCACCGCGTATCCGTGGTTCTGGCTGGTGATGTAGCAACGGCCGGTGACGAGATCGCGGACCGGCTGGTTCACGCTCCGGTGGCCGTAGGGAAGCTTGAACGTCCGCGCCCCGGCGGCGAGGGCGAGGAGCTGGTTGCCGAGGCAGACGCCCAGGATCGGCCCGGGGAACCACTCCATGATCCCCCGCAGCTCGGCCGCGAGATCGCCGAGGTCCGCCGGATCACCGGGGCCGTTTCCGATCAGGATCCCGTCGCTGGCCCGCGCCGCCGCATTGAGCGGCTCGAGGCCGGACACCCGGCGGACCCGGGCGCCCCGACGGACCAGCGACCGGACCAGGTTGTCCTTCGCGCCGACGTCCACGAGGAGGATGCGGGGGCCGTCTCCGTCGCCGTAGTCGCGCGCGGCGCCGGGAACCACCTGCTCGAAGACTTCCCGGGTCATCTCCACCGACGCCGGCTCGGTCGCCGGGGCCGGATCGGGGACGAGCCTCCCGCGCATCGTTCCCACTTCGCGCAGCCGCGTGGTGAGCGCGCGGGTGTCCACTCCGGCGATGCCGGGAACGCCCTCGGCGAGCAGCCACTCATGGAGCGAGCGGGCGCTGGTGTGGTGGCTGGGAGCGCTTTCGTGCTGTTGCACCACGAGCCCCTGGACCTGGATCCGGCCCGACTCGAACGGGGGCGCGATCGAGCCCGGAGACCGAGGCGCGGGCACGCCGTAGTTCCCGATCAGGGGGTAGGTCAGGACCAGGATCTGGCCGCGATACGAGGGGTCGGTCAGCGACTCCACGTAACCCGCCATGCCGGTGTTGAAGACGACTTCTCCCGCGACCGCGCGGGGGCGTCCGAACGCGAGCCCGGAGTAGGCGGCGCCGTCTTCGAGACGAAGCCGCATCGCAGCGGCGGGTGGAATTGCGGAGCCCGGGGCTCCGCCGGTCGGGGGTTCCGCGTCCGGGCTCAAATCGGCCGGAAATCCTACTCCAACCCGCGAGCGGCGAGACGTTCCCGGCCAGGACTCCGAATTGGTAACATCTGAATCTGATAGATACCTTCGGCCAGAACGCAGCGTCGCTGCGAGCGTCGGCCGGGGAGAACCCACCGCGCCGCGAGGCGAGCTTCCGGACCAACGAACCATGACCAGAGCACCGCTTTCCCTTGCCGCATTCCTGGCCGCGGGCATTCTCGGGGCCTCCTCCACCGCGCTGGCGCAGTCGCCGCCGGTCGTGAACTTCGTGACCTCGGGCGAGTACGCCCACTCGTCGGCGCGAGTCACGGTGGACGCCACCCGCGAGGAGGGCTCCACCGTGACGGCGCGGCTCATCTCGCCATCGGGCGCCTCCGAAACCCTGAACCTCGACCGCGACGGTCGGCGCCACTCGTGGGTCGGACACCTGCGGGAGGCCGGGACCTGGCGGGTCGAGGCGGTTGTCGAGGGGCCGGGCGGACGGCAAACGGGGGAGGCGTCCGTTTCTCTCTCGGGCGGAGAGCCCACCTGCAGCCTCTCGGTGAGCGCCCCCGCCGAGCGAACGGACTACATCGAGGCGGAGATCACGGTGAACGTGTGCGACGCGCAGGCGACCACGGGCAGCATCGCCAGCCGTTACATCCGGGTCATGCAGGACGGGGTGCAGATTTCCGGCCTCGACGCCACCGACCAGTGCGAGCGGAGCTTCATCCTCCAGGGCGCCGGGATCTATGACGCGGTGGCCGAAGTCGTGGACGATCGCGGCATGTCGGCAACCTGTTCCAGCAACGACGTGGACGTGGAAGCGCTCTACGCGCGCGCCTGGCTGACCGGCGACGCCGCCGGCGGGATGACCCGGAGCTCGCGCGCCGACATCATCGACAGCCCGTCGTCCGCCCCGCTCGGCGGCCTCGCGCTCGGGATCACGGTTCCCTTCGATCCCGGCGCGGACTCCACCACCGCATTCATGGCCCGCGCCGCCGCCGGGTTGGCCCACAACAACTGGTTCGGGGGAGCGCTCGATGCGCTGATCACGCGCCAGACTCCGGGCGGCTTCTTCGGCGCCGGCGCCGGACTGTGGGGGATCGGCGATGAGGACATCGCGGATGTCGCGCTCATCGCCACCGGGGGACTCAACCTCGACGGCTACTACCAGGCGGGACAGACCCAGATCTACGGTGAGCTGCGCCTGTTCGCCACCCACATCTCGGAGCTTCAGGACAACTACGCGGCGATCCTCGGGGTGCGCGTCAACTTCCGGCCCACCCACGACCTCCGCGCCCGGTAACCCGCCGTTGCCGCGACCTCTCGAAGGCGCGGCGGGGTTCTTCGCCGCGCTGGTCGCCCTGCGTCTCCTGGTCGCGTGGGCTCCCGCCGAGCCGCTTCTCGCGGGCGTGCCCCTCGGGATCGCGCTCGAGCTCGGCGTGGTCGCCGCCTCGACTGTCGTTCTCCACCGGGCCGCGCGGGCGGTTTTTCGCGAGGAGGCGGGCCAGCCGGTGGACTGACCGGAAGGCAGCGCCCTCCGGGACCCCGCTGACACTCCTGGCTTCCCGGATCGCCCCTCAACCCCTGCCGCCCCGATGACGCTCTTCGTGGTCGCCGCCTACCTGGTGGCGGTCATCGGGATCGGGCTCGCCGCGCGTCGCTCGACCTCCGGCCTCGGACTCGCGGGAGGTGAAGGCTATTTCCTCGCCGGGAGGTCCATCGGGCCGTTCGTCCTGCTCATGACGCTGTTCGGGACGAACATGACCGCGTTCACGATCCTGGGAGCGTCCGGAGAGGGCTACCGCCAGGGGATGCGCGTCTTCGCGCTCATGGCCACGAACTCCGCCATCGTGATTCCCATGACGTTCCTCGTCATCGGGGTGCCGTTGTGGCGGCTCGGGAAACGCCACGGCTTCGCCACCCAGGCCGAGTTCTTCACCGCGCGCTACGGCTCCCCCGCCCTCGGGCTGCTGGTCCTCGGAGCCAGCCTCCTCTGGCTGGTGCCCTACGTCCTGATCGGAGTGCAGGGCGGCGGCGGCGCCCTCGCTGCGATCGTGGGTCCGGACCTCGACTTCCCGGTCTGGGTCGGCAGCCTGGCCATGTGTGTCGTGGTGCTCGCCTACCTCGTCGCCGGGGGGATGCGCAGCACCGCGATCGTGAACACGTTCCAGACCCTGGTCTTCATGCTGGTGGCCGGGCTCGCGTTCCTCGTGATCACCGAGGGGCTCGGGGGGTTCGCCGCGGCGTCCGGACGGCTGCGCGCGGCGTCTCCCGAGCTGTTCGAGCTGTCTCGTTCCGGCAAGGACTGGATCCAGATCGCGACCTATCTCTTCGTCCCGCTCTCGACCTCCTGCTTCCCCCACATCTTCGGCCACTGGATGTCGGCTCGCAGCGCCTCCACGTTCCGGCTCAGCGTGCTCGCCTACCCCGCCTGCATCGCGGTGGTGTGGTTCCCGAGCGTCGTCCTCGGCGCCCTCGGGAGGCTCGAGGCCCCGGACGGCGCCGCCGGACCGATCATCATCCTGCTGATCCGGGAGCACGCCGGGAGCCTGCTCGCCGGGTGCCTCGCGGCGGGCGTCTTCGCCGCGATCATGTCCTCGCTCGACTCGCAGACGCTCTCGGTTGGAACCATGATGACCCGGGACGCCGCCCCCCGGCTCGGCTTCCTCGGGCGCTGGGTGAAGGGTCGGGAGGCGCTCGCGGGACGGCTGTTCGTCGTGCTGTTCCTGCTCGTCGTGTTCGCGCTCAGCCTGGTGTCCAGCCAGACCGTCTTCAGTCTCGGGGTGTGGGCGCTGTCGGGATTCAGCACGCTGTTCCCGGTCCTGTTCGCCTCGATCTACTGGAAGCGCAGCACCGGGGCGGGAGCGGCAGCCGGAGTTCTCGCCGGGCTCGCGGTGTGGGCCTTCCTGTTCTGGTCCTCGCGCGGCGCCCCCGGGTGGACGATCGCCGATTCAGGAGTCGAGCCGGCGGCGGCGATCGTGCTGGCCTCGACGGCCGCCCTCGTCGGCGTCTCGCTCCTCACCCGGCCGCCGGACGAGGGGCGGCTGGCCGGTTTCTTCCCCGACGACTGAAGCGGACATAGGATTCGTCCGGTGTCCGCACTCCGAGTCCTGCCGCTGCCGCTGATGCTTCTCGCCGTCTCCGGGGCGGCGCAGGAGCTGCCCTCCGGAGAGCGGGTGTTCCACACCTTCTCCATCGCCGGCGTGGACCCAGCGACCGGCGAAGCCGGCGTCGCGGTCACCACCCGGAACCCGTGCGTGGGCAACGGCGTGCCGTGGGTCCGCGCCGGGGTCGGCGCGGTGGCCACCCAGGCCCGGACCCGGACCGAGTACGGCCGGGAACTCCTCGATCTGCTCGCCGACGGGCTCCCCCCCGAGCCCGCCCTCGCGACCCGCCTCGCCGACGACGACGGCGCCGCGTTCCGCCAGATCGGCGTGGTCGCGCTCGCCGGGGGCGCGGCGCAGCACACCGGGTCGGAAGCCAGCGGCTGGGCCGGGCACCGGGCCGGGCCCGACTACGCCGCGCAGGGGAACGTTCTGGTCGGCCCCGAAGTGGTGGACGCGGTGGCGGAGGACTTCGAGGCGACCCGCGGCAGCGGGCGCACCCTCGCCGACCGCCTGGTTTCCGCGCTGGAAGCCGGACAGGCGGCGGGTGGCGATCTGCGACGGGGCCGGCGGCAATCGGCGGCGGTCATGGTGGCCGATCCCAGAGACGGCGGCTCCCGGCGGGAGGACCAGGTCTCGACGAATCTCCAGGTCTGCGAACACGACACTCCGGTGGCCGAGCTGCGCCGGGTCCACGACGCGGTCGCCGGGGCGCTCGGCTACCGAACTCTCCAGATGTTCGCCGGCAACGACGTCGCGCAGTTGCGCATCCTCATCGAGGAGACCGGCTGCGCCGGGAGGCTCTGGAAGGCGGAGTCCGACGGCGCCCGGGCGGCGGAGCTCCGGGTCTTCGACCACCGGCTCGCCGAGGCGGTGGACGGCTGCCGGACCAGCTTCGGCCTCTCGACCCCCGATCGGGGCGGCTCTCCGCCGGGGCTCGCCGACCGGGAGTTCGTGGACGCGCTATGGACCCGGGTCGAGAGTCAGGGTCGTGGCCCCGCCGTGCGGGCCCGCCTCGCCCCGCTGGTCCGCATCACCCGGTGAGCCCCTCCGCCACGCCCACCGCGGCGGGCCGCCCGATCCGGGTGGATCTGCGGAGCGACACGGTCTCCCGGCCCACCCGGGCGATGCGGGAGGCGATGGCGGGCGCCCCGGTGGGCGACGACGTGTACGGGGACGACCCCTCGGTGCGGCAGCTCGAGGAACGGACCGCGGAGGCGCTGGGCAAGGAGTCCGCGGTCTTCACTCCCACCGGCACGATGAGCAACCAGATCGCGATCCGCTGCCACACCGAACCGGGCGATCTGGTGCTCGCCGAGGCGAGGGCGCATGCCTACCTCGTCGAGTCGGGCGGACCGGGGGCGCTTTCGGGCGCGACCATCCTCGGCCTCGCGGGGGTCCGCGGGGCCTTCGAGGCGGATCAGGTGCGCTCCGCCGTCTCCCGTCCGCACCCGATGGTCCCCGGAGCCTGCTATCCGGCGCCGCGCCTGCTCCTCGCCGAGAACACCCACAACGGGGCCGGAGGCGCGGTCTGGCCGCTCGGGAAGCTCGTGGAAGCGGCCGAAGCGGCCCGCGGGCTGGGTCTCGCCAGCCACCTCGACGGGGCGCGGCTCTGGCACGCCACCGCCGCGACCGGGATTCCGGAGCGGGACTACGCGGCGCCCTTCGACACCGTGAGCGTCTGCTTCTCCAAGGCGCTCGGCGCCCCGATGGGGTCCTGTCTCGCCGGAAGCCGGGCCGCCATCGGACGGGCGCGTCGCTTCCGACAGATGTTCGGTGGCGGATTCCGGCAGGCGGGCATCGTGGCCGCGGGGGCGCTCCACGCGCTCGAGAACCACCGGGCGCGCCTTCCCGAGGACCACCGCCGGGCGCGGCGGCTGGCGGCGGGCCTGGCCGAGCTGCCCGGCATCGTCCTCGATCCGGAGAGCGTCGAGACGAACATCGTGCGGTTCGGCACCGACGGCGTGGACGCCTACCGCCTCGCCGAAGAGCTGCTCGACCGCGAGGTCGCGGTCCTGCCGGGAGGACCGGCCGCCATGCGGGTCATCCCCCACCTCCAGATCTCCGACGACGATGTGGAGTTCGCTCTCGCGGCGTTCCGCGATGCCCTCGACGCCCTCCGCGCGGGAGCGCTCGAGACGGCCGCCATCCCGCGCGCCCGCTGACGCCTCGTCCGCAGACCTGGCTGCTTCACCCAAGTTAGTCACTCTTCCGTCTGGCCGGCGGCCGGCGTCGGAGAGCTGAGGCGAAATCGGGGCGGTTTCGGCTCCAAAGTGGCCCGCAGAGCCCGGATTTGCCCCAAACCAAGGCCATTTCGGGGGGTCGAGTGGCCTTTTCCTCCGATCCCCGCGCCAAACCCCCGATGTAGTGCCAACGTTTTTGGCGAGTGGGCGTTTACTCCTTTACTCGAAGCCGCCAATGCGACACGATTGGCTCATGTTCATCCGGGCCACCCGCGTGCGCCGCAAGACCGGTTCGTCCATCGTCCATCGCCTGGTCCAGAGCGAGCGGTTCGGCGACAAGGTTCGCCAGCGGACGCTGTTGAACCTCGGAGTGGGGTACGACGTGCCGCGGGAGCGGTGGCGGGAAGTTGCGCAGTTGACGCGGAGGCTGTTCCACGGGGAGCAGCCGCTGATCGAGCCGGAGCCGGAGGTTCGGCGGGCGGCGGAGGGTCTGGTGCGTCGTCTGCGCGCCCGGGGGGAAGAGCTGGAGAAGGGGCCGGGGCCGAAGCGGGCGACGGTGGATCTGGACACGCTGGACCACGAGGGCGGGGTGCGCAGCGTGGGCGGGGAGCGGGTGAGCCTGGCGGCGCTGGAGCAGTTGGGCTTCGGGGAGCTGCTGCGGGGAGTTGGGTTCTCGGAACGGGACGCGCGGATCGCGACGGCGCTGGTGATGGCGAAGATGCTGTATCCGACGAGCGAGCTGGGGACGGAGCGCTGGCTGCGGGAGGAGAGCGCGACGCTGGAGCTGCTGGGGCTGGCCGGGGGGCTGGGGGTGTCGGACACGAAGCTGCTGCGGATCGGGGACGCGTTGTGGCGGCGTCGCCATGAGGTTCAGGAGGGGCTGTATGGGCGGGCGCGGAGCCTGTTCGGGGAGCCGGAGGCGATCGTGTTCTATGACCTCACGAACACATGGCACACGGGAGGGCGGACGACGGAGGGAGAGCTGCTGCGGTTCGGGCGGTCGAAGCAGAAGCGGAGCGACTGCCGGCTGGTGACGCTGGGGCTGGCGCTGGACGGCGCGGGGTTCGTGAGGCAGTTCGAGGTTTTGCCGGGGAACGTGTCGGAGCCAGCGACGCTGGAGAGTTCGGTGCGTCGGCTGGAGGGGGGCCTGCGGGAGGGGGAGAGGAGGCCGACGGTGGTGATGGACGCGGGGATCGCGACCGAGGAGAACCTGGGCTGGTTGCGGGAGCAGGGATATGACTGGATCACGGTCTCGCGGTCGAAGCGGCCAGCTCCCCCGGAGGGAGAGCCGGAGGCGCAGCTGCGGACGGCGGCGGGGCACGAGGTTCGGGCGTGGCGGCTGGGCGAGGAGTCGGGGGAGCTGCGGCTGTGCGCGGTGAGCGAGGGGCGGAAGGCGACGGATGAAGCGGCGCTGGCGCGCTACCGGGCGCGGTATGAGGGGGAGCTGACGCGGCTGCACGAGGGGCTGACGATCCGGTATCGGATGAAGCGACACGACCGGGTAGTGGAGAAGGTAGGCCGGCTGAAGGAGCGCTTTGCGCGGGTGGGGAGGCAGTACGAGGTGAAGGTGGAGAAGGGGAAGGGGCCGAACGCGACAGCGGTGAAGTGGAATCGGCGTGAGAAGTACGAGGAGGCGGACGCGAGCGCGGGGGCGTATCTGCTGCGGACCAGCCACCGGGACTGGGAGCTGGAGAAGGTGTTGCGGACCTACTGGCGGCTCACGGGGGTGGAGGCGACGTTCCGGTCGTTGAAGGTGGATCTGGGGCTGCGGCCGATCTGGCATCGGAAGGATGCGCGGATCGCGGCGCACCTGTTCATTGCGTTGCTGGCGTATCACGCGGTGCGACTGATCCGGACGCGGCTGCGGGCGGCGGGAATCCGGTCGAGCTGGAGCACGCTGCGGGATCGTCTGCGGCCGTGGGGGCGGGTGACGACGACGATGCGGACGGAGGACGGGTCGCTGATCGTGAACCGGCAGGATGTCCGGGTGGGGGCGGAGCTGGCGGAGGTGGGACGGTTGATGGGAGTGCGTCCCGGTCTGTATCGCCGCCGGCACGTCGAAGCGGCGGCGCGGTAGGGCGATCCTTGTAGTGCCCCTGTGGGCACTCGCCTGTCTTGTAACGGAAGTCAGGTCATATGGTTATGGCACCACGTGTTCACAGAATGACTAACTTGGGTTCAGGCGCGTCGTCGTGACTTCATCGTCCAGGCTTGCCTCCACCATGAACAGGGCCGGTCAGGAACGACGGAAGGAACCCCGCGCACGGTTCGGAATCGAGACGGTTCCCGTCGGCTGGGCGGGGCGCGGTCCCAGTAGCCCTACATCCACCAGGAACACCACTGGTCCCGGAAGCCCTACATCCCCCAGACGGTGACGACCGAGGCGTCCGCTTCTTCCTCCCGTCGGAAGATCCGCTCCTCCCAGCTCCGACCCTCCCGCCGGTCGAACACCACCAGGTGCCCCGCCCCGCTCCCCGCCCGGTCCATGTACGCCCGGGTCTGTCGCAGCCCCTCCCGGATCGTCCGCTCCCGACCTCCCCGCAGCAGCTTGCACTCCACCACCGTCTTCTCCTCCAAACCGTTCGCCGGCCAGCACACCACCAGATCGGCCCGGCCTCGCCCCAGGCCGTGCTCCCGCTCGATCCGACCGCCGCTGTTCACGACTCGCTGCAGATACGCCTGCAAGAGGAGCTGCGGCCCCGCCTCCCGATACTCGAACCGCTCCACCCAGTGCTCCGCGTTTTTCCGGAAGAAACGCTGGAACCCCTCAAGAAGGGCGGCCATGTCGAGCGACCCGTCCTCCCGCAAGTACCACGCGGGCTTCAGCGCGATGCTCATCTGCGTCGCCCAGGTCAGCTCCCGCGGGATCACTTCGGCGTAGATCGGGTTCGCCACCGCGATCTGGCCTCCCGAGGTCGTGACCAGCCCGAGGTCCCGGGTGTACTCCAGGTCGGCGGGAGGAACGCCGCCGGGAGAGGCTCCGGTCAGGATGGGCTCGACGACGCGGCGCACCCGGTCCTCCCGCAGCTTGTCGGCGAGCTGGTCGAGATGCGTGTCCCGCCGAAGGATCAGCGCCTCCCGCGCCTCCATCACGTCCGCCCGCCCGATGGAGAGCGCCGGGTCCCGCTTCCGCGAAGTCACCTCATCGGCCAGGGCGTTCACCAGCCACGGCTGTCCCCGCGTCTCTTCCCACACTGCCTGGAGCGCCCCCTCGGTGAACACCTGGCCGGTGTCCCCGGTGTGCTGCCCGAGCAGCGCCCGCACTTCTTCCTCGCCGAAGTCCCCGAGCCGGAGCGACGCGGCGCTGATATTGAAGGGGACGAGGCCCCATGATTCCTCACTGGAGTCCCGTGCCGGACTGGAGTCCCGTGCCGGACTGGAGTCCGGCGCGCCGGCACTCCCTCCGGTGATGACGGCCTTCTCCGAGGAGGAGTGGATCCGGTAGTCCCGCACGTCCCGCACCCCGCAAAGCACCACGCTCGACGGAAAACGCTCCGGGCGCTTCGGATAGCCCGAGCGCAACTGCCGCAGCACCGAGATCAGGCTGTCCCCAACCAGCGCGTCCACCTCGTCGAGAAGCAGAACCAGCGGCTTCGGCCCGGCTGCCGACCAGCGGACCAGCGCCGTCCGGAGCGCGTCGTGCGGACCGGAGAAGTCCAGCACGCCCGACCACAGATCGGGCAGCGAGTGATCCCCGAGCGCGGCCTCCGCCTCCTCGGCGAGCACGCTGAGTAGCGTGCGCATCGCCTCGCCGATGTTCTCGCGGGCCGTCTGCGCGCCCTCGAGGTTCGCGTACACGCAGCGGACCTCACCCTCCCGGTTCAACAGGTCGCGCAGCGTGAGGAGCACCGAGGTCTTCCCGGTCTGCCGCGGAGCGTGGAGAAGGAAGTAGCGCTTCTGGCGGATCAGTCTCGAGACGTCGTCCAGATCGAGTCGGGCGAGCGGGGGGATGAAGTAGTGATCCGCCGGGACCACCGGACCCGACGTGTTGAAGAAGCGCATCCGCCCGCAGTATCGCACCGCCGCGCGGGGAGTTAGCCGCGGCGAGGTTCAGGTCGGTTCGGCGTCCCGGAACGCGGCGTCCAGCCGGCGGATGGCCTCCGGGATGTCCGCCGCGGGGACGTGACTGAACGAGAGGCGCAGCGGAGTGCGGGCGGGGGGCGAGTCCGGGTGGGCGAAGAAGGGAGCGCCGGCGACGAAGGCGACGCGGTGGCGCTCGATCGCGCGCGGGAGCAGGAGCTCGGTGTCCACGCCCGTTTCGAGCCACAGGAAGAAGCCGCCGTCGGGCCGGACCGCGGGCGGGCCGAGCGACGAGCCGTTGTCCCCACGCGATGCGAGAGCGGCGAGCATGGCGTCGCGCTTGTCGCGGTAGAGATCGCGGGAGCGACGCACCTGCCGGTCGAGGGCGCCCGACTCGGCGTAGGCGATCGCAAGGCGCTGCACGAGGGCGCCCGAGCACTGATCCGAGCCCAGCTTCAGCAGGCCGAAACGGGCGACGAGCGCCGGATCCGCCGCCACCCACCCCAGCCGGAGGCCGGGGCCGAAGATCTTGGAGAAGGTGTGGACGAAGATGACCCGCTCGGGGGCGATCGCCTTCAGCGCGGGGACCGGTGTCCCGTCGTAGCGAAGCTCGGCGTAGGCGTGGTCCTCCACCACGAAGACGTCGCGCCGTTCGCAGACTTCGAGGATCCGCACCCGGCGCTCCCGGCTCCAGGTGCGGCCGGTTGGATTCGAGAACGTGGGGTTGGCGTAGAGGAGGCGGGCGGCGGCGCCCTCGCCGGAGAGGCGGGCGCAGGCCTCGTCGAGGGCTTCCGGAATCGGGCCCTCCTCGTCACTCGCAACCGGGATCGGGCGAAGGCCGAGCTCCCGGGCGATGTGGAGGGTGGCGAGGTAGGTCGGATCCTCGACGAGCAGCGGATCGCCCGGATCGCACAGCCCGTTCAGGGTGTGCCGGATCCCTTCCACGCCGCCGCTCACGACGAGCACTTCGTCGGGGTGCGTCGGGATCCCCTCGCGCTCCTTCATCCGCGCCGCGACGAGCTCCCGGAGCGCGGTGACGCCCGGATTCGGGGAGTAGCTGAGCGCTTCCGGCGCATGCTCTCCGAGCACCCGCTCCATCGCCGCCCGCGTCTCCTCGACCTGGAACACGGCCGGGTCCGGCAGGCCCCCGGCGAGCGAGATGACCCCGGGGCGCTCGGCGAGCCGCAGGATCTGGACGACGGCATCCTCGCCCGCGATCCGCGCGGCCGCGGCCGAAAACCGGGGCAGCCCGCCCGTCACCGCGTCGTCCCCCGGATGTCGAGCACCAGCGCCTTGAGCTGCCCGACGGTCTCCTCCACCCTCCGGTTCACGACCACATGGTCGTAGGCGTCCGCGCGGGGCAGCTCGCGGCGGGCGGTAGAGAGCCGGCGCCGCACTTCCTCGGCTGACTCGCGGCCGCGGCCGGTCAGGCGGGCCTCGAGGTCGGTGAAATCGGGAGGTGCGATGAAGATCGAGACCGCCGCGGGGACTTCTCGTTGAAGGGCCTCGGCGCCCTGGACATCCACTTCGATGAGCAGGTCATCGTGCGGTCCGCCCGCGGCGAGGGCCGACCGGGAGGTCCCGTAGCGGTTCGCGTGGACGACCGCCCATTCGACGAAGGCGTCGTCCTCGATCAGCGCGTCGAACTCGGCCTCGGAGACGAAGTGGTAGTCGCGGCCCTCGACCTCCCCGGCGCGCTTCGGCCGGGTGGTGTGCGAGATCACGAACGAGAGGCCGGGCACTTCGGCGACGAGCCGGCGGAGCAACGTGGATTTTCCGACCCCGGAGGGGCCGGAGACGACGAAGAGCCGGGCCACCGAATCAGAATCTCCCGGTCACTCCCGCGACGCAACCTCCAGCCCGAGCCACGCGGTCTCGCCTTCCACATGGATCTGGCGGCGGGGAACGCCCTCCGGTGGCGCGCCCTCGAGCGGGGCCGGAGCCACCGCCAGCGTCTCGGCGCGGAAATGGGCCTCCCGCTCGCGGGCGAGGGCGAGGAGCGAGTCGGGACCGGCGCCCCCTTCGAGGAAGACGCGAACCCGCGCGGTGTAGGGGAGGTCGAGATCCTTGCGAAACACCTGAACCCGATTCAGCAGCTCGCGGTAGCGCCCCTCGCGACACAGGTCCGGGGTGAGCCCGGTATCGAGCGAGACCGCGATCCGGCCGCCGGCGCCGAGCGCGCGGGCAGCTCCGGCGCGGCGGGTCGTCCGGGTCTCGATCACGAGATCTTCCGGCGCGAGCCGCACCGCGCCGCCTCGGACCTCGAGGTCCAGCCTTCCCGACTCCCGCACCCGGTCCCGCACCTCCCGGCCCGGGAGCGCCGCGAGCGCCCGCTGGACCGCGCGCATCCGCTTTCCGAGACGCGGCCCCAGCCGCCGGAAGTCCGGCTTGACCACGACGTCCATGTCGGCCTCGGGATCGTCGGAGAAACGTACCGCGCGGACGTTGAGCTCGTCGGCGAGGAGGTCGCGGTGGGCGGCGAGACGCCGGCGAAGCGCGGCGCCGGCGGAGGCGATCTCCGCGGACGCGAGCGGTTGCCGGACCCGGATCCCGTTCTCCTTGCGAAGGCGGAGGCCGAGCGACGCCGCCTCCCGAACCAGCGCCATCGCCTCGTTCAGCTCGACATCGAGGGGGAAGACCGGCGTCGGCCAGTCGGCCAGATGGACGCTCTCGGGCTCGGAGTCCGGGAACGGGCGCGCCACCAGGTTCCGGTGGATCTCCTCCGCGAGGAACGGGGTGAACGGCGCCGCGAGTCGCGACAGGCGCACGAGCGTGTCATAGAGCGTCCGGTAGGCGTCCGCGGTGGCCGCGGCGTCGTCGCCGCCCCAGAAGCGGCGTCGGCTGCGCCGGACCCACCAGTTGGAGAGGGACTCGGCGAAGGCGGACAGCCCCCGCGCCGCCTCGAAGGCGCGGAGGTTTTCGAGGTGGCCGGTGACCTCGACGGTCGTCTCCTCGAGGTACGACAGGATCCACCGGTCCAGCGGAACCCGCTCCGCCGGGGGCCGGGGCCGATCGCTCCGGGGGTCGAAGCCCTCGATCGCGGCGTAGATCGTGAAGAACTGATAGACGTTCCGCAGCTTGAGCGGGAACTCGCGGGCGGCGGCGCGGACGTTCGCCACCGAATGCCGCTTGTTGGCCCACGGGGCCGCGCTTCCCAGCAGCGACCAGCGGAAGGCGTCGGCGCCCGCCTCGCGCAGCGTCTCTTCCGGAGGCGTGTAGTTCCCCCTCGACTTCGACTCCTTGCGTCCGGTGGGATCGGTGACGTGTCCGAGGACGAGACAGGAACGATACGGGTGGGGGAAGTCGGGCGTCTCGATGCCGAGCCGGCCGCAGGTGTCCTCGTCGAACAGAAGCGTCGAGATCATCAGGAGCGAGTAGAACCACCCACGGGTCTGATCGATCGCCTCGGTGATGTAGTCAGCGGGGAAGGCGGCGAGGAACCGGTCGCGGTTCTGGTGCGGGAAGCCCCATTGGGCGAAGGGCATCGCGCCGGAGTCGAACCAGCAGTCAATGACCTCGGGCGCCCGGCGGTACACCCCGGGCTCACCCGGATTCCGCCAGGTGACCTCGTCCACCCACGGCTTGTGGACCATGAGATCGGCAGCCAGCTCCGGTCGGCGGGCGCGTTCGGCGTGGAAGGCGGCGAACGCGTCGGGGTTCTTCGCCTCGATCTCCGCGACCGACGACGGCATTTCGATGCGGCCGCTCTCGTCGTTGATCCACACGTTGAGCGGCGTACCCCAGAAGCGCTCGCGCGAGAGCGCCCAATCCACGTTGTTCCGCAGGAAGTCCCCGAACCGGCCCTCCCGGATGTGGTCGGGTAGCCACCGCACCGCACCGCTGTTCGAAAGCGCCGCGTCCTTTCGCCGGGTGGTCCGGATGAACCACGCCGGTCGGGCGTACTGGATCAGCGGGTCCTCGTCGGCGCGCCAGCAGAACGGGTACTCGTGACGCACCGTCCCGACGTGGAGCAGCCGGTCGCGGTCGCGGAGGCGCCGGATGATCTCGCGGTCGGCATCCTTGACCCACTGCCCCTCGAGCCAGGGGACATCGGGAGTGAAGCGTCCGTCGGGGCCGATGGCGCACGGAAGCGGGATCTCGTCGACGTTGTCGTAGGGGGCCACCGTGGCCCGATGGAGATCGTGGTCCACCTCGCCGAACGCGGGCGCCTCGTGGACCAGTCCGGTGCCCTGATCCAGCTCGACGAAGGGAGCGGCCAGGATTCGCCAGAACGCCGGGACCCGGGAACCGTCGGCGAGACGACCCTCGAGCCCGCTCCAGACCTTCCAGTAGTCGTCGAAGGGCGGCCGATAGCGTCGGCCCACCAGTTCCTCGCCCCGGAGAGTCCGGATCGGAACCAGCGGGCGTCCGATCTCGGCGGCGACGGCTTCGCGGCGCGCCGCGGCGACGATCAGACGGCGGGGCCGACCGTCCGGAGAGCGGTCTTCGACCTCCTCGTAGTCGGCGCCGGGACGGACGGCGGCGTAGAGGTTCGACGGGAGGGTCCACGGGGTCGTGGTCCACACCAGCAGGGAGAGGTCGGGTTCATCCTCGAGCGGCAGGGCGACATGGACGGCGGGATCCTCGACTTCGCGATACCCGAGGCCCACTTCGGCCGACGAGAGCGCGGTCCCGCCCTGCGCCCACCACCACACGACCTTCTCGCCGCGGTAGAGGAGCCCCTTGCGGTGCAGCTCGGAAAGCGCCCACCAGACGCTCTCCACGTAGCTGCGGCGGTACGTGACGTAGGCGTGTTCGAGGTCCACCCAGTGCCCGATGCGGGCGGTCATCTCCTCCCAGTCGCGGATGTAGCGGAAGACGCTCGCCTGACAACGCTCGATGAACCGGCCGACCCCGTAGGCCTCGATCCCGGCGCGCCCGTGGATGCCGAGCTCCTTCTCGATCTCCACTTCCACCGGGAGGCCGTGGGTGTCCCAGCCGGCGATCCGCTCGGCCCGGCGGCCGCGCATGGTCTGGAACCGGGGGAAGACGTCCTTGAACACCCGGGTCAGGACATGCCCGTTGTGCGGGCGCCCGTTCGCGGTCGGCGGCCCGTCGTGCCAGACCCAGGGCCGACCGTCTTTCCGGCGCTCCACCGAGCGTTCGAAGATGCGGCGATCCCGCCAGAAGCGGATCACGTCCCGCTCGGCGGCGGGAACTTCGGCGACCGGACGGGCGGGGAGGAACAGGGACACGGGGGTCAGACGAACTGACGACGCCGCGAAGGCCCGGGTCGAGCCGGCGGGGAAACGCGTCCCCAACGGGACTCGAACCCGTGTTTTCGCCGTGAAAGGGCGACGTCCTGGGCCTCTAGACGATGGGGACCCGAATTGGTAGGCCGTGCAGGCATCGAACCTGCGACATCTCGCTTAAAAGGCGAGCGCTCTGCCAACTGAGCTAACGGCCCGGCGACGGAAGCGGCGGAAATTGTAGCAGCGGCGGCCGGCCGGCCGTTCCGTCACACGGCTTCATCCGGTGCGCCCGCCGGTGCGCCCGCCGGTCCACCCGATAGCGGCGCCGGCAAGAAGGGGGAGAGGTTCGGGGAACGTGACCGAGACCGCAACCGGGAACGAAGCGAAGGTTGCGGTCCGAGGCGCGCCGCGCCGAGCGAGCCGGGGAGGGGGCCGCACTCACCGCGCCGACAGCCTTCACGCTCCCGGCTCCGTGGAATGCCCGGTCCCCTCCCGGGCCCGCCCGACCTTGTGGCGGGTGATCGGCGTGTCCCGACGGATCAGGAACGACGCCCGCTCAGGGCCGGTGGCGGCGAGGGAGACCGGGACCTCGACGAGCTCTTCGAGGGCGTCCAGATAGGCGCGGGCCTCCTTCGGGAGATCCTCGAGTCGGGTGATCCCGGCGGTGGGCCGCGACCAGCCCGGCAGCGTGCGGTATTCGGGCTCGCATCGGGACAGCGCGCCGAAGGCCCCCGGGAACTCGTCCACCGGCTCCCCGTCCAGCCGGTAGCGGACGCCGACCCGCACCTCGTCGAGATCGTCCAGCACGTCCAGCTTCGTGATCGCCAGTTCGTCGAGGCCGTTCACGCGCCGCGAGTAGCGGAGCACGACGCTGTCGAACCAGGCGCACCGCCGCGGGCGCCCGGTGGACGCGCCGTACTCCTTCCCCTTGCGCTGGATCCGCCGATTCATCGCCGGGGGCATCTCGGTCGGCATCGGCCCCTCCCCGACGCGGGTCTGGTAGGCCTTCGCCACGCCGAGGACCCGACCGACGGCGCGCGGCCCCACCCCGGCGCCCACGGCGGCCCCGGCGGCGACCGCGGTGGAGGAGGTGACGAACGGATAGGTCCCGTGATCGAGGTCGAGCAGCGAAGCCTGGGCGCCCTCGAAGAGCACCGGGCCGCCGGCCTCGAGGACCCGGTGCACGATGAGCGACGTGTCGGTGATCCGCGAGAGCATCCGGGCGGCGAAGGCGTCGAGAAGTTCGCGGGCCGCCGCGACCTCACGATCGAGGCGGACGGCATCCCAGCCGAGCTGGCGACCGCGTTCCCCCATGAGGTGCGCGAGGCGCTCGTCCCGGTGCGCCGGATGGCGCAGGTCGCCGATGCGGAGTCCCCGGCGGCCCGCCTTGTCCTCGTAGGCCGGGCCGATGCCGCGGCGGGTGGTTCCGATCCGCCGGTTGCCGAGCCGCGACTCCTCGCCTGCTTCCACCAGCCGGTGAACCGGCAGGATGATGTGGGCGCGGTCGGAGAGCAGGAGGTCGGCGGCCGGATCGAGGCCCGCTTCCTCGAGGAGATCCAGCTCCTGAAACAGCGCGATCGGGTCCACCACGCACCCGTTGCCCACGATGGCCTGAACGCCCGGGTGGAGGACGGCCGAGGGGAGGATGTGGAGGACGATCGTCCGGCCGCCCACGACGACCGTGTGCCCGGCGTTGTGGCCGCCGCCGTAGCGCACCACGGTGTGGAACCGCGGGGCGAGCAGGTCCACGAACTTACCCTTGCCCTCGTCACCCCACTGGGTGCCGACGACCGCGAGTCCGGACATCGGGGCGCTGACGCCTCCGACTATTCGTCGAGTCCGAGCAGTCGGCGGACCTCGCTCTCGAGCCGGGCCGGCGTGCGCTCCGGGTTGAACCCGAGGTGCTGGGTGCGAACGATGCCGTCCCGATCGGCGATGTAGGTCGTCGGCATCGCGAAGATCCGGAACGCCTCGTCGGCCTGCAGGGTGGAGAGGACGTTGCGGTACCGGACGCCGCGTTCGTCGAGGAACGCGCGGACTTCGTCGCTGGGCGGCGTCTGGTCGTCCACATGGAGCCCGATGACCACCAGGCCGTCATCCCCGTAGCGCTCCTCGAGCTCCTGGAACCAGGGGAGCGCGTACTCGCAGGGACCGCACCAGACCGCCCAGAAGTCGTAGATGACCACCTTGCCGGGAAAACCGGTGAGGGCGACGTCGTTGCCATCGAGGTCGGGCAGGGTCAGCTCCGGCGTCGGCTGGTCGAGGACGCCGCGGCGTTGCGCGGCGGCGGGCCCTGCGAGCGCGGCGGCCGCCACGACGAGGAGGAGAGTGCGCAGGAAGGAGTATCGGGTCATTCGTGTTCGGCGAGCCAGCGTTCGCAGGCGATCGCCGCCATGCAGCCGGTTCCGGCGGCGGTCACCGCCTGTCGGTAGGTCGGATCCATCACGTCTCCGCAGGCGAAGACGCCCTCGACCGAAGTCGTCGTGGCGCCGGGATCCACCCGGATGTAGCCATGAGGCGCGAATTCGAGAGCGCCCCCGAACACCTCGGTATTGGGGACATGTCCGATGGCGATGAAGAGGGCGCCGACGGCGAGCTCCGAGGTCTCTCCGGAGCGGACGTTCAAGAGGCGGAGGCCGGTCACCCCGTCGTCGTCGCCGAGCACCTCCTCGACGACCGAGTCCCAGACGAACCGGATCTTCCGGTTCTTCTTCGCGCGCGCCGCCATGATCCGGGAAGCCCGGAGCTCGTCGCGGCGGTGGATCACGTGGACGGTGGACGCGAACCGGGTGAGGAACAGCGCCTCCTCCATCGCCGTGTCGCCCCCGCCCACGACCGCCATTTCGCGCCCCCGGTAGAGCGCGCCGTCGCAGGTGGCGCACGCGGAAACGCCGCGATTCATGAACGTGGTCTCGGAAGGGAGGCCGAGCCAGCGCGCCCGGGCGCCGGTAGCGACGATCACCGACTCGGCGGACCACGCGGCGTCTCCGGCGCGCACCGTGAACGGGCGGGAGTCGAAGTCCACCGCGTCCGCGTCCACGTTGTGGACCTCGGCGCCGAATCGCTCGGCCTGCCGGCGGAACAGATCCATGAGTTCGGGGCCGCTCACGCCCTCCGGGAACCCCGGGTAGTTCTCCACGTCGGTCGTCAGCATGAGCTGACCACCGGGGAGACCGATGTCGGGATCGAAGCCGGAGCCGGCCAGGACCACCGGGGCGAGCTCGGCGCGGGCGGTGTAGAGCGCGGCGGTGTATCCGGCGGGTCCGCTGCCGATGATGACGACGCGGCGGGGCGGGGAGGCGTCGGACACGGCGAGATCGGCGGCGAGACTAGCACGGAGGTTTCAGTCTGCTGACGCCGTTTTGCGGGCGAGCGCGGCGAACTGCGCGGGCGTGAGCGCCTCCGGGCGCAACCCGGGAGCGATGTCGAGTTCGTCGAGCGCGCGTCGGATCCGTTCGGGCAGCGGAGGGCCGTCGGAAGGATCCCCCGCCGGCGGCGGAGGGAGGGCCGCGGCGGCGTTCTTGAGGGTCTTGCGCCGGTGCGTGAACAGCCCGCGCACCAGCGTCCGAAAGTGGCCCGGGTCTCCGACCGGTGGGGGGTCGGGACGCGGCCGAAGGCGGACCACGGCCGAGACCACCCGCGGGCGGGGGCGAAACGCGGCGGGGTGGATCAGAAACCGGATCCGGACCCGCATCGCCTGCTGCACCACGACCGACAAGGCGCCGTACTCGGGCGTTCCCGGCCGGGCGGCGGCGCGCTCGGCGACCTCGCGCTGGAGCGTCAGCGTCAACGGATGGAACCGGAGCGGGGCCTCCTCCCCGCCCTCGATGAGACGGAGAAGCAGGACCGAGGCGGTGGAAAACGGGAGGTTGCCGCACAGGGGCAGCGGCGGGGCGGCCCCGAACGCTTCGAGCACGGCGCCGAAGTCGAGTCGCAGCGCATCGCCGCGCACGAGGTGAAGGCACTGCTCCAACCCCCGATCCCGCGCCCGCGACTCGATGACGTCCGCCAGCCGCGGGTCGAGCTCGATGGCGAGAACCCGGGCTCCGGCCTCGAGGAGCGGGAAGGTGATGGCGCCCTTCCCGGGACCAATCTCGACGATGGCCCGCCCGGACGCCGCCCCGCCCGACGCCGCCCCGGGCGGGCGGAGAGCCTCGGCGGCGAACCGGGTGGCGACCGAGCGATCGTGGAGAAAGTTCTGGCCCCGCGCCCGGGTCGGGAAGAACGCCATGCGGAGAAGTATGGAGTGGCGCCGGCGAGGACCGGGCGGGCCGGGGAGGGGGCCGAGTTCCGCAGGGCCGCGCCGGTCGGAAACGAGGGGAAGCGAGCGCGGCCCCTCCCCGGCCCGCTCGGCGCTTCGCGCCTCAGATCGCAACCTTCGCTCCGCTCCAGGTTGCGATCGGCATCACGGTCTCTCTCAGAGAGGGGGGAGAGGACTCCCCCCTCTCCGAACCTCTCCCCCCCTTCCTGTCGGCGCGCCGAACTCCCTTGCCGGGCCCCCACCGGGAGAACTGGCGCCGGACTCCAGTCCGGCAATTTGCAGCCGACGCTCCACGGTGCCTGCGCGCCGGACTCCTATGGAGCGCCGCTCTCCAGAGCGGCACCGCGACTCCACCGGCCGTCACCGAGAAGTCCGTGTGACCGGTGCCGCTCTGGAGAGCGGCGCTCCATACTGCAGGCGCGCCGGCAGGCGTCGGTCGGACTCCACTCGAATTTCTTGCGGCATCGCTTTAGCTTTGGTAGCGTAAGGCGGGGTTTTCCAACGGTTTTGATCTTCCTGGACGCTGGCTCTGCGGTCGTACTCGGCATCCTCCAGGGTCTCACCGAGTTCCTCCCGGTCTCGAGCTCGGGACACTTGGTGCTGGGACAGGAATTCCTGCCCGACGACGCCCTCGGCAGTCCGGGGGTGCTCTTCGAGGTCGTGGTCCACCTCGGCACGCTGGTCGCCGCGCTGGTCTTCCTGCGCCGGGAGGTCATCGCCATCCTCGCGTCGTTCCTTCCGGGCGCCGGCCCGGGGGCCGCTGCCGGACGACGCCTCGCGCTGCTGCTCGTCGTCGGCTCGATCCCGGCCGCGATCGTCGGACTCGGGCTGCGCGACCTCGTGGTGACGGCATTCGAGGGAGCGGGGGTGGCGGCGGGCGGGCTCGTCCTCAGCGGAGCGGCGCTTCTCGGCTCCCGCCGACTCGACGCCGACGCGGCGCCATCGGGTCGGAGGGCCGACGAGCCGGCCGGCCGCGCGCCCGACGCGCCGAGCCGCATCACCGACGCCCTGTTCGTGGGCGGGGCGCAGGCGATCGCCATCCTTCCCGGCATCTCGCGCTCCGGTTTCACCATCCTCGCCGGCCGCCTCCGCGGCTTCCCTCCGTCCGCCGCCGCCCGGTTCAGCTTCCTGCTCTCGGCCCCGGTGATCGCCGGCGCCGCCCTCGCCGAAGGCGGCTCGACGCTCGCCGCCGGCGGGCTCGACCGCGGCATTCTCGGCGAGCTGATCGTCGGCTTCGCGGCCGCGACGATCTCGGGACTGCTCGCGCTCCGCTGGGTCTTCGCGTGGCTCGAGGAGCGTCGGTTCCACCAGTTCGGGTGGTACTGCCTCCTCGCCGGCGGCGTCGGCCTCGGCTGGTCGGTGGCCTCCTGATGGCCGCGCGATTCCGGCACCGGGCCGCGCGGGCGTTCACGGCCGCGTTCGGGCGGCGAGAGAGCGGGGGAGTCCTCCTGCTCGCCGCCGGGGTGGCTCTTTTCGCCGGTCTCGTTTCGCACTCGGGCTCCGATCCCCTGCCGATTCTCTCGGCGGGACGGACCGACCCGACCGGCAACTGGTTGGGGCCGGTCGGGGCGCTGGCGTCCGCGGTCGTCTTCGAGGCGGTGGGATTCGCCGGACTGGCTCTCCCGATCGTGCTCTTCCTGGCGGGCCTCCGCCGGCTCCGGCCCGAGACGACGGGGCAGGACCCCGCGGGGGCCCGGGCCCTGATCCTCTCCAGCCTGCTGGTGAGCGGCGCGGGCCTGTTCGCATTGGCCCAGAACCTCACCGGGGGGAGCGGCTTCGGCTGGGGCGGGCTCATCGGAACCATGCTCGCCGACGGCCTCTCGGCGGTGATGCGTCCGCTCGGCGCCGCCCTGGTGCTGCTCGCGATCGCGGGGGTCGGAGGCCTGGCGCTTCGTCCGTGGGGAGCCGCCGCCGACCCCGAGAAAGAGGGTCCCAAGGGCCACCTTCGCCGGTGGTGGACCGCGATCCGGACCCGGTGGCTGATCCACGAGCACCACACCGCCCATGAGCAGAAGACGCGCCGGTTCGTGGCGCGAATCGAACGAAGACGCCCCGCAGGAGTCCCCCGGCCCTCACCCCGGCCGAAGCCGACGGGCGATCTGTTCGCGGCGGCGCCCTCGGGGAAAAGCTCGCGGCGGAAGGCGGGATCCCGCGCCCGGACGGGTAAGGGCGCCCCGCCGGACTCGCCGTGGAAGTTGCCCTCGGTCCAGTTGCTGAAGGCCCGCGCCAACCAGCCGGGCCCCTCGCGCAAGACGCTCGAAGACCGCAAGCGGGCGCTCGAGGCGGCGTGCGAGGAACACGGAGTCCGGGGGCAGGTGGCTCGCATCCAGCCCGGCCCGGTCGTGACCACGTTCGAGTACCGGCTCGGCGAGGGCGAGACGGTCAACAAGCTGCGGAATCGCCACGAGGAGCTGTGCATGGCGCTCCGGGCGCCGGCGATTCGAGTGGAGCGGGTGCCCGGGAAGGGTGTCGTGGGCGTCGAGGTCCCGAACACGTCGCCGGCCGTGGTGGGACTCCGGGAGATCCTCGAGACGAGAGAGTTCGTCGAAAACACCGGAGCCCTGCCGGTGGCCGTCGGGAGGCTGGTGGACGGAGCGCCGCTCGTCCGCAACCTCGCCGAGATGCCGCACCTGCTGATCGCCGGAGCGACCGGGGCGGGCAAGTCGGTCCAGATCAACACTTTGCTGTGTTCGCTGCTGTTCCGGCAGACCCCGGACGACCTGCGACTCATCCTCATCGATCCGAAGCGGGTGGAGCTGCGTCCGTACCGCGGCCTGCCCCACCTGCTGACGCCGCTGATCCTCGAACCGGACCAGGCCAAGATCGTCCTCCAGCACGCCTGCCGCGAGCTGGACCGCCGCACCCGGATTCTCGAGGAGTTCGGCGTCCGCAACATCGACGGCTACAACCAGCAGATCCGGCGGCTCCAGGCGGAGCGCGCCGCCCGCCGGCTGCGCCGGAAGGGTTCGGACTCCGACGAGGTCGCGGTTCCTCCGCCGATGCCCCGCCTCGTCATCGTCGTGGACGAGCTGGCGGACCTCTTCATCCACGCCCGCGCCGAGGTGACTCCCGCGATCCAGCGCCTGCTGAGCCTGGGACGCGCCGAGGGCATCCACCTCGTCCTCGCCACCCAGCGCCCCTCCACCGACATCGTGAGCGGCACCCTCAAGGCGAATCTGCCCACCCGCATCGCCTTCCGGGTGGCGAGCTACGTGGACTCCCGAACGATTCTCGACCGGGTGGGGGCGGAGAACCTGCTCGGCAAGGGCGACATGCTCATGATGCAGGCGGGAGCGCACATGCCCCGGGCGCAGGGGGCGTTCGTGGACGAGGTGGAGGTCGGTCGGCTGGCCAAGTACTGGGAGAAAGCGGGTGCACCGGCATTCGACGAAGCGATGCTGCGCGAAGAGGAGCCCACGGTGACCCCCGGACGCCAGGCCGCGGCGGCGGCCGGGAGGCGGGCCGGGCGCGATCAGATGCTCCCGGCGGCGCGCGAACTCATCCTCCGGGAGCGCAAGGCATCCACCTCGATGCTCCAGACCGAGCTGGGGCTCGGCTACCAGCGCGCCCGCCGCATCGTGGCCGAGCTGGAGCGGCAGGGCGTCGTCGGTCCGGCCCGGGGCTCGAACCCGCGCGAGGTCCTGGTGCAGGCGTGATGTCGAACGTGCTGCGCGTCGTCCTGACCACCGCCCTGGTTCTCCTCGCGGGCGGGATCGCCGCCGGAGCGCAGAGCGCGAGAGACCTCTACGAAGTGGCGCGCGCCGCCGAGTCCCGGCTCCGCGGATCGGACAGCGGGCGTCCCGCCCAATGGACCGCCGCCGGTCGCGCCTACCGCGCGGTGGTGATCGCCTATCCGCGGAGCGGCTACTGCGACGACGCGCTGTGGTACGAGGCCGGGATCTATCGCGACGCAGCGGACCGGTTTGGCGATCGCACGTTCGCCGTCCGCGGCCGCGACGCCTACCGGCTGCTCACCGCGGGATACCCGACGAGCAAGTGGGTGCCGAAGGCGCTCCACGAGCAGGTCCGGCTGCTGGCGGGGAGGCTCGGCGACCGGGAGGGCGCGGCGCGGGTCCTGGCTGCGCTCCGAGACCTTCGACCGGACGCCGCCGAGACCCGACTGGCGGCCGCCATCCTCGAGCCGGCCCGCTCGCCGAGGCGCGCGGCCCCAGCGCCCACGGCGCGTCCCGAGCCCCCGCCCGCCCCGTCGGGACCTCCGGCGACCGTGGAGAAGATCCGACACTGGGTGGGTGAGTCGCACACCCGCGTCGTCGTGGACATGAGCCGCCGCGCCGTGATGAAGGAGGGTCGGCTCTCGAATCCGGACCGCATCTTCTTCGATCTGGAGGGCGCCGAGATGGGAAGCGCTCTCTCGCAACGCGAATTCCCCATCCAGGGCTCCCACCTGCGCCGCATCCGGCTGGGCGCCCCCGAGGAAGGGATCGTTCGGGTCGTCCTCGATTTCTCGAGCATCCGGGAGGTGGCTTCCTTCTGGCTCCCGGACCCGGACCGGCTGGTCGTGGACATCCAGGGGGCGCCTCCCGCGACCGTCGCACGCGACGAAGGCCGCGACGCCGACCCGGCGCGGTCGGCGGACGCGGCTCCGGCGCCCGCGCTCCCGGGAGAGCCGACCGCGGCGGCGCCGACCGACTCCGGCTACTCGCTCGGGAGGCAGCTCGGACTGCGGGTGCGGCGCATCGTCGTGGACCCCGGCCACGGCGGCAAGGACCCCGGTACGCGGTCGGGCGACCTGCGCGAGAAGGACATAGTCCTCGACCTCGGTCGTCAGGTCCGCGACCGACTCGACGCCATGGGCTTCGAGGTCGTGATGACGCGCGACAGCGACGAGTTCATCCCCCTCGAGCAGCGCGCCTTCCTCGCGAACGACGCCAACGCCGATCTGTTCGTCTCGATCCACGTGAACGCCGCCCGCAGTCGGAGGGCGCGCGGTCTGGAGACCTTCTATCTCAGCCTCGCGACCTCGGCGGACGCCGCCGAAGTGGCGGCGCGGGAGAACGCCTCGAACAGCGGACTCCGGGTGAGCGACCTCGACGACCTGCTCCCCCGCATCCTGAACCACGAGCGGAAGGAAGAGTCCCGGGCGTTCGCGGAGGCGATGCAGGGCGCGCTCGTCGAGAACATCCTGGGGCGGGATGGTCACCCCCACGACCGGGGAGTCAAGACGGCGGGGTTCCACGTCCTGCTCGGCGCCAAGATGGCCGCCATCCTGGTCGAGACCGGGTTCGTCACGAACCGCGACGAGGCGAAGCTCCTCGGGCAGAAGGAGCACCGCGCGAAGCTGGCGGATGCGATCGCCGACGGCGTCGCCCGCTACGCCCGCGAACTGGGCCAGTCCGACGTCACCGCCGACCCCGACCCGAGCCGATAGGAGCCGCCCCCGGTAGCATTTGCCGCCGTGGCCCGATCTGCTCGCTTCAAGCGGCTCGTCCGGCTCCTGCGCGAGCTCTTCCAGCTCGACAAGCCGGATCTCGACTTCGGCTTCTACCGGATCATGCATGCACGCAGCCGGGAGGTCACGCAGTTCCTCGAGGAGGACTTGCCCCCGCAGGTGCGCCAAGCCTTCAAGGAGTACCGATCGGCCGAGGGCGAGCAGGCCGAAACGGAGCTCGCGTCCGCAGAACGACAGGCCGAGTCTCTCGGCGTCGATCCCGGCGCGATACCCAAGGTCCGAGAGCTCCGAGCGAGGCTGGAGAAGATCACGACCGCCGCGGACGACCTCGATGCCCTCGAAGCGGACGTTTACGACCACCTCTACCGTTTCTTCCGCCGCTACTACGATCGGGGCGACTTCCTGAGCAAACGCGTTTACAAGAACGGGGTCTATGCGATCCCCTACTCCGGTGAAGAAGTCAAGCTCCACTGGGCCAACGCTGATCAGTACTACATCAAGACGGACGAGTACCTGCGGCACTACACCTTCCGCCTCCAGCCGGACAACGACGAGGACCCCATGCGGGTCCATTTCCGGCTGGTGGACGCCGTCGAGGGCGAACACGACAACGTGAAGGCGAAGGTCGACCAGAAGCGCCTCTTCGTTCTGGCTGAAGAGGACACGGAGGGCACGAGCCCGGTCTTCATCGAGGACGTGGACGGACAGACCGAGCTGGTGATCGCCTTCGAGTACCGGCCGGTGACCATGGCCGACTGGCCTGCGAGCGACCTTCCCGGCAGGAAGCGCCCACCCGACCAGAAGGCGCTCCGGGAGATCGCGGAGCACGGGATCCTTCGCGCCACCGCTGGTGACGCGGCGCTCCATCGCTGGATCCGGCCACTTGAAACGCCCCACGTCCTGTCCAGTGGCGATCCGGCGGGCTACACCCGGCTCCGCGCCCACCTGAACCGCTACACCGCCCGCAACACCTACGACTATTTCATCCACAAGGATCTGGGTCCCTTCCTGCGCCGCGAGCTCGACTTCTACATCAAGAACGAGGTCATGCACCTCGACGACATCGAGAACGAGGACGCGCCGCGCGCAGAGCAGTACCTGTCGAAGATTCGGGTCATCCGGACCATCGCCCACACGCTCATCGAATTCCTCGCCGAGCTGGAGGACTTCCAGAAGAAGCTCTGGCTCAAGAAGAAATTCGTCCTCGATACGCGCTGGCTGGTCCGGGTCGGGGTGGTGGCCGAGCTCGATCCACCGGTAGCCGATGCGCTCCTGGCACAAATCGCGAGCAATGAGCCTCAGCGCGAAGAGTGGGTGGAGCTCTGCGCGATCGACCGCGCCGTCGAGGACATTGTGGCGAATGATCTACCGGGGCTCGAGCGGGGGGCGACCTCAGGATATTCGGAGCCTCTCACGCTTGACTTCCTGCGGCAGCACCCGACCCTGATGATCGACACACGACACTTCGAAAACGGGTTCACGGCACGACTTCTCGCCGCGCTCAGCGACGTCGACGCACTGACCGATGCCGTGCTGTGCCACGGTGAGAACTCACAGGCATTACGCCTGCTGCGCGACCGCTGGCGTGGTTGTGTGGACTGTGTGCACATCGATCCGCCGTACAACTCGCCGTCCAGTCGGGTTCCCTACAAGAACGACTACACCCACGCCAGTTGGATGACCCTGTTGACCGGCCGGATCGAGGACGCGCTCCCAGTGTTGAAGCAGGACTCCGGTTCCGAAGGGTCGTTTCTGTGCCATATCGACGAGAATGAGCATGACAGACTGCATCTCATGTTCACCAGACTGGGAGTTCCGGATGCGGGAACTGTCGTGTGGGACAAGCGGAATCCCATGTTGGGACGCCGAGGCGTTGCGACTCAGCACGAGTACGTTCTGTGGCGGACTTGGAGCACGGGCTCTGTTTACACGCGACCGGCGGCGGCGCGGCGGATCGCGGCGAAGGCGAGCGCGCTGATCGAGCGACGCGGTCTAGTGGACCACTGGGTGCGCAGTCGGTTTGCTAATTGGATTCGGAGGACATCGGCCCTTTCGGGTGGCGAACGGGCGTATGGCTTCATTGATGACGACGGTCGCGTATACCGTAGCGTCGCCATGGGAGCGCCCGAGACACGGTCAGATCCCAAGTACTATGTGCCGATCCTTCATCCGGTGACTGGACGAGCGTGTCCTGTACCGTCAACCGGGTGGTCTCGGACTCCCGAGAATATGCAGATGCTATTGCATCAGGGTCTCCTAACGTTCGGACCAGACGAGACGACGCAACCGACGAAAATGATTTTTCTGAACACTGACCGTGGACGTCAACTGGCATCCATCGTTCGCAACGGTGGACGTGGGAAGGACGATGTGGACAGGCTCGGATTCGACTTCCCTTACTGTCACCCCACTTCGCTGTACGTGGATTTGCTGGGTGCCTCGGTTCCAGAAGAGCGTGGTACCGTTTTGGATCACTTTGCCGGGTCCGGTACAACAGGTCACGCCGTCATCAACTTGAACCGAGAGGACGGGGGGTCGCGGAGGTTCATCCTCGTGGAAGTCGCCCGTCACTTCGAGACGGTGCTGGTGCCCCGGCTCAAGAAGGTCACTTACTCCCCCGAGTGGAAGGACGGAAGGCCAGTTCGAAGAGCCACCGACGAGGAGGCCGACCGCTCCCCCCGGATCATGAAGGTCATCCGGATCGAGTCCTATGAGGACACGCTGAACAATCTACATGTGACAAGATACGGCAGAGAGAGAGAGAGAGAGAGAGAGAGAGAGAGAGAGAGAGAGAGAGAGATCTACTGGACCTGCTCGCGGCGTAGTTTCCGGCTCGCAGCCTGAGGCCGACGCGGGCGATCCGCGGCTCGGCAAGGGGTACCCGCTCGGCTACGTCCTCGACGTCGGAACCCGTGGCAGCGCTTCGCTGCTCGATGTCGAGGCCTTCCTCGATCCGGGCCAGTACGAGCTCGAGGTCCGGCGGCCTGGCTCCGACGAGAGCCACTCCACGACGGTGGATCTGGCGGAGACCTTCAACTGGCTTCTCGGTCTCCGCGTCCGGCGGATGCGCGAGCCCGAGCGGTACCGCGCCGACCTGGAGGCCGACGCGGACGGATGCGTCAACGCCGTCGGCGGGCTGAGGCTCGATCCCGACGGTCCTTGGCGCTTCCGGGCGATCGAGGGCGGCCTCCCGAATGGAGACGGCGCACTGGTGATCTGGCGGAATCGCCCCGGCGGAGATGACGCGGACGGCATCGCGCGCGACAACGCGGTTCTCGACGCCTGGTTCCGGAAGAAGGGCTTCCAGCGCGGAGAGCGCCGCTTCGATGTCGTGTGGGTGAACGGCGACCAGAGCCTGGAGAGACACCGCAAGGCTGAGGAGACCTGGGAGGTCCGCCTGATCGAGGCGGACTTCCACCGGCTCATGTTCAGCGAGTAGGTCGGCGTCAATGGCCAAGGCGCTCCGCCTCTCGCAGAAACTCGTACTCCACCGCTGGGCGCTGTGTCTCTTCGGCTGCGGCAGCTTCGACGAACTGGCGAAGCACCTCCGGGACGACGCACTGGAGGGACTCGATTCGGAAGGCGTCCACCGGTTCCACCGGGCCCTCACGCTCCACATTCCAGCGAGGCGACGGCCCAGGCTCTCCGACGACGACCTGGTGCGTCACGATCACCACATCGTGCGGGTCACGCGAGCCATGAACGAGCCTCGCGTCCGGAGCGGCCAACGCCCCATCCGCTGGAAGTACTTCCAGTACCTCTCGCTCCTGTTCACCGAGGTCTATCTGGGGCGCTACTTCGACGACGCCGACGGCCTGCGCCGCGAGCTCAACGAAACCATCCGCGGCTTCAACGAGGACAGCCCCCAGCGAGACCGGATCGAGCCGCTCGACGAGACCGGCGACGCCGACACCCAGCTCAACAGACTCTCCTTCCAGATGGCGACCGGAAGCGGCAAGACGCTGCTCATGCACGCACAGATTCGGCAATTCCAGTACCAACTCGAAGCGCACGGCCGGGAGCGGGAGCTCAACCGCATCCTCCTCGTCACTCCCAATGAGGGCCTCTCCCGCCAGCACCTTCGCGAATTCCGGGCGTCCGGCATCCCGGCCCGGATCTTCGACAAGGCGGGCGGCCGCATGTTTCTGGAGCAAGTGGTCGAGATTCTCGAAGTGAGTCGGCTGGGCGACGCCATGGGCGACAAGGTGGTCGCGGTCGAGGCGCTGGAGGGCAGCAACCTGGTGCTCATTGATGAAGGCCACCGGGGACTTTCGGCAGGCGACCAGGGCGCGTGGATCCGACGGCGCGACCAGCTCTGCGAGGAGGGGTTCTCCTTCGAGTACTCCGCCACGTTCGGGCATGCGATCAAGGGCAGGAAGGAACAGAAGCAGAACATCACGCATCGCTACGCCACCTCGGTCCTCTTCGACTACTCCTACCGCTGGTTTCACGGCGACGGCTTCGGCAAGGACTACGCGATCTTCAACCTGACATCGGAGAAGGACGAGGAGTGGCGGCGCGACTATCTGACCGCGGCGCTCCTGACCTTCTTCCAGCAGCAGCGGGTCTTCCGGGGTTGCGGCGAGAAGCTCCATCCCTTCGGCACCGAGCGGCCGCTCTGGGTCTTCGTGGGCGGCAGCGTCACCAAGGGGCTGGGGAAGAAGGAAAAGTCCGACATCGTGGACATCCTCGGCTTCCTGCGCGACTACGTGGGCGACCGGCAGGATTTCGTCGGCCGCATCCGACGCATCTTCGCGGAGGGCCTGTCCGAGATCACCGGCCACTCGCTCTGGGAGGACCACTTCACCCCGCTCCGGGAGACGGGCCTGACCCCTAACGACATCTACCGAGAGACGCTGGAATCCCTGTTCAACGCCCCGGGCGGCGGGGCTCTCCACGTCGAGCACCTCAAGGGCTCCGCCGGCGAGCTGGCGCTTCGGGTTGGCGACAACCCTCCCTTCGGTGTGATCAACGTGGGCGCTCCAGGCGATCTCCGGAAGCACTGCCTTGCTGAGGGATTCGACGCGACCGAGCGCCAGTTCTCGGGTTCGATCTTCCATGAGCTCAACGACCCCGGTTCGCAGGTCCACGTACTGATCGGCGCCAAGAAGTTCACCGAGGGGTGGAGCAGTTGGCGCGTGACGTCGATGGGGCTGATGAATGTCGGGCGCGGCGAAGGAGCGCAGATCATCCAGCTCTTTGGTCGCGGCGTGCGGCTCCGGGGGCACAAGACGAGTCTGAAACGGAGCTCTGCCCTAGGAGCCTGCGCCACGGGAGTGTCCTCGCATCAGGCGCGTAGTGGTCGGAGCCGGACGCAGAGCCCGATCATAGGCGGATTGAGTCGCCGGGACGAGGCTGCCGGACCCGAAACCCGCCCTACAGGGCGTTCTTGGGGCGTTTTTGGCCCGTACACACCGAAAAACCGCCCCCGAGAGCGCACTCAGCCGGCTCGGAGCGCACCGATCCTCTTGATGTTCACCGCCAAGCACACAAGGTCCCACTCGGCTCGAACCTGCGCCAGCCCCCGGAAGCTGAATCGGCGAAACCCGAGCACCTCCTTGATCCACCCGTTCGGCGCCTCCGACAGCCACTTCCGTCTCGCATATCGCGCCCGCCCCTCCGGCGTCGCCAGCTGCTTCTTCATCCGAGCCGCCGCCGGCCGCTTCTCCGCGTCCACCTCACCCTGCTTCTTCCCCTCCCGACCCAGCGCCACATACCCGGTGACGCCCCGCCTCTCCAGCTCCGCGAGCTCCTCCTCACCGTTGTACCCCGCATCCGCCAGAACCTCCTCCGGCTTCTCACCGAAGTCAGCCTCCACCTCGTCCAGCCGGGCCGTCAGCTCCCCCTGGTCGCTGGCGCTATCCGTCACCGATGCGCCCACCACGAGCTGGTTCTCGTCATCCACCGCCGTCTGCGCGTTGTAGCACTGCTGGTACCCCTCCGTGCTCGTCCTCATGATCCGGCTCTCCGGGTCCGTGAAGTTGCTCTGCGCTCGCCGGTCCGGCTCCCCATACTTCAGCTTGTACGGCTGTCCTCCCCGCGCTGGCCGATCCTGACCCGGCTTGCGGTTCCGGGCGTCGTCCCTCTCCCGCGCCGCCGCTTCCAGCCGCGCCTGCGCCGCCCGGATCGCCTCCAGGCGCTCCTCCCTCCGGGCCAACTCCGCCGGCAACTCGTCGCCTCGCACCTCCTCACCCAGCCGCTCGTCCTCCTCCGCATCGGCCCGCTCCGCCGCCGCCAACAGCTCCGCGATCTCCTCCTTCAGCCGCGCCTCCTCCTGGACCATCCGCCCGTAACTCATCGCCTTCCGCTTGCTCGCGTTCGCTCGCACCTTCGTCCCGTCTATCGACAGCGTCCCGAACCGAACCAGCCCCATCTCCCGCGCGATCCGGACCACCTCCAGAAACAGGTGCCGAAAGTCCGACAGGTGCCGCTTCCGGAACGCGCAGATCGTCCGATGCGCCGGGAAGTTCTTCGCCGCCAGCATCCGGAACGCCACATCCTCGTGAAGCCTCTGCGCGATCTTCCGCGAGGAACGCACCCCCGTCGCGTAGCCATAGATCAGGATCGTCACCATCATCTTCGGCGAGTACGGAGAGTTCCGCCGCCCGTCGCCCGTATACGGCGCGTAGAACGGCTCCAGGTCGAGATGGTCCACGATGTCACGGACGTGATGGGCCAGGTGGTCCGCGGGAAGCCAGTCGCTGGGCTTCGCCGGCATCAGCGCCATCTGGTCCGGTTCATATGGCCGGAATCGGGTCGCCATCTTCCATCCCCTCCTCGCGCCGCCGTCCTTCGCGGCGGGCGTACTGCGTCTCATAACACAGTATTATACCAACGACTTAGTTCGTTTCCAGTACACCCGCTACAGTCACTGACGACCTCCACCACCACCGCGCCGTCACCCCGCATCACTTTCTACGGCGCAGGCTCCTAGCGGATGTGGCGGCCGGTGCGCCGAAGGACATTCGCTATCTGGAGACGCTCCAGGTCTTCGGGGTCCGCGCCGACTATATGTCTCACTTCCGGCAGATTCTGCAGGACGAAGGAGTGTCCGTGGACCGCCGAATCGTGCCGGTGCCGATCGAGATCCGCGGGCCCGAAGTGCCCCTGCAGCTACCCCGCGTGGCCAGGAGCATGGCCGCGGACGATCCAAAGACGGCGTTTCGCCGGAAGGGCCCGATGCTGGTCCTGCGTCCTCCGCGGAAGGCCGAAACGAGGGCGGGTCGTCGCGGGACTCCCCGACCGCGGTCGATCCGCGACCGAATCGACCGGTACCTGGAACTACGGCGGCCGCTCGTGGACTGGTATCCGAAGATCCGAGCGCTCCGCTCAACCGATGAGGATCCCAGTGGCCTTACATGCGAGTCCGACGAGCACAATCCCTTCCGCCCCGAGCACCTGACGCACCTCGACTTCGACGGCCTCTACTTCGACCTCCAGCGCCTCAAGAGCGAACGCGGCTGGGCAAACCTGACCGTTTCCCGGTCGCTTCTTCCCGTCATCCTCGCCGGAAGAAATCCCGACGACGGAGGCTCGAGTGACCTACGCCCGGACTGGTATCAGCTCCGGATCCCCAGGCGAGAGATGGAGTTCGCCGATGGCGGCTCGATCCGACGCTGGCAGGATATCGCGTCGGCCATCCTGAACAAGTACGCGACTCGCTACTACTCAGCGGCCCGAATGGCGTGGGAGGCGCGCCATCTGGAGTACCGGACGCTCGACAGGAATGATCCTCTCTACCCGAGAGTGGCGGAGTCTCGCGTCGGCTACGGCTATAGCGTACAGGTGAAGAGCGACGATCCGGCCGGGGGCGACGACATGTTCCATCAGATCACGGCGTGGGCAGAGGACAAGACTGGCCGGGAACCACCTGGACTCCTCAGTCTGGACTTCGACCGCCATCTATACACTCCCCTTCTCCAAGCGACGAACAAGAACGTGGTCATAACCCCGACTGGATTGAACAAGGGCGAATACGCCTTCGTCGAAGACCTGCGACAGTTCTGCGACAAACACGTTGAGCTTCTCCAGAACGTGACCATCCACCTGGCGCGCAACCCGAGCCGTGGCCACGGAATCCATTTCTTCGAAGCGAACAACTTCCACCCCGACTTCATCCTGTGGGCCGTGGAGAGTGATCTGCAGCGAATCGCGTTCATCGACCCGAAGGGGCTGGTGCACGAGTCTCCGGACAGTCCGAAAGTCCTGCTGTGCCGGACGATCAAGGACACGGAGGAGAAGCTCAGCGACCGGGCAGTTCGGGAGGGACAGGGAGATCCGAAGATCCATCTGGACTCCTTTATCGTTTCAGTCACGCCGCGCGCTAAGCTGGAGAAGAGCTGGGGCCACCGCGACCCGAAGTTCTTTTCGGAGCGTCACGTCGTCTTTCAGGAGGACGGCAGCGACATCTACATCAGAAGGATCCTGGAAGGGATGGGGGTGCTCTCGCCTGTGGACGAAGCGCCCCAGCAACTCCCGCTCGAAGACGCGGGATGATTGATGCGTCACTGCGCGGCTCGGGAACAGACCGCCCGAGCGGGCCGCCGAAGGGACAAGGCGCAAACCGCGGGGGCGCGTTCCGAGGGCGGATGTCTCAAGCGCGCGACGGCGGGCAAGGGTGTGCTAGATTGCCGCTTCGGTCGCGCAGTGCGCGTACGCGGACGCGACGCATATGACCTCGATCACCATCAACCTCCCCGACGACCTAGCGCGAGAGGTCGAGGAGGCAGGCCTGCTGGCTCCCGAGGCGATCGAGGATCTGGTCCGAGCCGAGCTGCGGAGTCACCATCTGCGCGAGTTCCTCCGTGTGGCGGACGAGCTGACGGCGAAGAAGCTCCCCCGCATGTCGATGAACGAGATCCAGGCCGAGGTGAATGCCGTCCGGCGGCCCCGGCGTGATCGTGCGGCTCGTTCTTGACACCAACGTCGTCGTCTCCGCCCTGATCTGGGGTGGGAGACCCCCCAAGTGGTCGCCCTCGCGCTCCGGCCGGATGTCGCGTTGTTCACGAGCGATGCGCTCCAAGACGAGCTGCACCGGGTCCCGCGCACTCACTGAACCCATCCGCAGATCCGCCGCGTGACGGAGGCAAGGTGCGGAGGGTGGATCGAAAGAGCCATGCGTGACCTCGAGGGCATCGACGAGGAAGTCGCCGACGATGGGCTTCCTGAAGTCAAGGAGATCGCGCGCAAGGAAGCCCGCCGCGTCCTCGAGGCGCTGGCCGACGGTCCCATCGCCCCGATCGTGGCACCCACCGAGGACGGCGAAGTCTCCCTCTATTTCAAGGCTCCACAAACCCGGGCCGCCCTGTACATCCTCGTGAGCGGCGATGGGGCGGGGGCCTGGTATTCCGTGATTCGGGGCAGGGACGGTTACGGCCACTACGCCAACTCCGAGGAGCTGCCTCTGGACTTCTTGCGCAGCAGGCTACAGGCCCTCATGGCCCCGACCTCGTGACTCCCGCCGTCCCGGATCTGACGGACGGAGAGTCGCTGGGTCGAACCGTTCTCGCCAGCCGCCTCGCTCGTCGCGCGCAGCGGACGGGCGGCATTCGCGACGCGGGCGACCGGGCGGGGCTGAGCCGCGGGGCGCCCGTTTCGGGGCGTCAGGCGGGGGCTGTCTCGAAGGCGATGAGGTTTCTCGTCTCGCGGCTGAACTCGACGCCGATCAGGTGGATGGGTTCTCCCCTGCCCCGGTACTTCGCCGCGTAGTCGCGCTCCCGAAGCTGCTTCATGGCCGCTCCGGTGGGTTCCTTGACGACCTTGACTTCGAACAGAAAGACTCGCCCGCCGCAACGCACCACCAGATCGGCGCGACCCCGCCGGCTGGAGTCCTCCACGACCACCTCCATTCCGGTCGCCGCCAGATACGAATACAGCACACTCGCGTAGTAGCCCTCGAACCGGGCGATCGCGTTCCGGGTGTGCCATTCGCAGGGAATGGAATCGACGAGAGCCCGAATGAGCACCTCCACGCGGTCGAGGTCACCTGCCATCAGCGCGCTCCCGAGGCGGTCGTTGCCGTCCAGGGATGCCGCCTCCGGCGGCGTCACTTCCTCCAGCAGGCTCCGGTGGAGGCTCTGTCGCACCTCCCGGTTCGGATAGCCCAGCCGGTAGCGGCTCTCGCCCGCGACTTCCTCTTCCGCGAGGACCGTGAGATAGCCAACCTGGAACAGCAGGGCCTCGGTTCCCATTCGCCGGACGTCGAACCGCGACAACAGTTCCCAAGTCGTCCGCAAGCCGTCCAGCGATGGTGTGAACACGCGGCGCTCCTTCAGAAGCTGGATGACGAAGTCGGGCGAGCCGGTCTCGAACCAGTGCGGCCGAAACCTGCGCGTGTCGAAGAGAAGCAGGATGTCGTACGGGTTGTACACCCGCTCGTCCTCGAGCCAGCCATAGCCGTTGTACCACTCCCGGATGCGCTCCCGGTCGAGTCCTTCGAGGTGGGAGGCAAACACCTGATCGAGGTCCGCCTCGGTGTAGCCGCAGATGTTGCCGAATCGCGGGTCGAGCGTGATGTCCGTCTGGTTGTTCAGTTCGGAGAAGAGACTCACCTTGGTGAACTTGCTCACTCCCGTGAAGAAGCTGAACTCGATGTGCGCGTCCATGGACTTCACCGTCCCATAGAAGCCGCGGAGGAAGTCGCGGTTGCGCTCGGCCGCTTGCGGATCGGCGATCACGTCGAGGATGGGCTTGTCGTACTCATCCACGAGGACGACCACGCGGCGACCATGCTCTCGGGCAAGAGTTCGGATCAGGTGGCGGAACCGTTCCGGCGCGGACGGATAGGGAGGGGTGACGCCGGCGGCGGACTCGATGGCGCCGAGCTGCTCCGCGACGCTGCTCTCGACCCCGGCGAGGCTCCGGTAGTTCCCGCCGCCGAAGTCGAGGCGGATCACCGGATAGCGAATCGTCCAGTCCCACCGGCCGTGGATCGCGAGGCCGCGAAACAGCGCCTCGTTGCCCTCGAAGAGCTCCTTCAGGGTGTCGAGGAACAGGCTCTTGCCGAAGCGCCGGGGCCGGGAGAGGAAGAAGTGCTTCCCCACTTCCAGGAGGCGCTCAATGTACTCCGTCTTGTCCACATAGCAGTAGTCACCCAGGCGGATCTCGCGGAGGTTGTGGATCCCGGTCGGCAGCCTGCGCTTCATCATGTCAGCGAGCGCCATGGTACCGGTGCTGCGAGCTCCGACTCGGGGTCATCGAACCGGGACTCCCCGGCGGTGCATGGCGCCGCTCCGGAAAACCCCTACCGGGAGAACCGGGGCGCTCCACAGGGCGGGTGCTCCATGCCGAGGGCGGCCCATGCGGGCCACGCCCCCGACGCTCCACAGCCGCGTGCCGGGGGGCGGAATCGAACCGCCGACACAAGGATTTTCAGTCCTCTGCTCTACCGGCTGAGCTACCCCGGCGACGCGGCCCGGAAGTCTGCCACATCAAGCCCTCATCCGGGCTCCTTCTCGTCCTCCGGGCCCCCGATCCCCAGCGCCTTGCGGACCTTGCCCTCGATCTCGGCGACGAGCGGCTCGTCCTCGAGCAGGGTGCGACGGACCTTCGCCTTGCCCTGCCCGATCTGCTCGCCCCCGTAGGAGTACCACGCCCCGCTCTTCTCGATGATCCGGTTCTTGACCGCGAGGTCCATCAGGTCGCCGACCCGGCACATCCCCTCCCCATACCGGATGTCGAACTCCGCCTGGCGGAACGGCGGGGCCACCTTGTTCTTCACGATCTTGACCCGGGTGCGGTTGCCCACGATCTGGTCGCCCTCCTTCAGGGCCCCGATCCGGCGGATGTCCACCCGCACCGAGGCGTAGAACTTGAGCGCCCGACCCCCGCTCGTGGTCTCCGGGCTGCCGAACATGACGCCGATCTTCTCGCGCAACTGGTTGATGAACACCAGGCAGGTCTCGGACTTGGAGATGACTCCGGTCAGTTTCCGCATCGCCTTCGACATGAGCCGCGCCTGGAGGCCGACCTGGGAATCCCCCATCTCGCCGTCGAGTTCGGCCCGCGGCACGAGCGCGGCCACCGAGTCCACGACGACGATGTCCACCGACCCGCTGCGGACGAGCGTCTCGGTGATCTCGAGCGCCTGCTCGCCGTCGTCGGGCTGGGAGACCAGCAGCTCGTCAGTGTCCACGCCGAGCGCGCCCGAGTACTCGGGATCGAGGGCGTGCTCGGCGTCCACGAACGCGGCGACGCCGCCGGCGGCCTGGGCCTGCGCGACCACGTGGAGAGCGAGAGTCGTCTTGCCCGAGGACTCGGGCCCGAACACCTCCACCACGCGGCCGCGCGGGAAGCCCCCGACCCCGAGGGCGGCGTCCACCGACAGGCAGCCGGTGGGGATGGCCGACACGTTCATCGCGCCGGACCCGAGTTTCATGATGGCGCCGCGGCCATGGTTCTTCTCGATCTGGCCGAGAGCGATGGCGAGGGCGCGGGTGCGGTCGGCGGGCCGTCCGGTGCGGGGGCGGGGCTTCCGGGGCATGGGAAAGGGCTCCTGGGGAAAGGGGATGGCGGCGGCGGAGCGCGCGCTGACGGGCTCTCCCGTTCAGAACGGAATTCTGACGAAAACGAACCACGAGGGGTTCGACGGGGGCATCGTCAGGACTCGGAGTAGTCGAAGAAGCCGCGCCCGGTCTTCCGGCCCAGGCGGCCGGCGTCCACGAGCCGGACGATGAGAGGACAGGGACGGTAGCGGGGATCGCCGTAACCGTCCTGGAGGACCCGGAGGATGTCCAGCACGACGTCGAGCCCGATCAGATCGGCGAGCGCGAGCGGCCCCATCGGATGCCGCATCCCGAGCCGCATGATGCGATCTATGTCCTCCGCGGTCCCGACTCCCTCCATGAGAGCGCCGGCGGCCTCGTTGATCATCGGGATGAGGACCCGGTTGGCGACGAAACCGGGGGCGTCGTTCACCGCGCAGGGCGTCTTGCCCAGCCGTCGGGCGAGGGCCATGGTCGTCTCGAAGGTCGGAGCCGAGGTGTCGAGACCGCGGATCACCTCGACGAGCCGCATCACCGGCACCGGGTTCATGAAGTGCATCCCGATGAACCGGTCGGGCCGGCCCGAGGCCGCGCCGAGGCGGGTGATGGAGATCGAGGAGGTATTGGAAGCCAGCACGGCGGACTCGGGGAGGAGCGGCGCCAGCGTGCGGTAGAGCGCGGTCTTCTTCGCCTCGTCCTCCACGATCGCCTCGACCGCGAATCCGCAATCGCTTGCCGCGTCGAGGTCGGTGCCGGGTCGGATCCGGGCCAGCGCCGCCTCCGCCGCGTCCCCGTCGAGGACGCCCTTCCTGACCTGGCGGCCGAGGTTCCGGCGGATGACGCCCATGCCGCGGGAGAGGAAGTCGTCGGCGAGATCCACCAGCCGGACCTCGAAGCCGGAGACGGCGAAGGCGTGGGCGATCCCGTTGCCCATGGTGCCGGCGCCGATGACGAGGATCGGAGCGCCGGAGTCGGGTTGGGTCATCGTGTTCTCCCGGTGTCCGCGGGCGCGGGCGAAGCCTCGAGCGCCAGCGCCACGCCGTTGCCGCCGCCGAGGCAGAGGCTCGCGATCCCGCGTTCGAGCCCCCGCCGGCGCATCGTGTGGACGAGCGTGACGAGCACCCGGGCGCCGCTCGCTCCAATCGGGTGGCCGAGCGCGACGGCGCCGCCGTTCGGATTCACCCGGTCGGTAGGCAGACCGAGCTCTCGCCGGACCGCGACCGCCTGTCCGGCGAAGGCCTCGTTGATCTCGAACGACCCGACCGAATCGGCGCTCCAGCCGAGCCGTTCGAGGAGCGCCCGAACCGCCGGGACCGGGGTCATCATGACCCACTCCGGCTCGAGCCCGGACACCGCCTGCCCCACGATCCGGGCCAGCCGCGGCAGGTCATGCTCGCGAACGGCCGCGTCGGACGCGACCACGACCGCGGCGGCCCCGTCGCTGATCGAGGACGCGTTCCCGGCGGTGACCCGTCCGTCCCGGCGGAACGCCGGCCGCAATCGGGCGAGATCGGACCCGGTGGCGGCCGGGCGCACCGACTCGTCGGCGGACACGGTCACGGTCCCCCGCCGGGTCTCGACGTCCACCGGGACGAGCTCGGCGTCGAACCACCCGGCGGCCGCGGCGGCGGCGGCGCGACGGTGGCTCTCGACAGCGGCGGCGTCCATCTCCTCCCGGGTCACGCGGTAGCGGTCGGCGGCGCGTTCCGCGGTCTCGCCCATGTGAATCCCGGTGAAGGCGTCGGTCAGCCCGTCGCGCAGCATCGAGTCCACCAGCTCGGCATCGCCCAGACGCTGTCCGGTGCGCAGACCCGGGACGAGGTGGGCGGCGTTCGACATGGATTCCATGCCCCCGGCGGCGATGAGCCCGGCGTCGCCGGCGCGGATCGCCTGGCGCGCCAGCATGACCGCCTTGAGCCCGGAGCCGCACACCTTGTTCACGGTGAACGCCCCCACCGAGGGTGGGAGCCCGGCCCCGAGCGCCGCCTGCCGCGCCGGGTTCTGGCCGAGGCCGGCGCTCAGGACGTTCCCGACGATCACTTCTTCGACCGCGGTCTCCGGCGCACCGGCGCGGGCGACGGCCTCCCGGATCGCCACCGCCCCGAGGCGGGTTGCGGGCAACGGGGACAGTCCGCCGAGGAAGCGCCCGATCGGGGTGCGGACGGCGGACGAGATCCAGATGGGCGCGCTCATCGGGGGGTGGTCTCGCTCTCGGGCCCGAACACCACCGGGTTCACCACGACGGAGATCCGGAGACGGGCCCGGGGCAGGTGGAGGGCGCGAAGCAGGGCGCCCCGCAATCTCGCGCGGTCGCGGTTCACGATGGCCGCGGCGGCCGGGTCGGGGACGAACACGGTCAGGACGCCGTCCTGAAAGAAGCCGGGACGCGCGATCCGACGCAGCTCTCCGGGCGCCTCCGGCCAGGCATCGAGAAGGCCGGGGAGATCGAGGAGACGGCGCTGGAGCGCGGGGGGCAGAACGTCGGCAACCACATCGCCGACCCGGGCGGAGCGCATCGGATACCGGAACGGTACGACAGGCTGGCCGGCGCTCCGAACGGCCCTCCGCTGGTATAGTCGAAGACCTATCAGGATGCCGGTCGGGAGGGATTTCCATGGCTGAATCGAGGGTTCCGAAGGTGCCGCCTCCCCAGGAAGCGGTCCGGTCCGAGGATGCGGACCCGGGACGTGGCAGCGGCTTTTCGCGCCGCCAGTTCCTGCGCGGCAGCGCAGCGGCGGGAGCGGCCTCGGCCGGTCTGCTGCCGGGCTTCCTTCAGGAAGCGGAAGCGCAGGACGGACCCGGCGTGGCCGGTCCCGGTGCGGTGGACATGGCCTTCTCGATCAACGGGAAGGCGCACGTGGCCACCCTCGAGCCCCGCGTCACGCTGCTCGACGCGCTGCGGAATCACCTCGATCTGACCGGGGCCAAGAAGGTCTGCGATCGGGGCACCTGCGGGGCCTGCACGGTGCTCATGAACGGGCAGCCCGTCTATGCCTGCTCGGTGCTCGCGATTGAGGTTCAGGGCTCCGAGATCACGACCGTCGAGGGGCTCGGTTCGCCGGAGAACATGCATCCGATCCAGCAGGCGTTCGTGGACAACGATGGCCAGCAGTGCGGCTTCTGCACGCCGGGGTTCGTCGTCGCGAGCGCGGCGCTGCTCGCGCGGCACGACAACCCGGATCAGGACACGGTCCACAAGGAGCTCGGCGGCAACCTGTGCCGCTGCGGCACCTACGCCGGCGTTCGCGCCGCGGTGGCGCAGGTCGGAGGAGGAAACCATGCCTGAGTACATCTGGCCCGCCGCAGCGGATCGCCGACTGATCGGCACCCGGCTGAGCCGACTCGACGGACCGGTCAAGACAACCGGCCGGGCGAAGTACCCCTACGACATGAACCGCCTCGGGATGCTGTGGGCGATCATGGTGCAGAGCCCGCACGCGCACGCCCGGATCACCGGGATCGACACTTCGGCGGCCGAGGCGGTGCCGGGGGTCGTCCGGGTCCACATCATCCAGGATGTCGGCGCCGAGATCCAGTGGGCGCACGACGAGATCGTGGCGGTGGCGGCGACCTCGGAAGAGGCCGCTCGCGACGGCGCCGCCGCGGTGAAGGTGGATTACGAGGTGCTCCCGCACTTCGTGAACGAGCGCATGGTGGACGACGCGCCCGACGCGCAGGCGGCGCAGGCCGAGACCACCGGCGATCCGGAAGCGGCGCTCGCCTCCGCCGCCCATCGGTCGGAGGGCTCCTACCACGCCGCCCAGATCGCGCACTGCTCGCTGGAGTCCCATGGGCAGGTCGCGGAATGGGAGGACGCCGAGAACGTGACCGTCTGGGCTTCGACCCAGGCCATCTCCGGCGTCGCCTCGCAGCTCGGCGAAGCCATCGGCATCCCGGCCTCGAACGTCCACGTCGAGACCCAGTACATGGGCGGCGGGTTCGGCAGCAAGTTCAGCGCGGACCGCTGGGGCGTCGTGGGAGTGGAGCTGGCGCGGATGACCGGCCGCCCGGTCAAGCTGATGCTCGACCGCGATCAGGAAGTCAGCGTGGCGGGGGCGCGACCCTCGACCCACAGCGAGGTCATGGCGGGCTGCGACGCCGACGGGAATGTGGTCGCGTGGAGTTCGAAGAGCTGGGGCTCGGGCGGTCCGGCGGGCGCCGGTTCGCCACCGATCCCCTACGTCTTCGGATTCGACAACCAGACCCACGCCCACACCTCGGTTCCGACGAATACCGGACCGGCGCGGGCCTGGCGGGCGCCCAACCATCCGCAAGCGTGCTTCGTCACGATGCGCGCGCTGGAGGACCTCGCCCACACGGCGGGGATGGATCCGCTCGACTTCTTCCTGAAGAACATCGAGCGCACCGGCGACCGGGCGCAGACCTACGTGGAGGAGCTCGAGAAGGGCGCCGAACTCATGGGCTGGCGCGACCGGTGGCGTCCCCGGGGCGCCGCCACCGGAACGATGCGCCGCGGTCTCGGACTCGCGCTCCACACCTGGGGCGGCCGCGGGCACCGGAGCAACTGCGAGGTCATCGCCTACCGGGACGGGCTGGTCGAGGCCCGGATCGGCAGCCAGGATCTCGGGACCGGAACCCGCACCGTGATCGCGCTCGTCCTCGCCGAGACCTTCGGGCTCGGGATCGAGCAGGTCAAGGTGACCATGGGGCGGAGCGTCCTGCCGACCTCCGGCGCGTCGGGGGGCAGCACCACCGTCGGAGGCGTCAGCGGCGCCACCCGGCGGGCGGCCCTGAACGCCGCGGAAGCGGTCTTCGAGCGGATCGGGCCGAGACTCGGAACCGATCCGATGAACCTGCGCCTCCGCGACGGGATGCTCCACTTCGAGGACGGTTCCCAGTCCGCGATGCCGTGGAAGCAGGCGGCGGCGCTCATCGGAGTGAACCCGGTGACGGCCGCGGGCGCCAACCCGGGACCGGGTGCGCTCACCGACAGCGGCGTCGGCGGCGTTCAGATGGCCGACGTGAGCGTGGACATGGAAACCGGCGTGGTCGGGATCAACCGGCTGGTCGCGGTCCAGGACTGCGGGCTGGTGCTCGATCTGAAGACCGCCGAGAGCCAGGTGTACGGCGCGCTCATCATGGGCGTCACCTACGCCCTCACCGAGGAGCGCGTCTTCGATCCGGTGACCGGCCGCATGCTGAACGCCGACATGGAGTTCTACAAGCTGGCCGGGATCGCGGACGTGGGCGAGATGATCGTCCACATGATGACCGGTCCGGGCTACGACGAGCGCGGCGTGATCGGGCTGGGTGAACCGCCGGTCATCGCTCCGGGAGCGGCGATCGCGAATGCCGCCTCGAACGCCGCCGGAGTTCCGATCAACGAGATGCCGATGACCCCCGAGCGGGTGCTCGCCGCCATCGAAGCGGGAGGAATGGCCTGATGCGCGCCTTCGAGTACACCAGTCCGAAGACCGTCGCCGACGCGGTGGCGATGCTCGCCGACGACGGCGCGGTCGCGCTCGCCGGAGGAACGGACCTCCTCAGTCTGATGAAGGACGGGGCGGCCTCGCCGTCGCGCCTCGTGAATCTGAAGGGGATCCGGGATCTCGAGGGCGCTCACCGGACCGACGGCGGATTCCGAATCGGGGCCACCACCCGGCTGGCGGCGCTCGAGGAGAACCCGACGATCCGGGAGTCGTATCCGGCCGTGGCGCACGCCATCGCCGGCGTCGGCAGCCGCCAGGTCGTCAACATGCGCACCGTCGGCGGCGACCTGTGCCAGCGGCCTCGTTGCTGGTATTTCCGGTCCGGGTTCGGACTGGTCCCGATGCACGAGGGCCAGTCCATGGCGAAGATCGGGGACAACCGCTACCACGCGATCTTCGGCAACGCCGGCGACGCGGCGTTCGTGAACACGTCAAGCCTGGCTCCGCCGCTCATCGCGCTCGGCGCGTCGGTCACGGTGTCCGGGCCGGACGGCGAGCGAACGATGGCGCTCGAGGAGCTCTACCGGACTCCGGCGTCCTCGGACGAGAGCGAGTTCACGCTCGCGGCCGGTGAGATCGTGACCGCGGTCACGTTGCCGACCGCCGGCGCGCAAAGCGCCACCTACGACGTGCGGAATCGCAAGGGATTCGACTGGCCCCTCGTGTCCGCCTCGGTCGCCGTCTCCGGCGGCTCGGCCCGGGTGGTGCTCGGCCACGTCGCTCCCACGCCGTGGGTCAGCGCGGCGGCGGGCGCGGCGCTCGCCGGCGGCCTCTCGGAGGAGAGCGCCGCGGCGGCCGGAAACGCCGCCGCCGAGGGGGCGAGCCCGTTGTCCGGGAACGCCTACAAGGTCCAGTTGACGCGGGTCGCGGTGAAGCGGGCCGCCATGGCCGCCATGGAGGGCTAGGAACGATGGCCACCAAGAACGCAGGAACGACGGTCGCCGCCTTGAACAGCGGTGTTCCGGGAGCTGCGGGTCGCGCGGCGCTGTCGCTGTGCCACCGCCTCCGCTCCAAGGCCATGTACATGGACGTGGAGTACGACCCCACGGTGCCGGGCGGCGTCCCCGGGGACGGCTACTTCTGGTGCACCCACACCCAGAACTGCCTCGGCCCGGACGGCCGGGTAGCCACGAAGGAGACGTGCAGCGACGGCTCCGGGCGGGGCTGCTTCGAGCGCGCCTGGTAGTTGGAGCGCCGGACTCCAGTCCGGCACTTGGAAACCAAACTGCTCCAAATCGCTACCTGTTGGCCGTCGCTCCATATGACCGGCGCTCCATCGTGCCGCTCTGGAGAACCCCCACCGGGAGAACTGGGGCGGTCCATAGTGCGGCGCTCCATACGACTGATAAACTGCGGGACCGGGGCGGTTCCCGTTCGGTGGGCGGACGGGCTGGCCGGTCCAGGGGAGGTTTGCAATGAAGGCTTCGCGCATCCTGAACGTGGCGCTTTTCGCGCTCGCGCTGGCTTCGGCCGGTTTCGCCGGCGGAGAGGCTGATACCGCTCTCTCGGGCCAGTACCTGGAGGCCCGGACGGCGGACGTCTATGCCGGACACTGCTTCGCGAACAGCGAAGTTGGCCTCACCGGCAGTGAGGCGGTGCTCGCCTGGAACATCGCCGAAGGGACCTGGGAGGGCGTCGAACTGGGCGGCCTCTCGGTCGTCGCGGTGGTGAAGGCGCAGGCCACGCTGGGCGATCCCCACGCCGACCCGTACCCTGCCGACTCGGTGCTCATCGTGGATGACACCGCGAATGCCGACCAGCGCGCGGCGCTGATCGCCCTCGCGCACGATCTCGGCGGGGACCTGCTCTCGAATGTCCTGAATGTCCAGGACGCGCCGGTGATGGCGGACTTCGACGGCGAGCCGGGTTTCGCCTCGCTCACCGCCGGTGAGCTGGTGGAAGTCCGGACCCGGGCGATCACCCACAAGGACCACCTGTGCGGCAGCGAGTTCGTCTATTACCCGCCGCTGACCGAGATCGCGGAAGCGATGCCCGCCTACACCGAAGCGCACGCGTTCCGGGGTGAGGACTTCAACACGACGTGGAGCTGCCCGCTGAAGCGGAGCGCGTTCCTCGGCAGCTTCGTCCGCTGAGCGGGCGGAGAACCGTTCCCACGGGATGAGGACTTCGGGGATGAGGTGTGTTCGCGCGGTGGCCGTCGCCACCGGATTGTTCGCCGCCATCGGGGCGTCCGCCGCCGATGAGCCCATGCTCGGGCCGGGCTCGGGCCCTCCCCCCGAAGCCCTCTCCGAAGAGATCCGAAGCGTCCTGAACCCTGAAGGCCTCACGGTCACGCTGGCGTCCGGCGACACCATGGAGTTCTGGTTCCTCGCCGAGACCCCGTCCGGGGAGTCCGGCCGTGGTGGAACGACCTTCCCCGAACTGGGCGTGGGAACCCTGGTGGGCGCGGTGCGCACGAGCGCGACCTGGTCCGACTACAAGGGGAATCGGATCGAGCCCGATGTGTTCACGCTCCGCTACGGGATGCGACCCGAGGACGGGAACCACATGGGTGTCTCCGTCCACCTCGATTTCGTGCTTCTCGTTCCGGCGGCGGAGGATGCCGCGGTGGAAGCGGGCTGGGGTCAGGACGACCTCAACATCATGAGCTTCGCGGCCACCGGGCTCGGCCATCCGGGCGTCATGAGCCTCGCCCCCAACTGGGAGAGCCCTACCGAGCCGGTCCTGTTCCAGGATGACGCCGGGGGCTGGGCCGTCGCCTGGGTCTGGGACGGGCTGACCCTCGGCTTCGTCGTGGAGGGCGAAGGCGAGCACTGAGCGCCCCGCCCCCGCGGGCTCCCGGCGAGACCCGGGCGTCGCGGCCGCCGGGATCCTGCTGAGCGCCGGGGCGTCCCGGCGGATGGGGCGGGTGAAGGCGCTCCTGCCCCACCCCGATGGCTCGGGCCGAACGCTGGTCCGCGCCGCGGCGGAGACCCTGCTCGACGCGGGACTTGATCCGCTGTTCGTGATCCTCGGCCACGCGCGGCCGCAGATCGCACCCGAGCTGCGCGGTCTCGACGATGTGCGGCCGGTCCTGAACCCGGCCTGGCGGCGCGGGATGCTGTCGTCGCTCCAGGCCGGAGTCCGCGCCGCGGCGCAGGGCGGCGTCCGGTGGGCGCTGATCTGCCCGGTGGATCAGCCGTTCCTCCGCGCCGACCTGATCCAACGGCTGCTCGCCCGCGCCGGAGGTTCTCCGACCCCGGCCGCCGTGGTTCCCGTCACCGAGGAACTCGAGCGCGCGCGCCGCTGGAGCCTCCCGGTGCTCCTGAGCGCAGCGCTCTTCCCGGAAGTCCTCGCCGCCCGCATCGCGCCGCGCACACCCGGGCAACCCGGCGCCGACTTCGGGGCGCGCCATCTCCTCGCCCGCCACCGATCCCGGATCGCCACGGTCCACGCCGACCCCCGGGAACTCCTCGACCTCGACACTCCGAGAGAACTCGAATCGGCCCGAGCCGGATTCGATCCGAGTCGCTGACCCGGCCGGGTCCCCACCGGGAGAGCTGACGCCGGACTCCGCCGGTTCTGCCGGTAGGGGCCCGGCATCCGCCACGGCTCCATCTCCTCCCGGGAGCCCCCTGGCCAAAACGCGATGCCGAGTCCTCCAATCTCCGCTCCAACGGAGCGTCTCCGGCCCGGCTGGCGTGGGGTACGCTCGCCCGCCGCGCGACCGCCGCGGTCTTCCGATGTCTCAGCTCTCCCTCCGCTCCCTGAACCTCAAGGGATTTCGCAGCCTTCCCGGCCAGGTCGTGCACTTCGAGAACCCTACGATTCTCGTCGGAAGGAACGGGTCGGGGAAGAGCAACCTGGTGGATGCGTTCCCGCTGGTCGCCGAGGCGATGGACGAGCCGCTCGCATCAGTTCTGAACCGGCGCGGCGGGATCCAGGCCGTGCGGAATCGTCGTCCCAAGGGGGGACGTCCCCCTCATCTGGGCATCGCCATGCGGATGACGGGGCCAGAGGGAGACACCAGCCACGCTCGCTACGCCTTCGAGCTCAAGGCGCGCAAGGGTTACGGATTCGAAGTCTTCCGGGAGCAGTGCGTCGTCCATACCGAAGGAGGCGCCAGACACTGGTTCGACCGCCGCAGAGGCCGCTTCGAGGCGAGCGTGGGTTCGCTGCGGCCAGCGCCCAAGCCGGAAGCGCTCGCTCTGCCGCTCATTGGCGGAGACTCCCGATTCGATCCCGTGTATCGCTTCCTCCGCGACATGCGCTGTTACCGGATCGAGCCCGCGAAACTGCGGAAGCTGCAAGACCCGGATCCGGGACTCCGGCTGCATTGGGATGGCCGGAACGCCGCCAGTGTGCTGCATCGAATGCGTACGGAAGACCCCGTCAGCGTCAGGCGACTCGTCGAACTCCTGGAGACCGTGGTGCCGACGACCGAGGAGGTGTCGGCGAAGAAGCACGGAAACCAGGTGGGTCTTCAGTTCCAGCAGCGGTGGACCGAAGGGCGCCGAGTGCCGTTCGAGGCCTTCAGCATGTCGGACGGCACTCTGAGAGTCGTCGGGCTGCTTCTCGCCGTGCTCCAGACCCCGGCGCCCTCGCTCCTCGTGATCGAGGAGCCCGAAGCCACGATGCACCCCGGCGCGGTCGGAACGATCCTGGACATGCTGCTCCTCGCGACCGACTTCACCTCGGTCGTCATCACGACCCATAGCCCGGACATCCTCGATGCGCAATGGGTGGCTCCGGAGCACCTCCGCCTCCTGGAGTGGAACGCCGGCGTCACTCGAGTCGCGCCTGTGTCCGAGGGCGCGGGCGACGCCATCCGGGAGCACCTCATGGGCGCCGGCGAGCTGCTGCGCGCCAACGGCCTGACTCCGGCTGCGCCGTTCGAGAGCCACATGAAGCAGCCGAAGCTGTTCGAGGCGCTGGCACAGGCCCCCGCGGCGTGACGGTCCCGCTCGACCACGGCGCGGCGCTCGCGCTGAGCTACGCCTACGTCGGAGCGGTGGCGATCCTCGCGGAGGGACTGCGCCGATTCGGAACGATCTCGGCAGCCGCGGCGCGGAAGACGATCCACGTGGGCGTCGGCCTGTGGGTGATCCCCACCGTGATGGTGTTCGCCGACTGGCGGATCGCGATCATCCCGCCGCTCACCTTCGTGGTCACGAACTACCTGATCCACCGCTTCCGCCTCCTCCCCGCCTTCGGAGAGGACCCTCTGAATCTGGGCACGGTGTTCTTTCCCGCGTCGTTCGCCGCCGTCCTCGCGCTCTTCTTCCGCCCGGGAACAGCCGACGACCTCGCCTTCGTCGCAGTGGCGGCCGTCCTCGCGATGGCCCTCGGAGACGCGGCGGCGGCAGTCGTCGGGGCGCGCTACGGCACCCGGCGCTACACCATCCTCGGCCACTCCCGGACGATGGAAGGGAGCCTCGCGATGTGTCTCGTGACCGCCGTTGCGATCGCGGTGACGCTCGTCGCCATGGCCGGGTTCGGCTGGCACCCGGCGGTGGCGTTCGGACTGGTCGTGGGGACGGCCGCCGCCGGGATCGAGGCGATGTGCCCGTTCGGAAGCGACAACCTGTTCGTCCCGCTCGGCGTGGGCGGACTTCTGTGGGCGCTGGTCGAGCTCAGCGGCGCCGCGCTGGGCCTCCGCTGAGCCGGTCGGCTGACCGTTACCCGCCGGCTCGGTTGGCTCCCCAGTATTCGTCGGCAAGAGGCGTCCGGTTCAGCTCGTCGGCGCGTCGTCGCCAATCCGGCATGACCTCATCCATGGTGTCCTCGAATCCGGTCCCGTGCCCCCGCTGAGTGAGATGTACCATCTCGTGGACTGCAACGTATTCGACACAGCGCACCGACTTCTTGGCCAGCTCGGAGTTGAGCCAGATCCGGCCGGCGGCTGAATTGCAGCTGCCCCACTTCGTCTTCATCCGTCTGATACGCCACTCCTTCACCTCCACACCGAGGCGCCCCTCCCACGGGGGGATGATCTCCGACACCAGATGCCGAAGGCGGCCACGGTACCAACGGTAGAGAAACGTCTCGCGGCCGTCGCGATCCACCCCCGGCCGCACGCACATCTCAATCCAACCCCCGCCACGAAGGTGAATCAGGGTCGGTCCGCTCCACTCGACGACGTCCAACCGGTACCGGCGCCCCTCGACATAGTGGCTCTCTCCGGAGACGAACTCTCGCCGCGACTGGCGCCGCTGACCCGCGAACTCGGCTCGCTTCTTCCGAATCCATGCCCAACGCGAAACGACGGCGAGACGCACGGCGTCGTCGTCGAGCCGGAGGGGTGCCGACACGCGAACTTGTCCATCTGGTGGGTACACACCCAGGTGCAGATGCTTGATCCCCTTGCGCGTCACTTCCACGGGAATCCCGCGGACCTCCAGCGTTCTCCGCGTCGATCCGTCCGAGACCCGCGTGGCCCCGACCAGGGAGTCGACCGAGTCAGTAGTCACTCTGCGCCTTCACGATGTCGAAGATCCTTCCGCTATGGCTGGAGAAGGGACCAAGAGCTTCGTGGATCGCCCTTCGAACCTGCTTTTCCTTGATCGGATGATCTCGCCAGTCGGCTCTCTTCGCCTGTCGGACAGCCCGATCGATGGCTAACGCGAAGGACTCCCGCCGACGCTGCGTGACATCAGATCCGTATTCGTCGTGCGGTTCTCCAGCGCCCCTCCCGGCCTCGACTCCCGCTCCCCCCGACAGAGGCGCGTTACTCGGCGGGGGCGTCAGTTCGATCAGATTGTCGTAGATGGCCCGGAGCGCCGACGTGTTGATCGCCTCCGGATAGGATGCAGTGTCTCCGCCTGACTTGACTCGCCGAGCCAAGGCAACGACCTCTTGTAGATACTTCTCGTACTCGATCGCCTCTTTCCGGCGCCGCTGGATCAACTCCTCCAGCAGCTTGGACATGCGCTCGTAGTACCTCGGATTCACCGCCATCTCGTCCACGATCAGACGGCGGACGTTGTTCTCAATCGTCTCGGCCACCGCGCGCTTGCTGCCCCGGATCCCGTTCGGAAGCCCATCCGTGGCGGATGGGCCACGCTCCACAAGCAGGTCCACCAACGACATGTCATCGAAGCGAGAGAGTTCCCGGCTGTCGTCTGCCCGGATGTAGGAGTCCAAGAGGTGTCGCATGGCGGGCTCGAACATCTTCAGATCCACGTAGTCACCGCTGGCCAGCTTGACCTCTCGCCGAACGTTCTCGTAGTACCCCACTTCGGCCCGGATGGCGTGCCACTGGGCCTCGCTGAAACCCGCCTCGATCATCTCGTTGGCTAAGTCGGTGTAGGCGCGCAGGAAGGCAGCCACCAACCGGTAGAGAGTGAGGCGCTTCCGTTCGTTGGTCGACAACTGGCGAAGCGTCTCGCTCTCGTCGCCCGTGCCGTCGTGACAGAAGTAACGCAGGTACGCCGCGGTGTCATGGGGTGGCTCCACGGGCTCGCAGAGCGCGCGCACCGCCTCCTGGGCTTCCTCCAATCGCTCGCGTCCCCGTTCCAGTCGATCCGCGAGCAGGCCTTCCACGTCCTCCCGGTCGTAACCCCCGAGAGCCTCTCCGGTGTAGTCGAGGATCGCACCCTCGAGCGAGCGGAAGAGATCCTTGTAGTCGATGACGCAGCCGTACTGCTTGTCGTCGCCATCGAGTCGGTTGACCCGGCAGATCGCCTGGAAGAGGCCGTGGTCCTGCATCTTCTTGTCGATGTAGAGATAAGTCGCCGGCGGGGCGTCGAATCCGGTCAGGAGCTTGTCCACCACGATCAGGAGTTTCATCTGTCCCGGCTCGTTCACGAAGCGCCGCTTGACTTCCTGCTCGAACTGCTCCACCTTGTGCATGGCGCTGTCTTCGGGCTCACCGAAGTGATCCGCCAGCATGCGCCGATAGACCCTATACTTGAAGAGTTTCTCGGTCGCGCCTTCGCCGGTCTCTTCACCGGCGATGTCCCCCGCCGCCGGACGGTATGAGGTGACGATCGCGCACTTGCCCTTGAGGTCAGTCTCGTCGAAAGCCTGGAAGAAGCGGCAGGCCGCGTGGACACTGCCCGACACGATCATCGCGTTGCCCCGCCCGCTCTGCAACCGGTCCCGCGTTGCCATGTCCATCAGGATGTCGGCGGCGATCTTCCCGATCCGCTGGCCTGAACTTGTCACTCTGCGGATCGTTCCCCAGCGCTGGCGGAGCTGGGCCTGTGCCAGATCGCTCAGCCCACGCGTCTTGGCCTCGAACCACTGGTCTATCCTCGCCTCCGAGGTGAGGTGCTGATCAATGTCGCGGGCCTCGTAGCGGAGATCAAGCACAACCTCGTCACGGATCGCCTCGTCGTACTTATAAGTGTGGATGTACGGACCGAAGATCTCGATGCTCGAGCTCTTGTCGAACTTAAGCAGAGGCGTCCCGGTGAAGCCGATCAGGGTGGCCTCCGGCAGGATCTCCTTCATCGCCCGGTGGAGCGCACCGGACTGCGTGCGGTGGCACTCGTCCACGAAGATGGTCATGGCGCGTGGCACCGGTCCACTCCCGACTTGGGAGTGAAGATCCTCCACGTAGCGCTCGACATCGCCCCGCTCGGAGCTTCCGAACTTGTGGACGAGCGAGCAGATCAGCGACACGGTGGGATCACGGAGGGCATCGGCGAGGTCGGCACCGCTCCGAGTCCGATGGATGTCCTCGTCCACGCCCTTGAAGACCGACTCGATCTGCTCGTCGAGCTCCGTGCGGTCCGTGATCACGAGCACTCGCCCGCCGGACAGGTTTGCGCGAATCCATGTCGCGAGCCACACCATCGTGAGGCTTTTGCCGCTACCCTGGGTGTGCCAGATGATCCCGCCTTCGCGCCGCCTCACCCGCGCCTGCGCCTCCTTCACACCAAAGTACTGATTGTGGCGACAGACCTTCTTGATACCTTGGTCGAAGACGATGAAATCGTGGATCAGTTCGAGCAGACGCTCGGGGGCGCAGAGGTAGCCGAGATCCTGGAGAAGGGGCGAAGGGCTTGGCGTGCATGACTGGGCAGACCCGGCTTCGGTCCAGCGGAGCCAGTGCTTCTCGGGAGTTCCGATTACGCCGTAGCGGAGCCCCTCGGTCTCGGTCCCCGCCATCAGGAGCTGCACCGTCGTGAAGAAGGGACGGATGAAGTGCTCGTTTTGGTTGGCCAGGTTCTGACGGATCCCCTCCGCCACCGAAACCGTGGAACGCTTGAGCTCGATGACGCCCACCGCGATCCCGTTCACATACAGCACTAGGTCCGGCCGCTTCGTGTTGCGGCCCACGACCGTGACCTCTTCCGCAATCGCGAAGTCGTTGGCAGACGGGTCGTCCCACACGATCAGACGGACCGTTTCCGTGTGCTCGCCAACACCCGGGCTCACCTTGGCGCCATAGCGAAGCAAGGCATAGACGTCGCGGTTGGCATCGTAGAGGGTCCTCCGACCAGGACCAGCGGCCTTCTCCAGCTTGGCGATGGCCTTGTCGATGAGAGCTGGGGCGTAACCTCTCCCTGAGAGGAACGCCCTCAGCAAGCGCCGCTCGACGTTGCAGTTGCGCTCCCGGTCCTGCCAGTTGCCTAGATAGCTATAGCCAAGCCTGTTGCGAAAGTGCGCAATGACTCGCTCCTGAGTCCGGATCTCGCGATCACCCACATGGCTCATCAGCTCTCTCCCCTTTTTCGGTGCCGACCCCCTCCGTCTCATGCTCGGGGATGGGCAGACGGATGCCTCCGGTAAGGAGCTTCTGCATCATCCCCTCCTTGATGGCCCGTGTCTTCTCAAGGCGTCCCTCAATGGCGGCGATCTCATCGTCCATGGCCGAGAGAACCTGCGAAATCGCACGCTGTTCAGATCGAGGCGGGAAGAGAATTTCAATCCGGGCAAGAGTGCCAGAATTTAGGGTCACGCCCTTCACCGCCTGTCTCCCATATTCAGCAAACCTGACGCGCTGCAACGCATAGTACAAGAAGCCCGCGTCTGCCATCACGTTCTCGAAGTGACAAATGGCTTCGTTCGTGTACAAGTCGCATCCCGCAAACGCCACTCGGCCGACCGACAGCTTGAAACTCATTAGGAGTGTACCGCGGCGCACCAAGCCCATCCGGCTCACCGCCACATCACTCACGTGCTCCTTAGAGTCGAACACAGTCTTCCGCCCAAGGTCTGCGACACACAGCCATACGTGTTGGCCTCCCCAACACGACGCGTCTCGACGTGGCGGAGTCTGTCCCATGCAGAGCTCGGCCACATCTCCCAGCCGCCTTACCTCCCATTCCTCCCGGAACCCTGGAAGGCGAGTTGTGCCCGCGAGGAGTCGCTGCATCGCGCCCTGCTTGATATCGTGCTTCTTGGCGATGAGCGTCTCTAACGATTCGATCAGCTCATCCAAGTCCGACAAGACTGTCGCGATGGCCCGCTGCTCGACGAGCGACGGAAGACGGATCTTTAGATTCTCAATGCCGCGCTTGGTGATTTCCAGGAACGTGGATCCAGTGGCCAGGTCCAGCATCCGGTCCGCGAGTGTGAGCAGACAGTAGTACAGGTACTCATGGCCGACTGACCCTCCGCAGATCAGAGACTTGAACCCCTGGTTTGTGGCGACAGATGCCGTTGCGATCTTGACATGGCCAACGGTGGCCCGGCTACAGAGGAGAAGAGTGCCTGGCGGAAGCAGAGTGGCGCCGCACGCGCTCAGTCCCTCGCGCGTGATGGTTCGAGCTGTAGTCGTGAGTTCCCTGCCCTCGGTCGAAGTGATGTCGGTCGGTGTGCACCACGGAATACCACCATTCCAATACTCCGGGATCGCCGTACTCGGCGTACCGCCGCTCTTGATGTCAGCGACATCTCCCAACCGCGTCGACACCCACACGTCTCTGAATCGCTGCCGTCCGCTCATCCCCCCACCCCGATCGGAAGGTGCGCGCGGCCCCGAGGCCTCAATACAGGTATCTCGATCATGGCGTCTCCCGACTCCCATCCCGGCCCTTGGCTCGAGAAGACAAGTGTCGTCTCGCCTTCGGGGGGCTCTCGACTTCTCCACGGGCCTGCGCGATTTGGTCCGCGAGCTCCCGCTTTGAGGGCAGGTAGAGCTGATACTTCGAGGCGTAGATGTTGGCGTCCTCAGGGAGCGTCAGCTCGACCACGGCATCGTTCTTGTCCTCGCAGAGCAGAATCCCGACGGTCGGAAGCTCTCCCGTCATCCTCACATGCCGGTCGAAGTAGTTCACGTACATCTGCATCTGGCCCAGATCCTGGTGCGTTAGCCTCCCGATCTTGAGATCGATTAGAACATAGCAGCGCAGGAGCCGATTGTAGAAGACGAGATCCACGAAGAAGTGACTGTCATCGAAGCTGAATCGCTTCTGGCGTGCCTCGAAGAGGAAGCCCTTACCGAGTTCCAGCAGGAAGTTCTGGAGGCGATCTATGATCGCAGATTCCAGATCGCTCTCGGAGTAGGCGGGCACCTCCTCCAGATCGAGGAACTCCAGAACCATGGGATCCTTGATCAGGTCCGACGCCTTCTCGACGACCTGGCCTTCGGCGGCGAGGCGGAGCGCGTCGTCCTTGTCGCGGCTGAGGACCAACCGCTCATAGAGGGAGGTGCTCACTTGCCGCCTGAGCTCGCGGACGCTCCAGCCGGTCTCGGCGGCCTCGATCTCGTAGAACCGGCGCGCCTCCGGGTTGGCGACGGACAGAAGGACTACGTAGTGGGACCAGCCGAGCGAGAAGCGATCGCCGAGCTGCGCCAAACTAGCGGAGAGACGGAATCGTGAGGATGGAGAAGATTCAACAGACGGCGTCGGTCGAATCTCGAGAGTGACGGGAGATTCAACAGACGGCGTCTGTTGAATCTCTGGGAAGGCTCGATAGAACTCCCGGCACTTTCTGAGACTAGTGGGTGAGCAACCCCGGATCCCGCTCGTTCGGAGCTTGCCGGCCAGACGATCGATGAGCTCCCTTCCATAGAGCTCGCGACGCGCAGAGGTGCCCTGCTGCTCGTACTCCAAGATATACCAGCCGAAGAGCCAATTTCGGGCGACCAATGAGCGGTCGATGGCGCGAGATGCCGAACGCCGGGTCGCCTCATGCGTCCGCTGGCACAGCTCGACGAGACTCGTGAAATCGAGGTCCAGCTTCACCCGACGACTCTCATGTCGCGCAGGTGCGACCTCACACGCGTCTCCATCTCCTCGACTCTCGCCACGATCTCCGGCAGCGTCTCGGCGTACCGTTCCTGGATTACCCGGACCCGGTCCGCGAGCCGAGTCGCGACGCGGTCCACCTGCCGCGTGATCGCATCCCCGATGCTCGCCATCCACTTGCTGCCGACCACGATTGCGGCGACTTCCGACTCGCGGAGAACGGCGTAGCGGGCGAGGACTTTCCCGTCCAGACTGGACTGCGCGGCGTTCGCCGCCTTCTTCGCGCGAGCTTGCGCCTTCAGCAGATCGAGGCAGACGCCGAGTACTTCGCGCTCGTCACCGGCGCCGGGATCATCGCGAATCTTCCGCAGTCGCGCCTTCACCGCAGCCTGCGTCACGTTCCCGGCGTCGGTCGTGGCCTCTGCCAGCAGGCCGGCTTCGCCCGTGTTTTCCTCCTTCATAGCCTCCACTACTCCCCCGATCCTCTCGTGCTCGGCCCGCAGGCGCGTCACTTCGCGCTGCTCGTCCGCGCAATAGCGCGCGACGAGGAGGTCGGGAGGCAGAAGGTCCATCTTGTACTTCCTGCGCCGAACCGTCAGATCGGGGGGCTCTCCCTTCTTGCCCTTCTTGCTCACCAGCACGCGCGGGCGCGCCGCATCCAGCCAGCCCTCGGTCACCGCCAGCACAACGTCGTCCTGCATAACTTCGTCCCAGTAGTCCATCAGGCACTGGTACACGTCATAGGCATCAAGGAGCACCAGGTCCTCGAAGCGACGCAGCAGGTCCTCAGACGGGTCCCGGATCAGCGACGGCGGAGCGTCGTCCCTGCTGAGCCCGCGCAGGCGAGGCTCCCATTGCCGCACCCAATCATCGAAGAGACGCCGTATGCGCTTCCGATACGCCACAACCGCCTCGTGCTCACGGACGGCCGAGGTAACTTCGCTCGCCGTGAGGCGGGCCTCACTAGTCCCCGGACGGGGCCCCGGGCCGAAAAGCACCTCTCGCAGGCCGGGCAAGGCGCGCCAGTAGTGGTCGAGCGCCTCGATGTCGCGATTCGGGATGCCGCCCTGAAGGTGCGCCGCTAGGTCGTGCAGATCCTCCGGCTCGCGGTGCGCCACGTAACGGGGGATGTTCAGGTTGAAGTCGTTGGCGTCGCTGGCAATCTCGTCGAGCGCGACCATGCGGGAGTATCCCGGGGTGTCGCGCCGATTGTTGAACACGTCCACGATGCGGTGGATGTCGCGTTCCCGCAGCCGATTCTTGGCGCCGTCCTTACGGAAGCCCTTGCTGGCGTCCACCATGAGGACGCCTGAGCGCGTGGCCGCACCTTCCTTGTCGATCACAACGATGCAGGCCGGGATGCCGGTCCCGTAGAAGAGATTCGGGGGAAGCCCGATGACGCCGAGGATCAGACCCCGCTTGAGCAGTTCACGCCGAATGCGCGCCTCGCGGTTGCCGCGGAACAGGACACCGTGGGGGAGGATGATGGCGCCCCGGCCCGTGCTCCTCAGGGAACCGATGAGGTGGAGAAGAAAGGCATAGTCGCCGTTCTTCGCGGGTGGGACGCCGTATTCGAAGCGGCGGAACTCGTCGCCGTCGGGATCGAGGCCGTTGGACCAGGCCTTGTCGGAGAACGGAGGATTGGCGACGGCGAAGTCGAACCGCTTCAGTCGGCCAGGACCATCCGTGAAGCGCGGTGCCGTGAGCGTGTTGTCGTGCTCGATGACCGCCGTCACTTCCCCGTGGAGGATCATGTTCATGCGGGCCATCGTCCAGGTGGCGACATCCTTCTCCTGGCCGTAGATCGTGAGCCCGCGCGGAGCCACGTCCGCCGCCCGGATGAGGAGGGATCCAGACCCGCAGGTTGGATCATAGACTGTTGAGTCCTGCCGCGTCTGGTCTCCGATCCCGATGACCTGGGCCATGATTCGAGAGACCTCGGCGGGCGTGTAGAACTGGCCCTTGCTCTTGCCGGATTCGGTCGCGAAGTGCCGCATCAGGTACTCGTAGGCGTCACCCAGCAGGTCATCTCCGTGGGCCCGATTCGCCCGGAGATCGAGCCCTTCGAAGATTCCGACCAGCTTCGTGAGCCGGTCCTTCATCTCCTGTCCCTTCCCCAGCTTGCTCTCGTCGTTGAAGTCGGCCTGGTCCACCACCCCCTTGAGGAGACCATGGTTCGCGTCAGCGAGCCTTCCGATCACCTTGTTGATCCCGTCGCCGATCTCCTTCGTGCCCTTGAGCTCCACCATGTCCGCGAAGCTGCCACCCATCGGAATCAAGATGTCAGAAAAAGGGTCCGCCGTGCTCCCGTACTTGTCCGAGACGTACTTCATGAAGAGCAGCGTCAGGATGTAGTCCTTGTACTGGGACGCGTCCATGCCGCCGCGAAGCTGGTCGCAGCTCTGCCAGAGGGAGGAGTAGAGATGGGACTTGCGAAGGGCCATGGAGTGTGTGAAGCGAGACGGGGGCGGAAGGCTACCGGACAGCCCGCGAATCGGTCACGTCACGGACCGCCATCTCGAGATGTTGCGGCCGCATCCGGCAGACTATCGGTGGCGCGCCGGGGGGGCGATCCGGGGGCTGGTGGAGACTAACGGCGCCGCGCTGGGGGTGCGCTGAGGCAGGCCGGGCTGCCGGGAGGATTCGCCGACAACCGGATCGCGCGACGGACCGGCCTCATCGGAGCACTTCCCAATGCCCCGACCGCGGCGATCCGACCCGTCGGAGGGATCCGGAGGCCTTCAGCTTCTTCAAGTGGTACTTCACTCCGTCGGGGGTGAGACCGACGCGCTGCGCGAGCGCGCCCCGGGTCAGCTCCGGTTCCGCTCGCAGCGAGTCCAGGATCCGCTCGGGGACCGGTTTCGGGGTAGTTCCTCCGGTTTTCCGGGTAGTGATCCGGGTGGTCTCGTCGCCGTTCCGGGTCGCAAGCCCGCGCGCTGCGGCATCGGCGGCCCGGTAGGCCTCCGAGAACGGGAATCGGACGCGGAGACCATCGCCACCTCCCGTGAACCGCCAGGTCGGAGTCGGGTTGCCGGCCTGAGCGCACAGGTCCACGATCCTGCGGATGCCACGTCCCCAAGCCTCGATCATGCCGGCCCGGAAGAAGGCGCCCGCGATGCGGGGGTTGTGCGGTCGCGAGGCGAGCTCCTCCGCGAGATGCTCGGCGAACCACTCCGGCGAGAGTACGGCGGCGTTCCAGATCGAGATCCGGTCGTCGGAGACCCGGATCTGGATCGCCGTCGGGCTGGCGTAGTCGCGGTGGATGACCGCGTTGATCACGGCTTCCCGCATCGCCTCCCGCGGGACCGGGAAGGTCTCCACGCGATGGACGCCGTCATAGGACACGAGACCGCGCGTGTACTTCGTCTCGAGGAGATCCACGGCCCGGTCCACCTGTGCGAACAGGTTGCCCTCGACGACATCCTGGAACAGCAGTTCCGAACCACGGAAGGAACCGATCTTCAGGCAGGCCCGGGGAAACAACCGCTGGGGCGCCCGGTGGAACAGCAGGGCTGCGGCGCGAGTGAGATACGGCCCCTCCCGCAAGTGGAGATCCTCGGCCAGGCTCTCGTCTGCGCCCCCGAGGATCGCCGAAGCCACGAGCCCACTCGCCGCGGCCCTCTTGCGGAACCAATCCGTCGCGACCCGATCAAGATCCTTCAGCCGGACCTCCGGCAGCGGGACATCGTCCCATGTATTCCGATGCCGGAGGGAGTGCTGGAGATTCGACAGACGGTGTCGGTCGGATCTCGGCGCAGGCTCGATCATGATGATGGGGGACTCCTGATTCCACTCTCCCAAGAGCTTGCCGCGGCGACTCTCCGACAGGTCGCGGCCTCCCCTGCTCTCAATCCGCGATGTACCGCGCCAACTATGGGTTCCAGACGACGATGGAGAGGTCGGTGTCGGGACGGCGCGCGGATTCTGACACCATACGACGGAGCGTCGCCGGGAAGGCTCCGGGGGCGCGGGAGGGATCCATGAAACGCATCGGGCTGCTGCTTGCGCTGCTCTTCGCGGCGCCTTCCCCGGCGCTCGCCACCTGGTCCGTGATCGCGGTGGACCGCAACAGCGGCCAGGTCATCATCGCGTCCGCGACCTGCGTCCGGCAGTCGCGCTTCCCACCGCGGCCGTCGCGCGACCTGATGGACATCCAGGCCGTCATCGTGCCCGGCGTGGGGGTCGCGGCCTGCCAGGCGGGCGTGGACAACACCCGGGCGAACCAGATGCTGGTTTACGAGGAGATCCGCAAGGGGACCGATCCGGAGCGGATCATCGAACTCCTGCGCGAGCACGAGAACGCGAAAGACGAGCCCGCCATGGAGCGCCGGCAGTTCGGCATCGTGGACCTCCAGGGACGCACCGCGGGCTTCAACGGTTCACGAAACAGCGCCGCATCGCTCTACGTCGCCGGGCAGGTGGGGGACGACATCTTCTTCCAGGTCCAGGGGAACATCCTGTTCAACGACCGGGTGGCGGAGGACGCGGCGCTCGCGTTCACCAAGGCGAGCGGAACCCTCGCCGATCGCGTGATGGCGGCGATGGAGGCGGCCGACGACGCCGGCGGAGACAAGCGGTGCACCTGCGAGGAAGAGCCGAAACCCGCCGCTCCCTGTTCCGGGAAGACCTCGCACGTCGCCTACATCGCCATCGCGAACCGGGACGACGCGCTCGGCGTCTCGCATAACGACGGCGACTACACCGCCTACATCGGGGCGACCGACGAGGACATCCAGCCCCACGAGGACGCGAATCCGGTGGTCGCGCTCCGGATGCGCTACGACGCGTGGAAGAACGCGGGCAGCAAGCGGACGGGAATGCCTCCCTCCCTCTACCCCGAATGAAGCCCGGGCCCGCCTTGCTCGCGCTGGCGCTCGCCGCCCTGCCGGTCGCGGCGCACGCCGGGCGTTCCGGCCAGGAGGGCGACGAGACCCCGAACTGGCCCCGGTTCCGGGGGCCGCTCTCGAACCCGGTCGGAACCCATCCCGACCTGCCCACCCGCTGGTCCACGACCGAGAACGTGGAGTGGGTCGCCGAAGTCCCCGGCGTGGGCTGGTCGTCGCCGATCGTCTGGGGCGATCGGGTCTTCCTCACCACCGCCACCAGCGCGGGACCGATGAAGGGGCCGTCCCTCGGGACCGACTTCAGCAACGACTACATCGCCGAGCTGCAGGCGCAGGGGCTTCCGCCGGAAGAGGTGAACCGGCGGCTCTACGCCCGCGACCGGGAGATGCCGGACGAGGTCGAGATCGCGCTCCATGTCCTCGGCCTCGACCTCGGCTCGGGGGAGGTGCTCTGGACCCGGGAGGTCTATCGCGGCCGACCTCTCGGCGGACGGCACCGCAAGAACAGCTACGCCTCCGAGACGCCGGTCACTGACGGCGAAGTCGTCGTGGCCTACTTCACGCACCACGGCCTGTTCGCGTTCGACCTCGACGGCAACGAGCTCTGGACGCGGCCCATCGAGGCCCGGCCCACGGTGCGCGACTTTGGCACGGGCGCGTCTCCCGCGCTCCACAGCGACCGGGTCTATGTGCTGAACGACAACGAGGAGGACGGCTACCTCGCCGCATTCGATCGCCGCACCGGAGAGCCGGTTTGGTGGGCGTATCGCAGTTTCGAGGCCCGGCGCCGGACCGGCTGGTCCACCCCGTTCGTGTGGGAGACCGAGGCGCGCAGCGAGATCGTGACCAGCGGCCCCGGTCTCATCATCAGCTACGGGCTCGACGGAACCGAACTCTGGCGGCTGGGACGGATGGGCGGCTCCCCGATCCAGAGTCCGTTCGCGTGGGGAGATCACCTGTTCGTGAACTCGGGCGCCAGCGGCGGCGATGAGCGGCCGCTGGTGGCGATCCGGCCCGGCGGCCTCGGCGACATCACGCCCGCGGAAGGGCGGACCGAGAGCGAACACGTCGCCTGGTACGAGCGGATCGCGGGCGGCACCTATCTGCCGACGCCGCTGATCCACGACGGAGCGCTCTATGTGCTGTATTCGCGGGGGATCTTCTCGCGCCACGATGTCGAGACCGGGGAGCGGGTGTATCGCTCGCGCATCGCCCCGGGAGCGGCGGCGTTCACCGCGTCGCCGTGGGCCTACAACGGCAGAGTCTTCGCGCTCGGCGAAGAGGGAGACACCTACGTCATCGAGGCGGGCGCGACCTACAACCTGCTGGGTGTGAACCGGCTCGACGACTGGACGCTCGCCTCTCCCGCCATCGTGGGGGACCGGCTCCTCATCCGCACGCGAAGCCACCTCTACTCCATCCGGGAGGCCGCAGGGAACTGATCGCCACCCGGGGGTCGGCCCTCCCGCTCAGTCGGGTCGCGGAGGCGGTCGCCGGGCCGGGCGGGTCGCAACCGGGACGTTGACCAGGACTTCCCGGTCGGCCGCATCCGGGAACCGCCACCCGGAGGCGATCCCGAGCAGGCGGGGCGTGACCTCGGGCAGCGTCGTGGAGGCGATGTCGAAGTGGCGGGGACGGCCGTCGTCGTCGAGTCGGATCCGAAGCTCCGCGGTGCCGGTGGCCTCCGGCGCGACAGAACTCTCGAGCGTCTGAAGTCGCGGGTCCTCCGGCGGGTCCCGCCGCAGCGGGGCGACGGCGACCGCTGCTTCGGCAGGCCGGCTCACGGTGACGACCAGCCAGATCGAGTGGTCGCGCAGCCTGCCGTAGAGGCGCTCGCGGGCGGGGAGGTCCGCGGTCTCACGGAACCAGCTCAGGTAGCGGCTGGGGCTCACCTCGAAGTCGCGACCGCTCAGGACCGCCGTGGCGCCCACGTCGAGCGCATCGGCGGCGGCTGCGGACCACACCGGCTCCCCGTCGCGCAGGAGCGCCAGCTCGACATGCGTAGCGGCCGCTTCGGTCGCGTCTCCCGGGTGGTCCTCGATGCGTACGCGGACGCCGCGGCGCCCGCGAGAGCGGCTCCCCTCCCAGATCGAAGCACCATCCCCGCCAATTCGCGCGGGGCGCAGCGAGAGGAGCTGCGCCAGGAAGCCCTCCGGCACCCGACGCGCCAGCGTGGCGAGCCACTGCGACGGCTGGACCCGGGAGCCGTCGTTCTCGAGCCGGAACGAGAGCTCCTCGATCGGGCCGAAGTCGGAGTTGATCCGCCTCACCTCGAAGACGCGCACCACCGGATCGGCTGCCTGCGCCCCGGACAGCGCGGCGCCGACCAGGAGCACCCCACCGGCGAAGAGCGGGAGCCACCGATTACGGAACACGTCCCGAGTGTATGGCCCCGGGGGCGCACCCACACTGCGTCACGCTGCGGGGAGTCGGGGCGCCTGACTGCGTCAGTCAGGATCTGGCAGCACTTCGACGCCCTCCGTGATCGCAGCCAGGGCGAGGTTCCTGTCGAATGTCGCAAGGACTGAGGAACGGCGCTTTGCGAGCTCCAGGTAGATCGCATCGTAGTACGTGAGGCCATGACGGGCGGCCAGGTCCAGCGCGATGTCCAGGTCGGGGGCCGAATCCGTCGTCATCCTCAGCGCACGCAGGTCGTCGAGCCGCAGTCGGACCTCGGGGAACGTCAGGCGGTCCCGGCGCACCGCGATGACCAGGGCATTGCGCACTTCCAAATGCCACAGGTCCGGGACGATCGAGATTCCCTCGCCGAGTCGATCCACCAAGCCAGGCACTTCCGGATGCTGTTCCTCGAGCAGCCACGCGATGACGACCGAAGCGTCGAGGACCACCGGCGTCAGAAGCGGTGGCCTTCGTGGCGGGCGGCAAGAGCCTCTTCACGCGTGAACCCGGCGGATCTCCACCGACGGGCTGCGGCCAGGAAGCGATTCACACCCTCCCGACACGCGGCCCGCTGCGCCTCCTCGGCGGGAACGAGGTACGCGATCACCTTGCCGTGACGACTGATCGCGAGCTTCTGTCCCCGTTCGACGGTCCGCAGGAACTCGGCGAACCGTGACTTGACTTCGGTTGTGGGTACTTGGCGCATGTTCAGACCGGTTATTCTAACCACTCAGTTCTGTGACCGGATCGGATCCTCGGTGGCGCACATTCCAGAACCAAGGGGAGCTTCGGGGTGCCGCAACCTGATGGCCCGTTCCCTGGATTCTCATGATGACCGGAGGGCAGATCGTCGCGTTCAACGTGGCGCTGATCGTTTCGATGTTCAGCCCGGGGCCCGCGCTGCTGATGGCGCTCCAGACGAATCTGAGCGCCGGGCGGATCGCCGGGATGGCGCTGGGCTGCGGGCTGGGGCTCATGGCGTCCATGTGGACGCTTCTGGCGCTGCTCGGTCTCGCCGCGGTCTTCGAGCACTTCCCCCAGGCGCTCATCGTGGGCCGTGCGGCGGGCGCCGTCTATCTGCTCTACCTCGGGGTTCACATGTGGCGAAGGGCCCGGGACCCGCTGGGTGCGCGGCCCGCGGCCGCGAGGCGCGCCTTCACGCAGGGGCTCCTGATCAACCTCCTGAATCCGAAGGCGATCCTGTTCGCGGCCGCGGTCCTCGTCGCGATCTTCCCCGGAGGTCTGGACCTCCCGGGCAGCCTCCTGATCGCCGGGAACCACCTCGTCATCGAACTGGCGTTCTATGCGGTGCTCTCGATGTTTCTGACGACCGAAGCGGTGGTCCGCCGAACCCTGGGCGCCAAGGTCTGGGTGGACCGTGGCGCCGCGGCTGTTCTCACGTTGCTGGGACTTCGCATCCTCGTCGGCGGCTGAGTCCGGACCGCGACGGGGTACAGCGCGGCTCGGTCGGACGACGATCGTGGGTAGGATCGCCCCATGGACACTCGGGCATCCCAGGCAGCTTCCGTCCACGACCGTCTGCGTCGGCACCTGATCACCGACGGACTGGATCTCGTCCTCGACCTCGAGAAGAGCCGAGGATCCTGGCTCGCATGCGAGAAATCGGGGCGACGCTTCCTCGATTGCTTCACCTACTACGCCTCGAGTCCCCTCGGCCACAACCATCCGGCCCTCGTGGAGCCGGAGTTCCTCGATCGGATCGGGCGCGTGGCCGTCCACAACCCGTCCAACTCCGACTTCTACACCGTGGAGATGGCCCGTTTCCTCGACGCCTTCTCCCGCGTCGCGATCCCTCCCGAGCTGCCCCACGCGTTCTTCATCGCCGGGGGTTCGGTCGCGGTGGAGAACGCGCTGAAGGTCGCCTTCGACTGGAAGGTGCGGAAGAACCTCGCCGCCGGGCGGGGGGAGATCGGCAGCCGGATCATCCACTTTCGCGAGGCGTTCCACGGGCGCACCGGGTACTCGCTGTCCCTCACGAACACCGAGCCGATGAAGGTCGCCTACTTCCCGCGGTTCGACTGGCCGCGGATCGAGAACCCGCGCATCCGCTATCCGGAGGCGACCCGCCGGGCCGAGACCGAGGCAGCCGAGGCCCGGGCGCTGGCCGCGATCGAAGCCGCGGTTCACGAGCACGGGCACGATATCGCCGGGCTCATCATCGAGCCCATCCAGGGTGAGGGCGGCGACCACCACTTCCGCGGCGAGTTCCTCGTCGAGCTGCGCCGTCTCGCCGACGAGCACGAGTTCCTGCTGATCTTCGACGAAGTCCAAAGCGGCATGGGCGTGACCGGGCGGATGTGGTGCTACCAGCACTTCGACGCCGCACCGGACGTGCTGGCGTTCGGCAAGAAGGCGGGCATCTGCGGGATCCTGGCCGGCCGGCGAGTGGACGAGGTCCCGGACAACGTGTTCCGTCTGTCCTCGCGGATCAACTCCACGTTCGGTGGAAGTCTGGTGGACATGGTCCGCTGCGGGCGGATCCTCGAGGTCATGGAGCGCGACGGCCTGCTCGGGAACGCCGAACGCGTCGGGACGGTCCTGCTCGCCGGGCTCCACGAGCTGGCGGCGAGCGACGCACGCGTGAGTCGAGTGCGCGGACGGGGGCTGCTGTGCGCGTTCGATCTCCCGACGACCGCCGAGCGGGACGCATTCCTCGCCCGCGCCTACGAGAACGAGCTGCTCATCCTCGGGTGCGGGCCGCGGACGGTTCGGTTCCGGCCGGCGCTGACGTTCACCGCGGACGACGCCGTTCGCGCCCTGGATCTCACGCGCCGTTCGCTTGCGTAGGGGCCGGCGGCGTCCAATGGCGCTTTCGCTTCGACAGATTGCCGGGCCCCCACCCGGAGAACTGGCGGAGTCCGGCGCGCCGGCAGTATGGAGCGCCGCTCTCCAGAGCGGCACCGGGATGCGCACCCCCCTTTGTGAATTGCCGGACTGGAGTCCGGCGCCAGTTCTCCCGGTGGGGGCCCGGCAAGGGACTGGAGTCCGGCGCCCGGGCGCTCCATATGGCGGTTGCCGGGAAGGCGTCGGGTCTGAAAAAATGGGTCGGTTTCGGTACCCCATGTCCCGAGAGGAGAGCTCCCCCATGAAGAAGATTCGTTCCCGGTGTATGGCGGCTGCGGTGGGCGCCGCGGTCGTCCTCGCAGCCTCGCCCGCCCTGGCCCAGTCGAGCGGCCTGGGCACGGTCTCGTTCCCCAACTCGGGGGCCGAGGAAGCACAGAAAGACTTCCTCGACGGGGTGCGCCTCCTCCACAGCTTCGAGTGGGAGGATGCCGCCGAGGCCTTCCAGCGCGCCCAGGCCGCCGACCCCGATTTCGCTCTCGCCTACTGGGGCGAGGCGCTCAGCCACACCGGTGGCCATCACTACCCGCCCGGCCAGGACATGTCCGAGGCGCGTGACGCGCTCCTGAAGCTGGGACGCACGCGAGCCGAGCGCGTCGCCAAGGCGCCGACCGATCGCGAGAAGCAGTATCTGGAGTCGGTCCACATCCTCTATGGCCCCGGAGATCTGCAGGAGCGGTCCGACGGCTACGAGGCGGCGCTCGCGAAGTTGTCCGCAGACTACCCGGATGACCTCGAAGCGGCCGCCTTCCATTCGCTGGCCCTGATGCGGACCAGGGTGCGGGGCCCCGAGAGCCGTCGCGTGGACATGCGCGCCGGCGCGATCGCGCAGGCCGTGTTCCGGGCGAACCCGGACCACCCCGGCGCGGCGCACTACGTGATCCACGCCTACGACGATCCGGTCCATGCCCCGGTGGCGCTCTATGCCGCCGAGAAGTACGCCGACATCGCCCCGGCGGCGGTTCATGCGCTCCACATGCCGTCGCACATCTTCGTCCAGCACGGGATGTGGGATCAGGTGCGGGCGCTGAACGACCGCTCCTTCCAGGCGTCCGTGGATCGGGCCCAGCGCAAGGGCCTGTCCGAGATGCGTTACTCGTACCACGCGCTCTACTGGCTGCTCTACGCCTACCTCCAGGAGGGTCGCTACGACGAGGGCCAGCAGGTGCTCGACGAGCTCAACGCGACCGTCCAGCGCGACGAGACGCTTCAGTCGGTCAAGGAGACCTGGATGCGGATGGACGCGCTGAACACGGTCGAGGCGCGCAAGTGGAAGCCGGGGCCGGTGGATGAGTTGGTCGCCGGTCTCACCTCCGAGGAGCCTTCCGTCGGGCACCGGACCGCCGGAGCGATGATCTACGCCCGCGGCGCCAGCGCTGCGGCGACCGGCGACACCGAGACCGCGGAGAAGGCGGCCAGGGGACTCATGGAGATGCACGAGATGCTCGCCGGCATGGAGAACCCGCGCGGCGCCGAGCAGGCGCTGGTGATGGCCCACGAGATGGCCGGACTGCTGGCGCAGGCGAAGGGCGATGCGTCGAGTGCGATCGCCGAGTTCCGGAAAGCGGTCGCAGTGGCGGAGGGCATGGAGCCTCCGTCGGGCCCGCCGGGCGAGTCCCCGATCGACTCCCCCATCCAGCCCGCGCATGAACTGCTGGGCGAGGCGCTTCTCGACGCCGGTGAGGCGGAGGAGGCGCTGGCCGTTTTCGAGGCTTCCCTGATGCGGACCGCCAGGCGGCCCCACTCGCTCTACGGCGCGGCTCGGGCTGCGACGGCGACAGGTGACGAGGAAGCCGCGCGCGACTTCTACGAGCAGCTTCTCGGGACGCCCGAGCGGGGACCGGACCTGCCGGGTCTCGCGGACGCGATGGCCGTCGTCGAGGCGGACACGACCGAGCAGCAGAACTAGAGGAACGCCGGACTCCAGTCCGGCACGCCGGGTGGCTTCACGCCCTCGGTGCCAGACTGGAGTCCGGCGCGCCGGCAAGACGCGCCGGCAGGGAGGCGCCGGCTGCAAATTGCCGGACTGGAGTCCGGCGCGCCGGCAGCGGCGTGGGAGGTGCCGGTCGGAATTGCCGGACTGGAGTCCGGCGCGCCGGCAGGGGACTGGAGGCCGGCGCGCCGGCAGTCCCCCCTATCTAGTCGTCGGAGAGGAGGCCGGATCGGAGCAGGTAGTAGAGCAGCGTGAGGATGCCCGTCAGGGCGGCCGCCACATAGGTCATCGCAGCCGCCGTCAGGACGCGCTGGACCCCGACCCGCTCGCCCGGCGAGATCAGCGCCGTCTCCCAGACCAGCGACTTGGCCCGACGCGAGGCGTTCAGCTCCACCGGCAGCGTCACGACCTGGAACAGGACGACGATCGAGAACAGGATCACTCCCACCTGAACGAGGCCGGCGGCCCCGAGCAGAAAGCCGCCGAGCAGGATGATCCACGACACGTTCGAGGCGAACGCCGCCGGGCGGGCGAGCGTCTGCCGGAACAACAGCGGCTGGTAGCCGGTGTGGTGCTGGAGCGCGTGCCCCACTTCGTGAGCAGCGACTGCAACCGCCCCCACCGTGCGCCCGTGATAGACCTCGGGCGAGAGCCGCAACGCCCGCACGGAGGGGTCGTAGTGGTCGGAGAGACTCCCGGGGTGTTCCTCGACCGGAATGTTCACCCCCTGCCGCCGCAACAGGAACTCGGCGGCTTCCCGCCCGCTGCGGCGGCTGCTCACCGGAACCCGGTTGTAGCGTTTGAACGTGCTCTTCACCTTGAACGTGGCCCACAGGGTGAGCGCGAGGCCGGGAGCGAGGAGGATGAAGTAGAGGGGGTCGAAGAAGAACATCAGAGGGTGGGGGGCGGGGGGAAGGGTGGCGCCGCGCCGGTAAAGGTATAACCCCGCGGGTGGACAGATTGTTTCCGGTCGGCGGCGAGGATCCAGCCGGCAGACCTCCGGACCCTCCCCTCGCAGTGAACGGCGGGCGACTGCGGACGGATCTGGTCGCGCTCTCGCGATTCGGGGCGCATCCCGACGGGGGGGCGGCGCGGCTCGCCTTCTCCGAGGCGGACCTCGCCGCGCGCGCCTGGTTGACCGGCGAGATGGAGCGCGTCGGGCTCTCGGTGCGCACGGACGCGGTGGGGAACCTGTTCGGGTGCCGACCGGGGCGAGAGGACCTCCCGGTGATCCTGTTCGGCTCCCACCTGGACACCGTGCCCCGCGGCGGCCACTTCGACGGGGCGCTCGGTGTGCTCGCGGCGCTCGAGGTCCTGCGGTCGCTGGCCGAGCAGGGGGTCGCGACCCGCCATCCGCTCGAGATGGTCGTGTGGTGCGACGAGGAGGGCGCCCACTTCGGAGGCGGCCTGTTCGGGAGCCGGGCGGCGACATCGGGCGCCATCGAACCCGACCTCCACCGCACCGACCGGGAGGGCGAGAGCCTCGCCGACTGGATGGTGCGCTACCAACTCGACCCGCGGCGGGTCGAGAGGGCAGTGCTCGACCCGCGCGCGGTGCGGGCCGTGATCGAGCTCCACGTGGAGCAGGGCGGAACGCTGGATCGGCAGGGCGCGCGGCTCGGAGTGGTGGATGGCATCGTGGGAATCCACCGGTTCGAGGCGCGGATCCGGGGGATCCAGAACCACGCGGGGACGACGCCGATGGCGGAGCGGCGCGACGCCCTCCTGACCGCAGCCCGGCTCATCGTGGCCGCGCACGAGGAAATCCGCCGGCTCCCCGGCGGGCAGGTGGGGAACATCGGGCAGGTCTCGGTGACCCCCGACGCGGCCAACGTCGTCCCGGGAGAAGTCGGGCTTCCCATCGAGCTGCGCGACCTCGAAGACAGCGTGGTCGAGAGCCTGATTCGTTGCATCGGCGAGCGAGGAGCAGCGCTGGCGGGGGAGACCGGGTGCAGCATCGGGATCGAGCGCACCCTCGAAGAGCCGGCGGCGTGGATGGACCCGGGCCTTCGGGCGCTGGTGGCGCGCGAGGCGCGGGAGTTGGACCAAGAACCGGTCCCGATGCCGAGCCGCGCCGGGCACGACGCCCAGAACACCGCCCGGCACGGGATCCCCACCGCGATGATCTTCGTGCCCAGCCGGGACGGGATCAGCCACGCCCCCGAGGAGTGGACCTCCTGGGAGGACTGCGCGCTGGGTGCGGAGATGCTGCGGCGGACGGTCCTAGCGATCGACCGGTCGTAAGCCCGTCAGCTCGTCAGCGCCTCTCGCACTGCGCGGAGGTGCAGGTCACGCTGAACGGCGGGCAGTCCGGCGCTTCGGCACGGAGCTCGAGCGTCCCCGTCCACTGGACCCGAAAGGTCTGGTGGATGCCCCCGCCGGGAAACCGACGGAACCCGAAGCCGGAAAAGAACGCTCCCACGGTGGGTCTCAGACCGGGAACGTCGAGGTTGTCCCCGCCGTCCGGTACGACCACGGTGTAAGGGCTGACGATCTCGAGCTCGGTGTCCGGGTGCGCCTGCAGGACGACTTCGGCGACCGAGAAGGGGCGTCCTCCCGAGTCGAAGACCTCGGCGACGAGGATCCCCCCGCAGGTCGAAGGCTCCGGTTCCGGCGCCGGGGTGGTGGGTGGGGGAGGCGTGGGGGCCGGAGCGATCGGCGCCGGCGCGCCTCCATCGTCGCACCCCGTCACGGGGAGGAGCAATCCGGCCACGGCGGCAAGGAGCGTCAGAAAGCGCACTTCAACTCCCCTCCCGGCCGCGCCGCAGGTTGATCTCGACTCCGGAGCGCACTTCGCCCGCCTCGACCGTCACCCACCGCCACCGGTCCCGCGCCTCGAGTACACCCGCCTCGACGGACTGCGTCAGCAGCGACCCGTGGGCGTTGCGCCGCACGACGAGGACGGGATGGATCCAGAGGATCCAGTCTCCCGGCTCGAGCCCCTCGAGGAAGAAGACGCCGCCCTCGTCGGCGAAGACACCCGGGCCGGGCCCGGCGCGACTCCCATCGGCGCCGGGGCGGACCGCCTGGACGTAGGCGAAGGTGGCGGGGGCGCCGTCGAGACGCACCGCGCCGGCGACCGCACCGCGACTTCCCACGAATCCGGGCGACGGATAGAGGAGTGACACCGCGGTCACCTCGTCCGCCGAGAGTTCCAGCCCATAGCTGTTCGAATACGACATGACCGGATCGGGGAGGAAGGACGGCTCCGCCTCGAACGGATCCTCGGTCCACAGCGGCATCGGATGCGGCTCCGTATGTCCGAGCCCGAGGCAATGGCCGATCTCGTGGATGGCGATGATCTCGAGCAGCCGCACCGGATCCTGCGGCGACCAGTTCTTCACGAAATCGGGGTTCACCTCGATGTCGCAGCCGACGAGCTGATCGCCATCAAAGCGCCACGCGGCGAACGCGGTGAACCAGGAGTCGGCGAACGTCTCGTCGCTCGAAAAACCGAAAGTGTTCACGCCGTCATCGCTATCGGCCCGGTCGAGTGCGACGCCGGTCGGATCGAGTTGGATCGCGATGGTCGCGGTAGGTACCTCGTTCCAGCGGTCGGCGGCCCGGGAGACCACCGCCCGCCACTCGTCCGCCGTGACGCCGATGCCGTCGGGGAGATTCTCGTTCTCCAGCATCCGGAAGCGGAGAGGAAATGGATCCCACCGCAGCGCGTCGTCCGAGCTGACGATCCAGCGGTGCCCGCGGAACCGGTAGCCGGACGATTCGGCGGACGGGCCGAGGAGCGCGAGCAGCGTGAGAACCGCGAGAGCGCGACGACTCACCGGGACGCCGCCTTGATCGGCGTCGAGAGCGTGCCGATGCCCTCGATCCGGATGTGGACCGTCTGTCCCGCGCTGAGGAATTCGGGTGGGTTGCGCGCCGAGCCCACGCCGTCCGGGGTCCCGGTGGCGATCACGTCCCCCGGATGGAGGGTCATGATCTCGCTGGCGTAGGCGACGAGATGCGCCACCGACCAGATCATGTCGGCGGTGGCGCCGTCCTGAACGACCCGGTCGTCCACCCGGGTCTCGATGCGGAGCGCCTGGGGATCGGGGAGGAAGGCTCGCGGAGTGACGAAGGGACCCATCGGGGCGGCGCGGTCGCCGCTCTTCCCGGAGAACCAGTCGGGGCCCGGAAACATGGGGTCTCCCCGGAACCGCCCACCGCGGTCGCTGACGTCGAAAACGATCGTGTAGCCGAAGACGTGGTCGAGGGCCTCGTCCCTGGAGACCCGGCTGGCCGTCTTGCCGATGACGACGCCGAGTTCCCCTTCCCAGTCGATCCGGTCCCGTCCCGGCGGAATGCGATACGACTCGCCGGGGCCGATGATCGAGGAACGGGGGGACTTGGCGAAGAGGTAGGGGAAGTCGCGGTCCGGTTCGATGTCGCGCCGAACCTCCATCTCGGCGGCGTGGGAGCGGTAGTTCGCGGCGGCGGCGAGCAGATTCGCCGGGTAGAGGAGCGGTGCGGCGAGCCGGTGGGGCTCGATCCGGAACCGGAGGCCGCCCTCGCGTCCGGCGAGGTGGTTCGCGATCCGGTTCAGGCGCTGAACCGCCTCGTCGCCCGCCGCGATCACCTCCATCAGCCCGGAACCGAAGTCGAACGGCGCCATCCCGCTCTCGCCGGCGACGAGCGCGTCCGCCGCGGCAAGATCGAGGATCTCGTCCCCGATCACGATGGCCGGGCGCGGCGCGCCGTCCCCGGCGTCGGAAGCGCGGTAGGTGGCGAGCCGGTAGCGGGTGTCGGGCTCGGCGGACGGCGCCGGGCCTGCCGCGGGAGGACTGCACCCGAGGCTCGCCGCGATGAACGCGAGCGTGAGCGCCGCGAGCGGGCGGAGGATTTCGACGCGGAACCGCATGACGAATAGCCTACGCGATGAACGTCATCGCCTCCGGCTCCGTGGGGCCCGGTAAGGCGCGGGCTGCAAATTGCCGGACTGGAGTCCGGCGCCAGTTCTCCCGGTGGGGGCCCGGCAAGATACGCGATGAAACTCCGTCAGCCTTCTCGGGAGAAAGACCATGCGAATCCTTCTCGTCCTCCTCATCGGCCTCGCCATCGGCGCGGTCTCCGGCGCCGCCCTCGTCGGCGGACAGGAGCCGGAGCAGCGGAGCCGCCGCATCCCGCAGTTCGAAAACGAGCACCTCCGGGTGTGGAAGACGATCATCATGCCGGATCAGCCGCTCTCGATGCATCGGCATGAGAACGGGCGGGCGATCGTGGCGCTCAAGGGAGGAACGCTGCACGTCGTGTACGAGGACGGGCGCGAGAAGCCCATGGAGTGGGAGTCCGGGAGCGCCTACTGGCTGGATCGGGATCCGCCGGGCGAACTCCACGGCGACGTGAACAAGGGAGACGAGCCCATCGAGGTCATCGTCGTCGAGCTCCAGAACCAGAGGTGATCGCCGGAGCGCCCTGTGGAGCGCCGGACTCCAGTCCGGCACGCGCCGCGTAGTGGCTGCTTCGCTTCGACAGATTGCCGGACTGGAGTCCGGCGCTCCCTACGGTCGCTGGATGCGGACGCGACGGTCCACGGCCGGAGGTGGGTGCTCGGTCACGTCGCCGTCGGGCCAGCGGACGCGGATCGCCGTGGCCTGGGCGCCCGCCGGGAGCCCGAAATGGACCACCGCTTCACTCGACGACAGATACCCCGCTTCCGGGTTCAGCGGGCGGACGAGAGCGCGAGACCCTCCCGCGACTTCGATCCCCAGCGTGACCACGGCGCCGGGAGCCGAGCGGCCTTCCTCGACTGGTTCCACGACGAGCCAGGAGCCTCGGCGGGGGGTGCGGTTCTCGAACAGACGCACCGGACCGCCGACCTCCGTCGTCACGACGTCCAGATCTCCGTCACCGTCCAGATCCCCGGTGAGCAGACTCCGCCCCACGACGGCGCGATCCGTGAACCCGGCGATTTCCACCGGCTCGAACCGCCCTGCCCCGTCCCCGACGAAGGCCTGCGCAGTCTCGGCGTAGGCATCAAGACCGGGGCCGGGCGGCGTCCCCTCGGCGCGCGCCACCGCGCCGTTCAGGACCAGGAGATCCAGATCGCCGTCGAGCTCGAGGTCGAGGAACCGGACCCCGAACCCGGTGCGCGGCAGGCTGGGCAGCGCCAGACCGCTGGCGGGAGTCGCGTCGAGAAACCCGAGGCCCTGGTTCCGGTAGAGGGTGTTCGTCTGCGCACGCAGATGCGTCAGGTAGAGATCGAGGTCCGCGTCCCCGTCCACATCTCCGAGCACGACGCCCATGCCCGCCTCCGCCCTCCCCTGCCCATTCAGCGCGGTTCCGAGCATCAGCGCCGCATCCTCGAACGCCCCCTCCGCCGCCTGCTCCCACAGCAGGTTCGGCTCCCCGTCATTCGCCACGTAGAAGTCGAGTCGGCCGTCCCCGGTGAAGTCGTGACAGAGGACGCCGAGGGCCGGTCGCCGCTCGGCGAGGATCCCCGCCTCGCCCGACACGTCATCGAATTGGCCGTCGCCGCGATTGCGGTAGAGCGCGTCCCGCTCGTAGGGAAGGCTTTGCGGGGAACAGAAGTCGGGTTCGCCCGCGGAGTTGACGCACTCCTTGCCGTCCGGGTCCACCAGATACCCGCCCACGTAGAGATCTAGATCCCCGTCGGCGTCGTAATCGCACAGCGCCGAGGCGGTGGACCAGCGGGCGTCGTCCAGCCCGGCGTCGGCGCGCTCGAAGACACCGTTCTGCCCGAGATAGAGCGCATCTTCCCCGTGATTCGCGACGAATACATCGGGATCTCCATCCCCGTCCACATCGCCCACCGCGACGCCCACGCCGTAGCCGGTGTCGCCGAGCCCGCTCTCGTCGGTGGCGTCCCGCCAGGGGCCGTCGGCCTCTCGGACGTAGAGCCGGTTGGTGGGCAGTTCCGACCCGGAAACGCTGTTCCGACGGTGTGGCAAGGGCCCCGACTGGACGAGATAGAGATCGAGCGCGCCATCGTCGTTGGCGTCGAAGAGTGCGGCCCCCGCTCCCATGATGGCGGCGAGCGGATAGCCTGTCAGATCCCCGGGATCGTGGACGAAGCGGACGCCGGAGGATTCGGTGATGTCGGCGAGGACGGGCGCGACCGGGCTGTCTGCCGGCTGCGCCGGGGCGCGCGCCGCGAGGAGCAGCGCCGTCGTGAGCGCGAGACGGCCGGATCTCATCCGCCCGGCTCGGGATGCCTCGCCCGCAGCGCTTCGAGGAAGCCCGCCGGCGGCTCGGCGCCGAGCCGTCGGGCCGCCGCGACCGCCTCCCACGCCTCGTCGTACCTCCCGAGCTCGGCGAGGGCGGCGGCGGTGAGGACCTGAGTCACGCCGTTCCCCGGCTCGATTCGAGCGGCAACCTCCAGGGCGTCGAGACCCTCCTCCACTCGACCTTGCCGCAGCAGGACATCTCCAAGCGCGGCGTGGCCGTGCGCCTCGTCCGGACGGGCCGCCAACGCGCGGCGGAACTGGAACTCCGCTCCCGGGAGGTCACCGTCGCGGAGCGCGGCCGTCCCGAGCCCGAACCGGGCGAGAGGCTGATCCGGGTCGAGCGCGATGGCGTCCCGGTAGAGGGGCGCCGCCTCCCCCCGTCGGCCGCTGTCGTCGAGGACGGCGGCGAGCCCCGCGAGGACCGACGCGTCGGTTGGACGGAGCTCGCGGAGATCCAGATAGAGCCGCTCGGCCTCCCCAAGCCGGCCGGACTCCCGCGCCTCCCGCGCCCGGGCGAGCAGGCGGGGCGACGAGACATCCCTCTCGGTCATGCGGAAATGGATCGGGTCCTCCACCGCCGGCAGCGAATCGTCCGCCCCGCCGGCGAACTCGCGCGCCCGGTCGCGCTGCCCGGAAGCGAAGAGTGCCTGAGCCAGCGCCGCGCGGATGGCGCCGGCTTCGGGCGCGGCGGCGAGCGCGGCTTCGAGGAGGGGGAGGGCGTCCTCCGGTCGCCCGGCCCCCAACCTCAGCGAGCCGAGACGGAATCGGGCCAGCGCCGAATCGGGCTCCAGGTCGAGAGCGCGGACGAAGGCCTCCTCCGCTCCCTCCGCGTCGGCGAGGTCGGAGCGGATCTCTCCCAGGAGCAGCCACGCCGGCGGGTAGCCCGGCTGCTCCCTCAACGCCCGCTCCAACGCCGATACGGCCTCCCCCGGCGCGGTCGGCCGAACCGCGTGGGCGAGGAGGTAGAGCGCCGTCAGCCGGTTGGGATCCTCGGGCTCCAGGATGCGGCCCGCTTCCCGGTAACAGACGGCGGCTTCCGCGGTGCGGCCATGCGCGTGGAGAACCTCCCCGTAGGCGATCCACTCCCTGCCGTCGTACGGCCGACGCCGTAGAGCCGCGGCGTGCTCCTCGAGGAGCACCGCCACCTGCGGCTCCATGGCGCTCGCATCCGGCGCGGGAACGGCGACCTGTCCCACGGCTGCCGGGACGATCGCGACGAGGAGCAGGAGCACGAGAACGGACAGCGGGAGGACGGGTTACCGGATCGTACCGGCCCTGCCGGCAGTCCGAACCACGAGGACGGCCGCAGTCGGCCGCGCAGCCCCGGGCCAACCCGATCAGACCAGCAGGAGACCCGGAATATCGTCGAAGTCGGCCTCGTTCAGCGTCCACAACGCGGCCCCACGAACGATCGCGCAGGCCGCGATAGCGAGATCCGCGTCGCGGGCTTGGGGCCGCCGTACACGCGAGTACAACCGGGCCGCTTCGGCCGCCGCCTCGACATCGTAAGGAACCACGGACGAGCGCGGGATCAGATCCTCCTGGAACCTGAGCTCCCCCGAAGTTCGGGGACCCCGGAGCCACTCGTAGAGGACGACTGACGAAAAACAGACTCGATGGCCCTCGCCGATGAGTTCCGCCAGCCGTTCCAGCGAGGGAGCGGGCGGCGTCAGGGCGGCGATCACCGCCGACGTGTCGAGATGGATGGTCACGGCTCGGAGCGCCGCCGGCTGGAGAGACGGCGCGCGGCCCGAACTTCCTCGATCTCGGACTCCACGGTGCCCTCGCGACGCGAGCCCGGATTGCGCTTCCAGCGGCGGATCACGTCAAGCATCCGGAGCCGCTCCCGCTCCGGCAGCCGATCCGTCCGAGCGGAGTACTCGGCAATCGAGTCCCGGACGACGTGACTCTGAGCGATGCCCAGGCGGCGCGCCGTGCGCTTCAGTTCCTGCACCGTCGCCTCGGGGAGGGAGAATGTGACTCGAACCATACGAGCACCATACTACCATACAATGAAGCTCTCGATCGAGAGGCACCGAACGCCCTTCCGGCTCTGTGGCTACGGAGCCGAGATCTGCTCGACGATGTAGTCCATCAGGCTCGGGATCCCCGGCTCCCACGCCGGCTCGGGGGTCGTGCCCCAGATGAATCCGAGATCCAGGAGCGTGCGTTCGGCGCGGATCGCCTTCTCATGGGAGGGATCCTCGAGTCCCGAGCGGATGGCCGCCGTTAGTTCCGCATCAGCCAGCCGGTCGCGACCGGAGAAAGCCGCGGCGACGGATCGGGCCACGTCGAGCAGCCGTCGCTCGCGCAACTCCAGGTAGCGATGCCGGTAGTAATGGCCCCTGGTGGCCTCGAAGGCGGGGAGGGCCGTCGTCAGGACGCTCGGCGTGATCCGCCGGGGGCCATCCGGGACGCATGCGACTCCCCACACGGCCTCGCCGAGCAACTGGATGAAGTAGGGATAGCCGTGGCTCAGCCGAACGATCTCCGACAATACGGTCGCCTCGACCGAGACACCCTCGGCAACGAATGGCTTCCAGAAAGCGTCCCGGGTGGCGCGGTCATCGAGCCTCCCGACGCGGATCTGGCGAGCGCGATTCCAGAAGGACGCTCCCATTCGGGACAGATGGCCCTCGATGTTCGGGGTCCCCGCCAGCACGACCAGGAAGGGCGATCGCTCCCGCACCCATTGGCAGGCATTGAGCAAGATACGACCGACACTCAAGTCGAGTGTGTGCGCTTCATCCAATACGAGGAGCAGCGGCTGCTTGCTTGCTCGGCGCGCCAGAATCGAGGACGTGGGCGAGAGTGCCAACGAATGCGCATGGCTTCCCCACGAGACGCCTGCCACACCCAATTGCCCTGGGACAACTCGGTGCCACCAAGCGTCCGGCCGGAGCAGCTCCCCGAGCCGCCGCTCGTCGGGAATCTCGCTCGGGAACAGGACCATCACCTGGACATCGAACGAAGCCGCCTCGGCTTCGAGCCACCGCAGGAGGACCGTCTTGCCGTTGCCACGGGGGCCATACAGGAGGATCTCGCTGGGCAACGGCGAGCGCTTCTGGAGGCGGGCCAAGAGAGTGCGGAAGAGCGACTGTTCCGCCTCACGACCGGCGAGATACGGCGGCATCGCGCCCGGTCCGGGCTGAAAGGGGCCCAGCGCATCCCCGGAACTCATTTCCACACTCTATTCGCGCCGCGACCGTCGGCGGCGAGGCGCCGAGCGGCACGGCAGGTCGTGCCGCACCCCTCGACCGGCTCGGCCGGCCCGCCCCGCCCCGCCCCCACCGGGAGAACTCGCCGGGAGCACTGGAGGCAAGGCGAGCGCTCGGTACCGACGCTCCCCAGGTTGCCGGACGGGAGTGTCCGGCGCTCCATAGCGAAACGGCCCGCCGCTCCCTCGCGGGAGCGACGGGCCGCTCATGTTCCGGCCAAACCGGTTGGCTGGCCTCCTGTCAGATCGTCAGAAGGTCAACCTCGCGGAAAGTCCGATGGTTCGTCCCTTCAGATACTCCACGATCCGTTGATACGGCACAACCGAGTCGATCAACTGGAAGTTGACGACCGTATTGGCGTTCAGCGCGTTGAAGAGGTCGAAGATGACCTGGAGGTTCATCGTCTCCCCGAGCATGAGGGTCTTGTCCGCGCGGAAGTCCACAACCGTCACGTTGGGAGACCGGTTTTCGCTCATGTGGCCGAGCCACGAGTACACCGTCACGCGGCCGTCATAGACCGAGTTCCGGTGGATCGGGGCGTAGTTCCAGCCACTGATGTAGCGGTAGGTCCCGGCGACGCCGATGTCGTACGGCATCACGTAACGGGACGACGCCTTCAACTGGTAGGTCGTCGTGTCCTGGACCGTCGGGATGTCCTGGTCATAGTTGATGAACCAGCCCTGGGCCGTGGGATCGGACGAGAGCGGGCTGGATGCCGCCCACGAAGTCGCCGAGGTTCCGGGACTGCGGGGCTCGGACCGCCACTGGTAGTCGAAGTACACGTTGTAGAAGAAGTTGTTCCGGAACCGCTTGTTGATTCCGAGCGAGGCGGTGTGGAAGTCCATGTTGCTCTCGCCGGCCGGGTGGTTCGTGGTCAGGTTTTCCGTCTGACCGACCATCTCCTCGGGGTAGAGCAGGAGGTTGAACGACCGATCGAATCCCGCCGGGCAGCCGTCGCAGGTGGGAATGGTGAGCGGGGTGTTCCGGTTCAGGGCGTCCACTTGGTCGTAGTTGCTCCATGTGTTCCGCATCCGCTTGTACACGTAGGAGGCGCGCACACCGAGGTCGGTGGTCAGTTCGTGCTCGAGAGCGGCGCTGAATTCGTCGGCGTAGGGGAGCGTCCAGTTCGGATCGATCGGGGTCGTGTTGCCCGATCCCGCGCCCGCGGTGAACGAGAGCTGCTGGCCAAGCTCCGAAGCATCGTCGAGGATGCCGTTCATGTTCGGGTCGAGGAATTCGTAGCGCGCCGAGGGCTGGCCGCCCGGGTTCGCGGAGCCGAGGCCGGTCCCGACATTCGAGTAGTAGCGCCCGAAGTAGGTCTTGAAGACCGTCGTGCCCTCACCGGTGATGTCGTAGGTCAGCCCGACCCGAGGCGCAACATTCCAGTGGGTGTACACCGTGTCTCCCGGCGCTGCGCCGCCGGTTCCGAAGACGTGCTGCAGGATCTGGCTCTGATTCTGCGGCAACTCGAACTGGCACTGGAGCACATCCTGACAGGCGCTGCCAGGCGAGTTGTCCGACTCGAGGTAGGAGAGGATCTGGCTCCCCACGCGGAACCCGGCCATCAGGGTCAGCCGGTCATTGACCGTCCAGACGTCCTGGGCGAAGAAGTCCATGTGCGTGTTCCGGTTGTCCACGAGGTTCGGGATCCCGACCATGTCCACCTGGTGGACGTTCAGCGGGCGGCCCTGGTTCGGGTCGTCGCGGTAGCGGAATGCTCCGGAGTTCGTGTTCCAGCCGGAAAGCTCGGAATCGATCTGCCAGTCCCAGCCGAACTTGAAGTCGTGGCTGCCGCTGCCGATCGGAACGTAGTAGTTGAACTGCGCCGTGCTCTGCGGCTTCCAGCGGTTCCGGGTGAAGGGCTGCCAACCCGCGCCGGACCAGTGGTTCGTCGCCAGGTTGATCCGTGGCTCCTTGCCGTTGACCGGATCCACGTTCGGCACCATCGGCCAGGTCGTGCCCATGTGGCCCACCATGATGTTGCTGAAGAAGCGGTCGTTCCAGACCCGCTGCCACTCGGCCTTGTGGAGCCAGATCCAATAGTCCTGGGCGAGGATGGACTCGGCCGGACGGGTGGCGGACAGGCCGCGGAACGGCTTGCGCTTCCAAGACCACGTCGAGAATCCGATGAACTGATCGCGCTCCGTGATCTGGTAGTTCACCTTGGCGGTGAAGATGTCGAAGTCCCCGATGTCGGTCGCCAGATCCTGATCCACACCCGAGATCGCGGTATCGATGTAGAAGTTGTTGTAGGCCGCATAGAACCAGGCCTTGTCGCGCACAATCGGGCCGCCGAGATCCACGTGGAACTCATAGAACTTCAGTACGGGAGAAGGCGTCCCGTCGCGGGCCTCGAGTTCGCTATCGAGGTTGTCGGCGATGAGCGCGGCGGGGTTCCACGCGCCGCTTTCCAGCCCGGAGAACTCGTTGCCGCCGCTCTTCACGGTGGTCTGAATCTGGGCGCCCGGAGTGGACATCTCGACGTCCGCGCCCTGGGCGGAGACCTGCATCTCCTCCATGGCGTAGTAGTCGTAGTAGCCACCAGCGCTTCCGGTGCCTTCCGTCGTGTTCACGCCCTCATAGAGAACGCGGTTCTGACTCCGTACTCCGAAGGTCTCGTACATGGACTGCTGGCTCTTGTGCGAGCCGCCCACGTCGTAGCCCTGAACCCGGACGCCCGGGCTCTGGTGCAGCACGGCCCACATGTCGGTCGCCGTCGGCACTTCGTCGAGCTGGGTCTCGTCGAAGGTCGCGGCGACACCGGTGGACCGCACGTCCACGACCGGGGACTCGCCGGTCACCGTGACCGTCTCGGACACCGTCGCGAGCTGCATGTCGGCGTTCACGGCGAAGGTCGCGCCGGTCACGACCCGGATCTCCTCGTAGATGACCGTCTGGAACCCGCTCAGCTCGAAGGTGAGCAGGTAGTCGCCCGGGGGCAGCGCCGGGAACCGGTACGAGCCGTCCACGTCGGTGTTCGCGTTCCGGGTGCCGATGATGGCGTCCCCGGAGAGCGTCACCGTCACCCCGGGCAAGGCAAGCCCCTGGGCGTCACGCGCCGCGCCTTCGAGGCGGCCGTACTGCTGCTGCGCGAGCGCCGGGACGGCGAACGCGAGGAGCAAGAAAGCGAGAAGCGTCTTTCTCATGGTTCCTCCTTCTACAGGAAACGAAATGTGGTGTTCAAGGGAGCAGCAACAGGCGTACCGCCGATTCTGGACCCGAGACGTGTCGCTGTGTCAACGACTTACGCTCCGGCTTTCGGATGATCCCGTCCATTTCGGAGGGAAAATCCAAACCCTTGAAGCGATCTTATGCGGATCGTCCGTCGCAAGTCCAATTCGCCCCGCTCGCACCGTCCTCCTCGCCCCTCGCCGGGGGTCGGGGACCGGGCGGGCGCGCCGGCGGGGGTACATTCGCGGACCGATGACGGATCGCGGTTCCCGGGCGAAGACACCTGGCCGGCGGGGCCGCCCCGGGCTCACCATCGTCGTTGCCGCCGCGGTCGCCGCGACGGTGGCGGCGCAGCGCCCGAGCACGCGGTACGAAGGGCCGAAGGACGGCCTCGAGCTGTTGGGGTGGCCGGGAGAGGTGGATGGGCTCGCCGGGGCGGAAACGTGCGCCGGTTGCCACGCCGGGATCGCCGAAGCCCAGGAGGCCCATCCCATGGCGCTGAGCGGCGCGGCGGTGACACCGGATGCGGTGGAACGGTTCTTCTCGGCAGAGCGCCTGGAGCTGCCGGTCCGGTGGCGGAGCGCGGCGGCGAAGCCCGACCGCCCCCGCTACGCCGGGTCCGACGGCGACGCGGTCCTGAGAGTCTCGGGCGCGGGGCGCGGACTCCCGGTGCACGCGGTGTTCGGCTCGGGGTTGCGAGGCGAGACCCCGGTGCACTTTCCCGCGGGGGGCGGGCTCCGGGAGCTGCGGGTTTCGTGGTCGGCGGGACTCGGGACGTGGATCGAGACGCCGGGCTCGGAGAACGACCGCGATCCGCTCGGGGACCTCGACTCGCCCGAGGCCGCGGCAGACTGCATCGGCTGCCACGCCACCGCAGTGCACTGGGAGGACGGCGCGCCCGCGGTCGTGGGGTCGGAGTGGGGGGTGCGCTGCGAACGGTGCCACGGACCGGGCGCCGCCCACGCCGCCGGATGGGAAGACGGGACCGGTGGCGCGGTGTTCAACCCGGGGACCCTCGCGCCGGCGGAGCAGGCAGCCTTCTGTGGCCAGTGCCACCGGCTCCCGAGCGACATGGAACCGCTCGAAGTGCTGGGTCGGGACCGGAGTCTGGTCCGCCACGCCGGGGCGAGCCTGATGATGAGCGCCTGTTTTCGCGAGTCCTCGCCGGAGAGCGCGGTCTCCTGCCTCTCCTGCCACGACCCCCACCGCACCGAGTCTGCCGAAGCCGTTGCGCAACGCAGCAGAGCGACCTGCCTCGGTTGTCACGCCGACCCGGCGGCGGCGCATCGCTATGAGCGGGTGAGTCGCGACTCGGCCTGCCTCGGTTGCCACATGCCTCCGGTCGAGGAGGTGTTTCCGGGAGCCGGGTTCACCGATCACTGGATCCGGGTCCGGGGCGCGCCGCCGTCCCCCGGGTCGCGGGAGTGGGAGGCCGAGATCGCGTGGCTGGAGGCGCTGACCCGGAACGCGCTGGCCCAGCCCCAGCGACCGCGGAAAGAGGCGCGGCTCGCGATCGCCCTCGGCGAGCTTCTCCAGGCGCAGGGGCTCGGGGAGTCCGCGGTCGCCGCCATCCGGCGGGCGCTCGACCGGGATCCGGATTACGGCCAACTCCTCAAGGCGGCGGCGATCCTGCGTCAGACCGGGGAGGGTGATCTGGCCGCCGGGGCGCTGGAGCGCGCCACCGGAATGGACCCGGAGGCCGGGCAGGCGTGGTTCGATCTCGGGGCGCTGCGCCACGCTCGCGGCGATTCGGGTAACGCGGTCGCGGCGCTCGAGCGGGCCCGGGCGCTCCAACCGGAGTCCCCGGCCGTGCTGTCGCTCCTCGGGGCGGCTCACCGCGAGGCCGGGCGGCTCGAGACGGCGCTGGAGGCGGGACTCGCCGCCGTCGCGGGGATCGGGGAATCCGCCGTGGGTCCGGCAGAGCTCGAAGCCTGGCTCGAGCTCGGGATCACCCGGCGGGCGCGGCGCGAGACCCGCGAAGCCGCCGAGGCGCTCGGAACCGCCCACCGGATGGCGCCGGACTGGCCACCCGCACTTGATGCGCTGGCGCGGCTGCTGGCGCTGGATCCGGATGTTTCCGTTCGGGATGTCCCGGAGGCTGTCCGGTTGGCGGAGCGGCTGGCCGGCTTCTCCGGCTACCAGGAGCCGCTCGCTCTGGACCTCCTCGCCGCGGTCCACGCCGCGGCCGGAGACTTCGCTCTCGCCGTCCGCGCGATGGAGCGGGCTCTGGGTTCGCTCGGCGCCGACGAGACCGAGGGGGAGACTGGCGAGGCGATGCGCGCGCGTCTGGCGCTCTATCGCGCTGGCCGGCCATGGATCGAGGAGGGACCGGTGCGCCGGATGCGTTAGCCGGCGGCATGGAGCGGCGCCTCCACCGGTTCTCCCGGCAAGGGTGCGTCATTCCAGCGTTCCAGCGTTGCGCGGCAGCCGATGACGCTCCATCGTGCCACTCGGAAAAGTGGCGCTCCATACACCGGTCGGTTCGGCCGCGGTGCCGGGCCCCTACCGGGAGAACCGGCGGAGTCCGGCGCTCCATAGGGAGGCGGTCCACCTGGGCCGCGCGGTGCCGGACTGGAGAGCCGCGCTCCATAGGGAGGCGGTCCAACTGGGCCGCGCCGTGCCGCACTGGACTCCGGCGCTGCATAGGAGGTGGCCCGTGGCCGGCGCCTCCGGTGGGAGGCGCCGGTTTCCAGGGGCCGGGAGTGCCGGACTGGAGTCCGGCGCTCCACAGGCGGGGAGGGTCGCCTAGAAGGTGAGCTTCGCCATGAACTGGAAGGTCCTCGGATACCCGCGGGTTCCAGGGATACTGCCGAAGGTGCTGGCACCCAGCACGGTCCGCGGTCCGCGCCAGTTCACGTGGTTGAGGAGATCAATGAACTCGAACCGGAGGTTCAGGTTCACGTCACCCATGATCCGCGCGGTCTTCTCGAGTGAGAAGTCCCAGTTGATGAGAACGGGGCTGCGCACGGCGTCGGTCGTGTTGGGCGCGTTACTCAGCGTCAATCCCTCGGTCGGCGTCGCGGAGCCCGCGGAGACGTAGGTCGTATGGCTGCCCCGGGGGTTCCCGCCACCGGAGATGTTCGCGTTGGTCGGCCGCTGGTTCGCGAAACCGTAGGCCCCGAGCGGGTTCGAGTTCTGGGTCACCACCAGCGGGAAGCCGCTCCGCATGATGGACACCACCGAGAGCGACCAACCGCCGAGGATCGGACCGTCCCACGGGGAACGCACCGTCGCGTTGACGTTCATCTGGTGCGGCACGTGGACCCGCGACGGGCCGTAGTCGGCGTCGAGCACCGAGCACTTTCCGAGAGCGCACTCGTCGGGCGTGTTGTAGATCGTGCCGGTCTCGTTCTCGAGGAGAGTGTTCGACTCGTAGATGTTGTCGTCGTGGTTCGTGAACGTGTAGTTGATCCGGGCGCCCCAGTTGTCGCGGAAGCGCTTCTCGAACTCGACACGAGCCGAATGGTACAGCGACTTGCCGGAACTGACGTGGCGGGCATACACGTTGCGGAAGTGCGGATAGGGACGCAGCAACTGACCAAGCGGCAGCGTCTCCTGCGATGAGAAGGCGCCAAACTCGGAGTGCCCGTACATCGGATTCGGATACTGCTCGTTCAACCGATCTCCGAGCGACAGATACTGGTCGGCGAGCTGGTTGATGTTGATGACCGCGTTGTTCGTGCCGCCGATGGCGAGGTCAGCGCCCTGGCTGCCCACGTATCCCACCTTGAAGGCGAGGTCGGTCCCGATGTCGCGCTGGAGGTCGAGCGACCACTTGTTGATGTAGGGGGAGGCGCGGAACTGTTCGTTGAAGTACACATCGCCGCCGATGTTCTGGAAGCGGCCGTTCCCATTCCCCACCGGATTCTCGATGCCATTCGGGAAGGGGTTCGAAGCCGTGGCCTCCGGCGGGGTGACATCATCGAAGCTCGTCACGAGCGAAGTGACGTTCGTGTAGCCGTAGGTCCCGAGGTGCGAAGCGCTCGTGCCGCTCGGGATCGCGTAAGGCGCCCAGAACACGGCGTATCCACCACGTACCACGGTCTCGGGGTTCAGCGTGTAGGCGAAGCCCACGCGGGGCCCCAGCTTCATCGAGGGCGGATCCCACTGGTGCGTCGGGTTGCCGTCGATGCCGGCATACATCAGGCCGCCGCGGAGCGGGAAGCCCGGGAGTGAGCCCTCGAGGCTCGAATCCAGCGCGACCTGTGTCGGGAACGGGTTGGTCCGGTCCCAGCCGACCGCAAAGTCGTTTGTGTCCTCCATGAGGCCGGTCTCGTGCTCCAGACGCAGACCCAGGTTCAGGACGAGGTTGTCGCTCGGACGCCAGTCGTCCTGGACGAAGCCGCCGTAATAGTCCACGAAGACATCCGCCGCCTGAGCGACGGTGGCGTTCCCGGAGTTCGGAATGCCCAGAAGCAGATCGGCGAGAGCGCTTCCCGAACCAGAGTCGGGAGAGGTCGGATCGGGACCCTGGGTGAACTTCTGCGCGAAACCAAGGTTGAAGCCGTTGCCGAAGGCCGCGGCGTGGAGGCCGATGCGCCGCCATTGACCCCCGACCTTCACGGTGTGGTTGCCGAGGAAGCGGGTGTAGGTGCCGCTGACCTCACGCGACCACCACTGGGTGTCGGTGTTGTCCCAGGAGCCGTGCGTCGAACCGCCGTCGCCGAAGTTCGAGATCGTGATCCCGGGGAACTGCCCGACATAGCCGTCCTGGGCGTAGATCTGGTCCACGAACCCGCCCTGAACACCGAGCTCACCGCGGATCTGGTCGGCGGTGTATTCGGGGTTGATGACTGAGTCGTTGAAGTACGTCTGGCCGTAGCGCAGGTTCAGCACCGAGGCGTCGCCGACGACGAACGTGTTGTTCAAGGCGACGACATGCACATCCCGAAGCAGGTCGGCGGCGCCGATCCCGTACTCGGGCAGGGATCCGATCAGGTTGGTGTACTGCTGGAAAGCGCCTTCCTTCGACGTGTAGTAGAGATAGGTCAGCGAGGACTGCCAGGTATCGGAGAAGGTGTGCGCCAGGTTCAGGTCACCCTGAAACGCCGTCGTGGTCTGGGCGCCCGAGGAGGCGACCGGGCCGCCGGGGCCGAGGTTCGTCAGGAGTCCAGCGAGGGCGCGGCCGGCCGGGTCGATCATGTTCGAGGGGATCCGGTTCCCGGGGAACGGCATCCGATTCCCGTTCGCGTCGAGGTCGTACGGGTTGTAGATCGTGGTCCCGCTCGCGGAGAAGTCGCCGCTCGCCTCGGCGGCGGTCGGGATGATGACCTCGGTGTTGCTGGCGAGGAGATCCTTGAATCCTTCAGCCGCGACCCAGAAGAACGTCCGGTCGGTCAGGATCGGGCCGCCGAAGGAGCCGTTCCCGAGCTTGAAGGGACGATCGGCGAATTCAGCGGAAGCATCGCTGTCGGCGCGCAACTGGTCGGTATAGGGGAGCGCGCGCGCCCAGGTGTTCATCGTGCCCGGACGGTGCTGGTAGGCGCCGCTTCCGGCCCAGTTGTTCGTCCCGCTGCGGGCGATCACGTTGAAGACCCCGCCGCCGGTGCGGCCCATCTCGGCGTCATAGGTGTTGACCTGGACCTTCATCTCCTGAACCGCGTCGAAGATCGGGATGATCGCTGAGCGGTTCCGGAGGTCGGTCGTCGCGACGCCGTCAACGGTGTAGTTGTTCCCGCGGAGCGGGCCTCCGCCGAGCGAGAGCAGGGAGGAGTTCGTCTGGTCGGACTGCTTCACCCATACCGGGTCGCCGGTGTGGACCACGTTCGGAGTGCCCACCGCGAGGATGAACACGTTCCGGCCGGGGGTCGGGAGGACCTCCAGCTCGGCGCGGCTGACCGCGGACGCCACCGAGGCGGTCGCGGTCTCGATCAGCGGGCTCTCGGCGGTGACGGTGACCGTCTCCTCGATGCCGCCGACCGTCAGCGTGAGGTCGTTCAGGACCGCCGAGGAAACGCCCACGATGAGCCCCTCGCTCACCGAGGGAGCGAAGCCGCTCAGCTCGGCGCGAAGGGTGTAGGTCGCAGGCTGGACGTTGGCGAAGACGTACTCGCCGACAGCGCTCGAGACGGCGCTCCGGGAGGTGCCGGTGTCCTCGTTCTGGATGGTGACGGTGACGCCGGGAAGTACACCGCCGTCAGCGTCGCGGATGGTGCCGCGGATGCTGCCCTGGAACGTCTGGGCAAAGGCGCCCGAAGCGACCCCCAGGACGGCCAGCACCGCGGCCGTTCTAGTGAGCAAAGACCTCATGAACTCCTCCTGGTCGGATTTCGAAACAAGTCTGTGGGGCGGCAGAAGCGCCGCCGGGCCGGTCGGCGGCCCACCGATGAGCGGGGGTCGGAGCAGCCGTACATGGATGAAAGTGGTTGGAAGATACCACATGGCCCGTCCCGAGAGACCGGGCGCAGCCTCACCTGAGGCAAGGACCGCGCCGCAGCGCGTGGGCGGGGCTCGATGAGCGAAAAACCATGGACTTGGGGCCGGGACGGAGAGGTGTGGAATCGAGTGTGCATCCGAAAATTCGGATCGGTTGCGGATTCCGGGAGCGGGCGTTGGGCTCCCGGCGTAGGATGCGGGGAGCGATGAGACGAGTTGCGACCCGTGGGACTCCGGGCGATGTGACGGCGGATCCGCGCTACATCCACCCTTCGGAGTCGTGTCCCTCTCCTTCCGAACGCCCGTCGCTCGATCTCGGGACGACCTGTCCCCCAGCCGACCGGGATTGGCTCCGATGGCTGGAAGCGCGGAGCACCCATCGCTGCGCACCGGAGGATCGGCGGGGCCTGTCCCGCGACGGCGTGACGTTCCTCGGGAACCTCATGGGGCTCGGGCCGGGCGGGACGGCGCTCGCGGCGCTGGAACTCTTCGGCGAGGCCGCGTTCCGGGTGGCGCTCCACCACGCTCGCCCGGGGGTCATGCATCCCCGGCTCTGGAAGTACTGGCACCTCAGACTTCACGGCGAGCCGCCGCGGCGGCCCCCGCCGACGGTGATCACCGAGATGAAGGCGGCGGGCGCGCTGCCGGCGGACGCCCCGGAACCCCGGGCGCAACCGTGGCCGCCCCTGCCGAGCGGACCCAGGCTCGGTTACGACGCATGCCTCTGGCGCTTCGGCTGAGCGCGCTCCCGCTCGCGCAACGCCGGCTGTTTCCGGCGCTCGGGTTCACGCGCGCCGGGTTCGTGCTCTACGGAGGGACCGCGTGCGCCCTCCACCTCGGACACCGGGCATCGGTGGACTTCGGTTTCTTCTCTTCAGCGTCCCTGCGTCGCCCCGAGAAGCGGGAGCTGATGGCGCGCCTGCGACCGATGCGGGCGATCCGCGTCCTCCAGGATGAGGCGGACACGCTCGGGGTCGAGGCCGCGGGACGGGACGGCGCGGTCCTGCTCTCGTTCTTCGGCGGGATCCGCTTCCCCCGGCTCCGGTTGCCGGTGGCGGCGGCGACCGGCCCGCGCGTCGCGTCACGGCTGGATCTCGCGGGGTTGAAGCTGGCGATGGCGCACCAGCGGCACGAGGAGAACGATGTGGCGGATCTTGCGGCGTTGATCGGGAGCGGGGTCTCCCTCGAAGAAGCCGCCGGGGCGATGGGGCGGCAGTACGCGGAGCGCGAACCGGTTCCGCACGCGGTGGCGGCGGCCGCCTGGTTCGAAGGAAGGGCGCCGTCGCCGCAGGGGGCGCTGACGAACGCCCGGCGCCGGGCTCTGGAGCGGGCGGTGGCGGCGTGGCGCGGGGGGATCCCGGAGTTGGAGGTGGAGAACGCCGTGCTCGATGCGCCCGGGTTTCGGTTGGCGGAGCTGGTGTGATGCGGGCGAGCGAGCGCCGTCAGGCGCGAAGGCGCGCCGGCAGTTCCGGGCGCCGGCGTGGAATTGCCGGACTGGAGTCCGGCGCCAGTTCTCCCGGTGGGGGCCCGGCAAGGGACTGGAGTCCGGCGTTCCGATAGAACGGCGCCCCCCCCTGCCGACGGGTCGGCAGGGCGGGCGCCGTCAGGCCATGCGGGCGAAGAAGTCGGCGTGGCCGGCGAGGATGCGCTGCTCCGCCTCCCGATTCGGTTCGAGGCTCCAGACGTCGCGCTCGCGGGTGCCGCCGAGGAGGATGCCGTCGGCGCGAGGCATCATGTAGAGACCCCCGGCGAGAGTGATGTAGCGGATCTCGGGCTGGGGGAGCAGCACCGTGAGCTGGCCCTTCAGCGGGACCAGCCCCTCGTCGCCGGTCAGGGCGCGAGCGCCGATCCCGGTGCAGTTCACGACGCGGCGCTCGGGGAGGCTGGTGAACTCGTCGAGAGAGCCGAACTCGCGGATCCGGACCACTCCCCCGGCGAGGAGGAAGTCGTCGAGCACCGCCTGCAGATAGACCGGCGGCTCGATCATCATGCTGTGGTACTCGCGGGCGTGGCGGGCCGGGAACGGATGGGTTCCGGGGGCGAACTCGCGCGACTCGGGGTAGAGATCGGCGAGCGGGTCCGCCGCGGCCGAACCCCCGAAGGGCGAGTCGCTCACCGGATAGTTGGGCAGCCAGTGGATCCCGTAGCGGGGGCCGACCATGTCCTGGAAGATGCGGTAGGCGATCCGGGCGGCGCGCTGGAACCGGACCCGGAACTCGTCCGTCGCCACCCGGGCGTCAGAGACCGAGAACGGGGACCATTGCGCGCAGGCGACGTTGGACGTCGTGTTCGGCGGGAGATCCCTCGCATGGATCGTGACCTCGACGCCTCGACGCTGCAGCAGGCGGGCGGTGGCGAGCCCGACCGCGCCGCAGCCGATCACCGCCGCCCGGGCCGGGGGCGGTTCGTCGCCGAGCAGCTCCTCCACCGCGAGCCAGGCGCTTCCCCACGAGAGGGTCACCCCGCCGCCGCCGTGTCCGTAGTTGTGGACGAGGAGGCGGCCACCGCCAAGATCCTCCCGCTCGACCCGGAACCCGGCGGGGCGGTAGGGGCGGAGCCCGACGACGGTCCGGATGACGCGGTCGGGCGAGACGCGGACCTTGGGGAGTCGGAAGGCGGGCGCGGTCGGTGGTTCCGGGGCCGGGGGCGACGGGCGGGCGGCGCAGGCGGGGAGGGCGGCCGCGCTCAGGCCGGTGGCGGTGGCGAGGAGGGCCCGGCGGGAAAGGCGGGAGGGACGCGGTTCTGGCATCGGTTGGAGGGAGCTTATGGAGGTATGGAGCGCCGCTCTCCAGACCTGCACCGAGGGGCACATGCCCTCCGTGAATTGCCGGACTGGAGTCCGGCGCGCCGGCAAGGCGCGCCGGCAAGGCGCGCCGGCAGTGTCGCCGGCACCGGATTGGAATTGCCGGACTGGAGTCCGGCGCGCCGGCAAGGGACTGGAGTCCGGCGCGCCGGCAAGGGACTGGAGTCCGGCGCGCCGGCAAGGGACTGGAGTCCGGCGCGCCGGCAAGACGCGCCGGCAGCGCTCCCTATACTAAAGAAGTCGTTGGGGCGTCCGGCGGTTGGGCGTGATGCGGCGACAAGGAGGTCGAGAATGGATCGGAGGCTTTTCCTCAAGGCGGCCGCTGCGGTGAGCGGCGCGGGCATCGTGGGCGTGAACGACCGGGCGGAGGCGCTCGAACACGAGATGATGCATCTCCTCGACGAGTCGTCAGCCGCCAGTTCTCCGGGTGGGGGCCCGGCCGAGCGCCCGCCGCTGCGCAACGCGGAAGGCGAGGATCCGCTGTCGGTCATGCCGGCGAAGCCGACGCTCCTCGACTTCTTCGAGCATCGGTTCGGCTCGGCGTCGCATGTGCTCCAGAGCGCGACGCGCGCCATGGAGCACGGGATGGACGAGGAGATCATTCTGGCCTGCCTGCTCCATGACATCTCGGTGATGAACCTGATCCGCGCCGACCACGGCTGGTGGTGCGCGCAGATGATCCAGCCCTACGTCTCGGAGCGGGTCTCGTGGGCGATCCGCTACCACCAGGCGCTGCGCTTCTTCCCCGACCCGTCGGTGGGCTACGAGTATCCCGAGATGTACGTCCGGATGTTCGGGGCCGACCACGAGCCGGAGCCCTACATCCACGCGGCCCATGAGTACGCCCGGAACCACAAGTGGTACATGGCGGCGCGGTCCATCACGATGCACGATGACTACAGCTTCGATCCGGACAAGAAGGTCTCGATCGAGCCGTTCACCGACATCGTCGGCCGCCACTTCCGCCAGCCCAAGGAAGGGCTCGGCAACGACAACAGCCCCACCGCGCACATGTGGCGGACGATGATCAACCCGCGGAGGCGGCTGTAGACAGGGAGCGCCGGGCTCCTATGGAGCGCCGGTCTCCAGACCGGCACGGGCGACACGACCAGACTCGGTAGCCGTGCCGCACCCCGCCCCGCCCCCACCGGGAGAACTGGCCGGGAGAACCGGTGGAGAGCGGCACTCCATAGGCGCCGGTGTGGTCCCCGTGCCGGTCTGGAGACCGGCGCTCCATACGGCGCTCCATACGGTGCGGGGGCTCGTCGTCGGCGCGGCCCTCCTCATCGCGACGGGCTGCTCGGCGGCGCTCTCCCTGACGGACTGGGATCCGTCGGTTCGCATCCCGGTCTTCGTGTATTCCGCTTCCACGGCGGATGCGGAAGAGCGCGCGCTCCTGGCCGAGGCTCTGGTCGCGGTGCGGGATCAGCTCCAGCGTCGGGAGGCCTGGTTCGAGGTCGTCGAAGCGAGAGCGGAGGCGACCGTAGTGCTGCGGCTGATCCGCTACGTGGACGATCTGAGGGAGCCGCTCCTGATGCGAGGCCCCACCGCGTCACGCGGAACCATCACCGGCGAGGCCGGTTTCCACCTGATCGACGCGCTCGCGGTCCTGGATGAGACCCGCGAGACGATCACCGGGATTGATCGCCGCCTCGACGGGAAAGATCAGCTCGGATTCGCCGCCAGCCAGCTCGCGGACGAACTGGAAATGTTCTGCCGCCGGTTCCGGGATCAGCTCCCCGCGGGGTACTGACCGGGGACCGCCGCCGGCGGCGCAGCGACGGTGCGGCGGCGGATCGGGAAATAGAGGAGCGCGCCCACCAGCGCGGTCGAGAGTCCGAGCAGCGATTCCGCCGGCCGCTCGAAGAGGGTGTAGCCGAGCGCCCAGCCGCTCATCACCAGGAACAGCACCGGGAGGAACGGGTGGAGGGGGGTGCGGAACCGGCCCGTGACCGCCCCCTCGACCCGCCCGGCCCGGAGACGGAACACGCCGGCGACGGTGGCGGCCGTCATCAGGTTCAGGGTGAATCCGGCATAGAGGAGGACCTGCTCGAAGGTGCCGGAGTAGAGCAGCGTCAGGATCACCACGAGCTGTAGCCCGAGGGCGCGTCGGGGCACGCCGCCGCGGTCCGAGACCGCGAGGGCGGCGAGGAGCGGTTCGTCCTCGCCCATCGCGCGCACCACCCGAGGACCGAGGAACACCATCGAGCTCACCGTGGAGGCGAGGACGAGGGCGAGGAGACCGGACATGACGCGCCCGCCCATGTCCCCGAACACCCGGTCCGCAGCGAGATAACCGACCTCGATCGTCCCTTCGAGGTGGTAGAGCGGCACGGCCCGGAGGATCACGAAGTTCACCAGGAAGTAGAGGACCGTGACGAGGAGCGTGCCTCCCACGAGGGCGCGGGTGAGACGTTCGGGTCGGCGCAGTTCGCCGACCACGTAGGCGGCGGCGTTCCATCCGGTGTAGGCATAGGAGACGAAGATCAGGGAGACCGCGAAACCCGGACCCAGCATCCGATGGAAGTCTCCGGGCCAGTACTCCAGCGGCCGGATCACCGGGGGAGCAAAGAATCCGGCCACGCAGAACCCCGCCACCAGCACGATCTTCGCTGCGGTGAGGAGATCGTTCACGCCGCTCCCCCAGCGCACCGAGAGCGAGTGCACGACCGTGAACAGGATGACCACCGCGGCGGCAGCGTGGGTCACCGGAAGGCCGGGGACGAGCGGAGTCAGATAGGCGGCCATCGCCATCGCGGCCAGCGCGGTCGGCGCCGCGAAACCCACGGTGGCGGAGACGAAGCCGGCGGCGAAGCCGGCCGCCGGGTGCATGGTCCTGCGGAGAAGGGCGTACTCCCCGCCCGAATGGGGCAGCGCCGAACCGAGCTCTCCGTAAACCATGGCGCCGCAGAGCGCGATGACGCCTCCCGCGACCCACAGCAGCAGGATCGGGAAGCTCGACGGGATGGCCGCCACCTGGAAGCCGAGCGAGGTGAACACCCCGGTCCCGATCATGTTCGCGACGACGAACAGAGCCGCGGTGCGCATCGCGAGCTTCGCTGCGGGGGTCAAGATGCGCCTCCCGGACCCTGCGCCAAGCCCTCGTGCGCCCGGAAGAGAGCGACTACTCGGCGGTGCGGGCCGCGATCATGTCGATCTCGAGCAGCGCGCCGAGCGGGATCGCCGCTACCGCGACCGTGGTGCGCACCGGCGGGATCGCGCCTTCGGGGAAGTAGGAGGCGTACACCTCGTTCATCGCGGCGAAGTCGTTCACGTCGGCGAGAAAGACCCCGGTGCGCACCACGTCCCCGAAGCCGAGACCGGCCTCTTCCAACACCGCCTGCAGGTTCTGCATGACCTGATGGGTCTGCTCGGCAATGCCGCCCTCGACGAGGCCGCCGCCGGCGGGATCGAGCGCGATCTGCCCGGCGAGGAAGACGAGCCCGCCGATGTCCACGCCCGCGGAGTAGGGGCCGACCGGCGGAATCTGGCCGCTGAGCCGGACTTTCTCCGGCGGCTCCGGCTCGGCCGGCGCCGGCGGAGGAGGCGGCGGCGCGGCGCAGGCGGTGAAAACGGCAGCGAGCAGGGTGGGGATCAGGGTGCGGCGCATGGACGGGAGCCTCCGGAAGATGGCCGGGATGGTATCCCCGGGATCTCGCGTAGCATGACCCGCATGTGGACACGCCCCCGACCTGAAGAAGGGCCCGACTATTACCTCAGGGCCGCTGGCCGGGTGCCCGACGGGGACCTGCCGGAGACCGCGCTGGCCGAGATGCGCACCCTGCGGGCGCGGCTCGCCGAGCTCTCGGAGGACGACGCCGACCGGGCCTACGCTCCGGGCAAGTGGTCGGTGAAGGAGGTCGTGGGCCATCTTTCCGACGTGGAGCGGGTCATGGCGTTCCGGATGCTCCACTTCGCGAGGGAGGATCGGGCGCCGCTCCCGGGGATGGATCAGGATCCGTGGGCGGCAGCGGCGGGGCACCGGCGCCGCAGCCTCGCCTCGCTCCTCGATGAGCTGGACACGGCCCGGGCGGCGACCGTGAGCCTCCTGCGCTCGTTCGGAGAGGACGAACTCGGGGCCTGGGGCGAAGCCAGTGGAGTCCGCTTCACGGTTCGGGCGCTGGCGTGGTTCACGCTGGGTCATGCGGTCCACCACCGGCGGATCCTCGAGGAGCGCTACCTCCGGCTGCCGGCCTGACCCAGGCGCGGGTCATTCCGGACAGGGCGGCGATGAGAGGGACGAGCCCCAGGACCGCCGCCGCGGCGGCGACCGTCGGAAAACCGAACCGGCTCATCAGCAGCCCCGAACCGACGCTCGCCAGGGCGGCCACGAACCAGTTCAGCGAGTCGGCCCGCCCCTGGCGGCGCACCTTCGCCGGCGTGTCGGGTCCGCGGGAGAGCAGCGCGCTCGCGGCGACGAATGCGACGCACCACCCCAGCCCCAGCAGGTAGAGCGCGAGCCCCATCAGGAAGCCGGCCTCGACCGGCGCCACCGCGCCCAGGACGCCGGAAACGAGGAGCAGCGCGCCGCCGACCGCGATCACCGGGCGCTCGCCGAACCGGTCGGCGCCGTAGCCGACCAGGGGCGAGAGGAGGAACATCCCGAGGGTGTGCGCGCCCATGATCGCCCCCAGTCCGGTCAGCGAACCCCCACCGGCGACGACCTGGACCGGCGTCATCGTCATCATGACCATCATCGCCGCCTGGGCCGCGACCATGGAGACCACCGCGAGGACGAGGTCGCGCCGGGCCAGCGACGGCTCCGCGGCCGCTCCCCCGGCGTGTCGTCGGGGGCCAGGCGCTCCCGGTCGGGCCGGGGCGAAGGCGCGTCGGGCGGCGAGCGCCCGGCTCCTCACGAACAGGACTCCGATGGAACCGAAGAGAGCTGCCGACACCAGATAGGTGAGCCCGATCGACGGGGTCTCCCACGCCGCGGCGATCCATTCGATCCCGGAAAACAGCGCCGGGGCGAGGAAACTGGCCACGACCGAGGCCCACACGACGAGGCCGACGGCCCGGCCCCGGCTGCGGGCCGGTACGAGAAGCGCCGCCGAATACCGGATCAGGTGGTAAGCGGCGTGCCCGGCCCCGAGCAGAAGGCAGCACAGCACGAACGGGAGGAACGAGCTGCCAGCGGAGGCGGCGGAAGCGAATGCGGCGGCGAGGGCGGCGACGAGGAAGCCGAGGGCGAGGGCGCGGACCCGGCCGTTCCCGGGGATGAGGCGGCTCAGCAGCGGGGCGCCGAAGGAGACTCCGACGATCAGCGCGGCGTTGGGGAGCCCCAACCACGGCGAGCCGGAGAGGAAGCGGTCGGCGAGAACCGGCGTGACCGTGATCACGAGCAGGTAGGCGGTGGACCCGAGCACCGCGCCGAGGAGCAGGACGCCGAAAGCGCGCACCGGCCGGGTGCGGGCGCCGTCGGGCGGCACCGGAATCAGGAAGCCCCGGCGGCAAGCGCGCGCTGGAGGTCGTTCAGCGCCCGCCGGACCTCAGGCGCGAGCGGAGCGCCGGTGGCGAGGGCTCCCGCGTCGGGTTCGTCGAGGCCGAGTTCCGCTGCGATCCCGCGGAACTCGGAGACGAGATCGTCGTCGGGGTCGGCTCGCCAGGCCCCGGGCACGAGGCGGAGGTCGTGGAGCGGACCCGCCGAGGCCTCCTGGACGCGGTCGCGGAAGGAGAGCACCTCGGGCAGCACCCAGTCGTCGAGGGTTCCGACGACTTCGAACACCGGAATCCGGAGCGCGGCGGAGGGCTGCGGCAGCACCGGGCGCGGACTCGCCGTGGCCGCAGCGTCGTGGAACGGCCAGAAGCGGCTGCCCTCGACGGGGACGCCGGCCGCCTCGGCGTAGGCGGCGAGGCGGTCTTCCGAGCCGGTGAGCGCGAGCCGGGCGGACCGTCGGCGGGCGGCGTGTTCCGGATCTCCGAGCGTCGCCGAGACGAGGACCGCGCCGGCGAAGACCTCGTCGTCGCCAATCGAGGCCGCCTGCCGGGCGATGCCGCCGCCCTCGCCGAAGCCGAGAAGGAGGATCCGGTCGGGATCCCGGGCCAGGCGGGGACGGATCTGGTCGAACATGAGCCGGGCGAACGCCTCGGTGAGACGAAGCGCCGCCTCCTCGTCGGCCAGCCCGGCGCGGTCGAAACTCGCCCACGCGAATCCCTGATCGAGCGCCCACCAGCCGACGAGGTCGTCGAGGTCGGTCTCGCCGGTCCCGAGTTCGCGCCCGTCCTCGCCCCGCCGGATCCCGCCGACGCCGCGATGGGCGCCGATCACCAGCGAGCCGTTCCAATCCGGCAGACGCACCGGATGGCGGAGGACGAAGCGGCGGAGCGGCTCGCCGGCGGGGATGCCTCGACCGGGAGGGACGGAGGCGACGTAGCCCTGGACCAGGAGGGAGTCGCCATAGGACCGACCGGGGAGCAGGGTCTCGCGGCCGGCGTGGATGTAGAGGTGGAGGCGCGCGTCGCAGGCGGGAAGCGCCAGCGCGACGGCGACGAGGAGCGCCGCGCGGGCGCAGCAGCGGCGGACCGATCCGTACACGAAGAGCCCCGGAACCCCTGGAAGGGCTTCAGGCCCCGATGCAGCATCTGGCGCGAGGTGCGCCCTGCTGCCGATCTGCGCGGTCAGGGTTCCGGGAACTCATCCGGTTCACCGGACCCGATCGGGGTGGGATCCAGCCTCAAACCCCCGGCTCGGGTCCGGGGAGGAAGTCGTCCGGCGGCGTCATGGACTCGACCTCCTTGGGGGCTGGCTTGGTTGCGCGGGTGATTCCTTTATACCGCGGCGCGGAGCACCCGATCAACTGCGTTCCAGGCGACGGCCTCATCCGGCTGTCGCGTGTTGCGGGACACGGCGGAAAGCGTCGCGGAGTCCTGGCACGCTCAGGCTGCCCCAACACCTCGCCGTCAGTTGGGCTCCCTTGGGGGGGAACGCCGCGTGGATCACTTTGATGCCACGAGTCTCGAGAAATTCCTCGACCAGTCGGTGTGAAACGCCGGATCCAGGTCACGCATGAGGAGCGTGTAGTTCCAGAAGTCCACCAAAACTCGGACCCGGTGCCTGGGTTGCCGGCTCGGGGACGAGTCGGGCACTTCGTCCAATACGACGCCGTACAGGGATTCAGGGACGCCCGAAGGCGCCCCTGGGGTAGAGAGAGCCGGATACCCGCATCCCTATCTGGGGGGTCATCCGACGGGTGGTGTTGAGTTGGGACTCTAGCCTCAGCACACCGGGGGTTCAACTCGCCGGCGGCGCGCCGCGAATCCGCGTGGCTGGTGGCGGTTGGGCCGGTAAGCGCTATTCGGTCCGGGAGGCGGGGGGCGGCGGATGGAAGCCGCCGAAGGCCCCCTCGAGGTGGGCGACCCGCTCTGCGAGCGTAGCGACCTTGTCCGTAAGGGACTTGATGTCGGCGCGGATGGAAAGGAGGAGTCCGGCGAGGCCCACCCCGACGGTGAGGATGGCGATGACTTCGGGGTCCATGTCTGGAGAGTAGCGCAGAGGCGACATGGAGCGCCGGTCTCCAGACCGGCGCCGATGGGCAAGGCGGCCTTGAGCCGGGAGAATTGCCGGACTGGAGTCCGGCGCCAGTTCTCCCGGTGGGGGCCCGGCATGAGACTGGAGTCCGGCGTTCCGACAGGGAGGAGCCGGTCGAGTGGGGCGCGGCGCCGGTCGGACGGGTCTCTCAGTGCCGGACTGGAGTCCGGCGTTCCGGCAGGAGGAGCCGGTCGAATGGGGCGCTGTGCCGGACTGGAGTCCGGCGCCAGTTCTCCCGGTGGGGGCCCGGCATGAGACTGGAGTCCGGCGCCAGTTCTCCCGGTGGGGGCCCGGCATGAGACTGGAGTCCGGCGCCAGTTCTCCCGGTGGGGGCCCGGCAAGGGACTGGAGTCCGGCACGCCGGCGGCGCCGGTCGGACGGGTCTCTCAGTGCCGGCCCCCCGCCGGGAGAACTGGTGGAGTCCGGCGTTCCGGAAGCGAGCCGTGGACGAGTTCGCCGGCCACGAGGGTGGCGACGACGCGCTCGCGCATCGAAAACGCCAGCTCGGGATCGTCGCCGAGGGCGTCGAGCGAGGGCAGGTCGAGCACGGTGAGATCGGCCAGCTTGCCCGGCTCGAGGCTGCCGCGCTCGTCCTCGTCGTGGGTCAGGAACGCGCCGTTCCAGGTGTAGGAGCGAAGCGCCTCCGCCACCGTCACGGTCTCGTCCTCGCCCCACGAGACGCCGGACTTCTGGTCCTTGCGGGTGAGGAGCGCATAAAACCCCATCCACGGGTCGTGGGTGGTGACTCCGTAGTCGGAGCCCGACGCCATGATGACGCCGCTGCGCATGTAGGTCCGGAACGGCTGGAGCCGCGCCATCCGTGACGGGCCGGAGTTCGCGGCGAACGAGAAGCCCTGCTGCCAGTTGAACACCGGATTCGTGGCGGCGACGATGCCGTAGCGAGCCATGTCCTCGAGCACCCGGGTCTTCGGCTCGATGGGGAAGTAGGCGTGGATGACGCTCCAGCGGAGGTCGGGGACCTCGCCCGACTCGTCCCGCATCTCGTCCAGGAGCTTCATGTAGAGGTCCACCGTCTGGCGCATCGCCTGATCGCCGCAACTGTGGGTATGGAGATCCCAGCCGTGGGCGCGGATCGCCCGGTACTGGGACTCGCGGAGCCCGTAGTCGCGGACCACCGGGTTCCCCAGGTTCCGCTCGCCCTCGAGTTCGTCCCAGAGGTGGAAGGGCTCGGACATCCACGCGCTGCGGGTGCCGACGCCGCCGTCGCCGTACACCTTGACGCCCCTCCAGCGGAGGAACTCGTCGCCGAGGTTGTTCACCTTGATCCCGTCCAGGTGGCCGCCGATCTCCTCCGGCGGGTGCGTGTTGAAGGTCCCCTCGTACACCGCGGCGATGCGCAGGCGGACGAGCCCGCGGTTCGCGGCCTCCTGGTACACGCGCATGTTGTGGCCCATGCGCGACGAGGGATCCACGATGGCGGTGACGCCGAGCGAGAGCAACTCGGCGACTCCGAGCCGCACGCTCTCCACCTCATCCTCGAAGTCCTCCGGCGGCGGACGCTCGCTCACGAGCCGGGAGGCGCGGGCGCCGAGGAACACGCCGGTCGGGACCTCGCGGGTGGTCCGTTCGTCGTCGAGCGTCACCTCGCGTTCGGCGCGCAGGATCTGGTCCTCGAAGGTGAAGTTCTCGGGGTCTTCGAGCCACCACGCCGGCCAGGTCGCCGGATCGTCGTCCCGGATGCCCATCCGGCGGAAGACCTCCGAGTTCACCGCGACGCCGCGGTACACCCGGTAGAGCGCGACCGGCTGCTCGGGGGTCACCTCGTCGAGCTGCCAGCGAGTGACCATCTCCGGGTACTTGAACTGATCCCAGCGGCGGCCCACGATCCACTCGTTCCGGACCGTCGCCGGCTCGCGCCGCCGCTGCTCCACCCGGTCCCGGACCGCCGCCACGATGTCCTCGGCGGACTCGGCGTAGCTGAGCTCGACGCCGCGGGTGATGTCGTTGCCGAGCGAGAGGAAGTGGATGTGGGAGTCCTGGAGACCGGGGATGACCGTCTTCCCGACGAGGTCCACGGTGCGGGTGTTCGGGCCGGCCAGCGCCCCGACCTCGGCTGCGGAGCCCACGGCGATGATCCGGCCATCCTTGACCGCGAGCGCCTCGGCGAGGGAGTCCCCGGCGTCCACGGTGCGGACTTCCGCTCCGGTGAGCAGGAGATCCGGCTCCGGGTACCACTGCGCGGCGGCGACCGCTGCGGTTCCGGGGAAGATGGCGCCCAAAAGGAAGAAGGATCGGAAACGGAATCGGGGCATGGCGCGCCGATCCTATCCGCGGAGCCCGCGATACCCTGCCCCGCCCGACCCGTCCCATGGAGGCCCCCATGCGTCACCGAACTGCTGTCCCGCTGCCTGCTGTGCTCACGGCCGCCCTGTGCGCCGCCTGCGCCCCCGCGGGGCCCGACATCGGCGGACCGGCCGACCTTGTTCTGCTCGATGGCCGCGTGGTCACGGTGGACCCCCTCCAGCCGGAGGCGGAAGCGCTCGCGGTGAAGGACGGCCGGGTCGCCGCGCTCGGGAGCACCGAGGAGATCCGGACCACGGTGGGACCGGACACCGAAGTCATCGAGCTCGACGGGCGTCTCGCGATCCCCGGCTTCATCGAGGGGCACGGGCATTTCCTCGGCGTCGGAAACGCCCAGATGATCCTGAAACTGGGCGAGTCGGCGAACTGGAACCGGATCGTGGACCAGGTCGCGGAGGCGGTGGCGCAGGCCGAGCCGGGGGCATGGATCGAAGGGCGCGGCTGGCATCAGGAGAAGTGGGACGAGGCGCCGGGGGGCGCGGTGGAAGGGCTCCCGCATCACCTCGGCCTGTCCGAGATCTCGCCGGAGAACCCGGTGCTGCTGCGCCACGCGAGCGGACACGCCGCCTTCGCCAACGCGCTCGCGATGGAGCTCGCGGGAATCGGTGACGACACCCCGGACCCGCCGGGGGGCACGATCGTGCGGGACAGCGACGGACGCGCCACCGGAGCGCTTCGGGAGACCGCGCAGCGGCTGGTGGCGCGGGCTCGGGACCGGGTCATGGCGGAGCGCAGCCCGGAGGAGCAGCGCGCCGAGCTGGAGCGGATGATCGAGCTCGCGGCGGAGGAATCGCTGGCGAAGGGGGTGACCAGCTTCCAGGACGCCGGGTCGTCGTTCGAAACGATTGACGTTTTCCGGGAGGTCGCCGAGGCCGGTCGGCTCCCGATCCGGCTCTATGTCATGGTGCGGGGCGAGTCGCACGAGGATCTCGACGCGCGGCTTCCGGACTACTTCCTCGACAACCACGCCGACGGGTTCCTGACCGTGCGTTCGATCAAGACAGTGGTGGACGGCGCGCTCGGCGCCCACGGGGCGTGGCTCCTCGAGCCGTACGACGATATGCCGTCGAGCGCCGGGCTGGTCATCGAGCCGGTGGAAGAAATCGAAGAGACCAGCCGGATCGGAGTGCGGCACGGTTTCCAGGTGAACACCCACGCCATCGGGGACCGAGGCAACCGGGAGGTGCTCGACCTCTACGAGCGGGTCTTCGAGGAGGCGGGAGTCTCCGGTCCGGACCTGCGGTTCCGCATCGAGCACGCCCAGCACATCCACCCGGACGACATCCCGCGGTTCGGCGAACTGGGCGTGATCGCCTCGATGCAGGCGGTTCATGCGACCTCCGACGGCCCGTGGGTGCCGGAGAAGCTGGGCGACGAACGGGCGCGGACCGGCGCCTACGTGTGGCGGTCGCTCCTCGACTCGGGAGCGGTGGTCACGAACGGGACGGACGCCCCGGTAGAGGATGTGGATCCGATCGCGAGCTTCCACGCCACCGTGACCCGCGAGCTCCCCGACGGCGGCCGCTTCTACCCCGAGGAGGCGCTGACCCGGGAGGAGGCGCTTCATTCCTACACGATGGCGAACGCGTTCGCGGCGTTCGAGGAGGACGTCAAGGGGAGCCTCACCCCCGGCAAGTACGCCGACATCGTGGTGCTGACGAGGGACATCCTGAGCGTGCCCGAAGACGAAGTCCTCGAGGCCCGACCGGCGCTGACCATCGTGGGCGGCAAGGTCGTCCACCGGGCGGAGTAGCCGGATGAGGCTCGCCACGCTGAACGTTCCGGGACGGGGTGAAGTCGCGGCGGAGATCTCATCCGACGGCGCCCGCTACCGGGTTCTGGGGTCCCCGGGCGACGCGCTCGCGGATCACCTGGGCACCGGCGCCCGGCGGGCGGCCGGGAGCGGCTGGACGGGCGAGGTGTCCGATTGCAGGTTCGCGCCAGTGATCCCGCGGCCGGGGGCCATCTGGTGCGTCGGACTGAACTACGAGGACCACCGCATGGAGATCGGACGCGCCCGGGCCGCGTATCCGACCCTGTTCACCCGCTTCCCGGTGTGCCTCGTGGGCGCGGAGGAGCCGCTGGTGCGGCCGAAGGCGTCGGCTCAGCTCGACTACGAAGGCGAGCTTGCGGTCGTCATCGGAAAGCGGGGACGCCATATCTCCGAGGCGGGCGCCCTCGATCACGTGGCGGGTTACGCCTGCTTCAACGACGCCTCCGTCCGCGACTTCCAGAACCACAGCAGCCAGTTCGGACCGGGCAAGAACTTCCACCGCACCGGCGGGTTCGGGCCGTGGCTGGTGACCGCGGACGAGATCCCCGAGCCGCAGGACCTGGAGATCCGCACCCGGTTGAACGGAGAGGTGATGCAGGAGAGCCACACCTCGCGGATGAGCTGGGGGGTGCGCGAGCTGATCGCGTATCTCTCGCAGATCACCCCGCTCCTGCCGGGCGACGTGATCGCCACCGGGACGCCGTCGGGCGTCGGCGTGGCGCGCGACCCCCAGGTGTTCCTGCGCCCCGGAGACTCGGTGGAAGTCGAGATCGGCGGGGTGGGGGTCCTGCGCAACCCGGTGATCGGGGAGTCGTGACCGCTTTGGGCGAACGCCGCGTGCGGGTGCATCTCGCCACCGACCCGGGAGTGGACTGGTACTACCGGATGGACCGGGAACGGTTCGAGGCGGCGGGACGGGAGTTCCCGGACACGTTCCGGCAGATCGCGCCGAGCTGGTCGGACGAGGACGAGGGGTTCCGCCGGGGCGTGCGCGACGCCGAGATCCTGATCGGCTGGAAGTTCCCGAAGGACCGGCTCGCCGAGCGGGCGCCCGCGCTCCGGTGGATCCAGCTCAACGGCGCCGGCGTGGACCACCTCTATCCGCTCGACTGGCTGCCCCCGGGGGTGGGGCTCGCGAACGCCAGCGGGGTGCACACCGGCAAGTCGTTCGAGTACGTGCTCATGGCGCTCGTCGCGCTGAACAACCGCCTCCCGCGGCTCGTCGGCTACCAGCAGGCCAGGAGGTGGCGGAAGATCCAGTCGGGAACGCTGCCGGGACGGACCGCGCTCGTCGTGGGTCTCGGAGCGGTCGGGACCGGAGCGGCGCGGGCGGCGAAGACGCTGGGGATGCGGGTCCTGGGCGTGCGGCGGAGCGGAAGACCGCACGAGCACGTGGACGAGCTGTTCCGGCCGGAGGCGCTGCGCCAGGCGCTGCCCCGGGCCGACTACGTGGTGCTCGCGACGCCGCTGACCGGGGAAACGACCGAAATCCTCGGGGCGGAGGAGATCGCGCTGCTGCCCGACGGGGCCGGCGTCGTGAACCTGGGACGGGGGCGTCTCATCCACCAGCCTTCGCTCGAGGCGGCGCTCGGCCGCGGGAAGCTGGGCGGGGCGTTCCTCGATGTGGCGACGCCGGAACCGCTCCCCCCGGAGAGCACGCTGTGGGACGCGCCCGACCTGATCGTGACGCCGCATGTGGGCGCCGATGACATCGAGCGCTACATCCCGCAGTGCCTGCGCATCGCTCTGGAGAACATCCGGCGCGATCTGGCAGGCGAACCGCTCCGGAACCTGGTGGACCCGGCCCTCGGCTACTGACCAGGGAGCGCCGGCGAATCGCCGGACCGGAGTCCGGCGCGCCGGCTATGGCGTTCCGGCGCCGACCGGGGGTTTCCGGAGGTGGAAGTCGGTGAGCTGCTGGTAGGCGTGCGCGAGGGTCAGCACTTCGGTGTCCCCGTAGAGCTTGCCGGTGAATCGCAAGCTGGTTGTCAATGGCCATCGAAAATGCGACACTTCTGGCCATTGAAAATGCGACACTTTTTGGGTCGCGACTCGTTGTGGGAAGCCCGGCTCGTCCGTGGTCGTCGAGGTGCGAGGCGACCGAGACCTGGGTCGTCGGGGCTGGGGTTGAACTTGCGGTGCGGGGCGTTTCAGTAGCCCTCGCCTGAGGACTCGCCCCGGCGGGGAGCCTCGGAGATGAGGCGGTCGGCGCGGATGTCCGGTGCGCGGCGGTCAACTCACTCCGGTCCGTGACCAGCAGGGATCCGGCGCGTTCCGGGTCGCAACGCGGAAGGAGCGGAGCGACGGGAGCGGGGCGACCCGGAACGCAGGGGCGCGTCACCGGGGGCCTCTCCCTGCCGACTGCCCCTGGCGGGCGTGAGCCCCGGTCGAGTGGATCGTCCTGGTCAATGTCGTCGGGTGCGACGACGGCCATCGAAGATGCGACTCCTTCGGGACCGCCACCTGCCACTGGATGTCCATCGGGTTCACGATCGCGGAGATCTCGGGTCGCGGTGACGAAGGTCATCGTTGCCGGGCTGGCGGCCCACGGCGTGTCGGTAGTCTTCGCCTGAGGGCTCGCTGAGCGGACGCCGGTCCCGCCCACGGCGCCCGAACCTCTCGAAGGAGTCGTTGATCGGTCAGATGTCGGGGGCGCGGCGGTCAGCTCACTCCTGTCTGTGACGAGGAAGGATCGGGCCCGTTCCGGGTCGCAACGCGGAGGGAGCGGAGCGACCGGAGCGAGGCGACCCGGAACGCGCGGCCTCGTCACCGGGGGCCTCCCGCTGCTGACTGCCCCGCCTCGCGGGCGTGAGCCCCGGTCGGGTGGATCGTCTTCGACAGCTCCATCCGGCGACGCATCCGGTAGCTGTTCCCCCGGATGTTCACGATATGGCAGTGGTGCAGCAGCCGGTCCAGCAGCGCCGCCGCCATCACCTCGTCGCGGAGGATCTCTCCCCAGTTCTCGAACCCCTGGTTCGACGTCAGCACCGTCGAGACCCGCTCGTAACGTCGGTTGACCAGCTGGAAGAACAGGATCGCCCCGTTCCGCGTCACCGGCAGGTAACCGATCTCGTCCACCACCAGAAGCGACGGGTAGGTCAGCGTCTTGAGGCGCTGGTTCAGCCGACCCGCCGCCTCCGCCTCCTCCAGCGAGGCGATCAGGTCCGTCAGCGTCCCGTAATACACCCGCCGACCGTTCTCCGCCGCCGTGATCGCCAGGCTGATCGCCAGGTGCGTCTTCCCCACTCCCGGCGGCCCCAGGAACACCACGTTCTCCTTCCGCTCCACGAACCCCAGCTCATGCAGCGACGCGATCTGCTCCCGCTTGATCGAGGGCTGGAAGCTGAAGTCGAAATCCGCCAACGTCTTGATCGCCGGCAGCCGACTCGAACGCATCGCCGTCTGCAGCCGCCGGCTGTTCCGAAGCGCGATCTGCGCGCGCAGCAGCCGCTCGATCGCCTCCGAGGCGGTCGTGCCTCCTCCGTCCACTCCGGACAGCACCTCGTCCAGCGCCTCCAGAGCTCCCGGCATCTTCAGGTCGGCCAGCTGAGCCGCAATCCGTTCCCGGCGTGACAGTGTCTTCATCCGATCTCCTCCGCGATCTGCGCATACGTCGCCAGCGGACGACGCTCGACATCCACCTGAAGCGGTGAGCTTCCTCGCCGACCTCGCCGCCGATCCCGGGGACCGGGCCGCGGCGTCACCGGCCGATACGGCCACCGCGCCAGCGGCCCCAGGTGTCCGCGCTCCTCCTCGAACCGATCCGCGGGCCGCTCCTTCAGCGTCCCGTGAACCCGCACGTTCGCTTCCCGCGTGAGCCATTCCTCCGCCCGCGCGTTCAGGTCCTCGTCAGAGACGAAGTCCCGACCGTAGAAGAAGCTCTCCCGGATGTACCGGATCGGCCGCTCGACCTTCCCCTTCGTCCTCGCCCGATACGGACGACACGCTCGGATCCGGAAGCCCCAGTGGTTGCTGAACCGCAGGAACTCCCGGTTCTCCACCACCCGGCCCCCGGTGCGCCGCCCGTCCGACGTGATCACCGCCTTCATCTGATCGAACAGCAGCTCCGACGGCACGCCGCCGAACGCGCGGAACGCCGCCTCCAGCCCCCGCATCACCACCGGCATCGTCTGCCGCTCGTAATACCGAAGCCACATCAGCCGCGAGTAGCCCAGAACCACGACGAGCGCATACCGCCTCCCCCACGGCAGCCGGAAGTTCGCGAAGTCCACCTGCCCCTGATGCCCCGGCGGCGTCTCGAACCGACGCGCCGGCTCCGGAGCCGGACCCCGCCGGATCCCCCGGACATACCGCTTGACCTGGTTGTAGCTCCCCTCGTAGCCCGCAGCCTGAACCTCACGGAACAGCCGCGCCGCCGTCAGCTTCGGATGGCTCGCCAGCCGAGCCCCGATGATCCCCTTGTAGCGGTCCAGCTTCGACGGCGCCCGCGCCCGCGGCCCATACCTCACCGCCTCGTCGTCCAGATCCCGGTTCAGCTGCCCGGTCGCGATCCAACGATGGACCGTGCTTCGGCTCACGCCTACCTGACGAGCGATCGCCGCCTTCGTCAGTCCCTGCTCGAGGTAATGCCGTAGTAGCACCCGCTGCTCTCTCCCGATCATCGCGCCTCCCTCTCCGAGTGGAGACGCGTGTGTAACCCGAGGCCACCTCGAACTCACCAGCCCCCGGATCAGGCCCACGATCCCGAGCCCGATGTGTCTCATTTTCGATGGCCACATCTGTCCTATTTTCGACGGCCAGCAACACTGGTGGGGGATCCCTCGTGGTAGCCGTTCGGCACACACACCTCAGGGTGCCCGGTCAGATTCGTGAGCCCCAGATTCGACCCGATGAACAGGTCGAGATCGCCGAGCGCCTCGTCGAACTCGGCCATGATCCGGGTGCGCTGGCGCATCGCCTGGATGTACTCCACCGCGGGCACGAACCGCTGGAGCCGGAACGTGTCGGGCCAGCGGCTCTCCTCGGGCGGCTCCCGCATCATCACGTCCGCCCCGCTCCGGGTGAGCGCGTCGAACGCGGCCGCCGACTCGGTGGTGAGCACGAACCCCAGGTTCCCGATGCCGAAGTCGGGCACATCGAACGGCTCGATGGTCAGGCCGGCGCCGCGGAGCGCCTCGATCGCGGCCCGGGTGTTCGCCTGGTTCGAGCGCCGCGCCGCCGTCGCTTCGACATCCTCCGGGTCGTCCTCGATCTCGTCCTCGACGAACGCGCGGTCGTAGCCGATGCGAAGCGCCCCCGGATCCGCCGCCGCATCCCAGCGGAACGGGGGATCGTGGACTGCACGGTCGAGCCCGTCAGCCCCCCGGATCGCCTCGAAGACCAGGGCGCAGTCCTCGGCGCTCCGGCACATCGGACCAATCTTGTCCATGGTCCACGACAGCGCCATCGCCCCGGCCCGGCTCACGCGGCCGAACGTGGGCCGGTGCCCGCTGATCCCGTTGCGCGTCGAGGGCGAGATGATCGAGCCGCGGGTCTCGGTTCCGATCGAGAAACCGACCAGACCGGCGGCGGTGGCGGCGCCGGGCCCGGCGGAGGAGCCGCTCGAACCCTGCTCGGTGTTCCACGGGTTGCGGGTGCGTCCTCCGAACCAGCGGTCGCCCGAGGCGAGCGCCCCCATCGAGAGCTTGGCGACGAGGACCGCGCCCGCCTCGGTGAGCTTCCGGTACACCGTGGAGTCCTCGGCGATTTCCTGGTCGCGGTAGGGGGAAGCGCCCCACGTCGTCTTCGTTCCGCGGACGGCGAGGAGATCCTTGGCGCCCCACGGGATCCCGTGGAGCGGCCCGCGGTAGTTGCCGGCCGCGATCTCGGCATCCGCCTGCTCGGCCTGCCGGCGGGCGATGTCCGGGGTCAGGCTGACGACGCAGTGGAGCTCGGGGTCGAACCGCTCCAGACGCTCCAGATAGAGCTCGGTCAGCTCCAGCGAGGACACCTGCCCGGTTTCCACCAGTGGGGCGAGGTGCGTCACGGGGAGGAAGGCGAGGTCGGTGTCGGAGCCGGGGCGTTCCACCTCGGGCCGGGACGGCGCCATCCCGCCGGTCCGCTCCGGCATCTCCTTCCCCGGAGGCAGGGGATGGAACACGAACGACGGGGGCGTGTGGTTGTGGAGCTCGGGATCGCGGAGCCCGGCGAACGACTCCCGCAGGTTCCGCTCGCCGTTCAGCCGTTCCGCGACGGTCGCGAGCTCCTCGTCCCCGAGGTCGAGACCGGCGAGCGCCTGGGCGTCGCGCAGCATGCCCACGGTGATCTCGTCGGCGTTCCCGGCGCAGGCGGTGAGAACGCCGGGGAGCAGCGTGGACCCGAGGCCGACGCCGGAGAGGCCGGTGAGGAAGCGGCGACGGTTCCAGGCGAGGCGCTCGGGGCCGGGCGGCGGGGCTGCGATGGTGGGATCCGGGTTCGCCATGCCGCCCATTATGGGACCTCGCCGGTCAGGTGCGGCGCTCGGTGCCGGACTGGAGTCCGGCGCTCCATAGGGGGGTGCCGGTCAGATGCGCCGCTCGGTGCCGGGCCCCTAGCCCCCACCGGGAGAACTGGGGGAGAACCGGCGGAGTCCGGCGCTCCGGGAGTCCGGCGCTCCATAGGGGGGCGCTCCGGGAAGCTACATGTAGGCCGTGGGGTTCGCGGCGATGCGCCGGACGGCGGCGAGCAGGGCGTCCACCTCGTGCGGCATGTTGTAGATGTGAGTCGAGGCCCGCACCGCGTTCAGGTTGCCGGTGCTCATCGTGCGAATGAAGACGCGTTCCTCGTCGAGGATCGCCTGCTGGATGTTCTCCATCGGGAGATCGTGGACCGAGAACAGCGTGAGCCCCGCAGCGAGCTCCTCTCCCATCGAGGTCCAGAGCTTCACACCCGGGATCTCGCCGAGCCCGTCGCGGAGGCGAGCCGAAAGCGACCTGACCCGGGACGCGATGAGCTCCTTGCCGATCACGTTCTGGAACTCCATGGACTTGACCAACGCGAACTGGCTGGGGACGTGGCGCTGCCCGGTGTTCTCGTACTTGCGCGAGTCCTCGCGGAACCGCCGCTCTCCGTCCACCCGGTAGGTGCCGGCCCCGATCAGCGGCCACACCTCCCCCATCGTGTCGCGACGGATCCAGCAGACACCGGTGCCGGTTCCGGCCATCAGCCATTTCTGTCCGGCGCCGGCGTAGTGGTGGCACCGCAGCCCCTTCATGTCGAGCGGAATCATCCCGAGGGGATGGGCGCCGTCCACCGTCAGGTAGAGGTTGCGCCGGGCGCACAGCTCGGCGAGCGCACGGACCGGCATCTGGAGGCCGGTGACATAGGTGAGATGGCTCACCATGATCGCGCGGGTGCGGGGACCGATCGCGTCCTCGTAGATCGAGACGATCTGATCGGCGCTCTCGGGAGGAACCGGGACGTCCACCCACTTGATCTCGACGCCGTGGCGCTCCCGGGCGTGGATGTAAGGCTCGATGCCCCCGTTGTGCTCGTGCGTGCACATGAGCACCTCGTCCCCTTCCCGCCAGTCGAGACCGAGCCCGAAGATGTTCATGCCCTCGGTGGTGCTGCGGGTGTAGGTGACTTCGTCGGGTTCCGCTCCGATGAAGTCCGCGACGATCGCCCGCCGCTCATGAAGCTCGTCGCGACGGTATCCGTTGGTGGGGTCGGCCTGGATCTCGGCGTAGATGCGGGCCTCCTCGTCGGCGACGACCCGCGGGGTGGGCCCGAGGGTGCCGTTGTTCATGAACGCCATCCCATCCACCATGTTGAACTGGGACCGCACCTTCCACCAGTAGTCCTCCCCGGGGTCCGCCGGCGGAGCCAGATCGCCGAGGGGCAGCGGCGGGGCGGAGCGCTGGGCGGCGTGCGCGGGACGGAGGCCCGGCGGGAGCGCCGAGGCGCCAAGCGCGGTGGCTGCCGCGCCGAGGAAGCGACGGCGGGTCGGCATCAGGATGTGGTTCATCGAGAACTCCTCGATCGGTCAGAGGCAGCGTTCAGGGCCGTCAGAAACTACCCGATGCCGGGAAACCGCTTCAAACTCCGACCCCTTGCCGCCGAATCCGCCATAATGAATTGTGATGCCCGACGCCCCCACGACCATCCTGGTCGTTGACGACGAGCCTGACCTCGAAATCCTCATCCGCCAGCGGTTCCGGCGGCGGATCCGCAAGGGTCAGCTCTCTTTTCTCTTTGCTCGGGACGGCGTGCAGGCGCTCGAAGCCCTCGACCAGCACGAGGAAGTCGAGCTCATCATGACCGACATCAACATGCCGCGCATGGACGGGCTCACGCTGTTGAACGAGCTGAAGGCGGCGAAGCCGCGGGTCCGCGCGGTCGTGGTCTCGGCGTACGGCGACATGCGGAATATCCGCACCGCCATGAACCGGGGCGCGTTCGACTTCGTCACCAAGCCGATCGATTTCCGCGATCTCGAGCTCACCATCGACAAGACGATGGCGCACCTCGCCGCGATGCGCGATGCCCTGAAGCACCGCGCGCAGCTCCTCGCGATCCATGAGGAGCTGCGGGTCGCGCGCAAGATGCAGATGTCCATCCTGCCCCAGCGGTTCCCGGAGGCCGGAACCTCGACGGCCCACGCGGTCATGACCCCGGCGCGCGATGTGGGCGGCGACTTCTACGATGTCTTCCACCTGCCCGGCAACCGGATGGGCGTCGTGATGGCCGATGTCTCGGGAAAGGGCGTCCCGGCGGCGCTGTTCATGATGGTGAGCCGCACCCTGGTCAAGGGTCACGCGGTGAGCGCCCTGTCCCCCGCCGACACGCTCACCCGGATCAACGAGATGCTCGGGGAGGAGAACGAACAGGCGATGTTCGTGACCCTGCTCTTCGGGATCCTCGAGGCGGAGACCGGTCGGTTCACCTACGCGAACGCCGGCCATTGCGCGCCGATCCTGGTGCGGGAAGGCGTCGCGCCCTCCGAGCTGCCCACGACCAGCGGCATCGCGCTGGGAGTCGCTCCCGGGATCTCGTACAGCGAGGCCTGCGTGGACCTTCAGGCGGGAGACCGGATCTTCCTCTATACCGACGGCGTTTCCGAGGCCGAGGATCGAGACGAGAACCTCTTCGAGGAGCGCCGACTGATGGACGCGCTCGCCGATCTCGCGGGGCGGAGCCCAGAGGAGATCAACGAGGCGGTCTGCGAAAAAGTGCGGGCCTTCAGCGGCGGAGCGGCCCAGTCCGACGACATCACCTGCCTGACGCTCGCCTACGAGGGTCCGCCGTGATCGGGGCGCGGCGGAGACCGAGGGCCACCATGTCCTTTCTGCCGCTCCTGGCGCTCCTCGTTGTCGCCGCACCACTCGCTGCGCAGGAATCGCCCACCTCTCCGGGCGTCACTCCCGACCGGGTGCGCTTCGGGCAATCGGCGGCGCTCACCGGCCCGGCGGCGGCGCTCGGCCAGGGGATGCGGCTCGGGATCCGCGCCGCGTTCGCCGAGGTCAATGCCGGCGGCGGGATCCATGGCCGCGAGCTGGAGCTCGTCTCGCTGGACGACGGCTACGAGCCCGAGGCCGCCCTCGAGAACACGCGGGCCCTGCTCCGGGACGAGCAGGTGTTCGCGCTGATCGGGGCGGTCGGCACGCCCACCTCGCGGGCGGCGGCGCCGGTAGCGACGGATGACGGGGCGCCGTACATCGGCGCGTTCACGGGAGCCGAATTCCTCCGGGATCCGCAGCAGACGCCGACCGCCGTGAATGTCCGCGCCTCGTACTACCAGGAGACCGACGCCATGGTGGAACGCCTGCGCCGGGATCTCGGCATCTCCCGCATCGCAGTGCTCCATCAGGACGACTCCTACGGTAACGCCGGGCTGACCGGCGTGCGGCGCGCGCTCGATCGGCGGGGCATGGAGCTCGCCGGGCGCGCTTTCTACCAGCGGAACACGACCGCCGTGAAGTCCGCCCTTCTCCAGTTGCAGCGGTTCCGTCCGGAGGCCGTGATCATCATCGGCGCCTACCGCCCGGTGGGCGCTTTCGTCCGGTGGGCGCGCAAGATCGGTTTCGACCCGGTCATGGTCAACATTTCGTTCGTGGGCGGCGACGCCCTCACGACCGATCTCGGCGCCGATGGAGCGGGCGTACTCATCACCCAGGTCGTTCCCTCCCCCACCGACGACTCGCTGGCCCTCGTTCCCCAGTTCCGCCGCGCCCTGGCGCGCGTGGATCCGTCGGCGACGCCCGGGCTCGTCGGGCTCGAGGGATACCTCGTCGGGCGACTGACCGCCCGGGTTCTGGAAGCGGCTGGTCCCGACCTGTCCCGACCGGCGTTCTTCGACGCGCTCGCCACGCTCACGCAGGTGGATGTGGGTGGATTCTCCCTGGGTTACGGCCCGCAGGACACGCAGGGGTCGGACCGCGTGTTCTGGACGCGGATCGCCCCGGACGGCCGACTGGTCTCGGTGACGAACCTCCGCTGAACCAGCGATGACCGACTCCTCCCGCAAGCTCCCCGATCCCGTTCCGGATCGGCAGCCGAAGGAAGCGGAGGACCACGTCCTCGAATCGCTGGGCGTGGCGCTGGAAGAAGACACGGCCGCGCGGAGCGGTCGGGTGGAGGACGCCGGCGAAGGATCGTCGGGCGATGCCCGCGCCGCCGGCGAGGCCGGGCTCGGGTCCCGCGCGCGGGCATGGTTTCTCCGGCTGGCGCGCCCCCTCGTCGGGCGCCGGTGGAGCCTGAAGGTCCAGATCGGCGCCGGGCTCGGGGTGGCGGTGGGGTTTTCGGTCGCGGCCAGCGTGGCGGCTCTGATCACGTTCTTCCAGGTCGGAACCCTCCAGCGCCAGATCAACACCGAGCACGTCCCCGCCCTGACGAACGCGGTTCAGATCGGCCAGCTCGCCGCCAATCTCGCCGGGAGCGCCCCGCGAGTCGTCGCGGCGGCGAGAAACCGGCGGCTCACCGAGGAGGCCGGCGCCGAGGTGGAGGGGCTCAGCCAGACGAGCGAAGTGGACCTGCTCGAAAACGCCGCCCGCATCATCGAACTCTCGTCCGGGCTCGATGCGACCGAGCGGACCCAGGGGCTTCAGGAGTTCTCCTCCCTGCTCGCCGGCAACCTGCGGGCGATCCAGGTCTCGGTTGACACGGCTGCCGTCCTGGCCGACCGGCTGGACGCGGTGCAAGCGCGGGCCGTCCAGCTCCTCGTTCAATTGAACGAACAGGTGGGCCCGCCGCTCGACGATCAGATCTTCTACATGGCCACCGGGCTCCGCGAGCTCGACGATGAGCCCGCCCCGGTCGCCGTCCGGGGCTCGGTGGCGGAGGTGTTGCGCCACGAGGCGCTCAGCTCGATCTGGTCGCGCGGCAACATCGCCGTGAGCCTGCTCACCGACGTGGCGACGCAGGATGATCTCGAACTGCTCCAGACGATCGAGGAGCGCTTCCGCGCCGCCACCGGGGGCGCGGCCCAGTCGCTCACGGCGCTCGGAGATCGGGCTCCTCCCGGCCTCCGGGAAACCCTGGCGACGATCGAGGACGCCGGATTGGGAGAGGACGGCGCCTTCGCCACCGCGCGGCAATACCTCGAAGAGCTGCGCAACCAGCTCTCGTACCTGACCCGCAACGAAGAGATCACCGGATCGCTGGAACAGGCGGTGGCCACGCTCACGGTCGGGCTCGAAGTGGAGGCGCTCGAGGCCACCGAAGCGTCGGAGACCGCCCTCTCGATCGGACGAATGGTCCTCGTGATCCTCAACGTGGCGGGGCTGGGGATCGCGGGACTCATCATGTGGCTGTTCGTGGCGCGCCAGATCATCCCGCGCCTCACCGGTCTCTCGCGCGCGATGCGCAACATGGCCGAGGGAGATCTGGAAACCGAGGTCACGGTCCACGGGCGCGACGAGGTCGGAGAGATGGCGCAGGCTCTCGAGGTGTTCCGCCGCCACGCGCTCGAGGTGCAGCGGCTGAACCTGGTCGAGCAGCTCCTCACGAAAGTGGAACGGCAAAAGGGCGAGCTCGAGACCACCCTGGTGGATCTCCGGCGCGCGCAGGACCAGATGGTCATGCAGGAGAAGCTGGCGTCGCTCGGACAGCTCACCGCGGGGATCGCCCACGAGATCAAGAACCCCCTCAACTTCGTGAACAACTTCGCGGACGTCTCGACTTCACTCCTGGAGGACTTGCAGGAGGAGATCAACGACATCAAGGACGCCATCCCCGAGGACTCCCGGGAGGAAATCGAGGACATCGGAGCGGATCTCACCGGCAACCTGAAGCGGATCGTCCATCACGGCAAGCGGGCGAGTTCCATCGTGTACGGGATGCTCGAGCACGCTCGGAAGGAAGGCGGAGAGAAGCGGCCGACGGCCATCAATCCGATGCTCGAGGAGTTCATCGCACTCGCCTTCCACTCGATGCGCGCCAGCGACAACACGTTCCAGATGACGATCCACAAGGACTTCGGGGAGGACGTGGGTGATGTGGAGGCCGTGCCCCAGGACCTTTCCCGCGTGTTCCTGAACATCGTGACGAACGCGTGCCAGGCCACGCTCGAAAAGCAGCAGGCGCCGGATGCCCCGCCGGGCTACCAACCGACGCTCGACGTCAGGAGCCGGCGGGAGAACGGTCGCATCGAGGTGCGGATCCGGGACAACGGGCCGGGCATCCCGGCCGCGGCGCTCCGGAAGATCTTCGAGCCCTTCTTCACAACGAAGGACGCCAACAAGGGCACCGGGCTCGGCCTGTCGCTGGCGCACGACATCGTGCGGGGCCATGGGGGAGAACTCCTCGTCGAGTCGAAGCAGGGCGAGGGCGCCGAGTTCATCGTCACGCTGCCGGCCTGACGGCGCGCCCCCCACCGACGAGTCGGCGGGGGGCGCGTCGTTCTATCGGAGCGCCGGACTGACGGCGCGCCCCCCGCCGACTCGTCGGTGGGGGGCGCGTCGTTCTATCGGAGCGCCGGACTCCAGTCCGGCACTCCAACGGCGCCAGTCAGCCGGGACGCTCGGTGCCGGACTGGAGTCCGGCGCTCCAGAGGCGGTCAGAACCGGGGAGAGGTGAGGACGATGTCCGCCCGGGCCCAGGCGCGGAGGAACCGCCGCTGCACCCGCTCGGCCTCGCTGGTCTTGCCCTGAGCGCGCAGCGACTCGAGCAGCCCGAACAGCGACCAGCCGTTCTCCGGCCAGTCCCGGAGATCCTCCCGGAAGGCGACTTCGGCGTGGTCCGCCTCCCCGGCCTCGAGCAGCACCGCGCCGAGCGCCTGCCGCATCGGCATGTACCACGGCGGCGGCTCGGTGTAAGCGAGATTGTCCTGGATGTGGATCGCCTCCTCGAGGAGCGCAACGGCCTTCATCGGATCCTCGTGACGCGCCACGACGTCCGCCTCCAGCGCCGTCGCGGCGAGCCGCACCATGTCGCGCGCCGAGACCCGCCCCATCCCGGGGAGGTTCTCGTCTTCGGCGATCGCGGCCACTTGCCGCTGGTGCTCCCGCGCCGCCTCCGGATCTCCGGTGGCCGAATGGGCGAGACCCCGGACGTAGTGCCACATGGCGGTCTCGAACAGGTATTCGACCCGCGGCTGCGGCTCGTTCAGGATGTCGTCCCAGCGGCCGAACCGGGCCTGGGCGAACAGCGGGATGGAGAGGAAGAGCTGGGGCCGGGAGGATTGCTCGATCCGGTTCGGACCGACCTGCACGCGCACCTTGTCGCGCAGCTTCCAGGCCTGCTGGATCGCGACCGCGCTCCGCCCTTCGAACTGCGCCGCCGACCATGCGAAGTGGACGTTGTGCTGGTAGGACCCGACCGGGTAGCGCCCCTCCTGGTCCGGCATGCCGAGGTAGAGCTCGTCCACCGCGGCGGCGTCGAGATTGAAGTCGGCCGCCTCGTCGTAGTTCCCGGTCTGGATCAGGATGTGCGAACCCATGTGGACCAGGTGCGCGGCGCCCGGCATCGTCCGGGGCAACTCCCGGGCGTAGGGAACCGCCCGGTAGGGATCATCGGACGCCTCGACGCCATGGATGTAGTAGTGGATGGCGCCCGGGTGCTTCGGGTCCATGTCGAGCGCCCTTTCGACCTGCTCGACGAGCCACTCGGTCCCCTCCCCGAGCGGCTTGCCGTCGTCGTCCCAGTAGTTCCAGCGGGTCGTGTTCATCCACGAGGCGGCGGCGAGTACCTGGAGGTCCACATCGTCCGGATAGCGCTCCGCGAGGGCGCGGGTCGCCTCGTAGTACGCCTGGTCCAGCGGCGCGCGATCGGCCGCCGGGTCTTCCGAATAACGCCTCGCCAGCGCCTCGATCATGTCCCGCTCCTTCTCGGTCGCGGCGCCGGACAGCTCGCGGGCGCGGGAGATCGCTTCCCGGGCCGTCTCGAGGTCCTCTTCGGATGGCGAGCCGTTGTTGAGGTAAGGACCGTAGGCGAGGGCGCGCCCCCAATGCGCCATCGGGGAGTCGTCGAGTCGCGCGGCCTCGTCGAACGAGCGCCGGGCCTCCGAGAACCAGAACGCATAGACCAGCCGCAGCCCCTGGTCGAAGTAAGCCTGTCCCAACTCGGATGCGCCCGAGACCGGGTAATGCACGATGCCGAGGCTCTCGTGGAGCGGGACGGCGAGCTCGGCATTCGTCTCCGGGTTTTCCTCCCCGGCCAGTCCGGTTCCGGCGACGAGCAGCAGCGCGGTCACGGCCGCGGTGATCAGGGGGGCAGAGCGCCGAAACGTCATGGAGGGTCTCCTGGAAAGGGGGGGAGCGGTCATTCGGACAGGTTGCGATAGAGAACGCGGATCACGGCATACGCCTCGGCCATGTCGCTGGCGGCGAAACGGACCGTGTCGGGAGCGCTGCGAGCGATCCCGGGGAGGATGGAGGCGATTTCGGCGAGATCAGGTCGGGTGTACTGGATCTCGACTTCGACCGGGGCCGCGGGCGGTGGGGGGAAGCCGGGGTCCCCGGGGGCAGGCAGGCTCGCGAGGGCCCGGGCCGCCGCTTCCCGGATCCGGGCCGCGGTCGTCTCGGGGTGCATCAGCTCGGCGGTCGTCCGTCGGATCGCGCGCTTCACCGCGACGAATTCGATGTCGCCGAGCTGGGCGCGCAGTTCGCGTACGAGCGCGTCATCACCCGTCGCCAGCACCACCGGCACGCGGTGGTGGGCGGCGAGCGCGGCGTTCATCCCGCCCTCGCCCGCCGCTTCGCCCGCGACCCGGATCTCGCGGATGGTGGCGCCGGAGCCGGTATGGGCCATGAGGCCGTCGGGATCCCCGGCGCGGGCGTGGTAGCCGATGAAGAAGACCGCGTCGAAGTCGGCGGTGAGGCCCTGCATCATCCCGTAGGGCTTCGAGTTGTGGCTGATCAGCCGCGCCGGAGCGAGGAGTTCCTCCACCCGCACGTTGCGCATGGATCCGTGGCTGTCGTTGACCAGGATCTCCACCGCTCCGGCGTCGAGGGCGCCGGCGATGGCGGCGTTCACGTCGCTCATCACCAGGTCGCGGCCGCGCTCGTACTCGGCCCCGGCCGCCGAGGTCATCTCGGGATGGGCGATCCCGCTGATCCCCTCCATGTCCACCGAGATGAACACCCGCAGCGCAGGCTCCTCCTGCGCCGCCGCCGGGGCGGCGAGGACGAGGCCGACGAGGAGGCTGCCGAGGCCAGCACGGGCTCGTCGCGGCATGGCTGGCTTCCTCGGAACGCGGACGATCTAGCCCGGCTGCTGGCGCAGCGCCTCGAGCATGTCCTGGGCGATCTCGGCCTGCGAGCCCTCCGGATCCACCTCGAGGTAGCTCTCGAACGCGGCGATGGCGGCCTCGTTCTGCTCCAGCCGCACGCTCACCATGCCCAACTGGATGTAGGCGCCCGAGAACGAAGGGTCCACCTCGGTGGCCTTGCGGTAGGACTCGGCCGCCACGTCGAGCCGCTCGAGGTTCGCGGCGAACACGCCGTAGTTGAACAGGTGGACGGGGTTCGAGTCCACGAGGGGCCGGACCCGATCCATGGCGGCCATGGCGGCCTCCCACTCCTGCTGCTTGCTGTGGAGATCGGCGACCGCGAGGAGACCGTCCTCCATGGCCGCGTCGAGCTCGTAGGCCCTCTCGTAGGCCTCGATCGCGCCCGCCGCGTCGTCCATCTGCTCCCGGGCGGCGGCGAGGTTGAACCAGCCGCCGGCGGAATCGGGGAGGAACTCGAGGAAGCTCTCGAACTCGGCCACCGCCCGCGCGTAGTCCCCGTCCTGAAAGGCCATCTGGGCCATCTGGAGATGGCCGTCGGCGGCGTCCGCCTGCGCCTGGCTGAGAACGCCTTCGGGCAGTGGACTCAGCGTCTCGTTGATGATGGCCTGGCTGCCGTTCGAAACGCTGACCATCGCCTGGAGCGGCTCCCAGCCGTCGCGCTCGAAGGAGACGCGGTAGGTCTCGACCCGGAGGCCGGCGCGCAGGAATTCGCCGTTGTCGTTCGTGGTGACCCGGATCGGACGGCCGCCGCCGTCGGCGAGGACGATGGACACGGCGACATCGGGCACCGGATTCCCGTCCGGGTCCACGATCTTGCCGCGGATGGCGCCCCGCTGCGCCAGCGCCGGCGCAGCGACGAGCAGCACGATGGCCGCGGAGAGGAGCGCGAGACGGCTCCGGACGGAAAGGCGGAATGCGGTCAGCAAGGTCGGATCCTCCCTGGAGGGAGCCGGCGGTGCGGCGGGGGCGACCGAGTATAAGGGTCCGAATCCGGTCCCGATCCGGGGCGCTACGGAGCTTCGGCCAGATCCTCGGCGAGGGCGGCGCGCTGGTCGGCGGTGAGCGTCGCCTCGACCGTGAGCGCGGGGAGCGAGCACCCGACGGCCACCGGAACCCGGCCCCCGGTCGGAAAGCGCAGGTACTGGACCGAGGAGAGCCGCTCGTCACCCACCTGCCGCGGATCGAAGGTCGCCGGCGCGGTGGCGCCGTCCTCGAATCGGAGGTAGAGCCGCTCCACGAGGCCTCGCCATTCCCGCAGCCGCCGGTCCCGCTGCCCGGGGTCCTCGATCTCGATGAGCAGCGAGCATCCGAGCTCGCCCGGACCGCCGAGAAGCTCGTTGTAGGTTCGGATTTCGTGCCGGATGTCGGCCTCGCGGACCAGGCGCTCCACCCGGACCATCTCGAGGATCTGGTACCGGATCGTCTCGTGGTTCTCGAACAGGAAGGTGAGGTGCTCGCCGACGTGGATCCGGCGGCGGTCCTTGGCCGCCATCGCCGAGGTCCGGATCGCCGGACGGCGATCTCCGTAGGTCTCGTAGTCGAGGATCTCCTCCCGGCGGACCGGATGGCGGGCGGGAGCGAAGGGCAACTCAGCTCGCCCCGGTCGCGGCGGGGTCGGGGAGGCGGTTCGCGAATCCGTCCTCGCGGTAGGCGCGGGCGAGGAGGGTCATCGAATGGAGCGGCTTCCGCCCGGCGTGCTGCTCGAACTGGACCGCGGCGAGGGGGCAGTCGGTGGCCCATACATCCGCCTCGGCGGCGTTCATCGAATCGAACGCCTTCCGTCCGGCGCGCTGCGAGGGCTCGAAACCCTCGGTCTTCATGGCCCAGGTGCCGTCGTGTCCGGAGCACTCGAGGGTGGCCACCGGCGTCACGCCGGGGATCTTGCGCATCAGATCCCGAGCCCGGAACCCGACGCCCTGCGCGCGGAGGTGGCAGGGAGCGTGGTAGGCCACCCGACCACCCGGGGTCGAGCGGAAGCGGGTGTTGAATCGGGGCTCGCGCCGGATGCTCCAGAGCTGCTCCGAGGGATCCCGCACCGCCTGCGCCAGCTTCCCGGCGCGCTCCCGGTCCTCGGGAGCGACGAGGGTCGGGTAGTCCTTGCGCATCAGCATCGAGCAGGTCGGGTTCACCGCGATGATCAGCGCGCCGCCCTCCACGAACGGCGTGAGCCGATCGAGGTTCTGCTTCGCCGACCGACGGAGGCCATCGAGATCCCCCGACTCCCACGCCGGCATCCCGCAGCATCCGAGGCCGGGTACGCAGTCGGTCCCGACACCGTTGCGGTCGAGCACCTCCAGCGTGTCACGGCCGATCTGCGGCTCGTTGTTCTGGACGTAGCAGGTGGGGAACAGGACCGCCTCCCGCTCGCCGGGCGGGGCGGGCTCGGGGCGCTCGCGGGCCGCCCAATCGTCGAACGGCTCGCGGGCGAACGGCGGCAGGAGCTTCTCCCGGTGGATCCCGGCCAGCTTCTCCATGCAGTAGCGCGCCGGCGCCGTTTCGAGAAGCCTCGCCGCGAACGCGGGCGCCATCCGCTGGAGCCGGGCGCTGCGATCCGGGTCGGCGAGGAGCCGGTCGCGGAGGGCGGCCCGCCCGGCTGGCGGTTCCTGCGTTCGCGTGACAGCGGCGTGCCGATGGACCAGATTCGGGAAATCGAGCTGGAACTCGTGACCCTTGCCGGGGGTGTAGGGGCAGGCGAACTCGCACTGCTTGCACTGGAAGCACTCGGAGAGCACCTGGCCCCGTTCGGCCGGATCGAGCGCCCGCGGATCCCCGTCCTTCGCCTCATCAATGATCTGGAACAGATCCTTGAAGGTGTCGCAGTACTTGAAGCACATCCGACACCCGTGGCAGATGTCGAACGCCCGGTCCACTTCCTTCCCGAGGGCGTCGGCATCCCAGTAGCGCTCGTCCCCCGGGTTGTAGCTGAGCTCGGGCCCGGGAAGCACCGAGACCGGCGCTCCTCCCGCCGGCCTGGGCGGGCGGACCGTCGGATCGCTCGGGCGGTGCGGGTGGCTCACGGGAGAGATGGTCCCGGACGCGGATCGGGCGGCGGGACCGGACCCCACACCCGGGAAACCCGGAGTGCGGAGTCGGCGCCGGGGGCGATCAGGTCAGGTCGTCGAGAAGCGACTGGAACCGGCCGGCGTGCGACTTCTCGGCCTTGGCGAGCGTCTCGAACCAGTCGGCGATCTCGGAGAAGCCCTCTTCGCGCGCGGCCTTCGCCATCCCCGGATACATGTCGGTGTACTCGTAGGTCTCCCCGGCCACCGCGGCGGCGAGGTTCTGGACGGTGTCTCCCATGGGGAGATCGGTCGCCGGATCTCCGACCGGCTTCAGGTAATCCAGGTGGCCGTGCGCGTGGCCCGTCTCTCCTTCGGCCGTCTCGCGGAAGTTCCCGGCGATGTCCGGATAGCCCTCGATATCCGCAACCTTGGCGAAGTAGAGGTACCGCCGGTTCGCCTGGGATTCCCCGGCGAAGGCGTCCTTGAGGTTCTGGTGGGTCCTGGTGCCCTTCAGGCTGGCCATGTGCTGCTGTTCCTCCCGGGAGCTTCTCCCCGTGGGCTGTGGCGGGGCAGTCTAACGGAGGAAACCGGGATGCGGGATAATTCGACCGATGGGCACCACACGACGGGAAGCGCTCGGCCGAATCGCCGGAGCGGGGGCTGCGGTCGCCGCGCCGGCGTCCCTTGCGACCGGAGCGCAGGAGGCTCCCCGGCGGCGACCGCGGGCGCCGGAGGATCCGACCAAGATGCAGGGGCGGTTCCCCAGCGAGGTGGGCGTCCGCTCCCCGTTCGAGACGCCGGAGCGGCTCGTGACCCGGCCGGATTACTCCTCGTCCTCGAGGACGCCTCTCCACTACCTCCAGGGGATCGTGACTCCGGCCGACCTCCATTTCGAGCGGCACCACGCCGGCATCCCCAACATCGACCCCGAACGCTGGGAGCTCCTGATCCACGGCCTCGTCGAACGACCCACGACCTTCCGGCTCGCCGATCTGAAGCGGTTCCCGGCGGAGTCGCATCTACGGTTCCTCGAGTGCTCGGGCAACGGCGGCACCGCCTACCAGAACCGGGGCCGGCGCGGCGACATGAGCCCGCAGGACATGGACGGGCTGACGAGCACCAGCGAGTGGACCGGCGTCCCGCTGAAGCTGCTGTTTCGCGAAGTCGGCGCCCGGCGGGAAGCCACCTGGTTCCTCGCCGAGGGGATGGACGCGGCGGTCATGACCCGCTCGGTCCCGATGGAGAAGGCGTGGGACGACGCGATCATCGCCTACGCCCAGAACGGCGAACCGCTCCGGCCGGAGCAGGGTTACCCGGCGCGGCTCTTCCTGCCCGGCTGGGAGGGCAACGCCTCGGTGAAGTGGATCCGGCGGCTGGAGCTGTCCGACCGACCGTTCATGACCCGGGAGGAGACCTCCAAGTACACCGATCCCCTGCCGAACGGGCAGGCGCGGATGTTCAGCTTCGGCATGGACGCCAAGTCGCTCCTCACCTTCCCGACCTGGCCCTCCCGGCTCGACGGCCCCGGGTGGTGGGAGATTCGGGGGATCGCCTGGACCGGCCGGGGCCGGATCACCCGGGTGGAGATCTCCACCGACGGCGGGCGATCGTGGGAAGACGCGGAGCTCCAGGAGCCGGTGCTGCCCAAGTGCCACGTTCGGTTCCGGAAGCTGTGGAACTGGGACGGCGGCCGCGCGATGCTGATGAGCCGCGCCACCGACGAAACCGGTTACGTCCAGCCGACCCGCGAGGAACTGCATGCGGCGCGGGGGTCTTACACCCGCTACCACTTCAACCAGATCCGTCCGTGGCGCGTCGAACCCGACGGCCAGGTCTTCTTTGCCGGGTAGGCGCTCGTCGGCGGGCGCCGCGCTCTCGCTCCTCTTCCTGCTCGGCTGTGGAGTCGCCCCGCCCGCCGATCAACCGGAAGAGATGCCTCCGACGGAACCCGCCCCGCCGCCGCTGCCGCGTCCCGAGCTCCATCCGGGGATGCCGGGCCTGCTGAACGAGGCGGAACTCGCGGCGCTCGCGGAAGCGAGGGATCGCGCCCTCCGGACCATCGAGAGGCTCCCCGGCTTCGGCTTCGGAACGCCCGCCGACGCCGAGCGGATCGCCCGCTGGGACATTGATATCGGCCCCGAGGGCGAGGGCCTCCCGCCGGGGCGCGGCTCGGTCGAACGGGGCGAGGCGCTCTACCGCAACCAGTGCGTCCAGTGCCATGGCGCCCGCGGGGAGGGCGCGGACTACGAGGCGCTCGCCGGCCGGACCCCCGGGGACCGGTTCGAGTTCGCCGAGGACCGCAGCCACCGGATCACGGTGGGGAGCTACTGGCCCTACGCCACCACGCTCTACGACTACATCTACCGGGCCATGCCGCAGGCGGCGCCGGGGACGCTTCCCCCCGACGACGTGTACTCGCTCACCGCCTTCGTCCTCCATCTCAACGGGATCCTCGAGCCGGGAGACCAGCTCGATCGGGAGTCGCTGCCGCGCATCGTCATGCCCTCGAGGGACCGGTTCGTCCGGGACGACCGCCGCGGAGGGCCGGAGATCCGGTGAGCCGCTCCTCTCGACGAGGCGGGGCGGCGCCCGACTTCATCCGGGGCATCATCGCCGGCGACCTCGCCCGGGGCCGTCACGACGGTCGCGTCGGTACCCGGTTTCCCCCGGAGCCGAACGGCTTCCTCCACATCGGCCACGCCAAGTCCATCGTCCTCAACTTCGGGGTCGCGGCGGAGAACGGCGGCACCTGTTTCCTCCGCTACGACGACACGAACCCGGCGAAGGAGGAGCAGCTCTATGTGGACGCCATCGCCCGCGACGTGGAGTGGCTCGGCTACCGCTGGGCGGGAAAACGCCGATTCGCGTCCGACCACTTCGAGCGTCTCTACGAGTTCGCCGAGACGCTCATCCGGCGTGGGAAGGCTTACGTGGACAGCCTCAGCGCCGAGGAGATGCGGGCGACGCGGGGGACGCTCGAGACCCCCGGCGTCGACAGCCCGTGGCGCGACCGGACCGCCGGGGAGAACCTGGATCTCTTCCGCCGCATGCGCGCCGGCGAGTTCGCGGATGGCGCCCACGTCCTGCGGGCGCGCATCGACATGGCGTCGCCCAACCTGAACCTGCGCGACCCCACGCTCTACCGGATCCGACGCCTGCGGCACCACCGGACCGGCGACGATTGGTGCATCTATCCGATGTACGACTTCGCCCACGCGCTCTCCGATGCAATCGAGGGCATCACGCACTCGCTGTGCACCCTGGAATTCGAGGATCACCGGCCGCTCTACGACTGGTGCGTGCGCGAGAGCCTCGCCGAGTTCACGCCCCGACAGATCGAGTTCGCGCGGCTCAACGTGAGCTACACCGTGCTCTCCAAGCGCCGTCTGCTCCGGCTGGTGGAGGAGGGCGTCGTCTCCGGTTGGGACGACCCCCGGATGCCGACGATCGCCGGTTTGCGGCGGCGCGGCGTTCCCCCCTCGGCGATCCGATCCTTCTGCGAGCGGGTCGGCGTCGCGAAGCGGGACAGCACGGTGGATGTGGCGCTTCTCGAGTACGCCATCCGCGAGGAGCTGAACCGCACCAGCCGCCGGCTTCTCGGGGTTCTGGACCCGGTGCGGCTGGTCGTCGAGAACTTCCCCGAAGACCGGGTGGAGACCTTCACCGCGGTGAACAACCCGGAGGATCCGGGCGCCGGCGCCCGCGAGGTTCCGTTCTCGCGGGAGCTCTACATCGAACGGGAGGACTTCCTCGAAGAGGCTCCGAGGAAGTGGTTCCGACTCTCCCCGGGCCGCGAAGTGCGCCTGCGCGCCGCGTGGCTCGTGACCTGTACCGGCTTCAGCAGGGATGCCGGCGGTCGGCTCACGGAGGTGCGCTGCCGGCTCGATCCGGCGAGCCGGGGCGGGAGCGCACCCGATGGCCGCCGGGTGCGGGGGACGCTCCACTGGGTGTCGGCGCGCCACGCCGTCCCCGTCGAGATCCGGCTCTACGACCGGCTGTTCCGGAGCGAAGAGCCGGGGCGCGGCGGCGACCTCTTCGAGGATCTGAACCCGGATTCGGTGACGACGGTCCGGGGGCAGGCGGAACCGGCGGTCGGGGATCTCGCGCCCGGCGACCGGATCCAGTTCGAGCGGCTGGGCTACTTCGTGTGCGACCCGGTGGATTCGGTTGCGGGACGGCCGGTGCTGAACCGCACGGTCACGCTCCGCGACGCGTGGGCGCGGCTCAGGAAGCGGGCGAAGCGCTGATTCGTTCCCGATCCGGCCGCTCGGCGTCGAGGAGGTAGTCCACGAGACTCGGGATCCCGGGCTCGTAGAGAGGACGCGGCTGCGGCTGCCAGAGGAAGCCGAGCTGCTCCAGCCGGCGCCACCCCCGCCGGATCGCGTCCCGACCTCCGCCCGGGCCAAGCCCCTCCCCGAGCGCGTCGCGAACATCATCGTAGGTCAGCACCTTCCGCTCGCGAAACACGCGCGCGACCGCCTGCGCGGCGCTGAGGATGTCTCCTTCGCGGAGTTCGTTGAACCGGTCGAGGTAGTAGAGGTCGCGCTTGTCGGCGAACGCCGACAGCGCCCCGGCGACCAATCCCGGCGTCACCCGGTCCGCTCCGATGGCTTCCTTCCAGACCTCGCTTCCGAGGAGCTGCACGAAGAAGGGGTACGCCTGACTCTCGCGCACCATGACATCGAGGGCCTCGGGCTCGACCGGGATCCCCTCGTCGGCGAACGGCCGGCCGAACGCCTCGGCCGTTGCGGCTTCGCTGAGCCGGCCGATTCGCACCATTTCGGAGCGACTCCAGAACGAAGCGCCCATCCGCCGCAGATGGGCGCGCAGGTGGGGCGTCCCCGCGAGCACGAGCTGGAAAGGCATCGTCCGGCCGACGAACTGGCTCACATTCAGAAGAGTGCGGCCGACCTCGATGTCGAGCATGTGCGCCTCGTCCACGACCGCGAGGAGGGGTCTTCGCCGAACGCGTCGTCGGAGGACCTCGTCGAGCGAGCCGGGACCCCGCCCGGCGAACCGGAGCGTCAGGCCACGCCACCCCGCCTCGGCCCCGGTCAACCGCTCCAGCCACGATCCGCCCCGGAGCGCGTCCGCCAGGCGAGAAGCGTCCGGAAGGATGGACGGGAAGAGCCGTACGACGTCGATGCCGGGGTGCGACCGCGCCTGTTCTTCCAGCCACAGGAGAAGCACCGTCTTGCCGTTGCCCCGGGGCCCGTAGAGGAGGACCTCGTTCGGAGGCGCCGCTCCGTTCGCCAGCACCGCCAGGCGGGTCCCGAGGAGATCCTGCACCTCTTCTCGGCCCGCCAGGTACGGCGGCGGGCTCCCGGGACCCGGGCGGAACGGACCGAGTTCGCCCGACTCGCTCCCGGGATGGGCCATGCCGGCAGTCTATCGGGGGGATCTTCGGGCAGGGCCGAAACCCGTAGGATTCGGGGCGTTACCCATGTCCGCCTTCCGGGAGGTTCTCAGGTGCGAGCGCTGCTCATGACCGTTTCCATGCTCACGGCTTCGCTGGCCGCCGCCGGCCAGGGCGACCGGCCGGCGACGGACACCGCCCTCGGCCGGTCCCCGGTGCTGGCGCGGAACGGGATGATCGCGACGAGCCAGCCGCTCGCTTCGGCGGCGGGCCTCCGCGTCCTGATGGAGGGGGGGAACGCGGTGGACGCCGGGATCGCGGCGGCCGCGGTGCTGAACGTGGTGGAGCCGATGATGTGCGGCATCGGCGGGGACCTGTTCGCGCTCTACTGGGAGGCGGAAACGGAAACCCTCCACGCCCTGAACGCCACCGGCCGCGCCGGAGCGCGCGCCGACGCGGCGAAGCTGCGGGCCGACGGCCTGAGCCGGATGCCGGGTTGGGGGCCTCACGCCGTGACGGTTCCGGGCGCTCTCGACGGCTGGGACGAGCTGGTCACGCGCTTTGGCACCCGCCCGCTCGCCGACCTCCTCCAGCCCGCGATCCGCCACGCCGAGGAGGGCTTCCCGGTCTCCGAGATCATCTCGGTCCAGTGGAAGGGGGCGGAGGACCACCTGCGACGCCACCCGGCGGCCGCGGAGGCGTGGCTGGTGGACGGGGAACGGGCCCCGGAGCACGGCGAGGTGTTCCGGGCCCCCGAGCTGGGCGCCACCTTCCGCAAGATCGCAGAGCAGGGACCGGACGTCTTCTACCGGGGCGAGATCGCCGACCGGATCCATGAGTTCATGGAGGCCGAGGGCGGCTTCGTGACCCGGGAGGATCTGGCGGCGCACGACTCGGCGTGGGTGGAGCCGATCGCCACGACCTACCGCGGCGTCGAGGTCTTCCAGGTGCCGCCCAACTCCCAGGGATTCGTGGCGCTCGAGATGCTGAACATCCTCGAGGGCTATGACGACCTGGCGGCGCTGGGCCACAACTCGGCGGCCTATCTCCATCGGCTGATCGAAGCCAAGAAGCTGGCGTTCGCCGACCGGGACGCCTATCTGGGCGATCCGGAAACGATGCGCGTCCCGGTGGAGACGCTGATCTCGAAGGACTATGCCGCCGAGCGACGCGCCCTGCTGTCGTTGGAACGGGCGGCGCGCGAGATCGCGCCCGGGATGACCGATGACGGGGACACGATCTACCTCACGGTGGTGGACGAGGACCGGAACGCGCTGTCGCTGATCTACTCGATCTTCGGCTCGTTCGGTTCAGGGCTCGTCGTCCCGGAGACCGGGATCGTGCTCCAGAACCGGGGCACCGGGTTCTCGCTCGAAGAGGGACATCCGAACGAGCTCGCGCCCGGGAAGCTGGCGCTCCACACGAACATGCCGGGGATGGCGTTCCGGGACGGGAAGCCGTGGGTCACCTACGGCGTCATGGGCGGCGACATGCAGCCGCAGGGACACACGCAGGTCCTGCTGAATCTGGTGGATTTCGGGATGCACATCCAGAAGGCGGGCGAGATGGCCCGCTTCCGCCACAGCGGCTCCGGAGTCGGGATCGAGTCGGGCGTGGATGCGGACACCCGCGCGGCGCTGACCCGCATGGGACACACGGTGATGACGCGCTTCGGCGCCTACGGCGGCTATCAGGCGATCATGATCGACTGGGAGCGCGGGGTCCTCATGGGCGGTTCCGACGTCCGGAAGGACGGCGCCGCGATGGGCTACTGATCTCCATCGAGCGCCGCGCCGCTCTCAATCCTTCGGCTCGAGAGTCGTGTCGACTCTCGCCGAGCCTGTCCCTACATGTCCTCGATCCTGTCCTCGATGTCGTCGAGCTTGCCGGGAATGCCTCCGACACCACTCCTGATGCGGTCCATGTCCACGCTGATGCTGATAGCTGATCGGACATGCTGTCCAAGTGAACCTCAGCGCTCCCCCATCTCCCTGCTGATCTCTTCCAGCGAGTCGGCGATGCGCCCCGGAACGCTGCTCAACATTTCTACCTGTTCGTCGGTCATCATGAAGCCATCTGATCGGACCGCCGGTCCTCTCGGACGGGGCGCGAACAGGGCCAAGCCAACACGACGAGGCACCGTGCTGGTACCGGATGGTTGACGAGCGGGGGCGCGGCACTCCCACCTCACCGCGATTCTTCCGCACACCGGCCGACCTGCGCGCCTGGTTCGAGCGGAACCACGACCAGGGCGGCGCACTCTGGGTGGGCTACTACAAGAAGGCGACGGGTCTGCCCAGCGTCACGTGGCCCGAGTCCGTGGACGCCGCGCTCTGCTTCGGGTGGATCGATGGACTGAAGCGGTCCGTCGACGAGAGGAGCTACACCCTGCGATTCACGCCGCGCCGCAAGCGCAGCCACTGGAGCGCCAGGAACCTGGGACGCATGCAGGCGCTGATCGCGCAGGGGCTCGTAGCCGAACCGGGGCTGGCGGCGTACGAGCGACGGGACCGGCGCGACGACAAGAGGGCATCGTACGAGCGGTCGGAGACCGTGGCGCTGCCTGACGAATACCAACGCCGGCTCAAGGCAAACCCGGCCGCGTGGAAGTACTTTCGGAACGCACGCCCCTCCTACCGCAAGCAGGTGACGTGGTGGGTGGTCCGTGCGAAGCGCGAAGCGACGCGGCGCCGCCGCCTGAACCTCCTGGTCGAATCGTGCGCCGAAGGCGATCTGATCCCGCCGCTACGGTGGACGAAGAAGAAGGCGGGTCGCTGACCGGCCCAATACAGCCTGTGGACAAAGTCACGCGGCCCGGTTCTCCCGGTAGGGGCTCGAGCGGCGATGCATCCCGGCTGGCCCCCACCGGGAGAACTGGCGCGCCCCGCCGCTTCGCTCCGGGGCGCTCTTCGTTGCGCATCGGTCGGAATACACCCGGTATTCCTCTCTCGCGCGCCTCGTCAGCCGGGTGCCTCGCCACTCTCGGTGCTCACGCGACTTCATCCACAGGCTGAATAGGCCTCGAGGGGCAGGCGCCGGCTCCCGAAAGGGTCGCATTTTCGATGGCCAGGGACAGATGTGAGTATGGTGTCGGTTATACTTATGCTGTATGAAACGCCTTCAGGTGGTCATGTCGGAGGCGGAGCTCCAGCGGTACCACCGGATCGCGCGAGCCGAAGGAATGACCCTCTCGGCCTGGGTGCGGCGGACACTCACCGAGGCGCGTCGGACTGCCTCGGAGGAGCGGATCCGCAACAAGCTGCGCGCGATCGAGGAGGCGGGCCAATGGAACGCTCCGACGGCGGATCCGGAACAGATGCTCGCGGAGATCGAGGCGGGCCGCCTTGGAGACTAGGTCCATCCCGGACCGCCTCTGCCCCTTCGTCAGCGGATCCGGCGGGGGGTCTCTCGGATGACGTTCGTGGACGCGCACGTTCCGATGTACCTCGTCGGCGCGGCGCACCCCCGGCGGGAGGACGCGCGCCGCTCGGTATCCGAGCTGGTTCGGAGCGGGGAACCCCTGGTGAGCAGCGCCGAGGTCGTCCAGGAGATCCTCCATCGCTATCACGCACTCCGTCGCCCCGAGTTCATCGCGCCGGCGATCAGGATCCTGCTGAAGCTGACGGACGAGCAGGTCCTGCCCGTCCATCTCGCGGATGTGCTGCGCGCCGGTGAGCTCCTCGTTTCCCAGCCCGGCCTCTCGTCACGCAATGCCGTCCATGTGGCCGTCATGGAGCACCACGGACTGACGACCATCCTCTCGTTCGACGGCGGATTCGACCGGGTTCCGGGGATCCGTCGCATCCCCTGAATCCCGGACGCTCGTCTCACGCGTCGGGACAGCGCTCCGCTTCAGGGCGTGGCGAGACACGGCGCGCGCCGCGCGCTGCCGCGGCATCGTGTCGGCTCGCCGTCAGTTTACGCCGTAAAATGACGGCGATATGTACAGGAGGCGATTGAAGCTCCCGGCGCAGAGCTTCTTCCTGTTCGGCGTCCGGGGCGTCGGAAAGAGCAGTTGGGCACGGCGAGTCCTGCCGGACGCCATGTTCTTCGACCTGCTCGACGAAGCGCTGCTCTTCGATCTCATGTCCGATCCCGGCCGGTTTCGCGCCCTGGCGGTGGCGGCGCCGCCCGGGAGCTGGATTGTCGTGGACGAAGTCCAGAGGATGCCCTCGCTCCTGAACGAGGTCCATCGCCTGATCGAAGAGGGGCGCCGCTTCGCGCTGCTCGGCTCGAGCGCACGCAAGCTGCGGGCGGGGGGCGTCAATCTGCTTGCCGGGCGCGCCCTGCACAAGGAGATGTTCCCGCTCCTCCCCGAGGAGCTGGCGTCGGACTTCGATCTGGAAGCGGTGATGCGCCACGGGAGCGTCGCCGTCGCATGGACCGCGGAGGATCGCCGCGCCGTCCTGGAGAGTTATGTCCATCTCTACCTGCGGGAAGAGATCCGCGCCGAGGCGAATCTCCGGAATCTGCCCGGATTCGTGCGGTTCCTGCGGGTGGCGGCCGTGCTCCACGGACAGCGGGTGAGCGTGGCGGGCGCCGCGCGGGACGCCGGGGTCGCCCGGACGACGGTGGCCGGCTATTTCGAAGTGCTGGAGGACACCCTGATGACCTGGCGCCTGCCCGCCTTCGAGTCGAAGCTCCGGGTTCGCGAGCGACGTCAACCCAAGCTCTACTGGGTGGATCCGGGACTTGTGCGCGCCATGAGACAGCGCCTGGGACCCGTGGGGGCCGAGGAGCGCGGCCCGCTGTTCGAAGGCTGGATCCTGGGCCTGCTCCGGGCCTATCGGGACAACGGCCCCCTCTACGAAGACCTCGCCTACTGGGCCCCCGCCGGAGGACAGACCGAGGTGGATGCGCTGCTGGTCCGAGGCGACGAGCGGATCGCGATCGAGGTCAAGGCGTCCCGACGCTTCCACTCGTCGCAGCTCAAGGGCCTGCAGGCGGTCCGCGATCTCCCCGGCCTCGTGCGGCGGATCCTGGTGTACTGCGGCGACCGCGCCCTCGTCACGCCGGGCGGCATCCACATCTGGCCGCTCCGCCGCTTCCTCGAGGCTCTCGAAACGGATCGCCTGTGGCCGTGAGAAGCGGTGGGGCCGTCGCGGCGCCGCAATCCTGAAAATGAGTTTCATCTTGTAGAATGCTCGGCTGCCAACGAGTCGCTCGAAGTGCGGCACAGCGCGTCCCGGCCGTTCGAGTGCAGCCCCGATCCCCTTCGACTCCAGGCTTCCCGTGACAATTCGATCCCTCCTCCCCGGGGTCTCCGCTCGGGGATCCGCCATCGGGATCCTCGGGGGCGCCCTGCTCTTCGCGCTGGTGGCGGGATCCGCAGCGGCTCAGCCGGAGCCGGAGGAGGAGCCGGAGGCGTCGCCGGCATCGGTGGAGGGGGAGCAGGAGGACGAGGAGGCCCTGGATCCGGCGCTTCGCTTCGCCGAAACGGTCGTCGTGACCGCGACCCGCTCCGACGCCCCGCTCCTGACGACTCCGGCCGCGGTCTCGGTGCGGACCGGCGACGATCTCGTCTCGGAGGCGCCCCGCGCGTTCGTGGACCTGTTCGAGGGGATGCCCGGCGTCCAGATCCAGGGGAACGCCCGGCGGATCACCGAGGCGCCGAACATCCGCGGCTTCGCCGACCAGCAGGTCGTGGTGCGGCAGGACGGCGGCCGTCAGAACTTCCACGCCGCCCACGGCGGACGCTTCTTCGTGGACCCCGATCTGGTCCAGCGGGTCGAGGTCCTGCGCGGCGCGAACTCGGCGCTGTTCGGAAGCGGAGCGCTCGGCGGCGTGGTCTCGCTCACGACTCGGACCGCCCGGGATCTTCTCGAGCCGGGCGAGAACTTCGGCGGGCGCTACCGGATCGGGTATCAGTCGAACGGTCGGGACTTCGGGCAGTCGTTTTCAGCGTTCGCAGCCGGGGAATCCCTCGATCTGCTGGGTAGTTTCGCTCTGGGCGGGACCGGAGCGCCGGTCCGCGACGGCAACGGCGACGCCATCCCGAACACCGAGGACGAGCTGCGGAACGGCCTCGTGAAGCTGGGCTGGATTCCGGGGGCGAGGACCCGGTTCGAGGCCTCGTGGCAGAGCTTCGTGAACCGCGCCGCCGAGCCCACGAATGCGAACGCCCTCACCGGGACGCTGGTGGACCGGGACACGCAATGGGAGGGACTTCGGGCGAAATTCGAGATCCGGTCGCTGGAGTCGGAGCTGCTGGACGTCGAGGCGCTGGCCTACCGCAACGCGGTGGACGTGGTCGAGGAGATGCGGATTCGGCCCCGCGTGGACGGAACCCGGTTCGAGACGCTCGGCATCGAACTCACCAACACCGCCCGGTTCCGGCCCCACGCGGACGCGGGAGTTGTGGTGAGCGCCGGGCTGGAGGCGTATCGGGACCGGCAGTCGGGGACGCGGGACGGAGCGGATCGGCTGCAGTTCCCCGATGCTGACGCCGCCTATCTGGCCGCGTTCCTCCACGGCGAGGTCGAGCTCCGGGAGCGCTTCCATATCACCGCCGGCCTGCGGCGGGACTCCTGGCGGCTGGAGGCCGAGCGTTTCGGATCGCGGCGCGAGGAACAGGTCTCGCCGCGGGCTACCGCGGGCTACCGGATCGGGGACGGCGGCTTCGTGTGGGTGGGCGCCTCCCGGGGATTCCGGGTGCCGAGCCTGACCGAGCTGTTCTCCGACGGGCTCCACTTCCAGTTCCCGATCGGGCCGGGGATCGAGGTGCTGAACTGGTTCCGGCCCGATCCGGGCCTCCCGGCGGAGCGCGCGCTGTCGTGGGAGACCGGGTTCCGGGGCGGGCGGAGCGCGTGGACCCTCGAGACGACCTGCTTCCGGCAGACGGTCGCGAACTACGTGGATCAGCGGGTGTTCCTCTCCGACCCCGCCTACCCGCTCCGGGTGGACCCGGTCACCGGCATCTCGATCCTGACCGGATCCACGGTGAACGTGCCGCTCGAAGCTCGCCTCCAGGGATGCGAAGGGACGGCCGGCTACGAGCGGCCGCGCCTGCGCCTGCGGGCGGCGGCGTCGCTGCTCGGCACCGAGGACACCGAATCCGGCGTGTCCCTGGCGCGGGCCCCGGCCAACCGCCTCGACCTTTCCGCGAGCACCCGGATCCCGCGGCTCGCCCTCGAAATCGGGGGCCGGGCGATCCTCGCGGCCGAGCGGACCGAGGTGCCGGCGCTGGTGGAGGAGGGGCCGGGCTACCGGGTCTTCGACCTGTTTCTCCGTTACAACCCGGCCGATGGCCCCCTCCGGGGCGTGGACTGGACCGTCGCGGTGAACAACCTCACCGACGAGTACTTCGCCGTGTTCCCGGCCGTGGTCCCCCAGCCGGGCCGGAGTCTCCGCATCTCGGCGGCCTACCGGTTCGGCCGGTCGCGGTAGCCACCCTCAGCGGGGAGCGCCCTCCACGGCGACGAAGGCGTCCCCTGCCCCGAGCAGGCCCTGGTCGGTGAAGTAGGAGGTCCAGAACCGAAGGACCGCATCCTCGTCCACCACGCCGGGGCGCTTCGGCGGCAGCCGGAGCACGGTCAGCTCGACGCCCTCGAGCCGACGGGTGCGCACCTCCCGGTACACCGCCGACTCCCGGAACCGGGAGAACGCCGGGACCCCGCGGTAGAAGTCCACGCCGACGTTCTGGAGCAGATCGGAGACGAGGACGAGGTGCCCGACGGCGCCGGTCTCGGGGTCGAAACGACGCGCCGCCGCCTGGATGGCCTGGAGGATGGCCGAGGATTCACTGGGCGTCGCCCGGGCCATGACGCCGAGCGCGTCGCGCAGCGGGCGCAGGTAGCGGGGCACCCACTGAGCAGCCCGCTGGTCCGGGTTGTCGGTCCAGTGGTCCACTTCGCACGGGTGCGGAGGCCGCTCCACCGTGGCGACTTCCCGAAATCCCCCCGGGGCGTCCGATCGCACTTCGAACAGGTGGAAGACCGAGTCAGGCGGCGCCCGGTCGGCGAGCGGCCGGATCCGACTCCAGATGTCCTGCCGCTGGGCCGGGGACAGCCCGTCGGTGGCGTCCATCAGAACGACAATGCGCTGGGGCGGACCGGCGGCTTGCGCCGGGTCGCACTCCACCGCGGTTCCACCCGAACATCCGGCGAGCAGGCAGCCGAGAAGCAGCGCGGAGCCGGCGGCGCGGGGGATCGGGAGAGCGGTCAGGAGGCCGCCTCCAGCCGGGGACCGAGCCCACGCTCCCCGCGGGATACGAGGGAGCCGTCGCGGCCTACCGGCGGTCCCGACGTTCCCCCGGGGCCCGACGGCGTGGCGCCGCCGCGGCGGGTCGCGGGCAGGCGGGCCGCCTGGGCGATCCGCTCTCGAACCCCCTCCCACGCGGCGGCCGCGACCGGCGCGTGCGCCGCGTTGGCGAATCGGATCCGCTCGGCGGCGTCCGCCACTTCGGCGAGCGCGGACTCCCGCTCCGCCTCCCACCGGTGGCGCAGCTCCAACGGTCGCACCGTCGCTTCCAGCCGCGGCAGATGGTCCCACGCGGGCGGCGGCGGATCCTGCGACAGCCGGCGGCGCCGGTTCGCCTCGCGATAGTCAGCAACGGCGCCCGCGGCCGCCGCGGCCGTCCGCTGGAGGAGGCCCTCCTCCCCGGCGGCGGTGCGCAGCCGAAGGCCGTGGATCCGGGTCAGGCGGCCGGCGAGCGCGAGAACCTCCGCCTCCGCGCCGTCGAGACGCTCCCGGTGAGCTCTCTCGTCCCGATGCGCGCCCGCGAGGGCCGTCGCCACCTCGTCATTCAGCGCCGCCGCCGTCTGCTCCCGGCGCCGATGGAGGCGGGCGAAGTGGGGAATCGGCTCCCGGCCGCCGTACCACTTCCACGCGCTCAGGGCGAGGGCCACGAAACCGATGGCGAGCAGGAGGACCGAACGCCAGCCCTCGAAACGGCCCGCAAGCGGATCCTCGGCGAGCACCAGCCCGCCACCGTCCGGCCGATAACCGACCGAGCCGGAGGACACCGAGCGGGCAACGTCCAGCGAGTGGTCGTCGGGGAGCGAATCCGATGGGTGGTCCACGAAGGTCGCCCCCGGCCTCCAAGGGAGGAACTGGGCCCGGAGTTCGTTGAACACGGCCTGCTCCACGCTCACCGGCGGGGGCGGATGAGGATCGGCCGCCGCATCCGCCCCGACTCCGGCGTCGATGTCGCTGATGTCCACCGCCGCCGCGGTGGTCGCGGCATCGAGCGCCTGAACCGCGTCGCGGTAGTGGGCGAAGCCGAAGTGGAGGAGGCCGGCGACGAGGAGGCACGGCACGAGAGCGAAACCGAGCAGGGTGCGCCGCAACGCACCGGCGTGGAGCATCCGCCGGAAGACGAGGTCGCCGACGATCCAGCCCAGCAGACCGACGTTGAGCGCCGTCACCAGCGCGGCGAAAACCCAGTTGGCGACGACGCCCTCCGTCGAAGCCGAATGGAGCAGGAGGCCGTTCGCCGTCGTTTCGGCGAGCGCCACCCCGACGAGCAGCACGATCCAGCCGCGGCCTGCCGGCCGGGGCGTTCGGTACTGCGGGATCCCCCGATCCTTCCGAAACCCGTCGAGTTCCCGCTGCGCCGCCTGCGCCTCCTGGTAGCGGGCCTCGATCCGCTGGCAGACCGGGAGCGCCCCTCCCAGCGCCTCGGTGCGCTGCCGCTCCGAGGCCGCCCCGGTCTCGATGCGGGCGCCGTCGGCGCGGGCAGCCGACCACATTTCGTCGAGCCGGGCGAAGCCCCGGTCGGCGGCGGCGACGATCCTGGCCATCGCGTCGCGAAAGCGGGCTTCGACCCGCTGCTCCCCGGGGGAAGGACGCGCGGCCCCCGGAGCCGGGATGCCGTGCCGCGCTTCCTCCTCCGCTTCGGCGCGCTCGGCCCCGGTCAGCGCCGCATCGGGCGCCAGTGCGTCCCCGTCGAAAGGGTCGAAGTCGTCGAGGTCGTGGGCCTCCGGGGGTTCCGGATCTCCGTCCTCCCGGGAGCGGGCCCCGGACGGACGCAGCCGCACTCGAACGCGCTGGCGCATGGAACAAGGTCTCCCTTCCCCGGAGATCGAGAGCGGCGACAGGACGCACCCCGCCCGGGGGCTCCTCCGGTCTAACGGGCCCCGCCCCCGAAACGGTTCCCGGAGGTGCGCTAGAGTCGGCCTGTGGGGTGCCTGCTGGATGCCGCAACGAAATCGGGCGACGCCTCGCACGCGGACCAGGAGGCCTCAATGAAGTGCCCCAATCTGGTGCTCGATGTCCCGATGGACCGAGAGACGAAGCGGAGGGCGATGGAGACGCTCGCCGCGATAGGGCTGACGCCGTCGGAGGCGGTGCGGCTGCTGTTCCACCGAATCGCGAGCGATCAGGCCTTTCCTCTCGAACTGAAGGTTCCGAATGCCGAGACGCGCAGAGCGATGGCCGAGTCCGAGGACATCATGAGGCGAGGAACGGCGCGCTTCACCAGCGCGGACGACCTGTTTGCGGAGCTCGAGGAAGTCCGCAGCCGGTAAGCGGACGCGCCCGCCGCGTCGCGTGGACCATGCGCGGAGCTTCCTCAAGGACTGGGCGCGCCTCTCGCGTTCCGGCCGATACGACATGAGTCGCCTCAAGGCGGTCAGGCTCGAGCTCATCGCCAACGAGTCCCCACCCGGTCGCGAACGGAGGGACCACGCGCTGAGAGGCGCCTGGGCCAATCACCGTGAGTGCCACATCGGCGGAGACTTCCTGCTGATTTATCAGGTTGAGGATTCGCCGAAGGGGGTCGGCTCGATCAACTTTGTTCGCGCTGGCACCCACGCCGAGCTCTTTCGATGACCGCAGCAAGGAGGTGCTGATGGCTCGGGTGCTGGTGGTTTCCGATCGCGGTCAGATCACGCTTCCGGCGTCCCTCCGGAAGCGGATGGGCATCCGCGGCGGCGATGTGATGCTCCTGGACGCTCGCCAGGACGAGATCGTCCTTCGGCCTGCCGTCGTTCTCGAGATCGAGCGGTACGACGACGAGCAGATCGCGACCTGGGCCGCCGCTGACCAATTCGACGACGAGGAACGCGAGCGCCTGCAGGAAGATCTTCGGCGGCGGTGACGCTCCCTTTCCTCGACGCCAATGCCCTCTTCACGGCCGCGCACAACCCCGAGGGAAAGGCTGCCTCCGTCATCGCGTCGGGAAACGCCGGGCTGTGGAACCTGGCGACCAGCACCTACGCACAGGAAGAAGCCCGGCGCAATCTCGAGCGGAAGTTCCCCGACGTCGTCCCCGCATTCAACGAGCTGCTGACCTGCTTCCGGGTCGTGGGCCACCCTCGTGACGGCCCGATCCTGCCGGGCTTGGCGGCCAAGGACCAGCCCATCTTCCAGGCGACTCTGGCCTGCGGGGCCAGCCACCTGCTCACGGGCGATCTCCGCGACTTCGGCCCGTTCATGAATCGCCCCGAGGAGACGTCCGGGATCCGCATCCAGACAGTCGGGGAGTTCCTCGACGCCCTTCGCCGCTGACGCGAAGGCGCTGAGGTCGAAGACCCGTCAACGCCCCCGGATCTATCCGGCGCGCACCGCTCCCAGACCCGTCCGGCGAATCGCTGGGCCACCCATCCCCTGATGAAGCCGGTCGAAGCGGCGCAGGAAGGGCCCGTAGGCCGGCGTCACCACCGATTCGTCGAGGCTGCGCAGCGCCGCTCCGTTGGCGAGTGCGCGGCTCCAGTGGATTACGAGAGGGTCGTGGAGTGCGTCTCTCTCCGCGGCGCCGTTGGAGGCCTGGTCGGCGGCCGACTCGTCCCCGCCCGCGTCGGACTCGTAGAGCCCGTCCCGAACGAGATGCCGGGCCTTCTCGTGGAACTGCGTGAGGTAGCGGTCGGTCCCGGTCTCCGGCGTGACACCGGAGACGAGCGAGAGACGATCGCGAATGCGAGAGGCAAGCCCGAGCGCCTTCCAGTGCTCGAAGAGGACCCGGTAACCGGTCCACGTCGCCGGGGAGTCCACGGCAAAGAGCAGCGCTTCGGCTCCGATGTCGGTCACCGCCGCAGCGCCGATGTCGTGGAAACCGCTGCGACTGTCCAGCAGAACCACCGTGGGTTCAAGCCGCACCTCCAGACGTTCCAGCAGGCGCTCCAGCCGCGCAGTCCACGGGTCCGAGGCCGTGGCCATGGAGGCCCGCCCCAGCTTGGCGAGGTACTCCCCGGGGTCGCGGCCCTGCGCTGGCGCCACCCACACCGTTCCCGGCAGGTCGGCGGCCCATGCCGGGTTCGCCACCATATCGGGCAGGAGGAGCTCCCCCTGTCCGACGAATTCTTCCACGAACCAGTCACTGACGCCGAACCGGGGTCGCGCCGCCTTCTCGAACAGCATCGGGCCCAGGCCGGGCGACTCGAGATCCAGGTCCACCGCCAGGACGTTCTCCCCGTGTCGCGCCAGATGCCATGCGAGTGCTGCGACGGTCGTGCTGCGACCCAGGCCGCCCTTGACCGAATAGAGCGTGTACCGCGGGGCTCGCCCTTCCCTCCTCTGACCGTTCAGAGACCACCAGTCTCCACAGACCTTGAGCCGCTCCGCCAGAAAGACGCCTGGACGGATCTCCTGCGACGCTGCACCCAGGACGTCCAGCAGATCCGGCCATACCCAGAGGAGCAGCCGCTCCGCGGGGCGACCGTGCGCCCCCAGCCTTCGATGGAGCGCCACGGCGAGCCGGTCGAGCGCGTCCCGCAGTGTTTCGTCGTCCTCGAACTCGTCTGACACCGAGATCCCGACCGTGCCGAACAGGTTCCGGATCACATAGACCGGGGGGGCGCCCGCCGGGAGCTCCGCCGCCTCGACCGCCGCCCGGATCCGGCCGCGCAGCTCGTCGAACGACACGAAGGAAGTGCTCATCGAGCTGTGTCCTCATCCAGCAGCCGAACCATCCGAAGGATGCCGCGAGCCGCCTCGCGGTGCCTGTCCACGGCTGCCCGGCCAGAGTGGCCCATCGCCGAGTATCTGTTCTGGTGCGACCAATCCGAGAACGGGCTCCCTGGCGGGAGGCCTCTCAGGTACGCCGCGGCGTGATACCTGATGAACTGTTCGAACACTCCCCACAAGTCCTGGATGTGCTTTCGGTGACTCGATTCCCCTGGATGACCGGAGGCATCCAGGGGCATACCGTGGCTCGCCATGACCGCCTTGAGCCCGCATTCGGCGCTGAAACCGAAGAGATGGTCCGCATTCCCCCAGCGCTCGTGCGCGTAGAGCAGCTCGGCGTCCTCCCAGTGCCGCCAGTGGGCCTTCGGGAAGTGGGCCATCAGGTTCACCGATCGGGTCTCCCTGCGCTGACCGAGCGCCTCGCCTCGCCCGACGGGCGCCCCAAGCGGCAGTTCGCAACATTAGCGCGGCCGGCGACGGGAACAGGAGCAGTCTCGTCCGGCGCGCGCCCGCCGCATTGAGCGGATCCTCCTCGGGTCAGGTCACGGGGCGGCTCCTGCCCGCTCGACGAGAGGCCGCGGGAGGGGTTCCATCCGGCCCCTCCGCGGGTGGGTCGGCCGGACAAGGGAGCACCGCGAACAGGGCGCTCCCCGGCGACCAGAGCTCGACGCTCTCGCTGTCCCGACAGAGGTGTCAATGGCCATCGAAAATGCGACACTTTTTGGGTCGCGGATCGGCGTGCGAAGCCCGCCTCGTCCATGTCCGTCGAGGTGCGAGACGGCCGAGACCGGGGTCGTCGGGGCTGGGGTTGAGCTTGCCGTCCAGGGCGTTTCAGCAGCCCTCGCCTGAGGACTCGCTCCAGCGGGGAGCCTCGGAGATGAGGCGGTCGGCGCGGAGGACAAGTCCGGTTTCGTCGACTACCTGCTCTACGCGGACGACCGGGCGATTGGCGTCATCAAGGCCAAGCCAGCCGGACACAACTCCAAGGAGTACTGATCCAGTCCGATGCCAGAAGCAGCCATGCACGAAGCCGTTTTCCGCCGAGCCTTGTGGGCGATGTCTGGGGTCCCGGAAGACTCCTCACATTCCACCGATACGTCGCGCCGATCGACCACAGGATCTCGCACACCTCATCCTCCGGCACGATCCGCTCTCGTCGCACCCGTTTCACGAGCGCCCATCCGCGAGAAGTGGTCCGGATACGGTCCGTGCACTCGGTCAGATCCTCTCTACAATGCCCTCGAGACGATCCAGTTCCGCGCTCGCCTTCAAGTACTCCGAGTATGCCTCCTGCGCGCCCTGGATCAGGGTGTCGTAGTAGGTTATCCGACTACCCGGAGACACTGCCGCCATCGAGTTCTTCAGGCGCTCGGGATTCTCGTTCTGTTCCTGTATTGGCCTTCCGAGCACAAACACGACTTCGATGTCAGGAGACCTCCGTCCTTGACCGAGCAGGATCTTTCTCAGTTTGTCAACGTATGTTTGGCCTTGGCTCTGCAACTCCAAGAGCCTGAGCAGACGCCCAGCACGCTTCAATTCCACGATGATGTGCTTGCCGGCGTTGGTCCGGTACGCTATGTCAACGCGGCCCAGTCTCTCCTTCTCGGTCAGGTCATCGGTGATCACGCCAACCTCTCGCAGGCGAGACTCGATCAGCTCGCTGCCAGTGGCGCGCTCCCACGCTGCATCGAGCAACCAAAGGTGATCGAAGAGGTACTCTTGCAACACCCTCTCGACAACATTCGCATCGACGAGATCTTGGAAGTTCTGAACGGCCTCCAACCGTGACTTGACAATGTCACGATACAACGCCGCTTCCAGCGCATCCCGGTCGGCCAGAACACTAAGTAGCGTGTCGATGCCATCTAGGCTGTCCAACAACTCCGTGGTCGATCCTCGCAGTCTCATTCGCTCGAACGCGAGAATGCCGTGCCGATACAGGAGTCGTCGATCATCATGCTCGTCGATCGGAAGAGCACTCAATCGGCCGATCAGTGTTTCAGCGGTCGTCCGGTGCCCCTCCGGTAGGGTGGCGAGCCACTCTCCAAGGGCGGGAGACACTTCCTTTGCCCGCTTCACTTCATGCCTGCGCCGCCACTCCGTCCATCGTTTCTCGACTCGCGAGAGACTGGACCTAAGGAACAACAGTAGCTGCTCGTAACGGGGATCGTCCTCTTGAATCCGCTGCCGGTCGCTCGTCGCGATGTCTGGACGGTCGTCTCGATCGAGAAATTCGGCTTCAATCTGTCCGGTCAGGTACTTGGTGTATAGACGACCATCGTTCACCTTGTCCAGGATGTTCTCATGGAAGAGGCGTCCTCTCGCGAAAACGACAATGCCATTGAGATTACCGGTTTCCCTGCTGTCCAACTGCTTCGGCTTGCGCGCCGTGCCCAGCCATCCCCGAACGCGCCAGTCCTCTTGCCAAGTTGAAGATCGGTCGGGAAGCCGTGCCTCCACGACGACATTCGGTGTCGCTCCTTGTGGGGGTTTATAGTCGCCGAAGGTCCACAGGAACCGGACGATGGATAGGTCGTCACGATCGGCTGCTGTGATCGGCTCACCGTCGATAGAAACGCGGAACCCATGCACTTCTCCGATGATCGAGAACCGCCTGGCCAGCCTCCTCCGAAGCGCAGATACACCGGGCGTGAGCCGAGTGCGCTTGATCTTCTTGAGAACGATCCGAGTACCTTTGGAGATCCTGATTTGCTCTGGCGGAAGGGGGTCCGGGGAGTATGCTGGGTCGCCACGTTCGAGGGATTGACGGATCCCCTCGACGGTCATGCGAAGTCCATGAGCCTGACCGTTATTCGCGGACTTGACATCGATCACATTCGCGATGGAAAACAACGACAGCTTTCCGAGACCCTTTCGCCCCATCACCGGCCTGTTGTTGGCTGTAAGACTGCCTTCATTGGCATCCTTTCGCCGCTGGTATCCTACGCGGAGATACTTGTCGTTGACGTCGGCGACCGACATGCCCACGCCGTCATCGGAGATCTTGATCCACTGCTTGTTTGGGTCAACCTCTATTTCCACCCGCTCCGCATCGGCGTCCCATGCGTTGGCAACAGCCTCGGTCAACACTGCGGCGATGTTACTGTAGAGATTGATTCCGAGATGTTCGATGACGTTGAGGTCGACCGTCATCTTGTACGGTGATGGTGCCGGTTGGACGGAAGAATCGTTATTCCCACCCACGTTGCTGTCGGTCATGGAACGCTCCGTTGGCCCAGACCGTAGTCTTCAACGTGGCGCACCAGACTGCTCCCGATGGCGTGTCCAAGGTTGACCGGAACCGCATTGCCGACCAAGCGACCGATCGTCTTTGCGGATATCGTCTCGCCCGGATCTACGAATCGGTAGTTCTCGGAGAAGCTCTGAAGTATCGCCCCTTCACGCAGAGAAATGGCCCTATTCTGTTCCGGGTGGCCGAATCGGCCGTTGCCGAATCCGTAGTACTGCGTGGTCATCGTGGGGGACGGACGGTCCCATTCCATGCGGCCGTACACGCTTGGGTAGGTGCGTCCCCCGGGTTTCCGATGGCATTCGGCGATCAACGCGTCGTCCCAATCGCGCCACGTCCCGCCGGGCTTGGAGGCACGAATCCGCTGGACATTCAGGAGTGACAGCCGGCACGATCGGTGCAGCGGGTCCGTACTGGACACGCCACCAGCGTCGATGGGTGGCATGTCGGCGATGGCATCCTTGACCGTGGGGCGACGGGCACCGGGCGTGGTCGGGCGAACCAAGTCGATCGGCCCCAAGGTCGAAGCGAGAACGACGAGGCGCCGCCTGCATTGAGGCACGCCGTAGTCGGCACAATTGACGATCGTAGTCGCGACGGCGAATCCTTCGTCCCGCAACGTGGCTACGAAGTCCGAGAACACCTGCTCCCGCTGGAGCATCGGGACGTTTTCCATCGTGACGAGATGTGGCTTCGCCTCCCTTACCAACCGACCGAAATGGTCCAAGAGATTCCACCGACCGGCTGAGATATGTGACCGTGACCGGCTATAGGTCGAGAACGGCTGGCACGGCGCACACCCCGCAACCAGCCGGTAGGACGCGCTGTGGAACCTTCTCGGGAGGTCCGCCGCTGTGACTTCTTCAATGGACTTCTGGAGAAAGCGCGCCCCGTTGTTGTACGTGTAGGGGTATCGGCAGACGGAATCAACGTCGACTCCCATCGTTACGTCGATCCCTGATTCCTCCAGCCCTCGCGTGAGCCCGCCCGCTCCACAGAAAAGATCGACCGCACAGACGGAGGAGGAGGTTCGCCGCTGAGTCAGGGTTGTGGCCGCACCCGACGCCGCTTGAGGGGCGTTGTCCCCTTGCAAGGCACTCACGCGACCGTCCTCCTTTGCCGGTCGTCTCAAATCAGCCATCGCTCGCGTCGGCAACTCGGTGGAGTCAGCCGGAATGCGAGAAATGTACCCGCGCATCGGCGTGCGAACGACGCGGGCGACAGTTCGGTGTGCCATACGACAGGCCGCGGTGAACTCCGGCCGAGACGCTGCCGAGAGCAGGGATCTTGGACGGGACATTCTTGCGGACCGGGCTAAGTGTAGCGGTTGTGCCCACATTTGGAGTGGCCCCACATCGTCGTGGGACGGGCTGCGGCCGATTGAGGAGGACCGCACCGCATCGGTCGGCGGCGCGGCGTGACTCCACTCCACGGGAAGCGACGCCCGGGAGGTCGCTCCGGAGCAGCCGGAGACATCCGTGGGGCGCTTGATCCGAGCCGCGGACAGGACGGCATGGCCCGTCAGAGCCTCCGGCTATCCGTTACCGAGGAGAAAGCAGAAGATCAGCGTCAGACACGACCCGCGGCGTCCGGGCGGGGCCGTCAGGCGGCAGTGGCTGGAACCGCTGGGGCTGACGGTGACCCTTGCCTGCGAGGGACTCGACGTCATCCGGCAGACCGCTCGGAAGTGCTGATATTGGCGGGCGGCGGTCGCGGTGGACACGGCCATTCGACCGTCGAACGCCTGCGGCTCGGCGCCCGAGGCGTTCGTCGGACATGCGGATGACGTACGATCCGTGGCCCGCGCGCGTCCGCTCTCGGGAGATCCATGGTTCAGCGCATCGCAACCGAGTGAGAGGGACTTGGCGCCATTGACCCCTGAACAGCGAGCCCGCGAGAAGATCGACGGGCAGCTCGAGGCCTGTGGGTGGGTGGTTCAGGACTTCACGTCCATGAACATCCACGCGGGACTCGGCGTGGCGGTCCGGGAGTTTCCGCTGAGGTGGCGGGAGGGCGCGGAGGACAAGTCCGGCTTCGCGGACTACCTGCTTTACGCGGACGGCGAGGCGATCGGGGTCATCGAGGCCAAGGCCGCCGGACACACCCTCGAGGGCGTCCTCATCCAGTCCGAGAAGTACACGAGGGGGCTCGATGAGGGGGTTCCGGCGAAGTACCGCCCTCTCCCCTTCGCCTTCGAGTCCACTGGCGAGGTCACCCAGTTCTCGAGCGGCCTCGATCCTCACCCGCGGAGCCGGGAGGTCTTCACCTTCCACCGGCCCGAAGAGCTGCTCCGGCTGCAGGACCTGGGATCGGCGCAGCTTCGGCGGAGACTCCAGCAGATGCCCGTGTTGCCGCAAGGCCGGCTGTGGGACGTCCAGCATCAGGCGGTCCGTCGCCTCGAACGGTCGCTCGCCCACGGCCGGCCCCGCGCGCTCATCCAGATGGCCACGGGCAGCGGAAAGACCTTCACGGCAGTCACGGCCTGCCACCGGCTCATCAAGTACGGCCGGGCCAAGCGCATCCTGTTCCTGGTGGACCGGAACAACCTCGGGAAGCAGACGCTGAACGAGTTCCAGCAATTCCGGGATCCCGGCTCCGCCTACACGTTCTCCGAGGAATTCGTCGTCCAGCGGCTGCGTGGCAACGCGTTTGATGAAGCGGCCAAGGTGGTCATCACGACGATCCAGCGGCTCTACTCGATCCTCAAGGGCGACCCCGAGTACGACGCAGCCAACGAGGACGAGTCGCTGTTCGAGTCCGGAGATCCGCTGGGCGGCGCTCCGGTCCCCGTCGCATACACGCCCGGTCTGCCACCCGAGGCGTTCGACTTCATCGTGATCGACGAGTGCCACCGCTCGATCTACAACGTCTGGCGGCAGGTCATCGAGTACTTCGACGCCTTCCTGATCGGTCTGACCGCGACGCCGAGTCCCCACACCATCGGATTCTTCCGGAACAACGTCGTGCAGGACTACTCGCACGTGAAGGCCGTGGCGGACGGGATCAACGTCGGCTACGACATCTACCGCATCAAGACGAGAATCACCGAGGAGGGCGGAGCCGTGTTGGCGACGGCCGGGACGTACGTGCCCCGACGCGACCGACGCACCCGCAAGACTACACACGCGGAGCTCGAGGACGACCTCACCTACACCGCGAATCAACTGGACCGCGATGTCGTCGCGCCCGACCAGATCCGGCTCGTTGCGCGGACGTTCCGCGACCATCTGTTCACGAGGATCTTCGGCGGCCGCAAGGAAGTCCCGAAGACGCTCGTTTTCGCCAAGACCGACAGCCACGCCGACGACATCGTGAAGATCCTCAAGGAGGAGTTCGGCAAGGGCAACGACTTCTGCCAGAAGATCACGTCGAAGACGACCGGGGCATCGCCCGAGGACCTGCTGAGCCGCTTCCGCAACTCCTACAACCCGCGCATCGCCGTCACCGTGGACATGATTGCGACCGGCACGGATGTGAAACCGCTCGAATGCCTGCTCTTCATGCGTAACGTGAACTCGGCGGGCTACTTTGAGCAGATGAAGGGACGCGGAGTGCGCGTCATCGCCCGCGACGACTTGCGGGGCGTCACGCCGGACGCGCAGGACAAGACGCACTTCGTGATCGTGGATGCGGTCGGCGTGTGCGAACGAGACAAGACGGTGTCCCCGCCACTGGAGCGCCAGCCATCGGTCAGTCTGGAGAAGCTGCTTCAGCACGCGGCGATGGGCATGGTGCACGCGGACCTCGTGTCGAGCCTGGCCTCGCGGTTGGCCCGGCTCGACCGACGCGTGGATGAGGCGCAAGCAGGGCGGATCGCGAAAGAGGCGGGCGGCGCGAGTCTGGCGACGCTCACGGGCGCGCTCTTGAACAGCATCAACCCGGAGGGCACACACGAGGCAGCCGTCAAGCGGTTCCGCCTCGCCGAGGACGACGATCCGACCCCGGAGCAACTCGACGCCGTGGAGCGGGACCGCATGGCCCAGGCGCTCAAGCCGTTCACCCAGCCGGGACTCAGGAGGGCGATCATCGAGATCGCCCAGAGCCTCTACCAGATCATCGACGAGGGTGGCATCGACGTGCTTCTCGACTTCGGGCACAGTGAGGCTGCGGTCGAGAGCGCCCGGTCCAAGCTGAACGACTTCAAGCGGTTCATCGAGGAGAACAGAGACGAGAACGAGGCGCTCCGCATCCTGTACAGCAGTCCCTACCGGGCGGGACTTCGGTATAGGCACGTCAAGGAGCTTCGGGACGCGCTGCGGAGCTCGCCGGTGGGAATCCACGATCCGGCCAACGGTCTGTGGCGGCTCTACGAGGCGCTGGAGCCGGACAAGGTGGTGGGCAGGGGCGGCAACGCGCTTGTGGACCTTGTGGCCATCGTGAGGCACGCGATCGACCCAGACAGAACGCTCGTCCCCGTCGCCGAGCAGGTGAAGGCCCGCTACCGAGAATGGCTCGCGGAGAAGGAGCGCCGCGGGCAGACCTTCACGCCTGCCCAGCGAAAGTGGCTGGACGCGATCAAGGACCACATCGCGAGCAGCTTGCGGATCGAGCAGCAGGACTTCGAGGACGTGCCGTTCAACCAGTGGGGCGGGCTCGGCGGTGTGTACCGGGCGTTCGGCGACGACCTGAACCTCCTGCTGGCCGAACTCAATGAAAGGTTGGCGGCGTGAGGGCGCTGCCCGAAAGATGGGCCGATGCTGCCTTGTCGGAGGTCACGCAGGTAATCATGGGTCAGTCCCCCCCTTCGTCCGCCTACAACGACGTGGGACTTGGCCTCCCGTTCCTGCAAGGCAAAGCAGAGTTCGGCCCGCTCCGCCCGACGCCCGTCAAGTGGTGCACCGCTCCAAAGAAGATAGCCGAGCCAGATGATGTTCTGCTGTCGGTTCGCGCCCCGGTCGGACCTACGAACTTGGCCCCAGCCCGATGTTGCATCGGTCGAGGTCTTGCTGCCGTGCGGCCACTGGCGGGCATTGCAAACAGATTTGTTCTTTATCAGTTTCGAGCCCGCGAGCCCGAATTGGTTCGCCAAGGTCATGGAGTGACGTTCAAGGCCATCAGAAAGAAGGAGTTGATTTCGTGGCCTCTCTTGGTCGCGCCCACCCCAGAGCAGCACCGCATCGTCGCGAAGATCGAGTCGCTGTTCGCACGGCTGGACGAAGGCGTGGCCGCGCTCAAGCGCGCCGAGGCCAATCTGGAGCGCTACCGCGCGGCCGTGCTGAAGGCGGCGGTCGAGGGCAGGCTGACCGAGCATTGGCGGAGCGAGAATCCGCCTGAGGAGACCGGTGAGGAATTGCTTGGGCGCATCCTGGCCGAACGGCGGAAGCGCTGGGAGGCGGAGCAACTCGCAAAGTTCGAGGCGCGGGGGAGGAGACCTCCGCGCAACTGGAAGGCGAAGTACAAGGAGCCGATCTCGCCGGACACGAGCGCGCTACCGGAACTGCCGACGGGGTGGTGCTGGGCGACCGTGGATCAGGTGTCGGTGCGAATGCGGAACGGCCGGTCAGTTCGCGGCCGGCCGGGCGGATTCCCCGTGTTGCGTCTCAGCGCCGTCACGGGCGCGGTACTGGATGATCGCGATATCAAGGAGGGGGACTGGGAGCCGGAGGAGGCAGAGCCTTTCCGCGTGCGTCATGGCGATTTCTTCGTGTCGCGTGGCAATGGTTCTTTAGATCTGGTCGGGCGAGCGTCATTTGCCGGCGATGATGTAGGTGACGTGGCGTTCCCGGACACGATGATCCGGGTGACGTTCACATGCCGCCAGTTGGTCCGGACACGATTCGCTGCTGTGATCTGGAGCAGTCAGTTCATCCGCAGGCAGATCATGGAGTGTGCCAAGACGAGCGCTGGCATCTACAAGATCAATCAGTCAGATCTGCGCCGTGTTATCCTGCCCGTTCCTCCAGTAGCGGAACAAGATCGCATCACTGACTCATATCGTGAGTTCGAGTCGGCGCGGTCCCATCTTGCGAACCGGATCACTGTGTCGTGCCAACACACCTCCGCTCTCCGCCAATCCATCCTGAAACGTGCCTTCAAGGGCCGGCTGGTCCCGCAGAATCCCGACGACGAGCCCGTTTCTGGCGTTCTGCACCGGATCCGTGCCGAGAAGGAAGCGGCTCGAACCGCTTCCATTCGCCATGACCAACATCGGGAATCGCCCACCGATCCTCGCACAACCGACTCGACCTCGGGAGACCATTCGCCGTGACCTGGCTTATTCCACGCGCATCCGGCGCCCCCCTTGAGATTCCATTGGAACCCGGTTCCCGCGCATACATTCTGGGACCGAACGGCTCCGGAAAGTCTGCGCTCGTCCAGCACCTGGCCCGCCAATCCCTTGGCCGTCCGGTCCAGTGGATTTCCGCCCACCGAAGAACCTGGCTGCATTCAGGGGCGATCAGCTTCACGCCGGCGAACCGGAAGCAGTGGGCTGCGAGTTCTCGTCAGTACGAAACCCGAGCCGATTCACGGTGGCTGGAACACGAGCCCGCATCGAGGCAGTCGGCGATACTGTTCGACCTCGTTGCGCAGGACAACGCGAGGGCACGCTCCATAGCAAGTCGGGTCGACAAGTGGGACTTGGACGGGGCAAGGCGCCTCTCCTCCGAGACACGCTCGCCATTCGACACGCTGAACGAACTGCTCGATCTGGGCACCCTGGCAGTGACCGTAGAGAAGTTCGAGAGTGAAGAGATCGTTGCATGTCACCGTTCTTCACGAGCCAGGTACGACATAGCCAAGATGTCCGATGGCGAGCGAAGTGCCGTCATTCTGGCCGGCAACGTGCTGACCGCCGACGAAGGTACGGTATTCGTCATCGACGAACCCGAGCGTCACCTCCATCGCGCGATTATCGAACCGCTCCTATCGGCTGTTTTCTCTCAGCGCCCCGACTGTTCCTTCGTGATTGCGACTCATGAGATTGCCTTGCCATCTACCGACTCAGGTTCTGTCGTGCTCATGGTTCGTTCCTGCACATGGCGTGGCGAGTTGGCCAATGAATGGGAGATCGATGTCCTGCCAGCTGGCTCCCCGCTTCCAGAAGATTTGAGGTGTGCCATTCTGGGTGCGCGCAGGACACTCCTCTTCGTGGAGGGCACGCACAGCAGTCTGGACTACCGATTGTACGCGGCGCTGTTTCCGGCGATTTCGGTAGTCCCAGTTGGAAACGCTCGTGAGGTTCAGAAAGCTGTCAGGGGTTTACGCGAGACGGAGCATGTCCATAGCATTCGGGCACTTGGGGTGGTTGACGGAGATGACCGGTCGGCAGCCTCTATCGAAAAACTGGCGGGGGATGGCGTTTTCGTCCTCAATGCCTCGTCCGTCGAGGGGTTGTACTACTGCTCCGACGCGATTGCGGCGGTCGCTGCTCATCAGGCCCACGCTCTAGGGCTTGATCACGTTGACATCACAGCATCCGCACATAGTAAGGCCCTGAACGTGCTTGATGATGACGGACTCAAGACCAGAATGGCCGCTCGACGTTCCGAGCGGCTTGTCAGGTCGAGGGCTCTCTCGAGTCTTCCAGGTTGGAAATCGATTCGATCCCACCCTGATCGAGACATCTCGGTAACCGTGCCGTCACCGGTGCGGGACGAGATGCGACGCTATCGCGAACTGGTCTCTGACGGCGATCTTGATGGTCTCGTGGGCCGGTATCCGATTCGGGAGAGCGGAGCGTTCGATTGCATCGCAATGGAACTACACTGCCGTGACCGGAAGGACTATTGCCGGATGGTCGTGAGCCGGGTTCGTGATTCCCCTGCACTGGGTGACAGACTTCGAGGTCATCTGAACGACCTTACACGCTCAGTCAAGGCCGCCAACCGATAGCGTTCGCATGTCAGGCTACGCCACCGCGCAGATCGTCAACAAGGCGTGGAGCTTCGCGCACCTGCTCCGCGACGACGGGCTGTCCTACATGGCCTACACCGAGCAGATCACCTTCCTCTTGTTTCTGAAGATGGCTCACCAGCAAACACAGCCGCCGTGGAACCGCGCGCCTGTCGTGCCGGTCGGCCTCGACTGGCCGAGCCTCCTCGCTCGCGACGGTGAGAAGCTGGAAACCCACTACCGTCACATCCTGACCGAGCTTCCTAGACGGGGAGGCATGCTGGGCGAGATCTTCAGGAAGGCACGACTCGATATCCAGAATCCGGCGACGCTGAGGCGCCTGATCGTTGATCTGATCAACCCCGAGGACTGGATGTCGCTGCGCGCGGACGTGAAGGGCGACATCTACGAGGGGCTGCTGGCCAAGTCAGCTCAGGAGTCGCCGAAAGGGGCGGGCCAGTACTTCACACCCCGCCAGCTCATCAAGGCCATCGTGGACTGTGTGCGCCCGGGGCCGGACGACACGGTTTGCGATCCCGCCTGCGGAACGGGCGGATTCCTGCTCACCGCCCACGACCATGTGGTCCGTGAGCACGGAAGCACGCTCGACCCCGACCAGAAGACGCACCTCCGAACCAGATTCGTAAGCGGTTGGGAGATCGTGCCCGCGACCGCCCGGCTCTGCCTCATGAACCTCTACCTGCACGGAATCACGCCGGACGCGCCCCCGATCCGGTCCGGAGTGGACAGCCTGGCCAACGACCCCGGCGAGCGTTTCTCTCTGGTGCTCACGAACCCGCCGTTCGGGAAGAAGAGCAGCGTCCGGATCGTGAACGAGGAGGGCGAACTGGCACCCGAGTCCGACACCTATGAACGTCAGGACTTCTGGACCACCACCAGGAACAAGCAGCTCAACTTCCTCCAGCACGTGAAGACGCTGCTCAAGATGCGCGGCACTTGCGCCATCGTGGTGCCGGACAACGTGCTGTTCGAGGGCGGCGCGGGCGAGACGGTGCGGCGCAACCTGCTCCAGGCGTTCGATGTGCACACGCTTCTCCGGCTCCCGACGGGGATCTTCTACGCCCAAGGCGTGAAGGCGAACGTGCTGTTCTTCGACGCGAAGCCCGCGCGCGAGAAGCCGTGGACGGAGCGACTGTGGGTGTACGACCTGCGGACGAACAAGCACTTCACGCTGAAGATGAAGCCGCTCCGGCGGGCGGACCTCGACGACTTCGTGGCTTGCTACCGGCCGGGGGAACGCCACAGGAGAGAGGAGACGTGGAGCACGGAGCACGAGCGTGGCCGCTGGCGCGCCTACGACTACGAGGAGCTGGCGAAGCGGGACAAGCTGAATCTGGACCTGGTCTGGCTCACGGACCGATCACTGGAGGACGGCGAAAACCTGCCCGAGCCCGAGGTTCTGGCCGCCGAGATCATCAAGGACCTGCGCGCCGCACTGGAGTTGTTCCAGGCCGTCGCCGAGGAGCTTGATCCGAACCAGGCTTGAGCTGTGTGAAACCGGCTGCGGCCGAGACAGCAGGAGGAGAAGATTCATGAGAGAACGTTTCTCGACACGACAGGGCTACCGGCCACCCGTCGCTCCGATCACAGTCCGGGAGGACGCTCCATCTAAGCTACGGGGTGCCATCCTCGTCCTGGCCAAGGAGGCCGGGATGAGCCCGTGCGCAATGCGGAATGTGATCTGCGAAGTCCTGCTGGTGAAACCCGATCCGAACAACTGGTCCGAATACCCGAACATCTGGAATGAGGTCGACTGGCTCATGGAGGACGCCGCGTGGTACAGGGTCTACGACATCGCGGAAGCCCTGTACGCTCAGCTGCGTCGGAATCGCCACGGTGCCACGGCTACTGCCACTTTCGCTCAGCGCTTGAACGACTTCCTGGTGGAGAATGGGATCGGTTGGGAGCTCCGCGATGGCCAGATCGTCCACCGAGGCTCGGAGGTCTTCTCCAAGACCACCCACGATGTACCTCGCACCCTGGAGGCATCGGGCTTCCAAAGTGCGGCGAACGAAATGCGGGAGGCCTTGGGCGACATTTCCCGCCGGCCTGAGCCGGACATCACCGGCGCCATCCAGCACGCGATGGCCGCGCTGGAGGCGACGGCTCGCGAAGTGGCCGGGCAGCGCAATCCGACACTGGGCAAGCTCGTTCCCATGCTGAACTTGCCTCCGCCGCTTGACCACGCCGTTCACAAGCTCTGGGGCTATGCGTCAAACCGCGGGCGCCACCTCCGTGAAGGCCAGACCTTCGATGCCAAGGAGGCCGAGCTGATCGTGACCGTCTCTGGCTCACTCTGCGCCTTCCTCGCCCCGCGCGACACCTGAGCGCACGAGGCCAGGAGAAGACGCTCGAAGACCTGTGGACCGCCGAGCCAGCAGCCGGGTGGCGTCGAACTGGTCGGTCGGGGAGGCGGTCCCAGGACGAGACGATCCGGGTTCCCTCGCCGCCGTGGGCCCACAGGACCAGGGCGCGGGTCACCGGGCCGTCGGGATCGGTCCGGTGGTTGACGTGCGACGGTAGGCGGACCAGCTCGGGATCGTCGGGGCCGAGGGTCTCGGACGCGCCATCCTCGAACTGTTCGAGCTCGCCTTCGAGTATGCGGGACACATCGGTGGCCCCGTGCGGGTGGTCGTCGGAGTTCGTGCCGGGGGGAAGGTGATCTCGGCGACTTCGACCTCGTCCCCGCCAAGATTCGACCCGGTGAGGAGCAGACGGATCTCGGGGTCCTCGTCGCGGGCGGCCGTCGGTATCCGGAGCGTGGCGACCGAGTCCCACGCCCTCCGCGAACCCCTTCGCGCACCGGGGCCATCAGCCCCTGATTCCACTACAGTTCGGACGGTCCCATCGTCCGGTTCGTCCCGGACAAGGGGGCGCCGAGGATGACTTCAGGAGCCTGCGTGGGTTCGGACCGGCGGAGGCCCCCTGCCGTGGGGCCAGACGCTTGGCGGAATCGGCGCGGCCGCGCGTCGAAGCGCCCGCCGCCGTGGACACACGCCTCCCGATCGGGGGGATGCCGGTGATGGAGAGGACGCCTTGCTGACCGTCGAACTCGTTCTCGTTCTCGCGATCCTGGTCGTGGATCTCATCCTCTTCGTCCACGGGCGGCTCCGCATGGACCTGATCGCGCTCCTCACGCTCGTCGCTCTGGCGGTGACCGGGCTCGTCGAACCGATCGAGGCGCTGGCGGGATTCTCCAATCCGGCCGTCGTGACGGTGTGGGGCGTGTTCGTGGTGAGCGGGGGCCTGGCGCACACCGGCATCGCCAACCTGATCGGGCGCTGGGTCATCCGGTTCGCCGGCGGACGCGAGACCCGCATCGTCCTCCTCATCATGGTGACGGCCGGCGTGGCGTCCGCGTTCATGAACAACGTGGGCGTCGCGGCGATCCTTCTGCCGGTCGCGATGGATCTCTCGAAGGGGACCGGGATCCCGCCGTCACGACTCCTTCTGCCGCTGGCCTACGCATGCCTCCTCGGAGGACTGACCACGCTCATCGGCACGCCGCCCAACATCCTCGTCGCGGACGCGCTCCAGAGCGAAGGTCTCGAACCCTTCGGGCTCTTCGACTATTCGCCTGTCGGACTGGCGGTGATGGGCGCGGGTTTCCTCTTTCTCGTCGTGGCCGTCCCCGTGCTTCTCCCCGAACGCCGCAACAGGGACGCGGATCCGGGAGGAGACGATGGGCCGGGGCTCCGCGACCTCTACGGGCTCGATGAGCCCTTCATCGTTCTCAGGCTGCCGGACACCTCCTCTCTCGATGGAAAGAGCCTCGCCGAGATCCGGCTCCGGTCCCTGGCGGGGCTTCAGGCGATCACCGTCATTCGGGACGGGAAACCCCGGCCCCTGCCGGGCCCGGACTTTCGTCTCCGCGGCGGGGACCGCATCTTCGCCCAGGGGTCGGTGGACCGGCTCGGGCAGCTGCTCGGGGGTGAGGCGCTCGACATCGAGGAAGGGAGTCTCGGGACGAAGGTGCTCGACTCTCCCGAAGCCGGGATCGCGGAGGCGGGCATCCCGGTCGGATCCGCGCTGAGCGGACGCACGCTTCGGGACGTGGATTTCTTCGGCCGCTACGGCGTCCGCGTGATGAGTATCCGGCGCAAGGAGGCGCCGCTGCCGACTCCGCTCCAGGACCGCATCCTCCAGCCCGGCGACGCCCTCCTGGTCCAGGGCCCGCCGGACCGACTCGAAGAGCTGCGGGCGCGCGGGGACCTGACCGTCGCGCCGGCGGACCGCATCGATCTCTACGGGCTGCAGGATGAACTCTTCGCCGTCCGGGTGCCCCGCGACTCCTTTCTGGTCGGGCAGACGCTCAAGGAGTGCCGCCTGGGTGACGCGATGGGGCTGTGGGTGATCAGCGTGGCTCGCGAGGGCCACATGATCGAAATGCCGGAGGCGGGCGAACGCCTGCGGGCGGGCGACCTGCTGGTGGTCAGGGGCCGGTCCGAAGAGCTGTCCACGCTGAAGGGCATTCGGGAGCTCGAGGTCGAGCGGAAGGACGCAGAAGCGGGAACGCGTCTCGAGACGAGTCGCATGGGGATCGCCGAGGTCGTCCTCTCTCCGCATGCGCGGCTGGCTGGACGGACGTTGCGGCAGCTCAACTTCCGCCGGAAGTACAGGCTGATCGTGCTCGCGATCTGGCGGGGGGGACGGCCTCAGCGCACCGGGCTCCGCGACGTCCCGCTCCGCGACGGTGACGCGCTGCTCGTTCACGGGGCTCGCAAGGATCTCCGCGTGCTCGCCTCCGATCCCGACTTCCTCGTGCTGACCGAGGCGGTTCAGAGCCCGCCCCGCCGTCGCAAGGCGCCGATCGCGGCCGCGATCCTCGCCCTGACGCTGGGACCCGTCCTGCTGGGATGGGTGCCGATCTCCATCGCGGTCGTGGGGGGTGGCGCTCTCATGGTCCTGCTGGGATGCCTGACGATGGAGGAGGCCTACCGGGCCATCGAGTGGAAGGCCGTCTTCCTGATCGCGGGGATGCTCCCCCTGGGCGTGGCGCTCCAGGAGGCAGGCGCCTCGGCGCTTCTCGCGGATCTCGTCGTGAGTACGGTCGGGGACTACGGGCCCCTCGCCGCCATGGGCGCCCTCTTTCTGGCCACCTCCCTGGCCACCCAGGTGATTCCCACCGCGGCGCTGGTGGTCATCATGTCGCCCATCGTGCTGGGCACGGCGGAGAGCCTCGCGGTGTCGCCTTATCCCCTGATGATGGCCACGGCGATGGCCGCCTCGGCAAGCTTCGCCAGTCCCGTCTCCCATCCGGCGAATGTGCTCGTGATGGGGCCCGGCGGCTACCGGTTCACCGACTATCTGCGCGTGGGGCTGCCCCTGACCGCCGTCGTGTTCGTGGTCGTCATGCTGGTGGTCCCGCTCTTCTGGGCGTTCTGAGCGCGGGCCGGGGTCGGCCGGGGCTCACCCCGGTGGCCCGGACCCGCTCAGTCGGGGAGGCGGTCCCAGTTGGAGACGATGCGGGCGCCCTCGCCGCCGGGGGCCCAGAGCACCAGCGCGCGGGTCACCGGGCCGTCGGGATCCGTCTTGTGGTTCACCTGCGACGGCGGACGGACGAATCCGAGATCGCCGGGACCGAGGCTCTGGGAGACGCCGTCCACGATGTGTTCGAGCTCCCCTTCGAGCACGTAGAACACCTCGGTGGCGCCGTGGGGGTGGTCGCCGGAGTTCGTGCCCGGCGGGAACGTGATCTCGGCGACCTCGAGCTCGCCACCGCCGAGGTTGTCCCCGGCGAGGAGAAACCGGATCTCGGTTCCCGAGGCGCTTCGGAAGGTCGCGCCCGCCAGCGGATCCTGCGCCGGCGCGAGACGGGCGGCGGCGAAACCGGCCGCCGCGCCGAGCGGGAGGCCGAGGGCGAGTCCGGCGGCGAGGAGACGACGCCGGGAGATGGAGGGGATGGTCATTGGTCGGTGCTCCCGGCCGGGTCCCGGGTGAACCGGGAGAACCAGTCCAGCATGTAGAGCTGGGTCCGGATGAAGTTGGATGGTTGCGAGCTGGTCCCGTGGTACTCGTCGTGGAACCGGACCATCTCGGTGGGAACCCCGAGCGCCTTGAGCGCCTGGTAGTACTCCTCGGTCTGGCTCATCGGGGTGCGGAGGTCGAGTTCGCCGGTCATGAGCAGCGTCGGGGTGGTGACCCGGCCGACGAGCATCAGCGGGGAGTGCTCGAGGTACTTCTCGGCGTTGTCCCACGGGTAGCCGTGGTAACGCATGTAGCCCCAGCGCACGATGTCGGCGGTCCCGGCGAAACTCATCCAGTTCACGACCGGGCACCGGACCGCGGCGGAGGCGAAGCGGTCGGTCTGGCCGATGACCCACGACGACAGGACGCCGCCTCCGCTGCATCCGGTGACCGCCATCCGGCTCTCGTCCACGATGCCGCGCTCGACGACCGCATCCACTCCGGCGATCAGGTCGTCGTAGTCCACGCTCGGGTAACCGTTGTCAATCGCGTTCCCGAAGTCGGTGCCGTAGCCGGTGCTGCCCCGCGGGTTCGTGTAGAGGAGCAGGTAGCCGTTCGCGGCGAAGTTCTGGAAGGCGTTGTTGAAGCCCACGTTGTACATCCCGTGGGGTCCGCCGTGGATGTGGAGGACGAGCGGATACTCCTCTCCGGCATCGAAGTCGGGCGGCGTGATCAGCCAGCCCTGGACGCGTGCGCCGTCGGTGGAGTCGTACCAGATTTCCTCCACGTCTCCGAGTTCGATCCCGGCGAGCACATCGTCGTTCACCGCCGTCACCTGCGTGACCTCGGCCGGACGATCCACCGGAAAGACGACGACATCGGCCGGCTCGTGGAACGAAGTCCAGACGCCAGCGGCGATCCCGTTCGCCGAGATCGTGTTCACGCTGAGCATGTGCGTTCCCTCGGTCACCGGCGAGGTTCCGCCGTTGAGGCTGGCCATGTGGAGATTCCGGGTTCCCCGGTCGTCGGCGGTGAACCAGATCCTCTCGCTGTCAGGCGACCACAGCGGGTTCGCGGCGTCGCGGTCGAGTTCGGCGGAGAGCGGGCGCATCCCGGATCCGTCGAAGCCGATGACCCAGAGATCGCTCACCTTGTAGGTCTGCTCGGTCCAGCCGTAGCCGCCGAAGGCGATGTGGCTGCCGTCGGGGGAGACGACCGGCCCTGACCACGGTCCCCGCTGCTCGGTGATCTGCCGGATCGCGCCGGTCGCCAGATCCACGAAGTGGATGTGGGACTCGCGGTAGCGGAGGTCGGCGTCCTCGGCGCGGGAGGCGTCGAAGACGAGGCCGCTGCCGTCGGGCATCCAGTCGAGTCCGGCGCCGTAGTCGAGCCCTACCGCGCCGCGCGAACCAACGTGCCACTCGCCCTCGGTGAGCTGCCGCGCCGCGCCACCCGCCGCCGGAACGACGAAGAGATGGCGGAAGCCCTCCTCGAGGAACCCGACCCGGTCCTGGCGGAAGTGCATGCGGCGGACGATCCGGGGAGCCCTGGTCCACTCCGCCCCCTCGGGCGGGAACGGCATCGAGGGGAGATCCCAGGTCTCGGGGGCGGGCACGACCCGGGTGAACGCGATCCGGGAGGAGTCGGGCGACCAGTGGAGGTCGCGGGGCGGCGGGCCGTCCCGGGTGACCTGGGAGACGGCGCCCTCGGCATCCATCCAGCGAACGTGGATCTGCGGCGCGCCGCCTTCGGCTTCGGCGAGGAACGCGATCCGGGTGCCGTCGGGCGACCAGACCGGTGAGGAGCCTTGGGCCAGGAAGCGGTTCCGGCTGCCGTCGGCGTTCACGATCCACAGCTCGGACTTCCAGCGGTCGCGCTGGCGGTCCACGTGGCTGCGGGTGTAGATGACCTCGGAGCCGTCGGGCGAGATCGCCGGGCCGCTCACCCGCTCCCAGTCGAGGATGTGGGAGGCGCGGAGGTGGTTGGGGCCGGCGGTCTCCTGGGCGGCGGCGGGCGCGGCGAGGAGGGCGGCGAGGAGGAAGAGCGGGAGGGGCGTTCGCATGGGTGGATTATGGAACGCGTCATGGAGCGCCCGACTCCAGTCCGGCACCGAGCGGTCCTCCCGACCGGCGCCGGCGCGCCGGACTGGAGTCCGGCGCGCCGGCAAGGGACTGGAGTCCGGCGCTCCGGTCCGGTGGGGGAGAATGTCCGGACAACCTGTCCACCCAGGAGGAACGATGACCCCACATCCGGCCGGAACCACGAACCCGGGCGCCCTTCGCGCCGGGAGAACGATCGGGATGCCGCGGGGCTCTCGGGGCGCCACCGGCGTCGCCGTCGCCTGCATCCTCGTCGTCTCCGCCGGAGCGGCGGCCGCACAGGATTGGGCGCAGTGGCGGGGTCCGGAGCGGGACGGGCGCGCGACCGGCTTCGAGGCCCCGGCGGCGTGGCCCGAGACGCTGGAGCGGCGCTGGTCGGTCGAGGTGGGAACCGGTTACGCCACGCCGCTGATCGTGGGAGACACGCTGTTCGCGTTCGCGCGACAGGGCGAGGAGGAAGTGCTCCTCGCGCTCAACCCGGCGACCGGAGAGGTTCGGCGGCGGTCGGCGTACCCGGCGCCGTTCGACATGAGCCCGGCGACGGCACGGCACGGGCCCGGACCCAAATCCACCCCCGCGTTCGCGGACGGCCGGATCTTCGTGCACGGGATGACCGGCTCGGTGAGCGCCTTCGACGCGGACTCCGGCGAGCGCCGGTGGCATGTCCCGGGGACGGGGGTCGAGCCGCTCTACCACACTTCGATGTCTCCCCTGGTGGTGGAGAGCGCCGTGATCGTCCATGTGGGAGGCCACGACGACGGTGCGCTCACCGCGTTCGATGTCGCATCCGGCGATGTGGTGTGGACCTGGGAAGACGACGGCCCCGCCTACGGGTCGCCGATGCAGTTCCGGCTCGGGGGAGCGGACCAGGTGGTCACGTTCACGCAGGAGCACTTCATCGCGGTGGACCGCGATTCCGGCGCGCTGCTGTGGAGCCGCCCGTTCGAGACCCCTTCGACCACGACCTCGCAGACCCCGTTGCTCCACGGCGATCTGGTCATCCAGAACGGGCGGGAGAACGGCGTCACCGCGTTTCGGGCGACGCGCAACGACGATGGCTGGGTCACCGAGGACGTCTGGCAGACGCGTGACGCGTCGTTCCACATGGCGAACCCGGTGATCTGGAACAACCTGCTCTTCGGCCTCTCCCACCTGCGGCGCGGTCAGTACGTCGCCGTGGACCTCGACACCGGCGAAGTGGCGTGGAGCAGCGATGCAAGACAGGCGGAGAACGCCGCGATGGCGGTCGCCGGCGACTTCGTCCTGTCGCTCGAGGAGGACGCCGAGCTCGTCGTGTTCGAGGCGAGCCGGGAAGGTCTGCGCGAGCTGCGGCGCTACGAAGTGGCCGACAGCGCGACCTGGGCGCAGCCGGCGTGGTCGGGCAACCGGATCTTCGTGAAGGACGTCTCGCGGATCACGCTCTGGGCTGTCGGGCCCTCTTGAGCTTCTTCTCGCGCTTGCGGGAGACCCCGCCGAGCGCGGCGCGGGCCCGCCGGAGGCGCATCCGGGTCATCGAGCTGCCGAGGAGGACCATGGAGCCGAACAGCGGGGTCGAGGCCGCCGAGCCGGACACGGCGAGGTAGAGCGGTCGGGTGAACGCCCGGAGCTTCACCTCGAGCGACTCGGCGACCTCGCGCAGCGCGGCGTGGACCGCCGTCTCGGTGAACTCGTCCAGACCCTCGAGCGCCCATTCGGCGAGGAGCAGCCACTCGGCGACCTCCGAGGCCTCGCGGCCGCGGGCGAGCTGCGCCGGGTCGAGCGGGGTCTCGTCCGCGAAGAAGTGGCTGGCGAGCGGGCCGAAATCGCCAAGCGTCCTCATCCGGGGCTGGGCGAGGGCGGCCGCCCCTTCGAGGGTCCGGTCGTCGTAGCGCCAGCGGCGGAGGAGCGCCGCGATCCCGGCGGGGTCGTAGTCCTCCCGGAGGTAGCGCCCGTTCAGCCAGGCGAGCTTGCCGGTATCGAACACCGCGCCCGCGAGCGAGATGGAGGCGAGATCGAAGCGGGCGACGAACTCGTCCAGCGAGAACTTCTCCTCGCCCGACGCCCGGGTCCACAGCAGCATCCCGAGGAAGTTGACCAGCGCCTCCGGGAGGAAGCCGGCGTCGCGGTAGAAATCGAGCGACGTCGGACTCCGCCGCTTGCTCAGCTTGGAGCGGTTCCGGTCCTTGTTGCGCAGCAGCGGCACGTGCCAGAACGCCGGGGGCTCCCACCCGAGAGCTTCGTAGAGCAGGAGATGCTTGGGAAGCGAGGCGATCCACTCCTCCCCGCGGATTACGTCCGAAATGTCCATCCGGTGGTCGTCCACCACATTGGCGAGGTGGTAGGTCGGGAATCCGTCCGACTTCAGCAGCACCGGATCGTCCACCGACTCCCA